>NZ_QRHC01000001.1 GCF_003415655.1 Vibrio maerlii
AAAAACGAAGAGTATCAACCAGCATAAAACACCATGCACCACCAACCCTTTGCAAAGTACGTAGTGAGATGAATAACAGGATAAATCCTACACGTTGAAAACCTTATGCTCACACTGGCTTTTAAAGTCGATAAGTTGATCAGGACTGCGTGTTCGACTGCCTCATCTTGGCCAAGGCAATAGCCGCTAAAACAGGCCGTATATATGGTAGTTAACCTGCACTTTTAATCACGCTGCTGACTTGCAAAACCGGGGGAGACCATATAGGTGAACAACGCGACCACCCAACCCTAAACCTTGCCACTTTTAGCACTGAAGCTGACCTAAACCGAAATTGCCAAGCGTTGAGAATCCGTCTTAAATGCTTTGTTAGCCGTATATTTCCACTTTATCGAGAGACTTTAAAAGCCTGTACATTTTACTTAGTCTTTCAGACTTATGAGTCACATCAGGTGCAAAAAATGAAATTGGAGCCCTTATTGATACGATAAAACATAGAACATCTATAGCACTAATTGCTTTATAGAAGTTCAGCGGGGATCCATAGTCTTCATCACTATATGCACCATGTAAAATGCCATGACGATTTGTATTATCTCTAAAAGGGTAGCTCTTTGAATTAGCGTATAAATTTTTTGTTGCAAAGTTTTGAAATGATTCTAGCATTGGAACGATTTCAGACACCATTCCTAACTGATTATCAACTACATCATTTTGGGTATGATCTATAAGCTGTATAAAAACCTGCTTTATATAGTCAGCTTTGATGCCTTTGGATTCGGCAATATTTCGAGCTGCTCCCTCCACTACCGGTATTAAGCCTGACGTAGCAATATGATGTAACCCTAAAAAATGAGCTTTAACTGACTCACTAATGATTTCTGAATACTCAGAGATAAAAGGTACGATTGGATATCTATCGACCACCATCGCCGCTAAGTTGTCTTCGTTGTATATGTGACATAGTAAATTCTCAAGGTTTGAATCTTCACTTTGGTTTACTTCTTTGAGGATATCCATGAGATAACCATATCTAACGTAGGGTGGGATGAACCACCCGACTCTGTTAAACACTTCTCTATAATAGTCCACAGATATCTCCATTTTCCCTATACGGCTAACGCTATCTAAACAGCAATATGCCGTCATTCCAACTCACGGATTGCCATCTTTCTCTCTAGTGTATTTGTCTAAGATACCACCTAAGACAATGAAATACTTGTAATATGGTTATGATTTATCGTGACTAGTTTCACTGTTAGATGGCAATTTTCGCCTTAATCGCTAAGGACGTCATAGAGTACATATATTGTATAAATAAACAGTGCTAGTTATGAAGTCTCAATTTTTATTAAGCATCAAAGATTATATGTTCACTCGGCATTACGCGAGTAAAACTGTCGAAGCCTATCTATGTTGGATAAAGAAATTCATTGTCTTTTCAAACATGCAGCACCCTCGAAATCTAAATGCTGCAGACGTAGAGCTATTCCTTACACATCTTGCGGTAAATGAGAAAGTAGCGGCTAAAACCCAAGCTCTCGCTTTGAATTCGATTAATTTTTTGTATCGTGACTACTTTAAATCACCTTTAGAACCTGCACTAAAGTTTAAAAAGTCCATTGTAGACAGGAAATTGCCTGTTGTTCTTACAAAGGCTGAAACGAAACGGTTCATTGATCATATAGATCCACGCTTCAAACTGCATATCCAGCTTTTATATGGCTCTGGTTTACGGTTAATGGAATGTGTGAGGTTGCGAATTCATGATATCGACTTTGATTATGGTGCTGTTAGAGTGTGGCAAGGTAAAGGTGGTAAAAATCGTACCGTGACATTAGCAACGGAACTACATCCCCTAATATTAGAGCAACAGTCTCTCGCTAAACGTTATTTCGATAAAGATATGAAAACACCAGGGTATGCCGGCGTTTGGATGAAAAATGCGTTGTCAAGAAAGTACTCAGAAGCCCCCTTTGATTTCAATTGGCACTATTTATTCCCTTCACAAAAGCTATCGGTTGACCCTGAGACGGGTTTTACTAGGCGTCATCACATCAATGAATCAGCGCTCCAAAGAGCGGTACGAAAATCTGCTGCTGACGCAGAGATTAAAAAGAATGTCACATGTCATACGCTAAGGCATAGTTTCGCTACTCACTTACTGGAATCTGGCGCGGACATAAGAACCGTGCAGGAACAATTAGGTCATAGTGATATTAAGACGACTCAGATATATACCCATGTTCTGGACCGAGGAGCAAGTGGTGTTCGTAGCCCTTTATCTAACTTATAGAGTATTATTTTTTTAATTCAGGAAACAGCAGGCAATAAAAAAGAGAGCCGAGGCTCTCTTTTCTTAATCCTAATAACTAACTCTATTAAAGAGCAGCTTTCGCTTTTTCAACTAGAACAGCAAATGCTGCTTTGTCGAATACTGCGATGTCAGCAAGAATCTTACGATCGATCTCGATAGATGCTTTCTTAAGACCGTTGATGAAACGGCTGTAAGATAGACCATTTTGACGAGATGCCGCGTTGATACGTGCAATCCATAGTTGACGGAATTGACGTTTCTTGTTGCGACGGTCACGGTAAGCGTATTGACCAGCTTTAGTAACTGCTTGGAAAGCTACGCGGTAAACACGTGAACGTGCACCGTAGTAACCTTTAGCTTGTTTTAGAACTTTCTTATGACGTGCACGAGCTTGTACACCACGTTTTACGCGAGGCATTATGCTTCTCCTAAACTAAACGATTGATAAACTAAAAAGAATTAAGCGTATGGCATCATACGAGCAACTGCTGCTACTTCAACTTTAGGAAGTAGTGCATTTGGACGTAGCTGACGCTTGTTCTTAGTAGTACGCTTAGTCAGAATGTGACGTTTTGTAGCGTGCTTGTACTTAATACCACCAGCAGTTTTCTTGAAACGCTTAGCAGCACCTTTGTTGGTTTTCATCTTAGGCATGATGAATAACTCCGCATTGTTGAGTTGATTAAAACAATAGTAATTAGGGCGAACAAAACCCAGCCACCTTACGGCAGCTGAGTTCAATTACTTGCAAAGCCGTTAATTACTTCTTCTTAGGGGCCAGTACCATGATCATCTGACGACCTTCAATTCTCGTTGGGAAAGATTCAACAACAGCTAAATCTACTGTGTCCTCTTTCAAACGATTTAGAACGTCAACACCGATCTCTTGGTGAGCCATTTCGCGGCCACGGAAGCGAATTGTTACCTTCACTTTGTTGCCGTCTTCAAGGAAACGCGTCAGGTTGCGTAGTTTTACCTGATAGTCTCCGATATCAGTTCCAGGACGGAATTTTACTTCCTTAATCTGAATCTGTTTTTGCTTCTTCTTCTGCTCTTTCGCAGCTTTGCTCTTCTCGAAGAGGAACTTACCGTAGTCCATCACACGACAAACTGGCGGCTCGGCGTTAGGGCTGATCTCAACGAGATCCATACCAGCTTCAACAGCTGCATCAAGCGCTTCTTGGATAGAAACGATACCAACGGCTTCACCGTCAGCGCCTGTTAGACGAACTTCACGAACGCCACGAATTTCACCGTTTAAACGATGCTGGTTTTGTTTGGCCGGTTGTTGGCCACGTCTTCCGCCTTTAATAGCTTATTCCTCCAGATTGAGCTTACGGCTAGAAACCTCGGCTTGGATGTAAGAAATAAAGTCATCCACTTTAAACTTGCCTAGGTCTTTACCTTTACGTGTACGTACTGCGATTTCGCCAGCTTCCATTTCTTGGTCGCCACAAACCAACATGTACGGAACACGTTTCAAAGTGTGTTCGCGGATTTTAAAGCCAATCTTCTCATTTCTCAAGTCCGCTTTTACTCTAAATCCACTTTTTTGCAGTTTTTTCGTAATTTCTTGTACGTATTCAGATTGTTTGTCTGTAATACCCATTACAACTGCTTGTTCAGGTGCCAACCACGTTGGGAAGAAACCCGCGTATTCTTCAATAAGAATACCGATGAAACGCTCAAGAGAACCAAGGATTGCACGGTGAATCATTACTGGCACTTGACGCTCATTGTTTTCGTCAACGTAAGTCGCACCAAGACGACCAGGTAGGTTGAAGTCTAGCTGAACTGTACCACATTGCCATGCACGATCTAGACAGTCATATAGTGTGAATTCGATCTTAGGGCCATAGAATGCACCCTCACCTTCTTGAATCTCGTATGGAATTTCCATTGCTTCAAGAGACTGCTTAAGCGCTTCTTCAGATTGATCCCAGATCTCGTCTGAACCTACACGCTTCTCTGGACGTGTTGATAGCTTAACAACGATGTTGTCGAAACCAAATGTTTGGTACGTATCGTAAACCATCTTAATACAAGACGTCACTTCGTCTTGGATTTGGCTTTCAGTACAGAAGATGTGTGCATCATCCTGAGTGAAACCACGTACACGCATGATACCGTGTAGTGCACCTGATGGCTCATTACGGTGACATGAGCCAAACTCAGCCATACGTAGCGGTAGATCACGGTATGATTTAAGACCTTGGTTGAAGATCTGAACGTGACCTGGGCAGTTCATTGGTTTCAGTGCGTAATCACGGTTCTCTGAAGAAGTCGTGAACATTGCTTCTGCGTATTTGTCCCAGTGACCAGAGCGTTCCCACAGAACACGGTCCATGATTAAAGGACCTTTTACTTCTTGGTAATCGTATTCAGTCAGCTTTTGACGAACAAATACTTCTAGATCACGGAAAATAGACCAACCATTGTGATGCCAGAATACCATACCCGGTGCTTCTTGCTGCATGTGGAATAGGTCTAGGTGCTTACCGATCTTACGGTGGTCACGCTTAGCCGCTTCTTCTAGACGCGTTAGGTGAGCCTTAAGTGCTTTCTTATCGTGAAAAGCAGTACCGTAGATACGTTGAAGCATCTTGTTATCGCTGTTACCACGCCAGTATGCACCTGCAACGTTTAGTAGCGTGAAGTGCTGACAGAAACCCATGTGCGGAACATGCGGTCCACGACACATGTCGATGTATTCTTCGTGGTGGTAAAGACCTGGACGATCGTCTTTAGAAACGTTCTCGTCAAGGATTTCCATTTTGTAAGTTTCGCCACGCGCTTCAAATGTGTCGCGTGCTTCCTGCCAGCTTACTTTTTTCTTGATAACCTGATATTTGGTTTTCGCTAGCTCTTTCATACGCTTTTCAACTTTTTCTAAGTCTTCTTGCGTTAAAGAGTGCTCCATATCGATGTCATAGTAGAAGCCGTTGTCGATCGTTGGACCGATCGCCATTTTAGCTTCAGGGTAAAGCTGCTTGATCGCGTGACCAAGAAGGTGAGCACAAGAGTGGCGAACGATCTCTAGACCATCCACTTCATCTTTAGCCGTGATGATTTCTAGTGCAGCATCGTTCTCGATAAGATCACACGCATCAACACGCTCACCGTTAACACGGCCAGCAATGGTTGCTTTCGCAAGACCTGGGCCGATGTCAGCAGCGACATCTAGAGTAGAAACTGGGTTATCAAATTGACGTTGACTACCGTCAGGAAGTGTAATTACAGGCATTTTATGTCCTTTACAGTGGTGTTGCATACCAAGCAACACATGAAAATTAAGCGTCCTATCTAAACTACTAATTGAAAGTTAGAGACACTATAAATTGATGAGTTTGATACGTTTTTAGATTCAAATACTGATGAACCACTCAACGAATCAAGCGCGCATTCTATGACATTCTTCTTTAAAAAGACAGCCTTGCTTAAAACTTGTTCACAACCACTTCTATTCATTAAATTGAAACGATCGATGATTACCTTACCTCTCGACCTAATTAATTTTATAAATACAAAGCAGTATGTCTAAGGCTAAACACCCACTCGACGAACAAATCGTTTCTCTTCTTCAACAAAAAGGCTTAATTAAGAGCGAAGCCAAAACCCAACTCAAACGTGATGTTTACAACCTAAGAAAAGAAGAAGTCACTCAAATTCACAACTACGCAAACCACTTTGGTATTCATACCAAGAAAAAAATCATTGATGAGATTCTCGATATTCGAAGAGAAGCGATGCTCTCACGACTGCTGAAAAGAACGTAGTGCTAAGTTGTCACTTATAAAACGACAATCTAGCTATATAGAACGCAGTTCATATAGACATTGCATCAATCCCTCTTCTAAGTTAAGAGTTTCATCCAGTGTTATTCTGAAGTAATGCATTTCATTGAGAAACTTACCTTCAAAACTAAATATCTAACCCATTGTTTATATTATTAAAATTATTTGTACAGTTTCACGCAAACGTTTTAGTAATAAAAAACACATTGACAGTGTGATTTAGATCACCATAATGCGCACGTTTGCCTGAAATACAGGCACTAATTTTTAAAACTTTGCGGAGGTATTTAAGATGGCTGCGGATAATAACTACAGCTTGGGACCCGTGCCGGCAACGGCAAGGAAAGGAGTCGCTTCACTCACCATGGTAATGCTAGGACTCACTTTCTTCTCCGCAAGTATGTGGACAGGTGGCTCTCTTGGTACTGGTCTTTCATTCGATGATTTCTTCTTAGCTGTTCTTATCGGTAACCTCATCCTCGGCATCTACTGCTCTTTCCTTGGTTACATTGGCTCTTCTACTGGTCTTTCTACTCACCTTCTTGCTCGTTTCTCTTTTGGTACTAAAGGCTCTTGGCTTCCTTCTGCACTACTTGGCGGTACTCAAGTGGGCTGGTTCGGTGTTGGCGTGGCAATGTTTGCTATCCCTGTTCACAAAGCGACAGGTATCGATACTAATCTTCTTATCGGCGTATCCGGCATCCTGATGACGGCAACGGTGTACTTTGGTATCAAAGCGCTGATGGTCCTATCTGCAATCGCAGTGCCAGCCATCGCAATCCTAGGTAGTTACTCTGTATCTATGGCCGTGGACAGCGTGGGTGGTCTTGAGCAACTAAAACTGATTCAGCCAGAAACACCGATGGACTTCTCTGTTGCTCTTGCGATGGTAGTAGGCTCATTTGTCTCTGCAGGTACGCTAACAGCTGACTTCGTTCGCTTTGGTAAGAAGCCGGCGGGCGCTGTGCTTGTAACCATGATTGCTTTCTTCATTGGTAACTCTCTGATGTTCATCTTCGGTGCAGCAGGCGCTGCAGCGACAGGTAATGCTGATATCTCTGACGTGATGATCGCACAAGGCCTGCTTCTTCCAGCAATCATCGTGCTTGGTCTAAACATTTGGACAACAAATGAAAATGCACTTTACGCATCAGGCCTAGGCTTCTCCAACATCACAGGTAAGTCTTCTACTATGATGTCTATCATGAACGGCATCATCGGTACTCTATTTGCTCTATGGCTATACAACAACTTCGTTGGCTGGCTAACCTTCCTGTCAACAGCAATCCCACCAATCGGCGGCGTGATCATTGCTGACTTCTTAATGAACCGTAAGCGCTACGCAAACTTCGAAACGGCTCAATTCAAAGAAGTAAACTGGGCAGGCATCATTGCAGTGGCTGTGGGTGTTGCAGCAGGTAAATTCCTACCAGGTGTTGTACCTGTAAATGCAGTACTAGGCGGCGCAATCTGTTACGCTATCCTAAACCCTGTCCTTAACAAACAAGCAAATAAAAAAGCGCAGCAAGAACAAGCTGCGTAAGGAAGCATGATGACAACGCTATTGATCAAAAACGCAAAGCTTCAAGATCAAGAAGGCCTAAAGCAAATCTTGATTGAGAATGGTCAATTTAAGCAAATCACAGACAATGAAGCAGATATCGTCTATAACGGTGATATCCTTGATGCAGAGGGCGGCCTAGCAGTCGCTCCTTTCTGTGAGCCTCATATCCACCTAGATACCACGCAAACTGCAGGTGAGCCTAACTGGAACATCTCAGGTACGCTTTTTGAAGGTATTGAACGTTGGGCCGAGCGCAAAGAACTTTTGTCGATTGAAGATGTAAAAACTCGCGCGAAGCAAACGCTTAAGTGGCAAATTGCTAACGGTATTCAACACGTTCGTACGCACGTAGACGTTTCTGATCCAACACTTATCGCACTCAAAGCGATGGTTGAAGTTCGTGAAGAGATGAAAGAGTGGGTAGATATCCAAATCGTAGCATTCCCTCAAGAAGGCATTCTTTCTTACCCGAACGGCAAAGAGCTACTTGAAGAAGCGGTACAACTTGGTGCCGATGTGATTGGTGCAATCCCACACTTCGAGTTCACACGTGAATACGGCGTTGAGTCACTGCACTACATCTTCGAACTCGCACAGAAATACGACCGATTGATCGATGTGCATTGTGATGAAATCGATGACGAACAGTCTCGCTTTGTTGAAACTTTGGCTGCACTGGCACACAAGTTCAATATGGGTGACAAAGTGACAGCAAGCCACACGACAGCAATGGGTTCATACAACGGTGCTTATGCATCTCGTCTGTTCCGTCTTCTGAAGACGTCTGGTATTAGCTTTGTGGCAAACCCACTGGTTAACATCCACCTACAAGGTCGCTTCGACGATTACCCTAAACGCCGTGGTATGACACGTGTGAAAGAGATGCTAAACGCTGGTATCAACGTTTGTTTCGGTCACGATGATGTCTTTGACCCTTGGTATCCACTAGGTACGGCGAACATGCTGCAAGTTCTGCACATGGGTTTGCATGTCAGCCAAGTGATGGGTTACGACCAAATCAATGAATCATTGAAGTTGATCAGCACAAATTCTGCAAAAGCGTTAAACATTCAAGACACTCATGGTATTGAAGAAGGCAAAGCAGGTAGCTTACTTATCCTTCCTGCTGAGAACGGTTTTGATGCGGTACGTCGCCAAACTCCAGTGCGCTACTCTGTTCGTCACGGTAAGGTCATTGCAGAAACCAAACCAGCGCAAACATCTATCACGCTTGGAAGTGAAGAAGCAGTAACGTTCAAACGTTAATCTTATTGATTTCTTTTCTAACTAAAAGAGCTTACCCGCGGGTAAGCTCTTTTTGTTTACGCTTGCCGAATACCAAATCAAGCTAACCCATTAGTCCTAACAAGTGCTGTGCTGCTTGCTTTGGGTTCTCTACGTGGCAAATCGCCGAAACAAGCGCGAGACCATGAACGCCAGACGCCACAAGCTGTGGGATGTTCGATTCATTAATCCCGCCAATACCGACAATAGGTAACTGAGTTTGACTTAATGCCTTATTAAGCCCTTCAATTCCCCAGTGCGTCTTAGTGTTGGTTTTGGTCGGCGTCGCGAATATTGCACTCAGACCAATGTAATCAATGGGCAGTGAATCGGCTTCTTCCAACTGATCTTGGGTTTCAATGGATAAACCTAAGATCTTGTCATCACCAATGAGCTTACGTGCGGTTGTTGCTTGCATATCGGTTTGTCCAAGATGGACGCCATCGGCATCCACTGCTAACGCAACATCTACCCGGTCATTGATGATCAACGGCACATTTGTTTCTGCAAGTATTTCTTTCACTGCTTGAGCACGTTCAATAAAGGCTCGAACATCACCATGCTTTTCGCGCACCTGCACCATGGTCACGCCACCAGCTACGGCTTCTTTCACCACGAACTTGAGCGTTTCTAGATCCTGTTGATCATCGGTCACAAGGTAGAGTTTATATGGATTCATACTCGTACTCTGATTATTGAATCTTTAAGCGCTGTAGCAGCGTGGCTTCATCAAGCTGATATAGCTCATCAAGCAAGTTCATTTGCAGGCTGCCTGGTCCACGGGAGTTTTCCGCTGCAATTTCACCAGCTACACCAAGTACTGCAGCCGCAGCCAAACCAGTAACATCACCCACCGCAGCAAATGCGCCTGTTAATGCCGTTAAAGTACAACCCATGCCCGTCACGTAAGGCATCATTTCATGACCATTGTTTAAGGTGATGGTTTGATCTTTTGTCACCACATAATCCGTAGCACCAGAGATGACGACGTTAGCGCCGTATTCAACAACCAAACATTGCGCCGCGCCAAGTGCGGCATCGCTGCTATCAAGGGCATCTACGCCTTTGCTTTGTGCTTGTTCGCCTGCAAGCGCGATGATTTCAGACGCATTACCGCGAATGATCAATTTGTCGGCAAGACGGGCAATCTCGCGTGATGTTTCAGTACGCAGCTTGCTCGCACCACAGCCTACAGGATCGAGCACCACCACTTTGCCGTTGGCATTTGCTTGTTCTACCGCATAAGTCATGCGAGGTGTCCAAACGCTGTCTAACGTGCCGATGTTAATAACCAAAGCGCCAGAGAACGACATCATCTCTGCAAGCTCTTGCTTTGAATGAGCCATGATTGGAGAAGCGCCAATCGCAAGCAGTGCGTTAGCTGTGTTGTTCATCACCACATAGTTAGTGATGTTCACTACAAGAGGTTTTTGCTCACGAACCGCGTTTAGGTGTTGAATGATAGTTTGGGTTTGCATTTGTGCTCCTTATGATTCTTATTTCTTGTTTATGCTTGCGCATTCAAGCCTTGCTGCCAAAACGCGATTTCCATACGAGTGGCGGTTTTAAAAATGTGGATTAGGTTCTGCCCACGTTCGCTGTTGATATCGATTTCAGCCAGGTGTTGGTTGAAGTATTCTGCACCCGTCATCACGCCAGACTGAAACTCTTCACCGCCATATAGCTCTATCCAACTGCGGTATGGGTTACCTTCCAATACGGTATCCGAACTTTCCAGTAATGCTTTACCAATCACTGCATAACCGATAGAACATGGTGCTAGAGCCGCATAAAGATCGACAAGATCGCCAGTCATACCAGCATCCAGAACATAACGGGTATACGCCACTGTGCCGAAATCTTCAGGTTCATTCTCTAGATCGGATTCTGTCAGCCCCCACTTCTCGCAGTAGGTAACATGGTGAGCAATTTCCGAATCAAGCAGTGCATGCACGCTTGGCAGTGCTCGTCGCATATCCGATAGTGTTTTGGCCTTATAAATTGCCAAGGCATAAGCCCGCGCATATTGCTTTAGGAACAGAAAATCTTGTTTTAGGTAGTGCAGAAAACATGGCTGTGCGAGCGTGCCTTTCGCGAGTTGCTGAACAAAGTCGTGCTCAACGTATTGTTGCCAATCGCTCTGACATGCTTGGATTAAATCTTGGTATTTCATTGGGATTCCTATTACAGACGACTACTTGAACTCTGGTACGTAAGTGTGTGCTTTTGGCAGAGATTTAATGATGCCCTTTTGGTACATAAACTCGGCGTAGTCATCGTAGCGCTTTAGGTCAACGGCAGATGGACGAAGAGCGAATCGTGTTAACGTGTCGTTCCATGCTCGTTGGTTTAGCTCGTTATTTAGAGTGTCTGGCGAGTAAGCGACGAACTCTTTCCAAGAATCTTTCGGGTGATTCACAATGTAAGTCGTTGCTTGTTCAAGGGCTTTATTGAAGGCTTGAATCGCTTGTTTGTCATGTTGTGTAGCATTGGCAACAAACACAAGTTCATCATAGGCAGGGACGCCGTGTTCTTCTGGGAAGAACGCTTTCGCTTTATAGCCTTCTAGCTCTAATTGGTTGGTTTCGAAGTTACGTAGACCACCCCAAATCGCATCGACTTTGCCAGAAGCGAGTGAAGACGACAGCGCCCAACCGATGTTAATGGTTTCAACCTCAGAAAACTTAACGTTCTCCTGAGCAAGCATGGTACCAATGGTCGCTTCTTCGTTGCCTGCAATCGCAATGCCTATCTTTTTCCCTTTTAAATCCGCAAGTGAGTCATGCTTACCGTTATCCAACACCATTAGCGTATTAAGTGGCGTTGCAATTAGTGTTGAAACGCGAACAAGTGGAAGACCTGCTGCAACATCGATGGTTAGGCTTGGTTGGTATGAAACCGCTAAATCCACCTTACCCGCAGCAACAAGTTTGGCTGGCGTACTTGGATCAGCAGGCTCTTGAATCTCAACCTCAATACCTTGCTTTGCAAAGTAGCCGCGCTCTTTCGCAATCACGATTGGGCCGTGGTTTGGGTTTACAAACCAATCTAGCATTAGGGTGAGTTTCTTCTCAGCTGCGGATGCGCTCAGAGGAGTCAGCATGGCAACGGTAGCAGCGAGTATAGAAAGTAATTTTCGTTTTTTCTGATGGGGAGTATTCACAATATTTTCCTTTTCAGTGAATGCGTTGAGAAAGCCTAGTGGCTTTCCCAAGGGATGAGTTTTTTAAGAAGACGATCAGTCACAAAATAAAGAGAGATAGAGAGCACTGCTAAGATAAAAAGCGCTGCGAACATCTCATCAATGATCATCCGTGCATTGGCTTGCAGCATTAGGTAGCCAAGACCCGCACTAGAGCCAACCCACTCACCGACTACCGCACCTATGGGAGCGATGACCACTGCAACGCGAATCCCCGAAGCTAGTGTTGGCAGAGCGGCAGGCAGACGAATATGACGAAGCAATTGCCATTTAGTCGCACCCATTGTTTTGGCAAGGTCGAGATAACCCGTTGGCGTATTACGCAGCCCGTCGTAGCAACAGGTTGTGACCGGAAAGAAGATAATGATTGCAGCCATCACCACTTTGGATGCAATGCCATAGCCTAACCACAGCATCAGCACTGGTGCGATGGCGAATACTGGGATTGCCTGGCTTGCAATTAAGATAGGTAGTAGCCAGCGCTTCAAGGGCTCGAACAGCAGCATTTGCAACGCAAAGAACAGCCCCATCATCAAACCAAGTAATAAACCTAATAGGATTTCTTGTGCGGTGACCCAAGTGTGTTTCAGCAGAACATCTTGGCGCTCTACGAGCTTAATCAGTACGTCCAAGGGAGCAGGAAGAATAAAGCTTGGCATATCAAAAACGACTACCACACCGTGCCATAGCCCAAGGATGACTAAGGTACTAACCACCACTCGAACCATTGGCTGAGTAACACGTTCTTTAGAGCTAGTAGTCTGCGTTGTTGAGACAGTGTTGGCGGTGTTCGCATTAAGCATAATCGACCTCCAACTGTTCCAAAATGGTTTGTTGAAGCTTGGCACATTCGCCGTCTATTACTCTTGGAGGTTGACTGCTTGGCACACCAAGTTGCTCCGCTTTTGCAGGAGATCCGTGGAGAACGTAAAGCGTATCCGCGAGTCGAACCGCCTCTTGCGGATCATGCGTGATGAGAACAACTGTTTTCTCTTTAAGAAGCTCAGCAGCGAGAGTTTGCAACTTATACCTAGTTACGGCATCAAGGGCTGAAAACGGCTCATCCATCAATACAACGGGTTTCTCTTGTATTAACGTTCTTGCCAATGCCACTCGCTGACGCATACCGCCCGAGAGCTGATTTGGCATGGCATCGAGATAATCAGCAAGGCCAACTCTCTCCAATAACTCTTTAGCTTTCTGCTTAGTGTTTAAGGATGACGAACTACCATCAAACTTACTGCTTAAGCAGGCATTATCTAGAACACTTAGCCACGGAAGTAGCAGATCTTGCTGAGCCATGTAGGCGACTTTGCCGTTTAATGGCTCTGTATCTGAAGTATGAAAACCACCACTGAATTCAATCTTATCGTCCAGCAGACCGGCAAGGTAACGAAGTACCGTTGTCTTGCCACAACCACTGCGTCCCAATAGCACCGTCCACTTATTGGCATCGAATATCAGATTGAGATTAGAAAGCGTTGGCGCATCACTATCGAGATAACGCAGTGATGCTCCTTTAACATCTATGCTCACTTTTCCGCTTGCAGGAAGTGGCATTGCAGAGTTGCTATCAAGCATCTGCGGCTTCCGGTTGAACGGATTCGGATTGCTTGAGTTGGTAGAAGTGATGAACTGGGCCATGGCCTTGACCAATATCCAATTCATCAGCATGAGCTATCGCTTGTGAGATATAGGCTTTGCCAAGCTTCACTGCTTCTAATAAGGAATGACCCTGAGCTAAGTAAGAAGCAATCGCTGAGGAGAGTGTGCAACCAGTGCCGTGTGTGTTTTTAGTTAGGAAGCGTTTTGCGCTGATAAGCTGATCTGATTTTTTCAGAATCAGAAGGTCATTGCTGTTTTCATCTTCCTCTAGATGCCCACCTTTCAATAGCACTGCCTTCGAACCGAGAGCTCGCAGCTCATCAATCATTGCTGTCATTTCGGCTTCGCTTTCAGGTACAGGTTTACCGGTGAGCGCTGCACCTTCTGGCAGATTTGGCGTAATGATATCAGCAAGTGGAATCAGCTCTTGTTTTAGCGTGCTGATCGCCGATTGCTCTAGTAGCAAATCACCACTTGTCGCCACCATTACAGGGTCGAGCACTAAGAATTTAGGTTGGTACTGTTTGATCTTGCGAGCAACCACTTGAATTATGCTGGAGTCAGCCAGCATCCCGACTTTCACCGCTACAACATTGAGGTCACTAAATACTGCGTCTATCTGGCTTTCAACGTGATCAAGCGGGATAGGAAAAATGGCTGAAACGCCTAGCGTGTTTTGGGATGTGATCGCTGTAATGACAGAGCAAGCATAGCTGCCCGTTGCGGACATCGCTTTAATGTCGGCTTGTATACCTGCACCGCCACCGCTGTCAGAACCAGCAATGGTTAAAACGACAGGTGTTGCCTCAGAGGCTAAAGGTTTGAGTTCTGAATTAAGGGTCATGGTCGTTCCATCTATCTAAAAGATTCAATTATCTAAAGACAGAGGAAGCACCGACCTTACTGAAGTGCGCAATGACAGCGCATTAGTGCTGATATTCAATTCTAGAGGCAAGAAATAACCTAAACCAAGAGCAATCGAACATAAGAGTAAAGTGCGAATAGTTCCCTACGTCAGTACTAACTGAATCAGGTTCAACGGGTCTCGTTTCCGATCTCAGCAAGTACAGATAAATGCACTCGCCCCCCGACTATTGGCGGTTAATGTAATCGAGATTGCATGATTTGCAAAGTCATAAGTTCGCAAAACCTATGAAAGACCATCTTCTGAAACTATCGCCTTTAAACCAACAAAACCCACCCTTGCGTTACAAGAATGGGTTTTACTTTTAAGAAGCTTTGTTACTTAACCTCAGCTCGGGATAAGAAAGTCTAAAAAGCTAATATTTTCATAAGCATAGTTTAACTCATCAGTCAGTGCAGTTAATTAAGATGCAAAACAAGGCAAAATCATAAGTCAATAGCTTGTCTATTGTGTTGATTTTAACGAAGTTAGGCGCTTAAGAAGCTGTGCTGAATGGCTTAAATTATCCCGAGCTGAGGTTACTTAGTAATTTGCTTCGCTGCTGTGTCTAGTGCTTCTTTCACTGTTTGCTTGCCGGCCATAGCGTTGTCAATGGCTGCACCTTCTGCGTACCAGTAAGCGGTCATCGCAGGGATGTTCGGCATGATTTCGCCATTTTCAGCGTTGATCATCGTTGATTTAATCCGCTCATCACTCTCAAGGATTTTCTGGAAAGACTTAAGAGCAACGGCACCAAGCGGTTTGTCATCGTTCATGATCTTCAGAGCGTCATCTTGGTATAGGTAGTTTTCTAAGAACTCTACTGCTAGGTCACCATTTGGACTTGCTGCATTGATACCCGCACTCAGAACGCCTACGAATGGATTACCTTTACCACCATTCAATGTTGGTAGAACCGCTACACCGTAGTTCACACCAAGCTTATCCAAGTTACCCCAAGACCATGGGCCATTAATGGTCATTGCTACATTTCCTTGGCTAAACGCTGATTCTGATACCGAGTAATCCATATCAGGATTCACGACGCCTTGGTTAACCATGTCAACGAGGAACTGAAGACCATCAACACCCGCTTCGTTGTTCACACCTGTCGCTTTTGCATCGTAGCCACCGTCAGTTTTCTTAAACGCGTAAGCGCCACCTGAAGAGATCATCGGCCATGTGAAGTATGCGTTTTTTACATCCCACATAATCGCTTGCTTGCCTTGTTCCTGCATTTTCTTCTGAATTTCAGGTAGCTCTTCCCAAGTCTTTGGTGGCTCAGGTAGTAGGTCTTTGTTGTAGATTAGCGATGGTGTTTCAATAGCGAGTGGGTAACCCATGATCTTGCCGTTAACGGTTACTGCATCCCAGCTAAAGTCCGTCAGCTTCTCTTTGAACTCTTTGCTTGGACGAATCTCTTTCAGAAGACCTGCTTGTGAATAACCACCAAAACGATCGTGAGCCCAAATGATGACGTCAGGGCCACCACCCGTTGCGGCATGTTGTTGGAATTTGTCTTCAAGCTTTTCTGGGTGCTGGACAACAATCTTGATGCCTGTATCTTCTTCAAACTGTTTACCAATTTCAGCAAGGCCTTCATAGCTCTTATCACCATTGATCCAAATCGTGATTTCACCTTCTTCCATTGCCATCACAGGCGCCGAGAGTACACCCGACAATACGCTAAGAGTAAGAGTTTTAACCGCACGTTTCATTATTCTTTCCTTTGCTTCATGCTTGGATTGCGACTGCAAATCCATTCATTGATGTTTTTCTTTGCAACAATATTAGAAAGATTAGAGATGGGTGAGAAATAGTTTTATAGGACAAAGATATAAGAAATATTTATATCATGGCTATTATTGTGAAAAAACCGGGTTACACAACGAAAATGGGCTTGTTCTCAAAGGTTAAATTTGTGAACAAGCCCAAAGATAGATTTTAAGTCAAATCCCTCTAGAGGTTTAAGCAATACGCAGAAGCGGCCAAAGGTTTCAACTTCAGGTCAATTACGCCCTGCCCACCTTCGACCATCATCGTGCTAGCATGGGCTAACCCTACCTCATCCTGAAGTGTATAACGGCCATCTTTTAACGGCAGTTGTTGCAATACATCTGCTGGGATCAGCAACCTAACTTTCTTACTTTCAGAGTCTGAGAAGTTGCTCACCCCAAGCACCAACTGTTGGTCACTGGTTCGAGCAAACAAATGGCACGACTCTCCTAGCTCTGCTTCATTAATTGGATAGAGGTCATAGTATTCACCGAGTAATGCTGGGTTAGATTGAGCAAAGGTTAATATGCGTCGATAGAAAGAACGCAGCTGTTTTTGCTGTTCAGGCAGACCTTCCCCATCAAACTTGCCGTTATTCATCCATTTTTGATGTTCTGGAACACCGATATAATCGAATATAGAAGTACGACTTGGTTGACCGAATCCAGCCTCTTCCTTACCTGCCTCACCCACTTCTTGGCCAAAGTAAATCATGGTTGGAGAACGACTCAGAAGTGCAGATACTAGCATTGCAGGACGGCCTTTCTCCATATCACCCGCGAACTCTGGAGCGGCTACACGTTGCTCATCGTGGTTATCCAAGAAGTGCAGCATATGTTGTTCGATGTCGAGCATCTCAGACTGGAGTTCACCAATGGTCTTGGTAGAGGCTTTTCCTTGCATAACGGCTTTAAGACCATCATACAAATCTACTTTGTCGTACAGCGCGTCCATTTTACCCAAGTGGATATAGTCACGATATAGATCGGGTTGATACACCTCAGCCATCAAAAATGCATCGGGGTTTACCTGTTTAATACTCGAGTTCATGAAGCTCCAAAACTCGACTGGCACCATCTCTGCCATATCGTAGCGGAAACCATCCACCCCTTTATCTATCCAGAACAACGCGATATCTCGGAACTTGATCCAAGAACTTGGCACATCATGTTGTTGCCAAAACTCAAAGTGCGCCTGATGATCTTCTTTCTCATACCCATTAGGTAATTCAGGGAAGTCTTTCGTGCCATCCGGTCGAACACCATAGTTTACTTTGACGGTTTCATACCAATCATCAAAATCAGGCTTCGCTAATCGAGAACCGTTTCCCGTCCATTTAGCTGGATATTCCTGGAATGGTGTTGCCATATCAGGGTGACCTTCCCCCCCCAAAGGCGAGAACTGGTCAGGAATACTTGGTAGCTCAAAACCTTGATTTGGGATGTAGTAGAAGTTGTTGTCGCGATGGTATTCGACATTCGTGTCATCATCAGCACCAAAATCGCGCACTCCCTCAGGGTTATTCAACCCTTCATAGCGGCGAGCCACATGGTTCGGTACGATATCGATAATGACCTTCATGCCATTATTATGAGTACGTTCGATCAGGACTTCAAACTCTTGCATTCGATTAGCAGGATCGTTCGCAAGGTCCGGATTCACCTGATAGTAATCTTTCACCGCATACGGAGAGCCTGCACGGCCTTTCACTACCGAAGGATGATCGCTACTGATACCAAACTCTCGGTAATCACGAATCACTGCATGGTGTGGTACGCCGGTATACCAGATATGGCTAATGCCGAGTTTATGGATTTCAGATAGTGCTTTGTCAGTAAAGTGAGAGAACTTACCGCACCCGTTTTGCTCCATGGTACCCCATGGCGTATTTGTCGTATTGGTGTTGCCGAACAGACGGGTAAACACCTGATAAATATTAATCTTGTTTTTCATCTTGAAAGCTCGATTTCGAGAATCAACAACGGGAGCCTAAGCTCCCCTTGTTCAGTAGGTTATTGACGATAAAAACTACAACTTAATCGCAAATGACTCATAAGGCTTAAGTGTCAAACTTGTACCTAGCGTTAGGTGTGGTTGATAGTTGTGAATAAGGTCTGTTACCTGCATTGCCTGATACGATTCAGGAACGTCGACTGTAATTTGATCTTCACTGAAGTTATTAATCACCAAAATTCGTTCACCATCAAATTCACGTTGGTAAGCAAATATCTGCTCGTGATCCGCCCAAACCGGGGTGAAATCTCCATAGACAATCGCAGGGTTTGCCTTACGCAGAGCAATAAGTTGTCTGTAGTGATAGAAGATCGACGCTTTGTCATTCAACGCTGATTCAACATTAATTTCTGGGTAGTTAGGGTTCACCTGAATCCAAGGAGTTCCTTGAGTGAAACCTGCGTGCTGTGACGCATCCCAATGCATTGGCGTACGTGCGTTATCACGGCTGTTTTCATGAATCGCTTGCATCATATGTTGATGTGAGACACCGGACTCAGTCTTCACCTTATAGAAGTTTAACGTTTCGATGTCTTTGTATTCTTCCAAAGTATCAAACGCGACGTTGGTCATGCCAATCTCTTCGCCTTGGTAAATGTACGGCGTGCCTTTCAAGAAGTGTAGCGAGGTTGCCAGCATCTTAGCCGACTCTACACGCAACTCTTTATCGTTACCGTATTTTGATACCACACGAGGAAGATCGTGGTTATTCCAGAATAACGAGTTCCAACCTTTATCTGCGAGCTCTACCTGCCACTTGGTCAATACATCTTTGAATGTTTTTAGTTCCAACTTAATCGGATTCCACTTCTCACCATCGCCCCAAGTAAGAGTGATATGTTCGAATTGGAATACCATTGAGAGCTCTTCACGCTCTGGAGCGCTGTAAAGCTTAGCAATATCCGGAGTGGCATCCCAAGTTTCACCAACTGTGAGTAGATCTTTTCCACCAAAAGTGGCTTGGTTCATCTGCTTGAGTAGTGGGTGTAAACGATCACCATTCCCTGTGATGCCTTTGTCCACTTCTTTACCGATTAGGTCAATCACATCAAGGCGGAACCCACCGATACCCTTATCGATCCACCAGCTCATCATCTTGTGAACTTCTTGCTGAACCTTAGGGTTTTCCCAGTTTAAATCTGGCTGACGTTTCGAGAACAAATGGAAGAAATATTGCTGTGATGCTTCATCCCATTCCCACGCACTACCGCCAAAGATAGAATCCAGATCATTCGGAGCACTGCCATCTTCATTCGCATCACGCCAGATGTAGAAATCACGGTATGGGCTATCTTTCGATTCTTTTGCCGATCTAAACCAAGGGTGCTCATCAGACGTGTGATTCACCACTAAATCCATCACGATCTTGATGTCACGTTTGTTCGCTTCTGCAAACAGCATTTCCATATCTTCCATGCTACCGAATTCTTTTGCGATCGCTTGGTAGTCGGAGATGTCATAACCATTGTCATCCATTGGAGATTGATACACTGGCGACAACCAAATCACATTAACGCCTAGGTCAGCAATGTAATCTAGCTTGCTGATTATGCCCGGAAGATCACCAATACCATCGTTATTGGAATCACAGAAACTGCGTGGGTAAATTTGGTACACAACCGCATCGTGCCACCACTTTTGGTCATTGACGATTAAAGAGTCCATCTTGAGCCTTACCTAACAATAAATATCTAAATTGACTCCATCATAAGTGCAATTTTGTGACAGAGAAAATTGAAAGTTTTTGCTGTGATATTGAAAATATTAATAACACGAAACGCATCACCTTTTGTATAAGCTCAATTGTAAAAACACAGATGAACAGAAACTATCGATACTTCCTAATGGTTGCTCGCGTTGGCTCCATCAAACAAGCCTCAGAACGCCTACATGTCACCCAACCGACTCTTACTACTGCGATTAAAAAGCTAGAAGCTGAAATCGGCGTCCCACTTCTCATCAGACGTTCAAAGGGGGTAGAACTCACAGACTATGGAAAGCTCTTCCTTGCGTATGTAGAAGAGCAGCAAGATAAGCACCTAGACATTTTGCACCGGCTACAAGATATGCAGCAGCGTGAAATGGGTAAATTGAAGCTAGGTGTTGGCGAGGCTTGGTGGGAGTTATTTGTCAAAGAAGCGATACATGACTTCAATCATCAATACCCGAAAAGCTCTTTATATATCGAGTTCGGTAACAACCTATCCTTGATGCAGCATTTGATTCAGGGCGATATTGATCTATTTATCGGCCACGAAGTCATTGGATTACAAGAACGCTTCCCTGTCACTTTCAAGCCACTTTTTCAGGATATTGAAGCCTATTATGTGCGAGCTGACCACCCACTGGTAAAAACCAAATCAAAGCACTTCGAATGGGACGAAGAGAGCTGCAGCTTCCCAGTTCTGGAGGTCACACCCACCCACTCTCGATATACTTCTTTACTCAATGATGCACTAAGTAGTTTCGATGGTAACCAAGGCCACCTTCACGGCAATAATAAGCGTGGCAATGGAATGACCTACGAAGTAGATTCACTACTTGCGAGTATCGATATGTTGAAAATGTCGGACGCGATCATGCCCTATACCGGCAAAGTAGCTGGATGGCTTGAAAGTTTTGGATTGGTCGCATTACACCCCAAAGAAAACAAAGTCGGGAATGTGGGGGTTTATCACAAGAGAACCTTGGCCGAGGAAAAGGCGCTTCAGCTTGTACAATCAATTGAAAGCTTCAACTTCTAACGGGCAACTAAATACCAGCAGAACACCTTATTCTGCTGGTATCGAAATTATATGGTGAAGACGAATTGCGCAGACGCACCATAGTGATTATCTTTGCCTAGCTGACCCGCTAAATCTAAACCAAAGATCCCAAATGGTGTGAATCCAAATCCGAAGCTAAGTAAGTCTTCTGCCGAATCCGTCATGCTGTACTGATAACCAGCACGAACAGCGACCCAATCCCAGCCATTTAATTCAGCACCGATGCGCGTATACTGCGTCTTATAATTTAACTCTTTGAAGTAATCTCTTCGATTCAAATCCATATCTGCAGCAACGCTAAACCAGCCTTTATCATATTCAGCACCAATCGTATATTCGGGTCTCACTAAATATGTATAAGTATCTCCATAGCTGCGATTAGTTTTAAGCTCTTGATCAATCAAATTACGACCTGAAAACCCTAACGTTATTGATTCATCAATTTGATAAGCTAGGCCTATATCTAAGTTAAATGCCGACTTTTCACTATAATCATCATCAAAGTCAAAATCGTCATCATCAAAATCACTTACGGAGTTAGTATTATGCAAGGCGTAAATATTTTGGAACTTTGGAGAAACACCTAATAATAATTCATGCCCTCTAATCTCAATCGGTTTAGCTAAAGAAACACCGACATCGACTGTTCCACCCGCAAGTGCTGTCACGGTAGAATTCAGTGGGTCACCTGGTGATGCTGTTAAGTCTTCGTCAGCGATTAATGTTCTGGCCAAAACAGATAACTCACCACCGACAAAGAAGTTAGCCGCTAAGTATTTGTTAGGTATAGCAGCAACCATTCCAATATTGATATCACTGCTCAGAACGCCATTATCCAGATCTTTCAGCGCTTTTCGCCATTCATCTTCCAAGTTAGGGTTGCCGTCAACCAAGTCATCTAGATCTTGAAATCGGTCTATCTTATCAACGAGATCATCCCCATCATGAATACGTGCACCCACAACAGGAAGAATCATTCCAAAGTTATCACTCTCACCGTATTTTGCGGCTAATGCTGGATTATGAAAACTCGCATTTAAATAACCAGAAGATGCAACGCCAACACCGCCCATAGCAATACTTC
Organism: Vibrio maerlii; assembly: GCF_003415655.1. Lineage (GTDB taxonomy): Bacteria > Pseudomonadota > Gammaproteobacteria > Enterobacterales > Vibrionaceae > Vibrio > Vibrio maerlii. Next base: position 22,309 of record NZ_QRHC01000001.1, read on the forward strand.
TTGTATCAGAAGAAGCCATTGCAATACTTGGAGCCAATGCAATCATTAACGCAAGCTTATTAATTCTCAAAATTAATCCTTATATATTATTGATTCTTAAATAACATCCTTTCATTCAAATATAAAACTAATATCACTTCAATAATATTTACAATAAGGAATGCTTATTAACTTAATAACGTGCACTTATTGGAAATATAAAAAGATGACAATCGCACCCACCAAGATATTCAGTGGTATTATTAAGTGCTATATATATTTAGATTCAACAAATACGTTAAGTATTTAAAAGCTTAGGGCATGATATTTCAATCACACTTTTCACGGACGTAATATTTCATCCAACCCTGCGGATAAGGACGCTGTGGACTGGGATACTCAGGAGGAGGATACCTCCTGAATTATGGATAAAAACCAGAGAGTAGTTTAGATATCAAACCTAAATACTTTCCCCCACCTCTATTTCAAAGCCGAGGTCGATGATTTTTTGCCACTCTTTTTGGCCTTTGAGACGAGCAAGGATTTCACTTGCTGCGATTGAGCCAATTTGCTCACGAGGGGTGATTACGGTTGCCAATTTTGGTGTCATCGCAAGCGTGATATCGTGACCGTGGAAGCCGGCAATCGCCATCTCTTCTGGAACTTTGATGCCGCGACGCATACATTCGTAAAATGCACCGATTGCCAAGTCATCGTTGGTACAAACAACACCTTTCGATTCAGGGTACCTATCCAACACCTCAACTAACAATTTAGCCCCCAACGTAAAGGAGGAAGCATCTTCTGTTTGAACAGTGATGGGTTGCTTGTTTTCATCAAAAACGGCTTGCGAGTAACCGGCCATTTTCAAACGGGTACGTTCATCCATTCGCGCCGCTAGATAAGCAATATTTTCAATACCACGTTCTAGCATGGTTTGCGTCATTAGACGCGATGCTTCGAAGTTATCAAAACCCACCGATTGCTCTATATTCGGTGAGACTGAGTCCATAATCTCAATCACAGGGATTGAAGCAGTTTCTAGCATCTTCCGAGCACGTTCGGTGTGAACATTCTCCGAAAGAATAATGGCATCGACATTGTAGGAAAGCAGTGAAGCGATACTCTGCTCTTCTTTCTCTTCGCTATAACCGTAGTGGGCTATCATAGTTTGATAGCCCGCCGGTGTAGTGACCGATTCTATACCGCGAATCACTTCCGCAAACACTTGGTTGGTTAGCGAGGGAACCAGCACGCCAATGGCGTTGGATTTTGCGTTGGAAAGGATATCTGGAGCTCGATTGGGAATATATCCGAGATCTTCCACCGCTTGATTAATCTTATCTTTGATCGCTTCCGAAACAGATGATGGATCGCGAAGGCAGCGGCTAACAGTCATCTTAGTGACACCGACTCGGTCTGCGATGTCCTGTAATGTTGGTCTTTTTTTCTTATTTGACATTGTTCTTCTAAACCTAACTAACGGGTACTCCATTCGAGCAACTCCCTGATATCTATTGTATTGATTATCACTCAGGGATAAATAGAAAAAGCGCCTATCTATTAGATAAGCGCTCTAAACCATCACAAAATAAGCTGTTTACGCTCAGCCTCACTCCATGTGATATGGAACTTGCTGCTTTCTGGCTCATCTAGTCGTGAATAAGTATGAGCACCAAAGTAGTCTCGTTGTGCTTGCAATAAGTTGGCTGGCAAAGTCTCACAACGCAATGCATCAAAATAACTCAGCGAAGAGCTGATGGCTGGCATTGGAATACCAGTCAATGCCGAATTCGCTACCGCTGCTCGCCAACCAAATGAGCGGTTGTGTACCTCTTCAACAAAGCGATCCGCAAATAATAGGTTTTCTAAGTTTGCATCACTTTGATACGCGTTCGTAATGTCTTGCAGGAAAATAGCACGAATAATACATCCAGCACGCCAGATCTTCGCAATATGAGCAAAATCGAGATCCCATCCTTCTTTGATTGAAGTCGCATTCATCAAATCAAAACCTTGTGCATATACCGATAGCTTTGCACAGTAAAGGGCATCATGAAGCTCTGCGATTGTCTCTTCTTTACTCAGGCCACACTGCGGCTGAACATGGGTTTTCAAAAGCTTAGAACCGTTAACGCGAATTGACTTCTGACCGCTTTGAGCACGTGCAAATACCGCTTGAGCAATCGTCGGTGCTGGTGCGCCTTCTTGCAGGCTGTTTACCGCTGTCCAGAGACCAGTGCCTTTTTGCCCTGCTTTATCAAGCACGATTTCTACAAATGGCTTTTGAGTGACAGGGTCTGGTGTTTGTAGAATGTCAGCACTGATTTCCATCAGGTAGCTGTTAAGTACACCCCGATTCCATTTCGCGAAGACTCCACCAATCTCTTGTGCTGACATATCAAGCACATCATACATAAAGTGGTAAACCTCACAGATAAGCTGCATGTCGGCATATTCGATGCCGTTGTGCACCATCTTCACATAGTGACCAGCACCCGCTGGGCCAAGATACGCTGCACATGGTTCGCCTTTATCAAACTGGCCAACCGGCAAACCGTTCTCGTCCACTTTTGCAGAGATCGCTTCCCACATTGGCTGCACGTAGTTCCACGCATCTTTATCACCACTAGCCATCAGAGCAGGGCCTGTACGCGCGCCAACCTCACCACCAGATACAGCCGTTGAGAAGAAACGCAACTTGCCGTGATATTTCTGATCTCGTGCTTCGGTGTCAGTCCACAAGCTATTACCTGTATCAATGACAATGTCATCTGACTCTAATCCTGCTGCCAACAGATCATCGATGACAGCTTCAACAATGTTGCCTGCTGGTACTGATAGCGCAATCACGCGAGGCTTAACAAGCGAGTCGAGAACTTGCTTAAGATCTGCCGCCTTAACAAAGCCGCCTTTATTTGCTTGCTGAGCTAACTCTTTCGCTTCTGAATCTGCACGCTCACGGTGTGCTTCGCTAATATCAAAGCCGGTTACATTGAAGCCCTGGTCAAGCAGATTTAGTGCTAGGCTTTTGCCCATCACACCAAGGCCGATCATGGCGATGTTTGATTGTGAAAGATTTAAGGAGCTCATTAATTCAGCTCCTCAAGGCGCTTGATAGCGTTTAGTGAATCACAAATCACAGCTTGAACATCTTGTGAAATATCGATGATTAATGCTTCACCGTGCACTGGTTCAACTAAGGCTTCAAACTGACTTTCAAGCATTGCACAGCCATTGAAGTAGTGATCTTCACGAACTTTCATGCGATTCCAAATCGTATCAAAGCTACCTTGTAAATAGACAATCACTAGTTCTTCGTTATTTTGGCGAAGAATGTCGCGGTATGCAGGCTTGAGTGCCGAACATGCAATCACCGCTGCTTCGTTCTCCGTATAAACCTTATTCAGGGTTTCTAACCAACCTTGACGGTCTTCATCATCAAGTGGAATACCCTTCGCCATCTTGTCCACATTTGCTTGTGGGTGGTAATCATCACCATCATGAAATGGTAGATTTAGAGCGTTAGCAATCTCGCTACCAATCAAGCTTTTACCGCAGCCTGAAACGCCCATGACTAAGATTTTTTTCGCTTTCATTGGACAATACTATCCTTAGCCTCCAACTCTCACTGGAGGCTGTCTATATATTCGGGTCAATCTCGTTAGATATTTATTGATGTTTCAAGTGGTGGGCTATTTCCACCACATTGCTAGCTCTGGGAACATGATAACCAAGCCAAGCACCAATACCTGTAGCGCGATAAACGGCAGTAGTGAACTGAAAATCTCACCAAGGCTGATGTCTTTCGGTGCTACCGATTTCAAATAGAATGCTGCTGGACCAAACGGAGGTGATAGGAATGACACCTGCATGTTTAGACAGAACACCACACCAAACCATACTGGGTCATAACCAAGGCTTGTGATGATTGGTACGAAGATAGGCATAGTTAAAAGCGCCACGCCAACCCAGTCAAGGAACATACCTAGAACCAGTAGGATAACCATCATGATAAGCAGAGTTGCTAGCGGGCTACCGCCACTTAGGCCAAGAATCACTTCTTCAACGAAATCGATACCGCCCATCAGGTTGTAGATACCCACTAGAGCACTCGCGCCGATACCAATCCACATGATCATGCCGCAAGTACGCATGGTTGCGATGGCACTCTCTTTGAGCATGCTGAAGTTAAGCTCTCCACGAATCGCCGCTGAAATCATGATACCTACAACACCCAGTGCTGATGCTTCTGTCACCGAGGCAACACCGGTATAGATACTACCTAGAACTGTTGCAACAGAAAGCAATGGGAAGAACAACGCTTTGAAATAGCTTGGTTGGTTTTCCATGTCTTCCGCAATCTCTTCATCACTCGGGATTGGCGCAAGAGATGGATTTAGCTTACAACGAATCAGTACGTAACCTATGTAACAACCTGCCAGAATAAACGCTGGTAGAAATGAGGCTTTAAATAGGTCACCGATTGAAACACTCGCCGTCATACCGTAGATGATGAGTACGATAGATGGTGGAAGCATGGTACCTAGTGCGCCACCAGCACAAGTTGTACCGATTGCTAGCTTACGGTCGTAGCCAAGACGCAGCATCTGAGGCAGTGCAAGAATACCAAGCAGTACGGTTTCACCACCGATAACACCAGACATGGATGCCAAGAGTACCGCTACCAAAAGCGTTTGAACTGCAACGCCACCACGAACTCTTCGGCCGACTGATTTCATTGCATCAAAAAGGTCTCTTGCGATACCAGAGCGGTCAAGCAGTGCGGCCATTAAGACAAACATCGGAACCGCAAGGAAGACATAACCTGATGCAAAGCTATAGGTACGGCTCGCAATCAGTGGGAGCGCGTCAGGACCAAACCAAAATAGGGTAAAGAAGATTGCAACGAAGCCTGTTACAAATGCCAGCTGCATACCCGTTAGTAGCAGGCCGATCATCATAACCAGCATGAGGATACTGCCCCACGCGATACCAATAGAAGATAAATCAAACATCGTCTTTCTTCCCTAGCCCCATGATCTCTTGGATAAGGTGCAGTACAAACTGAATAACAAGAATACAAAGGCAAACAAAGATGATGCCTTTAAGAAGCGCTGGATATGGTGCATTAAGAACTGAGCCTGATGTCTCTAGACGTAAGTCACCCCATGGAGCAAACCAAGACTCTTGAACCATTGAATAAGAGGCGTACGCGAGCATGCCTGCGAATGCCAAACCCACGATGTGGTGAACGATGTTGAGATACTTTCGAGTCTGTGAAGAAACTGAATCGTAAATAAGAACAACTCGAACGTGTTTGTTGGCCGCAAATGCGTAAATGCCGCCAACAATGAATAATGAACCACCAATAAATGACGCGGTTTCGTGAACCCAGGTCGTTGGTGCATCGAATGCGTAACGCATCACTACTTCGTAAAAAGAGATAAGAACAGTAAAGATGAAAAACCAACTTAGAACATTGCTGAGCTTTATAATTGCTCGGTCTAAAAAGTTTCTTGGTTGTTCTTCTTGCTCTTGAGGCGCATGGGAGTTGTTGTCTGTCATAGCGTTATGCCTGAAATATTAGCTTTGGGCTGTGAAATTATGGCTTCTCAAAAAGAAACGGAGGACAAAGCGCCCTCCAAGAAGTATTGGAGTCAGAGTGGACAGTCTCTGACTCCCTTTCACTGTTAGTGAATTAAAGTAGGTTGTTATCTTCTAGGAACGTAGTTACAGAGTCATAAACTTTCTGTGCGTTTGGAGAACGCTCTGCAAATACTTTCCATTGACCTTTCGCGATTTCACGGAACTTCTTACGCTCTTCTTGAGACCAATCGTGAATCGTAATTTCTGGGTTAGCTTGTGCTTCTTTAACCGCTGCTTGGTCAGCCATTTTTAGCTGGGTTGTCATATCGTAAGAGAAGTCACGAACCGATGTTTGTAGAATGGTTTGTAAGTCAGCAGGCATCTTATCCCACTTCTTCTGGGAGATAGAGATATCAATCAGAGGCAGCGAGTGGAAACCCGGTTGAACTGGATGCGTAGCGATGTCGTTCATGCCTGCTTTTTGGTTAGTCGAGAATACTGTGTAGTCTGCAGCATCGATAACGCCTTTGCTTAGACCCGTAAATACTTCAGAGCCTGGTAGGTTAACCGGCGTTGCGCCAGCAGCAGCGAATACTTGCTGTACTAGACCTTCAGGAGCACGCAGTTTTAAACCCTTAAGATCGTCCACGCCATCGATTGGCTTCTTAGAGATGAAAGACTCGACGCCTGTTGTTGATGCGCCAACAAACTTCACACCGTATGGCGCATACAGCTCTGTCATTAGCTCGTTACCACCACCATAGTTCATGTACTGTAGTAGTTGAGTCGTATCAGACCATGCACCAACCATGTTACCGATAAGACCAAATGCTGGATCTTTACCAGAGAAGTAACCCGTTGCAGTCACCTGACCATCTAGGATACCCATTTTGATCGCGCCAAGCGTTTCTGTGTGCTTAACAACCGCGCCTACAGGTAGAAGGTCAATATCAATACGGCCATTCGACATGGTCTCAACACGCTCTGCCCACTTTTGTTGAACCTTGAAGTTTAGGTCGCCAGATGGATCAGAAGATTGAATCTTTAGGTTGAAATCTGCTGCAAAAGCAGACGTTGCAAAAAGACCGGTTAGAGTAGCTGCAAGCAAAGTTTTGTTCATCGCTTTCATAGTAAGAGTATCCCTGTTGGATTGTTTCAGTCATTCCAGAAAACCACTGTGACGTTCAGTATCTTCCAGTTGAATACCGGTTGTTATAATTAATGTTACCGGTAACGTTGATGTAAATGTTACCGGTAACAATACAGCTTAGTCTATGAAGCTGATCACAAGTTAGAAGCTTGTTAATAAATATAATCAGAAAGTATTAGTTATGAACGATACCGGCTATCAATGAGCCTTAATTACAATGAAACGATCAATCCGAGCGCAATTAAGATCACTCCGACTCCTCTGGTGACATGCCACTTTTCGTTGAGGAAGTAGATCCCCATCAAAACACCAAAAATAATGCTGACCTGGCGCAGAGCAACGATGAGTGAGACATTTTCGGTCATTGTCATCGCAAATAATACCAGGCCGTAAGTGGCTCCCATCATAATGCCTGCAATGGTGGCATTTTTTCGAATCATCCAAGCATTACGAAACTCTTGATTCTGCTTGGTTACGATTAGCCATAAACTCAAAGGAATGACGATTGCCCAAAACTGCATACCGAGGTAAAAAATCGATGCATGTTTACTGGTGACTGTTGACGAAGATAGCGTATCGAGCAGCGTCAACGCTTCTTTATCGATTATTGAGTACCCTGTTGTGCCCACTGCCGCAATAAACGCCCACAACACCCCAACATTAAGATACGCCTTAATTTTAAGTTCTATGAAACTTGTTAGTGGTACGATTAAACACCCTATGGTGATAAGCATAAATCCTAGCCATTGGTTCGATGACAACTCATATCCAATCAATACCGTACCTAACCCAACCATCAGTACGGGCATTGCCCTAGCCATTGGGTAGATCACCCCAATATCCGCCTGTTTATAAGCGATACCTAAGCCGAGTAAATAGATGATTTGACATATCCCGCTAAGCAATAACAGTTGCCAGAAAACACCAGGTAGATTTTCAATTCCAACGGTGACCAGATACCAACCTAGGTATGGGGTTAACAAAATGGCTGCGACCAATCCAGAAGCTAAGAAAAAAGCGGTACCAGAGCTTTGGTTCGATTTACCTAAAATATTCCACCCTGCATGCAGTAATGCTGAAGTAATCACTAAGACGATCGCCGTCAATTCCACTATGTTTAATCCTTTTTAACTGCTCACATTGTTAGAGCAGTGCCTTTCAGCTGTGTTGCTCTAATACAGGTGTAAAAAAGGCCTCGCGATAGAGGCCTGTTAATCATTAAGCTCTGAGCTTTAGATTCAAAGCTGCATATAAATCAAAGCGACGACTCGAGTTGCGCGACTGATTCAATTCGAATGGCATCATGACGCCAATACTCGATATCACAGTCAATGAGCTCACCATGTTGGTTGTAGTTGGTACGCTCGACTACCATCGCTGGTGTTCCTGATGTCGCTCTTAACGCTTGTGCGGTCTCACCGAGTAAAGAACTCGTGCTAATTCGATAGCGTGTTTTGGTGTAGGTCACACCAAAATGCTCACGATAGATATCGGTCAATGAGCTCGCAAAGTCGTACTCAAGCAAGTTTGGAAACAACTCTGGACGAATATAGTTAGTGACATAGACGACCGGTCGATCCTCTAAGTATCTCACTCGGTCCACGCGATAAACGTCAGAGAACGGAGCCAGGTTTAGCAGTCTTGATGCATGCTTATCTGCCAGTATGGCTTTCGCACTCACCACTTCCGTTTTTGGCTTACGATTCTGAGTCAATGCCATATTCGGAAAGTTGAGAGTCTGAGAAGGATCGTAACGCAGAGGTTCAGGTGAGATAAACCACCCTCTGCGGTCTTCTCGGTAAATTCGCCCTTCCGCTTCAAGTAGAGATAACGCTTCTCGTAATGTTACACGGGTAGTATCAAAAGATTCGGCAAGCTTACGCTCTGCTGGTAACTTCTGACGAGGCGATAGCATGCCCGCCTCTATTTGCTCCACAATCGAATCTTTAATTTTTACGTACTGCATTGGATTCCTTATCTCTTACGCCAAGCTTGGGTGCGACTCTCTAACCATTTCCCTAGTGTCATTTGAACAATCTTTGCGACCGCAGCGGATAACATAATCATGACTGCCATCGCAGCTGCACCACCAGTTTGACCTGCATCATCCATATTCAAAACGGAAACCGATGCTGGAATAGTATCTGTCGAATACAAGAATACTACCGCAGATGTGGTTGTCAGCGCATTAACAAATAGGTAAGCCGCAATGTCTAGAACAGCAGGCAAACAAACAGGTAACGTCACTTTAAAGAACAGCTTGTACTGAGGCATTTTCACCGACGCCGCTGTCGCTTCAATCTCAGCGGGTAGTTGTTTTAACGCAGTCAACGCTGTCATGTGCCCTACTGTGTAGTAGTGAACCACGGTATTGATGACTAAGAATGCCATAGTGCCATATAAAACGTTAAGTGGATTGTTTATATCATTGAAATAAAAGATATATCCCAACCCGAGAACCATACCAGGCACCGCCATCGGCACCACGCTCAAGACTTGCATTAACTGACGCACAGGTCCAAATGCACGACCTTTTTCAATACAGTAAGCACCAACAAATATCACCGTGGTACCAATAACCGCAGTCCAACCGGCAAGCGTGAGTGAGTTGAAGTAAGGGCTCCAACCATAAGTGCTCATTTCTGCGAAGTTATAGTTGTTGAGTGTGAGCGTTTTATTCCACGGCCAGAACGTAACCAATGAGCCATATACTGCCATGCCAAGTACAGCAATCACTGCCAGAGATATCAGCGAACAATAGACCAAACAAGCCGTATCTCTTCCTTTATTTGGCTCCGGCTGATACGCCACAGAGCGAGTATCGAATAAGCTCTTTTGTTTTCTTTGCACCCAGCGATCAGTACCGAACGCTAATATGGCAGGAAATAACAAAATGATGCTGGTCACAGCACCAATCGCAAAGTTCTGTTGCCCTACGACTTGTTTAAAGATGTCAGTAGCCAAAACGTTGTAACTACCACCGATGACCTTAGGTACACCAAAGTCAGTAATAACCAAGGTAAATACGACGATTAAGGTGCTGATCAAGCCGTATTTGGCAGCAGGTAGAGTGACTACAAAAAATGTCTTCAATGGCGATGTTTTCAACGCTCGCGCCGCTTCATACAAGCGAGCATCTGATGTTCTCAGCGACGTAGTCAGAATCATCAAAGCATGAGGAAAAGTCCAAAAGATCAATCCCAATGAGATACCGATCAAACCATACACCGAATGACCGCCGATCACTTGCTTCGCAATGCCTTGGTTACCAAACAGAAAGATAAGACTGATCGCTGGAAGCAACGATGGCGCAAGAATTGGCGCGGTACCCAACACTTGAAACAACCCCTTAAAAGGCATACAAGAACGAGTGAGTGCGTAGGCATAACCAAACGCGAGCACTCCAACAACAGCGGTCACGATAAGACCGACAGTAAAGGTGTTAGTGACCGAGTTCCAAAGGCTTGCTGACGAGAAGTAAGTGACGAAGTTATCTAAGCCGACAAATTCACCATCACTATTCTGTACACTTTTGGTCATCATCGCCCACATAGGCATCAAGATGAACAGAATCATCAAGGTCGATAAACCCGCTAACAGACCAAACAACACTACATTGTCTTTACTTAACCTACCTAGTATGGATTTACTTTTTTCTTGAGCTCGCTCTAACGGAGTTGGTGTATTCAGAGCCATTGATTTTGCTTCCATTTCTATTTCCCTAACCCACTACGCAGCGATTGCTTTTTCTTGAGCAGGAATCGCGAAGCCATGCAGCCCGTCTTCCGCTAATTCAACATAACGAACATCACTAGGTTTAAGATCCATAGTTTGTGCGACCGCTACTGGTACATCAATCACGATGCCAGATGCTTGAAGGTCGTTTTGGAACTGACAATCCACTCGATAAAACGCACCCAAGAATTCCATTGCTATAACTTTCACTGGAATTGAGTTCGTTATGCGGTCAGTAAACTTGAGGCATTCAGGACGAACGGCCATGTCAAAGTGGTCACCTCGATGAATGACACGATTCGAAAGCTTTGGTGCCACCAGCATAGATTCAGCAATGCGCACCTGATCATCCGTTGCTGCAGAGGTTTCGATGAAGTTCATTGAACCAACAAACTCAGCCACAAAGCGAGTCGCCGGTTTTTGGTAGATTTCTTGTGGTGTGCCAACTTGTTCAATCACACCATGATTCATCACCACGATGCGATCGGCCATAGATAACGCTTCATCTTGGTCGTGTGTCACCATGATAGTGGTAATACCAAGCTTACGTTGCAACTTACAAATCTCGTCACGTAAATGAACACGCACCTTAGCATCTAGTGCCGACAAGGGTTCGTCTAGTAAAAGTAAGCCTGGGGATAATGCCAGTGCTCTTGCCAAAGCGACACGCTGCTGCTGACCACCAGACAGTTGATTTGGGTACTTAGGGCCCGATGTTTGAAGGCCAATCATGTCGAGCCAGTATTCAACTTTTTCAAGCGTTTCCTTCGTCGACATCCCTTGGTTCTTTAAACCAATCGCAATGTTCTCTTCAACCGTTAGGTTGGGGAATAAAGCGTATGATTGAAAGACAATGCCAAAGTCGCGCTTTTCTGGAGGAAGAAACGTAGTATCACTGCCGTTTTGTGCGATGGCGCCGCTAGTTGGTAAATCAAGGCCTGCGATAGCACGCAGTAGGGTTGTCTTTCCACAGCCGGACGGGCCAAGGAAACAAACAAACTCCCCTTTTTCAATCGCTAAGGAGATGTTTTTTAATGCTGTGAACTGACCGAATTGCTTCACAACATTCTCAATGTTTAGGTAAGGTTGATTGCTCATTTCTAGCACCTCAAAGATGGTATATACCAAATCTAAGCTTTCAACATTTCAATTGAGTGACAAATTTATATTAGGTGAATGACAGTTGTATTGCATAAAGACGAAAGCTGCCCTTGAAGAGCAGCTTAATGAAGGCTTATCCGTTCACTTTATCCGCTTTACCTGCAGGGCCCGCAAGCTTCGCCAATTGTTTATCGAGCCAAAATGGTTTGAGGTTCTCATCTTCCGCATTTTCCTTCCGCCTTACTGCGTCACGCATCATCATGGCACCAAGCCATCGAAACGGCTCTGGTGGAAAATGACCAAGTGAACCTTTCGTCATTCCACATCGCGTCCATTGGTTATCTAACCCCAGCACCATTGATGAAAGGATTTTACCGCCCATCCGAGTTTGAGCGACACCATTACCCGAGTATCCTAACCCATAGAAGATGTTGCTTTGCCCCTTTAGGTTTCCAAAAAACGGCAAACCAGTGACAGAGCGATCAGAGCCCCCAGACCAATTATAAGCAAAGCTGTTTTGCTCTAACTGTGGAAACAGTTTTTGAAAAGAGCGGTTCAACAGGGGCAAGTAAGAGGTCGGCTGATTAAACATGGTGTCGACTTGGTTGGCAAAAGAGAACTTGTTGCCGCCCTTACCGAGCATCAGTCGTCCATCTCGTGTATCTCGGTAGTAGTGGACAAAGATTCGAGAATCAACGACCGTGGCACCTTTTTCTGGCCCATGTTGATTTAGCGTTTCAGGAATAGGATCTGTGACTACCATATCCGACGACACAACAACAATGCTGCGCTTGAACTCTTTGAAATGATCTAACATCCATGCATTTAGTGCCAGCACCACCTGCTTAGCAGAAACAGTCGCTTTATCTGTCACAACCTTTGCTGGCTGACCATATTCGAGTTTCTGCATTGGACTATCTTCGTAAATCTTGATTCCCAACTCTAGCGCAACGCGCCGCAGGCCACGAACTAACAGCGCGGGTTGCACACTGCCTGCTGCTTCAGAATAATAACCTTCAATATGTCGCTCAGAGCCTGCTTTTTGCTTTAAATCCTTGTCGCATTTGCGCCAACTGTTAATACCCAAACGTGAGAGCTCATTAACAACAGACTCCATCCCACCTTTTTGAGCTTCATTGGTTGATGTGTAATAAGTCCCTCTACGATAGAGATGCGCGTCAATTCCATGCGTTTTGCAAAAATCCTCAATTTCGTAAATTGCGTTTTCTGATTCCTGAACTAGCCACTTAGCTTGCTCTTCACCGTAAAGTTTTTTTAGCGTTGGATACTTGGTTGACCACGTCAGCATGCAACCGCCATTAGAGCCAGACGCTCCAATACCGCACAACCCTTTCTCTAGTACTACAACATGTTTACCAGGTTGCTGTTGTTTTATTAAAATCGCGGTCCATAACCCCGTATAACCACCGCCAACAATCGCGATGTCAAACTCTTCATCCTTTGTTAATCGAGTACGAATAACGGCCTCTTCAGAGCCAAACTCCTGCTCTAACGCTTGTTTAAACCAATATGAATAATGTTGTTTCACTTACTGCACCATTAAGATCAATAAAGGAAGACCGAAGTCTTCCTTTGCTATTTGATTAATTATTGCTCTAATAAACAATCGCTAATTAATAATCGTTAATTAAGACTTTGGCTCTGATTTCGCATCGAATTTTTCAGACCATTTTGCTAAAACATCAGCACGCTCGTTGCCCATGCGAGCAAAGTCCATCTCCGCCATGTTGCTTTCAACATCTGGGAAGTGTGTAACTGTTGCTTCTACTTCTTTATGACCAACAACTGGGTACATTTCTACGTAAAGCTCATTCGCCGCTTTTGAAATAGACCAATCAACAACACGCTTCGCTGCATCAGACTCTTTCACTAGACCTACAGCTTCAGATTCCCAACCGATACCTGCAGGCGTGATCACCGCTAGAGGGGCACCTTGTGTTTTTAGACGCGCGCCTCGGCTTGCCATAGAAATACCGATAGCGACTTCACCCATACCCGCTTCAACACATGGCTTAGAGCCTGAGTGTGTGTAGTGAGCGATGTTGTTATCTAGCTTTTTCATGTAGTTCCAAGCTTGGTTTTCGCCCATATTTTGCAACCAAGCTGATACCTGCATGTAACCTGTACCCGAAGATGCTGGGTTTGGCATGGAGATGTGACCTTTGTACACAGGGTTCGTTAGGTCTTCCCAGCTCTTAGGCATTGGTAGGTCTAGCTGCTCAGCAACGATTTCGTTGAAACAGATAGCGTTAAAGAACGCATCGTTACCAAACCAAGCTTGCTCACCTTCTGGGTCGTTTAGGCTCACACGAAGGTCATCAACACCATTTGGTGTGTAAGAAGTCAGGATACCTTCGTTCTTTAGAAGAGCCATTGAAGAGCCCGCAAGGCCCCACACAACTTCTGCTTGTGGGTTATTTTTCTCAGCCAAAAGTTTCGCTGTCATGATACCTGTTGAATCACGTACCCAACGAATCGTTACATCTGGGTTCTCTTTTTCAAATGCTGACTTGTATTTAGCCAGGATATCCGTTTCAAACGCGGTATAAACCGTCACTTCTTGAGCAGCCATTGCATTTGTTGCCAGCAAAGAAACAAGTGCAGCTAGCGATCCTTTCATCAAACGGTTTTTCATCATCTTCTCCAATTAAGACTTGTTGTATTTTGTAAACCAAGAGAAAACATTCCATTGGTCTGTACCAGTTGATGCAATACACCCTAAATAGTCTGTGTGACGAAAAAATGAATGAAAAGTGGCAGTTTAAAGAATAGGTTTTACTCATATTTAGTTCATCTATCGATAAGCAGAGTCGATATTAAAGTTTTGTGAAGATCGGTTTTGGGGGCTTTACGCGACAAATTAAGCCTTGCTATTGTGATTACAACTCTGGTGTATACCAATTTAACATTACTAGGCTATAAGATGAAAAACGAATATCTTTTACTCACCCCAGGTCCTCTTTCTACTTCTGAAACTGTGCGACAGGCAATGCTCAAGGATTGGTGTACATGGGATGATGACTACAACAAAGAGGTTGTAGAGGTTATTCGAACCAAACTGGTTCAATTGGCGACAAAACACAAAGGGTACACATCAGTTTTGATGCAAGGCAGTGGCACCGCTAGTGTCGAAGCAACAATTGGAACTGCTATGGGCAAACACGGAAAGCTCCTTATTATCGATAACGGTGCCTATGGTGCACGTATCGCTCAAATTGCTCAGTACCTTGATATCCCTTGCCATATTATTGCACCTGGTGAAACCTCCCAGCCTAGCCTTGACGAAGTAGAAGTGGCACTTACCGTCGACCCAGAGATTTCTCATGTCGCCATTGTGCACTGTGAAACTACCACAGGCATGCTCAACCCTATCGAGTCATTCTCTAAGCTAGCAAAATCTTACGGTAAAACGGTCATTCTTGATGCCATGTCGAGTTTTGGCGGCATTCCAATGGATATTGGCGAGTTGGGTATCGACTTTATGATTAGCTCTGCCAATAAGTGTATCCAAGGTGTTCCTGGCTTTGGGTTTGTCATCGCTAAAGAAGATAAGTTAGTGGAATGTAAAGGCCAAGCCCGTTCGCTAAGCCTTGACCTTTACGACCAATGGCAGTGTATGGAAAACAACCATGGTAAGTGGCGTTTCACCTCTCCCACTCACACGGTACGCGCATTTTTCCAAGCATTGATTGAGCTTGAAGAAGAAGGTGGGGTTGAAGCTCGTCACCTACGCTATCAAACCAACCAGAAAACCTTGGTAACGGGGATGAAGGAACTTGGCTTCAAACCTCTTCTAGATGAAACACTGCACTCACCGATTATAACGTCGTTCTATTCTCCAATCGAGTCTGAGTATGACTTCAAAGCATTTTATGACCGCTTAAAAGAGCAAGGTTTCGTGATTTATCCGGGTAAGGTTTCGAATGCCGATTGCTTCCGTATTGGCAACATTGGTGAGGTTTACCCAAACGATATTGAGCGTTTAATTGCTGCGATTGAAAAATCTATGTACTGGAAACAAGCAGAGACGGTGGTTTAATCATGGAACAATCGATCAACCATACTCATTTTCGTAGCGAAGGTGACATCAATACCACTCCAGCCCGTGAGGCGTGGAACGAATCTATCAATGATGAAGCAACGCAGAGTTTGTTACAACGTGACGCTAATATCTTTCTTCATCAAGCGATGTCTTCACCTTGTTTAGACTCGTTAACCGCTGCAGAGGGTATCTATATTCAAGATACCACGGGTAAGAAGTACATGGATTTCCACGGCAACAACGTCCATCAACTTGGCTATGGTCATCCGCATGTATTGAATCGAGTGAGCGAACAAATCGCAACGCTACCGTTTTCTCCACGTCGCTTTACTAACGAGACCGCGGTCAAATGTGCGGAAAAACTGACGCAAATATGTGGTGGCGACCTCAACCGAGTTCTATTCGCACCAGGCGGAACGTCCGCTGTTGGTATGGCACTAAAGCTCGCTAGACACGTAACCGGTAATTCTAAGGTCGTTTCGCTGTGGGACTCATTTCACGGCGCTTCATTAGACGCTATTTCTGTGGGTGGTGAAGCGTGTTTTCGTCAAGGGATGGGACCACTGATGGCAGGCGTTGAACGTATTCCACCAGCGGTCTCTTATCGAGGCGCATTCCCTTCACCAGACGGCTGCGACGTTCATTATGCCGACTATCTTGAGTATGTGATCGAGAAAGAAGGCGGTGTGGGTGCTTTCATTGCTGAAGCCGTGCGCAACACCGACGTTCAAGTGCCAAGCAAAGCCTACTGGAAGCGTGTCCGCGAAATCTGCGACAAACACAATGTCATGCTGATCATTGATGACATCCCTAACGGTATGGGTCGAAGTGGCGAATGGTTTACTTACCAGGCTTACGATATCGAACCAGACATGCTCTGTATTGGCAAAGGCTTTGGTGGCGGCTTGGTGCCGATTGCAGCGATGGTCACCAAAGACAAGTACAACACAGCAGAGCAGATCTCTATGGGGCACTACACCCACGAAAAGAGCCCTATTGGCTGTGCTGCAGCGCTTGCCACCATGGAGGCCATTGAACAAGAAAACCTGCTCGATAAAACCAAAGCAGATGGTCTTTATGTTCAACAAAAACTCCTAGAGATGAAAGATAAATACCCACTGATCGGCGATGTAAGAGGTATAGGACTGCTTTGGGGGGTAGAGCTGGTCACGGACAGAGACACAAAACAGCGAGCCTATGACGAAGCCGAAGCCGTTCTATACGAATGCTTGAACAACGGGCTGAGCTTTAAGGTTTCACAAGGCAACGTCATTCAATTAAGTCCACCACTCATTATCACTCGTGAACAACTGACTGAAGCATTGGCGATATTTGAAGAAGCCATTGCCAATGCAAACCACAAACTCCACTCAGGTTTATAGGGAAACACCATGAACAACTCACCGATTCAAGCTGTAATTTTTGACTGGGCAGGCACGATTGTCGACTTTGGTTCTTTTGCACCGACCAGTATTTTTGTCGAAGCGTTTCGCCAAGGTTTTGATTTTGATATCAGCCTTGCAGAAGCACGCGAGCCAATGGGTATTGCGAAATGGGATCATATTCAAGCTGTCGGTCGTATTCCTTCCGTGGACAAGCGTTGGATAGAGCAGTTTGGTAACCCAATGAGCTCAGAAGACGTAGACCGAATCTACGCTGCGTTTATGCCATTGCAAAAAGCGAAAGTCGCCGATCATGCTGCACCCATTCTTAATGCAGTCGAGGTAGTCGATAACCTAAAAGAGAAAGGCGTTAAAGTTGGCTCTTGCTCTGGCTATCCTCGTGAAGTAATGGACGTACTCATCCCTGTCGCGGCAGACTACGGCTACAAACCTGATTACGTTGTGGCGTCAGACGATATGCCTCAAGGCGGCCGCCCTGCTCCATTCATGGCGTTGAAGAACGTTATTGAACTAGGCATTACGGATGTAAACGCGTGTGTGAAAGTGGATGACTCAGCACCGGGTATTGAAGAAGGCCATAACGCAGGTATGTGGACGGTGGGCTTATTACTTTCTGGTAACGAAGCTGGATTGACCTTTGAAGAATTCCAATCGGCAGATGCAGAGACATTAGATGCTGCACGTGAAAAAGCGCGTGAGAAACTGATCAAATCTGCACCTCACTACCTCATCGATACAATCGCAGATCTACCCGGTGTGATTGCAGACATCGAGCAGCGATTGAAAGCTGGGGAACGTCCATAAATACAATAATATAAACCTGTAAATACACAGCCGAGCACGTGCTCGGCTTTGCAATTTGTAATCTACCAGGCACTAGTCTCAAATTAATAAATCATTGGTGTTCGATAGCTTCGCTGATATAGTCACGAAAAATGAATGCAATCAGTATCACTAATGAAAGTTGAAGACCTTAAACTGTTTACCACTGTAGTCGAGTTAGGCAGCTTTACCGCAGCCGCCAATGCCCTCGACCTGCCGCGAGCCAATGTCAGCCGACGCATCAATGACTTAGAAAAGGCGCTAAATCTACAGTTGTTCTTCAGAACCACACGTAGTCTTTCTCTCACTAAGTCAGGAGAGCTTTACCACAAAGAGCTGCTTGTAGCACTGGACGCTTTAGCCAATGCGAACCGAGCCGCAGCCAACCTCTCCGAAAAACCAAGTGGGCACATAAAGATAGGTCTCCTACCTGAAACCGGCGACATTCTTCAACCACTTCTGTTTCACTTTCACGATCAATACCCCGACATTGAACTAGACATCCGAAACGTCAGCAACGGTATGGTTGAGATGTATAAACAAGGCCTCGATATCGCCATTCATGGCGGTAAGCTCGACAACGCTAACCTAGTTGCAAAGAAGCTACTCGACATCCAACGAGTGTTAGTTGCAAGCCCAAACTATATTGAGAAATTTAACAGACCAGAGACGCTTGATGATCTTGGTTCGCACAAATTTATTTGTTACCGCTGGCCAACCGGAGACGTCGACAACCATTGGCAGATAGATCAACAACATGTCACCGTGAATCCGAAAATTGTCAGTGACAGTATTGGCTTTGTGAAAGATGCAGTGCTTCGTGAGCGTGGTATCGGCTTTCTTCCTACAATGCTTACTCAAGAAGAGATCGAAAGCGGTAAGTTGGTGCCCTTGCTAGAACATATGGACTACCCAATGGATGAGGCTTGGCTTCTCTACCCTCAACGAAAGGCACTGACCCACGCAGCACAACTACTGATTGACTACCTCGCACAGGAAATTCCACGACTTTATCAGTAGACAACCTACTATTGTCTCGTTTTGTATGACAGTATGATCCACTAGCTCCTGATTATTTGAACAGCGTTCGATTGTAAGATGCGCTTTATAAAATTAAGGAGCTAACCATGTCATCAAAACTTACTCTCTCAGTTCTCGCAGTTGCTTTACTGCCATTGGTTGGGTGCAGCGAATCTGTTGCCACTGCCCCGAAAAAGGTAGAACGCCCAATCCAAGTCGTTGAGCTGCTGCCTAGCTCTCATCGAAATACTAAACACTTTACGGGTACCATCCAGTCTACGGACAGTTCACGCGTAGCCTTTCGCGTTCCAGGCACTATTGAGAAAATCCATGTAAAGATGGGTGATGACGTTGAAAAAGGTCAGCTTTTAGCCGAGCTCGACCCACACGATTACCAAGTCACCTTAAAAGAACTTCAAGCGCGACAAAAAGAAGCAAAATCAGCCTTTAAGTTAGCTAAAGTCGAACTGGAAAGAGTACAGCAAGCAATTGATGATGATGCCATCGCACACGTGAACCTAGACCGTGCAATCAGCGGTTATGAGCGTGCTCAATCTGCAGTTCAAGTTGTCGAACAGAATATCCAACGAGCAAAAGATTCTATTCGCTACACCAAGCTATACGCCCCGTTTGATGGCGTAGTAGCACGTAAGCATGTCGACCAATACGAACAAGTATTGCCTGGCGTGGCAAGCTTCACGGTACATAAGCCAGAGAGCTTGGAAGTCAAAATTGATGTACCAGAAAACTTGATTCATCAGTTCTCTGATAAGCAGCAAGCACAAGTTTCTTGGTATGGCAAAAACTTGCAACTACAAGCTTACCTGACAGAGATTGCTCCTCTGCCACACCCAATCAAGCAAACCTACTCGGTAACCTTCTCACTTATCGATGCTGATGCACCAATCTTACCGGGTAAGGCTGTTACGCTATCAACGCACATCGGTCAAATGAATGATTCGTTCTGTCTACCTTACTCTGCGCTCGTTGGCAGCAAAGCCTCTCAGCATGTTTTCACCGTTGCAGATAAACAAGCGCAGCAAATCCCTGTAGAGCTCGTATCTCTGGATGCAAACACCGCTTGCGTAACTGGCAACCTAAATCAGGGTGATTATGTGGTCGTCAGCGGCGCGCCATATCTAGCACACCAGCAAAACATCTCTTCAATCCAAGTGAAAGCACTGTAGGTCAATCATGTTTAATTTAGCTGAATTCGCCATTCGTCAGCGAACATTCTTATTGTTCTTTACCGTGCTGAGTGTCATCGCCGGTCTCTATTCCTATTTCGATCTGGGTAAGTTGGAAGACCCAAGCTTCACGGTAAAAACCGCGGTTGTTGTGACCCTTTACCCAGGCGCTTCTGCAGAAGAAGTCGAACAACAAGTGACCGATACCGTTGAAACCAAGCTTCAAGAGATGGCTTCACTGAACCGCCTTCGTTCATTATCTCGCCCAGGTATGTCGATGGTATTTGTAGATTTGAAAGAATCAATGAACTCTACCGAGCTTCCTCAAGAGTGGGATTTACTTCGCCGTAAAGTCAGCGATATGAAGGCTCTACTCCCAGCAACGGCTCAAATCAGCATCGTTCAGGATGAGTTTTCTGAAGTGTATGGCATGCTCTTTTCCATCAACAGTAAAGACGCCTCGCCAAACGAGCTACGAGAGTATGCAGAAGAGCTACAGCGTCGAATCAAGACGGTTGATGGCATCAAGAAAATCGAGCTTCACGGTGTTCAACCACGTGTGGTTTACGTTGAAATGCCCGATGAACGCTTAGCGCAATACGACATTTCAGTTGCTCAAGTATGGAACCAACTTCGTGCACAAAACCTCACCTTTGATGCAGGTAGCTTCGATGCAGGTTCTGATCGTATTCGTATCCAGCAATCAAGTGAGTTTCAGTCACTTGAAGACATCCGCAACCTTGTGATCAAAGGTGGTGTGAGCCAACTCGGTACCGGTTTGATACGTCTTGGTGATGTCGCAGACGTCACTATGGGATACCTAGAGCCTGCAATGTCAATCAACCGCTTTAACGGTATTCCAGCTGTCACACTCGCGGTTAGCCCAGTTAACGGCATCAACGTGGTATCTCTTGGTGGTGAAATCAATGAAATCATCAGTGATTTTGAAAATACCCTGCCACTAGGTGTGGATATTTCAACGGTTGCTTACCAGCCAGAAGAAGTTCAGAAGTCGATCGATAACTTCGTTAGTAACCTAATGGAAAGTGTTGCGATTGTATTTGTTGTTCTGTTGGTATTCATGGGCTTTAAGAGCGCGACCATCGTTGGTACAAGCCTACTACTGACTATTCTGCTCACCCTTATCTACATGAACATCGCGAGCATCGATCTGCACCGTGTATCTCTCGGAACATTCATACTTGCATTGGGTATGCTGGTTG
Source organism: Vibrio maerlii (assembly GCF_003415655.1). Classification (GTDB taxonomy): domain Bacteria; phylum Pseudomonadota; class Gammaproteobacteria; order Enterobacterales; family Vibrionaceae; genus Vibrio; species Vibrio maerlii. Next base: position 43,581 of record NZ_QRHC01000001.1, read on the forward strand.
ATAATGCGATCGTTATTACAGATATGATGGTTGTAAAGCTAAACAAAGGTATTGAACGTACTCAAGCGGCCATTGACTCGGTGAAAGAGACAGCTGTACCTCTACTTGGCGCAACCATTATCGCTATTATGGGTGCGAGCCCGGTTATCTTCTCTAAGACCGATGCGGCAGAGTTTTCCGCATCAGTGTTCCTAATCATCGCATCATCATTGCTGTTTTCTTGGTTGGTTGCCATGACCTTCACTGCTCTCATGTGTTGGATGTTCATTAAACCGAGCAAAAACGAGGAAAAACAGGGCGAGTCTTTCTACCGTAAAAGCGTTTCGTGGACGGTCGATAACCCTCTAAAAGCATTGAGTGCACTGATTCCTCTGATTGCTGTAACAGCACTGGCTGTGCCATATATTGCGGTTAACTTCATTCCTCAAGCAGACCGCCCTATCGTATTCCTAGATTACTGGCTGCCGAATGGTTCGAAGATCAATCAAACCTCTGAAGACATGTTGAAGATCGAGCAATGGCTAATTGAGCAGCCGGAAGTAGAGAGCATCTCGTCATCTGTGGGCGCTAGTGTGCCGCGCTTCTCTGTAACCGTTGAACCAGAGCCACTTGATGCGGCGTACGGTCAGATACTTATCAACACCTCCGATTATGCGTCTATTAGCCCGCTCATCGCACGTGGTGACCAATGGCTGGCGAAAGAGTTTCCGAATGCCGAGCCTCGTTTCCGTTCTTTGAAATTGGCAACGTCAGATAAATTTAGCGTTGAAGCTCGTTTCTCAGGCCCTGATGCTGAAGTTCTTCATGGATTGGCGAATCAAGCCAAAGCCATTCTCGCTCAACACCCTGACGCAAAATACGTTCGAGATGACTGGCGTCAAGAGAGCAAGATTCTGGTTCCGATCATCAACCAAGACAAGATGCGCAATGCGGGAATCAACCGTGCAGATGTTGCATTTGCTATGAAGCGAGCATCAGATGGCATGCCACTGGGTCGTATGAACCTAAACGAAGAACTGATCCCTATTCAACTTCGCGCAACAGAGCGCAACATGAGCTCACTCGAAACATTGCCGGTGCGTTCAATTGTCGGTGCCAACAGTGTTCCTCTTGGTCAAGTGGTTGACGGGTTCGAGCTTCAAAGCGAAGAAAGCATGATTTGGCGTCGTGATCGCGTTAAAACCATTACCGCTCAAGCCGGTGTTGGTCGCTACACTACTCCTGCAGCAGTGAGAAATGCGGTGAAAGAACAAATTGAAGCGATTGAGCTTCCACCAGGCTACAGCATGGAATGGGGCGGCGAATATTACGACGAGCATAAAGCGGTAAGCGATATCATGCTGCAACTGCCTAAAGCACTATTGTTGATGGTGATTATCCTAGTCGCGATGTTTAACGGCTTTAAGCAGCCTGTCATTATCTTCACAACGCTTCCACTGGCAGCAACAGGCGCAACATTTAGCCTACTGCTACTTGATAAACCTTTTGGTTTCATGGCGCTGATTGGTGCTGTGACCCTATCGGGCATGATTATCAAAAACGGTATTGTGTTGATGGATCAAATAGAACTAGAACGCCGCAATGGTCGCACTCTTAGTGACGCAATCAAAGAAGCAACGGTCAATCGTACGATGGCAATTTCGATGGGCGCGCTAACGACCGCTCTCGGTATGATTCCGTTGTTAACAGACTTACTGTTTGACCAGATGGCCGCGACGATCATCGGGGGTCTAGCAGCCGCAACAGTACTTTCCCTGTTTGTGATGCCTGCACTTTATAAACTCTTCTATAAAGGCGAAGAAGCGAGCGTGAACACTGATGATTCAAGTGTTCAATTAGAAACCTTAACAGCAAATACGAAAGGCTAAGACAATGAAGCAACTATCCAAGCCTACATCAATCAAACTCATTAGCCTTCTTATTGCTGGCGTACTGTCGGGCTGCTCTGTCGGCCCTGACTATAAAGCGCCTGAAGTTTCAATGTCTGACAGTTACCTATATCAACAAGAGGTAACAGTGACAGAAGAGCTTCAAAACCATTGGTGGACTCAGTTTGAAGATGAAACGCTCAATCAACTGGTTAAGGATGTTCAACAGCAGAACATCCCTCTGCAACTGGCTTCCGAGCGTATTAAGATGGCCAATTCCTATAAGAGCGTGGTTGAATCTTTCAAAGTGCCAACCGTAAGCGTGGGCGGTGGTTACTACAACTACCAACTAAGTGAGAACGACTCCTTGCTGGGTCCTGCTTTCGCTGCATCGGACGCCCTTCAGCCAGCAACCGGTATGACACTACTTGAACCACAACACGATGGTGGCTTCTTAGGGGCAACCATCGCATGGGAAGCGGATTTGTTCGGTCGTATTGACCGCCAATCTAACGCAGCCAAGATTCGTCTGGAACAAGCTGAAATCTATCGTGAAGGGTTAACCACACTCATCACTGCAGACTTGATTCATAACTACCTGCAATATCGTGGCGCCTATGAGCGTATGGAAATCGCGCAAGCTAATATCGAAGACCAAAAACACACCCTCGAACTGGTGAAAAAAGTAGTGAGAAGTGGTTATGGTTCTGAGCTAGACCTTGCTCAAGCTCAAGCGATGTTGGCAGCGACAGAGTCGATCATCCCGCAGCTGGAGATTGCTCAACAAGTTCACAAACAACGCATTGCGGTTTTGTTAGGTGAGCCTCTTACGAAAATTGATATTCGCTTAGCAAATGGTCAAGCCCTACCAAGTCTAGATGCGATGGTACCTGTTGGTCTTCCTTCTGATTTATTAGAACGTCGACCAGATATTCGCATTGCAGAGCGCGAAATGGCCGCAATTAATGAAGAGCTTGCAGCCAGCGTTGCTAACCGCTATCCGAAATTCTTCTTGACCGGTACACCGGGTGTCAGCGCAGGTAGCTTTGATGACTTGTTCAGCAGTGGTTCCTTTGGTTGGGCAGCAGCTGCAGGCATTAGTTGGAACGTATTTGATGGAGGTCGAGGTGAAGCTTTAGTTGAAATGAATGAAGCGCGTTTTAAAGCCTCAGCGCTAGGCTACCAGCATGTAGTGGATTCTGCCTTTGTTGAAGTTGACTCTATGCTGTTCACCTATGGTCGCAGTAAGCAAAACCAACAGAAAATTGATAAAGCAACGGCTGCCGTTGATAAAGCAGTCACCAAAGCGAAATCTTTGTATAAAGCAGGGTTGGTTGACCACTTAGCGGTGCTAGATGCTCAGCGCCAACAAAAGGTGATGCAAGACCAACAAGTCGCAGCAAAACTACAAACCGCGCAAGTCACCGTGGGTTTATACAAAGCGCTAGGTGGGGACTGGTCAACGGCTGACAGCAACCAAGCTGTTGATGCAAACCTTTAACTCCAACTAAAAACAATATTAAGCGTCAGTAAATGAACAGTGTTCATTTGCTGACACTTTCCTGACAGAAACCTTACATTACCAGATATAATCAACCAGGTTCACATTCACTTACAGGCTGCTATAATGAAAAGCTCTACAAATATAAATTATGGATTAGAAAAATTTATGGATGAATTTTCATTTTCCGACTCAGCTTCGAAAATCATTCTTAAGCGTTGCCAAACTGCGCTCATCTTCATAGCAATCAGCATTTTAGTGAATGCTGCTATACGTCTAGATTACGTACTTTTAGGGAACAATCTAGGTGAAATATCCATCACTGAAACGCTTGAGCAATTCTCACTTCTTGTTAGCGCTTTTGCCTTCTTCTTACTGAGCAAACACCGCTCTGATACAAAACATGCTGCGACTCTTATAGCGAGTTTTTTCCTGGTTATGTTCATCCGTGAACTCGACTTCTTGTTTGATATGATCGCGCACGGATCATGGGTTTACCCTGCCCTAGCCATCACGTTTGCCGCGCTCGCGTATGCCGCAAAGGACATTCGTGGAACAATCAATCAACTGGCTGAAATTCTGCGTTCACCTTATATGAACATATTGATCATTGGCTTGATGCTACTTTTGGTTTACTCACGCCTATTTGGTATGGGTAATTTTTGGAAAGGTGTGATGAGCGAACACTATGTGCGTGATGTGAAAAACATTGCGGAAGAAGGCACAGAGCTACTCGCTTACTTGATCATTTCATTTGGGTCTATTCGAACCTACCTGAGCTTAACTCGCTCAAAATAACCCAGAATGACTCATCGCCCAATTAATTGATTGGGCGATCTTCCCTGTTATAAATGGTAGAATTTTTACTAAATGAAATTGACAGCTGTTCACCATGCAAACCCTGACAGAACTCTTTACACCCTTCCAAGCCGATATATCTAACATTACGTTACCAGAACGCTTTACCTTTCCGTTCTACTATCAACCACACCCTTTGAGCGTGCTAGCTTCAGAACAGCTACAAGAGCACTTGGCCTCTCAAACAAAATGGCAGCACAACTTCGGCCTTAATGGCGAGCTGAGTGTAGATACGGAAGAAAACGGAACAGGAAAAATGTTCGGTGTATTGGTGGTAAAGAACACTCAGGGTCAGTTAGGGTTCTTGTCGGCCTTTTCAGGAAAGATTGCAGACCAAAACCTGCTCCCGCACTTTGTGCCTCCTGTCTTTGATATGTTGACTAACGATGGCTTCTTCAAAAGTGACCTATCGGCTATCACTGAAATCAACTCTCAAGTTGATGCCCTTAAACAAAATCCAAAATTTGAACAGTTGAAACAACAGCTCATTAAGGCAGAACAGTCACAAGCTGATGAAATCTCTCAGCTACAAGCTGCAATGGTCATCACGCGTGCGGAAAGAAAGAAAAAGCGTTCGCTGGCTGCTGTTCAACAAACGAATGCCCAGCTAAATGACGAAGCTTTCCAGGCTCTCGTCGATGAATTGGGGAGGCAGAGTGTTGCAGAAAAAAACCAACTCAAGTATCTCAAGCTAGATTGGGCTAACAAAGTGCAAACAATCAGAGCCGAGTTTGAAGCTTTGCAAACAGAGCTAAAAACATTGCAATCAAAACGTGCCGCACTGTCTAACGCTCTGCAGCATAAACTGTTCGAGCAGTACCAATTTCTGAATATCGAAGGAAAAACTCAATCCCTTAACGATATTTTTGCTCAAGAAAAGAACCCTGTGCCGCCAGCAGGTTCAGGGGAATGTGCAGCCCCTAAATTACTCCAGTATGCGTTTGCCCATAACCTCAAACCGATATGCATGGCAGAGTTTTGGTGGGGAGTGTCGCCTAAATCTGAGGTTCGACAGCATAAAAAGTACTACCCATCCTGCCAGAGTAAATGCCAACCCATTCTGGGACACATGCTTACAGGTATGGAACTCGATGATAACCCATTGTTAGAGAACCCTGCCGAGGGCAAAGATATTGAAGTGGTTTATCAAGATGAAGCGATCGTAGTAATCAACAAGCCAGAAGAATTTTTGTCAGTACCTGGTCGATTCATCAAAGACTCTGCATACACTCGTGTACAAGAGATGTTTCCCAATGTAGAAGGCCCGTTTGTTTTACACCGACTCGATATGTCTACATCAGGTCTACTTGTGTTTGCTTTGACCAAGCGTGCAAACAAAAGTCTGCAAAAACAATTCATTACTCGACATGTTGAAAAACGATACGTTGCATTGCTATCAGGCGCACTTTCCGATGAACAAGGTGATATTCAGCTTCCATTACGTGGTGATTTAGAAGACCGACCTCGTCAGATGGTTTGTTTCGAGCATGGTAAACCTGCCGATACACACTGGGAACGCCTATCAATAAATGCACAAGGTCAGTCCAAGGTTTACCTCTACCCGAGAACCGGTCGAACACACCAATTGAGAGTACATTGCGCACATCAACACGGTCTAAATATGGCCATAGTTGGTGACGACCTGTATGGAATCAAAGCTAATCGTCTCCACTTACATGCTGAGTCGCTATCGTTTGATCACCCTTATTCTAAAGAGCGAATGCACTTCCAAGTTAAAGAGAACTTCTAAGATCACATTGAGTTTAAAAATATGATCCATTAGCATCTATATCAATTACCTATGAGCAAGACGAAAAACATAATGAGCAATGAAGAATTAAAACACTCAACAACGATTCTTAAGAAAGTGGTGCCACTGATGATGCAACACAAAATTGCCACTACTCCGTCTAATTATGCTCTCTGGTACACCTATGTGGATCAATCAAATCCCGATTTGACCACTTCTATGGATAAGGTAGTTCAAGAGCACGGTACTTGCCCTCCAAGTGCTAACCAAGCCTTGTACAAAGAGTATGTTGCTGGTCCCCAAGAAGCGAACATCAGTGACCTTAAACAGAGCTTGGAAATCATGGCAACTGAGCTGTCCAGTTCAATGAACGATACGCTCACGGACAGTACTTCGTTTTCAAACATGATCGACAAAAACTTCTCTGATCTAGAACGAGTAGAAGACGAAGGCTTGTCAATGGAGGAGGTGATGGGCTTGGTGCGTAATCTGATAAAAGAATCCAAGTCGATCAGAAATTCAGCAAGCTTCTTTAACAATCAGCTGACCAATGCGACAAGCGAGATTAATCGATTAAAGCAACAGCTTGCTGAAGTGCAGAAAGACGCGCTCTTTGATGGTCTCTCTAACCTCTATAACCGCCGGGCATTTGACAACGACATGGAAGCTCTAATGAAGTCTGGGCAAAAGTTTAGCCTTGTTATTTTAGACCTCGACCACTTTAAGTCGCTCAATGACCAATATGGGCATTTACTTGGCGATGCGGTAATTCGTGCTGTTGCTAAGCGCTTACAAAATAACTGTCGTGAAGGTATTAGCGCTTACCGATATGGTGGTGAAGAGTTTGCGTTGGTGATTCCAAACAAAGGTTTGCGCGTTTCTCGACAATTTGCGGAAGCTACACGACGTTCGATCGAAAAACTCATTGTCAAAGACAAACGAAGCGGAAATAGCGTCTCATCGATCACGGCTTCGTTTGGCGTAGCCGAAGTACAACCAAACGAGACATTTACTTCCCTACTTAGTCGCGCGGATAAGTTACTGTATGAAGCTAAACAACTAGGACGCAACCGTGTGATGCCTCTCTAAGGGAGGCTATGACCGTTATCTAGAGAACACAAACGACGAAATAACCCTGCTCTTTGTTTATAAGTACATCGTTCTAAGCTAATAAGACTACTTATTCTCTTATACCGTATGATAATATTACGGCGATTGTGAATATCACGTATCACATTTGTAATTAACGGATTAAGAGTTTCAACATGTTCAGACCCCTTCTACTTGCTGCTTTAATCGCAACCCAAGCATCAGCGTCTGATGATCAGAACACGTCCGTACATCGTGCTGCAGATAATATTCCTGATAATACGTTTAAGGTTGTAGCTATCCCATTTTACGACCCAAGCGTGAGTGCAGGTGTCTCTGTTGTCCCTATTTATGCATTCCATGCGGGTGAAAATACCAAAAGTGCTTCCACTATTTCGGCGACTCTCACCTATACAGAAAATGAAAGTTATTACTTCACTGGGAATACAGACCTACTCCTCAACAACGATAAACTTCGTTTCGTGTCTGAGTTTGGCTTTCGGCACACAAACCTCACGTTAACCGACGTATTAGATATCACTGGCGAATTAGATATCACTGAAGAGACCTACTATGTGATCGCTGATGTCTACAATCAGATCATTCCTAACCTCTATGCTGGTTTGGGAGTGAACTACGAAAGCACTCGCTTCCTCAATGATTTTACCGATAATGACTTCAAACCCGACTTGGGTTTAAGGCTGTCTCTGTTATGGGATACAAGAGACCACTATTACGTCCCATCATCTGGCTTTGCTTGGAAAATCACTTACGAAGACCATAGTAGCTGGCTAGGCAACGAAGAGGATGCTTCATACTCTTCAATATCAGCAGATTATCGACACTTCCACAGCCTCAATGCCTCAGATAATCATGTCGTCGCGTTGAAAGTAGTCGGTCGCTACCTGTTAGATAAAGAAACAGCACCCAAAAGTGCGCTAACAACTTATGGTCGTCAAGGAAAAGAGACTCAAAGAGGATTTGAGGTAGGCAACTATATAGGCGCTCATTTAGTCAACTCAGAGATTGAATATCGATACCGTATCAATAATTCTGGGTATGAGTGGCTTGATAAGGTTTCTACAGTAGGATTCGCAGGAGTTGGTAAGGTTTTTGATGGACCAATTGGCAGTTTTAGCGAAGCGGAAACACTCTCTATGGTTGGTGTTGGCCTTCGCTACGCTATTATACCAAAGGAACGTATTAACGTTCGTATGGACATAACCTACAGCAGCGATAACGAGGTCTTGGCGTACTTTAGCCTCGGTGAGAGTATTTAACAGGTCTTCAAAAATATGAAAGGCCAGCAAATGCTGACCTTTCACTCTTACGAATTCTCTTTTACTTTACTTCGTAACAGCAATCTAGCTGGTAGTCCTCTCCATTCTTAGCAGTAAACTCCTTATCACCAGAGCACGCTCTTGGCTTACCCTTTTCATCCCCTTGAACCAGGCTGATCCAGTGTCTGATTGCAGGCATGGCGCCTTGCATATCACCAAAAGTGGTGCAGGTTTCCATTTCGATATCGCTAATCTCAACATGCTTGGGTTTTCCTGTTCCCTTACATCGAGCAAACATCACGTCCATGTGAGTGCCGCTTTTATCTCGGAATAGAATTGAGTCAGGTGAGCATTTGTGCCCAGTGTACGCTACAAATTGACCAGGGTTCCTTAGACCGCTGTGCGTGCCATCAGCAAAGTATGCTTGTACGTGACGGTAATCGATCTCATAACTCGTTACTTCACCGTGTGAACCGTTCTCAAGCGGAAACAATTGATCGAGCATTTGCTTTGCTTTCGTCTGTTTCTCCGTTTGTTGCTGTGCGTTGATTGACTCGACTGCGAAGACTGCTTGAGCAATAAATGCAGATTTATCATTTTGATTCTTTGTGTGATCCATTGTCAGCATATTCATAGTCTTTCCCTCATCACGAGCCTTAATTCAGTGTTAGAGCAAAAATTCCAAACGCTTGTTTAGTTTTCATTGGCATTTGTGATCTTGCTTACTATGTAGACTAGCGAAAAATTGACTACAATTTCACAACAAAAATTTTACAATGTGAATTTTACAAATGGCGCAGTCAAAAAGTTTAATCAGACAATCTCATTTTCTCGGTACAAAAATCCGTAATTTGAGAAAACGAAATCATCTTACGATGGAAGATTTATCTGCTCGCTGCATGCGTGTAGACCGAGAATCTGCGCCATCTGTTTCCTATCTTTCCATGATAGAAAGAGGCAAGCGCGTTCCCAGCTCTGAGATGCTCAGCGTGATAGCACAGGTATTCCAAAAAGAACCAGCTTGGTTTCTTGATGATGAGCCTGAGCAGCAAGATATCACACCAACTAAGGGCAATCGTGGTGGCATAAGCGGGATGGCACTTGAACCTAGCTTTCTTTTTTCAAACAATATCTTACAGATTGCTATCCCGGAAATGCTCTCCCAAGCAGGGATCACCGGAAAGCAGTTTGCCCACTTGCTGATACGAGCACATCAAGAGAGTCTACAAAACCACTTCCCCGACTTAGAACGAGCAGCAGAGGATGTCGGGTTAAAGCGCCTAGGCATGGCGGTCGAAGATCTGATGGACATTGCTTCAGATATGGGGCTTTACATTAAATGGGTAAAGAGAACGCCAAAAGATGTGGTGGACGAGTTAGGGATAAGCGGTAAACAGTTAGTGACCTCCTTCTTTGAGCCACCAAACACCATCTATGTGAATGAGATTCTGCGTGATTACCCTACTCGATTAAAGTACGACCTGTCTGTTTATATTGGCCACTGTGTCTTACACAGTCGCGATGCTCTGAAAAATGTCCTCACCGTAGGTAACCCAAATAGCTGGTTAGAGAGCGGCGATACGCATTCGACCTCCGAGCTTAACTCACAAGATATTTTACATGCATGGCGAGACTTTGAATCCAGTTTTTTCGCGGGTGCACTGCTCTGCCCTAAAGTACCATATCGTCAATTGCTTGATCGCATGGGATATGAGATTGATGTTCATAAACGCGCCGGAGTTTCCCCGTCCGTTGCAATGCGCCGAATGACTGTGGTTTCCCCCTATCCACACTGGCACTATTTTGATGCTTATGGACCAGGTAAGCTTAAAGCAGTCTATCGAGGAAATGGTATTCCTCTACCCTGGGGAAATATGAGGAAGGTCAGCGATCCTTGCCAGCATTGGGCGGTGTTTAGACGTTTATCAGAGCCTCAAAATGGCAGCTCTGCTCAGATTTCTATTCTCAACGTGGGTGATGAACCGCGCATCTACTGCTGTGAATCGATCAATATGACAGACCCTGCTGGTAACAACCGAGTGCTTTGTGCAGGCATCGACCTAAACCCTGCAATCGATGCTCAAGGCGGTGACTCACAATCTATCGCCCATGAACTTCAAGCGGCGTGTGTGACGGGAGGAGGCAGTGCCTCCATCAGCCAACCAATTAAGAAAGACTTAGTCACCATAGCGAAAATCCTCAATATAAACTGGATTGAGCGCGGTTTAGAAACCGATGCACGCTTGATTTGTTCAAGGGGTAACGTCTGTCCAAGACAACCTAGCTGTTATCAAAAAGATGAAGTTAGAACAAATTTTGAACTTTAAGACCAAGTCATGAGCAATTAAAACTAAATAGTTATAAAACAAAATTTAACTTTGACCTAAACCACATATAAAAATAGCTAATTGATATACATAAGAGTCATAGCAGATGCATCTTCATATAGGACGAAGGATGTTTCTTCACCTACTCTTAACGGTAGGCTCACATAATGAGTAGGTGTCACTGCTAATTTGTAATGACTCTTCTGAATGGAATTCAGCTTTTATGAAACAATCACAATTTGTTAAATCGACACTTTTGCTTGCGATGCTCGCCATCGGTTCGCAACATTTATATGCCAATACTCAGGACGAGTTAAACAATTCTACGGATAACAACCTAAGCCCTGTTGTTCAAGAGAAGAACAATTTATCTTTTGAGCAATCGGCTGCAATTATCCGCCAAACATACGAGTCCAAACTTTACACGCTACCGGCTTTTAAAGAGGGCCATTATGGTTTGCGTATGTATCGTCAAACCCAAGATGACAAATACTCTGCGGCGGTATGGAGTGATATGGCGCGAGTAGCAAGCCGGCTCAATCGGTTCTCACACAGTGTCCATACTCCAGAGCAGATTATCCTATATTCAGAAAAGCGCCTTGCGAAATATGGTGAGCAAGATGACGAACGTAGCATTCGTCGCTACAACATCTCCAAGCACCACCCAGAATACATTTATCTAGGTGTTGACCTACTGGGCTCAATGGCTCGTGCCAATGAATACGGCCTCAAGCACATGAAAGATGAAAAACTTCGTGAGGTGCTGAGACGTTATGATTTTGAAAAGTACATGACCAATCAAGAGATGATTAAAGCATGGGCTGCTCAGTTGGCTAACCAGGCGTTCTGGCTTGAGCAGTTAGGCGAACAAGATGTCGTTGAACCTTTCATTAAGGCATTCAAAGAAACCTACCCTGATGACAAAGATTCTGCCTTGACGGCACAGCAATACAACAACAAGTTGTACGGCATGACGCATATCATCTTTGCAAACTCAGAGTACTATCAAAAACACGTGAATCAAGAAGACTATCAATGGATTTATGACTACTTCCGTGAACATATCGATACGATCTTAGCTCGTGCTAAGGAAGACATTATCGCTGAAATCGGTATTGCTTTCCTACTGGCTGATCTACCAGACGATCCTGTGGTTGAAAAAACGCGTCTAGCGATTCAAAAGGCTATTGACCCCGTAAGAGGTATGATCCCTTCAGTCACGGGTGACTTTGACCTTACTTATGGTGAACACCGAAATGTACTTGCGATTATGTTGCTTGATTGGAGAACTGTGAATCAAGCGCCAACGATTGATCATCACCCTGCGGTCTTTACCTCACTGCCTTACGGCTTAGTGAAAAAATAAGCGGGTTCACAATACTCAGGAAACATAGATACGGAAATAAACAGAGGGAAGCCTATGGCTTCCCTCTGTTATATTTTTACCATCAAAACACGTTAATCTTTATACTGATCAGCAATGGCTTGGAATTGGTCTACAACTCGTTCGAACGCTTCAACCATATCAGGGTCAAAATGCGTTCCCTTTCCGTCTAAAATAATCTGTACAGCGTCGTCGTGAGTGAAAGAAGGTTTATAGACACGTTTACTGATCAAAGCATCATAAACATCTGCCACAGCCATTAGGCGCGCTGAAATAGGGATATCTTCGCCAGCTAAGCCTTCAGGGTAACCAGAGCCATCCCATTTCTCTTGATGTGAATAGGCAATCTCTTTAGCAAATACTAAGAAGTTATCCGCTAGGTCCATCGAGCTTTCTGCGGCTTCAATCGCGTCACGGCCATAGACAGTGTGCAGTTTCATTTCTTCGAACTCTTCTTCGGTTAACTTACCCGGTTTAAGTAGAATTCTGTCTTCAACCCCAACCTTGCCAATATCGTGTAGTGGAGCAGATTTAAACAATGCTGTAATGACTTCTGGCACTAGATAGCTTCTGAATTTTTCGTTCTTAGCCAGCTCTTTGGCTAAGATCTTGACGTAGCGCTGAGTACGGCGGATATGGTTACCAGTATCCGCATCACGAGACTCCGCTAATGCTCCCATTGCCACCATTGCAACATCTTGCAGCTCACTGAGCTGTTTGGTTCGCTCTTCGACTTTCACTTCAAGCACTTCATTTTGCTGTGCAAGCAAGTCTCGAGAAGCCTTCAGCAAAAGGTGATTTTTAACACGCTCTTTGAGAATGGGCGGACTGATCGGCTTCGTAATGTAGTCTACTGCACCAAGCGACAGGCCTTTAGTCTCATCTTCTTCTTGGGATTTTGCCGTTAAAAAAATCACTGGGATATCGCGAGTTTCTTCGTTTTCTTTTAGGCGTTTGCACACCTCATAGCCATCCATTTCAGGCATCATGACATCAAGCAAGATAAGATCAGGCTTTCTTTTCGACACAATCTTTAGTGCAACTTCACCACTAAGTGCTGCCTGAACTAAATATTCATCAGAAAGAACACCTTTTACTACCTCAATATTCGTTACGGTATCATCAACCGTCAAAATGGTAGATTTTTTAACATCTAACATAACTGTTTCCTTACTTGGCTGAATTTAGGTCAGCTTCTCTATCGTTGGTTCTTCTGATTAAGAAATTTTCTGAAAAATCGTATCTAAATGAGCTTCACCGCTATCAAAGTCAAACTGCCCTAAACTATCGCGTAACGATTCTAGGTCACTACTTATATTAGCATCTAATGAGAACTCTAGGAGTTCATCCACGGCATCTCCCGCCGCAGAGTCAAACATTTCGACTTGCTCTTTGATGGCATTGAGTCGTGTCACAAGCTGTTCTTTACTCAAGAGATTCGTTGAGCCAGAACCGTTGTTGTTTGACTTAACGCTCGCCACAAACTCTTCGACATGCTGCTCGACCTCATCAAAGTCGTAGCTTGAAAGCGCATCCGATATCGCTCGGCAACTTGGTTGAGATTCATCCACACCAACCATATCTAAAATCTCATCAAAGGTGTCGGTTGAGGCACTATCAAAGTCTTCTACTTGTATTCTCAATTGAGTGATCAATTGGTCAAACCTTTCAGCATCAAACGCATTGGATTGGCCTTGCGTTTCACTATTCGCCAGCGCGTCATTGATGGCTAAAATCATCTTGCTCACTAACGTTTGAGTTTCCTCTAACATAGCCGAGACGTCGTCACTCAATTCACATGTCCCCTGCTCTTTCTGTGCATTTAGAGCGAGCTCAAGTTTCTCCGTAGGTGGAACAAGATAGTTTGCACCGATATTACCCCCGATACCTTTTAACGTATGGGCAACAATCACCGCCGTGGATATATCGTCGTTTTCGATGGCAGATGTTATACGCTCAATCGAATCGGCTTCTGATTCGACAACGCGCTTCAAGGACTTCTTATAAGCTTTAACGTTACCCGCCATTCGTCCAAGTGCAGCTTCGTTGTCAAAGCCTTCAACCTCAAATACTTCATCAGAACCACCGGTAAGAATGCCCTCTTCCATCGCTTCTGCATCCACGCCAATCCATTCGGCAATCGTTTTGAAAACTTGTTGTGGGTCAATAGGTTTAGCAAGGTGATCGTTCATACCCGCGGCGATACACTTCTCTTTATCACCCGCCATTGCATTGGCTGTCATTGCAATAATCGGCAGGTCAGCAAATTCTGGCTTCTTACGGATCTCACGTGTCGCTTCATAACCGTCCATGACAGGCATCTGCATATCCATCAGAACAGCATCAAATGCTTGCTCACTCACCATGTTTACCGCTTCTTGACCGTTCCATGCAGAAGTCACTTGTAGTCCAGCCATGGTCAACAACTCAATCGCTATCTCTTGGTTGATCTCGTTATCTTCAACCAGAAGAATCTTGGCGCCAGATATCGACTTGGTTGCCGAGAAGTCAAGCTTACCACGCTGCTTAACAGCATGACGGTCAGCTTGCTTGTTCATCACTTTCAGTACGATATCAAGAAGTGTCGAAGCACTGACTGGCTTAGTGATCGAACTGTCCAGATCAATATCTTCCGCCTGCTTAAGCATGTCATCACGGTCATAAGCGGTCACAATGACATACTTCGGCGGGTGTTGTAGGAAACCAGGCTGCTTGACTTCACGTCCAAGCTCAACACCACTCATCCCGGGCATTTTCCAATCCGCTAGCACCAGTTTATATGGATTATCTTCTGATTCGGCATACTTCAACTTCTCGAGGGCCTCAGCCCCTGAAGCTGCAAGATCTGGTTTAAATCCCAAGCTCTCAGAAAGATTAAATAAGATTTCTCGAGCTGCAATACTGTCATCCACAATAAGCACAGGAAGGTCAGTCAGATCGCTCGCTTGTGGAACTTGGTGATCGACCTGAGTTTCAGCTAAACCAAAGTTTGCAGTAAAGCAGAACACGCTACCTACACCCGATTCACTCTCAACCCAAATCTTACCGCCCATCATTTCGGTCAGTGTTTTACTGATTGTGAGTCCTAAACCGGTACCACCATACTTACGTGTCGTGGATGCATCAGCCTGACTGAATGACTGGAACAGACGAGCTTGCTGCTCTGGTGTCATACCAATACCGCTATCGCGAACGGAGAACTGCATTTGCACACCACTATCACCACGGCCTATTAATTCAGCTTTAATGATGATCTCGCCGTGATCAGTAAATTTGATCGCGTTGTTCACCAAGTTGATCAGGATCTGCCCCAAGCGTAATGGGTCACCACGCAGATCGACCGGGAGCTCAGTGGAGATATCGAGAAGGAGTTCTAAACCTTTTTGTTGGCTCTTCTGTGACACAATTTGAACTAGATTGTCGATAGTGTCATTCAAGTTGAAATCGATCATCTCAAGATCCAGCTTACCCGCCTCAATCTTCGAGAAATCCAGAATGTCGTTAATAATGCCGAGCAGGGATTCAGCTGAAGTTTGAATCTTTCCTACGTAGTCTGCTTGCTTACGAGTCAGGTCAGTCTGCATCGCAAGATAACTCATACCAATAATGGCGTTCATCGGTGTGCGAATTTCGTGGCTCATATTCGCCAAGAAATCACTCTTCGCTTGCGTCGCTTCTTCCGCTTTTTGTTTCGCTAAAGTCAGCTCTCGCTCCGCTTCTTTACGTTGAGTTGCATCGCGCACAATACCGGTGAACAACACTTCTGGTTCGATATGAGCTTCACTTACTGCCACTTCAATATCGACTTCAACACCGTCTTTGCGCTTGCCTTTGAGCTCAAGAAGGACGTTGTCACTCTCTTGTCCTAGTTTTTGCGTTGAGTATTCTTGATGAAAAGGTACGCCCATGAGTGCGTCTACTTTCTCACCTAACATTTCTTCACGTTCGTAGCCAAAAATGGACTCTGCCGCTGGGCTAAATTCTTGGATTTCTCCTTGAGCGTTGACCACGATAATGCCATCAGAGGCGTTATCAATAATGGTTCGAGTACGCTGCATCGCCACTTTCATGTCTTTAGTACGCTCTGCCACCAGCACTTCTAATTCACTTCTAGAACGATCAAGAGCGCGAGTCGCTCGCGTACCGATGCGAAGCGTAAATAGTGTGCTTCCCAGTAATAGCGTTAAAGAGACTAGGAGAATGGACCAAACGGTGTATTTGAACGTATTCAGCAGACCATAAGATTCTTCCGTGTCTACCTCGGCAACAAAACCAACACCGATGCTCTCATCCCAAACCCAAGCACCAGCTACCTCAACACCTCGGTAGTCACGATAACCTTGGATGTTGTAACCTGATTGCTTGTTCACCACATTTTGAGCCATCAAGGTCAAAGGCCAATTTGGGTTAGCAGGCTGAGGGTTATCCAATAAGTTAGTGCCAGGGTCAGCGATTCTAACGTTGAGTGAAGAACGCTGACCTTCTTCAAGGAGCCCTATTTCACGTAAGTCATCTTCAAAACGAACATTAGAGAGAAGTAGACCGGAACTATCTACCGCATATGCTTCACCACTTCGACCGATAAACCCTGCAGAAAGAACCGTAGAGAAGACACCATCAAAGTTTATACGCTTGGTGATGACCGCAATGGGCTCGTTAAACTCGTTCAATACAGGTGCGGCGAAGAACATTGTAGGTGGTTTAGGCTTACCTAGCTGCTCACCTGCCGCTTCAAGGTAAACATCTGAGCGCATAGGTGGGACAAAGACACTGTTACCGGCAAGCACTCGCTCTAGCAAGTCAGGTCGAGCTTGATGAATGACGTTAACATCACCGACATTGGTATCACGACGAGAAGCGACGTTTATCTTATCTGGAGAGATAACAAAGAACCCGTAGCTGCCAGTCTCCCCTTCTCGCTCTTTGAAGAATCGGCGCGTTTGGCTTTGTAGCGTGGAATCAAGCAACACTTCACGATCACGCGGTAACGCCACCAGCTCTTCGACAATCTTTGAAAGCTCTTTACTCTTGCCTATTTGCTCTAAGGCATTGAGCTCAAAGTTAACCCAGATAGCCATTCGTTCATGGGTGGAAGTGAGAAGGTTGTTTAAACTGTATTTCAAGGCACTCTTACTCTGCTCTTCTGCTTGGCGAGTAATGAGTGACGCTCCAATAATCAAGAAAATAGACAGAACAACTAAGCCTGTGAATAAAGAGCGCTTAAAGCTTTTAGAACCAAACTTAGTCGCAAGATCTTTATCACTTGCACGCAACACACGTGAAGTCACCCACGTGATGATAGCCAGAATGACCACGACTATACCGAAGACCATCCAGAATTTTTCCATGATGCTCTCTGGCTCAGCTAAATCTGCCGGTTGAACCGGATTGATCCAATCATTTTTGGTAAGGATCAAGTCTCGCAACTTCAGTGAATCCAACCCTTTCTGCAAAATGCTGTGCAGCATTGGGTGATTTTTATGCGAGAAGAGATGCAAGGTTGAAGGCGATACCACATCCTCATCGATAGCACGAAGGTTAGAAATGTTATTGCGCGCCATCCAATCTTGAACGACCGTTTCAGCATCGAGAATGGCATCAACTTTACCATCGAGCAGTAATTGAATCGCCTCGTCAATTCCTGGCGCCTCAACCACTTCAAGATTTGGGAACAACACCTTAATCTTATTGATCGTGGTATAACCTTCTGAAATTGCGACTCGGGCGTTTGCTAAGTCACTCGCTTTTTTAAACTGAGTATCGTGTTCATTGACAAAGAAAAGTTCGCGCACCAAGAAATATGGCGTTGAGAATTGCCCGTAACGCTTACGCTCTTCAATTTGGTATGCGTGTGGAAGTAAGTCGAGTTCGCCTTGATAGAAGCCTTCCAACAGGTTAACCCATGAATCTTGGTAGAGCTCAATCTGTAAGCCTGTTTTTTCGACAATTTGACCGACAATTTCGCCCGCTAGGCCACCCATGGTGCCATCAGCGTTAGTAAATAACATCGGCGGCCAGTGTTCGATACCAACTCGTATCTTATTATTTTTGATCCAAGCTTGTTCTTGCTCGGTCAGGAACAGTTCATCGCCCTGCAAAGCCGACTTTGCTCGTAATGCCGCGCGTGTTTCGATGTTACCCGCTAGCGCCAACAAATTCGCCATGTAGCGGCTTTTATAGTGATGGTATTCATCACTATTGATGATAGCCATTGCCGCTTGATTATCACCTTCAGCAACAGAGCCGATTGCTTCCATTTCAAGAATGATAAGAGATTGATTGGCAGCTTGCAGTTCACTAATGACTTCAGTGTCTTCAGCTTCTTGGCTACCGATGAGCGTATTAATAATTAAACCGAGCTTTGGCTCATACTCGTTGTAGCGGTCTAGCCACTTACGATCGCCTGAGAAAGCGTAGCTCAGTACTGATGAGGTTAATACCTCATCGATATATTTGAGCTCAATGACCATATTTTTAACTTGAGCTTCGGTCAACTCACCAGGTGGGGTAGCTTGCGCTTGAGGAGTATTCACACCCTCAGCATGCGCTGAGATAGTGAAAAAGAAAAACAGCGCTACCAGCATACTGCTCGTGACTTTTCGCAATGTCCTTTTCCATATAGGAAACAAAAAGCGTGACATAGTTAATACCTACTTAGTTATCTCAATACAACGCAGATAGAGCCGTAGGCCGCGTATCATCATTGATAGTAATTCGGATTTATTCCTTGGCTTTAGTCGATTAATCAACTTAGCCCTTAAAATCATGCTCTGATGGCATTTGTTCACCAGCCATAAAACGAACAGTCAGCGTCGTACCGACACCATCTTTGTTGTTCAGCTTAATCTTTCCGCCTTGAGCCTCGGTACAAAGCTTAGCTGAGTATGCGCCAATTCCCATACCATCTAACTTGCCATTGGTAACAAACTTGTCGAAAAACTGGCCGCGAATATTGATTGGTACTTCGCCAAAATTAAAAATGGATATAACAATTTCGTTCTCGATTCTGGCTGACTTAACTAAGACACGAGAATCCATTGGTGAGGCTTCAATGGCGTTTTTTATGAGGTTGGAATACATGGTGAAACTCAGCATTTCATCTCCCATGTAAATATGTGAAGGGTCGACATCCATTTCGATATTGATGTTTTTCTTTTGCGACAGCGCTTTGAAGCTTGCCGCAACCTTAGCCAAAATATCGTTCGAAGTAACCTCTTTCAGTTCTTCGTTGTAATCTCCTCGCTCAAGTGACGCCATAATGTCGTGATTCTTAATCATATTCATCATGATTTCAGAGAGCTCATGAACGATGTCTAATTCTTCGTTATATTGTTCATCTAATTGAATCAGTGGAATAGTCGAAAGCATCGCTGTAAGTGGGTTTCTCAGATCATGGTGAAAAGTGGTCGCGACATCTTCATGAACGCGGGCCGCATTAACCAAAGCATCCATCTGTTGATTCATCTTTTCTCGTTGGATAACCGCACGGATGTGCGTATCAACACGCGCATTCACAATCTCAGGAATGATTGGCTTAGAGATATAATCTTGGGCACCAAGCTCAAGCCCCTTCACCACATCTTTAGTCTCCGATAATGCACTAACGAAAATAATAGGAATAAACTCAGTATCTGGGTCAGCCTTCAATGCTCGACAGACCTCAAGCCCATCCATTTCTGGCATCATGATATCGAGCAAGATAAGGTCTGGTTGATCGATCTGCGCACAAATCTCCAACGCTTTCGCACCACTACGGCATACTTTTACCTTATAGCGATCCTTAAGCAGCTCTCCCAAAACTTGCAGGTTGTTCGGTTCATCATCGACGATAAGGATGGTACGTTCTTCAGACTTTTGCTTTTCAGCACGTTCATGTCTTAGACGCGAAATAGCACTTTTAGGAATCGGGGAAACAAAGGCTTTATGGACGCGATCAGCTAAATCTGCTTTAGAAAAGGGTTTAATAAGATATTCAGAAACCCCAGCCTCAATAGCCTCAATGACATCGCCTTGGTGGATATTGCCCGTGAGCATGATAAAAGGAATGCTCTTATAATAATCATCACGGCGGGTATATTTGAGAAGCTGCATGCCATCCATCTTCGGCATTTTCCAGTCAGAGACGATGATATCGACCAGCTGGTTTTCGAGACGGATAATCGCTTCTTTTCCGTCTTTAGCCTTATGGATAGTTTTAAAGCCCATTTCTTCAAAAGCATTATACAAAATGCGGGTTACTGCTTCGAAGTCATCGACAATCAGCACCGATAGGTCTTTATATGGTGAGTCAGCTTTCGCCAATCGATATCCTTGATACACCGCGTTCTCCTTCCCTGAACAACATCATTTTTTTCAAAATGGTTAACGATAAAGTTATATATTTAACCTTCTGTTTTCAACTAAAACCGCGATTTAATTGGTAGACTGCTGATTAGTTAACCAGGTATATCACAAATGATATACCTCCTATTGATTAATTTATAAATAACAAGAGCCACGAGAATGTGGCTCTTTATTTGAAGCGATTTCTAGTTATTCAATTCGTTTAATAGCGAGATTGTAATATTAACACCCAAAAACATTCATCTTGACAATTAATGAATGGCGATTAATGGATGCAATCTATCAGATATTCCATGATTGCGTTTTGTTCTGCCGGGTTCTCATAGGCGATGGGTACAAACTTCGGTTTCTGAATTATCTCACGGGTGATCAGTTCATCTAACAAGGGCTTAAATTCGAATGATGTTTTACCAACAAACATCGAAGTTAAATCACCTTCTTTATGAGCCTGAACCGCATCCTTCAGTCCTTTCAGATATAAGAAGTCTTTAGTAAAACCACCACCACGATAAACGCGCGAAGTGATAGTAAAAGCATTTTCCTCACCCAACCCGTAATCATGACGCAATAGGTTGTATGTATCGCTAAAACGCTCACCTTTAACCATATTCTCAACCGCGAGTACCCTAAGCGCTAGTGTCTTGAAGCGTTCAACAGAGAAACAACCCGCTAAGTATTCAGATAAAATAGCCAAACCTTCCTGGCTATGGGTGTTACCCGGTAAGCCAAGCTTTAATACTTTCAAGGTTTGCTCATTCGCATTCGCACTTGTTAGCACGTGAACGCCTAGTTCGTGGTGAATCAAGGCATCTAGCTCTTGTTGCGTAAAACATGCCGCTAAGTTTACTTTCAGCGTTTGTCCACTTACCAAAGCACGTGCAATAATCTTATTGGTACCTATGACTTTACAGTTCACACCATAGTCTGCCGCCGCTTGTTTAAACGCATCTATCGCCTCTTTGGCTGTGTAATTACGTTCATTTGGGATCTCAATATTCTTGGCATGGAGAATAAAGTTCGCATTGGCAATATCTTGCGCTTCAGGGCGACCATAATAACGCAATGAGTTATAACGGAACTCTTCAGTGCCAATGCCTGCCAGCAAGTCAATTCTCACCGCTAGCTGATCGATAACGCGGCGATACATCTTCTGAATATCGGCATCTCTTACATCATCGATTGGCAAACGATATAACTGTTCACGGAATTTGTACGGATCGAGATCCAACTGGCGATAAGTAAAGTTTGGCTGGTAATCAAAAGGACGGCGAAGGAAAGCTCGCTTTTCATGCTTCAAGTTTGCCGGTGTGATGTAATTCAGCGTATTGATGGATTTCGCCATCGCAAACAATTGACGGTCCAGTTTCAATACTTCTTTTGGCAGGCGAGAAGCGAGGATATCTCCCCGACTGACTTTTCTGCGGCTCGACTTGCGTAGTATGGTTTGTGCCGCATGCCCTGAAATTACCGACTTCATCTCTTCTTTGAGTTTTTCCATCACCAATGGGAAACGATCGCCCTTCACTTCATTCATGAACACTTTCTTAATGCGAATTGGCAACATTAGCGTATTGGGTAGGTGTTGCTTCACAAACAAAGCTTGATAATTACTGTGTTCCTGCGTCACACCAGAAATGGCTGTAACCTCAATATTAGGTAACTCAACAGCTTGCAGACGCGACAACATGTTATCGACTTCTTTAGACCATTTACGCTTATTGACCCAGTTAGTCACCAACTCAAATTCAGAACGATCGTTCGGCTGATCCTCGGCATCTAATCCACTCACTGCCGTGATGTCATACACAACGGAGAATCCGTGTAGCTTATTCAGCTCAGTCAATAAATGATTAAAGATGCGGTAATATGTCTGGTGCTTTTCAACCGCGATGGCTTGAATGGAAGCTAGAGCACTTTCTTCCCAAACGTCAGAGGCTTCGTAATGAAGCTTTGTGGTTGATTGTTCAGGTAGAGTTAGGTCGTACTCACAAAGCGAGTCTAACTGTTCTAGGATCACGGGAAGCGAGGACACAAGTTCTTCCGTGTATGGCGCTTCTAGCTTAAAGCGTTGCTCATCACTTAACAGACATGCAGGGGCAATCTCGCCTCGTAAGCGATGTCCACTATGAAGGACAGTTGCGACATACGGTTGGTATTCACTGATAGAAATGCGAAGACTGCCATCATTGAGCACAGCTTCGAATGGTTGCCGCTCATTAATTCTTTGATATATTTCGTGTTCTGTTAACTGCAACATCACTAACCTCAAGGGGAAACGTTTTCGGGTCTATTAATTGCAGATTATTTGTACGTATAAAGAAATGGAAACTATTAGTTTCTATGATATCGACAACTTTGATTAGGCATAAGTGGGAAGGTCTATAGGATTAAAATGTATCGTCGAACAAACAAGCTTAAGATGGCAGTGTGAATTTTTCTCCAGCAACAATGACTTTACACGCAATAATACCCTTTTGTGTACTCAGTAAATCAATACGGTAACAGACATTGTCAACAGCAGAAGAATCCGACTTCGCTTCATTGAATACGGTACTACATTTATAGTAAGTATCCTTAAGCCCTGCCTCATACTCGAGCGCACCCAGATCGTTCTTTTTATATAATTTCACTAACGTTGCACCCATAACAACACCTCAACTATCAGCACCATGATGAATTTAATACTTTAGAAGTAAGTTGTTAACACTGTGTTTACATAAATTAGGCTTGCCGCACAATATTTCGTTGACCTGCTCGTTATTGATATTATTAATTACTAATTCGAGCACTCGTTAGAAAGGAAAATTATTTATTCCAATAAGATTCCCAGAGTTTTATAAAATACCCCTTTTGCGTTCATACATATTCTCATCGGCATGCTTAAGAATATCTCTAAATAATTCACCTTCTGACAAACCTTCGGCAAACCCTATAGACAGAGATACTTGAATTGTATTGCCTAGATTATCTTTAACCGGTATTTCGGATAGTTCCTCTATCGCTGATTGGGTTTGCTCGGCAGTAAGACGTCCCACCAATACAAACTCGTCACCACCAATACGATAGGCTTGGCCTTCCCAATGGTGTTTAATCGCAATTGCAACATGCTTGAGAACCCTATCGCCAAAGTCATGCCCATAGGTATCATTAATTTGTTTAAATGAATTGACGTCTAAATAGAGTACTTTTATTCCGTAGGGTAAATTTTGGTTTGCTCTGCGACTTAACGCCCGTCTATTTTTTAATCCTGTTAGTTGATCGGTTATGGATTGCTGGTGTAAAGAATACAAAGCACCCGCAGCACAAAGTGCGAACAAAATGAAGATCATACTGAACTTTACACTGTAGTCGTGTTCAGCTTTATAGAGGTTTCGCCACTGAGGTTGAATATCGTACTGCTCAATAATAGACCTAACATTCACGATATTGATTGCTTTACTAAATAGCGCAGCCAGCTCTTCTCCCCTTTGGTTGTGAGGGAATGCAAAAGCAAGCTCGGCACTGTAGAAGCCACCAATAGCCTTCGCTTCGCCGATCAACAACGAAGTGCGATCACGGAGTAGGCGGTTCAGTGTCAACCTATCCATTGCGATGTACTCCACTTCATTACTGAGTAAAGCGGATATCAGCGCATTTTGATTGGGATAGCCTAAAAACTCTTTTTGAGGGAGGGAGTAAGAGAGCTTTTCTATCGCAAAATCATCATCGATGACTCCAATTCTTTCTGCCAGTAGCTCAGATACATGGTGGTAGACGTTATCCTTATACCCCAAACGCTTGACCAAAATAATTTCAGGGCTAAAAAAAGAACGGCTAAAGTGCACTCGCTTTCGGCGGGATTCAGATATCGACATGGGGCCAATAATGTCGATATTTTCGTTTAACAACTCTTGAAGCATCAACGTCCAGCTTTCATTTTCTTTGCTCAGGACATTGCATTGAACCGATAAGATGTCACAAGCCTCGAGAAGTACATCAACAGCAATACCACTTAACTCACCATTTTCTCCATAAATCACGTACGGATTAACGGTTTCAAACTTAACGTCGACCTTCTCATCAAGTTCGATACTGCTTTTAGCAAGTTCGTTTCGCAGTGAAGCTTGTCGAAGCTCCAATTGATAATTAGAAATAGAACGGTGCAGTTTACGCTGCATCTTAGGAGAGTGGATAAACTCAACGACACGCTCAAGTAATACCTGATGTTCATCACTACCTGTTACAATAGCAACCGGCTTTATACCCAATCGGTCATTCACTACCTTGGCTTGCAACCCAAGGGAAATAAAGGTGGTGAGATAATTAATCGGTGCAACAATAGCATCAACTTCATCCTGCTCAATCCAACTCTTCGCATCCTCCGTTTCATCAAAGTAATGAAGAATCAGGTCTGGATATTGATTTTGTAGAAGCTGACCAAAAACCGTGTTAATCGGTACGGCAACACTACCCACCTTTTCTAACTCAACTCCCGCTTCACTAAAAATGTAGGTGTACTCAATATTGGTAGGCTCTGAGAAATAAAGTGTTTTAGCTCGCTCACCTGTATAGGTTGCGTTTGGCGCAAAATCTGCGTCGCCAGACTCAATGGCATCCAATACATCACCGAAAGTTGGATAGCTATAGTAAGTCACATCGACACCAAACTCCTCAGACACCGAGTCAAATAGGATCTTTGCAACGAAGTCGTCAGCGGTGATAGCGATATCATAGTGTTGCTTACCTGCCTTTTCGGCCAATACCGTATCGCTTGCACGACAAACCAAGGAAATCAGTAACAGAAAGACAATCGATAACTTTTTAAACACTATAACGAGCCAAATGGTAATAACTTGATAAGTATAACACAGCGTTCCGTTTAGAGAGCTTCGTAATTAGCTCATTGTTTGGGTCACTATGGAAGCGCGCAAGTACTATGAATACACAAATGCCAACCTTTCAGTTGGCACTTTCATTATTCATTTCAACTAAATCAGTAATTTACATTGAACCATTTAGCTTAAATCCATAGAGCGACAATTACATTTATGGCTCAAGCGTTAACATCACTTGACTCGCATCGGTTTCAATATCAAAGCGACTATCTTTAAGGAAAATACGAGAAGCCGCGATATTTTGCTGTTCAACCAGATAAGCTTTCACATGCTGTGCGCGCTGTTGTGCAAGTACGCCCAATGCACCACTCTTAAGCTCTTGTTCATTTAAGACCAGATTATACATCGCAATATGCCAGCGCTTATTAAGCTCTACTTCTTCAATATTTTGTTCTTTTTGCGCGATTTCATCTGCAATATTCTGCTTTAACACCGTTGCGCTCTGACCTGATTGCTCACTGTATAGACTTTGTAAAGCCTCTGAAAGCGGACCTGAGTTAGGCGTTGAGCTAGCTGATAGAGTTGGCTCTAGTTGTTCTAGCGTCAAACCCGCTCGGTCTGCCAGTAGAGCCCTAAACTCCACTTGCACTAACGCTTGGCTATCGGCTTTCTCGTCAACACCACCATCGACACTCAGGTTAAGCATAGGGCGCTCAATCAAGGCTTTGCTTAATGTCGCTAGTTTCTCTTGCTGTTCATCAGTTAGTTCACTTGAGCCAAACTCAAACTCAACAATGTTCAGCTCTTCATCACTACCTGCTAGTCCAGCAATAAAGGAAAACGGCGCAGTCACCGCTTTTTCTATGATATTGGTGATGGCTTTCCAGATAACCGTTCCAATGCCAAACTCAGGATCATTCAAATCACCAGAGACATCCACCCCAAGATCGATTACACCATCAGTATCTTGTAGCAAGGCGATAGCAAGATCGAGTGGCAAAGAGGTCGCTAGATCACTCTCACTCGACTCGCCAAGTTCTAGTTGATCAATTACGACTCGATTACTTCCTTTAAGCTGATTATCTTCAAGCTGATAGTTCAGCGCTAAAGTGAGTTGCCCTCTATCTATGTAACGACCTGCGTATGTACCAGAGTATGGGTTCACGCTCGTCAGTTCAATGCCGTCAAAGCTGACGTCCAGATCCAAATACGGTTTTTCAAGCAGTGGATTCACGTCACCGACAATCTTAACTGGTGCGTATTTATCAACGCTACCTCGAACATCCACACTCGCCATCGTTCCTGGCTTGCTCGATATATTGGACACACTGCCTTCTAAAAGCTCAATACCCGTAGCAAAGTTTGGCGTCAAAGAGTTATCTGCAAAAAATGCGGAGCCTTTAGCAAACTCCACTTTACCAACGTTCAGCATAAAGCCTTGCGAATCCGGTTGTTGGTTTCCTTTTGGCGCTGACTCTTTGCTCGCTGAATCATTGGCAATGACCAGGGCACCGATGTTGGTCGTGCTGTCTTCATTAACAATCACGCGAGCATATGGTTGGTCTAGCTTAAGCGTGTCTATATCCAGGCGCTGCTGATTTAAATCAAATTTAAATTGATGCAGAGCCAGTTGCTGCCACTTTACAAATGGTGTCTTCAAACGGTTGTCGATGACAGAGAGTGAATCAACCGTAACGTTACCTGATGCAACCACATTACCGGATCCAGAGCGAACAACCTTAGTTTTCGTGCTTAACTTGCCCTCTTTGATCGTGGCATTGACTGTGGTCGCAACAAAGGGCTGAATCTGTTTAAGCGATAGTTGCTGCACTTCAGTCTGTGCTTCCACATCCAAGCTAATGAGATCCACTTCGCCCTTAGCCAAGATCGAGCCTTGTTGATTCACCTCTGTGGAAAAATCAAAAGCCAGAGGTTTAGATAGATCGCTTTTAAACTCCCCTAGCTTTAGATTTAGAGGTGTAATGCTCCAATGATTAAAGCCCTTGGTGATTGCATTTTCTTGGATGTCAAAACCAAAGTCAGAGAAGTTCACGCCACCAAGTTGAAGCAACCAAGGCTGTTTTTGTTCTTCAGAGGACGGCGCTTGAGCATCGCTTGGAGCGGGTTCCACTTCAGGAGGTAACGTTGGGGTAAAGAGTTCGACAAGATCCAACTTGTCTTTATTCAGACGTGCGTCTACCGCTAACCCAACCGCTGAGATCTCATCTATCTCAACTATTTGATTCGTTACATTCGTCGCGATATCTAAGATCTTTAGTTCAGGTAAGCTCACCACAGCTTTTGATTCGTCGCTAAAGGACAGCTCCGATAGATTGAACTGGCCATTCATCGTTTGAATATCGAGAGAGTCTTGCTCAACTGTTGTTCCAATAGACTGTACGATAGAAAAATCGGACGAAAAGCCGACGAAGCCTGAGGTTAAGTTTGCCTGAAACATGTGATCGACAAAGCCCCATACCCTTGGTAATTGAATACCTTGCACATCGAGGTTTGCATCAACAATGAATGGCTTAAGCTGGGTTTGCCCCTCTAACTGCAACGTTCCGTTATCAATATCGTTAACCGCTAACTTAAACCGGTTGGTTACACCGCCCTGCTCCAACAAATACTGGGTGTGTAAGCCACCAATTAAGAAATTAATATTCGGATAACTCAGGGTGACGTCCGTAACCTGGTCGTGGAAAGTGAATTCCGCGTCATTCAACTGCAATGAAGCAATAGAGACAGGGAAGATAGGCTGGTTTCTATCAACAGGTTTTTGCTCTTCTTCTGGCTCTACGGCACTTTCAGAAGCGCTTGCCTCGATATGCTCAATGATGTCAGTAAAGTTAAAATACGCCGGCTGTTCACTCAATCGAGCCACATGAGCTTCAAAGCCATCTAAATGAGCAAATTCGACGTTTATCTCCGCATTAAGAATGGAACGCCAAAAGTTTACTCGAGTGCCCAAGTACTCAAAGCCGGTAAAGGTTTTGGCTTGGTCCTGCTCTTGAATTCGTAGTCCCTGAATGGCGACCTCTAAGGTGAATGGATTCACGCGAACATCTTCGATCGTGACGTTACGGCCTAACAGCTCAGTCAGTTTCTCAGGCGCGACTTTCTTAACGGTATATGGCGTAACAACACCAAGAATCAGTGCATAAAAAAGATAAACAAGTACTGCGTAAACAGTAAGACGATAAACGCGATGTAATCCTTGGAAGCGACTCCATAACAGCGAAAGATTACCGAACATAGGGATACAGCTCCGTGCCAAATAGCTTTTGTTATGAGGATGTAATAATAATATTTCCCCGTACGGCATGTCTACAGAATACCGTCACATTCCCGCACAAGTTATCTGTGAATTTAACCTTACAGTTTGTATAAGAAAGGCAAGCTTTACGCTTGCCTTGATGAGTCGTTCAAATCGCTGCTACAAAGTAGAAAGCTAACGATGTTTTAAAGAGATCTCTTTGCTATCGAACAGATGCACTTTTTCCATATTTGCCGATAGCTTGATGTGCTCACCTTTGTGCAGATCCATGATGCCGGGTAGTTTGGCCACTATCGCTTCTTCGTGGTTCTCAACTCGGATGTGTAGCAGTGTCACCTCACCCAAAGACTCGACAAACAGAACTTTACCTTCTGCGAGTACAGGATCACCACCTTCTGCCAGTCTAAAATCTTCAGGACGAACACCTATATGCAGGTTATCACCATTTAGGGTTTCATCACTCTTGATTGGTACCTCAATCGCTTGCTGATTTTCAACGAGAACTTTAGACACCTCACCCGTCGCACTCATGGTTCCCTTCATCATGTTCATCGCTGGAGAGCCAATGAATTTTGCCACAAATACATTGGCAGGATCGGTGTAAAGCTCTAACGGTGTGCCAACTTGCTCAATTCGCCCCGCTGACAACACAACGATACGGTCAGCCAGTGTCATCGCCTCGACCTGATCATGCGTTACATAGATCATCGTGGTTTCTGGCATTTGTTCTTTCAGGTTGGCAATCTCGATACGAGTCTGTACACGCAGCGCCGCATCCAGGTTCGATAACGGCTCATCAAACAAGAACACCTTAGGGTGACGAACAATGGCTCGGCCAATCGCCACACGTTGACGCTGACCGCCAGATAGCGCCTTTGGTAAACGACCTAGGTACGGCGTTAACTGAAGCATCTCTGCCGCTTCATTAACACGACGATCAATCTCGTCTTTAGGCTCTTTGGCAATGCGCATTGCAAAGGCCATGTTGTCGTACACGGTCATGTGTGGATACAGCGCGTAGGTTTGGAAAACCATCGCAATACCCCGCATCGCCGCTGGCATATCATTGACCACTGCGTTTTCAATGCTCAAGTCACCCGAAGTAATGTCTTCAAGGCCTGCTATCATCCGCAGTAGAGTCGATTTGCCACAGCCCGATGGGCCAACAAAAACGATGAACTCACCTTGGTCAATATCAAGGTCAACTCCATGAATGACTTCGGTTTCACCGTAAGCTTTTTTAATATTTTTTAGCGTTAAGCCTGTCATTTCTATTCTTCCGTAATTCTAAAATCTGAAATCTCGTGATAGTTGTCTTTCAAATGCTTATTTAACTGAACCAGACAACAAACCACGTACGAGGTAACGCTGTAATGAGAAGAATACAGCTAATGGCACTGCAATCGACACAAACGCCGATGCCGTTAAGATTTCCCAGTTACCACCGCGGGAGCCAAGTAGCTCACGCAAGCGCCCTGTCAGAACAAGCTCGTTTTCACCTACGCCCAAGAACACCGTCGCAACTAAGAGGTCATTCCAAACCCATAGGAACTGGAATATGGCAAACGATGCGAGTGCAGGGAACGATAATGGCAATACGATTCGCATAAAGATCTCGAAGTCGGTTGCACCATCCACACGAGCTGACTCAATAATTTCCCTCGGTAAGTTCGAGATGTAGTTTCGTAGTAGATAGATTGCCAATGGCAAACCAAAACCGGTATGAGCAAGCCATATCCCGAGATAGGTTTTCGCTCCAACACCAAAGAAAGCACCAATATCGTTGTACAGACGTAGCAATGGAATTAGTGACATTTGCAGTGGCACCACAAGCAAGCCAACCACGAGTGCAATTAACAACCCACGCCCTGGGAGCTTCATCCAAGACAGAGCATACGCGGCATAAGCAGCAATCAGGATTGGAATCACGGTCGCTGGTATGGTCACGGTCAGGGAGTTAATAAACGACTGCCCTATCCCCTCCGAGGTAAGTACCTCTCGATAGTTATCCAAACTGAACTTAGGCGGAACAATGGCTGTATAAAAGAGTCGTTTCCCTCTTGAGCCTTTAAATTCCTTCGGAGACGTCATCACGTAAGTGCCATCAGCAGAAACTGTTAACGTTCCGCCGTTACGCATCTCTGCAATAGCGTCCACTTCAAAACCCGCAGGGTCTTTAGAAGAGAATCCAAAAGCGATGACCTCAACAGGATCACCATTTTTATCGGCAATCTTCCCTTCGAGAACAAATAATCCATCGCGCTCAATCTGTGTATCTGGATGATCTGTTCGAGCAATTAGGTTTTGTTCCGACGCTGATAGCGCCGTCCACCAGCCCGATATAGCAAGCTGGTCTTTATCACGGAAAGAAGAAATCAGCAGTCCTGCCGTTGGCAGCGTCCAAAGGATCACCAATAACAGCACAGATAGATGAACAACAATCTGTAGTGGTGAGCGTCTTAATTTGCTCAAACCAAAGCGCGCTTCTTTTACGGTACCGCTCATTAGCGCCCCTCCATTTGTGCATTTGCTTGACGAATGTTCCAAACCATCACAGGAATAACTGCAAGCATAATCACCACCGCAATCGCGGCACCACGGCCAAAGTCACCGCCTCCTCGGAACATCCAATCAAACATCATGTTTGCCAGTACTTGGGTATTCCACTGACCATTGGTCATGGCCAATACGATATCGAAGACTTTCAGTACGGTAATGGTGATCGTGGTCCACACCACCGCAATGGTTCCCCAAATTTGAGGAATGAGGATTTTGAAAAAGATCTGAACACCATTCGCACCATCAAGTACTGCCGCTTCAACGGTTTCTTCGGGGATACCACGCAGTGCTGCAGACAGAATCACCATCGCAAAACCAGTTTGGATCCAGATAAGGATGACCATTAAGAAGAAGTTATTCCAGAAAGGCAGTGTGATCCACGCGGTCGGGGTACCGCCAAAGTACTCAACAATCGCGTTCAGGATACCGATTTGTTCAGAACCTTCCGCGCGGTAGTCGTATACAAACTTCCAAATGATCGAAGCACCGATGAATGAGATCGCCATCGGCATGAAAATCAAACTCTTAGCGATGTTGCCCCAGCTGACTTTATCAGTAAGCGCGGCAATCACTAGGCCAAAAAAGGTCGAAGCCGCAGGCACAACCAATAGCCACAACACATTGTTAAATAAAGATTCTCTGAACTCTAGGTCGTTAATCAACCAGATATAGTTATCTAAACCGACGAACTCTTCGCCTGAGCGGTCGTGAAGAGAAAGAATGAAGGAATCAAAAACAGGGTAAACGAGGTAAAGCCCCAAGAAAGCTAATGCGGGACCTAAAAACAACCACGGACGGATAGCCGCCGCGCGAGTGAGGTTTTTGGCCATTTGTGCATTAGAAACACCACGGACAGGAAACAGAACGGTCAGTAGCCAATTACTTCCAAGAAAGTAAAACGCACAGCCAGCAACGCCAAGCACCATGATGAAGATAGACGAATAGAGTTGGTCCATTGCACAACCTCAAATTATAAATTTATAATCTATCGACAAATCAATATCTTAAACTAAAGCAACAGGTACGCTGTTGAGCGTACCTGTTTAAGCAAAGGACTACTTGATTGCGTCCCAAGTGTTTTGGATAGAATCCGCTACTTCTTTTGCAGACTCGCCACCAGAGTAGTTCACCATACCCGTCCAGAATGCACCTGCACCGATCTTACCTGGCATCAAGTCAGAGCCATCGAAGCGGAATGTGGTTGCATCCAGTAGGATTTGACCTTGTTTCTTCAGTGTGTCGTTACCGTAAGCATCAACATTGGCACCTTTAAACGGTGTCAAGAAACCAGATTGTGCCATCCAGATTTCGTGTGCGATTGGCGTTTGAAGGAACTTGATGAACTCATGAGCCCCTTTCGAATCTTTGGTGATACCCCAAAGCGTACCGGCACCCAGCACTGGTTTACCTAGGTCTTTAGACTCGTAAGCAGGGAAGTAGAAGAAATCAGCATCCGCTCCCAGTTCAACACCTTCAGGGAAGAAGCTTGGAATGAACGACGCTTGACGGTGTAGATAACATTTCGCTGGCGAACTAAACAGACCTTTAGGGCTGTCACGGAAGTCAGACGCAGCCACAGCGCGAGCACCACCATCAACGAAATCATCATTCATGAACCAACCAAACTCTTCGATCGCTTCAATCACTTTCGGGTCGTTAAACTTAAGATCATTGGTTACCCAACGATCGTAATCAGCCGGAGATTGAGTGCGCAGCATCATATCTTCAACCCAATCCGTTGCTGGCCAACCCGTTGCACCACCACTGCCTATACCAATACACCAAGGCGTATCGCCGTCTTCAACGATTTGTTCTGTCAGCGCTTTCAGCTCTTCCATAGTTTCAGGAACTTCGTAACCCGCATCTTCAAAGTTCTCGGGTACGTACCAAACCAGTGATTTCAGATCCACTTTGTAGAAGAAGCCGTAAAGCTCTTCTTTACCTTCTTTGTTGGCATAAGTACCTAGGTCTACCCATGAAGAACCAGCTGCATAGTTCTCTTCAATCCACTCTTTAGTTCCATCTTGCAGTGGTGTTAGAAAGCCTTTAGATGCCATATCAGCCGCTAAACCAGGCTGTGGGAAGATAGCAATGTTTGGTGCACTACCCGCTTGCACATCAATCGCGATTTGCTGTTCGAATGAGTCAGAGCCTGCGTATTCGATCTTCGCGCCTGTCGCTTCTTCAAAGTAAGCGATGACACTTTCTAGCAATGCCTTATCCGGACCAAGCCATGGGCCACTTAACGTGATGACTTCGCCTTTCAGGTCGACTTTCTTAAGTTCTTCATAACTTTGCCAGTTGAACCTATCGTCTTCTCCTGGTGCGTACATGAGGTCTGCAGCAAAAGCGGATGTAGAAGCGACAGCCAGGGCAACTGCGCCTGCAAGTAGAGTAGTTTTCATCTGTTTAACTCCGTGTATTGGATACTAGGTACCAATCTACGCAGGGCAAAATTCAAACAAGG
The DNA here is from genome assembly GCF_003415655.1 of Vibrio maerlii. Classification (GTDB taxonomy): domain Bacteria; phylum Pseudomonadota; class Gammaproteobacteria; order Enterobacterales; family Vibrionaceae; genus Vibrio; species Vibrio maerlii. The sequence continues at coordinate 77,098 of NZ_QRHC01000001.1, forward strand.
GGACTCAGCCATACGTAAACCAGAATGATGTTTTTCTTGTTATGTGTTAAAGACTTATTCCAATAAGCCATAGCTCTAACATAAACAACAAAAGATGAAATTGTTTACCAAACAGTCGCAATGTGTGTTTCCGATCAACTAATTGAGCATATTTACATCCGTTTTATGAATCACATCAAATTGCGAGCCATATCAGATTCAAAACCCTCCCTAGATAATGGTTAATTTAAGCTCGCGCGAAGAAATACGAAAAACTTATTCAAAAAGCGCCAAACTTAACTTCAAAACAATGTTGATCTAGGAGTACCCCAAATGACCAAGACAAGCAGTCAACAATCCGATTCTGGCAAAAAACTGCGTTGGTGGCACGATTCCGTCGTCTATCAAATCTACCCTCGAAGCTTTAACGACTCGAATGGCGATGGCGTGGGTGATATTCCTGGCATCATTGAAAAACTCGACCACATTCGTGACTTGGGTGCGAACGTGATTTGGCTAAGCCCTGTTTACAAATCACCGATGAATGACAACGGCTATGACATCTCTGACTACCGAGAAATCGCACCCGAGTTCGGAACCATGGCTGACATGGAAAAGCTGCTTTTTGAGGCCGATAAACGCGGCATCAAGATCGTTATGGACTTGGTGGTCAACCATACCTCTGATCAACATCCATGGTTCCAAGAATCTCGCTCAAGCAAAGACAACCCAAAGCGGGATTGGTACATCTGGAAAGATGCAAAAGAAGATGGTTCTGAGCCAAACAATTGGGAGTCATTCTTTACCCCTAAAGCATGGAAATGGGATGAAGAAACTGAGCAGTATTACTTACACCTGTTTGCCGACGAACAACCCGACCTAAATTGGGCAAACCCTGAGGTTCGAAACGCCGTGTACGACATGATGCATTTCTGGCTGAAAAAAGGCTTAGGTGGCTTCCGTATGGATGTGATCAACATGATAGGTAAACCTTCTGACTTCCCAGATGCAACCATCTTCGACAAAGGAGTTGCAGGATGGGAGCACTGGGCAAACAACATGCTTTGCCATCAATACCTACGTGAGATGCATGAAGAAGTACTTCAACATTACGATGTCATCACCGTGGGTGAAACACCATTTACTAGCACGCTAGACGGTCGCTTCTACTCTTGTCCAGAGCGTAAAGAGATCAGCATGATCTTCCAGTTCGAGCATGTGAGCATTGATCGCGAAGAGCACAATGCCGTGAAGAGACCTTTCGACTTGGTTCAGTACAAATCGATCATGACCAAGTGGCAAGAAGATCTGCATGGTAATGGTTGGAACAGCGTTTATTGGAGTAACCACGATCAACCTCGTGCCGTTTCCCGTTACGGTAATGACTCTGACGAATACCGTAAAACCAGTGCGAAAATGCTGGGTACCGTACTTCATATGATGAGCGGCACACCTTATATCTATCAAGGTGAAGAGCTGGGCATGACCAATAAGCACTTTAACAACATTGATGAATTCAATGATCTGATGGCTAAGTTCCACTACCAAAAGATGATGGAACGAAACGTAGCACCAGAAGACGCGATTGCTTTCTTGAATGACTTCTCACGTGACCACGCTCGAGTGCCAATGCACTGGGACGACAGCGATAATGCTGGCTTTACTACAGGGACCCCTTGGCTACCGATCAACGAGAACTTCACCAAGATCAACGCCAAAGAAAACCATGAGGACGAAGATTCTGTTTATCATTACTATCGTCAACTGATTAGTTTGCGTAAGAGTGAAAACTATGGCCCTGCGGTCGTGTATGGTGTGCATACCTTACTTGACCCACAAGATGCTCAGATTTATGCGTACATCCGTGAACATGAAGGGACTAAGCTGCTAACTTTGGCTAACTTCACGGGTGACACGATAACGCGTACTTACGATTATGAGGTTGCTAACACCTTGCTTTCTAACTACGGCGAGAGCATCTCTTCACTGTATGAGTTGCAGCTAAAACCTTATGAAGCTGCGGTGTTGGAAATCAAGTAAAAGTAGCTAATACTGATAGGAATGAGACAAAACAAAGCCGCGATGCATAACACTCTGCATCGCGGCTTCTTTAATAGACTGAATATTGAGCGGCTGTAACCTTTTGCGATTAATCGCCTAACACAATACCTTCTCGCCTTGAGTCTGCACCACCAATCATCTTGCCATCGCTAAACACCACGCCGTGTAAGCCAGAGTTCAAGTCTCGCACGTTGACCTTGAATCCCATCTCTTCAAGTGGCGCTTTAAACTTCTCAGCATCCGTCCCCGCTTCGATGTCATAAGCCCCAAAGCGATTCAGCATGTTCGGCATTTCAATCGCTTGCTGAATTGGCATTCCCCAGTCGATATGAGCAATCAGCGTTTTTGTCACATACCCAATAATGCGTGAACCTCCAGGGGAGCCCACCGCCATATAAGGTTCACCCTCTTTCATCACAATAGTGGGAGCCATTGAAGAGCGTGGTCGTTTACCTGGTTCGACTCGATTGGCAATGGGATAGCCATCTTTATGCGCTGCAAACGAGAAATCGGTAAGTTCATTGTTAAGCAAGAAACCATTGCTCATCACACGTGAGCCAAAGCCATTCTCAATCGTGCTGGTCATTGAGATGATATTGCCTTCACCATCGACAATCACGATATGAGTCGTACTTGGTAGCTCGATAGACTCATCATCCGCCATCGCCATTTTGATACTCCAAGGTGGTTCACCCGCCGAAACCTCAGTTAATGCTTTACCTTCTTCAATCAAACTCGCACGCTGCTTCAGGTATTCTGAATCCAGTAAACCTTCTGGCATAGGAACAAAGTCGGTATCCGCCATGTAGCGACCACGGTCCGCAAACGCCAGACGAGAGGCATCACCAATAATTTGCCAAGATGTAGGGTTGTCTGCGCCGAGTTTGGCTAAATCAAAATGACTAGAGATTCCAAGGATCTGACCAACAGTCAAAGCGCCTGAGCTCGGTGGCCCCATTCCGCAAACATCATATTGATGATAAGCAGAACAGACCACATCCCGCTCAAGGATTTTATAGGTCGCAAAATCCTCCATCGCCAGAACGCCAGGGTTGTCTTCAACCGAGGTCACCTTAGCAACAATGTCTTTAGCGATTTGGCCTGAATAGAATGGCTCAGAGCCCCCTTTAGCCAATGCCTCTAGAGTCTGAGCATAAGCCTTGTTCACCAACAAATGCCCTTCAGGTAAGGGCTCGCCGTCTTGAGTGAAAAAGTACTCTTTGGTATCGGGATAACGAGCAAGACGTTCTTGATCGTTAGCAATAGAAGCCGCCATTCGCGGTGATACTTCGAAGCCTTTATTCGCTAAGACGATTCCAGGCTGCATCAACTCAGACCAAGGCTTATCACCGTATTTTTGATGCATGGTTTCAAGCAGTTTGACGGTGCCTGGTGTCCCAACGGAGCGTCCACCGACAACCGCATCAAAGAACTTAAGAGGTTTACCGTTCTCATCTTGGAACAACTCGGGTCTGGCTGCTAACGGGGCTGTCTCTCGCCCATCAAAGCTGGTGAGTTTCTTCTCTTTGGCATCCCAATACACCAAAAATCCCCCGCCACCTAAACCGGAAGATTGTGGTTCAACCAAACCAAGCACCGTTTGAACGACAACCAACGCATCAGCAGCACTACCACCAGATTTTAGAACATCATAACCTGCCTCTACCGCTAGTGGATGTGCCGCTGTAACAATGAACTCCTCAGCCTCCACCGCTTTCTTTGAGACAACCTCGTTGGTTGCTTCCGGAGCCACCGAATCGGCGACTTGAGAGTCCGCATAAACATTGAATGATGCCAAACCAATGGCCGTTGCAAGTATTGTTAACCTAACCATGAATATCCTTTTCTTGTTATTAACCTGTATGAAGAATAGAGCACCGCTACGCGAATCTCGAATCCTTTCAATAATTTGTGAACCATAAACTCAAAAATGAGCCATATAGGCTCGCTTTTAGAGGGAAGCATGATTAAAACTTCAGATTAGAATTTAGAAACGTAATCCATCACCTGCTCACGGTAACGGTTCTTCATTTCATCAGAAATAAAACTACCCTCTATCGCGTTGAGGGTAAATTGTGCTAACTCTTGATGAGTCATAGGGTGAGCTTCATTCACCGCTAAGAAGTTATCCGTCATATAGCCCCCAAAGTAAGAAGGGTCATCGGAGTTGATGGTCACCGCCACGCCCTTTCTCAACAGCTCAACGATGTTGTGTTGCTTCATATCATCAAAAACACACAGTTTAATGTTAGACAGTGGGCAAACTGTCAGTGGTGTCTTTTCTTCGATCAAACGTGCTAGCAACTTGTCATCTTCGACGCATCGAACACCATGGTCAACACGACTGACTTTTAGCATTTCCAAAGAATCAATAATGTTCTGCGCGGGTCCCTCTTCACCAGCATGCGCCACTGTTAAGTAGCCCGCTTCTACAGCCATATTAAATACACGTGTAAACTTCTCTGGTGGGTGACCTAGCTCGCTTGAATCCAGCCCAACGCCAATGATCTTATCTTTGAAAGGTAGAGATTGCTCAAGAGTATCTATGGCAGATTCTTCAGATAGGTGACGCAGAAAACACATGATTAGGTGCGAGGAGATACCCAGTTCGCTCTCGCCAACGTCTAATGCTCGGTGGATACCATTGAACACGGTTTCGAAAGCAATCCCTCTATCGGTATGTGTTTGTGGGTCAAAGAAGATTTCCGTGTGAATGACATTGTCTTGTTTACAACGCACCAAGTACGCCATGGTGAGGTCATAGAAATCTTGCTCTGATTGAAGCACGTTGGCCCCTTGGTAATAGATATCTAGGAAGGACTGTAGGTCTTCAAACTCATAAGCAAGTTTCAATGCTTCAGGGGATTCGTATGGAATGTCGATATTGTTGCGCTTTGCCAGTTCAAAAGCGAGTTCAGGCTCGAGGGAACCTTCGATATGTAAATGCAGTTCGACTTTTGGAAGACCTTGGATAAATGCTGTCATATTTCACCTAATCGTAAATTTGGGTGCACTTACTCTAGGTATAGATGAAAATTTAAAGATTATTCAAATGCCATAAATACAAAGAGTAAGACGCAGGAGCGATCTCAACTCTTCGTAATCAGCACTTTGCGGGAACTGGTAGAGACCCCCAAACCATATCATTGGGGTTATACGAAGCAAACGATTGGCATTATACATAGCTGACTTCATTTCGCGAACGATAAATGACAGCAGACTTAAAAACAGTAAAGCCGCCAAGAATATTGGCGGCTTGTTAAAGACATCATTCTAATCGTTTGATTACATGTACTTATCGAAGAAGTTTGTGATCGCGAGCTCTGCTTCTGCACCATCAGGACAGTGACCAGAGTTACCGTAGTAAGCGACCTCGCCCTTTGTCGACAGACCAGCTGTATATTGCATCTCTGCTGGCGGGTTTACCATATCGTCTTTGGTGTTGATCGCCAGTACGGGTACGTCTGTCACATCATTTTTATAGCCCTTCGTCATCAACGCGAGAGGAACCGTCCAATTACCGTAAGTACTCAAGTCATTCACATCTTCCACACCAATACGGTACGCGTAAGACATCGACGACATAAGCGGTGCATGATAGAACACTTCCGTATCAGTCAGAACGTCGGTCACAACCGCACAACGAGCAACCACGGCTTTAAGCTCAGGTGTATTGATGGCAAAGGTCATCAATGGCACACCACCACCAGAAGAACTCAGCGCACCAACATCTTCACTATTCAAGCGCTTATCAGACTTCACATAAGCCAATGCCGCTTGGTGTGCTTGGTCTTCTTTGCCCAACTCAATATGGATATTATTATTTAGACCACCACCAGGAATATCAAATGTCAGTACTGCATAACCTTGTTCCAACAACCCTTGAATCGCATCGCGATGCTCAGTCAAAATTTTATCGACACCGCCGGTGTAAAGAATCACGGCTGGCTCGTTGCTGCCTTTAGGTAGGTGTAACAGACCCGTGATCGAACCGCCGGTCGGTAGAGGCATCTCAACTCGCTCAACATCAATCGTTGTGCTCAAGGCTTCTGCTTTTAGGTAAACATCCACTGAACGTTCGATCGCTTTATGCTCTTGTTGCGTCATGTGGTTTGGGTAAGACGCAATCAGGTACATCATTGACGCTTTGCGGTATGAATCATAGTCATCCGCTGAGTCTGCTAATTGGTCCGCCGCTTGAGTAAACTCATACGTCCAATGTCCAGGTTCATCAGTGTTAATAAAATCTCGCAGCTTCTCACCAGAATCAATGCGAGCCAACACCTCACGAATATCTTCTTTAGGAACCACTTTCTCCCAGTCTTCCATGCGTAGCTCACGGAACCACTGAGATTGGTCAGCTTCTAGTGCTTGCTCACCACGGAAATTAGAGTGTGCGTCCATGTTATCTGTATTAGTACAACCAACGGCTGTTAAACCCAACAAAATGCTCAATGCGATCGTTTTTTTGTTCATAAGATACTCTTAATTATTATTCAACCTTGAATCGACGGATTAACAATATCAGCGCCAATGTGAAAAAAATGCCGAATAACAAAACAACATACCAATTGATTGTCACATTTTGAGTTTTTGCTTAACTTTCAATACGCTAAGAGATGGATACTTGCTCGCTGTCTTATTCAGATATAAAAAAACCGAGGCCTAGAGATGGCCTCGGTTTAATATAGGATCAATTGACTTGAATTATTATGCGCAGTATTGCTTCGCGATATTTGCACCTAAACGCGCATTATTCAGTACTAGCTGAATATTTGAATCTAGGCTGTTACCACCTGTCAATTCACATACGCGAGCAAGTAGGAATGGCGTGGATTCTTTACCAAAGATACCCTGCTCGTCCGCTTCTTTCAGCGCTGTCTCAATTGCTTCCGTGATCATTTCAGGCGCCATTGCGAACTCTTCTGGGATAGGGTTTGCAACCACAACACCACCGTTTAGGTTCATTTCCCACTTCGCTTTCAATGCAAGCGCAATCTCGTCAGCAGAATCGAGGCGGTAGTCGATACCGTGCTCACTTTCACGAGTGTAGAACGCAGGAAGGCTATCTGTTTGGTAACCGATAACTGGCACACCTTGAGTCTCTAGGTACTCACGAGTCAGTGCAAGATCGAGAATAGATTTCGCGCCTGCACACACAACCGCGACGTTAGTATTTGCTAGCTCTTGAAGGTCAGCAGAGATATCGAATGTCTCTTGAGCACCACGGTGAACGCCACCGATACCACCTGTAGCAAATACCTTGATACCCGCCATTTCCGCTAGGATCATTGTCGCTGCAACTGTCGTTGCACCGTCTTTCTTACCTGCCACAACAAATGGAATGTCACGACGGCTTACTTTTGTTACTTCTGTGCCTGCTTTACCAAGATGAGTGATTTGCTCTTCGTCTAGACCCACTTTAAGACGACCGCCGATGATAGCGATAGTCGCAGGTACAGCACCTTGATCACGAATCGTTTTCTCAACCAATAGTGCAGTTTCAACGTTGCGTGGATAAGGCATACCATGAGAAATAATGGTCGACTCTAAAGCGACAACAGGTTGGTTGTTCGCAAGAGCTTCTGCTACTTCTGGTTGAATGTCTAAGTAGTTCTCTAACATGGTGAATTTTCCTCTAATAAACGTTGAACTGAGTGTTCGGACATTGTTGTATTGATTGTTTTATCGGCCTTGAGTGCCAAACATGCAGCCGCGAGTGCAAAGTCTACGCTTTGCTGCCACGACCATGCACTCATGTGACCATGAGCTAAGCCTGCCATTAAGGCATCGCCTGCGCCTGTGACGTTGTTGATTTGTGTTGCTGATGGCGGAATGAATCGCTGCTCTTTTTCTGAGTTTGACTCTTCTACCGAAATTACTTGTTTTACAGAGCTAGAGAACGCGCCTTCGCTTCCTAAGCTAATTAATAAGTTTTTGATGCCTTTGTTGTGCAGAGATTCCGCAACCACAGGCAAGTCATCATTGGTGGTGATCTTCATCCCTGACAGAAGCTCGGCTTCAATCTTATTAGGCTTCAGCGTGTGGATTCGGTCTAAGTACGGAATCAGCTTGCTCGCCTTCACCGAAGAGACCGGATCGACCAAGATCGCCTTGTCTTTATGGATACTAAACAGATAATCCAGAGCACTCTCACTCAGATTCGCATCGAGAATTACGGCCGATGAACAATTGATCACACCATCACGGTCAGACAGCGTTTCTGCGTTCAGTTGATCAATCAAACCCATATCGTTCAATGCAATTTGCATTTCACCATCAGGCCCATGGATGGATAGATAACTACTTGTTGTTGCACCGGTTACGACCACACAGTGGTCAACACCGACATTGGCAGAGCGACACGCTTGTTGAAGCTGTTCACCCCATTTATCGTCACCAATGGCACCTATGAACTGAACCTTCGAGCCTAAGCGACCGAGGTTATCCGCGATGTTGCGACCGACGCCACCCGCACTACTCGTTAGCGTACCAGGGTTGGAATCTCCCAGCACCAACTCAGATGCCGAACGACCACAAAGGTCCATATTGGCACCACCAATTACAACCGCGTATTGCTCGGGTGCAATCACATAGCCCTTCCCCTGAATGATTCCCTTGCGAGTCAAGTTCATGATATGCCCAGCTACCGCACTGCGGCTGCAACCTAACTTATCAGCCAGTGTTTGCTGCGCAATCATCGGATCTTGTTTTATCAGCGCTAAGATTTCATTTTCACGCTCTGTCATCTCGACCTCACAGCATTCATTTAGAAAATGGCACAAGCCAAACATTTGTTTGCACTATAAACATTTGTTTAATTTTTTCAATCAGTATTTATGAATGTGTGAGCTTGGTAGGGAAACTTTTTAAACCGACATCCAGCCTGTTTATGAACAGAATATGAATATTCATCTCACTTTACGTAAATTTACCCTGAGTAAGATAAGAGCCAACTAAAGATTGAAACCAGGAACCTATCCAATGAAATACCTAACTTCTCCAACGAAAGCGACTTTCCACACCAAAGAGCACACTGTAAAACAGATCGCTAAGCAAACTGCGAAAGCCGCTTCGTGTGCTCTGTTAGGCGCGAGTTTAATGCTTGTCACTGCACCTAGTTTTGCTATTGAGGGAATGAATGGAGAAGATACCTACAAGACTTTATGCCAGTCATGTCACGGTGAGAAAGGTCATGGCGATGGTATTGCAGGAAAGGCTCTATCTGAGCAGCCTTCAAATATCTACGATGGGTTAACATCTTGGTTTGAAACTGAAAGTGAGTTGATTGATACGGTACTCAATGGCAATGAAGGCATGCCAGCGTGGAATGCGGTGCTTACAGAGCAAGAAGTAAAACAGATCTTTGCTTACATCCGAGATGTCAACGAAAGCTAAACCTCAACCTAATTCACCCCCACTGCATTTTGCCCATACAGCACAATTTCTGTATGGGCTTTTTTGCACCTATGATGTAGCGAAAACAGTCGTCTAATAGAAACTAACTCTTTTGTTGGTACTGACGCATCAACTCAGCTCGTTCTGCTTCTTGCTCAACCAAAATTTTCTCATGCGCTCTAAAGAACGGCAGATACAAGAAGTAGGCATTGACGATTGCAAACAAAACCATAAGAGCATTGACCACACTGCCATTGGCAGCCCAGGCCGCTCCTAATGGTGCCGGTACAGACCACGGAATCATAATCACTACCCTATCGAGTATCTCTGCTGACGTAAGGAACCAGGCAATGGTGGCATTAATCATCGGCACGAAGACAAACGGAACCAAAAAGAGCGGATTCATAATGATGGGAAAGCCAAACAAAATGGGCTCGTTGATATTGAATATCGTCGGTATCAAACCCACCTTACCTACCGATTTCAACTGATTTGAACGACTCTTTATCGCCAAATAAACCAGCGGTAGAGTAGAACCGACACCACCGACTAACACAAAGAAATCCCAGAAAGCCGGCAGGTAGATATGTGGAAGAACTGCTACGGCACTTTCTTCCAAAGCAGCTTGGTTCTCCAATAAGTTAGACATCCAAAATGGATTCATGATCCCAGTAATAATCAAGGCCCCATGAATCCCCATGAACCAGAGAAGCTGGCAAATAAAGATCGAGATAAGCACTGCGCCTAAGCTGTCAGATGCTGATACAAGCGGCCTAAATAACGCTTCAATCAACTGCGGAAAATGAACGCCAAATTTTGCTTCCATCCCGACATTGAAGATCGACAGACTAGTGACAACAACAAAGATCGGAATCATCAGCTTGAAGCTTTGCACAGTGAGAATAGGCACATCGTCAGGCATCTTGATATACCAACCCTGACGAATGAACAGACGGACAATTTCTATTGAATAAATACTGGCGATGATTGCAGTAAATAGACCAGCCCCACCTAAGTAGCGGATCTGATCTGGCCCTAACGAATCAAAGCCAATCAACATCAAAAACGCCATACAACCTGTCAAACCAGACAAACGCTCAGGCAGTTGATAGTGCTTAGCCAAACTCGCAGAGATACCAAACGCCACGATTAATCCAACCACGCCCAACGTCAGCTGATAGGTCGGCAATAAAACCGGTCTTAAGGTGTTTGCTAATTCAAACCACCGAATCGAAAAAGCGGATTCTGCATTAGCAAACGGCGGAAAGATAATTGGTACAAACATACAACCAACGAAGATAAACGGCATCGCGAGCTGGAAACCATCACGCAGCGCCATCAGGTGTTGGCTGCGCATCAGTAGCTTAGCGACGGGATTCATCACTTGTTCTACCTGCGAGGCAAAGACTCGCATTATTGAATGGTTCATTTTGTTTTACCGGTTATCAGTTCGAGGCAGAGAATACCGCAGTGCCCTCTCTTGCGGAAACCGTTCCTGAAAGATCGGCAAGAGATCGTTACCTCCATCACGAAATATTCATCTCAGTGACACATTCTCGTGATCGCTTTCACAAGCAACCGGAAATCACTTGGAAACCGGTTTCCAAATTATTTCCATAGATGCATAGTAAAAAGGAACCCAAGATTCGGAGAAACAAAAAATGAAAAAAATTATGCTGTGCTGCTCTGCAGGTATGTCTACGTCACTGCTAGTAAAAAAAATGGAAGCGTCTGCTCAAGAGCGTGGTATTGAAGCCAACATCAAGGCATTTGGTGCAAGCGAATTCAACGAGCAAGTATCTAACTACGAAGTGGTGTTACTTGGCCCTCAAGTGAAGTACATGCAAGGTGATTTGCAAAAAGTGGCGGATCAATTTGGCATCAAGGTTGAGCCAATCAACATGATGGATTACGGCATGCAAAAGGGTGACAAGGTTTTGGACTTTGCACTTGAACTAATCGGCTAACTCCTGACTCGGTGCCCGCCCCTACAAACTCCTTCGCTGCTGCTAAGAGTTAGGGCACCCCTCCTTCTAAATCAATAATGAGAACTAAACCATGAGTGCTTTATACGATAAAATGGTCAACGTCATCGAACAAAAGGTGACGCCTATCGCTGGCAAAATTGGTCAACAAAAATACGTTACCTCTATCCGTGACGGCTTCATTGCCGCATTACCTTTTATGATTGTCGGCTCTTTCATGCTGGTATTCATTTTCCCTCCATTTTCACCTGATACAAGCTGGGGCTTTGCTCAATCTTGGCTCAACTTTTCGGATACTTATCGTGAACAGCTGATGCTACCGTTCAACCTGAGTATGGGGATCATGACGATCTTTATATCGGTGGGGATAGGTTCAAGCTTGGCTCGTCACCACAATCTAGACCCTGTGACGACTGGCCTACTCTCACTGATGGCATTCTTACTGGTAGCGGCTCCGCTTCAAGCGGACGGCAGCATGTCAATGCAGTACTTCTCTGGTCAAGGTATCTTCACAGCAATCATCACAGCGCTTTACGCGACTGAGGTCTATGCCTACCTAAAACGCAACAACATCACAATCAAACTTCCACCAGAAGTACCAACCGGTGTTGCGCGTTCATTTGAAATCCTGATTCCAGTGATGGCAATCATCCTAACGCTTCACCCACTGAACCTATTCATTGAAGCAAAAACAGGCATGATCATCCCTGAAGCAATCATGGCATTAGTACAGCCACTAGTTGCTGCATCAGATTCGTTACCTGCGGTACTTTTAGCGGTACTTGTGTGTCAAATCCTATGGTTCGCGGGCATTCACGGTGCGCTGATCGTAACAGGCATCATGAACCCATTCTGGATGGCAAACCTTTCTGTAAACCAAGCAGCAATGGCGGCAGGTGAAGTGATTCCACACATCTTCGTTCAAGGCTTCTGGGACCACTACCTACTGATTGGTGGCGTAGGTTCAACGCTTCCACTTGCGTTCCTGTTAATGCGCAGTAAAGCGGTTCACCTAAGAACGATTGGTAAAATGGGTAGCGTTCCAGCGATCTTCAACATCAACGAGCCAATCCTGTTCGGTGCACCAATCATCATGAACCCAGTGTTCTTCCTACCATTCATCCTTGTACCAATGATCAACGCAACCCTAGCGTGGTTTGCACTGGATATGGGTCTTGTAGAGCGTGTGGTATCACTAACGCCATGGACAACACCAGGTCCTATCGGTGCATCGTGGGCAGCTAACTGGGCATTCAGTCCTGTGATTATGTGCTTCATCTGTATGGCGATGTCGGCGGTGATGTACCTACCGTTCCTAAAAGCTTACGAGAAGACGCTACTTGACCAAGAAGCGGCTCAAGAAAGCAAAGATAAAGAAGCAGCTGGTCAACCTGCTACCGCTTAATCGAATCAAAACATAAAACTAAACATTTCTATTTGAATTCAGGGGGCGACCTTGCCCCCTCTTACAAGGTAATCGTTATGAACTTCCAATTCCCTGAAAACTTCCGCTGGGGCAGTGCGGCTTCTTCAACTCAAACAGAGGGTGCTTCATTCTCGGGCGGTAAAGGTGAGAGCATCTGGGATCACTGGTACAAAGAGCAACCAAACCGTTTCCATAATGGTGTTTCTTCTACTGATGCTTCAACTTTTTATGAGAACTACAAGTCAGACATCCAATTGATGAAAGACATCGGCCACAACAGCTTCCGTACATCAATCTCTTGGGCGCGCCTAATCCCTCAGGGAACGGGTGAAGTCAACGCAGAAGCGGTTGAGTTCTACAACAATGTCATCAACGAGCTTGTGGCTCAAGGCATCGAACCTTTCATCTGCCTATACCACTTCGATATGCCGCTAGCGATGCAAGAAATCGGCGGCTTCGAAAACCGCGAAGTATTAGACGCATACGCAAACTTTGCAGAAACGTGTTTCAAACTGTTCGGTGACCGTGTGAAGAGCTGGTTCACATTCAACGAACCAATCGTGCCAGTTGAAGGTGGCTACCTTTACGACTTCCACTACCCTAATGTTGTTGATTTCAAACGTGCAGCGACAGTGGCTTATCACACGGTTCTAGCACACGCGAAAGCCGTAGCTAAATACCGCGCGCTTAACCAAGATGGCAACATCGGTATCATCTTGAACCTAACTCCATCATACCCGCGCTCACAGAACCCTGCGGATCTAAAAGCCGCAAACATCTGTGACCTAATGTTCAACCGTAGCTTCCTAGACCCAACAGTAAAAGGTGAATACCCGCAAGAATTGGTTGAACTTCTGAAAGCACACGACCAACTGCCTGACATTCAAGAAGGTGATTGCGAGCTAATCGCGCAAGGTAAAGTCGACGTACTAGGCGTGAACTACTACCAACCTCGCCGTGTTAAAGCGCGCGAAAACGCAGTACATCCAGATGCGCCATTCATGCCTGAGCACTTCTTCGATTACTATGAAATGCCAGGACGTAAGATGAACCCACACCGTGGCTGGGAGATCTACGAGAAAGGTGTGTATGACATCCTAACAAACCTACGTGAGAACTACGGCAACCTGCCTTGCTACATCTCAGAAAACGGCATGGGCGTTGAAGGCGAAGAGAAGTTCCTCGTTGATGGTCAAATACAAGATGATTACCGCATCGACTTTATTCGTGGACACCTAGAGTGGCTGCACAAAGGTATCGAAGAGGGTTCTTCGTGCTTCGGCTACCACCTATGGACCTTCATTGATAACTGGTCTTGGTCAAATGCTTACAAGAACCGTTACGGCTTCTACCAGCTCGATCTTGCAACGCAGAAGCGCTCTGTGAAGAAGAGCGGCGAGTGGTTTGCGCAAGTTTCACAAAACAACGGTTTCTAATTGGTCACACCGTAGAGAGCTAAAAATTCAATTCATATTTTGATGTTCCCACACCTGCACTTTGGCAAAGGTGCTAGCTAACCAAGTCAAAGGTGGGGACATCCAGCAAATAACAGGTAAAGAACATGGAACATATCGATTTAGAAGAACAAGTAATGGGCATCATCATTAACGCTGGTCAATCTCGTAGCTTATGTTACGAAGCGCTTCGCCATGCTAAGCAAGGTCAGTTTGAAGAAGCAGATGGCCTAATGAAAGAGGCTCAAGAGTTTGCCAACCAAGCTCACCTTGTTCAAACCAAACTCATCGAGGCCGATGAAGGTACCGGCAAAACAAAGATGACATTAGTCATGGTTCACGCGCAAGACCATCTAATGACGTCAATGTTGGCAAAAGAACTGGTTAGCGAGCTTATCGACTTACATAAAAAAACAGCTTAATTAGCGACCAGACATTAAGGGCATGTATATTTACATGCCCTTGTTTGTTGGTTAATAACAACGAAAAGTAGTACACTGGTGAAAACTTTGGGAACCGATTTCCCATTTTCAGAAAATTTCACGGCGACAAGGTTCTAATTCATGGCAACGATTACTGATGTATCTCTACTGGCAAACGTCTCGAAAGCGACCGTGTCACGAGTGATGAGCGGAAGTCGTGGCGTAAAAGCAGAAAGCCGTGAAGCGGTACTTAGAGCAGCTGAAGAACTGAATTACCGCCCGAATGCGGCAGCCCAGTCGCTAGCTAATCAACGCTCTGACTATATTGGTGTGATTCTCTCTTCAAGTGATGCTGGACAAGTCTCCACTTACCTCCCTCTCCTCGCTAAGTCGCTAAAAGCGAAGGGCAAGCACATGCTGGTGCAGTTTGCAGAAACAAGTGAAGAGCAACGCCGTAGTATTGAAGAGCTAAACCAACGCCACTGTGACGCCATCATTACTTTAGGTGGTAATGTATCCAACGTCGATAACGACAAGGTTATCGCGATTGATAGCGGAGCGAACACCAGCGAACAAGCGATTGGTTATGACTACCGCTTTGCTGCCGAAAGTGCGTGTCGATTCTTATCGAGTAAAGGCCACACCAGCATTGCTATCGTGGTGGATGATGAGAACCCAGCCTCTCAGCAAGTGATTGAAGGCTACAAAACCTGCCTGCAGAACTCAGCGATTCCTATCAACCGTCAGCTTATTGTGAGTGCGAACGGCAATAGTGAACAAGCCATCATGTCCTTGTTGAACAGCTACTCTCCATTTACCGCTATCGTGGTGATGCGTGATAGCCAAGCAGCAACGGCGATGAATCTACTGCGTAATTTCAACCTATCGACGCCTAATGAGGTATCGTTGATTTCATTGGAAGACTCACAGCTAGCAAGCCAGCTAAACCCGCCACTCACTTGCATCAGCTACCCTTCTGAACAACTGGTCGAAATGGCGATGGAACAATTAGATTCGTGCCTTGATGGCCGTGTTGTCGATGCGAAACGACCTGTGACTGGCAAACTCGTCACACGCGAATCTGTTACTAATCGCATTTAATACCAATTCCCCCAACCACCGGAACACCTAACTAGTAAGACTGGTATAACGTTGCTAGGAATTTCGACAATTCCATTTTTATTAGTTTGAATAGTTACCCTTGTTAATTAATCATACAAATTAATAAAGGTAAGTCAGTGAGAACGCTCGAGTTTAGAACAAGTCATTTAGATCATTGGTCACGTGTGGTTGTGACGAAAGACGTCGCACGTGTGTTGCATAATGAATACATGCAGTATGGTTGGGAAGTGCGTGTTTACGAGTACTACTCCCCTCTTTAGCTCTGGTCAAAAGCTCAAAAAGCCACAGTGATTCTCTTCTACGAGTTAAAATCAAATGTGGCTTTCGTGTTATTAACAGACGATTAATTGTCGTCGGGAATCAGGCTATTATCGTCGGTAGTAAAGTGAAATACGATTTCCATCAATCTCTTGAACTTTAAATGGGATCTCGTAAATCTCACTCAACACATCTTCGCGAATCACTTCCTCTACTGTACCACTCTTAATCACTTCTCCCAGCTTCATCGCCACGATGTTGTCTGAATAACAAGAAGCAAAATTAATGTCGTGAATAACAATAACAACCGCTTTATTGTGTTTGTCCGCGAGCTTTTTCAACGTGCCCATGATATCCACTGAGTGCTTGATATCGAGGTTATTCAGTGGCTCATCAAGAAATATATAATCGGTATCCTGCGCCACAACCATAGCAATAAATGCCATCTGACGCTGACCACCAGAGAGTTGATCAATATAACGATCTTGTAACTCTGTAATATCGAGATGATACAAAGCGCGATCGATGATTCGATTGTCTTCATGGGTTAGGCGACCTTGGGAATACGGGAAGCGACCAAATGCCACCAGCTCACGCACGGTAAAGCGCATGTTGATGTTATTTGATTGACGAAGAACCGAAAGACGTTTTGCCAAGTCGGCACTGTCCCATTGTTCCAAAGGTTTGTCGCCAATAACGACTTGGCCAGCATCACTGTCCGTCAGTCGGCTTGCCATTGATAACAGCGTACTTTTACCCGCACCATTTGGGCCGATAATGCTCGTTACCTTGCCTTGTGGGAAAAGTGCATCTGCATTCTTCACCACGTATTTATCGTTATATTGTTTACTTAATCCGCTAATTTTAATCACGAGTGCAGACCTTAATCGAATTTATGTTTCATCAACAGATACAAGAAGTAACCACCACCGAGGAAGTTGATGATCACGCTAATGGTGGTGTCAAAATCAAATAGGTTCTCTACGACCCACTGGCCACCCGCTAACATCACCACCGACAATACCGCACTTGCCAGAATCAAGAAGCGATGTTGGTAGCCAGAGAAAAGCTGGCGAGTGAGCGCAACCACGATCAAACCGAAAAACAGAACCGGGCCAATAAGCGCCGTAGAAATAGAAATCATCAAGGTAATTACAAACATCACTTGCATCGTCAGTTTGTGAGTATCAACGCCAAGGCTCTTAGCGTTATCCACGCCTAGCCACATCACATCGAGCTTATTGGATAGCCTAAACAGATATGCGCTGCACAGAAGCATTGGAATCGTGCACCAATAAACCAGCTCTGAACTGATATTGTTGAAGCTCGCAAACATGGAACCTTGAATATAGGTGAACTCATCAGGGTCTATCACCATGGTGAAAAAGCCCGTCACGCTACTGAATAAGCTACTCAATACCACACCAATGAGTAGCAAGGTAAATATGTTGCGTTGTCGACCCTTAAAGTAGAAGTGAAACAGCGTCATGGCACAAACAATCATGATGCCGGTTGCGATGATGAAATTGATCTTAGTATCGATCACCACAGCACTAAATCCGCCGAACACAGCAACTAATAAAACCTGGATCATCACATACAGAGAGTCAAAGCCAAGAATAGAGGGCGTTAGGATTCGGTTAGTGGTGATGGTTTGAAAAATCAGTGACGACGAAGCAATCGCAATTGCCGCAAGCACAATCGCCAATACCTTAGGAATACGACGTGACAAGAAGAACTGATAGTTATCCGGTGTTAGCCCCTTTCCAAGGAACAGCGTACAAATCGCCAATGCGACCAATGCAAGTACCGTGAGCTTTAAACCATCTTTGCTTAATCGACTCATTCCTAACTGGCGAGTTGCAGTCGTGCTTATTTTACCAGTAGAGCCGGTCATTCGAGTTGAACTAGGCATTCGATTTGTCTCGTAAGATTAGATAGATAAACACCGCGCCACCTAAGATGCTGATGATCATAGAAATCGGTATTTCATAAGGGAAGATAATCAATCGACCCAAGATGTCGCAGACCAAGACAAGAATCACGCCCGTATAGGCGGTCCATGGCAGGTTACGTCGCATATTGTCGCCAATAAATAGCGAAACAATGTTAGGAACAATCAGACCCAAGAAAGGAATCATGCCGACGATCATCACCACCGATGAAGACAACACCGCCACCAAGATAACGCCGATCATCACAATGCGTTGGTAATTCAGGCCGATGTTCTTAGCAAAGGTCTCACCGACACTCGCCGCACTGAACTTGTTCGCATACGCATACGCCAAAATAGAAACAGGCAGTGCGATGTAAAGAAACTCATAGTTACCACGCAAAACTGAGGCAAAGTTTGCCACCGTCCATGAACCCAACGCCTGAACCAGATCGTATTTATAGGCGATGAAAGTCGTCATCGCTGAAACCACGTTGCCATACATGATGCCTATTAGCGGCACCATAACCGTACTTTTGAATTTGAGTCGTTGTAGGAAACGAACAAACACCACGGTACCAAACACAGAAAACGCAAAGATGGTGATTAAGTGTACCCACCCGCTCATGTCGGCAAAGAGAATCAATGCCATCATGTAGCCAAACATCGCCCAATCAATGGTACCTGTTGTAGAAGGCGCTGCGAATCGGTTTTGAACGATCTGCTGCATGATAAGGCCAGCAATACTCAACCCCGCACCGGCTAACATAATGGCCAACAACCGTGGAAAACGGCTGGTCACAAGAATATTAACTGCGTGACTGTCGCCAGAGAGCAAATCAGCAAAGGTAAAATTAGCCACACCAACAGAGAGCGATGCGATTGCTAGCATCACCAATACAAAGGTGGCAAGTAGGTGGTTCAATTTCATAGTAGGTAGATAATAGAAAACCTGATGGCCCATCGTCAGGCCATCAGGTTGATTTCTTCAAAGGTATTATTGAATAGCGCGGTTTAGGTCTTTGATCATCACTTGTGTTGAGTGATAACCACCAGCTGATAAATACCAAGCCGCTGGGTCTAAATAGATCATGTGTTCATTCTTCGCCGCTGGCGTAGATTCAACAAGCTCATTGGAAAAAAGTTGCTTAGCTTTACCACTTGAGCGACCAATTGCTTGGTCACGGTCTAGAATCAACATGACGTCAGGCTTCGCATCGGCGATATATTCAAACGAAATCAAGTCACCATGAGTACGGGATTCCGCTGCCACATTCACAGACTTAGATGTTTCAAAACCCGCTTCTTGGTAAACGAACGAGAAACGACTTACCGGGCTGAATGATGTAATGTTGCTGCCGTTACTCATCACTGTCAGCGCCTTCTTAGGCTCTTCCGTGTTTTTAGCATTCAGAGCATCGATCTGCGCTTGAACGTCTGCAACTAACTCTTCACCTTTCGCTTGTTTACCAAAGATTTCGCTTAGGTTATTCCAGTGCTGCTGAGTCGTTTCCCAGTAGTTAGTGCTATCAATACGGTACATGTAAACAGGAGCGATATCTTTCAGATCTTTGTAGATCTTCGCCATGCGACCTTCCGCGATGATTAGGTCAGGCTTCAGCGTAAACAGAGTTTCGTAGTTGACTTCCTGTAGGCTACCCGTGTTGGTGAACTCATCGGTATTATATTGTTGAAGGTTCTCAGGCAATAAGCTCTTTGGCATACCAACAGGCGTCACACCCAATGCATCAAGGTAATCCAAGCTACCAAAACCCAAAACAACTACTCGCTGTGGTACTTCATTAATCTCTACCGTACCTAAACTGTGTTGGTACGTTTTTGCGAAAAGTGGCGAAGAGCTCAATGCAACAAGCGCTGAACCAACCAGTAGTTTTTTAATGTTTTTGTGTAGCATGACCGTTTCCGTATGACTAATTGATTTAGATCAAAATAAGAATAATTATTAATTGCGTTCACACTATCACAAGTTCAATATGCGTCAATAGCATTTTTGATATAATGAGTATCCACATAATGAATTTAGCTCAAATCGATCTAAACCTACTGGTCATCCTTAAACATCTACTTGAAGAAAAACACGTTTCCAATACTGCATTGGCGCTAGACATGAGCCAACCAACCGTCAGCCGCTCATTACAAAAGCTGCGTAATGTATTCAACGATGATTTACTAGTAAGAACCGCTTACGGCTATGAACTGACGCCAAAAGCCGAGTCCATCAAACAAGACCTTAACTCGGTACTGACGCGACTAGAAAAGTTGGTCCACGGCGATACCTTTAACCCCGCGGAGAGCGATACCACAGTGCGCTTTTTTGGCCTAGTGCCCCAAATGACGCACTTGATGCCTAAAGTAATGGAGCACATTCGTCGCGAAGCGCCGAACATGGTGGTGGATATTGATTCGATTCCTAAGCGCCCTTTCGAACCGCTGCTCTCTGGTGATGTGCATTTCGTTTTAGCAACCCATGAGCCTACCGCTTCAGAGCAAAACCTCTATCGGATGTTTGTCACCAGTCGTGATTACCGCTTGCTGATGCATAAAAATCACCCTCTAGCAGATAAAGAGATCACAGTTGAAGATATGCTTGAGGCGAATTTTGGTCAGATCTCTATTCAAGGTGATAAGAAACTCTCTATTGAGTCGCGCTTTAAAGAGCTTGGACTCATCAATAAAGAACGTAAGCTCAGCGTCCCTGTACAGTTATCAAACTTTAACGTCGCTCCAGATATCGCAGAAACAACAGATATCATCTTTCATCTGCCAACTCCGTTCGCGGAAAAGGCCTGCAGCCAGCGTGATTTAGTGTGTAAGCGTGTTCCCGAGCCACTTCGCCATCCTGAAAAAGACGTGTACCTATACTGGCATAAGCGCTTCCACAACGACCCTATGTGTCGCTGGATTCGCGATGTATTCAAACAAACGTACCCTCAGTAGCCAGTCGCCAGTTTTTGTAGCACGTTGATAAGCATATGAAGACTATGAGTTTGAATAATAAAAAATCACTATATTCATAAAGTGAATACTGAGAATGTTAAATGAGAATGAAACTCATATTGAACTATCCACAAATTAAATATCTAATGCAAACCATTCTCATTAACACTCACAATTAAGAATATTATCATGTCAGGGAATTCAATCTTCACTCGCAAACCATTAGCAGCGGCAGTGGCTGTTATTTGCTCTTCAATCACTTTCGGCGCGCACGCTGAAACCGCTCAGATGGAAACTGACGAGCAAATGGTAGTAACAGCGACTCGTACTGAGACCTCGCTCAAGACAGCACCAGCATCAATGTCGGTGATTACTGCCGAAGATATTGAAAACAACCCTGGCATTACATTGGGTGACATCGTTGCAGAGGCAACCAGTGTTCAAGTGGATCTAGACAGCACACGCGCTGGCCGCCAAACGGTATCTATCCGTGGTATGGATGCAGATTACACGCTGATTATGGTTAACGGTCGTCGTATGAGCTCTGCAAGTGCGATTATTCGTGGTAATGATTTTGACTTAGCGACAATCCCTGCTAATTCTATCGAGCGTGTTGAGATCATCCGTGGTCCTATGTCTGCACTGTACGGTTCAGACGGTATGGGTGGTACGATCAACATCATCACTAAAGCCCCAACTAACGAGTGGCAGTCAAGTCTGAGTACTGATATCGCTACCCCAAATGATGGTAACGGTGGCCAACAACACTCTGTCGGTTTCACCACCTCTGGTGCACTAATCGAAGATGAACTATTTGCTCGTTTTTCTGTAAACCAAACAAGCCGTGATGCATGGCAGCCGTATACTGGTATCCGTAATGACAAAGGCGAAATTACTGACCGTTCTGATATCACCGCACTCGAAGGGCGAGACACCATCAGCCTATTCGGTACGCTTTCTTGGCACGCGACAGAAAATCAAATCATCGACCTTGACCTTGGCTATAGTGACGACGAACGTGATACTGCTGCAGAATACTCAGGTGGTGTTAACGAATCCAACGCCAATGTAAAACGAAACAGCCAAGCCCTAACACATACTGGTTTTTGGGGTTGGGGTGATACACAAGTTCGTTACTCTCGCGAGAACGTGATTGACAAAAATGCAGCAGATGTAGGCAACTCTACACGCGATATTGAAGAACTAACTCAAATCCTTGAAGCATCAGCTACCACTTACCTAGGTGATAACCACACGGTTACCTTTGGTGTAGATTACCAATTAAGCGAGTTGACCAACGAAGAAAACATTACTGGCAGCTCAGCAGAGGCGTACCAAGGTGCACTGTTTATCCAAGACCAGTGGACAGTAACAGACAAGCTGACCGCAACATTGGGCGGTCGTCTAGATAAGCACGAGCTGTACGGTGAAGAGTTCTCACCACGTGTATATCTGGTGCACCAAACGACGGAAAACCTTGTTATCAAAGGTGGTGCGGGTAAAGCATTTAAAGCACCCTCACTCACACAAAACCATTCAGGATACGTTGTAGCAAGCTGTAAAGGTGGCTGTGACCTTTACGGTAACGAAGACCTGAAACCAGAAACAAGCTGGAACTACGAGCTAGCAGCTATCTACAGCCAACCGACTTGGGAAATAGAAGGTGCGCTGTTCCGAAATGAAATCGAAGATATGATCGACCGTGGTGATATCATTTGTAAAGACGGCGACGAGTACGACAGCACCGAGCCTGGCTGTGTGGTGTCTGGAACTACTGACACTTATACTGCGTACCGCACCTACGAAAACATCGCAGAAGCAGTAGTACAAGGTGCGGAGCTCGCTGGTCGTTTCCAAATTACCGAGCAATGGAGCATCAACGGTAACTACACCTACCTAGATACAGAAGACAAATCTACTGGTGAAGAGTTGCTAGAACGCTACAAGCATTCTGGTCTGGTGAAGGTTAATTGGAATCCAACTTACGACTTGACCACTTTCGTCAGCGCTAATTACCGTGGTGAACGCAAGATTGACACCGACATCACGCAAGACGCATACACAACGTTAGACTTTGGTACGGTTTATCATGTTAATGACGATGTTAGACTCCGTGCTGGTATTTCAAACCTAACCGATGAAGCTGTATCAAGTGAACTTGAAGCCCAAGGTTACGTAATGGAGCCAAGAACTTACTACGTAGGCATGACAGCTGACTTCTAATTCGCTAAATTCATAAAGCCCCCACGCAACTTTGGTTGCGTGGGCTTTTAACGTTAAGGAACTGGGCAATATTGAGCACAACGCTAGAGCCCAAGAACACAAACTGAGAACACATGTTTAAGACACCTATCGCATTAGGTCTCCTCATTGCCCTACCTTTCAGTGCAATGGCGTCAGACCTGACTAATGCACAGAGCGTACAGAGCAAAACGAATGCTTCCTCTGCGGCGAGCCAACAGCGCATCGATAAGAGCGCTGAACAGTCGATCAAATTTCAAGCTGAGATTGAACAGCTTCAGCAAGAAGTGAAAAACCTGCAGGTTTATCAAGACCACTTGAATGCTTTGGTTGTCAGCCAAGAGCAAGAAGTCTCGAGCCTTGAAGGTCAAATCGACGAAATCAAGTCAACACGCCAAGGTGTGGTGCCTTTGATGTACCAAATGATCGAGGGTCTTAAGCAAAACCTAGCGCAAGATGTGCCAATCAAACCCGAGCAGCGTGCAGAACGCATTGCCAAGCTGGATAGCATGATGACGCGAGCCGACATTGCCGATGCAGAAAAGTACCGTCGTATCCTAGAGGCGTACCAAATCGAGTTGGATTACGGCACCAAGCTTGGCCTGTACCAAGGTCAGATCACAACCCACGACAAACAGCTTGAAGTCGATATATTGCACATGGGTCGCCTATCTCTCATCGCGCGTAGTCTCAATGGCCTCAATTATTGGTCTTGGAATGCAAATCAGCGAGAGTGGCAGTCATTGGATTCATCTTTGAAAACTGAGCTAGATAAGGCATACAGCATCGCGGCGCAACAAACTGCGCCAAGCTTAGTGACGCTACCTGTTTCTCTTGTTACATCAACATCACAGCAAGAGGAACAATAATATGAAGCATCCTCTAATCACTTCTGCCCTTCTGGGTCTTATGCTTGCCTTCACAGGTACAGCGAACGCAGAGACGACTTTAGCTCAGAAAGCGCAAGTCGAAAATCGTGCACAGCAGAAGCACAACTCGACTCGTGAGTCTCTGTTCAACAAAACCGAGGCAGAACTCAAAGCACTGCGTACAGAATTAACCAAACAACGCGAAACGCTTCAAAAACAAAATGATGCGCTAGCCGCGACATTTAGCCAAAACGAAGACAAGCTTGCGCGTCTAGAAGAGAAGCTACGCCTAGAGACAGGTAGCTTAGGTGAAGTATTTGGTGTTGTTCGCCAAAACGCAAAAGAGCTTCAAGGTGAACTGGAAAGTTCGGTGACTTCTGCGGGTTCTCAATCCTACACAGCAATTGTTGATGACATTGTCGCGGCAACTAAACTGCCCTCTTTGCCACAGCTGACAGGCCTTTGGAATGCGTTAGATGAGCAAGTCAAAGCCACAGGGCAAGTTGATGAAACAACGATTCGCTTCATCAATGGTGACGGTGAAAGCCAACAAGTGGAAGCGATTCGTTTAGGTGCTTTTGGGCTAGTTTCAGAGCAGGGTTACCTTGCTTGGGACGGCCAAAAGCAAGAAGCACGTGCTTATGTAAAGCAGCCAGAAAAAGGCCCTACAGCTCAGTCACTGCAGCCAGTTGTTGATAGTCAAACACTAATTACCGTTGTCGACCCATCACGAGGCATCATGTTAGAGCAACTTGCCCTAACCCCTAGCCTGATGGATCGCCTGCAAGCCGGTGGTGTCGTGGGTAAGATCATTCTCGGTCTACTTGCTATTGGTTTGATCATTGCTCTGTTCCGTGGTGTGAGCTTATTCATTGCGCGCCAAAAAATCCGCGCTCAGCTTAAGAATCCACAAACCCCTGGTAATAACCCTCTAGGTCGAATTCTAGCTGTATACGATCCATCAAAGAATCGCACGGTAGAAGCGCTTGAACTTCGTCTGCTTGAGTCGGTTGTAGATGAGCAAGCACACCTAGAACGCGGCCTATCGATGCTGAAACTCCTTGCTGCACTCGCTCCTATGTTAGGTCTGCTTGGTACGGTAACAGGTATGATCGAGACTTTCCAAGTGATCACTCAATTTGGTAATGGTGATCCTAAAGTGATGGCTGGCGGTATCTCAATGGCCCTTGTCACAACGGTATTGGGTTTGATTGCGGCTATGCCTTTACTACTGGCTCACAATATTTTGAGCTCTCAAGCAGAGAACATTCGCAACATTCTAGAGAAGCAAGGCATCGCTCTGGTTGCTGAGCAAGCAGAGAAAGATCTAGACGCTAACCCATCTGTCGGTAAGGCGGCGTAATGGACAGCTTGTTCTCCCTACTTCCGGTAAGCCTATCCAGCAGTGACTGGTTGATCGCCTTGCAAAGCTTTATGCAGCAAGGCGGCCAAGTTCTGTGGTGGTTATCCGGAGTAGTGGCGCTGACTTGGTTACTGATCATTGAACGACTCATCTATTTGTTCGTTCAATTTCCTAAGCAACGTAAAGAATGGACAGATGCATGGCATGCGCGTTCGGACCAGAACTCATGGTATGCGCTCTCTATTCGAGAAGGTTGGTTAGCTCAAGCACAACGCCATCTATTTCAGAATTTGAACTTTATTAAAGTGCTCGTTGCTATTTGTCCAATGCTTGGACTGCTCGGTACCGTTACCGGCATGATCTCTGTCTTTGACGTAATGGAAAACCAAGGCAGCAGCAACCCTAAGCTCATGGCATCAGGCATTTCACTTGCAACCCTACCGACAATGGCGGGAATGGTTGCTGCATTAACTGGCATGTTCTTCCATGCCCGCTTAGTGAAAGCATGCCAAGTGCGCGAAATTAAACTCGAGAAGTCGTTAAGGAGCCACCGATGAGACTTGGTCGACGTCACCACAAATCTGAAGAAGCACAAGTCGATTTGACATCTATGTTGGATATCGTCTTCATCATGCTGATCTTCTTCATTGTTACTAGCTCATTTGTTCGTGAATCTGGGGTAGAAGTAAACCGCCCTCAGGCCTCAAATGTGGTCAGTCAAAAGGATGCGGGCATCTTCATCGCTGTGACTTCTTCAAACGATATCTACATCGATAAACGTATGGTTGATGTAGAGCGTGTTCAGGCAACCCTAGAACATTTACTACTGGATAAGCCTGATGCTTCGTTAGTCATTCAAGCAGACGAGCACTCATACAACGGTACCGTTGTAAAAGTGATGGACGCAGCCAAGGGTGCTGGTGTGAAAAGCATCGCTTTAGCAGCGGAGAAGAAGTAGTGGTTCGACTATTACTTGCCACTCCATTAGCCCTAGCGAGCGCCTTTGCACTGTTTAGCTTCATGGCTTGGATGGTTGATACCAGCCACCGCAGAGCTCCTGAGCCGAGCGAGGCTCTGAGCTTTAACATGGTCATGGCTGAAAACGAACAGGAAGTGCAACGTCGTAAGCGCAGTGTTCCAGAGCAACCCAAAGCGCCAGAAGTGCCTGAGCAAATGCCGACTTCTCAAGTTGATACCCAGCAGACTCAGCTAGCACCTATGGCTCAGCCTGCTTTGGGCCTAAATACAGCGGTGGAAGGCTTGGCGATTAGCGCCCCTAAGTTTGGAGATTTTGGTGTTAACCAACAAGTGTTGCCACTTTATCGCGTCGAACCTCGCTACCCGCAACGAGCATTAAAGCGTGGTTTGGAAGGATACGTGATCATGAAGTTCACGATCGACTCCACGGGTAAACCGGTCGACATTGAAGTGGTGGAATCTAACCCAAGTCGAGTGTTTGACCGCGAAGCAAAGCGTGCGCTTACCAAATGGAAATATCAACCGAAAACCGAGGGCGGCCAAGCCGTACCACAATACGGTCAGTCGGTTAAATTAGAGTTTAAGTTGGCGAAATGATCAGATTATGGCTAGCTCTGAGTTTACTTGTCGCATCAGCAAATAGCATTGCGGAGCAACTCAGCCAATACACTGCTGTACGTGTACAAAAAGCGAACGAGCTTGCACAAAACGAGCAATTGAGTGAAGCGATAACCAAACTCAAGGAAATCGATACCAGTCGCGCTTACGACCAAGCATTTGTGGCTCGTATGCTGGGTGTGTTTTATTGGCAAAATGGCCAAACCACCCTTGCCATACCTCAGCTTAACAATGCAGTAGAGAGTGGTTTACTGCGCGATGAGAACGCATGGATCACCGAGCGTATGCTTGCGGATCTTTACCTCACCGATCAGCAGTTCAAAAACTCACTAAAACACTATTACGCGCTACTGAAAAACATTCCAGAAAACCAGAACGGTGACGATATCTGGTTCCGTATTGCACAAGCGCACTATCAAGTCGAAGAGTGGAAAAGCGTAATTCCTGCAACCGATAAATACCTGACAACCAAGCCAGAAGAGCCTAAGCAGCCGCTATCTCTGAAGCTTGGAGCGCAGCTACAGTTGAAGCAATGGAAAGGCGCAATCAGCACCCTTAAGCGTCTGATTGATATCGAACCTCAAAACGTTGAGTTTTGGCGTCAATTAGTCGGTTTACACATGCAACTCAACCAGCATCGTTCTGCACTCGATACGCTGGCTTTAGCCAAACTCCAAGGGTTAGAACTGAGCCAGAACGACAGACGCCTGCTGGCTCAACTGTATGCAAAGCGGGGGATCCCTGAACGAGCAGCGCTAGAGATCAGTGAGTTGGAAGAGGCAGCCTCAGACGTTGACCTACTTGTCGAACAAGCCCGCTACTGGCAGATGGCTAAAGAGTGGCAAAACTCAATCGACATCTGGCAAAAAGCCGCAGCCATCGATGCAAAGTACCATTGGGAAACCGCACAGTTGTTGCTCCAGCAAGGTCAATATCAGCAGGCCTTGACTACACTGAATAAAGTGAAAGGCAGAAAAGAGCAGGTTGCACTGGCCAAGACACGTGCACACTACAAACTTGGTGATCTTGAAAAGGCAGTGGTTCAAGCGAAAGCAGCCAATGACATCAAGCCATCAAAACAAGCTGAAAGTTGGGTCAAATACCTAAACCAACTTCGTCAGCAATCATAACTGTACATCAGTAACAGCGCGTCAATAGCGCACATAAATCAATAACGTAAGCTAACTCAGTAACGCAAGCTAATTAGAAAATGAAGGACGTTATGCAAAAAGATATGCAGAAGAAAAAGAAGAAGCCCTCACCAAAACTGATGACCGTCGCTTCGACACAACAGATTACTCCAAACATGCAGCGCATCACGCTACAAGGCGAAGCTCTGGCTAACTTCCCACAGGACTGTGAAGGTAGCTACATCAAGCTAATCTTCAATGCTGAGGGTGGCACGGACATCGATTTCGCTAACATGGGTGAAGGACAACGCCCGTCTATGCGCACTTACACCATTCGTCGTATTTCACATGAAAATCAAACGATTGAAGTTGATTTTGTTCGTCATATTACCCACGACCTGCAATGTGGTTTTGCTGGTCGCTGGGCAATGAATGCACAAGTTGGTGACCAGATCTTCATCGCAGGTCCAGGTGCTATCCAAGACTTGAATACCGATGTTGATTGGTTCTTCATGGCAGCAGACATGACCGCCCTACCCGCTCTTTCGGCAAAAGCGCGTCTATTGCCAGCCGATACAAAAGGCTATGCAGTGATTAAGGTGCTTGAGCAAACTGATGTTCAACCACTTGAAGTGCCAGAAAACCTAGAGGTCATTTGGGTAACGGAAGAATCTTTAGAAGATAAAGTGCGTGAGCTTGATTGGCTAGACGGTGAAGTCTCGGTTTGGGTTGCGTGTGAATTCGACTCAATGCGCGCACTGCGCACTTATTTCCGCAACGAGAAAGAAGTCGACCGCGAAAACATCTACATCAGCAGCTACTGGAAACAAGGCGTATCAGAAGACGGTCATAAGACAATCAAACAGCAAGATGCGCAGGAGTATGGTGAGTAGAAATGAGTCGCTAGTTTATAGTTCCTAGATTACAGGTCCTAGTTCCTAGACAGTACTGACTTTACTTGGGGTCAGAGTTTCAGTTAGTTCATCATTATTCAATGCAGATGAACCTACGTGGACTCTGACCCCGAGCTTTAGAACTCATTTTATCTTCACAATCTATAATCCATAGAGCGAAGCTCGTCCCGCAACCTACTTATCTCTCTATCTTCGGCGAATAAATCGAGTACGCCGTCACCTGCCCTGCGACAATGGCCGAGAACATAAACAGCGCCGAGAGCCCAATACTCGGGATTGGCAAAACAGATTGCTCAAACACCGACTGACTCGCGCTCACCAATACACGGCTACCCGGTACCAGAATAATGATCCCCTGAACAATGTAGATGGAACCCGTCAGGTTCATCTTCTTCGCCAGCCAAGTACCGTAAAGGGTAATCAATACGGTGGTAATCCACGTACCTACAACCCAACCACTGTCAAAGCCGAGATAGAATGGGCCCCACATGCCGAGTACGGCAACGGGAAGTCCAAGCAGAATATCTAACGGGCGCGCATTAAACATCACGCCGATACTCACCGAAATCAATGGCAGACCGAGTACATGTAGCCAATCAGGAACTTGGTTGGTATAAGATAGCGACTCTGCTTGCCCCCAAATTGCTTCACCGATATTGAGCCCCATGACAATACCAACAAACAGCTTTATTAAGGTCAAAAAGCTCTGCCCCAATAAACTGGTTCCAGACACCAAATCATTGAACGCAAGACACTCTAATGAGTTAGCAATGGATAACCCAGGAACAAAGAGAACGATAGAGGCAATACACAGCGCCCAAACCGGTACTGGCACCCCTGTACTGCTGATCAGTGCAACACCAATACCTGTCAGTAGCGCTGCAAGAAAGTCTGCGGCAATCGCACGACGTGAATGAAGTAGCTCTTGGCACATAAACACCATCAAGCCAAGCAGGACCGAACAACCAATCGCTTCTAACGTGCTACCCACCAGCATCAAATAAGCCGGTGGAATGCCCATATTGGCAAGCGCAAACACCCACTTAGGATAGCGAATCGGCTCTGGGATAGGCTCACTGCTTGGTTGATTGATACGAATAATCGTATTGGCAAGCAAGCTGAGGTTAATAGATGCAGGCTGTAAACGCTTCATCACAACCGCATTATTATCGTCAGGAAATTGATAATTGATCGTCGTTGGTGTCGCTTGGATCATCACATCCACACCATGCTTTTTTGCATAATGTTGCGTGTATTTTTCTACTTTATATGGAGCACATCCACTGCGGTGAAGGGTGTCACCGATCTCGACGATTTTATTAATTCTAAACTGGCTTGGCATAGCATTCTGGAAGCAGGATATTTTGTGCGGCAAAGGTATCAAACGTTTGCGTCAAAAACGAGGGAAAATTGGACAAATACCCCTAATTATCCGCCCGTAAAATATTCAATTAACTATTGATTCACATAACAAACAGAAACCGGCACGCCAATGCGTTGAAATTGCCTTATCCAACGCCATTGATTATCTTGCAATTTGTCACCTGGGCCTTTCACTTCCACCAACTCATAATCCCGACTCGCACCACTATGTCGAAACACAATCAGGTCGGGGAAACCGGTTCGATATAGCTTGAGATCGGTCAGCATCACCTTAAATATCTCGCTCAAGTGCTGCATCGGAATATGTACTAGCGCTGTTTCGATCCACTCTTTACTGACGACTTTCCAAGAAACAAACGGATTGCTGATCCCAACTTTACGGTCGTAGTTTTCTACGATGTAATCGATAGAGCCTGATTCAATGCGACTAAATACCTCATCAATCTCATGCTGACGCTTCTGTGCAAACTCACGGCGATAGAGATCTTTCGGTCGATGTTGGTAAGCATTGACGAATGCCCCCTCAACTGGCGCGAAGATCACATCCCAAAAAGCCAAACCAAATAGAGCATTAAACAGAGTATTCTCAGCGTAAAGTACTTGGTTATCGTAAGTAGTCAGGTGCTCTAAAGTTGCGATTTCTACGCGTTGTTGTGATAAATCCAAGTCTAACCGAAGCTCATCGACTTTCGGTTTTTCTGCTCTTGGAACCTTGATGCCTTGTTTGCGTTTAAGCCTTGCTTCTAGCCGTTGAGCCACTTCAAACTCTGAAACATCCCAAGGAGCATCCAAGATTAACGTCACCCACTCTTGCATTGAATCGACATCATCCAAAGCATCATAGATACGTGCGAGTCGCTCCCGAGAAGGCGGGATTTGGGCTTGCTCAAAAGTCGCTATCGCCTGTGGATAGAGCTTCTCACGCTCGAGGTCTCTAGCAATGGCATTCATGCAGCGCTGCTTTTGTCTTAATACGTGGCGATGATTGACTTCATCAGGCAACGCCTCCAACCACCGCTTTAACTGCTCGCTATCCCTTGAGCCCATTAAATAGTGTGCTTCAGCAACCGCGCCTATCGCTCTCAACTGTTCAATATCTTCTCGACTATTGAAGAAACGTAGGTCAACGCTGAGAGGATAGTCTTCAAAGCGATGGAGACCTAGATCTTCCAGCACAAATTGACTCAGATCCTGATAGCGATTTGCAAAAAACAGAATCAGCAGCACATCGATAACCTCATCCGCCAACAATTCAACCACCGTAAAGGCCAACCGCCCTTTGTAGTCAAACACCTCATCCGAGAGCGTTTCGATTAACTGACCTTTCGACAAACCTTTATTGAGTTCAGGAAACAATGCCAACACCTCAGGTTTAGTCAGCACGCTCAATGAAAGGTCACGCGCACCTAAGTCAGGGCTCAGCAAGACAAAGTTCGCCTCTTGCAATGCATCCAATGATAGTAACGTCGAGGCGATTTCATCGTAGCTGAGCTTGTCACTACGAAACCACTTTCCTTTGCGAGACATTAAGCGCACCAACAAGCATTGGCTATCGTGGTCTAACTGCTGAAATCGTTGAATCCAATCATGCTCGCTCTTGGTTAGAAGATCAGAGTAATAATCCAAGGTGTGACGAACCAAACGCTGGAAGTTAGCGAGATAATAATCAGGGGCAAGTACAGGCGTTTCTATATGCATAAGCGAATTATGGTCGGCCACTTGGTGGAGGTAAAGAACAATACGTTATCTAAGCGCTATCACTGGCTTTTATCTTGCGAAGCCACCTTTGTTAACATAAAGTTAACTCAAGCTATCAAGTCTTTGATATTAAAAGGTAGGTTCCTATGAAGAAGTTGATGTTACTCATCTCGCACAGCGCCATGTTGCTGGTTGGTTTTGCACTCGGTGTCTATGCCCTACCCATTTTGATCCAACCAGAATCACCAGACCAACAAAGCGTCGCAAGCGTACAACAATCAGCAATGTTCTCGGGGCAATTCAGCAAAGAACGAGCAGATAGCGATTTCCTTCACTGGGGGGAAGGCGAGATTTCGGTCTCTCAAGGGATGGTCGCATTCGAAGGCGAGCTTGCACCTGGTCCGGACTACAAACTTTACCTATCACCCACTTATATCGAGACCGAAGCCGATTTCGCAACTCATAAAGACTCAATGGTAAACATTGGCGATGTGAAAACATTCGACCGCTTCACCCTCGAAGTGCCAAGCAGCGTGGATGTCACTCAATACAGCAGCGTCATCATCTGGTGTGAAACCTTTGGTGAATATATCACCTCTACTCAATATCAAAAAATATAAAAATTTAAACAAAACAATGACATTATGGTGAGTTATGGGGGTAACATAACCTTCCTCCGGTCAAATAAAGGATTGAACTGCAGTGGCGTATCTACAAATCATTATCGACTTTTTCACCCAGCATAAATTCGCCCTGACTCTTCTCATCATCACCATCATCATGCTGGTGCGTCGATTGGTATTGTGGCGAATCCGTGGTGATGTCGACTTCATTACCGAGGACCAACGCAGCTGGATGTCGCGTACCAAGAACGGTACCTTTGCACTTAGCGTGATTATACTGTTTGTTCTTTGGAAGTCGGAGATCAGTGAGTTTGCGCTGTCAGTAACGGCCATTGCGGTTGCTATCGTCGTCGCTTCTAAAGAGATCATTCTTTGTTTTACGGGCTCAATTCAACGCGCAAGTTCACGTTCATTCCGTATTGGCGATTGGATAGAGGTCGGGAAACTGTGTGGAGAAGTCATCGAACACAACATGATGGCTACCGTGATTCAAGAGATAGACCTACATCACGGTCAATACCACTACACGGGTAAGACAGCGACACTGCCCAACAGCATGTTCTTCACCTATCCAGTGAAGAACCTCAATTTCATGAAGCGCTATGTTTACCACAGCTTTTCCATTGTGGTACCAGAGTTCAATAACCTATACCCAATGCTGCCACCGCTACTGGGTAAGATTGAAGACCACTGCCAATCGTTCAACGAAGTGGCTCGTCGATATAATGCGATCATAGAAAAGCGTGCCGGCGTTGACTTACCGGGTGCAGAGCCACACATTCACATCACCAGCGGCGGAACAGGAGAACAAGTTCTGCACTTCATGATCTTCTGCCCAACAGACAAAGCGCCACACCTGGAACATGAGATCCGTCGAGATTTTATGGAAATGTACGGAGAGTACTTTCCAAAACCGATTGAATAAACACACGAACTAAAAAAGCCTCATGCAATGAGTTCATATACATGAGGCTAACTGTTTCTGCTTAGTTGTTATTCAACGGCTTCAAAAGGCGGGACAACAATCTCTACGCGGCGATTTTGCTCACGCCCTTGCTTGGTTTCATTCGATGCCACAGGATTGTTTTCACCCTCTCCCACGACGGTAATACGAGATTCGTCGATACCTTCTTCCATCAAAGAATCCGCCACCGATTGAGCTCGTTTCTCCGACAGTTGCTGATTGTAATCCACAGCGCCGGTTGAGTCTGTATACCCAGTGATCTCAACCGTTGATTGTGGGTATTGATTCATGAACTGGGCAAGATCATCGACAATCGGCTGGCTATCAGGCTTCAACTTCGCGCTATTCAAAGCAAAACTTCCAGAATCCACTACCTTCATCTCGTAATTTTTTACCACAGGCGTTGTGACAACAGACTCTTCTACAACTTCTTCAACAGGCTCTGGAACTGACTGAGTTGCAGCAGTAGCAGCCGGTTCTGCTTCATCGTCTGAACCACCAAAATGGAACGCAAAACCCAACCAAACCGTATCAACGTTGGAAGTAAAGTAGTCATTACTCACATCAGACAAATGTTGGTACTCCAATCTCACCGAGCTTGAATGATTCGGTTGATACTCAAGACCAGCCGCTCCTAAATAAGTACCGTCACTTTCACCGGCAACATCGACATAGGCACCACCGAATTTAGCAAACAAATCCAACTTCTCTGTCACTGCAAAGGACAGCTTCGGAGCTAAAGAAAAGGCATGGATACGATCATCGTCGACATCTTGTAAGGTATATTCACCTAAATAGTCATACCCTGCTTCTAAGGAGAGAAAATCCGAGAATTGATACCCACCATAGAGGCCCAGTGACCCAGAGTCGTCTTCACAATCGGTAACGTTGGAACAACCGTCATCAAACCAGGTTTTACCAACTTTAAGCCCTAGGTACGGGCTCGAATATGAGGCATGACTAACACAAAGTATACCCACCACTGCTAATGCTATTTTTTTCATATAATCAGACTCCTATCCAATTATTGACCAAGTAAACTGCACTATCGTTGTAGACTCCAACATAGAACATTTTATAGGCAGAAAAAATAACAGTTCAGATTTTGCGCGATAGGTTCTCATTTTTGAGAATAATTAAGAAGATAAGCTAAGAGGCGATGTAAAAGGTAGACATGAACAAAAACAGAGGCTTATTAGCCTCTGTTCGTTGTATTAGTGTAATCGGTGTTCTAACCAAAGAAAGATTAACCCTCTTCGGTATCCTTCGCTTTATCAGCGGCTTCCATTTCAGCTAGCTTTTGCTCAAGCTCACGGATGCGAATTTCAGCTTCTAGTTCAGCTACGCGCTTTTCAGCATCACTACGATTATCTTGAGAGATGCCATCGGCAAGTACTTGGTTGCGATCACCTTGGCGAGAATCGTCTAAGTCTTTCATTGAGCCAGCAACACCACCAGCAACGCCGCCTACTGCCGCGCCTTGAGCCGCTAAGGTTGCATCACCCGCTAGAGCACCCATGGTTGCACCAAGCAGTGCACCGCCTGCAGCGCCACGGTTACGCGCTGAGTTTTCATTATCAGAGTCGAAAGCAGAAGAACTGCATCCAGCAGTAAGCATCATCGCTGCAGCTAAAGAAACAAATTTTAGTCGATTATTATACTTGAACATTACGAACTCTCTATTACTGGCTGGGAACGAGCGTAGATTATTCGAAATAACAGCGGTTGAACATTTAGCAGTACTTATAAGCGCAATAACCTTTGGTTATCACACTCACTCAAACAAACCATTAGTCATATAAACCAACGAATTAACGCGAGAGAGAAAATAGCGAGAGTGGATACCGAAGCGCCATACAATCTTAATGGTACATTTATTGCCTGAGATTTATTCTATCGGCAATCGAGACAAACACGAACGACACATACACGTATCACTCTTTTCTATTGAGCTCGTATCACGTTTTTCCAAGTCAAAACACCAACATGTCTCTTTTCCCTTGGCGATATCGCAATGCGCGCCTTCGCCACAGGTTGGGCAAGTGTGAGTGGAGTCTGATTTGTCCAAAATGGCCATTTTGCTATCACGGTCTTCATCACTGAGATGACGCCATTGGCCAATTTCTTCCATAGTGCGCATGCAACCACTACAAATACCACCGTCATTCTTACAGGCTGCCTTACAGGGTGTTCTCACTCTCAATCCTTAATCTATTACCTAGGTGAATGCCGAAATTGCCCAACGACGACCAATTCGACACCCATTAGCGTTAACTATAAATGTGGCTTCTTTTCGCGTTAAGTGCCGTTATATGAAGCGATCTGGATAATCACTGAATACACCATCTAGCATTGGATAGTGTTTAAGTTTTACTGGATTATTAACGGTAAAGCACCAGACCTGGTAACCCGCCAGCTTTAGTTTTTCGACATCTCGAACAGAGGTCCATCGAAAGTTCAGGTGGCAACTAAAGGCAGATATCTCTTCAAGCAACTGCCAATCTTTCAGCCGTAAACGTTCACTTAGCACGCCAAGTTTGTAACCCGGACAGTGAGTATGCAGCTGGCGCATAATATGATGACTAAAGCTCGATAGAATGATCTTTTCGTCACTCAAAGGAGAGGCATCGAGCAGCTGTTTAAGGTGTCGAGTCACCTCTTCAGGGTCATGCTCGTCTACTTTGACTTCAATGTTGAGGCCAACGTCATTCTCAGCAGCCAATTCAAGCAACTCTTTTAGGGTGTAGATCGATTCACCCTTGAATTCATCCGCAAACCAACCACCGAAGTCAAACTCTTGAAGCTCTGCATAGGTGTATTGATCCACTCGCCCCATACCATCACTACAACGATCAATCGTATGGTCATGGCACACCACCAAAACATTATCCTTGGTTGGCTGAACGTCAATCTCGACCCACTTTAATCCCATATCGATCGCTGCTTGAATACTTACTTTGGTATTCTCCGGGTAATGCCCCGCAACGCCTCGATGACCAACAATCACCATTGTCATGCTGGTTACTCTCCAATAACGTATTAATGAGCCATCATAATATGATTGTTAACGCCAGATGGCTAGATACGTTCAAACACGAACTAAAAAACCTCGGCTAATCAACTAATCAACTAATCAACTAATCAACTAATCAAGGTATAGAAACAGGAAAAATGGCGGTGTGAATAGACGTAGAGCCTACGCAGCGATCCACTCCACCTCAATCAGCGTTTGCTCTTTGTATTGGATGCGGCCAACGAAGCGGTCTCCAGGGTGAACCTGCCCAACCCCTTTTGGCGTGCCAGTCATCACAATATCGTTATCTTCCAACGTCGTGTATTGGTTGAGTTCGGAAAGAATGACATGAGGTGGATACAGCATCTGCTCTACATGCCCTTTCTGCATGCGCATACTGTTGATCACCAACTCGATGGTCAGGTGTGGTAATTGTTCAGGAGAAATAGGCACAAAGCGGCTGAATATCGCTGAACCATCAAAAGCTTTTGCTCGCTCCCAAGGTAAACCTTTCTCTTTAAGCTTAGATTGTAGCCCGCGCTTGGTGAGATCAAGTCCCAATCCAACAGCGGCATACTCTCCGTTTTGAACCAGTAAGCAGATTTCCGCTTCGTAGTGCAGAGGCTCTTGATGAAAGACTTTTAAGACCTTGCCAATGGAAGAGTTGGGTTTGTTGAAAACCACCATTTCATCAGGTATCGCGTTCCCAAGTTCAGTTATGTGGTCAACATAGTTCCTTCCTATGCAAATCACCTTCGATGGAACCACACACTCATTCTCAAAACGGACCGTTTTCACTCAGCACTCCTTACTGACGACTTGTGACATTAGAACAGACACCTAGATAACTAGATAACTAGATAACTAGAAAACTAGAAAACTAGAAAACTAGAAAACTAGAAAACTAGAAAACTAGAAAACTAGAAAAGCTAATCAATTTATCAAACTAAGCAAACGATTACTGTGACCGACTGAGGTTTATTGATCTCGTCATGAAGGATAAGAATAAACCGTCTCGTTAGCTAAGCTTAGACAGTAGCTTCTCACATAAATGTTTCAGTTGAATGAGTTCGTCTAACTCTAGATTGACTTTGCAGCGCATTGCTTTGGGAACGTCGAGTGCTTTCTGTTTCAATTCTTGTCCCAAGTCGGTTAAATAAAGCTCTCGTACTCGCTCGTCGGTTTCACTCCGCTTGCGAATTACAATCCCCTTGCCTTCTAAGCGCTTGAGAAGAGGGGTTAACGTCCCTGAATCAAGATACAGCTTCGCCCCTAGCTCTTTAACGTTAATACCGTTCTCTCGCCACAACACCATCATAACTAAGTATTGCGAGTAAGTGAGGTCGAGTGCATCCAGCAACGGGCGATACGCACGGATTACCGCATTTGCAGCGCTGTATAGCGGGAAGCAAACTTGATTCTCCAGATGTAATGCTTGCTCTTCGGTTTCAATCGCTGTCGTTAATGTATCCATCTCTCACCTTTCTGATTTTCTAGCTCTCTCGCTCTAAGCATACCAAAAAATAAATTGCACACAATCTACTTGATCAAATGATAGCTTCATTATAAGATTGCAAACAATTAGATAGCGCACAACTTAAATTCAACAATGAAAGGATGATGACAATGACAACTCTATACTCTACGAAAGCAACAGCACTAGCAGGTCGTAACGGAAACGTAGCAACTGATGATGGTCTACTTAATGTTGACCTAAGCTACCCTAAAGAAATGGGCGGCACAGGTAAAGCAACAAACCCAGAGCAACTGTTCGCTGCCGGATACTCTGCTTGTTTCTCTAACGCTATCCTGCATGTGGCTCGTGAAGGTAAAGTGAGCATCAAAGACGCACCTGTTACTGCAACAGTGGGTATTGGTCCAAATGCAGAAGGTGGTTTCGCCTTAACGGTCAGCCTAGATGTGACCTTAGAGCTTCCTCAAGAAAACGCGTTGGAACTGACACGCATCGCACATCAGGTTTGCCCATACTCGAATGCAGTTCGCGGTAACATTGATGTTGTCGTCACTGTAAACGGTGAGTCTATCTAAGACGTTAAATCAGAACCTCCACTGCCCTTACAAAGCCCGTCATTCGATGGGCTTTGTGCTTTAAGGAACATGCCCCTACCAATACAAATTCATATATTAGACAGGATGCGGTAAGCCGAGGTATACTTTCAGAAAATATAAAACAAAACACATAAGGCTTAACCCATGAGGAACTTGTTACTGTTGGCGGTTCTCTTTCCCAGTCTCTCACTAGCTAGATCGTTGGATTTTGAGGATAAACTGATTATCAACGAGTCCATCAAATACCTATCTCAAGAGTCTGTCTCTTGCTCACTGATTTCTCCAAAAAATCGCTTTGCAATCTGCTCTAAAAATCAAAATAAAGCACTGTTTGCAGAATACGCGCGATTGCATGCCCTGTTTCAGCTAAAGCTTGAGGGTTTATCTGGTGAGAAGTTAGTGAATACACGAAAAGCGTTACAGGAAACGCAGGTCGACCCAATATTAAAAGCCCAGTTTCAAAAATCAGTCGAGTCAAACCTAAAGTTCAGTGTCGATTCAGACTACGCTCACCTTTCGATGGCGAATGATGGTTATACCAACTCGTCTCTACTGCGAATGAAACATGCCAAGATTTATGACCAGTATAATCAGCTAGAAGCGCTCATTAGCCAAAAGCTCGTCCAATAAAATCACTTTCGACATATAAAAAGAAACCCGCCAATTGGCGGGTTTCAAGTATTCAAATCTTAACCGATTCGATTATAGGTAGTAACGACCACCGATAGTCCACTTGTCATCAGTCTTACGACCGTTGTCGTCGTTTAGGTCGAACTGGTAACCAGTGTAACCCACGAACTTAGGCGTGAAGTTGTATTCAACCTGTAGAGCCATCTCTTCGCGTGCTGTTTCTTTAGCAAAGCCTTTTTCTTTCTCTTCAACGTTCTCGTAGTTTACGCTGAAGTTTAGGCTGTTCGCTAGTGCATAAGCAGCTAGAAGTTCGTATGAATCTTGTTCAAAGTCTGCCACTTCCATCATTTGGTAAACACCAGCAAGGTATAGACCTTTACCGTAAGAACCGTAGTTTAGGCTGAACGTGTTGAAGTCTAGAGATTCACCTTCAAGGTCACCAGTGTTGTATGCGTAACCAGCTGTCACACCCATGATTGAGTAAGAAAGAGTTGCTTGAGTGCGGTCACCGTAGCGAACATCATAACGATCGAATTGGATGTCACCATTTGGTAGTACATCTTCATCAGTGTAAGTCGTAGTTTGCTTACCCTGCCAACCTAGACCAAATTTTAGCTCACCAGCTTCACCAAAGTCGAAACCGTTGCGGTAAGAAACCATGTTATCCGCACGACCAGTACCTAGCTCACCGTGAAGCTCATATAGGAAATCGTTCGCAAACGCGATTGGCATATCCGTAACACCCGCTACGTCGTAGTAAGGTGCCCATTGTGTACCCACTACAGCACGACCAAGCTCATCGTGAGTTACACCAATGTAACCTAGACGAGTTGTAAATGTATCTTCACCACCGTCAAGGTAGTTAATTGCCCACTCACCGCGAGCATCAGCTGTGAAGCCGTTACCTAGGTCTTGAGTTGCATTGAAGTTGATACGTGGAGAGTTTGCACCTACATCTGTATCGCCTTGCTCAGAACCGTTTAGGTTTACAGAAACGTGACCACCTACAGAGAATGTAGTGCCGTCGTTGTTGTAAAGCTCAACTGCAACTGCTTGAGTGCCGAATGCTGCTGCTGCGATTGCTACCGCTAGTAGTTTTTTGTTCATCTTATCGATTTCCATATAGCTTTGGCGCGAATTCATAGTTATTAAACAAAACTGTCAAAACAATCAGTTAGGATAGTTTCAACCGCTTGTTGATGCGCCGGGTTAACATGGTTATGCACTTTAGCGATAAAGTTCACAGCTCTCGCATAAAACGATATAAAAATTGAACAACACCCCCTCCTTTAGAACTTAATCCATACAATTCAAACACTTAAATCAAAATAAAAAACACATCAAAAAGCTAAAGTCACCCATAAAACAGACTAAAGACGCTTTTATAGTGACATAAATCACATTTATTAAGTGTGTGTGCCAGATCTGTGTGACCCAGATAAGAAAATTATCAAAGGCTTAAACCTTAAAATTCCCCAATATCAATTTTACTTATACAAACAGTTTATCTATCACCACCCTACATTTGGTTAATCAAATCACATTTATGTGTATGAAAATGAAACATTCTCAATATCCATACATTCAAGGGAAATATTTGCAAACCTAATCATAAATTTCATGAATGAGTACTACGCTTTCTATGTGCAATCAAATGACCATTTTCGAAAAGTTCCATTTATTTTACTGATTCATATAAATGTCACTTTTGAGAAATCAAAACGTCATTTGGCTGCCCTAGATTAGCCTCATTCGAAACGGAAGAGCACAACGCTCACGGATTTTAATAAAGGTAAGTAAATTATGAAAAAAGCAGTATTAGCGTCTGCAGTGGTAGCAGCATTTGTTTCAGGTTCAGCATTAGCGGCAGAGGTTTACAACTCTGACGGCACATCGCTAAAAATCGGTGGTCGCGCTGAGTTCCGTGGTGATTTCGTTGGTACATCTAGCGGTGGTGAAATCGACGGTACAATGGCTAACAACAGCCGTTTTCGTCTGAATGTAGGCGGTGAAAGCGAGATTACAAGTGACTTGTCGGGCTTTGGTTTTTATGAAGCGGAGCAAGGTGTGGTGTCATCTGCTGACAAAACTTCAGAGACAGACTTCAAACAACGTTACATGTATGCAGGTCTTAAAGGTGACTTTGGTGCGGTTTCATTTGGTCGCCAAGATACAGCCGCAGTACAAATTTCTCAAATGTCAGATATTTCAACCTACTCAGGTGATCAAAAAGCATTCATCAATGCCGGTAATGAGCAGATTAACAACACCATCGCTTATGCATATGGTAATGACGACCTTTCTTTGAAAGCAAGCTACATTGCGGGCGAAGATAAAGACACAGATGGCTTCGGTATCTCTGGTATCTACACACTGCCAATGGGTCTTGGCCTAGGTCTGGGTTACTCAGCAAACGATAATGGCGAAGGTGAAGGCGCTGGAAATGCAATCATTGCGGGTGTGAACTACTCAATGGATGCCCTGTATGTAGGCGCAACTTACACTACTGGCGAACTAGATGATGACGTTAAGAGCGATTTTTCGGGTGTGGAACTAGCAGCTCAGTACTCATTCAATGACCAGTTCTCTCTAATTGGTGCATACCAATGGCAAGAGTTAGACACAGTTATTGGTAAAGGTGACATCTCTGACTTCTTCGAAATCACTGGTACTTATAAGTTCAACAGCGATATCCGTTCATACGTAGCTTACAAGCTGAACAACCTAGATGACGCTGAAGACTCACTACGTCTAGGCCTACGCTACGACTTCTAATCTAACCTGATTTAGATTCTTTCTAAGGCCGAGCAATTGCTCGGCCTTATTCATTTTTGTAAGGACATTCAACTTTTTAGACTAACTCGTTCGGTACTTTCCATTGGTTTCATTTTGTGATCGCCGTATCATGTGCGTAGTTTCCATCGAGATAAAAAAGTTATGTCACAACACTCTCCTATCCAAGGCGCCTCTTGGATGCTTACCGCAGGCTTAGCGTTTGCAATTGTTAATAGCCTTGCGCAAATTGCGAGTATCAATCACGGCCTATCATCAACAATGGTCGCACTGATTCAATACGCTATCGCTCTAGTCGTTATTCTTCCGTATCTAAAAACACT
This sequence comes from Vibrio maerlii, assembly GCF_003415655.1. GTDB lineage: Bacteria > Pseudomonadota > Gammaproteobacteria > Enterobacterales > Vibrionaceae > Vibrio > Vibrio maerlii. The sequence continues at coordinate 119,704 of NZ_QRHC01000001.1, forward strand.
AGGAATTCGCAACTCCCTTAAAACCGACCATTTGGGCCTGCACATTTTCCGCGTCTTCCTATCGGTTATTGGTATCCAGCTATGGATGTGGGCACTCGCCTACCCTGTCCCTATCTGGCAAGGCATTGCATTACTCATGACCTCACCACTGTTTGCCACCCTAGGCTCTGGGCTTTTCCTCAAAGAAAACGTCGGCGCCGCTCGTTGGGGGGCGACAATCGCTGGCTTTAGTGGTGCGATGATCATCCTAGAGCCTTGGGGCGATGACTTTACGTGGGCAACGCTATTACCTGTCGGTGCTGCGTTCTTCTGGGCATGTTACTCACTGATGGTGAAAAAGCTCTCTTCTGACGACTCTCCATCGACGATGGTGGTTTACCTGCTAGTGCTGATCACCCCCTTCAACCTCTTCTTAGCGCTCCCGGAATGGAAAATGCCTGACTCAGGTGAACTTTGGCTGGTATTGCTTGCTGCCGGTGCATTAACCGCGCTCGCGCAATGGGCCATTGTAAAAGCTTACTCTGTTGCCGATGCTTCTTTCGTACAACCCTTTGACCACGCAAAACTGCCATTGAATGTGCTCGCGGGTTGGATGGTGTTTGGTTGGGTTCCACCTGGCCGCCTTTGGTTAGGAGCGTTCATCATCATTGGGGCGGTGGCCTTCATCACCCAATGGGAAGGTGGAAAACGACGCAAAGAAAAAACTGCATAACGCTGAAATAAAAAAGCACTAGCACCTTTCTACTAAGGAATGAGCCATAATAAATGGCGACAACAAGAATAAGGATGTAGCAATGACAAAGCCAATCAAAGTAACACTTTACCGTTGGGCCGGCGCTTGGGGGCCATTTAAAGTCAACATTCCATGTGGTGAATGTACGCTAACAAAGGACATCATCAAGGATACCTTTGAAAACGAACTCGCCGATGTGAAAGTTGAACTGGAAGTGAAAGATTGGCTTTCTCATTGGTGGGAGCCATTAGCCAAAGGGGCATGGCACGCACCGATTCTAATGGTCGAAGGTAAGGTCATTAGCCAGGGTGAAGCCTTAAACCGCGGTGTATTAGTTCAGTCCATCATTCAAGAATGGACCAAACGAGACACAATGAAGGGCAATGTGGTTTACGGCAAGGCGACCTGTCCGTACTGCGTCAAAGCCAAGAAGCTGCTTGATGAAGCTGGCATTCCTTACGAGTACCACGACGTGGTGAAAGAGAGCGCCGCGCTATACCGAATGATTCCAGAAGTGAAGGCACATATCGGTTTAAAAACGCCTGTCACCGTTCCTCAGATCTGGCTCAATGACCAATACGTTGGTGGTGCAGACAACTTAGAAAAATGGTTAGAGGAACAAAAGAAGCTGAGTATTCCAGATAATGTCGTGGATATGGAGCGCAGCGCCTAAGACCACAATTGGGATATATCCATCTGGGAGTTTCGCTCAAACAAAAAGAGCGAGATTCCCTATCTTAGTTCGTGAACGCACTGTAGGGAATGACGCCTCTAGGAACTAGGCACTAGGCACTATCATGCAAAAAGCCCGTTGCTATCCAGCAACGGGCTTTTGTAATTTTGTTTCAATAAACGTCTAAATTATTTAGATAGTTTCTTAGCAAAACGCTTGAAGAAAGAAGTCTTCTTAACTTTCTTTGGCTTTCCGTATAGAGCTTCTTCAATCATTTGTTTAGCAACGATTTGACCTAAATATGCAGAACCTAATTCGTAACCCATGATGATCTCCACTTACAAAAATGTAATTAATTTTCAGAACTGGTGTAATGATAAATCAAACCAGGACAAAAACAAGACCCAAGTCACATTTTTATTGAGATTTATTTCTATGGTTACGATTAAGGCTGCTTTTTAATCGTTTTACTTCCACCAAGATGCTTTACATTGCACTTCAGGGTCAGTGTAACGATTCAGTAAGGTCAGGTTGGTATCCAAAAACGCCAAACAACTGCTGATCAGGGCTTCACTTGGTTTACGTTCTTGAAAGTGACTTGAGTATAGCTCTTGATGGCTTTGCTCTATGGTTCGCTCTAGTACAGGTAGCATCACTTCAAGCATAGGGAAGTCATCATTGCTGGCCAATAGCACCTTGATCTTGGTCAGCGCTTCTAGCGCCATTTGATGTGATGGCTGAGCGACGTCCAATAACTCTCGTTCAAATACCTGAGCCAAGATACCTTCAAGCAATACACGATAAGGTGTCATCTCATCAACCAACAAAAACAGCTCCCCTGCTAGCGAAGTATGTGGGTAGGGAAGAACAATATGGTCAGATAAGCTGCGCCCGATGATCAGTTCAATGCCAACCTGTTTGGCTCGCTCTGTCAAAACTCTTAATAGCCCCTGCTCGTCCATCCACTGTTGGATCTGCATCATACGAGACAAATGGTAGTCGTTTGAAATGAAAGTCAGTTCGACAGGTTGCTCTGAAGAGAACAACTCGCTTTCAACAATCTTTTCCGCAATGTTCTGCACGTTTTGCACCGTACTTAATGACTCTTGCTCAAGAATGATGGAGTGGTACAGCGGTTCACTTTTCTGCGCTTGGATGAGTTCAAAGAAGTAATCCACCATCACCTGTGCTTCAGACACACTATTACCCTGCGTCACACCACCGCTGAAAGCGATGACAAGCGAAGGATCTTTCACCTTCAGAAGGTAATCAACCAAGGCTTCAACACGCCCCTGCCCTTCTAAAGTCAGCTGATCATCAGAAAGTCGTTTACCGAGCACGACCAATAGCTTTTGCATAAACGGGGATACCTTTGGAGAATCAAGAAGCTAATGCATAGTAGCTAGAGCATAGTTCCTAGTGCCTAGAGATTAAAATCTAGGAACTAGAAACTAGGAACTAAAAACTTAAACCTAACTTTGACGCTTGTGCTTTGGAACGTAGTTCAAGATAGAAATCGGCACGGCTTTACGTGGTTCAAAGCCTTCAATGACGCGCCGCTCAAGCAGATGATCCAGACGGCTTTCAATCATACACAGGTTCTTGAAATCATCTTTAGAAACAAGTGAAATCGCTTCACCTTGTGCGCCAGCTCGCCCAGTACGACCAATACGGTGAACGTACTCATCGGCAGGGAACGGTAAATCATAGTTCACGACTCGTGGAAGCTCTTCAATATCAATACCACGCGCTGCAACCCCTGTCGCGATCAAGAAGTCCAATCGACCTTCTTTAAAATCATTAAGCACTTGAGCACGAGCATCTTGGCTACGGCCGCCGTGAATGGCTTCTGCCTTAATATCTCGCTTCTCTAGCTGGGACACCAATTTAGCCGCACCATGCTTGGTTTCAATAAAGATAAGCGTCTTTTTCCACTCATTATCTTTAATTAAATGGCTCAACAGTGCGGATTTCTTATCTTTATCGACCGTCGTAATCCACTGCTCAATGTTGGGTTTAGACGCCGCTTGTTTAGCGATTGCAATCTCTTCAGCGTGAGGAATTGCCGTGCGTGCTAGTTCACGTACAGGGTTTGATAGCGTTGCAGAGAACAGTAGGTTCTGTACATCCTCAGGTAAGCGAGCGATGATCTTATTGATATCGTCGATGAAGCCCATATCGAGCATACGGTCCGCTTCGTCAAGAACCAGAGTTTCAACTTCTTCAAAGTAAACGGCGCGTTGACCGTACAGGTCAATCAAACGACCTGGCGTTGCCACCACTATATCTACGCCTTCGATTAACGCTTGCTTCTGTGGCTTTTCATCAACCCCACCAAACATTGCCATAGAAGTCAGATTCAGGTTCTTAGCGTAAGCCTTGATGCTGTCATTAACCTGAATAGCAAGCTCTCGCGTTGGGGTCAGGATCAATGCACGAATGCGCTTCTTCTTTTTCGTCTCACTATCTTTTAATCGCTCCAAGATAGGCAATACAAAACTCGCCGTTTTACCCGTACCCGTTTGCGCTGCCGCTATCAGGTTTTTGCCTTGTAGAGCAATTGGAATCGCTTTGGTTTGAATTGAGGTTGGAGAATCGTAACCTTGCGTGTTCAACGCATCGACGATAGGAGAACTAAGGCCAAGTTTAGAAAAAGTCATTCACTGCTCTGAGTTAGGTAGAATGTAAAGAGCCGCGATTATACGCATTTCGGATAGAAAATTGTATCTTCACGGCTAATAGGACAACTGGCGCTTCACATCCTTGTGATTATTGCCAGAATGGACAAGGAATTAACTAAAAAGAGAGTATTAAATTTCAACTACTTGGAGTGCCACGTTTTGTTTAACCAGCCACCAGCGTGCTCATCATAGTAACAACCATTAAAGTTTCGCTTAGTTTCGTCAAAATCATTGAGTTCAGGTTGTTCATGCATCATCTGTTCAATTCGGAGAGCCATCGGATCAGTGTATTTGGTTTGCTGATGACGTAATGCGACTTCCTTGATAAGTTGTAGACGATAGGATGAATTTGCACGTTTCATGATGGTTCCCGTTTGTGAGTGGTTTATTAAAACTAGGAGCAGATCGATGAATCTGCAATCAAAAACTGTACAAAATTTAACCTCAAATTAATCTAGATCAATTTGCGGATCTTTCGTCTCTTGATTGATACAATCCAATGGCTCAATAAATAACTAAAACACAAGGATTAATCATGAAAGTTGTACGATGGATACTGGGTCGTATCATTCTATTGCTCAATTTTATTTTCTCTCCACGTGGCGTAAAGCGCAGCTCTGAAGATCAACAGTTCGCCGACAATAAAGCGAGCCAACTGGCTCTATATCAATTCGATGCATGTCCGTTTTGTGTCAAAGTTCGCCGTGAGTTAAAGCGTCAATCTATCAAAGTCGACTTAAGAGACGCGAAGACCAACCCACAGCACCGAAGTGACCTTGAGAATGGTGGTGGCAGAATCAAAGTGCCTTGTCTAAGAATTGAAAAAGAAGGTGAAACTCAGTGGATGTATGAGTCTTCGGATATCGTCAGCTACCTGCAAAAAGAGTTTGCGTAAACGTAATTCATTACCGATATGAGCAACCATGTCATTAAAACGGTGTGTTGCTCATAGTCTCTAAACAATAATTCCCCCTCACCTCTTCACCTTAATATCCCCACCCTAATAATTAAACCTCATATAATTAGCCCAACTTATACTACATATAAGAAATTGCGTATTGTTTATTACTCTCATTCCCAACAGAATGACCTTATAAATATGACCCTTCATGAATGTAATCCATAGATGTAACCCATCAGGGTGATGATTTCATAATAAGCACAACGGTATCATTTTCATTGAGGGAAGAATAAAAACGGCTGCTCGATGTCCTTGAAAGGCGACCGAAGCCAGTGTTAAGAAGGGAGCAACACCATGGATGCAAGCGTAGAGTCCAAACAAGCCGATAATAAACTCGGATTGTCATTTACCTTCTTCGAGAAGGAGTTAAGGGAGAACCTTGAATCCATTGGTATTGTCAATGTAGGGCTGATTATATATACCGATATAAACAAACCCGTGCTTAAAACATTAGAACCTATATCGGTAAGCCTAAACTTCTGTTCTGAAGTCGAGAGTAATCTCACCATTTACTTAAAGAAAAGTGTGCAGCACGAAAGGAAGGTCATCCATCATGATATCGATTATCTCATAGATCAAACCTTGCTCAGTCAAACCAACTTAACGATTACCGAACCTTCTCCCAACCTGTATATGGTCACCGATAAGATCAACTACAACTTCAACCTGACAATATTACTTCATAGCTTCACACTATTAGGTCAGTACGAATATTCAAAGCTCCGTCTAATCTCTGACATAGCAATTGCCTGGGCGAATTCATGGGTATCACACCAGAAACTACTCAATGCCTGGGAGCACCTGTCCTACACGAATAGAAAGCCCGGCTTCCCCGTACTGACCGCGTCCGAATCAGAAGTATTCCACCATATTCTTCGCGGCTGGACCTGTTCAGAGATTGCCAATATAAGGCAAGTATCAAAAGAAACCGTACGAAGTCAAATAAAAAGCATATTACACAAGTCTCAATGCAATAATCAGAACCAACTTCTTGCGCGTTACGGCCACAGTCAATGGTTCAGTAGCAGCCCTTTCGGTGTGATATGACTAACTTGAACAATTAGGTTTCGAAGAGGCTGACTATGAAAATCGTTAATTTGATTGTCAAAGGAAAGCACATTGTTATGCTCTCCATCGCTGTTTTAATCACCTTCAACCACAAAGAAAGTGTGCTTAGTTTCCTTGCACAGTTTTCGACAGCAACAAAAACTCCAAGTGTCTCTGTCATCGCTATTGAGCTCTTCATACTCTGGTTGTTCTTTTATCTGATGATCATTCTGTTTTCTCGTTATTATCTGTCGAATAGAGACTTACTTGCACAAGATGCTTTAACGGGATTAAATAATCGTCGGTTTTTAGACACTGCAGACCGTCGCGTTAACAAAAATAGAAAATCCAACGTAAATCAATGCGTAAGTGTCATGGTATTAGATTTGGATGATTTTAAAGTTATCAACGATACTTTAGGCCATCCCGTCGGAGACAAAACCCTCATTCGTATTGGTGAGATTTTACATGCCAATGTACGTCAATATGACGAGTGTTATCGCGTCGGTGGTGATGAGTTTATTGTCATATTATGGGGTGAGAACCACCATTCTATCGTTACGTTAGCGGCTCGTTTACAAGAAAAGATTAAAACAGACCAAGCTCTCAAAGAGCTTTGTGGAAAGGCAATGTCAACGTCTGCGGGTCTGGCTAAGATTGATATCGACCAAAACGTTACAGACGCCATCATAAAAGCCGACGGTTTTCTCTATGAAGCAAAGCGGCGGGGTAAAGGCGTGCTCTATTCGCACTAACGCCTTAACTTGTCACTGCTAAAACTCGCCCCCGAGCTCGTTTTGCAGAGCGGTTTCTACAGAAAGTACAGCTTGTTTAGCATGTCGATTGACCTCAGCAATAACCTCGTAAAGTGGAGGCTGCACCACTTGGTCGAGCTCTGTATTGAACTGAGAGGTGGATCGATATTGCTTTGCTAGCGCTTCATGATGTTTTAGAACGATTAAAGGACAAACCGTGTCCTGAGCAAAACGCTCAAACTGCGCCAAAGGCAAGTGGATAGCGTGTGTTGATGGAGACTGGTTGGTTAATTCAAAAAACTCATCCAGTAGCTCTTGGTTGGATTCAAAATAGTGTTACAGCTTATCAAACAGCAATTGAGATTCAGTTGAGCACATTGCGCCTGCAACGATGGCTAATCGAGAAGCATTGAGATTATAGACCACCTCTTTGAGAATAGATTTACATCTTACTTCCACTTCAAGTTGGTTAATGTCTAGCTTATGGCGGCGATTCCATCGCACAACAAACAACAAACAACAAACAACAAACAACAGTAACGGTAAAAACAACAGCCACAATGACATATATACATCTAACATTTGTGCTTCCTTTCAACCCCGTGAGGCCACCCTGTCGCTCAAACAACAGGTTACTCCTTTACAAAAATGCACTCCATTCTATAACTCATTGTGATTAGAAGGCTGATAACACACATCACCTTACTTATGTAACTAAAAATTAAAATATTAGTTAGCACTATTAAATTATATAAATTTATAATCAAGACTGCGGTGAAACCAAACCAGTCATACGCTCAAACATTTCTAGCAAAGTAAATATAAGAAAAATAACATGAAACATACCGACTTCAGCTTAATACCCACTTTTCTCGCGATCATGGAAGAAATGAGTTATACCGGTGCATCTCGAAGGCTCGGCATCAGCCAGTCGGCTGTAAGTCAAAGTGTGGTTAAGTTAAGGGAGCTTTTCAAAGATGAATTATTCGTAAGAGAGAAGCGGGGAATAAAGCCTACCCCCACAGCAATCGATATCTACCCAGAATTGTCCAAAGCAGCGAACGCAATTCGCCTTACCGCGGCAAATAGCGTCAAGTTTAACCCTCAATCATGCGCACACGTGTTTACTATTTCCGCATTGAGCCTTCTTGACTTAAAGCTCGCCCCCAAACTGGCTTCTCTCATCAATACGCAAGCGCCAAACGCAAAATTACGTACCGAGCCATTAGTGAATGAAGACGCAGTCAGTCTGTTGAGAAATCAAAATTATGACCTGATCTTTGATGTTGAGCACAACCAATACCCAAACCTTAACTCTCAGGTTTTCTTAGAAGACGATATCTGTATTTTGTGTAGAGAACACCACCCAAGATTGAAAGATGACAGCATAACAAAAGAAGAGTTCATACAAGAAAAGCATGTTGTACACTCTGTCGTGCAAAGCTCATTACCTTTCCTGATCGCTAAGGAATATCACGCGAATGGACTCCTCTCTAGAAGAGACATAGCTTGTTATTCAAGTGGCATATTAGAAATGTTGGCAGTTGTTGAAAACACGGATTACATTGGTATCTTTCCGCGCAAAATTATGGAACCTTACATTCAGCAACACAAAGTAAAGGTACTTAGCAACAACCTTTTTGCAGAACCTTTATGCGCACATATGTATTGGCACCCTTCGCGAAACCACGATCCTAAACATCAGTGGCTACGAGCCAAAGTTCTCGAATCGGCTAAAGCGTCACAGTAAATACATGGAGAATATTTGTTGATGTGCAAAAAAGGAAACCCCGCTTAGCTTGCGCTAAACGGGGTCTGTTCTTTCGTAGCAATCCTTACCACTTAACTCTGTATAACAGAGGTGCTCCCTGCATCATTCCATGACAATTGGCTAAATCCGTTAACCTTATCCTTAGTCATCGCCTTCCTAGCGGTGTCCTTAGACTCATCATCCTAATGAGCAATGTACTGTCCTAGTACTTTACATCCTTGCTGACCAATCATCCTGATTAATCAAATCTTCATCCTGAAGATACCCAATCCTTTAGGCTTTTCCTGTTCCCGCCAACTCCCTGTCGACAAGTTAAATATTACCTTTTATGACGTTTTATACCAGCCTATTAATAGAAAAATTCTTTTATCGTTATGAATGAATTTTATACTAATCCATATCTATCAATCACTTAAGTAGGTTACTTATTATAGTTCTCAACAACAAAGTGATTAATGCCTACAGTCCTTGTGAGAGATCTCTTACAAGCTAGATAGAGATCGTCACTTTCCCGCTTATAAACAGATATAGAGGCACAAATATCGTTACTCCTAAGGTACGAGTTCTTTTCATTCTCTTTACCTATAGAATGAATAGCTTACGAGTGTACGCTCATCAAATGATACAAATTAGTCACTCAATGGACTTAACTACTGACGCTATTGCTATAGACTAGCGCCACACCAACTAGCTGTACCGACTCTATGCCAAAACTGAATCTACAAAGACAAGACCTAACGCACCCTTCATTTAACGATGAGACTCATCATGAGATTGAACAAAGGCTCACACCAAGCCACGAGCCTTTACGCACCAATCAATCTAAAAACCCTTACCTGTCACCAAAACAGGTAGAAAAGCGTTGGAAGGTACTTGAGTTAGAATCAGCAAAACAAGAACTGTTCGATGAGAAAACCGAGCAGGATATGCTTGCTTATCAAAAGAACATAGAGAACTTCATTGGCACAGCAAAACTGCCTGTTGGCCTTGTTGGCCCGCTGCGAGTTAACGGCCTGTTTGCGCAAGACGACTTTTATCTGCCACTCGCCACAACAGAAGCAGCATTAATTGCTTCTTACAATCGCGGTGCCCAGCTTATCAGCGAGTCTGGTGGTGTGAGTGCAATGCTTTTGAGCGAAGCGGTATTGCGCACGCCCGGCTTTTGCTTTGAAAACCTAGCACAAGCGGGCCAATTCGTCGCTTGGGTAACCAGTCAATACGACACCTTCAAAGCGATCGCACAGCAAACCACTCGTCATGGTCGCTTGGTGGATATCAGTGTGAACATCGAAGCCAATAACGTTTACCTAATCTTTGAGTTCACAACCGGTGATGCCTCTGGTCAAAACATGGTGACGATTGCGACCAACGCAGTTTACAACCATATCCTTGAGTACTCGCCTATTACCCCGACCTACGCGTATGTCGAAGCCAACTTATCGGGCGATAAGAAAGCCACCGCACAAAGCCTACGTAACGTGCGTGGTAAGAAAGTCAGTGCCGAGGTGATCATTCCAAAAGAATTAGTGAAGAAGCGCTTACATACCGATGTCGATACCATGGTTAACTATTGTAAGTTATCGGCAACGGGTGGCATTTTAAGTGGATCGATCGGCGTACATGGTCACTATGCGAACGGCTTAGCGGCGCTTTATATTGCTTGTGGTCAAGATGCTGCGTGCGTTGCAGAATCAGCCGTCGGTATCACTCGACTAGAGAAAAATAGCGATGGTGACTTGCACGCTTCGGTTACTTTGCCAAACATCATGGTTGGGACCGTCGGTGGAGGAACTGGTCTTCCAAGCCAAAAAGCATGCTTAGATATTGTAGGCTTGGCAGGAAGCGGCAATGCCAAAGCCTTTGCTGAGGTCACGGCTGGTCTATGTCTGGCAGGAGAGCTATCTATTATTGGTGCCTTGAGTGCAAACCACTTCACCAGCGCGCACCACAAACTTGCTCGTGTGACGAACAAAAATAACTAAAGAAAGAGAGCTGACTCAAGACTTGGGACAGTAATAAGTCCCATATAAAAGGAAACCCCGCTTAGCTTGCGCTAAACGGGGTCTGTTCTTTCGTAGCAATCCTTACCACTTAACTCTGTGTAACAGAGGTGCTCCCTGCATCATTCCATGACAAACGGCTAAATCCTTTAACCTGATCCTTGTTCATCGCCATCCTAGCGGTGTCCTAAGACTCATCATCCTAATGAGCAATGTACTTTCCTAGTACGTAACTTCCATGCTGATCAATCATCCTGATTAACCAAATCTTCATCCTGAAGATACCCAATCCTTTAGGTTTTTCCTGTTCCCGCCAACTCCCTGTCGACAACTTAAATATTACCTATCGCCGTCCGTTTAGCTACCGCGTAAAAAACATTTTCTTTCCGTATCATACGAACACAAAATAGACATAGTTAATTAATACATAAACTTAGCATAACAATTCATACAAACCGCCCGTAGAGATACAGATAGAGATTACAAGCCTTGTGAGAGATCTCGCACAAGACGTAGAGCAAATTAGACGTTTATACCTTGCCTACTCTAGCGACATAGATCACATTTTTAACCTGATACCGTCCACTTTTGCGCTTGATGTTCATTAACAAAAGACTCAGAATGGCGCACTTTTCTCAATTTTGGCTGTTCGCACCCTAGTTGAGTCTCTAATCAATCATTACTTGAGTACATTTATATGGGTTTTAACTCTCTGGGTCTCTCCGCTCCAATCCTTAAAGCAATTGAAGAACAAGGATACGACAAACCATCCCCAATTCAGGAACAAGCCATTCCTGCAGTGTTAGAGGGGAAAGATGTCATGGCGGCAGCTCAGACGGGTACAGGTAAAACGGCTGGTTTTACACTTCCTATTCTTGAACTTCTCGATAACGGTACTCGAGCGAAAGGCAATCATGTTCGTGCGCTAGTATTAACCCCAACTCGTGAGCTTGCAGCTCAGGTACAAGAGAATGTATTTAAGTACAGTCGTCATCTACGCCTAAACTCAAACGTTGTCTTTGGTGGTGTGAAGATCAACCCGCAGATGATGAAGCTGCGCCAAGGTACTGATGTACTGGTTGCAACCCCTGGTCGTCTGCTCGATCTTTACAACCAAAATGCGGTCAAGTTTTCTCAACTCGAGATTCTGGTATTAGATGAAGCAGACCGCATGCTAGACATGGGTTTTATCCGCGACATCCGTAAGATCTTGGATTTGCTACCAGCAAAACGCCAAAACCTGCTTTTCTCTGCGACATTCTCTGATGAAATCCGTCAGCTAGCAAAAGGTTTGGTCAACAACCCTGTAGAAGTATCGGTAAACCCGGCTAACTCGACTGCACGTACCGTTGAGCAAGTGATTTACCCAGCAGACAAACGCAAAAAAGCACCAATGCTCGTCAAGCTGATTCAAGATGGTAACTGGCAGCAAACTCTGGTGTTCTGTCGTACTAAGCACGGTGCAAACCGCCTTTCTTACTACCTAAACGATCAAGGCATCACTGCGGCACCGATTCATGGTAACAAGAGCCAAGGCGCACGTACTCGAGCACTAGCAGACTTTAAATCGGGTGATATTCGCGTATTGGTAGCAACCGACATCGCAGCGCGCGGGATCGATATCCCACAGCTACCTCAAGTGGTGAACTACGACCTACCTAACATTTCAGAAGACTACGTACACCGCATCGGTCGTACTGGTCGCGCTGGTGAAGTGGGTCATGCTATTTCATTAGTATGTGCAGATGAAGCGGCGGAGCTATTTGGCATTGAGCGCCTGATCCAGCAGCTATTACCTCGCATAGAGCTTGAAGGCTACAAACCAACCAATGTTCTTCCTGAATCGAAACTGGATACTCGCCCGATCAAGCCAAAGAAACCGAAAAAGCCGAAGAAGAACAAACCTCAAGGTGAAGGTGCTGAATCGAACCAAAAGGGTAAGTCGCAACACAACGACGGCCAACGCTCTGGCAGCAATGCTCGGGGTAACAAACCCGCGGGTAAGAACAAGCGTCACTTTGGTAAGCCACAGGCAGACAACTCAAAAGCGGGCAGCAAAACACCGGGAAATAAGCCGTCAGGTAATAAGTCTGGCAATGGCAAAACTGGAAATAGTAAGCCTGGTGGAAATGGTAAGCCTGCGAAGAGCAAGCCTGGTCAAAATCGTCGTAACAAGCCAAGCGGCAATACCAACCAAAACAGACCAACAGGTAACAAGCGCCCTGCGAACAACTCGCAACGATAATCCGTTACTCAGTTGACTATTTAGCATCAGCTCGGATTAATTTAGAAAAGCTTCCAGCACTGTAATCACAGCCAGGAAGCTTTTTTGTATCTTACGAAGCCGTTTGTAGCCCAGGCTAAACTTCCTCTTCTGTTACTGGTACAGAGCCTTCTGCACCGTGCATCCAAGCAACGAGCTTGTTGGCAATGACATTGAACCCAAACCAAGCCCCCATCAAAAGCTATCGTTACTAAGCTGCTATCTCAGTCTGCAATATCGTATGTGCAACACGACTAATTAAAACGACCTTAGAACAGATTCTTTTATTGATAAAGTTAACAAAAATAACACCTATAAAACATTTTTCTCTAGACGAATTAAGCCTTTTTGGTTTAAATATAGAACAGCGCCCCGTAATTAGTTGTTGTAATGAAGCCTATTTCAGAGTCTATCTATTCCAAAATATCGAGAAGCCAATACCTTATTGGCTTGTGTAACGTCTTTATAAAGCTGTTACCCATCTCTGTAATCTGTGCTCTATTACTACTCATCTCTAATGCTTTAAGCTGGTTAGGTTTTTTCCAATACAGCGCGCATGTCAATGCCGCTACCTCATTGACCTCTCAGCTGTTTCCTATATTGCTGATTGCTTTCTACTCGCAAGCCATTGCTGCTATTCAGCACCAAAATAAAGAAGGGATCACTATCTCTTCCCTCGTGAGCTATTTTCTGATTTGTCATCAATGGGGCATGATGACGGCAGAAGTCATTGTTCCACCCAACACTTTCTTAGCGATTTGCTTACCGCTCGTGGTGAGCAGAGTGCTACAAGTATTTAGCTCGCGCTATGCCGCTGCGGATACGAACCTGCCGAGCGTGGTCGACAAATCGATTCGCCTGGTGACACTGTGCTGCGCAGCAATCGCAACCGTGTTAGTTGCGAGCACTCTGCTACTAAACGTATCAAGCTCATGGGTAGATTGGGAAAACCTGATGCCGAACCTCGATCCAAATTCGCTGGTCGACGGTTTGTTCTATGAGCTTGTTCGAAACCTATTGTGGTCGGTGGGGATCAATGGGCACGTGATCTTCTCTACCTACAAATCTGAGATCTACGAACTTACCGCGCAAAGTATCCAGGCCTACCAAACCTTTGGGACAGATATTCCTATCTTTACCTCAAACTTCTTCGACTTTTATGCGGGAATGGGCGGCGCCGGCAACACCCTCAGCTTGGTGCTTTGTATGCTGTTTCTTTCAAAAACCAGCACCTATCGCAAACTTGGCATGACGGTGTTATTGCTGAGCGTATTCAACATCAACGAACCCGTTATCTATGGACTGCCTATCATGTTCAATCCAATCATGATCATTCCATTCATCATTACACCAGTCGTAGGATTAATTCTCGCTTATCTCGCAACCTATTTTGGACTTGTTCCACCAATTTCTGAACTGATGAGTTGGTTAACTCCACCAGTGATTAGTGGGTACATAGGTACAGGTAACAGCATTGCAGGCGGTGCACTTCAGGTGATCATTCTTATCGTGGGTATGGCCATTTACTTGCCTTTTTTTCGTCGAATGGAAAGCCTAAGCGGTGATTCAGTGGTGCTACCAAAGATCAAATCTGAACAATTCTTCTATCAACAAGGTTTGAGCGAGTTTAGTCGTAATAACAGCGTATTATCGCAACTCGATGCCAAGGTAAACTCGCAAAAAGTGGTCAGCAATCTGCAGAACTCTGGTGATTTCATCTTGTTCTATCAGCCCCAATATGATGTCACCAAGAGCAAAGTGGTTTCTATGGAGGTGCTGATCCGCCACAAAGGCCACGATGGAAAGATAACCCCACCTCATTTTATCGAGCACTTCTCCAATCTCGGGATGATGGCTGAGTTGGATCTCTGGGTCGTAAAACAAGCACTCGAAGAGAGCGCACAATTTGCTAGTAACCCTGACTTCAAGGTCTCCATCAACATCTCACCCGATACCTTCTTGATTCCAAACTTCACTCAGATCTTGCTCGATTTGGTGAGTGTCAGCCAATTGGATGCAACTCAAGTGGAACTGGAGATCACCGAAGATCTCCTCATCAAGGATGAAGCGCTAACCTTTGGCGTGCTCAGCCAACTCAGAGCCAAAGGGATTTCAATTGCACTGGATGACTTTGGTTCGGGTTACTCATCGATTGGCTATCTATCTAAGTTTGAGTTCGATAAAGTCAAAATCGACCGCTCATTAGTGGTCAACTCTAAGACAGAAAAAGGGCGTAACTTGCTGAAACTCACTTGTGAGATTGCCGCAATGAGTGGCTCTAAAGTGATTGTTGAGGGGGTAGAATCAGAAGAAGAAGTATCGCTAGTGAAGTCACTCGATGTTTCACTGATACAAGGCTATTACTACTACAAGCCGATGCCGCTGAGTTACATCGATGAGCTCGACCTATTCACTCATCGTAAGGCGAGTTAAATTAAATACACTTCTACTTGAAGAAAAAAGAGCGACTCGTTCGTCGCTCTTCCAATCACTATAAACCTTTTACATACTGACGGTTAGCTGTCGGGTAGATAGCAGAGCTTAGCTCAGAAGCAACCACCTCTCGCTCACTGACATCACTGCTAAGCCATGCCAAGAAGCCATCGATTGTCGCACTCTTGGTCATCTTGTTTTGTGTTTCAGTTTGAATGTCGCGAAGATCAATCAGTACATCCGTACACAAATTTGGTAAGTCATTAATAAAATCTAAGTTCAGTGTATTGTGCTCAGCGTAGATCGAGTTATGACTGCCCTTCTGCTTCTGGATCACATAAGGATTGTCTTTAAGGTTAATGATCGACGTGCGTTTATCGCAGCGACGCAAACACCCTTTGTTAACCTTTATCTTGCGACAGCCCTCGGTTTGCTGGAAAAGGCATTGGCGACTCGTTAGTAGCGTGTTCGGGTGATAGATACTATAGAAAGTACGCATCGCATCAGAGCGTTTTATGTGACGAAGCTGCTTCTTGTTCAGCTCATTCGATAAGAACGCACCGCTAGCGCCAAACTCTTGTTCCAAACACTTCAGCGTGAACGAGTTCGCACTGTTCATCTGTGGACCTGCGATCCAAGCCAAACCTAACTTGTTCGCTTCAAAGCCAACACCAGAATTATTGGTGATTAATGCTGCCGGCTTCACCTCTTCCAAAAAGGTTTTTGCTGCAGCAAAGTCATCACCGATTAGAATCGCTGGGAAACATGGCTTCAACTGAGGGTATTCATTAAACAGCTCAACCATGCGTTCATATTCAGCCGCTAACCCCATTGGAATTTGGAAGTAAACATCAAGGTCAGTACGACTTGAAAGATAAGCGTCACTCTCAGAAGAGATCAGCACTGAGAGCCTAGGCGATGTTTCCAATGGTTTAGATGGTGCGATATTAGCGATCTCCGGGACATCGATCGCTCCTTTCAAGCTTGAGCCATTTACGGCACTCGACTTCAACTCAAAATCAGCCGTCTGCTTCTCGACATTCTGAATTATCGCCGTCTTATCATCGTAGAGCTTTTGTTTTACCTGCTTCACTTCATCTAAAGACTGACACTTATACACCTCAGAGAAATGATTTACTGCGTGATCACGTGGGTTATCGATATACATCGACTTGCCATAGTTGCCTTGCAAAAATGCATTAGAAAAGTCGCGGTTAAAGACCGTGTAAAGCTCCGTAGTGTCCTCAGAGAGCGCTTCACCCTCACACAAACGATCAATCTGCTTGCGCCAGTTATCAACCACAGTAAATACGTAGTGCGACTTCTTAATACGCCCTTCCACTTTCAAGGAATAAACGCCTGCATCCACCAACGCTTCTAAATCACCAAAAGCAGAGTTGTCTTTAAGGTTGAGCGGATAGTGGCTACCCGTTTTCGTCACTTCATATTCTTCACGACATGGCTGACTACAACGGCCTCGGTTACCTGATGCGCCATTGCGGTTTGAACTGATGTAGCAGATACCCGAGAAACCAATGCAGTATGAACCATGCACAAACACTTCCATCATCACATCGCGCTCTAAACCAAACTGCGCAAGGTGTTTTATCTCATTGATGTTCAGTTCACGAGACAGGTTCACTCGGCTTGCCGTTAACTGCTTGAGGAACTCAATCTGCCCTTCGTTATGGGTATTAAGCTGAGTTGAAGCGTGTACATCGAGGTCGGGAAAGTGGTGTTTAAGAATATAAGCCAGACCAAGGTCTTGGACGATCACACCGTCAATTTTGGTAGTATTTAACTGCGCTAGAAGACGGACTATCGCTGGAATTTCGCTCTCAAGGATAAGAACGTTAAGCGTCAGGAAGATCTTGCATCGATGTTGATGCGCCAGTTCTAGCACACCTTTGAGGTTTTCTAAGGTGAGGTTTGTTGCACGGTTACGAGCATTGAATCGGTCCAGACCACAATAGATAGCGTCAGCACCCGCAGCGATCGCCGCTTTAATTGAGTCTAAGTCGCCACCAGGAGCCAAAAGCTCAAACTGCTCTCGTTTCAACATATTACAAACTGCCTTAAGAATAACAAACCGTCAAAATAGTCGCGTATTCTAATCACTTTCCGTAACAAATGTTGAACTAGTTCACACTTTATTATTCTGGGTCAATTTAACCCTGTAAAACAATTCCTATGTGCCAGAAACGAAAAAACAGAAGTGCCCAAGGTACGGTTTGACACTTCTGTAAAAGCAAAAAAAGCCTAAAAAAATTATGAAAATCTATAGCGTTAGGGGAAACCTAAGGTTAGAACGCGTAGTAAACACCTGCTACTACTGTCTCACCTTCTAAATCACCGTGTGTAGAGCCAACTACGTCGCTGTCAGCTTCACCCGTTTGGTACTCAACAAAAGTTGTGATGTTAGATGCTACCGCGTAATCTGCACCGATAACGAAGTTCGTTACGTCGCCATCACCCACAGATACACCAGATTTAGTGTACTCATCTAGTTCAGCCATTGCATAAGTTGAGTAAACACGTGCTTTATCGATTGTGTAGCTTGCTGCTAGACCAAGAGAAGAACCATCTACGAAATCATCATTTTTCGTATCGAAGAAACCGAAACCATCTAAGCCTTCAAAGTTTGCGTAAGTAACCGCAGCGTAAAAGCCCTTAATTTCGTAAGAAACCGATGCACCATAAACCTGAAAATCTACATCTGTACCAGCAATGAAATCGTCATCGCTATCTGTTTTGTACACTTCGCCAGATTGGAACATAGCACCAACAGATAAACCATTAACCGAGTAATCTGCAGACACACCGTATAGGTTATCGATACCATCATCAGACTCAGTGTGGATATCCGCAACAAGTGTGAAATCAGCAATATTGCCTTTTGCTACGATACCATGCCCAGAAGATTCTTTGTTGTGGCCACCAATGCCACCCATGTAGTTACCTTCGTTCGTGATATCGTCTTTTTCGATAGCATCACTTGAGTCTGCAAGGTCACCCACTTCACCAACAGCGACACCCCACTGTTCAGTTTTAACACCAACATAAACGTCATCAAAACGAGCATCATTGTCAGTGCCGTCGTACCAAGAGCCTGATTCAATCTCAAAAGAGGCAAACGCTGTAAACTCTTCATTTAGCTTTTGCTCAGCATTCAGCTGAATCTTAGCCCAAACGTTTGTATCTAAGTCAGAGTCAGAAGATACTTTCTTTTGAACACCATTCTCTGTTTCCAATGACTCGATATCAGTTGTCGCTAGGTAAGCATCCACTTCACCACCGAAAGATACAACCGTATCTTCGTTTTTGTATAGCTCAGCAGCAGAGATAGAAGTTGCAGAAAGGGTAGCAATGATGCCAGCTAGGATCGTTTTTTTCACAATAAATTCCTTCACGTAAACGATTGGTTTAACTGGGGAAGGAAAGTACCAGTTATATATTTAGCTGTACTTAATCTAAATTTAAGTAATTTTTATAGATTTGAGGTATAATAAAAAACGTCGTTCAATTACAAAGAGTTACGATTCATTATGGATCTAAACATGTTTAAATATTTTATTGCGGTCATCGAAGAGAAAGGGGTGTCTAACGCCGCAAAAGCTCTTGGAGTGACGCCATCTGCCGTCAGTCAAAATATTTCTAAACTCAATGATTTTTATAATGACGTACTTTTTACTCGCTCTGGTGTGACATTAGTACCAACAACCAATGGCTTAAACTTGTATCACGCCGTTAAACCTGCGGTAGAAGAACTGTCCACACAAGCTAATGCTCTAAAAAACCCAGCGAAGGCAAAGCGAACCATCTCGTTCTTGAGCCACAAAGACGTAGACTTGCTCTTCTACACACAACTTCTAAATCGCATCACAGAATCTCAATTTGATATTTCTTTAGTTAACATATCAAGCGGGAATAACGAAGAACTGTGGATCGATGATCTGGTTCAGCGTAAAGCGGACTTTATTATTTCTACCCAACCTATCCACTTTCAAGGTTATGAAAATCAACTATTACTGAGAGAAGAGATCGTCTCGGTGTGCAGTGGCGATAACCCACAAGGTCACAAGCTAGATGATGAAGAAGGCTTCTTTGATTTAGATTACATCGCCTACACCACGCGGCGTAACCGTCAGCGTATGTTCAGTGCGTTACTGCAAGACAGAAAAGATACCCGTAACATTGTCTATCAATGCGACTCGATGCTGACATCACTCTATATGGTATCGAATAGCGACCTAGTGTGTATGGCGTTACGTCATCACGCAAGCCAATTTAAAGATTCATTGTCGCTGTCACTCCACCCACTCCCATTCACGGAAAAGGCCGAGATCCCGATCTTCCTCAGCCACCGCAAAGTGAGCAACAATGACACCACATTAAAATGGATACTAAATCAGGTGAAAGATATTTTCGCTCATTATAAATATGAGTAATTACTCCTCCTTGGATTCGTCATACTCAAGAATCAGGAACGACTTAGTTGGGGATTTCGTTTTTTTCTAGAGCGAAGCGTTCTACAGGACGAAGTCCGTTCTCAAGCAAAGGGCTCTTATATCTCAATCCCTTCAAGCACCAATAAGTGCTTCTTACGCTCGACTCCCCCAGCGTAGCCCGTTAATTTTCCATTCTTACCTATCACTCGGTGACACGGTACAATGACCGACACAGGATTCTTACCATTGGCCGCCCCTACCGCTCTCACCGCTTTCGGGCTACCAATCGCATCCGCTAGGTCTTGATAGCTCCAGGTTTCACCAAAGGGAATGGTCGTCAGGGCTTGCCAAACCTTATTTTGAAAATCCGTACCGTGAGTGGATATCGGCAAGTCAAAGTGACTACGCTGGCCAGAGAAATACTCCTTCAGCTGGGCGACTGCTTTTTGCAGCAAATAATCAAAATCATCGTGAACACCCAAATCATCTGGCTGAGTGGTATGCGTTTCAAACCAAACCCCGGTAATGCCC
Organism: Vibrio maerlii; assembly: GCF_003415655.1. Classification (GTDB taxonomy): domain Bacteria; phylum Pseudomonadota; class Gammaproteobacteria; order Enterobacterales; family Vibrionaceae; genus Vibrio; species Vibrio maerlii. Next base: position 140,000 of record NZ_QRHC01000001.1, read on the forward strand.
TTCTCATTGGCTTGGATAACCACATCTCCTAATGGAGAGTTAAAACGTGTGTACTTCTTCATAATGTATGACTCCAACAATGAAAGGTGGCGTAGCTGCCCCAAGGGGATACCGCAGCCGTGGTAATACTCGGGAACTTATCCATGACTCTCTTCACGATCAGATCCTTATCTAACAAGCAATCAGGCTCAGACAAACCACGCAACAACGCATAACTCACCGTCCACGGGCCAATACCTTTCAGCGTTAGCCACTCTTGTGGGTGTGTATTGGGATTGTCTAAATTATAGATGGCAAAGCGCTTGAGCGTCTCTTTACGACTTTGAGGCATTCTCAAAAAATCTAAATCCGCATTAGCCACTTCACTTATCGTAGGAAAGTGCTGATTACCATTAAGCTGCTGAGCCAACAGGTTAAGTTGACCAATCGCTGCTTTGACAGAGACCTGCTGACCCAATATCGCTCGCACACCCGCTTCCCATGTACTCCAGACCCCAGGAATTCTAATCCCCTGAGTCGAAACAAGCTCGGGTGAGACAAGCTTTAGGTGCGATTCAATGACGTCCGTATCCGCATCAAGGTCGAATAAACGACGAATCCCTTTCACTAAGTGACGAACCTGTTTCAAGTCCTCAATCTCAAACTCGACCTCCAGTGCCTTACCCGTATTCTTGGCACTGAACCATGCTTGTTGACCATTCACTTCCACTCGACGCTGATAAGCATCCTCAATGACCGTTTCAATCCCGTCTAGCGCTCTAAGTCGATAGAAATCAAGCATGTGCTGCCAGTTGAGTTGACCGCGATAAGACAAGGTTAACGTATTCGAAGCACTGCCTTTGGCATCTTTTCTCACCTGATTCGGAGCCAACTTAAGTGATTTCACAAACGCATCATTAAAGCGTCGGACACTATTAAACCCACTCGCATAGGCAACATCGGTAATCGACAGTTGACTGGTGTGCAGCAGCTGTTTGGCAAACATCAATTGCTGGTAGAGTGCGTATTGCTTTGGCGACAGCCCAAGATGCTCGTTAAACAGTTGCCGTAAATAACGGTCGCTAATGCCCAAACGTTCACTCAGTTCAGCCAAGCTACCTTGTTGCAATGCGCCATCATCAATCAAACTCATTGCACGTTGAAAGGTGGTCTCCGTTCCCTTCCACGCCCAAGATTGCGGAGCACTATCCGGGCGACAGCGCAAACAGGGTCGATAGCCAGCTTCTAGCGCTTGCGAACTATGCTCAAAGTACTCGACATTCTCTTCTTTCGGTAGATTGGCTGGACAAATTGGTCGGCAGAAAATCTTGGTGGTTTTTACTGCAACGAAGAAACGTCCATCAAAACGCGGGTCGCGTGCCATCCTAGCTCTTTTGTATTTAGAGATCTTGTATTGAGAACTCTTACATTGAGAGTTCTGATGCTGACTCGCATTACTACTGTCTTGATGTAAATGAGGTTGAGTCATGAAGTTAGCGCCCTGATTACTATTGCAGTGATTCGATACTAGGGTCTGTTGACATTTCGAGCTGGTTTTTGCAGCAGTTTGTGGGAAATTTCTACAAGGCAGAGGCTTTGATGTGTAGCTAGCCTACATGAGAAGCCGATAACGCAGTAGAAATGAAGCACAAACGCTGCCCGAAGGGTTCGAACTAGGCGTCCCCGCAAAAATCGTTTTATGCTTTGTTAAGGGGTATTTACTTAGAGTGACTAGGCTACACACCCCTTGCCGCGCCTAAAACGATTTTATCTCGAACAAAATTTAACCTCGAAAGGCCAACAGACCCTAGCAGTGTAACGAATCCTACTCAGTGCGCTAGCCATTTTCGGAACTGAATGTTTTAGGAAGGATTAAATCTAAGTCGAGCGACGCAACCAGTACCCTCTTCGCGATCTTTGAGCTCAAAGTGCCAACCGAATGTATCGCACAAGCGCTTAATAATGAGCAGGCCCAAACCATGATCAGTACTGTTCTCTTCGTTTAATCCAGAGCCTGTGTCTAATACTGTGATCGAATTTGGAGTGATCTCAATATCTATCTTGCCTTGCTCGGTAAAACGTACCGCATTATCGACCAAATTCTTGAGAATCATATTCACCACCTGTGGCGGCATATTGATCTCCATCCCTGGCTCGACAATAACATTCAGCTCAACGCCACTCGTTAGCTTGCTGCGCTGTTTATCGAGTGAGATGTCTTTCTCTCCTAGGGGAAACAAAGACTTGGCTTGCTCTGAATTCTCTTGCTTCACAATATTAAGCAGCAGCTCAATGGTGGTCTGCATCTGTTCGGCCGCTCCAATGATCCTAGCCCTTTGCTTGGCTTGAAACTCCGGATCGTCTTTCATGGATTGAAGGTTTGCTGCCCCTAATACCACCGCGACCGGCGTTTTAAGTTCGTGGCTGGCGTACTTGGCAAACATCAGTTCTTGTTTGACCACGCGATCTTTCATCTGGGTATATTGATTGAGATGATCCGCTAGCTGCTTCAGCTCATCTATCGCATGCTTGGATACAGAAAAACTTTGACTATTCGAATCACTGAGCTGTTTAGAGAGTTCATCGACCGGCAACATCAATCCATCAAAAACTCGCTTTAACGAGAATTTTAGAACCACCAAGAGAAAGGCAATAATCGACACAGAAAGAATGATGATCACTTCCCAGTTCTCATCACCAAAATCCAACTCCTTGGCATCAATAGTGAGATACATAGGAATGGTCTCTCCGTTATAGACAAAGTTGGTGTAATACACCATTGGGCCTTCTTCATAGAGTCGGCCAATACGGCGAACCTCATTCTCTTCAAGTGTTGCCGACTGGGTTATGATCTCGGGTAATTCGGTTTCGGAGTAATAAGCAGTAATGTTTGGACTGATTTGAGCACTTGGTTTTTGCTCGAGCTGATAATAACGCTCAGCAACAAACTCAAAAGATTTGAGGTGATCCGCAATCCGATACTCTTCTGCAATCACCAAATAAAGCGAGAAACTAAAAGAGACCACAAACGCGGTAAACAAGGCGATGCGCGCATAAGTCACCAGCAGGCGCTTACGTACTGCAGCAATATTGTTGGTTCGCGGCTTAGAAAACAGCATTACAACTCCAATCGGAAACCGACCTTAGGCACGGTTTTCAGCATCGGCTTTTCATAGGGTTTATCGAGAACATTACGCAGTAAATAAATGTGGCTTCTAAGCACATCTTTATCTGGAACATCTTCACCCCATAAGGTATGAATTAGAGCATCTCTCGACACCACCTCACCCTGCGCTTTTACTAGGCTCACGAGGATTTGGTACATAACCGGTGTGGTCACCAGTTTGTCACCTTGGCGCTCAACTTGGCGCGTCTTCTCGTTGATCACCAAGTCACCGTAACTGAGCGTCGTTGTCGCTACTTGGCCCTTGAACCTTTTGATCAATGCATTAAGGCGCGCTTCAATCTCAGGAAACTGAAAAGGTTTGGTCACAAAGTCATCAACGCCGCTTTCAAAGCCCGTGAGCAGATCGTCTTTGCCGTTCAACGCCGTCAACATCAAAATTGGCGTCGTCTTCCCCATCTTACGCAGCTCTTGAGCGACCTGCATACCGTCTTTCTTTGGCATCATCACATCTAAGATGATGGCATCAAAATCGTTCTCCGCCGCAAGGTTAAAGCCCATCTCGCCATTATCGGCAAAATCCACTTCAGCTCCTTTCACTTCAAGAAAATCAGCCAATATGCCTTGTAGCTCAGGATTATCTTCCACCACTAAGATCTGTGCGCCTTGTAACATACGTCTCTACTCATCAATTTATCACCCCCACATCATAGTTGAATCGTGTCGAATTAATGTCGATTAAGATCGAATCCTTTCCCTTTTTCATTCAAGAAAACACTCCCATTCGACAAAAACTCGACACCTCTCTCCTCATAATACATTCATAAAACTGTGGGAGAACCCAAATGAGAACCATTCTGTTAACCTCTTTTCTGACAAGCATCATCACCGCCCCAGCCGCACTCGCAATAGACCTGATCGGCCAAACCACCAGTAAATCTCCACAAAAGATCGTCGCTGAAGTGAGCGGCGTGGTCGAGAGCACATCGGCGCAACGCGGTGACTTCATCAATGCAGGACAAACCATTGCCTCCATCAAACAACAAGATTTCATTCTTGAGCTCGCTAAGCAGAAAGCGAATGTGTCGCTGGCAGAGGCAGACTTGCAACTCAAGAACTCAATCTACAAACGCTACATCGAGCTAAGGGAGAAGAAGAGTATTTCACCTAATGAGCTCGATATTGCCAAAGCCGATTACTTAAGTGCTCAAGCACAGCTCGAGTTGGCAAAAGTTGAGTTACAAAAAGCCGAACTTGACCTAAAAAACACCCAGATTCAATCCAATATCCAAGGCCATATTGTGATGCGTTCGGTTGATTCAGGTGCTTGGGTGAATCAAGGGGACCTGCTATACACCGTCGTCAATATCGACACGCTCAATGTTGAACTGCTAGCAAGCGAACATGACTTAGATGAACTCACAATCGGCCAACCAGTCGAGCTTTGGGCTGAATCGGTGCCGGGACAAACTCTCACCGGAAAAATCAAACGCATTGGCGTTGAAATGGACGCACAAACCTTAGCGTACCCAGTCGAAATCGAGATCGCTAACCCATCTGGTGCATTCAAGCCAGGTATGTCGATTCATGCGACAACCACGCTGTCTAGCGCAGCAGCATCAAACTCGGCCATCAGTCAATAAGGATACATAGGATGAACCTCATCGCCTATTTTGCTCAACGGCCGTTTCTCGCTCGCATCATCACTATCATGGTACTGATGGTCGGCGCTGGCTCATTGATGACCCTAAAGCTTCAAGAATACCCAAATGTGGCGTTTGAAAACGCGACTATCGAAACCATCTACCCAGGTGCAACCGCGCAAGATATTGAGCTCAATATCACCAACCCGATAGAAAAAGAGTTACGCAGCGTTCAAGGCATCAATTTCTATCAGTCCCAGTCGACTGATGGGCGCTCATTAATCGAAGTGGAGTTTCTAGCAAGCGCAGATGCTGCGAAGGTCATGCGCGATCTGCAACAAGCGATCGATCGTGTCACCGGCTTGCCTAAAGGCATTAATAACCCTCCAGTACTGACTCAAGAGGACACCTCTTCCTTTGGTGCTTATGGCTTCGGGGTGCACCTCACCGAGTCCAATTCCGAACCTAGCGAATTGCAGCATTACGCCTACGAACTCGAGAAGAAAGTCAAAGCCCTGCCTGGTGTGAGCACGGTAACCATGTCGGGTTATCGCGACCGAGAGTTTTGGGTAGAGATCGATCCACTGAAGGTAAGCCGTTACCAACTCACCTTCGATGAGATCGGATTAGCCATTCAGCAACGCAACCTGTCAGAGTCGGGCGGTATTGTTGAGTCTTGGATCACCGAGCAGAAGATCGTCACCATGACGCAGGTCTCGTCAGCCGAAGAGATTGAAGCTATCGTCATCAAAGCGCTCCCTTCTGGCTCTGTCATTCGAGTCTCGGACGTCGCCACTGTACATGACACCTTTGCTAAAGCCACCGAGCAAGGCGTGATCAACGGCGAATCTTCGGTGTTATTTAAAATCAATAACAGCAGTGGGGCGGATATTGTTTCCACAGTTTCAAGCATTCAGGCTTTATTGGAGTCTGAGAACCAACGACTCGGGGGCAAATTTGGCTTCCAGTCAGGCTTTAATCTCGCCAACGACATGGTAGATAAGTTTTCCATTGTGTCTGTCAACGGCGGCATCGGGTTGGTGCTGGTGTTACTGGTATTGAGCCTAATCTTAAAACGCCAAGTTGCGTTTTGGGTATCGGTCTCAATTCCATTCTGTATCCTCGGTGTGATGATCGTTCTATCGGCATCGGGCCTGAACCTAGATAGCATCACCCTGGCAGCACTGTTGTTGGTAATCGGCATCATCGTGGATGACTCCGTGATTGTCGCAGAGAGTATTTATCAAGAAAAAGAGAGAGGAAAAACAGGTATCGAGGCTGCGATCAGCGGAACGCAAAAAGTTATCAAGCCAATCATTGCCAGCCTGACAACAACGGCACTCGTGTTTATCCCAATGGCGTTTATCCCGGGAGCCATGGGGAAAGTCGTGGTGGTAATTCCGGTCACTGTCATCGCTGCCCTGCTATTCTCGCTTGCGGAGTGTACCTTTACGCTGCCTGCCCATTTGTCTAAATCAATGGCAGCGAAAAACACACCTCAAGATAAACCCGACCGCTTTGAAGCAATAATCAAAGCCTACCAGAAGCTCCTTACTCGCTGCTTACACTTCAAAAAAAGTGTGATTGTTATTGCATTGCTAGTGGCGAGCGTCAGCGTTGGCCTAGTGACAACACTTAAGGTCGATATCTTCCCGAGTGAAGCGGCAAAATACGTCAAGATATACACCGAAGTGCAACCCGGCACACCAGTGGAACGAGTAAGAGAATCCCACCAAGCGCTGGAGCAAGCACTAGCGACACTGCCAGAGCATGAACTGGTCTCGTATGAGATCGCCTACGCATCGCCGGTCAGTGAGGGGACGATTACTTTAACGAACTACGAACTTCGTGAGCGTACTGCAGACGACATCATTGCGGCAATTAAAGACTCAATGGGCGAACAGCCGGAAGAGGTCTTCATCAAACTGTCGGTCGATGCGGGTGGCCCACCACCAGGAGAACCGATTGAGCTTCGAGTATTGGGCGGTAGTGACGAAGAAAGACAACACGCAGTCACGCTTGTATCAGAGTGGTTTGAGCAGCATCCGGGGCTACACTCGGTCAACCACAGCGAGGCTCTAAAAGATCCTCAAGTGAGCGTGATCCCACAGTACGATTGGCTTGCCAAATACGGTCTGACGGTATCCGACCTAACCAGCACGCTGCGTTTAGCGTTTGAGGGCGATACGGTGAGTTCTTCATGGCTCGGCGATCAAGATGTCGAGATACGAGTGATCATGGACGACCAATACCGCGATATCCAACGCCTTGCGACCACTAAGATCTATACCCCTCAAGGCAAGCAAGTTCCACTGAGTCGCTTGGCAAAAGTAGAGACGATCGAAGCACCACGTCTCATCAAACACTACAACGGTGTGCGAGAAGTAACGGTTACCGCACAAATTGCTGATGAAGCGTTAAGCTCAACCGCATTGAGTGAACAGGTACTGAACGAACTTGCTGGCCAATACGCGCCTAGCATCACGCTTGATGTTGGTGGTGAAGCTGAGAACACCGATGAAACCCTGAGTGGTTTTATGGTTGCCTTCCCTGCGGCTCTACTGGCAATCTACTTCGTGCTTGCAGTGATGTTTAACTCGATGCTGCAGCCACTATTAGTCATGAGCGTGATTCCATTTGCCGTGATATCTGCCCTAATGGCACTCGTGGTTCACATGCAAGCGCTCTCGATGTTTGCGCTGATTGGCGTGCTCGGTATGACGGGGGTAGTGGTCAATAACTCGCTGGTACTCATCAACCGAATCAACGAGTTAAGATCTGAAGGTAGTAACGTGCTCGATGCAGTTACTGAGGCGTCCGTCAGTCGCTTGCGCCCTATCGTCTTAACCTCCCTCACCACGGTTGTTGGTCTGTTGCCGCTAGCGTATGGATTAGGGGGGACCGATGTCTATATGGGGCCTATGTCGTTAACCCTAGGCTACGGCTTACTGTTCTCACTGCCTGTGGTTTTGATCGTCGTGCCTTGCCTGTATGCATTCACAAACCGAGACAAGCCAAAGAGCTAGAGAGCTAGAGAGCTAGAGAGCTAGAGAGCAGAGAATGATAAAATGCCGGCACATTGATGTCGGCATTTTTTTGTGCCGTAGTAGAACTGTGAATCCTTACGGAGAAATCCTGTTCAAACTTTGCCACTGTAACGATTCTAAATAAAACCCATCTTGGACCGCCCATGCAAAGCCCAAACATCAAGAATGTCATTTTCGATATCGGCAACGTAATCGTTCTCTGGAACCCACTTGAGATCACCCGCCTCACCTTTGGTGAAATCAACGACCCAGAAAGTAAAGCCCGAAGCATCTTTCAAACAGAGATTTGGCTCGACCTCAATAAAGGGCGACTAACAGAAGAACAGGCTCAACAGGCCTATGTCGAACAAGGTATTCTCACCGCGAACGAAGCCAAAAAGCTGTTTTACTACGTCAAGCAAACTCAAATTTTGCTCTACGGCTCGGTCGAATTATTAACTCGAGTGAAACAGGCTGGCTATGGTGTCTATGCCCTAACGGACAACGTCACCGAAATTGTTGAGCATCTGAAAAACACCTATGATTTTTGGCCGCTGTTCGATGGAGCAACCGTCTCGGCAGAGGTGGATTTACTGAAGCCTCAGGCTGAAATCTACCACTCCTTATGCTCAACGCACGGACTCGTTCCCCACGAATGTGTCTTCCTTGATGATATGCCCTACAACGTTCAAGGCGCCATTGACCAAGGCCTTCACGCCATCCAATTTGCTAACAGTGAACAAGTCGAGCACGAACTCAAAGCATTAGGACTGAAATTTTAAATTTCTACTTGGCAAAATTCAGACTCTTTTTCTATGCTCAGATTGAAATGTGTTGGGGTGCGTTGTCATCACCCTGACACAAAAATCGCTAACAGTGTTGCGAACACTTATTGAATGAAAATTGAAGAAAGATTTTGCGAGTAGAAATGCTATGACAGAGTTCGATGTCCGTGTAGGAACAAAACCTTTTTACGATAACAACAAGTTCAAGCGAGGCTTTGCTAAGTCCGGTGATTTCACCATCGCTGAAGAGAACATCCTCATCCACTATGGCGATACGCTAAGGCAACTTACCGATGGGTCACTCCTCCCCGAGTCCGATCAAGAAAACCAACTAATACGAGTCCTCAGCGGAGAAGCCGAAGCAGAAAGCAAGCTAGAAAAGACCTGGCAAAAGTACCAAAAACTCGCCTTTGGTCGTCGCAAGTTCCACGGCCTGGCAACCACCAATCGCGCTAACGCCGACGACGATAATGACTCAGATACCGATGACAACGAAGATATTAGCATCAACGGTAATTCGGGCGATGACGATGATTAATGAGATCAATCGGGGGCATTCCCTATTTCGTTTACTCGCGTTCGAGAACGAGTGAGTTAACTTGGGGTCAGAGTTACCAGCATGATTCAGAACACTCAATGAGTTCAGAGCTGACTGCAACTCTGACCCCATCCTCGAACCCGCTCTTACTCCCCTTCACCACCAAACCATTGAGATCGACGATGCTAATCCAAGGGGAGGCTGGGAGGGGTTGCTAACAACAAACCAAACCCTACTTAAGCTCTTTCTGTAGCGCAGCGTTCTATAGGACGAAGTCCGTTCTTAAGCGAAGCGTTCTAGACTCTTTTAAGATCCCCTACTTCGCCGATTCCCGTTAGAGAACAACGGCGTTAACTTGGGGTCAGTGTCTAGAACACACTTAGTACCAACAACAGTGAACCACGAATTATCTCCGATATTTTCAACGCCAAACACTCCCGACACTGACCCCGTCCACCAAGTCCATTCTCGACCCCGCTCTTGTTCCTCCCCTTAACCGCCAAACCATTGGGATCGACGATGTCAATCCAAGGGGAGGCTGGGAGGGGTTGCTAACGACAAATCAAACCTTACTTGGGGTCAGTGTCTAGAACACACTCAGTATCAACAACAGTGAACCACGAACTATCTCCGATATTTTCAGCGCTAAGCTCACCCGACACTGACCCCGTCCACCAAGCCCAATTTGAGACCTAAGCCCTGTCATTCCCTACAGTAAGGCACGAACGAGATAGGGAATCTCGCTTTTAGCCCTTTCTGTAAGCGAAGCGCTCTAGATCATTTGACTCGCACACCATGTTCTCGAATGTGCTCGAGCAACTCTGGTGTGGTAATTGTACTTGTAACAACAAGATCCACTTTGAAAGGTAATGATGATTGTTCGAGGTTAAATGCCAACTCAGCGATAATAGAAAGATCTAGCATCTCTCCTTCCAGAGCAATATCAATGTCCGAGCTATCTTTATAAGTCCCTAATGCTCGCGACCCAAACACCCATGCCTTTCGAACCTTTGAGTGACTAAAAACCACCTCATTGAGCAGTTCAAAATGGTGTGGCTTTAACCCAAATTTCGATGGGGATATAGCTTTAGTTTCCACTTTTACCCTCAAGGTACTTAGTAATTTCGTGGATCACAGGAGAGAACTGGGACTTAATCAGCTCCTGGGCTTGTAAAACGTTCTGTTCGTCATAAGTATGAGAGAGAAGATTTCTTTTCATTAATGCTTCGAGTAGTGTTTCGCACTGCTCAGAATCAATATGTCTAGCCTCTAGAGCGGTGCGAATTACGCTTCTAGGCGATGCAACGTCAAACCCTTCAAACTCAAGCAAATCTTTCAGCGTCTTCCACATCAGTTCAAATGAGAATTCAAATGTCTGAACAAGTCCTGCAAGCTCTAACTCATTGTAGGATTCTTGATCGCAGGCTCGACTTAGTCGTCGCTGAGCTTTACTTAAATTTTGCAGTCGCTGTTTCCAACGTTCTGGATTTCCCATTTTCATAACCTCAACTGTTATCTTAAGTTTCTTTGGGTAGAAAGTATTTTACAAGGGCTTCAAGATAACTTCTAGCTACGCCTTACAAAGTGCAATCTTAATCGGCGTCAGAGTCATCGCAAGTCTATCTGCATTGGATACTTCAAACCCTACGGAAACTCTGACCCAAAGTGAATTCATTCCCTACTTCGCCGATTCGCGTAGAGAACAACGTCGTTAACTTGGGGTCAGTGTCTAGAACACACTTAGTACCAACAGCAGTGAACCACGAAGTATCTCCAATATTTTCAGCGCCAAGCACACCCGACACTGACCCCGTCCACCAAGTCCATTCTCGAACCCGCTCTTACTCCTCCCCTTCACCACCAAACTATTGAGATCGACGATGCTAATCCAAGGGGAGGCTGGGAGGGGTTGCTAACGACAAACCAAACCCTACGGAAACTCGGCCCCCAAAATAAATGACCCTAGCCCCGTCATTCCCTACAGTGACATACGAACGAGATAGGGAATCTCGCTTTTAGCTCTTTCTGTAGCGCAGCGTTCTGTAGGACGAAGTCCGTTCTAAAGCGAAGCGTTCTAGCTTCCACAAGCTTACTTAATCAACCTCACCACCAGCGAGCCCGGTGCTCGCAGGGTTTCAAGGTTGTGGCTCAGCACTGTACCCGACTCTGGTGCATAATATCGACTGAGTTCAATACCCAGCGCATCATATTGAATCGCGAGTAACTCCCCCTCTTCTACTTCTTGCATCATCGTCACTTGTGGTTCAATGAATCCGCCTTGCTTCGCTTTGATGCTAATGGTTTTTGTACCCTCTAACGGAGATGCCGTAACCTCGGCTGTGCCAGCAATCACATGCTTCGACTTCAGGATGTTCATCACCCCATCAGCAGCGCGCTCGACTAACTCAGCTTCATAGTAACGCCCAGATCCAACCTCAACCGTGATACTCGGTACGTGATGAGTATTCCACGCCGTCTCTAGCACACCCTTCTCGCCTGGGTCATTTAAGATCACATCGGCGTTCATCAGCTGCGCCATCGCTTTAGATTGCTCAATACGATAATCGGCGAAAATATACAGCGGGTAACAAGTACCGGTGGTTTGAGTGTGAAGGTCAATCGCCAGATCTGCATTGGGTAATAGCAGGTTATTCCAAAGCGAATGAAGGTAACGTTCTACCTCATTACCCTCAGCACTCCCAGGGAAGTAGCGGTTTAAATTCGAAGACGAGGTATCGGGATCAACCGCAATGAAGTCACGACTGTGATGCAAAATACCGGTTAAATTGATCATCGGAACAATTGTCACACATCCAGCGATCTTCTGGTCAACTAAGCGCTGCGCCACTTTCATCGCCGTCATGATGCCGTTTTGCTCATCACCATGAACGCCAGCGGTGATCATCACACGGCAACCGTTTGTTTCACCTTTAAAAACTCGCACAGGTAAATGTTGCCACTGACCAATCGCATTGGTCGCAACCGCGAAGTTAAGAATATGCTCACCGGCGGTTAAGCTGTTCACGTCAAGCCTGTGAACATAGTTCAATGAATGAACCTGATTATTAGACGTCATCTTTGATTCCATTTGAATAGAAAGACCGGCCCTACTGATGTTATCCATGGCCTGCCTTTGAAAGATTGTGTTGAATCTTATACCAATCTCATTAATGAGATGTCCAGAAATAGCCGTGATTGATATGAGTCTCATCGACGCAAAGCCAACAAAGTCACCATTTATTGTCCATTACGCCAATAATCAAAACTACAAACCTCAAGATTTGGTCAATACTTAGCAAGGTTTTACTCAATCACAGGAAAGAACGATGAAAAAGGCCGGAACCCTACTCTCACTTCTTATGGCGACCACGAGTTTTTCCACCATCTCCGCCAGTTATTATCAAGTGAATGAAGAACTCTCAACCGTTAACTTTGCCACCATCAAAAAGCAGTACATTGTCGAGCCGTCTGTTATCACAGGAGTCTCAGGCCAGGTCGGGGATGATGGAATGTTGATGATAGAAATTCCTCTCAGTTCACTCGATACCGGTGTATCGATCCGAAATGACCGACTCAACGATCTATTCTTCAACAATAAACAATTTCCGAACGTAGAAGTGTCCGCCAAAGTCCCAGACGAGGTAATGAAAGAGGGGGATATGGTGATGCAGAAAATGGTGCCAGCGTCGGTCAAGCTCTATGGCCAGTCAATGGATGTGATCTTTACCGTCAATATCATGAAATCAGGCGATCACATGATGGTCTCTACCGTTAAACCAACGGTGATCAACGGCCTTGATTTTGGCATACCAAAAGAGAGTTTAGAAAAAGTGTCCAACACCGTTGGCGATATTGCGATATCAACCAGTGTACCGGTCAATTTCTCGTTGGTGCTGAAGAAATAGCCATCAATCCCTCTCTTTCTCTGTTGTGCTGCAAGAGAGGGAAAACTCTAATCGTTCATGAGGTAGCAAAAGGTTCGGCCGAAGACTTGATGCGCTACCGTTTCATCATTAAAGACTTGGGTAATTTTTGTCTTAAAACGTTCAACTCCGACTTTGGCTGGCTCCGTCGATTTCACTTTAGCCGCTTCGACAAACATTACTTCTAAAATACGACGAAATCGAACATCATTTTCATTCTCTAATGCGCGCATCCAAGAGGCTTCGAAGTTGTCTTTAGAGGACCAATCTAGAAACTCAGAAATGATTGGGCCAATCTTTCCTTCCCAAGCTAGAGGGAAATGGTCACTGGTTGGAAAGTATCGTTGAATCGTACTCTTTGTCGTTCCAAAGCGTTTTGCAATTTCTGCATAAGTAACCGCTTGAATCCCCTCATTCCAAAAAATATCCAAAATGATTGCATTCAGTTCTGCCTGTTTACGAGCTTTTTCTTCAGTAGATATACGAGCCATAAATTCCTCAGAGACATAAAGTACGACATTCCATAAGAATACATGCTGCTTTCTTGATTTAGAACATCATTCCGTTAAATGTTACACTTTGAAACGTTAGAGAGAGAAGAGTAAAAAGCGGCTTATTAAATGTATTCGACAAGGTGAGGGTTTCTCGCCCTATATCTTTATGACCAAGAATAATCAGAGACCGAAGAAAACATCAATGTGTAATCGAGACGGGGCCCTTTTTCCTGCTCATTAGGTTCACTACTCTGCTTTGAATCAAGCTTTAACTTATACATGTCTTGGTCGGCTCTTTTGATCAAGGATTCTATCGAGTTCAGCTCTTGGGCAACCGAAATAGACATACCCACACTTAGACCAATACCCAGCTTAGAAAGCAGCGGTTGATTCTTAAGTTGAGCGGTTAGCAGCGCCTTAAATTCTAGAATGTCTTCATAGCTATCTGAGTAGTAGATACCGACAAACTCATCGCCGCCAAGACGACCATTAACACCGACCCCTTTGAAGGTGCGGTTGAACACGTCACCTACCTGACAAAGCACCGCATCCCCAACATCATGACCATGCTGATCGTTCACCTGCTTGAATTTATCTACATCACCAAAAAACGCTGCGACATAGCGAGCACCCGAGTGCAGCTTGGCCTTCGATTTGGTCAGCAAGGCTTTGCGGTTCAAGCAGTTCGTGAGTGGATCGTGCTCGGCTTGGTATCGCACTTCCTCATCAAGCGCCAACTTTTCAAGTGCCGTGGTGTAGAAAGCTGCCAGCATTTGCAGTCGCTGCGCATCATCGCTCGATTCGCTGCCTACCTTGTTCACCACCAGCTCACCAAAGTGGCGACCTTGACTCGAAGTCAAAGGTGCAGAAAGTTGCTGCATATACGACTGGCGTGCCAGTTCGTAGCTTGATAATGATTGCTTCAATGTGCTCAGAGATTGAGTGGAACGACGGATTAAAACAGTCGCGTCGTTAAACCACTGCTTGGCGAGGTCAATCACTCGCTGGTTGAGCTCTTCACTATCCATACCCAAAGAAAGGTCAGTAAAAAGCTGATTGATTTGCTGATAAGCCGATAATAAAGATTGTTGTTGATTCATGTCTGCTATATGCGTTTATTTTAGTTAAGCACTAACATGATATCCATATGCGTACCAAGTACCCTTTAGTTGATATAGTAAGCGTAATTGACGACACGATCAACAATAAAGCGTACGGATTACCCTAAAAATTTCATACGAAAGTTTAGGGGCAGATTTTAGAGCGCTTCGCTTAAGAACGGACCCTACACTGACCCCGACCACCTAGCCTGATTTGAGCACCAAACCGGGGGGCAGAATCACCGCATGATTCCGTGCATTCAATGCGTTCAGAGCTGACTGCAACTCTGCCCCCATTCTCGAACCTGCTCTTACTCCTCCCCTTTTTCACCGAACTATTGAGATCAACGATGCTAATCCAAGGGGAGGCTGGGAGGGGTTGCGAGTGATGGAAGTAAGTCTTACTTGGGGTCAAAGTCACCGCATGATTCCGAGCATTCAATGCGTTCAGAGCCGACTGCAACTCTGACCCCATCCACGGAACCCGCTCTTACTCCTCCCCTTTTTCACCGAACCATTGAGATCGACGATGCTAATCCAAGGGGAGGTTGGGAGGGGTTGCTAGCGATGAAACCAAACCTTACTTGGGGTCAGAGTCACCGCATGATTCCGTGCATTCAATGCGTTCAGAGCCGACTGCAACTCTGACCCCATTCTCGATCATGCTCTTGCTCCTCCCTTTTTCACCAAAGCATTGAGATCAACTATGCCAATCCAAGGGGAGGCAGGGAGGGGTTGCTAACGCCGGGCACACCCGACACTGACCCCGACCACCAAGCCTGATTTAAGACTTGTGAAGTGAAGTGGCTTTAGTTCTTGATCAAGAAATAGAACGTCTTACCGAACAGCTCGTCAGCAACGCTGCGATCACCAAAGGCTTCTGCGATTTTGCCGATAAAGCGATCGACACCGACGCCAGTTTGAGGTGATGGGGTTTCACGAAGTGTTTCGTGGAAAAGTAGCTCTAAAACACGGCGAAAGCGCAGGTCTTCTTTATTCGATAGCGCATCCATCCAAGACTGCATAAACTTATCTTTCGAAGACCAATCCAGGTGGCCGGCGATGATCGGCATCACCTTACCTTGCAGTGCCAAGCCAAAGTGTTCGTGGCTTGGGTAGTAACGCTGAATAGCGCTCTTCGTTGTACCAAAGCGCTTCGCAACTTCCGCGTAAGAAACCGCGGGCCAGCCTTCGTTCCAAAAAATATCCAGAACGATTTCATTCAACGCTTCTTGCTTACGAGCTCTTTCTTCTGCAGTAATCTTTGCCATAGGTAAGTGACCAATTATCAAACTTAATTTAACTGTAGACCTCGTTTGAAATGTTTACGAGGTACGCTTTGCAGTTAAATTAACACATTCATCAACCAGTTTAAGGTTTATAAAGTCATGATTTGGTCAAATGTGACAGGAGTCGGTCAATATAGACCGAGCAATAGAGTAACAGAGAGTATTACGCGGCTACTTGTGTGTCGATACAGGCGATCATTAATCCACCAATTGCGCGTTTCGTCAATGGCTCGGTTTGCTCGGCACCAAAGTGTTTAGTAATGAATTTGCGCAAGTTCTTTAAGCCAGCTTGCGCTTGACGGCCATTCAAACCAATCAATGAATCCTTCACAATCAGCTCAAAGGTGTTCCTAAACAAAGGATCAACAGCGTTCGCAATCCATGATTGTAAAAAACGCTCTGGGCACTGCTTGTCAAAACGATCGGCAAATAGAGGGAAAGTTCGACCTTCTATGGCTTCTAAAAAATCCATACGCGTTGGATAGTAGCGTTGAATCGTACTCTTAGTACCACCAATTTCCGTTGCAACACGCTGGTAAGTCACCGCATTCCAACCTTCTGTGCGAAACACCTGCCACACAATATCATCCAATGCCTGCTTCTTTTGCGCTCGTGCTTCTCTTGTGATTCTAGCCATTCTTACTTACTCACTTCCTTCATATCCTCATTTACCTTTGCGTCCGCTGTATTTACGATCAATCCGCCATACATGTCGTATATCAACTGCTCTGCGGTTGCTTCCGCAAAGTGTTGGTTCAAAAATCGTCGCAAATTTTGAGTGCCATGTGCCGCAAATTGATTACCTGTTTGCTCAACGGCAGTGCTCAAAGCCATGCTAAAAACATTTGCGAGATGAGGGTGCTCCATCGCAGAAAACCACGATTCAAGTAGCGCCTCTGGACTAGACGTGTCGAGCTGTTCAGCCAGTAGCTTCATTGGTCGGCCACGAATCCCATCTAGAAAATCGTCTTGCGACGGATAGTAACGCTGCATAGTGCTTTTCTTGCTGCCAAACTCATCCGCCAAACGCTGATAAGTGATCGCATCCCAGCCTTCGTTAGTGAAAATTTTCCAGATAAGATCATCAAGTACTTGCTTGTTCTTATCACGTTGTTCTTGGGTAATTCGAGCCATAACTTCTTAATTAATTGTTCAATCGGGGTCAGTGTCTAGTTTGTGCCTTGCTGCAAGTACAGCAAAACCATCGGAGTTCTCTGATGTTGAGGCTGCATGTAGTTTTGACACTGACCCCAGTTTGAGTGCTATATGCGAAACGTTCTAAACGTCTGTACGTTTCCCACTTATCGCAGCTTATTCGCCCACGCATGAGCCGCACGATAGATGCGCTGATACGCCAACTGAAACGCTGCCATGTCACGCTTATATGGGTCGGTAATGGTGGCATCACCGCTCCACTGCCCGAACAGCAACGTTTTACTGCGAGCGTTCGGTACAAGATCCGCAATCAAATCAATGTGACCCGACTCCATCACCAAAATCAGATCATGCTCATCACAAAGCTCTTGCGTTAATTGCTGTGCTGAGTGAGTGCTGAGATCGAGCCCCACCGATTGAGCGATTTCTTGAGAGTTGCCATCCGCTGCATTGCCAACCAGGTTACTCTTCTCAACCATGATGCCCGCAGACGCAATCTGCTTATTAGGCAGAAGGTCAGCCAGCAAGGCCTCACCCAAAGGCGAGCGACAGATATTGCCAATGCAGACAACCAAAATCTTATTAAACATAGAAAAACCTATTCGTTAACTGAGTCGTTAAAGCCAAGGCCCTAACGACGAGCAATCTTGATGCTTTGCGTACAACCCGTCATCACTAAGATCAGGATGAAGGTCATCGCATTTGCTGGGGCTTGCAGATTGAAATCAACCGAGATGTGCATCAACATGCCAATCAACGCAATCAAGCAGCCTAATGCCAAGCCTCGTAGCGTTTTGCTGTTGCGTTTTCTCATCGAGCGAATCGCAATGATCACCGCCCAAATCCACATCAAACCCAACATGGCCGTAGCAGGGACACCCGCTTCTACTGCGAACTGTAAATAGTCATTGTGGGCATGGTCATAAAAACCAATATTGAAATCGGCATAGCGAGGGAAGATGGAATAGAAGCTCCCCATACCCGTGCCGGTTACTGGGTATTCTTCGACAATCGGCAGTGACCACTGAATCACCTCATCACGCGTCTCTTTGAGTACCGAAGTTTGCTCTAAGCGATCTTTCACTTTATCCAAGCCAAACACGGTGCCAACCACTAAGGTATCCACCAGAATCAGACTCACGATGAGCGGGACCAAAGCACGCGGTTTGTCTTTGAAGAACAGCAACGCCACCACGCCACCCAAGGTAGTTGCAGCAAAAAACGCCGTGTTACCCATGCGTGAGCGAGTCATCACCAAGGCAATCACCATGATGATCAACGCCAAACGGACAAACATCTTGCGAGACACCAAGCCATCACTCCAACGGCGAATACGCTCATGCCAGCTACCCGATGGGCTGATATGCAGTTGAGAAACAATCAAACCTGATCCCACCGCCAAACACATCATTAAGTAGTTGGCTAAGTGGTTTTTATAGACGAACGACGCCGTCGCGATACCACTTTCTCTAAAGCCAAACAGCAGCGAGTATTTCCAACCCAATAGCACCGCCATCGCACCATAAAATGCCTGTAGTGTGCCGCTCACCACCAACGTCATTGCCAAAGTTTTCAGGCGAGCTGGTGTATGAATTAAGATCGCGGCATTAAAGGCCAATAGCGTATAAGTAATACCTTTCACCAGCGAGGTCGTCGAAGCATGAACATCGAGCGACAATGCGCCTTGGCTAGCGCCCGCGACTTGGTAGATCTCCGCTGTTGCTGGCGAAATTTGCGCCAACAGACCTAAATCTAACGGGATGATCTGCACGGCATTCCACACTTGGAACAGCGTCAATGGCACAAGCAACCAAGAAAAGCGCTTCAAGCGAGCAAATGGAAACGCACGCTCTTGCGGTAAGTAACTCACCGCCAGGCACAAGGTTTGGATTGCCACCATAATTTCGGCAATAGACCACGCCCACACGCGATTAGACGCCAGTGGAATCGGTAACCAAATTATCAATACCAGCAGCAAAGCGTAGCTGACTTTTTCAAAACGAATCATGACAAAACCAAAATAATAAATAACGAGTTATAGATGACGAGACGCTTCGCTACGGGTTAAAGGTAAAAGCGAACCCACTCCACTAAACAACACAAGATCCCCGATGTACTCGTCGCCTCGCGCTCGAGGATGACGAACTTAACTTGGGGTCAGAGTCACCGCATAATCCCGAGCATTCAATGCGTTCAGAGCCGACTGCAACTCTGACCCCATTCTCGAACCCGCTCTTGCTCCTCCCCTTTGTCACCGACCCATTGAGATCGACGATGCCAATCCAAGGGGAGGCTGGGAGGGGTTGCTAGCGATGTAACCAACCCCAACTTGAGTATCAAACCGGGGTCAGAGTCACCGCATGATTCCGAATATTCAATGCGTTCAGAGCTGACTGCAACTCTGACCCCGTCCACGAACCTGCTCTTACTCCTCCCCTTCACCACCAAACCATTGAGATCGACGATGCTAATCCAAGGGGAGGCTGGGAGGGGTTGCTAGCGAAGTAACCAACCCAACTTGAGTACTACACAGGGGTTAGAGTCACCGCATGATTCCAAGCATTCAATGCGTTCAGAGCCGACTGCAACTCTGACCCCCATTCTCGAACCCCTGCTTTTTAGCTCTTTCTATAGCGAAGCGTTCTATAGGACGGAGTCCGTTCTAAACTCTAAACTCTGCTCTCAAACGAAGTCCGTTCTTAAGCGAAGCGCTCTAGACTCTATTAAGCTGTTACGCTTCAGACCCATATCAATACGCACTTGATACCCATTGATTTGGCCCCGAAACAAAGCCCTGATTTCACCTCTCGATCAAACCAGAGCTTTGACACACAACCAATAAATCGGTCGATTAGTTACCAGAAACTGGAGAACCGTTACCACCGCCAAAGCTTGGAGTGCTTGGTGCTGGAGCTGCAGGTGCTTCAGGAGCACCACCAGATGCTGGTGTTTCAGCTACGTCTGTTGGGTCAATGCCCGCTGCAAGTGCAGCTTCAGTGATCGCGCTGTTTGGAACTTCCGCTACGCGAGCAACTTCAGCGATGTCAGCTGCTGCTTCAGGAGCTGCTGCCATTGCCGCTTTTGTTACTTCTGCCGCTGCTTCTGGGTTCGCTTTTACTACTGCTTCAACGATCGCTGCTGCAAGCTCTGGGTACTGAGCGATAAGCTCAACCACTAGCTCTTCAGCAGAAAGTGCAGAAGCGGAAACCATTTCTTGGATCTTTACAGAGTCCATTGCTGGTGCTGCGAACGTTGGTGCTGCTGCCACTGCTGCACCAAAAGCAAGGCTTACTGCCAATGCTTTTAACTTCATAAAACAACCTTATTATTGTTAACGTTTAACCAATGAACGCCGACAACGGCGCTCACGCCTATTGCGGGGTCACCCCACCTTTCTTTTCAGAGCAGAAAAGACGAATCCACAACAGGTAACACAGTGTCCCAAACCAAACTCCAGCAATATTGATGGACATATCTTCAAACGAAAACTCACGTAATGGACTAAATGCCTGCAAGCTCTCATCCAAAATCACCATCGCCAAAATGACTAAAGTAATTGGAGACACCATGAAAAATGGACGATTCAACCACTGAGGAGGGGTCGCCCATGATGCCACTAGGCCAAGACACGTAGACAGCACAGCGTGCAATGCCCAGTCTCCACCCAGAAACAACTCAGTTTCCCGAACTAGGTTGCCGTATACACCAAATGTTTTCGCCATCGACGCCAATCCACCCGCTAGCACAAGCACTAACAGAATTAAAGTTCTGCGGTTAAGCAACGCCGTCGCTTCAGGCTTTAGCTTTTGCATTCACGAATCTTAATGTTGTTAAAACTCAATAGACTGCATGCACGATGCTTATTGGGTGAACGTTGAATCACTCGGCCGATTTCTCGGTAACCCAGTCGGTAATCTCTTGGAGATAGCAAATACTGACTCGCCAACACCTTCTCTTCGGTGTTCAATTGCGGCCAATACGCTAGGTAGAACTCTAAACTCGCCAGCGCGACATCCTTTTCATAAGGGCCGAACTGCTGAGCGAGTTGATATTGCTGGGCGATGTCTGCTTTGGGCTTACCTTGTTGCCAAAGCGCGATCGCTTTTAGTAAATATTGATTCGACATAGTGGGACGACGCTGAATCGCTTGTTCAATCCATTCAGACGAATTTCCCACCACGGAATCGGGTTGTGCAGATTCTGATTGAGATAACAAATGATCAAACCAACGAGCAAAGCTTGCCACATACGTGAGCGTACTCGGGGTGTCACCATCCCAAGCCAATACGCTCTCCGTCAGCTGACGCGCATCCACCACAGAGGGTGCAATACCCTCTTGAACAAGGGACTCGACGCCTTTAATCTCGCTTTTAAGCGACAACACATACAGGTTGCCAATCGCCGCTTTGCCCGCGTAGCCCATCACCCCAACAGACAGCACCGCCAGGATGATCAACATCGCTAGCTTGCCAATCATTGAAGGCTTGGAATTGGTTTGAGTTTGTTTATCAGTATCAGACATTTATCCGTCTTGCTTCTCTGTTGGCGCTTTCTTCAGCTCCACTTGCGAGTCTTGAAGATAAAGGTTCTGATAGCAGTAGTTGGTTGCTTCGATGTAGCCATCAACGCTCCCGCAGTCAAAACGCTTACCCTTAAATTTGTACGCAATCACACAGCCTTCATCGGCTTGCTTAAGGATTGCATCGGTAATTTGGATTTCACCGCCCTTACCTGGAGTGGTGTTTTCGATGTGCTCGAAGATGTCCGGCGTTAGGATGTAACGACCGATGATCGCCAGGTTGCTCGGCGCTGTGCCCGGCTCTGGTTTTTCCACCATGTCCGTGACACGAATAAGGTCATCACTCAGGTGCTCACCAGCAATCACGCCATATTTGTGTGTTTCATCGGCTGGCACTTCTTCGACCGCAACAATGGTGCAGCGGAACTGCTTGTACAAGCCAACCATCTGCGCCAATACGCCTTGGTCTTCGTTCACACATAGGTCATCTGCCAGAACCACAGCAAACGGGTTATCGCCCACCAGCTCTTTACCCGTTAGAATCGCGTGACCTAAGCCTTTCATTTCACGCTGACGAATGTAGGTAAAGTTCGCACCAT
This sequence comes from Vibrio maerlii, assembly GCF_003415655.1. Classification (GTDB taxonomy): domain Bacteria; phylum Pseudomonadota; class Gammaproteobacteria; order Enterobacterales; family Vibrionaceae; genus Vibrio; species Vibrio maerlii. The sequence goes on from NZ_QRHC01000001.1 coordinate 162,174, forward strand.
CAATCAGTTCACGAATGTCATCCAATAGCGTCTCTTTGTTAGTGCCATTGATTTGATGCTCTAACTCGTAGTTCTTATCGAAGTGATCCATCAGTGAGTTCTTACCACGACCCGTTACAATCGCCATGCTGTTCATGCCAGCTTGAATGGCTTCATCAACGCCATATTCAATCAGCGGTTTATTCACCACCGGCATCATCTCTTTTGGCATCGACTTCGTTGCAGGTAAAAATCGCGTGCCGTAGCCCGCAGCAGGAAACAAACAATGTTTGATCATGAGAACTCTTCTTTTTATTTTTTGTGTACTTCATACACAAAACTAGCGCAAATATACAGAACACCACACCAAACGTAAAGTTGTGTGCAGCATGACGTTGTTAAAACATTCAGAATATTTAGGTTGGATGCAATGCCGAGTGGCAAACGTGCAAGCTAGTCCTGTAGCGTAATTAACGGGTCAAATCCATGACTCACCAACCAACAATGTTCAGTACTAGCCTTTAAGTGAATAAAGGAAGGTAATGCAATGGAGCGCATTATACCCAATGAGTACTATGTACGCAAATAAAAGTAACAGGATTTGCAGAGAATTTTATAATTGGGGTACAAGAGGTATCCAAAAGTGGTCATTCGCTGGCTAAACAAAGCGCAAGATCCCATTCTCGAACCTGCTCTTACTCCTCCCCTTCATCACCAAACTATTGAGATCGACAATGCTAATCCAAGGGGAGGCAAGGAGGGGTTGCTAGCGATAAACCAAACCCTACTTGGGGTCAGTGTCTAGAACACACATAGCCTCAACAACAGTTAACCTCGAAGTATTCCAGCGCCGAGCAAGCTCGACACTGACCCCGTCCTCGAACCCGCTCTTGCTCCTCCCCTTCATCACCAAACTATTGAGATCGACAATGCTAATCCAAGGGGAGGCTGGGAGGGGTTGCTAGCGACAAAACCAAACTCTACTTGGGGTCAGAGTCACCGCATGATTCCGAGCATTCAATGCGTTCAGAGCTGACTGCAACTCTGACCCCATTCTCGCTTCCCTGCTCTTTAGCTCTTCCTATAGCGAAGCGTTCTATAGGACGAAGTCCGTTCTAAACCCTAAACTCTGCTCTTAAACGAAGCCCGTCCTGCAAGCGAAGCGACCTAGAACCTGCTCTTTCAACTCTGACCCCATTTACGGAACCAGCAACGAATCCCCCACTACAAAAACCTTGAGGCTAACTTTTTGTAGACAGCATCCTTATCGCGCTTACCAATAGCTAGCACAACGACGACGATTTCATCGTCAATTACTTCATAAGCCAAGCGATATCCAACTGTGCGTAACTTGATTTTGTAGACAGAATCATAACCACGCAACTTAGAAGATGGGACATGTGGATTTTCTAGGCGTTCTTTTAATTTCTTTTTGAACTGACTCTGAATTGGTGGAGCAAGTTTGCTCCACTCTTTCTTTGCAGCGGGCAGAAATTTAAGTTTATAAGTCATCGATATCGACTTCTACAGCTTCAGATAACTCACCACGACGACTTTCTACGACTTTCGAAAGTTCGTAGTCATCAAGCATATCCATTAGAAACTCATAGGTTTCTGCAGGAACAAGATAAGCAGCGGGCTTGTTGTGATTTAAAATAGCAATAGCAGCACCGTCAGCTTCATTAAGCAAAGCTGTTGGGTTCTTCTTTAATTCAGAAATACTTGCTGAACAATCAGCTAAAACTTGTCTCATATCAACACCAATTAACACACTTAAATAAGAGCTAATTTTAGACCTTATTTTGACTCTTAGCGAGACATTTTCGATTTAAGGATGAAGCCGCCTACTTGGGGTCAGAGTCTAGAACGCACATAGCCTCAACAACAGTTAACCTCGAAGTCTTCCCCATGTCTTCAATACCTAGCACACCCGACACTGACCTCATTCTCGAACCCGCTCTTACTCCTCCCCTTCACCACCGAACCATTGAGATCAACAATGCTAATCCAAGGGGAGGTTGGGAGGGGTTGCTAGCGACAAAACCATTCCCTACTTGGGGTCAGTGTCTAGAACGCACATAGCCTCAACAACAGTTAACCTCGAAGTATTCCAAATACTTTCAGTGCCGAACAAACTCGACACTGACCCCGTCCACTTAACCCAAATTGAACACCAAACCCGCTCTTGCTCCTCCCCTTCATCACCAAACTATTGAGATCGACAATACTAATCCAAGGGGAGGCTGGGAGGGGTTGCTAGCGACAAAACCATTCCCTACTTGGGGTCAGTGTCTAGAATGCACATAGCATCAACAAAAGTGAACCAGGAAGTATTCTCAAAGCTTTCAACACCGAGCATACCCGACACTGACCCCGTTCTCATTCCCCTGCTTTTTTAGCTCTTCCTATAGCGAAGCGTTCTATAGGACGAAGTCCGTTCTAGACTCTAAACTCTGCTCTCAAATGAAGTCCGTCCTGGAAGCGAAGCGATCTAAATCTGCTTTAAAATCTATGTTCTGCCCTTCACCACACCACCTGTCAGGTACAAACCAATCGCGGCCAACACCGGATAACCGAACGCTTCATTAATCATCTCGCCCAATGGTTTCCACTCATAACCATGCATGCAACCTAAGATCACCACCACATGAAGTGAGACATAGGGAATAGTAAACAACAACACAATGTAACGTTGCACCAACTTAAACGGCTCATACGCTTTCAACAGCGCCAGTTTGTGCTGCGCTTTCTCTTCATCAGTAAAAAACATCGCATCTCCTGTGTCGGTTAGTGCATCTAAGCTTTTATCAATCGTCGATTGACTGCCAAACATACGTCCAAATAAAGTCATTAAACCTCCATGGTTATTGATTTCGGAACTGTTGATAAACCCCACTTGGGGTCAGAGTCACCGCATGATTCCGAACATTCAATGCGTTCAGGGCCAACTGCAACTCTGACCCCATTCGAGAACTTGCTCTTGCTCCTCCCCTTTGTCACCAAACCATTGAGATCGACGATGCCAATCCAAGGGGAGGCTGGGAGGGGTTGCAGCGAAGAATCCGGACTCACTTGGGGGCAGAGTCACCGCATGATTCCGAGCATCCAATGCGCTCAGCGCTGACTGCAACTCTGACCCCATTCTCGAACTCGCTCTTGCTCCTCCCCTTAACCACCGAACCATTGAGATCGACGATGCTAATCCAAGGGGAGGCAGGGAGGGGTTGCAGCGAATAATCCGGACTCACTTGGGATTAATGTCTAGAATGTACAAAGCATCGACAACAGTGAACCACTAAGCATTCCCAATGCTTTCAACACCGAGCACGCCCGACACTGACCCCGTCCACCGAGTCCAACGTGAGCACCAAAACCCGGGGTCATTAATCTCGCTCTTTCATCTCTTTCTATAGCGAAGCGCTCTATAGGACGAAATCCGTTCTTAAGCGAAGCGCACTAAACTCTTTCCCCCCTAATCTTCATCACCGGGCACGCCTTCGCCACTCCCCAGTCTTTGTGCCCTTTTACGTTGTCATCGCTGATCTCAAACCGCTGTTGCAACTCACCAATCAAACCAAACAGTGCCTTTCTTTGCGCGAGAGTGAAGTTGTCCTCCGGTTGATGATTCGCATCCACACCACCGACCACACAGATTCCTATATTGCCCGTGTTATGCCCCTTCACATGTGCGCCGGTTTGATTCAACGGCCGCCCTATTTCCACCTCCCCACTTCGGCGAATCACAAAGTGATACCCCACATCGCGCCACCCTTTTGCCTTGTGCCACTGTCTTATCTCTTCCACACCAATATCTTGCGAGGCACAAGTCGCACTGCAATGCACCGTTATAAATCGAAGTGACCTATCGAGTTGGCTCACCCTCGGCTCCGCCACTATTAATGAACGCCTAATTCCGTCAATTGCTGCTTGAGCGCTTGGCAAAATGTCTCCTCCTGTTGTTGCAGCTCTGTATAGAGCCGCTTTCTCAATTGATCCGCCGGGAGCGAATTTCTATCACGAACCTGACGACAAAAGTCACTCACCGTTTTGGCATAACCCGGATGCGCATTCACATAGCGCAGATAGAGCACACAATAGCCAACCGGACTCGCCTTTCGAGCGCGGCTAAACGCCCAACACAAGTCGCTGTAGTCCACCCTATGCCAAAGTGAATCACCAACCGCACCATTCAAGCCATCAGAACAGAAAGGCGTGGCATAAGATTGACATTCCACACTCCCCGAACTCGGTTTATACATCGCAATAAACAAAGAGATGATTGCCTTCATAGAACTCCTTTTAGTTGAAAGAAAAAGTCGTTGTTAGAAGCCGCCGCTACAAGCGTTCGCAGCGATAAACGAAGGCAAAATAAACCGAAAAAAAGATTTAGGGGCAGAATAAGACCATGAAAAAAATAAGAATTTACAAAGATGAGAGGTCGCTCGAACAGCGTTCTTATATCCATGTATCGTTTGCATCGACAATACAACCTGGCTTAAAAAATCAACCATAAGTGCTAACTATTTGCACTTTTATCTGCCCCTAGATGCTCGAATCGTGTTGTTAATAGATTGTTATGCAACAACGCGATAAGGAATATCAATAATGAGCGTCCCGCTAATCCTCGCTTTCATGCCACTCAAAACCGGCTCAGCAACCAGCAAGTTAATCCTGCTCAAGATGGCAGACAACGCCGATGCGCGTGGTGTGTGTTTTCCCTCTTCTGAATACCTTGCCCAGTATTGTGAGGTGTCGCTGCGGACCGTAAAACGTCACCTCATTGCATTAGAGCAGCAAGGCTTTATTCGCCGAGTAAAACGCTTTGATGAGCGTGGCCGACAGCGCAGCATCTTATACCAACTGCGCATGCCAGAAGGTATGCACATGGAACAGAGCGATATCGAATCTGAATCAAACAAAACACCACACTTTAAGAAGGAAGAATGGAGCCAATCTGACACCCACCAGGGTGACAGAGTGACTAGCACAGAGGGTGACACAGTGGCACACATAACCTGTCATTTAGAACATAAAACAGGAGAAAGCGATGTTAATAAAGTCTCTGCACCAGAGAAAACCGGACACGCTAAGCAGCGCACACTCGCGTTGAGCGAATCGGATTCTGCCAGTTCCAAAGCCACATCCACAGCAACACCAACAGCATCGAAACAAGATCGCACCACAGAGGCATCATCCAAGCCCATCATGGCGCTACTGGCCAGTGAGGGCAACGCACCGATTTATCCAGAGTTCTACCACATACTCAAACAAAGCTATCCTGAACTGGATGTATTGCAAGAGCTTCACGCCATGCAAGCGTGGTTATACATCAATCCAGATAAACGCAAACCCATCGAGCACATTGGCCACTTTGTGAATGGTTGGCTACGCCGCAGCCGCCAAGCCAAAACCAACCATGCAAGGCTACGCTCGGCCAACAAGGTCAAATCCAATCCACGGTCAGAGCGAAAACCGAGACGTAACGATAGTACAAGCTCGGGAGAAGCATCGCGTTTTGATGCCAACCATCACCGTGACCTACTGGAATCAAGCAAACCCAAAGGCATGCTCAACATTGTCTCTAAGGCACTGGCTGAGTATGAGCAAGACGCTGCCCCTAACCCGTATCAAGCCAGGATTCAGGCTTTGATTGAAACAAAAGAGAAGTTAGAAGCTAGAGGCTAGAGGCTAGAGGCTAGAGGCTAGAGGCTAGAAGTTAGGAGCAAAAGAAAAAAGCAAAAACCGAATTAACAATATACAAAACTCAAAGGAGGAGAGAACATGGAAAACACCATCGCCCAAGCGACAATGACAGAAGCAGAAAAGAAGGCTGTGTTAACCGAAAAGATCACAAGGATTGTTAGCAGGATAAAGCAGTTCTTACAACTGCTGCTGCGCCACTACCCAAGGGCATTAACCCACGCAGAGATCAAACAGAAGTTCAACATCACCAGTGAGTCGACGTTTGTTTCTCACTTTCGCAACGCCAACATCTTCATCGATGTTCAAAAGCGCTATTGTGAGCAAACCAAGCAGCACTACTACCACTTGGGACAGCAGTTCATCCACGAGGTGCAACAAAGCCGCTACCTAAGAACGTGGCAATAGACAAAACCACACTCTCAACTTGGGGTCAGTGTCTAGAACGCACACAGCATCAACAACAGTGAACAACAAAGGACTCTCGGTATAATCAGCGCAGAGCACACCCGACACTGACCCCGTCCAACTAGACCAACTTAACCACCAAGCCCGGGGTCAGAGTCACCGCATGATTCGAACATTCAATGCGTTCGAAGCCAACTGCAACTCTGACCCCATTCACGAACTCGCTCTTACTCCTCCCCTTCACCACCAAAACATTGAGATCGACAATGCTAATCCAAGGGGAGGAGTGTGACGGTTATTGGGGAGGGTTACACTAACTTCTTCTTTGGCATACCTAAAAACAACACACGTGTAATATTATACTTTTTAAATGTGAGCTCAATTAAAATAGGGCCAATAACCCCCATAAATAAAGAAGCCATAAATAAGATATAAAAATACTCACCCAGACCAAGTTTTAACAAAACTATTCTAGAAAAAGCTGTAAAAAACACATGATACAAATATATAGAATAAGAATAAGAGCCTACACTAGCTAGTAACTTAGATTCTAACTTTAAAGCTAATAAACAAGAACAGGACAACATTCCTACTATCAATGGAAGTAATTCTCTTTTATTTGAATAATCTATAAACCCAAAATAAATCGCAGAGAATAACAATGTGATAGAAATCAAGATAAATGTGGAAGTTGTTTTGCTTAGATAACTAATTAATTTGTATCTATTAACACCCATACCTATTAAAAAATAAGGCATCAAATAGATCAACCCATTTAGCGAAAAGTACACTATGTTTATTGAGGACAAGTAAAAAGCAATAGAAATAAGCGTTATTAAAGCCCACTTACCAATACTTGAGAACATACTCGTTGCTTCTAGCATGACAACTATCAAAAACAATAGAAACAAAGACTCTATAAACCAAAAATGGGCTACAGGCAGGATATGAATAAGATACCAACTTTGAATGCTATCGTTTGAACCTGGTGTTAAATACTGTAAAACAGCAAAAGTTGTACCAACAAATATCATTGGTAATAAAAGTCTTCGAGCTTTTTTAATTATAAAATCACCAGCACCACTTAAAAATGGTCGAAAGCTATATACTAAACCAGATAAAAATGTGAATAATGGCATTCTGACATATGCCAATATGTCATTAAAATCTCTAACAAAACCATCTAATACTCTAAGCCCATTATAAGGATTAGAGCCAATTACATGATAACTAACGAGCAGTAGACAAGCTAAACCACGTAGCGTGTCAATCTGTAAATTTCTATTCATAAAAACCTTAAAATATAATATCTTTGGAAATTTAAAATTTAGAAGAAATAACTATATAATTAAGATCCTTTTTAGCCATCTCTTCAAGCTAAGTGTTATAAACGAAACTCTTTCGACACAGAGTCCGCCAATTTAAAACACCGCTCTTTCTCCTCCCCTTCATCACCGAACTATCGAGAACGACAATGCTAATCCAAGATGAGAGGTTAGCAATTAAACTGAATTACTTTTGACTAGCTAAAAACACCATCAACCCAACACCCAACACCCAACAGCAGGCGATACACCACAAACGGCGTCATCCCCATCTTAGAGATAAGCTTCAAAAAGAAGTGAATACACAAATAAGCCGCAATGAATGAGGTCACCACACCCACCGACAGCATATCCAACGCCACAGGCACATCACTCATCGCCAACTTCAAACCTAAGTAACTTCCCGCCAAACTAATAATTGGAATCGACATCAAGAACGAAAATCTTGCCGCTGCCTCACGAGTAAAGCCAAGATACAAGGCCGCCGTAATTGTCGCGCCCGAACGAGAAGTCCCCGGAATCAGCGCCATTGCTTGAGCAAGGCCAATTATCAAAGCTTGCTTCCACCCTGCTTGGTATTCATCCTGCTTAAAGCTGGCGGTTTTATCTACCCACCAAAGCAGCAATCCAAACAAAATTGTCGTTGTAGCAATTACCCACGCGCTGCGCAGATACAACTCAATCAAGTCATCTAACAACAATCCCAATACACACGCAGGAATGGTAGCCAGAATGATCAACCACGCCAGTTTAGATTCTTTATTGTGCTCACGCTGAAACACAGAGCCAAACCACGCAGTTAGCAGCGACATTACTTCCTTGCGGAAATAGATCACCACAGCCGCTAATGTGCCGACATGCACCGCGACATCAAACGCCAAGCCTTGGTCTTCCCAACCTAAAATAGCCGAGGGAAGGATAAGGTGTGCCGAGCTAGAGATGGGCAAAAACTCAGTAAGCCCCTGGATAAGGGCCAAGATAAAAGATTCGAAAATAGACATAGTTTTATTTAGTAAAAGTTAAGTTTAGGGGTTACAGCGAAGAATCCAGACTCACTTGGGGTCAGTGTCCAGAGCACACACAGCATCAACAACATCGAACAACAAAGGATTCTCTGTACCATCAGCGCAGATCACACCCGACACTGACCCCGTCAACCTAGCCCAACGCACACACTAAACCCGGGGTCAGAGTTACCGCATGCGCCCGAGCATTCAATGCGTTCAGAGCTAACTGCAACTCTGACCCCATTCTCGATCCTGCTCTTACTCCTCCCCTTAATCACCAAACTATTGAGAGCGGTAATGCCAATCCAAGGGGGGGGCAGGGACGGGTTGTTCGTGATTAATCCGGACTATCTTGGGGTCAGTGTCTAGAATGCGCATAGTACCAACAACAGTGAACTTCGAAGTATTCACAATACTTTCAGCGCAGAGCACACCTGACACTGACCCCGTCCACCAAACTAGTTCAAATAAAAACCGTTCAATGCATCAATAAACGCTTGTTTCTGCTCTAACGGCAACTGATTGATCCCGGCGGCGGCTTTACGCCCTCCCCCTGTTGGGAACTGAGTACACACCTCATCGGCACCGACACGATTGGTTAACGGCGCTCGCACACTCACGGTGTAATCTTCACCACTTGGATTCAGAGTAAGAACGGCATGCGCCTTACTTGGAGACAAGTTTGCAAGCTCATTGCCATATACGCCACTGGTGCGTCTTGCCCACGCTTGAGCAGGAAACTCATAGACCGCGCAGATATCGCTGTTATAGATTGGCACCAACGCATTGACGTTTTTATAGTCATCCTCATAACCTTGCTTTAAACGGTAATAAGGTGACGTAGGCTCATCAAGAAGTGCAAACGGGCTTGGGTAATTCAACAACTCACGATATAAATCAGCAGGCTCAATGTGCAAATCACTCAAACTCGCACCATAACCGTTGTAGTTAATCAGCGTACCAAGCTCTTTCAAGAACTCAATCTGCGCTTGAGTAAAACCATGTACATTCGCTAACGCCATTGCCGTCGAGATAAGGTTATCTCCAAACGCACCTGCAATCGCCCAAGCGACATACGGATTATCACCATGTGTATCTTCCAAATATTGGTGAATCAACAGGCTAGTACACACTTCAGAATCTAGATTAATCACGGCAGTAAGCTTGTCTGACGCTGGCACATCCCCCGTTCGGTGGTGATCACAATAGAACACCTCAATATCACGCTCTAGCAAGCTTTGTAACGATTCGATGTTTTTCTCCATTGAGATGTCCAGTGTGGTCACTGAACTCACATCATCACGTTTTGATACTTGGGCGAGTAATTTAATATCGCGTTTCACACCAGTGATCAACGTACTCTGTTTAGGCTGTGTCAGCCTTAATTGAAGCAATGCGATGATGCCATCGGCATCACCATTAAATACATCGTAATGCATGGGGTATCCTATGGTTGGATAGCTAGAAGCTAGAAGCTAGAAGCTAGAAGCTAAAATATTTACGCTCAATAAGCGCATCAACGATTTGCTCAGCACACTGCTCAATAGAGAACTCTGCCGTCTTAACATGAATCTCTGGATTCAACGGCGCTTCATAGTCCGAGCTGATACCCGTAAAGTTTTTGATTTCTCCGCTACGGGCTTTTTTATACAAACCTTTAGGGTCACGTGATTCGCAAACCTCTAGCGGCGTATCAATAAACACTTCCAAGAACTGGTCGTGTTCTAACAAGTCACGTACCTGTTGACGATCAGAAATAAAGGGAGAGATGAATGCCGTCAATACAATGGAACCCGAGTCAACAAATAACTTAGCGACTTCACCAATACGTCGAATATTCTCGATACGGTCAGCATCACTAAATCCAAGGTCTTTGTTTAACCCGTGGCGCACGTTATCACCATCTAACAAATAGCTGTGTTTACCCAATGCCATGAGTTTCGCTTCTACTGCATTAGCGACGGTAGACTTGCCTGAACCACTTAAACCGGTAAACCAAAGCACAACCGGCTTTTGTTTCTTTTGCTCTGCACGTTGCTCTGATGTGACCGTCGCATTGTGCCAAACCACATCACTTGATTTATCGGTAATATTTTCTTTGTTGTTATAAGGACTCGTCATAAAAAACCTATCACTGCTTAAACTGAAAACTGAAAACTGAAAACTGAAAACTGAAAACTGAAAACTGAAAACTGAAAACTGAAAACTGAAAACTGAAAACTAGACTCTTAAAACGGATACACAACAGGAATCATTAAAATCACCGTAATTGAATAGACAACAGAAACAGGCAAGCCCAGCTTAAAGTAGTCTTTCATTGTGTAATTACCTGCTGAATACACCATCAAGTTAGTTTGATAGCCAAAGGGCGACAAAAAGCTTGCACTGGCACCAAAGGCTACCGCCATAATGAACGGCATTGTATCGACACCAAACTGCTGTGCCGTGGTCATCGCGATTGGGAAAATGATCGCCGCGGCAGCATTGTTGGTAATCAACTCGGTCAACAACAGCGTTACCAAGAATACTCCAATAAACGCACCATACACCCCGTAGCCTTGGGTCATCGCTAACAATCCTGAACTGATGGATTGCGCCAAGCCACTGGTTTGCATGGCATTGGCGAGTGCTAACGCACTGCCGACCACAATGATAATCTCAAATGGAATACGGCGGCGAACGTACTGCACACTCAATACGCCACTTAATACAAGGGCACCCAACAGCAACAATAGCCCCTTTATAAGCGGTAACACGTTGCAAGCAGATAAACCGATCACAGCCGCAAACCCAGTTAATACCCATTGAGACTGACGTTTAGGCAACTCTTGCTGCTCACTGATTAACAACTCAGGGTTAAGCAGGACAAAGTTACGCTTTAGGTTGTGTCTATCTTTAAAATCATTACCGACGGTTAGCAACAACATATCTCCAGCTCTGAGTTTGATATTCCCTAGCCCACCAGAGATTTGGTGATCGCCTCGGCGCACGCCCAAGACCGATGCGTTAAACAGTGAGCGGAATTTCACTTGTTTGATGCTTTTTCCTACGCATACTGAATCGGGCAATAGAACGACCTCACAGGTATTGTTGCTGTGGCTCGACTCTTCTGTAGTTAACCCAACAACATCTAGCCCGTTTACCTGTTCTATGGTCGAGAGTGCTTTCACATCGCCACTAAACAGCAGGCTGTCTCCCTTCTGCAATACCTCATCCGGCGATACCACCGCAATCACAGCATCCCCACGAACGATTTCAGTGAGGTACAAATTGCCTAGTTCGCGTAGACCAGCATCGACAATAGATTTGCCGGCTAGCGATGACGAAGTCACTTTCGCTTCAAGAAAGTATTGATTACTGTGCTCTTGACCTGCTTGGTTGCTGATAGGCAGTAACTTAATCCCAATCAATAAACACACTAAACACACGAACAGCACGACAATGGCAATAGGCGTAGTAGTAAACATCGAGAGCGAGCGTAACCCATACTCTTCTGCAAAGCCTGAAACAATCAAGTTAGTCGAGGTGCCGACTAAGGTTAGCGTGCCGCCCAAAATTGAAGCGTAAGAGAGCGGCAATAAATAGCGCGATGCCTGATGTGCAAAATGGCTTTTGATGCAGCCCATAAGCGTGGCGACAACGGCAGTATTATTGGCAAAACCGGAGGTAACGCTTGCCACTACTAACAAACGTACATAATTCAACAACGGCGAGCCATTAAACAGCGCCTTGCCTAAGTGCTTCACATAATAGGTACGCTCCACCGCAAGGCTGCAAACAATCAGAAGCATTAAAGTAATGAGTGAATTATTGGCAAAGCCTTTTAGATAGACCTCTTGCTCGACCAGACCAAACACAAACAAAGCCGCGCCCGTTGCTGCGAACGCAAGCAATGGGCGAAGTTGAAACACCGCTAACGCAACCAATAATGCGATAAGCAAACCGGCGATGAACCATTGAGAATCAATCATATAACGACGTAAAGCCTATAGCGGTCAGCTAACAGCTAGACCTTTCTAAAAATATTGAGCGTGTTAAAACCAAGTCGCTTTTTCACCATCCAAACCGCAAGCAGGTTTTGGGTCGCTACTGAAATAGCCGTCGCATAGGCCGCGCCCATCAAACCAAACTGACTGGTTAAGCCAAAAGCAAGTGCGATAGCTAGTGGGCCAGAGAACAACACAACGTTACGCATGTCTTTTTCATGGCCTGTCATGTTAAGCAAATATCCCACAGACCCAGTAATCACATTAATAAACTGCCCTAAGGCCAGAATTTGCAATAACGGAGCAGCTGCCTTGTATTCTTCACCGAAGAGTCCCATTAGGAACTCAGGGAAAAAAATCATAAAGGCGATAACCGGTATAGCCAACGTTACCATGAGACGACTAGATAGCAACGAGAGCTTGTTAACTTCTAGTGCGTTATCTTTGTCGAAAGCGTGAGCAAATTTGGGGGCCACTACCAAGTTAACCGCAATGAGCACAAAACTCGCTAAGGTTGCTGTGCGTTGCGCAGAGGCAAAAAATGCAACGTCTGTGCTCGAAAGGTACTTGGCTGTCGCTAACTGCCCTGCCCATTGAGCACACATACCCATGAGAAGTGCAATAAATAGTGCTGATATACTTGCTTTCAGTTCGGGTGAAAGTTTGGCACTAATATCGAATGATGTTCCTGGGTTTTTAAACCAAGACCACGCACCTAATAACGCTGCTAGGATTAGTGAAAAAAGATACACATTGATCAGGGTAGCGCTGGTTTGAACCAAAGTAAGTAATGCCAATATCGCTAGAATCGAAACAAAGGAAAGCTGAGCAATAACGTTTTGCACTGTACTGGCAAGTACAGCGCTTTGTTTACCTTGAAGCAAAGCCGCAGTAATCTGCACCAAAGCGTACATACCCATAGCCAATGCAATCACTGGTAGCATAGGTGCAAGCTCAGGCATACCCAACCATTGAGCAATCTGATTTGGAGCTAATAAAGTGAAGATGAGTGCGATAATTGCTAGAACAGTAACTGCTTTGAGAACAATCGAGACATCTTGATTTATACGTTGCCAACTAGAACCAAAATCTGCTCCCACCACTTTCAGCAGTGCATTCGGAGAGCCGAATGCCATCAAACCACCACCGAGTTGAGCTAATGCCAGAGCAAAGAAAAATACCCCCGCATGGCTTACTTCGGTGGTGTTGGCGACCACGAGGCTCATGAAGAAACCCGCGGCGGCGCCGAAGCCTCGAACAGCAAACACTTGTATTGATTTGAGTAATAGTTGCATAAATTAGTCTTTTTGTTTCACAAACTACAACGCTTGAACTTGTTCCAAAGCTTTTTCAACAATACCTTTCGAACACTTAACCGTTTCGGCCTCAGCATAACAACGAAGTTCAGGTGCATTACCCGAAGGTCGAAGGTGTAAGACTGTCAAATCAGACAATGTCATGCGCAAGCCATCTGTGTTATCCACTTTCTCAACCCCGATATTCTCAAAGCCTAGATGTTCAACCAAGGCTTGAGGGTTCTCTCTACCTTTCTCCAGAATGGCTACGCTCTTTTCTGTAGCGAAATTTTGGATGCGATCACTGTGGGTAAAGCGGAGCGGTAAAGCGGAAACCAAATCTTTGATGTTCATGTTTGTCTTGCTCGACAATGCCAATAGCATCAAGGCTGGAAGCACTGCATCACGTGTTGGTAGCGCTTTCAGTATTTTGCCGTTCACTACGGTATCACTGCCTAGCAGGTAACCACCGTTGGCTTCAAAACCTGCCACGCTTTTATGTTCTTCGGCTAAAGATACAAACTCTGCAATCACATACGGCGACCCAATGCGAGTTTGTTTTACCGTTTTGAACTCTGGCGACTGGGCAATAATAGTGTTGCAGCTCACAGGAATAGCTAACGCTTCAACTTCTAAAGCTTTAGAGCACAATAACCCAAGAATATCGCCACGCAGCCATTCACCTGATTCGTCGGCAACTAGTGGTCTGTCACCATCACCATCGGTCGAGAAGATAAAATCAAGGTTGTATTCTTCAGACCAATTGCGTGCTTTCTCTTTATCCGCTTCTGATACCGCTTCAGTATCGATTGGTACAAAAGTATCGGTGCGCTCTAGTGAAACCACTTCAGCACCGAACGATTCAAACAAACCCAAATACAAATCACGGCCAGCGCTAGAGTGCTCATAAACGCCAATGCGCTTACCTGCTAAAAAGTCAGAGGCAAACAAGCTAGAGTAGCGCTCACAATAAGCATCTGCAGCAGCACTCCTTGCTTCTAACTCGGCTAGCGTTTTAATCGCTGAGAACGTTACTCGAGAGCTCACAATCGCTTGCTCGTCTTGCTTAGATATCTCACCATCAGGGCGATAAAACTTAAGTCCGTTACGGTCAAACGGAATATGTGAACCCGTGACCATGATACAAGGCATACCATCTTGCATCGCTTTGTAAGCCAACGCTGGTGTTGGAATAACACCGTAGTAGATTGCTTCAATATCAAGTGACTCTAGTGCTGCGATACACGCTTGTACCATTTCAGGGCTGCTTGGACGATTGTCGATAGCAATAGCCACCTGATTGAAACCGAAGTTACCACGCATTGAATCGACAAATGCATGGGTAAACGCCGCGCAAACATCAGGCGTGAACTGAGTCACTAGGCCACGCGCACCACTGGTGCCAAATTGCACGCCAGATTGCGCTAATACTTCACTTGCTATTAATTGGGTTTGAATAGACATATCAGTAATCTCCACCAAATTTAGACGCCTGCTCATCGAAGCGAACAATATCGTCTTCTTCCAAGTAAGAGCCTGAACGAACTTCAATCAGCTCTAACGGTACTTGGCCTGGGTTTTCTATCGCATGAGGTGTACCAATCGGGATATAGGTCGATTGGTTTTCGCTTAATAAGAAAGTTTCATCACCCTTGGTGACTTTGGCCGTACCAGAAACCACAATCCAATGCTCAGCTCGGTGGTAGTGCATTTGCAGTGCCGTTTTCTCTTTTGGCTTCACATGTACTTGCTTAACATGAAAACGATCCCCTTCAGAAACGGTATCGTGAGAACCCCAAGGACGGAACACTTCACGGTGCTGCAGATACTCACTACGACCTTCTGACTTAAGACGGTTCACAATCGATTTCACGTCTTGTACTTTGTCTTTATCTGCGACCAATACAGCATCTTTGGTTTCAACGACGATCAGATTTTCAACACCTACCGTTGCGACTAGCTTGTTCTGAGAATAGATAAAGCTATCTTGAGTATCCTCAGCCAACACATCACCACGAGTGGCGTTGCCGTTATCATCTTTATCGTTAACATCCCAGAGCGCAGACCAAGAACCCACATCGCTCCACTCTGCATTCATTGGCACCACAACGGCTTTATCGGTCTTTTCCATCACAGCAAAGTCGATAGACTCATCAGGAATCGCCGAAAATAGCTCTGGAGACATACGGATAAAATCAAGGTCGTTGAAGTGACTATCGTGTGCCTTGGCACAAGCTTCAAAAATATCTGGGCGGTGTTTAGCTAACTCTTCAAGATAAACTGACGCCTTGAATAGGAACATGCCGCTGTTCCATAAATAGTTACCGTCACGGAGGTATTGTTTTGCGGTTTCTAGATCAGGTTTTTCAACAAAGCTGTCAACTGTAAACCCTTTATCCGAGCCGCCCGTTTCAACAGCAGCGCCAGTCTTAATATAACCATAGCCCGTTTCAGGAGAGGTCGCTCCAATACCGAATGTCACCATATCGCCACGTTGTGCATAAGGGATCGCAGCTTCTACGGCTTTATGGAATGATTCGGTGTCTTTGATGACGTGGTCAGCAGCAAGCACCAGCATGAGTGCATCATCGCCCATTACTTGGGTCATGTGGGCAGCCAGTGCAATCGCTGGGGCGGTATTCCGCCCTACTGGTTCAAGCAGAATACCGCTGTGCATCACGTTTGCGCGACGTAGCTGTTCTGCTACTAGAAATCGGTGAACATCGTTGCAAATAACAAAAGGAGCACAGTGGTCTAGCCCTTCCATTCTGTGTAAAGTTTGCTGGAGCATTGTTTCGTTACTTGTAATAGAAAGAAACTGCTTTGGGTGCTCTGTACGCGATAAAGGCCAAAGACGGCTTCCGGACCCACCGGCCATGATTACTGGTTGTACAATATTATTCATGCTCACCGCCTATCTTTGATGCTTCACTTTGTTTAATAATTATCAATTCTCTAAAAATTAAGTAGAATATATACCAACCATCGATAAGATAACGTCGGTACAATCTTTTAGGTGACTGAACAAGCCTATATAACCATTCCATAGATAAATGTCTAAATATTAATGGCGCACGCTTTTCCTCACCACTTAAAAATAGCATTGATGCACCAACACATAAAAATGAACCAGTTGCCCCGAAATCCAAAGCCTTATTAGCTAAGATTTCCTGTTGTGGGGATCCTACGCATAAAAAACAAATATCGGAATTACTATCAATTATAAAATCAATACATCTCTTCACTTCTTTTGAGTCATTTATAAACCCCATAGGTGGATTGTAATGCTTTATATTTATGTTTTTAAATTTATCTTTAATAATAGACACTGTTGAACTTGAAGAGCCTATTATAGTAATTTGGTTATTTGTATCAATATCTAGCCTTTTCATTATTGAACATGTAAGTTCACTTCCAGGAATAGGAGTAGGTAAATTCAACGAAAAAAAACTCATTATCTTAAACAAAAATCTACTATCATTAACAGAGTAATTTGCTCTTAAATATAAATTTTTCAAATCTTCATTTTTATTCAACCTAATTATATGATCTACATTAGGAGTAACTACAAGTGTAGGTTTCTTATTATTGCCAATTATATTATCGATCAGTTGTTCAACATTTATAAAGTCAAACCTAGTGTTTGCAAAAATGATATTTTTCATTAAATCAGCCTTTAACCAATTTGGTTATTAAATATTTTGATCGCATAGATAAAGAATTATATTTATTATTTGTTAACTTTAGTTCATTAGATCTATTCCTAGACTTCCATACCTCACGTTCATTTATTAAAGAACAGCTGTTCTTTTCAAAATTGAGCATATCATTTGAATAATCTATATTTATTTCATCGCATACATTCTTTAAAGTTTTTTCTGCGTCATTAACTAGATCTTCGTAAGATACTTTAAAAAATAAATAATCGTTATTATTTATATAATTCACAGCTTTTCTATAGTGGTCTATCGCTCTGAATAGCCACAAACCTTCTCTGATATCAAAGAGATGAACCGATTCACACTCTAGATATAATCTAAGAAAGATAAATGTATTTTTTATTGCTGTTTTTATACGAAACTTTTCTTTACTCTCCCACATATCTTTTAATGAAGCTATATTATCTTTATAATCCCTTTCAATTAAAATAAATTTAACAGAATTATCTACCTCATAAATTTCTTTCGCATTGAAGAGATGATCTGGTGTCTTTTCCAACCAACCAATATACCCTTCAGATTTAGAATCAAACTCTTCTATAATCTTGTATATAAATTCCTTTTTATAAATTAAACCCTTGATAGCACGAGAGAAACCAAATCTATTTAAAAATCTAAACCTATAATAAGCAGAACTAAAGTTCTTGTTATTACCAAGACGAAAAGCATGCGTCTCCGGCATTGAATATACTTGACCTGAAGAGTAGATCATACTTTGAAGTAATGTTGTCCCCGATCTCGGCACACCAACCAAGAATAATTTAATCATAATAAACCCTCTAAAAACACACCTATTTTCTTATTATTATCTTTCTTATAGCTTCTGATATAGGTTTCAAAATCTAAACTAGAGTTTATCATTTTAGCCATGGAGGGCGCATCATCGCAAATTAATACTTGGTCAGTTGAAAAATTAATCCCTCTCATTGCTTTAGATGTGCCAATTATTTTCTTTTTAGTGCTAATTGCTTCAAGGGATTTAATTTGAACACCCTCTCCTTCGATCGAAGGTATACATATAACTCGACCACTATGCAAAAATTCCGAAGAACTATCAACAAACCCTAAAATATCACATCTAGAATCTAAACTATAATTATCTAACCCTTTACCACCTATCCCTATTTTTATACACCCATCAATTAAAGGCAATACGTCATTAATAAACCAATCCAAGCCTTTTCTATTTGGTTCCCAAGTCCATGTTCCTAGAATAACTACATCGTAAATAGGGTTATCATTGACATCATTCATATTAATATCAAAATTAACATTAAACTCTACAAAAGGTAAATCAGTGTCAAATACATCAGAATCTTCCTTTTTTAGCACTACCAATCCATCAATACTACTTGATAACTTCCTTTCCTTTTCTTTAATTAGTTTATACTCTCTGGTATATATCTTATTTAAAGCTTTGTTTGATGTAGAATTTGACAAACCTTTATATACTTCGTCTTCTTTATTATGGCAAATATAGACCAATTTGACATTTCTATTTTTGTAAACACTTTCAACATATTGAAGCATTTGTCCGTGGTCGAACAAAATGTACTCATACTCTTCGCAGTTATCATTAATAAATTTATCAATATCACCATGGTAATATTTTGAATATGTATATGGCGTATTATTAAGGTAACTTCTTATTAAATTCACAAAAGAAAAAAACAAATTTTCTCTAGACTCTATTGGTCGTTCTATCAATAGTTTAATATTTCTGTCATTGACTTTCTCTCTCGCAAATCCGACTATATCAATATCAAAACCTTCTTCAATTAACTCCTTGATAATACCGTTAGTGACTAACTCTCCTCCGGTTTTAGGATTTTCAAAAATAACCGTCGTAAGAAAAAGAATCCTTTTATCTTTTGTACTTATTTTCATATCGTGAATAGTACCTTATTATGAGTAAAATCAATATTAAATTCATTGAGCGAAAATATACTTCAGATTGCTGGATATATAAAACGTTATACAAGAGCAAATATAACAATACCTTAATGAACTTATTTTCTACCGATGTAAATTTGAATAAACACTTTACAGATAGAAACATTATGGGTAAATAATATAATAAAAAACCTAACAACCCATATAAGAACATTCCTCCAAATATACCTATATCTACAGGAAAAAAATGATTGTAAAACGTTCTAAATCCGTCATGGTAATTATTACTCAAATTACCCATACCAAATAACCAATTAAATCCCGTTTTCATCTCGTTTAATGCTATGGTAAAAGTTTCTATGCGGACATTAGAAGAACTATCAAGCCCAAATTCACCAGTTAATACCACTTTAAAAGCGTCAATAAAAGGTTCAAAAAAACCAATGGAATACAAATAACAAATTAACGGTATAGAAGTAAATGAAATTAATTTCAATTTTCTGTATTCTTTTTCCAAGAACAATATTATTATTGAAGTGTAGATAATAACAAAATTGAATGTTCTTCCTTTTTCCAAAAAGAAAATATAGAAGAATATTAAAGAAAAAATGATATAACCAATTTTGTTAATAGGGTTCTTTAAAACCTCATAAAGAAAACTAAAATATAAATATGCAATAACAAACCTATCAAATTTAAACTTTATACCAAAACCTTCTTTGTATATCCCTAGAAGTTTTATATCTTTGTTTTCAGATAAAACAAAATTTATAGGGTCTGAGAAAATGTGGTTATACATGAAATACATCAGTAATATTATACTAATTAAGTCTAGTGCTAGTTTTACATCTCTTAATGTTAGATATTTTTTTATAAGCAAAATATATATTGTGGAACATATAAATACATTTAGATAATATCTTTGTTTAAGAAGACCGTAAATTATCGGTTGTTCATAATTTAAATGAGCCATAACAGCACTTAAACAAAAAATAAATAAGCACATAAAACACAATAAAAATATTATTCTAGGCAACTCTCCTAACAATAATAAGTATAATAAATATATAAAACAACATATAACAACTATAGGTTGCAGCGTAAATAACAGCCCTTCGTAAGAAGTACCCATAAATGGTTGGTTAGCAAATAAAATTAGTATCACAGCTAAAAATATTTGATAATATTTTTGTTCAAACCTCAATTTTCGAACTCACTTTTAAACGGAAACTTTTCTATAAAAATACGTTCAAGTTCCTCCTTCATGGAAAGGTACTCTATTGAACTTATACTATCATTGTCATTAAGCACTATTACTTTTTCACTTTTAAATGATAACTTTATATTCTCAATATCATCTGGTGATAAGTTATAGAAAACTCCTAGATCATCAGGGTTTTTGGGAATAAAGTTATTCGTAACCAATTGATAGTATCTAAACAAGTAATGACTCACATTTTCTTTACTTCTAAACTTGCTTTCAGATGTAAATCTTATACTTGAATCACACTTATTATAAACATCACTAATAACAGACTTTAAGTATGATTGTGGTAAGTGAGACTCATAAAAACCTGTCCACTGTTTCCATGGTAAAAGTAATAAATTCCTAATATTGTACTTACAATATTTATAGTTAAATAGTTCGTTTAATTTCTTATCTCTTTTATTAACCAATTTGTTAAGTAAGCTTAAATTATTCATATTAGTCGGGCTTTCTTCAGACCCAAACTCAGCATTGCATACTAGGTAGTCAAGAGGTTTTCCGTTCTTAAAAAAATCAATTTTATCAACATCATTTACAATAAAGAAATCATCATTAAAATATACAAACTTCTCTGATAACGATGCTATCTTTGGAAAATGTAATTCTATAACTCTCGAATTGAAAGTTGGCAAGTAATTTTCATCAATATAATCTGAGTGTTTTACCACATTTATTTTCGGATGTTTTATGTTCAACCAGCTTGGTACGTGCCCATAAGTAACAAAGTGGATTTTATTCACCCAACTTGCGTACTTTGCTACTCCTCTAAACCAATATTTAAGTTGATCCCAATCTCTGTACCTCGAATCATTATTATTAGCTAAACCTTGTATATTCGATTTATGTCTTAAAAAATCCTCTTTCCAAGAACTATCCGTTTGATCTACCCAAGTAACAATGAAATCTATTTTTTCATTATTCATAGTTCAGACACCTCCACTCCGGATAAAACTCTCTAACATACTTATTTAACGCAATCTCCGCCTCAGTATACTCTCTCTTAACTTCCAACTTATCACTGTCGACTGTCAGCTTACTAACCATCCCCGCACCAACCGTCACATTACTCATTCGGTCAATCACCACAAACGCACCGGTTTGTTTAATTTGCTTATATAGGTCAACGGCAATCGCTTCATTAAGGTTTAATTCCACTAAACCAATAGAATTAAGATTCAAAGCTGTTAACTCATTACTATTGGCTTTAAGCTCAAGAGAATTAACGTCAATTTCGTTGTTAATTTTTGATACTCGGCCAACAACTGTTTTCGCAGCAAACTTAAACAAATATTCTTTATTGGTCTGTAATGGTGCTTCCCCCATCCAAACCATATTTGCTTGGACTAAATCACTTACTTTAGGTAGGTTGTTGCTGTGAACAAGCACATCACCACGGCTCACGTCGATTTCATCATTTAGCGTAAGTGTTACCGCATCACCTGCGATGGCTTGGTCAATTCCACCTTCAAAGGTCACAATGCTCTTCACTGTGCTTTGCTTGCCTGATGGCATTGCAGTGATTACATCACCAGGGCGAACTACGCCTGATGCGATGGTGCCGCAAAAACCACGGAAATCTAGGTTCGGTCGGTTCACGTACTGCACTGGCATACGGAAGTCTTCAAGGTTTTTATCTTGCTCAACTTTTACCGTTTCAAGGAGCTTCATTAGCGTGCCACCTGGATACCAATCCATGTGCTCACTTGGTGTTACTACGTTGTCGCCGTTTAGTGCAGAAATTGGTACAAAGCGTAGGTCTTGAATATCTAACTCTTTCGTCATTTCACGGTAATCAGCTTTGATCTTCTGGAATACCTCTTGGCTGTAATCCATCAGGTCCATCTTGTTTACTGCAACCACAATGTGCTTAATGCCCAGTAGTGAACAGATGTAACTGTGACGACGCGTTTGAGTTTGGATACCATGGCGTGCATCAACCATTACAATCGCTAGATCCGACGTTGATGCACCTGTTGCCATGTTACGTGTGTACTGCTCATGCCCTGGAGTATCGGCAATGATGAACTTACGCTTATCTGTCGAGAAATAACGGTATGCCACATCAATAGTGATGCCCTGCTCTCGCTCAGACTGTAGGCCATCTACTAGTAACGCTAAGTCAAACTCTTTGTCAGTGGTGTTGAACTTTTGCGAGTCTTTTTCGATTGCTGCCATTTGATCTTCATAAATCAGCTTTGAGTCAAACAGTAACCGACCGATAAGCGTTGATTTGCCATCGTCTACAGAACCACAGGTAATGAAACGCAGTAGATCTTTGTTTTCATGTTGTTTTAGGTATGCTTCGATGTCTGAAGCAATTAGATCAGATGCATGACTCATTAGAAGTAGCCCTCACGTTTTTTCTTTTCCATTGAACCTGATGAATCGTGGTCGATTGCTCGGCCTTGACGCTCAGAGGTTGTGGTTAGTAGCATTTCTTGAATGATTTCTGGTAGCGTTGTTGCTTCTGACTCGACTGCGCCTGTTAGCGGGTAGCAGCCAAGAGTGCGGAAGCGAACCATCTTTTCTTGGATCTCTTCGCCTTCTTCGATTGGCATACGCTCGTCGTCTACCATGATTAACATGCC
This sequence comes from Vibrio maerlii, assembly GCF_003415655.1. Taxonomy (GTDB): domain Bacteria; phylum Pseudomonadota; class Gammaproteobacteria; order Enterobacterales; family Vibrionaceae; genus Vibrio; species Vibrio maerlii. The sequence continues at coordinate 185,341 of NZ_QRHC01000001.1, forward strand.
GTCACGGTCTACTACCGGGCGCTTCTCTGCTTTATATAGAGGCACGATGTCGATGTTCTCTAGGTAGATGTATTGCCAAATGTCTAGCTCAGTCCAGTTTGATAGTGGGAATACTCGGATTGATTCGCCTTTATCTACTTTGCCGTTGTATACATTCCACAGTTCTGGACGCTGGTTTTTAGGGTCCCAACGGTGGTTTTTGTCGCGGAATGAGTAAACACGTTCTTTTGCGCGAGACTTTTCTTCGTCACGACGTGCGCCGCCGAATGCTGCATCAAAACCGTATTTGTCTAGTGCTTGCTTTAGACCCTGAGTTTTCATGATGTCGGTATGCTTTGAGCTGCCGTGTACGAATGGGTTGATGCCCATTTCGATACCTTCAGGGTTTTGGTGAACGATGAGGTCCATACCAATCTTTTCTGCCATTTGATCACGGAACTGGATCATCTCTTTGAACTTCCAGTTGGTGTCTACGTGCATCAGAGGGAACGGAGGTGTACCTGGTGCGAACGCTTTGCGTGCTAGGTGTAGCATGACTGCTGAATCTTTACCGATAGAGTAAAGCATTACAGGGTTGTCGAACTCGGCTGCTACTTCACGAATGATGTGGATAGATTCCGCTTCTAGTTGTTTGAGGTGCGTTCTTCGCATTTGATCAAGTTGTGTCATCGTTCTTTATTCTCTGACGTATTGGCAAATAGTGTTTTGTCTTTGCAACCCCTCCCAGCCTCCCCTTATATCAACTTGGGAGATCCCTTGGCTTTGATGCTCAAGGGGAGGAGCTTGCTTATTTACTCGACGGTCGTCCGTGGGTGTCGGAAATTTGTGGGGTCTGCATCGTTAATGCAGAGAGTATGAAATGACTCTGGCCCCGGTGTTGTTCTGTGTTGCTTACTCTTGACTTTCGTCCATGGGGTCAGAGTTTTGTTTGATTCTTTTCGAAATTAATGAGTAATTGGTACGCATTGATTTCGGAAAAGAATATACATAAGGTTGCGTTGATTGTAAAGCGTACCTTGTACACAAATTTGAATTTATTTTATAGAGGTGGGAAGAACGGGAAAGAGCAAAGGTTTATCGCTAGCAACCCCTCCTAGCCTCCCCTTGTGTTGGCTTGGGTGGTCCCTTGGGTTTTGGGGTTAAGGGGAGGAGTTAAGAGCGGGGGTGCGTGAATGGGGTCAGAGTTGCAGTCGGCTCTGAACGCATTGAATGTTCGGAATCATGCGGTGACTCTGACCCCTGGAGTTGGTGGTCGATTTGAGGGCGGTGAACGGGGTCAGTGTCTGGTGTGCTCTATGCTGAAAGTATTGTGGTTACTTCGAAGTTCACTGTTGTTGGAGCTATGCGCATTCTTGACACTGACCCCAAGATAGCCCCGATTCATTGCTAGCAACCCCTCCCAGCCTCCCCTTGTATTGGCTTTGGGTGGCACCTTGGGTTTCGGGGTTAAGGGGAGGAGTTCAAAGAACAGGTTCTAGGTCACTTCGCTTGTAGGACGGGCTGCGCCCTATAGAACGCTTCGCTCACAGAAAGAGAAAAAGCGAGATTCCCTATCTCGCTCGTTCCTCACTGTAGGGAATGACGGGGCTGAGTCACAGATAATGCAGTGGCACTGACCCCAAGTTAGCTAAGTTAGGGTTAGGCTTTGGCTGGGTTTTCGCCGTAGGTGCCGTAAGTACCGTACTTACCGTAGCCGCCGTAGGTTGAATCGCCCTTGAGTGCTTTTTGTGTTACCTGGTTGATGATAACGCCATCGATGTTGATGCCTTGGCTCATGTAGCGCGCTAGCGTGTTTTTCATGCTTGCCGTGCGTGTGCTGTTGGCTTTCACTACGATTGCTACGCCGCCAGCGAGTTTGCTGATGATCATCGTGTCGCTGATTGGTAGCGTTGGTGGCGTATCAATGATGATGCGGTCAAAACGCTGCTCTAGCTCGTCCAGTAGGTTGGCAAACTTCTCTGAACTTAGTAGCTCTTGAGGGGTTGGCGTTAGCATACCCGCTGGCAGGATCGTTAGGCCAGAGATGTCATCAGTAAATAGACACTGGTTTAGGTCTGTACCCATTAGCAGGTGGTTGGTTAGACCTTGCTGGTACTGCTTCAAACCAAAGCGTTTCGCTACCGATGGTTTACGTAAGTCTGCATCAATCAGCAGTACGTTTTCTTCCATCTTGGCGTACGCCATTGCTAGGTTGATTGCTGTTGTCGTCTTACCTTCGTTTGGTAGCGAAGACGTGACTGCTAGGCGTTTACGACCGCTGCCCATTTGGCTTAGGGTAATTGCCGTACGGATAGAGCGGATTGACTCAGCAAACTGTAGATTAGTTTTGTCATCAAATACCGTGTTATCTAGGTCTTTCTTCTTAAAGCGCTTTTCTAGCACTTGTGGAATGCCGCCCAGTGGGACTAGGCCAAAGCGTTCTTCAAAGTCTTTTACTGAGGTGACTGTGTTACGCAGTGCATCCAGTAGGAAGACCATCACAACCGCAAAACCCATTGAAGCGACCATCGCTAGTGCCATGATTAGGCCTTTCTTTGGTGCTGCAGCTTCTTGAGGTACGCGAGCGTAATCAGTAAAGCGTGCGTTCGCTGCTTCAAAGTCGCTGGTCGCCGTCGTCTCTTTTTGACGCGTTAGGAATAGGTTCAGTACCTGACGGTTAGTCTGTACATCACGCTTTAGGGTTTCAAACTCACGCTTTTTAACCGTTAGAGATTGAAACTCGCCTTTTTTAGAGTCTAACGCTTGGTTGAGTAGGTTCTCTTGACCACGCAGTGCCGTGAGCTCTTTACCCATACCTTTTAGTAGTTGACCTACTAACACTTGGCCTTGTGTCTTCACCGACTGTAGCTCTGCTTGCGCTTGCTGCATTTTGGTGTGCTCTGGGCCATAGCGTAGTGAAAGTTCTTTTACGTTCTTCTCTGCTTCTACCTGAATCGAGCGGATTTCGACGATTTGTGGGTGGGTAGAGATAACTGGAATAGACGCCACGGCTGCGATGTCTTGACCTTTACCTGAGCGCAGTGCTTGGTATGCCGATTCGACTTCGATACGACGGTCTGTGACTTCTGCTAGGCGTTCCGTTAGGCTGCTGATCTCCGCACTTGCGAGTGCATCGATGCCGCTGTCATCAATCAGTTGCTCTCGGTTTAGGTAATCCGTTAGCGCTTGCTCAGAGATAGTCAGCTGCTGCTTTAGCTCTTCTAGACGGTTGCTGATCCACAGTGACGCATCTTTGGTTGCGGCTAGACGCGCTTCAACATTGATATCGATGTATGCGTTACCGACTGCGTTCGCCACTTCTGCTGCAAGCACTGGATCTTCTGAGATGAAGGTGATGTTGACCAGCTGCGTTTTACGAATTGGTGAGATCGTTAGGTTCTCAGAGAAGATAGCTATTGCACTTTGACGGATCGCTTCTTTGATTTGCGCTTCTGTCTTGGCTTCTTCTTTGGTGTACGCTTGAAACAACGGCAGCTCTTTGATCATCTGCTTTACAGATTTTTCAGTGCTTAGGGTTGCGTTGAACTCTAGGCGCTCTTCAAGCTTCAGCTGCTCGATCACGCGCTCTGCGATTTGTTGAGATTTTAGGATCTCAAACTGGGTGAGGTAGTACTCTTTTTGTGTAGAGTCGATACCCACCACTTCTTCAATCGAAACGGCTTTTTGCGCTTGTGCTTCGATAAGCAGCGTTGAGGTTGCTTCGTATTTTGGTGTGATTGAAAACACCACTAGGGTGGTTAGGGCGGTGACCAAGATGGTGAACATCGCGATCTTTAGCCAACTTTTTTTCAATAGGATTAGGTATTTACCTAAATCGATGACCTCTTCATTATTCATGGTTTGGTCTTTTGCTAATAATTGCATCTGAATTACTCGGCGATAATAAGGATAAAAATGGAATGCTGTTGCCTAGGGCGCTAGCTTCAATTCAGGTTTGGGTTATCTCTTCATTCCGAAGAGTCGAGTGACGATGTACACGGTGTCGCCCGGGCCTACGCGATCCGATAGGCGTGACTCTTTTTGCTCTTCTAGATAAGCCTCTAGTTCATCGCCATCCATGTTTTTGGTTTCATTCGCACGAATGATGTAAATGCCTTTACTGTTACGGTACTTAGCCGTAAAGCCTTCAGCAATCGATACGGCTTGCTCGACGGTGAGACCCGGCTGGTATTCGTACGCACCTGGCTTATTCACCACGCCGTTGATGTAAAAGTTGCGGTATTGGTCGATGCTCACGCTCACACGTGGGTTGATCAATACACGTCCTTTTAGGCCGTTGGTGATCTCTTGTTGCAGTTGATCCGGCGTTTTGCCTTTGGTCGAGATTTTGTCTAGGTATGGGTACTCCAGCATCTCGCGCGTATCGATGCGACGCTCTTCGATCGTTAAGTCCTCTTCTCCATAGACTGTGATATTGATTACATCGCCTGGTCCTAAGATGTAATTGCCATTCTCTGCAGCAACAGCGTTGACGCTAGTCCCTGCAAGTGCAAGCAGTAATAGGATTGTTCGTTTAAACATAGTTAACTCTTAATGTTTTAGAGTGAATGACTTAGTGATGGACGGTTTCGATGACAAGCATCAATACGCCGTTTTACTTACGAAGCCTTTAAAGACGGTAAGGAAAACAATTTTTAAATCGAGAAGTAGGCTCCAGTGTTGGATGTACTTGAGATCGAACTCCACACGTTTTTCCATTTTCTCTAGGGTGTCGGTTTCACCTCGGTAGCCGCTGATTTGCGCCAACCCGGTGATGCCTGGTTTTACTTTGTGTCGCAGCATGTATTTATCGACGATTTCACGGTATTCCTCGTTATGCGCAACAGCATGGGGACGTGGGCCAACAATGGACATTCTGCCTTGTAATACGTTGATGAATTGCGGCAGCTCATCGAGTGAGGTGCTGCGGATAAAGCGGCCAAACTTGGTGACGCGCACGTCGTTCTTGGTAGCTTGCTTTACTACGGCTCCGTTATCCATCACCGACATTGAGCGGAACTTCCACACTTTGATCTCTTGACCATCTAGGCCGTAACGCATCTGTTTGAAGATGATTGGACCTGGGCTTGAGAGCTTCACACCCATGGCAACGAAGGCCAATACCGGTGAAATCAGCGTTAAGATGATGGAAGACAATACGATGTCTTGCACACGTTTCACCACACTCGAGAAACCGTAGAACGGGGTATCTTGAATACTGATTGTTGGGCTGCCACCGATGTTGCGCCAGCGCGCTTGCATCAGTTCAAATGTGTTGATATCCGGCACTAGGTAAACGTGCGCCGTGGTATCAGAAAACTGTTTTACGATGTTTTGTACACGCTCTGCGTTCCACGTTGGGATGGCAATGTAAACGTGACGGACTGCGCGAGATTTTGCCAAGCGTAACGCTTCATGGATATTGCCCTTAAGTTCAATCCCTGTGTTCGCCAGCTGTTCTGCATCGATATCGCGTGCTGATGTTCTGTCATCAAAAAAGCCAACCAGCTTTAGGCCATGCTTTTGTGTTTTTTGGATATCGTTCGCCAGTTTAATACCAGTATTGGTTTGGCCGACGATCAGCGCTTTTTGTTTGTAGGCGTGTTTTTTAAAGTGCAGCTTGAGTAGCGAATCAGCTACATAGCGAACGCCCATTAATGCTAATGGTACGGTGACCATCCAGGTACCAATCACAATGCGTGAGTGGATTTGGCTCCAGTGGGTAAAGAAGGCCAATAGCAGGATACACAAGATCGCTTTTACCCAAGAAGCGGCGATCGGTGATAGATGGCTGCTGGTTGAGTGCGAGGTGAACTCGCGGTATAAGCCGTTATTTTCGCCAAAGAACACGAACAGCAAGGCTGCCATTGGACCAACGAAGTAGTAGGTGCGGGTAAACTCGCCCAGGTAAACCATGGAAGCAAGGTATAGCACCGCGACGATGATGACGCTGTCGATTACGCGTAAAAGCGTGCTGGATTCTTGTTCACCCAGTCGAATGTTATTGTACGTATTCATAGCTACCTGAGTATGCTATCGCCCCTAAGGTACTGCTCTTAGAGTGCGCAAGTTAATGACCATCACTCCTTCCTTAGAGACCCCTTCCTTAACAATGCGTACCATGACCGCATTGATGGCGAGATATTAATGCAACCGCGCACGCAAGTAAACCCAAATCTATACTTTATTTTGATCATTTTGTTTAATTTATAAAAACAGTACGCTGCACGGCGACTATGCTTAATTTAATGGAATAGAGACCCCGATTTTTGTCATTTCTCATCAGGTAACAATTGACGATAAGGTCAATAGTACGGTAACTTCATTAACGAAAGGATAACATTCCATATAACCCCAAGTGTAGTGATACTGACATGGATAGTCGAACACTGAATAAGCTCAAGACCCTTGTAAAATCTAGCCTTAGTGCACTGGCACTCGGCTCGGTTGCGCTGCTATCGCTCTCCCCTAATGCGAGGGTTTTGTTCGCTTCAAATGATATACCGGCTATTGTATCTAAAATCGAGTTGCTATACGGTAATAAAGCGCATCGTCGAGCGTTTGATTGGGTTGAACTGGTTAAAGAACTTCGCGATGAGGACCTCGAAACGAAGATCGAAGGGGTGAATGATTTCTTCAATCAACTCACTTTTATTAATGATGCTGAGCTTTGGGGAAAGGATGACTACTGGGCAAGTATGGCCGAATTTATTGGTGCTGGCGGCGGTGATTGTGAAGATTTCACCCTAGCAAAGTTCTATACGTTGGTGTTTTTGGGTGTTGACCCATCGCAGCTTCAGATGACGTATGTGAACGCCTTAGAGTACCAAGAAGCGCATATGGTGCTGGCGTATCAAGCCTCGCCTAGTGATGAACCTTTGATCCTCGATAATATTGACAAGCGTCTTCTTCCTGCTTCTAAAAGAACCGATCTTGAACCGATCTATGCTTTTGACGTTAAGGAAATCTGGTTAATGAAGCAGATGGGTCAGGGCCAGTCCATTGGCAAGGCGACGACGATTAAACCTTGGGTGCGTGTGATTGAATCGTCACGTAACCTTGAGATGGCGCTTCCTATAATCAATTTGGACAAGGCAAGTTAAATGACCCTCCACAGACAGTTAGTTTTGGCGTTAACCGTTATTCTGTTGGTTCTTTCAGCATTAATGGTCGCCATCACTTTTAAGGCGACGGAACGCCACTTGTTGGCGCAACAAGATGTTGAATTGAATAACACAGCACGCCTAATTGGCTATGCGTTGAAGCCAGTGATTAAGTCCTCTTCTATTGGCCAGATTGATGCGCTTTTAAATTCGCTGTTTGATAGCTCGCATTATCGCAGTATTACACTGGATTTTAAGGATGACCGCCCTAACCTCACTCGTTTGTATCCAGACGAGTCGATCCCGGTTCCGCACTGGTTTATCAAGTGGTTAGCGGTTGACCCGATCAAGCATGAGGTATCCGTTTCGTCAGGCTGGACGGTTGATGCCAAGTTGGAGATCGAAGCCAGTCCGCTTTTTACCTATATTCGCCTATGGAATACATCGGTCGGTTTTGTGTTTATCACTCTGCTTGCCAACATTATTGCTATTGGAGGCTTTCACTTTATCTTGAAGCGCCATTTGGGCCCATTGATGGAACTGAAAGATCACATGGTGAGCTTTCCTTCTAACCTTCGATACCAACCTGTTAAGCAGCCAAAAACGAAAGAAGTCGCCACTCTGGTGAATGCGTTTAATACGATGTCTCACCAACTCAACCAGTTCATTTCTGATCTTGAGTCTAAGTCTGATAATCTCACTCGGGTCGCGTATCTTGATAAGATAACCGGGATTTCCAACCGTAACTATTTCTTGGGTATAGTAGAAAAACAGCTCAACAATCAGCAAAGTGGCTTTGTTGCAGCGTTCCAATTTTCTGAGCTAGTGAAGCTGAAAGAACAACGCAACTTCCGCATTCTTAATGACAATTTACAAAAAATCGCCGCCAGTTTAACGCAATTGGAGTTAAAGCATACGATGGTTGCGAGGATTTCCGATGCTGAGTTCGTGCTCATCGACACCAAGGCCCCAAGTGAAGAATTCAACCAACACGTCCAAACCGCCAACAACGAGCTAGTGCTGAAGTTCGGTACTCAGATCCGCTCAACTACACTAGAGATTGGTGAGTTTGAGAATGTTAGAGAGATGCTGGTTGAGATGGACCGGGGGTTGAGGGGTTAAAGCGTTGATTTGCGTGATAGGCGAAGATCTCCCAGACGGGGTCAGTGTCTAGTTCGCTCTAAACTGTTTATACCGGGAGTGCTTGGTGATGCACTGTGGTTGATACTATTCGTGTTCCCGACACTGACCCCAAGTTAAATTGAGTCAACTCTCTCAGACAGGGTCAGTGTCTAGTTCGCGCTAAACTGTTTATCCCGAGAATACTTGGTGATGCGCTGTTGTTGATACTTTGCTCGTTCCCGACACTGACCCCAAGTTAGATTGAGTCAACTCTCTCAGACGGGGTCAGTGTCTAGTTCGCTCTAAACTGTTTATACCGGGAATACTTGGTGATGCACTGTTGTTGATACTATGCGTGTTCCCGGCACTGGCCCCAAGTTAAATTGAGTCAACTCTCTCGGACGGGGTCAGTGTCTAGTCCGCGCTAAACTGTTTGTACCGGGAATACTTGGTGATGCACTGTTGTTGATACTATTCGTGTTCCTGACACTGACCCCAAGTTAGAACGACTTCCTCATTGGGAATGCAAAAAACTCTCTGCAAAACTCGATTTCTTCTACTAGACTCTCTTTGATACCAAAACTGGAGATTTTGATGGTCTGGATGTCTATAAAGATATTGCAGATAGGAATTGTCTACGGGTACAGGAAGTATCAAAAAACGAAAAGAGCCTCTGATTGAGGCTCTTTGCATTTCTGACGTCTCAAATACAAAAAATCCCTGAGCACTTTTGGTGCTCAGGGATTTTGTTTAACTTAACTCTTATTTGTTACGGTGACTTTGCGCTGCTTTTCTAGCGCGAGAACCGTTGTAACCTTTCGCTTTCGCTTTGCTTTTTAAGCTTGCGCGGCGGCTTGAGTTTTTATTTGCCTTACTACCACCACGGTTATCTCTACGAGCTTGGCGGCGAGCTTGGCCTTCTGTTCCTTGTACATTCGCTTTTACCGCAGATTTAACATCTTCGATATTATTATTGTTAATAACAACGCTTGTTTGATTACCTTGTTCACCGTAAGCAATCATATACATTCCGTTTACATGCATTATTGATGCATTCATACCAGCTAGCTCAAATGCTTCATTGATTGCTTTAACTTGTTCAGCCACGCTATCCATATCACGAATGTTGTCACCACGAGCTTTCAAGTTGTCTTTAACGTTTTGTTTGCGTTGCTCTTTTTCTGCTTGTAAATAAGTAATTACCGCTGCTTTTTTCTCAGGGTTCGTTAACTCTAAGAACGCTTCAATGTCTTTGTAGTTATCACCCACTTTATCGCTGTCATTAAAACGAGGTAGTGTTTCGTAAAGCTTTTTCAACTCACTCTCATCAGGAGCATAAGAGATATAAGCATCTAAAAAGCTCTTACTTTCACCCCATTTTGAATCATCAGAATAATGTTTAACTCCAATATTATCCATAACAGCCATCGCCATCAGCTTTTCTTTAGTCGAAAGTTGATCAACTTTGTTCATGATTTGGCGAATTGATGCTTCCCACAGGCTGCTATATACATCACTACCTTGCTCAATTGGCTCCAAACCAAACTTAACTAAACGTTCATTGATTTGATCCAGATTTTCATCAGCATAATCAGTGATATCACCACGATGGTTCGCGACATTAGAGAATCGGTAAATTGCATTCTTCATTTGTTGGTCACGAGCAATATCATGCAACAGATCCCAACCTTTACCATCTTTATTACCGTTATCTAGACGGTACTTGTCTTCTACTTCACGAGTACGTTCACGTGGGTCAATGATTACTGGTGTATTAAAGTTTGGATCTCCCGGTAGAGGATCAATTAGCTTATCTTSWGGCTCACCTACATCAATTGGGTCAATCAATTTATCTTCTGGCTCACCCACATCAATTGGGTCRATCAGYTTATCTTCTGGCTCACCTACATCAATTGGGTCRATCAGCTTATCTTSWGGCTCACCTACATCAATTGGGTCAATCARYTTATCTTCYGGCTCACCTACATCAATTGGATCAATACCAAAACCTGGGTCGATTGGGTCTACGATAATGATACCGTCAGCTGGTTGACCAGGGCTTGGTGCTGGCAAGAATGAGTTATTACCTTCATTATTTCCACCAACAAAGTCAAAGCCAGCTTCAGCAAGAACTTGTTCAATCACAACACCAGCCGCAGTTGCAGGTAGGTTCACACACCAGTTGCCGATTTGGATGCTGTCACATACTTGAGTGATGGTCATCTCGCCGCCAGTGTAGATGATTTGTGCGCCTTCGATTGAACTGAATTGTTCGCGGACTACGATTCCTTGAAGGAAATCTCCATAAGGCATGCCGTGCACTTCTTTTGACAACTCTTCCTGTGAGTATGTATCTAGACGATATTGTGCAACATCTTCGCGCTTAGACGCCATTGCAGTATTCGAGATTACTAGAGAAGCAAGAGCTGACAGTAGAAATGCTTTTTTCATGATTAGACGTACCTTATATAATGGATTCTTTTTTCTCTTAACACTCTTCTTGGTGTATCGAGACGATTAGAGCAGTACGGGTCATCCATTACGGTACATGTTGCTCATCAGTTGATGGCGTGTATTTAACCACTCTATTCTTCCTGCGTCAATAATGCATACGACGTACACATAAATCAATTTGTTATATGAAACTATGAAATAGTTATATGGAGGAATAAGGGAGATTGGGTTTCGATCATTGTGTTTCAGGCATCGCATCTAGCGTGCCATTCACATCATTTCCGAGAATGCTTGTTGTGACGACCATATTGGTCTTTGGGTACAGGAAGTATCAAAAAACGAAAAGAGCCTCTGACTGAGGCTCTCTTGAAGCCACTACCCAGGATTCAGCAAAGGCTTGAGGAGATTCAAAACTCAGCAGTGGCATGATTGCAGGAAACAAGCGCCCTTCCAGTCCATCTAGAAAATCATGACAAGCAAGAACGCTTTCATTTACACTTTAATAAACAAGGTGATAACTATTACTCGGCTGACCTAGTTGCAAGCTCCACACTTGTTCAGAGTCACTGCTATTCATAGGAACCCAGCGCGCATACAGCATTTCCCAATTGCCATTCACCTCTAGCTCTACCTCATCAGTCAAATCCGGGTAGACCGTCGTTACTCTTGAAACAGGATCAGGGATAACCTCACCATTCTCTTTGACAAAAGCGGCCTTGTAGTACAAGTGAAGCGCCCCTTCATTCGCATCTGAAAAGTCCAATGATAAGGTAATCGTTTCTCCCACATCGAATGAAAAATCCCGCGCCGCAACAATATCTTCCGCGCGAGCAGGAGTAACACCAGCACCACTAGAGTTTCCACCATCAACGTCTGATGCTTTTGGTGTTGAGGATGAACTACCTCCCCCTCCACCTCCACCTCCACAGGCGGTAAGTACAGTAAAACTGATTAAGCCGACCATCGATATAGATACTTTCATATTAAACTCCTTACTCACCGACCGCAGAGACGAATGAGCCCACTTGCCCTGTTTTGTACCATTCATTTTGACTTTCACCGCTAGATACCACCCAGTCATCAAAGCCCAAATAGGCTTCACAGATATCGACACGCTCCATTGGATGATTCCAGTCGTCTCGAATATTGAGCGCCCAAGGCATATTGTTGGCCGTTGTAAAGGACGCCAAACCATCGGATTTATCATCAAAAGTATTGAAGAACGCAGCATTCATTCCATTGGTACCAGAGAATTGTTTCAGGTGAGTTTGCCAACTGAACCCTGGAGCCTCACTGGTAAAGTCCCCGTGATACATGTATTGTGCCGCGAAAATGAAGGGATCATAAGGAGGGTAGCCCACCGTATCCCGAGACACTGGCTCAGTAAATTCGACATAAAGCTGATATTGCAGCGCGCCAGGGGTTTGAATATCAATACACTGACTCTGCGTTCGGTAAAACTTACACTCGCCCGATAATTCATCCACGTTTTGTAAGTCTACTTTTAAGTCTTCCGAAACAACCAATACTAGGTCAGCTTCGCCCTGCTTGATAATGGAATGCTCCACGGGAACACCATTCACTGTTAAAGTGGTATCAGCGACATTAGCTAAATCAACACCAGGAAGGTGAACACCATACCCGTTTGAATACCCAGCCCCCATCGCTTGTAAGGTATAGTCAAAAGTAATATTTTTCACTGCGCGCTGCCCATTCAATTGTTCAGTAATTTGGTATCGCCAAACCACATCATTAAAATCGTAATCCCCCATCAACGGCCAACGATCTTCAAACGCAATGGTGGCGTAGCTATCACCACTTGGATACACCGATGTCAGCGTAATATCGCTGTCTTGTTGAACCAAAGGCTCGTATTTTGAATCCGTCGAACCATCGGTATTCACACCGTCGATCGCCGTGAAAGGGGTAATTTCAACCGTGAACAGCAAATCATTAAAGTCGTTATCCCCACCGGGGCGAACAATATCTTCGAATCCCAAAACTAAAAATTCATTTTGACTATCAAGAAAAGCCACATTGTGACGACGCAAGTTTGACGTTGTCTCTGGGTTTAAAAGTGAGTGGCTATACAGGGGCGTACCCCAAGGGCCAAGTGAACTAATGTTATTGTATGAGCCAGACCAGCCCCAACCATTTGGAATGATGAAAAAAGCCAAAGTTTGCCCCGCACTCAACTCTGCGCTCAGTTCAATGGTATCGCCCTCTACCATTCCCCCATCGGGCGCTTTGGAAGTATTTGGAAAAATAATGGTATGTTCTGATATATCCTGGATAGATTCAGGTGGGTTGTTGGTGTCATAAACGAAATAGCCGAGCACGTTACGATAGCCGGCTCCCTCATTCAAAAAAGTCACTTTAGCCGTCGCGAACTCTGCACCGTTTAGCTCGTCATCAATATCAATATTTGAGTAGCGCTCCGGAGCAATGAAATCGGTATTTACATACGTTCCCTCGGGGAGCATAGAATAGACATTAGCCAGAACGTCTTGAGGGAGTGAGTCCGCAATCGAATAGGTATCGTTCGGTTTGCCCAAGGCAGAATAATTAAAGCTCTCTTCCCCTGATTCGAAATAAAAGTCAGAAGTCGTTAACGCAAGTGTCATCCCTGGGAATAAACAACCAGCTGCAATTAAGGGTGTCAGTATTCTCATTATGTTCGCTCTCCCATTCATCCATGTCTATAACGAACAGAGCAAAGCGTATGCCCAAAATAAAAACACTAAATAACAAACACTTAATTAGCGACCATCATTTATTGTCTTTTTGAGAATGAAATTGAGAGGAAGGAATTTTTAAATTGATGGACCATAAGAACCCTATTATTTTAAATAGCAACGTCAATTTGACGGGCTTTTAAGGCTTCAAATTTAAAACTGTAGGTTACTTGCCCCTTAGGTTTAGGGGCAGATCTATTAACTTAAGGTCGATGCCCAAAGCACACAAAGCGACATAAAAACTTAGGGACAGATTCACCGTATGATTTAGAGCAACCAATACACAGAAAGTCTAACGTGCTAAGTGCTGTTTATTTACAGCTTTAATACTTGGTGACGTTCTACTGTTGCAGCAAAGCGTGTCTCCGACACTGACCCTAAGTCGAAAGTGAGTTAGATAACCCCCAGCTCTCTTAAACGCTCCATTAGGTACTCGTGAGCAGTGTAGCGATCAGAAAGCACCACTTCTGGTTTTGGGTGCAAAAAGAGTGGTAGTGAAATACGCGAGGTTTCTTGTTTTGCGCCGGTTGGGTTGATCACTCGGTGGGTGGTTGATGGGAAGTAGCCGCCCGATGCTTCTTGAAGCATGTCACCGATATTGATGATGAGATTGCCAAAGTCGCAAGGTACGTCTAGCCAGTCGCCTTCTTTGCTCATCACTTGTAGGCCTGGCTCGTTCGCGGCTGGGAGAACAGTGAGTAGGTTAATGTCTTCGTGTGCTGCTGCGCGGATTGCGCCTGGCTCTTCTTCGCCCGTCATTGGTGGGTAGTGAAGCACACGTAGCAATGTTTGTTGGCTACCGTTGATCATCTCAGATAGTGCAATAGAAAACTTCTCTTTTACGTCCGCAGGTGCGTGTGCTTCTACCCAACCTAGTAGCTCTTGAGCGAAGTCATTGGCACGTTGGTAGTACTCTAAGATCTGTTCTTTGAGTTCTTCTGGGATTTGACCCCAAGGATACACGTGAAAGTACTCTTTAATGTCTTTAACCGTGTGGCCTTTTGCGACTTCAGATACGCTTGGTGGGAAGTAACCGTCTTGAGTTTCTGTATTGAAGACGAACTCATTTTTGCGCTCTGATGTGAAGAATTGGTACCAGTTCTCGTAGATAGATTCCACCAGCTCTTTTGGGATTGGGTGGTTTTTGAGCACGCCGAAGCCTGTTTCACGTAGGGATTGAACGAACAGCTCAGCAGCGTTGTCTGCTTGGTAATCGACAGTTTCTAATTTCATGACATCACTTTCTTGTTTTTGTTGGCATGGCGAAGTGTATGGAAAAATTGATTTTTATCAATTTTATCGCGCTATTTTTTCATGCTCGATCATGAAATATTTATCGTTACTTCAACTTTAAACAGATTCGGTTAATAAGGTACCTTGATTCAAATGCCCTAGCATAGAAAAGCCGCCTCGCATGAGACGGCTTTGGTTAAGATCTGTCTAGTTAGACCATAATTCGCTGCTCGGTTTGCGCATCAAAAAAGACCGCTTTAGAGAGATCAAAGTGTAGCGGTGCGGTATCACCGACCGTTACGTCGTTTTCCGGAGAAAGACGACACGCTACCTCTTGGTTGTTGACCTTAATCATTGCGATGGTGTCCGGCCCTGTTGGCTCTAATACCTCTAGCTTCATGTTGAGCAAGGTACTCGCAGAGGTATCATCACTTGGTTTGTCGCAGACATGCTCTGGACGCAGACCAACCACAATCTCTTGTCCGTCGTGAGCACGCATACTCTCTGGGAGTTTGATATCTTGCTCACTGCTCTCTTCGGTGCTGACTTTGATTACCGGCGTGTCATTACCATCGATCATCACCTTGGTTTTGATGAAGTTCATTGAAGGAGAGCCCATAAACCCAGCCACAAACATGTTGTTGGGTGAGTTGTAGATCTCTTTAGGTGTGCCGAGTTGCTGCAACTCGCCATCTTTCATTACCGCAATTCGATCCGCGAGGGTCATCGCTTCGATTTGGTCGTGGGTAACGTACACAATGGTGGTGTTGAGCTGCTGATGAAGACGTTTTATTTGATGACGCATTTCTACACGTAACTTAGCATCAAGGTTCGATAATGGTTCATCGAACAGATACAGCTTTGGTCGACGCGCTAGTGCTCGCCCCATTGCGACCCTTTGACGCTGACCACCGGAAAGCTGCGAGGGTTTGCGATCTAACAGGTGGTCGATTTGCAGCATCTTAGCAACACGCTCGACTTCGGCGTCGATCTTGTCTTTGGGAATCTTTTTGATCTTCAAGCCAAACTCGATATTGCCGCGTACCGTCATGTTGGGATACAGCGCATAGGACTGGAACACCATGGCGATATCGCGATCTTTCGGCTCGACACTGGCGACATCGCGTCCGTCGATCACGATCTCTCCCGAGCTTATGCCCTCTAACCCTGCAATGGTGTTCATCAGCGTTGATTTTCCACAGCCCGATGGGCCAACGAGGATCAAGAACTCTCCCGAGTCGATGCTGATGTCTATGCCCTTAAGGGTCTCTTGTTCCGCTTTCGGGTAAGTTTTGCGGATATTGTTAAGTTCTAAAGTTGCCATTGTAATTATCCTTTTACTGACCCTGCCGTTAATCCACGGACAAAGTATTTCCCTGCGAGTACATACACAATTAGAGTAGGAAGCGCTGCGATGATCGCGGCAGCCATATCGACGTTGTACTCCTTCACACCAGTACTGGTGTTCACGAGGTTGTTAAGTGCGACGGTGATCGGTTGAGTGTCTGAGCCCGAGTACACCACACCAAAGAGGAAATCATTCCAGATGGCGGTGAACTGCCAGATCACGGTCACCATGATGATTGGGGTGGAGATCGGTAATAAGATCTTGAAGAAAATGGTAAAGAACCCTGCCCCATCGAGCTTGGCGGCTTTGATTAGCTCATCCGGTACACCGATATAGAAGTTACGGAAAAACAAGGTTGTAAAGGCCATACCGTAGATGACGTGCACCATGACCAAGCCAACGGTCGTGTTTGCTAACCCCAACTTGCCCAGTACGGTCGCCATTGGCAGCAGCACAACTTGGAAGGGTATGAAGCAGCCGAACAGTAATAGGCTGAAGAACAGGTTAGAGCCGCGGAACTGCCACTTGGTCACCACATAACCATTGAATGCTCCAAGCAGGGTTGAGATGGCTACGGCTGGGATCACCATTTGGAAGGAGTTCCAGAAGTACCCTTTCACACCCTCACATTTCACCCCAGTACATGCAGTTCCCCATGCTTTGTACCAAGCATCAAAGACCCACTCGTTTGGAAAGCTCATCAGGTTGCCCGCTTTGATATCTGGCAAGGTTTTCACTGAGGTTAATACCATGACGATCAACGGCATCAAGTACACAAGGCAGAAAAATAACAGCGATGCATAGATAAATAGTCGTGGAAGGTTAAACCCTTTATATTGAGAAACTACGCTGCTCATGACTTCTTCTCCCTAAGTTCGGAATAAAGATATGGGACAAGAATCGCTAAGATCCCACCGAGCATCATCATCGCACTTGCGGCGCCAAGACCTATCTGCCCTCGAGTAAAGGAGTGCGCATACATAAAGAGCGCGGGGAGATCGGAAGAGTAACCCGGGCCACCAGCAGTCATTGCGGTCACCAAGTCAAAGCTCTTAATCGCGATGTGGGAGGTGATGATCACCGCACTGAAAATCACCGGACGTAGACACGGAAGAATTATCTTCATGTAGATAGTCGGTAAGCTCGCACCATCAATTTGTGCAGCCTTGATGATCGATGAATCGATACCGCGCAGCCCGGCTAGGAACATCGCCATCACAAAGCCTGATGATTGCCACAGTGCAGCAATGACCAAGGTATACACCGACATCTCGGAGTTCACCAGCCAGTCAAATTTGAAGTTGGTAAAACCCCAATCTTGCATCAATTTTTCGATGCCAAGTCCTGGGTTTAATATCCACTTCCATGCTGTACCGGTCACGATGAATGACAATGCCATTGGGTAGAGGTAGATGGTTCGGATTGCGCCTTCGTTGCGAATATTCTGATCGAGGAAGATCGCCAGCAATATGCCTAACGCGATAGCGATCAGCATAAACAGGCCACCAAAGATACCCAAGTTGGTAATTGAGGTGATCCAGCGGTCGTTTTCCATCAACCTTTCGTATTGCGCTAGCCCGACAAACTTAAAGCTCGGTAAGAATCGAGAGTTAGTCATCGATAGCGCTGCGGTCCAGAATATATAGCCGTAAATGCAGACCACAGTCACAAGCATGGTGGGCGCTAAGACGATTTTAGGCAACCACACTTGTAAGCGATCCGCCCAGCTTTTCTTTACCACGGGTGATGGTTTATTGGGGGAATGAGTCAAAACGTGCTCCATAATAATTCCTTGTAGCAACATCCTTTTTGATACTCGACACTCACCCTTACTTTAGAGAGTGAGTGTCGTTCATATTATTGAGTTGATAGAAGGGTTAGAGCGCCGACTGGACTGCTTTAGCCAGTTTTGCGGGTGCTTGTTTTGGATCGGCTTTTGGATCGTTGAAGAAGTTGGTCACAACATCGTAGATCGCGCCTTGAGCGTAACTTGTAGTGGATAGGCCATGCGCCATAGAAGGAACAAGGTCGCCTGAGTCCGCACTGGCTTTGAAGGTTGCCATTGAATCCAGTGCACATTGGTCAAACTTCGCCATGTCCATATCCAAACGTACAGGGATAGAGCCCTTGTTAAGGTTGAATACTTCTTGGAAGTCTTTGGTTAGGATGGTTTTCGCTAGGTCTTGTTGCGCTTTTTGGTTGTCTTCACCCTTGATGTTAAAGAATGCAAAGCTATCGATGTTGAAGGTAAATTGCCCATCGGTGCCCGGTGCTGGCGCACACACGTAATCCTTACCTGGTACTTTACCCGCCGCAGTGAACTCACCTTTCGCCCAGTCACCCATGATCTGCATCGCTGCTTCACCGCTGATCACCATCGAGGTTGCCACGTTCCAATCACGCCCAGGTGAGTTGGAATCGATGTAGTCATGGACCTTTTGGAACTTGGTGAACACTTCGACCATCTTGTCGCCAGACAGTACGTCCATATCTAGGTCGACAAAGGCTTTGTTGTAATCTTCACTACCAAGTACCTCAAGTGCAACTGCTTCGAATACCGTTGCGTCCTGCCAAGGTTGGCCACCGTGTGCTAATGGAATATATCCTGCAGCTTTAATCTTCTCTGCGGCAGCAAAGAATTCATCCAAGGTAGTTGGTACGGTTGTACCCGACTTTTCGAGAACTTCAGGGTTTGCCCATAGCCAGTTGACTCGGTGTACGTTTACAGGAACCGCTACGTATTCGTCGTCGTATTTCATTACGTCCGTCACCACCGATGGAAGAATGCCGTCCCAATCTTCTTGCTTAGCACTGCCCTCTAGCGACGTTAGGTAACCTAGTTCGCCCCACTCTTGGATATCGTGTCCTTTGATTTGTGCCGCCGATGGTGCATTACCCGATGCAGAGCGTGTCTTCAATACGGTCATCGCACTCTCACCGCCACCACCAGCAACCGCGAAGTCTTTCCACGTATGGCCGTCTTTCTCCATCATGTCCTTGAGAACGGCGACTGATTTCGCTTCACCGCCTGATGTCCACCAGTGAAGTACTTCCACTTCACCCGCTTGAGAGACGCCCGTTGCAGCAGCTAGAGAAACGCCAGTGGCGATAGATAAACTAAGTAGGGTTTTCGATGTTTTCATTTTTATTATCTTCCATGTTTTATATTGGATTATGTTAAGCAAATGTTACTTAACTCCAACTGAGTCTATTCATGGAATAAATAATTAACGAAACGAAACGTAACCCCAATGTAACAAGACTGTTACATTGGCGCGTTTTTTCTTTATTTTATAAATGGATAGCAACTAATCGGAAAGATTTATAGAGGTTCTAAAAATGATGCATGGATCAAACTACACTTTTTGTCACCTTTTTAGTCTAGTACAAAAAGTGTGAGGTAGCGCAAATTAACTGATTTGGACGAAGTCTACCTCAACCTTCCAACCTTCAGCACCTTGTGAGACTTGATAGTACCAACCGTATTGCGCGATAAGCCGCTGTGTCAGCTCTAGCCCTAACCCGAATCCGAGGTCGTCTTGTTTGGTGTGCGTATCGCTGTTGCGGTTGGTAATCGATAGCTTGCTAACCGTTTGATTAATCTCCACTTCACCGTTTTGAGTATGCTGAAATGCATTTCGGATAAGGTTGGTAATAATGATTCGGCACAACCCCTCTGGCAGCACTAATTCGGTCTCATCAATACTGACATCTACCTCTACCGACTTGCCTTGCAACAAATAATGCAGCTCGGACTCTACTTGTTTTGTCAGCTCACCAACACAAACTGTTTTACTCGGTAGGGACTTTCCCTCTTGTCGATTAAGCCACAGTAAGGTTTCTGTCAGATCGGTCATGGTAAAGCCGGCGCGCTCGATACGATCTAGCACGGCAAGTTGTTTCTCTGAGCTGATGCCCTTCATTATCATCTTACGTAACAGCTCTGAATTAGTGCGTGTCACCGCGATAGGTGTTCGCAACTCATGACTCGCATATCCCAAAAAACGTTGCTCGCGCTCAAGGCTTTCTTGCACCGAGCGAAGACTTGATTGAATCAGTTCAGCGAGTGAGTTCAACTCGCTGTAGTGAAAATTCGGGACGGGCTGAGTGAGTTGTTCCTTATCTAAATCTTTAGCCCAACCTCTTAGCTGCTCAACTGGCGTCGCAATCTTCTTCTGAACCAACAGCAATACCGCGGCAAATACAACAATCGCCCCTATTCCGGTCAAAACGATATACATAAATGGAGGGACTTCTTCATGGAACAAGTCCCCATTATCATCTATATGCTTCAGAGAGATTGAAACGTATCTCACCTTACCTGAATCTTCGACCTTCATGGCAAAGTAACCAAATTTGGGCGGTGATAGAACCGGTATCCCATCCACCTTCTTCAATAGCTGGTTAGGGACTAATTCGTTGCGGTCAATGTTGTCTTGGATGACTTGCGGTAAATCTTCCCAATGGGCGGCGATGGTGAGCTCATCGAGTTGTCTCGGGGTATTGTTTTCTCCCAACGGGATTTCCATCGCTTGTGAGCGCAGGAACCCTGTCATTGCGATATCCATACCGGAGAAGAAGTAGTTAACCGCGGATACGGTCATGACACTGATGCTGCCAACACCTGTGACCAGCATAGCGATGAGAAAGTAGAGTCGGATACTCGGTCTGATCTTCATTATTCGATCTCTCGCTTTAACGCAAAGCCGTGGCCTGTGATGGTATGGATCAGTTTATCTTCAGCCTTACCATCCACCGCTTTACGCAGATTAAACATATGAACCTTTAGGCTATTGCTGTCTGGCTGTTCATCTCCCCAGACGCTTTGCATAAGCTTGTCGCGAGAGACGATATTGGGGCTTTCCCGCAGCAAACACTCTAAGAGCTTAATTCCGATAGGAGAGAGTTTGATGACTTGTCCGTTTCGAGTCGCGCTTTTCTCTTGAAGGTCCAATTCAAGGTCTTCTACCTTGAGTTTGCTGACCTGCCCACTACGACGTTTAGAAAGCACCTGCGCACGAACTATCAGCTCTTCCATGGCAAAGGGTTTTACTAAGTAATCATCTGCACCTTTGGAAAAGCCTGTGAGCTTATCATCAAGCGTGTCACGCGCTGTAAGCATCAAGATTGGCACATCAATGCCTTGTGAACGAATCTTCTCGCACACTTCTAAGCCATTCATCTTTGGTAGGTTGAGGTCGAGCACCACCACATCGTATTGATTACTCTCGATAAGGTTGTAGCCAGACAGACCATTCGCAGCGTGGTCACATTGGATATCTTCCAGTTCAAGATAATCAATGATGGCTGTGGCGAGGTCGATATCATCTTCCACCAGCAGTAGTTGTAGATTCTCAGCCATGATTGATTCCCCTGTAAGGCGTTGTTGCTCGTATTTGATTAAATAAGCCCTGCGATTGTGGCGCAGGGCTAAAACGTTTGGTTATGCCAACTCTAGTTGGTCACTGTGACCCGAGATTCGCGCTTTTGCTTTGCTAATCAGTACTTTTACATCATTTTGAATCATCAGCAATGATGGGGTAAGTACAAGAGTGATCACGGTAGCAAACAAGATACCGTAGCCCAGAGCCGCCGCTGCAGGAATTAGGAACTGAGCCTGCATCGAGGTTTCACTCAGCAATGGAGCAAGACCAGCAAACGTTGTGATTGAGGTGAGTAATACCGCACGCAGACGACCTGTACATGCTTGCTGAATCGCTTCTTTCACTGACAACGATTTATCTTTCACTAACTCGTTAAAACGAGAAACCAATAACAAACTGTCGTTCACCACCACACCGCTTAGAGCCAAGATCCCGTTAAGCGATAGAATACTCAGCGTTAGGTCATTCAACCAGTGGCCGAGAATCGCACCGACAATACCGAATGGAATCGCGACCATAATAATCAACGGCTGCACATACGATTTTAGTGGAATCGCCAGCAGAGCAAAGATGCCGATAAGTGCGAGTACAAACGTGGATTGCATTGAATCGGTCGACTCTTTCTGTTGCTCGGCTTCACCTGCAAAGTCGATCTTCACGGTTGGGTAATCGGCATTGAGCTGCTTCACAATACTGTTTTGTAGCTGTGTCACTAACTCGTTCGATGCGATCTTATCTTGGTCTACCGAGGCTGTGATGTAGACAGCACGCTGATTGTCGATGCGTGTGATCTCAGACTGCTGATAGTCAGAGAACACATTGGCTACGCTCGTCAACGGTACGACCGTCCCATCCGATGTACGTACGCTTGATGACTCGATATCTGCCAGAGTTTGACGTGCGTCTTCAGGGTAGCGAACACGCACTTTTACTTCATCTTTGCCGCGTTGGAAACGCTGAACAATGTCACCACCGAACGACTGGAGAACTTGTTTCGACAGAGTTGCCGTATCCATTCCCAGCGCTCGGCCTTGCTCTGTCAGCTCAAAGCGATACTGTGGCTCACCGAGATCGAGGTTGTCATCAATACCACTTACACCAGCAATGGTTTGTAGCTCTGCTTTCAGTTTATTGGCCGCTTCAGTAAGCAGTGCTTCGTCATTCGATTTTAGCTCCGCTTTAAACGCATCAACCATTTCCTTCATGGATAGCACTTTAAGTTTCTTAACGCCTTCCATTTGACCCGACATAGCCAGCCATTGCTCAGCAAAATCACCCGAGCTATAGATCACATCACCATCGAGCTCGATAGTGACGGTTCCTGATTTATCTTCACTTGCAATCACCTGAAGGCTTGAGATAGCGGGTTCATCACCACCAAACTCAGCGCGCAGATTTGCATCCACTTTTTTCGCATTTTCTTCTAGCACAAGCAGGTTGGTTTGCGTTTGACCAAAGCTGGTATCGTTGTACATACGAATGTCTGCGGTCACGGTGTCGCCTGCGATCTCCGGGAAGAAAGCCACACGCACTGCGCCTGTCATCGGCATGCCGACCACTAAGATAAACAGAGAGATAAAGCCTAGCACCACCGCATAACGGAAATTAAGTGCGAGCTTAATCGCGCGCTTGTAAACCTTATGATTGAACCAATCTAGCCCGCTCTCAGCGCCTTGTTGAATGTGGCCCCAAATGCCCTTTTTCTCGCCTCGCTGCGTGTTAACATGTGCCAAGTGTGAAGGAAGGATCAACTTAGATTCAACCAGAGACAACATCAAACAAATCGCAACCACCGATGCAAACTGAGCGTAGATTTGCCCCATCTTGCCTTCTACCATCGCAATCGAGACAAAAGCCACAACCGTTGTTAGAACACCGAAGATAGTCGGTGCCGCAACCTTGTGCGTACCAATAATGGTGCTCTTGAGTGAATCCCCTTGTTCACGACGAGTGGTGTAAATACTCTCACCAATCACCACCGCATCATCAACCACAATACCGAGTGCCATGATAAAGCCGAAGGTAGTCATCTCATTGATGGTTAAGCCCATAAACGAGTCGGTCATAAAGTAGAGAGTACCGCAGAATACAAACGGCAGGCTTGCCGCTACCCAAAACGCCACACGGATGTTTAGAAAAACAGCCAGAACGATAAATACCAGCGCGATACCTGTGAGTGCATTTTTCACCAGCAATGAAAGGCGTTCTTTGATTAGCGTACTTTTGTCGTACCAGCTTTCAATCTCCACGTCTTCTGGCAGTAGGTTGCTCGCTTTCCAGTTCTCCACCACTTGCTCAGCTTGTGCAACGATAGAAACCACATCGCTATATTCATCCATCACGATCTGGATGCCCATCGAGTTTTGTTGGTTATAGCGGGATAAACTGAAGGTATCTTCTTCAAACGTGTCGCTAATGGTTGCTACATCGCCCAATGTAATCTGACTACCATTGGCCGTAGTGACAACAGGAATCGCTTTAAAGTCT
>NZ_QRHC01000002.1 GCF_003415655.1 Vibrio maerlii
AAAAAAMAAACCGTTTTATCGTCATTACGCAGACTGGTTGAGATACTGGTTGAAGATTCAGCATTAATGGCGTCCGACACGTCCGTGAGAGTTAAACCGTAAGCTTGCAGCATCGACTCATTCACTTCGACGGACATCATAGGGTCTATCTTAGCTTTGATTTCGAGATCGCGAATGGCGCTTTGACTTAATAGATCCGATTTCAGATCTTCAGCTAAGTCCTGCAACGTGCCACGATCCGCATCGCCATAAAGCTGAATCCACAGAGCGTGATCTTGCATGCGAGCTTTGTCGATGACCGGATTATCTGCATCCGCAGGCCAGTTGTTGATCGCATCGACTTTGGTTTTCACATCATCTAGCAGAACATCAAGATCGTAGTTGCTCTCTTTCTCAATCGAAACGTGGCTGCCCGTAGAGTCTGAGGTTGAAGTGATGTGTTTAATTCCAGAAACCGTTTCTAACGCCTCTTCGATTTTAATCGCAATGCCTTCTTCGGCTTGAATCGGGTCACCACTGTCGTAGGTAACAGACACAGTGACAATATCTGGTTCTAAGCTCGGAAACGCTTCTTTGCGTAGGCTGTTGATTGAGAATAGGCCAACCAAAATCACGCCGATCATCAATAGGTTCGCCGCCACTGAGTTTTGTGCGAACCACGCGATGATGCCTTTGTTGTAGCTCGCGTTGTTAGTGGTATCTTGAGTGCTCATATCAGCCCTCCTCAGATTGGGTGTTGGTGCTGTTTACTGCAATAGCCTTTGAGGGTTCCGATGTTTTTGCATCCACCTTCATCCCAACTTTGAAGTTGCTCAGTGGACGCATCACTACCTGGGTGCTGCCCGCTTCTTCTGTCGGCTCGACATAGATGTAACCCTGGCGCTCAAAGACTTTCGCTGCCGAGGTTTTTGCAAGCAAACCTTGTGCATCCACCATCCAGATTTCTCCCTGCTGAGAGAGTGCCGATGATGGTAGCTGCCAAAGGTTGTCGACTTCTGTGCCTTCGATGGTTGCTTGGATAAAAGTACCCGGGAAAAGCGGCTCTGCTTGTTCTAATGGGTTATCCACTACCAATACAATCGAGCGTTGACGTGTATCTTGCGCCACAAATTGGTAGCTGCGCTCAATCTCAGCATCCCACTGGTGGGCCCCAGTGCTATCTGTAATGGTTGCTGTCCATTCCACGCTTTTGGATTGCTTTGGTAGGTTTGACCATTGTGAATCTGAAAGCGGGATCTCGATTTCGATGCGATCAATGCTGTAAAGCGTCGCCAAATTCGAACCTGCATTTAGGTAGCTACCTGGCTGAATATCTCGACTAACCACCACACCATCAAAGGGTGCGCGAATTTCGGTTTTTTCTAGATCATTTTGTGCTTTTTCTAGGGCTTTTTGTGCATTTTCAAGCTTAGCTTTTGCACTAGCGAGTTGTGGCTCACGGAGTACTAGCGGAGAGTTTGGTTCACCGGATAAACCAGAGCGCTGCCATTCTGAGCGTGCCTGTTCGCCTTGGCGCTGCTCTTCTAAAAGCTCTTGCTTTGCCGTAGCAAGATCGTAAGCTGCGGAAGCGACAGCTTGTTCATAACTCGTTGCATCTAGCTTTGCTAAAAGCTCGCCTTGCTTAACAGTTTTACCCGCCTCAAAGGCATCGGATAGCCATTCCACACGACCACTCACTTCTGCCGCATACGCTAACTCAAAACGAGGTTTGGTTTCTCCATAACCAACGACTTGAGCTTGGTAGCTGCCTGCTTGAGTATTTTGAACTTCGACCTGAGGCAGTACTTGTTCTACCTGTTGGCCAGCTTCGGCTGGTGCGCCTTTCTTGACTTGATTCGCTTGCGCAATCTGGCTGCCATTAAAAGCAATAACTGCAAAGATTGAACCTGCTGCTGCAGCAGTAATAGCGAAGGTTATGGCGTTCTTTTTAAGAGATTTATTCATGGTTCTGATTTCCTAAATTGGTGACTTCGCTTTACTGTTGAGCAATCGCTTGGTTTTCTGATGTTGAGTTATCACTAACGCCTAGACCTAGCGCAAGGCCTAAATCAATTCGGTTGAGCAGTCGTTGGTAAGTGGTATTGGCAAGCTGCGCCTCAACATCGTAGGCTTGCTGTTGAACCGTTAGCAAATCGAAGATATCTACTAAGCCTTGACGGTACTTTTCTTCGTAGCTGTTTACACTGCGGGTTGCACTGCTCAGAGAGTCATTTAAATGTTGCTGCTGGTTTGCAAGTGAGCTTTCCTGACCAATGGCATTCTCAACTTCGTTAACAGCATTAAGCAGTGTTTCTTGGTATGCCCAGTAGCTTTGCTCTGTGGTCAGTTCGGCTATTTCTGCATTGGCTTTTAACTCACCACCTTGAAATAGCGGCGCTGAAATTAAGCCTAACGCACTCCACAGCGGATTGGTAAAAAGCGCTTCACTTGGGGTTTCTGCCATGTCCTGAAGGCTTGCTGACAAACTAAAAGATGGCAACATCGCCTTGTAAGCAGCATCGGTTCTTAAACTTTCAGCTTCGATGTTATAAAAGGCTTGTTGTAAGTCTGGGCGACCTGACAGGTCTTGCACCGACATCGAATCTAATGGATTGAGTACTTGTGGAAAGCTTTGAGCGACCGAAATGTTCGATGAATCTGCACTCCATTCACCGGTCAGTAACAACAGCGTTCGTTTGCTCTGTTCAAGGTTTTCTTGATATTGAGCCACTGTCGCTCGCGTTGAAGCGGTGCTTGTTTTCGCGTTGTCTAGCTCTTCAAGCGTACCAAGGCCGACTTGGTAACGCTCTAATACCAAGGTTTGGTTGTTCTCTAGAATAGCTAAGCGACGCTGCTCAATCTCGAGCAGTTGTTGATTGACACTTATCTCCAACCAACCACGCATAATGTTTGCGGCTAAAAGGTCTTTTGCGTTTTGTAGACTCGCTTGGGTTGCAGCAACGTCTTTTTGAGAGGCCGCTGTGGTATCTGACAATCGCTGCCACAAATCCAGCTCCCAACTCACCGTCACATCTGCGGTGTAGCTATCATCGCTGTCTTCCGCGTATTGACCTGATAGACCTGCATTGACGGTTGGAAGCTGGTCAGCAAAGCTAATCCCTTCCTGCGCATAAGCAATTTTCAGAGCCAGAATGCTCTGTTGCAGACTCGGGCTGTTTTCAAATGCTGAGTTCAGGTACTGATCAAGCTCTGGAATATTAACCAGATCGGTGATTTGGTTTGATTGTTGCGCGCTAACCTCAAGATCATGTGCTTCTGATTGCTGATATTTTTCAATCAAGAGATCAATCGATTGTGTCTGGCTGTTAGTGGCTTGAGTGGCAAAATCTGTTTCGCTCATCGATGTACAACCTAGAAGGCCAGTCATCATCAAAGCGATCAGTGAATATCGAAATGTCATTGGTGCTATCTCCCACAAACTTGTGAGTCGAAACTAAGTTGCGGGTAAGATAGGTTAAGCGGGGTTAAGAACGGGTTAACGTCACACTTTTATGACAAGAGCACGTGTAAACAAAGATTAGCTGCAATAAAAAACGTCAGTGAAAACACTGACGTTTGAACGCTTTTATAGCGAGTAAAAGTTACATATCAAAGCTGAGACCAAGCGAAAGTCCAATTAAGTCCTCACCCGCTTTGATCTCACCGAAATATTTGTCATAAGTGAAGCCAACAGCAATGGAGAAATCGTCTTCCATTAACGTTGTATCATTGTCTTCAACTACCCCTTCAGCCGCGATATAAATTGGGAAAGGAAGGAGATCTGGCATGTTGTAGCGATAACGAAGTAATACCCATTCTCCCCATTCACCGTTAGTAATAGTATTTTGGTGTTCTGGGTCTATTACACGTGCATCTATTTCGTACTCTTCTTTTACATACTGACCCTTAAATTTGGCAGTGAACCAATGTTTTTCATTCAAACGATAGCGTACACCTGCTTCACCTGTTCGAGAATTACGAAGGTCTGAAGTTCCAAGGCCATATTTGGCAAAAATATCCCAATCTTCTAGTTCGTAAATATATTTAATATGAATACCATATTCGAGGCTGTTCTCCTAGTGGTAGAAACCAGGTAAGTCGCTATAGGGTGTATCGTAATAGTAGGTGGACTCCCCCACATAAGTCCCCTCTAATGCTTCTACTGACACTTCAAACTTATGCGCATGAGCATTCATCGAAAGCAGACCTAAGCCTAAAGCCCAACAATATTTGTTCATTAATTATACCTTCCAAAAGACGTATACTTTAAATATGTCAGAACTCTTACGATTAGCAAGATTTTGAAACAATTTTCTTTTTAAATATTATAAGCTTGTTAACGCAACCTACCAATTATCTAGCATCTACACCAAAAAAGACCAGTACATATAAAAAAGCAATAGTTCGTTAAGTATTTTCAGTGAAAGTGACTGATTTAAAAATGGTCAATTACACTGCTTCTGTTACTTCAGCTCTTGCCGGTACATGCGTCTTGAGTAGAGTGAACTCTTGGCACGTTGTACCTTGATGGTAGGTCATTTGCCAGAGGTCATCGGTAAGCGTCCAGATTGAGGAGCGCTTGGAGTAATTACTGACTTTTTTGGAATAAGAGACCCAAACGGTTTTGTAGAGCACAAGATAGACTAAAGGCTGAAGCTCGAACACTTCAAATTCTTGTGCATGGATATAACCTGGGGAAGGCTTTTCAGCCTTCATCATTGCGATGGTGGAATCAAAGTCGTAACTCTTACCCGATACGCCAATCTCACGAAAGTTCGGGTGGATGAGGCGAGCGACTTCCTCCATGTTTTGTCGCACTTCATATTTATGCAGTGCTAACTCAAGCTCAATCAAAATATCCATCTGCTCCAATGCTTCCTGCTTGTAAAACTACCTAGGTGACAAGACATCATCCTGTTTCATAAGCATTGTGACACAGTTTTATATGGAATGCTGTCAACAAAACCATCATACGGAAACTTTTTGGTTACATTAACCTAACAAACAAGAACAAAAGAGCCCTCATTACAACGATGAGGGCTCGGTTAGCGTATTTTAGGACGAGACAATTTAATAGCTTTTAGTTTAGCTTTCAAATGAAAGCTTATCACCAAACGCTGCTTTCCAATCCGCATCGAACTGAGCAACCGCTGGTGCAACCGCTGGGTGAGCAAACATCGCTGCTGCAACGTCGGTTGGTAGCGTGATTGCCTCAATACCCAACTTCATCACTTCCATCGCTTGTTGGGTGTTTTTAAAGCTCGCGGCAAGGATTTTTGCTGGGAGTTGGTTTTGATCCAATAGCAACTGAAGATCAGCGACTACTTCGACACCGTTACCGTTCATTGCATCGATGCGGTTTACGTAAGGTGCTAAATAGTCTGCGCCACATAACGCAGCCAAGAAACCTTGTTGCGCAGAGTAGATAGCGGTAGCCAAAACCTGAATGCCTTCCGCTTTCATTCGCTTAATGGCAGCAAGACCGGTTTCCGTCGCTGGCACTTTTACCACCATATCGTATGGCAATTCATTGATTTGACGCGCTTCTTCTAGCATGCCTTCTACTGTTGAACTCACGACTTGAGCGTGAAAACGTGGAGTGCCGCCCAGTGCTTCTTGCATGCCCTTAAGTGTTTCATTTAAACCCTGCTTCGATTTCGCAAGAATACTTGGGTTAGTCGTAACACCTTTAAGTGGAAGGCATTGGTTAAAGCGTTTCGTCTCTGCTACGTCTGCTGTGTCTAGATATAGTTCAATCATCTTGTTTCTCTCTTCTTTCCACACCACTCATGATGTGACATCTCAATTAGATTCTGTGAAGTACGTTAGGTTGAGCTCACTATAGATCTGACTACCTGCCCACCTCTTGATTTAGATCAATTGAAATTTCATTTGAAAGCAACATAATTTCAATTAACGAAAGCAAGTGTGGTTTTTAAATGAAAGTTTAAAGATCTGGTTTAAGACAGCACTTACTTAACAAAAGAACAGGTAAGCGATATGTATTTCAACATTCAACGATTCTCAACCCATGATGGCGACGGTATTCGCTCTATCCTCTTTCTTAAGGGATGTAGCCTTGCGTGTCCTTGGTGCCAGAACCCAGAGAGTCGCAGTGAAAAACATTCTCTTCTGTTTGATGAGCGCAGCTGCCTTGAAGACTGCCAGCTGTGTAGTGATGCCTGCGAAGGTATTGAGCGTGAACTTGCGAGCAATAAGATCATCGTCAACCGTAAAGCCATCTCTGAAGATCAAATCATTGCACTACGAGATGTATGCCCGACTCAGGCACTGAGCGTGGTTGGGGAAGAAGCCCAAGTCGACACTTTGTTCGACACCTTAATGAAAGACAAACCTTTCTACGATCAGAGCCAGGGCGGCGTAACCTTCTCTGGTGGTGAGCCACTAATGCAGCCGCAACTGGTTGCCGATATTGCTGAAAAGCTGCAACAAAACGAGGTTTCAACGGCGATTGAAAGCTGTATGCATGTGCCATGGAAGAATATCGAGAAAGCAGCGCCATACATTGATTGCTGGTTAACAGACTTAAAGCACACCGATGACGAGAAGTTCCTAGATTGGGCGAAAGGCTCACTCAAACGCATCAAAGAAAACTTCCGCAAACTTGCCCCTATTGCTAAACGCATCGTGATTCGCGTACCCGTGGTGCCAGGCTTCAACGACACCGACGAAGAACTGCAAAAGATTATCGACTTTGCCGCTTCACTTGAAAGCTGCAAAGAGCTTCACTTACTGCCTTATCACACACTAGGCATCAACAAATATCGTTTACTTGATATGCCATACCTATGTTCAGACAAACCATTGAATAAGCCTGAACTACTCGAACGCGCGCAACAATACGCAAGTGAACATACCGAACTCAACGTGACTGTACGAGGTTAATCATGGATTTAAATTTCCTACCTGAGCGTATTAAAGCGCACAAAAACGAACTAGTTAATATTATTACTCCACCTATCTGTACTGAGCGTGCACAGGCATACACCAAGGCTTACCAAGCAAACGAAGATAAGCCTGTAATCATCCAACGCGCTTTAGCATTAAAAGAGCACCTTGAGACTCGTACCATCTGGATTAAAAACGATGAGCTAATCGTAGGTAACCAGGCAAGTAAACTTCGCGCTGCGCCTATCTTTCCTGAGTACACAGTGCGTTGGATCGAAGCTGAGATTGATGATCTAGCTGACCGCCCAGGCGCTGGCTTTGGCGTAACTGCGGAAGACAAAGAGAATATCCACCAGCTAACGCCATACTGGCGTGGTAAAACCGTTCAAGATCGCTGCTACGGTCTATTCACCGATGAACAAACGGAGATCCTAGCGACAACCATCATCAAAGCAGAAGGCAACATGACCTCGGGTGATGCTCACCTTGCCGTCGATAACGAAAAGATCCTTTCTCTTGGCATGAATGGTCTGATTGAAGAAGTTCGTGAGTTCCGTGTAAACAATGATGTGTCAACGTTTGAAGGTCTGAAGAAAGAGCAGTTCTACAAAGCGACTGAAATCGTTCTACTTTCTATTCAACAGCATATGGCAAGCTACGCTACCCTTGCAGCTGAAATGGCATTAACGGAAACCCGCGAAGAGCGTAAAGCAGAGCTAGAAGCAATTGCTGAGAACTGTCGCCACGTGGCTTACCATGCGCCAAAGAACTTCTGGCAAGCGCTTCAACTGAGTTACTTTGTTCAACTGATGTTGCAAATTGAATCAAACGGTCACTCGGTTTCGTTTGGTCGTATGGATCAGTTCTTAAACGAATACTACGTTGCAGATATTGAGAACGGAAAACTAAAGAAAGGCTTTGCGCTTGAGCTACTACAAAGCTGCTGGTTAAAACTGTTAGAGGTGAACAAGATCCGCTCTGGCGCGCACTCTAAAGCATCGGCAGGTTCTCCACTGTACCAAAACGTCTGTATTGGTGGTCAAAAGCTGAATGAACATGGCGAGCCAGAAGATGCAGTAAACCCACTATCTTGGGCGATCCTAGAATCTTGTGGTCAGCTACGTTCTACTCAGCCAAACCTGAGTGTGCGTTACCATGAAGGTCTGAACCAAGAGTTCTTAATGGGCTGTATCGACGTGATTAAATGCGGCTTCGGTATGCCAGCATTTAACAACGATGAGATCGTTATCCCTGAATTCATCAAACTTGGTGTCGAAAAAGAAGACGCGTATAACTACGCATCCATCGGTTGTATCGAGACTGCTGTTCCGGGCAAATGGGGCTACCGCTGTACTGGTATGAGCTTCATCAACTTCGCTCGTATCCTGCTTGCTGCATTAAATAAAGGTGAAGATGCGACATCAGGCAAGACATTCCTACCACACGAAAAGTCGCTCGCAGAAGGCAACTTCAACAACTTTGATGAAGTGATGGAATCTTGGGCAGACCAAGTACGCTTCTACACACGTAAGTCTATCGAAATCGATACGGTAGTCGATAGTGTACTAGAGCAACAAGCGCACGATATCTTCTGTTCTTCACTTGTAGACAGCTGTCTTGAGCGCGGCAAAACCGTCAAAGAAGGTGGTGCAAAGTACGATTGGGTTTCTGGCCTACAAGTGGGTATTGCCAATTTGGGTAACAGCCTTGCAGCGATTAAGCACATGGTTTTCGACGATGCTCAAATCTCTCAACCAGAGCTGGCCAAAGCACTGGCTGAGAACTTTGAATCTTCAGAACAAGAGCAGCTTCGCCAACGTATTCTAAACTTTGCACCTAAGTTTGGTAACGATGATGACTCTGTCGATTCACTACTAGCAGAAGCGTACCAAGTGTACATCGAAGAGCTAGATAACTTTGTGAATACGCGTCATGGCCGCGGTCCAATCGGTGGAGGTTACTATGCGGGTACTTCTTCTATCTCAGCAAACGTACCATTTGGCGCCTCAACCATGGCAACACCAGACGGTCGTAAGGCAACGACACCGCTGGCAGAAGGGGCGAGCCCATCCTCTGGCTCTGACCGCCTTGGTCCAACAGCGGTGTACAACTCTGTCGGTAAGATTCAGGCGAACAAGATCTTGGGGGGCGTTCTACTCAACCAGAAACTCAGCCCAGCAGCCGTGGCATCTGAGGGTGATATGCTTAAGCTATCTATGCTGATTCGCACCTTCTTTAACCACCATAAAGGTTGGCACGTACAGTACAACATCGTCTCTCGCGACACGCTACTGGCCGCAAAAGAGAATCCTGAGCAATACCGTGACCTAGTGGTTCGTGTTGCGGGCTACTCAGCGTTCTTTACGGCGCTATCTCCAGATGCACAGGACGACATCATTGCACGTACCGAGCATGATCTGTAACTCTGTTTAGACTGCTTTAATCAAGAATGTTGTATATGCCGGCGAATGAAAGTTCGTCGGCATTTTTATTCGGACTTAACGAAAACAGCCAAACTTCCGAATTAACAAATAGCTAGGAATAACATAAGCACTCATTATATGTTTTATAAGATGACGGTAAATGGCCATATCTCTAGCATTACCTGAATCTCTAGTTCCTGACTCCTACTTCATGAAATTCAGTACCAAAATCCTGGCTACATCAAGCCTGTTATTTTTTGTCACAGTAACCAGTGTCGGCGCCCTACAACAATCGACCATTCACGACAGTATTACTCATCAAGTAAACTCCAGCATACATGAGCTATTAAAGTCGGTAACCACCACTATCGCGTCTGAGTTTAATGCCAAACTTGCCCTTGTTGAATCCGTTTCCGACTCGATCAACATCAATGCTGAGCAGCAAGATTTTGTTAATGAAGTCATCGCCTCCCCTACGTTAAAAGAGGGTTTCCAAGCCATTGGGGTAGGTTATGAGCGCGATGGTACTTTACTAACAAACAATGGTTGGGTACCCGATTCAAGCTACGATGCCAGACTGCGCCCTTGGTATACCAAATCTAAAAAAGAGAATCAGACCGTCATCACTAAGCCGTATGTTGACTCCTCAACGGGTGCAGTGATCATCTCTATCTCATCCCCACTACACAGTGCATCAAGGGACTTTATTGGCAGTGCCGTATTCGATATTTCATTGCAGCCGTTAAGTGACTTCGTCAACAAGGTGACTATCTTCGAAGCAGGCTATCTTTTCGTTGTGACTAACGATGGCACCATCATTGCGCACCCAAAAGAAGAGTTAAATGGCACCACAGTTACCGACCATATTCCCAATGCAAAAGTCATTGAAGGGCGACAAGAAATATTTTTTGGTGAACATACATACATAATCGATTTAGCACCCGTCCCTGGACGTGACTGGTTTGTAGGAACGGTGGTAGACACTACATTGGCCTATGCCGCAGCAGATAAAGCCAAGGCACAGCTAATCTGGTTAAGCTTAATTGGTCTAATCGTCGGTATGGGGTGTTTCTTATTGATCATCCGCCACCTGTTCAAGCCAGTGGTTGAGATGGAAAAAACTCTGTTTGATATCGTCAACGGCAATGGTGACCTAACTCAACGCTTGAGCACTGACAGTGATGAGGAGTTTGCTGTATTAGCACGCGGCTTCAATCAATTTGTTTCTAATCTTCAATCCCAGATCAGCCAATCTAAACAGATTACCGAGCAGGTCAGCGAGCAAGTACATAAAACCGCTATTGAAGCGAAAGAATCAAACTCGGCAGCACTCAAACAAATGGAGCAGGTTGAGCTGGTTGTAGCGGCAATGAGCCAAATGGATAGTGCTTCGCAAGAGGTTGCGAGCAATGCAGAAAACGCCGCCAGTTTGACACAGACAGCTAATGAGATCAGCGAAACGAGCTCAACCGTTGTTTTGAGCACCAATCAGCATATTGCTCGAGTATCAAACAATATTAAAACGACAGTTTCTGAGGTTGAGGAGCTGAAAACGGCCACCGATAACATCGGCCATATTGTTGAGGTGATCAACAGTATCGCTGACCAAACTAACCTACTTGCTCTCAATGCCGCGATTGAAGCGGCGCGAGCAGGCAGTGCTGGCAAAGGCTTTGCTGTCGTTGCTGATGAGGTGCGAACGCTTGCTAAACGCACGCAATCAGCAACCACAGAGATCCACACCATGATTGAGCGTTTGAAGCTAAGCGCCAACTCGTTGGCAAACTCAATGTCACAGAGTAAACATAACGTGGATACGGCAGTTCAAAGCTCAGTAGAAGCGAACCAGTCAATCTTAAAAACTCAAGAGAAGATTGCTCAGCTATCAGAGCTGAGTGCACAAATCGCGGCGGCGGCGGAAGAGCAAAGTTCGGTAACCAAAGAGATCAATACCAATACTCTGCAGATCAATGATTTAAGTAAGCAGGTTGCCGATATCGCTAACAATACAAGCTTAGGTGTGAGTGAGCAGGTGAAACAAGTGAAAAGACAGCAAGAGCTGCTCGAACACTTCATCGTGTAAATCAATAGTCTAAAAAGAATCCACAAAAAACAAAGAGCAGGTCCTGTCGCTACCTGCTCTTTTCATTTCACTATCGTTGTATATTAGTCCGCTTTAACATCCCAACAAATATTGGCTAGCACAAACCTAGCCTCACCCTCAGTGAGTAGCATGAACGGCGTATCTAGATAACGTAAATCAACGCCCTGTTCAGTGAACTGGCTAAATGAAATCGTTATCTTGGTGAACTCATCCGACACTTTAAACTGCTCCGTCACATCGATGAAGGCAACGTCTTCAGGCACTTCGTTCTTGGTCCATTTCTGCAATGCAACCAGCACAGGCTTAGTTGGTGCTTCCACTACTTTCACCTCAAAGCTCAGCACACCCGTTTGATAAGCCGATAGGTCTTCTACACTGCCGTCACCGGTTTGGATATACAGCGCCCCAAAGTCTCCTTTGAAGAAACCTTCGACCGCATCTTGTTGCTGCTGATAGTTGTATGGCTTGGTATCTACACCCGCTAATGACATCGGGTTGTTACGCGACACATCTGATCCAATCCAATGGATTCGATCCGCCACTTTCAGCTGGTAGTCGCCAATCGTAGAGCGTACACCATAAATATGAGTGGCTTCCGTTGCACTTCCAGACTCACTGACTCCATCTGAATCAAGCTCAATGTTATCTAAATCTGCGCTCTGTTTGTTATCGCTGTAATTGAGGCCATAGCCATAGTCAAACAACGGTGCATGCTCGCCATTAGGATCTTGCTCGTTATCGGCAAACTGGTAATTTGGAATATGTGCTGGAATACGGCTGACTGTCGCACTGCGTTTCTTATTCGGCCAGCTGTATGAAAGCGTGCCCTGGAAGTCATAATTGACCTCACCATCTGCATTTTGCAATAGCACATCTGTAATGCCTTTGCCTTCACTTCCTGGTAGGAATGCGGCAATAAACGCATCTGACTTAGCGACTTCTTCATTAACGTACAGAGGTCGGCCGCTAAAGAAGATGCTGATCACCTTCACACCTTTCTCATGCAGGGTCTTGATGCGATTCACATCAGCACGGTAACTGCGTTTTAGTGAACCAAACTCCAGAGATTGCCACGCTTTGATGTCACCCATCATCTCCGCATAAGGGTCTTCACCAAACACCACAACAGCTACATCACCCGCATTTAGCTCGCCCTCTAGATTCGGGTCATACTGAACGTTTTCAGATCCAAGCTCTTCGGTTAGCGCCATGCGAACGGTTGTTGCACCCGGGAAATCATCAAGGGTATTTTCATCCCCTTGCCATGTTAGGTTCCAGCCTCCCGACTGCTTTTGGAGGTCATCGGCAGCGCTACCGGTTAGAATCACTTTTTGGTTTCGGCTTAGAGGCAGAGTTTCATCTTTGTTTTTCAATAGAACCAAAGATTTACGAACCGCTTCTCTCGCCAATTCTCGGTGCGAAGCTGCTCCCAGCTCATCTTGCTGACCAGCAAAACGGCGCTTGGTTGGCTGTGGTTTGTTCCATAGGCCAGCACGCATCTTCACGCGAAGGATACGAGTCACTGCATCATCGATACGCGACATCTCAATTTCACCACTCTTCACACCTTCAAGGGCATTATGGTAAACCTCTACCCAGTGCTCACGAACAGGAACCATGAGTACGTCATTACCCGCATTAATTGAGTAGTTGGCATTGTAGTCGGTACATTTGTTCACTTCTGAATGACCATGCCAATCAGTAACAATCAGGCCATCAAAGCCCATCTTGCCTTTCAGTACGTCGGTAAGCAGGTATTTACTACCATGGATCTTAAAGTTGTATTCTTCGCCCTCAGCTAGTATCTGACCGCTTTTCTTATCAAAGTCATAGTTCGCTTCGTTTTCCCAGCTATTGAAAGATGACATGACCACCTGAGCCCCCGCCTGTAGGCCACTGAAGTAACCCATTGCGTGAATGTTACGCATGAGCTCTTCACTGTAACCATTCACACCACGGTCGATACCGGTGCGAGTACCACCATCACCTACCCAGTGTTTTACATTCGAAATAACGTGCTCATCGCCTTTAAGTTGTTCTGCACTACCTTGCAGTCCATCCACCATTTGCGCTGCATAAGCAAAGGTGATTTCTGGATCTTCTGAATAGCCTTCGTAGACACGACCCCAACGCAAGTCACGAGGTGTCGCTACGGTTGGTGCAAACGTCCAATCTAGACCGGTCGCGACGATTTCGCGCGCGGTAACCTGACCGATACGGTGAATAAGTTCAGGGTCGCGAGCACAGCCAAGGCCAATATTGTGTGGGAAGACGGTTGCACCAAACACATTGTTGTGACCGTGCACGGCATCTGTCGCCCACATGAAAGGGATACGGAATGGACGGTCAGCAAACACCGCCTCGGTTGCTAACCAAAACTCATCCGCTTTATCTGCCCAATCTTGTGCCGATGCATGTTTATCTTCATTGGGCCACGCTCCACCACCATTAAGAATCGAACCGAGTTTGTATTTCGTGACCTCTTCTGGTGTCACATCACGCAGGTTTGGTTGAATCATCTGGCCGATTTTCTCTTCCAGAGTCATTTGGTTAAGGATGGATTGAACCTCAGCTTCTATTTTTTCATCTTTTTTAATCGCTGAATCAATCTTTGGCCAATCTGCAAAATAGGGTGTTTCAAATTGCTTAGTCATTCGGTGTGCACCTTTTATCACGCTATTGTTTTTATGGGTTTAGAGTCTATCGCTCTCATTATAAGGCGATACTACCACGCGCTTTTTTGAATAAGATTAGCAGTTTTTAATAGTTAGCAGGTTGGCACAGAATTAATAGGGATTTGAAATTAGGTTTCATAAATCCAATTTTTACCCTTTAAAAACAAAAATATAGAATGAAACTTTATTAAAGTAGGACGAGAGCAATAATTTACTTATTGACCTGTCTATTACTTTACAGTTTATTGTCGGTATCTAATTTGATAAGGCATCACTATGGCGGCTACCTATAAGATCTCTGAACTTGCCGAGCAAGTCGGTTTATCTCGTACAGCTCTACTTTATTACGAGAAACTGAACCTCATTACCGGAACTCGATTCGCCAACGGCTATCGAACCTACAGTGATAAAGATGTTCAGCGCGTGCGACTTTTACAACAACTGCAATCAGCGGGACTCACACTTAAAGAGTGTAAAGCCTGCCTAGAAGCTGAGATCGACCGGGAACTGCTTAGCCAGCGCCTTAAGTCATTAGATGAAGAGATTGAACAGAAGCAACGAGCGAGAAATTTGCTCGCCGCAATGCTAGGTGAAGGCGATAGCAAGGCTTGGCACGAAAGTGCAAGTCAAGTCGCTCCCGATGCCCATATCGAGTGGCTCGTTAAACAAGGCTTCGAAGAAAAAGAAGCATTAAGACTGAAATGGTTATCAAAAGATATGAATCAACACGACGCTTATATGTCCGACTTTATGCAGGTATTTGAAACGCTCGACCGTTGGGGACCGGGTAGTTCAGAAGAAACGCTCAATGCCTTAAAAGCAGTACCCTCTCACCCTCATCAAATCCTTGAGATTGGCTGCGGAAAAGGCTTAGCAACGACTGTGCTCGCAAGCAACACAGATGCTCACATTACTGTGGTGGATAATGAACAAAGTGCGCTAGACCGACTCGAACAGCGCTTCGGAGAACTCGAGTTAGCAGACCGCTTAACGTCTGTCGCGGCAAGCATGACCGAGTTGCCTTTTACGGATGAGAAGTTTGATCTTGCGTGGGCAGAAGGCTCAGCTTACATCATGGGCGTCACCAACGCGCTAAAAGAGTGGCGCCAGGTGATCTCAACAGACGGGTACTTGATGCTGAGTGATTTGGTTTGGCTCACCGATAAACCATCAGACAAGGTGAAGGTTTTCTTCGCCAGTGAGTACCCAGATATGCAAACGGTCAACACTCGCCGGGAACAGATTGGACAAGCCAAATACCAGTTGATTGCAGACTTCACTCTCACAACAGAAGCCTGGAAGAACTATTACCAACCACTCAAAGTGAGAGCACTGGAACTTCTACAAGAAAAACCCCAATCTCAGGCGATAAAAGACATCATTACGGAAGTCGAGCTTTACGAACAGCACCTCGGGGAGTTTGGCTATCAGATGTTTGTTATGCAAAAGTTTTGAGTGTAACAATCACAGTTACGTTTAAGACCTGTAGTGGATTTCAGTAACCAGTGATATATCTGGTTCGGTTACTACCTCTCATAATCCACTTGAAACATTTTGTTATGACTATGGAACATGAGAGAACAAGTATAACCATACTAATAAAAACCAATATGCTTTTAACTTGCAACTTATCATTTACCATATAGCCATATCGATTACCAACAGAATATAAAACTAGCACCACCCAAGGATGGATTAAGTATATAGAGAAACTATACTTTGACAGAGATGAAACTATTTTGCTTTC
Organism: Vibrio maerlii; assembly: GCF_003415655.1. Classification (GTDB taxonomy): domain Bacteria; phylum Pseudomonadota; class Gammaproteobacteria; order Enterobacterales; family Vibrionaceae; genus Vibrio; species Vibrio maerlii. Next base: position 15,838 of record NZ_QRHC01000002.1, read on the forward strand.
AAATGGTAACTTTTCAAATAAATAAAAAACAATTGCTATTAAAAACAGCTTCTGTAAAAATTGAAGATCAGCACCCTCATACTTGAAAAATGGTTTTGTATAATTTCCAACATCTCCAAAATATACTTGTAATGATAGTAATGCAAAAGAAATGGTAGCTATCAAAATTAATCTTTCACCAATATATTTCAACACTTGCTCTCTATACATAGATAATAATATTCCGTAAAGATAAAAAGGCGTATAAAATATATATGAATGCAAAGGATTGGTTACAGATACAGGACGATGACAGAAAGTAGCAAGAAAAGAAAACGCTATTAGAATAACAACTTGGTTGCGTAATGACATATGAATATACCTCATATGTAAAGGGGCACTTAGAAAAAGTATAACAGCGAAGGGAATGTACCAATAGGCCGTCATCATTCTGCCACTAATGTAGTACTTAATTATTGTGGTTAACGCGTTGTCATTAGGTGAGAAAATGTTACCGTCACGATATGCTTCATTAGGGTCCTTCATTAGATCCATTGGTGTAAAATATCCCATCTTAAAAAGCCACAACAATAAAATTGCTAGTGATGCCAAGAAAAAATATGGAATCACAATAGATATCAATTTCTTTGAAAGAAAAACATGATAATTAAAACTCTTATAGAAAACATGATAAAACATAAATCCAGATATAAAAACATAGAGTGAAGAAGTACCTATTAACGTGTTTTTTATATAGAGTGTAATCCAGTCGTTATCAATGAGTCCGAAGTTAAATAGGTGACAAGATACTATTGCAATCATTGCAACACCTCTTAAGTTATCAATAGATTTTAGATACATTAAATTACCTCTGTAATTACATTAATAAGACCATATATACCTTTATCTGAAGTAGTCATTAACTGAAATAAGCATGGTTAGGATAGGCAACTGAACTAAGACTTTCATGAACTTATCTATAAAACTTCGTATTGACCAAGACCAATGTTATGCAAAAGTTAAGAAAATAGGTTATAAAGGAAAGCCGTTAGGAAAACTCTCACTCATCCGCTTTAGCCAAGGACTGGCGCTTATGAATGTAACGGCAACACTCAGACCACTGACTCTACTTTTTATAAGCTCGTTTCTACTCATGAGTAGCCACGGTTTAAGTGGTCTGTTGCTGCCAGTAAAGCTGTCTGCTGACAATGTTAGCGTTCAATCGATCGGTTTTGTTCTATCCATGTATTCTGTCGGCTTCTTGCTCGGCGCAATTATCGGTAAGAAAGTACTGCGGCAGATTGGCTTGGTTCGTACCTTTGCCATGTGTGGTAGCTTGGGGGCAACCGCTATCTTGGTCATGGGCACACACACGGATATTGTGTTGTGGTCATTGATGCGAGCCGTGATGGGATTTTGCATAGCCTGTGCGACCGCAACCCTCGATACTTGGTTCAACAGCGTTTCAACGGAAACCAACCGCGGTAAAATCTTGGCGTTCAACCAAGTGGTGATCCTCAGTGCTATTACGCTTGGACAATTCGGACTCGCACTCGCGCCGCCGACCGAAACCACATTGTTTGTGATTTGTGGCGTGCTATTCAGTATTTCCGTAACTCCGGTCGTTTTCGTCTCTTCTTATGAGCCGAAGATTGAACAAACCGGCTCTATCTCGCTAAAAGATATCTATATCTTATCTCCGCTTGGCGTCGTGACCTGTTTTATCTGTGGCATTCTTTATTCGACCATTGCCAATATGTTGCCCGTCTATTCTGAAAGTGTTGGGATTACTGGCTTTCAGCTCTCTCTATTCATGGGTGCGGCCACAGCCGGCGGTATTTTGCTCCAACTGCCCATGGGCTACTTATCGGATAGATTTGAGCGCCGGAAGGTGATTCTCGCCAGCTGCTTTGTTCTGGCTATCGTCAGCTTCTCATTGCCAGTGAGCATTGAGTACCAGTGGGAGTTCGCGCCTTATATCCTAGTTGCGCTCACCATGGGGTTTATTGCCTGTTTATACCCACTGAGCATCTCAGAAACGTTCGATAGAGCGCAAAAAGCACAGCTAGTCCCGGTTCTATCTGGCCTACTCTGCATCTACGCCTTTGGTTCCATTATTGGTCCTTATTCAGCGTCGATCTTAATGCAAAGGACCGACAGTGATTCCTTGTTCATCTTTATGATTGTCGTTGAGCTGATATTGGTGATGTTTACCATCCACCGCATGGCAATGCGTAAACCTATTCCTGTCGAAGAACAAGAAGAGTTCATCGTTCAGGCTCCCGCCTCTATCTATAGTGAACTGGATCCACGAACCGAATATCAAGAGCACTCGCTCTATGTTGAAGAGACGGTAGAAAAAGTCGAAGAGCTGGCGAAACAGCACCCGAATAATGCGATCAGCTTTATTCGCAGCTTGGCAAGTAACAATCCAGAATGGATCGCATCCATAGCCGAGCGCGCAAGCCAGATCGACAGTATCGATACCGTTACCCTATTCCGGGCATTAACGGTAACGAATTCTGATCTTGCCATTTCGATCGCCAAACGTATCTCCGAAACGGAAGGTGATCAGATTGATGAACTGGTGAGCTGGCTGATTGAGAAAGAGCCAGAAAACGCGATGACCATCCTCGCGGCGATCTCCGACTCTCTCGACGACCCGGCTAAGACCGTCATTGAACCTCTTGCAGAACACAACCCAGAGAAACTGGTTGAACTAGGGCAAGAACTTGCGAGCTCTGCCGTTGCGAGCAACCAGGCTCAGCGACTTGCCGATAGGGACGATGATGAAGTGACGGAAAACATGGAGGAGTTCATCTTAGCGGTCGCTGAGAGTGCACCAGAGCATGTTGCTGAGGTCGCAGAAGTGGTTGAGGAGTCACTGCAACAAAGTCATGAAGAGCTTAAACCAACTCAAGATGTCACATAACGGTTTATTCACGTTCGTAGGGCCTTTACTTTTGAACGGTTTTTACTTTCGTATGGATTTCAAATGAAAGCCAAAACCACTAGAATACTTACCATCAGAAGATTCGAGGTAAGCGCGTGAACTCAAGACAGAACGAAATAGTCCAACTGGTTAATCAACATAAACGCATTCAGGTCACTGAGCTGTCTGACATCATTGGGGTATCTGGAGTGACGATTCGTCAGGATCTCAACTTCCTTGAAACCGAAGGCTACCTTAAGCGTGTTCATGGCGCAGCTATCGCATTAGAAAGCGACAATATTGATTCTCGCTTAGAAGTTCGTTTTGACATCAAGCAATCATTGGCAAGTAAGGCCGCAGATCTCGTCGCACCAAACGAAACGGTGCTCATTGAAGGTGGCAGTGCCAATGCGTTGCTGGCTCGCACATTAGCCGAGCGTGGAGACGTCACCATTATCACACCGTCTGCATACATCGCCCACCTACTCCGAAGCTCGTCGGCTAATATCATTCTTTTAGGTGGTGTCTATCAGCACCAAGGTGAAAGCCTTGTTGGGCCACTCACTAAGCTATGCATTGAGAATATCCATTTTAGCACCGCATTTATCGGTATTGATGGCTACCATCAGGATACTGGATTCACGAGCCGCGATATGATGCGAGCTGAGATCGCCGAAACCATCTTGAACAAAAAAAGACGTAACATCGTACTGACCGATTCAAGTAAATTTGGTCAAATTTATCCATCAAGTATTGGGCAACCTCGAGCTATTTCTATGGTGTTAACCGATGAGTCTGCTCCCAATGAAGATATCGCTCACCTTAAATCTATGGGTATTGAGGTGATCGTTAATTAGACACTCGTCTTTTATCGTAAAAAGCGTAAGAAATGGATGTTTCATATATCACTCCTTACGCTTTAAAAAGTATTAAATAAGAACTAAATAAACTTAACTTCACGCTAAGTATTTTCTCGCCCAAGCCGTTGCTTGCATCCTATTTTTTACTTCAATCTTCTTAAAAATATTATATAAGTGTGACTTTATTGTGTGCTCACTAATAAATAAACTGTCCGCTATTTCAATATTAGAACCACCCGTTTTTAAGGATTGAAGTATTTCTAATTCTCGTCGAGTTAATTCAGCGTTGATCTCAACATCGTCATTTTCTTTTGGTACTTTGTCTTCGTAATAGCTGATTAAAGCATTAATTAGTCCACGTGGAAGCCAATTTTCACCTTTAGAAATCGCAAGTAAACCGTCACAAACATGATCAATACTGTCTTTAGAATCAAAGATACCTCTTAAAGCAGGCCATTGAACCACCTCTTCTACACTCATGTCTTTCATGACATTGAGAAGAACAGTAGTACAGACAGCATCAGCCTCCTTAAGACACTCAGCAAACTCATCAAGTTGATGGCAGCTCGAGAAGTCGATGATCAGCATTGATGGGGAAGTAAACGCCAGCTGCTTGTTCACAACTAGGTCTGGGTCGATGATAGAGATGTTTAAGCCTGTTTTCGACTCCAACATCTCTCTAAAATTTTCACTTTGTAAGTTATGTTTCGTAATTAGCTTTATGTTATTTAAGACAACCTGACTTTCCATAATTAATATCTCATTTATCCCTAATCGAAAAAATATAAGGTTAGAAAAAAGATTAAAACAGCAAGGTAATAAACTAACCTAAGAGTTTATAGACTACCCAAATGGTATTAATTATTTCAATAGATGATATTTAATAACGAATAGGAATACGTTATATGTTTCAGAAGTGAGAAAATTAGACATGTATTATCACCCACTATTAGTGAGGTATAAACATTAGATATAGTTAATGTAGTGCTTGGTAATATTAGTATAACCAAGCAAATAAAACCAGAGGTTGTAAGCTATTTGTTAATTATATTTTGGCGGGATCGGCGCATTAAGATGGTCTTTCGCCCACAATAACGCTTGTACGCGATTTTTTGCTTTGATCTTTTTGAAAATGTTATGGAGATGTGTTTTTACGGTATTCTCACTCACGGTCAGTGCTGAAGCGATTTGACAGTTAGATGCACCATCAGAGAGCAAGGAAATGATTTGATACTCTCGCTTGGTGAGTTTGGCATTAGTGGGCGAGCAGACCGGTTTAGTTTGCTGCCTCAGAGCAAGAATGTAGTCTTGAGCCACCTTTCTGCTTAGCCACATCTCCCCAGCAATGATCTTTTCGATGCCGCATTTCAATACAGTAATATCGTCTGAAGCGTAGAAAACCCCGACTAATGAACGCCAGATCCAGAGTTCTGCATAGGTTACTTTCGGATCGCAGTTAAGCAAGATCTCATCCACGTCAAAGTAATGCAGCGCTTTAAAGTCGCTGTAGGCATCTAGCCATTGTTCATCAAACACACCAACATCCACCAGCAGATATTGGATCTCCTCTTCATCAAATACCGGGTTATGACTTTCGAACATCGCAGGAGTGACAATAAGAACCTGTATTCCCAAAGCTGATTGCAATACATCACGCAAAAGTGAAGATTGCATACTATCCTCTGTGATAAGAATAACGTGTGTGTCTTGGTCGCCTATTGCCTGTTCGCTAGCCATGTTCATCGTGAACCTTGTATTGTCTGAGACTGTTTATAATTTAGTCTAGATTTGTTGACTAACGACGAAAAGTCAAGTATGAAAAGATTTAGCACTTTCCACTAAACAATTGATATACAATACTTTTTTAATATTCTTCACTATTCATAAACTAAAGAACTAGAATACAAAAAAGCGAAGCCATTTAAGCTTCGCTTTTGTCGTAATTCATGCTTTTTCAAACTTAATGAATTGGCTTGTCGTTCTTTTTATTGAACTGACCGAAGTGAGCTTCCAATACTTCTGGAGTCAATTTGCCTTCAGCTTCTAGTTTTTTGAACTCAGCAACGATTGCTTTCTGCTCTTCAATTGAAGGAAGTGCTACTTCAGGCTCATCTGCCGTCTCAGCAACCATTGCTTCCAGTTCTTTCTCAAAATCACTCATGTTACTTACCTAAAAATAGTGAAACTAGTGCAAGTTTACTCATTAATCCCATTGAGTGCTAGCGCTTGTGCCTACCGCGCTTAAAGCTTAAAGCTACCAACCATGGTATCCAGTCGAGAAGAGAGCGCTTTCAGCTCCTGACTTGCATCCGCTAATTGCTCAGCAGTGCCTGTCGTCACCTCGTTGATCGAGTTGATCTCTTCAATGTTCTGGTTGATGGTATGCACAACCGTGGATTGCTCTTCTGTCGCTGTCGCTACCTGAGTATTACGGTCAGTGATATCTAAGATTCGGTCTGAGATACCGCCTAACACCTCTACCGCTTCATCAGAGGCCGTTACCCCTTCGAAGGTCACTTCTTTACCCACATTCATTGCATTAACCGCATCTTGTGCATCGCTTTGAAGCTGGTTGATCATGCGTTGGATTTCTTCCGTTGAGTCTGCTGTACGGCTTGCTAGGTTTCGAACCTCATCAGCAACAACTGCAAAACCACGACCTTGTTCACCCGCGCGCGCTGCTTCAATCGCCGCATTAAGGGCCAGTAGGTTCGTTTGCTCAGAGATATCACGAATAACACCTAGGATAGAGCCAATATCTTGAGTGGTTGAGGCGAGCTGCTCAATCACTTGTCCTGTAGTTTCGATATCTTGTGCAAGACGGCTAATCGCATCTTTCGCTTTGTTGACAACCTTGCGACCTACCTCGGTATTTTCAGAAGCATAGTTCGCTGTCTCTGCGGCTGTCGCTGCATTTGACGCGATTTCTGCAATCGTCATACCCATTTGGTTTATTGCCGTCACAACCTGAACCGTTTGGTCTCGCTGCTCTTGGCTGTTGTCGTGAGTTAGGTGTGCCTTCTGAGATACGTTCTCTGCCGCGACTTGAAGAGCTTGGCTAGTTGAACACACTTCGATCATAGATTGGTGAATCTTTTCAATAAAGCCATTAAAGCCATTGGATAATTGAGCAATTTCATCATTGCCCTTCACTTCAATGCGTTGTGAGAGGTCACCATCACCTGTGCCTAAGTCGCCGAAGCGCTTCGCCAATGCGTTAATTGGGTTGGTAATGCTGTTTGCTAATAGGATACCAAGTGCAATGAATATAATCGCCACAACAACGGTCGTGATCAACATCTTCTGAGCTGTCGCATCAAGCTCGGCGAATACTTCAGAAGTCGGTACCACACCGACAACAAACCAGTCCATTGATGAAACGTAAAGACTCGCAATGAAGTGACCTTGACCTTCATGTTCAACCTCAATCAGGTTAAAGCCTGATTTATTAAGCAGTTGGTTGGTCTCTGTACCGTAGATACGCTGGAGCGTTTGTTGGCTCTTGGTTGAATCTGGGTGGATTTGAATCTCACCCTTACTGTTTGTTAGCAACACAAAGCCAGAGTTCTCAATCTTAAAGCTTTTCAATAGGCGAACCATGTCACCCATCGACTTCGATAAGCCTGCCATCGCATAGCCAGAGGGCTGTTGGTAGTTAGCAAACATTTTCACATCGCCATTGGCTTCTTGGAACATGCTCACTTGCATCTCTTGGCCTGACGCGGTAAAGCCAAAGAACCAGCTGTCTTGAGAGTGGTTAAGCTGGCGCAGGAAGCCATTTTGGTTCCAATAATACGCAGACTGCTTATTCGCGACCGACGCATCATTTAGACTGTACTGGTTACGTACGTTATTCAGCTGCTTGATGAGCTTAGCCTCAACTTGAGGATCGCGATCCGTTGTGCGAATAGCATCAATAATGTATTCGTTTGAAGCGATTTGCTCTGCCGCAGAAAGCATTTGTGATACTTCTCGGTCGATCTCGCCATTGATTCGCTCAAGAAGCCCTGGCAACTCAATATCGATTAGACGGTGACTTAATACGTCTCTTGATTGTTTTTGTGCCATCACACCAACGATGATGGTAGATGCGAGGACCGCAAAGGTGATTCCTGCAACGACTTTTTGTTTGATACTCATGTAACGTAAGCTGAACATCAGATTGCCCCTAAATTGGCATTAGAAAATTACTACGTTATATCGACTCTGCGTACGGTAGCTTTAGATAAATTTCACCAATAATTGCGTTATTTTTTGTAGGTTGATTATTCCCAACTCACGACACCGTTTGCGTCGTTGCAGACCCAATGAAACGGCTTAACTAACAGCCATAAAAAAGCCCCTCATAAAGAGGGGCAAGGTTTCCATCGCTTATTATTATAGTGATTTTGCCAGTAAATTCTTTAAGTCGTTATAGCAACTTAGACAAAGTCATATACTCAAAATAATTGGAGTAGCAGCTAGGCGACAAGACAATTCGACCCTATGAGCATAGTCCGCTATGTGATTAGGGCGGATTGGCGCAGTCAACGACGCTGCAGCTTCAAGAATGAAGAGTATATTAGCCGAAGTCGCCGTTCACGTAGCCCTTTGTACGATCGTCTTTCGGGTCACTGAAAATAACCTGTGTGTCATCGTGCTCAACAAGCTCACCCATTAGGAAGAAAGCGGTACGGTCAGAAATACGACGCGCTTGCTGCATTGAGTGAGTTACGATAACGATGGTGTAGTTCTTTTTCAGATCTTCCATCAGTTCTTCAATTTTATGTGTCGCAATCGGGTCAAGTGCAGACGTTGGCTCATCCATAAGGATCACATCTGGTTCCATTGCAATCGTACGCGCAATACACAAACGCTGCTGCTGACCACCAGATAGACCAAATGCATGTGACTTAAGACGGTCTTTTACTTCATCCCAAAGAGCAGCACCGCGTAGTGAACGCTCAACGACTTCATCTAGTTGCTTCTTATCTTTGATACCTTGAGCACGCAGACCGTAAGCCACGTTCTCATAAATACTCATTGGGAATGGGTTTGGCTTTTGGAACACCATACCCACTCGGATACGCAGATCAGCGACGTCAATGTTGCCATAGATATCGGTACCATCCATATCCAGCTTACCCGTGATTTTAACGCCTTCAATTAGGTCGTTCATGCGGTTAAGGCAACGAAGTAGCGTGGATTTACCACAGCCAGACGGGCCAATAAGAGCCGTTACTTGCTTTGTTGGGATAGGTAGATTGATTGTCTTAAGTGCTTGGTTGTCGCCGTAGAACAGGTCTAGGTTTTCAATATCAAATTTGTTCATATTCTTAATCTCTAAATTCTTAAATTCGTGTCTAATGCTAATTAACTTTGTTTATCAGAAAACATTTATTAGTAAGTTGCTGTGTTGAAGCGACGTGCAATCAACTTAGTTACCATGTTGATTAGCAGTACGACAACGATAAGCACTGTTGCTGTACCATAAGCTTGGTTCCACTCATCAATAGTGAACAGCTCAGTAGTCAGCTTATAAAGGTGAACGGTTAGTGTACGACCCGAGTCGAATAGCGACTCTGGAATACGTGCCACCATACCTGCTGTTAAGAAAACAGGCGCAGATTCACCGATTACACGACCAATACTTAGAATGACCGAAGTTAAGATACCTGGGATTGCACTTGGTAAGATCAAACGCCAGATAGTATAGATTTTTGAAGCGCCAAGGCCATATGAGCCTTCACGGTATGTTTGTGGTACTGCCATTAACGCTTCTTCCGTTGTACGGATGATAACAGGCAGAATCAGAATACTTAGTGTTAGAGCACCTGAAAGAACAGAGAAACCAAGACCAAGAATCGATACAAAGAAGGTCATACCAAATAGACCAAAGATGATCGATGGGATACCGGCTAATGACTCTGTACAGAAACGAATCACTTTAACCAGCTTACTGCCGACTTTCGCATATTCTGTTAAGTAAATAGCAGTCATGATTCCTAATGGTGCCGCAACCGCAATTGAAGCGATAACCATATAGATAGTTGCAATAATCATCGGGAAGATACCGCGTTCTTCACCAGTACGAGTGTAGTTGTCAGTAATAAAGTTCCAGTCTACGTATTGCAGACCATTCGATAGGATGTACCATATAATCCAGAACAGGAAGCCTACCGTCACCGCTGCCGCAGCCCATACAAAGGCATTTAAAATGTTATCTTTGTTCTGGCGAGCTTGCTTTAGTTTTGCGTGATCCAATGCTTTTACGTTTTGCATAATGTTACCTTTCGCTTACTTCGCTTTTTCGCGGTTTAGGTATAGAAGAGCAGCATTCAGAATCATGATGAATACTAGAAGTACAACACCTGTTGCATACAGAGCGTTTGCGTGAACACCACTTGCGTATGACATTTCAATCGCAATGTTGGCAGTCAGCGTACGTGCTGAATCTAGAATGCCTTCAGGCATTGCTGGTGCGTTACCCATTACCATGATGATTGCCATTGTCTCACCCAATGCACGACCAATGCCTAGGATGACACCTGTCATAATGCCCGAACGGGCAGCTGGAACGAGCAATTTAAAGATGGTAAAGATCTTGGATGCACCCAGTGCTAGCGAACCTTCTTTATAAGTGCGTGGTACTGCGCGGATTGACGTTTCTGATACCGTGATTACTGTTGGAAGAATCATGATACCCAAAACAATAATACCCGCCAGAATGGTGTTACCCGCTGGAACTTGGAAGACGTTTTGGATCATTGGTACGATAATGACTAGGCCAAAGAAGCCATACACTACCGATGGAATGCCTGCCAATAGTTCAACGGCAGGACGGATAATATCAGCCAGACGCTTTGGTGCGATTTCGGCGATAAAGATGGCAGTTAATACACCAACTGGTACACCAACAACAACAGCCCCAAGTGTCGACACCATAGAAGCAACAATCATAGTCGCTACACCATAAAGTGCCGGTGGAAGCCAGTGTGTACCCGTTACAATTCCAACTACACCTGCTTCTCGGAAGGCTGGAATACTTTCTGCAACAATAAAGTAAGCGATAATTGCTAGTGATACGATACCAATAATGGCACTCGTTAAGAATAAGCCGTGGAAGATACGCTCTCTCCAGTCTACGCGCTTCTTAGTGCGTAGTGCTGGCTTATTAGCTTGAGTAGCTTCAGAGTTCATAAGCTTTTCACTATTTGCGATGGTCATAATATAAAATCTCAGACTCTCGTGCTGATATAAGCACCGGGAGTTGAAAGAAAAGGCTCAGCCCAAAAGGAGGCTGAGCAAGTTTTAAATCTTTGTTGAGCTAGGATTAGTTTACTGTGATGTAACCTTTCTTCGCTGCAATACCTTGAGCTTCTTCACCAACCATCCAATCTAGGAATTGTTGAGTTTCAGCTGTTGGTGCGCCGTCTTTGTAAAGAACAAGGAAAGGACGAGCTACTTTGAATGAACCGTTCTTAACATTGTCTACTGTTGCTGCAGCACCGTCGATTTCTAGAGCTTGAACAGTGTTATCTACTGTACCTAGAGAGATAAAGCCAATTGCATAAGGGTTGTTAGCTACAGATACTTTTAGAGCACCGTTACCGTTTGCTACTTGAGCACGTGGAGAGATAGCAGATACTTTCTTGCCAGATACTTCCATCTTAAGTGACATGATGTCTTCGAATGCGCCACGAGTACCAGATGCTGTATCACGAGTGATTGCTACGATAGGCTTGCTTTCACCACCAACTTCAGACCAGTTAGTGATTTCACCTTTGTAGATACCTGTTACTTGCTCAGAAGTCAGTGCTTTTACTGAGTTCTCTGGGTTAACAACGATTGCAATACCGTCACGAGCAATAACTAGCTCTTTCAGGTCTGAAGATTTCTCATCTTCGTTAAGGTCACGAGAAGTAATACCTAGGTCAGCACTTCCATCTTTTGCTGCTCTGATACCTGCAGATGAACCCGGAGCTTGAATCTCGATGAATACTGGTTCACCTTTGTTCATGTAAGTTTCCGCAAAAACTTCAACCAGTGGAGATGCACTGTTAGAGCCAACTACAGAGATAGTTTCTTTAGCTGTCGCTGTACCAGCTGTTAGTGCGCTTAGTAGTGCAACTGCACCGATAACTGTCTTTTTCATTACAATTTCCTTTGAATGGCTTTATTGCCGTTGTGTTTCTCTTGAACGGTGCCTACTTTAGAACTCAAATATGACAGTTGTGTTTCACTAAGTTGAAGCCTCTATGACAGCCAGAGATTTAATAAATTTGTCACATTTCGACAAGCTATGATTACCAACACATCGCAGTCACAAATTAAATCTTTAATTAACAACCACTTTTACTTATATCAACTATAAGCACTAGCATTTCGGATAATGCTGGCAAGACTGTTGTATATATTTAGTGAATGTATAAAATGCTCGGATTATGACAAATGATAAAGATTATCAACTCGTAATTGGCAACCTAAAAGAGGCCCCTCCAATCGCTATGACGCAGTTCCTGAACAATCTCTCTATTCGTACCCAAGTCCTGATCCCAGTGCTTGTCTCGGTCGTGCTGATATCTATTAGTACATTCACAGTCAATGGTCGTCTCACTACCGCATTCGAAGATGTTTACTCGACCACAGAAGATGTCATTGTTTACAAAGACGATTTAAACAGCTTGATCAATGACATGTATGCGATGCGCATTAAGTCTATTTACAGTTTGTTTAAAGCGGATGACCTCAAAGATTTCATTTCTGTATTGAACACCAGAATGAATGACTCTAAGCGCGCGTTTGACTCATTAAGTGAAGCGGAAGGCCTGTCAGCGGAGACCAATAATGCACTAAAGGCGATGCAGCAATATGTAGGCTTTGCTCAAGGCACAATGGCCCCGTTACTCGAACAAAAGCACAGTGGTAGTGGCACCGATGCTGACTTTGAACGCCGTTACAACTCAGCAATGACTCAATTCCGTCAAGTCGGTAACGATATGAGCGTGGCGCTTCAAGCCCTGTCTAAGAAGCTCAACACTTTAGCGCATCAGAATATAGACTCTAACGCTGAGGCTCATGACCAAACCCAAAATATGGGTGTGGTTGTCATCATTGTGTGTCTTGGTGCTGCCATTGTTGTCAGCTGGCTACTAGCAGGGGTTATAGTGACGCCAATTCGAGAGATTCAGCAAACCATGCAGAAGGTTGCAACGGGCGATTTAAGTGTGCGTTGCAAAGTTGCAGGTTCGAATGAACTTGCAGAACTGGCTCACGATGTAAATGAATCGAATGATAAGCTTTCAGAAACCACCGCTCACCTGGTTCGCATCAGTACAGATGTGGCGTCTGCTTCAACTGAGCTAGCAGCGGTGATGACTCAAGCAACGGTCAACTCTGATCAAGAGAAGCAAGAGGTAGAGCAAGTCGCCTCTGCAATTAATCAGCTAGAGAGCACAGCAAGTCACGTTAATGAAAACGCCGTTAACGCCGATGAAACGGCTCAAAAAGCGAATAACCTCGCCGCTCAGAGCATTCAAATCTTTGCTCAAAGCAATCAAGCAACCACACAAATGGAAAGCCAATTAAACGAAGCGGCAACAGTAGTTAACTCGCTACAACTGCAATCTGAGCAGATCGGTAAGGTCATTGAGGTTATCCAAGGCATCTCTGAGCAGACTAACCTTCTTGCTTTAAACGCCGCGATTGAAGCTGCACGTGCTGGTGAAACTGGCCGAGGCTTTGCAGTAGTCGCCGATGAAGTGCGTATGCTGGCAGCTCGCACCCAAGAGTCGACAAAAGAGATTCAACAGATCATTGAAGAGCTACAAGCACAATCAAGCAAAGCGAATAACGCCATGCATGACAGCTTAAATACTCTGGAGACAAATCGCGAGCTGGCAGAGAAAGTCAACGGTGCGCTTATGGAGATCGAATCAGCGATGGGTAGCATGGCCACCATCAACGCTCAGGTTTCATCAGCCGCGGAAGAACAGAGCCAAGTTACCGCTGATATCAACCGTAACGTGGTTAACATCCACGAGCTAGTGAACCAAAATGTGGTGGGTATTAGCCAATCTACAGAAGCAGCGCGTGAGTTATCTCAGCTAGCAGAATCACAACGTTCACAGTTGGATTACTTTAAAATCTAAAGAAACATAGCGACAAGCAACGCAAAAGCCCCTTGAACATCTCTGTTCAAGGGGCTTTTTTATACATTCACGCATTTTAGGACGAGACATCAACAACATAAATATTGAAAGAGAGATTTCCTATTTCGTTCCTCAGTGTAGAGAATAACGTTGTTAAGTTTCAGATATTATTGAAATTAAACTATGCTTGGTGAGCGAACTGTCGGAATCTCACTTTCTGAATGTTATTAGGGTCTGTTGACCTTTCGAGCTGGTTTTTGCAGCAGTTTGTGGGAAATTTCCACAAGGCAGAGGCTTTGATGTGTAGCTAGCCTACATGAGAAGCCGATAACACAGTGGAAATGAAGCACAAACGCTGCCCGAAGGGTTCGGCTAAAATCGTTTTATGCTTTGTTAAGGGGTATTTACTTAGAATGACTAGGCTACACACCCCTTGCCGCGCCTAAAACGATTTTATCTCGAACAAAATTTAACCACGAAAGGTCAACAGACCCTAGTCCTCAGACTCAGGTTTCATAGGCTTCTTTTTCTTTGGAATAAATACCGAATCACCCACAGCCACATTCTGATGGAAGCTCTTATCACGCTTAACGGGTTTCTTCTGAGTCTTCTTCGCTTGTGGCTTCGCCTTCGCTTTAGAAGGGCCGCCTTTCTTAAAGGCAGGCTTACGAGGTTTTAATCCTTTGAACTTGCCTTTGAGGCCTTCAAATACTGAGAAATCTAAGTCTTGCTGCAGGTAGAGCTCAACACGCTTAAAGCTGTCCCAGTCTTTTGGACCAACCAGAGAAATTGCATCACCCTTGTTACCCGCACGACCCGTTCGACCTACACGGTGAACATATTCTTCCGTGTGTTTAGGCATATCGAAGTTGATTACGTGGGTTACATTGGCGATATCCAGGCCACGAGAAGCAACATCAGTTGTCACAAGGATTTTGAATACTGCACGCTCGAACTGACTCATTATTGTGTTGCGTTGAGTCTGATTTAGGTTACCGCTTAGAGCGACAGCTTTCAGTTTCTGCTCGTTCAGTTTTTCGGTTAGACGATCGGTATCAGCGCGGGTTGCGGTGAAGATGATAACTTGCTTGTATTCCGCTTCTTCAAGCGCACGCTCTAGGATCGCTTCCTTGTGGTCGAGGTGATCACATAGGTAGAACTTCTGAGTGATGTCTTTATGTTCTTCATTCGATACGCCGATTGAGATGCGTTTTGGTGCTTCAAGCATCTCCATTGCAATGTCATTGACTTCTGCATGATCAAGAGTTGCCGAGAACATCAAAGTCTGACGACGACGATGTTTCGCTGCTTTGTGAATACGACGAAGCTCAGGAGCAAAACCAAGATCCAACATGCGGTCAGCTTCATCAAGGATCAGTGTCTCTAGACCATCAAGGTAAAGTGAACGATGTTCAAGGTGATCGGCTAGGCGACCAGGAGTTGCAACAATAAAGCGTGGAGACTTACGTAGCGCTTTCACTTGGTCGTTGAAGTTTTCACCACCTAGAATCAAAGTCGCATCGTAAGACAAACCACCGAGCATAGACTTAAGCTCGCCATAAACTTGCTTTGCAAGCTCACGAGTTGGCGCAAGAATAAGGCCGCGAGGATCATTCTTAGAGAACGCTTTGGTCTTTAATGATTTGTGTAGCATAGGCAAAACAAATGCAAGCGTCTTACCTGAACCCGTTTTGGAGGATGCAAGTAGGTCTTTACCAGCAATGGCTACTGGTATTGCTTGTTTCTGAATATCTGTCGCTTTGGTGAAGTTGTAGTGTTTCAGTGTCTTCAACAAGCGGTTGTCTAAGCCTAAATCTTTAAAGTGCAAAAGTTGTCTCCAAGTTGGAAAAAAATAACGCGATATAATAACGCGAATCGATACTTGAGTGTTAGTTTTGCCGCATAAATTAAATGTAAAATATTTGTATACAAAAGGTTGACTAATTCTCTCAAAGTATCAACAATGCAATTGTTTTGTGATTTTCCTGAAAACTTTTGTTTTCATTATCATTTTTGATGCTAAACTCAAAAAAGCAAGAAGAATAAAAGAATCTCTTGCTACTACACTAAGGATAACAAGGAGTTATTATGAATAAGATGTTGATCGCAGCGGCTGCTAGCTCAGTTCTTCTACTAGCTGGTTGTGCTTCAGGTCCAGACGAAGAAACAACAGCGGCTCTAAATGATCTAACAACAAAAGTTGATCAGCTAAGCGCGGATGTGGCTGCACTACAAAACTCATCTAACGATGCAGCAATGGCTTCTAAAGATGCTAAAGCAGCAGCAATGGCTGCACAAGAAGAAGCAGCACGTGCAAATGAGCGTATTGATAACATCGCTCAATCTTACACAAAGTAAAAAGCAGTTTACTACTTAGTAAATGATTCTTAGAGAAAAGCTTTCGCATCTGCGAAAGCTTTTTTATTGGATGAAATAAAATATGGTTAGCAAAGCGGGTGACTATCTGTATTAGTTCTAACTCTCACTACTCTTCTCTAAACGCACGCTCAAAACTGTCGGTTATAGGCTTGAGTAAATAATCCATTGGCGTTCTTGGTTCAGATAGAATTAACACCTCAGCATTCATACCTGGCGTTACCGTATAGCTCGCGAGTGCTTCAGGCTCGAGTTCAATCCTAGTTAAATAATATTGTTGATCGTCTTGCGTGGTTAATTTATCGGCAGAGATAGTTAATACTTTTCCCTCCATGGGCTCCACCGTCCGACTATTTAGCGCTGTTAATCGTACTCTTGCACTTTGCCCAGTGGCCACGAGATCAACATCTTTCGGGTCAACCCTACTCTCAACGATCAGCTCTTCATTATCCGGAACAATCTCTAAAATAACCTGCCCAGACTGAATAACACCGTGTTCAGAAAAAACCTGCATGTTGACGATTTTTCCAGAGATAGGTGCGACGATATTGGTTCGCTCATAGACATCCTTCGCAGCTTGGTATTCTTCGTGAATGAGCACAAGCTCTTTTTGTGTCTCTCGCAGCTCTTCTACTATCACCTTCAACCGTTCTAACTCGAGTTCCTTGAGTTGGGCGATCGCATCACTTCCCTGCTGTTCGACGGTTAATGCTTGGCGTTCGAGTTGGCTAATCTCACTGCGAACCTCGGCTGCGACACGTTGCAGCGACAATAAGGCAGACTTTCCAGAAAAGCCTTTTTTGAACAGGGCTTTATTACTCTTTATCTCGTCGTTGATGAAATAAAGACGCTCTTTCTCAATATTTATCGTCTTGCGCACGTTGACCAACTCAACTTCGGAGCCTTCGATCAACTGAGTCAATATGGCTTTTTGGCTGGCAAAATAGGCTTGTCTAGCCGCAAAGACCTTCTGCTGTATCTGCTCTGCGGCAAGCAAGGTATCTGACTCGGTAAACATCTCCAAATCAGTATGCCAACGAATCGACTCTTGTTGTTCTAGCTCCGATGTTAGACGACTCTCCTTAGATCTCGCATGAATGTACTGACCTCGCAGGGATTGGAGCTGAGCGAGTGGTTGGCTATCAGAGAGACGAGCAATCAAGTCCCCCTGCTGAACACTGTCACCTTCTCTCACTAATATCTTTTCAACAATGCCACCCTCGAGATGCTGTACCGCTTGCCTTTGAGTGCCTACAACGACTTCACCATACGCAATCGCAGCGCTTTCGAGTTTCGCAGTAACACTCCAAATACCAAATCCACCGACAAAAAGGGTGAACGCAAACAAACCTCCAATAACATAACGCGAAACACGTAAAGGAGAGCTCGGTTCAAACCTGTCGATGGTCTCTTTAGAGAGCAACTCAGGGTCGATAATTTCTCTAGCCATTTTCCACCTTCGGTATGTCTGTCGATTGGTTTTGCATCATCGCCGATAGCACTTGTTCTCTTCCACCGTAAAGGTGCAATTGCCCCTTTCTCAGAGAGAGTAGTCTATCTACGTTTCTTAATGCGCCTGCGCTGTGCGCAATCACTACAACAGTGACACCTTTTTCTTTTAAGTGTTGAATAAGTTGCTGGAACGCAACTTCACCTTCTCCATCCAAATTGGCGTTCGCTTCATCAAACACCACCAAACTAGGGTCGCCATAGATAGCGCGAGCCATAGCAACTCGTTGGCGCTCGCCACCTGATAAACCTGCTCCATTTTCCCCCACCACGAAGTCGTAGCCCTTTGGCTTCTTGAGTATCATTTCATGACAGCCCGTTAGCTGAGCAGCCTCAATCACCTTATCTGGTTGCTCGACTTTCAAGCGGGCGATGTTTTCTCGAATGGAAACGGCGAATAACTCTGTATCTTGAGACATGTAGCCACAATAACGTCCCAAATCTTCTTTTGCCCAGTGCGCGACGTTCATTCCGTCTAGCTCAACCTTCCCAGCTGTCGGATGTAAGTTGCCCAGTAAGAGTTTTACGAGGGTTGATTTACCAGTGCCAGAAGGGCCAATGATGCCTATCGCTTTACCTGCTGGTATATCAAAGCTTAAGTTTGACAGCGTAGGCGCATTCATCATTGGATGGCGATAGGTCAGATTAGACACTCGAATGTTACCCTTTGGGCGAGGCAGCGGCATGTCGATCTCTTGGGAGATCTCAAGCTGACTCAACTCATTCAAGCGTTGATAAGCACGCCAGGCGGAACTCGCTGATGACCAAGTACCAATTGCTTGTTCAACCGGAGAAAGTGCCCTTGCCATTAATATTGAACTGGCAATCATCACACCCGCAGTAATCTCATGCTGAATAACCAGCCAAGCACCGACGCCAATCAGAGCCACCTGTAATCCAGAACGAAAAAACTTGGAGCAGTTGGAGATAATCAAAGATCGGCTTCCTGAACGATGCTCGATGTCATTCATATCAGAGGTTGCGTTATACCAACGCTCCAAGAACTCGTTCATCATTCCCATACCAAGAATCGAATCAGAATTCACAGCGGCATTTTCAGCATTTTGAGAGACGAAAATCGTGCGCGTATCGACTTCTGCCAGCGTCTTTCTGCTGACCATCTCGTTGAGCACTGCCAAAGAGAACAACACTACCGTCCCGACGACGGCAAGATGACCGAGCATTGGGTGCATTAAATACACCACCAAAATAAACATGGGTGTCCAAGGGGCATCAAGTATCGGGTAAATGCCATTACCACCGAGAAAAGAACGCACGACCTGAAAGTCATGCAGTATCTGTTTTGTATGGTTCTTACCCGTGCGCATCTTATATTTGATCGCTTGGCGGAGCATATCGGGAGCAAACTGGGCTGAGAACCAATGACCCATCGATTTGCTGATCATCGCGCGAGCGATATCAATCAAGGTCATCGTTAACAATGCGAACACTACAATAGCGGTGAGCAGCCACAAGGTGTCGACCGAGTATGAGGTGATGACTCGGCTATATACCTGCAGCATATAGATAGGAATCGCGAGGATCAGTAGATTGATGAGGAAACTGAATACAATCAATATCGACGTGAGATTGATGGCTCTTTTTTTTGCGAGTGCAAAGGGCGACTTCTTCAAAACAACATCCTAATTGAGAAGAATGGGTACCGATTCAATCCAGTACCCATGTTAAAGCGTTAAATATTGAACAGAGTATCGACTCCCAGTTCAGCAACATCATCACTCGTGATACCTTTAAGCTTCACGGTGTAGTTGCCATATTCGATAATTAAGTTGCCGCTAAAATCATAAGAGAGCGCAGCATCTGCACTGTCAAAGGCATCCGCATCGAATTCCAAGTTATCAACACCAATCTCAAAGTCCGTCACTGTGGTGTAACCATCTCCCCCTTTGATGAAGATGGTATCTTCCCCGCTCCCGGTAGATACCTTATTCGTCCCACTGCCGTTTATCACAAAGGTGTCGTTACCGGTGCCTCCTGAAAGTGAACTATTGCCTGAGTTCGTGAATAGAAAGTCATCACCACTGCCACCGCGCAACACATCATTGCCAGTACCAGCGATAAGAATGTCATCACCTGCCCCGCCAATGAGAATATCGTTGCCTTCGCCACCGTGGATGAAATCATTACCACCGTAGCCCACAACTTTGTCATCGCCTTTCTCGGCGAAGATCACGTTTACATCTGCTGTTCCGTACGTAGTCTGCATATTTTCCTCAACGCTCTGAATATCTGTTTTTATGACATCAAGCCAACCTACAAAGCTCGACAACGAAATTATAGAAACGGGTGATTTCAGCAGAGTTTGAATAAAGAGCCATTCAGGGATTTAGAGAAGTACCAGCACATGTAGTGTGGTTTATAGAAAAAAGGGCGTAACTCAGACAACATGCCTGTTGAGCAGAAGGGCAATGTATTGGTAAATAGAAGGTTTAGTTGTCAAAAATAGAAAAGCGACAAACTAAGTAAATCGTATTAGTTTGTCGCTTTAATTCGGGGAGTTTCACTGTTCTTGGTGAAATTTTGCGGTTCCTACAAGAGCTAGCAGCTGTTGCATTGACCTGGCTTTTGCTCACAATCAATCACACTACCGTGATTATCCAAAGTCAGGTCACAACATTGGCTAAACAAGCCTTTCAGTTGCTGACGACTCTTTTGAACTCGTGATTTCAGCGTCGAGTAGCTGATGTTTTGTGCCTCAGCGATACTCTTTTGGCTCTCGCCTTTTAAGTCGATCGACATAAGCAGCTCAGAAGACTCCTTTGGCAGAGCGCGAATAAATGGCTCAATACATTGAGACATTTCTTGTTCTATTGAAACGTCATCGTCTTGTTCAAACCAAAGCTCATCAGCACTGATATTTTTGTCTCTGTCGATACGCGCGCGCTTACGGTAGAAATCGATAATGGTTCGGTTCGCAAGCTGGAACAGCCAAGCCTTCACACTCGATGCGTCGTTCACTGACTGCAGGTTTTGATAGGTCTTTATCAGCACCTCTTGAAGCAGATCCTCCACATCATCGACGTTACTGACTTTTGAACGTAAGAATGCCCCTAAAGCATTCTCATACTCCTGCCAAACCTGCTCAAGATTTAGTGGCTCAGTTGCACTGTTCATCGGCACAACACTCATCTTGCAAGAATCCAATGACATCATCTAAGCACTGATATTCTGCTACGCAGTAAAGCGTTCGACCTTCTCTTCTTTGTGTGAGTAAGCCTGCGGAAGACAAACTAGAGATATGATGTGATAACGTTGAACCTGGTATATCTAAATGTTGCTGAATACCACCAACCGCGATACCCTGACGACCAGCTTTTACAATCTGCTTGTAAATCGACAACCTAGTTGGGTGTCCAAGCTCTTTAAGTGCTTTTGCGACGCTTTCTAAATCCATCGTTTGACCCTCATTAAATACATTTCGATAATAGTCGAAATAAATAACAATTTCAAGCTAACGATATTCGTATTCGCTTAGGCAAAATAGAGCTTGGAACAACCACACGAAAACAGTAGTTCTATCAATAACAAACTTGATATAAATTGGAAAAATCTATATTTTACCGTCCACTGTTTACGTACATTAATTAGGTCTTATATGAAAAAGCTAATCACCCTGACAGCTATCGCAGCATCAATGTCATTTGCAGCTATCGTAAATGCGGCACCCGTTGAATTTCAAAAGATTCCTGAGATCATGGCGAAGTTTGAAGACGCTGAGCTATTCAGAAAGAAAACGCCAACTCTTGGTCGTCTGCCTGCGGAAGCGGAACTCGGTAAAGCATTCCCTACGTACGTATCTGATGGTAAAGGCGGTTACTCACTAGAGACTGAGAACACCATGACTAACGACGTGGTTATCGCAAGCATGCCAAAACCAATCGTGGGCGAAATCTACAACCAGTGGCTTGTTCCTCAAGATGTTTGGGTAAACACTTACGGCGAGCTTCCAACCTCTACAGAGTTCAAACCGTTCAAGCGCATCAAAACGATCAAAGCGATCAAGATCGATGAAGATATGCTTGAACTAATGGGTAGCGAAAACGGCAAATCTGCAATCATCAAAGTAAGCTGGGATGAGAATGGTATGAAGGTATACAAGGATGGTTACTTAGCGGATTACGAATACGGTATCGCACCTCAAGAAATGAAAGAAAACTACGAACTAGCGAAATAACCGCTCGTCAACAAGCTCGACTCTAATAACAAAGCGACCGTCACGTATGTGGGTCGCTTTTTCGTTTTACTAGGGTCTGTTAACCTAATCACTAAACTTGGATTTGATAAAGTCTACAAAAGTGCGCAGTCGCTTAGGTTGATACTTGTCTCTATGATATATCGCGGAAAATGGTACGGAAGGAATGTGCCAATCTGGCATCAATGTTACTAGTTGCCCTCGCTCCACTAGCTCGCTGCAGTACATCAACGGTACGCGAATGATTCCATTACCCATCGCGGCACCCTGAACCAATGCCCGGCCGTTCTTACACACAAATTGACCTTCTACATTCACATCTTGAACTCTACCCGTTGCTCGCTGTTGATAGCTCCACTTTTTAACCGACCCAGTCAAAGTGCGGTGCTTAGCTAATTCCTTGGGATGCAGTGGCTCTCCAAACTTGGTGAGATAATCCGAGCTTGCTAAAGTCACCATCTCAATGTCCATCAGATGCTTAGCAATAAATCCGGAATCGTCCAATGTCCCCATTCGTAATGCCACGTCAAACTCATCTTCTATCAGATCAATACGATGGCTGGAGAAATCCAGATAGACCTGAATATCAGAATGTTGCTGCATAAACTCATGAACATACATCGCAATGAGCTCCTCCCCAAGGTAGCCACCCACACAGTTGACTCGAATAACACCTTTGACCGATTCCGGATCATCTAAGGCGGCAATCAAGGCTTGATCAATACTATTTAGGGCAGTCTCGCATTGGCTAAAAAACTGCTCACCTGCTGGCGTCAATCTTAGCGTGCGTGTGGTACGGATAAGTAAAGTCACCCCCATTTGTGACTCTAAATTACTAATTTGCTTGGATACGTGCGAACGTGAAACCGAAAGGGCTTCCGCCGCCTTAGTAAAATTACCCAGCTGAGCGATCAACACAAAGGAGCGAATATCAGCAAGATTGATAGAGTTCAACATGACGTGTTACCCGTGTGGTATGAATATAAAGCAGAATCAATATCTTAAACTAATCTCTTACTTTGTTCTCGATCTGTCGAAAATAATTCAATGTGTGACCAGACACGTCCCAAACATTAGACCCTAGAAATTGGATAGTTTAAATCGGTTAAAAACATAGCAACATTGATCCAGATCATTTTAAACAATCTATTAACAAATTAAGGTTGAATTGTTATGTCAATGTAAGGAGATAAGGCATGGAACTAAAAAGAGATCCAAAGTGCTATACCGATGTATGTATCGATGGCAAGTGGTTCCATTATGATCACTGCAGCACACATGCTTATATGCTCAGAGGTGGAGCGTCTGTCGAAATGAAACTCGAAAGAGTCCCTATCACCGAATCAGAGCTTATCGACTTACTCTCTGACGCGAGAACATAATCGTTTGAGGCTGGTTAATCATAATCAGCCTCTTTGCTATTGCTCTTATTTGCTTATCTGAGCTGACATTATCAAATCTCGTTTTATAATCATTCAATTTTTATCCCGTATATCCTTTCATACACTTCCCCTACAATCTGCCACATTAATGATCATCCCTAGGAGCTCAATGTGGAACTGTTCAACTTCGATCAAGGTCCAATTCGTCCACCATCCGAAGCCGATAGCTTGCTAATCCGTACAACGGAAGGCTGCCCGTGGAATAAATGTACCTTTTGTACCTTGTTCAAGGGCATGGAATTTTCGATTCGCCCGGTAGAAGAGATTAAGCAAGATATCTGGAACGCTCGTCGATTTTACAAAGACCGCGTGTTCGAAACCTGCTTTCTTCAAGACGGTGATTCATTTGCGATGGAAACCGAAGATCTCCTTGATGTGCTCACGACTCTAAAGGAGGCCTTCCCAGAGCTAAAACGCATCAGCTCATACGGCCGTGCACAAACCATGCGCAAAAAGAGTGCGGAAGAGATGAAAGCCATCTGCGATGCTGGGTTGAACATGCTTTATTGTGGTATGGAATCTGGGTCTGTCGATGTATTGAAGCGTGTTAAGAAAGGCATTACACCAAACTACATCGTTTCATCTGCCAAGCATGCAAAAAAAGCAGGCATGGAAATCATGGTGTTCATTATCCTAGGTTTAGGAGGCAAAGAGTTGTCACATCTACATGTGGCGGAAACAGCCAAGATCCTCAACGAAATCAACCCAGACGAAATCCGTTTACT
Source organism: Vibrio maerlii (assembly GCF_003415655.1). GTDB lineage: Bacteria > Pseudomonadota > Gammaproteobacteria > Enterobacterales > Vibrionaceae > Vibrio > Vibrio maerlii. The sequence goes on from NZ_QRHC01000002.1 coordinate 40,004, forward strand.
GTCATTAGCCGTCAAACCTAATACAGAGCTAATGACATCCGTTGAGCAGGGTAAGTTCACCATGCTTTCTGAATTAGAGATGGTAGAAGAGCAGCGTCAACTTCTCGCACTACTCGACAACATCGACAGCAAATACGGCAACTTCCATGGGATCAACCTGCTCATGGAGATCAACGGTAAACTGCCAGAGGACAAGGATAAATTTCTTGGGATAATGGATAACTTCATTGCGCTACCACGTTTAGAGCAAATGAACTTTATACTGGGTCGTCGACGCAACTACTATCGCCAACTGAGTGACCTACAGCCTTCATTTATGTACGATTTGATAAAGCAAGATATCGATAAGATCCAGCGTGCCGATCCCAATGCATTTGAGTCGATCTTCCATAGCTTCCGCCAGCAAATGATCTAATCGAACGAATCAAAGAAAAAGGAAAAGCAGAACTAGCCAATACATGGGGGTGCACTTCAGGAGCATAGTTCTGCTTAAGAATTGTTAAACACTGCTTACGTGATGGGCTTATTGTTATTGATAATAGGAATAGAAAACACAGTTAACCTTACGCTTTGTTGTTCCACTTTTACGCCCTAATGGCCCCAATATCTCAAGATATCGTTAGAAACAACACAAATGAGGAACAATAATTCTCAATTCATTTCTCGTTTTAGTCCATACAGATGCCATATAATTTAGGTTACGTTCAAACACTGCCATTGTTATGTCTGACTTAAACCTATACCGCTACTACTCTCGTTTAGAAACCCTTGGGGTTGGACAAGAGATAAAAACGACACTCCAAGAAGTTTCAGAGAAACTCTTTACCAGTACTCGCCATGCTCGCAGTTTATTGGGTCAGATGCAGAATGAGCAATGGCTTACTTGGTCGCCTAAAGCAGGACGAAACAACCGCTCGACTCTACTCCTTCATTTTAGTGTTGATACGCTTACTGAGCGTCTCGCAGCAGAACGTATCAACCAAGGTAAGTATGAGAAAGCATTAGAAATACTTGGCAACGACCAAACGAAATTTGGTCGCTTATTGAAGAGCACCTCCGGAGCATCAATGCGCGAGGGGCGTTTAAATATCCAGCTTACCTACAAGCGTCCATTTGAGCGCATCGTGCCTCACCAACGTCACCGAAGCAGTGAGCGCTTCTTTCTACGCCAAGTCTTTAGTTGCTTAATCAGCAGTGATGCTCAAGGTAGGTTACACCCCGATCTCGCACACCACTGGCGCTATAATCCTGAAACTCTTGAGTGGACGTTTTACCTTCGTCCTAACCTCACCTTTCACAATGGATCGAGTATCGACAGTGGCACGATCTCCGCACTGTTCAACAAACTAAAGAGTCACAAGAACTACCAAGCTGAGTTGGCACATCTTGAATCGGTCACTGCGCCTAACCCGTTGAAGGTCATCTTCAAATTGAATAAAGCCGATATGGGCTTTGGCGGCCTACTGAGCGGGGTGAAATATGGTGTTCAACCTGTCTCTCAAGTAAATAATGCCCAAACAACCGATGTGATTGGTAGTGGTTGCTTTGAGGTCATCGAACACACCGAAAAGCGCATGGTGCTACAAGCATTTGATCAATACTATGGGTGCCGAGTGTTGGCCGACAATGTAACGGTTTGGATTGTCTCTGAAGACGAACCTGAGTCCAAATCAAGTATCACATCTAATGGTGTGATCTGTGGGCATTACATCTCCATGCCACGTTCTGCCAATAACCATTCAGGCCAACAAACTCGAACCGAAGATGGGAGCTTATTTGCACTCTACAACGCGAATGCCAAACAGCCACTTAATGAAGCGCAAAGGCGATATTTCACAACCTTGATTCAGCCAGAGCTTTTATTAGACGCACTTGACCAACAGAACGCACTATTTGGTATTGTGCCGGCAAGCAATATCTTTCCTCAGTGGCAACCTGTGCTGCGCACTTACGCGCAACCTGTTAGTTTCTCGCAAACGGTGACGATTGCAGGTTATGACTATACGGCACTTAAGCGCTGTGCTGATGCCATCAAACAGTGTATTTCTTCACTTAAGGTTGAGGTTGAAATTCACCTCTACTCATTCAGAGAACTGATCAATAAGGCGCAAAAAGGTGAGCTAGAAGAGACACTTATCGTCACCAACATCAATCTGGATGATAACCGTCAGGCGTCGGCTTTCAATAACTTCTACAACAACCCGGTATTGCATCATTGCTTAGGTAAACATCGTCAGAAGTGGTTGCTAGAACAGTTAGAAGAATTGCGAGGGCAAGAAGCACTTGGGGACTACCTAGATAAACTAGAGCCTGTGATTAGCCCTCTCGTCAATGAATACTGGATTACCCCAATGTTCCACCATATGCAGACATTACGATTTCACGGGGTGTTAGAGGATGTGGCGTTAACCAACTGGGGATGGCCCGATATTAAGTCGGTGTGGCTGGCGGATTAATATCTAGAAACAACCCACTTTGTCTCTACTCAATCTGGTCTCTACAGAATGAGTAGTAAAGTGGGCTATTTCGCTATCTAAGTCGTTGTAAATTAACTCGCTGTCGCCTGATAACGACCTGGTTTGTGGTTCATTGCCAAGATCAGATTGGTCACCACGGCGCCAAGAATGGACAGGCCAATGATGATTGGGTCAACAATAAACAGAGACATGATCACAATTGAGCAGTCTAAGCCCATCTGCACTTTGCCCGCTCGAATTCCATAACGCTCTTGTAGGAACAGCGCCAAGATGTTGAAGCCGCCCAAACTCATTTTGTGACGGAAGATCACCAACATACCGGTTCCAATCAAACCACTACCAATCAAGGCAGCATAAAGCGGGTCGATATACGCGATTTCAATAGCATGATGGAGGTAGTCGGCGGCAAAAGAGACCAAGCTCACTGCGACAAAGGTATTCAGTGTGAAACGCCATCCCATTCGAGTGGCAGAAAGGAGGTAAAAAGGCAGGTTAATTGCGAAGAAGACCTGACCGAAACTAAAGTCGCTCACTTTAGTAATAAAAATAGCCAGTCCTGCCGTACCACCCGTTAACAGTCCAACCTTGTTAAAGAAGATGATACCTAGCGAAACCATTGCACACCCAATTAACAGGGCAAGCAGGTTCTCCCTAAAGCTATGTTCGTTATCCATGTTTGCATCCCTTGCAACTTAGCGAAAATAAATCACACTCATCTTGAGCGTATAAACGTGCATAGGATGTCGATAATTCACAATATTGTCGATAAATGGCCGCAAACTGAAGTTTTCACGACTGTCAAAAATGCTTTACATGCCCTTCTACCGAACTCGTATGTGTAAACCCTTAAGAGCTAAAAATGGTAGTTGAGCAGGACAGTCGTCGACCACTGGTTCGAGTCATCGATGATTGGAGAATCATCCGCAGAATCCCCCCAAGTAAAAAAGTTGAGAGTGTGGGTTATATTCAGTTGCTTAGTAATTGGAACATAGAGATGGTAGCCAAGCTTGTAATTGACTTCACTAGAGCCAGAAAACTGAGGGCGGTCGATAGTCTCTTCACTTTCTCTCACACCAAAATAGTAGTCGGTGAAGTCTTCGCTTAAGTATCCGATTCCGGCATACGGCATGATCTCAAAGGCAGAGAAAACTAATGGATAGCGATAAACAATGTCACCGACTAGGCCTTTATAACCACCAGAGATATCATGTTGGATGTCTGTAGAGAGTGTCCCGTTTGCGATTTTTATATCGAGGTTCAATCCGATGTCGTAGCTTAAATCACGATCACTCATTCCCTCGAGAGAAGTCGCAGTATCTTCATCATAACGTATCGCTGTAGAAGCAATAAAAACGGCCATGTTAAAGGTATCGTCATTGGTGCCAAGAAAACGATAATTGATCCCTTGGAAGTCAGCGTTAAAGTCTTCTCCACGATAACCAAAGTTGGGAAGAAGGAGTGTATCGTGGTCTTGTCCCACATACCAATCGCTGCCGTGATAGACACCTAGGCTAGCCACCCAACGGTTTTCATGAGTGTAGACATTTCCGTTTCGAACATACTGCTTATCCGCCAATACGGGCTGACTGATTGCCGCAGTTGCGACCGACAATGTAGTTATCGCAAAGCTTAGTGCCTTCTGCATAGACGACCTCTTCCTTGAATGTTGTTTTTCTTCGCTTGGAGTCAGCTACTCTTTTGAAAATATAGAACAAAGCTCAGCAGTTGGCAGTCATGAAATTGTATAATTATGTGATTTATCAAAGAAAATGAAAAAACCTCCTATGGTCATTGACCAAAAGAGGCTTTCATCTTAATTCGTCAAGCTATGCGTAAGTAGAAAGGCTATGCGTAGCTTTCTGCGACTTTTGCACTGCGTTTGTCTAGGTTTCCGCTCAAGTAAGTTAACGCTAGCGCACCAACTACAATCACTGCGCCTATCCAAGGCGTGTTCATCACTCCTGCTTCAGCAACGATATGTCCTCCGCCCCAAGAGCCAAGTGCAATACCCACGTTAAATGCTGCGATGTTCAAGCCTGAAGCCACATCAACGGCATCTGGCGCGTATTTCTCAGCAAGTTTAACTACGTAAACTTGAAGACCAGGTACGTTACCGAAAGCAAATGCCCCCCAAACCAGAATCGTTAGTACTGCTGCAATTGGATTGTATGCTGTGAAGTTAAAGCTCACTAGTACTGCTGCAAGACCAAGGAAAATCACTTTCAGCGCCTTCACCGGGCCCATTTTATCGGCCATCTTACCGCCCCAGATGTTACCGAAAGCAACAGACACACCGTATACCAACATGATTAGGCCAATCGCACTTTCACCAAAGCCAGTCACCTCTTGAAGGATCGGTGCAAGATAGGTAAACGCGACAAACGTGCCACCGTAACCCAACGCTGTAATTGCATAAACCAGTAATAAACGAGGCTGAGTTAAAACCTTTAGCTGAGCCGACAACTTAGTTGCCGGTGGTTGTTTCAGGTTACTTGGCACAAGCAGTGCGCTACCAATGAGAGCGATCAAGCCTAGTACAGAAACCGTTAGGAACGTTGCTTGCCAGCCGAAGTGTTGACCAATGTAGGTACCCAATGGAACACCGGTTACCAGTGCCACAGTCAAGCCCGTAAACATGATCGCGATTGCGCTTGCCGCTTTCTCTTTTGCAACTAGACCCGTTGCTATCGTCGAGCCAATGGAAAAGAACACACCGTGTGCTAGACCCGTTAAGATACGCGCCGTCACAAGGCTTGCGTAACCTGGTGCTTGCCAAGCTAAGAGGTTACCTGCAACAAACAGGGCCATTACTGACAACAACACATGCTTGCGCTTCCAGTTACCGGTTAATGCTGTCAATACCGGTGCGCCAATCGCAACACCTAATGCGTAAAGACTTACCAATAAGCCAGCTGATGGCAGTGATACACCCAGGTCGGTCGCCATGGTTGGTAATAGTCCTACGATAACGAATTCTGTGGTTCCGATGGCAAAGGCACTTAATGTCAGCGCCAATAGTGCTAAAGGCATAATTTACTCTCTTTGTTCTTGATAAACCGATCGCTCATATGAGCAATCGGCTCGTTCTGAATATGGGGTCGTTGGCTCTTCGATGCTTAACAATAAGAAATCGTGAACCCCGTCCTGTTTTGTTGGCGCTATTATTAAGAGAAATTGAGTTGCAAAAAACAGTGCAAATAACAAATGACTTTTGTATATTTTGCAAAAATACTATTTTAAGAACTGGGAAGAGTGATATGCGAACACGCTCGGATGATCTGCAGATTCTATTGGCGGTTGTCGACACTGGTGGCTTTTCTTCAGCTGCACAGGCGCTAGATATCCAAGTCGCGAAGGTATCGCGTGCGGTAGCAAAAATCGAGAATCAACTTGGTATATCACTGCTCAACAGGACGACTCGCCGTGTGAGCGTAACAGAAGAAGGACGCGCGTTTATCGATGCTATCCGCCACGGCATCAACCTTATTGAACAAGCAGAAGAAGAGATTGCAGCGAGGGGCGAAAAGCCAAAGGGCAAACTGAGAGTGGATGCGGCAAGCCCTTTTGTCTTGCATCAATTAGTACCGTTAGTGAAGGACTTTAAGCAGCACTATCCAGAAATCGACCTTGAGCTGACTTCTAATGAGGGCTTTGTTGACCTCTTAGAGAAACGTACCGATGTCGCGATTCGTATCGGCCAATTGACCGATTCAACCTTGCATGCAAAGCCGCTTGGTAAAAGCTTACTGTATTTGGTGGCATCGCCAGACTACCTAGCCCTGCGCGGTATTCCAAAATCAGGACAAGACCTCATCAGTCATCAATTGATCGGCTTTACAGGCCCTAAAGTACTGAATGAATGGCCTCTACCTGGTGTTGGGCAGATTACGCCAGCGACCGTTTCTAGTAATGGTGAAACCGTCAGGCAGCTTGCCTTGATGGGAAATGGGATTGCGTGCCTGTCTGGCTTTATGGTCAAAGAAGATATTGCACAAGGGAAACTGATCCCGTTGTTTGAAGATGAGAAACTGACTAACACAGGTCGAGAGCAGGTAAACGCGGTTTATTATCGTTCGTCGAACGTTTCAAAACGAATATCAGCCTTCATCGACTTTATTCAATCAAGGCTGACATTGTAGATAGATCCGTTAAATTAGGTATTGAGCTTGTGTTACGCCGCTACGTTCAAATGCAGCTGCAATCGACTTGCGTGCTTAGATAGGCGCTTCTTTAAGGTATTACGGATGCGCTCTAGCTCAACCACTGAAACGCTCGATTGCTTTACACGCATATCCACATCAACTCGGAGCTCCTGACCAACTTTAGTTAATGCGGCTAATGACAGCTCTGGTGTAGATTCACCGTCTACAATCGCAATCTCTTTGCCCACTGAGCGACATAGCTCACCACTCGGACGCATCATTAATAGTTCGCGCATTGCATCACGCAACATATCAAACGGTACCTTGATGAAGTAAAAAGACATCGCAACCATCATCATTGGGTCTGCATATACCGCGTATTCCGCCCATGGAGAATAAGTCAAAGCAAGCGCAGCTAAGAAACCTAAGGTTACGGCAACACTCAGTAGTGTATCCATTTGCCATTGTTTCGCTTCTGCGTCAATGAGACCAGACTCAACCTGGCGGCCTTTCTTAGCGATATACCACCAGCCGAAACCACAACCAAGAACGTTCACAATACCAAAGATAGTCGCAATAGATGCATCAACCTCGCGGCCACCAGAGAAGAGCGCCTGGACCGCTGAAAACAATGAATAGCCCACGATCACTAAGATCACACTCGCCTTGATCGCAATTACAATCGGTTCGATCATCGATTTACCAAACGGAAAACGAGATTTTTGCGGACGGCTGATGTAGTAAGCTGCGCTTAGTGACAATAAAGTTAACAGTAGGCTAACTAGGGAGTAAACACCGTCAAATACGATTACAAGAGAACCAACCAGCAATCCTAAAACCAGTCCACCCACCGCAAAGCCTGATGCTAAAAGGGCTGAAAAGATAAGGATTTGTTTTTGATTGTTGGTTTTCCTGTCACACATGATGTTTTCCTAGTCGAGAATACATCACCTATGTTGGCTAACTTAACAACAACTCACAAATGAAACTTGGTGAATGTTTGATGACAAGAAGTGGAAGTTCTAACTATATACAATTAAAACAATAAGTTATATGCAACTCATAGTGTCAAAAATAATGACACTGACTGACAAATTTATAAATCTAAAAATCAAACAGGTAATCACTCAGTTTGTCGGCTAACCAACTCATTGCTGGGTGCTCACTCATACCTGTGGCGGTAAACATACAAAAATCTTCTTGAATCAATCCGTAAGTATGCTTAATCACCGACAGCTTTTGCTCTCTAAGTAGTTGGCGTATAAGCGGTTCTGGTAGTACTCCCCAAGTCCCCTCGTCTAAAATTGACGCCAACATATAGTCGAAGCTCGAAAAGCCAATGTGACTCAATGAGAAGGGTTCGAGCTCTGGGTTATCTTTCTCGTTGAGGTAAACCATCAAGGCCTGCATGTGCGCGCGAAGCTCTTCATCCGATACTCGACGCATCTTACTCAATGGATGGTCGGTACCACACACAGACATTAAACGTATTTTCCCTAATGGATTGAAAGTGATCTGCGGATAATCAATTCGTTCATAATCAACACCAAACGCAAAGTCTACCTGACCCGTTTCAACCAAGTTAGCTAGGTCACCACTTGATGCAAGGACGGTGTTAAACGCAGTAGAGGGAAATTGATTATTTAGATTATGAGCCAGCTCATGCCACAGTTCATCAGGCAAAGAGTCATCGCGAGCAATCCAGACTTCGGCATTAAACTCGCCCGATACATTCGCACAGGTTTGGCGGATACGTTGCGCCGTCACCAACATGTGCTCACAATCTTTGAAGATCGCCTTCCCAGCCTCGGATAGCACTAATTGATTGCCTGTTCTAACAAAAAGCTCAACGGTCAAGTCTTGCTCAAGCGCTTTTATCGCCATGCTCAACTTGGTCCGTTTGTAATCTAACTGTCTCGCCGCCTCTGAGACCGAGCCATGTTGTACTGCGGCACAAAAGGCCTCTAGTTGGGAAAGGTTCATTGCCGTGGTTTACTCCCTATTACCTGCTCAGGTTTAATTTGTGTAGGGTCTGTTGACCTAACTATGATCGCTATCAAGTGAATAAAACACAAGCCTGCAGTAACATGCAGTAATAACAATATCGATGGAACTCCTACATGGTTGATTTTACAAGAGGTTCTTGGATTAACGAACCTAAAACACATCAAGTAACCTCTAAGTCGGTTACGATCACGACAGAACCAGAGACCGATTTCTGGCAGCGCTCTTATTACGGCTTCAGAAACGACAATGCACCTGCCCTGCAAATCGAATCTGGGGAAAACTTCACGTTTACTACTCGCGTAGATTTCGATTACCAAGCGCAGTTTGACCAATGTGGTTTGATTATCTATCTCGATAACGACAATTGGTTCAAAGCGTCCATCGAGTATGAGAATGAGGAATTCTCTCGCCTAGGCAGCGTGGTAACGAATTTAGGATACTCTGATTGGGCAACCACAGATATCGCACTACCAAACCACATTTGGTACCGCTTGAGCCGTCGTGGCCCTGACTTCTTGATTGAATCCTCAATCGATGGCACGACCTTTAAACAGATGCGTATTTTCCACCTTCACAAGCTTGGTGAAACAACCACTGAGATGGGCAAAGCGAACCCGCCACTACCAGCGAGTAATAACGTAAAGTTTGGTGTCTATGCATGTAGCCCACTGAAGTCTTCGTTCACAGCAACGTTCAGTGAAATGTCACTGGTGCCTTGCCAATGGCTAGCGCATCCGGTGTAAATTTAAGAAACAACTTTAAAGGGTTACTTCATTAGCCAGATGATAAAGTACCGTTTTTGAAAAATAACCAAGGAAGAATTATATGGATCAATTTCTAGAACGACTCAAGACAACACCGAATGAGGTGATGTTTGAGCAAACCATGCAAGTCATTGACGAGCATTTTGACTTTCACCCTGTCAGCTTCAAAAATGGCGAGACCGAGAACCAAGCAGGTCAAAACAATGGCTCATGTAAGATCTTTGCGTTTGCTCAGATTCAAGGGTTAGACGAATCATCGACACTGGCGTGTTTTGGTCAGTTCTATCGCGACGACGTTCTAAAGAACCCTAATGGTGATGACCATGCCAATATCCGCAACTTTATCGAGCACGGGTGGGCAGGTATTCACTTTGATGGTACGGCGCTGACAACAAAGTAATCCTTCAAACAGGTTCATGCCTATTCACCAATACCAAGTACTCCATGAATTAGTGTGGAGTACTTTGATAGTCTCTCATTGATAACAATAATTTATTATCTTTATAATTATTGATAATTTCACGATTCAAAACTTCATACCTATACTTCTCCATATCGAAACGACACACGAAACAAATAATCAAATCAGTTTTTGGAGAAAGTTATGAAAATGAATCACGTTGGTATCATGGTTGGCGACATGGACAAAGCAGTAGAGTTCTACACTAAAGCGCTAGGTCTTCGCATTGTAATGAACAACACTAAAGTCATCGAAGAGCGCGAATCTGCTATCGGTCGTATGTGTATCGCAGTATTTGGCGAAGGCTTCAAAGGCTTCAACATCGCTCACCTAGTGACCACTGATGGTATCGGTATTGAGCTATTTGAAATGGTAGATCGTGAAGAGCGTCATAACGTTGATTTCTCTCGCCTAGGTATCTTCCACTTCTGCCTACAGCTGCCAAAAGAGCAGTTTGAATCAGCAATCAAACGTGTAGAAGAATTTGGCGGTAAAGTACGTATGGATATTCACCGTTACCACCCAGAAGATGATTCTAAGCAAGCACAAATGGTTTACCTAGAAGACCCGTTTGGCAACCTATTTGAGTTCTACTCTCACTCTTACGAAGACACTTACGCTTCTGACTACGAGTAAGACTCTCAATCATTAAATATGAATGATTTCAGTGCCCACTAGATATTTGATCTGGTGGGCATTTTTCGTATCAATTCCTAAAAAGTTCCCCTCTCTTCCTTGACAGGTTTTTGCGTCGAACTCATCGCACTTGACTGATTTAAAACTCATTATTTCATTGTAAAAATGCTGCCTATTTCATACTCAATTATCGACTTCATTTCACTCTCTTGAAGCGGCTTACAATTTCGCAACACAAAATATTTTTATAAATAACAGTATGAGATCATATGCATTGCTCAATCAATAACGATAAACGGACAATACAAGGAAAATTACAATGCATAAGAATGATACTGTCCCGCTACCCTCCAACACTCGGGAGTGGTTTTTTAACCGCAACAGCCTAATCATTTTGGCGGATATTGCCTTATTCGCCATCCTCTATTTCACCTTACCGTTCGAACCTCAAGTAGTGCTCGGGCTCAGCATACTGATATTTATTGCCATACTCTGGCTAACGGAAGCATTACACGTGACCGTAACTGCTATTTTGGTTCCAATCATGGCGGTGCTTTTCGGTATTTTTAATACTCAGACAGCGCTCAATAATTTCTCCAATTCCATCATATTCTTATTCTTAGGTGGCTTTGCCCTTGCAGCAGCCATGCACAGGCAAGGGTTAGATAAGGTGATTGCTGACAAGGTATTGATCCTTGCCAAAGGAAAAATGAGCGTCGCGGTATTCATGCTCTTTGGTGTTACCGCAGCACTCTCCATGTGGATCAGTAACACCGCAACCGCAGCTATGATGCTACCCCTAGTTTTGGGTGTATTAAGTAAGGTCAATTCGGAAAGCGGACATAAAACTTATGTGTTTGTTTTGCTTGGGATTGCATACAGTGCAAGTATCGGTGGAATAGCAACTATTGTCGGCAGCCCACCCAATGCTATTGCAGCTGCAGAAGTAGGTTTGAGCTTTAGTGAGTGGATGTTCTACGGTGTGCCTACAGCAGTAATTTTATTACCCGTTGCTGTCACGGTGCTCTATTTTGTCACCAAACCAGATCTAGCCGGTAGCTTTGAGCTGAATTACGAACCCGTTAACTGGGATAAAGGGAAAGTCGTAACCCTTGGGATCTTTGCAGCAACGGTTTGTCTTTGGATCTTCAGTAAACCAATTAATGCCATGATTGGTGGCTATGCTAAGTTCGATACCATCGTCGCGTTGGGTGCTATCGTTGCGGTTAACTTCGCGCGAGTAGTTCACTGGAAAGATATAGAAAAGACCGCTGACTGGGGTGTTTTGATCCTATTTGGTGGCGGTATTTGCTTAAGTAATGTCCTAAAAGCGACAGGTACCAGTGTGTTCTTAGCTAACGGACTGAGCGAGCTTATCTCTCACCTAGGTGTGTTCTTCATCATTGCCGTGATTGCGGTATTCGTGGTGTTCTTAACTGAATTTGCCAGTAATACAGCAAGCGCAGCACTACTCATCCCGGTATTTGCAACCGTGGCAGAGGCATTTGGTATGTCACCGGTGATTCTATCGGTATTGATTGCCGTTGCAGCGTCATGTGCCTTCATGTTGCCGGTAGCGACACCTCCGAATGCCATTGTATTTGGCTCTGGTCATATCAAACAAAATGAGATGATGCGTGTTGGTATCCTACTCAATATTGCTTGTATCGTTGCTCTTACCTTCATTGCAATGACCTTCTGGACGTAGGAACGGCTCAAGGTAGATTAAGCATACACAACGAAAAAAGGACGAGCATAGAACTCGTCCTTTCTTTTATCTTATTATTTTTATTACGCTTTTTGTTCTTTGCCTTCTAATGCGAAGTAGATTCTTGAAACTATCGCTTCTGCAATCAAGATAGCAAAGACAACAGCGAAGAAGGCAACGACACCATGCCATGGACCAGTAAAGCTCACCTTGTCACCAAACATCAGGTTGATCGCTTCTAGCATAAGGAATTTAGAGCCTACCAAGATAACGTAAGTCGATAGACCACGATAAATCTTAGGAGCTAGACCTTCTTTTGCTTTGAAATAATTGGCAATTTTATGCTCCAAGCCAATAGAGAACTTAAGCAGTAACTGAAGAAGAATTGCGGCTGCAAAAGAGATAGTGAACGACTCAATGTTGACATACTCCCAATACTCATCGAAAAAGTTGAGTACCACCAAGTCAACTAATACTGCCAGAGAATAGCCAACGAATAGACGCTGTGGAGTGTTAAAACCGTATACTTTATTTTCTTTGCTCATTGCTTAGCCCTAAATCAGTTCTTGTTGAGTACGAGATAGAGTTTAGGGAATCTTTTGCAATCAAACTTGCCATTTCATGCCACACTCACACGTTTGTGAGGCTGTAAATATAAAATAGGGTATAGCAATCTAATTGCTATACCCTTGTTTGTGTTATCGATTACTCACCAGCCATGATTTGACGGTGGCTTTTCACACTTGCGAACAACATGTAGATGCTTGTTGCTAACAAGAAAATAAACAAGTAACCCATCAAGCCTTGTTGTGACTGCATGAACCAGTCCGCAATTACAGGGCCAGATACAGAACCGATACTGTAGCTAAACAACATAATTTGGGTCGCAGATACGATGTATTTACCGTCTAAACCTTCACAGCCTAAGCTGATTGCGATTGGGTAAAGCGCAAAGGTAGCCATCCCCAAAATAAACAGGTTAAGCGCTAACACTACCGAACCGTCAAACAACACGGTCATTGCAATTGCACCGCCGCCAACGAAACAAAACAGAGCCATCAATAAGGTGCGACCAAAGATCTTAGACAATGCCGGAACAATAAATTGAACTGCCATACCACCTAAGATAATTAACGCCATCAAACCACCGATGTATTCGTTACTTAGATCACGTTGGCGAAGCTCTAGCGGCATCAAACCGTAAATGGCACCCAGAGTTAATCCGGAGATAATGCAACCTATAATCGCAGCATGGCTCAGCTTCATGATTTGACGCAGAGACAAAGACTCCGAATGTGCCGCTTCCGGTTGTTGCGAGCGACCAAACACCAGCACCAAAATCGACAATGCAAGCATTGAGAAAATCGCAATGAATGGCGCTTCACCTTTCACACCAATCGTACCAATACCTAATTGACCAATCGCATTGCCACCGTAGAGTGCAATCATATATAAGCCAACACGTTTGGCACGGCCCGATGCTTCACCATCAAGAAGCCATGACTCAACCGTAACGAAAATGCCCGCAACAATCATACCGGCAAGAAAACGAGCGGCTAGCCAAATCATCGCGCTGCCCGACATCGGCAATACTGCAACACTAGCGATAAACGCCACTAGACAACCAATGAAGGCATTGCGGTGACCAATTTTCGCCACAATCGGCTCTACCATTAGTGAACCAGCCAACAAGCCAACATAAAACACACTTGCCAACCAACTCGCCAATGAGCTATCGAGACCATAATGAGGAAGCATTAATGGAATCAAACTCATGGTATATCCCGAAGCCACTGCGTACAGAGAAAGCGCAACGACAGGCACGACTATCTGAGATTTCGAGTTAGTTGGCAGCTGTGCTTTTGATTGAAGTTCAGCTTGTGGAAGAGTTTGCAATGAAGGAGCCCCCGAGTAATTGAACATTGATTTCGGGGGCGAATATGAGGCTTACGCGTCAGGTTTTAAAACGAAAAATTTTTATCGTGTGGATTAATATTCTCACGATTCCAAATGTTTAAACTGTAGGTCGACCAATCGCTTATAAAGCTTACTGCTTAGCAGCAAGGAAGTGTGGTTTCCAACATCAACTACGCGGCCATTTTCTAACACAGCAATTTGGTCGGCATGCTGAATGGTAGAGAGTCGGTGTGCAATTATGATTGTGGTTCTACCCTGCATTAACTCGTCTAGCGCTTGTTGAACGTGATGCTCACTTTCACTATCAAGGGCACTGGTTGCTTCATCCAGCAATAGAATTTGCGGGTCCTTTAAAATGGCACGGGCAATGGCAATACGCTGACGTTGACCACCAGATAGCCTCACACCGCGTTCACCCAAAAAGCTCTGGTAACCCTCTGGCAACTGAGTAATAAATTCATGAGCATGGGCTTTTTTCGCCGCTTCAATCACCTGTTCATCGGTGGCGTCAGGATTACCGTAACGAATATTATGAAAGACATCATGGCTGAACAATGCAGGTTGTTGCGGCACTAACGCCATTTGCTGCCGTAGGTGTTGTGGTTCAAATTCACGGATGTCGACACCACCCAAGGTAACCGAGCCTGACTGTGGGTCGTAAAAACGCTGGAGCAGCTCAAACAGCGTCGTCTTACCCGCACCTGAAGGACCAACGAGTGCCAACACCTTACCTTCGTGCGCGGTTAAGTTGAGTTGGCTGATCGCAGATTGGCCGGGTCTTGATGGGTAATGGAAATCGACATCGTGAAATGACACTTCCGCTGCCAAGTTGCTCGTTGATGTGGTTTGCAGTGGTGAGGTAATCTCGCTTTCCACTTGCAGTATCTCGATTAAGCGTTCTGTCGCACCCGCTGCTCTTTGTAATTCACCCAACACCTCAGAAATTGTCGCAAGCGAGGACGCTACCATAATGGCGTAGAAGACAAACGCCCCGAGGTCACCTGCAGACATATTGCCGTTTATCACATCGCTGCCACCAACCCAAAGCATCCCTGATATCGCACAGAACACGATGGCGATAACACCAGCAATCAATATCGCTCGCTGTTTGACGCGCTGACGACCTATTTCATACGCCTTTTCTACCTCTTCAGAGAAAGAAACACGCTCTTGATGCTCATAGCTGTAACTTTGGACCGTTTTAATATGTTCAATCGCCTCACCGGCATAACTACCGACATCGGACATCGAATCTTGGCTTTTTCGAGACAAGGCCCTTACCCGACGACCGTAGACCAAGATAGGCACCAGGATAAAAGGCACCGAGGCCAATACAATCAGGGTGAGTTTAATATTGGTGGCAAACAGCATGATAATGGCACCAATACACATCAGTGCACTTCGCATCGCCATGGAAAATGACGAACCAATAATGCTTTGAAGCAGGGTGGTGTCGGTCGTGATACGCGACATAATGTCACCGCTACCATTGGTCTCAAAGTAGCTAGGATGGAGCGTAATGACGTGATTAAACACCGAGAGTCGAATATCTGCGCTGACACGCTCTCCTACCGAAGAAACCAAATAAAAGCGAAAGAAGGTACCTATCGAAATCAAGATAGTAATCAAGAC
The DNA here is from genome assembly GCF_003415655.1 of Vibrio maerlii. Classification (GTDB taxonomy): domain Bacteria; phylum Pseudomonadota; class Gammaproteobacteria; order Enterobacterales; family Vibrionaceae; genus Vibrio; species Vibrio maerlii. Next base: position 55,747 of record NZ_QRHC01000002.1, read on the forward strand.
GATAAAACGGATTGCTTCACCGAGCTGTTGCAAAGATGCCTGAGCAAAACCCTGATCAATAAGAATTCGAACGCCATGGCCGACAGTCAGGGTTAACGACGCGGTAAATATCAGCGCCACCAGTGCAGCGATGACCTTAGCCTTATATGGCTTAATGAACTGCAATAGCTCGAGCAATATACTTAAGTTGTTGCTCTTCTTGTTTGTGTCTGGATTGGAACTTATCGACGACGAGTGAGATGGGTGTTGCTCAGCAGATTGCATGGTACGACCTAATGGATTTGATGAGGGCGAGAGTTCTATACCTGGACGTCGAGTAACGTCCCTATCATTTCATTACTACGCTGCACAATATTCACACCAGCTCGGTTATAAGACTGAGCTTGGTTCATCGCAATAACAGTATCAATTTGATTCGGTTTTGCTTCGGCAGGTTTTTCAGGGAGAGAATCAAGAGATTGAGTTTGTAACGGATCTGAGCTCAGTGATTGAACATCCTCTGATGCTTTCTCCATCTGCTGATAAGACTGCTGAATAATCTGCATACCTGAATGAATTCCAGAAATAGACACCCTGCTCTCCTAGTCAATTTAATCTCTCTATTGAGGTTAAACCTAAAATACTGATTTATCTATAGTTAGATTGGCTTTTATCCAACATCCGCATATTTCTTCAAGGTTCTACTTTTATCAGCTATTGCTCTCAGGTTTTCTATATAAAAATAACGTTTACGGCTAATAATTTGATTAATAAAGAAACATTTTATATCCTGACTAATGTCAATGATGACGAAAACTTAAAGGAATAAATGATGAAATGGAAATGTGCAGCCCTTGCACTTCTTGCCAGCGCATCGGCAAACGCTGATGAATGCGGCACCGTCACTATCGCAGATATGAACTGGAACTCTGCTAGTGTCATCGCCAATATCGACCGCTTTATCCTCGAACATGGCTTCAACTGTGACGCCGAACTTATCCCTGGCGATACCATGCCAACCGCCACTTCAATGATCGAAAAAGGACAACCCGATATCGCACCTGAGTTATGGACCAACTCGGTTAAAGAAGCGATAGAAAAAGGTGTCGAAGAAGGCCGACTTGCGTACGCAGGTGAAGCGCTTCTTGAAGGTGGCGAAGAAGGCTTCTGGGTGCCTGAATATCTTGTTAAACAATACCCTGAACTCAAAACAATCGAAGGGGTTAAAAAGCACGCCAAGCTATTCAAACATCCAGAAGATCCAAGCTTATCGGCATTTTACGGTTGCCCTGCGGGTTGGGGCTGTCAGATTTCTGGAGGTAATTTATTTACTGCACTTGGCTTGAAGGATGCAGGTTTTGAGCTTGTTGACTCAGGTTCTGGTGCCGGTCTATCAGGTTCTATCGCTAAAGCTTACGAACGAGAAGAAGGTTGGTTCGGTTATTACTGGGCGCCAACCGCTATCTTGGGCAAGTACAAAATGGTGAAAGTAGATTTTGGCAGTGGTGTTGACCCAGAAGAATTTTTGAACTGTACCACTCAAATTGACTGTGCAGAACCAAAGCCGACTATGTTCCCTAAATCACCGGTTAGCACCGTGGTTGCAACCTCGTTCTCATCAAAACATCCTGCGGTCATGGAATATCTATCTAAGCGTGGATTCATGAATGGTGACATGAACACCCTACTCGCTTGGATGGAAGATGAGCAAGCTAACTCAGAAGAGGCGATGTACCACTTCTTAGAGAGCCATCCTGAAATCTGGAAAACATGGGTTCCTGCTGACGCAGCAGAGAAAATAGCAGCAGAGCTTTAAGCACTGACGCTAAAATCTAACTCATGACGTTAACCTAAAAAGAGTATTCCCTAATGTATTAGGGATACTCTTTTGATGTAAGGAAACAAATATGGCTGACAATAGCTGGTTAACGACCTTTCCTGAAATGGACAGGTCGAGTCTTCGAGCAATCAGGAAAACACTCGACGGCGCTTACAAAGACTTCTCTCGCGAATATGGTGATTTTATTGAAACCTTATTCGACCCTCTCCTCTCGTTTCTAATCTGGTTTGAAAAACTGCTTCTCGCTACCCCTTGGTGGATTGTTCTCATCGTCTGTACCGGATTAGTCTTTCTCGCAAGTCGCTCGATTAAACTCGTCGTTGGGTGTGTGATCTCCCTTCTACTCATTGGGTACTTTGGCATGTGGGAAGACACGATGCGAACCCTAAGTATCATCACGGTTTGTACCCTTCTTGCTATCATACTCGGGATCCCAATTGGCATCGCAATGGCTCGTTCGGATCGAGTCCAGTCTGTCGTCACACCTTTACTTGATGTGATGCAAACCATGCCTGCATTTGTCTACTTGATACCGGTAGTGATGCTGCTCGGCATTGGTAAAGTACCAGGCCTAATTGCCGTAGTAATCTACGCCATTCCACCTGTGATACGTTTGACCAACTTAGGTATTCGTCTCGTTGATAAAGAGGTGATGGAGGCTGCTACCGCATTTGGAGCGAGTCGCTGGCAACGCCTAAAGGGAGTTCAATTACCCCTTGCTATGCCGACCATCATGGCTGGCATCAATCAGACCATTATGATGGCACTTTCCATGGTAGTGATTGCGTCGATGATTGGGGTTAAAGGCCTTGGTCAGCCGGTGCTCAAATCGATTACCAATCAATACTTTACTCTGGGCCTACTGAATGGTTTTGCGATTGTTGCAATGGCGATTTTGATCGACCGAGCGACTCAAGCGTATGCAAAACGAGCCAACGCTCACCTGGGAGAACATAAGTATGACTAAGCCACTTATTACTATCTCAAACCTCTACAAGGTCTTTGGCCCTAAACCAAAGACTATCTTACCTATGATTGAGAATGGCGCATCGAAAGGAGAGATCTTAGCCAAGACAGGACATACTGTTGGCTTGAAAGACATCAACCTTGAGATCAATAAGGGTGAGATCTTCGTCATCATGGGGCTCTCTGGCTCCGGTAAATCGACACTGATCCGTCACTTTAACCGCCTTATTGAACCGACCCACGGCAACATTCAGGTCGGTGATTCTGATGTGATGACGCTCGATGCAAAGCAACTTGAAGACTTCCGTCGTCATAAGATGTCGATGGTATTTCAACGCTTTGGTCTACTACCCCATCGCAAGGTGTTAGACAACGTCGCATATGGGCTTGAGGTTCAAGGCATTGCCAAGGACGAACGCTCAGAAAGAGCGACAGAGTGGATTGAAACCGTTGGGCTAAATGGTTATGAAGAGCAATATCCGGCCCAACTGTCGGGTGGTCAGCAGCAACGTGTGGGTCTTGCGCGAGCATTGTGTACCAACGCTGAAGTGCTACTCATGGATGAAGCCTTCTCAGCACTCGATCCTTTGATTCGTAGTGAGATGCAAGATCAATTGATAGAGCTTCAAGAGAAGCTTCACAAGACGATCGTCTTCATTACGCACGATCTGGACGAAGCACTGCGCCTTGGTGATCGAATTGCGATCTTGAAAGATGGTGAACTGGTGCAACAAGGTACGCCAGATGAAATCTTGCTTCACCCTGCGACCGACTACGTTGAGGCCTTCGTTAAAGACGTAAACCGTGCTCGTGCATTAACTGTTGAGACTGTGATGCAGAAACCCTCACTACGCATTACTGCGACAACCATTGCTGGCGCGCTGGCTCAAATGCGAAATCGAAACGAGGAGTATGGATACCACGTCACCAAAGACGGCTTCCAGGGTGTGATCACGGAAGAGGGGCTCGAGGCTTTTGCCGCTAACGAGCACTCCTCTGACGATATCGAACCATGTATTTACGAAGATGTACCTACCATCTCACCCGATGTCGCTATTGAACAGGTTCTAACCGAGACGATCTCATCAGATTACTCATTACCAGTGATTGATGATAACGGTGAGCTCCAAGGCACCTTAGAAAGAGAAAAAGTAGCGGATATCTTGTCTGAGAAGCCAATGGCAAGCTAAGTCATTTCAAATCGGTTTCACTACATTTCAAATCAGTTTCAAAACTAAAGACATGGCCACGATATAGACAATATCGTGGCCTTTTTTACATTCCATGGGCGCTGTGGATAGGGGTAAATTGGAGCAATAGTTGTGAAAATATGATCGGTGATAGAATCAACAAGCCAATCAGCAACAAAAATCGTAGCGTCATTTTGTTCATAAGCCTCTCCTCACATTACGGATCCAGTACTAAGTAAAAACTACCAGACTACTGAATAAAAATGAAAACAGGTTTGAGGGGTAAAACCAAACAAATGATGGACTATTCCCATCGTAGTGAAGTTTTGTGAATGCCACAGCTCGATTAAATGAGTGGCTGCTTTCCTTATACTACTTTCTGTATTCTTCCGGGTATCAACTCATATTATCTCTAGCGTATGCTCTGAGTGTCGCATGAAGCCCTAGCAGCTCAGGCGCATGCTTCATTGCGGTGGGGAAATAAAAAGAGAGTCCAACCTTTAGGCTAGCGGATATCTCCGCCGGTCTTAACTCGACTAGCTTTCCAGACTCAACAAAGGTTTCAGCAAGATCTCGACTGACAAATGCCCATCCATCATGCATCAACAAGCTGAGCAATACATCGTTATTGCTCACTACATGTTGCTCTGTTGAAATAGAAAATACATCCGGCAGGCTATGGAGATGGTTCTCACTCACATATTGTTTGGTTAGTTGAAGATCACCAGCGGTTAGATTCTCAATGCTCGTGAGTGGGTGGCTTGGATTACAAAACACCGCTAACTGGTCCGTACCAAGGTGCATAAACTCGTAGGTGCTCTCAGGGTTGCTATCGAGGCGATTTTGCATGATGGCTAGTGAGTTCTTGTTGGTCGACACCTCATTTAATGCTTCTTGACGATTGCGGTGCAACCAATGAACTCGTATGTGAGGGAATTCTTTAGCAAGGTAGTGTTCAATATGTAGGATCAGCGCATTCGGCACCAAGATATCATGATAGATATTAAAATGAGTGTACTCTGTCCTGTAACTATTCATCATACGGACATTGAGTTGCTCGCTGTTTCGTACCAAAAGCTTAGCCTGGCGATACATAGCTTCCCCCTCCTCAGAAGCTACGGCCTTTTTACCTTGTATAACAAAAAGAGTCACTGCGTAGCTATCCTCTAAGGCTTTCACTTGTTCACGTACCGTCGTTCTGTCTTTACCCAGCTTCTTGGCCGCTTGGCTGTAACTGCCCTCTTCGACGGTAGCGCAAAAGGACGCTAGGTGTTCATAGGAAAACATATCAGCTCCGTTAATCGTTTAGGTGATCCCCCCCTGCTGTAGGAATCTTCGCTCTATCGCTTCTTTTTAAGAGAGGAAACTCTGTTCAACCTATCTTCAATATACTCATTTCGTGCACTACCGGCTAGTTAATGATGGATTTAACCCATCATATCTAACTTATTATGATAGAAAAGCACTGATATTTTAAGCCTAATTTCTGGGGCATCTCATGGATAGCGATAAACTCACCGGTGACATTTGGTGTTGTCATCTCAGTGGAAAAGGAGTGTCTCAATAAAGTCATTGCTAAATTCACAGCAGTCCAACCGGGCGAAGGGTCATGTATGAAAAGCACATTTAAACCATCACTATTAGCAGCCACGGTAGCAATCGTTACAGGCTGTAGCCATGCGACGAAAGAGCCTAGCCAAAGTCTATTCAGCACTGAGTTAGAAGCTTCGATCGCTGTCACTGTTTATGTGGCTAAAGATCTGATCACGATGTCCGATGAAATTGAAGACGCCAATGCGGTAGCCGTTCAAGACGGCAAGATCCTAGCGATTGGTGATAAGAGTGAATTGGTCGCTGAGTACGAGAATCTACCGAACTTCACCCTAGAAATGAGCTTTGCAAATAAAGTGATCACCCCTGGATTAATTGAACCTCACGCTCACATCTGGCTATTTGCGCTGGTTTCCAATACCCACTTCATCACTCCGGCGGACTGGGAGCTTCCGTGGGGAAGTGTTAAGGGTGTTCAGGGGCAGGATGCGTATATCGCTCGCCTAAAAGAGTTGGATGCCAGCCTACCTGAGGGCGAACCATTGGTTACTTGGGGCTGGCATAGTCTGTTTCATGGTGAGATGAACCGAGAAATCCTAGACAGTGTCAGTACCGAACGCCCAATCATCGTTTGGCAGCGCTCAGTACATGAGCTCATCTTCAACAGCCATGCGATTGAAAGCTTTAATATCACCAAGGAATCATGGGAGAACGATGAGGTCGCTGGCAATTACACCGATTGGGAACAAGGTCGGGCGTGGGAGAAAGGGCTCTATATCGCCATTCCACACCTGTTCTCGCTAGTGGCAACTCCAGAGAAGTTTGCTGAAGGCATTACTCGTTCACACCAATACTTACAAGCTGGAGGGATCACCACTACGGTTGACCCAGGCATGCTACTGCCAGAAGACTTAGCAACAGCCATGATTGATATCTTGGACAATTCTGAGCCCATGCTAGATTACCTGATGATAGTAGCAGGGAACACCTTCTATGATCACAATGGTAACGATGCTCAAGTGGCATTTGAGTCGGCTGAGCAGGTAATCAACAACCCAAGATTTAACACAGAACACACTCGCTTCTTGCCGAATCAAGTCAAGCTTTATACCGATGGTGCCGCCTTTGGTCAGTTAATGCAGCTCAAAGATGCCTACACCACTGGTCACGAGGGAGAATGGATCCAGTATCCACAAGATCTAGAAGACAATATGCGCCCATTTTGGCACAACGATTACACCATGCACATCCACTCAAATGGTGACTACGGATTAGAGGTTGGTGTCGATATTGTTGAGAAGATGATGGCAGAGAAACATCGTGACGATCACCGAACGACCTTCCATCATCTATTGATCACCGATCCAACCGATATCCAACGCGCAGAAAAAAATGGCATGCTGTTCTCATCCAACCCATTCTATCTTCACGTACTAGGTGAAGCCTATGGTGAAGTGGGCGTAGGTAAGGAGCGTGCAGATGTAATGGCAAGAGGACGCTCATTCATTGATGCGGGTGCAAGGCTATCTTTCCACTCTGATGCTCCAATGGCTCCAGGGCGTCCATTAACGCTCGCATGGAGTGCAGTGAACCGAACAGGTCTGAGTGGTGGCGTGTTAGGTGCTGAAGAGCGTCTTACCATCCAAGAAGCGATGCGTGCTATCACCATTGACGCTGCATTTCAAAACCGCTTAGAGAGTGAAGTCGGCAGTATTGATATTGGAAAACGCGCTAACTTCACCATCATGAATCAACACCCTTATGAGGTGGAGCCAATGGCCATCAAGGACATTGAAATCCACGGCACAGTGTTTAATGGCAACGTCATCGAATCCAGCAACAAGGCACGCGGACTCGTTATGGGGGGGCAGAACCAGTGGACACTGACTAAGCTTTCTTACTACGATGCACGTCATGGTACTGGCGATATCTGTGACACCAGCCACGAGCTGCTAAGGGTGTTGAATCAGCAATAGCACCGCCGGTAAGTAACCATCAAAAGCCCCGTAAACTTTTATACGATTTCAAACCTCAGAATCGTGGAAGTGCTGCGGGGCATTGGCTTATAGGTACTGCTTCACAGTCATGAGTACCACACTACCTGAGATTTACACTCCTTTACGGCTCTTTACGCTTCTTTGAACTTGAGCTGTCACAATATAACTAGAACGATTAACCTCTAGGTATCTAATGATTAAATCTAACCGACTTCGCAACGGTATTTTGACCGCAGTTATCTGTAGCCTAACTGCGCCATTGGCGGTGGCAAAGTCTCATCAATCTCATAAAGCATCTAAGAAGGTCGTGGTTGTAAAACCTATCTACCGCCCTATTTATAAAACGCCTGTCCACCGTTCTTACCATCGCCATAAAGTGCCTAAATATGCTAGCTATATTATTCTAGCCGGTGTCTCCTATGCGATTATTGACAATATGTACTACAAACGTAGTGGCGATACCTATGTGTATGTAGAACAACCACCTGTGACCGCTACGACAGAAGTCATCACAAGTACGACTGTCGAGGTGGCATCACGCCAGGTCGGTACTGTCGTTGACGCACTTCCTTTAGACACAGTACCAGTCTCCATCCAAGGCGCGACGTTTTATGTAAAACAGAGTGAATGGTATGCACCAATCGCAGGGACCAACAAATTTGTTATTGTTGAGGCTCAGCTATAACGGCTTTTGTCCAAAGGTATGCGGGCATGATCACCGCTAGCGGGTTTGTGCCCCATTGCTACTTAGAATAAAAACTCAACCAGCAGCGGGAGAGATTATTCAGTGTGATAAGATCAATAAAAGGCTGCCAGTTCACAATTGGCAGCCTTTTTCATTTGCTAAGTATCTAGGTTTAAATTACATAATCTTGCGACGAATCATGCCAGAAACACGTTCTACACCGATAACCACAATCAGTATGGCCAAGATAACAGTTAGAGCTTGGTCATAACGGAACAAGTTCATTGACGCTGAAAGTTCAACACCAATCCCCCCTGCGCCGACTAGACCTAATACCACGGCACTTCGCACTGCTTTCTCTACCGAGAACAAGCTAGTAGCAACAAACGAAGGTAAACATTCTGGAATGACTGCACCCATAACGACGCTGCTGCGCTTGGCACCGATCGCATTTAGCGCTCGGCTTGGTCCTGGGTCGATTTCTTCGATACGTTCTGCAAAGAAGCGCGCACAGAAACCAATGGTATCCATCACAATCGCTAAGATACCCGCCAGTGGCCCTAGACCTACGGCAATCACGAACACTAACGCCCACACTAGATCAGGAATGGTGCGGAAGGTAGAAACCACGTTCACAGCAATCATTCGCACTATTGGGTGAGGGGTGGTGTTACGCGCGCACAGCAAAGCCATTGGTAAACTGAAGATGACACCGAATACCACACCGACGATAGCCATTTGGAAGGTTTCTAGCATTGCCTTAGCAATGACATCAACACGACTAAAGTTCGGTGGAAAGGCATCACCTAAGAAGATCCCAAGGTTAGACACCCCGTTTGTGAGTCGACCTGTGGTGATATTGGCAGAGGCAAAACCATTCACAAAAAAAGCAATCAGTACCAGAGCTATCACCCAAGTAAAGATTGAGGGTGCCTCAAATCTAGGCGGGAGAGAATTGAGTTTGGCTGATTGACTGTTCATTTGTACTCGTCACTACTTGAGGTTTAATTTGGTATAACTGTTCAATATCTTGATCTGAAATGTCTTTTGCAGCGGAATCGAAAGTCAGTTGACCCGAATTGAGACCAACAAAGCGTTCGCCAAACTCACGCGCAAATTCGATCTGGTGCAAAACACAAATCACAGACATATTGCGTTCTTTGATCACAGACCAAAGCAGTTCCATGACTTCATGACCGGCTTTAGGGTCAAGACTGGCGACCGGCTCATCGGCAAAAACGACTTCCGCATCTTGCATCAGCATTCGCGCAATGGCGACACGCTGTTGTTGGCCACCTGATAAGGTATCGGTACGACGACCTGCTAGGTGAGCAAGCCCCACGCGATCCAGTGCATCCAGTGCACGGTGGCGATCGACTTTTGAAGCCGTTAGGCTATTACAAGACCAGTAGCCTTTTTTACCCATCATGCCAAACAGCACGTTTTGCAACACACTCAGATTGCCAACCATATTGAACTTCTGGAAAACACAGCCAATACGCTGTCTTAGTGCTCGAAGCTCTCTGTTCGGTGCGCTTGTTAAGTCGGTACCATCTAGAATGATTTTGCCAGAGGTAATAGGTTCGATACCGGTTAAGCATTTCATTAGGGTAGACTTACCACACCCGTTATGACCTAAAATGATGACGCCTTCACCGGGCTCAACATTGAAGCTGAGCCCGTTAAGTGCTTGCGTACCATCGCTGTAGGTTTTCTTTAAATCAACGACGTCAAGACGCATGTCACACCTTAAAGTAGAGAGTAAGATTCACGAACGATGTTGTAGACTTCGTCGTTAACCGTAATCATTTCTGCGCCTACGTATTTCTTACGTTTACCTGGTGCTAGGATAGCTTGTAGCAAGCCGTCAGCGTCATCCATGAACTTTTCTTGAATGAAGTCAGCACACTGTTGAGAAATATGAGGGCCAGCGATGAACGGGTCGCCAGGCATTGTCTCGCTCTCTGCTACGATTTTGTATTTGCCTTCGCCTTGTTGCTCTACAAATGGGGCAAAGTCACGGATTCCAGTACCGACAGCGTCAACTTCACCAGAAGCAAGCGCTTGCATGCGAGCACCGTCTAGTAGGCTGATTTGAACATCACGGTCTAGATCAATACCTTCGTTATGCAGCATGTACATTGGCATAATATGACCGGTTGTTGAACCGTGGTCCTTCATTGCAATGTGCTTACCTTTGAGGTCTTCAATTGAGTTGATGTCGCTATCCGTTGGTGCAATAAATACCGAGTAGTATTCTGGGCGAACAACGGCGCTGATTGGCTTGATATCTTCAACATGTTCTGTCATCAGAACATACTCAGACGGGCCAGCAAGAACAATATCCACTTGGTTGAAGCGAAGTGCATTGATAGCTGTTGTGCGGTTACCCACTGGGAAAAACTCGACGTTCACATCAAGGCGCGACTCGACTTCTTCAACGAACTGGTTATAAGTCAGCTGTAGCTCTTCTGTCCCCTCTATACCGGTATCGGCAAAACGTAGTGTGTCTGGACAAGCTGCGATGGCTGATGTTGCAGAGATAGCCGCAGTCAAGGCTGCGAGTTTGATCATTGTGGTTTTCATTACTTTACTTCCTTACTAAGACGAAAAATAAAGTAAACTGGCTTTGTTACAGAAAAAATGAAATCCATTACATTGTGGTTAACTGAACAAAATAGTTGTAACTGGTTATTACTTTGTTCATTGGGGAGTATTTGACCTGCCTTAATAACCTGCAAGTCAAGAACACGGCTTAACGCATACTTGAATAACCAGACTCGGTTTATCCGGAGCTGTAAATTTAGGGCTTTAAATATACGTATTTTTAGCCAATTTTTGGCAGAAGGGAAATCGTCGTAACTATACAACTATAGTTAAAGAGCCAATCTATGCCGGTCTTGATCGGCCGAAAAATAGGTTCTTAGCAGGTTAGCGGGAACTGAAAACAAAAACGCTAATTGGTGGTAAGGTTACATCACCAAACACAACCTCTCACAGATTACCGTTTTCATGCCGAATAATACTGTCAACGTATTTTAGGACGAGACACCCTATCGTCATTGTGGGAAGGCTTTCAGATCGTAAAGTCTCATAAAACTTACTCATTAATATCTATCACTCTAATTCCTGACTCAATTGCACTCTGCCCGCGCGTTAGTGCCTCTAAGTCTATCCACAATACTCAGTAGCGAACGCAACGAACCCAAAAATAAAGGTATAGAAGTGTAAAGATTGTTGCCGTCCCTTCATAAATCTTGGATAAAATAATATTAAATTATAAATAAAAATCTCTAACACAGAGATTTGTCAGGTTAACAACCATGGATGGGAACCCAAATGAAACTCGCTCTAGTTACAGGTCTACTGATCGCTGGCCTTATCACATCTCCTATCAATAAAGTAAATGCGACACAACTACCAGTATCTTCTCGTGCTCTGCCTGTTGAGCTTAGTGCAGTGCAATCTTTGCCGTGGGGAGAAAGCTTGGTCGCATTAGGTACTGTCTTTGCTCGTCATCAGGTTGCTCTCGTCAGTCAAGTGGAAGGTGTGATCACCGGATTACCGATTCACGATACACAAACTGTGAATCAAGGACAGTTGTTGGTACAACTCGACGATCGTCAACCCAAGGCGCTCCTTGCTCAAGCAGATGCACAGCTGAATGAAGATAAGCGTTTACTGAAAGAGATGGTGAGACTTCATGAGCGCAACTCTCTTCCTGAATCAAGCCTGTTAACCCAACAAGCCAAAGTTCAAATTAGCCAGGCGCAACGGGACTCTGCTGCGGTAACACTCACTGACTATCAAATTGCCGCACCCTTTGATGGTGTAACGGGCTTAAACACGCTAACTGAAGGACAATATGTTCAACGAGGTGAATTGTTAATCACATTGACGGATGTTGAAAGGCTCTATGTTGACTTCAATTTACCAAGCCATTATTTGTCACAGTTAAACACCAAGCAAAAACTCGAATTACGCTTTAATGCCCTTCCTGACATGGTATTTAATAGCGAGATTAGCAGTATTGATCCACAAATCGATCAGCAAAGCCGTAATATTAAAGTACGAGCAGAATTGTTTAATCCAGAAGGGCTACTGCGGCCCGGACTTCTCGCCCAAATTAATGTCTCACTCGAGCAAGAGCTCGCGAACATAGTTCCAACCAGTGCGGTCTTTTACCGTGGTGCAAATGCATATTTGTATGTTGTTGATGAAGAAGGGGTTGCTCGTCAGACGGAAGTAAAGCTAGGCAATACCGACGGTGCGCTAACCCAAGTACTCACTGGCGTACTGCCTGGTGCTCATGTGGTGAGTGCGGGTGTCGGCAAGATCAGCCATGGTAGCTTAGTCAAAGATGTAAACCGTGTAGCTCAAATCAAGCCAGAAGCTTAAGGAGATAGTCATGTTTCTCTCTGATCTATCGATTAAACGTCCGGTTGTCGCTTGTGTGGTTAACCTTCTTCTCATCGTATTCGGTGTGTTGGCTTTTAATAACATTCCTTTGCGTGAATACCCTGATGTCGCGGCCCCTATTGTGTCAGTTAGAGCCAACTATGCTGGTGCCTCTGCCGATATCATGGAGTCACGAGTGATTAAGGTGATTGAAGACCAACTCTCGGGTATCGATGGGGTACGCAGCATTGAAGGAAATGCTTCAGAAGGCCGAGCAAATATTAAAGTTGAGTTTGAGGCTAGCCGTGATATTGAAGCCGCTGCGAATGATGTACGAGATTCGGTGGCAAGAGCACAAAGGCAGCTCCCTGCGAGCATGGACCCGCCGACCGTAACCAAAAGTGACTCTGATGGTGACGGAGTTATTAGCTTTGCTGTCTCGTCTGATTCTCTATCGTCTGTTGAGCTATCGGATTATATTGAGAGGCAGTTTGTTCAGCCTCTAAGTCTACTTGATGGAGTCAGTTCAATTGAACTGCGAGGTGACCAAACGTATGCCTTACTGGTTCATCTCGATCCAATCGCCATGGCAAGTCGAAACGTTACTGTCGCTGACATCGAATCCGCACTTCGCAGTGAAAACTTAGAAGCACCAGCTGGTAATCTATATGATCCAGCCCGAAGCTATACGCTGCGATTGGAGCGCAGCTACCTCACAGCTGAGGATTATCAAAGGCTTATCGTCCGCCGCAATCATGATGGTTCGATCCTCTACCTTTCCGATATCGCTAATGTCACCACTGGGGCAAAAAATGATCTGCGTACCTTACGCGTAGATGGCCGCTCGATGGTCATGATGGAATTTCTTAAACAGTCTCAAGCCAATACCTTGGATGTGGTGAATGGTATCAAAGCAGAAATTGAACGTCTGACCCCTTTTCTTCCCGCAGGCATGACAATTCAGCCTCTATCCGACAGCTCGGTGTTTATCGATAGCGCAATTAGCGAGGTTTACACAACGCTAGCAGTAACCTCTGCTCTGGTCATCTTAGTCATTTATACGTTTCTCGGCAGCGCTAGGGCAACCTTAATCCCTGCCGTTAGCGTGCCCATCTCGTTGATAGCGACTTTTGCAGTGCTTGCTCTGTTTGGTTACTCCATCAATTTAATCACTCTACTTGCTTTAGTCCTCGCAGTTGGGCTGTTGGTGGATGATGCGATTGTCGTACTAGAGAATATCGTACGCCGAGTCGATATGGGTGAACCGCCAATGCTTGCGGCTTATCGGGGTACTAAAGAAGTTGGCATGGCGGTGATCTCTACCACAGCGGTGTTGGTCGCTGTCTTTGTGCCAATCACCTTGCTAACCGGTACGGTTGGCCTTTTATTTCGTGAGTACGCCATCACCCTTGCTGGTGCGGTCATTATTTCTAGTATCGTAGCACTGACTATGGGGCCAGTGCTCGGCAGTCGTTTATTGTCAGTAAACGTGAAACCAGGAAAGCTGCACGACTTTACCGAGTCTCTGTTTAAACGTTTGGAGCAAAGCTATCGTGGTTTAATAACCCGACTACTCAAACACAGCTGGGTTGCCGCGTTATTGGTTGTTGTCAGCATGGGTTTCATCGCGGTTGTGTATCAAACACTGCCACAGTCTTTTGTCGCTCGTGAAGACAAAGGGCGCCTAATGGTAATGCTACGCGCAACCGAGGGGACTGGGTTTGATGCCATGCAGCCTTATGTAAGTGAGATTGAAGATAGAATGGCCCCGCTTATGGCACATGAAGGCCCTATCGAAACGATGGCTATTCGTGCTCCAGGCCGACGGGGTGAGCACGAAATCATGCTCATCATCGACTTAGTTGATTGGAGCGAGCGTGAAGAGAGTGTGTTTGAAGTGGGGAACATGATTCGTCGGCAGTTGGCGCCTATGGTCGATCTGCGGATCTCTCCAGTTGTGCCCACCAGTTTTGGCAGTCGTGCCCGCTCTCCTGTGCAATTAGTTATCGGTGGAGGCAGCTACGATCAGGTAAAAGAGTGGACAGAGAAAGTCATTGGCATCGCAAGCGAGAACCCTAATTTGCTTGATTTAGATAGTGATTATAATGAGACTACGCCACGATTACGCACTCAAATCAATCAGGCCTATGCACATGAACTAGGCATTCCTGTCTCTGAGATTGCCAACACATTAGAGACGGTGTTAGCAGGCAAAAACATCACCACCTATATCGAAAATGGCGAAGAGTATGATGTTCATGTTCGTGCACCACGTGATGCGTTTAACAGCATTACTGACTTAGCTATGATTCAAGTGCGTTCACAAAACACAGGGGAGTTAGTGCGCCTAGATAAGCTGGTTGAGGTTATCATCGAAGGGCAACCAAGTTCACTAAGACACTACAACCGCCGCAAAGCTATTACTATTTCAGCTGATTTAGCCGATGGTTACTCTTTGAGTCAAGCTCTGAGCTATTTAGAAGATGTGGTTCAAGAGCATCTGCCAAGCCAGGCAACGGTCGATTATAAAGGTGAGTCTCTCGAGTTTAAGCGTTCAAGTAGCTCTATGGGACTGATTTTTATTCTGGCTCTAATGGTGGTCTATCTTGTGCTTGCCGCTCAATTTGAAAGCTTTATTCATCCTTTCGTGATCATACTTACTGTTCCTTTAGCCCTAACTGGAGCCCTTGGTGGCATGATAATGTTTGACCTTGTTATTGATGTCTATTCGCAGATCGCCATCATCATGTTAATCGGTCTGGCGAGTAAAAACGGTATTTTGATCGTCGAGTTCATCAACCAATTGCGTGATAAAGGCTTAGGTTTCGAACAAGCGATTGTTGATGGTGCGAGTCAGCGATTACGCCCTATTCTGATGACAGCCATCACAACACTTGCGGGATCGATTCCATTAATGTTGGCAAATGGCGCTGGCTGGGAGTCACGCCATGCTATTGGTGTGGTGATCTTCTCCGGGGTATTAGTCGCTACGATGATGACACTCGTCATCATTCCTGGGCTCTACCATCTATTGGCGAAACACACTGGCTCACCTGCAGAGCAAGCTGAGAAGTTAGCGAAGCTTGAGATGGCTTACCCTGAAACAAAGTAGCGGCTATGACACAGTTTTTGAGGTCACCAAGCGATTAAGCGTTAGATCGCTTTCTGTAAAAAGTACTTATCAATGCCTTTAGTAGGGAAGTTAGTATACTTCCCTACCTCGGTAAACCCATGCTTGATATAGAAATCACGAGCTTGGAATGAATAGGTATCTAAGAACATGTCCGTTACTTGTCGAGATTTAGCTTCTACTTCGATTCGCTTGATTAAGGTACTGCCTAGGCCGCTTTTGCGTTGGCTTTCATCAATCCAAAGGTGCTCAACAAACACGCATGTTGCATAGAAATACGCGTTCATTCCGCCCAGTAGCTCACCTGATTCATCCTTCGCCAACAGTGCAACTTGTAGATGCTGTTCTTTACTAGGCAAAAATTGTTGGTTGTAAGCGCGAATCCCACCTTGAATACGATCGTAAATCGCCTTCTCTGGTTGCTCGATGAGTTCTAATTTCATTCTAACCTCATGACAAAAAGCTATTTAAGCTAAGTTTGGAAATGAGAAAGTCTAACAAAAACCGCCAGCTAAAAACTGACGGTTTGCTTCCAAATTCATCAACGAATTATGAAGTTAAGGGATAATTTCACCAATGGAGTAGAGTACCAACTCCTCAGGGTTCGAGCCTTCACCCAGAGATTGAATGTCCTCCCTTTCCTCTTTTAATTCTTGGATGACCTTCAGCGCCACATCTTGGTCAACATCGATGATTGTCTTCATTTCAGAGGCTGATACGCCATAAATAGTCTTGATCAGTAGCTCTTTAACTTTCTCTTTGTCTGTAGCCATAAAATCTTACTCCATGTACTCATTCTTTTTGTAATCAATAAATCTTATAGCTTAATTAAAGGCTAACCGCAGCAAGATTGCGCAGCCTTTCCTTTGTTTGCAGTAGAGCATGAACTTGCTGGCTCACACTTCTCTTGGTTTCCCTGCGCTAGGTCACCTAGGTAAGTATTTTTAAGGTAGAAGCCGCTGAAGCGCTCTACAAAGTCTTCAGGAACCGTCTTTGCAGCAAGACCAGAATCAATGATAGCTTGCTGCCATTTCTGAACTTTAGGGAAGCCATCTAGCATGTCAAAACCCGATTCTTGTTTTATCACTGCCGAGCGGTGAAGCAGCGGTAACCAAGCAATATCAACATTTGAAATGGAATCGCTTTTGAAGAATAGAGTGTCTCCCAACTGCTTTTCTGCTTTTGCAAACGACTTTTGCAAGTTGGCTAAACGTGTTTCAAACGTCTCTTTATCCTTTGAAGACATAGTGCCGCATTGAGGCATGTAATGTTTGCTCGCTTGGTAAGACCATGCACGGTCCAACGCTTTTTGCTCAGGGCTCACGTATTCAATTGGAGCGTATTTGTCATCCAAATACTCGACAATAGCATCTGATTCAAATAGCACGGTTTTATCTTCTGTCACCATTACTGGTACCTGACCATTGGGTGAGATATCCAAGAACCATTGTGGTTTATTGCTTAGCTCAATGTACTCAATTTCAAATGGGATTTCTTTAGTCACTAGAGCCCCCATTACACGTTGTACAAATGGGCAGTTTTTAAAGCTAATCAATTTAATCATTTTCGACTCCGTTGGTGTTTCAAACCTTGGCGACTGCTTCGCAACAAGGTCAATATTCTTCATTTACACCTATAAGACGATGGACTGATTCAATGGACGATATTTATTTTCAATATTTTCGAATTAAATTTATTTGTTCATTTTTTCAATAAGTTAAAAACAGAAACCCCACAACAATTGTCGTGGGGTTCCGTATTAACCTTATTAATTTATCGTTCTAACGATTTTCGATAAGCATAGTTCCAGCTCCGGTGTTGGAGATTGGTGCGTGGTAGCTGCTCTTGAGAACGTTGAGCTCACCTGTCAGTGCACCGCGCATACCAAGCCACATAATGAACTCAGCACCTTGTGCACCGCCCTGCTCGACCAGGTCATAGATAGAAAGCTTGGTTAATGTCTCAGGGTCAGAGATGAGTTTCTCCATGCAGTACAGGTCGAACTCTTTATTAATAAACCCTGCTCGCTCACCATCCAATTGGTGAGACAAACCACCGGTACCTAAAATCACAACGTTCAGGTCTTTATCGTAACTTTCAATGGCATCGCCAATGGCTTTGCCTAGGTCGAAGCAACGCTTTGGTGATGGCATAGGATGCTGCTCTACGTTGATACACACCGGGATCACCTTCATATGACCGTAGCTAAAGTTTGGCCACATAAGCTGCATCGGAACCGTTAAGCCGTGGTCAACCTTCATCTCCTGACAGATGGTGATATCAAATTCATTTTCCACTAACTGGTTACAGATGTGCCACGATAGTTCTGGATCACCTTGTATCTTAGGAATTGTGGGAATACCCCACCCTTCATCAGCATTCTTGTACGAGGGAGCGGCACCAATCGCAAAGGTGGGTTTCTTGTCGAGGAAGAACTCTAAGCCATGGTCGTTATAGAACACAACGGCGACATCTGGCTTTACTTCATCCAACCAATGATGAATGGGAGGGTAAGCATCAAACAGTGGCTTCCAATAGTCTGTTTGCTGAAGGTTATTCTCAATCGCTTTTCCGATTGAAGGAATGTGTGAAGTGGTGATCCCGCCAACAATCTTTGCCATAACTATTTCCCTGCCTCTACCAACATTTGTTTGAATTCTTCTACTGTCATACCTGTTTGCATCGCACCGATGTCTTGCATATTAAGACCTAACATACCGACAAACTTCGCTAGATAATAAATACTGCCACCCTGCTCAATTAGGCCCAGCACATCACGTTCACGAATCGCTGTTTTCTGCGCTTCTGTAAGGCCGAATTTGTCGCAATAAGCCATTTCATCAGCTGAAAACTCATCTCGACCCGCTTTCTCATTGAGCGTGTGACACATCTTGTTGAGTCCATAGCCCTTGCGCGCCATAGTGCCGTCAAACATGGTTGTACCTGGGATCGGTTTATTATTTAAGTAAGACATTTACACACTCTCCGGCCAATAAAGTTTCATAGGATTAGTAACAAGTAGCGCCTGCTGCAGCTCTGGGGTCGCTGCAATTTTTGGAATCACATCCACCAAGTGACCATCATCTGGCGTGTGAGATTTCATATTTGGATGTGGCCAATCGGTGCCCCATAGCACGCGCTCGGGAAATAGCTCCACCAGCGTCTTCGCAAATGGCACCACATCTGAGTAATCAGGCGGAGTTTGAGTTAAACGCTCTGGGCAGCTCACTTTGCACCAAATGTCTGGGTTGCGCTCCATTAGCGAGATGAACTTGCCAAATTCTTGGCTATCAACCCCTTTAGTCACATCTGGGCGCCCCATATGATCGATAACCACGGTCATGTTGAGCTCTTCTAGAAATGGAGTGACGTCATCGAGATCTTGAGCTTCGAAATAAACCACAACATGCCAGCCTAATGGGCGAATCTTTTCAGCAATCGCTTTTAACTTTTTAACCGGAACGGTATCAACTAAGCGCTTAACGAAATTAAAACGAACACCGCGAACACCGGCTTTATCCATCAATTGAAGTTCTTCATCGGTCACGGTTTCATCCACAAAAGCAATGCCTCGGGCAAGCTCACCGGCCGTTTCTAATGCATCTACCAGCGCTCGGTTATCCGTGCTATGGCACGATGCTTGAACAATGACGTTACGACTAAAGCCAAGGTAATCACGCAGTGCGAATAGCTGCTCTTTTGATGCATCACATGGCGTGTACTTACGAGCTGGCGAGTAAGGAAACTTCGCCGCTGGGCCAAACACGTGACAATGGCTGTCTACTGCACCTTCAGGCACAACAAACGTTGGTTTACTCGGATTAGGGTGAAAGGGTAGGTAATCAGCGTCCATTCTTCTTCCTTGTTATTTTTATCAGGCTATCGTCCAAACACTTCCCCATCAAACAGCTTGCGCGCTGTTCGAAGGATAGCTGCGGACTTCACTTTATTCTCTTCAACATCTAACACCACACTCATCTTGCCAATCGGGTGTTCAACATCGATTTGTATTTTTTGTTGTAGATCTACGCTCGCAAGTTCACTAGCGGGCGCATTCGGTAGAATACATGCACTCGCGACACTCACCGCACCGAGTACACCAATAGAGGCATGGCAACGATGAGGGATAAAGGTTCGAGTAGAGATACCACCGCCGTATTGCGGCTCACTGACCAATGACATCTTCGGGACGGACAGTTCCGACACATCACCGAGATCCATCAATGGTCCCGCTTGCAAGCGAATCGACTCTAGACGCTGTTTCAGCTCTATATTTGCATCAAGTTGCTCGCGAGATTCGTCACCCGTCAGTTCAAAGTCTTGGGCTCTCAGAACAACGACAGGCATACCATTATCAATCAATGTCACTTCAACGCCATCGATCACATCTTTTTCATTCCCCGTTGGAAGCAATGCCCCACATGTGGAACCGGCGGTATCTTCAAAGCAAACGGCAATTGGGGCTGCAGTATTCGGTACACCGTCTATCTGACAGTTTCCTCGATAATCAACTTCACCATTGGGGGTTTGCACGGTCACGGTTGCGACTTGTTGCGTGTTCTCCATAAAGATTCGCACTGAGGTTTCCCCCTCTTGTGCTTTAACCAATCCACGCTCTATCGCGAAAGGTGCAACGCCAGCTAAAATGTTGCCACAGTTTTGCTTACTACTCACGAGAGCTTGGTCAACAAATACTTGTTGAAATAAGTAGTCGACATCGACGCCTTCACGTTTTGAAGATTCGACAATCGCAACCTTAGACGTCAGTGGATCTGCGCCACCAATACCATCTATTTGTCGAGCATCGGGTGTGCCCATGATAGACAGCAAAAACGCTTCTCTTTGCTGCTCATCAGAAGGCAAATCTTGGCGAAGGAAATAGGCCCCTTTTGAAGTGCCTGAACGCATCCACATGCATTTCGCACTTAGCGGCTTAGTACTAGACATACTTCAAACCTTTCTCAGCAAGACGTTCACGCATTTGGTAGATGTCGAGACCCAGCTCTCCATTCGCTAGGCGAACACGTTTGGCTTCTTCGCGTTCTATGCGAGCCAGTGATTCATGAAGAACTTCTTCTGCTTCTTCGCGACGAACCACCACCACCCCATCTTCATCTGCTACCATGATGTCACCAGGGTAAATCAACGCACCCGCACAGTTCATTGGTACGTTGACAGAACCTAACGTTTCTTTAATCGTGCCTTCACTAAATACGGCTTTAGACCACACTGGGAAATTCATCTCACGCAGGTCACGAGTATCACGGACACCACCTTCGATAATTAACCCCACCACACCTCGAGCTTGAGCGGATGTAGCAAGTAGGTCACCGAAATATCCATGATTTGATGGAGAGGTTGGCGCAAAAACTAAGAAATCCCCTTCTTTGGCTTGTTCAATTGCAACGTGCATCATCCAGTTATCACCCGCAGCCCCTGAAATGGTTAGCGCTGAGCCCGCCACTGCATCACCCTGAAAGATTGGACGCATGTAGTGCGCTAACAACCCTTTGCGACCTTGCGCTTCATGGATAGTTGCGACACCGCATTGGCGTAAGCCTTCGACCAATTCCTTGTCTGCACGTTTGATGTTCTGAACGACTACGTTGTTTTCCATTAGGATTCCCTTCTTCAGCTTTTAAGCGACTAAACACGCCATGACCCATTATTCAAACAACGTTGGTTGCTTTCTGTCAGCTCGAGACCTCTGACGGTCGCTTTGAGCTATCATTTATCGTTGTTCTTGGTAGATGCAACTACTCTACGACTATGCGCATCAACGCGATATTTCAATTATTTCTCACGGTATAAGTTTTTGAGATAGGCAACGCAATAACACCTCACAAGCTGAGTGGCGCAAGCCCCGAATATTCTAGATTCTTCAAAAATTGAATGGGTGTTAAAAAAAAACAATTATCGTCAGAAAAAAGCATTTGGTAGCGTGAGAACAAATAACGATAAGGAATGAACCATGATTCAATGCCGACTAATAGGACAGAACATCCAACGTTCTCAATCTCCAGCTTTCCATAACGAACTCGCCGCCAAGCTATCCATCGAACTCAACTACGAGCTTGATGAGTTCAACACGAACTGCACAAAGACTTTGACTCAACATGCTTATCAATTATTTGAAGATGAAATAGATTCGGCCAACGTCACCTACCCATATAAAGAGCAGATACTGAACGTCGCGGATAAAGTTGATCATTCTGCTGAAAGAGTGGGTGCGGCAAACACCTTAGTAAAAGAACATGGAAAAATCGTCGCTTACAACACCGACTACAGTGGCTTTATAACGGCATTCAAACAATTCGGCCAATCAAGCCCTGGGAACGTGGTGTTGCTCGGTTGTGGTGGCGTTGGAAAGGCAATCTGTTTCTCGCTTGCCGATCTTCAAGCGACACATATCGCAATATATGACCGAGATCTAACTAAAATGAATAGCTTGGCAACACGTCTTGCTGAAGCAGGCATTGATGTCATATGTTTGAAGGATTCTGAATTAGAACAATATGTTAACAAAGCTGACGGTGTATTGAATTGCACGCCTGTAGGGCACTATCAAACACCCGGCTGCCCAATCAATCCAAAATGGCTAAAGGCACAAAAGTGGGTCTTCGATGCCGTCTATATCCCACATGAAACAGAATTTATCTTGGCCGCTCAAAATCAATCGATTGATTGTTTGAGTGGTTTCGAGCTCTTTTTCCATCAAGCGAACGACGCCTTTACTCTATTTACTGGTATCAAGGCTTCAAGTGCTGAACTCAACAACTTTAAACAAATACAGCTTGCTAAATTACGTTAAGGACAACAGAAACAATGAAAAAGCTCTTAATACTCAACGGACCAAACCTAAACCTACTCGGCACGCGCGAGCCGCAACAATATGGCTACGAGACTCTACAAGATGTTGAAGATAACTGTCGCCGCGTTGCTGCAGAATACGGTTATGACGTGGAGTGTTTTCAAAGCAACACTGAGGGCAGCTTGATTGATGCCATTCACGAAGCGGGCCGCTCATTCAATCAAGGAGAATGTGCCGGTGTCGTATTTAACCCAGGAGCATACACACACACGTCTATTGCTCTCCACGATGCAATCAAAGGCGTTGAAGTGCCGGTCATCGAGGTTCATATTTCTAATGTTCATGCGCGTGAATCTTTCCGTCACCACTCTTACATCTCTCCAGTGGCAGCAGGAACCATAATTGGAATGGGTACTAAAGGCTATAAACTGGCGATTGATTTCTTACTCGAAAAATAACGTCACTCAAAGTGAATAGTTAAAAGGGGCACAACGCCCCTTTTCTGTGTTCGTGCTCTTAGAATCTATCCAAGTCATTGCCGAGAATGACTTCTCCCGGATAGTTAGCCTGTACCTCCCCGAGTACGCTGTCGATAGGTGCTGAATAATGCAAGATGTGACTCAACACCAATTTCTTCGGTTTCGCTTTACTCGCAATATCCGCCAGTTCAGAGGTTAATGTGTGACTGGTCGAGTGGTAGTTCTGCCAGAACTCAGGAAGCTTAGATAGCCCCTGCTCGCTAATCACCTCATGAACTAACACATCTGCCCCCTTGGCGATATCCACCATACGCTCTGAGTAAGCGGTGTCGCCACTAATGACCACCACTTTGTCCTCTGTCGTTACGCGATAAGCAAATGCTGGTCGAATATCGCCATGAGGAACGCGGAAAGCTTCAATTTTTACCTTATCATTCTCGTAGGCTACCGTATCTTCCACGTACTCCTTGACGTTCACTTGGTAGAAGGTTGGGTTCTTAACTGGCTGTTTTCCTGAAGTACGCAATCGAATATCTACTGACACCATATCGTAGTACCCGTTGATGAACTTCTCGGTTCCCACAGGTCCATATAGTGACAGCTTCTCATCGCGTCGCCACCAATACGTGGCCGCGAGCTCAGAAGCATCTAGGATATGATCGCTGTGCAAATGGGTAATAAACACATGTTTTATGTTGGTTGGATAAAGAGCGTCTAACTGATATTTCTCTGCGGCTTCTATCGCGCGTTGTACCATACCGCCACCAGCATCAAAGATGTATGCCTCGCCATCAACAATGACCGCGGTTGAAGGCCCACTTCTATCGGGGTCTGGCACCGGAGTTCCAGTTCCTAGTAGCAAGACTTCAGTTTCAGCAAGTGCGGACGTTGAAACGAGAAGCGCCAATACTGCGCTTTTCATCATTGATTTTATCATTGGTATTTCCTTATTTTCTGATAAGAACCTATCGCCTCTTTGGGCTTTTATTTTGTGGTTCGAGCGTTTTGTTAGGCTTAAATTTCAGATAAAAGAAACCCAGCCTTTGCCACACGGAGCAAAAGCTAGGGTGAAAGAAAATATATAAAAAGGATTGGGTTAGCTGGCTTGCTTTTGTTCGAGGATAAAGTCTCGATACTTCATATCTTCTTGCAAGATATGCTCTCTTAACCAGCGTTGTAGGTAGCTATTCACCGCATCCCCAACAACAAATGGGCTCTGAGGAAAACGGGCATACATCTTCCGTATCGTCGTTAGCCATTCAACAAACTCCTCATGTTGAGCGAGATGCGCTTCAACACCAGGAAAGTCGAACTTACGCATGTGTTCTTCTTCTTTTGAGAAGTGCTCTTCGGTATAGCGCGCCAACTGGTGAAGAATATTATTGATGTAGCCGTGAGTCATGCTCGCGTTGCTCAAATCATTGATCAATTCAAACAATCCAATGTGGTCATCATCAATGCCTTGATCACCAACGCTGAGGTCATCAGTCCATAAAGCAGTCATGGTGTGATACTCCTATAGTAATCCGACAGCCAAAGCTGGGAATGAAATGATCAATGCAAGGCGAACGATATCTGACATGACAAACGGCATTACCCCTTTGAAGATCTCCTTGATTGGAATATCCGGTGCGACCGATTTAATGACAAACACGTTCATTCCCACCGGAGGGGTAATCAAGCCAAGCTCTACGGTAATGACCGCAACAATACCGAACCAGATTGGGTCGAAACCCGCAGCCTCAATCAATGGGTACACCACTGGCACTGTCAGCAGTAGCATCGCCATGCTGTCCATCACACAACCAAGCAATACAAATAGCAGCAATACACAGAACAAGATCATGTATGGCGACATTTGTAGACTGTCGACAATCTCTACCAAGGTGAATGAGATACGTGATACCGATAGGAAGTAGCCGAAGATCTCAGCACCAATGATCATGAAAAAGATCATTGCCGTCATGAACAACGTCTCTTCTACCGCTTCTTTAAGCCCTTGGAATCGCATTCCACGATAAATAGCAATAAAGAAGGTACCCGCTGCACCGACGGACGCGGCTTCTGTCGGAGTAAACAGACCAGTATAGATACCACCGATGATCAAAGCGAAAACGGCGGTGAAAGGCAGTAAACCTTTCAAACCCATCAGCTTCTCTTTCCACGTTGTCTTCTCACCTGGTTGTGCGACATCTGGAAATAGCGTGACCACAACCGCAATAGTCAGGCAGTAGAGCCCCAATCCAAGCAGACCCGGAACAATGCCCGCGATGAACATGTCACCTACCGATTGTTCGGTGATCAACGCATACAAAAGCAGTGCAATTGAAGGTGGGATCATGATCCCTAGGGTGCCACCAGCAGCCAGTGTTCCTGACGCTAACGACTTTTTATAACCGTTCTTTTCCATTTCAGGCAGAGCAACACGTGACATACTCGCCGCTGTCGCCATCGAAGATCCGGAAATTGCCGAGAAGATGCCACATGAGGTCACGCCAGCTAAAGCCATGCCACCGCGCCAACTACCAAACATCTTTCTAGCGCCATCAAACAGCTCTTGAGACATACGTGCTTTTGAAGCAAATACACCCATTAAGATGAACATTGGGATAGGGCTAAAGCTGTAGTTTGATAACGTTTCAAACGGACCGCCTTCTAGAATGGCCACCGCAGGCTCAAACGCCACTATAGTTGCAAAGCCGACAAAACCGGTCGCGGCCATGGCAAGCGCGATTGGCATACGCAGGCCAATCATCACCAACATACTCACGATACAGATGAGACCAATTACTGATTCACTCATGATGCTCGCTCCTGTCCGTTGTTCAGTACTAGGTTGATAGCCGTTAACAGTGCTGCAATTGCCAATACTGAGGTTGCAAAAGCACTCAAACCGTAAAGGTAAGATAATGGGATAAACAGATCTTGTGTGGTCTCGCCAGATTCATTCGCATATTCAATCGCATGGTAGAAGCGATAGCTCATGCCTGAACCAATCAGGGTAAAGCCAAGCATATAAAAGGCTTCCACCAGATTCTTAACACGATTGCTCCACTTCTCGGTAAAGAGGTCAACGATCACTTGTGAACGTCCCACCGCGTGTGGCAATGAGAACAGAACCACCGTTAGTAAGCCGTACTTGGTCAGCTCAATACCACCAATAAAAGTGAAGTCGACCGCTCCTTCTGTCATACCAAATACCGCTCTTGAGATGACGTCGACTAGAGTAATGAACATCATGCTGACTAGCACAGTACCCGCAATGTAGTGCATCGCTAAAGTCAGCTTACCAAAGGCTTGGGTAATAAATTCAACAGCGTTAGCCAAACCACCAGAGGTATTATAAGTGCCGTCCCCCGAAGGGGTCGGCATAGTTGGTTGTGTTTTTAGATTGGACATGATTCAGATAACTCCAATGCACGAGAGTAGACAGTTTTAGCTGGTAAGCGCTTCTTCTCTAGCTTATTGAGGTAATCTTCTGTTGCTTTAGTCAGTACTGGTTTCCATTCTGGGTTTTCAATACCACCTTCAACGGTGTAAACCTCATGTCCCAGTTCTTCTGCTTGCTTACGACCTTTCACATCAATTGCGTCATATACTTTTGCTGCGGTATTTGCCCAATCAGCGCCTGAGTTTTTATCAATCACTTGTTGTAGGTCTTTCGGCATTCTTCGGTAAACGTCCTTGTTCATCGTTACCACGAATGCCAATGTGTACAGGCCACCAACTTCAGTATGGTGAGGAGTAAGCTCATTCAAGCGAAATGAAACCTGTCCTTCCCAAGGGAGTGTCACACCGTCAATCACACCACGTTGTACTGATTGGTACGAGTTTGGTGCTGGCATGCCGACTGGCTTAGAACCCAGACCTTCAAGAAGCTCAGCAACAACAGGGGTTGGGCGACGAATACGCAGGCCTTCTAAATCTTCAGGGGTCTTCACCAGCTTGTCTTTGGTATGGATATGACCCTGACCGTGGGTAAATAGGAACAGTGGATGGGTCTTGTTGTATTCTTTATTTATCAAGCCTTCATCGTACAAGCTTTGGATTACGCACGAACCATTAACTGCACTCTTAGCCACGCCAGGTAGCTCAACAATTTGCGTCAATGGGAAACGATTCGCTGTGTAGCCTTGCACGGTAGCCGTAACATCAGCGATACGGTTCGCAACAGCATCGTATTGTGCAGGTGGCTTAGCTAAAGTTGAAGATGGGTAGATGTCGACTTTGATTCGACCATTAGAGTCTTTCTCAACATTGTCTGCCCATACTTGGAAAATATCTTTATGAACACCTGAGACCGCAGGCCAGAAGTGAGAAAATCTAAGCGTGTATTCCGCATCTGCAGCAACCGCTGGGGCATGTAGACCGATAGCAGTACAAAGCGCTAGTGTCGCTTTCATTATGTTCTTCTTCATTGATACATCCTTTTATTCACGTTCTCAGTTATCGGCAATCGGTTTATAATTATTTGCCGTTTCTTATGTGTATTTATCAAGCAGTAAAACATTAGCAACTTGTTGAGAATTTAAACAATTCATATTAAAGCTCGGGTATTCAGTTTTGATATAACTCAACAACTTAAAATGAGAAAACTTAAACTAAGCACCTGATAAAAAAGTGAAAAAACAAACTCATTGCACTAAAGAATTAAAAAACAAAAGCACCGAACCTAGAGTCCAGTCACAAATTGTGCCTTACTCTAAACTCGGTGCTTGTGCTTGATTTTCAAACACTCATTGAGCGTGTTTTTATTATTTTAATTCTTCATAATCGAGGCCAACATATTGGTCTGCGATAATCTTTTGGCCATGAGGTTGAGTTAAGAAATAATCCAACTCAGAACCCATTAATTTTTCGAAAATGCCACCTTCTTGGCTGGCCAGCTCTGACTCCCCGAATTCATGCAGCATATTAGTCATCCACCAAGAGAATCGCTCACCATGCCACACGCGACGTAAACACACCTCAGAGTACTGAGCAATACAGGCCAAATCACCTTCCTTGTACACTCTTGTGAGCACTTTATATAAGGTCGAAACATCAGAGGCCGCTAGGTTGAGACCTTTCGCTCCTGTAGGTGGCACAATGTGCGCGGCATCGCCGACTAAGAATAAACGCCCAAACTGCATTGGCTCACAAACAAATGAGCGCAATGGCACAATGCTCTTTTCAATGCTTGGGCCTGTCACTAGTTGCTCGCTTGCCTCTTTTGGCAAGCGCTGTTTGAGTTCATCCCAAAAACGCTCGTCTGCCCAATCCTCTACTTTTTCAGTCAGTGGCACTTGTAGGTAGTAACGTGAACGAGTTTCTGAACGCTGACTTGCCAATGCAAAGCCGCGCTCGTTCTTACAGTAAATCAGCTCATCACTGACTGGTGGCGTATCACTCAGTAGGCCAAGCCAACCAAAAGGATACACTCGCTCGTATTCATTTCGGATAGAGCTAGGGATAGTTTGACGTGAGATACCATGGAAACCATCGCACCCGGCAATAAAGTCGCAGCTCAGCTGATACTCTTTGCCTTGATGGGTAAAACAGATGGTTGGTGACGAAGACTCCACATCCTCAATGCTATTAACTGGAGAATCATAGTAAGTTTGCTGACCGCTCTCTTCACGTGCTTCCATAAGGTCACGCGTAATTTCAGTTTGTCCATAACAGGTTACAACCTTACCACCCGTCAATGACTGCATATCAATTCGATATTGCTGATCTTGGTCACTAATAACAAAACCGCTATGTACGTGACCTTCTTCTGTCATACGCCCTGCACATCCTGCTTCCTCAACAAGATCGACGAACCCTTGCTCTAAAATCCCAGCACGAATACGCGATAAAACATGATCACCAGAAGAGCGTTCAATAATAATATTTTCGATGCCTTGCTTGGCAAGCAGTTGACCAAGAAGCAAGCCTGATGGACCTGCACCGATGATTGCAACTTGAGTGGTTAGCCTTTCCATAATTTTGATCCCTGTATGATTTACTGACCTTACTATCCTCTATGATTGAGGTTGGATTTCCCATTCACTAATCCGCAACATTCTTGTACTTTTTCGTCATCAGGGAGAAAATGACGTGTCGATTCAAATGCAATCCATCCCAAGGTTCAGCCTTTATGGTGAAGACAAAGATCAAACAGATTCTGAGTTTATTCATATAGAATCGATCGCAACACGCAGTGAGTACAGTGCATGGGTCATCAAACCTCATCGGCATGGGAAATTGCTGCAAATTGTATTTATTGAGCAAGGCCATGCTGAGATAGAATTAGATAACCAACAGATATCAGTAGAACGACCATCTGCGATTATCGTCCCTCCTAATGCGGTTCACGGCTTCCAGTTTACCCCTTCCACTCGTGGCTATGTGCTGACTATCGCAGAGCCTATTGTGAATCAGGCAACCCAATCTCGTGCCTCCGATTATTTACAAACACTCACCTTAAAGCCGCAGGTTGTCACCTTTGCGCAAGACTCTAGTTTTCTGCCGACATTAAGCCGACTGTTGGATGAAATGATGGAGGAGTTCGAGCATTACTGGGAAGGACGTCATCACATGATTGAGTGGGTGACGAAGATGATTTTAATGACGCTGTATCGTGAGATCGATCAGCAACAGTTATTGGATGATAAGTCTAATGAGCACAGCAAGTTCAATGAGTTCTGCCAATCAATTGAAGTCCATTTTCGCCAACACTGGAGTGTAGAACAGTACGCCGATTCACTGGGAGTCTCTGTTTCAACGTTGAACCGCTTATGTAAACAACATCGCGATACCAGTGCGAAAAAGTTTATCCATGAGCGCATGTTTACTGAAGCTAAGCGACGGTTGCTCTATACCCAAGCGAATGTCGACCAAATCGCCTTTCAACTCGGCTTTGAAGACCCGGCTTACTTCTCTCGTTTCTTCAAGCGCAAAGCAGACATCAGTCCCAAACAATATCGCCAAACGAACCCATTCAATACCGAATACCGCACTCAATGAGACTAGGGTCTGTTGACCTTTCGAGGTTAAATTTTGTTCGAGATAAAATCGTTTTAGGCACGGCAAGAGGTGTGTAGCCTAGTCACTCTAAGTAAATACCTCTTAACAAAGCATAAAACGATTTTAGCCGAACCCTTCGGGCAGCGTTTGTGCTTCATTTCTACTGCGTTATCGGCTTCTCATGTAGGCTAGCTACACATCAAAGCCTCTGCCTTGTAGAAATTTCCCACAAACTGCTGCAAAAACCAGCTCGAAAGGTCAACAGACCCTAGATACAAGGTATGTCGACCTAAAATACGCTGACACAAAAAAACACCTGCCAACTGACAGGTGTTTTATTAGAGATTTCTTCGATCAGTCTTGGTAAGACTGAGAAGCTAATCGAATGAAAGCATTCGTTTCGCCGTACTTCTTGTAGTCTCCGACTCGTTGAACAACCTCGAAGAATAAACCATTCACTTCTTTGGTGTAGAAATGGAAGAAGCTACCCGTATCATCCTCTGTGTATAGGATGTTGTCTTGCTTCAGCTTGTCGATAAGTTCATCGGAGAGATCATACTGAGCCTGAATATCTAGATAATAGTTATTCGGGATCTTGAGTTGATAAATCGGCGATAAGTTCTCAGCTGCAAGGAAGATGTCTTTACACTCAATCGCGATCTGATTGATGCTCGCCCCGTTTGAATCATTCAAGAAACGCTGCGCAGAAGTACGCTTAGCACTGGTACTGTTGAGCGCGATCTTGATCTTTTCATTTGGGCTCTTGATCGTACGGCTGGTAATCAAACCATTGATATCAGGAAGATCAAAACTCTCTTCAGGTACAAAGCCAAAGATAGATTTGTAGAAGAACATATTCGATAACAAGGTCTCTGGAGAGACGACTTGGCCAATGTGATCGACTCGAACAAAGTTGTCATTAACTGCCGTTTTATCAGCAACTTGCTCAAAGTCGACATCGTAAAACTTGTTAGCTTGGTTCTCATCCAATAAATGAATCATCAACTGACTAGAGCTCTTCAAGGTTGGAATATCCAACTCATTCTCTTGTCGAGCTTGGAAGATAGCAGGGCTGTTATAGCGCTTTGCCAGCTCGACCAAACGATCGGAATCTTTGGTCAACACACCAAGCGCACACACCGACTCACCGTGCCCTTCAAGGTAGGCTTGAGCGTTGCTGTTCTTTTCGTAGTTGAAGACAAAGTTCACATCACCCACTTGATAAAGATCGACATTCTTACTCTTATGGCAATGGGTTTTGTAAAAGCCAAGAGACTCAATGACATCTGTGAAAGGGTTGTTGTCGCGCTCATTAACCGCAAACTCGATAAAGCTCAAATCGGAGACGCTTGGCGCTTCAAACAAGTTATTGGTTTGGTCTTCTAGCCACTTCAAAGAACGTACACCATCAACAGCTTTTTCTCGCGGAGAAGAAGCTCTGAACTCATCATTAAACACCTCGTGAGAGAGATAGTCGTCATAGCCTTTGTCTTTAAGCGTCTTAACAAAGTCAATCACAGGGAAGTCTCCCTGGCCAGGGAAACAGCGGTAGTGGCGGCTGTATTGTAGGATATCCATCTGCATCTTCGGTGCATCAGCTACTTGCACTAAGGCAATTTTATCAACCGGAATATCGTTACGCAGCGTATCCAGCGTGTTACCGCGAGCGAACATGTGGAAGGTATCAAGTACGACACCCAAATTTGGGTGATCAACCATCTTCACCAGATTCCATGCATCATCGTAATCGGCAATATGACGACCCCAAGCAAGCGCTTCGTAACCCAGTTCCATATCCTCGCGCTTGGCAAGCTCAGCTAGGGCATGCAAATCTTCAGCACAGCGGTCAAGGTTATTGGTCGACAGTGGATTCACGTTGCTGCACATCATCATGCGCTTTGTACCCAACTGGTGCGCAAGATCCATCTTGCGCTCCATCATTTTGTATTTTTTCTGACGCAGTCCATCGGGCATGCCCTCCATGTCACGGAAAGGCTGAAGAACGAGAATCTCTAACCCCATGCTATCGGCGATACGCTTTACATCGGCGGCAGAACCACGGTATTGAGTCAAATCATTCTCGAAAATCTCGATAGCATGAAAACCCGCCTTCGCTGCGGCGTGCATCTTCTGTTCAAGTGTTCCGGATAGACAAACTGTTGCGATTGAATACTTCATCCCTAACTCCTTAATTAACTAATGCAGTCACGTCTTGAACAGGCACATACTGCTCAGATTCTGTCGCTTTGATGATTGCGTCGATCACCAACAAGTTTTGTAAGCCGTCATAAATGCTCACCTTTGGTTGAGTCTCTTCACCACGAATTAATGCACAGAAGTGCTCAAGTTGACGTTTTAACGGGTCTTCACGAGTCACAGGCTCTTGGCGCTCTTCCATCGCGTTCCACCAAGATGGTGTCACTCCTTGTTTGAACGACTTAACCTGCATGGTTGGAATCGACAATGAACCATTCGTACCTGCAACGTGATAGCAGTCTTCGGTTTCATAAGTTGCGTAGGATTTGTTTTCTTGAGAGGTTTGCTCCCAACTACGTGGGCTTGCAGAAGCATCGGACAACATGAAGGAACCCATAGTCCCATTGGCAAAACGCAGCGACATCACCGTGGTATCTTCCACTTCAAAACCTCGAGTCACATTGGAGTTCATCGCTTGAACACCAACAATGTCACCCACTAAATGACGCAGGTTACCGATCTCATGGATCATATTGATGAAGATTGGGCCCCCACCTTTCACCTTGCGCCACTCACCTTCATCAAAGTAGTAATCAGGCTTATAAAATGCGGCGCTACCCATGATGGATACCGTCTTACCTAACTCTCCACTGTCGATAATAGACTTGGCTGTTTCTAGCAATGGGCTGTATGCACGATGATGACCCACCAGCATTTTGGCCTCTTCACGATTCGCGTGTTTTAACAGTTCAATAGCATCGTCGATGGAATCCGTCACAGGCTTTTCGACAATCGCTGGAACACTAGCATTGATACATTCATGCGCTTGGATTGCGTGCAGTTTGTTTGGTGTCGCAAGGATCACACCATCAGGTTTATCTTGAGCAAACAGCTCTTCCAAACTTGCGTACACTTTTACACCATACTCATCTGCAATCTCTTGCGCCGTAGGGAAAGGGTCTACGATTGAAGCTAACTGAGTTTGAGCATTTTCTGCAATCAGCTTAATGTGAGTTTTACCAATCAAGCCCGCTCCAGCGACAGCAATTCTAACTTGTTCCATGTTCTGACCTTACTTTTGTTCGCACACTTTTGCGCATGCTTATATTTATGATGTTGTTAGTGAGATGATGACTGACAAGGTAATGCCCGACGCCATCGTCGTTAAAATTAGGGTGTTGAGACAAAATCGTTGTTGTTGGTAGATCCCACCTAAAATGGGGTATATCGAAAGCATGGGAGATGCAGAGAAGATCAATAAAACGTACTTTAGCTCCCCTTCAACTGGTAGCAACATCAGCAGCCCCAGCGTCACTAAAGGGAAGAGAATCAACTTCATTGACGACACAAAAGCCATTCTTCGATATTGTTCAAATTTAAGTGATTGACCAAGCGATCCACCTATTGCAAATAACGCCAATGCAACGGAAGTTTTCGCAAAAATGGATACCCCTTCAGTCATAAATCTTGGTAATGCGATGCCGGTTATGTTCAGAGATAAGGCAAAGACAATCGCCAAGATAATTGGATTGCGACCTATTCGTCCTGCTACTTTCAATAACTGATCTTTGAGTGTTGATGCCCTGCCTTGAGAAAACTCCAGAAGCACTAAACTCAGCGGTATGAAAACGATGTTCTCCACCAACACGCACATTAAAAACGCTTCGATGTACTGTCCGTCATAAAGAGACAAGACCACGGGAAAACCAATGAATGCACTGTTTGGCATCCCACTACCTAGCCCATTGATAAAGCTTTCCGTCCAGGTTGACTTCATCACTATTCGACTAAACGTAATCGCTAGTAGCTTCACGCTGAGCCCAGCCAATGCGTAAACAACAACGAAGTTCGCGTTAATAATCTGACTAAGCTCAATGCTCGCTAAGCTCGAAATGATGACCGCAGGTAGCGATACATAGAGGACGAACTTGCTGACATCAGCGACGAAGTGCTGGCTAAATAAGCCAATTTTGGTCGTAAAAATCCCTGCCACTACAATGAAAATGAGTGGCAGTAATACGTCTAGTACAAACATTGTTCTGCTCTAATACCCGAATAGGTTCGGCAAGAAGAGCACGCTTTGCGGCACGAATGTAATAAAGAACAACACCACAACTTCGAGCAAAAACAGTGGAATCACTTGTTTAGATATCGCCGCAATCCCGACATTCGATATGGTATTGGCAACAAACAAGCAGATACCCATTGGCGGAGTAATCAAACCAATCATTAGGTTGAAGATAACCACAATGCCAAAGTGAACAGGGTCGATACCAAAACTCATTGCAATCGGATGGAAGATCGGGATGAGGATCAACATTGCTGCAATACCCTCAAGGAACAAACCCACCGCTAGAAGGATCAAGTTCACCATAATAAGGAACATGATTGGGTCTGAGATTGTGCTCAACACCTGCTGACTGATGTATTGAGGTACACGCGAGAAGGTTAATAGCCAGTTTGCTACCGAGACCACCGCAATCAAGATCAATACAATCGATGAGTCACGCATTGAACGCATGAAGACTTCAGGTAGATCTTTAATCGAGATCGTTCTGTAGAAGAACATACCGACCGACAGCGCATAGAACGCAGCGAACGCAGCGGCCTCTGTTGGCGTCACAATACCCATCAGGATAGAGCCCAAGATGAAGATTGGCATGGTCAGAGGAACAAATGCTTTCACTAGCGCTTTGCGACGGCTCGTGCGTTCTGTGGTGCTTACGATCTTATGCTTTGTTGCGTAGAAGAATACAAAAATAGACAACGCAATCGCAGATAAAACTCCAGGAACAATACCTGCTAAGAAGAGCGCTGGTACCGAAACGCCGCTAGCAATTAGGGCATAGATGATGACTGGGATACTTGGCGGAATCATCGGGCCAATCACAGAGGAGGCAGCGGTGAGCGCTGAAGAAAACTCTTTGTTATAGCCTTGCTTTTCCATTTGTGGAATGAAGACGCGGCCCAGCGCTGAGGTATCAGCAACTGCTGAACCAGAAATACCGGCAAACATCACCGAAGACCAGATGTTTACTTGTGCTAAACCGCCACGGAAATGACCCACTAGAGCATTAGCGAAATCGATAATACGGTTGGTAATGCCACTCTTGTTCATTAGCTCACCAGCTAAAACAAACAAAGGAACGGCTAGGATAGAGTATGAATCTAATCCACTAAAAATACGTTGAGCAACAAGGCTGATAGAAATTGGTGTGCTCGTTACGTAAAACGACATTGCCAAGATAATGGCGAAGACTAGCGGGACACCGAATACCAGCATCCCACCCATTAAAGCTAAAGATGGCATAGTAAATCCTTATACGTCGCTCTGAGAAAGTGTTGAAGCTGGGGTAACTTGGCGTCTTGCGAATTTCACGTGACTTGCGAGTCGCAATGTCGCGGCTACGAACAAACAGATACCGCCAACGATAAGGGCAGATTGAAAGTAAGACATACTTAAACCAATCCCTGGGGATTCAATGCCACCACGTTTAGCAACAAACAAGTACGCTGAATAAGTCATAATGACTGAGCAGACAAGGACAGAAATGTCGACAAGCACTTCCAAAGCTTTTTGGAAGACGTTGGATTTGATTGAATCAAGAACCGCAAATTTGATGTGCAATCCTTCTAGATAACAAAGAGAAGTACCAAACATCACACCGTAGATCATCGAATACTTACACAGCTCTTCGCCCCATAAGATTGATGTATTAAAGAAGTAGCGTGAGATGGTCGTCACTAGCATTACAGCAAACAACACGAAGAGTGATGAACCTGCACAGAACGCTAATAGTTTTTTATATTGTTCCATCATGATTCCCTTTCTCCTTGGGAAAAGAACCGCAACACCGAAAGCCCTGAGTATCTTCGATGCTGCGGAAAGTGGATTTTACTTAGTCGCTGCGTCTACAGCTTGAAGTGCGCCATCGATCCATTTCGAATCTACAGTGCCTTCCAACCACTTAATCACTGCTGGTTGTGTTTGATCGCGGAATGCTTTTTGTTGATCAGGCGTCAATGAAGTGATCTTCATACCTTTTTTCGCCAGAATTTCTAGACCATCCGCTGAGTTCACTTGCTGAACAGCACGGCCAACCGTACCCGCCACATGTGCTGCGCGGTCAATAATTGCACGGTCATCCGAAGACAGTCCTTGGTAGAAATCGTCATTCATCAATAAGAAATCTGTGCCATAAACGTGGCCATCGAGTGTGATGTACTCTTGAAGCTCATAGAACTTGTTCGCACTGATTACACTCACTGGGTTTTCTTGACCATCAATAACACCGGTAGTCAGAGCAGCTGGTACTTCCGGGAAAGCAATTGGCGTAGGCTCAGCTTCTAGTGACTTCAATAGCTCAACGTATAATGGTGTTGTCATCACACGAATCTTCAATCCTTTTAGATCCGCTGGCGTTTTGATTTCGCGTTTTGAGTTGGTGAAGTGACGGAAACCAGTCTCACCGTAAGCCAAGTTACGCAAACCAGTTTGTTTTAAACACTGCTCACTGAGCTGCTGTCCAAACTCGCCATCGAGGACTTCCCAAGCCACCGGAGCTGATGGGAAAAGGTATGGTATTTCAAGTACATTGGCTTCTTTACATAGCTTTGAGTATGCGCCAGAAACCATAGTCATGGTCAGCATGCCCTCTTGTGCCGATTGCAGTAGCTCCGTTTCACCACCAAGCTGACCTGATGGATAGATATTCACTGCTATGCGGCCGCCAGATTCTGCTTCTACGATGTTTTTAAACACCTGCGTTGCAGCACCCTTCTTCGAGATCGTCCAATCTTGTGAATCTACGTGACCGATAGTGATATCGATGTCTGCAGCTAATGCGCTTGTTGAGCAAGCAATTGATAGGGCTAGTGATAGTTTTGTTATAGTTTTCATTATGCTGAACCTCCTGTTTCATTGCCGATAAAGCTATCACCAAGAATTAACAATTGAAAATTCACTTACTGAAAGTATTATTCAAAAATTAGATAACACATGAAAACAAATACGCCTGACGATATAATTTATTAACATAAAAACAACAACTTGCATTGATAAATAATTAATAACTACCATCAATAAATTATTCACACCGAAAATACACTGCTCTTACAAAATTAGAGAAATAAATCACACTTTAGAAACAATATATTGTTCTACCCTTCATAGAATATCGGATTTTCGATACTAATAGATGAAACAACAAGGGCTAGAAGAATTTAGAACCACATAATAAATAGAGTCCGAACTCTAAACTTCCATTTTTTTCGAACTATGCCTGCTATATCGATTTATTCAGCCGTTCTCAGGAAATCAGTATGTTTAATATTCCCAACCTACGTCATTTAAGAGCCATTTCTGAAGTTGTTCATACCGGTAGCATTAGTAAGGCATCCGATACTGTTTTCTTATCTCAACCTGCTATTACACAGGCGATTTCTAAATTAGAGAAGTCAATGAATAGCGAATTATTTGAAAGAACAAGCGATGGCATGACGCCAACGGAGCAAGGAACAGCCTTTGCTTTTCGTATTGATCGCGCGTTAGAAAGTATTAGTCAGGGGATTGCTGATGCAATTAAGATTGCGACCAAACAAAGAAAGAACAGTGTCCAACGTTATCTATTTAATATCACAACAACACAATTAAAGGCCTTGGTGGCGGTGGCAAATGGACAGAGTTTTACTGAGGCCAGTCGGATACTCGAGGTGTCGCAATCTTCGGTTTACCGCGCTTCAAAAGACCTTGAAGACACCCTTGGTTTCACTCTATTCGAAAAGACCAGTAACGGTATCGCCCTCAGCAAAGCTGGAGCGGCATTAGACAAGGCAAGCAAGCTTGCTTTTGTTGAAATAAAACAAGGACTTGATGAAGTAAACTTACTCAGCAACCGTCACAGCAGTGTGATTACCGTTGGCTGCTTACCTTTAGCTCGTACCTGTTTATTACCAAGCACTATCAACGAGTTTTCTGAAGCTTACCCAGATTGCCAAATTCACGTCATTGATGGACCATATAAAGATCTTCTCAACCACTTAAAGTACGGTGAGATCGATATTCTTATTGGTGCACTTCGCTTCCCTGTCCCTAGTACAGACATCCGTCAAGAAACCTTATTTGAGTCGAAAAACATCGTCCTTTCACGTGCTGATCATCCTCTGGCTAAGAAAGCCGAAGTGAACCTAAAAGATCTGCAAGAGTCGAGCTGGGTTGTCTCTTCAGCAACCACGCCAGCACGTAAAATGTTCGAAGATATCTTCACTGAACAAGGATTAGATATACCGAATCGTTTGGTCGAGGCTAGCTCCCAAATGCTGGTCAAGGAACTGCTTCTCGGTAGCGACCGTTTAACCCTACTTTCTCAACATCAAATCAGACGAGATCTAGAAGAAGGCCACCTAAAAGAAATATCTTTTGATGGAAAGGACCAATCTCGCCCTATTGGGTTAACTGTTCGTAAGAATTGGTTTGCAACTTCTGTGCAGTCCCACTTCTTACAATTATTAAGAACTAACGGCGTTAAAATGACAGTGTAAATTGTCACTCGATTTTCAAAATTGAATACCCTTACACTTAAACTAATTATCGCCATATACCCTTAAGTGTTACTGTTCCAGCATAACCAAATACAACAAATGACAATAAAGGGTGGTTATGATGAGAATAAGCCGTGTTGCTTTCCTTGGCTATGGGGAGGTAGCAAAGACATTTGTTTCATCTTGGGGCGCAAAGGCACCACAAATTATCAGCGCGTTCGATATTAAAACTAACGATATATCAACGCGCCAAGAGAAGTTGCTGGAGTATATAGAACAAGGTGTTCAGGGAACATTTAGAGCTGAAGAAGCGATTCATAGTGCGCAGGTGGTCTTCTCTTTAGTCACTGCTGATCAAGCTGAAGCGGCATTGAAGGACGTACGTTCAGCGCTCGAACCAAAGCAAGTAGTGCTTGATTTCAACTCGTGCTCTCCACAAACCAAGAAGAAACTTGCAGACATAGTAACCGCTCAAGGTGCTGATTACGTCGATGTCGCGATCATGGCTCCCGTGCTTTCAACACAACCTAATATCCCCGTACTGCTCTCGGGGGAACGAGCACTTGATGCTAGCGAGCTACTCACCTCACTTGGGTTTAAAACCGAAGTCATCTCCAACCAAGTGGGCGATGCATCAAGTATCAAGATGTTGCGCTCAGTGATGGTAAAAGGGTTAGAGGCGTTGACCACCGAATGTTTGTTAGCGGCTAGAAAGTCTGGTGTAGAAGAGCACGTACTTAAATCACTAAACAAAACTTACCCTGGGCTAGCACTGCATGACTTAAGCCGTTACCACATGGAGCGTATGCTCAATCACGGTGAACGTCGAAATGCGGAGCTTCAAGAAGTGGCCGCCACCTTAAACGAGTTAAATATCAATCACTCTATGGTAAATGGTGCAATGACTTGGCATCAATCACTGGGCGCTTTACCTATTAATACCGATGAGCAAGCACTAGCTGAGCTCTCAGACCAAATAATTAAGCTTCTGCCGACTGACTATAAATCATCGACAGAGACCAATAACGAACAGTTAAAACTCTAACGATTAAACGCTTGAAGACAAAAGGAATGATTATGAAAGTGTGTGTAGTTGGCGCAACCGGCGCATTTGGACAAAAACACCTCGACGCTATCCGCAATATCGACGATGTGACAGTGACAGCGATGGTCGCACCTGAGCAAGATAAGCTTGATCAGCTGATCACCGACTATAATCAATCTGCTCAAGGTTACACATCACTGACAGAAGCACTTAAGTCTGACGACATTGATGCCGTAATCCTAGCAACGCCGACACAAATGCACGCCTCTCAAGCAATCGAATGTATGGAAGCGGGCAAGCACGTCTTGGTTGAGATCCCAATGGCCGATAACGTCGAAGACAGCTACAAAGTGGTTGAGACACAGAAGAAAACCGGCGTTGTTGCAATGGCAGGTCACACTCGACGCTTTAACCCAAGCCATCAATGGATACACAATAAAATTGCCGCAGGTGAGCTCAACATCCAACAAATGGATGTGCAAACCTATTTCTTCCGTCGAACAAACACCAATGCCAAAGGCGAACCACGCACATGGACGGATCACCTTTTATGGCACCACGCTTGCCACACCGTTGACCTATTTCAATACCAAACAGGTGAGAAAGCATCGAAGATTCAAGCACTGCGAGGGCCTATTCATCCTGAGCTCAACATCGCAATGGACATGAGCATCGGTATGAAAACACCATCGGGTGCACTGTGTACCTTATCTCTATCGTTCAACAATGATGGACCATTTGGTACCTTCTTCCGTTACATCTGTGATGAAGGCACTTACATTGCTCGCTACGATGACCTGTATGACGGGAAAGAAAACCCTATCTCTCTTGAAGGCGTTGCTGTTTCAAACAATGGTATTGAACTGATCGACCGAGAGTTCTTCGACGCTATCCGTACAGGTCGAGAGCCAAACTCAAGCGTAGCAAGCTGTCTACCAGCGATGGAGACACTGCATGAGCTTGAGCAACTATTAGAGCAGGATTAACACTATGGCGATGATTCAATTAGGTGAGCACTCACTTGCTCCAGTGGCATTAGGTTGTATGAACGTTTCCCACGCTTATGGCACGCCACCAAGCGAGAAACACAGTATCGAGCTTCTCAATCGAGCGCTTGACCTTGGCTACAATATGCTTGATACCGCAGCCCTTTATGGTTTTGGTGCGAACGAAGCCTTGCTATCTAAAGCCGTGGGTCATCGCCGAAATGAATTTTTCCTTGCCAGCAAATGCGGCATGGCGAAAGGCCCTGATGGTAAACGTGCGATCGATGGTCGACCTGAAACCCTGCGCCAAACCTGTGAAGATGCCTTGAAACGACTCAATACGGATGTGATCGACCTTTACTATCTACATCGCTGGGACAAGTCAGTGCCGATTGAAGAGAGTATTGGCGAACTGTCTCGTTTAGTGGAACAAGGTAAGATCCGTCACATTGGCCTATCTGAGGTATCAGCTAACACCATTGAGAAAGCACACGCGGTACATCCTATTGCCGCAGTGCAATCCGAGTACTCGCTATGGTCACGCAATGCCGAGATTGCGGTGATTGATAAGTGTAAAGAGATCGGCTCGGTATTTGTTTCTTTCAGCCCTGTAGGCCGAGGCATCTTAAGTGGTGAGCTGCGAAGCAACCAGTTTGAAGCCGGTGATATTCGCAATGCGATGCCACGATTCAATGAAGATAACTTTATGACCAACCTATCCGCTATTGATAAGTTTCAATCACTACTACCACTATTTGCTGAAGAAAATGCATCACTACCAAGCCCTACCCTAGCCCAGTTTGCATTGGCATGGACACGAGCAAAAGCACCACATTCCATTTCGTTACCGGGTACAACTAACCTGCAGCATTTGGAAGATAACTGGAATGCTCAACACTACTCAGTGTCGAAGCCATTACTGGAGATGATTGAGCGTGAAGTTCCTCAATCATGTATCAAAGGTGGTCGCTATAACGAGCCAACGCAAGCAGAGGTTGATACCGAAGAGTTTTAATCAAGTCCACTTAAGCCAATAAAAAACCCCAAGCGTTTGCTTGGGGTCTTAGTTTATAAAACTAAAGTGTATTAGTTCAGGTCAAGGCGAATGGCCATTGCTGGAGAAGCATTCTTATCTTTTGAGTAATACGCAGATTCGGTTGTACTCGCTTCACTTGTGTCTTTGGCAATCGCTGAACCATAAACCCAATACGTCTTATCTAGCATTGCATCACGAACAATGCCAAACGGGCGATCACCTAAACCTCTTAGCGTCCCATTATCATCTTCGTGGAATTGAATCCAATCTAACAGCTCGCCGTTTTCATCTGAAGCTTTAATATCTGAACGCTTCTTAAAGCTTCCCAAGACTTTAGCTTCGCTTACTGTCATATGTGCTTGTCGTTGGTTTTTACATGCGTCGTTACAAGAGCTATCGTTTTCTCTTTTCATAGTCCAGTACACTGGAATACGCTCGCCATCAGCAAAGTAATAGCTTTCTTTATTAAAATTAATATGCTCCTTCGCTTCAATGTAACCAACGATTACATTGTCCAAAATGTCGGTTGGTACGGCCTTAAATAAATGCTTACCATTTCCTTTAATGAAACCTGGTACATCTAACTTAGCTGATAGGTCTACTTTGTTTGAAGGCTTTGCAGGAACATAACGGCCATTAATGTTTACATACACAACAGGTACATCATATTTGTTACCATTAGAGTCTATAAATTTCTCATTGAAGATCGCTGCATGACCTACTGATGCATCTTTTGCATGTTTGTAAGTCTCATTCGATAGCTCGAATGGGAGTTCGAAAGACTCAGCTAGCTCACGTCCACCAGTAGCACGTACATTTACGGATAACTCTTGAGACTCTATTGAACCCACACCGTAACCAAGTTGAGGAATCAGGTCATCAAAATAGGAAGATTCACCTGTAAACTGAAGAGTTTTATTGTACTTTTTAGTCTTGTTCCCAACTTCGTATCGAGTCTTAATATGCATGATCACATTAACATCACCAGCCGGTGTTGTATCCATGTGACGGATTGAGCCATTTACATCTGATGCGTATGTTTCGATTGTTGCAGCTGAAGCAGTACCAAAAGTCGTAGCCAATAACGTTGCGATTAATGTAGTTTTGATTTTCATTATATAAATAACCTAAGCCAGATTTAGTCTTACCCAGCAATGCAGCCCACACAGTCCGTAGATGTGTGCTGTCACTTTGCGTCCCAACCTCACGATTGGTTTGCCCTTAGGATCATTTAATTCGAAAGTATTACATCATAAGTGTGACATTGGTTCCACTCAGATAGAACTTAAGTGCCAATAAAAACATCATTCACAACATCCTATTAACTGTTTTTACAATTGCGATCACATTCCGTACATTGCCTCAAATAAAAAATCCCACTAACAACATCGTTATTAGTGGGATTCAGTTTTGGTAAGTTTAGCTAAGCCTTCGCTTGCATCTGCTTTTTCTTTTTCATCTTCATTGTTGAGTAAACAGAGAAGATAGC
The DNA here is from genome assembly GCF_003415655.1 of Vibrio maerlii. Taxonomy (GTDB): domain Bacteria; phylum Pseudomonadota; class Gammaproteobacteria; order Enterobacterales; family Vibrionaceae; genus Vibrio; species Vibrio maerlii. The sequence goes on from NZ_QRHC01000002.1 coordinate 99,055, forward strand.
CAGTAGAACAAATGCCAATGCGATTGGGCGCTCGTAGAGGAATGACCATGAGTTGTCATACATTAACAAGGCTTTACGCAGGTTAGTCTCTGCCATTGGGCCAAGAATGATGGCGAGTAGTATGGGTGAAGATGGAATTTCCAGCTTACCAAGCACAAAGCCCAGCAGACCAAAGCTGATCGCAATACCCACATCAAACATTGAGTTGTTGATCGCGTAAGCACCAACCACCGATAAGAAGATAATGATTGGGATCATCAGCATCTTAGGCACTTCGATAATTCGACAGAAGAAGCGGATACCCACTAAACCAACGATAAGCATCACGATGTTTGCCACCAGCATAGAGCTGAACACGCCGTATACAACGTCTGGGTTCTGAGCAAATAGCAGTGGGCCTGGAGTCAAGCCTTGGACAATCAGTGCACCAAGTAGTACCGCTGCAACCGCATCACCAGGAACACCCAGAGTTAGCAGTGGAACCAACGAACCACCGGTTACGCCGTTGTTACCCGCCTCTGCTGCGGCCAAACCACGAACAGAACCTTTACCAAATTCGTCCGGATCTTTTGCCACGCGTTTCGCTTCATTGTAACAAACAAATGCAGATATATCGGCACCCGCACCTGGTACGGAACCAATAGACGTGCCTAATGCACCACTTTTGATTGCCGTTGGCATCATGTCTTTCAGATCTTGTTTACTTAGCAGCTTGTGATCAAACTTACCCACTTCCGCCTTCTTCTCTTTCAGGATCTTTTCGATCTGGTTCAGAGCTTCAGACAGTGCAAACAGGCCTATTAGGACAGGGATAACATTGATACCACTGTAGAGATCCATCACGCCGAAGGTAAATCGAGGCACGCTGCTGATAGGGTCTAAACCGACAGTCGAAACCAACAAGCCAATGGTACCTGCTAATAGACCTTTAAGGATATTCTGCGAAGAAACGCTCGCAATGATGGTTAAACCAAATAGTGCCAAAGCAAAGTACTCTGGTGCATTAAAACGTAGTGCGAAATTAGCTAGCAGTGGTGCAATCGCGATGAGAACAATGGTACTGATTAGACCGCCAGTAAAAGACGCAACCGCCGAGATACTCAAAGCTCTCGCGGCTTGCCCTTTGGCCGCTAAGGTGTGACCATCCAAAACGGTTGCTGCCGATGCCGGTGTACCCGGTGTTTTAAGTAGTATTGCGGCAATAGAGCCACCGTAAATACCACCGATGTAAACACCAATAAGCATAACAAGTGCGGCAGTGGGTTCCATACCAAAAGTAAATGGTAGCAATATTGCGACACCCATTGTTGCCGTTAATCCTGGTAATGCACCAAGAACAATACCACCCACAACACCAAAGATTAGGACAGGAAATACCGCAGGGCTAAACGCGGTCAATAAGCCATTGATTAAATGCTCAAACATATCCCCTCCTAGTAAAAGACGCCTTGTGGTAGGGCAATATAGAACACCTCACCAAACAAGTAATTAACGCCAAGTACAAACGCAGTGGCAACAATGTAATACAAAGGTTTTTTCACTTTGAAGAACACTAAGTAGGCAAAGAAAGCCAACAAGCTTGCGAACAGGTACCCAATAATTTGAATCACAACGGCGTAGGAAACAATGAAAGCAATACCAAAGAGTGCCATTTTGCTAAAAATCGCTTTTTGCTCTTCATTCACACCAGACTTCATCTTGTGCTGAATAATCAATGCAATACAAAGAATAATCTGAGCGATAGCGATAACGGTTGGAAAGAATTTGGCATCTACACTGGCATCTTGAAAGCGAGGTTCTGCAAATTGACCAATGAAGAAAAGAACACATGCACTAAGCACGATAATGAGAGATGGGAAGACAATATTTCTATTGATCATAATGCTCACCCTATAAAGACTTCTAAGGGATGGAGCCTCCCAAACGAGAGGCTCCTAAAACACTAAGCTCTATAAACCTAGTTAATTAGTGTACCAAGTGCTTTGGTATCTTCAGCAACAAACGATGTGAACTCTTCAGCATTCATTGGGTGGATAGTCATCGCACCTTTTTCCATGAACTCTTTGAATTCAACTGTTGCCATTGCTTCGTCAAACGCTTTACCTAGAGTTTCAATCACTTCGTCTGGCGTGTTCTTAGGAGCGCCAATACCACGCCATGTACCTGTTACAACGTCAACACCTTGCTCTTTTAGAGTCGGTACGTCTGGGATGTAAGAGATACGCTCATTAGACATAACACCTAGCGCTTTTAGCTGACCTGAACGAAGCTGAGCAATCGCTTCACCCGGAGTTACCATAGTAACGTCTGTGTGTTTACCAAGTACCGCAGGGATAGCTTCTGAAGCACCGTTGTATGGAATCGCGTTTAGCTTGATACCTTGGTCTTTTTCTAATGCCATTAGGTAGAAGTTTGGCGCAGCTGTTGATGCAAACTTCACCACACCATCACCTTTCTTCGCTTCTGCGATTAGGTCGTTAATTGTGTTGTATGGGCTGTCAGCTGAAACCAAAACTACCGCTGGGTCTAGGTTAACCATACGAATCAGTTTAAAGTCACTTGCGTCGTGCTGCATCAGACCCATTTGAGGAAGTGATGCAATCTCACGAGTCACGACTGTAAGAGTGTAACCATCTGCACGTTGCTGTGCGCCAAAGCTCATACCTACTGCACCTGCACCACCAGTACGGTTCATTACCGCGATGTTTTGGCCAAGAATGTCTTTCGCTGAATTTGCCAGTGTACGACCAACAGCATCAGTACCGCCACCAGCACCGAAAGGCACGACTAGGCGAATATTCTTAGATGGGTAATCAGCAGCAACTGCGGTTGCGGATACCATAATGCCTGCAGCGACAAGTAGAGACTTTAGTAATTTATTCATAATTTCGACCTTTTCTTTATCTAATTACTTATAATTTTCAATGTGTTAATCCATCATTCAAATAGTTAAATGACTGAGTTAATCACGGTAGCTATGCGTAGGGTTTTGTATCTTTTGGTTTTGATATTCGCTCATACACAGTTGTTCGATTGCCACTGCAATCCAACCTGCGATAAGCATGTCATACCACTGCTCCACACCGCTGCAAGCCACCACTACGTCGCCGTAGACAAATGAGCCAAAGAAAAGTAGATCGTCTTTTCGCAGTGAAGAGGTATGTAGGGTTTGTTGATTAAGGTTTGCAGCGCCATTGCGCCAGGCTTGTTGCGCCTTCTTGCGTGCAAACTGATCAAAAGGAGCAGTCCATTCTTCTGGAGTGCCTAACGAAGACTCACACAAAATAGCTTCTTCAAATGAAGATTCCCACGGTTTGATTGTTGGGTCCATCACCACTATGTGCAGTTCTTTACGATTGGTTCGCTCAAACAGTCGTTCAATAGACGGTTTAACCAACTCAATAGCATCAAATGCTATTTCAGAATGAGATTTCATTCTCTTGTCCTTGTTCTAAAGTTTTCCTGACAAAAGAAATGATATTGTATGATTTATGATTGATGAATAATGAAACGAAATAAATGATATCTGGATCACTCAGCTCAATAACAAATAATGACCCAGATCCCTTTATTTAAGTGGTTTATAAAAATTCTAGTGATAGTCATCACACTGATATTCGCAAGCAATAACCATAAAGTACATTAACATTTAATCAACAAGCATAATTCATACAAATATCACCTATATAGGGCATAGCGCCAATATGGAGAACGGTTATGGAGATTAGCTCAAACGCTCTCGACATGTTGTTGAACAGAAATTAATCATGTGACCCCGCACGACTTGCTTTTCCAGTCAGCTTCTCGTTAGTATCAAAGCTCCTCTCGATGTTCCAGAGGAAGGCAGCGCAAGGAGCACTGCTTGATCATCTATGGATTGTCTCAACACGTTGGACAAAATCATGAACTTCAAAATCACATCTGGCCCGATTATTGAGCCAACTGAGGGTTCACCTCACCACATACTCGCTGAAAACGTCAACCCTGCTATCCAAACACCTCCAGCGATCTACGCTACCCAAACAAACGCTTCGTTTGCGTATCTCACACGCACATCCTGCTTAAAAGCACACTATTCGTATTATTTTTGATTGTTAGCCATCGCGCTAGGCCTGCGCACATCTGGACTTTGTCGTTCAAACCTTTACATCAAAAATAAGTACGAAATTATGAATTCTAAACTTTTAGGGAGTTCCCTAATTATCTCCGGCACGGCTTTAGGTGCTGGTATGCTCGCGATCCCAATGGTACTGGCTCAATTTGGCCTACTCTACGGGACACTTCTAATGATCTTCATCTGTGTAGGTACAGCCTATGCAGCTCTTCTTCTGCTTGAAGCGACGATTAAAACCGGCGGCGGCTTAGGCCTGAACTCGGTAGCTCGCAAGACTCTAGGGAAATGGGGGCAACTCAGTACCAACGCTCTGGTATACGCCTTACTCATCTGTCTGCTAATGGCATACATTCTTGGAGCGGGTGATCTCGTTACCCAACTCTGTAACTACTTTGGTATCTCACTGAGTTCTGTAGAAAGCCAAATTAGCTTTACCTTGATTGCTGGACTCGCCATTGTGTGTGGAACAAATGTCATCGATAAACTTAATCGTGTGTTGTTCCTAGTGATGATCTTGAGCCTACTCGCGACATTAACCTTCTTGTTCCCAGATATGAACTTCACTCGTTTATCCGACGACCTAAGCCATGATCATTTGGGATTGATTAAAACCAGCGCCGTACTCTTTACCAGCTTTGGTTCTATGGTGGTGATCCCTTCTTTGGCTTCCTACAACCATGAAGCGACAGACAAACAACTGCGTAATATGGTGATTCTAGGCTCGGTGATCCCTCTTGTTTGTTACCTTGCATGGCTTTATGCGGTGGTGGGTAATATCGAATCTGAACATCTTCGCTCATTAAACGGTGTTAGTGGTTTAATTGCGGCATTTCAGAACAAATCAAGCTGGATAGCGACACTTTTGTCACTGTTCACAGGTCTAGCGCTACTGACCTCGTTTTTTGGTGTGGCGATGGCTTTGTACAACCAGAACCGCGACATGTTCAATCAGAATAAGTGGGTGACCTATGTGATTACCTTCATTATTCCGTTGATTGGTGCAGTGGTTGCTGCGGATAAGTTCCTTGCTGTACTGGGCTACGCAGGCATCATTTTGGTGTTCCTGGCAGTATTTATCCCACTACTCATGGTACATAGCTTACGCAACGCAAAAGTAGAAGAATCGCGCTATCAAGCGGAAGGTGGAAACATTCTACTTGTTTTAAGCTGGGCGTTTGGTGGTTTCCTACTGGTCTCTCAACTTATCTAAGTAGGCTAGGATAGTTTCAGCGCTTTTCGACTGTGAAAAGCGCTGAAATCTCTAAGGCAGTTTTTCTTTAAAAATCATCGAACCCCTTCTAAATAACAGTAAAACTGTCGCAGAAACCTCATTTTCATAATCAACTTCCAAATAGAGAACCATTTAAGGCATACTGATAGTAATAACAAAGTACTAACTATAAACGTATTAATAAGGATGTTTATGCGTCAGTTATCAATAGCTTTAAGGATAAAGCTAGGTTTTGCCGTTTGTTTGCTATTTTTCATCATCTCCGGTTTGGTCAGCTATCAAGGGATCCAAACTCTATCTAACGGCTTTAATCAATACACGAACCTCAGCCAAGAAAGCACCACATCTGGCGATATTAATGCCCGTTTTCTTGAAATGCGACTCGCATCAGAGCAATACCTATCTACGCTTGATACTCGCTATGACCTAGCCTATCAGCAAAGTTCTAAACAACTGCGTCAAAGCCTGGATTCACTGCTTAGCCAAACATCACATGTCGACGATACATTACAGACTGTGAAGCAAAGTGTGATTGCATTTGAAAGTGCATACCAAGTGATGAAGCAAAACCAAGAGCAAGTGGATCAACTCATCAACGTTGAAATGTCAGATCGCGCAGAGAGCGCCCAGTCTGCCGCACAGAGTTTAATATACGAGTCATACAACTACGATGATGCGAATGCTAGCCTCTATGCCGGCATGTTAATGGAGAACTTCCTGCTAGCAAAAGTTGCAGTTCTCAACTATTCGATGTCTCAAGACCCGAGTTTTGTCGAAGTTGGCAACGACCTATTTGAATACTCGCTACCTGGTATTGAAGGGGATATTGCTTCATTAGAGTCTTCTGACCACCAAGCAGAGCTCATCGCTAAGTTTACCACCGAGCGTCAAGCTTACGCTGAAGGCTTTGCGCTTATCCAGCAACAACTCACGGATAACGCTCTTTATTCTCAGAACCTTCAACAACTCGGTAATCAACTGGCTGACGCAGTGAGTCAAACACAGGCGATTCTATCCCTAGAAAAGCAAGAGTTGACTCCGCAATTACAGCAAAGTGAGAGTCGCTCGGTTCAAATCATCGTAGCCCTTGCTGTGATTACACTGGTGATCGGAACCCTGAGCGCCCTATTTGTGACACGCTCTATCACCAAGGGGATCGCTCAAGTTAAAAAAATCACTGACGAACTTTCTCAGGGTAATCTCGATATAAAGATGAGTGACACAGCAAATGATAAGAATGAGATTGGACAACTGCTCGCCAATATGAACATTACAATTGAATCGTTGCAAGACATTGTCAGCAAGGTTAATCAATCTAGTGTCCGTATCGGTGAGATGTCAGAGTCACTTGATCTGGTCACCACCACCAGTTCAAATAATGCTACTGAGCTTGGTACTCAAATGGCTGATATCAGCCAATCTGTTGTTGAGCTGACCACCAGCACCAGCGAGATCGCGTCCAGCGCCAAACACGCTTCAAGCATTGCACAACAAGCTGCCTCTAACGTTGAAATGGGTTTGAAGGAAGTGGACCAGACGTTGTTTGATATCGACTCGGCTGAAAATCGCATGCAAACCAGTAGTGATAAAGTCGACAGCCTTTACAAAGAAACCATCAACATCGGTGCTATTTTAGAAGTGATTCAAGGTGTGACCGAGCAAACCAACCTTCTCGCCCTTAATGCGGCGATTGAGGCAGCTCGTGCGGGCGAACATGGTCGAGGCTTTGCGGTTGTTGCAGATGAAGTTAGAACCCTTGCTCAACGCACACAAGACTCGGCAAGCCAAATCAATGATTTGATCACATCACTGCAAAGTGGAGCAAATGAAGCTCTGTCGTCGATTCGTAACAGCCACGAGACTGTGACTCAAGCATCTAAGCAAGCTAAACAAGCCTCGCAGAACCTGCATGTGATCAACCAACATATTCAAGAACTGAGTGCAGCGAACAGTCAAATAGCGACATTTGCTGATCAACAAGATCATTTAACCAAGTCTCTGGAAGAGAATGCCCAACAGGCCAACAGCATTACCGAGAGCAATACAGATTCGGTTCAACATATCTCAAATGCAGCACACGATCTTATCGAGGTGGCACATAACCTAGAACATCAAGTTAACCGCTTCAAATACTAGGGTCTGTTTACTAGAAAACAAGCATGAAACGTCTACCGTTATTCGCAGAAAGTGCGGATGTAAAGTTCTTCGACTTTATCGCGAGCCCACTGAGTGCGACGTAAGAACTTAAGCGAAGACTTAATTGAAGGGTTGTTGTAGAAACAGTTAATCTGAATCTCTGCATCTAGCCCTTCCCAGCCATAGTGCTCTTGAAGCTGAATCAGCATCTTCTCTAAAGTGATGCCATGGAGTGGATTGTTGGGCTGCTCTTGACTCATCAGTCTTGCCTTTGTCGCAATAAATGGGTGGCAAGTGTAGCAGAGCATGGATCATCTCTACAGTTCAATCGCACTTTACCCTACAATCTGCATTATGCTCACTGATTCAACAGACCCCAAATATTGCGACACATGGACAGTTTTAAGCTCTTATCCTTCAATGGAAAAATGAAAACCCTCCACTTGAGCTGGATGGCCTTTTTCATCACTTTTTTGGTGTGGTTTAACCTCGCGCCACTTCTGCCGATGATTAAAGCGTCGCTGCAATTGAGTGACCAACAGGTTAAAGCCTTGCTTGTACTCAATGTGGCATTAACTATCCCAGCACGTGTCATTATTGGCGCTCTCACCGATAAGCTCGGCCCAAGGCGCGTATACTCCTCATTACTACTTCTCTGTTCCATTCCATGCTTTGTTTTTGCACTTGCCACCAGCTTTGAAATAGCAGCAATCGCACGCTTCTTACTCGGCTTTATTGGTGCTGGATTCGTAATTGGTATACGCCTTATCTCGGAATGGTTCAGCTATCGTCAACTTGGAACGGCGGCTGGCATCTATGGTGGCTGGGGTAACTTTGGTTCGGCCGCGGCTGCGTTTACACTTCCTACTATCGCACTTTGGTTTGGTGGAGAAGAAGGTTGGCGTTGGGCGATAGGCTTCACTGGACTATTGAGTGTCATCTTCGCCTGGATCTTCTTCTGCTCAATATCAGATACACCAAAAGGTGAATCCTACTACACGCCCAAAAAGGCCTCTGCAATTGAGATAACCTCCAAAAGAGATTTCGTATTACTCGTTGTTTGTAAGCTGCCAATGTATGTCGCCCTCGGTTTGCTCACTTGGCAACTTGGTGAGAGCCGGATCAACTTGTTCAGTGCTTCGATCAGTCTCATCGTTTACCTGCTACTTACCGGGCTCTACCTGTGGCAAATCTATGAGTGCTATAAGGTAAACAAAGCGGTCTTTGACAAGCCTGTTGAACAAGAAAGCCGATACGAGTTCAAACAAGTAGCGATCCTGAACGTTCTTTACTTCGCTACTTTTGGCTCCGAGCTTGCTGTCGTTTCTATCCTACCGTTGTTCTTTATTGAGACTTTTGAATTGTCCCCCGTTTTCGCGGGCATGGTCGCATCGTCTTACGCCTTTATGAACCTAATGTCGCGCCCTGCTGGAGGGTGGCTATCCGATCATATAGGTCGCAAACCGATATTGATTGTATTGAGTTTTGGTCTTGCTTTGGGTTACTTGGCAATGGCTTATATTGAGTCAAGTTGGCCGTTGCCTCTTGCGATCATCGTTACCATGCTTTGCTCGTTCTTTGTCCAAGCTGGAGAGGGGGCAGTATTTGCAACCGTCCCACTCATTCAGCGAAGATTAACAGGACAAATCTCTGGCATGATTGGCGCTTACGGTAATGTCGGGGCGGTTATCTATCTAACTGCCCTAACGCTCCTAGACTATCAACAATTCTTCATGTTTGTTGCTGCGACTTCTGTTGTCAGTTTTGCTATCAGCTTTATGTTTAAAGAGCCCACTGGGCACATCATCGAAATCAACGCCGATGGAAGCAAACGAAAGATCGATGTCGCGAGTTAATCGATTTGGTTTGGTCGCTCAAAGTAAATGGCGGGCTTAATATCAATCAAGGCGGTTTGGTTAAGGCAATCCAACCCACGCACAGCAATGTTCATCTCTCCAATGGACTCAATCTTCACGACGGCAGCCCCAATTGGATTAGGCCGGTGTGGAGTTCTTAGAGCAAACGATCCTTTTCGTTGCTCCTCTCCGTACACTTCAACTTTCCGATTTGCTTCACCTAACCAGTACATCACTAGAATGTAGTCCCCTTTGCACAATCCATTTAGCCCTTCCAGGTACGCTTCATCAATCTCAATGGAGCACTCAGGACCATCTACAGGATCTATGTTGTTGGGACACTCTTTGATGGATTGATATGGCGTTGATATTTGACCAATAAACGTTAATTCAACCGACATTTTATTTCTCCTATTGAACGTTTCTCTTTGATTGAAGGGGATAGATCACTTTTCATTACTAAGTTATTCGTCAGATCACTCCACTCCACTCCACTCCACTCCACTCTAAAATCATACCAATAAGTATGATTTAAAAAAGCAAAAAGATCAAAAAATAATACCTACAAGTATGATTATGTGTTTTGGATAAAAGTTAAACCTTGCCTAAGATTGAGTGAGTCAAGGAGATCAGGCAGACAAGGAGTGTTGATGGGTATTAAGTGGGTTGGAGAAACAGAAATAAAAGAAAAGCACACGGCGAGTTGTCATTGCGGAGCGGTAGAGTTAGAGCTAACTCTACCCAACGGAATTGAAAACCCGAGGCGTTGCAATTGCTCCATATGCCGCAGAAAAGGGGCAATCATGGCATCGGTGAACCTTGATGGAATCAAGATACTGAAAGGAAAAGAGGCATTAAAGCTATATCAATTTAATACCCAAACTGCGAAGCATTTCTTCTGTTCAAATTGCGGTATTTATACCCATCATCAAAGACGCTCAAACCCAAACGAGTATGGCTTTAATGTTGCGTGCCTAGAGGGGGTCGACCCTTTCTTACTCGGTGATATTGAGGAGAATGATGGAGTCAACCATCCAGCTGATGTCGTAGGAAAATAAAGTTTGATCAAAAATGTAGTTCGATCAATAGATGGTGCACATCACAGTCTTGCTTTCATACAAATCTGACATTGATGAATGCCGAAAGCTATCGATATAAACGTCAATATATTGTACTATTCCATCCGTATTTATACTTATTAGGATTTTCTATGTTAATTCACGAATTTTCGAATAAGGACGTTACCGCTGAGAATGTAATTTTAGCTCAAGCAATACTAGCAGGGACTGCTCAAGGTGATAAAAGTAAAGCACAGCGCTTTATGATTTTTGTAAATGAGATTCCCGATGCACCGACTGTGCAAAGTCTGATTCCACGCTTTAGTCAATTTATGAAGCGCTTTAAAGCCAGTTGACATTCAGGGTACATTACACAGGGATGTGTAATTAAGATCACCAAATCCCCCCTCCCTAAACACTACCTACTTTTAAACTCTATCTGACTCTATACTCGCTCTATATCTAGCCATTGTTGCCCGAGAACATTAGAGTTTGTTCAATTTTAAAACGTTTCTGAACAAAGCCATTTTAAGTGGTTGTCCTAAATGGCTTCTATCAGATTAGAAAAAGTATCTTGAAACCTTAAATACTTGTTACTCGCGTGGTTAAGACATACCTACATAACCATCTAGTGACGAAATATTGTCTATCCAATGTTGAATATTTGGGTAATCTGTAAGATCAAAGCCACCTTCATCTGCCACATGGGTATACGCATACAAAGCAATGTCAGCGATCGTCATTTGCTCACAAACCAAATATGCCGTCTTTGACAATTGTTGTTCCATTATACCTAATGCTTTGTTACCACCATCTTGTAAGGAGTTAAATTCCTCTACTCTATGCTCAGGCATACCCAGATATTTTTGAATAAAACGAGCTACAGCGATGTATGGCTCATGTGAGTATTGTTCAAAGAAGAGCCACTCATAAACCTTAGCTCTTAAATAATTATCTTGAGGCAAGAGTTCGCTATTTTCAGCAAAGAACCCCAAAATAGCATTCGATTCACACAACACCCTGTTGTCATCCAATACAACGGTTGGAATCTTTCCATTAGGGTTAATTAACAGAAATTCAGAGGTTTGAGTCTCACCTTCTAAGATATTAACGTGTTTCCACTGATGCTCAATATCTAAGAGTGAGAGTAGCAATTTAACTTTTAAGCAGTTTCCCGACTGCAAATCTCCATATACAATCATGCTATGCTATCTCCATGCATTATTTATTTGAAGCGTATAACGCTAATTGAATGGCCAACAGCCATCTTTATCTCTCATATAGTGCCGATTTTCACTTACCGGCTCAATGACAAACCTATATAGACAGCGGGCCGCGAGGATTAAGATAAATAAAAATCGTTAGAGTTTAATTGGTTCTCCTCTAAATCAATCAGACTCTAACGCTTGGAAAATTCGGTTCTTTTAACAACCAGAGGTTTCGGATATCACTTCAATCTGAGCTGACTCTTCCATTGCTGCAGTATACTTCACGTAACATTTGGTACTCTCAATGGCAGAGTTAAAATCAGAACCTGAGTAATTACCCAGCACTTTGGATTGAGTGGCAATCCAGTAATCAGGTGTCGAGACTGTTCCATGGTTGTGCGCTGCCCAAACCCACTCTTTTGATAAGTCATGATAGCCTTCATTCAATTCCATAAACTGAACTAAACCACTGGTATCCGTTGTTGGATAACCATATTGCAAGTTACCATGCTCACCACCACCCAGTTCAACGCTATATAACGGTTCATTCTCTTTGCTCTCGACCGCTGCTTTAGAGTAGGCCATTGATGCCGCATCAGCGACTGCTGCTTTTAATCCTTCCATTGAAGCGGCCTTAGCATCACTCTGAAGGTTCAAAAACCTCGGCGCTGCCACTGCACTTAAAAGCCCTCAAATAACAATAACCACAACCAATTCTATTAAAGTAAAACCCTTCTGCTTCGCTCTCATCTTCACTCTTCTTACCTCATAATTGAAGAGTGAACCTTAATCACGCTTTGTCACCATAATGTCATGCAAATACCACTAAGTGGCTGTTTCAGAAAAGACTGACAGACTCTCACTGCAGTGAAGGGTAACTATGCTGCAGACCTCTGCACCTTATCCTGCATGAGATGAAATACCTTACCCACCAATACGATAGTGACCGCACCTAACAACACGGGTGTGATCAAGAACCCCCAGCTTTGACCAGATAACATAATCAACATTGGGTTCGCCCCGGCTGGCGGATGTGTCGTTTTGCTCATCAACATAGCGGTGACTCCCAAGCCAGTAGCAACAGCCAGAGTCATCGCATTGACACCTATATACTGAGTAAATATCACACCAATTAGAGCCGTGATTAGATGCCCAAATACAACGTTCTTCGGTTGAGCAAGTGGGCTATTTGGTAAACCAAACACCAACACAGTCGTTGCACCAAATGGCGCCATAATTAACGCAACTTGCGTCATCGACGCTTCCAAATGCGATAACACACCAATGGCTAAAGCCGCCCCTAAGCCAGCAAAGCTGGACACCATAATGTTATTCATTTTCTTACCTATTCAATCTCAGTTTTAAAACAATACAAAGTAGACAAATCTGTCTACCAAATAAAATAGACAACTCGGTCTACTCTTGTCAAACTGTTTCTATTCATTCAATAACAAGAAATGAGGCGTGAAGTGAGCAAGAAGCGTCAACTACTAGTAGATACAGCGTTAGATCTCTTTTATCACCAAGGAGTTAACAACATCGGTATCAATGAGATTCTTAAGGTCTCTGGTGTCGCCAAGCGAACCCTTTATAGCCACTTTGAAAGCAAAGATGCTCTGCTTCTTGCTGCGTTAGAGCAACGCCACAACAATTTCATCGACTGGCTAGCCAAAGAGCTAAAAGGCGCTGACTCCCAGCAGCAAGTGATTGATCAGGTATTTGGCGGTTTAGAGAAATGGTTTACCAATCAAGCTGAGCAGCTAGGTCGATTCAGGGGGTGCTTCTTCATCAATACGTCAGCAGAGTTCAGTGATATCGAAAGTGATGTCGTGAAGTATTGTCGCTTCCACAAAGCAGAGGTCAAAGCCCTTATTAGCCGACACTTACTGAGCAAAAACCATAACCTACTGGACGCCATCTGCATCATGAAAGAGGGTGCAATTACTACCGCATACATGACAGGACAAGGCGTTGAAGTCAGTAGAAAGAGCGCAGAGATATTGAAGTCAATTCAATAAGAGCCATGATTACAACTTGCGTGACAGGGTACTAAAATCATACTATATCGTATGATTTGGTGTTTAAGGTGTTAGTAAATGGGAAAGATGGAGCAAAATAGAGAGAAAAAACGCCAAGCGATTATTGGTTCGGCGAAGTCTCTGTTTCTTGAGCAAGGCTACACAGCCACCAGCATGGATAATGTTGCGGCAGCAGCCAAAATGACCAAACAGACCCTATATCGTTATTACGAATCTAAAGAAGTTCTATTTTCCGCCACCCTGAAGCAAATGGGGATTGATGGTCAGGCAGATTTTACTAAACACCTGCAAAACGAAGATAGTGGACTAGCATTGCTCAACTTCTCTACCGACTTCCTACGCTTTCATCTCTCTGAAGAACACCTTGCTACCTACCGACTTTTAGTCTCCGAAAGTCAACAAGCACCTGAAATAGTGCAAAAATTTTTCCAGCAAGGTGAGCATGAAATCAATGCCTCACTGGAGCAGTTTCTCACCCAAAGGTTAAACATATCAGCAGCCGTAGTCCCAAGCGCACTATCCATATTGATGGGGATGCTTTTAGCACCAAGACATGGCGTACTTTTAGGTTTAACAACAATGACAGACAAGGAAATTACTCTACACGCGAGCAATGCCACTCAAGTGTTCTTAAAGAGCTTCACTTAAACCACGCACACGGGCTGTAATGAAATCGACTGCTGCCTTTACCTTTGGCGACGAGTACGCATGCTTTTGGTAAAGCATGTAAATTCCAAGGTGCTGATTTTGGGTCACGCCTATCGGTTGTTCAAACTTCAACTCCACAAGCTCGCCTTTAGCAAGTGCGTCGAGTAAAAACCAGTGTGGCATCATCAAGATTCCTTCACCTTTTATCGCTTTCTCCATCAACCACTTACTATTATTGGTTGTTAATACACTCGACGCCGTGACTTCTTGCCATTCTCCATTCACTTCACTCAGCCAGGGTATTTGTCCAAATGGGGCTTTAAAGCAAAGTCCGCGGTGAGATGGAAGATCGATGGTGGATTGAGGTTTACCAAATCGTTCGAAATAGAGTGGAGAAGCTACAGGAATAAACCGATTATCCATTAACTGTATGGCTACAACGCGTTCGTCAGGGGCAAACCCTCCCCTAATCGCAATATCTACATCGTCTCGATCTAGCTTAGAAAGTTGGTCACTAAATACCACGTCCAATAACACTTCTGGATAGCGTTTAGAAAACTCGTCCAGTATCCGGGTCAAGATTCTTTCGCCAAAATCCACCGTTGAACTGATTTTTAGTGTCCCTGTCGGTAAGGTTTGATAATCCTTCACCGCCTGATCGTATTGATCTAGCTGCTCTATCAACTTAGACACTTGTGCGTAGTATTGAGCCCCCACCTCAGTAAGGGAAACGGTACGAGTCGTACGTTTGAGTAATTGGGCACTTAGTGAAGCTTCTAAGTCCGCAATTCGCCTTGATATAGATGAAGCTGGGACTGAAAACTTCTTTGCCGCTGAAGAGAAGTTGCCCGCTTCGGCGGTTGCAGTGAAATAACGAATTGCGCGTAATTGATCCATCAAAGCCTTAATTATTGTCTTTTTAGCAAAAGAGATTCCTATTTTAGCCTGTATATCTATCAATAAACATGGTTAATACTGATTAACGTTAAATTTTAGATAACAACAATACTTAACAAGGAATAGTCATGAGCCAATACACAGAAATCTTGCTTACTCAACGCCCCGACGGCAACCCTATCGGCCCTCATATGTTTGAGGTCAAACACAAGCCTGTCCCTACCATTGGCCCTGGCCAAATCCTAATTAAACAAACACACATGTCGCTCGATCCCGCTATGCTAGGTTGGATGATGCCAGACACCAACAGCTACATCCCACGAGTTGAACTCGGTGAAGTGATGCGCTCAAGCGGGTTTGGTCAAGTGGTTGAGTCAAACCATCCCGACTTTGCTAAGGGCGATAACGTAATGGGCATGATGGGGTGGACTGAATATCTTGTTTCGACAGGTCAAGGTATCAACAAAGTACAAGCAGGTGTGACCGCAGAAATGGCACTTGCTGTCTTTGCTCTACCAGGCCTGACGGCAACCCAAGGTCTATTCAATATTGGTAAACCTAAAGTGGGTGAAACCATTGTCGTAACAGGTGCGGCAGGCTCTGTCGGCTCTATCGTTGGGCAGCTTGCCAAAGCCGATGGTTTACGAGTTATTGGTGTGGTTGGTAGTGAAGAAAAAGCCGATTGGATCGTTAGCGAGCTTGGTTTCGACGGTGCCATCAATTACAAAACCGATGATTTGGAATCTAAACTTGAAGAATTAACACCTGATGGCGTAGACCTGTTCTTCGAGAATACGGGCGGTCCAATCCAGCACCATATCTTTCATCGTATGAACACACACGGACGCATTATTGTCTGTGGAATGATTGCTGACTACACCGCCGAAGAACCAGCACCTGGCCCTAACTGGATCAACCTAATTAAGAAGCGCATCACGGTTCAAGGTTTTGCGATGCCTGACCATTTCGGTGATGTTCCTAATCTACTGGCGAAGCTGACTCCATACGTAATGCAAGGCAAGGTGAAGTATCGAACGCATACCTTACAGGGCCTAGAAAGTGCGATGACCGGTCTAAATTTATTCTTCACTGGTGAGAACAAAGGTAAATTGCTAGTCGAACTCTAAGTCAATTGAAGATGTGAAATTTTACATACTTAAAGCTCTTTTATGGGAAATTTCACTTATCTAATCTTGATATTTTTACTTTCACAACCAATGAATACTATACATAAAAAACATAATAACCATACACACTACACGGAGTGAACAATGGAATTTTCATACGTAAACCCGACACAAATTTTCTTTGGCAAAGGCCAAATTGCTGCTATCAAAAACGCTGTAGATGCGTCTCAGAAAGTTCTCGTAATTTATGGCGGTGGTTCTATCAAGAAGAACGGCGTGTACGACCAAGTAAGCGAAGCACTTGAAGGCAGAGATTGGGTAGAATTCTCTGGCGTTGAGCCAAACCCAACCAAAGAAACGCTAGACAAAGCAATCGCAATTGTTAAAGAACAAAACATCGATTTCATCCTAGCGGTTGGTGGCGGTTCTGTTATCGATGGCTCTAAATACGTAGCAGCTGCTGCTCACTACGACGGTGACGGTTGGGATATCCTGATTGGTAAGCACAAACCAGAGTCAGCGACTCCAATCGGCGCGATTTTAACCCTTCCTGCAACCGGCTCTGAGTCTAACCAAGGTGCAGTAATTACACGTGCTGAAACTCAAGACAAATTGGCATTCCTATCTCCAACGGTACAACCTAAATTTGCAGTTCTTGACCCTGACGTAATGAAAACTCTACCAGAGCGTCAGCTGATCAACGGTATCGTTGATGCATGGGTTCATACTTGTGAGCAGTACCTAACGCTACCGCACGGTGCAATGGTTCAAGATGGCTACGCAGAAGCACTGCTTCGCACTCTAAAAACCTTGGGGGAGAACTACGACAGCCGTGACAGCGATGAGTGGCGTGCAAACCTAATGTGGTCGGCAAACCAAGCGCTTAACGGTCTTATTGGTAGTGGCGTTCCTCAAGACTGGGCAACGCACATGATTGGTCATGAGTTAACTGCGCTATGGCACGTTGACCACGCGCGGTCTCTTGCGATAGTTCAGCCATCACTGCTACGCAACCAACTTGAACATAAGCGTGCGAAGCTAGAGCAGATGGGAGCTAATGTGTTTGCTCTTGAGGTTGGTGCCGATCTGGCTGAACGCACGATTGATGCAATCGAAGCGTACTATAACGGTCTAGGTGTTGTAACCAAGTTGACTGAGCACGGAGACGACAAGCAAGGCGCTATCGATTCAGTAATCAAGCAGCTAGAATCTCATGGTATGGTCGCTCTGACAGAGAACCAAACCGTGACTCCTGAGCGAGTGCGTGAAATTCTTGAAGAAGCCGTAGCTTAATCAAGCTTAAAATCTAACATAAAGAACGCCACCGCTTTCTGCTGTGGCGTTTTTTTATGCTTTGCTGTTTTTCTATATTTTGCTTTAGTGACAATTCGTTGTGAAATATCCCGCCCCGCATCCAAAAACGTGGGAATGGGTGTGAAAGTATTAGATAACTATCACTTAAGGCTAGAATTCAAACGAATAGTAATGATTATGCAATTACTGTAATACAAACGGATTCAATTTCGTTATAATCGCACGGAAGACTATAAAAATAAGCTATACAGTAATAATGACAAAACCGTTCAGTAAAGGCATCGCGACAGCACAAACCATTGTTAACTTGGTTATGCTGTTATTTATATGGCTAAATGCTACCTCTCCCGAAGCCGGCGTTATTGCATACCTTCTCTTTGCACTAGTGCAATATGGCATCATCATCTTCTATGATAGCAATATCATGCTTTCGAGCTTACTTGATATACTGTTCTCTGGAGTATCGCTGCTCATTCCTTACACCATTCGTATATTTATTGGCGAAGAATTTATTCCCAAGGATACGATATTTACCTCAGAAGTCGTGGCTCAGCATCCACTATTTACCGGCGACCACATGATCGTCTTTGGTCTCGGTTTCTATTTTGTGACGCGTTTTTTAGGTGTCGGTATGGGGTTATGCTTAAGCCAAGCTGAAAAACACAAACAGCTATATACATAGCTGATAATGTGAAGAACTCGAAAACCGTCCAGAAGAAAGTGAAAGGGCGGTTTTTCTTTTTACACACACTTGAAATAGTGCCCTCACTCAGTGGGGAGCAAAATGGTATGATTCTTCATTACACACATAAAGGAATATGAAGAATGGCAAAAACAATCTCGCTTGTTCTTGGCAGTGGTGGAGCAAGAGGCCTCGTTCACATCGGCATCCTACGTTGGCTGCTTGAAAACGATTACCAGATCGAATCTATCTCTGGTTGTTCAATTGGTTCGTTGATTGGCGGAATCTACGCAGCAGGTAAGCTGGATGAGTTTGAAGAGTGGATCACCAGTATTGACCAAAAAGACATGGCAAAGATGCTCGACTTTTCTTGGCAGTCTAGCGGCATGTTCAAGGGCGATAAAATCATTGAAACCTTGCGTGAGCTCATCGGCGATGTTGCGATAGAAGATTTGCCCATTCGTTATACCGCCGTGGCGGCCAATGTCGCTGAGGAAAAAGAAGTTTGGATTCAGTCTGGTTCTTTGTTTGATGCTATCCGTGCTTCTATTTCCCTACCGCTATTCTTTACTCCACACGTCATCAATGGTGAAGAGCTAATCGATGGTGGTGTGTTAAACCCCGTACCTATTGCCCCGACATTCAGCGACAACACAGATTTAACCTTAGCAGTAAACTTAGGTGGTGAGCCTGAAGTTGTCCCTGAAAAACCAATACCGCTCGCCCCTGTTGAAAGCAAAATCCACCACAAGGTGACTCGCTTTATCGATGAGCTCGGCAATAGCGTAAAAGAGAAAATGAGCTTCAACTTTGGTGCCTATGACATTGCCAACCAAGCCTTCGATGCCATGCAATCGACCATTGCTCGCCAAAAACTCGCGGCTTATCCAGCAGACATCACGCTAGAGATCCCTCGCAACGCCTGTGGAACACTGGAGTTTGAGCGTTCAAAAGAGATGATTGATCGTGGCTATAAGTTGGCTAAAGCTAAACTGAGCCAACTTCAGTAATGGTCTATGAACAAATGAGTACGGTTGAAGAACTTTGGCTTCATTTAAAAATCCTCAGCTAACACAACAAAAGATCTTGACGGATCTTTTATCTTCGCTTAATTTACAGACCGTCTGGTCGGTACCTAGTTGAATGAAGCATTAATATGAGTAAAAAACTAAAAATAATTGAAGCGGCTGCTCAGTTGTTTTCTGACATTGGCTTTGAAAAAACCCCGGTATCTCTAATATGTGAAACAGCAGAGGTTTCAAAGGGTGCGGTATTTCATCACTTTAAGAATAAGGATGAGATTCTACGAGCCGTTTTTATTCATATAACAAGCATCATAGAGGAAGCCGATAGAAAAGATGACCATGTTGAGCTACAAAGCGATCAGCTCGAAGCCATGGTCAACACCATCTTTGAAGGGATGACAGCCGCCGAGCATCGTAAGATGTATCAATTCAACTTCAATGTGATGGTGCATCCGGTGACTAGATCCATTGTGGCAGATTTGATTGAAGAACGATACCAAGGATTACAGGCTTCTACCGAAGACGTATTCCGTTCACTGAATCATCCAAACCCAGAGATAGTGACAAAAATGTTCATCGCAGAAGTAGACGGTATTGCAATGAATTACTTACTGAATGACGACTTCCCAATCGATGAGATCAAACAAGAATTCATCAAAAAATACAATAAGTAACTACTTAAATAACACTTGAATCACGCTTAGTTTATTGCGTGATTTTTTTGCACCAAACACCAAACCAACCAGTCGGTTTTATTTGACTTAAGTTGAGATAGAGATAGGTATTACAATGACGACACCATATGAAATTCAATACGAAGCATTCGCCAAAGCTGGTGGGCTTTACGACGAAAGACATGCAAAACTTTATGCAGATTTCACAAACAACCTTATTGCAGACGGCAGCTACTCAATCGTTTTTGAGGGCGTTGCTCACGCTTGCTATACACCTATTACCATCGACGAAGCACCGCATCTAAAGTGCTATGTATTGGCACCACTAGCCGTACTTCCAGAGTTTCAAAGAAAAGGCTACGCAACTAGGCTTATGGAACAAGCCGAAAGTGAACTAGATGCTGACGTCATTTTCGTCATGGGAGAACCATTCCATTACGGTAAGCGCTACAACACACCACATAATGTGTTGCCTCCAGTAAAGACACAGGCACCACTAGAATGTTGGTTTGCTAGAGAACTCACTCCGGGTGCACTAGAGGGTATAGGTAAATCAACATCGACTGTCACGGGCCCATATGCTGAACCCGTGATGTGGGGTCACCCTAGCGAACAGGTTTAATGAAAACGATAAATCAGCGAGAAGCTTCTTGAATAGGATTTAATCGTAAAGGTCACAGACCATAATTGTAAACATATGATAAAAATGGGATTTACAATGTAAATCCCATTTCTTAGTTATGACCTAATCAACTGGCGCTAACGATTAGCCTTTATTACTTGGTTAATTGCATCCCAAGTTTGAGGTTAGCTGCAATATTTCGAGCAACACGCTCTACATTGGCTGATGCCTCATCTAGCACCTGAGGGAGAGCTTGGGGAGAGCGAACACTGGCAAAAAGGCTATCGATATGCGGGTAAAGGTCATCAACCTCTTTGCCAAGCGAGCCTGCTAAGCCGATGACTGGAATACCCAAACGCTTGGCACGGCGAGCGATGCCAAAAGGTGTTTTACCTTGCAGGGTTTGGTTGTCCATCTGCCCTTCCCCGGTAATCACTAAGTCGGCACCTTGTAACAGAGTGTCGGCTTCCAATGTATCGAGTACCATTTCGATTCCAGGCTTAATTTGCACATCAAATATGAGCGATAAACCTAGTGGTGTACCACCTGCTGCGCCAAAGCCCATGCTATTCGAATGATCGATACCCAAGTGTAACGAGCCTAATTGAGCAAACTTACGTAGCGCTGAATCAAGTTCTGCGACAAGCTCCGCATTTGCCCCTTTTTGTGGGCCAAACACGGCGCTAGCACCGTGAGCACCAATCAAAGGGTTGGATACATCACAAGCGACAACAAACTCTGTACTCTTGCAGCGTGGGTCAATTGCCGTTAAATCGATGGAAGCTAGCCCATTAAGCGCCAAACCGCCTCGTTTTAGCCCGGCTCCATTGTGGTCGAGTAGCTTAGCACCCAGAGCTTGAGCAATCCCTACACCGCCGTCATTGGTCGCGCTCCCCCCTAAGCCAAGTAAGATCTTCTCTACACCGCAATCCAACGCCGCCTTGATGACCTCGCCAGTGCCAAAGGTTGATGTGGTTGCTGGGTTACGTTCATGACTCGAAAGTAAATCCAAACCAGAGGCAGCGGCTACTTCGATTAGAGCCGTCTTGCCTCCATCGAGCAACGCCCAATGAGCCGTAACCTCTCGACCCAACGGATCTGACACGAGCGTTTGCTGCATTTCACCTTGTAAGCCCTGCATCAACACCTCGACCGTTCCCTCGCCGCCATCGGCAAGGGGAAGATGGACATATTCTGACTCGGGGAAGATTTTGCGAAAGCCGCGCTCAATACATTCACATACTTGCTTGGCTGACAGGGATTCTTTAAACGAATCCGGAGCAATAACGACTTTCATTATGTTTCATCACCTAAAGCAACAAGAACAGGAATGCGGCAATCAAAATACCTGCGCCGAGTACTGCTGGGTAAGCGACTTGGCTGATGTCTTTTGCCATTTCTAGCTCGACTACTGCATCTTCAGCATTATCATCTACATCATCTGTTACTGTATCGTCCGCACCTGTATCGTCCGCACCTGTATCGTCCGCACCAAAAAGTGCCATAACTTGCTGTTGTGTATTCGCTGCTAATAGTTGGTCACGGAAATCATCATCCACTAAAGAAGAGGTTAAGGTGGTCAACACCTCCATATGCGTAGATCCTGCTTCTGCTGGTGGAATCGCCAGTAAGAAAATCATTTTAACTGGCTCATCACCGTCTAAGCCTTTCCACATCAGTTCATTCTTAACAAACGCGCAAGCGAATACTGGTTCTGTTACTGCCGCAGACTTTCCGTGTGGTACGGCAAGATACTCACCCAAGCATGTAGGGCCTTCTTCTTCACGCAGCATAACCGCATCAAGAAATTGTTGCTTGTTAGTCAGCTTGCCTTCTTGATCAATTTTATCTGTTAGAGCATGAATCGCAGCAAAGCGATCCTCATACACGGCATCCAGTACAATCAGGTTTTCAGAGGTAAGGTTGGATAGTTTCATTGTTCGCTTTCCTTATTTTTGTTGTTTTAGCCAAACAAATTGGTATGGGTTAAGAGTAAACTCAGCCTCGATATTCGTTTGTGACACAAGATCGAAGCCTGATGCTGCTAGAGACACAGATTGCGGTTTGTTCGTCATATTAACCACAAAGCGTATTGCTTCGTCTCCTTCACCACGCTCTAAGCCAAATAGATGTTGACCAAGTTCCAGCACTGATTGCTTCGCACTTGGCGAGAAGCTTGGTTGCGCCTTACGTAGAGTCAGTAGCTTAACCAGTTGTGAGTAAACGCCTTGGCGAAGTGAGCCCTGTTCTGCGAGTTCAGCTTCTAATGTTTCTAGTTCAAACTTCTCGCGGTTGATACGGCGGTTAATGCCCGAATCCACCATGCCTTGAACGTCATTTTCACTGCCTAAGAAGCTGTGATAGTAAACCGCTGGTACACCGATGAACGAGAGCAAAATAGATTGCGCAGCCAAAAACTTAGCCACTTTGGTGTCTACCGCATCTTCTGGCTCCGTTAGCGCACTCAGATAATTGATATTCAATTCATAAGGCGACTGAGTACCATCGCCGTTATTTTTATAGTTAACCCGGCCACCTTTGCGCTCAACTTGTTGGCACATCATAATGCGATCATCGTCTGTCAGGATGCCTTCCGTTGGTCTTACGCCAATACCGTCATGGCTGGCAAGGAAGTTAAAGTAAGTCGTTTTACTACCCGCATCGAGAGAGGCCATCGCCTCTTTCGTTAAACCTTTTGCCCAATCAGTCAGCACACTGCTGTCTTGGCCCATGAAGGCATGCAGAGTCAGTGGTGGCAGCGGGAATTGGTACACCATGTGCGCCTCATCACCGTCGCCAAAGTAAGAGATATTCTCCTTATGCGGCACGTTCGTTTCTGTAATCAGTAATGAACCCGGCATTACTTCATCCAGAACGATGCGCCATAGCTTAATGATTTCGTGCGCTTCTGGCAGGTGAATACAGCTCGTGTTCAGTACCTTCCAGATGAATCCAATTGCATCTAAGCGAATCGAACGACCACCATTTGCTGCATACATCAGCAGGATATCGATACTTTCTAGAAGAATCTTAGGGCTCTTGAAGTTGATATCGATTTGGTCTTCAGAGAAAGTCGTCCACACATGAGCGGTCTCACCCGAAGCCTTAGTAAAAGGAGTCAGGAGCGGCAACGCTCGGGGGCGCGTTACACTCGAGTAATCAAGGCTTGGGTCAGACTCAACAAAATAATCTTGATACGCTTCATCGCCTGCTAGGTAACCTTGGAACCAATCACTGCTCTTGGATATGTGGTTAATTACGCAGTCGTACATTAGGTCAAAGTTTTCAGCTAAGTGATTTAGCTCAGCCCAGTCACCTAAGTTAGGCTCAACCTTGCGGTAATCCACTACACTAAAGCCATCATCAGAGGTGTAAGGGAACATCGGCAAGATATGGATATTGCTGATCGCACCCTTTAGATACTTATCTGCGAAGGTTTTCATAGTGGAAAGCGTTGGCTCACCCTCACGACGAATACTATCGCCGTAAGTAATGAGGTAGGCTGTGCTTTCATCAACCCAGCTTTGATAATTCGGCGATTTGCCGCGCCATTTATCCATCAACGCTAGGACATCGTTAGTAATCTGTGTTGCTTGTTCTTCGCCGTACAGCTTGGCAACTTTATTATAAATCTTGTCGTTCATCATATGGCCTTACTTAAACACTCGCTTTAAACACTGAAGCGCACACGCACATCAATTGAGTTATTTGGCTTCACCGTCCACTCTTGCTCTAGCGACTCTTCGCGATAGTTCACACGCTCAACCTGAGCGAAATGCGAGAGAGCTTGGTGATCGAGAGCAACGTCCGATTCAGTTGGGTTATACAAACGAATAACCACAGCGTCTTGTTGATAGAAAGAGTGTCCCACGCTAGATAGAACAAGTTCTTGGTTCAGTTCAAACAGGCTGAAACTCTTCTTCGCGTCACGACGTTCAAAGCGAACTTGGAAACGCTCTAGGCGATTTTCAAAGCTATTGAGTGACTGTTTTTGATAGCTAAATGGGGCATCCAAGTAATCAGTTTCAAGCTTGCGGATAACTTGGTGGTCAGCGCTATCAGTCAGTGCAATAGAGAACGCAAAGCTCATTGATTTCTGCAATTGAGCATCTGGCGTGTAGACCACTGTGTTGTTGATTCCAGAAGCGCGACCCGGACGCCATAGCAGATCATCTTTGCCTAAGCGGCCTGTAGATTTGAACAGCGTTAATGCAATCGAATCGCTGTTATCGCTTTTCAGTACCTGGAATTCTTTAATACCGCGGCCGTTAATCACCAAGGCTTTATTGTCTTGCTCAATCGCTACCGCACCGTCTGTGGTCTCGATATCAATAGGACATTCACGGTACTTCTCACGCCAGCCTTCAACATTTGGGGCAACCTCACGAGTCATCAAAGCAAATGGCTGGGTACTGATCGATTGATGAGTCTTAACATCCGAGTTAATCAATACACGAACACGGTGGTCATCCACTTGGTTCACGGTATGAATTTCAACACTCAGCTGCTCATCGCCTTCTTTTAACGTCAACGTGATATCAAAGCTTGCTTGCGCATCATTCACACCCGATTGGCGAGACGCGAGATCCTGAG
Organism: Vibrio maerlii; assembly: GCF_003415655.1. Taxonomy (GTDB): domain Bacteria; phylum Pseudomonadota; class Gammaproteobacteria; order Enterobacterales; family Vibrionaceae; genus Vibrio; species Vibrio maerlii. The sequence continues at coordinate 124,279 of NZ_QRHC01000002.1, forward strand.
GAACGGATAAACTTGCGTGAAGCGTCATGCTCTGCTGCATGTCACCCACCTGCGTTGATAGCCAGGTTAAATCGCTCGCGTAGATTGGTATATCACCTTCTAATGGTGAGAAGTCATAGGAATCACCATCATCCGCTTGCTCTTCGAACTTAATGAGAGACTCAATCACGCGACCAGTCGCTTTGTGCTCAAGGCTTAGTAGACCATCAACCAACGAAACCGCCAGTTGGTCGTTCTCAATGCGAGTCATTTGTGAAGCCTTAACTTCTGAGACAGCTGCTTCTACCACTTGGAAGACTTGGTAACCCATCGCTGGTAGGGCTTCAACATCGACGTTCATCTCGAAGCGATAGTACGGAGGTACTGGGACTTCTTTTTCACCATCTTTGGTTACTTCAATAACCTTGCCACCATCAAGCTCATCGCGCTTGGTGATCTCACAACGTAGTTGACGCTCACCATCCGACAGTGCTATCGAGCGAGACTTTGAAAAAGCCACAACTTGCGCTTTGCCTGTAAATTGCGTTGGACGCCCATTGAAGATCATCACCTCAGAGTCATCACATGCGTTGCTCGCAATCTCTTTCACAACCAAGTTATAGAGACCATGACAGATCTCTTCTGCTTGCTTTAGGCGGTGCATGATGTCGGCATTCGTCGCGTCGCTATTACAGCCACCCATGCTGTCGTGTGCATGACATTCAAGGATCTTTTTCCAAGCCATATCGACCAGTTCAGTATGAACGGTAATGTCTTGTGCTTTGGCAATCGCAATCACCACTTCTAACTTTTTCAATAAGAACTGTTCGATTTCAAAGTTCAATTTCTTAATATCGTAACGTACCGAACCAATGGTCTTGTGGATACGTGTATAGCGCGGCGCTTTAAACTCACCTTGATAGGTTTCAAAGTCATCGTTGTTACGACGTAGGAAATCGACAAAGTTTTCCATGGAAGAGATAGAGTACACATCACCCGATGGAGAACGTTTGGTTGCCACGGATAACGTTTCTGGGAGCGCAGGGTCAATGTTAACTTGATCACCGCCCGATGGGATCAGAACTTCATCTAAGCCAGACAGAGATTTAATCTTCTCGATCATTGGAAAGATCTTCTTATCTAAATGCTCATCAGCAGGGATAATGTTCTTCGCTGCGCCGTAACCATGCACGAGGTTGTAAGCGTAGATGGAATCACCACCTTCTGATCGCCACATGAAGTGAGATTTTTCAACTTGATCGTCGTAATCAATTCCACGCCAGAACACGATATTGTCGATGCCCGAACCTTGGAACAGAGTTGGCATTTGAGCATTGTGACCAAAGGTATCCGGTAGGTAACCTACCTTCATGCTATGACCAAGTTCTTCAGCGATGTGCATGCCATACTTTAGGTTGCGAATGATAGACTCACCAGCAACATTATAGGTGTCCGTTTGTGTATACCAAGGGCCAATGAACAGCTTCTTTTCAGCCACGAGCTTCGCCAAACGATCACGCATAGGTGGCAGTACTTTTAGGTAGTCTTCAACAATCGCAGACTGACCATCAAGGTGGTAGCAGCTGTAGTTCGGTTGGTTTTCTAACGCCTCAATCACTTTGGTGAAGTTGTACGTCGCCAATACATCACTGTCTTGCTGTGTAAAATACCACTCACGATCCCAGTGGGTGTGGGGAATGACATGTACTTTAGCCATGGGATAAATCTCTATTCAAATCTGGGAAGATGAGCCCCTGTCTTTAACAGAGGCTTTGGTTTCTATATCAATTGGTTAAGCGTTTGAGTTTTGTGGTTTAGTACACAGCAATAGCGCGACTGCGATGAACATTGAACCGACAAACACTGAAATGGTGTAGCTGATTGGGTCTGACGATAGGAACCAACCCCAAACTGCTGGTAGCGGTAGGTCTTGCCATACATTGAGAACAACAGCCAACTGCGTACCGATGATTGAGCCAAGGATCATGATTGGAATCATCTTAGGGTTCTTAAGGATGAATGGAATCGCACCCTCTGAAATACCAATCATGCCAAGCATCAGAGACGTTTTACCGATGGTCTGCTCTTCTGATGTGAAGACGCGTTTGCGGAACTTGCCATCAAGCATGGCAGCTAAACCAACCCCGATAGGTGGAATAACGATACCTAGCTCACGAGCAATCAAATCAAAGCCTTCGCCCATGCCGTTCAGACCAAGAGCTACCGAGCCGGCCGCTTTGTTGATTGGACCGCCAAGGTCGAATGCGGTACCTGCTGCGATTACCATTGAGTAAACACCACGACCTGCATCACCCGCTTGAGTAAATAGGTCAATCATCGCTAGGTTCAATGCGCCAAAGAATGGGTTAATCGCATATTCCATGGTTAACACCATCACGACACCGGTGACCGCAGGCACAAGCAGCATGGTTTTCAGCGTTGTGAGCTCGGTCTTCACCTTGATCACGTCATTCAGGTAACGAACGAGGTAACCCACTAGGAAACCAATCGCGATAGCACCAAAGAAGCCTGATGGCGCCCACCCTTCTAAGTCAAAAAAGCGTTTGTAGGGTTCATCGGTCATCAAACCACCGATAAACGCCGGAATCAGCGCGGGTTTACCTGCAATAGAATACGCTAAGTAGCCTGCAAAAATTGGGTACATAAACTTGATGGTCATGAAACCAAGCTTATCGAGAGTTTGGATTGGCGTACCTGAGATATCGATGAACTCACCGGTGATTTTTGCCACCGCCATGAGTAGGCCACCCAATACCACAACCGGAAGCATGAAGCTGATACCCGTCATGATGTGACCGATTGCAGTTTGGTACGCAGAACGCTTCTTTTCAGCAACCTCTACGCCACCTTCAGACTTCTCTTTACCACGTAGGAATACAGTCGGTAGTAACTCATCAACACGTTTGATCAGCTCTTGAGTACGAACTTTAAGCGGGTTCGCGTTATCGAAGCGTTCCATGTCCATGATTGGCACATCCACAGCCAATACAACGCCATCTGCCGTCGCAATGTCTTGCGCCGTCAGCTTGTTCTTTACACCATCACTGCCTTGGGTTTCAACCTTAACTTCATAGCCTTGCTTTTCAGCCCAAGCTTGAATTTTCTTTGCAGCCATAAATGTGTGGGCAATGCCTGTAGGGCAAGCGGTCACTGCCACTATTTTCTTTTTGCTCATGGTGATTCACCGTTATTGTTATCTGTTGAGGCCAGTATATGGAGCGGTATTGAATCGCGGTACCGTTTCCTGGTACAACTCATGTATGACGATACTTTTGTGATACCCATCAAGGTATTTCCGTCCTTTTTCCCGCCTAATAACCTTGTCTAAAATTACCCCTACATTAAGTGTAAGTGATGAATACCTTTAAAGGCATAGAGCGCGCGATTTACGAATTTTTGATCAGCCATGCACACGAGCTTGATGATATTTCGGCGAAGACAGTAGCAAATAAGGCATTCACCACCACGACGTCGGTGAATCGTGTATGCAAAAAAATGGGGTACGCCAGTTACACTGAATTACGCTTTAAACTGGCAGAAGATTTAAACAAACAATCAACCACCCGTAATGTAGAATCAGAGCAGTTAGATAGCATTCAATCCGTCGCCCGATCTCTTTATCAATCGACAGTGGTTTATCTCTACTCGCAAGGCGCATCAATTGTCAGTGTCTCTTACCTGTCACGCTTTCTATCCCTGGCAAACATCCCACACTTAGTGATTACCGATATTCACCAGTTAGCCAGAGTGGAATCCGGTACCGTTATGCTGATTAGTAAATCAGGAGAGACACAAGCTGTGGTAGAAATGGCGCACAACGCTAAAAGAAAAGGATTAAAGGTACTCGCCATTAGCCACACGTCATCCACGCTGGCAAGCATTGCCCATACCAACTTAGAACTAGCGGAGCAAGTAGACGGTATTTCCCCTTATAGCCGTGAGTCGCAAATTCATATCTTGGAACTGGTCGATAGCATCGGCAAACAACTGCTTAAGCCCTAAAGTTCTTATCACTAAGATAAACTCACTTTCGCCTCACACGGCTATATCTTATCATTGAGATATCAACATCAATGATGAGATTCATATGGGACGTTACAGCAACCACTGGCTTCAAGTCGCTCTCGATATTACCTCTGGTATTTCAGAACAAGATAGGTTTGATCGCCTGTTGGCTACGATTCGCAACATTCTTCAAAGCGATGCTTCCGCAATATTGGTTTATCGAGATCAGAACTTCATCCCTCTCGCGATCAACGGCCTGAGCCATGACGTGTTAGGGAGACGCTTTGCCATTGCCCAACACCCTCGCTTCGAAGCCATCGCACGAGCTGGTGATATTGTTCGCTTCCCTGCCAACAGTGATCTGGCTGATCCCTATGACAGCTTGATCCCCAATCATGATGGCAACCTTGAAGTACATGCCTGTATCGGGTTACCCCTGATGCATGATGAACGCTTGATTGGTGCCATCACCATTGATGCTTTTGATCCTAACCAGTTTGATCATTTTGACGATGATAACCTGCGTTTTATCTCGGCGCTTGCTTCCAACAGCCTCTATACGGCGCTGCTAATGGAGAAGCTAGAAAAGAGCACTGACCTAGCCCCTTCAGGCTCTCGCAGCACTAAAGCGAGTTCTAGCAAACAAGAAATCATCGGCAGTTCCAGCAGTATTACTGCGCTCAAATCTCATATTCAAGCTGTAGCGGCAACGGATCTTTCGGTACTGATCATGGGTGAAACCGGCGTGGGTAAAGAGTTGGTCGCGCATGGTATTTACAGCCACTCTGAACGGAGTGATGATGCGTTTGTGTACCTTAACTGCGCTGCGTTGCCTGAATCTGTCGCCGAAAGTGAATTGTTTGGTCATATCAAGGGCGCATTTACGGGGGCTATCAGTAATCGTAAGGGCAAGTTCGAGCTCGCAAACAAGGGGACATTGTTTCTCGATGAGATTGGTGAGTTGTCTCTAGCATTGCAAGCCAAGCTGCTCCGAGCTCTTCAGTATGGTGATATTCAACGTGTCGGTGATGACAGAAACATCAAAGTTGATGTGCGCATTATTGCGGCGACAAACCGCGTGTTACATGAAGAAGTCAAAGCCGGGCGCTTCAGAGCCGATCTCTACCATCGCCTAAGTGTATTCCCGATCTTTGTGCCGCCTTTACGCGAGCGCGAGAAAGACATCATTCTGCTTGCAGGTTTCTTTGCCGAGCGCTGTCAGCATAAGCTTAATGTCTCAAGCATCCGTGTTGATCAATCTATTCATCACTTACTGCTTACTCATCAATGGGAGGGGAATGTTCGTGAGCTAGAGCATGCGATCAATCGCGCCGCTGTTATTGCTAAAGCAGAAAGCAGCGAGTCTCATCTGGTACTACAACAGCATCACTTTCAGTTTGCTCAAGTGTTGGAAACCAAAGATACCTCAAACACAGTAAGCACAACAAGTAATCCTGACGATCTCACCGATGGTTTCGAGCACCTTTCTCTTAACGACGCTCTAGAGCAATTTAAACGACTGTTTGTGAGCAAAGCACTCAAGCAAAATGACGACAAACTCACCCCGACTGCTAAGCAACTTGGAGTCTACCCAGCCAATCTGCATAGATTGCTTAAGAGGTTGGAATTAGATGACTAACTCTGTTTCTTTGATCTTGTTCAAGTTGGGGGACGTCTGTGCCCCAAACCTAGGAATTTCGCTTATTCCATATAAATGCTCAAGTCACAGTAATGTATTGGCATCTCAACAATCAAGGTTGCTAATACTATGCCTCATACCATTCAAACGATGGATAAAACGCAAACCCAAGGAGCGGGAGACAAGATCAAAAACGTTGTCCTTTCTATCGTTAAATTCATCATGAAAGCGATAACGATCATCGCTACCCTCGTGGGAAGCTCAGTCCTACTCTCAAAGCTCGGTACCATCCATGGCAAAGAGTTACCCGCAGAGTACTTTGCTAACGGCTACCCAACGATCTTGAAGCTACTGGATTCTGAAATCTTTATGGGTTTCATCTTCTTTGTCACGCTAGCCATCATCGTATATACGCTCTACCTACTTTGGACACTGCATGAAATAGCGGTTCATAAGGCTGCGAAGATGTCGAGTGCTCATACTCAGATCGTCTTTGCCCTATCTCTGTGTGGCTTGTTTATTGATAAAACATGGTGGGTATTAGCCATCATTATCGCCTTTGCTCGTTGGGATGTATTAGCCGATGCGCTTTCAAACATTATTCGTAATGGTCGTGCAACCTTTAAAACTCATCAGGAGTAAGTCATGAAAGAGATAATGCTGCCATATATCCTGATTTGTTGGATTCTAGTCAAAACCGGTATCGTCAAATGGACGCTGCGCAACGCCGTTTGCATTGTAGGTATCGGTGTTGGCATTGCTGTGATGTTGTTCACCGCGCATCGGTTCTGGTCTCCTGCTGACTTAACAGACAGTACAACGGTTAAAGCACCTCATGCCGTCTTGAGCCCATTAATCGGCCAAGAAGTCGATCAAGTTTATGTTGATCACAACCAGCGTGTGAAAAAAGGCGACCTCATTTACACCCTGCGCTCGGAAGATACCGAGTCACAAATGGCTGGACTAGAAGCACAGAAGAAAGCCGCAGAAGCCGAAATTTTGGCACTGACGCATCAGATTAGAAATGATCAGAAAACCCTAGAGAGATTAACTAAGCTGGGTGACTTCTCTCAAGAATCTCAACGCGATGACATCCGTACACGCATTGAAACTAACGATGCTAAAATTGCTGCAGCCAATGCACAGATTCTGAGTATCGAAGCGCAAATTGCTACAGCCGCGTGGCAAAACGAGCGCCGTGAGGTTCGGGCTCCTTTTGATGGACAACTCTCTATCACCAACATCGTTGACGGCACTCGTGTCGGTAACATGCACCTTTACAACACCAACAAGAAGTTTGTTGAGATGCGCATAGCCGACCAAACTTATCGTGGTATCGAAGTCGGTCAGTTTGCAGAGTTTTATGTCAATGCATACCCAGGTGAGATCTTCCGTGGCCGCGTGCACAGCGTAACGACCGGTACGGGTGAAGCGCGAGTTTCGGTCATGAATGGTTCACAGCGTGTTCGCCAACACGTTGGCAATAACATGAACAACCACGGTCGTACTATCGTCATCGAGTTTGAAGAACCACAAGGCTACAACATCCCAATTGGTGCAACGGGTTCAGGTTGGGTTTCAGCCAACAAGCCTCACCCTATGCTTGGCTTTATGGATATCATCGGTGCCGCGACGGTTCGCCTTAAAGCATACAAGGCGTATCTATCAGCGCTTTAACCACTATACAAACAGAAAGCTCACCACTTGGTGAGCTTTCTTATATTCGCACGACATAATCGCCGCTTATTTCATTAGTGGCAATACCACTTCTGCGGTTTCCATGACCGACTCTGTATATTCAGGGTAAGCATCAAGAAGAGTATTAACCAGAACATCAACCAACAATAATGCGCCAACTTTAGATGCAAACGCCCCACCAGTTAATGGACCCTCTGGTCTTGCTGCTACAAGCAACTCATCAGAAATGGATGAAAGTGGGCTTTGGCTAATATTAGTCAACGAAACAACAGGAACCCCACGCTTATGAGCTTGGTTTGCTGCGTGAAGCACTTCTTTGGTTGAACCAGAGCTAGACACAGAGAACCACAAATCTCCCGCACCACTACGACCAGCACTCATCGCCGCTAAATGGGTATCTTCATACATGATTGCTTTCTTACCAATACGAACTAAACGATACGCAAGATAACGCCCCACAATGCTAGATGCACCAACGCCAACACATCCAATGAACTGAGCGTTATGCAACAGTTCACAAATCCGTTTTAGTGCCTTACGGTCTATCAGTTTTGCTGAGTCTTGCAGACTTTCAATCGCACTTTGCGCGGAGATATCGCAAATATCCCCCTCAAACTCAACTGAGCTTTTCGGCGCAGACTGGCTCAGCTCTACCGCTAGTGCCATACGAAAGTCAGAATAGCCTTTGAAACCCATATCGCGACACAAACGAACCACCGTTGCTTCACTGGTTTGTGTATTGCGAGCTAAGTCAGTGATGGTTTGAAACTGAACATCGTGAGCGTTTTCCAATACATAGTCAGCAACCACTCTTAGTTTCTTGCTCAATGGCTCAATATTCGAGCGTAATCGAATTAATAAATTTTTTGATGAACTCACTAGAGCCTCATATCAATTAGTTAGCTGAAGTAAAAGTATCAAAGACCTTCAAATATTTCACTAAATCCAAAATATTTCGCATGAAAGTCTTTGATTTTATCAAACCATCGCTAGCTACAATTAAACAGACATAAAGCTTGCATCTCGCATCTTAGCGACAACATCAGCCTTTTGATTCGCCGTTAAAGCACGAATAGGTTGTCGAGGATCACCTACATCGATCCCATGTAGTTGCATCGCAACCTTACCGGCAGCAACACCGCCGTACTCAACAAGAACACGGATGATAGCAATAACTTTGTCCATCAGTGCCGCCACTTCAGAATGATTACCCTGATTGAATGCTTCGATGATCTTCAGATACAAAGGTGCAGCGTAGTTATAAGTACTGCCTACCGCACCTACCGCGCCCACAGCAAGACCTGCTGGCAAAAACTCATCAACACCGAACGGGATATCGAATTTACCACCAGAAACGCGCACGCATCGTTGATATTCATACAGATCAGCGTTGTTGAATTTTGCACCTGATAAGTTAGGAATACGCTGCTCACCCTTAATCAAGAACTGTTCAAGATCTAAATTTACCCCTGACATTCCAGAGTGATAGTAGTAGAAGCCTTTTGATGGTGCTGCGGCTGCCACCTGTGCACAGTACTCAACTAAGTCATCCACACTCCCTGGCTTGAAGAAGCATGGCCCTATCGCTGAAGTCGCAAGAATATCCAAAGTTTCTGCGTGTTCAGTAAGGTTTAAAGTATCAACAATACTCAGAGCACCAGTGTGCAAAATAAGGTCTAACTTCCCGTCTGCTGCTTTGACCCAGCGCTCTGCTATTGCCTTGCGTTCTTCAACAGAACAATGAATACCCTCTCCTGTTGTACCACAGACATAAGCACCCTTAACGCCTTGCTCTATTAGCAACTCGGCAATCTGATCAATAGCGGAAAAGTTCACCTTATTATTTGCATCAAACGGTGTGTGCGGAGCTGCAATTAATCCTGTTAATTTTTTCATTTCAAATACCTTTTTATTATCTTTTTACTGCCCATATCCTAGGAATAACTCTGGAAGGAACAGGGTGAATTGTGGGAATACAGCAACCAGTGCGAGTACAACAAACAGAGGTACTAACAGAGGAATCACGCCTCGAGTCAATACATGGAATGGAATGTCACCAACTCGTGATACAACATACAAAGCCATACCCATAGGTGGCGTTAAGATACCGATCATAAGATTGAGAATGGCCATAACACCAAAGTGAACAGGGTCAATCCCTACCGCCGCTGCTACTGGAACCAAGAAAGGAACCAACAAAAGCAGCAATGCAAGCGACTCAATGAATGTACCTAGGAATAGAAGTAGTAAGTTGATTAGCAACAGCAACACCAATGGATTTTCACTGATCGTTAAGAAGTAATCAGCAAGCATCTGTGGCAGTTGTTCTCGAGCAACGATCCAGCCGAAGACTGTTACACCCATTACCATCAATGCAACAACCGCTGTTGTGTTTACCGTCTCTTTTAAGATTTCAACAAAGCCACTTAGAGTAAGTTGTTTATATACAACCGTACCTAAAAACAAAGCGTAGAGAGATGACACGACTGCAGCTTCAGTCGGAGTGAACTTACCTGAAAAAATACCGCCAATAATGATGACCGGAGTAAGGAGTGATAAGAATGCTTCTTTGAACGACGTAAACTGTTCCTTGCGAGTCGCGCGAGGCAAGGTCATGTAACCGCGCTTTTTACAGATGAAATAACTCATTGTCATCAGTGCAACACAGCACAACAAACCAGGGACAGCGCCAGCCAAAAATAAAGCGCCGATGGATGTATTGGACACGACACCATAAATGACCAAAGGAACTGAAGGGGGAACTAAAGGACCTATGATACAAGAGGCAGCAGTCAAACCACCGGCAAAATCATCGTGATACTTTGCATCACGCATAGATTTGATTTCTAACTGCCCAAGACCACCAGCATCAGCTAGAGCAGACCCAGACATTCCAGAAAACAGTAGGCTAGCCATAATATTTACGTGGCCAAGGCTGCCCGTAATATGGCCCACCATTGATTTAGCAAAATTAAATATTCTTTCAGTAATGCCAGCACTGTTCATCAAGTGACCGGTCAAAACAAAAAACGGAACCGCTAGAAGCGTAAAATTATCAATACCGCCTAGCATTTGCTGAGCAGCAAAGTTAATACCTGTACTGTTGGTTATGAGTAAGAACACCAACGCTACAAAAATAAGTGAAAAGCCAACAGGCATACCTGCAAACAGCAGTCCTAGCCAGCCAAAAATTGAACCTGCCATGGTAATCCCTACCTCTGAACCATTTGAGAGTCCGATGCGCTTGCATCGTTAGAGCCATTAAAGAGTTGCTTTGATATTCCAAACATTTTTTCGAGCTGGCGGAACACCATGAAAACGCCACCAATAGGTAGGCTATAGTTCATCCAACTACTGGAAACACCGAGGGTAATCAACTCAAAGAAAGCCGTTCTTTGAACATGTTGGTAGCCGAGGTAAATAATGGCAAAGATTGAAAATAACACCGCGAGTTCCAGAGATAGAACCAGGCACAATCGTACCTTTTCGGGTAATTTATCCGAGAAAAAAGTGATATTTACATGGGTATTTCGTTTGATAGCAATCGCACAGCCAATTAGCGACATGTACATAAACAAAACTCGTGCGAGTTCTTCACTCCATAACGAAGGGTCATTGAGTAGCCAACGTGTACCTATCTGCCAAGTCAAGACGACCAACAACGCAGCCATTAGCGGGACCGTTAGAATCTCTTCTAGATTATCTATGATTTTTTTAAACATCTTGAGCTCCAGGACTGGCCTAATCAGGCCAGTCCAAAGTTAGAAATAGACTTATATGTCTACTCTCTACATCGCCGATAGCTTCTTAACTACAGGCTCACCAATCTTGTCTTCAAACTCTGCGTATAGCGGCTGCATTGCGTCACGGAATGGTGCGAGATCTGGGTAAGTCACATTAACACCCTCTTTTTCAAAGAAAGAGACCAGCTCTGCTTCTTGTTTCTTAACCGATGCAGTGTGCGCCTCACCCGCTTTAGCTACCGCTTTAGAGACAATATCTTGTTCTTCTTTAGAGAGCTTCTGCCAAGTCGTTTCGGAGATGATGACCATTTGATCGTTGACAATATGATTCGTCATCGCCAAATTGCCTTGGACCTCATAGAACTTCATAGTTTTAATGGTAGGAAGTGGGTTTTCTTGACCGTCAACGGCGTTGGTTTGTAGAGCAAGGTAAACCTCAGAGAAAGCCATAGGGGTTGGAGCAGCACCTGATAGCTTCGCGTAGTTTAGATTCGGTTTTGCGTTTGGTACTCGAAGCTTAAGACCTTTGAAGTCTTCAATGTTATTTAGAGGGCGGTTAGAAGTTGTTTCTCGCGTACCATTATACCAAGTGTCCAATGCTCGCCAATTAAAATTAGTCAGCATCTCTTCACGGATACCTTGGCCAAATTCTGAATCGAACATGCGGCGTAAGTGTTCAAAATCACGAGCAACATAAGGTAGGGTGACCGCTTCTGCTCTTGGGATCCACAATCCCATACGGCCAAATTCAGCGTAGGTAATATCAAGGTCTCCCAAGCTCAACTGTTGCAGCATCGCACGGTCATCACCCAGTTGTGCACTTGGATACAGTGCAAGCTTAAGCTCACCTTTACTCATCTCATCAATGGTATCCGCAAGTAGTTTTGCTGATGTGTATTCCACAGAGCCTACAGATGCTTGCATGCCCATTTTTAAGGTTGTTTCAGCGTTCACAGAGACTGCACATCCAAGAGTCAGCATAGCGATAGTAAGTTTATTGATGGCGTTCATATTATTCCCTTTCTATTCGATTTTTATCTTGTTTCACTGATTTAAAAAAAACTTTTATTTTGTTTGAAAAAAATCTTCGTTATGGATTATTATTGCGGTGAAGATTATTTTCAAACCTACTTTTAACAAAATGTGATCGCGGACAAAAATTCGCCAACATTATCAATTGGCATACTGATTAGACGAATTGTGGTGGTCTTGGACTGACTACCATTCCGCAGTTCAACGCTTGATTTATGGGGTCCAAACGTGAAAACAAAAAATTTAAGTATCAGTGAGTTAAAGGCATCTTTATCAGGGCAAACTGTTGTATCAATTCAACCTGTTGTAGGCAGCCCTTTAGAAAAAACCGAGTTTATCGTCGCAATGGCTATGGCTGCCGAGCAAGCCGGAGCTAAGGCGCTGCGTATCGAGGGTGCAGACAATGTTTCTGCTGTTTCTGCCGCAGTAAGTGTACCAATTATCGGTATCGTGAAACGTGACTTAACGGGCAGTCCGGTACGCATCACCCCTTACGCGAGTGACGTTGATGCACTTGCTAATGCAGGAGCAACCATCATCGCTTTCGATGCCACCGATAGAGAAAGGCCTGAAACCAGGGAACGCATCGCTCAAACGATTAAGAACTCAGGTTGTTACGCAATGGCAGATAGTTCTTGTTTTGAAGATGGCCTTTGGGCACATGAGCAAGGTGTAGAGATCATAGGGTCTACCCTATCCGGTTATGTGGGGGGAGATGAACCTACTGAACCAGATTTGGAACTTGTTAAACAGTTTTCACAAGCTGGCTTCTTTACAATGGCAGAAGGACGCTATAACACCCCTGAGTTAGCTGCCGAAGCAATAAAAGCAGGAGCAACAGCAGTAACCGTTGGTTCTGCCATTACGCGTTTGGAAATCGTGACAGGCTGGTTTAACTCAGCAACACAAGCTGTAGAGGTAGGAAATGCGCATACTAGCCATTGATATCGGAGGGACAAAGATAGCTATCGGGCTCGTAGATAATGGTTCGCTGCTAGAACGAGTACAAATAGCTACGCCTTGTGTTCAAAGCGCTGAACAGTTTGCTCAAGTTCTCTTAGAATACACGAAAGATTGGATGTCGGGAGTTGAGGCTATTGGTGTATCAACAACTGGCCTAGTCAGTAAAGAAGGTATCTCTGCAATAAATCCAGATACTCTCTCTTTTCCAACCCCTTTCCCGCTTGCCCAAGCACTTGAAGCCGCAACTGACAAGCCGGTAAAAATGCTCAATGATGCTCAAGCTGCCGCTTGGTATGAGTTCGTACAACTGGACGAACCTAGGGCTAATATGGCATTCATTACGGTTTCTACCGGTGTGGGTGGAGGAATCATCATAGATGGAAAACTGCACCAAGGCTCTTCAGGACTCGCAGGACATATAGGACATACATCAATTAATCCTAATGGCCCCATATGTGGATGTGGTCAAACAGGGTGTGTTGAGGCTATTGCTTCTGGCACTGCTATCCAAAAGCTGAGCTCCGAGACGATGATCCCGCAGTTAAGTAATATTGAATTATTCGAACAAGCCAACATCAACTCAGAAGCGGAAAGAATCATCAACCGCAGTGCCATTGCTATTGCAACTCTGTGCTGCAATCTGAGAGCAACGCTTGACTTGGATACGGTTGTTCTAGGTGGTGGTATTGGTTTAGCAAAAGGCTATCTCCGAAGAGTAAATCAAGCGATTCAATCAAAGCCGCGACCTTTTAGAGTGAATGTGGTCGCCGCCAAGGGCGACTATGACGCTTGCTTACTTGGTGCAGCGCATCAGTTCGAGGAATAAAGAATGACATTCAAAGCTATTTCAGCGAGTCGAATCTTTGATGGACAAGATTATCACGTCAATGCAGCCTTGGTTTGGAAAGATGACACTATTCACTCGATCGTCCCCATTAGCGATTTGGGAGCCAACATTGAAGTCGAGCACTTCTCAGACGCGTTGATCTGCCCAGGCTTTATAGATCTTCAAGTTAATGGTGGTGGCGGTGTCATGTTCAATAACGACATAACACCTAGTGGCATTAGTACAATTTGCTCAGCTCATCGAAAGCATGGTACTGCTCATTTGTTGCCTACTTTGATCAGCTCCACACCAGCAAATATACAGCAAGCATTAAACGCTACAGAGCATGGTCTTCAAGATAAAGAGCCTGGTTTACTTGGGATCCATTTGGAAGGCCCTTGGCTCAACAAAAATAAAAAAGGGGCGCATGACTCTAATCTATTCTATGCACCTACAATCAAGGAGTTAGAGTTATTTCATTGGCCATCTCAGGCTCCGATATTAGTTACCGCAGCCGTGGAGAAGCTAGAGATAGAAACGCTACAATGGCTTCTAGAAAAGAGCGTCACCATCTCTTGTGGTCATAGTAATGCAACGTCTGCACAACTATACGATAAGCTGAGTTATATCAATGGATTCACTCATTTATTTAATGCCATGTCACCGCTAGAGGGTCGTGAACCAGGAGTCGTTGGAGCAGCGCTGAATTCCGACAGTGCTTGGTGCTCAATCATCACCGACGGTATACATGTGCATCCGCAAAACGTTCTATTGAGTTACAAGTCTAAACCTAAAGGAAAATTGATAATCGTTACTGACGCAATGGCAACAGTTGGCAGTGAGCAGCTGAGTTTTGAGCTCGATGGAGAAGAAATCAGCGTTAAAGATAATAAACTGGTTAACAGCAATGGTAGCCTCGCTGGCGCTCATATCGGTATGGATGACTCTATAGCCAACGTAATTAGTTGGGGCATTCCTGAAAATGAAGCGCTAAGAATGGCTTCTACTTATCCAGCTGAAGCGATTAAGCAGATGAATCTTGGAAAGCTCCACACAGGTTATCGAGCATCCGCCACGATATTAAACAGTAACTACAAGACTCAAAGTGTCTTGGTCGATGGCATCTTGTATTAATCCCTCAAATACAAAGCTCGATACATTTTCTATCGGGCTATCTCTTCCTTCTAATGGTCATTAAACCGTTAATCATGCTATGTTTCTAATAGTCTGAACATAGGGAAGAAATATGAGAGATCTTAACGCATTACAAGTTTTCCTCACACTAATGCAAACCCATTCAACCCAACGAGCGGCGTTGAAATTGGGGCGCTCTCAATCCTATGTTTCAAAAGTCTTGGCTCAGCTTCGAGAGGATCTGGATGACCCCTTGTTTGTTCGAAGTGTCGAGGGGCTTTCCCCGACCTCGTATGCCCTCAGTATCGAACCCAAGCTCAGAGATGCGTTTGATCAAGTGAACCTTGCACTGAATCCAGAAGAGTTCGACCCTAAGCAAGTCGATAAAGTCACCCTGCACATCGTAGAACCCTATCTGATTGCTATTGGCAAACAGATCATTGAAACTCTGAGGCAAGAAACCGACGCCATTATTGAAATGCGTATTTGGAGTAAGCTCAGTGAAAACTTAATAGAGAATGAAGAAGTTGATCTTGGCCTGCATATTCTCACAGACCGCTCTCAAGTGTTTTATCAGAGAAAATTACATAACGGTTCTGGATTCTTAGATGGGAATAGAAATGGGGAATATGTGAAGTTTCTGATTTCCGGAGTAAACGACTACACCAATCATTTTCAAGTTTTAGACGATACGATCGAGCCAACTCTATATGTAGATAACTATGCTTTGATGAATCAGCTCATGGAAACTTGCTACACCTTAAGATATGCCCCTCACCACGAAGACTCTCAAGCTACAGAGCTTAATCTGGAAGTCGCTATGGTCTTGAAGTCATCAAGAAGAAACTCTCCAAAAATGAAATGGCTACAATCTGTCATTGAACCCATCGTTAACGACTTAGTTGGAAAATGGAATGCCGAGAACAAAGGAAAAGTACACTTAGGGTAACAAAAGTACTTTCCCTCAATGAATCTATTGAAATTCGTAGGTGTAAGACGCACCTACGCTGTTGTTCTCACCAAAATCATCCTCAGCAAGAATGCCAAAAAAGTTAAACGACTGCGCATCAGAGATCTTGTAGCTTGCACCAGCACCACCCCAATAGCCAGAGTAGTCATCAGAACCCATCGAGCCACCAGCAAACGTCATCATTGACCATTTGTCAGTGAGTGGTTTAAGAGCAAAAGCACCCACATAACCACCATGAGTTGAAGTTGGCATCATGATGTAATCATTACTCACAGAGCTATCATCAAATACCGCTATTTCACCATCATTGTAGCTATACCCAGCCATCGGGAAGATCTGCCATCCCATAGGTTCAATACCAAAGTAACTCAGTGGAACAAACGTACCAATACTGTAGTTATTGCGATAAGCATCATTATCAAAATCGGTGCGGCTGAAGTTAAAATTCACAATACCCATTGGTAGAAGCCATGAACCACCCACGCGCCACTCATCAGCATCAGCGCTGATACGAGCATTGATCATTCTTGCTTCATCTAAGCCAATCGAGCCAGAAAATTTTACTTCATCGTTGTACGCAATCCCTGCTTTGGTAACAATTTTGGTTGGATCCTCGTGGTGCTTTTCCTCAGCAACAAGTGTTGAAGACGCCAAAAGAGACAGAATAAGCACAGATAGTTTGCGCATGTTTTACCTTATAAGTTGCATTAATTTGAGTAAATACTCTCGGAGCCTGGTAGGTTAGCGAAAAACGCCCTAACTATTTGGAATAACAATTATTCCAAATAGGGTTTTGATTATTAAGAGAACAATTACTGCAAATAACAAAGCGATACGCACTTCAGGTAATGTGGAAACGACATAAGTTCCGATCGCTTAACTTTCAATAACTTCTCTCCATCCGCAATAGATATTGCTACTATTCTAGGTAATGGAAACAGCGAGTAAAGAAGCATGATTGCCTGGAAACAATCCTTACCAGGGTACGAATGGTTAGTCCACCAAGTTTGGTATTTAGAGGTGACGGAAGGAGAAGTCATTGAGCCCAAGCCACATCTTATTCCAAATCCAAGAGCACACCTTTTATTTACACCACCTAAGCAAACCTACAGCTACAACAACGGCAGCGAGGTTTTAAAGGGCAAAGGAAATCACCTGCTCACAGCCAACGAAAACCTGCTGCTACTTGAAGATGAAGCGCCGCTAAAGCGCATTGGTATCACCTTTCGTCCTGAGGCCCTAAGCCTTTTAACCTCTCAATACCAACCTAATCGATGTGGCTGGTACTCATGGTTAGATGAGATGTTTAGTGAAAACTTTCAAGCACAGCTTTGGAAAGATATAAACTCAGAAGTGCTAATCACAACTTTACAGAATCACTTCACGCAATTAGGTATTGAGCCAGCACCAGACAGAGTTTTTAAAAACGTTCAGCAAGCCGTTTCTCTGATGGACCAATCACCTCAAGAACTGCCGGAAATTGATTTCATCGCAAAGCAGTGTGCCTGTTCACGAAGAACCCTAGAGCGCAACTTCAAACAAGTTATAGGACTCAGCCTCAAAAAATACCAACAAATGCTGCGACTCGAGCAAGTCATACTGTCTCTGTATGCACAGCAACACGACATCGATTGGGCAGCGTTCTCTCACCAATTTGGCTTTAGCGATCAATCTCATCTCATTCGAACACTCAAGCAGTTGCTCAAAAAGACGCCTGCGGGTTACTTAAAGCATAGAGACCTGACTATTGATATCTATGGGGATTTTGAGCCCTAACCCTGTGATTATTCAAATTGTCGCAAATATTCAATTCTTCCCTAGATAGCTCAAGTAAGATTGCCCACAATTAACGAGGTAAACAAACAATGTCATACACAAAACTAAAACAAGGCAAAGCAATCCCATTTGGCGAAGACCTGACTATCGCCCTTATTCAGCCAAACGATTTACAAAACATCATTGAGATGTTCGATGATAACCGAGTAAACACCTACCTATTCTTTGCTCCAGCAGATGAGAGTTTATACCAAGGTTTCTTAAGCCCAATCATTGAAAACACCCAGCAAGCCATCAAAGATGGCGAGTGGCCTGATAACCCAACGTTTGTTATCCGTGACCTACACGGCAAATACATGGGAATGACAGCCGTGACTCAAGTGATGTTCCTTCGGGGTAATTATGAAGTCGGATACCAGCTACCAGTATGTGCATGGGGTAAAGGTATCGCGACACGTTCATGCCAGATGATGATGGATATCGGTTTTAACGAACTTGGCGCTCATAAGATTAGTGCAGATTGTTACGCGGGGAATGTCGGTTCTCATAAGACACTTGAGAAATGTGGTTTTAGCCAAGAAGGACGTCAAAAAGACTACTTCAAGATGGATCATGGCTTTGATGATAAGCTTTATTACGGCATGACTAAGGTTCAATTTTTAGCACTTTAACCGACGTATTCATCGCTAAAAGTGACGACAAATCCATGACATAACAAGACTTTATTCAACTAGACTAATAATGTTTAGATAGGAGGTGGTTATGTTATGGGTAGCAATTAAATACTTAACTACGGCTGCTATCGTGGTTCTGATATCAGAAGTTGCTAAGCGAAGTGACAAGCTTGGAGCTCTGGTAGCCGCATTACCGACGGTCACCATCCTTGCTTTGATTTGGATGTATATCGACGGCCAAGGAAGTAAAAAGCTCTCCAATCATGCTTTTTTCACGTTCTGGTATGTGCTCCCTACACTCCCTATGTTTCTCGCGTTTCCTTTTCTATTAAGTAAGTACTCTTTTTGGCTTACTCTTGGGATCTGCTGCATCATTTCAATAGTGTGTTTCGGCGTGGTCAGCCTAATCACCAAACATTTCGGGATTCATTTGATTTAAGCATCGCCATGCCAACCATTACTTTTCCTAACAATAAACCTCTACCCTGCATATTTTAGGTCTTGAGTTAGCTACACCTCGCAGCTTACTTAATGTTATATTTTAACATTAAGTAAAAAACCGAATCCTAGCATGACTCTACTATCGCCGAACCCCTTTCGACTACTTAGTCACTTCACACGACCGCTACGCAATACTCTTGCCACTCACCTATTTCGTGATATCGCATTGAGTGTGCCCATTGTAATTCTCTCGCTGAGTTTTGCATATAAAAGTCATGCCCACCCTCACTCTTGGATAGATATCAAAACCGAAATAGAGGGAGAAAACGGATTAATAACAGGTTTCGATATGGAGTGGAGCTTCGATGCGATGACCTCTGCTTATATGCTTGATGGTGAAAACATAACACAAGAAAACGAAGAAGCGGTTTTTCAAGGCCTTGCTGCATCCGTTATTGAGAACATGCTTTATGAGCACTACTTCACTTATTTTTATGACGGTGAAGAGCCTATTCGATACAAAGTGGTTGAAGATGCTAAGTTTACTCGTGATCGCGCAAAACTTGTTCTGAGCTTTCACCTACCATTATCTAAACCCAAGCCAATAACCCGAGACTCCTTACGATTACTCATTTTCGACCCGAGTTATTACGTCGATATGGCTTGGCAATCTAAGACTGATGTCGTTCTCTCAACAGAACTCGCTAAACAGTGCGGTTTAAAACTTATTGAACCAAACCCAACGCCAGAGCAAATGAGTTATGCCATGTCTTTACCTGCAGATGCTGACCCAGACAATACGCTAGGTCAGCTATTTACTCAGTCGATAGACATCCACTGTGCCGCTTTGTAATGTTCAGTTTCAAATATCTCGCACCACCATTACTACGTACAAACCAAATTGGACATAAGTACAAAACATGAAAAACGCTCAGCTTAACACTCACCATTACTTAATCATGCTTTGTGCCTTGCTATTGATTGGCCTGGGACTTTATCAGTTGTGGTTAATGTGGCCTTCACTAGTTCTAACAAGCATTCAATGGCAGAGAGAGGTCAACTCTGAACTCGCCGACTTACTTTACGAGACAACCGAAAACCCATGGGTTGCCGGTAGTTACCTGATTGGTTTTAGTTTTGTCTACGGCATGCTTCATTCTCTTGGCCCTGGACACGGAAAAGTCATCGTATCCACCTATCTCGCCACTCACCCAGCAAAAGCAAAAGCGAGTTTAGTTCTGACCATTGTTTCAGCCTTAGCCCAAGCGCTCGTGGCTATTACTCTGGTGAGCGTTCTAATATGGGGATTCAGTGCATCAATGCGTGTTGTCAATGAGAAAGCAAACTCATTTGTCATGTTAAGCTTTGCCCTTGTTGCGGTGATGGGTGCATGGATTTGTTGGAAAGCACTCAAGCAAATTTTTCAATCAATGCGCCAAGAAAAGCTCAAGGTGAAAAACCTTACCCCAATTTCTGCCCAATCCTCACTATCTGCGCCTGCGATAACGTTCCAATCAGCAGCAATTGGGAGTATTAAGCATACTCATCATTCACATGCAGATTGTGGTTGTGGGCATAAACACGTCGCAGATGCAGATGCAATCAACCAAGCCAATTCACTAAAAGAATACGCCGGCTTAATTATGTCTATCGGATTGAGACCGTGCACGGGTGCTGTCATGGTCTTACTTTTTGCAAATGTGGTTGGCATTTATTGGATGGGCGTTCTTAGTGCGTTAGCAATGGCAGTAGGCACCGCATTAACAACATCCATCATCGCGATGATGACGTTAACGGGTAAACATCTAGTGAAACGATATTTAGCCATGGGAAATAAAAAGAGTTCAGCTTCATTAAAGATAGCTGGACAATACTTACAACTGTTTGGGGGAGTTTTACTTCTCATTCTCGGCGCTCTTTTAATGCAAGGGCAAGATGCGGGCATGTCACCTGTTTTCTCCCTTTAGGCTTGACTAAAGCCCTAAAATTGAGGGCATTTACCTTTTCTTACAAATAATCCTCACATTCAAGGTAATGATATTCATTATCATTGAGTTAGTTGATCTAACGTAAGATTTCTTTGTTCAAGCACTTTTAACCTCATGAGGTAAATCTATCTTAGAGGTTAATATGCAAAAAATCGTAATTTGGGGTGCTGCAAGTGGATTAGGTGCAGCTATGGTCGAATACTTCCATGCTCAATGCTATGAGGTTATCGCGGTCGCGCGAAACCCAAGTAAGAACCCCAAAATCGAGGAGTACAAACTCGCATCTTTCAGTTGCGATGCCACAGACAAAGCCCAAGTTGAGCAAGTGGTGTCTCAATTGCCTGAAGGTGCTATATCAATATCAACAATGGGAAGTTTTAGAGCCGATGTTCCTGTTGACTATATTGGTCACCGTCATCTCATCGATGCATTAGAGATAAATGGCCTAAATCGATTCTTGTTAGTGACATCGCTTGGTTGTGGCGATACATGGAAGTACTTATCCGAAGCTGCACGCAAGGGGTTTGGAGCAGCGGTACGAGAAAAATCTTTGGCTGAAGCTTGGTTGACGTCTAGCTCGCTGGACTACACGATCCTTCGCCCTGGTGGCTTAAAAAATGGTAACGTCAGCCACAGCGGTCAATTATCACAACACGAGGAAGTTCATGGCGTCATCGCTCGCTCAGAAGTGGCTCGTTTGGCCGAATCCCTCATTCAAAGCAAAGAGAGTATTGGTCAGATTTATGCGTGTGTGGATCCCAAGCTGAATTCGTAAACATAGTTATTTTGTCGCCTATAGTTCTAAGGCTCTTACATTTTTGTAAACTAGAGGTCTGATACTTAGGGTCTGTTGACCTTTCGAGCTGGTTTTTGCAGCAGTTTGTGGGAAATTTCTACAAGGCAGAGGCTTTGATGTGTAGCTAGCCTACATGAGAAGCCGATAACGCAGTAGAAATGAAGCACAAACGCTGCCCGAAGGGTTCGGCTAAAATCGTTTTATGCTTTGTTAAGGGGTATTTACTTAGAGTGACTAGGCTACACACCCCTTGCCGCGCCTAAAACGATTTTATCTCGAACAAAATTTAACCTCGAAAGGTCAACAGACCCTAGTATCAGGCTTTTTATTCTCACACATTCCTCGATCTATACTTACTCAAGCAATCTAGAATAAGTTATTTGCTGGGTATTGCTTATGATGTGTTTACGTTAAACGACAAGGGCAACGAACAATGAGAATCACAATTACCAGCGTACCTGTAAACGACCAAGACAAGGCATTAGACTTTTATACCAATGTATTAGGGTTCATTAAAAAGAAAGAAGTACCACTTGGCGAACATAAATGGCTGACGGTTGTTTCACCCCAAGAGCAAGCCGGAGTTGAACTGCTTTTGGAGCCAATGGCTTTTGCACCAGCCAAGCAGTATCAAAATGCCCTAAAGGAAGCGGGAATACCTTGGACAACCTTTGAAGTGGATGACGTTCAGAGCGAATACGAACGACTAATCCAGCTTGGAGTTAAGTTCTCTATTACGCCACGTGAAGCGGGCAATGTTATGATTGCGGTACTGGACGATTCGTGCGGCAACTACATTCAGATAATGCAATTACTGTAAGTACTGGAGTAAAAGGGAGGGCTTAGCTGCTTGTTGAGCACCTAACCAAGAAGTCTAACTATGCCTAAGAAAACCTTCTATGAACAGGAACTGGAACGCTTATACGGTGATGCATCAAAGCCAAATAAGCACCTCACCCTTGTTCGGCAATCTAAAGCATTCATGGAACAATATTACGCAGAACAGCTCGAACTCAACGACCTAGCGAAAGCCGCTTTTATGTCTCGCTTTCACTATGTAAGGATGTTTAAGCAACTCTATGGTTTAACACCAAGAAACTACCTAAGAGACCTACGTATCTCAAACGCTAAAACGCTTCTAAAAGCAGGTAAATCAATTACTGACACCTGCTTTGAGGTAGGCTATGAAAGCGTCACAACTTTCTCAACCACATTTAAGAAATCGACGGGATATTCTCCACGAGAGTTTCAAGAGCAATATATCGACAAGAAATAGTTAACTCGCGTTGCCATCTAAAACCAACGCTTTTATCTGTGGCATCATTTCTTTTGCCGCAAGGTATCCAGCTTCAATCGCCTGTGCTTTCTCATCAAATGCCCCACTACTGCTCGGCTCAAATTTCGGAGCAATCACAACATCTGCGCTGTTTAATTCATCCTGAGACAAACGACAACTTTGCATTCGAAACGCCGCGAGCGTGATCTTGCTAGCAGATATTTCTGGTGTAGTTTGGTTGTGACAATAAATATCAACAGCGATGACCTTTTCAGCCCCTAGCTCTCTTGCGGTGTACACCGGAACAACGCTAAAAACACCACCATCAACCAATATATCGCCCTGATTCTGCACTGGCACAAATGCCCCAGGAATTGTGGACGAAGTTTGAACTGCATGACCAGGGTTACCTGAACGAATCATAACGGTCTCTTGAGTGGTTAGGTTTGTTGCTGTCACTGCTACAGGAGTCGGCATAGCGGCAAGATCATCGTACTCGACTTGAGAGTTAATCCAATCCGACAGCCTTTTACCATTAACTAACCCTTTTGAAGAGACAACAAAGTCAGCGATGTCTGACACACCAACCTCTCCAATGGCCACTTCCATCTTTGTTAAACTCATTCCTGACGCATATAACGTTGCGGCAATTGAACCAGCCGATGTTCCACTGACGACATCAGGCTTGATTCCCTCTTCTTCTAGCGCTTTCAATACTCCCAGGTGCATAAATCCACGAACACCACCGCCACCGAAAGCGACCCCTAGTTCATGCGTGCCACGTTTTAGTGTCGTGGTCGCGTTGAGGTCTTCATAAACATTTGGAGAAGAACAAGCCATTAAGCCCGCTGCGACAATCGAAGCCATCAAGCTTTTTAATATCAATTTTTGTGCACTCATAGCTTACAACCCCCACTCTAGCGAGGTTTTTTCTAGTGATAGATCCCATAGTTGAGAGGCCATTTCTTTATCAAGGGCAACATCATCAAGTTTGTTTTCACCGACAGGGCCCACAGTATTGGCACGTTTCGTTGGACCATAAAGCTTCATAGTTGGTAAGCCTTGCTCTGTCGCACACATCACCTCCGGCCAGGCCCCTCTTTCTGCAGATTGAGCAATAATACGAGACATGATTGACCACATAATCTTATTGAACGTGCTTGCGGTATCCATCAATAAATTGGTGCGAGAAGCGCCAGGATGACAAACATGGACCTCAACTTGTTTACCCGTTGCTTCAATGCGTCGTTGTAATTCATAGCCAAACATTACCTGAGCGAGTTTACTTTGCGCGTAAGAGTCCCAAGCCGTGTATTTGTGATCAAAATTGAGGTCTTCAAACTTAATACGTTTTTGTCCCATCTTGTAAGCGTTGCTGCCAACCATGACGATTCGACCCTTAGACGCTTCGATGCGATCAAACAACAAACCGGTTAGCAAAAAATGACCGAAGTGATTCACTCCTAACTGACTCTCAAAGCCGTCAACAGTCATATCTTGTCTCGGGACCTGTGCAATCGCGCCATTACAGATCAAGGCATCAATCGAGTCGGTGGTTTCTAGCAACTCCTCAGCTGCCCTACGAACCGATGCCATGACGCCAAGATCAATTTGAATGAAGCTCACATCAACGTCTTGCCCTAGTGATTGCTTCAAAACCGCGATAGCAGCCTCAGACTTGTTTGGGTTTCGGTTCATCATCACCACTTTTGCACCTTTTGATAGCAGGATGCGAGAGGCCTCAAGGCCAGCACCGCTGTTCGCTCCAGTAATGACATAGGTCTTGCCCTTGAGCGAACCAATACGCTCTGGAGTCCAGCCTTTTTTGCCAAGTCGTTGAGTTTTCATAATGTGAACCTCGCTAATCTCATTGAACTAATGAATAGCGGTGTAAATTTATTTGCATGCCGCTGTTCGTGGGAGTATCGTTAAGTGGATTTAACTATATATCTCACAAGGCAAGACAAATAGGCGAATTAATCTCTAAAACATGCCTATTTGTATCAAACCTATCATTAAGGAAGAGAATGAAGCAGAAAATCAAACAGCTAGTCGAAAGCCGGATCACTGAAGACGGCATGATCGAATCTGGAATAAAAGGGGTGAGTTTATTTAGAGTGACCCACTCTATCCCTTGTGCACCTGCAGTTTATGAACCAACCGTAGTCGTGATATTGAGTGGTAAGAAAGAAGCTATTCTCGATGGCAATCATTACGTCTACGACAACAGCCAGTACATGTGCTGCACTGTTTCTCTACCCGTTGAGGCGGGGACGCCAGAAGCTTCCCCTGAAGACCCTTTGTTGGGCGTTTATATCTCATTAGATACGAAGGTGATGACAGAATTAGCGATAGAGATGGAAAGCACAACCGGCGCAATCAAGCTGCCGAAAAGTAGCTCTCAACCACCAGGGATGTCGCTGGCTAATTGGGACGATGCCTTCTCAGACGCATTACTAAGATTACTTCAACTCGGTGAAGACACTGCCGATATCGCGATCTTAGGTGAAAGCCGCCTACGCGAGCTCTACTACGCTGTACTGAAAGGTGATGCTGGTATCTCGGCAAGAAGAGCGTTTGGTATCGGTAACGAAATCGCCAAGTCGATTGAATACCTCTCGCTTAATCTGAGTAAGAATGTCACCATCGATGATCTCGCGTCTTTAGTCGGTATGAGCCGAGCGGTTTTCCACCGCAAGTTCAAGCAGGCAACCCAAATGTCCCCTATCCAATTTATGAAATCGATGCGCCTCAACAAAGCTGCAATGAAGATAGCGGCTGGGATGACCGTTAACGAAGCAGCAATGGCCGTTGGGTATGTCAGTTCTTCTCAATTCAGCCGTGAGTTTAAGCGCATGTATGGTCAATCACCCAAACAATGGGGTCAATCAAAGGACCTAATCGAGAGTATTGCCTAATAAGCGCGAGCTACGATGCTCTAGCTTAAAAGTACACATACGATACAAATAGGCAGTTTTTAGAGAGCATTCCGCCTAGTTTAGATACAGAGTGATAGATATAGTAACCTTACAAAGTCAACGAAGGGTTACTTGTCGTGAAAAAGTTCATCTTATCTATAGGAGTCAGTATGGCTATTGCTGCTACAACCTCAGCAAATGACATCAACGAAGCGCTACATCAGTTAAAAGACACGGTGCAGGATGTGGAAGGCAACATCTATCGAACAATCACGATCGGTGATCAAGTTTGGCTTGCAGAAGGATTAAGAAGCACCCAATTCCAAGATGGCACAAATGTGAGATCAGGTGCCATTCCCAAAGATGATGAAGCGAACCTGTTAAAATATGGCCGACTCTATAACTGGCATGACGTCGCCGATGAAAGAAACCTGTGCCCAGAAGGTTGGCGTGTTGCAACCGATGAAGATTGGAAAGTGCTTGAACGAACCATTGGTATGTCTGAAGAAGAGCTTCATCAAGAGGGTTGGCGTGGTGGCGAACATGACCTAGGCTTGCAACTCAAAGAAGCACAAGCGGATGGCCCGTTTAAAAAAGTAGATCAATCGCTCGTCAACAAACACAACTTCTTCGCCAGACCTGCAGGCGTAAAATGGAACGGTTGGTATATCACAGAAGGTGCCTACACCGAGTTTTGGACAGCTAGCAGCGCTTCCAAAAACAAAGGCATTATCCGAACACTGGCTTACTCTTGGTGGAATGCACACAAAGGTGAAATTCGCCGCGCCACTAGCTCAAAAGACTACATGTTCACGGTTCGATGCGTGAAGATATAACTATCTCAAAGAGCATTTACTTTTCGCTACTCCCAATAATTTTGCCCGACAAGTCCTTGATGATGCCCGCCAGCCATTGGTGGGCTTCACTGTTCTCATTTCGAACATGATAAAGCAAGTAGATTGGCAGTCGATACTGCTTGGCCTCTTGCAATGAATAGACTTGAACAAATTCTTCACCAAACCCCGGCAAAGCCTCTAAACCATTCGAACCGAATAAAACACTGTCACTCTCTTTGAGTATCTTAAGTAATGAACCGGCTTGCGCAGTTCGCAAGCTTGGCTTTTGGTGCTGATGAACTAGATCTTGTAGCACTGCGTTGATTGGCATGCGTATCGATTGATGCGCCTCATCTTCCACCAGGTTACCGACCACCGGATATTCCAATACCTGATGGAGTTCCGGAGCGTTAAGGGATAGCAGAGGGTGTCCTGCCCTGACATAGAGGACTGGATAAATATCACCGATATAAGAAGAGCAATACTTCGGAGACTTTAGGTCTTCATAATGAAACGCAAAGTCGATCTGATTATTATCCAGTAATTGAAGAGTATTGCTCTTAATCGTCTCTTCAATCAACCCTACTTGTGGTGCTTGCTCTTGGAGCCTCATGAACAGTTGGGGAATTAGTACTGCCCCAATAAAAGGGGAAACCGAGATTCGAAATGTGTCATCACATGTACTCTCATCAAAAGCACTTCTATTGAGAATACCGGAGAGAAGTGGCAACACCCCGTCCAACTCCTTTTGTAATTGTAACGCTGTGTGCGTTGGAACCAACCCTTTAGCCGTGCGAGTAAACAAAGGATCGTCAAACAGCTCTCTCAGCTTCTTGAGCGAGCGGCTAATAGCGGATTGAGAAACGAACATCTTCTCGGCAACACGAGATACATGCCGCTCCTTAAGCAGTAAATCCAATATGACAAGCAGATTAAGATCGACTCTCGCCAATGATACGTTCGGTTTCTTTGTGCTCACAATTATTCTCTACAGTCATAATTAGTCTTGATTATTAGTTATTAGACGCAAAATGCAAACCTTCATATGATGTGCACACAGGTTGAGCAAAGGAGTGCTGGCTGGTTAAGGATCAATTATTAACTCATTACTTAAATAGGTTTATGTATGAAAGCTTTAATCCCAACACTTCTTCTATCGACGCTAACCATTACCGGTGCACAAGCCGCTATTGCGATTGATGGCAAGGATTATGACTCTACCATTCCAGTCACAATGGAAAATTTTGATGAAGTAGAGGCTGCGGTTAATTTCAATAAGTGGGCAAGCAAGGGCATTAACAACAGCTTGGTACACCTCACTGATTACTACCCTGCAGGCCCTGCTCCAACTATTCGAGCGAACCGAGATACCCTTTATACCGTTGGTTTATACGATAACTCCAAGGGTATCCATATCGAGCAACCAGACAACGACATTTTCCAGTCTGCATTGGTGCTCGATGAAAATGGCTTCGCATTAGATTACGTGTGGACTCCCGGTGGTATTGATGTAAAACCACACGATGGGTTTGTATTGATCATCTTCCGAATCGGTTTAGAAGAAGGCATTGAGAAGGCTCGTGAAGCGCAGAAGACACTGTCAGTCACAAACTTTGGCTCGAATGAGTACATCACCCCAAAATATGACAAAGCGGGACGTGACGCACTTTGGACAAAACTCAATAAGCAGGCGATTGGTTCTGGTATTTTCTTGGAGTACGCATTTAATGAAGAGACGATTGACCCATTAACTCGTTCTCTATCAAACGCAGCGGGCTGGGGCGGGATGGCATTTAGCGTCAATAACTACCAAATGTCAACCAACATTGAAGGCACTCAGTGCATGCAGACCACCTTTGAAGATCCACGTGTTGATGAGTTTTGGTCTTTCACTTTGTATGATGCAGAAGGTTGGTTATTGCCTGTGGGCGACAACGTAATTAACAGTCGAGATGCGGTTCCTAACGAGGATGGGACATTCACCCTTAGTATCAACTGCGGCGATGATGCCATCAACAACATTACAACGGATGGTGTGGATGAGTGGTCAGTCACCTGGAGAACCTACGGCTCAAGTTATAAGGTGAAGTCAGGTCAATGGAACCCAATCCTGGATCTGGAAGCGGTAAACTAATCTAACTGTTCATTCAACGAATAGACACAAACAGCTCTCAACACGAGCTGTTTTGTGTTTTATCATTTGGGTCTGTTGACCTTAATCAACCCAATGCTAACGCTTCCACCAGCGTTGGTTGCTCTAAGAAACAATGAAGTCATTGGTGGATTGGCATAGTCTCGTTTTAAAGAGCCGCTTAATAGCTCGGAGTAATCTGGATTAATGCTTTATATGTTTCACCTGACTGGCGCGGGCAGAGTATCGCGAGCTAGCTCAACCGAGGTGTTATCCAGGTGTCAGAAACCCTTCTAGATCATCTCTATGTTTATACGAATGTAATCCTGCTATACAAGTCTCTAGGTTGGTCGGTGGTTGATGTGGAGAGTGAACCAAACCATTGAGTAACGAGTATCTCGCTCAGCTCTCAATCACTAAGATAGTTTTTTGCAACCTCAGTAACGGTAGTAATAATTTCAGACTCGGTTGGAGAGGCTTCTGAGGATAAGTTGTAAAATAGAATGCAATCTTGGCGCACTATACCTGGTGCTTCTATTACCTCTATCTCTCGTATGTCACCACTGTCGATATGAGGTTGCATTTCTTCGCGAGCAGACACCGTCCAGCCTCTAACTTTTAGTTTCTCAATCAATAACCTCTTACACGACACAACCTCAAAATCACAGCTGATTCTAGTGTGCCTCAGCTCGTTAGAAAGCTCGTTCTCTGGGATGAGCTGCAATTCTATGCCGAGTTCAGCAATCGATACTGGTTTCTCGGCGAGTACAGAGGTGGCAGATGAAAATAAATGAAGTGAATAAGCCCCTAAATTAATGCTTCCAACTCCAGAGTTAGGATGCAAAATTCCATGACCTGGCATAATAGCCAAGAAAGCACTGCCGCTTTCGACATCCTGCAGGCTCTGTTCTCGATCTCTTTGTAGCCAATTAATGATGATGCTGCTGTACCGCTGCTTTACCACTTGATCGATAGCGGTTAGCAGCTGAACGGGCGTTGAGGTGTCATGGTAAAGAGTGATTCGATCAAGCTCTCCCTTGTAGGCGGAAAAAGCGATGTTCTCAAACTCTAAAGACTGCCGAGCAAGCAAACGTGCCCTTGGGTAGAGCTGATGAGCAACGTCTGTCGGTATTGCCTTTTTTCCTTGAATCGTAAACAGCTCAACACCCATTAAATCTTCGAGTGCATTTATTCGCTCTCGGATGGTTGATCGTGCCTTTCCAAGTTCAGAGCTTGCTGCACTAAAGCTTTGCAATTCAAACACTTTTGCAAAGCAAGTGACTTGTTCAATAGAAATCATAATCTTCCTTTGTACGCTTAGGACGTACATTTTGGATTTATATGTTAGAAATTATCACGTTATTCTCAGCGCGTATACCAAGTATCACTTTGGAGATTTCAAGCATGAAGACACAAATCATCACCGCGGTTGTTGCAAGCGCATTATCGGCGACAGCCTTTGCAGACATTAAACCTATGTCTACTGTACCTGCCAAACCAGCAGAACAGGTAACCCTGAGTAACTGGTTAGAACATCCAAACAACCACTGGTCATTTCAGAATATGGGCATTCATCCATCCGTTATGGTGCCTCGTGACGGCGCAATTAGTGAAATCCCGCAAAAACTTTCACCGGAAGTGGTGAATACTAAATTTGCCTATGGCGATGCGGAATATACCTTCAGACAAGCGATGATTAACGACTTTACTGATGGCTTTATTGTGATTAAAGATGGAAAAGTTTTGCATGAAGAGTACTTTGGCGACTTTACACATAAAGACAAACACTTGTGGGCATCTAGTACTAAATCTCTGGTTGGACAGGCGCTTGGCTTACTTGTTGAGCAAGGAAAAGTCGATGTTAATGAGAAAGTGAGCACATATATTGAAGAGCTCAAAGGGACTCACTTTGGTAATCAAACGCTGCGTACAGTACTGAATATGACGTCAGCGCTCAATTACAGTGAAGACTACGTTGATATGTCTCCGGGAGAGGTGCATTTTGAGTATTTCCGCCGTCTAGGCTTTATGCCCGCTTACGATTTGATGGCAATTGACCCAACCCAAGATGACACCCCAAGAGGTCTACTTGGATTCGCGGGAATGTTTGAGCAGGCAGAAGGGCTAGACGTTAACTCTACCTTTGAATATCACAGCCCAAATGTAGATGTCATTGGCTGGGTTATCGCGAGAGTGTCTGGGCAACCTTTGAATGAATTCATCGCGGATAATATTTGGAACAAGCTTGGTGCCGAGCATGGGGCTATGTTTAGTACCGATATTGCTTACAACCCAATCGCCACCGGTGGTTATAGCACTACACTGCGTGATTTTGCGAGAGTTGGCCTTGCGATGGTGAACAACGGCGAATACAACGGTGAGCAAGTCTTTTCGGAGCAATGGGTTAAAGATTCGTTTAACGTAGATGACCATGATCGCACCATGATGATGAACAGCGTTTACAAGGCGGAAGACGGGGCTGTGTATGACCCGCATCTAGAAGGGTATAAGAATTTCTTGTGGGTACATAACTCCGAGAAAAATATTGCGACTTATCGTGGTGTGTTTGGGCAGTTCCTCTACATCAACCAAGATAGAAACGTTGTGATTGCGACATTCTCTTCTGCCGACAGCGCGTCTAATGCTGCAAGAGAAACATCAAAAATCAGAGTTCAAGCCTTTGAGTCATTAGCTGAAACTTTGTAGTCATTAAGCAACAAGCTAACTGCTAAAAGAATCGCTTTGTCCTTAATTAGGATAAAGCGATTTTATGTTATCCAGCACAACAACAAACGATGCCGTTTTGGTTTTATGGCTTGTTAACGTTAATCAGTAATAACCGTGGATATATTTGAATTCTTGCTTGAGCGCATGAAGCATGAAGGGATGGACCACAGCTCGATGAACCACGAGAGCATGGACCACAGCAAGATGGATCATTCGATGATGGATATGGAAGGTATGTCCGCAGTTGGTATGCCAGCAATGGGTGCTAAGCCAGACAAAGTAGTACACGTGCTTTTAAAGGATGATATGACCATCACGTTTAAAAAAGAGGTAAAGATTGAGCCGAACGATGTGGTTCAGTTCGTTGTTATGAACCTTGGCAAGCAAGAGCATGAAGTCGCGATTGGCTCTGCTCAGGAACAGTTAGAGCACCGAGAGATGATGAAGAAAATGAGCAATCACGACCATGATATGGGGAACGCTGTCACCGTTCAACCAGGTAAAGCGAAGCAGTTGTTGTGGCACTTCCATGGTGATAACGCGGTAGAGTTTGCGTGTAACATCCCAGATCATGCAGAAGCGGGCATGGTTAAGAAGATTAATCTGTAAACTATGTGAAAAATGAGGTAGCCCCGGCTACCTCTATAATTACTCAGGTAGACATTTTTGCTATTCAAGCACGATATACCACCCTAAATCGCTCTAAAGTCAGCAACATTTCTTCACTCGGTTCAATACCAAGCTCTTGGCATTCATTAGCAAAAAACTGCCAGTGGGCATTTCGCCACCACTCTAACGATTTATCCCCTTCCCCTTCAGCAGCTGCAAAATCAGCAGTCACTTGATTATAGGCACATTGGTTCACAGAGGTGAGTTCGATAATACAAACCGGTTCACCATCCCATTTCGTCACAACTTGAAGGTGCCCGACTGTTGGCCTTAACTCACCCTCATGACTGTACCAGTAATCTAGGCTGCATGATGCGGTTTTTTCACCGCGAAGAATCAAGTCTGCACAAATATTAGCGTTCTCTTCATCCGCACAAAAATAGTCCGAGCTGAACGAAGTGTATTGTAAACGCTTTTCTTCCGTAAGCGATTCAAGGTATTGATTTAAATATTGTTGGCTTCTTACGTCCATGTGTATTCCCAATTGGTATTCCTTTTTCATAACAGGAAACAATATACAGAAACGACGGCGGGTTCATACACTTTTCCTACTTGTGCATACAAAAAGGCCCCAGTGTAGTTAACTACACTGGGGCGCTTATTCAACTTAAATCAAAGAAGAATTAACCTTCCTTGGTTGCACTCGCAGCAGCTTGTGGTTGATCTACTTCTGTTAGTAGACCTTTTATCAAGCTCACACAGCCGAGTACTAGAATCACTGTGAATGGCAGTGCAGCAATAATCGTAATTGATTGCAGCGCTTGAATCGATTCAGTACCACCAATCCAAAGCATAACCATCGCGATAGCACCTGAAATAAGTGCCCAGATAACCTTCTGCTTCACTGGTACTTCAAGCTTACCGCCAGCTACCATGCCATCGATAACAATCGAACCTGAATCTAGCGTCGTTACGAAGAATACAACGATCAGAACAACCGCAATAATCGACAAAATATCACCAAACGGGAACGCCTCTAGCATGTAGAACAGGCTTAGAGATACGTCAGCAATACCTTGATCAAGACCAAGCTTACCCACTTTGTCCATTACTTGTTGAATCGCAACACCACCAAATACTGACATCCAAGCCGTTGTCACCATAGTTGGAATAATCAATACACACATTAAGAATTCACGAACAGTACGGCCTTTCGAGATACGCGCAACAAACATACCGAAGAAAGGCGCATACGCTACCCACCAAGCCCAGTAGAATACAGTCCAACCGTGAAGCCATGTTGTATCTTCACGACCAGCCGTTTGGCTTAGTGGAATAAGGTTCTTCACATAACCCGTCACCGCAGTGGCAACTGAGTCTAGTACCGTTGTGAAATTAAGAACGGCAATCAGAGCAAGGAACACAAAAGCAATAACCATATTAAGGTTACTTAGGAACTTAACACCACCGTCCATACCGCGAAGTACAGAGATAATCGCTAAGCCCATGATCAGCACAATGATCCCTTGCTGTAAGTAAAGACCGTTATCAAAGCCAAATACGTGGCTGATACCACTTGCCGCTTGAGAGCCACCTAAACCAAGTGATGTTGCCAGACCAAATAGCGTTACCAGAACCGTCATTACATCGATGAAGTCACCGACTTTGCCCCAAACACGATCACCAAGCAGTGGGTAGAAAACTGAACGCATCGAGAGCGGCAGGCCTTTGTTATACACAAAGTAAGCAAGACAGAGTGCTGCCATACCATAGATAGCCCAAGCGTGCAGACCCCAGTGGAACACTGTTGCACCTAGTGCTAATTCACGACCTTCTGCAGTAAATGGCTCTGCGCCTAGAGGTGTACCGAACCAGTTAGTGAAGAACGCGGTTGGCTCTGCCACACCCCAGAAGATAAGACCGATGCCCATACCTGCAGCAAATAGCATCGCAATCCATGAAGCCATGGAATAATCTGCCGTCGCATCTTCACCGCCCAAACGGATTTTACCTAGAGGAGAAAGTGCCAGACCAGCAGCAAGAATAAGGAATAAGTTGCCTCCCCACATAAATAGGAAGTCGAAATTCGCGAGCACCGAGCCTTTGACTGAATCAATTGCAGCCTTGGCATTTTCGGGTGCCATCATCAACAGTGTGACGATAAATAAGATAGAAAGACCTGCGGACGCAGTAAAGACGGTATTGTGGACATCCATGCCCCATTTATTGATGTTATCTTGACCAACTTGATAATCGGTAGATTCGATACTGTATTTGTTTGATTTAAAACTCATAAACTATGATGTTTAAATATCCAACTCAATGAATATAAAAGACCAACTCCATATGTTATTTACGACTGATTGGCACGCTGCAACCTATTGGAGTTCATGGGTTTTCCATCCATTCAAACTAATAGCCGAGCCTCTTTGCTCAATCCCGAAGCGCGAATCATATCACAAAATGAGCTATAAATGGGCGCTTGCTCTCAAAAAACAATCAAACTGGAGAACTCACAGCCAATTTACTAAGCAGTTTCAAAACAAGATCTCAGCCATTTATGAACAGGATCAGCACTTCGGTTTTGATGCCAATATAAGCTGATAGATGGCTTGGTGTAGTGGAATGGTAATGGATAAACCTTTATTTCATTTTCATTGAAACAGCAACTTAGTAACGATTTAGGGAGCGTCGCTAGCCAACTAGAATGGTGAATAGAATCGGCAAAATCCTGAATAGTATTGAGTTTTCTTGCAACCTTTCGTTGTTCAAAGTAAGGGCTGTGGGAAAGGGCTAATAAATTCCTTTTATGGCCATCCCTCGCTAGCATAATATGCTTACTTTTTAGAAACTCATTGAGTGTTAGATCGCCCGTAAACTGGTCATTCCCCTGACTGCACACAACACACAGTTCATCTTCCCAGATAGGCTTACTGTTTAAATTCGAATGTGCTCCAGTGATATCAAGGATAAGATCGATACGTTTCTCGCGAATTTCACTCGCCATCTCCCCCTTGGCATTCACAACCTCAATAACACAGTCGGGTGCCATGGATTGAATCTTTTTCATCACTGCGGGCAAGAGAAACACACTAGCGATGTTCATCGAAGCTATACGAAAAGTGTAATCACACTCTTGCGGCGAAAAATCGGAAGTTTCCGGCAAAGTACTTAAAATGGAGTCATACGCTGCTTTATAACGATAGTAGATATCATTGGCGATGGGTGTAGGTTCCATTTTGTGAGAACGTCGTTCAAACAACAAATCGTTGTATTCAGCACGTAAATTCTTGAGGTGAGCGCTCAAGCTTGGTTGGGAGACGTCTAAACGTTCTGCAGCTCGAGTTAAGCTCTTCTCTTCATAAATGGCTATAAAATAATACACCAGATTCAAGTTGAACTTCTTCATGCTTCACAATGACTTAAACGTAATAATAAAAGCCAAAAATACGCATTACGATTTGCTGAATTGTTAGCACTATGACAGAAGAGCGTCAATTTACCCACCGTGATGACATCGAGCCTGATATAAGAAAATCCTATGTCTTCAATCGAAAAGAGGCATCACTTTGTTCATTCTGCTTAAAGTGATGGCTCTACTTCAATTGTTTTTCAGGCTGCTACTTTTCGTACAGCTCTAATGGCAGACCGTCAGGATCTTTAAAGAAAGTGTATGGCTTGCCTGTATACTCGTCGATTCGAATCGGCTCAACTTCCACTCCACAAGATTCTAAGTAGTCGACATATTCTTCGACCGACTCAACAATAAATGCCAAGTGTCTCAGCCCCCTAGCCTCCGGTGTCGTTGGTCTTTCTGGCGGCTCCGGAAACGAAAACAGCTCAATCTGGTTACCATTCGGCAGCTCCAGGTCCAACTTATAGGACTGTCTCATCGCACGATAATTTTCGGCCAAAACCTTCAAGCCTAAGATCTCGGTGTAAAACGCTTTAGATACCTGGTAATCCGAACAAATAACTGCGACGTGGTGAATGCCTTCCAATTGCATGCTTTGCCTTTCCTCTATGAAATCAAGTTTCTCTTTTGGGCAATTTTACATACAAAAACGAGCTTGTGCCTAACCATCTTTGTGGTTGAAAGGTTCAAGCTCGTTTTAAGCTAAGGTCTAGTAATTCGGTTTACTTGTTATCTACACGAACAAACATCGTTGTCAGAGCAAATGACAGAGCAAACACACCGACTACACCAACAACCGCTTGGATGAAGTTCTGAGTACCACTCGCCAGGTAAGCAGGAAGACTGAATACAGACGATAGAATGTAGCTTGTTAGGTGAGTATCAATCGTCACTGAGATTGCGCCTACGATACCTGCCGCTAAGCTCGCCATGAACAGTGCTTTTGTGTACTTAGTGAGAACACCGAATAATGCAGGCTCTGTGATACCTAGAATCGCTGTGATACCAGAACCAACCGTTACTGAAGATTGCTCTTTAGAAACCGTTTTACGTTGCTTGTACCATACCGCCATGGTCGCGCCAGCAATCGCTAGGTTACCTAGACACATGATAGGCATCAGTAGGTCTTTGCCGTACAGTGCGAAGTTGTTCAAGCTGATTGGCGTCATACTGTGGTGAATACCAAATACAATCGTAATAGGACGAGTTAGACCAAATACAAAGCCCGTTAGTGTTGGAGAGATCTCGAGCAGTGAGCTTACTACCCAACCCGCGCCGTTACTTAGCCACATGCCTGCTGGCGCAACAAACGACAGAACAACCGTCGATGTTACCGTGAACGCTAATAGCGGTGTAAATACAGGCTTAGCTGAAGTTGGAACCAAGCGGTCAACCATAGGTGTGATCTTAGATAGCACCCATACAGCAAGAATTGCAGGTACAATCGCACCGCCGTAGCCAAGGAGTTCGATTGGCACCACGCCGAACACGCTTAACTCAGGGTTCGCACCCACTTCTTTAAGCTGAGCTGCTTTTTCAAGTAGCTTCGGTGACAACATTGCAGACGCGACAGCCAGAGCGATGTACTCATTTACCTTGAACACTTTCGCAGCCGAAAACGAAACCAGCATAGGAAGGAAAAAGAACACAGCAACAGAGATCGATCTAAAGAAAAAGACTGTGTCTGAACTTTCAGAGATAACATTGGTTGCGATTAAGCCCGAAAGTAGACCCATCAACATACCCGCACCAGCAATCGCAGGCACTACAGGACCGAAAATACCTGCTACGATGCGCATCGCGTTTTGAAATAACTTGCCTTTTTCAGCTTCAATTTCAGTATCGTCAGCGGTGCTTTGTGCTGCACCAGACAATGCGTTGTACCATTTCTCAACATCAACACCGATAACGACTTGAGTTTGGCCTTGTGCCAGAACTACGCCCTTCACACCTTTCACTTTTTCCAGCGCATCTTTGTCCGCTAGGTCTTCATTCGCCAGTTTGAAACGCAAGCGAGTCATACAGTGAGTGATATTGACGATATTTTCATTACCGCCAAGTGCCTGAACTAATTGATCTAATTGTTCGTCCATACCACTTTTTCTTTTTGATGATGCAGCGTGTAAAAGGACATCATTATTCTTTTCGGTTAATTCCATGAGAGCACCTTTAAGCTTCGTTATTTGTTGAGCACATCATATCGGGCAGTGATATTAATCCAATCACAAAAAAAGCGACTTTTGTCACACAAAATATCCCAAACTGTCAATTTTAAGTAAATTTCGGCGATTGGTTTGTTTTTCATTTAAAAAACCAACTTAAAGCGAACCAGTTATTTTTTGTTGAATTTTACCCCTTGAAAAGCCGTTCTTTTCGAGGTTATATAAAAATAAATCAACCCGTTTTGAGTTTAAAATCATGACTACAAATATCATTTCGAATATTGAATGTATTATTACAAAACCAGATAGACATAATCTGATCACCGTTATTGTTGAGACCGAATCGGGTATTACTGGTTATGGTTGTGCCACATTCCAACAGCGTCCAATCGCAGTCAAAACCATGGTCGATGAGTACATTAAACCATTGGTCATTGGTCGTGATGCCAACAACATTGAAGACCTGTGGCAGATGATGATGGTCAACGCATACTGGCGTAATGGCCCCGTCATCAACAACGCAATTTCTGGTGTCGATATGGCGCTGTGGGATATCAAAGCGAAGAAAGCGGGTATGCCTTTACACCAACTGTTTGGTGGTAAATCTCGCGACGCGATTGCCTGTTATACCCATGCCACCAGCGACACAATGGAAGGCTTGTATGAGCAAGTAGAACAGTTCATGGAGCAGGGTTACAAGCATATTCGCTGCCAGCTTGGTTTTTATGGTGGTGTGCCAGAGAACCTTCATGCAACAGAAAATCCAACTCAGGGTTCATACTACGACCAAGACCAATATATCGAGAACACGGTTAACATGTTTAAAGACCTTCGTGAGAAATATGGTAACCAATTCCATATTCTTCATGATGTGCATGAGCGCTTATTCCCAAACCAAGCGATTCGCTTTGCTAAAGAAGTCGAAAAATATTCGCCATACTTTATTGAAGATATTCTTCCACCGAGCCAAACAGAATGGCTTGATAATATTCGTAATCAAACCTCGGTTTCACTCGCATTAGGGGAATTATTTAATAATCCTGAGGAGTGGAAGCAGGTCATTATTAACCGTCGTATCGACTTTATCCGCTGCCACGTATCGCAGATCGGTGGTATTACACCGGCGTTGAAGCTAGGTCATTTATGTGAAAGTTTCGGTGTCCGTATTGCTTGGCACTGCCCGCCTGATATGACTCCGATTGGCGCGGCAGTAAATACTCACTTAAATGTTCACCTGCACAATGCTGCTATCCAAGAACACGTCCATTACAAAGAGAATACTCGTAAGGTATTCCCAAATGCAGCCGAGCCGAAAAACGGTTACCTGTATGCGTCAGAAGAGATTGGTATTGGCGTAGAAATGGATCGTGCAGCAGCGCTAGATTTCCCAGTTGAATATCGTCCGCATGAATGGACTCAAAGCCGCTTGCCGGATGGCTCTATCCACACACCATAGAACAGTAACCACTTACTTTTCATACAAAAACGACCGCTTTTAGCGGTCGTTTTGATCTCGATACTGCAAACTTTCACTGTTGAATTTAGTGTGATAAGTACACTGGTAATTGATGTCCAAGATGTCACTGACCACAAAGACCTCACCACTTTTTAGAAAGCCTCGGTTGGTGATATTCATCGCCGAACTTGAACGCTTGCAACCCAAGAAGTTAGCGTCTTCAGCAGAAAGGCTTACCGCT
This sequence comes from Vibrio maerlii, assembly GCF_003415655.1. Taxonomy (GTDB): domain Bacteria; phylum Pseudomonadota; class Gammaproteobacteria; order Enterobacterales; family Vibrionaceae; genus Vibrio; species Vibrio maerlii. Next base: position 163,735 of record NZ_QRHC01000002.1, read on the forward strand.
TGATAAGTTGTTAGGTAGCTATCGATCTCTAACCCCAGCGACAGCGCATACTTTTGAAGAGAGCTCTCCACATTCTCATTCGTCATTTTTGGGAATAAAGAAAACGGTAATCGCGCTTCTTCTATCTGGGTGATTTTATCCTGAACTAAACGTAGACGTTTAATGTTCCAGATATACTCATCTTCATTGATAGAAAATACTTGCATTTCATGAGTAGTAGGCAATCTTTTATTAATCTTTATCTTCTTATATGAAATTTCACCAAACTTATTCTCGGTAATTGAGTTATAAATAAGCGGTGACTCCATAATTGACGTGTTAACAAAGTAACCAGAGCCGACTTTCGACTTTACCATTCCAATTGCTTCTAATTTCGCCATCGCTTTTCGAACAGAAAATCTCGACAAATCATATTTTTCCGCTAACTCTCGTTCAGAGGGCAATTTATGATCAATCACATTCTGGCAAATTTTACTCACGATATCTTGAACTAGTATTTCGTATTTTTTCATAAGAAGTCGAAGCCATAGGAAGGATATATAACCATAATTCTACGTCATCCACATTATGACCACCAGATAAAGTCCAGCAAAGATAGAAGCAATTTGAGCCGAACACGACACAGAACGTTAAGAGATTAAAAAACCGACACTTTTAAGGGGTTTTAACCTCGAAATGTCATCAAACTGCTACACTCAACGTGTATCTCTCTATTCATCAGGCGAAAAGGAACATTCATTGAAGAAAAGTAAGCTAATCATTGCCTTAACCCTCAGTACTCTCATTGGCTGTACCCAACAAGCCACTCTTCCGTCTGTACAATACGCCGTTGCTCAAAGTGGTGATGTGCAATTCTTGAAACAAGGTTTAAAGCATTACGCCTTTGCACCAAAAACAGGTACCGCATTTACCCGAGATTCGCAACTTGGTGAGCAGGCTAGTCAGGTCTTTTCACAACATATTGAGGACGTGCTGACGGAAAAAGGCTATGTGAGAGTCGATAACCCCGCATCAGCACAGTTTATAGTGGCGTTTGGTTTGGCTTCCAGTGATGCACTTGATGACGAGCAAATCTTTCAACGAACTCAACTCGATACCGGTGTCACTCAGTTTCCGATCGACGGTGAATTAACCAGAGATAAGGGCACTTTTGCCGTCGCCTTTTACACCCCAAAAAATGCGCTACCATTTTGGAGAGCTCTAGCACAGGCCGCTACTGATGGTGATGCGTCGAACACAGAATGGCAAGAACGCACCAAACAAATTGTCGGCTCGGTTTTCAATCAGGTTCCCTACAATAAAAACTGGTAGTTGGCACCTCTACACCATCGGGATTCAACTAGCGAATAAACAGCTGCTTCGGCGTTTGACCATGCAAATTCTTGATAAATCGACTGAAGTGACCCACAGACGAGAAGTGAAGCTCTGCCGCAACATCTGTAATGCTAAACCCCTGACGAACAAGCTCTCTCGCTCTGGATGTAAGAATGCTCGCTCTTGCTTGCACAAATGAAGATGATTCATTCTTTAAACGACGCTGAATCGTTCTTGATGGAATAGAAGTCATGGAAGAAGCAACTTGCAGCGTGACATCGAAATCGGCAACAAGCGATGTCATCACAACTTCTAGCGAGCGAGTGAAACTGCGCATCTCGACCATTTCCACTCGGTCTTGCACAACCAAGCCATCATCAAGTTCAATACCTGTTTCATTTTGAGAGAAACGTAAAGAGATATTACCTTGGTACATTTCCCATAGTGCACAATGAGCCGCCTCACAGCTTTCGGCTTTGAAATGGCAAACCACATTGCTGTTAGCCATCATCTTTGAACCTAATAACTCTAGAGCCAATACAACAAAATAGACTTCACTTAGAGGGTATTTTTGACCAAACGAGTGAATCACATCGAAGACAAACCTTGGCTTGGTAAACAAAGTTTTCATCCCTAATTTGAAGCCAGAGATATAAGGCTTGGAGCTCTCAATCGCCTCGAAAATCATAGCGTCAATGGATCTCGCATGATGCGCAGATGTTTTAGAAATTTTAGGTAAGATATGTTTTTGCGAAGAACGTTTGATTGCTCCTAAAAGCTCAACGTAGCCATAACATTCATGAGCAATGCTCAAGAGTCTTTCTAGGCTTAAGAACGAAACATATTTGTCTTCTTCATTCGCCGGCGTAGGACAAAAAGCCTCTTGATAGAGCTTGAGTTTTTCTTCACGAGTTCCCTGTAGTTCGTTTACCAATCCTTCGACATAAAACAGATGAATCATCGGAATCATTTTGTTTATCTCATTGAGATGATAATGGTTTTAACTTGTCCGCTCTGTTCAGCGGATGTATAAAATTTACCCTTGTATTAGCATGCATTCCAATGTATTTATTAAATGACTGATATAACTTTGGTGCATGCTCATGGTGACATTGGAACAACAGCTCTCGCGATTGGATCTCAACCTACTGGTTTCGTTAAGTGTTTTACTCAAAGAAAAAAATGTCACGCGAGCCGCGCAGACACTGTATCTCTCGCAACCCGCTATGAGCCGTACATTAGGTAGGCTCAGAGACCTTTTTGATGACCCACTGTTCTATCGTGAGTCCAATGGCCTGGTTCCAACACAAAAGGCATTAGAGCTGCAGCAGCCGCTAGAAGAGTTGCTACGTAGCATGCAGAGCTTAGTGGCCAAATCTGCTTTCACACCCGATAAATGTGACCAAACTTTTGTGTTGTCTACACCACCATTGATGAGCACATTTCTTTGTATCCCACTTGCTATGGAGCTTAACAAACAGGCTCCACTCGCGAGTTTGGTTGAGTTTCCCGTTGCCAAAGAACCGGTACAGCAATTGGCTTCGCGCGATGTAGATTTCTCCATACATATAGAAGAGCCAGCCAATAGTATTGAATTCCCAAGCCAAAAGTTAGGCTCAACCTACCCTGTCTTTTATGTGGCACACAACCACCCACTTACCAAGGCAAAGAAGGTGAAGCTAGAGGATTGCTTCAAATATCGCTTTGTAGATATGAGTCTGGATATTCGCTCATCCTTCGGCCTTAGCAACCCAGTGGATATCCTACTGGCGAAAAAAGGTATCGAGCGAGATATCGTATTTAAGAGTGGGCAGCTCATGACCTTAGTCGAAGTCATGCAACAAACTGACGCCATCATGGTTTCGACTCATAGGCTTACCAAGCTCGATGGCATGGAAGAAAAGCTGGTGCCTGTCTATGCTATCGATGACGACCCAAATTTTATTGTGGATATTTATCTGATCGAACACAAAAGAACAGCGACTAGCGCGGCCCATAATTGGTTTAAACAACTTATCATTTCAACGATTCAAGATAAGATATTTAGCGATACTTAACGTTAGTAAGTATAAGAGGCACCGATGAAGTGAACGGCACCAGTGAAATGACCATCTAACTCCAATGATGGTCTTAGAATGCCACCTTTAGCAGTTTGCTCGATATCCATCTCACCAAAATCAGAATATTGGTAATACACATCAAGACGACTGTCTTCGAACTGCTTACTTACACCTATGGAATAGCGGTGCTGTTCTCCAACTGGCAAATCCGGGCTCTGGTTCGCAGGATCATCGAGCGGTGATGTTTCATAGGAATAGCCCGCTTTCACACTCCAACTAGAAGTAAGCTGATATTCAGCACCACCCGCGAACTTCCAGACATCATCCCATTCCCGATCAATAGTGTATGGGAATGGGCCGCCACTTCCTCCAGAGATATCAATACGCGTCTCTTCCATTGAGGACCAATGATGCTGTTGAACAGAAGCCAACAGAGCCAATTTATCGGTCAGCTGATATGAAGCACTTAGGTCAGAAATCGCAGCCGCAGGTAGCTCTGTACTATAGTTACGCTGGTTTTCTCCAGCATACAAATCAGATTCGAACTCATGGTTCAACTCAGAGCGATAAGATAGTCCTAATCGCAATTTTTCGGTTGCTTGGTACATCACACCCAAGTTGTAGCCAAACGCCCAATCTGTTGCGGTATCTAATTCTAAAACTGAGGTGTTGCCCTGTAGAAACGCATAGTTGATTTGAGCGCCTGCAGCGACAGACCACTGGTCATTAATCTTGTAGCTCAAGCTTGGATTAAACTGGTAGGTAAGCAAGGCGACATCGGTCAGTTGAGAGGCACCATCCCAGTCAGAACCATAATCCAGCGTTGCCCCACCTGGTGAGCTGAACGCAAGCCCGAGCTTAAGGTCTTCATTAAGCTGTTCAACATGAAAAAAACTCACAACTGGCAAAGTCGAATTGGTATTCGTGTTGTGGTTCCCTGCTTCATCATAATAATCAATGTCGAGGTTGAGCAAGGTTCCGCTAATGGTCGTCAATTCACTATCCATGTGCGACATAACGGCGGGGTTTGTCCAAATGGCCGCCGAAGAATCGGTATAGACCCCATCACCTGCGCCTGCTGTACCAAGGTTTGCGTATGCTGCTTCCTGCAAAAAAAATCCACTCGCGTGCGCACTGGAAGCGAGTCCCAAAGTTGCTAACACCGCCAAAGTAGAGCTTTGCTTTAACATGTCATTACCTAACTGATTATCAAATATGCAGCTAGGTTAGAGGGTTGAAGTTATTAGTTCCAATCACTATTTTCAATAATAGATATGCATATAGCACATAACGCTAGTTCGTTGGAGGGCAGGTATTATCCCCCATAGAAATATCATCTATCCTAGGATATAGGGTGCTGTAAACAAAACAGCAAACAAGAATAATAAAGTCTTCATTTATGTTCTTCAGTTTCTAGACCAGTTGGAACCATCATTTTAGACTTAGCTAAAACAATTACTTACCACATCACGCCACGAAATGAGCGCCCGGGTATCAACAAAGAAGCGACGCAAATTGCGTCGCTTTCATCTCTTATTAATCGTTATTGCTGCTTCAAATCACTTGGTCGCCAAGATTTATCAAACCAGGCTTCTGTCGGGCCATACGCTCGGAAGATCACGTTATACCCTTTACCTGGCATAGTCTGAACCCAGTTGCCCTCCCAGTCTTTTGGTGGTTCTGGCGCGAAGTGAATTGTCACCGAACCATCATCATTTTTACGCACCGCATCGCTTAGACCATCCACTCCTGCTGATTTTTGGTCCGTTTCAAGCATCGAACGCGTTTGGTTGTCGTAGACCATGAACGACCAGAAGTTTGCTACTGGAACATCTTTCGGTAGTGTCACTGTGTAGTGCTCACCGCCATCAAGTAGTTTGTTCGAATCATCGCGTGTTGCTAGTAGATATGCTGAACCTTTACCGACCGTATTTGTCACCATGTCAGGGGTAATTCCCGTCGCCATAAAGTGGAACGTCGCACGTTCGTCAACAGACGTTACGCCATTTTCATCCAGAAACTCATGCCCAGAGATAAGGGGTGTAAACCAGTGACGATCGTCGTAAACCGTCATGCTTTCTTCCGGGTAGAAATAAGTTGAACGGGCTTCTGCAGTGGCGATTTTTGATGCTTCTGCAAGCACCGCTTTCATACGCTCATCAGGAGCGAACGGCTTACCTTTTTCAATACCGAGATCTTTCGCTAGTGCGATCCACTCTTTATCCCAAATTTCTGTTGGCTCATATTGAATGAGCGCATTGATCTCATCATAAAACTTCTCGTTCATAGCATGAACCGTGTTGTACTGTAGGTCTGTTAAGTTAAGAAACTCTGTTTGCTCTTTTTCTCCGTAAGGGTATAACTTCATTGAATTTTTAAGTTTGGCTATGTTGCTTTCAACATCTGCTTTCTGGCCTACAATACGCAGCAACAACCAATGTTGGTAGCCCTCTGTTTCAATTGGGATATAGCCAGCAGGCACCTCACCCTCGTATGAACTGTGGTAGATAAAGTACTTACCACCTTTACCTTGGTCTTCTGGATGCGTCACACCCACTTTCCCTGCAAACTCAAAGGCCGCATTGTCCAGTAGGCCAAGAACTGGGGTTCCAACCTCCAGGACCACTGGGCCATTCTTAACATCTACTTCACTAGTCACATACGGCGTAGTGGTATTGGGCGTTAACCAAATGCTACGAGCGTTTAGCATTCCCTCTGAAATACCAATAGTTTGGTTTGGTTTCATGCCAACACTCTCGTGTCCCGCGAACATACCTTGCATCGAAGCAACTTGAATACCCGATAAGAACACCCTTACTGCATTCGCCGTATCAACAAAGTCTCGGGCTTTTAGATGAGTATCTAGCGTTGGTGCACCGGAAATGTAGTTCATTTCCCCCAAATAAACAGACTCAACCTTTTCGGGTGTAATAATATCTTCTGGTACATTGGCACTGTATTGAGGAGCCGCAAATGATGCGGTTGATACTGATGAAATCAATGCTGCTAACAATAATTTAGACATGTTGATACCTTATTTAAGCGAACTAGGAACGCGTCCTCATCTCCATCATCAGACACTCCACCAAGTCAGAGTGCTCTTGCTACGCGTTATCTACAACCCACTATAGACACCGAAAATCATCCCCACCAATCATAAGTATTCATACCTATTATGCGCTGAAAGCATATCAACATTGGCATCTAAACATGCATCAAACACATATCAGGTATAGGAATAGTTCATTTTTAGTCATACTCCTTTTGCGTTAGTTTAGATAGCAACCAACCACGAGGTGGTAAAGCTTCCGAAGCTTACTAGTCTTAAAGAAGATTAGACTTATCTATTGGCTACTTATTAAAACGCTCAACATAAACTGCAAAACGGACTTAGCTAGACAATTATCGAAAGAGGTTGAAATGAAAACTGTAAAACTGACTACACTTGCTCTAGTTATTGGCTTGCTAACGACAGGCACTGCTTTCGCTGCTGATCAAACGAATACAATTGAAGTTACACAAGAAAACTTTAGCCATGCAGAAACTGCGCGTAACTATCGTAACTGGAGCAGCAAAGGCGCTAACCAACAGTTTGTAAAAATGCAGGGTCTGCCTCCTCGTGGAAAAGCGGCGCCAACCGTGCAAATGAATGACGACACACTCTATGGTGTGGCGATTGTTGAGCGCAACAAAGAGGGCAAGGTCGAGTTCTCCATTCCACAAACCAATAACTACATGGCGGTACAGGTCATAACTGAACGTGGGCACGGCCAGCACTATGTGGTGGAAGATGGTCACTACAACTTACCGGTAGAATCTGACTATGCGTTTCTTATCTACCGTTCAGGCACTGAAAAAGGCATCGAGAACGCGGTCGAACAACTAAACCGTGTGAATGCGGATGATTTTAACTTTGCTTATAACTACCAAGTTCAGCCATACAACTATGAAGAGGTTGAGGCTTGGGTTAAGAAATACACCCAAGAAGTGAATAGCATGGAGAAGTTCACTTACACCTTCCCACGTACCAAAGATAAGGTGACCGACTTACACCAGTGGAACTTGGAAAATGCCGCAGGTTGGGGTGGCGCAAGCCCTGAAGCATTCGTTGGTAATGAATATGCAAATAGCCCTAAGATGAAAGCGAATGTTTGTTACACCACCACCTTTGATGACCCTGAGAATAAGTTCTTCACCTCAATCACCGCCTATGATGGCGATAAATACTTGATGGAAGGTGTTCGTAATATCAGCTCAAATACGTGGGAGAAGAACTCTGATGGAACCATCACCGTATCGTTCAACTGTGGTGATGATGCAAAGAACAATATCGACACGAAGGGCAACGACTACACGTTTACTTCTCGTCACTACGGTGTGAACCCTAAAGTGATGGAAGCCGCCGACGACCCTATTATTTCAGCGGTTCAAGCTCAATAGAGTCAGTCAATAAATAGAAAAACCTCCAACTCCCTGCTTCTTTATTAGTTAAAAGCATTTTAAAGTTGGAGGTTTTCTTTTAGCTAAAATTTGATCGCCACTTTACCAATCGATGCTCCGCTTTCTATTAGCCGATGCGCTTCTTTAAACGTCTCGACATCAAAACCTTCCAGTGTTTTAGTAAGGGTACTTTGGATACGACCCGCATCCACCAAGTTCGCAACTTGGAACAAAATATCTTGTTGTTTCTGAATATCATGCGTACCAAACAATGAACGGGTAAACATCAACTCCCAAATAAAGCCTACCGATTTTCCTTGTAGTGCAGAGAGATCAATCCCACCTTCAAATTCTACAATGGAACTAATCATCCCTTGAGGCGCAATCAACTCAACCATCGATTCCCAGTGACCTTTGGTATCGGCCACATTGAAGATGTAATCCACATGCTCGATTCCTTGCTCTCTAACCGAGTTGACGAGATCTCTGTGATTGACCACATGATCGGCCCCCATGTCTTTCACCCACTCGATGGTCTCTGGACGAGAGGCAGTGCCTATCACAGTCAAATTGGTCAACTGCTTGGCAAGCTGAATCGTTATTGAGCCTACCCCACCAGCCCCGCCAATCACCAATAGGCTTTTCTTTTCATCCGGTTGAATGCGAAGGCGATCAAACAACGCCTCCCAAGCTGTCAGTGCTCCCAGTGGTAAAACTGCGGCTTCTGCATCAGACAAACTCAGTGGCGCATTAGAAACGATTCGATAGTCCACAGTTTGATACTCGGCATTGGAGCCCGCACGGGTGATGTCTCCTGCGTAATAAACTCGATCACCCACTGAAAAACCGTCAACGTCATCGCCAAGGCCAACCACCTCACCCACGGCATCAAATCCAATAACCTTGGGTTCATCATGCGGTTTTTCTGCTGCGGTTCTCACTCGTAATTTCGCATCTGCAGGGTTAATAGAGTTCGCCGCCACCTTTACCAATAAGTCTTTACTCCCTGGTTTAGGTAATGACGTCTCAAATTGAATCAGACTGTTTGGTTCTTCAATAGGCAATGAATGTGTAAATCCAATGGCTTGCATCGTCGAAGGTAGTGACATGAGGTGCTCTCCGTATCCCAAAGTGGTAAGTGGTGCGCATTAAGCTTAGTTCACAATCGGCAACCCTCACTCAAAAACATTGTTATGAATTTGACCGTCGCTCAAGCAATCAATGGTTTGCGGCGTTTTTGCTTGAGAGTAAAAAGGCAAAAACTTACACTGAAAAGAAACTGGTGAGTTAGGTGATAAATGAAGAAAGAAAACAAACACATAGTTCTTATTCACGGTCTATATATGCCAGCATTAATTATGCAATATCTTGATAAGCACTTTCGAAAGCGTGGCTTCAAAACCCACAAGTTCGGCTATAACTCTCTTCGTTTTCCCTCCGCCGCTAAGCTATTAAATCGATTCGTAAATAGTCGCTTTGATGAACATGATCAGGTTTATTTTTTCGGCCATTCACTCGGTGGGCTGCTCATACGCCACTATTTTCAGACCTATCAACCCCAATTTTCCGACACTTGCATCATCACGGCAGGCACACCACATAACGGCGCGACTATCGCAAAATTCTTCTCAAGTAATGGTCTAGGTTTCATCTTTGGGTCGAGCGAAAACATCCTCAATAATGGCTTAGGTGATTATGATATCGACGTCCCAATCGGTGTGATCACCGGTACTTACGATGCGGGTGTTGGACGAGTTATGCTTGGAAAAAATCAAGGTGATGGTACCGTGACCATTGAAGATGCCAATCTAAAAGGTGCCACGGATACGTGTTCTCTTAACCTTAATCACACTGCGTTGGTGTATTCTAAAGAAGTGGTAGAGCTCTCGGCTCGCTTTATTGAGAAAAAATCATTTAATTAAACCTTATCCGAGACCCGACACTTTTCCACCATACTGAAATGTTCTGTAAGCATATCAGTCATCCACTCTTTTCATTATTTTAATCCCAGACAGTTGAGTATTGTACCTAGACCAACTTGTAGTTTTGTTGGTCATCGGTAGCAAGAAGAAGAGATAGGAAATCACAATGGGCATGAATGCTCTAATCATTCTGCTTAATTGTGTTTATCTATCATTTTGGGCTTTAAATGAAAATCACCAACACCATCTCATCTGGCATTATCATTCTCGCGGTTCTCGGCTTTGCAAACCTTGCTAAGGCTGAAGAAAAAAACGCCTTTGATCCAACAAATATCGAAACTAAGATCAGCGCCAACTACGACTTCAGCCAAGAACAATTTGGTACTCGAATTGAGGTTGCAACGTCTGCAACCAACAAGCTCTTTGGTAGCTATGCCGAAGATGGCTCGTGGTCTGCCGGTGGCGGTTATCTAACTGACTACGGCATTATCGATGTTTATATGTCAGGAGACGATGTCAGTACAGGCTACAACATTGGTACTTATGTCCCTCTCAGCAGTTTTGGTGTTGATACGGGAAAGTGGATGCTGTTCCCGATGGCAGGTCTCAACTACACCCAATATGATGATTCATTAGATATGGAGGACTCATACGGTGGTTATGGTGGCCTATTCGCGCTTCGTCCAATTAACGACAAGCTCACCTTCATCAGCTACGGTGGTGGTATGTATGGCACCAACCATGAATCTTTGTTTGTCGGCGCAGGTGTCGGTTATGTATTAAATGATAGCTTTAATCTGGCAACGCTAGTCAAATACGAAGACACCACAACAGGTGATGAAACGAATGTGCTACTGAACGCGACTTATAAGTTTTAAGCTGGGTGCTAAGGCAAGAGAAAATAAGGTTGTCCTTGCCAGTAGAGTCTCGAAGCAATAAAGGTTCAAATTGTGATTCAGGCTGGTTCTATCAGCTATTATCAACAGACCTCCCCTTCACAGACATTAGGCACGATCACTAATGAAATACCATCAATTTTTCATTCTCGCTGGAGCTTTTGTATCTTCATATACCTCGGCATCAAGCTCTCCTTCGTTTGATTGTAGCCAAACAGATCTCAACTCAACTGAGCATATGATCTGCAAGGATAAAAGGCTCAGTACTTTAGATAACCAACTATCGGATGTATACAGACAAGCACGGAAGATAAGCAACCAATCAAATACTTCAAAGTTATTGAAAGCCGAGCAGATTGGTTGGATAAAAGGTCGAGGTGAGTGCTGGAAAGGAGCATCACAATCAGCATGCATCGAGCAATCTTACCTATATAGAATTGCCGAGCTTCAAGCTCGCTATGATTTAGTCGCTAGCTTTGATGAGGAACAATTCACGTGTGAAGATGATGATGCAAATCTTATATCGGTGATTCGCTACCAAACTCAACCCGCTACCTTGATCGCAAAATATAACGATCAAACGTCATTTATGTACAAAACCGACGATACCTATCAAGGCCGTAACGAATCTATTCGCTATGTCTCTGAAAATGAAATTATGGTCCGTTGGGGATATAAAAGTGAAAAAGTGTTTTGTGAGAAGTAAGTCTCGATGGAAATTCGTGAAGAAAGACTGTCAATAAAAATACTAAATGACGCATCCTTGCGCCAGTTAACCCTACTTTCGATTAGTTTCCGAAGCGGTAATGTGCACCAACACCTGCTGAGAAGTCCGATGATGCATGTGATGTGCTTGTCGCGTAATTCATTGTGCCCGAGACAGACCAAGAATCATTCACTTGGTAAGCACCACCAAGTGCAATTGCTTCAGTTGAACCAGCAAAACCAACACCTACACCAACAGCGTATTCACCGGCATTTGCTAGCACAGGGCGAGCATTGGTAATAGCGTGCGATGATGCCATTACCTGATCCATACGGTCGTCAAGTTCAAGCATTTTTTGTCCTTGCTTGTATAGGTCTTGTTCTAGAGAATCAATGCGCCCATCTAGGCGGTCAATGTCTTGAGTGTAAGTCTCGCGAGCTTGCTCTACTGGCTCTCGGAGTACTGGTGCAGCTTCCTCTACCGTTTCACGCGCTGCATCCAGGCGCTCGTTAACATCAGCAATAGAGCCCTCAGCAGAGTCGATGCGGTCTTTGTTGTCGTATACTTTGTCGTAAATATTGCGGATGTGATCCTCAGTGTCTGGAATGATACCACCATCAAAATCAGTGTCCGGTCGTGTAGAATGGCCAATCAGCTCCCCGTCAACATTGCCTACAACCCAATCGTTATTACCAACGCCATCAATTGTAACCATACCATCATCGTTGCGGCGGATTTGACCTACAGTGTTGTGGTCTAGGTCTTTCAAGTTGCCATCAGTGTCTACATAGAATGTACCGCCTGAGCCGCCATTTATATTAAGAGCAGTGCCGTGTTGAGTTTCCACGATGTCTAGGCGATTGCCATTGTTGACTGTAACAACTGTATGGTTATCTGTAAGACCACCCTCAACAGTGCCGTGTGACGGTACAGTTGGCATCTCAATCTCTGGAGAGCGGTCAGGTGTCCACTCTTTTGATAGGTTGCCGTCATTATCAACGCCAACCACACCAACCACCTGGCCATCAGTGCCGCGTACAAGGTATCGATCAGAGCCTAGTTTATCGGCATTGATAGAGCCTACAGTTTCGCCAGAGCGATCGTGTGCATCTTCTGGAGAGAAAATAATATCGCCAGTGCCTAGGTCAACATAGCCAAAATCTGAGCCATTGATTACGATGTTACCGTTAGCATCAACTGTCGCATCTGTTGCCACTGCACTAAATGATACCGCTGCAATTGCCACTGCTAAAATTGTCTTTTTCATTACGTTACTATTCTTTACTCGTTTCAATTTAAAAATGAGAGAACACACTCTCGGTAAAATTTATTTAATGGTTTTAAACGGTGATTGAATTAGAAAATTACTTTTCAAACCAATTAATAGACTGGGTTAAACCAGCGCTCCCGTTCAGTGGCGCTAATATAAACCTGAAGAGTAAAGGCAAGTAGCGGGCAAGGGTTATGCTCTACATAAACAGCAGTTATGTAGAATAGGGGCAATTAATTAAATCCAATAAAATCATACAATTAATATCAGCAGATATATTCCACCCTATGCTAACAATTAGCTAAGATATTTAATCAATATCCAGAAATGGATAATTAATACATAGTTCAAATGGAATTAGAGCTATTCCATTTAAACTTAATCAGTCACAAACCAACATTAAATAATGAGCAAGTGACTGATAAATAAGGGTTACCGTTTTATTTTTAACCCTTTGATATCTCACTAAGTCGAAATACGACTTTTCACAACCCGAGTAAAGGTGTTAATCCAAGTCGAATTGTTATTGATAATCAGCACCACAACGAAATTCGACTCAAACCAATGAATTGGTGATTAAGGATATAACATGACTAACTACAAACACTCTCTTATCGCGCTAGGTGTTATTTCAGCACTCGCTCTATCTCATACAGCGACAGCAGCAGAAAATGATGTGCACGATGCCGACCCTCGTAACACAGCTTGGCGTGGGGGTATTGCTTCTGACGACAATGGTGAGATCAAACTGGTTGCGGGAGGTGGATTCAACAACCTGTACGGTGGAGAAGGTGTTGATACGCAGACCATCATGATTGGTGAATACTTTACACAATCAGAAGACTTCCGTTTTCGCTTAGCGAACTTCGACTCTCGCTTTGGTGGTGTCTATATCGATACTTACCTGACAGATACCACTGACATGTACACAGCGGGCTACATGCTTCCTCTAACCGCAACCAATGGAAAGACGATGTTTTTCCCGTCGGTTAACTACTCATATGTGGATTTTGACACCGACCAAATCGCTCAAAATATTCGAGGAACAGAAGTACCGAACTCAATGAGCGGTTACTCAACAGGCTCGGGGAACACTGCACTGAACAGTGCTTTAATGGGCATCAACAGCGGTTCAGTAAAAGATGTGCTTGGCGGGGATGATGCCCACATGGCTTCGGTTAACTTATACGGCCTTCAACCATGGAACGATACGTTCTACACCGTATTTCAAGCCTTTGGTGGTTCAAGCTATGGTGGCGTAGAGATGGAAATGGTGGATTTGATGCTCTTACAAGGTACACGAACTGAAGTTGGTGGCGCGATTTTCAACATCTATCTAGAAGCGAAATACACCAACATCAAAGTCAACGACATTAACCTTCCAAACAAAGATTACTTAAGAGGTGAAGAGACTAAAGTTTCGATCGGTTTCGACTGGCGTTTCTAACCAAACTCATCCAAATGACACCAGAATGGACTCTGGTCTCATAACGCTTATTCCAATCTTACACTCTCCTTCTCCTAAAATAAGACCATGATGATTGATAATATTGACCTCAAGGCAATGAGAATGCTCATTGACCTCAATGAAACGCGCAACACTTATGTGACAGCGGAACGACTGGACCTATCACAGTCGGCAGTCGCTCGCATGCTGAGTAAATGTCGCACCACTCTCAACGACCCTATTTTTGTTCGCACATCTAGGAAGCTTCAACCAACCAGTTTTGCGGAACACTTATTGTCGCGTCTACCTCACATCATTGATGAGATTGATGATGCGGTTAGCGTTAACCAGAAATTCGACCCAGCTCAACTGAGAGGCAAGATTCAGATCTGTATTAACCGTCCTATTCAATCTCGATTTGGTGCCGACCTATTTACTCGATTATCCACAGCAGCACCTAATGCGACTTGGTATTTGAAGAGTTGGGAGTCGACGGCTGTCGAACAGATCTTAGATGGACGAGTGTTGATGGGGGTCAATTACTACAGTGATCATTTCCCAAAATCGATTACTCAGAAATTAGTCGCGAAAGACCAATTTGTGATGCTGGCTTCTGAGAATCACCCTCTGGCTCAGCTAGACAACATTTCTCATGAAGCTGCAATAGAGTATGGATTTACCTCATTAACGTTGCCAGGCTGGGATGAAAAAAACACGCACCTCAACCGGGTCTTCAGCAGCTCCGATCGATCCCCTCAAATTCGCTTGCAAACAGACAGTTTGAACTTGGCCATGCAAGTCGCGCGAAGCAGTAACATGTTATTGCCAGCCTCTTCAAAGATGAATACGGGTTACACAGGGCTGGTGCCATTAAGAATTGACTTTACTGATACACCGATTCCGAGTGCTAACGTGGTGAGCAGTGTGGCTCATAAGAATGCTAATAAGCCCATTGTTAATTGGCTCAACGAACTGTTAGCAGACTTAGTCAAAGATAAAAACCTATGAATGTTTCGAGCAAACTGGGATCTGTATACTCGGCGAGACTTGGTGATAAGAAAGTCTGGGTTAAAAGATGTGGTGAAGATAAAAGAACACGCCTCAACCAAACCATCCAGTGGGTATCTAACAAGTTTGTTTTTTTAAAGCACTGGCAATTAAGTTCTGCTTTATGCCCAGTAACACGCTTTAAACATGAGCTTAAACACCATCAGTACTTTCAGTCGCTAGGCTTACCTGTACCAAAAATTCTCTATCATACTGAGCACTACTTTATCACCGAAGACAAAGGCGTGAGGATAGATAAATGTAACCAAGCACCCAACTCGACTCAACTGGCGCTTGCGTTTGACGCTTTAACTCAATTTCACCAAGCGGGTGTGGTACATGGAAGACCTAACATGAGAGATATCGTGTACCACCCATCATCAGGGATTCACCTATTAGACCTCGAAGAAGCAAAAGTGAGTAAGTGCCCTAAATTGGTGGCTCGTGATGTATTTCTTTTTCTACTCGACTCATACCGTCTGTTCGGCGTATCTCAGTCAACGAGAATGCGTCTACTCTTACGTTGGCTGCACGCGACTGGTAAGCACTCAGCAAAATACCTAAATTTCATATTGGGGCTGCTAAGGCTAGGGCTTTGGATTCCATTAGCCGTGCTAAAATTTCGCGACAATCGACTGTCTAGTCAAATCCTGCTGACTTTTCGACTTCTCAAAAAAACCAAAGCGCACTATCTCAAAAAACAGAAACATGCCTAATCTTGATTAAGGATTGGGGTGACGAGTTCACACAGCCATTGTACTTTTGGAGAATAACGGAGTGATGATTTCATGATCAACGCAATATCCAAACTCAGATCTGGCGACATTTCATCCGTCATTTTCTTATATTCCAACGTATAGAAGTCATCCATTAATTGCGCCATCAACTGATAGTTATCAACGTATAACCTTGGCTCAATCGTTGGATCTAGCTGGTGAAATAGGTGCTTCTCTTCATTGATTCCAGACACCACAAACTTTACATATTGTCCACCTTCTACATTACCAGTGAATGCACCAGAACCTCGATGAAGACGTTTCTGATAGAAGCTTTGAGGCTTGTCATTCAAGACATGGACGCCTAAATCAACCTCTTCTAACAAGATCAATTTTTCGCTGTTTGCCGTCCATGTTCTTAGGTCAATCGCAGCATCCGTCTCACGTTGAAGCGCCTTAATGATGGCCTTTCCTTTTGTGACCAAATAAGGTTCCGCAATGTGCAGTGTAACTTTGTCAAGCTCTCGAGGACTGAAGCTATCCGGCTCAAAAGCAAGTATAAGCTGATCAAATGCAACACTAAGCTTGGGTTCCAACGCAATGGCATAAGACGTTGGTGTCAAACCATCCGCACTGCGTAGAAACAACGGATCACTCAACTCTGCTCTTAATTTAGAGAGTATTTTGGACACATAAGATTGGGAGCGGCCTAGACTCATTGCCGCTCGACTGGTCGATTTGGTTCTCATCAAGGCAAGAAAAACTCGTACTGCATTCAGGTCATTCATTTTTAAATCTCGTTAATCAGTAGTAGAAGAGTCGGTGGCAAATGTTAGGGAGCTTTCCAAATTTACACAGGACTAATCTGATGGTTATAAAAAAACGAGCTCGATGAGCTCGTTCTAAGAATTAAGAGCGTCCTATTTAGCGACAGGCAAAGAAGAAGTGACTTCTTTCTGGAAATCCAGAATTGAATCTAGACTCACTGGAAGGTAGTTACGGAACAGCGCGTTCCAGTTCTCAGATGTCTCAATATTATTGATTGCGTCAGCACCACAGTTGAAGCTCACTGTGTATGAACCATCTTCGTTTTGAGTCGCATCGGTAGAGTTCATTCGGAATGTGTCAGTGACGACCCAGCCATTCGCGTCATAAGCGGTCAGGGACCAAAATGCCGAGCGATCATATTGAAGTTCAGGCGCGTCAAATGTCATTGTGGAGCACTTTGCCGCTCTAGAATCTTCATCACCAGGCATAACAACAAAGTAGAATGCATCTTGTGCTGGGAGCCCTGCCCAACCAGCCGTATTTGCCATGTGGTAATGTGGGTATTCGATATCGGCTAGATCAGTGATAAACCCTTTATGGATGACCACCTCAGCAGGGGCACGACGAATAATGTCCGTTCTTAGTTCGTTGAAGCTTTCTAAATCATATTGGACTGGTGATACATAGCTCGTCTTAGCCGAATTGGTCACCTTCACTTTATCTTGTCTTACGTTCATTTCTGCCATGCCAGCGTCATCAAATGACTTAGGCTGGGTACGCATAAACAGGTAAACATGATTGCCTTTTGTCAGCTGATCAGCATCAATAGTCATGACTTCACCAGGGTAAGCAACACCCAGCGTCACGTGGTTTTCATCAAAGACCTGCACTGACTGGTACAGTTCGCCATCAGGCATGCTGATTGTCACACCTTCAGACGCATCGAATACACCGTAAGAGTAAATAGCATCGAAGTTTGAACGAATGATGGTTTGGTTATTTAGGTCGATACCGGTACGCTCGTGACGGAACTCATTACCGCCATACAACGCAATTTCTTCTGCAAAGTATTTTGCCGTTTCAGCTTGAATAAGGTTATCTAATGTCACTTCAACACCGCCTTTAGCAATGAAAGACATGTTGCTAGGCAGAGCGATACCATTTTGTCCTACACCGCCATCAGCGATAGCACCAAAAGACGTTGCAGCGATGGCTAGAGATAGCATTGTTTTTTTCATAGTTGTTCCTCGTTGGGCTACCTCCTTGTAGCCGGGATAATTGACTAATTGTTCTGTGGTAAATATAACGAGTACGTATGAGCGAAAGTAGATTGAGGGGACTATGCTGCTTATAAGCGGTGTTTATGTAATAACGGGAGACGATTTCCGCATTGACATACAAAGTGAATAGAGCAGTAATTAACACTAATTAACCACTGCTCTGCTCGTACGTGGGCTATTCAACAGGTTCTAATAGAACCTGGCCTGTGGACCCTGATGGTGGGGCAATACCTAAGATTGCAGATAGGGTTGGTGCGATATCATAAGGCGCCACTTCCTGATAAATCTTGCGACCTTCAATTCCGTTCCCAGCAAAAATTACTGGCACATGAGTATCGTATCGCCATGGCGAGCCATGAACGGAAGCAACGGAGAGGCTATCAAATTCATTGATGTATACGCCTGGGTTAAACACTAAATAGAGATCTCCAGAGCGAGATGGGTAGTAGTTGTTTTCAACAAGCGCCGCTATTCGCGTATTAGGTAGACGACCGGTTTCAATCGCGTTCGCTGTAAAGGCGAATTTAATGCCTTCGATTTTATTCAGCTCTTGAGATAGAAACTGTTGCACCTCTGATAAATCCAGCTTGTGCTGCTTTATTACCTTGTGATCGAGATAAAAGTTCGGGTTTTCGAATGCTTCAAACAATTCCTCTCCAACTCCAAAGTGCAATTTCGCTTTATCAAAGATGCCACTTTTTTCAAGCGTATTGGCACCGAAGTAATGCCCTTCGGTAAGACCATGATTAGTAATGTAGTTCGGACTATCCGGCGCACCATGATCTGCAGACAATACAATCAAGGTGTTTTCCAGACCAACATGACTGTCGACATAACTAAACAGGTCTGCGAAAGCACGATCCAAACGCAGCAAGGTATCTTCAGCCTCAAGACTAGAAGGACCATTCGCGTGAATCACGTAGTCGGTTGCAGAGAAACTCACAGAGAGATAATCCGTAAACTCACCTTTACCAAGTTGCTCTTTATTAATTAGGGACTTAGCAAAATCCGCTACAATATCGTCCGCGGCAGGGCTCAAGCTCAGCATGGTCGTAAAATAGGGGAAACTTGCCGGCCCAAAAGGATACGGAAAGCTGCGTTGGAAAGTCGCAATCTCTGTTTTGAAACTCACGTCACCCTCTTGAGCAAACAAATACTCCTCACGCGGTTTCAGCAGTTCCCAACGTTGATTGCTGTACTGCTGAATAAAGTCCTGCTTGTTCCAATCGGTTACCCAATCAGGATAACTATCGTAATAGTAATCACTCGTCACGAAGCCGCCCGTACTCTTGGAGAACCAGAAGGCCTTTCCAAGCTCACCAGCCAGTGGCACAGCGCCGCGATCTTTGAATGATACGGCGAAGGAACGAGACTGACCGTTAGAGGCTTTGACCAATTCATCACCAAAAGTCGACGATTTAATGTTCACCGGAGAGCGACCGCTACTCACTGCTACCGCTTGCGTGTCGTCGATTTCTACTGCAGCTTGAGTTTCAATATCAGCGGAAAGCTCGCTACGTTCAACATCTTCAATATTGTAAACCTTGCGATCCATTTGTCGGTCGAACCAAACATTCCCCACCATGCCATTAACAGAAGGTGGCGCTCCGGTAGCAAGCGCTGCGTGCCCGACAATGGTTTCCGTGTTGGCGTGTTGATAGTGGGCATTGGCATAATGGAGCCCTTGGTCGAGTAAGTAGTTAAATCCACCTTCTCCCATATTATCTCGATACCGTTCGGGTAAATCGCCACGCAATGCATCGACGGTGATCTGTAAAATGAGTTTAGGCTGAGTGGATTCATTGGCTAATAAAACAGGCGCGACACTGAACGCAGCAAGCCCAAGCGCCAAAGGGCGTAATATTGGCATAGAAAGAGTCCTATAGAGATAAAATATGCTAAAGAAACAAAGAAGCAGGGAGCCATGACGACTCCCTGCTTAACTAAAGCTGATTCAATTATTTAACTGGCGTAATAGGTGTCGCCATCACTTGCTTCAGATAAGTCAGTGTTTCCAACTCATCAATGGGCACGTACATACGGAATTGGGCAATCCAATCTTCTTGTACCGTCATCACGTTCTTCATATTGGCGTCAATGGCTTCGCAAGCGCCATCTTGGCTAAAGTTGAACGTCCACGTACCATCTTTGTTCTGTTCCATCAGATGGTTGTTCAATGCAAAATTATCTTGTGCGATCCAACCTAGGTTGTCGTAGGTGGTTACAGAGAAAAAGCCTGCTCTGTCATAATCAAGCGGTGGGGTGTCGATGGTCACTGTAGAGCACCCGTCTAAACCTTGGCCTGTCATGAAGCCAGGTGAATAGATCGCATGCTGAGTCGGTAAACCCGCCCATCCTGCGGCACCGGCTAACAAGTGCGCGCGTTTGTTCACGTCATCCCAAGTCTTACCGAACCAAGTCGTTGGCGCATGGTTTGCCAGCTCTGAGACTTGAGGAATCAAACCGTTGCGAACCGATTCCAGTTGCTGCTGGTTATATTTTTTGCCTACAAACTCATTGGCAGAATTGGCGTTAATCACAACAGAATCTTGCAGCTGGTTCATTTCTGCCTGACCTTGAGCGTCAAACGTGCGCTGCCCTGTTCGAACCAACATGTACACATGCTCACCAATCGACAGGTCATCAGGATTAAGCGTGATGCTTTCGCCCGCATAGATAACCGCTGGATTTAAGTGGTTCAAGTCGATAAATAATGCCGACATATAAAGATCAGTTTCAGGCAGCGTGATGGTTGCCCCTTTTGATACATCAATGACCGCAATCGAATATGCTGCATCTTGGTTCATGCGAATGATATCTTGAGTATCCACATTTGCCATCGTGCGTTGGTGGCTCAGATGATTCACTGGAACCGCATTTTCTTTCAAGTTTTTCTCGAAATACATGCTTGATTCAGCAACGATGAAGTTGTCTTCTGTTACGGCAATCTCGCTAGCGATTGCTGTTGATGATACCGATAGCGCTGCAATAGCAACCGATAGAAGTGTTTTGTTCATAATGACTCCCTCTAAACTATTTCCATGTAGCTATTCACTGTTATTAGAATTGGTAGTTGAATTCAATGCGATGGTCGCCATCGTCAAAGTCAACGTCTTCATCCCAGTTCGCAAAGTAACGAACATTCAGACGTGGGTTGATTTGATATGACACGGCAAATTCGTGGGTCATGATTGAATCATCACCTGCAAAGCCATTGTCTTTATAAACATCTGATCCGCTGATGGTGCCCATGTACATTGGGTTGTAGTTCAGCCAGATTTTGTCTGTGATTTCGACTTTCGCGTACATACCCGCCACGTAGAAAGTGCCATGCATGTCGAATCTATCACGCAACTGAGCTTCACCTTCACGAGATGGGTCTGCTAATGGGTCGCCAGCGGCTAAACCAAGCCCAGCTAGTGGGTACAAGTTCACAGGGCCAAACTTAGGTAGCGCTTGAATAAAGCTATAAGACGCAGAACCTTGGTTCTTATCAAAGTTGTAGTTCAAATCAACCTGAGCGCCTCGTCCATTGGTTAGATCAACCGTGAAGTTACGAAAGCGCACCGAGTCTATTGAATCGTCGACACTGCCGAACTTAGCTTTATCGTTATCACGGAAGCCAATCGCATCACCTGCGATC
The DNA here is from genome assembly GCF_003415655.1 of Vibrio maerlii. Taxonomy (GTDB): domain Bacteria; phylum Pseudomonadota; class Gammaproteobacteria; order Enterobacterales; family Vibrionaceae; genus Vibrio; species Vibrio maerlii. Next base: position 185,244 of record NZ_QRHC01000002.1, read on the forward strand.
CCTTTAACTTCTAAAACGTTCATCCCCATTGTGGTGTCTGAACCGGTATCGTAGGTTTGACCAAACTTTAAGTTCAGTCCTTTGTCGCTATAACCTGCACCAGCCTGAGTGTAAACAGCCAGCGGATCACTCATGTCTTGCACAGAATCGTCAGCAAAAGTAGCGGCTGAAACGCAAGCTAGAGATGCACTTACCCCTACCGCAATCACACGCGGCATCATGTATTTTTGTTTAGTTTTCATGGGATTTTCCTAAATCGAGCACGGACTTCAGTCAGCTCAAGATAAATTTGGTTTTTGAAGGATCATCCATGAGTACCTTCATCGTAGTCATTCGTTTGCTTTGGTTATCAGAGCGGATTAGATATCTAACGGCTGAATCTCTGGCATGTTTGCTTCCCAATCTTGCACATCAGCTACATCAGGTAGATAAACTCGAAGTGTGAAGCCCCAATTATCAGCAGGTGTCGCGGCATAGTTAACATTGTTCGCATCTGCATATGCACCACATTCTTCACCACCAAATACAACGGTGAATGTTCCGTCATCATTGGTTGTTAAGCCTTGGTTCGTAGATACGATATTGTTCTCGTTAGTCATTAGGAACTTATCTTCACCGTACACAGTGATAGAGTAATAGCCTCGTGAATCCACTGATTTAGGTGCACGGTATGTAGCGGTATAACATTGATCACCTTTAGCACCATTCAAAGCGTACACAGGGTACATAGCGGTATCATGCGGAGATAAGCCCCACGCACCCGCATTAGCGTATGTTAAGCCTTCCCAGTTAGTTACATCAGAGATGTTCCACTCGATGTGCTTGTCTTGAGCAACAGATAAGTGGTTGTTGTAGCCTTCCATTAGAGCACTTCGAACTTTCAGCATTCGCTCCATATCTGGCCCTTCAAAGCCTTCACCAGAACCACCACCACTGATTACGATTTGGTCTTGCAAACCACGAATTCGCTCCATATCTGCTTCAGTACCATCTGTTGCCATACGGACACCAATCGCTAAGAAGCGAGAGTCAAATTGCTCAGGTGTGAAGTGATATGTACCTGGTTCAGTGATGTACACAGGGATTGTATGATTCGAGGTTTGAAGGTGTAGAGACTGGAACTTATCACCATTCGCTGGAATCGTTACGCTGAAAGGCTCAGATGCATCAATACCGCCAATAGAGTACAAGTGATCGAGAGCTGGGGTTACCACCCATGTATCACCAACTTGGTTTAATACACGGAAGTGGTGCATGTTGTTCCAACCTGCTTGGAAGTTGTTAACGAAGTTATTAATGAAAAAGCGAGCTTCTTGGTGAACAAATTCTTGAGCGGTCATGCCATGATCTTCAGGATTAACAGCCCAAGCCGAAGAATCAATAGCACTCATGAGTTTAATAGACTCAGCGGAGTAGAATTCAGGATTAGCTTCGTAAGCAGGCGCAGATGCAACAGCACCGAAAGAAGTAGCAGCGACTAAAGCAGCAATCATTGTTTTTTTCATTACAGTTTCCTCATTAGATTTTTTATTCTGACCAACGTCGGTGTGTAATTAATCTAATGAGAAATGAGCAACAGAAGTAGTATCGCTCGATAATGCTCTACATAAACACTATTTATGTAGAGCGGAGGCAGGTTTACATCAGAGGTTAAGCAGACGTTAACTTAAGTACTTACGAAGAAACTCTCGAGTTCTCATATGTTGCTTATTTGATTGGTATTTCTTGTGATAGACCAAATCAAGCTGGATAGGAGCAATTTCAAAAGGAATTTCAATGACCTTTAACCCAAGCAGCTCTATCAGCGGATTGGATTTGTCCGTCGCGCATATGGCGTTAGAACCATGAACACACAGCAGCATCGAGCTTGGGCTTGTCACCTGCTTTACAATTTTTCTAGGTAAAGCGTGCCCAACGATTTTTTCAACACCAGAGGTTTGTTGCTCCCAGTAGGTGAGCGTGATGTGTTCTAGTTGGCTAAACTGCTCCATGGTTATGCTATCCCCGATAGTCGGGTGATCTTGTCGACAAACATACACTAAATCTGCACTTTGAAGGTGCTCATAGATAAACGCTTGCTGCTTCTCTTGCTTAAAACGTGATTCGATGGCCATATCGATTTTATCGAAACGTAAATGATCGAGAACCACATTCTCAGACAACGGGTTTTCTATTAGCTGTATGTCCTCTAATACGGGAAGCTGAATAACGATGTGCTCCGGGGCATAGACCTTAAACTGACGAGGTTTATCAAGAGCCAGCTCCAATTGATGTTCTATTTCTTTGAAATGAGTGGCCAATGCATGAGCATCCGATGTGGGCTCCAGGCGACGACCATGACGAACAAACAGCGGCTTATCGAGGTTTGATTCAAGTCTTTTTATTGATGCGGACATCGCTGGCTGAGTCACACCCAACATATCCGCCGCCTGAGTAATACTGTTGAGTTCATAAACTCGAAGAAATGGGACAATTAAGTTCAAATCCATATTGGTTGCTTCACCTTTTCTTAGTGGCTGCCTTCACAATAGAAAACTTTTCATTAGAAATATATAACAATCATTACCTTATAATAGGTGTTGTGATCCAGTTAGCGAGGCCAGCCGTAACTTCTATACTCATGTAATAGGACTCAACAGGAAGCATACAATGAAGTGGCTACTCGCTCCCCTTTTACTATTGATTTCATTTCACACACTGGCGGCAACTGAGCAGTTTGTTCGTTACGAGATGGATGGAAATACTCGCTATGGAAAGCTTGTAGATAACAAAATCTACCCTCTTGATGGCGACTTATTCTCTAACTTTAAAGTCACCGCAAACTCCATCGATATCGATCGCGTAAAACTGCTCATCCCTGTTCAACCTGAAAAGGTCTTTGCTGTGGGCATGAACTTTGCCAGCCACATGTCTTCACCTTCCAACCAACCACCGCCGTTGTTCCTCAAGCTCCCGAGTTCATTACTGGTATCAGGGGAAGACATAGTCCCACCAGCCGATGCGAAAAACGTGCACTTCGAGGGGGAGCTGGTCATCGTGATTGGTAAAGAAGCGAGAGATATCCCACTAGGTAAATCTAAAGAGTTTATCTTTGGTGTCACGGTGGGGAATGATTTAACAGAGAGAAGTTGGCAAGGGCGCGATTTACAATGGCTGCGAGCAAAGGCCAGTGATGGATTCTCACCAATTGCAGCAAGCATTACGCGCGGCGTGAATTACGAACGAGCGCTACTCACCACCCGAGTTAATGGTAAGGTCGTTCAACAAGAGAACACGCAATTTATGATTCACAGCGTCGACAAAGTCGTGAGTTATCTAAGCCACTACTTCACGCTCAAACCGGGAGACCTCATCTTTATGGGCACACCAGGGCGAACCTTTGCGCTCAAAAACAACGATGTGGTCAGCGTCAGTATTGAAGGTGTTGGCACTGTCGAAAATACCTTTACCCTCAGATAGCTACAGCTAAAAAAGCAGGAGGGTTTCGCCTCCTGCTCTCATTCACTTATTTCTTTTCGCGGAACGTCACTTGGTACTCACCAAGATTTTCATATTTGATTGTGGTTGGTTTATCGAACTCAACCTCAACAATGCCACAGTAAGACCCCGTAATGATCGCCTCACCTTTACGAAAAGTTGTACCACGACGCACCATGGTGTTGATTAACCAGTAGATAGGTGTTTGAGGCAACGAGTTCGGGTGCACACCTGAAAACTCTTGATTGCTACCTTCTTGGTCAACATTAATCTTGATGTTACCCGCTGCAAACGCTGCTTCACGTTCGATCTCTGGGCCGATAAACATGCCTTGATTCACTAGGCAATCTGCAAGTTTTTCGTAAAACTCAGCACCGCTATCGTCGGCAAAACGTGATTGCATCAGCTCCAACGCCATATGGCACGAACCGATCGCTTGGTTAATTTGCTCTTCACTGTAACCACTTGGGTTTGCAGGGAGATCTTCACCTAGGACAAAAGCAATTTCAGGCTCAATACGCACCACACCGTTATCAGCGAACAGTGCACACTCTTCACCAGATTGAACAGTGGCATCAAAGATCGGCGCTACAACGAATTTATCATCTGCTAAAGGTAGTAAGCATTTCCAACCACCAACTTTATCGCTGTGAATATCGATCATTGAAGATTGAATGCCTAGCGCGTCTTCAAGATTGGTTGGACGTTGAGTTTCCTCAAGGCGAGAAGCCTTAGTACCCGCTACACGGCGGTTTAGCAGCTCTGTTGCTGCTTGATTGAATTTATTTGTCATATTATATCACTTATGTGGTTTTCTTCATGATATAGTGATTTTGAAGTAGAGAACAGTATTGATATCACAAACCGTGGCGTTCGTTGCTAACAACGCACCGTAACATAACCAAGATCAATAGCTTGTGAATAAAATAAACATTACCCGTATATAAATTATGGTTTTGTGGTGTAGATCGTTGTTGCATTTGATTTACAACTTTATTCTTAATGACAGTTCCATCAGAAAGAGTATTTAAGGACAATACATGTACCCGACAGTTACACTCAATTTTGCTACTAAGGTGCAGCCTGTGTCTTGTGCCTTACTACACGAAGAACTTAACTGGATGGTTCAGCAGTCGTTGAAGAAGCTAGGACAAAAGATTGATGTGAACATTGAATACGATCTTTCCGCAGACAACGAGTACCAACAAACACGCATCATTTTGTCCGAAAGCGAACACGAACTGCAGATCACTGAACAAGACACCAAAGCCGATCTAACCAATCAAATTATCGCACTCATTGTTCGTTAGCTCTCACAAATCATTACTTTTTTCTTTTCTTCAATATCGTGGTGTAAGTGAAGCATCCGCCTGCCGCGAATAGCATGACTACCATCCAAATTGCAGTACCAAAGCTCATTGTTCGTTTCTCATTAATTCATAATGAGAATAAGTGTGTCCAATAACGAGTGTCAGATCAAATCTTTAATGTTCGTTACCATATATACAAAAAGCCAACCGCATTGATTGCGATTGGCTAATGAAAGTGGAATGTTTATTGACTAACTACTTCTTCTCATCTGAAGAGTTACAATGTTGAGCATAGCGGACTGCAAACATGTAAAAGACAACACCGAAGGCTATAATTCCGCCCATCCAAAGTTGTGTGTATGAATCTAATCCCATTACTCTGTTTCCTCTTCATTATTACTAATCATTTTTGCGATAAGAGAGAACACCACGACAATCCCCATAATTGTTCCAAAAGCAGTTAGGAACAGTTCTGCTGCTAGGTTCATTATGCGTTTCCTTCTTTTAGTTTAATTTGCGCTTGCTGTGCAACCTTTTGGTCTTTCTGTTCTTTGAACAGAGCTGGACGTGAATGTTTGGCTAATCCATTACCGACTACAGTGGTAACGAGAGCCACAATCGCAACGATATGAGCATTCTCGAGTGCGGCCAGGCCAAGTGTGTGTTTGATATCTGTGAAAGACCACATCAAGTTAACCACCCAAGAACACATCACTACCGTTTGCGCGACCATCAAGTTGCGCTTCCAGAATAGACCGGCAACGATGATGAAGAAGAATGGTACCAACCATGCGAACAACCATGTAATTGCCAAAATAACATTAGGTTGTAGAAAGAACGTCATTGCTGCTGCAATTACACCGATAATAATGATTACTCGTCGAATCAAGCTTTGCTCTTGCTTCGGTGATAAGCCACCTTCTACGTTCGCTCCGATAATATCTTTAGCGAAGATAGTTGCTGGAGCCAGTGCTGACATTGCGAAAGTCGACAGTAGTGCACCTAGGAAGCCTGCTTGTAGTAGTACTACTAGCCATGGTGGAAGTAATTCAACAATCAGAGTTGCACCCGCGAGTTTTGGACCTAGCTCAGCAAACTCAGGAATCGTTGCTGCCGCGAGACCAACCAATACAGGGAATACACCAAATAGACCATTAATTGGAGCTGCAATCCATAGAGAACGCTTGATGACTTTCTCGTTCTTCGCCGACATTGCTGCTTGCATGCCTTGTTGGTTCACAGATTGAGAGAACACAACCGAGAAAATAGCGGCAAGAGAGAATCCAATCAGAAGATCAGGCGTTGCTAGGATTGAAAGTTTAAATTCTTGACCATTATCGACGTAGTACTGCGTCACGCCTTCCCAACCATTTGGCAGAACAAACGCTAAGTAGATACCCGCGATGATGATAGACCCGTACATTACTACTGCGTTAACTAGGTTAACCCACATTGTTTGCTTGATACCGCCCATGGTTACATATGCTGTACCAATAACCGCACCCAACACAGCAGACCAACCAAGTGACCAGCCAGACATTGCAGATATACCTATTCCCAGAGTTTGCGTCTCTAGCGTTACCAGACCAAATACCACCATTGCACCAACGCAAGCTGTGTAAGTGCGAAGCTGTTTATTGTAAAGCTTACCGATCAACTCAGGAATCGTTGCACAACCTATTCGGCGAATCCAACGACCCGTACCTAAACAGATCACACAGATAAGAATGGTATGAGCAAAACAGAACCACAATGCGACAGCTCCAAGAACGAATGACATTTCCATCAAGCCGTAAACGTGTGCAGAGCCTAAGTAAGTGATTGCCAATGTAACAGAGAACATTGCAATACCAGCGTCACGGCCACCGAGTGCCATATCGGTCACTTCGTTGGTTTGTTTTTCTTTCCATTTTAAATACCAACCGATACCACCAATAACAATGGCGTTATATATCAGCACCATGAGTAATATATTGCTCATATTAACCTCGAATTCTAAATGTAGGGTTGGTCTAATTAATCAACGGCCGTAGTTTAATTTCGACTTATTATTAAAAGTTGAGGGCATAATACGTGGTTATAGAAAATAAAAATAAGAGCTTGCTCACTCTAAATTTATAATTAAGTTGCATACAAAAAAACAAATTTCCCACTGATGGGAAACATTAAAAAAATGTTTCCCACGGTATGTCTAATCGAATACTTTCACTTTTTCTCTATGTTTTGATAACAAGTACTCTTTGAACGCGCTCACTGTACTCGTCATGAAACGTTGTGGAGGGTAATAAAGATTAAGAAACCAATCATCAGTTTGATAATCGGTGAGCAGCTCCAATAACTCTCCACTTCGAATGTATTTTTTAACGAGAAATTCTGGTAAGTAAGCAATGCCTGCGCCGTTGAGTGCCCCAGTTGTGATCATTTTGGCATCTGACAATTCAATGGTTTTGTTTACCGTAATAATTCTCCCTTCGTTACCTTGTTTAAACACCCAGTGGTTCTTACCACTAAGCGATTTTGAGTACAAACAGCGTAATTCGGTTAGATCTTCAGGCACTAAAGGCTCGGCATTACGACGAATAAAATCAGGAGATGCGACAACCACAAACCGTTCAGACAACAAGCTGCGACGCACAAGATTTAGGTCTTCCTCTTTTGAAATCGCCGAACCTGCAATCGCAGAGATGATAAAGTCGTTATCTTTGTGCTGCTCCAACCCTCGAGGCGATATTGTCATCTGAATGTTAACCATTGGATTATCAGCAACAAACTCTGAAACCAGAGGCAAAATAACGTTTTCAGCGTAAACAGGGCTGCTACAAATTCGCACTGTACCGCGTTTTTCTTGAGTGAATTGGGTCAGCTCATTCTTTAGAACATGAATCTTAGAGTTAATTTTCTTGAAGTGCTGATAAAGGTGCTCACCAGCTTCAGTTATGCGATTACTTTTGTCATTTCGACGATATAGAGTGACGCTTAGTTCACTCTCCAGATCGGCTAGCCAACGTGAGCCAGTGGACGTTGAGATATCCATGATCTCTGAAGCCTTCGTCATAGAACCGGCTTCAACTAACACAGTAAAAAACATCATCTGAGCCACAAGTTGAGGATCAACGGGCTCATGAGATGCAGGGAGGATATTAGTGAGTTCACTCATGGGTAAGCCTTATCATTATATTTCTTTGCGAGCAATCTACTCACAAAGTACTAAAATGACAAAAACACAGGCACATTGTGTGATCTAACTAATACATAAATAAACAACATTAATTATCGTTCAATATGATTGATCTACATCATAGAGTAATTTTATATATATTATACGAAAGATAATTTTGTTAGAGGTAAGAACTGTTTATATTGGGTTGGAGGAAGTCTTCTTCTTAAACACTCAGACATTGCAAGAAAATAAGGGGCACTATATCGGAAAAATTGTTTATATCCGTCACATAATTGATTTTTATCACCAATATCTCGATGCCTTGGACATCCACCCTGGCACACTCCCCGAACACAACAACTCATACAGTCATCATGGGAAGTAACAGAGTTTGTAGCAAATTTTCGATGAGGCTCACTCTCCATCATGGAAACAAAATCAGAATCCCCAATTCGCCCTAATCGATACTCTGGTTCAACAAAGTGATCGCAAGAGTAGACCTCTCCACCACGCTCAACCGCAAGTTGATGGCCACATTGCTTGGCATGTACACAAAACGTTTCAAAGTTAGTATGTACTCGAGTGAAAGTCGCATCAAACAGCTGTACAGTCACCTGCCCCACCCCATCTTTCAACCATGATTGGAACGTTTCGATGAGAAAACGTCCCCAAGCATTCGCATCAATATGATTCAGTGTATCGGGCAGATACTGGATCGATTTAACCCCTTTTGAAAGCAGAAACTCATAGGTTTGCCTCGCAAGATGCACGTTGTCATTGTGCACAACAGATAACACGTTAAAGCGCACCTCTAGTTCCATCAGATAACGTAAGCCACGCATCACATTGTCAAATGAAGGTTTACCCGAGAAATATAGGCGTTGCTGGTCATGGTTTTGCTTATCACCATCAATACTAATTCCTACAAGGAAGTCATGCTGTTTGAGAAACTCAGCCCAGCGCCGATTGAGCAGTGTACCATTGGTTTGCATCGCGTTTGTGATGTGCATCCCCGGTCGAGCGTATTTATGCTGAAGCTCGATCGCTTTTTGATAAAACTCTAAGCCTGCAAGCATCGGCTCTCCACCCTGCCATACAAACTGTACTTCACGGCAGCCCATAGGTTGCTGAGTAATGTATTGGCGAATCACTTCCTCCAAAACAGACTCCGACATAACCTTGTCGTCATCCAACGACTTGCATTGATAAAAGCAGTACCCACACTTTAGGTTACAACTATCACCGACTGGTTTGATAATGACGTGAAATGGGTATTGGCTAGTTTTCATGGTGATTTCTCTAGTAAGTAGGGAGCAAGCTCCCTACTGTTAGGCTTGTCTTCAGCTAAATGAAAGATTAGTTGTAGTGTCTATCTGTATCAGGGTTAGCATTAAACGGTTGGTCAATATCCTGACGAATCGACCAAGTTTGGCGACGATACATCTCAGGGTATGCCCAATCTTTCTCAACTAAGCCTACATCTGCAACGTAGTTATCCCAAATTGTCATCATCTCTTTGACCAGTTCAGGCTTTAACTCGGTAATATCGGTTTGCTCGGCAGGGTCATTCGCTAGGTCGAACAGCTTCCAACCTTTACCATCACGTTTCTGATACTTCGCCGCCATAAAGCGAAGCTTGTGATTTTTGTACACGACTGACTTAAAGCCATTCAGCTCTAGGATCACGGGCTCGTCCGCTGTACGGTGCTGAGCAACGTCACCCTCTAAGAATGGTGCCGCAGACTTGCCGTTAAACTCATACAGATCGTGACCATTAAATCTGGTTGGTTTCACTGCACCTGCCCAGTCAAGAATTGTAGGGGTGATATCGGTGACATGCATGTTGCCGGATTGGGTGAAACCTTCACGCTTATCAATCCCTTTACCTGCAATGATCATTGGTACGCGAATGCCGCCCTGACCAGAGGTGGTTTTGTAGTAGGCAAATGGTGTTGAAGATGCCTCAGCAAAGCCAGCACCCATAGAAACAAACGACGACGGTTTACCAATATTGTCGTAAGAGTTATCAAATTGCTCCATGAACGGCGCGGTGTTACCGGTGTAGTTGGTCGATGGTTTTGGACCTGAACCGTTATCGTGAGTGTAAATGAAGATGGTGTTCTCGTACTCACCAATATCTTTTAGGTGCTGAACAAGGCGACCAACGTTGTGGTCCATATTGGCAATCATCGCCGCATAAACAGACATGATTTTCGCTGCTCGTTTTTGTTCTTCTTCTGACAGTTGATCCCACGGTTTGTAATCACCGTTGTTACGTACATCAGCAGTATCTTGTGACACTAAACCCAGCTCTTTCACACGTGCAAGTCGTGTTTGACGAATCTTGTCGTAACCCTGTTCATACATACTTGGGTCAAACTTATCTAGCCACTCATCTGGGGCATGCAACGGATCATGTGGGGACGTAAATGCCGCATAAGCGAAGATAGGCTGTTCGGGCTTCTCTTCACCAATATATTCGATCAGTTTGTCTACATAGTAATCTGAAGAGTAAAAATCACGAGGTAACTCATTCACACGTTCACCGTTTTCACGATAAAAGAAAAAAGGAGCTTCAAAAGGGTTCATGGGTAGTTGATCACCAAAGTGAGAAATACCACCGCCAGTAAACTCAAACGAGTGCTCAAAACCACGCGCCTTAGCTGACTGAGGATAATTTGATCCAAGATGCCATTTACCCGCCATCATCGTCTTATAACCTTCTGATTTTAAAACTTCAGCGACAGTAATTACGCTATTATTCAATGCCCCCTCATAACCTTTGATACCTACTTGGTTTGAGGACATAAGCGGAGGCATGTTACCCAGTCCAGCTTTATGGTTGTCCACACCTGTCAGTAGCATGGAACGGGTTGGTGCCGACATTGGGTTGGTGTAGTAGTCCGTCATTTTCACCCCATCTTCTGCTAACGCACAGATGTTTGGCGTTGGAATTTCACCACCGTAACAAGAGAGGTCAGAGAAGCCCATGTCATCGGTCATGATCAAAACAACATTGGGTTGAGCTGAATCGGTATTGTCGCTGGATGCCGCTTGGCTATCGAGGCTTGGAAGCGTAGCTACCCCTGCTGTAGCGACAGCGAGCGCGGTTTTTTGTAGTTTCATTGTTTCACCTGGATTTAATTTTATTAGTAAGGCAAAACTGATCTTATTGAACTATTTCGTTATTTAACTTGAGCAAGTTCAGACTATTTAGGCTAATAATTCCCGTAAAAAGAAATCTATTTCCCAACAAAAATAACAATTAAATTAATAATATATCCCATATCTCAAAAAATAAAAAAGGGGCTCTGTAATAGAGCCCCAAGCAAGGTAAGTATGTCGTGTTTGCCTAATTATTATCTAATGTCAGGTTTAGGTCGCTTTATTATTCGTAGCTCTTCCATGACGGGAAGTTCGCTTTGTTCAACTTCAGGATTTGACGCGCTTCATCCGGCGTTGCAATCTCAAGATCATTCAGCTCTAGCATCTTCTTAGTACGCTCTACAAACTCAACGTTTGATTTCGCTAGCTGGCCACGGCGGAATAGCACGTTATCTTCCATACCAACACGAAGGTGACCGCCTAACGCGATTACTGCGTTAATCATTGGTAGGTGGTTACGACCAATACCTAGTGCACCCCAAGTAAAGTTTTCACCCCAGAAGCGACGAACTTCTTCTAGCATTTGTAGAAGGATATGTACTTCTGCTGGTGAGCCACCCGCAGCACCAAGCACAAACTGGAAGTGAGGCGCTGTGAATGGGTTTGCAATTTCTGGCGTACCTTCTTCACGCTTCGCATTCGCTTTGTTGATTTGGTCACGATAGAACTTCACGTTGTGGATCATACCAATATCGAAGATTTCGATTTCTGGCATCACGTTGTGCTTTGGCATTTCAACAAGAAGCTTGCTAAGGAAGCGAGGGCTGTTTTCAAAGATAACCGAATGCATCCAGTTCATTGTACCTGCATCGCACGTAGCGATTTCTGGGTGAAGCTCTTGGAATGGCAGCATACGAATTTCATCCGTTGCATTCAGGTCGCCAGACGTCGTTAGGTTAAGTACGATGTCACACTCAGCATCACGTACATAGCCAACAACTTCACGGAATTTTGCAATGTCCATTGATGAGTTTGTCTCGTCATCACGAACATGGATATGAGCGATAGAAGCACCAGCTGCGTGACAAGCGATGATTTCATCAGCTTGTTCACGAGGCGTTAGTGGCACAAATTCAGATTGTTCTTTTTTAGGGAAAGCACCAGTACAAGCAACAGTTAGGATACGTTTATTAGCTAGAGACATAATAGGACCTCTTATTTTTTAAAATTATTTGGGAATTTTCCCGATATTTGTTTATGTCCCGCACATCATCATGCGGGGTTTATTAATTCGATTTACGCGTTTTCATTTTCAACGACTAGAGCAACGCCTTGACCGCCGCCAATACACAGTGTTGCTAGGCCGTAGCGCTCATTACGCTTGGTTAGCTCATGCACAAGAGTCACGAGAATTCGAGCACCACTTGCACCGATTGGGTGACCTATCGCAATCGCGCCACCGTTAACGTTAGTGATTGCTGGGTCTAAATCTAAGCCTTTCACAACCGATAGCGCTTGAGAGGCAAAAGCTTCATTCGCTTCAACTAGATTTAGGTCGCGAACTTCAAGACCTGCTTTTTTCAACGCTTTTTCTGAAGCGGGTACGGGTGCATAACCCATGACTTCAGGATCAACACCTGCTGCACCTTGAGAGCGAATCGTCACCATCGGTGTCAGACCCAGCTCTTCTGCTTTACCTTTGCTCATCAGAACAAGTGCTGCTGCGCCATCATTCAAGCCCGATGCGTTTGCTGCCGTTACGGTGCCGTCTTTCTTAAATGCTGGGCGAGGTTTGCTGATAGTTTCCAGCGTCGCGCCAAAGCGTGGGAACTCATCGGTATCAACAACGGTGTCACCACGGCGGCCCGAAATTGTGTGTGGCGCAATTTCGTCTTTAAACTTGCCAGTAGTAATCGCGGCTTCTGCACGGTTTTGTGATTGAACAGCGTAAGCGTCTTGCTCTGCACGAGAGATATCGTATTTTTCAGCTAAATTCTCAGCTGTGATGCCCATATGGAAGCCGCCAAATGCATCAACCAAACCATCATTAAGCATGGTGTCAGTCAGCTGTGAGTGACCCATTTTCACACCAGTACGGTGAGAACCTAGGATGTGCGCAGCGTTAGACATTGATTCTGCGCCACCAGCAACAACGATTTCAGCCTCACCGGTTTGAATCTGTAGTACCGCATCCATGACTGCCTTGAGGCCCGAGCCACAAACCATAGACACGACGTTCGCTGTTGCTTCATCTGGGATACCTGCAAATTTGGCAACCTGGCGAGCAGGGTTTTGACCAAGCCCTGCAGAGAGCACGTTACCAAAAATAAGGTTATCCACTTGCTCCGGTTTTACTTTCGCCGCTTCTAATGCTGCTTTAACAGCTGTCACGCCAAGATCAATCGGAGAGATATTGGTAAAAGCACCTAGGTAGGCACCAATCGCTGTGCGTTTTGCACTGACAATTACTACGTCTTTCATGGGAATCCTTTTGTTTCTCGTTAAGAGTTCATACTCTTTTGTTCTATTCTTCCGATGCATTCGCATCATGATGTTTTACTGGCTACAAATGCCATGGCTATTGAATCTTTTTTAGAGTCTATAGCGATGAAATCTAAGTGATTTAAAGAAAGCTGGGGCACTGCCCCAGCTTGGAGCTAATCAGAAATTAAGTGCAGTGATTAGTGATCACCGTATGGGTATAGACGGTCAGGTACATTGTTCACCTTGTCTGCATCAATCACAGCCATTAGACGAGTCATAGAGCCATCACCACAGTAAAGGTTTAGTGGAGCACCTACGATGTCGAAGCGCTGACCAGCAACTTTCGCGATTTGGCCACCGACGTTTTCCCAACCTACTTTACCGTTACCTAGAAGTAGCTTGTGGCAAGGTTCCCAGACACCGTTACATAAGCCTTTTTCTTCCACTAGACCATAAAGGTCGTTGTATGCCGCTTCACCATGGATCTCTTTGTATAGTTCACGGTCAAAGTGTGCGTACTCTTCGATACCAAACTTCTCGATGTACTCTTCTTTCAGTGGCAGACCTGAGTAACCTTCTAGGTTCATGGATAACTTCCCTGCACATTTCTCACCGATAGAAGTGTGTAGTGGGTGGTCAAGTGCTTGTTGGTCTACACCGAGTGCTTTGATGTCGTGTTTCATGCACCAGTGGCCAACAGATGCGCCCACGCCTGTTGCATAGTGGTAGTACTGCTTAGTGTCATCCCATAGGCTTGACATACCTGTATAGATGATAACGATCATGTCTTTTAGATCTTCAACCTCTAGCCCATCAATCTTAGCCACGGCCTCATCCATGTGCTCAGCTTTGATCAGTGTCCACTGTGGCAAGTGAGACAGGTCAAGACATACCGCTTTACCGCAGTAAGATTCCAGCTCCATTTCATGAGTGTAACGAGCACGGCGACCGTCGAACTCAGTTTCAATAACATGACGAGGTGAATCTGCGTGAGTACCACAGTGCATTGGCATTTTGAAGAATTGAGTCAAAACACCAGATTTCGCTAGACCGTGCGCACGCGTAATCTCAGGTTGTGGGAAGTAAGGCCACTGTGGAGACTGAGAGCCGATTGGGTGAGATAGGTCGATTAATTTTTTACCTTCAAAGATAGACATTGTTCTTTTCCTTTTATTCTTTGGGTCGGCTTGCACTTACGAACGAAATCGAGAGGTGTTCTGGCAAGCCCTGAGGTTTGTTCTTTTATGCCAAGCGTTATGCTTCTTCTAACTGCTCGCGGCGATACTTCGTTTGGTCGATGAGATACTTGAACAAGTTGTTCTTCGACTCTGTTGCTTGCTCGGGGGTCCAGTTTTGGAAACCTTCACCAGTTGCAAAACCGCTCTTACCTTGCTCAACCAACTCTTGCAGTTTCTTGCTTGGCTCTACACCTGAGTAAAGGTGCTCAAACATGTATTTGTGAATGTTTAGGCTCAGCTCTGTCGATACCATGTCTGCATTTTCAAACGGAGCAAGTTGTGGAACGCGGAAACCAAATGAGTTCTTAATGCAATCATCGATAGTTTTCGGGTCTGCGATGCCTTCATCTAGCATGTAGAATGCTTCACGCCACAATGCATGTTGCAGACGGTTCGCTAAGAAACCCGGTACGTCTTTCATACATTTAGCAGGGGCTTTGCCACAATCTTCTAGTAGGTCAAACGCAACCTGGAATATCGCGTCGTCGGTATCTTCGGTACGAATCACTTCTACAAGAGGGATCAGTACCGCAGGGTTCCAGAAGTGCATGCCGATAACGCGATCTTTCTTCTCGACAACTTCAGCGATTTCAGTGATAGATTTCACAGAGGTACCTGATGCGAAGATACAGTCTGGGCGTGCATACTTCTCCATTTCTTGGAATGTCGCGTGTTTAATGTCCATCACCTCCGGCACAGATTCAAAGATAAGGTCTGCATTCTCGTATGCTTCAATCGCGTCAGCCGTAATGTTGATGCGGTCAAGAATCTCAGACTTCTTACTTTCTTCGAGCAAGCCTTCTTGAATAAACATATCCAGTTGGCCACTCATGTCTTCTACAGCAGAACATTTAGCCACGTTACGGGTTTTAATTGTTACGTTACGTCCGCCTGCCGCGAAAATTTGCGCAATACCTACGCCCATCATTCCTGAGCCGCCAGCGATAGTGATGTTTTTAATGTCTTGGTGCTTCATAGTCATTCCTTAGCCTGCTGTGCAGCCGCCATCTACATAGATGATTTGGCCGTTGATGAAGTTAGATGCAGGTGCAGATAGGAATAGAACCAGACCAATCATGTCGCTTGTTTCTGCTACTCGTCCCATCGGTAAACGCGCTAGGAATGGCGCTATACGCTTTGGATCTTCACAGATTTCTTGCGTTAGCGGCGACTTAACCAACGTCGGTGCAATTGCATTGACGTTAATCGTGAAGCCTTCCTTCGCGCCTTTTAGCGACCATTCAGTAGAAAGCTGTTTAGTGAGGCTATCTACCGCAGCTTTTGATGCTGAGTAAGCTGTGTAGCCATCAGGGTGACCACAAAAGCCGCGAACTGAAGAAGTGTTCACAATCTTGCCGTGGCCTTGTTTCATGAAGTATTGACCGAAGATTTGGCAAGGAACCAAAGTACCTGTCACGTTAACATTCATTACTTGGTTGAACTTGTCTGTCGGCATCTCTTCAGCGGGAGCGCGGAAAGCCATACCTGCATTGTTCACTAAAATATCAATACGACCAAAGCGTGTATCGATTTCATCGACTAGCTCTTGCACCTTTTGTGGGTCAGTCACATCAGAGGTAATCGCATGACACTCGCCACCGATTTCACGTACTGATGCAACCGTCTCTTCTAAAGTTTGCATGTTGCGAGCTGTTACCACGACCTTAGCGCCATGTAGAGCAAACGCTTGAGCGTAAGCCGCACCTAGTGTTCCGTTACCACCGGTAATTACAGCTACCTTGTCTTTTAGGTCGAAAATGTTTTGAGCAAAGTCATTGCTCCATGTTGAGGTCATCGCCATAGCGTAATCCTTAAAATTTCACGTATTTTTTATTCTTTGATTCAATCAGATAGGGTGATTAACTAGTTGATACAGTTACTAATACTGTCGATGTCTGATTTGTTTTGTTAACAACCTTACGGCCTTCATTTGGCAGGATGGCAATCGAGTCTCCCGCTGTCAGTGTGTACTCTTGTGCGTTGGCATCAATCACTGTGATTTCACCGCTTACGACGAAGTAAGTTTTCTCAAACTCAGCGCCAAACGTGCCCTCTTCGTACTGCATTTCTGCACCACCATTTGGTAAGAAATGAGAAAGGCCTTGCCAAAATTTCGTAACCCCACTCTCTTCAGTGCCTTGTAGCTTCAGCGCGACCATGCCGTGGTGAGCAGGTGGGTTATACGGGTTAACATCGGTCAGATTAATTTGTTTCATTGTTATGCTCCGAACGTGATTACGTTTTCTGGAATGATTAATTCTGTAGCTGTCTTTTGAATGACTTCTTCAATGCTGCTGTGCGGCGCCACTTCTTTGAGCATCAGCCCCTCTGGTACCACTTCAATCACCGCGAGTTCGGTAATGATTAAGTTCACTTGGCCTTTTGCCGTCAGCGGTAGAGTACATTTGTTAAGAATCTTGCTTTCACCATGCTTGTTGCAGTGTTCCATCATGATGATCACGCGTTTAGCGCCACTCACCAAGTCCATTGCGCCGCCCATGCCCGCAACAAGTTTTTTAGGAATCATGTAGTTAGCAAGGTTGCCGTAGCGGTCAACTTCCATCGCGCCAAGGACAGTCGCATCAACATGACCACCTCGAATCAATGAGAAAGACAAACTTGAGTCAAAGTAAGCTGCACCCTCAATCGCTGTTTTTGGTGAGCCTCCTGCATCGGTCAGTTCCCAATCTTCATCACCGTCTGCTGGCGAACCTGCAATGCCGACCATTCCGTTTTCTGACTGAAAGACAACGTGTTTATCTGGGTCAACAAAACCTGCAACTAGGGTTGGCATACCGATACCAAGGTTCACTAGGTCCCCTTTATTTAGCTCTTGAGCAACACGCTGTGCGACAAGATTCCTCATCTGCTTCTTATCCATGTCAACTACTCCACGATGTAATCAATCAATACAGAAGGGGTGGTAAAGGCATCTACTGGGTACACGCCTGCATCAACCACTTCATCCGGCTCAACCAACACCATTTCGGCAGCTGTTGCCATTACAGGGTTAAAGTTCTTAGTGGTCTTGTTGTAGAAGGTGTTGCCGAACACATCACAAGTCGACGCTTTAAGCAGAGACACATCGGCTTTACGTGGAAGCTCAAGCAAGAACTCTTCGTCGTTAATTTCAATCACGCGTTTGCCTTCTTGAACCAACGTGCCCACTCCGGTTTTGGTCAGTACACCACCAAGGCCGGCACCTGCAGCGCGAATCTGCTCAACCAGTGTGCCTTGTGGAACCAGTTCAACCTCCATCTCACCGCTGTTCATCTTGTCACCAGCAGCACGATTCAAACCAATATGTGAAGCCACCAGCTTGCTCACTTGACCCGATTCAATCAGCTTGCCAACACCTTTGCCCGGTAGACCAGCATCGTTACAGATGATTGTTAGGTTTTTCACGCCGCTTTCAACGATGGCATCAATAACCTTTTCTGGTGAACCAATTGTCATAAAACCACCTACCATCAAGGTCATGCCGTCTTCGATTTTGGCGACTGCTTGCTGAGGTGATAGGACTGTTTTCAGTAACATTGTCTTATCTCACTTTCGTCTCTATGGACGACTTTCGTTTCGTTGAGGGCAAGATTACGCCGATGGATGTTGCATCAGAATGGCACTGACGAAAGGAAACGTTGCACTCATGCAAAGTAAATTAGTAGTGAGATCAATTTTTCGAAGGTTTTGTGAAGGAAATCTTAAAAATGGATAGCTTTATTGCATCGATGCAACGATGAGTTGAATAAACGGGAAATTAAGAGAAATAAAAAACTAAACCGTGACTCAAGTCACTTGAATAGTTTATCGGTGAATTTCAGCACCAAGAAATAAGCACCGCTAATGACTCAGTGTTTAGTTATTAATAATTAGCGATAATTAACAAAGGTGACAACAACTCGGAAAATCCGAAGGGATTTTCAATTATAAGCTGCTTTTTAGTAATTAGTTAGCAAGTTAATTTGAATAGGAAATCACACAACAATAATTAAAAAGTATGAATAAGAAGAACGTTCCTTACCTCTACGCTGCACTCTGGGCCTTGCTATTAAGTGTCTATGGAGGCGCTCGATTTGCTAATGCTGAGACTCAGCCTTGCATCGATGCATTTCAGCATGAATACCATGAGCAAGTAGCCGTTACGCTCGCAGAATTCGACGAAACCTCTCCTGATCACTACACCGTTGACAATGTACTGTTCCAAGGTAACGACGGCAGCTACCACAGAAAAGATGGTATGACTTGCGTTATCACTAACGGTCACGCGGAACTGGACTAAGATAAGGATGGCACTTGTGGCACTATCGAAAGAATTCAATAAAGTAAATTCTATCCTGACTTCCTTGATCGATATCGTGAAGGTTCATGGGGTCGAACTGAATAACGAATCACTTTACTACATTAGTAAGAAGTTTAAGGAAAAAGTGAACCCTTGTAGTCGTAAAGTTCATTATTACCTGACTTTATACAGTGATGCTGGTGACATGTTGATCACGAAAATCGTACACGGCAGTCATTCGCTCGATGTTGGTTTTAAAGATGTTTACGGTAATAGTTTTGGTAATGCTTCTATTACTCATGAAGGCGAAATTAAGAACTATCGTATTTAATTCCACTTTTACTTAAATTCGCAAAAAGGGAGCCTTGTACGGCTCCCTTTCTATTTTAACTTGTCTATTTGTTATCTAACTAAGCAGTTTGTATACGCTGGAATAAGCTGTCTTTTAGCACTGAACGATCATGCTTAAGCTGATGCATCGCTTCATCGTCTATCGGTGAGTTGCTGAGCTCTAGATTACGGATCTCTTCATCAAGCTCGTTGTAAGTTTTAGTGTCTTTTGCAAACGCCTCATCCGCTTGTATCAGTTGATTGATTGTTTCTTCTTGTTGAGGAAACTCGTTTAGTAGAGAGTGATTTTCGCCTAACATAATTCTTACCTTCCTGTTTTTGTGAACGCCGGAATGAGTTAATGGTGTATTACATAATGCTAACCCATTGAACATTCTACCGTTTCGTTGGGTTAAATTTAGCGCTCAGCTTCACAAACCTCAATGCAGTAAAACAACAAATGACTTTTTAGATTTCGTTAATAATTCAACGAAAAAAAAAGGCTTTCATTAAGAAAGCCTTTGGGGGAGTTATCTTTACAGTGTAAATAACTAATCAGCCAACCACAGAAATAGACTGCGCGTTAGACTGTCGATCAAACTCTACCAGTACTTGAGTGTCCTTATTTTCGAAAACCACATCATCAAAATCAGTTCTTGCTATCTTGAATCCGTTCTGTACGAAAATGTTGGTCACCTTGGTACGGTTTTTTGTTTCCATAGCTGAGTAAAACAACGTATTTAATTTTCTTTCCATAGTAATTAAGCCCTAACGTTATTAGTGTTTTGATCTGTTTATATATTAGGCGATATGCCGTGTTATTTTTGTCAAACTTTAATGAATTTTTGGCTACTTTGTCATCACCCAGTCAGGTTAGAAAAGCCAACAATATAAAATTTAACAATGTATCACTGAGTTAAAGGATACGCATACAGTTACACAAAAAAGGCAGATATGTTCGAACAACATATCGGCCTTAATAAACATAGCTCAACTAACTTATTGTTGCTGTTGCTGCATTTTTTCTTTTGCTTCTTCTACTTTAGAAAAATCTAAGCCTAGCTCTTCAACCGCTTCTTTGATGAGAGCCGGGTTTTGCATTACTTGCCCCATTAGAGCTTGCAGTTTGTCTTGTGGAAGACCAAGTTGGCTAATCGTCGCCATCGCTGCTAGTGGGTTTTGTGTCAACGCTTGAAACACCTCTTTGATTTGTTCGTCGCTGATGTTGTTCTCTTTTAGAAGGGCAATAATTGGGTTCATTACATTACCTTTATTGGGCGTTTGGCCCGTTCAATGTGAAACATGTGATGAAGTCTATCACTTCAATGTTTTTGGACAACTGAAAGTGATCGCCACTTAAAAAACTCAACTTATCTTTCCTTACATTTCATCCATTGATTGCGATCAACTAAACACACAAACTAACCGTCTCGAAATCCGATAATTCCTGCCCTATTAAATAGAATCAGAACAATATGAAACCAAAAGGATTTACACTCATAGAGTTAATCGTCGTCACCATAGTGCTTGGCATCTTAGCCATCACTGCACTGCCGCGATTTATGAATTTCACAGATAATGCGCGTATTTCATCACTGGAATCTTTAAGAGGAATGGCAAGGGAAGTGATGAATAATGTGGAAGCAATACAAAACATCGAGAGCAGAGTTATCTATAAAGATGACGGGCAAACGCCGGAGTTTGTTCGATATACAGATAGTATGGATTTCTTGCTAACTGAAGTGAGTGGCAACTACCGCTTAGAGGTGGGGGAGATCTGTCGCGCTATTGGTTTAATCGATGAAAGGTTAGGCCAAGCAAATGGTGACAAGGATAGAGACTCTCGTGATGGACGATATAAATGCAAGTATCAAAACAGTGACAACCTTTATATCATCGACCTACAAAATAAAGATTATTGCTTAGAGTTTAAGAAGTCCAATACTGGCACCATCTACAATGATGCGAGTGCTCAAAATAAATGTGGGCAATAATCTCCTACAGCTGACTCTTAATTGTCATTACTCTATGCCTCAAAATGTATACTTGAGGCATGTTTACTTCCTCATTCCGCTCGCTTGCAACTGGACGCACCATGACAGCTACAAAACAACTACTCGCTTCAGACTACGATAAAACCTTTTTCTATAAAGCTAACCCACAAGCACTGCCAGAAAACCTGGCAGCGGTAGAACAATGGCAGAAAGCAGGGAACCTGTTTGCGATCAGTACGGGTCGAGACGCTGCGAGCATGCTCTATGAACAAACGCACAAGGGTGTCCAATTTGATTACCTTGTTGCTTTGAATGGTTCATTCATCATTGATGGCAACAAAGAGGTGATATTCAAGCAAGCTCTCCCTCACTCAATTGCCCAATCACTCGTCTCGGATATTCGTGAAGAATTTAATGACGAGCTTATTGTTTCAAACGGCTTCAATGGGTGTAACTTCACCAATCGACAGCTAAGCCAAAGTGACCCTGCTGCTGCTGAGATTTTCCACAGAAACTCGCAAATCTATACCCGTACTATCGAGCAAGCGCTGGAGCATGAAGTGTATCTCGTTGGCTGCTTAGCAGAGGATCAAGACAAGGCACAGGCAATCAGAACACGCATTCTTGAAAAACACGAAGACGATGTCGAGGTGTTCATTAACCTCAACTACATTAACATCGTGCCGAAAGGTATTTCCAAGGCAAGTGGTATCGAGTTCATCATGAAACACGCTCAATTAGAGCATACGCAAGTCTCAGTCATTGGCGATGACTTCAATGACATTCCTATGATTCAAGCCTTCCGCGGGTTTGCTGTACCTAACGCGACACCTGCTCTCGTTGAGTATGCCGAAGGCACCGTCGAAACAGTGGCTGAGTTGATTCATAGCCTCAGCAAGTAAGCCTCCCCCGTTAGTCCCTGATTCTTATTCTCACGTAAGATCTTGCGCTAATCTTAATAAGAGCGAATCAGGGAGCACCAGCAATGAACACTTTCAAACACATTACTTTATCTGTGCTGCTGGCTTCGGTCCCCAGTCTAGCGGCTCAGAGATCAGCGACAGAATGGTATCAACAAGGCATTGAAGCCAAATATCGCATCAAAGACGCTGTTGCTATTGAGAGCTTTGAACAGGCTGCAAACCTTGGACACACTGAATCTCAATACGAGCTTGCTATGTTGCTGCTCAACCAAGAACTCATTCAAGGTAAAAGTCATGACGAGAGTATCTCGTGGCTCACTCAAGCGGCAAAGAATAATCACTCAAAGGCGCAATATGAGCTCGCAATGTTCTACATGGACGAATACGAAAATCCAAATTCCGAACAACTCGTCAATAAGTGGATGACTGAAGCGGCGAGCAATAACCACCAAGACGCAGTTGCTTGGGTGGCTAAAACTAAACCCTCCAACTAGTGTTCATAGCTCAAAGCACGTTTCATCAATCTTTCTTTTGCGCATAACGCAACGCAAAGATACACAGACCCATCATGACAAACGGGATAGCTGCTGCGACGTATTCTGTCCAGATAAAACCCATAAACGCTTTGGTTAGGATGACGTGACCAATGACTAACAGCAGTGCGCACACGATGGCGACTACAATCAACTTAATTTCATTATTCTTTTGCTTGTCCATTCGCTTCCTCCAATGAGTTAATAACGTCATTAAATCATGGAGAGAACAAACTGTTAGCGTACAGTTTTACCTATAACCATCCGAACAGTTACCCCACCTTAAGAACGATGCTCTGATAGTGCTTTTCCTAACTGTGTTAATGCAGACTGTCTTTGCTCTGTCATTGAATAGGAGAAGTTGAGTCGAATCCCTTTGATTGCAGAGTGCGATTGATGTGCAACAAACAGCTCATTCGTTGCTATCGGCCATTGAGCCTCTTTCATCTTATCTTTGATAGCATGTATATCCACACTTTCAGGGAGATAGAGCCACACAAAGTAACCCCCTTGTGGTTGGCTCAGTTCAACATCGTCAGGCAGAACATTGAGCATCCAGTTTCGAAACTCTTCATAACGGCTAACAAACTCTCGGCGTAATTTTCTCAGATGATTATCGTAGCTCTCGTAAGTCAGGTAATGCGCAACACCGGCTTGAATTGGCGCACTGGTCGAGAGTGTTGAAAGCAGCTGGCTTTTCTGAACTTGTTCATTAAATCTTTGATTAACTAGCCAACCGACGCGATAGCCTGGGCATAAGCTCTTTGAGAATGAGCTACAGAGCAAGACTCGATCTTCGCGATCAAACGCTTTAAGAGGCTTTTGTGGCTGCTCATCGTCGTATTGCAGTTCACCGTACACATCGTCTTCCACAATGAAAAAGTCATGCTGGTTCGCAAGCTCAACAATCGCCCGCTTCTTTTCATCGCTCAAACTTAACCCTGTTGGGTTCTGAAATGAAGACATTAACCAGCACGCTTTAATGTCATGAGAGTCAAGTCGCTCCTTAAGGCGTTCAATACTTAAACCACCACCCTTTTCGATTGGTACTTCAATAGGAATGAGACCCAGCTTTTCAACCGCTTGCAGAGCACCATAAAACACGGGAGATTCAATAATCACCTTGTCTCCAGGGTTTGTGACGGCTTGCAAACTCAAGTTCAGTGCCTCCATAGCACCAGAGGTGATCACGATATCTTGAGAACTGATGTGGAGTCCTCTTTTGGCATAACGCTGAGCGATGAGTCGACGCAGTGTCGGATTTCCTGGAGGCAAGTGTGGCTCGCTTTGGGAGGTCACCATTTTACGGGTTGCGTTAGCTAAGCTTTTCGCCAAATCTGCCATCGGAAACAAATCAGGATCAGGGAAAGCCGAACTGAATGGTTGTGCTGATTCAGAACTGCTAGTTTTAAGAAACTGGAATAGTTGATCATCAAAAAGAGCGCGCTGCTCTGCTTTTTGTTGGTGACTTTTATCTACAAGATGAAGGTTCGCTACGTAATAACCGGATTGCGGCTTTGCAGTGATCCAGCCTTGTGCTTCTAGCAGCTGATAGGCTTGAAGGATCGTACTATTGCTTGCTTCAAAGCTCTTGCAGCTCACACGGATTGAAGGGATTTTCTCGCCGACTCTCCATACTCCTTGCTCTATTTGGCTAATTATCTGTTGTGCAATTTGCTGATAACGAGTCATCACGTATCCCATCTAGTCTGATGGATACAACATATACCATTGAAATGGTTAATCAACCCAGCGATGAAACCACAACGAAAAAGCCACTCTCTTCATATTCGAAGAGAGTTGCTTTAATCTTTATAACCCGTGGTGCTTATTACGCCATTTCTGCAACGGCTTCAGGAGCTGGGTTACGGATTAGGTAATCAAAGGCACCTAAGCTTGCTTTCGCGCCTTCACCCATCGCAATGATGATTTGCTTGTAAGGAACCGTTGTTACGTCACCCGCTGCGAACACACCGTTCATTGATGTTGCACCGTGCGCATCGATTTCAATCTCACCGCGTGGTGATAGCTCAACCTTGGTGCCTTTCAGCCATTCGCTGTTTGGCATTAGACCGATTTGAACAAAGATACCTGCTAATTCAATTTGCTTTAGCTCATCGGTGTTACGGTCTTTGTACTCTAGACCTGTCACACGGTTACCATCGCCAAGCACTTGTGTTGTTTGTGCCATTTTGATGATCTCGATGTTTGGTGTTGCGTTGGCTTTGTCGATAAGCACTTGGTCAGCGCGAAGCGTGTCAGCAAACTCTAGAACCGTTACGTGCTCTACAATACCTGCAAGGTCGATTGCTGCCTCGATACCTGAGTTACCACCACCGATTACAGCCGTTTTCTTGCCTTTGAACAGTGGGCCATCACAGTGTGGGCAGTACGCTACACCTTTGTTGCGGTACTCTTGCTCGCCTGGGACGTTCATTTCACGCCAGCGTGCACCGGTACTTGTGATAACCGTGCGAGCTTTTAGTACTGCGCCGCTCTCTAGCTCAACGTGGATGTAACCATCTTCCGTCTCTTCTGCATCGATAATGTTGGCAGCGCGTTGCTCTGTCATCACCTCGACACCATACTCTTTTACGTGCTCTTCTAGGCTTGCCACCAGCTTAGGTCCCGTTGTCGCTTTCACTGAGATGAAGTTCTCAATCGCCATCGTATCCATTACCTGACCACCAAATCGGTCTGCAACCACACCAGTGCGAATACCTTTACGAGCTGCGTAAATTGCTGCTGAAGAACCTGCAGGGCCACCACCAACAACCAGAACATCAAATGGTGCTTGCTCGTTTAGGCTTGCCGCTTTCTTCTCTGCAGCGCCTGAGTCCACCTTGTTTAGGATTTCAGCCAGAGACATACGACCTTGGCCGAATAGCTCACCATTAATGAATACGCTTGGTACCGCCATGATGTCGCGAGACTTCACTTCGTCTTGGAACGCTGCGCCATCAATCATGGTTGTTTTGATTAGCGGGTTGATTGCCGACATCATGTTGAATGCCTGAACCACCTCTGGACAGTTCTGACACGATAGTGAGATAAAGATTTCAACGTTTAGCTCACTGTCTAGTTCTTTGATTTGCTCGATTACGTCCGCTTCAAGCTTGATTGGGTGACCACCGCTATGAAGCAGAGCCAACACTAGAGATGTAAACTCGTGACCCATTGGCAGACCAGCAAAGCCGATTGCAGTGCCTTTTTCTTGATTCACTACCTGCATGATTGGCTTACGCGCACTTGCATTGTCATCACGCGTCACCTCAATTTTTCCTGTTAGAGACGCGATGTCATTGGCTAGAGCTTCAAGCTTTGTTGCTGTCTCACTGCTATCAAGACTCAGTACAAGCTGTACATTTGTTTTTAGGTTTTCTAGGTATGCTTTAAGCTGCTGCTTCATTGCTTGGTCTAACATAATCGAGCCTTCCGAATTTCTTTAAAATCTGTTTTGTGATGCGCTTTCCTGCGCTGTTGAGGTTATATTGCCTCGATACCGTAAATTGGTAAATTCGAACGTTTCTATCGTTTTAGTAGGCAAAACCTATCATTAAATATTTAGTGCTCCTCTTGTTTAAAATGTCACCAAATGGCAATTCTTCATCATGCTCAATCCCTATTATGACGCCATCAGCTGAGTGAGCTGACGACCAAATTAGAGGCATAAATGATGAAAAAGCTAATTGTTAACGCGAATGTTTTTAACGGCACTGACGACAAACTGATCAAGGATGTATCTGTACTGGTTGAAGATAACCTAATCACGAAAATTGGTGATATAGCCCCATCAACGGCAGACGAAATTATCGATGCGCAAGGTGGTACGGTGATGCCAGGTCTGATTGATGCTCACGTACATATCACCCTATCAGCGGGTTTTAACGTCTTGGACGCAATGACTCGTGAAGAGATGGCAATTCGCTCAGCTAAGATTTCTCAAGAGATGTTGATGCGCGGCTTTACCACTTGTCGTGATGTAGGCGGTAACACATTAGGTCTGAAAAATGCTATCGACAGCGGCTATGCGACAGGCCCACGAATCTTGCCATCACAAGCAGCGATTTCTCAAACATGTGGTCACTCTGACTACCGTCAAAACCAAGCGCAAGAGCGTCTAGCAAACGGTCATGAAGACTCACCTCTAATGAAATCTGGAACGTTTAAAGTGGCAGATGGTCGTGCAGAAGTGATGAAAGCGGTGCGTGAGCAGTTATTTAAAGGCGCTTCTCAAATTAAGATTATGGCCGGTGGAGGTGCTTCATCAACCTTCGACCCACTAGACACACTGCAATTTACTCTTGATGAGATGAAGGCAGCGGTTGAAGCCGCTGAGGATTACGGTACTTACGTCGCAGCGCACATTCATACTATTCCTGCAATGAAACGCGCAGCAGAAGCGGGGGTGAAATGTTTTGAGCACGCAACCATTATGGATGACGAAGTCGCGCAGATCATCAAAGAGAAAGATATTTGGGTGGTTCCTTCTTACTTCACGTCTTCATTGATTGCAGAGCGCAAGATCCCACTACCAAACGAAGAGACGTACAAAAAGACCGAGCGTGTGGGTAAAGCGATGTTTAAATCGGCTGAGCTTATTAAGAAGTACGGCATTGAGAATCTAGCCTACGGCACAGACTGTGTAGGCACAGCCAATGTTCATGAAACTCAAATGCAAGAGCTAGGTGCGATTGAGCAAACATTCGATACTATCACTGCACTTCGCATGGCAACGTCAAACTGTGGTCGTCTATTTGAAATGTCGACATACCAGCACCCTTACCAAGCAGGTAAGCTAGGTCAAATCGTTGAAGGTGCATACGCTGACCTACTGATCATCGATGGTAACCCGCTAGACGGCGTGGATTGTGTAATGAGTGATGAAGCGAAGAAAGTCATCATGAAAGACGGTGTGGTGTACAAAAATACGCTGTAAACCAAACTGCATTAGTACAACTAAACAATGAAATCAGGCCAGTGCTCGTTAAACAAGCACTGGCCTTTTTGTTTATTTTTACTGTCTTGCTTTTATTTTTTCTCGTCATCAAGCCATTGATGAGTGAGTTTAAGTGTTTCTTTATCGAAGTCTAACTCTGCCTGAACACCGATTGGCGTTACTAACATTGGATGTGTATGACAGCTGTCAAAGCCATATAAAATAGGCACCTCTTTTCCGTTGATCACTTCAACAAGGACATCCAAAGGTGAACGGCCGGTTCCTTTATCATCAAACAGCTCATGCTTTCCGAGGATGATAGCGCTGATTCTATCAAACACACCACACGCGAATAGGTGAGCAAATGATCGCTCTACCGATTCAATCCCTTTTAAAGAATCTTCAATCAGCAAGATATCGCCCTGCTCAATCTCTGGCATGTAGGGACTGCCCCAGATACCAGCTATGGTATTGAGGTTGCCCCCTATGATTCGACCGGTATAACACCCGCTGCCAATAAACTGCCATTGATTGTCATAGACTGGTTTAGCCTCGCTTTGCGTTTCCCAATCATGCTTAACATCGGTCCACACCGCTGGCATCGAGTAACTGTACGACTGTTGAGGTTTGCTGAGGAGATCAATAAAGGAGCGATAAGTCTCATCAACCAAAGGTGGGAACTCACCAAATGAAGCGACTAAAGCAGGGCCATAGAACGTGATAATTCCTGTTTGCTGATAGATACCAAGTAACAAAGCGGTTACGTCTGAGTAGCCAATGATGATTTTAGGGTCTCGCTTGAACGCCTGATAATCGATGTACGGCAATAGTGCGTTGCTATTGCTGCCGCCAATCGTAGACATAATGCACCGAACGCTTGGATCGCGAATCAATTGATTGAGCTCTTCGGCTCTTGCCTGAATGGAGCCCGAACGATAGCTGTCTGACTTTCCGGTTAGCGAACCATCGACGAGTTCAAACCCTTTTGACTCAAGGAACGTTTTCGCTCGTGCAAAGCGTTTAGGCGCAAACACCGTCGCTGGAGAGGATGGCGAGAAGAAGCCAATTTTGTCCCCTGCTTTCAATAACTTTGGAAAAATCATGCCGAATACTCCTTAGATCGATACCGCATAGTCCTGACAACATGACGGTTATAACAAAGCAGTTGCATAAATGCTATTTTTTATAAAAATCAATACGATATAAAAGAACCAACACGTAAAAAAGCCACAATGCAAGCATTGTGGCCTTCGATATAGGGTGCACACCCCGAGCCTTAGGAGGGGGCTGGGGCATGCTGAACGAACTGATTAGTTGTCGCTAAATTAGATCTTACCAACTAGGTCTAAAGAAGGCGCTAGAGTCTCTTCGCCTTCTTTCCATTTCGCAGGGCAAACTTCACCTGGGTTAGCCGCTACATACTGAGCTGCTTTCACTTTGCGCATTAGGTCTTCAGCGTCACGGCCGATGCCTTCAGCTGTAATTTCCATCGCTTGAATAACGCCCTCTGGGTCCACTAGGAACGTTGCACGATCTGCTAGGCCTTGACCTTCACGCATTACACCGAAGTTGTTTGTGATTGTGCCTGTTTGGTCACCAACCATATAGTAGTTGATCTTGCCGATTGTATCAGAGCTGTCGTGCCACGCTTTGTGAGTAAAGTGAGTATCTGTTGATACTGAATACACTTCTACGCCACGCTCTTGAAGTTCTGCGTAATGGTCCGCTAGATCACCAAGCTCTGTTGGACATACGAAAGTAAAGTCTGCTGGGTAAAAGAAGAAAACCGCCCACTTACCTTTTACGTCTTGCTCTGTGATTTCTACAAAGTCACCGTTTTTGAATGCTGTTGCGCTAAATGGTTTGATTTCAGTGTTGATCATGATTTTACTCTCTTGATATCTCTAATTTATTTTTTGTTAACGCTGTCCTGCGTCGATGGAGATATATTGAATCGAGAGCTCAAGGATTTGAAATCGAACTTCCCTATTACACTAATAGAAAACTCCTATCGATAGCATTATCCTCATAAAAACATGAACTTACACAACAAAACCACATAATAAACATGGTTTCTAAACTATTTCTAAACCACTCTTTGCTGAGTTAATGCTAAGTTAAATCTATAGCTTTAAATTTAATCTTATATTAACAAAATCTCATTCGCAGTTAGGAGGCGAATATGCACGGTGATCAATCTAATACAGGCGGAAAGTGCCCTGTTATGCACGGTGGTAATACAACACTGGGTGGGAAAGCAACAAAAAATGTCGACTGGTGGCCAAACCAATTGAACCTTAAAATTCTTCATCAAAATGATACCAAGTCCAACCCTCTTGGTGATGATTTTAACTACGCTGAAGCCTTTAAAGCCGTTGACCTAAAGGCGCTTAAAGCAGATTTAGAAGCATTAATGACGGATTCTCAAGATTGGTGGCCTGCGGACTACGGTCACTACGGTCCATTTATGATTCGTATGGCATGGCACGCAGCTGGTACTTACCGTACTTCTGATGGTCGCGGGGGCGGTAACACAGGTAACCAACGTTTTGCGCCTCTAAACAGCTGGCCAGATAACGGCAACCTAGACAAAGCGCGTCGCCTGCTTTGGCCGGTGAAAAAGAAATACGGTAACAGCGTTTCTTGGGCTGACCTATTCATTTTAGCGGGTAACGTAGCAATTGAATCGATGGGTCTACCAACGTTTGGTTTTGCCGGTGGTCGTGCTGATATTTGGGAACCAGAAGAAGACATCTACTGGGGCGCAGAAAGCGAGTGGCTAGGTGACGAGCGTTACTCTGGCGAGCGTGATCTTGAAAAACCTCTAGCAGCGGTACAAATGGGCCTTATCTATGTAAACCCAGAAGGTCCTAACGGCAACCCAAGCATCCTAGCTTCTGGTCGTGATATTCGCGACACCTTTGCTCGCATGGGTATGAATGATGAAGAAACCGTTGCACTGGTTGCGGGCGGTCACACCTTTGGTAAAACACACGGCGCAGGCTCTGAAGAAGAGATGGGCCCAGAGCCAGAAGCAGCACCACTAGAAGAGATGGGCTTTGGCTGGAAGAACAGCTTTGGCACAGGTAAAGGTGATGACACAACGACCTCGGGTATCGAAGGCGCCTGGACTCCAAACCCTATTCAGTGGGACAACGGCTACTTCGATATGCTGTTTGGCTACGACTGGGATCTCGTGAAGAGCCCTGCAGGTGCATGGCAGTGGGAGCCTGTTGGTGTTGATGAAAACCACATGGCACCAAAGGCACATGATGCTGACACGAAAGTGAAAACTATCATGACAACGGCTGATATGGCGATGCGTATGGACCCAATCTATGGCCCTATTTCAAAGCGCTTCCATGAAAACCCAGCTGAATTTGCTGATGCATTCGCTCGCGCATGGTTCAAACTGACTCACCGTGATATGGGCCCTAAAGCTCGCTACGTTGGTGAAGAAGTACCGGCAGAAGATCTAATCTGGCAAGATCCACTACCAAAAGCGGAATTTGCGCCACTTTCTGACGCTGATACTGCTGACCTTAAACAAGCGATCCTAGCTTCTGGCCTAACGGTTTCAGAACTGGTTTACACTGCATGGTCTAGCGCATCTACATTCCGTGGCTCCGACTTCCGTGGCGGTGCAAACGGTGCTCGTATTCAGCTTGCTCCACAACAAGGCTGGGAAGCGAACCAACCTGAGCAACTAACAAAAGTACTGGCTAAGTTTGAAGAGATTAAAGCAAGCTTTAACATCTCAATGGCTGACCTAATCGTACTTGCAGGTAACGTTGCAATAGAAAAAGCCGCTCAAGATGGAGGCTTTGATGTTGAAGTCCCATTCACTGCAGGTCGTGTTGACGCAACTGACGCTGAAACTGACGCTGAATCATTCGCGGTACTAGAACCAGAAGCAGACGGCTTCCGTAACTTTGCTAAGAAACTGTTTACGGTTCCTGCTGAAGAAATGCTGCTAGATAAAGCGCAACTTCTAGGGCTAACAGCGCCAGAAATGACTGTGCTAGTTGGTGGCCTTCGCGTACTAGGTGCAAACCACGGTAACACCGCACACGGTGTGTTCACTGATAAAGTGGGTGTACTGAGCAATGACTTCTTCACAAACCTAGTGGATATGTCTACTGAGTGGAAGCCAGTTTGCCCGAACAAGAGCGCTTACCTTGGTACTGACCGTGCAACAGGTGAGAAGAAGTGGACAGCAACCCGTGTTGACCTAGTATTTGGTTCTAACTCTCAACTGCGTGCGCTTGCTGAGGTGTATGCCTGTGATGATGCAAAAGAGAAGTTCGTTGCAGACTTCATCGCGGCATGGAACAAGGTAATGAACGCAGATCGCTTTGATCTTAAGTAATCCATCCACTTAAACGATAACCAAAGGGCAGCGTGTAAAACACTCTGCCCTTTTGCTTTAGTTTCCAACCGGCAATCGCACCGTGAATTCACTTCCAGATAAACCATCGGAGCTGACACTTATTTCACCACCTTGCATCTCCAGTAGGCCTTTAGTGATACTCAACCCTAAGCCAGAGTTCCCTTCATCGCCACTACGCGAACTTTCAGCACGATAGAAGCGGTCAAAAATATAAGGGAGCTGGTCGGCTTCAATACCACAACCCGTATCAGTCACTTTGATCTCGCAATACGCTTCATTCGCGGTTGCAGTTAACGAAATTAAGCCCTGCTTAGGCGTGTGTCTAATGGCGTTGTCGACAAGGTTACCAAGCACCTGAAGCATTCTGTTTCGGTCTAGATCAAGTGTTGGCAATGGTTCGACAAGGTCTAGATCTAGCGAGATCACTTTTGCATGGCAGCGCGGTTCAAATCGATGATGAACACTGGTCATGAGTTCAGAAATAGACACTTGAGTGATATCCAACTTAAGAGTTTTGGTATCGGTTTTGGCAAGCAGGTTCATGTCTTTCACCAAACGTTCAATTAAGCCAAGCTCCGAAGCAATTAACGATAGGCGTTTTTCGTCGAGCTCTATGGCTCCATGCTGCGCCATCTCAATGTAGCCTGAAATAACCTGGATAGGTGTGTTCAAATCGTGCGTAATATCTGCGGTAAGCTGGCGTTTTTTCTGATCGGCCTTGGCAATATTGGAGCTCATCGAGTTGAATCCACTGGCGAGTTCACCGAGCTCGTTACTCGCCTTTACTTTAACTTTTTGCTTCAGCCTTCCCTTCGCCATCGATGATATTGCCTGATGAATTTGCTCTAATGGCTTCAATAGCCATCGAGAAAGTATCACTCCTAACAATAAAGACGTAATCACACCGACAAAAATCGCAAACATCAAAATGTTATGGATGTTGTCTAGGAAAACACGGTTTCTCGAATTAATGCTTAATCCCGTCGCTTCTGGCGGGATGATTCGCGCAATCAGCTTACCATCTAAATATATCGGTTCAGATTGGTCGAAATAAGCAGGAGGAATAAATTCTCCCTTCTTGAAGCGAAGGTAAGATATAAGCGCGATGTTCTCAGCCGTTACAATGCCGTGTCGTTTAGGCCTTGGATCCTCTTTGGGGTCTGAATACAGCGGATGCTTATTCACTGTCGTAGAGTTTGGTTTTTTAAAGTGAGGTGGATGCAACTCTTTAAAGTACGCTTCAAACCCCTCCCAGCTTTGCTCTGCTTTATACCAAGCGATGACTTCCTGCTGCATCTCGCGAGTTTGATACTCTAACGTCAGCTCATTCAGTCGATGCTCTGAGGTGAGTACCACCCAAGCATAAGTGACCCCAGCAGTAATTAAGCTTACTAGTAGGTAAGTCGCGGTTAGTTGGTGTCTTAACTGAAAGCGCATATCATGACACCTTTAATCGATAACCCACACCAAACACAGACTCTATCTCTACCTGTCCTTGTGAGATTGGAGCAAGTTTGTTTCTCAAGTTACGAATATGAATCTTCATCGTTGATTCAGCGCCACTAAAACCTTGCTCGATCAAATTACAGGAAATCTCGGCCTTGGGAACAGCATGACTTCTAGACTTCACTAACATCGTGAGCAGCGCATGTTCCGCC
This sequence comes from Vibrio maerlii, assembly GCF_003415655.1. Taxonomy (GTDB): domain Bacteria; phylum Pseudomonadota; class Gammaproteobacteria; order Enterobacterales; family Vibrionaceae; genus Vibrio; species Vibrio maerlii. The sequence goes on from NZ_QRHC01000002.1 coordinate 219,064, forward strand.
TTAGTCACATCAATAACCTGATTGGACAAGTAGAACTCTTTGGTGTGCGTATTCACAATAAGCGGCCCATATTCGAACTTGTTGCTCACTGAGAAGTCTTTATGGCTGCGCTTGAGCACTGCCTTAACTCGAACCAAAAGCTCCATCATGCGAAATGGTTTCACAATGTAGTCATCTGCACCCATTTCAAAGCCCGCGACGATGTCTTCTTCTTGCTGTTTGGCAGAGATAACAATGACAGGCGTTTCATTCGTTTCTCGCAGCTTCTGAATGAACTTATAGCCGTCCATTAAAGGCATCATGATATCAAGCAAGATGAGGTTCGGCTGAAATTGTTTAAGCTTCTGTATCGCTTCTAAACCATTTGAAGCACACTCGACTTCAAAACCTTGAGTGGTCAGAAAGTCGACTAAAAGCTGCTGGACACTAAGTTTGTCATCTACGATCAGGATCTTCGTCTGCATGGTTTTCTTTATTCTCAGTTTCAATGACATTTCTGGCCATGACCAGGTTGAGTAATCATTTAATTTATCGATAGTTTGTCTATCGAATCTTGATTTTGCGTAAGCAAAACCAAAAAAGCCACTTCATACATGAAGTGGCAAAACGATAAAGCAGTATTGGTTGAAGCCAGTAAGGGGGCTGGCTTCTAGTCAGGAATGATTAAATCTTACCTACTAGGTCTAGAGATGGTGCTAGTGTCTCTTCACCTTCTTTCCATTTCGCTGGGCAAACTTCACCTGGGTTAGCCGCTACGTATTGAGCTGCCTTCACTTTACGCATAAGGTCTTCAGCATCACGGCCAATGCCTTCTGCTGTGATTTCCATCGCTTGAATCACACCTTCTGGGTCCACTAGGAACGTAGCACGGTCTGCAAGACCTTGGCCTTCACGCATCACACCGAAGTTGTTCGTGATTGTGCCCGTTTGGTCACCTACCATGTAGTAGTTGATTTTGCCGATTGTGTCAGAGCTGTCGTGCCATGCTTTGTGCGTGAAATGTGTGTCAGTTGAAACAGAGTAAACCTCAACACCGCGCTCTTGTAGTTCTGCGTAGTGGTCTGCTAGGTCACCTAATTCTGTTGGGCATACGAAAGTAAAATCTGCTGGGTAGAAGAAAAATACCGCCCACTTACCTTTCACATCTTGCTCCGTGATTTCTACGAAATCGCCGTTTTTAAATGCTGTTGCGCTGAATGGTTTGATTTGTGTGTTGATCATGATTTTACTCTCTCAATTTGCTTATTCGATTGCGCTCTCCCGCGCTGTTGAGGTTATATTGCCCCGAACCGTTGAATAGGTGAAATCGAACGTATCTATTAGTTTGGTAGGTAAAACCTATTAGATGTCGATGAGCTTGCAGCCACACCCGTACGCGCTATGATCAAAGTAGTACTAACGAAAGTTGGTACCTTTTCATTCCTTTCGCTGCGTTTAAGGAGGGGTTATGAACATCGTAGAGGTAAAAGAAAGAGTCGCTGGCCATGATTTTCTCAGCGCTCACATTATCCATGATATCAACACCACTGGCTGGCATATTCATTTGGTCGACAGCTCAGGAAATGAGTTCCCGATTACCGATGACCTCAATATGGCCATCACTTACGGCACATTAGCCGAAGCACAAAGTGTTGTCAGAAAGCTTGATGATATGCCAGTGCAAGTCGACAGACTCTATCGCCAATATGCGATTTAGAAACAAGTAAAAAGAAAAAGAGCCACATTTCTACCAATGTGGCTCTCTTATACTATTTGATTCATCTCTTATACTATTTCATTCATTAGCAGCACATTGCTAAGCCCCTGTATTGTTAAATATCTATTGAAAGTGTTTATCAAACTTAACGCTACCTCTTACCCTGCGACTTTCGATAGACTACATCAATGTAACCTATCGCCCCTTGCCTTTTGATCTATGGCTATCGCCACTTAGACCACCTTTGAGATACTAACATGCCTAATAAACTGCTTTCTCAACTCACTGTTTTACTGCTTGGACTCTTGCTTTCAAGCTGGACTTTCGCCCAAGATTCATCGCAAGACAAAAGACCGACCATCGCTGTTGTTCTTGCCGGTGGCGGTGCCAAAGGCGCTGCTCATGTCGGAGTCCTAAAAGCCTTAGAAGAGATGCAGATACCCGTTGATATCATTACGGGCGCGAGTATGGGGGCCTACTTTGGCGGACTCTATTCCACCGGCATGAGCGCAGATGAACTTGAGGGCTTCATATACAGCGTTGATTGGAACTCAGGCTACATCGACCGAGTCAGCCGCAGCCAAAGACGGATTCGGAACAAAGAAATAGAAGACAGGTATCAAATTCGCACTGATTTTGGGCTGTCCTCAACGGGTATCACGGTGCCTAGTGGCGTGGTTCAAGGGCAAAACATGCTCGCTATTTTGCGTGAATCGACTGGAAATGTTGGACGCGTGAACTCATTCGATGACTTTCCTATTCGTTATCGAGCTATGGCAACAGATATTGTTACTCTTGAACAAGTCATCATTGAGGATGGCTATCTGGTTGATGCCATGATGGCAAGTATGTCCGTGCCCGGAGTCCTGCCTCCTTACGAACTGCAGGATCGTTTATTGGTTGACGGTGGTGTCACCAACAACATGCCTGTCGATCTAGCAAAAGAGATGGGAGCAGATGTAGTTATCGCTATCGATATCAGCACCGATTATCAAACCAAAGAACAGTTAACCGACCTATTTACTGTTGCAAACCAATTATCTAACTACATCGTGCGTCGTACGACCCAAGAGCAAGCGGCGCTGTTAACCGAGCAAGACATCTACATCCGTCCAGATGTCGGCAGCATGGAAACAACCGAGTTTGATAAAATGGGAGATGCTTATGACAAGGGCTATCAAGCTGCAATCCAACTCAAGGAGCAATTGCAGCATTTGTCGTTGAACGGATCTGATTACCAAATCTACATCGATAAAAAACAGCAAGCACAAAGCCTCCTACATTACGGTGATCAGCTTACCGTCAATGCAGTCACTATCGACAATAATACTCATTATGATGACAAAACCTTGTCAGAAATGATCACCCTTGAGCCAAACCAAGTTCACAATACTCAGAAGCTAGAAAAGCAAGTAGAAGAACTGTACGCCTTAGATCGCTTTGAACGTGTCTCTTATAAACACCAAAAGATGGGGGGCAATGATGCCACCGTTGTTGAGTTTAGCGTCGACGAAAAATCCTGGGGACCGAATTACCTCGACTTTCGATTTTTCCTCGAAGATGATTTTACAACGGATAGTCAGTATGCCATTGGCTTAACGGCGAACTTTACAGGCTTAACGGATACCGGTGGAGAGTTGAGGACAAGCTATGAGCTTGGTACTGATAAGTTTGCGAAAGTTGCATGGTACTCCCCTATATCCTCGAACCAAAAAGTGTTTTACGAAACATCCATAAGTTACGAAGATCGTAAGCGAACGATACCGTTAACTGGTTTCGAAGATATTGGGCTCGATGCAAGTGAGTTTTCGGTGCCCGCTGATTACCAAAGCACCGTCGTTGAGTTAGGTCTAGGGTACCAACGTGAGCTGTGGACAGAGTTCAAACTTGGTTTTCGTTTTACCGATGGCTACAACGATATTGAATATGACAACACGATAAAACCCTTTACCTTCCAAAGATATGCTGGTTTTGCAGGCTACAAACTAGACACGCTAGATCACTATAGTTTCCCAACAAAAGGGCACTATATCGATGCCGAATACAGAGTTTCATACGATACAGGGGAGCATGAGCCCAACAGTATCGTTGACGACACCTTTGACGATGATACGAGTTATGAAATCGACTTCAGCGCAAAAACAGCCCACTCATATGACAAGCACACGCTAGTCGGAAACCTCGACCTTGAGTTGTTCATCAATGACAACGCTTTTTTCCCTGTTGAACCAAAAGAGCTTGGTGGGTTCTTGAACCTTTCTGGTGTGCCGAGGAATAGCCTACTCGGACAGAATAAGTTCTTCACTAGTATGGTCTATCGCTACCGTTGGTTTGACAATGATTTCGGCTTATTCTCGTCCCCATTTTATGTTGGGGGCTCACTGGAATATGGTGGTGTTTGGTCCGATCCAGACATTGACCCTTCTGATATCCCGATGTTTGTCGCGGGTTCCGTATTCGCAGGGGTCGACTCTCCAATAGGCCCAATGATGTTCAGCTATGGGAGAACGGAGCAAGGATACGATTCATTCTACCTAGTAATAGGAACGAGCTTCAGATAGTAAAACCAGACGTCAAAAAACGAAGAGTTATTTCCTAGGTTCAACCAACAAAAAAGCTCCTGATTTCAGGAGCTTTTCACATTCAAATAATGAATTAATTGATATCTTGAACCTTCATCACTAGGTCTTCCCAGTTACGCTGGTTTTCCATATCGTGCTCTAGGCCTTGGTCATCAGCAATCTGGAAGCGCTTGACTGCTGCTGTTTTGCTTGTTGCTTGATATAGCCAATAAGCTTCAGCTTTCAGTGCTTCATCAATCGGCTTATCTATCGATTCGTAAACCATTTGCTTACAAACGTTGATGGATTCTGCAGGGAACTTAGAGATACGCTGCGCGAGAGCATCGACATAAGGACCAATCTCATCAGGCTCTAGAGCCTTGTTGATTGTGCCATAAGCTTCAGCTTCATCTGCATCAAAATCACGAGCACTCAGTACGATTTCTAGTGCACGACCCAAACCAACCTGGCGAGCCATGCGTGATGCACCACCACCACACGGTAAGATACCCATTCCAACTTCCATCTGCATAAACTTGAACTTACCACGGGCAGCGAATCGCATATCTAACGCCAATGCAAGCTCATGGCCGCCTCCACGTGCAAAACCTTCGAGCTTAGCAATCGTTGCCTGAGGTACTTTACTGATTCGTTCACATACAGACTGTAGGTCTAGCAGTTGTGCTTCTTCGCGAGAAACAGCCTCGGTAGACATGTCTTTTAATAGCTCAGTATCATAATGACAAACCCAAACCTCAGGGTTTGCTGATTGGAAGACAACCACTTTAGTTTCACGGTCGCGCTCTAGTCTCATTGCCAGGCTATTTAAGTCTGCGAGCATTTCTTGTCCTTGAACATTTACCGTTCCAAAATCAAACGTAACCGTAAGGATTCCGTCTTGCTGAACGGTTGTAAATGTCTGAAAACCTGCGTATTTCATAATAAACTCTCCGTAAATATCATTGAAATGAGTCGTGTAGACTGTGTTAACGCAGAACACACTATCGCTTTAACTTTCCCTTAACAATCAGTGATATTTACAAACAGTATTAATGAAAAATAAATTGTTTATTTTGAAATGTGTACTAGGGCGTGTTGACCTTTCGAGCTGATTTTTGCAGCAGTTTGTGGGTTCTTTATACAAGGCAGAGGCTACGACGTGTAGCTAGCCTACACGAGAAGCCGATAACGCAGTAGAAAGGACTCACAAACGCTGCCCGAAGGGTTCGGCTAAAAGCGTTTTACTCTTTGTTGAGAGGACTTTGCTTAGAATGACTAGGCTGCAAACCTCTCGCCGCGATTAAAACCCTTTTATCTCGAACAAAATTTAACCGCGAAAGATCAACACGCCCTAGGGTCTGTGACCTAGGTCATGCAAGTTGCCTTTGTCCAAGAAGATTAAAACAAAAGCAACTTACCGTAATGATTAAGCTTAGCTACCAGGCGTAAGTTTCGATAACGTTCTTTTTCGCCATTGGGTTGTGAGCAATATGCTTATTGATATTATCTAGAAATGGCTTGCGTGCCTCTGGCCAAATACCGCGCATCGTCGCGATGTTGTTGCCATGATCTCCCCAGTAGAAACATGGAAAATCATCCATATTTTCAAGAAGATATTTTTCTTCCTCAAGGATTTGCAGTGGCGTAGGCAGAATAAACTCACCCGCATTCACTTCACGCTCCAATTGGCTACCAGGCTGGATAGCAAGTGCCATTGGCGCAATCGCATCCGGTCGCATGATATTCAGCAAGCTGGTTGTATTCTCTGCGTGTTCTCGTGAGCGCTCTTTGCCGCCTAATCCAAAAATGAAAGAGGCCAATACTTGTATGTTCGCTTCTCTTGCCATTTCCATACCTTGAATCGCATGCTCACGCGTCATCCCTTTTTTAATTCGCTCAAGCACGATAGGGTCGCCCGATTCCAATCCTGAGTATGCTGTGGTCAAGCCAGCATCTCGAAGCTCTTTTAACTCCGCAATACTTTTACGACGAAAATCATTAAAGCCAGAGTAGAGAGCCAGATGCTTTAACTCTGGGAAAGTCACTTTAATTTGGTCAAGAATCGCCAATAACTTTTCTGTGCGCATCGCCATCACGTTACCGTCAATCAAGAAGATGGATTCAACCTTAGGATAGATAGCACGCGCTTCCGCGATATCTTTAAAGATGTCTTCAAGTTCTCGCACCTTAAAGCGCTTGTCATCAAACATGGTGCAGAACGTACACTGGTTGTTGCTGCAGCCCAATGTGGTTTGAATCAGAACACTCTCTGCTTCCATCCAAGGACGGTAAATTTTACCTTCGTAGTGCATTATAAGCTCCTCAGCTCAGTGTTGAATTTCGAGCCGCAGAGTCTAACGATGTGTCCTGTGGTTGATAATATCGATTAATCTGAAGTCAGTGTTAAACATATCTAAATAATGCGGTTAATTTAGTCCACTTTACCTTCAATTTAGGAAATAAACTTCCCTAACTGAGAATCAAACAACGAAAGTCGATTTAGAAAGTTTGAATAATAGAAGCCCGTTATTATAAAGAAAATCTTAAAACTGATTCAGCCTTTACCCCCATTATCAAACTCAAAATCTTGCCTATACTGAAGCCATACAAATCGCAACACATCACAAGACAATACAGAGGTTAACTCCTATGAAAGCTACAGTTATTCGCAAGTTCGGTGGTACAGAAGTATTTGAATCAGCAGAGATTACAAAGCCAGAAGTAAAAGCTGGTCACGTGCTTGTTAAGGTAGCGGCATCAAGTGTCAACACAATCGATATGATGCTCCGTGAAATGGGTGAAGCCCTGCCATTCCATCCTCAACTACCGGGGGTTCTTGGTATGGACTTCGCGGGTACCGTTGAGGCTGTAGGCGAAAGTGTAACCGAATATGCCATCGGTGATGAAGTATATGGTTGTGCGGGTGGCCTAGGTGATCTGCAAGGTTCACTTGCGGAATACATGACTGCGGATGCTGATCTGATTGCGCACAAACCAAAGAATATCTCAATGCGTGAAGCAGCTGCACTCCCTCTGGTTGGTATCACTGCTTATGAAGGCCTAGTGCGTGCTGGTGTAAAAGCGGGTCAAAAAGTATTGGTACACGGTGGTGCGGGCGGTGTAGGTCATGTTGCTCTGCAAGTAGCAAAACACTTTGGTGCCGAGGTATACGCGACGGGTACGGCAGGCGAGAAAGTTGACCTAATTAGCGAGCTAGGTGCAACCGCGATTGATTACACTTCTGAGTCTGTCGCTGATTACGTGGAAAAATACACGTCTGGTGTTGGTTTTGATGTGGTATTTGACTCGGTGGGTGGTGCAAACCTTAACAACTCTATCGAGGCAACAAAACTTAACGGCCAAATCGCTACAACGCTTTCGATGCATGAACAAGACCTGACCATGGTACACATGAAAGGCCAATCACTTCACGTGGTATTCATGCTGTTACCAATGATTTACAACGTCGGTCGCGCAGAACACGGTAAGATCTTAAAAGCGTTAGCGGAGATCGTTGAAGTCGGTGGTCTAAAGCCGGTTCTAGATAACCAAGAGTTCAGCTTAGAGCAAGCTGGAGATGCACACGCTCGACTTGCGAGCGGTCAAGCGATTGGCAAGGTAGTGGTGAACATCTAACTCCTCCTAAGTTGGTGTTTTGAGGCCTACCCAGTAGGCCTCTTTCGATTTCCATCCCTGTATCTCACATCTAAGGTAACCGCCTGTCATGTCATGCATATCACCCACCCTAAAGCTTGTCATCGAAAGAACACTACCGCTGACCGTCGGTATGTTTGCTATTATGTTGGTGCAGCTTGTGGACTCGATTTTTATCGGCATGTTAGGGATAGATGAGCTTGCGGTACACGGTATTACCTTGCCATTTCAAACCGCATTAATTGGAGTACAAGTGGGAATCGGTGTTGCTGCAACATCGTTAATTTCACGAGCTTGTGGTGCTGGAGAAAGCGACAAGTCCAAAGCGCTTGCAACCATCACTGCATTGGTCGGTACCGGTATTGTGGCTTTGATTTGCTTGGGCTTATGGCTTTCAAGAAGCTCTATTCTCACCACCTTTGTCACCAGTGACGTCACGCTCGATCACTTTCAAACATTGCAAACGATTTTCAATGTTTATTGGCCGGTTTGGTTGTTAAGTGCAACTTCGGTTGCGGCGCTGTATCTATTGAGCTGTGTTTATCGTGCCAATGAAGATACCAAGACAACGGGTAACATGTTTTTGCTCGCCAGTATCATCAACTTGATTCTCGACCCACTACTCATCTTTACCTTTGACTTAGGCATTATTGGCGCCGCTATCGCCTCAACAATGGGTTATCTAACTTGTGTCATCTACATGGTGATCAAAGCGAAAAAACTAGCTTGGTTTGGTTCGCTTGCAAAGTGCTTTAAGACCTGGAGTTACCTAGTAGAACTCGCTCGAATGAGCGCGAATACCATCATTAATCAGCTCCTGCCTTCGGTCAGTGCATTTATCTGTATGGTGTTAGTCTCACGCATCAGTACCGACTCCATTGCTTTTTGGAGCTTACTATCACGTATGGAGAGCTTTTTATTGGTGTTCACTCTCGCACTGACGATGTCGGTTCCACCAATGATTGGTCGCTACCTAGGTCAGAAACAGCACTCAAAGATCAATGCACTATTGATCACCACCGCTAAATTTTTATTGATTTTCCATACAGCAATGGCATTGGTGTTGGCAGGCAGTGCCAAGCTGATCATTCCACTTATCAGCTCAGAAGCTCAAATCCAAGATTGGTTTGCAGTCGCACTGTGGGTGATTCCATTTAGTTACGCACCGCTAGGGCTATGTATGCTGGTCGTTTCAGTATTTAATGCGCTCGGAGCACCGCGCCAAGCGTTGCTCGTTTCTATGGTTCGATTGATAGCGCTGTATGTTCCTGCTATTTGGATCGGTGCCTCAACGGGCAATATCTTACACGTTGTTTATGCTGCCACCATTGCGAACACACTGGCTGGCGTATATGCTTGGCACAGGCTCAAAATCCATACCAATCGCACGGCTGCGATAACAAAACTCGTTGAAGCATAAGGATATTTATCAGTGAATATAGAGCACCTCCGTCTATTTGTCCGAGTGGCTTCGACGCACAATATTAGCCAAGCGGGTAAAGAGCTTGGCTTATCTGCACCTGTGGCAAGCATGCACATCAGCAAGCTAGAAGAGAGCATGGGGGCGCGGCTTATTCACCGAACGACGCGCAAGGTCTCTCTCACCGAAGAGGGCGAAGCCTTACTACCTTATGCAGAAGAAATCATTCACAGTGTTGATGCGGCAAAATCATCTGTTGGTTCAGGTAAAGCCTGTCCAAAGGGGACATTGCGTATTAGCGCACCAGCCTCTTTTGGTCGCATGCACTTAATGCCTGCGCTCAAGGGGTTTCTCGCTCAGTACCCAGATTTGTCCATCGATATTCGCCTAACAGACTCAATGGTAGATTTAATTGAAGGTGGATTCGATGTGGCGATTCGTAACGCCGAACTGAAAGACTCAACTCTGATTGCTAAGAAACTAGCAACGGATAAACGCATCATGTGCGCCTCTCCAGAATACATTGAAAAATATGGTGAGCCTAAATCTCCATCCGACCTTAAGAATCACCTATGCATCAACCAAACAGGCTTGGATTCTTGGACATATACGACCCCTTACGGCACTCAAAATGTCAAAGTGAAGGGTAAGATTAAAGTCGATCATGGTGAGGCTGTGAGAGATGCCGCTGTTGATGGCCTGGGCATAGCGATGTGTGCCACGTGGATTGCCTACCAGCACCTTAAGGAAGGGACACTGGTGACCATTTTGGATAACTATCCATTGGTTGATGAAGCGGCTATTTGGGCGGTATATCCGAGTTCTCGTCTACTTGCCCCCAAAGTTCGTGCGTTTATCGATTACTTCTCTGACTACTATGGCAACCCACCCTACTGGGATAAATGACTACTGTTAATCATCCAGCGGCCACTCATGTTCAGATACTAGCTCATGTTCAATTAAACGGGAGCGAAGCTGATTGATGGTCGATTTGAGTTCATCACGGATCAATCGGATCGCCGGAGAGATTAACTGACGACTCGGCAATACCAACCACATTTCGGTCAGTGGTATCTGACAATCAACCAATATCCTCTCTAATCGGCCCGCGAGTAAATCTTCTCCAACATCAATAGCAAAAGTGAAGGATTGAGACGCAATGAACCAAAATATTGGTTATATAAATGGTAGCTAGTTAACTTATATTCATACCCTGTAGTCCTCGAAGTTTCGAACACTTTGTTACTGTGAGTCGGTAAAGATTTAGAGTGAAACGAGAGGACAGTTCATTGAACAATATAACTAAAACAACACTGGCTTTAGCAACATTAAGCGTTGCTCAAGGTGTTGCAGCAGCAGACCAACCAAACATTCTTGCTATTTGGGCGGATGACCTAGGTTTCTACAACACTAGCGCATACAACCGTGGCATGATGGGTTACGAAACACCAAACATTGATCGAATTGCACACGATGGCGCAATCTTCACAGACATGTACGCACAGCAATCTTGTACTGCTGGCCGTGCTGCATTCATTACAGGCCAACACCCTTTCCGTACGGGTCTATTGACTATCGGTATGCCTGGCTCTCAGCACGGTATTCCTGATTGGGCCCCAACAATCGGTGACACACTGAAGCAAGAAGGTTACGCGACCGCTCAGTTTGGTAAGAACCACCTAGGTGACCAAGATAAGCACCTTCCAACTAACCACGGTTTTGACGAATTCTTCGGCAACCTTTACCACCTAAATGCGGAAGAAGAGCCAGAAACATACTTCTACCCGAAAGACCCAGAGTTCCGTAAGCAATACGGCCCTCGTGGTGTTATCAAAGCAACAGCTGACGGCAAAATTGAAGATACGGGTCCACTAACACGTTCTCGTATGGAAACAATCGACGAAGACTTTACTGAAGCGGCAGTGACGTTCATGGAGAAATCTGTGAAAGAAGATAAGCCTTTCTTCGTATGGTACAACTCAACGCGTATGCACGTATGGACTCGTCTGAACGACCACTACGATGGCATCACAGGCCAAGGTATCTACGCCGACGGTATGCGTCAACTTGATGATAACATCGGTGTTCTACTGGATACGATCGATCGTCTAGAAGTCGCAGACAACACCATCGTTATCCTATCTACGGACAACGGTGCAGAGAAATTCACATGGCCTGACGGCGGTACTTCTCCATTCCACGGCGAGAAAGGCACTACTTATGAAGGTGGTATGCGCGTTCCACAAATCGTGAAATGGCCTGGCGTTATCGAACCTGGTTCAGCAGTTAACGCAATCATGTCTCAAGAAGACTGGCTACCAACACTGGCAGCGGCTGCAGGTAACGACGACATCGTTGAAGAGCTAAAAGAAGGTACGACGCTTAACAACAAAGAGTGGCGTGTTCACCTAGATGGCTCTAACTTCAAACCTTACTTTGAAGGCAAAGAAGAAAAAGGTCCTCGTGAAACCATCATGTACTTCTCTGCAAATGGTGAGCTAAACGCCGTTCGTTGGAACGATTGGAAAGCAAGCTTTGCAATGATGGAAGGTGACATGCAATCAGCCGTTCGCCAAGCTCCAGCATGGGCTTCAATTACGAACCTACGTATGGACCCGTTTGAAACCGCAGCGAAAGAATCTGGCATGTACACTCGCTGGATGATCGACAACATGTGGCTATTTGTTCCAATGTCTCAAGAAGTGGGTAAATTCCTATCGACACTTGATGGCTACCCAATGCAACAAGGCTCTGGCTTCAGCGCGGCAACCATCAACTACAACACGCTGAAAATGCAGAAGATAATGCAAAAAATGCAGCAGCAAGGCGCTCAGTAAAATGAGAACCTAGCCTACGAATTAAAGCCCCACTGGGGCTTTTTTTCTGACACTTTAATAATCTTGTTTCTAAACCACTGATGCGCGGAATCGGTATTTCGGCTCTTATGCCAAAGCAAATAACTTCTTCCTAAGTTAGATTCAAACGGCAGTGGCGCAAATCGAAAGTTATTCGCAGCATTCACGGTTTCTAATACCGACATCGGGGTGATGCAGATCATATCTGTGCCATGCACCATATTCAGCATCTCTAATGCCCCTGGGGCTTTTCGAGCAACCTTACGTTTATGAGCGTAAGTCGATGCGATGCCCAGAGGGGAATCATCACTGTTCCACATACTGTGTAGAACATGATTTTCCGCCAAAAACTCATCCAAAGAAATCTTGTCTTTTAGGCGTGGGTGGCTTTGGTCAAACGCTACCACCATTGGCTCTTCGGTCAACTCAGCACATTCAATAGCAGGGTTAATCGTTGGCGAATGGGAGATACACAGGTCATAACGATGCTGTCGTAAATCCATCACGATATCGCCGGTATACAGAGGGTCGATATTAATCCCGAGATGAGGCGTTTCATGATACAGAGAATCCGAGACTTGCTTCATAACCGAATACACCGCCCCACTGATACACGCGACATTAAATGAACGCTCAAGCTTTGATGGGTCGAACTTTTTCTTTTCTGGAAACGTCGATTCAAACGAGTCATAAGCCAGCTTGATTTGCGGATAGATATCGTTGCAGAAACTGCTTGGACGATACCCCTCCTTAGTCTTGATAAACAGCGGGTCATTATATGTTTCCTTGAGTCGACGCAATGCTTTACTGACCGCAGGCTGAGAAACACCAAATCGCTTAGCGGTGTTCGAAATCGATAGTTCGTCCATCATCACGATGAAATAAGGAATTAAACTAAAATCTGTATTCTTCATACTCTACTCTTCGCCAGTTACTTGGGCATGCACAACTCAATCTACAGGCATGAGCGAAAGTCATCATCAATGCAGACACTTACAACCTGTAGTTAATGTGGCGATAGAGTACATAACTTTTAGTTAAAAAAAATACCGGTTCGGCTCTCATTTACCCATAGCAAGCTGAACACTCTTCCGGGGTGAAACTATCCGTCCCTTGTCGATTAGCAACGTGTTGGTTACCGGCTTCTAGCCCCATCAAATAACCGATGTCGAGCAACGAACGATTTCGCGTGAGGCGCTTAACCGGGAAGTCTTCTGGTGGCGCGATCACTCGAATCTTAGCGTCACTTGGTGGGAAACGGATAAACTCCAACGCTTCGTTATACCGAGTCGCACGTGTCTTTAATGTTTCCGCGACTTTCGGGTTATCAGATAAAAGACGCTTCATGATCCAATGGCTTGATGACTCTGGCATGTTGTAGCTCAATGGGTGAGACAAGATCACTGTGATATCGCGAGCCCCACGGCGATACGCTTCTTTCACTGGAATAGAATCCGCTACCGCGCCATCAGTGTAGCAGCCGCCCGAAAAACAAGGTGTTTGCTTGTACGCGACAGGCAGTGCTGTGGTTGCCTCCATCACATCTGGCATGTTGTCTGGCGTTACTCGAAAGTAATTCGCCAACCCAGATTCAATATCCGTGGTCGCTGCGTAGAACGGGATATTATTGAAGAGAGTTTTGGAATCTAGCGGAAAGGCCTGCAGCGAAGTATCGCTCAGCCATCTTACGTCAGTAAGGTTACCACCTTTAGCAAAGCGACCTAGATTATAGAACTCCTTCGATACACCGAGCTGAGTAATGATCTGGTAACTGCGCTTCTTCTGTTTGGACAAGTAGCCAAGCAAGTTTGAAGCACCAGCGGACACACCAATCGCAAAATCAAAGGGTTGGTGTTCTTGTTCAATAAAGGCGTCCATGACTCCTGCGGCGAAGATACCTCGCATTGCTCCACCTTCAACCACTAACGCTGTACTACTCATTTCTGCTACTCGTTTACTTAAAACCTTCCTCTATAATAATGAGTGCGAACAATAGGTGATATTCGATTATTTTTATTACTTTGATAGGTGATACCTAACAACACTTACCAAAAAACAAATATCAAAAAACAAATACCAAACAACCGCCAAAAGGCGGTTGCTGTAGGGGATGTTTGTTCAGACCTTATTTACGTAAGTGCAGCAGCTTTAACTTGTCTTCATCAAGCATAGCAAGCTCAGACTTAAGAAAGTTTCCTAACTCTTGTTGCTTAAACTTAGTATGACCAGAAGCATACTCAGTGACATCAAGGTTCAGTGTGTGCTCATGCTCGTCCATAACCGGAGTCAGCCCGGCAGGCTCATGGTTCCATAGAGTGCCTGCTTTGTAGACGCTCCTAAGCACGTAATCTTTGGTCGACATACAGTTGATCAATTTAAGATCTGAATGCTTTTCGAGCAACTCTTCCCATTGCTCATCTTCACTGGATACCGCTCCTGCAAATACATACGCTACTGACACTAAATTTGGTGTTGTTAGTTCATTGAGGGTATGTCGAACAATACGCCCACCGAGAGAGTGCCCCATAAGAATACAGTTCTCGAACTCTTTATGCTGCTCTAGGTAGCTTGATAATGCGAGCGCAACGTGGCGGGTTTCGTTGAACGAAGTTTTCCAATGTCCCATCACTTTGTCGACCAGATAAGCACCGGCTGTCGCGATCATGCCTAATAAGTTGCTACGCGCCATCAGCATAGCGGCAAAGCCTATTTTTCCGTGCCCTGTCGGGATAATTGGAACAACACCCTTATCAAAGATCATATCTTTGAGGTTGCCCGCCTTCCACTTGACCTGAATAACTTGATTGTCGGGATAGAGGTTATCAACGACTTCAAGCCAATCTTGCGCCGACTCTTCTTTTTCGCTCATGAATCCATTGATGACGAATACGGCAGGTAAACTGCCTTCTCGTACCTTTATCAGCTCACAAGATGGTGTGCTTCGTGGTGTTAAATCATCAGCAGTCAGTTCGCTGAGTGAATCTTTTAAGCTCTTAACTAGGGCATTCACATCAAACCCTGGGATGACGGCTTTAAACTTATTCAGCATTACTTATCACCCCTATTCGTTCTTTTACTCTTACCTTGAAACTGCTTGATACTCTTCTTATTCTGAGTACGACGATTTGCCTTTTTGTCACGTGGAGCGCGTTTACTCTCGCCCGTTGAAGGTTTGTCAGTCACTGGAAAACCCTCTAGTTCATTGACCGGAAGCTCTCGCTCAGTCAATGTGCGAATCGCGTTAAGAGCATCCATCTCGGCATGACATACCAAAGATAACGCAATACCCTGCTTGCCTGCCCGAGCGGTACGACCAACACGATGAACATACGTTTCCGCATACGCTGGTAGTTCATAGTTCACCACTACTGGCAATTGTTTTATATCAATACCTCGGGCCAGCAGATCGGTCGCAATCAACACATTGATCTTGCCAGATTTGAAATCCTCTAAGGTCTGTTCACGCTCATCCTGGGATTTATTGCCATGCAGTGCTGCCGTTGCCACGCCTACTTTGGTCAGCTTTTTAGTGAGCTTATCTGCATTGTCTTTCGCTCCAATGAACACTAAAGCTTGCTTCCATTGATATTGCTCGATCAGAGCAATTAGAGCATTAGGCTTACTACCTTTGTTCACTAAATATAGAGTTTCTGCGACCTTTTGGTTCACACTGTTTTCTTGATGAGCAGTAATCTGCTGTGGATTGTTTAGCAGCAATTGAGCTTTTTCTTTTAGCTCTTGTGAGAACGTTGCAGAGAACATCGCGGTTTGACGCGATTTAGAGGTTTGCTCAGCTATGGTTCGAACATCGTTCCAGAATCCCATATCCAACAATCGATCCGCTTCATCCAACACCAAATGCTGAACCTTGGAAAGATTCACAACACCTTCATTAACCAAATCCAACAAACGCCCCGCCGTAGCAACCACAACCTCTGGTTGGTTCAACAGTTGTTGTTTCTGATCCTCTTTATCGATACCACCACATAAACTTAAAACGTTTAACGCCAAAGCCGATGCGACATCAGATAATGCATTCGTGACTTGCATAGCCAGCTCGCGTGTTGGTACCAACACCAAGGCTCGGAGACTCGATTCATCAGCTTGTTGAGTTTTTAACAATTGCAGGATAGGTAATCCGTAGGCCAACGTCTTACCACTGCCTGTATTTGCCATCGCAATCACATCATCGTTCTTCAGCAGCGCAGGTATCGCTAATGTTTGGATATCCGTTGGCTTAGTAACGTTTTTAGGGAGGGCTTGAATCAACTCAGCGCGTAATGAAAGAGAACGAAAAGACATGATGGATAAACCTTACAAAGTGAACAAAGCCAGATCTGCTAATGCAAATCTGGCTTGAAACATAAGGTGGTATTAGAGCAGGTGTCTAACGATGGTTCAACAAAGTTTCGATCTCTAGAACAATCACTTCAGAGTATTTGTTTGGTATTAGTTGATCAATCCAAATGCCCTTGGCAGTGCCAAACTGATTTCTGGAATGAACGTAATGGCCAACAAGGTCACAATCAATACTGCACAGAACGGCAAGATGGACTTAATCACACTCTCTATTTTTGCCCCACTAACGCTACAACCCACGAACAAAGCCGTACCAACTGGAGGCGTGGCGATGCCGATGCATAGATTGAAGATTATCATCATGGCAAAGTGGATTGGGTGCATCCCTAATTGGGTCGCAATCGGCATAAAGATCGGTGTAAATATCAATACCGCAGGCGTTAAGTCCATAAACATGCCGACGATTAGCAAGATCACATTCATCAAAATAAAGATAATGATTGGATTATCCGAAATCGACAGCATCCATTCACTTATCATGCTTGGCAGACCAGTAAATGCCATTGCCCAAGACATGATGGTAGAGGCGCCAATCAAGAACAACATAATGCCGGTAATTTCAGCCGTTTCGACACAAATGGTTTTCAACGTTGGAATGTTCAAATTACGATACGAAAGGGCAAGGAAAAACGCGTACAGCACCGCGATACACGCGCCTTCCGTTGCAGTAAACACACCACCAATGATGCCGCCGATAACCACTATCACAAGACCAAGGCTAGGGATAGCACGCCAAGTCGTGGTCAGCGCTTCTTTTACCGATATCTTGCGAGTTTCCGCTCGATAACCGCGTTTCTTTGCAATGAAATAAGCCACCACCATACAACTCAATCCCATCAAAATACCGGGTACGTAACCTGCGATGAACAGGGCAGCAATCGATGTTCCCCCGCTCACCACAGAGAAAACAATCAAAGAGTTACTAGGAGGAATCAAAAGACCTGATGGACAAGACGCAACATTCACTGCCGTTGAAAAAGAGCGATCATAGCCCTCTTTCTCAAGCTCTGGTTCCAAGGTTTTCCCTACTGCCGCCGCCGCTGCAACAGCGGAACCGGATACCGATCCAAACAGCATATTCGCAATAACGTTCACGTGGGAAAGTGAGCCAGGCATGCTACCAACTAAGAGTTTTGCAAAGTCGACTAAACGCGTCGCAATTCCCCCTCGGTTCATGATGTTTCCGGCAAGAATAAAGAAAGGTATCGCCAATAAGCTAAAACTGTCGATACCGGTGATTATCTTTTGCCCTGCCGTCATAAAAGCAACATTGGTCGGCAAAATGGTGCACATAATCACAAGAGAAGACATCGCTATTGCGATCGCGATAGGGATACTCAGCGCGATCATCAACATAAAGAGGCATAACAGCCAAAAACCAATTGAAATATCCATTGCCTACCCTCTCTCTGCAGTTTCTTCGATGGTGAATAGTTCAAGTGTGTTCAAAACGATGTAGATAGACATGAGTACACCCGAGATTGGCAAAATAAAGTAGACGTATGCCATTGGGATTTGCAATGCAGGAGAGAATTGCATCATGGTACGACTAATCAGTTGCAAGCCACCTTTAATCATCGCAAGATTGATGAAAACCAATGCCACTAAGTTAATGAACAAATAGCCATACTTACGGTATTTTTTATTGATCGAACCGATGAAAAGAGTGATGGCTAAATGGCCATTTTTTCCGAACAAATAACTCGCTCCAAACAGACCAAACCAGATCATGGTATAGCGAGCTAACTCATCGGTAAAAGAACTTGGGTCGTTTAAAACATATCGGCTGAAAACTTGCCACGTTACCGTAATCACAAGCGTGACGATAGCGACACCGCAGAAGCAAAGAACACCCTTGTCTATCAGGTGTTTTACGTTATGAATAGTTCTGTACATAAGAGCAACTTCCTTTAAGCCCAAATGAGCTTTCCTTCCGAGGAAGGAAAGCTGTTACTGCTGGTTTATCATTACAGAGCTTCAATTGCTTCGATGTAGTAATTAAGGACAGGATCTTGTTTTGCAGTAGTGATCATAGGCTTCACTTTCTCGACAAACTGCTCCTTCTCAACGTCGACAAATGTCACGCCTAGATCTTTCGCCACTTCCATATTACGGGTGTCGATTTCAGCCCAAATTTTGATCTCTTCTTCCATTGATTCCAAAGCCGCTTCTTTGACAATTTTCTTCTCGTCTTCATTCAAGCTGCCCCAAGTCGTTTCAGAGATCATGATCAAGTCAGGCGTAATCATGTGTTGGTCCATAGAGTAGAACTTCGCTACTTCTGAGTGCTTCATTTCAACCAGACTCGAGATGTTATTCTCTGCGGCGTCAATCACGCCTTGTTGAAGCGCGGTATACACCTCCGTGAACGGTACTGGAGTCGCTCTCGCACCAAGTAGTCGAATCATTTCCATCATGGTTGGAGACTCTGGGACTCGAACTTTCAGACCCGCTAGGTCTTCTGGGGTTTTGATTGGTTTAGAGCTGTAAAAACTGCGTGAGCCAGAGTCATAGAATGTCAAACCAACGAAGCCTTTACCTTGACTTGATTGCAGCATTTTTTCCGCTGCGTCACTGCGGATAAACTCATGCATATGGTCTGCACTGCGGAATAGGAATGGAATTGAAATCGCTTTGTAGGTTGGTTCAAAAGATTCAGCAAGCGAGCCATTGATCTTCGCCATATCAATAGCACCAGTAACCACTTGCTCAGCCTGATCACGCTCAGAACCTAGCATACCATTCGGGAAAATCTTAACGCTCATCTCGCCGTTGGATTTTTCCTTAACCTTTTCAGCAAATATCGTCATACCAGCGTGAGCGGCACTTTCAACATTCATCGCATGGCCAAGAGTGAGTGTTCTTGCATTTGCACCAAAAGCAAGTAGTACAGAGGCAGCAGTAAGGGTAAGTAGAGTCTTCTTCATGTTCTTCTCCAGAATCATTGTTATCGAGGGTTGTGATACTTTTAATTACCAGAGCTCGTGTCGAAGACGTTCAGATCAAATGAGTTTTCAACCAGCCCTGGTTTCCGTGTACTCATTCTCTTCAGTTATTCTTATCACCAGTAACTAGTAATACAATATCTCAAATATCCTCTTGTGCTGTACGGCACAAAAACTCGTTGTATAGAGCTGTTAAATGTGACGTGTCGCATATTGGAGCAAATTGAGAACGTCACCCAATGGTCACAAACCAGTCAAAATAATGATAAAAATAGCCATAATGGAGAAAAAACGCGCTAGAAAAATAATTTCAATGTCTAAGTGTTAAGAATTATAAATCAAAAAGTGCAAGTATCATCAGGAGTTCGTTGCCTATACCCCTTGAGGAAAAAGGATTACTTGTATGATTTAAATGGCGACATTCACTGCGATTGAAATATTAAAAAGCCACAGTGCATAACACTGTGGCTCTCAAAAATTGTAGCAAGATTCTATCTAGTGAATCGCTAACTCTCGTTTAGATTTTACCAACTAGGTCTAAAGAAGGTGCTAGTGTTTCTTCGCCTTCTTTCCATTTAGCTGGGCAAACTTCACCTGGGTTAGCCGCTACGTATTGAGCTGCTTTCACTTTACGCATTAGATCTTCAGCATCACGGCCGATGCCTTCTGCTGTGATTTCCATCGCTTGAATCACGCCTTCTGGGTCCACTAGGAATGTAGCACGGTCTGCAAGGCCTTGGCCTTCACGCATTACACCAAAGTTGTTTGTGATTGTGCCCGTTTGGTCACCTACCATGTAGTAGTTGATTTTACCGATTGTGTCCGAGCTGTCGTGCCATGCTTTGTGAGTGAAATGCGTATCCGTTGATACTGAGTACACCTCTACGCCACGGCTTTGAAGCTCTTCGTAATGGTCTGCAAGGTCACCAAGTTCAGTTGGACAAACGAAAGTAAAATCTGCTGGGTAAAAGAAGAAGACTGCCCACTTACCTTTCACGTCTTGCTCTGTGATTTCTACAAAGTCGCCGTTTTTAAATGCTGTTGCGTTGAATGGTTTGATTTCTGTGTTGATCATGATTTTACTCTCTCAATATTGTGTGCCCATCACTCTGATAAGCACTTAGTTCGATGCGCTATCCCGCGCTGTTGAGGTAATAATGCGTGATCAAGTTTGATAGTTGAAATCGTACATTCCTATCACTTTAGTAGGCAAAATCTATCAAAAAAAGTGCCCCCTGAATTAGGAGGCACTTAACGGTATGGAAAGATGTAGGATAAAGGTAAATTTAAATACAACTATAAGAAGGTTAAAAAAAGTTCTAGTTATAATTAATTTATTTGCTGATTAATTATCATTACTTATATCAGCTAGTAGCATGGGTTCGGCAACTGTCATACCTGTGTAGACAGTAATCATAGCTAGCAGTGCAAACATGGTGTATTTAGCAGCAATGATAGACAATCCTATAATATTGATCACGTTATTCATAATTTAGCACCCTTTTAGTTATTTCTTTAGTACGCCACTATATTAACACGTCGAGGTTATTTTCTTATATAAACAAAGGATCGTACCGATCATATAAAAACAATTAATTAGTACAATAGAGACTTCACTTGATTTACATCATCAGTGCATCATTTTTATCATGCTTAACCTCTCAAAAATATCTAACAAAAGTCATTAAATACAGCATCATATGGTTAGCTACAATATAGTAATAACAATAGATACATTTCTTGAATATCTAATAAAAATGGAATTAATTAAGTTACAAAGATAATATTAACGATGATATAATCACTAGTTCACCTTCAATAAAGATCACAGAAATATTTTGCTTTGATATTTCAGTTCGATATTTCGTTATAAACTTTCAACACGGTTCAACAAATATCAACACCGAAAGTAATAATCTTTCGGTGTTGAATATTATGTTCAGCTATGAAATTAAGATTAAGATGGAAAAACTAAGTAGAATATTGCGTTGTGGTGAACTCTACACCGTTGTATTGTTTAGATAATTTGGTTTTGGCTTTCTTGCGTTTGCGCCGTTTTACAGGGTGAGGTTGAGGAGTGCTATCTTCAATAGCCTTGGCGTGCTCTTTGGCTGAGCGTAAGAATTTTTCAGACTTCATAGCCTGTTTTCGGAGAGCATTGATTCGCTCTAGACGGTCTTTCAGCATAAATCACCTCCCGGTTCCCAATGCTAATTGACACTTTAATTATAGCACTTTCATTGGGTTAAGGAGTGATCTCGACTCACAATCAAATATCAAGAATGCTCGCTGATAAAAAATCACTAAAAAGCGCCTAACAATAAGGCGCTGTAATTATCATTCAAATCGAGTTGGTCGCTTAGTTCATTGGAACAACTTTATAGTCATAAATCGTCACAGAGCCGTGCTCGTCAATAGATACCTGCCACGTCTCGTTTACATTAAGCTCGATAGACTCGCCTTTCATCATAGAGTCTTCATAAGTGTCTGCTTTTAAAAGAATACGTAGCTCAAGTTGGTAGCCCTTATCTGAAGATTTCAGCTCAAACTGCTCTACATCGTGAATGCAGTTGGGTTTGAACGTTGATCGTGCTACTGCATACCAGTCTTTGAATCCTGCATGACCTTTAAACTCCCCTTCTGGCATTGTCATCACAACGTCTTCAGAGAGCGACTCTAGGAAGAAAGCATCGCTCTCTGGCAGTACATCAAACTGTGCGAACCACAGAGAAACGAACTTTCGCAGGCGACTTTCGTCTGATTCGGTCACCTTATGGATCTCTTTTATCAAACGTACAGAGTGATCTTTAGCACGCGCTTGTACATCTTCTAGCTCATTGTATACATTCGGAATGTACACCATACGATGCGTGTACACGGGTTTGTGGTAATTCATTCCCGCTAGGTAAGCAGTCTGCTGAAGTGGGAAAACAAACTGTTCGATCGTAAAGTGGTTGTAACCTAATGGGTCATAAGACTCTTCTGGACCACCAACCGTGAACGAAAGGAAGAAGTCTTTGCCCTTTAGCTTGTCACCTTCTGGGCCGTAGGCGAAATTAAAGCTCATTACGTCATCAATCCACTTTTTCATCAAAGCTGGAACTGAATACCAGTAAAATGGGAACTGAAGCACGATAACGTCTGCATCGATAAGTGCAGCTTGCTCAGCTTCAACATCAATATTGTAGTCTGGGTACAGTGTGTCTAAACGACGAACAGACACATTCTCTAACTGCGACTGCAATGTATCGATGATTACAGTGTTAGTGAATGACTCTTCTAAGTTTGGGTGACCAGAAATAACAACAGTCTTGCTCATAATAAAATCTCTACATTGCGTCTGAGTTGATGAGCACATAATAAGCGCGAGTAGATTTAAGTTTTAGAGGCTAAATATCTAAATAACTATTAGGAAAAAGCTAACAATAGACTACAATCACTCAAGATCAGAACGACGAGCGAAGAAGATGAAAGGCGCGACCTACAACCAATTGACCATGTTCCATGCGATTGTTCGTGAAGGCTCTATCTCCGGTGCGGCACGACACCTAGAAGTCGCCCCACCTTCTGTTAGCCAGGCGTTGAAAACACTCGAAACCCAACTTGGCCTACCTTTATTTACACGCACAACAAGGCGAGTGGAACTCACCGAAGCAGGCCAACTTCTATTTGATAAGACCGTAGATGCTATCAGTGACCTAACTTCCGCCGTCGAAAGCGTTGCGGATCTCAGTCGAACCCCTTCAGGACGCGTTTCAATCACGGTTCCACGTTTTGTCTATCAATACTTAATAAGCCCGATCTACGCAGAATTTTGTACCCTCTACCCTGAAATCCAGTTAGAGATATCGATCTCTGATGGTACGGTCGATATTCTACGCGATGGGCTCGATCTTGGTATTCGCTTTGGTGACAAGGTCGAAGAAGGGATGATAGCAAAACGTCTCACTCCCGAGCTTAAGGAAGCGCTGTTTGCATCCCCTGCTTATATTGAGAAGTTTGGAAACCCAACAGAGATAAGTCAGTTGAGCCAACATAAATTGATTCAATACCGTTTTGTTACCTCTAACCAGATCGCCCAATTGCCCATGGTGGATAACGGACATATCGTCAATACAGACATCCCAACAGCAATGGTCGTAAATGATACCGACATCATGATCGATGCTGCGAAAAAAGGGTTAGGCATAGGTCGCTTGGTAACACCTATGGTTCAAGCCGAACTCGATTCAGGAAAGTTAGTGCCCATTCTAGAGAAACACTGGCACTCCGTTGCAGGCCTTTATCTGTACTTCCATAAAAATTCACAGAAGGCACGCCGAGTTAGGGTGCTGATCGACTTCCTTTACGAGAAGGTTCTCGAACAACGCTAATGTAGTTGCTTATGGTTTTTGGCTTAGCAGGTTACTAAAAGTTAACTACTTGTAAGCCGGTAACTAAGGGTCTACATTGAATCTTGCATTTCAAACAGAGACTTAAGATTTAGGAGTTATGATGGGTACTTCAATCAAGCTAAAAGCAGGCGATAAATTTCCTCACCTAACTGCAACAAAATTGGACGGCTCAAGTGTCACTCTTGGTGAGCCACAAGGAGAAGCGACTTGGCAAGCGGTGTTCGTATATCGCGGTAAGCACTGTCCACTCTGTACGCGTTACCTGAACGAGCTAGAAACCTATAAACAAGCTTTTGCTGATGCAGGGGTCGATATCCTAGCGGTGTCGGGTGATTCGAAAGCACAACTTGAGGCACACCTAGAGCAATTGGAAATAAGCTTCCCTATTGCTTACGGTCTTACTGAAGAGCAAATGAAAACGCTGGGTGTTTACATTTCATTACCACGTTCAGAAAAAGAGACGGACCACAACTTTGCAGAGCCGGGGCTGTTTGTTGTCAACGAAGAGGGCAACCTTCACGTAGTAGACCTATCAAACAACCCATTTGTACGCCCTGAGCTTGGGGCTCTAACTCGTGGCTTGGCATGGATCCGCGATCCAAACAACCACTACCCTATCCGCGGTACTTTAGACTACTAAATATCTCAGATGACAAACATAAAATAGCGATGGCTTTCTTGCCATCGCTACTTGCTCATTTTTGTTCCTCAGCGATTAATCCCACTCAGGCGCTAAGCTTTCAGAGTTTGCTTCACGGCTATTGCAGTCAAGAGCATCAATTCGCGTCATTTCCTCTTGTGTCAGAATCAATTCTGCAGCTTTAAGATTACTCTCCAAGTTTTCACGCTTGGTTGATGATGGAATGATCGCAAAACCTTTCTGTAGCGCCCATGCAAGCGTCACTTGTGCAGCCGTTGCACCACGCTCATTTGCAATGGCGATGATCGTTTCATCCTTCAAAACCTTACCGTAGGCTAGCGTCATATAAGACGTCAGCTGTACACCTTGCTCTTGCATAAACTGAGCGAGTTTACGGTTCTGCAAATATGGGCTTAACTCAACCTGGTTCGTTGCAATATGCTCCATACCAATCGCATCACCCGCTTCTTTTAGCAGCGCAATCGTAAAGTTAGACACTCCAATTTCTTTAGTCAGACCGAGCTCTTTTGCTTTTAGCAGTTCAGGCATGTATTCCGCGATGTCTGTACCCGGACCTGGCCAGTGAACCAGAGTCAGATCGACGTAGTCCATATCAAGCTTTTCTAGGCTCTCTTTAAGACTTGGAATAAGGTCATTTTTGTTAAGCTTATCAACCCAAACCTTAGTCGTAACGTAAAGCTCTTCGCGAGCAATACCACTTTCTCGAATCGCTTGACCCACTTCAGCTTCGTTGCCATAAATCTGCGCAGTATCAATCGCACGATAGCCGACTTCTAACGCATTCTTCACGGAGTCGATGACGACCTGCTCTTTTAAACGAAACGTACCGACACCAAACGCTGGAACTGTCATATTTGTCTACTCCCGACATCATTATTATTAAGATCTATTGACCTAGGTACCAACAGGCTAAACCTTACACCTCTCGTTGACTAGAAATCGATATCACAAAAAAACAGATCGGGATGAAACTAACACTAATTGCATTAAGAAGGCTTTCCTCTAACATTGATATTCAAAGGGTAAGCAGAGAAAACAACGCCTAGCATCAAATTATCACTTATCTCAAGAGTATTGAATGACCTGCCTAACTCACTGTATGTGCATATTCCACAATGACTTTATTGCCTTCGATATAGGCTCGTTGGATCTCACCATCAATGGTCATCGAACTTTTTAAGTAAACCACCTTTGGTGCTGTTTCACTGCCAGCCATTAGAGATGGGATGAACTGCTTCGGCTCTACCTGCATCAACTGACAAAACTGACTAACAAACCCCATAGACAAGGGTGTCATCCCTCTAAGAATTGAGGAGAAATCGAGCTGAGAAAGGCCAAGGCGTTTTGCCACCTCCATCTGCGTTAGGCGCATTTTAGCTTTCTGTGACATCCACATTTGATATAACGCTTGTGTGTCTTGAGGTGTAAATTCCATACTTAAAACCCTGTCAATGTATTGGTGAACTATTGCTACAGTGCAATTTTCCGGTTTAACGAAAACACCATGTCAAAGAACAGTGAACTTTATTTTAGAGTTTGGTTTTTACGCACAAATGAGTCATTCACTTCGCTTCACTTACCTCTGCCGATCTACTCGTTCTTCTAACAATTCGCCTCCGAATAGCTTCAGACCTGCTCGACCATCCTTATTAAAGGTTAAAGTACATACAGAATGACTCACTACTAATTAACGGGATGGTATATTTATTAGGAAGGGGATAACTACTGAGGTATAGAGATGCGCTTAAACAAAAGGCAATGTAAACTCAAACAATACGCTCGCTCTAATGGGCAGTATGAGCTTGGTAGCACCAACACTATTAGGCTCCAACTCACACAATTAACTACGCAATGATATTCCTGCAGTGCAATTCTTAAATGACAAGAAGTCACTTCTCTTCATATCACCGTTCGGTTAACTTTCTTCTGGTGAGATAAACTTATAGTGGGCTAGTACTCCCTTCTAGCTCATCAAATATAGAAGATGGAATGACAATGACTGAATTTGAAAAGATGATGGCGGGCGAAGACTTTGATGGTGGCGACCAGTACATCAATGATACTCGAGACCAAGCGTCGCAACTATTGCAAACACTGAATCAGACCATCGATGGCTCACAACGCAGTGAGTTGTTGCATCAGTTAATGGGAGAGATGCCCGCGAATAGTATAATTCGCTCCCCATTTCACTGTGAATTTGGCAAGACAATCTTTATCGGGGAAAGCACTTTCATCAACATGAATGTCACCATGCTTGATGGAGCAAAGATCAGCATTGGAAATAATATCCTAATCGGCCCTAACACTCAGTTCTACACAGCAAGCCATTCCCTTGATTACCGCAGCCGCCGTCGCTGGGAAACCTCCTGCAAACCCATCACGGTTGAAGATGATGTTTGGATTGGTGGCAATGTAGTGATTAACCAAGGTGTCACAATAGGCGCTCGGTCTGTCATTGCGTCAAACTCGGTCGTAAACTCTGACATACCACCTGATAGTCTATACGGCGGTACACCTGCCAAGCTGATTCGTCATATCCATGAAAATGAGTAAGCAAACTAGCAAAAGCAACCAAGGGGCTTATAACAGCAAAGGGGGCTTAAGCAAGCCCCTTTCTGATCCATACCCGGTGTTTAATAACTGACTAAATCGTTGTTTTCATAATGCTTATAGCCGTTTCTTCCTTGCTCTTTAACCTGATAGAGCGCGCTAGGTAATCAGAGGACCGAATGTTCTCTTGCAGGTGTTTCGTGACAGAGACTAGCACTTCAAAGGCACATCGATCTTTCCTTGGTGACTTTTTGTAATGTGATTAAGTAGTTCAATTACTTTCACTTATAATCAAGAACCGTTCAAAACCTCATCAAATAATAAGAAAAATTTACAAATAATCATTTATATTTAGCAAGCACCTACCAAACTAAATACACATCAAATAAATAACTTATTAATATACCTCCAATCTAACAATAATAATAATCTATCGGTTGTGTATTAATTAACTTGACCAACTATAACCAGGCTATTCTATGTTATAAGACCGCATGATACGATTGTAATTTAAATAACGGATTATGAAAATTCAAAGGAACCACCAGTGGGATTAAAAAACATATCGATCAAGTTAAAATTACAGTTAATAGTATTATTAACTGGAGTGTTAATCATACTTATGAGTGTACTTAGCCTTCTATTACAAAAGGAACAACAGCTATCCGAACGCCGCAATAAACTGGAAGATCAAATAGAGACTGCCGTTTCTCTAGTTGAGTATTATCGAAATCGTAGCGACCTCTCATCACTGCAAGCCCAGCAAATGGCCAAGCAAGCACTATCTTCTCTTCGTTATGAAGACAACAATTATTTCTGGATAACAGACACAGCAAATAACTTAGTCATGCACCCCCTTAGACCAAGTTCTATTGGGAATGATATGACTAATATTCAAGATGGTGCGGGTCAGTATCATTGGCGCGAGATGTCTAGAATAGCCACAACCACTGGTCGTGGTGGCCTTGATTATTTATGGATAGCTCCTAATGGTGAAGAACACGATAAGATCTCTTATGTAAGCTACATAGCTCAATGGGATTGGATCATTGGTTCTGGACTATTTGTTTCCGATCTCGATGACGCCTTTACTGATCAAGTTATCCTTCAAGCGAGCTTGGCTCTTTTCATTTTGTTAATCATGTTTGTCGCCAATATGATTATCGGAAACAGTATCATTAAGCCGATTGATAAGCTGCTTGTTAGGCTTCAAGACATGTCAAACGGAGACCTAACAAACGAAATTAAACTTAACCGTCGCGACGAAGTGGGCCAGCTATCCCAGAGTTTATCCAAATTACAATCAACAATGTTAAAGACTCTGACGCTATCAACTGATACCGCGCTCAAAGCCAGTACCCTATCTCAAAGTATCGCTTCTACTAGTGAGGAGAATGCTTCAAGTATTGCTTCACAAAACTATCAACTTGAGCAGATATCGACAGCCATGACTGAGATGTCGAGCACCATTCAAGAAGTGGGGAGCAACGCCGAGCATACTTCTAAATATACAAACGACGTCGCTCGACTTTCTAAAGACTGCAGCGATAGCATGAACTCAACGTTAGAAGAAGTTACCACCATTTCGAATTCAATAAATGAAACATCCCAATTGATGAACCAGTTAAAACAAGGGGTCGACAATATTGGAGCGGTGGTTCAGGTTATCAACGAAGTCTCAGAACAAACGAGTCTTTTGGCGCTAAACGCTGCCATTGAAGCTGCCCGAGCAGGTGAACAAGGTCGAGGGTTTGCCGTGGTTTCCGACGAGGTACGCAATCTTGCAAGTCGAACGCAAGCCTCAACAGATGAAGTCCAAAAAACAATTAATACATTGTACTCTCAGGCAGATAAGGTAGTGGCGGTGATGGAAGCCAACAATGTAAATATAAACTCCACAGTTGTCGTTGCCAATGAAACGAAAGAAGCTCTCAATAATATGGAAGGAGCTCTCGATCAAACCAATAACATGGTCGCACAAATTGCCGCTGCGGCAGAACAACAAGGCAGCGTCGCGAACGATATGAGTGAAAACGTTTCAACTATACACCTCTCAACTGGAGAAATAAGCCAAGCTACTGAGCACTTGGCAATTCAAATTCAAGAAATGGTGATATTAGCAGAGGAACTCCAACAACAGCTTAATTACTTCAAGTTGAGCTAGAGACTAAAACAGATGCGAGTAGCGAGAATCACTATTCGCATCAACCTTCATTTATAAAACACCACCCCATAAAATTAAAAAATGTTACTCAGCTCACATTAATTCGATCATCAAAATGACAGTAGAGCACCCCATAAACTCCACATTTATTCGGGGCAATGATCATGAGCAAAGATGTGAAGCTCACAATATTACGCGGTGCTCAAAGTAGGTTCATTGCGGCTTTCCGGGGAAAGCCGCTATTATCTTCATAAAGAAGTATTCCGTATCTCGGTATCCATAGCCCATTCTTTTGATTAGCTTAATCTTGTTATTGATCCCTTCCAAAGTACATGTATTTAGATGATATGTAGCTGACGCCACTATCCCATGAAGATAGGGTTTCAGTTTTCTAGCAAAGTCTATGAGCGGTTTGATCCCACTTTCATGGACCTGTTGCCACCACACCTCCCAGAGTTCATTAGTCTGTTTCTCTGAGCTGCAATACCAGAGCTCTTTGAGTTGAGCACCTAGCAAATGGGTCACCATTAAGTCACGATTGACCGCAAGTATCTCATCCAGATAACTCTGTTGCTTAGTGTTTAAGTTCTCTTGATTTTTCAGTAGCACCCAACGGGAGCGTTTGATCCAACGCCGAGCATTTTTGTCATCTTTCAGTTGATTCGCTTGATCAACTCGGACCCTATCCATCACTTCTCGACCAAACTTAGCGACGACATGAAAGAGGTCATACACGATACGTGCATTAGGACAATGAGCTTGGACTTCTAGGTCAAAAGCTGTGTTCATATCCATTGCCACAACTTCGATATTTTGAGCGTATTCTCCAAGATTTTCAAAGAAGGGACGTATGTCCTTTCGTGCTCTACCTAGACCAATCCAGAGCACTTGGTGCGTTTGTGCATCTGCGATAACTGTGGCATAACGATGCCCCTTGATATGGCAAATTCGTCCTTGACGAGTTGACGCAACTGACTCCATGGAACGTCAGGCACCACACGCTTTAAGCGTTGCTTATCCACCTCTTTAATGGTGTGCCAGTGCACACCAGTAAGCTCAGAAATATGCTTGAAGGGTAAAAGTGGTAGTAGTTTTTCAATGTACTCAATCAGTCGGTTAGTGAGGCGAGAGTATGGCTTAACCCAAGAGATAGCTTCAGTTTTAATGCCACAGCTAAAGCATTTGATACGTCGAGTCTGGACGAGTAACTCGACAAGTGTGCCAAGGATCATCGCTTCTTTAAGCGTTCGCCACTGAGTATCGTGGATAGACTCAGAGGCTCTACCGCAAGGGCAGAATGCAATTGAGTCAGGAACTAGGGTGATAGATATTAATGAGTCAGTTTTATGAGACTTTACGATCTGAAAGCCTTCCCAGAATGACGATAGGAAAGTATTATTCGGCATGAAAACGGTAGTCTGTGAAAGGTTGTGTTTGGCGATGTAACCTTACCACTAACTACCGTTTTTGTTTTCAGTTCCCGCTTACCTGCGAAGAACCTTGAATAAGCCCCTTTCTGATCCATACCCGGTGTTTAACAACTGACTAAATCGTTATTTTGATAATGCTTGTAACCGTTTCTTCCTTGCTCTTTTACCTGATAGAGCGCCCTGTCAGCTTCACGAAAAATTCGGCTAAAGGTGTCGATTGAGTATAAAGAAGTTGCTGCGCCAATGCTCAATCGAATAGGAATAGATTTGATTGACAGCGATTGAGTTGCGCTACTTTGAATACGCTCCATAATCTTAATGGCTTCGCTTTCTGAAGTATTTGGGCAGGTAATCACAAACTCGTCGCCTCCCCAACGCGCTAGGTAATCAGAGGACCGAATGTTCTCTTGTAGGTGTTTCTTCACAGAGATTAACACTTCATCCCCAAGTTGGTGCCCATGGGAGTCATTAAAATGCTTAAAGTGATCGACATCAACAATAAGTATCGATGTGTTGCGTTTCTTTTTCTCACCCTTCTCAAGCTCTGTTTGAGTGATTCGCTCGATAGCAAACTTGTTGTAAGCGTTGGTATGAGCATCTCGATTCAACAACTGCTTTTGTCTGCTCAATCTCAACTGAACCCCAATGGCTATCAAAACGATTCCAGCTAAAGCAAGTACATCTCCCAGCAAGAAATCTATGATTTCATGATCATTCAACCAAGGTTGAAACTCTTGCACTTCCTCCATACATTCGAAGACCTTATTCCCCAACAGCAGCAAAAATCCGCCTCTAACTACTGGAACAAATGTCTCGTATCCGACGAAAAATACAAACATAACGACAATAAGCGTTACATACTCAAAGATAAAGCTAGAAAAATCAGCTATATGAAAGAGACAAAAGAACGAGGTAGCAAAGATACCTAACAAGATGGCGACAAATTTATCCATGGGAGGCAATAGAGAATCAATTAAATCGTGACTAAAAATACTAAATCAATAAAAGATATTAATCTATACAAATCACAATGACGAGAATATAAGGTTTATTAACTCAATCACCCGAGCAATATGTGCGAGTACTCACGACTTATTGTCGATTTATCACAATTCAACATCATCTATTTAACCCTTTTAGATAATCCACAATCACATCCGTCAGCTTTTGATTTGAACTTGGTGACAATATATCGCCAGCAAGCAGATGCTGAACATAGTCCTTTGAATGCTCAAAAGGAGTGATTTGATTGTTGGGATTGGTCATTCGATTTGCGTGATAAAGGATTAACTCGGTATCGACAACCCTGTCCTTTGGCGAATAGAGAGTTAATACCGGTACTTCAACATGATCTAGCAATCGCCGCGTGGTTTCTACCGTGCCCATCATGGTCACCAGAGCACGCGAATGATAGGTTTCTGTCCAGTATTTAGCGTGCAGATCATTGCGAGGTTTAAAGCCTCGATACTTTCCAACAACCGAACGTGCAAGTTGTTCACCCCAAGGAAGCAACAGCATTTCACTGTTTGTGTCCTTGGGACCAAAATTTGGTGAGACTAAAATAATGGCCGCAAGACTCTCACTACACCATGGCTGACTTCCTAGCCAAACCGCTAATGTGCCACCTGTCGAGGTTCCGATGAGCACCACTTGCTCACCGAGTTGCTTGGCAAGCTGACAGGCTTCAGCCGCATCACTCAACCAATCTTCGACATTAGGTTCACCCATTGCGTCACTGTCCCTGCCATGGCCGGATAATCGCGTCTCTATCAAGTTAGCACCCAGTCGATTCGCTACCCACTCAGGGACGGGAGCGAGTTCTTGGCGAGAAGATGAGAAACCATGCAAATACACCACGGAATAAGGCGTTTTTTCTACTGAATCATCCTGCATCAGGATTCGCTTTTCGGTTCCATCAATGATACCTAGCGACGCAACTTCACTCGACAAAAATGCTTGAGGAGATGTTGCTTGAGGCTTTATATGATGCTCAACCTGTACCCTTGGCCCAAAAGCGAATACCCCAGACAAGACGATACAAATTAACGCGATGGACTTATACACTATTTATTCCCTTTGCTTTTCAGTGTCAGCGGCAAATTCCTAAATTTATCGCTATCAGAAGCTACTGAATGAATCCGGCTGCGCTTTATCTTGATCCCAACCAGAGAGCTCAATATTAATGAGTGATTTACGTTGTTCGTTACATATCGAAGCGATATTGATAATGGGTAGTTGGCTACGAAATTGCGCGGTAAGGATTAATTTCTTATTCTCACTAAGACCTTGACGGATAAACGTTACGATTGACTGAGTATCAACGTCATGAGCATCTTCCATCACCAGAATGTCGGAGTCGCCTTTGCATTGTTCTAGCAACCAAGAGGCCGCAACTTTTTCGAAACTGGTCAGCACGATAACATCTTTGGATTCAATTAGCGTTTTCAGTTCTGCTTGCATAACTCATCCTTCCTTAAACACAGCACCAATATAACAGCGAATAAGCTATCACGTTGGTTGTGCCTAAACGACCAATGAAAAAATGGGCCGCCGAGAAACTCGACAGCCCATTTGAGATCTAAATTTTAGATATTGTGCTCGAGATTAAAGAGAGCCTAGCTCGTTCGCCGTCAGCATTGCAGAAAGCACTAGCTCAGGTGTAACCACAAATGGCATGTTGTGGATAGTTTCACCCTCTGCACATGATGCTTCCGCTACTTCTAGTAGCTTGTCACGATTGATTTCCGATACACCCATCTCTTTCAGGTTCGTTGGTAGACCCACAGAGCGACAGAAAGTGATCACTTCGTTGATCTCTTCCATTGGAGCGTTTTCAAGTACTAACTGAGTAAGAGTACCGAATGCTACCTTCTCACCGTGGTATAGGTGGTGACACTCTTCTAGCTTAGTTAGACCATTGTGAATCGCGTGAGCCGCAGCAAGACCTGAAGATTCAAAACCGATACCACTTAGGTAAGTGTTTGCTTCAATGATGTTTTCTACTGCAGTAGACGATAGGTTTTGGTCACAAGCAATCTTCGCTTTTAGGCCATCTGCGATCAGCGTTTCGTAACACAGCTTCGCTAGAGCCTGAGCTGAACGTGTTGGTGCACCGCCCGCCATCGTCGCTTTACCAGAAGCAGCATTTGCACGCGCTTCAAAGTAAGTAGATAGAGCATCACCCATACCCGCAACTAATAGACGCGTTGGCGCACCCGCGATGATTTGCGTATCCATGATCACCATGTTCGGGTTGCTCGGGTACAGCAGGTACTCGCTGAATTCACCTTCTTCAGTGTAGATTACTGATAGCGCACTGGTTGGTGCGTCAGTAGATGCGATAGTCGGTACAACAACCACAGGCAGTTTTGAGTAGAACGCCATTGCTTTCGCTGTATCCAGTGTTTTACCACCACCGATACCCACGATCACTTCTGCACCAAATGCGTTCGCTTTTTCAATTAGACGCTCAATTTCAGGACGGCTACATTCGCCACCGAACTGCTCTAGAGATAGTTCTACATCCGCTTGGTCACAGCTTGTTTGTACTTGAGCGCCAACCAGCTCAGCTACAAAACCGTCTGCAATTGCTAAAACCTTAGTACCAAGTGGTTTCACGTATTCACCGATGCTGCCTAGCACATTTGCGCCTTGTACATATTTGCTTGGTGAAATGATGATCTTATCCATGTAGGGCCTCTTAAAATTTGTAAGTTATTGGTTTTTATATGGGTCTTACGACCTCTTTGTATCTGTATGTGGGCATTTCGCCCTTAGGAACACCTTCATATAACCAGTAAAATAAAATCCACACAGTGAGCAAGGACACATTTGTGTAAACGTATACATGGATAATTTATCAAATTTGAGCCATGTCACTTTTCTGTCGATTTTTGTCATATATCTTACAAATAGAAGCCCAGTATCAGGAAGCATAACCTGAACCCTACTTAAACTTTCGAATAAGAAGTACTAATAATGAAAAAACTAATCAATCGCGTAGAAGACGTTGTGTCTGAACAAGTCGAAGGTCTTGTTCTCGCTCACCCAGAGCTAAAACTAAACACGGATCCATACTTCATCTATCACGACAAGAATCAAGGCAAAGTATCCTTGGTATCAGGTGGTGGTTCTGGTCACGAGCCTCTGCACGCAGGTTTCATTGGTGAAGGCATGCTAACCGCCGCTTGCCCTGGCGCAGTATTCACGTCTCCAACGCCAGATCAAATGATCGAATGTGGTAAAGCTATTCCAAACGAGGAAGGCGTGCTTTACTTCATCAAAAACTACACTGGTGACGTACTGAACTTCGAAATGGCAGTAGAAATGCTGCACATGGAAGGCATCAAGGTTGGTTCTGTACTGATCGATGACGACGTGGCAGTAAAGGATTCAGCGTACACAGCAGGCCGTCGTGGTGTAGCAGCTACGGTATTGATCGAAAAGATCGTTGGCGCAGCAGCACAAGCAGGCAAAGACATTGATTACTGTGAACAACTGGCAGCAAAACTGAATAACCGCTCTCGCTCATTTGGTGTTGCTCTTTCTGCATGTGTGGTTCCGGCAAACGGCAAGCCATCTTTCACGCTAGAAGATAATGAAATGGAGTTTGGCGTAGGTATCCACGGTGAAGCGGGCATTGAGCGCCGCGAATACAAAGATGTCGACACTACCACTTCTCAGATGCTTGAAGAATTAATGGGCTCTCAGCCTTACACTCGTACTATCCGCACTTGGGATCGTGAAGCTGGCGATTGGGTAGAAAACGAAGTCACTACCGAAGAATTCAATACTGGTGATGACCTAATCGTATTGGTTAACGGCCTAGGTGGCACACCAGAGTCTGAGCTATACGGCGCTTACCGTAAGGTTCACAAAGAGATCACAGAAGCTGGCTTCAACATCGCAGCCTCACTGGTCGGTGATTACTGTACATCACTGAACATGGAAGGCTTCTCTATCACTCTTCTAAAAGCGGACAAAGAAACACTAGACCTTTGGAACGCACCAGTAAATACACCTGCTCTACGTTGGGGTTGCTAATATGTCTGAGATTAACAAACAACACATCCTTACTTGGCTAAACAACTGTGGTGACGTGTACGCACAAAACCGCGATATGCTGACGGAACTAGACGCTGCGATTGGCGATGCTGACCACGGCCTAAACATGGATCGCGGCTTTGCAGACGTAGTATCTAAGCTGCCAACGGTTGAAGACAAAGACATCGGTACTATTTTCAAAACCGTTGGCATGTCGCTACTAAGCAAAGTAGGCGGTGCTTCAGGCCCACTTTACGGCACATTCTTTATCCGTGCAGCAAGCAAAGCAAACGGCAAAGAAGCACTGACACTGGCTGAGTTCACCGACGCGCTACAAGCGGGTGTGGATGGTGTAGTAAGCCGTGGTAAAGCAAACCCAGCAGACAAGACAATGTGTGACGTTTGGTGGGACGTGATTGCAACGTCAAAAGATTGCCTAGAGCAAGGTTCGACGGTATCTAACTCGCTAAGCGCAATGGCGATTTCTGCAGAACAAGCTGTTGAGAAAACGGTACCTATGATCGCGAAGAAAGGTCGTGCAAGTTACCTAGGCGAGCGCAGCGTTGGTCACGCAGACCCAGGTGCAACCTCCACCAAGCTTATGATTCAAGAGCTTAGCAACGTGGTGTGTGAGGCGTAATCTATGGTTGGTATTGTCGTTGTATCCCATAGCGAAATGCTTGCTAATGGGGTCGTTGAACTGGCTAACCAAATGACTCAAGGCCGCTGCAGCATTGCAGCGGCTGGCGGTATTGATGATCCAGAAAATCCAATCGGCACCGATACGATTCGTATCATGATGGCGATTGAAGAGGTCTACGATGACTCCGGTGTATTGGTGCTGATGGACATGGGTTCTGCCCTGCTCAGTACCGAAACCGCACTTGAACTGCTAGACCCAGATATGCTCGACAACATTGCGCTTATCTCAGCACCGATTGTTGAAGGTACTATGGCTGCAAGTGTTGCAGCGTCGGCTGACTTACCGCTTTCAGCGGTAATTGAAGAAGCACGTGGTTGTCTGGCAGCAAAGCAAGAACACCTGGGTGATGTTCAAGAAACAGCATCTACTTCAGAAGTTGAGTCAGCACTAAGTGCTGAAGCTTTGAGCTTCTCATGGCTTGTGAAAAATCCACATGGCCTGCACGCTCGTCCTGCTGCCTCTATCGTTGGCGCGCTTGCCGGTTTTGAGTCTCAAATTCAACTAGAACGAAATGCCGATAAAGCGAATGCGAAAAGCCTAAATTCGATTGCTAAGTTGGCAGTGAAATGTGATGAATCGATCACCTTCTATGTCGAAGGGAGTGATGCTGCTCAAGCACTACAAGCGATTGAAAAATTGGCGCATTCCCACTTTGGTGAGTCGGTTGATGCTCCGATAGTCAGCAAAGAAACCGAGCTGCCTCAGACTCACGTCGCCATTGTGGATGGCGCAATCTGTGGTATCCCTGTTTGTGATGGTATTGGCATTGGCGAAGTGATGTTCTTCGATAATCTGATGCCAGAGATCCCGCAGCGTACATTCACCACTGTTGAACAAGAAAAGCAAATTCTCAAAACCGCTATCGACAACACATGTTCTGCATTAGCTGGTCAAAAAATCGAAGCGGAGAAGACGCTAGGTAAAGAACACGCCGAAATCTTCCAAGCTCATCAACTCATGCTTTCTGATCCTGATTTAATCCTTGTATTGGAACAGCGCGTTGAAGATGGTTCTACTGCAGAGATTGCGCTTAAAGATGGATTGACTGCATTGGCGGATGAATACCGTCGATCTGACAGTGAATACATGCGTGAACGTGAAGCTGATGTGTGGGATGTATTGCGCCAAACACTGCTCAGCTTCGATGGTATCTCAGAAAAAACCATCAACTTTGCAGATAACACAGTCGTTGTCGCGCATGATCTATCACCCTCTCAAACTGCTCAGTTAGACCCAACCAAAGTTGTCGGTATCTGTTTAGAATCTGGCGGGAAA
Organism: Vibrio maerlii; assembly: GCF_003415655.1. GTDB lineage: Bacteria > Pseudomonadota > Gammaproteobacteria > Enterobacterales > Vibrionaceae > Vibrio > Vibrio maerlii. Next base: position 256,774 of record NZ_QRHC01000002.1, read on the forward strand.
ACCTCTCACAGTGCCATCATTGCTCGTGCAATGGGTATCCCGGCAATCGTGAAGGCGCAAGGCATTCTGAGCAATGTTAGCGAGCAGCAAACCGTGGTGGTTGATGGTGGTCGTGGCCAATGTTGGTTAGATGCTCAAGCACCGCAAGCACAAGCTCTGGTTTCTGAGCGCGAGGCGTGGCTAGAAAAGCTAAACGCACAGAAAGCGGCAGCCCACCAGTCAGCGACAACACAATCGGGCCAAACCATTGATGTATTGGCAAACATTGGTGGCCTTGCTGATGTGAAAGGCGCACTTGAATCTGGCGCGGAAGGTGTCGGGCTATTACGCACCGAGTTCGTGTTCCAAGCAAGTGATGCTTTGCCAACGGAAGATGAACAGTTTGAGATCTATCGTGATATTGCAGCGGCAATGCAGGATAAACCTCTAACCATTCGTAGCCTAGATGTCGGTGGTGACAAGCCACTTCCAACCTATCCAATGGCTGTGGAAGAAAACCCATTCTTAGGTCTACGTGGTGTACGTCTATGCTTAAGCGATCACGCGTTGTTTAAACCACAGATCAAAGCAATTCTTCGTGCTCATCAGGTTCAACCAAACATTCAACTAATGATCCCAATGATCGCAACCGTTGAAGAGTTGGTCGAATCTAAGCGTCTCATTGCTGAGTGCAGACAAGAGTTAGGGTTAGAGGAAAGTAAACTGCGCGTTGGCATCATGATTGAGGTGCCAGCAGCGGTGCTCAATGCAGAAGCCTTAGCACAAGAAGCGGATTTCTTTAGTATTGGTACCAATGACTTAACGCAATACGTGATGGCGGCTGATCGTGGTAATACAGCAGTCTCTGAACTTGTGGATTACAATCAACCAGCAGTGCTAGCAGCAATCAAAGCAACGTGTGATGCGGCGAAGAAATATGACATTCCTGTGAGCATGTGTGGTGAGATGGCGGGTGATACCAAGGTTACTCAAACACTGATCGACATAGGTGTACATAAGCTGAGTGCGAGTGGTTCACTATTGCCTGCATTAAAAGCAACGATTCGCGAGCTCTAGTTATCTAGTTAAGTTAGAACGTAAGATCAAAGCCGTAGCTATTTAGCTGCGGTTTTTTGTTTGTGCGTTACATAGGGGTGTACCTAGGTGACGAGCAAACGTCATCAAGTATAGGTTTGTTTAAATAGGAGTTCTTACTAGGTAGGAATTTTAACTGCCCTTCCGTGTGAGGTTTCACTGAGGGCCGCTGATCGCGGAGAATCTACTGTTCGGATTCAAGCCACGAGAATTAAAATGTATTAAGTATCGGTTAAGAGTATTAAACCCAAGCTAAGCTGAGTAGCAAAACTGGTACTGCAACAACCGCTGTCATTTTAACTAGAGAAAGAATTTCACGTGCTAGTGCAACAGTTTTCTTCTCAACTAGAGGTTGAACTTGGTCGTTTGTCATTGTGATTGCATTCATCAATCTGTTCCTTTCTTTCAGTTTTATGGGGATATTCGTGAAACTAGTCACAATATTACCCCCACCCATCCGTAAGTCAACAACAGAATGTCATTTAAATGACAATAATAGACAAAAGTGGTATGCCGTCAATTTACATCATCTCTGTGCTACACATGTTCAACGCCACAAAAATGAGAAAAATTGCTTTCTTGCAATATTTCTTACCAATAAATCATACAAATGCCTAATAAAGCTTCATTTTCATTCAGAGCGTTCTGTTACAAAATTTATGCGTAGCTTGACCCACGAATCATGCCTACCCTTGTATAATTTCAATCGTTTAGTCATCAGCGAAATTGAAACGGTAGGATGTGTATGAAAAAGGTATTAGTCACAGGTGCCACTAGCGGCATCGGTTTTGAGCTGACCAAGCTACTTTGCGAAAAAGGATACCAAGTTGTTGCGACAGGACGAAACAAGCAAAAGCTTCTAGAGCTTGAGCAACTAACAGGTTGCACAACTCTCGCAGCCGATCTCAGCCAAGCTAGTGAAGTGATGGAGATGTTCAGCTCTGCACTCGAAGCGGCAGGTCACATCGACGTACTGATTAATAACGCAGGAATGAACACTCGCAAGTGTCCGATTGATGAGCTCACTTTAGAAGAAATAGACCAACAATACGCGGTAAACCTACGCGCCCCTATGCTATTGAGCCATGAAGCATTGAAGGTAATGAAGCCTAAAAAAGCAGGTCAAATCGTAAATGTCGTCAGCACTGTGGCGAAACGAGCCAGCGAGACAATGAGTGTATATACCGCAATGAAACAAGGATTTGCTGGTTTCAGCGCTGTCTTGATGAAAGAGGCTCAACCACACGGTATTAAGGTAACGTCTTTGTTTCCTGGCGGTGCAGATACCAACTTCCGTGAAGCTGACCGACCTGAGTATATGCATCCTAAAAGTGTTGCGACGGCCATTGCTCAACTTCTTGAGTTACCTGAGGATCTCATCATGCATGAGATGACCTTCAGGCCACCAGTTGAAGTTGAGTAATACCTTTTAGCATCTTAAGCAATTTGCTACTCAGTTAATACAATACTCAAAACAAAGCCAACGATAATGAACGTTGGCTTTGTTGTTTAGGTGTGCAATGAAACCGAGCGAAGGTAAGCACTCGCTTTAATGCTGAGCTTCTTCTTCACTGACTTCTACCCGTACGGCTGCGACCTTAAACTCCGGGATTTTGGCATGAGGATCAGTCGCCGTCGTGGTGAGTTTGTTGACTGGCGATTCCACAAAGTGGAATGGTATAAACACCACACCTTGCTGAATTCGTTTCGTCACAAATGCCGCGATATCGATCTCCCCTCTTCGTGTGGATACCTTTATTTGTTGACCATTACAAATATCCAATGCTTCGGCATCCGCAACGCTGATCATCGCTCGCGGCCCAGCTAGGTTATTCAAACCCTGAGTTTTCCGAGTCATGGTGCCTGTGTGGAATTGCTCTAGCACTCGCCCGGTAGTAAGTACTAATGGATATTCCTCATCGGGTAACTCAGCAGCATATCTAAATGGAATCGCCTCCATCTGCCCTCGCCCACGAGTAAACTGAGTGCGGTGCATAATACGCGTCCCTTCAGGGTTATTCTTGTTGCTTGGCCATTGAATGCCTTCAGGGGTAATGTTCTCCCAACGTAAACCACCGTATTGGGGGGTAACGCGAGCAATTTCATTGGTGATGTCCGATACCTCTCGATAGTGCCAATCACTGCCCATCGCATTCGCTAAATATTGAATGATTCGCCAATCCTCTTTCGCCTCACCCGGTGGTTTAACCACTGGATTCACTCGCTGAACGCGGCGTTCAGTATTAGTGAAGTGCCCAGATTTCTCTGCAAATGAACAAGACGGGAGAACAACATCGGCATACTGCGCCGTCTCCGTTAAAAAGATATCCTGCACCACCAAGAAATCGAGTGCTTCCAATCCCTCAATAACATGAGCTTGATTTGGGTCGCTCAACACAGGATTTTCGCCCATCACATACAAACCACGAACCTCACGTTTGCAGGCTGCATCGATGATTTCTGTCAGAGTGAGTCCAGCCTCTGCTGAGAGATTATTGGTATCCCACTCAATGGCAAACTTTTGACGAATGAGTGGGTTATAGACTTTCTGATAGCCCGGATAGTTGTTCGGTAGCGCGCCCATATCACAAGCCCCTTGAACATTGGACTGACCTCGGAGCGGGTTGATCCCTCCCCCCTCAATACCGATGTTGCCACATAGCATCTGTAGGTTAGCAATAGAGCGGACATTATCATGGCCTGTGGTGTGCTGAGTAATACCCATCGAGTAATACACCGCTGTGCGTTTGGCCGTACCGATCAAGCGAGACATGGCAAACACATCTTCGGCTTTGACGCCCGTTACCAGCTCAACCTTATCAAGCGCGTAGTTTGGCGACATCACCTCTTGCAGCAAGGTATCAAAGCCATCAACGCGCTCATCGATATAATCTTGGTCAAACCAACCGTTTTTAATGATTTGTTGCATCACACCATTAAGTAACATCACATCCGTTCCCGGTCGATGCGCCAAGTACAACTCAGCATGGTCAGCGATATCAACGCGTTTCGGGTCAGCGACAATTAACCGAGCACCATGGTGGCGAACCGCTTGTTTGATATGAGATCCAATAATTGGGTGTGCAGCAGTCGTGTCAGACCCTATGATGAAGATAACATCGGAGTGTTTAATACTCGGAATATCATTAGTCATTGCACCACTACCCAATGACGCTTCGAGTCCTGTTACCGTAGAGGCGTGACACAAGCGAGCACAGTGATCGACGTTGTTCGTACCAAGCTCACGGCGAATAAACTTCTGGAAGGCGTAGTTGTCTTCATTGGTGGTTTTTGCAGACGAGAAACCGGCTAAGGCATTCCCACCAAAGCTCGACTTGATGGACGATATCTTATCTGCCACCAGCTGAATGGCCTCTTCCCACGTCGCTGGCTGCAACCAACCATCTTTGCGAATCAGAGGCGTCGTTAAACGCTCTTCGCTGTGAATAAAATCGAAACCAAATCGTCCTTTCACGCAAAGCATGCCCTCATTGACTGGCGAGTTGGCCCCTTTGACGTGTTGGATTCGATTGCTCTGCTCATCCACCATCATGGTGAGCTTACAACCGACGCCACAGTAGGTGCAGATGGTGTCGATCTCTTTCAGCGCCTCTACTCTACCCTGAGCCTTATCTCGCGAATCCGTCAACGCCCCTGTTGGGCATACTTGAATACACGCACCGCATTGAACACAGTTCGAGTCACCCATCTTGGTCCCATCTAAACCAAAATTAGGTCTCAATTCTGGTCTGGAGGCTGGCTTGCCATCCTTGTTGGACATGAAACTCAAGATGCCGTGTACCGCCTGATCTCGGCATGCATAAACACACTGACCACAGCTCACACAGCGGTTGGCATCAAATGTGATGAACTGAGAGCTGTCATCAATGGTGAACTTCTGACGCTTCTGTATTGAATGATAGTTAGACCAATATTCAGGCTCTTTCATTTCGACTGGTTCAGCCACATCAAAGCCTTGAACTGCTCCATACTCGGTCGCATAGTCACGCAGGTCGCAGTTAGTATTGGCCTGACAGCCACACTCCAAACAGCGAGCAGCTTCCGCTATGGCATCAGCATTGGTAAAGCCGGTTTCGACCTCAGAAAAGCTCTGTGCTCTTTGCTCTGTGGTCAGCTCGGGCATAATCTGGCGAGCAACTTTCGTGATATGCGAGAAATATTGGCTATCGACTTGCTTCAAGCGTCTCTCTTTTTGAGCATTAAAAGGCGTTTGAGGTATAGAATCCATACTGCCTTCAAAAAACCTATCAATCGCTTGCGCCACCTTTCGTCCATCAGAGACCGCCTCAATTGCCGTCGCTGGGCCACGACGAAAATCACCAATACTAAAGATGTTGCCTTGCCCAGTGTGCAGGGTACTTTCGTCTACTTCAGAGGTATTCCATCGCGTTAGTGGCAGCTCGATTGAGTCGTCTTCTAAGAAACTTAAATCTGGCTTTTGCGATACTGCCGCGATGACCGTGTCATATTCCTCAATAAAGAACTCCCCGGTCGCAGTTGGCCTACGGCGTCCTGATGAATCAGGCTCACCTAACACCATTTTTTCCAAGCGAACAGCAGATACTCGTCCATTGTCGTCAGATATATTCTCCACAGGATTGGTTAAGAAATGAAACTTCACACCCTCATGTTCGGCTTCTTCGATCTCATAATCCTCGGCAGGCATTTCATTGCGTGTGCGTCGGTAAATAATCGTCGTGTCCGCACCATCACGCACCGCCGTTCGCGCACAATCAATCGCGGTATTACCACCACCAATCACTGCCACTTTTTGCCCAGTGGTAAATCGTTGCTCGGTGACATAGTCCTTAAGATAATCCACGCCCAAGTAGCAGCCACCTAGTTCACTGCCCTGATATTTCATGTCGACGGCGAGCGATGCACCCACAGCTAAACAAACCGCATCATAGTCGTGGCTGAGGCTAGTCAGTGAAAAGTCTGAGCCCAAACGTTTGTCACACTCGACTTGCATACCTGTACGACACATCAGCTCAATTTCTTTATCTAGGATGTCTTTTGGCAAGCGATACTCAGGTATGCCATAACGTAGCCACCCGCCTGCTTTCGGCATCGACTCAAACACCATCACCTCATAGCCTTCAAGAGATAAATAGTACCCTGCGGTAAGTCCGCCTGGGCCGCTACCTATGACGGCTATTCGCTTGTCTTTACTCGTTTTTTTAGGCGGTTGGTAGCTTTCATGCGCAGCTAAATCGGCATCAGCTGCGTGGCGCTTGAGCTGACGGATCGCTATGGGCTCATCGACCAAGCTTCGACGACATTCTGACTCACAAAACGCAGGGCAAACTCGGCCAATAGAGAGTGGCATAGGTAGTGTTTGCTTAATGATTTCAACCGCTTTCTGATGGTTATTTTGTGAGATATGGTAGAGGTAAGATTGAATATCGACACCGGCAGGACATGCGGTTTTACATGGTGCTTCGCAGTCAGCATAATGGTCGCTGAGAATACGGTTGAGCGCCTGTTCTCGATGCTCACTTAGTCGGTCGGACTGAGTAATGACATCGAGCCCTTGGCTAACTTCAAGCTCACAGGCACGCTGCATCTGCCCATCTCGATGCTCAACGACACATAAATCACAGGGGACCTTATCGTTAGATTTGTTCAAACCGCACAGCGATGGGATCTCGACACCACACACCTTTGCGGCCTCAAGCAGCGTCAATCCTGGTTCAACAACTCGATACTTACCATCAATGGTAATTAACATGACGCGCCTCCTAGTGTTGTAATCCGATGCGACGGCGAAAATGTTCAGTTTGTTCGATACACGTCGCACTTAACCTTAAATTATATGTGGATATTGCATTTCGTTCTGGTACACAACGCTAAATTTATAAATAAGAGCGAGATTCCCTATCTCGCTCGTGAGCTCGCTGTAGGGAATGACAAAGTTGATGCAGAAAAAAAACGAAAGGCCCAAAACCTTATAGGTCTTGGGCCTTCATGTTTGCTAATTGAAACTATTAGCTTTTATTCTGTAGAACGATGATTAGAAGTTCTTAATCGCTTCTAGCAACTCTACGTTTTCTGCTTTTCTGCGGTAGAACACCGGTGGTTGACCGACTGGAGCGTCGACTTTCGCCCAGCCACCAGTGAAGATTTCGCCTGTCCAAACATGAACCCACTCATCATCTGGTAGGTACAGTTCTTTCACTTCCTCACCTTGGTTATAAACTGGTGCGACTAACAGGTCACGGCCAAATAGGTATTGATACTTGATCTCGTAAGATTCTGCATCTTGCTCATAGTGCATGAACAGCGGACGCTGAACCGGCATACCCTTCGTTGCATTTTCTTCAACGGCTGCCTTGATGTATGGCTTAAGGTGCTTGTAGATCTTCGTCATACGAGCAAGGTGAGCCATTGTTTCTGCATCCGTGTCGAACTGGTGGTTGTCGCCAGGGCGGTTACCTTCGTGGCTACGCATGATTGGGGTGAATGCCGCCATCTCTGCCCAGCGTTGGAACAACTCTTTTGAACGTGTATTACCGTGAAGCGTTGTGTAGCCGCCGATGTCACTGTGGCTGATACCGTTACCCATCAAACCTGCTGATAACGCTGCTGGAATGACCGACGCTAGACCATCATCCTTCTCCCAGATTACCGATTGGTCACCGGCCCAAAGTGCATGACAGTATCCTTGCATACCTGTTGCGCCAGCTCGCATGAAGAATAAGATGTCATTTGTCTTACCTGCTTCCGCAATCGCTTCGTGTTGAACTTTCGCCCAGCGGTAAGGCCATTTGTTGTGTTCGATCTCCGCGCTCACACCATTGTGCAGTGAACAGTCGGTTGGTAAGTACTCACCAAAGTCACCCATCCAACCATCAAGACCGAAGTCGATCATGTTCGACTTGATTACACCTTTGTACCATTCGCATGCTTCAGGATTTGTGAAATCAACGACGCCACAGTAAAACTCACCGAAGTCGACAACATATTTTGAACCATCTTCTTTTGTAGCTAGGTAACCTTTTTCAAGAGCTTCGTTGTATAAAGGGAAGTCTTCTAGTACGTATGGGTTAATGTAACCTAGGAAGCGAACACCCTCTTCTTTCAGTTCATGGATCTTAGTATCTAGACCAGGGTATAGGTCCGAGTTCCACTGCCAATCCCACTGTAGACGCTTACCAAATGATGTCATCTTGATGCCTTGCCAGTCCTGACACCACGCACCCGCTACTTCAACGCCCGCTTCTTTTGCAGCGGTTACCTTATCGATAGTAATTTCAGTACCACCTTGGATACCCAGAATCACGCCGTTGTATACCCACTCTGGTAGCGCTGGTTGACGACCAAATACGTCACTAATGTTAGTCATCAGCTCAGGGAAAGATTCTTCCGCGTCTAGCAATAGGTACTCAGGAATATTCCAACACTGCAGCTCGTGGTACTCCGCGTGAGTAAAGTCGAAATCGGCGTAAGCCGTTGTTTCTAAATGGCAGAAGTATTTCTTGTCAGATACGAACGTTGGTTGTGGGTAGTTAGTGGTGTAGTAGTCACCACCCGCTTTATCTTTTACGTCTGCTTGCCATGTTGTGTAAGTGTTTTTGTTACGACCAACACCTGGTTCAGAGCTCCATAGCGGGAAGTTTTTGCCACGTAGGTTTAGGTAGGTTAGCTGCTCACCACAACCAAATACGCGCTCTTCTTCTGTTGCTGCAACGCGCATCCAGAAGCGATTAAATTTCTTATCGACAGCTTCAAACTCAGCCTTCAAACGACCTTCTTGTGTCTCAGAAACCAGCATGTTAATCACTGGTTCACCGTCGAATTTGAACAATACAGATAGATTTTCACGACAATTCGCTTCAACCTTTTCAAGGTCGAACTTACGTAGTGGAAGACGCTCAGTGACGTAGTCTGTGATATCGAAGTTACCACGATACATGTCGTAGTTTGCTTCACCCACACCGACAAATAGGCTTGGGTTAGTTTCAGAATGTTGGAAAACAACGCGGTTTTTATGCGTAATGGTTAGATTACCGTCGTTAATTTGGAATTCCATGGGGTCTCTCCACGTTAAAACTGGGGGATATACCAATCACATTAATTATCTGCTCATTCTTGCCTGTTAAAACCGCTGATAACTGCGTTAAAGATTTTGTAGGTAGAGTAACTAGCTAGCTGCAATCTTTGCCTTGTTCTAAGCGGTTTTTCCTACGCAATTTTCTGAGCATCCAATTAATTCGACTGGTATTTTAAAAATTAGGGCTAAAAAAAGCGCACAAACGTGCGCTTTAAAATGATTAAGTGCGACGATTATTTAAATTGAATGTCGTAGTTTGCTTGGATAGCTGCTTCACACGTTTTGATTTCGTTCTCGAAACGTTCCATCCACTTCTTACCTTCAGCACCAGAAGTCGCTAGGAAAGACTCTTTAACTGGAGCCGCAGCAGTTTGGAATGCTTGCTTCTCTGCAGCCGTTGGGTTGTATACCGTACCGCCTGCTTTCTTGAACTCTTCGTATGCTGTGAACTCTTTATGTTTCGGGTAAGCACGTAGGTATTGGTTTTGCGCTGCAACACCATCGATAACGACTTGTTTTAGCTCGTCTGGGAATGACTTAAATTTGTTGTCGTTGAACACCCAAGCACCACCCATGTAACCGTGACCGTCAAGGATCATGTAGTCTAGGCTTTCGTGGAACTTGTTCATGATGATGTCTACGATACCGTTCTTAGTACCATCAACCATGCCTGTAGATAGCGCTGTATATACTTCAGGCCATGCGATTGGCGTAGGTGCGCCACCTAGTTCTTTCACTAGCTCTTGCTGAGTTTTCGCTGGTACTGTACGAAGTTTTAGACCTTTCACGTCTTCAGGGCTCTTAACCTGCTTCTTCGTAGTTGCGATGTTACGCCAGCCACCAGAGTTAGATACCATCATCAAACGGATGTTAGGTGCTTTTGCTGCTAGTTCTTTACGAACGTCACCGATGAACTGCTCGTTGTCGTATACACACTCAGCAACACGGTCGCTTGGTAGCATGTATGGCATATCAAATGCACCGATTGGCTGCCAGAAGTTACCTAGCTCAGGGATTGTGGTTTGGAAGTAATCAAACATGCCCGCTTGAACACCCGCCATACACTCTTTTGCGTTACCACAAAGCTGGCCAGAAGGGTAAATATCAACTTGGATTTGGCCGTTTGAACGAGATTCTACGTAGTTTTTAAACACAAGTAGTGACTGATGGTTATAGCCATCTGTAGAAGTTACATGCGGTACAGTCAGCTTGTAATCAGCAGCGTTAGCAGCGCCAGCAGCAAATAGAGAAGCAGCAGCTAAACCTAATAGTGTTTTTTTCATGATAAGTCCTTTCAATGTTATTGGTGTGACCCGATTGAATATGTTTTCAATTAATTAGATCACATTTTCTGTAATTAATTATTATTGAGCTTGTATTTGAAGCTTTCGCTCTCTTTTAATTCTGAATATTGTGATGCAAAGCATGGTTGCATTAAACGTGTCATTTAATATTCCACCATACGAACCCACAATATACGCATTAATCATCCAGATTAGGGTACAGATGAGAAACGCTATTCTCATTCGCAGACCTTCAGCACAAAACAGAGCGTAACAACTCACTAGTGATGCAGCTGCTGGCAGCAAATCAGTTGGGCTTGTATAAACGTAAGCACTGAGTGCAACTTGCAATAGAACAAAGAACCAGAAGACCTTTATTCCTTTAAATTTCAACGAAATAAATGCTCGAAAAGAGTTAACAAACAGGTTTAAACCAGCAACAAGTGCTCCGAGCAATGTGTAATGTAGAGAGAAGGTTAAGCATGATAAGCAAATCAGAGCTTTCATGCGGTTATCATTCACCGTAGAAGCAGCCAAAATATTAAAACCAAAAGCGACAAATCCTAATGCTTGAATAAATGTGTCGCTCATCAATATTTCGCTCTCTCTATTAATATAATTCTTGCATTTTAAAAAAGGGCCCTGCGAACTATTCCGATTTATTAATAGAGATAAACACAGGGCAAATAATATTAAAAAACACTTTAACGTTTAGGACTTCTACCCCCTAAACACAAAACAAACTATAAATTAATTTTTTCATTATATATAATGAAACAAATTCATTTTTTGATTCCAAACCGGAATGGATATAGATTTACTTCGCACTTTTTGTCAGCTGGCTGAAGATCAAAATTATCGAGTCGCCTCAGAGCACTTGTTTATCACTCAATCAGCCCTAACAAAGAAGATAAAACGCCTTGAAGAACAGATAGATGTCACACTTTTTGAACGTGGCAGGCACGGTGCCGAACTGACGCCAATGGGTAAGATTTTGTTGCCTGAAGCCAAGCGAATGCTCAAGAGTTTTCAATCTTTCCAAACGCTTTCCAGCTATGTGGCAGAGGGCACATCTGGACACCTAAATATTGGCTTTGGTATTTCTTCCTTTTATGAAGCCCCCGCATATATCGCTCAATTCAAGCAAGATCATCCGAATGTTCATGTCAGCTTAAACGACTTTCCGTCACATAAGATGATTGAAGGATTGATGCTAGGAAACATTCAAGTTGGTTTCGATAGACTACCAGCAGAGGCACCACTGAAAACGTTTCCACTATTTAGTGATCAGTTGGCAATAGCGATTCATAAACAGGAAATGACCGATGAAAACGACCTATGGGCTTCGCTAAGTCATCACGATTACCTTGGGTTAAGTCCAAACAAAAACCCAACCATGCTTAAACATATTAGCGCTTACTTATGGGAAGCAAAGCAACAGCTTACTGCGGTAGAAGAAGCCGATGACATCATGACTCTACTAGCATTGGTATCCGCGCGCTTGGGCTACACTATTATTCCAGCCAGTGTGGCACGCATTAGCCAGCCAGAGATCCGTTTCATTCCTTTAACGGGTGATCATGCGAGTTGGGAAGTCGGTTTGGTTTGGAACTCTGAACGTATCGACCCAATCTGTACAAAGTTCATTGAACATGTTGAAGCGACAAGCAAAACTGAGCACAAATAAAAGGTCTAGCACTACGCTAGACCTTTGAATTTAAACTATATATTTTGCTTCTTGCTTAAGTGACAGCTTGTGCTCTTAACTCATCAGCGAGTGTATGCACATCAAAGAACACTACCTGAACATGATTTTCTGGTAGGTGGATAAAACCCAGAGCGCCTTGTCGTTTTAAGACTTTTTCATCTACTGCACCCGTGTCTTTTACCTGGATACGAAGGCGCGTTGCACAGTTATCAATGGTGCCTTCGACGATATTCTCGATACCACCTAAACCAGCAAGGATTTTACGCGCCTTCGCTTTTAGGTCGCCTTTGTCATTAATCATACCTTTCTCCTAAATAAAAAGTGCCAGCGTATTGGCCAGCACTTTCAGTCGTTACCAATTATTTAGCTAACCAGTAATTACATAGTCAGCTTGTATGAAGCTTCGATTTCTGCTTCACACGTTTTGATTTGAGTTTGGAAACGCTCTAGCCACTCTTTACCTTCTGCATCGGCATTTGCAGCCCAGTTGTCGATAACTGGCTTAGTCGCTGCCTTGAATGCTTCTTTTTCAGCTGGTGTTGGGTTATAGATCGTACCGTTCGCTTGCTTAAATGTTTCGTAAGACGCGTACTCGTTGTGTTTAGGATACGAGTTAAGGTACTGCTGCTGCGCTTCGATTGCATCAAGAACCACACGCTTAAGCTCTGGAGAAAGTGAGTTGTACTTCATGTCAGACATCACCCAAGCACCGCCCATATATGCGTGACCATCTAGTGTTAGGTAGTCTAAGCTCTCATGGAAACGACTTTGAATGATATCAACGATACCGTTCTTAGTACCTTCAGCAACACCAGTAGAAAGCGCGGTGTATACCTCAGGCCATGCGATTGGTGTTGGAGAACCGTCAAGCTCTTTCACTAGGTCTTGCTGAACCTTAGCTGGAACCGTACGAATCTTCATACCCTTCACATCTTCAGGAGTCTTGATCGCCTTGTTCGTTGTTGCGAAGTTACGCCAACCGCCCGAGTTCGCTACCATCATTAGACGTGTGTTTGGTGCCTTCTTGATTACGTTCTTACGAACATCAGACATAAACTCGTCGTTACCGTATACACACTCAGCTACACGGTCGTTTGGTAGAAGGTATGGTAGGTCGAATGATTCTGCAGGTTTCCAGTAGTAAGCGATTTCAGAAACTGTTGTTGGGAAATAATCAAACATACCTGCTTGAACCCCAGCAATACACTCTTTACCTGAGCCACAAAGCTGGCCCGAACCGTAGATGTTTACTTTAAGTTCACCGTTAGAACGAGTCTCTAGGTGGTTCTTAAATACAAGCAGAGACTGGTGGTTGTAACTGTCTGGTGAAGTCAGATGAACCACGTTGAACTCTGTTGCAGCCGTTGCTGCAGCACTTGCAAGTAGAGCGGTAGAAGTCGCTAGTGTTAGAAGTGTTTTTTTCATTATTTTAAATCCTTGTAGGATATAGCTTTGATTTTAATAACGGCACCTTGGCTTTGTTGCCGGGCTCTTTGTCCCTTGAGTGTGCCGTTATTTGTATTGCTTACATGATGCCGAACGCTTGAGGCAGACCAATCACCAATTGTGGGAAGCACGAGATGATGAAGATAAGTGCCATTTCAACAATCAAGAATGGGATAATCTTCTTAGAGATTTCTGATACTGGTACTTTCGATACGCCTGATGCGACGAACAGTACAAGTCCCATTGGTGGTGTTGCTAGACCGATTGATAGGTTTGCACACATAACCACACCGAAGTGAACAGGGTCGATACCCGCTGCTGTCATGATTGGCGCGAAGATTGGTGCGAAGATAAGAATCGCTGGGCCCGCATCTAGGAACATACCGATTAGGAATAGCAATACGTTGATGATTGCAAACAGTAAGTATGGGTTATCTGTGATGCCGTTCATGAAGTCAGCAACCATCGTCGATACACCAGACAAGCTGATTAGCGATGCGAAGCCACTTGCCGCCGCAACAATGATTAGGATAGATGCTGCATTCACTGCTACTTTCGCAAATAGTGCGTAAGTTGCTTTAACGTTTGTCGCCTTAATGATGTATAGCGATACAACAATTGCGTACGCTACCGCTACTGCCGCTGCTTCAGTCGGAGTGAAGATACCACCGTAGATACCACCTAGGATAATAACTGGCGTTAGTAGAGGAACAATCGCAAGTTTGAATGCCTGGCGACGCTCCATTGCTGGCGCACGTTCCATAGGTTTTACATCAGGGTACTTGTTGATCTGAATACGGTTCATGATCATCAGGCCAAGACAGAAAATGATGCCTGGTGTTACACCCGCTAGGAACATTGCCGCTACTGACGTGTTCATTACGAACGCGTAGATAAGCATGATGCCTGATGGTGGGATGATGTTACCAAGTACCGTCGCCGCTGCTGTAAGCGCCGCTGAGTAGCCCGTGTCATATTTGTACTTTTTCATTTCAGGGATAAGCATGCCACCGATCGCTGAAGTTGCCGCTACCGCTGAACCTGTTAGAGCACCAAAAATAGTTGCTGCAAGGATAACTACGTGACCAAGACCACCGCGTAGATGCTGAACCATAGTCTGAGCAAAAGCGATAATACGTGGTGTGATACCACCCGCTGTCATGCACTCACCCGCCAGCATGAAGAATGGTAGTGCAAGTAGTAGGAAGCTATCTAGACCAGAGTAAAGGCGCTGATAAAGCATGTTCGCAAACAGCATTTGGTCATTTTGGAATAACGTAATGATTGGCGATAGACCGAGTGTAAACAGTACAGGTACACCGACAATCAGAAGAATTAAGAAATATAGAATAAAAATTGGAGAAACCATTACAACACCCTCTTAAGCCGCAGTCTTAGATTCAACCAACGGAGATTCTTCTTGCTCTTCCGTTGATTCAACTGCTTGTTGGCCGCCTTCATATAGACCAGTCGTTTTTGCGGTTTGAGATACGTCTTCAAAATCGCCCAGAATGCCGCGAATTGATGCGATAGCCTTTTGTACTGCGTACACGATAGTCACAGCCATCATCACTGGTGGGATGATGTAAACGAAGTACATTGGGATAGGAAGACTGTCCGCCATTACCGAACCTGTGTTGAAGAAGTTCCAACCGAACTTGATCCAAACTAGGAACACTAGAATTGCTGCAATGTGTGCAACAAGTGCAAACGCTGCATAGAGACGTGGCGCTTTCTTCTCTAAGATCTCAGTCAAAAACGTCATCGCGATGTTTTTGTCTGTGAGGTAAACGAAAGGTAGGCAAAGGTACGTCATGTAGATCATTAGGAATCGTGAAGATTCGTCAGTCCAACTTAGAGGCACATTAAACACATAACGGAAAAGAACTTGAGCGACAACAATTACTGTCATGACTAGCAATAAAATACCCGCTACATGCCGTAAAAGTCTTGAGACTGGAGTCGTCACTGTATTCAATGCTTTTTCAATTGCTCGTAGCATAGAATCACCTAAGAATTGTAATTATAAATTATGGAAACAACACATTGTTCACTGGAAGTGCATTGATAACTTAGATAGTTATTCTGTTCCGTGACTATTTTCACAACCAGAAACAATGTGTCATTTTTTGTAGGGTTAATGTCACATTACGGACATTTCTGTTGAATTATGCCTTGCCGTTTGAACCGAATAGACGGATTTTGTGTTGTACAACTTCCATCATTGATGCGATACCTGTGTTCATTACATCAGCAAGAATGAAGTCGTTACGGTTCTCATCCCAGTGTGCTTGAACACCAGAGATAAAGCCTTGGCGAAGCTCTGTATCAACGTTGATTTTCGCAACACCACGCTTAACTGCTTCAACAACTTGGTCATCTGGCACACCAGAACCACCGTGAAGAACGATTGGTTTTTTCACTGCTTCTTTGATTTCAGTCAAACGGTCAAACTTAAGCTCTGGTGTTGTTTTGTAGACACCGTGAGCAGTACCGATAGAAACCGCTAGGTAGTCAACGCCAGTGCGCTCAGAGAAATCTAGAGCTTCTTCAACTGTTGTGATCATTGCATCTTTCTCATCAACCGTGATGTCATCTTCAGTGCCACCGATCTTACCGATTTCACCTTCAGAGCCTAGGCCAAGAGCAGCTGCAACATCGACTACTGCTTTAGTGATGCGGATGTTGTCTTCGAAAGGAAGTGCAGAGCCATCAAACATTAGCGATTGGAAATCACATGTCGCAGCTTCCATGCATTGCTCGAACTTACGGCTGTGGTCAAGGTGGACACAAACAGGGATTGTAATTTCGTGATGCTCGATTAGAGAGTCGATTGCGTTACGTAGTGGCTTCATGCCCATTTCGTTAATCGCTTTTTGGCCAATCTGAATCATGATTGGAGATTGCTCAGCTTGACCAGCTAGTAGTACTGCTTTGATTGTTTCTAGGTTGTGTGCAGTGAAAGCGCCGATCGCGTAACCGTTGTTCCACGCTTCTTGAATCATTGTTTTACCAGATACGTAAGGCATTATTTTGTTCCTTTATAAATTTGTGTCTTTTACGACTTTCGTTTCGTTGAGGTCAAAGTTACCAATCAAAGGTGTCTATTTCTGTTAAACAGCTAACACTTTATTACAAGAATAGACACAAACGGACAATTTTGAGTACTGGACCACAAGTTTTGACAGGAAAGTCTGTTGATTTTGACAATCGAATGGACATTTATGGACGAAAAGATAGGAAACAATGTTGAGAAGCAATGCGGGAGCTCTTCAATTTACGCGTTCTTGGGCTCGATATGGTTTTCTAGAGACACAAGAAAGCCCAATAAACCTTATTAGGGTCTGTTGACCTTAAGAATAACTAACAGGTTTATTGGGCTATTTATTATTGAGACAAATTGATGGGAACTAGTCCTCCCCTTGCTCTGCTTCTTTAGTCAGCGTCTTAAAGGCGGTTCTTACCGGAATGAAAATCTGAGAAAACAGCGCAAGCCCCCAAACTGTGTTGCCCACAAACGAAGGAACAAATGACACAATGGCGAGCGTAACGAAACACAACGCAATACCAATGTAGCGTACTTTCGCTGTGCCAAAGCGATGTGCGGTACGCAATTCAATCACTTCCTGAATCTTCAACAAGCAATAGAGGTAGGTCGCTAAGCCAAGACAACCAAGGACGGAATACTTGAATGGGAACTGATCCATGAATCCAACCTTAACTTCTGCCGATAAGGCGACACTGATTGTCACAGAAGAAAGCATCAACACTAGGTGTGCGATGGTCCATTTTACGAGCGTTCTCGGTTTGGTATCACGTGGCTTACCATTACCGACAAAATCAAAATAGATCCAGCACAGCAGGAAGATAGACAGACCACCGAATGCGTAGTTAACGAATACGTCACCGACGACATTGTCAATCCCCTTCTCTGCTAAGGTAATGACCAGTTTAAAGAAACCTTCCCCAGCAACAATCAATAGCAAAAGGGCAAAACGTTCCGCCATGTGACCGAAGCGTGGTAGGAAACGGTCGCTGTAAAGGACACCGATTTTCGGAGCCACATAAAGCCCCGCCAAAACCAACATGCCGACACCAAACGCTAAATAATTATAGGGAGCTGGCAGGAAGGCACTGATAAGGAATATCACAGCCCCTAATGTAAAGTTTCGAGCCATACGACTCGGCAAACAGACCTCCACTTGCTCAAGTGTTTTCGCTCGGTAATAGAGTAACGCCATGATCCCTCGGTTAATGGCGTAACCAATAGCGAAGTATGCCCAACCAGCCCCATCTATGTGCACGATAGAGGAAGACATGATCATGATAGTGACGATCTGCGCCGCCATAATGTAACGGTGTTGTATGTCTGTACTGACGTAAATCGAGTTGAAAAGACTCAGATCGAACCAAGCAAACCAAATCACGGTAAAGAGTGCAGCAAACACTAGGAACCCAGTAACACCTAGGTGATCACTCAAAAAATTACCGAGAACGAAAATTGAAACAACATGGGCTAAATCATAGAAGAGTTCTATCCAGTGGACATGATCACTGCTGGTATCTGCATCTAAGTGATGCTTTGGCTTTCGCCACAGAGCGTGTTTTTTTGATAAGTCCATTTGATGACATCCTTACGCACTTACGGTATTCGAGTTAATGAGTTTCATTATGGAAAACAACGTAATTTATTCAAGCGATAACGTGTTGTCAGTTAATTACTTTTTGGTAGGACAGTAAGATCAAAAAAGGTGATAGCCGAAGCCATCACCTTTCAATACGTCAATTCAATTTACTAAAGCGTCGAGATTACTTTAGGTTCTCATCCAAGCGACCTGCTGCTAGCGCTGGAGCTAGACCAGGAGTCAACGGTAGACGAGGAATCACTAGACAGTGCATTAGGTGGTAGATGTCTTGCTTACCATCCCATACCTTACTTGTGCCCGCTTGGTTATTTGCATCAAGCTCTTGCCACCAAGAACAACCTTCGTAATCGATTAGGTAAGTGCGGCAGTAATCCCACCATGTACGGTACCAATCTTCGTACTTCTTCTCGCCTGTAACAGCGTATAGCGCGTAAGCTGTACCGATTGCTTCAACTGGAGCCCAACGGATACGCTCACGAACAACAGGTTGACCTTCCCAGTCTACTGAGTAAACAAAGCCAGGTGCACCGTCTACAGCCCATGCATCACGTACTGTTGCATCGAATAGACCGATTGCATCTTCTAGTAGCCATGCTGGTGCTTCTTCACCGATTTCTAGTAGAGTTGCACGTAGGTGACAGATTAGACGACCCCACTCGATCCAGTGACCAGGTGTACCGCCGTATGCACGGAAGTGACTTGCTGGTGTCTCTTTGTTGTAGTCTGGAAGTGGTTTCCAATCAGAATCGAAGTGCTCGTTTACACGGTAGTTCAGACCTTTTGCTGTTTTGTTGATCATGAACTCAGTGATGTTTAATGCGCGGTCTAGCCACTTCTTATCTTTTGTTACATCGTAAACGATCAGGAATGCTTCAACGGAGTGCATTGCCATGTTACCGCCACGGTAGTCTTCTGTTTCCGTCCAAGCACGGTCCCAAGACTCGTAACACATTTGACGATCTTCAACCCAGAAGCGGTTTTCGTAAACATTAATTGCTTCATCAAGAAGCGCTTGAGCACGAGGGTGACCCGTTGTAACAGCACTTGCTGCGCCAAGTAGAACGAACGCATGTTGGTAGCCTTGTTTAGACTCATCCATGATGCCTTCGCCTTCGTTATCGATCGTTGCGAACCAACCACCGTGTTCTTTATCTTTTAGTGGACCTTCAAGAGCCTTAATACCGTGCTCTACAAGGTCGTATGCACCTGGGCGACCCATATGTGCTGCTAGTGCGTAGCAGTGAAGCATACGAGCTGTGATCCAAAGGCGAGTACCCATTTCTTCACGAACGTTACCGTTATTACCAATCCAGCCGAAGCCATTTGGAACAACAGAGTTGCGACCAAATTCAAAAATGCGGTCTGTTTCTGTGTCCAGCCAAGAGGTATGGGATTTGGTATTAATCCATTTCATAGGGTGTTTCCTCGTTATTATATTTTGTTGTCACTGTATTTTTGTGTTGAATCTAAAGTACCAGTCAGTGACGTTTAATTCTGTTAGTTAGTTATCACTTTTGGACAAAAACAGACAAAAAGTGACATGCAAATGTAATTTTTTCTTTGACTATTTCACGCCAAAGCGATGAATAGTCTTCTCTTCAAACACCTCACCCGGATTCAGACGAGTTGATGGGAAATGCGCTTGGTTCGGGCTGTCAGGGAAGTGTTGAGTCTCTAAACACATGCCCGCGCAAGATTCGTATTTAAAGCCATTTCGACCGAACCAAGGTTTGTTCGACAACTTAAAACCGTTGTAGAACTGGACTCCTGGTTGAGTGGTGAGTACCGTCATAAAACGGCCACTGTTTGGCTCGTAAAGCTCAGCAGCGTAAGCGTATTCACCTTCGGTCTTAGAGCCATCAATGATCAGGTTATGGTCAATCCCTCGGTCTGGCATTAAATCCATATTCTGACCAATCACTTTTGTTTCAGTGAAGTCCAGACCAGAATCTTTAACTGAGCGAATCTCACCCGTTGGGATTGATCTATCGGTAACCGGGGTATAGAAATTTGAATAGAGCTTCAATTCATGACCATCAATAGAGCCGGAATCATGGCCTGCCAAATTATAGTAACTGTGATTGACCAAGTTGATCACGGTTGGCTTGTCGGTTGTCGCTTTGAAGTTGTAATGAACCTGATTCATTTCATCTAGGCCGATGGTATGAGTCACATTCAAATTGCCGCCATAGCCCGACTCACCATCTGGAGAAACTCGGCTCAGGTGTAGATAAATTGCTTCCTTTTGCTCTTCAACGGCAAAATTCCAAACATGCTTATCAAAGCCTTTGCTACCACCGTGCAAATGTTGCTTTGTCGGTGGCTCATTAGTTTCTAGCTGAAAGGCTTCGCCATCCAGCTCATAGCGACCATCTTTAATTCGGTTTGCATAACGGCCTGCAATGGCACCAAAGAACGGGTGGCCATTTAGGTATTTTTCTAGGCTTTCATACCCCAGAACAAGATCGGCTTTATTACCGTCACGGTCTGGTGTTTCAATAGAGGTGACAATACAGCCATAGTTGGTCACTTGTATCCTCATACCTTGACTGTTTTCTAATGTGAACAGCTTCACTGGTATGGATTGACCTTCGACTTCACCCCAATTTTCGACACTAATTTTCACGCTAATCTCTCCAAGAAGAACAGGTGTCTCAAATAAAAAAAGGGTGAGCTAATGCCCACCCCGTCTCAATTTTTATTATTTTACTTTTGGTTCTAGGCCAGAGGTTACGCGTAGTTGCTCAAGTACTGATGTCCAGTCTTGGCGACCACGGCCTGCTGCACGAGTGATGCTGTAAAGCTCACGAGATGCAGCGCCACATGGCATTGGAACGTTAACTTGGTTTGCTAGGTCTAATGCAATACCTAGATCTTTGTGTGCTAGGTCAACCATGAACACTGGAGATAGGTCGCCAGCCAATACTTTGTTTGGCCATGTTGTAGTGAAGTGACCTTTACCTGCAGGCGTGCCGCTCATCACTTTCATTGCTGTTTCCCACTCAAGGCCGATTGCTTCAGAAAGCGTTGCCGCTTCTGCAGATAGTGCGTTCAGTGCGATACTCATGTAGTTGTTGATCACTTTAACGCGGATACCTTTACCTGCACCGCCACAATCTACTGTTTCGTTACCCATGCAATCGAATAGCGGCTGTGCACGTTCGATTTGCTCTTTAGTACCGCCCGCCATGATTAGAAGCTCACCACGAACCGCATGCTCAGATGTACGACCAACCGGTGCTTCCATCATTGAAAGATTTGCTTCTGCAGCTTCTTTAATGAGTGCATCCGTCTCTAGAGGGTGGATAGTAGACATATCAATAAGCAGTGACTCTTTGCTTAATGTAGAAGCGATACCGTTTTCACCGAAGATTGCGTTCTTAACTAGCGCGCCGTTTGGCAGCATTGTAATTACGAATTCTGAGTCTAGAGCTGCATCAGCAGCTGAAGAAGCTTGTGATGCGCCATCAGCGACTAGTGCCTGAATTGCAGCTTCGTTGATATCGAATACTTTTACTGAGTGGCCGCCCTTCAGAAGAGTACGAACCATAGGAGTGCCCATTTGACCTAGACCGATGAAACCAATAGATGACATGTGAATTCCTTGAAATATGTTTTGTTCTGTTTGATGACATGATTGTCGATTTGCAATCAATATAAACATTTCGAACCACCACTTCCGCCACACGTGTCACATTTTGTTGTTTTATGTCCATTTTGGTTGTTTTGTGATTATTATCCCAGACCACAACCTCCATATAGGTATACTGAAAGCACTTTAATCGCCCTCTATACAAACGAAATGTCTATATAGATGGTCAAAACAACATATATAACGAGAAACAAGAAGAGAAACCTTATGTCTATAGCGTGCCTAGGTATTACCGTACTAGATAGAATTCAACGAGTGGCAAGCCTACCAACAACGGGTGGTAAGTTTGTGGCAAAAGATTACTTTGAAGTGGGCGGTGGTCCTGCGGCGACAGCTGCTGTAGCCGTTGCTCGATTGGGCCACGATGTCGATTTTATTGGCCGTGTAGGCTGTGATGGTGTTGCAGATACTATGCTAACTGAATTAGCTGGCTACGGAGTTGGCGTAGAGAGCTGTGTGAAAATTCAGAATGCGTCTTCTTCTTTCTCTGCAATCCTTGTCGATGACGAGGGTGAGCGTATGATTATTAACTACCAAGACCCATCATTAAGCCGTGATCCAAAAACACTAGAGTCTGTTGATTTTTCAAAATATAATACAATTTTAACAGACGTACGCTGGATCGAAGGTGCCAAATACGCACTAGAACAAGCAAAAATCAACAACATCCCTTCCGTACTCGATGCGGATCTTACACCAGAGCCTATCGATGAGCTTGTGCAACTTGCTGATCATGTAGCGTTTTCAGAGCCTGGATTAGAGAAATTCACTGGTGAAACAGATCCAATAAAAGGGCTCAAAATCGCTCAAGAACGTACAGAAGGTAAAGTTTATGTTACAGTCGGTTCAAAGGGTTGTTATTGGTTAGAGAACGGTGAACTAAAACACCAATCAGGCCTAAAAGTAGACGTTGTCGATACGACAGGTGCTGGTGATGTATTCCACGGAGCATTCGCAGTCGCGGTTGCAGAGAAGATGGAAACGCGCCAAGCAGTACAATTCTCGAACACAGTAGCGGCACTAAAGTGTACTAAGCGCGGTGGTCGTGAAGGTATTCCAAGCCGTAATGACGTAAACGTTACATTGAGTAAAGCAGACTAATTCTTAAAAAGGGATACCGTGACGAATCCAAGACAAGATAAATTAATTAAGCTCGTCATTGATAAAGGTTACTACACCGTTGAAGAGCTTGCCGAAAAGCTAGATGTCTCAACACAAACTATCCGTCGTGATATTAAAAAATTGAGTGAGCAGCGATTGCTTGTTCGTCACCACGGTGGAGCAAGCTCTCCGGCAACAAAGACCAACCTAGATTACGAAGTTCGTAAGGTGTCAGAAACTGACCAAAAACGAGCAATAGGTAAAGCGATAGCTGAGCTTATCCCAGATAACTCAACCATCTTTATTACTATTGGTACAACGGCTGAGGTGATTGCCAGCGAGCTACTTGAGAAAAACAACCTGCAAATCATTACTAACAGCCTTCGTGTTGCGAATGTTTTGCACGGTAACAAGAGCTTCGATGTGCTTATCCCAAGCGGTAAGGTAAAAGCATTCAATGGCGGTATTGTCGGAACAGAGGCGTTAGATTTCATCTCTAACTTCCGTTTTGACTACCTGATTACCAGTGCAGCCTCGCTCGATGTTGATGGCACACTGCTTGAGTATGATCTCAACGAGACTATGATTACTCAAACGGTTATGAAGTCAGCTCGCCATGTGATCGTTGGTTTGGACTCAACCAAACTGATTCCAAAGGGCTCCATTGAGCTGGGTAACATCACTGATGCGACTTACTTATTCACTGACAAGCCTCTAAACGCTAACTTAGAAGCGATTACGGAAAAAGGTGAAACCCAAGTCGTTGTGTGTGAATAAACTATGCTCCAGCTGATTTATTAGCTAAGCTTCAGATAAACAAAAGGCCTCAAACTTATAATAAGTTTGAGGCGTTTTTAATGTTAATCGGGTAAGCAGCCTTCGGTATAGATGACCACAATCAATCTCGAGGTAAATCTACCGCGGTCATAGTTTGAAAAGCTAACGTGTCATTTTTTTGACCAAGTAGCTTCTTGATCTCAAGCCGCTTCTTGCTCTTTAGTACCCACTGAGCAGCAGATACCTCTGTCATTAAAGTACTCAGCGATTTTGCTGACGCGATTCTGGAACGTTTGACGATCAAACTCTAAGTCTTTCATCTTGTATGGTAAGCCCAGAGATTGGTATTTTTCTTCCCCTAGACGCATGAAGCTCAACAATTGAAGAACCTTAACTTGGCCACCCATCTCATGTTGAATGAAATCAGCCGTCGCCCCAATATTGTCAAAGTCATCGTTGATGTTTGGAATAACCGGAATACGCAAAATCAACTCTTTACCTGTTTTCGATAGTTGCTTTAGGTTGTTGAGAATCTTGCGATTATCGACTCCTGTATGCTTCTTGTGGTCATTGCTATCCATCAATTTAATGTCAGAGATAAACAAGTCTGTATAAGGCAATACCTTCTCAATTCTGTTCCAGTTGGCGTAGAAGCTCGACTCTAGACAGGTATGGATCCCCTGTTCCTGACAAGCCTTGAACAACTCCAACACAAAACCACTTTGCAGCAATGGTTCCCCCCCTGAAACCGTCACACCACCACCAGAGCGGTCGTAAAAGCCTTTGTCTTTCATGATGAGTTTCATGCACTCATCGACGGTCATCTCTTCTCCCCATTGCTTGATGGCTTCAGATGGACACTCTTCGACACACTCCAAACACCCTGTGCATTGGTGACTGTCTATCTCTTTCAGCATGGAGTCGGAATAGATCAGCATTTTGTTGTCTGGGCAGATATCCCGACATGACCCACAGTGTTCTGTCGAAATGCATTTGTTGTTGTAAACACCCACTTCAATTCGGCGTTTAAAGCTCTCTGGGTTACCACACCAGTCACATCGTAATGGGCAGCCCTTCAAGAATATCTCGGTGCGTATACCTGGGCCGTCATGCAAGGTAAACCGCTGTATATTAAGTACTGTTGCTTGATCTGACACTTTATACCTCTATCAGTCTTCGCTTTTTCACTTAGGTATAGAAACGCGAAAACCCAAGCCGTCAGTTTCTGATGAAATGAATGGCTTGGGTATCGATTCGGTTTACTCGTTAGAATCGTAGCTCGGTACGTTGAATCAAGTCATCTTGTAACGGCTTACCCAACTCCACAAAGTAGGCACTGTATCCCGCCACACGAACAAGCATATCCTTGTACAATTCTGGGTTCTTTTGCGCTGCCTTCATCTTCTCTGAGCTCATGATGTTGAATTGAACATGCATGCCCTGCTTGTTGATGTACTCATCAACAAAACTTACAAGGATGTCACGCCCCTCAACACCTGATACGGCATCTTCTGGGAAGCGTAAGTTCAGCAACGTACCGTTGGTTGCCAAGCTGTGGTCAACCTTAGTAACCGAATTGATCACGGCTGTCGGACCTTTGATATCATGCGAACCACCCGCGGTATGAACCGGCCCCATGTTGTCTGAGATTGGTTCTCCGTTTTTACGGCCATCCAACGATGCGTTGGTGTAAAGACCCATACCCACGTTGGCATTTACAGTGTAAACACCTGGGCTAAACTTACCGCCACGAGGGTTTTGGCGACCTTGAACATGGCGGCAGTAACACTCAAACATAAAGCAGAATAACTCGTCCGCTTCATCAATATCATTGCCGTAATGTGGAATTTTCGAGCTGTTCACCAGTGCATAAAGCTTCTGGTGACCATCCCAATTATCTTTCACAGCATCCAGCAATTGCTTGCCAGTGTATTTCTTCGTATCAAAAACCAGCTTTTTGATACTTGCTAATGAATCCGCACAGGTTGCAATACCCGCAGCTTGCGGCGCAGTGCCATTGTATTTGGCACCGCCGTAAGTCATGTCCTTACCAGACTCAATACAGCCCTCAAAGAACGCCGAGATGTACGGTGTCGGCTTGATCATACGGTGCATCTTGTCGGTAATGTTCAAACAGCTACACAGTTGATCACACCAATAAGCAAATTGCTTATCCACGCTCTCCAAAACTTCTTCAAATGATTGGTAAGTCTCAAGGCTACCAGTATCAGGACCAAGTTGCATACCAGCATTTGGGCCAGAAAGAATACGACCGCCGTTGATCACCATCTCCATCATCTTCGCTGTATTCACATAGCCCGCATCTAACCAGCCGTGCTCCTTACCTGGAATGGTTGGCTCCACACAGCCTACTACCGCATAGTTACGCGCTTCTTCTACCGTAACGCCTTTACTCTGCATCGCTTTGATTGCTGGACCATCATTAAACAGTTTCGGGTGACCGTAGCCAGCACGAACACACTCAATAGTTTTGATTTTTAGCTCGTGAGGTGTGTTCTCATGCATGCGCAAACATACCCACGGGTTCATCATACGAGTATGTGCCGAAGCTTCGAGCATCAACATTGTCAGGTCATTGGTTGCGTCGTTACCGTTTTCATCGACACCACCAATGGTTAGACTTTCGCCACCAAAACCACGACCATTACGCACTTTTACTGTGCCCTTGTCTTTCAGCTTAGTTGGGTTATTCATCTTCACATAAAGCACTTCTAGTACTTCAAGAACGAACTCTTTTGTAACCGCGTTTTCTTTCACGTCCTTGTCGTAGAACGGGTACATCCATTGGTCCATACGACCATAAGAGATAGAGTGACCGTTACCTTCGATTTGTGTCATCGTCACAGCGAAGTTGAATAGCTGAGCAGCCTGCCAGAACGTTTGCGGCGTACCACCTGCAATTTGGTAGCAGTTCGCTGCAATCGCTTGAAGCTCTTGCTTGCGTGTTTCATCTTGCTCTTCAAACGCCATATCTTCAGCTAATAGCGCGTAACGAGTAATGTATTTCTTCGCCGCTTCTAGAGAGATGATGGTCGCCTTGTAATAATCACGCTTCTCTCCAAAGTCAGGATCTTGCTTCGATAGATTAGCAAAAGCGGTTTTCGCTTGTTCTAGAACACCGTCGTAACCCAAGGTCATCAACTTGTTGAAGTCCATAGCAAAATGACCAATACCCGCAAAGTGATAGTTGTTGGTTTGGAACACCTTCTCACCCATGTGAGAGCCTTTTTTCTGGTCTTCATCTAGATGTGCTGTGATGAACTCATTGGTGGTCTTGCCTTTCCAGTACTCACACAACTCAAGAATTTCGGCACGGTCTTCATCATTACGAATGTAGAACTGGTCGTTTGCACGCTCTTCAAATGGTGAGTTAAGAATCTCATCAATAATCCAATCAACAGAGAACTCTGGGTAAATAGGTGACGCTTTGGCAGGCGCAGCGATCTCACCAAGAATTAAATCTTCATCATAGATATGCAGGGTGCTGTTCAGCAGGATATTTTCAAAAGCCAGTGCACATTGCAGGATGCGCGGCACGGCTTCATTTTGTTGGTATGCCTGAGTCACCAAGCGAAGACGCTCTACGTCAACATCGTAAGGGCGATCGAGAAAAGTTTGGCGTAGGCGATTTACACGCGGGAACGGAGACCAATCTTCATGTCCGACTTCGTAACCCAACCCATAGACCTTATCAAACGCTTCTACACCTCTTGCATCTGTATGCTGGGTTGCATTTAACTCAAACAAATTCTCTTTTTCTGCCTGGAAGTTATCCATCAGCTACCTCTTAAAAATTTAATACGAATAATCAAAATGCTGATGTTCACTTGTAAAAATAGACATGAGCATTTTGACCGGTCTTATTCGGGCTTCCATCGTTACGACATAAGACTTTTTGACAGGATTCATTATACGAAAGGGGTAGAAATCATCTGCGATGATCATCACAAAGCGAAACCAAATTGACAAAAAACAACAAAATGTGACACATGTGGCGGTAATTAAAATCCAGAAGTCTATAGTGACCCTACATTTTCCAACATCATTCAACAGGACTTATGGACACCACGATAATTCTTATTTCGCTGATCATAGCCTTGGCGGGCTTTACTCAGGGTCTAACTGGGTTTGGCTCTGCACTCGTATCAGTACCTCTACTTTCACTCATTGTTGGTGCCCAAACCGCAGTTCCTATTGCAGGGGTGTTTGGTTGGTTGGTAACACTTCCTATCGTATGGAAGATGCGTGATTCCATTCAGACGAAGACAGGTTTGATTCTGTTCGCAGGTGCAGTTCCAGCATCTTTTGTTGGCGCTAAGTTACTGGCGACCATGCCATCACAATACATTCTGCTAACCATGGGTATCGTGTTAGTGCTCTCAAGCATCCACTCGATGTTCTCTACACAGCCTCTTTTCAAGAAGACATCAATGCCGATCACACTGGGCGCGGGTTTCACGTCAGGTGTACTGGGAGCAAGCGTGGGTGAGTCAGGTCCACCGGTAATCGCTTACACATCAATGCAGCCTTGGACAGCAGACCAAACAAAAGCAACGCTATCGTTCTTCTTTATGCTGCAAATGATCGGTGCAAACGTAAGTTTCTGGAATGAAGGTTTGTTGACTGAAGAAGTCATCTCACACGTTATCTCTGCTCTACCAGCGTTCGCAGTCGGCCTAGCAGGCGGTATGATTGGCTACCACTTCCTACAGAAATACAAGATCGATTACCACAAACTGGTACACGGCTTCCTGTTAGTGATTGGTTGTATGTTGGTGTTCAAGAATATTGGTATTTAATAGCAAAGCTCTTAAAGAATAAGCTTCTAAAGCATCCCCAACTAAAAAAAGGAAAGGCTCGTATGGCGTCACCTCAAAGGAGACTGCACCATACGAGCCTTTTTACGATGTTTACGATTAAAACCTCGAGCAATAGAGATCAGCTCTAAAGCAATAAAGCAATAAAGCAATAAAGCTAAACCTTCATGAACGAAACGACTTAAAGCAACAGACACCGGTTTGATCTTGAGTGACTTTGCATTCACTGACCAAAATGGTCTTCAACTCTATACGAGCACGACGCAAACGTGCTTTAACGGCTGGTAAGCTGAGCTGGTGTTTCTCAGCATAGTCTTTTTGCGTCATACCATTTAAGTCGCACTGCTCTATCACATCACGTTCTTGATCCGTGAGTTTCACTAATACCTTGGGAAGGCAGCGCTGAAGCTGAACCATGGCAGGAGAAATTTCTGTTGGCGTGCCAAACTCTTTCATGTCTACCGATTGAATTTTCCGTCTTAGTTGATCGACTAGATGGTTTCTGGTCATCTTAAACAACCACGATTTGCCATCCTGCAATGTACAAAAACGCTCACTATTCCCCATAGCTTTCAGAAACACTTCTTGCATGATGTCTTCCGTTTCATGGGGGTTCTGAGTTTGCTTTAACAGCCAACCATAGAGGCTAGGTTCAGCATGATTCCATGCATCCATCAGACATTT
The DNA here is from genome assembly GCF_003415655.1 of Vibrio maerlii. Classification (GTDB taxonomy): domain Bacteria; phylum Pseudomonadota; class Gammaproteobacteria; order Enterobacterales; family Vibrionaceae; genus Vibrio; species Vibrio maerlii. The sequence goes on from NZ_QRHC01000002.1 coordinate 286,057, forward strand.
CATTCTTGAATCTCGACTCTCCGTCGCGCGTGTTCATTAAAGGTACTGCACGCGCGATACCCTTTCCTTGCCTCTACGCTACAACATCTTCTTTGAGTAAATCGCGAACCAGATCAACAGATGGTACCGAACCGTAGTGTTTTAGCTCTCCATTAATTGCGATGCCTGGCGTACTCATGATGCTAGCTTTCATGATCGCTTCTAAGCTTGTGACTTTCTCAATACGAACTTGTTGCCCTAGCTCTTGTGCAACCTCGGCAATACGCTCGGCGGTGACTACGCAGTTTTTACACCCTGAACCATAAACTTGAATGTTTTTCATATCAGACTCCTGTGAGCATTAGCTCTATTGTAATTTGGGCCTATTGACCCTAGTAGAAAAAGTTAAATAACCAACCTGTGATGGAAATCGCCACCAACAAGTAACCGGCTATCGCTCCGAGCAGTCGGTACTGCATGACTTGTTTAAGCATCATGAACTCTGGCAAGCTCACGGCGACCGCTCCCATGCAGAACGCCAATGTGGTTCCTAGTGGCATGCCTTTATCTATCAAGGACGCCATGATTGGCACTATCCCCGTTGCGTTGGTGTAAATCGGAATAGCACTTAGCGTGGCGAGTGGTACGGTCCACCACTGCCCGTGTGCGAGGTTTTGTTCGAACCAGTCTGCTGGCACAAATCCATGAATAAATGCACCAATACCCACACCGACAAAGACCCAAATCCAAATACGCTTGAAGATAGTGCTGGTCTCGTTTACTGCAAACTCATGACGCTGTTTAAAGGTCATTGGTTTCGATTCAATCTCCGTACTAGGCAACTCATCTAACGCGTTAGCTTTTTGATAGGCTTCAGCAAGAAATGGTTGTAGCCAGCGATGCGCTCTAAAAGCATCAAGAACAAAGCCAGCCAATACACCCAGCAACAGGCCAATAACGATGTACATGATGGTGAACTTCAACCCAAGCACACTGCCAAGCATGATGACCACCACCTCATTAATGAGAGGCGATGTAATAAGAAATGAAATCGTCACACCAATCGGAATACGCGCTGAAACAAACCCCATAAACAATGGAATCGAGCTGCACGAGCAAAAAGGTGTGATTGCGCCAAACATTGAACCGAGGAAGTAGCCAACACCGCGATGCTTGCCTTGAAGATACTGGCGGACTTTGTCCACACTCAAACTGGCTCTCAGTGCCGATATGACATATATCAACACAACTAATAAGACTAAGATCTTACTTGTGTCTTCGATAAAGAAATGAACACCTTTCGCCAATGAAGTACTGGCTTCCAAGCCTAAGATGGATTGAGTCAGCCAATCGGTAAAATGGGTAAAAACGTCCAACATAGTGGCACCCTCTAAACTATTTACCCCTAACACGTTTGGGGTCGGAAAAGGATGCACACTTTCTTGGATTATTTTTAGTTACGACTAGGGTCTAAACACTCGTTGTAAAAACCAGTTAAAAAAACGCCCGAAGCGAATAACTTCGGGCGTTTTGCTTGTGTGTTGGAAGGCAATGTAGAAGAACAAATTCCAGTAAATAAAATGGATCTGACTACTTTTTGATTTGAATATCGTAGGTTTCAGACCATATGCGCAGATCATCAAGGATCTTTAGGGCAGTTTTACCGAACTCGGTTAACTCGTAACTCACTGCAATCGGGCGGTCACTGATGACTTTACGAATGATCATACCTTCGCTTTCAAGCTCTTTGAGGCGTTGATCAATCATCTTCTTGCTTGCACCGCCTAGCATGCGCGCCAAGTCGTTAAAGCGAACCGGACCATCTTTCAAATGATAAATCAATGAGCCTTTCCACTTACCACCAATCAAACGCATGCCCTTTTCAATCGCGCACGGTTCTTTACACACGTTCGCTACCGACTTACGGCCCTTGGTATCAATACTGATTTTGCTTTCCATCGATGTCTCCGGACTTATGCAGTAAAGCGATGTAGAGGTTCATCCACATCGCTTGAATTAAAGGCAGTATATCACTGAGTGGATCAGCAATTAAAAGTTCTCGTTAATGTGCGCTTCAAAACGTTTGAAGTCATTCTCGATATCAGCGTTTTTCATTACGTCGTAGCAAGCGAATGTTGGCATTGCAGACATACCAAAGAAACGGAAGTTTGCATGCATGTGGAACATTAGGTCATCGACACTCTTACCTTGGAATAGGTATTCGTTTTCATCGTTCAATGATTCTTCTGGCGCATTAAACGTTAGAGACAGCATGTATTTAGAGTTGGTACGAGTACCGCCTGTACCATAGTTTTTCTTTGGCTCTTCTGCAGTACGGCCATCAAACGCACACAGCGCACCACCCATACCAGCAGTAAATACGTCATCCATGTACTTTTTAAATGACCAAGGCACGCTCATCCAGTTGATTGGAGATTGGATAATAACGCGGTCAGCCCACTCGAAATGTGCAAGTTGTTCTTCAGCGACAATCTCATCTTGCATCGTCACAACACGAACCTCGTGGCCTTTAGCTTCTAGAATGGTTTGTGCTTTGTCTACAAGACTCGCGTTCAGCTTACCAGGAGAGTATGGAGAAACTTCGTGTGCGTTGATGATCAGTACATTGCTCATTTTAATTACCTTAAACTGCTTGTTCATGATAACGGCAAAGCTCTTTTCTCTGTGAATGAACTCATTCGCCGTGTTGATGTGGTTTATTATGGTAACCTGAAGAATAAGTGCAATTAGTATACTTTTAGTAACCACCCTAATTTTATCATAAGCCTCTGATCAGTAATGGTAAAAAAACTGTTCTTTTTTCTAGCATGGATTATTTTTGCTTTTTGAACGCACTTTATAACGACTCACCTTGGGTAATGACGAACCTAACACTCTTGATATAAATCATCTATACCGTATAAATGACAAGGTTTTTACTTAATAGGTAATGCAATATTTTTTGCTTGCCGTATATAATTGCATAAAGAAGAAGTGTTAATGCTCAAGGCTGTACTGATGCAAATTAAGAAAATGGACGCACCAAAGGATATGCAAATAGGTGCGAGATTCGAAACAAAGAAACATGGATATGTCACCGTCATTGAGTATTACAATACCCATACCGTTATTGTTGCCTTTGAAGAAACGGGAAATATTCGCTCAATCACTGCAGCAAAACTTCGTAGTGGTCAATTAACCGATCGTTCTGTCCCACCAAAATCTCCATTAGTTGGAAAACAAGTCGAATCTGTAAAACATGGACTATTAACTATCGTTCAGGTTGAATCAGAAAATATCGTTGTGTTAGAGAATGAAGCTGGTGAAGAAGTCCGCATGTTACTTCCTGCGGTGCAAAAACTTAAAGAACGTGAGGAAAGTAATATTAATGATGAAGCTCCAGAGATGCCGACTTCATTAAGTGCTTTGACTAAAAGAAATAAAAAGACCAAAGACGTTAATAGCCTTCTCAAAAAAATGCTCACCGATTACGGGAAATAACTCTTTTCTTTTATATAAAACACCCACCATAGATCGACTTCACAGTTTTATTCCTTACATCATCACCCTCGAATAAAATGCCATTCTTTATCCTTAACCCATAAGGGTTAAAAATGATAATTACTATTTAAACTCGACCCATAACGAGATCTAGGTCACAAGGTCATTTTGGTTTTGTGACTCAGATCCATTCCATTCAGTGTGGATTTAGATAATATCCTCATTAACAAATAAGCAGAAACGAAACAGTTTCAAAGATAAAACCCTACTGAGATATATATTATGAAAAAGATTATGGTTGTATGTGGTAATGGCCTTGGTACTTCACTAATGATGGAGATGGCTGTTAAAGAAGTTGCAAACAAAATTGGTCTAGATGCAGAGGTTGATCACGAAGATCTTTCATCAGCAACATCAAGCACAGCTGATATCTGGGTAGCGGCGACAGACGTTGCAAACCAACTTGCAGACGCAGGCAAAGAAAACATTGTTAGCCTGGCTAATATTTTTGACAAAGCTTCTATCGAAGAACAATTAAAAAACTTCATGTAAGGAAGTGAGTCATGGCTAATTTCTTTGAGTTCATGCTTGGCTTATTAAAAGAGCCAGCAATCATGGTCGGACTAATAGCATTCATTGGTCTAATCGCACAAAAAGCAGATATTTCAACCATTCTTAAGGGCACAATTAAAACCGTAATGGGTTTCCTAATTTTAGGTTTTGGTGCTGGTGCATTGGTTGGTGCTTTAAATCACTTTTCAACCGTATTTACAGAAGCGTTTGGTGTAAGTGGTGTTATTCCAAATAACGAAGCAATTGTTGCTCTCGCACAAGAAGCATTCGGTTATGAAATGGCACTAATTATGTTCTTTGCATTCGTAGTGAATATTTTATTAGCTCGCTTTACACCGCTAAAATATATTTTCCTTACTGGTCACCACACCATGTTCATGTCGATGCTTGTTGCTGTAATTCTGTCTACAGCGGGTATCAAAGGCTATGTGTTAGTGGCTATGGGCTCGGTGATCGTTGGTTCTCTAATGGTGATTATGCCAGCCCTTGCTCAAAAATACACCGAGAAAGTTATGGGCACCGACCAACTTGCTATGGGTCACTTCTCAACCTTCTCATACCTAGTATCTGGTTATATCGGTAGCAAGTTTGGTGACACATCAAAAACAACTGAAGACATCAATGTACCTAAGAGCCTGATGTTCCTTCGTGATACCCCAGTGGCTGTTGCCACTACAATGGCTATCTTCTTCATGTTCGCTTCTATCTTTGCGGGTGGCGAGTTTGTAGAAACCGTATCAGGTGGTCAAAACTGGGTTGTGTTTACCTTTATGCAGTCTCTAACTTTCGCAGGTGGTGTTTACATCGTACTGCAAGGTGTGAAGATGCTTATCGCTGAAATCGTTCCAGCATTTAAAGGGATCTCTGACAAACTGGTACCAGGTGCGAAACCAGCACTCGACTGTCCAATGGTATTCCCAGTAGCACCAAACGCAGTTCTTATCGGTTTCCTATCATCATTCGCAGCAGGTCTTGTGGCGATGGGTATCCAAGGTATGTTTGACTGGACAATCATTGTAGCGGGCGTTGTTCCTCACTTCTTCGTAGGTGGAGCAGCAGGCGTATATGGTAATGCGACTGGTGGTTTGCGTGGTGCTGTATTGGGTTCTTTCACTCAAGGCTTATGTATCTCGTTCCTACCGATGCTACTACTTCCAGTTCTTGGTGGCTTAGGTCTAGAAGCAACAACATTTGCTGACTTTGACTTCGGTGTTGTTGGTCTAATTCTTGGTTGGATTGTGTCATGAGTATTTTGAATCTAATTGGCGATAACATTGTTATCTCTAACGCGGAAAACCTAACGGTAAACGAAGCACTAGACATCACATGTTCTAAGCTAATCGAAGCAGGTAAAGTTGAAAGCAGTTACCTAGAGGCAATTAAGCAAAAGCATCAAGAGATCGGCGCTTACTATGTATTAGCCCCAAAGATTGCAATGCCACATGCTCGCCCTGAAGACGGTGTAAACGAAGCTTGTCTGCAAATCACGGTGTTCAAAAATGGCGTAGATTTGGAATCAGAAGACAACGGCGATGTTTACTTCTCGGTAACGCTCGCAGCGATGGATTCAGACAGCCACATTCAAACCATTATGGCGCTATCTGAACTGTTCCAAAACGATGAAGATATTGAAGCAATTATCGCTGCCGAATCAAATGAAGCGATTTCTGAGATTCTGAGTAAATATTAAGTTCGTTTGAAGCTCCTCCCCCATCTAATGCCACTGCAATCGCAGTGGCATTTTCTATTAAAACAGTTCAATTTTGGAGCTTGCTCGGCAAAGCAAGTTTGCACTTTATTAGACGCTAGACCTCCAACAACCACTTTTGCGCAGGGGTTAGACGACTCGAGGTTTCTTGGGTTAGCCATTTCTTCTGATCTTGCTGTGCGTCATCAGCGCGGTCAATGTACAAGCCGTGAAGTACGCGTCTTCTCGTACCTAGATGATTAATCATTCCGCCGTGCCAGGTGTGCGCATTGAATATCATCACGCTCCCTGCAGGGCATTCTAAATACACTTCATTTGGGTGCGTTGCTTCAGGGTCATCTAGGACATCTTCAGGCAGTTCAGGACGCAGGTGCGTACCAGGTATAATCCTTGGTGCACCATTTTCTTTGCACAGATCATCGATAGCCCAAATGGTATTGACTAAATGCACTTTCGGATAATCTGGACGCGGCTTCTTCCAGTCCGCATGCAAAGGTTGATGGCCACCGCCAGGATGCGCTTCTCGGGCATTTAAGCTAGAGATCTTAAACGCTCCACCAAAGATATGTTTGCATGCAGCTAAAACCGTTGGGTGCGCCCACACCTTTTCCCAAACTGTGCCTTTATTGATTAAGTTGGCCACGCGAGTCACCGTCTCTTCTTGATGATGCTCAATGGCGAGCTGATCGCCTTCGCGCTCCACCAGCATATCCACAGTGCGACGCATTTCTGCCAACCAATCTTGATCGACGACGTTGTGAATGATGGTAAAACCGTGAGTTTCTAGCTCGTCGATCATTTGTGGAGTGAGAGGAAGGTTTGCACCCAGTGCATCTAAATGGCGTTCTTCGATCGTGTCCATTCTCGTATCCTTTTTTCAGCGACTTTATGATTTTTATGTTGATTGAGGTTTAGGTTCTGACGACCTATTTCATCATTAAATCTACGCGAAGAGGTGGGAGCTTTGAGCAGGGAAAATGTTAGATTAACTGGATATTTGTTGACTAAATATCAAACTGTGATCATTCGCATAAAACATGACCAACGAGTTAAAATAGGATTTATCAGCGATAAATCAATGCCTTAATCCAATTACATCAAGCTATTTGTATTTAGGGTAGCTTGAGCGGTAAGGATAAATAAAAGAAAAACTAGAGCAGATGGAGCTAATAGCTCCACCACTCTAAGTTATTTACACATTCAGAGAGAAGCCTAGTTCAGGCTCAGAAGCGACAATCACATCGGCTGGTGATGAAACATAATAATCCGCCTCAGGAAGCTCTTCTTTGGTGGCATGACTCAACACAGCCACAACCGTTGAGTTCGCTTGCTTAGCAGATATCACCCCAGCTTTTGCATCTTCAAAACAAACACAATCCGCAGCATCTAAACCAAGTTCACTTGCACCAGTTAAAAATGGTTCTGGATGTGGCTTACCGTTTTGCAGCTTTTCTGGTGTGATCAACACTTTAGGGAAAGGCAATCCCGCTGCTTTTATTCTTGCTGTTGCGACTGGCAGAGTTCCTGATGTCACGATTGCCCAAGGCACATCAAGCTCATTCAAGCTCTGCAGTAAGTTCACCGCACCATTCAAAGCAACCGTGCCTTCTGTATCTGTGGCTTCAAAGTCTTCCAACCACTTAAACTCTTTTTCAATCTGCCCTGCGCTTGCATTGCCGAGTAGCTCCGTAATTGAGTCTACCGCTGGTCGACCATGAATTCTTGATAGAACATATTCCGGCTCTAAACCCTTTTCAATTGCCCATTTAGACCAAGCCCTAGTAACGGCAGGGATAGAATCGACCAAGGTACCGTCTAAATCGAACAACAACCCTTTAAATGGTATCGATGACATCTGTGTATTCCTTAAAAGCTAATAATTTCAAAAAATACCAACAATATACAGGATCAACTACAGGATAAATGTTAGAAAACTAGAGAATCCCACACTTTGCTTTTAGATGTGATCACTAACCAAAAACAGCCTCATTACCCCTGATAATTTACATCCCATCTATTACCAAAAAGTTAAAGAAATCTAGATATATAACTTACTCCACAAAAATGCCCATAGAAGTCAGGTATGTTTCGTAATCACCGGTTTCGGTTACTAGAATAGTGACAACACCGACACCGAGTAAGCTAAACAAATGTTAGATAAAACTTACCTTCTTGAAGCACTTAATTACTACAAAGATGAATCCACCTTACTCGGTAATGTGTATTACGCTGGCATGCTACCCAAACCGCCAGAGCTCGCTTACCAAGTGCACTTCCCTCGTATCGAAATGGTGCTCGTTGGGGAGATAGAAATGGAGCTCGGCAGCCAAACTGGCAATGAGCAAAAGCGTGTATTTAAACAGGGTGACATTATTTATTTACCCGCTGAGAGTTGGAACCAACCAACGTGGGAAAAGCCTGTTGTCACCATGACCGTGATGGCCGGTAAACAGAGCTTTGGTTTAAGTCTATTGAGCTGGGACGGTAAATGTTATGACTCAGCGATCAAAGAGACGGTACTGCGACGAGGTCCACGTGTTGGGACTCATATCCTCAATGCGCTAGAAGAACTCACCAAACAAATTGAATCTCAATCAACGACTAAACTTCTGATCAGCTCGCTGTTTAGCCACATCATTGATCTCATAGAACAGCCTTTAGAAACCCCTTCCAAAAGTCATGCTCTGTTTGAATCGGTACGAGATTACTTGGAACAACATTATCAAGAGCCTCTGACGCGAGAGTCCGTTGCGGCACACTTTTATGTTTCGCCCAACTATCTATCGCAGTTATTCCAAAAAGAGGGACAGATTAAATTCAATGAGTACCTCAACCATATTCGACTAGAGCGCGCTAAGTTCTTATTGATTGAATACGATATGAAGGTAAAAGAGGTGGCTCACCGCTGTGGCTTTAAAGACAGCAACTACTTTTGTCGAGTATTTAGAGCTCAAACAGAGCGCTCACCATCTGAGTATCGAGCGCAATATCTGAGTATGCAAATTGTAGAAAGCTAACAGTAGAAAGCTCAAGTTGCAGAAAACTAACTGTAAAATACTAAAGGATAATTTCTGAACCGCGAGGTGCTTTGCGGATCTTGTCGATCACTGTCATCACCTCTTGAGAGTGACGTAAAAAGTGAGAGATAGTACAGCGCACCACTCTTGTATTATCGAAGCGCTCTGCCGCTTCAATGTTAATATCTGAAATGATAACCGCGACATCTGCCGCTGCAATTTGCTCTTCGCTCAGCTGATTCTCACTGCCGAGAGCGCCTTGGGTTTCCACGGTGACCTTGTGCCCCGATTTCTTGCCCAACTTTTCAAGTGCTTCCGCAGCCATGTAAGTATGCGCTACGCCGCTGATACAAGCGGTCACTCCAACAATTTCCATATGTCTCTATAATGCTAAATGACTAACTTTAATAAGCTAATATACCTCATTAAAGTCAGTCATAATTTAAGATCAATCAGGTTTTATATAATCACCTGCACTTTATTGGAACCTTACTTATTCCAAATAGAGCATTTTACAACACGTCTAAAACATTGGTTCCTTCACCGTAAACACCCTCCCAATCAGAGACAAAGCCAGCTACACCTGAATCTGTTAACGGATGAACAAGCAGCAAATCAAACACATCTGGTGCAATCGTTACTGATTGAATACCCGCAAGCGCTAATTGATGCACTTGTTGTACATTCTTGAACGATGCGCCCAACACCTTAGCGTTTAGGTTGTAGTTCTCAATAATCTGTGCCATTTCAGCCGCAACCGCCACACCATCACCACAAATGTTGTCTAGGCGATTCACGTAAGGTGCAAGGAACTCAGCGCCAGCCATTGCTGCCATTAACGCCTGCTGTGGCGTGAGGATAGCAGTAGCGGTAATACGAATACCTTCAGCGTGAATCAGCTTCATTGCCTTAATACCCTGCGGCGTGACGGGCACCTTAATGATGATTTCAGGGTCAATCGCACGCAGCGCTTGAGCTTCTTTGAGCATGGTCTCAGCATCTTTACCCATTACTTGCGCGTGCAGCATTCGATCTGTACCAATCACTTCACGAATGTCCAAAAGGATTTCCTTCATCGGGCGGTTTTCTTTCGCAATGATTGATGGGTTAGTTGTTACCCCTTCTAATGGGTAGAGGTCGACTGCTTTTTGGATTGCAGCAATGTTGGCAGTATCTAGCATTAAAATCATGGTTTACTCCTAATTTGGGCATTAGGTTGAAGCCAAGCCCCAACCTTGATAATTCATTAAACAAAGTGAAATTCTTTCAGGCACTTAGTGATGGCATCTTTACTTTCAGTAAACACCACACCTTGGTCAGCTAGCTTACTGGTATCAAGACGTACATCGCGAGTCTTAGGTGCGTCATTTGCATTTAGCAGTTCAGGTAGACGCTCTTTTTGGCCTAGCTCAGAAAGGATGTGTTCAGCAATGTCGTAGCGACTCGCAGGGTTGTGCGCGCCAGTGTGGTATGTGCCATATGGGATAGTGAAGATCTTAGGGAACTGCTCGATCAACTCATGCACATAAGTCAGACCACGGAATTCATTGCGACGTTCTTGCATCACTTCACCGTTGGTTAATGCCTGCAGCGTATTCCAAACCACGTTTGGATTAATGGTGGTATAACGCTCCGGTAAGCCAAATAACCAAGTGAAGCGCAAGATCCACATTTCATCGAGAATCGACTTAAGCTCTCTCTCTGCTTCAAGCTTGTTCTGGCCATAAACCGTATCGGGCACAGGCGTATCGAGTTCTGAGTAAGGACCCGCCTCTTCGTTGCCATTAAACACTTGCTCGGTAGAGATAAATACCAGCTTAGAGCCATTCGCCTTACACGCATTCGCCACGTTGATCGCACCTTGCACATTCACTTTGTGCGCAACATCTGGGTGCTTGTTACAGAAATCCGTTACCGCAATCGCTGCCGCATGAATTACATAGTCTGGCTTGAACTCGGCAAAAGTTGTATCCACAGCGGATTTGTCGGTGATATCCAGCTGCTGAACATCCAAACCTGCAATCTCGAACTCATTTTGGTAACGATTGATAAAGCGTGTACCGAAGAAGCCTTTTGCGCCGGTGATCAATATTTTCTTTTTCATGGTGATTAGCCTCCAATGGCCACTTGGTAGCCATGAGCCGCAACGTGACTGCGGATGGCCTCTACTTCTGATTTAGTGGGTACGGCAACATCTTTCAGCAGATATTCCATACCCAATGTTTGGTATTTATTTGCGCCATATTGATGAAATGGCAGCAGGTGAATCTCTTTAATGTCAAACGGACGCAAGAAATTGAGCACCCTGTCGATATTGATAAGGTCGAGCGTAAAACCTGGGATCAGTGGCAAACGAGGGATCACATGCGTACCCTGCTCTACCAATCCTTTGAAGTTCTGTAAGACCTTTTCTAGTTTTAATCCAATGACTTGCTTGGCTTTAATTGGGTCCATCATTTTGAAATCAAACAGGACCTCATCGCACAGCGCGCCTATTTTCATTAACTGGGTAGTACTGCCATGACCAGAGGTCTCAATGGCCGTGCGATAGCCCAGCGCTTTCAATCGGCTTAGAAGCTCAATAGCAAACCTTGGTTGGCTTAGAACCTCGCCACCAGACAAGGTGATGCCACCGTTTGAGGTATCAAAGAACACATCATCTTTGGCGATTTGCGCGAGCACCTCGTCCATCGTCATATCCTGACCGATTTGCTCCCACGCCCCACTTGGGCATTCATCGACATCCATTTCACACTCTTCGCACTCTAAGCAAAGCGAGCTTCTGCGCATGAAAGTGGTTTTATGAGAGCGAGATTCAGGATTGGCACACCAAGGGCAACTCAATGGGCAGCCCTTGAAAAACACCACCGTACGAATCCCTGAGCCATCGTGCAGCGAGTAACGCTGAATATTGAATATTCTTGCGCTACTCACATTCTCCACAGGCTCGACCATTGGCTCACAGCTCATGGGCAGTTCTTCGAATGATGTCATCTTGAATTTCTTTCGATAATTCAACGAAGAAGGCGCTGTACCCCGCCACTCGAACCACCAGCCCTGAGTAGTCTTCTGGCTTCTCTTGTGCCTTTTTAAGGGTTTCAGCGTTCAACACATTGAACTGAATGTGTTGTAACTTCAGCTTCATGAATGCGCGAATGAAGTCAGACAACTTACTCAAGCCTTGCTGTCCTTCCAGCGTTGCTGGCGTGAACTTCACGTTAAGCAGGCTACCGTTAGACAGTAAGTAATTATCCAGCTTGCTCACCGATTTAAGTACTGCCGTTGGACCGAGTTGGTCTTTGCCAAGCATTGGCGATAAACCACCGTCAGCAAGCTGTTCGCCAGACAAACGACCATCCGCCGTTGCACCTACCACCGCACCCAATGGAACGTGCGCAGATACCGTGTAAGAACCTGGCGTAAACTGCCCACCACGAGGGTTATCGTATTGCTCGACTTCTTTACAGAACAAGCGCAGTAATTCAGAGCCCAATGCATCAACTTCATCGATATCATTACCGTATTTCTCGTACTTGTTCATCAGACGAGCACGGATCTTCTCACCGTTTGGCACATCGAAGTTATTATCTAGCGTTGCGATAAATTCATTGAACGTGCAGCGTTTTTCTTCAAACACGTAGCGTTTTAGCGCATGAAGTGAATCAGACAGGTTGGCGATACCAATACCTTGCACGCCAGAGAAATTGTAACGACCACCACCGTAGGTAATGTCTTTGCCATTGTCGATACAGTCACTAATGAATGAAGACAGTAGCGGCACCGGTGCCCAATCACGGTGGCCAACATCGCAGATATTTGAGCCTTCAACCATCAACTTCACGTAATGCTTAATGTCTTCACGGATCTCAGATACTAGGCCTTCAAAGTTCACATCTGGATTGTCGGCGTTGCGCTGCATCGCCAGTTCCATCACCTTGAGCAGGTTGAACATGGCAATGTCGTGTAGGCCATAGGTTTTGCCAGGGATAGAGAGCTCGACACAGCCTACCACTGAGTAGTCGCGTGCATCTTCAAGTGACACCCCACGGTTCAAGAAGGCTGGCACTACCACTTCATCGTTAAAGATCTGCGGAATACCCGTGCCGAGGCGAATGGTTTCGGCGGTCTTCATCAAGAAGCCACGGTCCATAAATTCATTCACACGCACACCAAGGTTTGGCTGTGGAAGCTGAACACTCTGATAAGCGTCCAAGCATAGTGTCGACAGCGTGTTTACTGAGCTGCGACCTACTTCATCTAAGCCGCCCAGTAAGATGGTGTAGCCCGTTGGGAAACCCGCAAAGAACTTGGCACTGCTTGATGAACGCAGTAGCACGATGTCATTGGTCTTGATCCATAGGCTTTCTAGCAGCTCACGAAGGAAGGCTGGAGATTCACCTTGAGCAATCGACTGCTCATAGAAAGGCAGCATGTACTTATCGAAACGACCTAAAGATAGAGAGCTCGCATTCGACTCATATTGGAGAATGATGTTCATGTACCAGAACAGCTGACACGCCTCGTAGAAGCCGTTTGGTTTCTCGGTCGCCACTTTTCTTGAGATTGTCGCAATGGTTTCTAGTTCTTGCTTGCGCTGAGGATCTGTCGCTTCCAGTGCCATTTTCTCGGCTAAATCTGCATAGCGATGGATGTGACGAATAGACGCTTCAAGCAAGATCACTACAGAAGCGAAAAACTCGTTGTCTGGCTTGCTTAGGCTCAGACCTTGCAACTCATCAACCAGAGCGCCTAAGCCTTTATGCAATAGGCGATCGAAGTCGATAATGATGTGGCCTTGACCTTTGTCGGTTTGGTTAACGCTGAAGATCTTCTGACCAACGGCATCTTTTACTTCGGCAGGAATCTGCGCGTTGATGAAGTCTTTCATCGAGCGCTCAGACCAGTATGACAATAGCTGATCGCGATAAACTGCTTTGTCTTCTTCTGAGATAAAGAACTTGTCTTGCGGACGCGATTCGAAGATATCCAGCTCTTTCTCAATCCAGTATGGATCCATCTCTGGAGAGGCGATTCCTGCACGAGGTGTAATGGTTCGGTTACCCGCAATCAGTTCGTCTTCACGAATTGAGATTGCAACGTTATCCATAACATGAGCCGTTGCCTTAGCACGACGAATGAGGGTGTGTTCACCTTCGGTTTGCTTGTGGCTTTCTGTGTAGAGCAAAGCACGTTCAAGTGAGATTTCACGTTGTGCAGCAAACAAGGCGGATTTTAATCTTTCTATTCGTGGGGTACTCATGTATTAACTCCTGAGAATACCGATGGTTGAGCATTTCATTGTTTAAGTTATATAGCTAAGCCGCCCGATGCTTCAGGAAATCAGAGAGAGTCTTAGCTATATAATTTAAGGAAGGGGAACGAGGGAATGGGACCTCCCTCGCTACTGGTTAAGAGAAAGTGATTATGCCGCCACTGTCTCTAGGTGTTTCTCAATTTTGTCCATCACGGCTGCTGCACGTTTTACTGCGTCACTCACACCAATGCGCACAATAGTTTTGCCTTCAAAGCGCTCAGAGTTTTTGATGTCGATATCTTTAGTCAGGATTACGATGTCTGCTGCTGCGATAGCCGCTGCGCTTAGTTCGTTCTCGATACCGATTGAACCTTGCGTTTCCACAGTACATTCCCAACCTTTCGCTTTTGCTGCTGATTCGATTGCTTCTGCTGCCATGTATGTGTGTGCTACGCCAGATGGACATGCTGTTACTGCTACGATAGAAGTCATAATTTGTTTCCTCAATTTGGATAATTGTTTGAATTTATTGTTTTGATTTGAGGGGTGAGTGCTGTACTCACCCAGCTCTTTTGTCTTTTTGTATTCTTGTATTTTTCGTCTTTCATTCATTTCACAAAAGTGAAATTAGCCGATCTCAATGTCTAGATCTAAATCGTCAGATTCTTCTTTCTTATCTTCGATAACTGGGCGACGAGCCTTTAGGAAATTGACTAAGAATGCCGTCACTAGAGAGCCTACAAGCAGTGCGATGATGAAGCCAAAGCGACCTTCAACCACAGGTAGTACGATTAGACCACCCCACGCTGCGTAGCTTTGTACACCAAGTACTGCCGCTGTTACTGAACCTGCCGCTGTACCAATCATGATTGATGGAATAACACGTAATGGGTCTGCCGCTGCGAAAGGAATCGCGCCCTCAGTGATACCCATGGTGCCCATTAGAATTGATGCACGACCAGCCTCTTGTTCGCTGTTGTCGTAGAGTTTTTTGTTGATGAATGTCGCTAGACCCATACCGATTGACGGAACGGCTACCGCAACAGAAGAGATACCCGCAACGTTGTAGATGCCTTCACCCACACAAAGAATTACGAATGCATAAGCTACCTTGTTAACAGGGCCACCCATGTCGAATGCGATCATCATACCCATGATGACAGCCAGCAATACAATACTCTCGTTTTGCATGCCTTTTAGGAATTCAGTTAGACCAGCAGTAGCCGCACCGATTGGCTCACCAATACCCCAAACAATTGCACCTGCGGTAATAAAGGTACCGATAATTGGGATAACAAAGATTGGCATTACTGAGCGAGCAAATGATGGCACCTTAATTTTCTTAAGATAGAACACCACAATACCGCCAAGAAGACCGGCAAAGATTGCTCCAAAGAAGCCTGTGTTGTACATGTTTGCGCCGATAAACGCTGCAATTGCTGAAGGAGCAAGCGCTGAACGATCAGCGATAGAGTAACCAATGTATGCTGCTAGAATTGGGACCATCAATTGGAAGCCAGCTACACCGATGAAGAATAGGTCGTGTAGCCACGTACCTTCTTCAGGCACAGCACCTTCACCGTATAGCATGACCGACATGGCAAGTAAGATACCACCAGCAACAACAAACGGAATCATATGCGATACACCTGTCATGAGGTGCTGACGCGTGTCCTTTAAGATTGAGATTAAGTCTTTCATAGACCTCTCCTTGGATATGTAGGTTGTAATTATTAATACTGTTTCACGTAAGAGATAAAAATCGAAGCCAGCTGTGCTTTGGTAACTACTATAGTGAGTTAAAGTACTATTCAGTTAGAGGACAAAAGTTCTTTTTACTGGATATTTGTTAGGTTAAAAGCAAAACTTGATCTAACTCTCGAAAAGTATCAAAGTTCAACAAAATAGAATTAAAACATTATAAATCAAAAACATAAGCACAATAACATTTTAATAATCCATATGAGTTATTGAGCGAAATCACAAAGTAAGCTTCAATTTTGACCGTCATCACACAAAAGTTTAAATCTAACAAAAATCCAGTATTTCGAAGTTTTGTCCAATGGTTAGCGGTTTGGGATTTGTTATTGTGAATACATAACGAGAGGCACTACTGGTATCGTATTCAAAAACGTAGTGCTCATATGAATAAGGAACGCGTGAAATGAAATCTTTCTCTTTCTCTTGTGAACTGCCAAATGGTGTTCACGCTCGCCCAGCGAGTCATGTTGAAGCAGTATGTAATAAATTTGATTCAGACATTACCTGGCAGAACCAAAGAACAGGCATGAGTGGTAACGCCAAAAGCGTTCTATCCCTTATCGGCACAGATACATTACTTGGCGATGAGTGCCTAGTTTCAATTGAAGGTGTCGATGAAGAAACTGCGCTAGAGCAGCTAAAACAGTTTATTAGCAATGAGTTTCCACACTGTGATGAACCACTAGCGACAGCGCAAGAAGAGGAAGATCAAAGCCTGGCTCCCCTTCCTCGTAACTTCTCTAACCTCAATGTGGCACATATCCGTGGCCGCAGCGTAAGTGATGGTTTCGGTCAAGGCACACTAATGGCGATGGGGGCCGTTAACTTTGACTCACTAGGCGACTTACCAACAGCAAAAGCACTGGCTGAAGAACAAAAGCAGTTAGCTGAAGGCATTGAAGCGGTTAAAAAGCTGCTTAACATTAATTTAGCTACCGCAGAACATACTGAAGGCGAAGTGATTAAAGCACACCTTTCTATCGCTCGCGATAACGAGTTTCAACAAACTCTGGATGCAAATCTTGTAGAGGGTCGCAGTAGTGCAGATGCCATCATTGCAACGGCGAAACATTTTGGTGAGCTAATGAAGAACTCATCAAGTGCCTACATGCGTGAGCGTGAGCTGGACATCCGTGATGTGTGCTACCAGCTTCTACAAAGCATTTATGGCAACGAGCGCTTTGGTAGCCAAAACTCTTTGACTGAACCAACGGTTTGTCTTGCAGATGACCTGACACCAAGCCAATTCCTAGAGCTAGATAAGGCACTTCTGAAAGGTTTGATTCTTTCTCACGGTGGCAGCACATCGCATACGGTTATCCTAGCTCGCTCTTTCGCGATCCCAACGATTGTGGGTGTGGAAGGCTCTAAGCTCAGTGAACATCTAGAAAAACAAGTGGTGGTTGATGGAGCGTTAGGCGCTGTGATCACAGAGATCACTGAGCCAGTAGAACGCTACTACGCACAAGAAAGCAAAGTGAAGCAAATCGTAGCGGAGCGCCAAGCCCAATTCCGAGATGTGGCTGCGCAAACCGAGGATGGCAAAGTATTGGAAGTAGCAGCCAACATTGCTCATTCGGTGGAAGCCAAACAAGCATTTGCTAATGGCGCAGAAGCGGTGGGCCTATTCCGCACTGAGATGCTCTACATGGATCGCACATCAGCACCAGACGAAGACGAGCTGTACAATATTTTCTGTCAGGCATGCGAAGCGGCAAACGGTAAATCCATCATCGTTCGCACTATCGACATCGGTGGTGACAAGCCAGTGGATTACCTCAATATTCCTGCTGAAAACAACCCATTCCTTGGTTACCGAGCAGTTCGTATCTACCCTGAGTTTATCGAGATGTTTAAAACTCAGCTGCGTGCCATCCTACGTGCATCTGCACACGGCAACCTGAAGATCATGATCCCAATGATTTCATCACTAGAAGAGATCCTTTGGGTGAAAGACGTGCTAGCAGAGGTCCGCCAAGAACTGCGCAAAGATGGCCTACCGTTTGCTGAGAAAGTGCCACTAGGCATCATGCTAGAGGTACCATCGGTTGCGTTCATCATTGACCAATGCTGTGAAGAGATTGACTTCTTCTCTATCGGTTCAAACGACCTGACTCAGTATCTGATGGCGGTTGACCGCGACAACGCGAAAGTCGCATCCAGCTACAACAGCTTAAACCCAGCCTTCCTGCGTACACTCGACCACGTGGTGCGTGAAGTGCACCGTCACGGTAAGTGGATTGGCTTGTGTGGTGAACTTGGTGCGAAAGGCTCTGTTCTTCCACTACTGGTTGGTCTTGGTTTAGATGAAATCAGCATGAGCTCACCAAGTATCGCAGCAACCAAAGAGCGCATTGCGAAACTCGATAGTCGTGAATGCCGCCAGCTACTGAACAAAGCGATGCAGTGCCGCACTATTCAAGAAGTTGAGCATGTACTCGCGCAGTTCCGCATGACTCAAACCGAAGCACCTATGGTGGCAGAGGATTGCATTAGCCTTGACCGCAACCTACGCAGTAAAGAAGAAGTAATCAAGACACTGGCTGACAACTTATACCTAACCGGTCGCTGTCGATACCCGAACAAACTCGCTGATGACCTTTGGGCTCGTGAGGACGTGTTCTCAACTGGTCTAGGGTTTGGGTTTGCCATTCCTCACACCAAGAGTGAACACATTGAACAATCTGCAATCAGTGTTTGTCGACTTGCGAAGCCAATTCAATGGGGCGATGAGGAAGCACAGTTCATCATCATGCTCACACTGAACAAACATGCAGCGGGTGATCAACACATGAAGATCTTCTCGAAACTGGCTCGCAAGATCATGCATGCTGACTTCCGAGAGCAACTGATGAGCTCCAAAGACGCATGCCAAGTTGAGGCGCTTCTTAAGCAGGAATTAGAACTAAATTAAATCTATGACCGCCGTACCATTCAAATGTACAGATGATTGGTGCGGCTGGTATCAACTCCCACGTTTTTGGCAGTATTGACCTCTCCGGCAATGCTGCCTTTTTTTAAAGGTATATTATGCAACCGATAAAAACTGCTATTGTTGGGTTTGGTATTTCTGGCCAGTGCTTCCAAGCCCCTATTCTTGAGGATTGCCAAGAGATCGACCTTTGCGCCGTTGTCTCTAGCAATGCTGAAAAAGTCCACGCTCAACTGCCTAGCGTTGAGGTCTACCCCACTATCGAGAACATGCTGGAAAACCCAAGCATTGAACTCATCATCATCGCAACCCCCAACGATCTACACGTTCCACAGGCAAAGCTAGCACTGCTTGCTGATAAGCATGTAGTTATCGAAAAGCCCTTCTCTATTGATGTAAAAGAAGGCGAAGCGCTGATTGAAGTGGCAAAACAGGTTGGCAAAAAGCTGTCGGTCTATCAAAGCCGCCGCTTCGATGGTGACTTCAAAACCATTACCAAGCTCATCAATGAAGACGAGCTAATCAACATTCACACCTTTTACTCAACCTATAACCGCTACAAACCCGAGGTAAAGGTTCGCTGGCGTGAACAAGATGTTCCTGGGTCTGGCATCGTTTATGACTTAGGTGCGCACCTCATTGATCAAGCTCTGTGTTTGTTTGGCTTGCCCGAAAGAGTCACTGCTCAACTCAAGGCTCAGCGCCCTGGCGCTGAAGCCATCGACCACTTTCACATTGTGCTCCACTACCCGAACTGCGATGCGATCTTGCACAGTAACTGTTTAAGTGTCACGGAAGGTCCAAGGTTCCAGATATTCACTCACAACGCCGCCTTCATCAAATATGGTATGGATACGCAAGAAGACTTCCTACGTGAAAAACAGGGTCCTAAAACTCCTAATTGGGGAGAAGACAAGCCAGAGAACTACGCGGTATTCACCGACCATCAAGGCGAAGAGTCGATCATAGAAACTGAGAAAGGAGGTTATGAGGCCTTCTATCAGCAAGTTGCCAATGCAATCAGAAAAGACAAGGAAGTACCAGTGACTGCCGAGCAAGCTCTTGATGTGATTCGAGTGATAGAAGCCTCTTATGAGAGCTCTAAACAACAACGCACTATCGATCTACAAGGAGCCTAGACATGATTACCGACCTGAATGAACTACTCGCACAAGAGCATGAGTTGCAGTTTGAACAATTCAGTACTGACATTGCTTGGCAACTGGGTTGCATCATCAAGCAAAAAGCCGAAGCCAAAGGGGCAGAGGTTGCTATCGACATCACCCTCAATGGCCATTGCTTATTTAGTTACGCAATGGCGAATACCACGGTCGATAACCAAGAATGGATTGCTAGAAAGCGTAATGTCGTCACCCGATATCAACATAGCTCTTGGTATATGGGGCAATACTTCAAGGCGAAAGGCAAAACCATCGAACAAGCTTCCTTTGTCGACCCTAAGCAATATGCCCCCTTTGGTGGCAGCTTTCCGCTGATCATAAAAAGCGTTGGCGTCGTTGGCACTATCTCTGTTTCAGGCCTACCACAGTATGAAGACCACGTATTGGTGGTGGAGAGTATTCAGGCGATGTTGTTAGCTATCAACGAGAGGCACTAATTATCACCAACTCAACTCCTCACCGTTGTAAGCGAAAAACTTTCCGCTATTTTCTGGTGAGGAGTTCTCGATGATATCCAATAAGTCATTGGCAACTCTTTGAGAGGTGAACAATTTGCCTTCTGGAACCCTTGCTTGGAAAGGTTTTGATAAATGGGTATCGGTGGTGCCTGGGTGAAGCGCCAGCACCACTCCATTTTTTACGCTTCTCTGCCACTCAATGGATAAGGTCTTAAGCGCCATATTAAGCGCGGCTTTCGAGGCCCGATAGCTATACCAACCTCCCAACCGGTTATCTGAAATACTCCCTACTTTAGCGGAGATAGTCGCGAGCTTAGGGGATGCACTGAGTTTTAGCTTCGGCGTGAAATGCTTTGCAAGTAGCAAGGTGGGCAGCGTGTTGGTCATGATATTTTGTTGAAAGAAATCACTGGATATCGCACTGACATTTTTCTCGGGGCCATGCTGTTCGTTGTGGAGCAAACCAATACAATTAACAATCCAATCAACCTTGGGTATCCGTTGAGATAAAGCCTCCATTTCTAACTCTTGAGTCACATCGACTTGATACCAGACTACATTATGCACCTCCTCAGGTTGAGCGAGTCGAAAGGTGGCATGAATGGTTGCCTCGGGATATCTGTTCAGGCATTCGTCTACGATGGCCCGACCAATACCACCATTGCCACCTAATATCAGGATATTCATTACAAGTTCTCCAAGTTAGCCATGTAGTGCTCAGCGGTATCGAGAATCTCTTGTCTCTGTTCGTCTGCCATATTGTCCCAAGAACGATAAATCATTCCGATTCTAGGGTTGCGAGTAAGCCGCCCTTGATGCTTATCCATAAAGCGCCAATAAAGGCTGTTTAACGGACAAGAGCCTTCACCTATTTTGGACTTTTGATCGTAATGGCACCCTTTGCAATAATCGCTCATCTTATTAATGTAAGCACCACTTGCCGCATACGGTTTGGTGCCTACAATTCCCCCATCAGCAAACAACGCCATACCTCGGGTATTTGGCATTTCTACCCACTCAATGGCATCGACATAGATGCCCAAATACCAGCTATCTATTTGTGCAGGCTCTATTTCTGTCAATAAGCAGAAATTACCGGTGACCATTAATCGCTGAATGTGGTGGGCGTAGGCATAATCCAAAGATTGGTCGATTGCATGCTTGATGCAAGACATCTTGGTTTCACCATTCCAGAAAAAGTCAGGAAGTTTATTGACTGCACGCAGCTCGTTTTTGGTTGCGTAAGCCGGCATATTCGCCCAGTAAACGCCGCGAATGTATTCTCGCCAACCCAGTATCTGGCGAACAAAGCCTTCTACTTGAGAGATGTCTATTTCGTTATTGGATTGATAGCAAGTTAGGGCAGTATGGATAACCTCAATTGGGTTCAACAACTTGGCATTGAGAGAGAAAGATATTCGACTGTGGTAAAGGCTCCATTGTGCTTGATGCTTTTCGGTCATCGCATCCTGAAATCGCCCAAATAAAGGAAGACACACTTGGCAGAAATGCGCTAACAGTGAGAGGCTTTGCGACCGATTTACTGGCCAAATGAGTTCAGACTCTACTCGCCCTATTGTCTTTATGTTGTGCCGAGTTAATCGCTCGAGAATATCTGCCGTGGGAGTGCTAAATAACAAAGGTTGAGGAAGTTGTTCAATATCTGCAGCTTTGAGTTTATTACGGTTGTTGGCGTCATAGTTCCACTTCCCACCAGCAGGTTTGCCGTCTTCCATCAAGATGTTAAATCGCTTACGCATTCTTCGATAGAAGTGCTCCATCATGACGTGCTTGCCCTGTGGAAATTGCTCAACAATTTCTTCGAACGGCAGTAGAAAATGCTCTGTGTCGACGATGTTGTTCACAACATTAGGGAGTTGAAATTGGTTAAGTTGGGTCAGTAATCGGTACTCATCAGGTCGCTGAAACTCGAGCTTACTGGCACCTACCTCTTGAATATAGTGCTTAAGAAGTTGGTGCAGATCTTCGAAGGCAGCTGTGTCGTCCAAACTTAGGTGAACAACCTGATGCCCCTCAGCTTGTAGCTCGTAGGCAAACTGCTCCATGGCCGAAAAGAAAGCACAGACCTTTTGCACATGATGTTGGACATACTCACTCTCTTGCTTCATCTCGGCAATAAGGTACAACACGCTTTCATCACACTCATTAAACCAAGAATGTTGGGCATTGAGCTGATCTCCAAGGATCAAACGAAGAGTGTCAAATTTCATTTATCTTTCTCTGACTTATTCATCGCTATTCCCTTACTACTTCGATAGTGGCCAATCGACCATATCAACCGCATCGACTTGGGTTATCTTATTGTTCCCACCCCACTCTTCAATAAAGTCACCAAACGGATCGTATATTTCAGTCTGCTTTTGCAAATCAAAGCGCCGAGAGCCTCTGGGATCGGCACCTACCCCTCCTAAATACTGCCAGTTTCCCCAGTTAGAACCGACATCGTAATCAATCAATTGGCTTTCAAAATAGGCAGCACCATAGCGCCAATCAATGCCTAGCTCATGTATCAAGCAACTGGCCACAAGCTGTCGACCTCGATTGGACATATAACCGGTTTCATTAAGTTGATTCATGCAAGCATTCACTATCGGAAATGGCGTCTGCCCCGATTGCCAAGACTTAAAGCGTTGGGAGTAGAACGTGGTCAGAGGGGCTTGCCCAGTGATACCAGAGAAGAAAAACAATTTTTTGTCATGACATCGCGCATACCAATAGAAGTACTCTCGCCACAGCAACTCAAAGTAAATCCAGTAAGTAGAATCATTCGCGCCGTTCTGCTCCTCATACGCTTTTAGCATGGTGTAAAGGCATCGAACTGATACACAACCATGAGCAAGCCAAGGGGAAAACTTAGTGGAGTAATCCATGCCAGAAAGGCCATTTCGAGTTTGTTTATAAGTACTCGCATGTTTTTGAGTCAAGTAGTCTGAGCAATGCTTCAAACCTGCTTGTTCTCCCCCTTTAAAGTCTGTTCTCGCATCCCTAACCTGAATATCTTGGGAATCGAATGGAGTGAATTGCAACGGCGGCGGGAGTGAGTTCAAATCGCCACTTGGCGCCTCAATCGTTCTCTTTTCAACTTTATTGCGAAAACGCGTGAAGGTTGCGGGCAAACTTTCTAGCTCAAAAGGCAACTGCTCTGCCTCAAACAGCGCGTGATTATTGACGTGTTCGATGACGACTTCAGGGTGCTGATCTTGGATAATATCCAGAACACGCCTTTCATCTGAGCCAGCAATCTGAGAACAAAATATGTGCGAAATTTGGCAGTTTTCAATACTCAGCCTAAGCGCTTCAAGAGGATTCTGGTCAACGATAACAAGTTCCTGATTCAGTCCCTTTAGCGAGATGGAAAGGTTGAACAACGACTCATCAAGGAACTGCTTTTTTGCAGCGCCGAAACTGTTCTGTTGGGAGTAATGCTTCAGAAAAGGCGAGATTGGGGGGTAGCAATACAAACAGAGTAAAACATCTACACTCTGAGCTGCTTTCTTTAGAGCTGGGTTGTCCTTAATCCGCAGGTCGTTAGTAAACCAATAAAGTCCAATCTTCTTTTTCACGCTTTATCCTCACCTATACCATCACTTCAGAGTAATACGTGATGGCATAGTTTAAGATCAAGTTTTTCAATAAATTAGACTAAAAGCGGTCATCAAACAGATGTACTAAAGCTCTACATCTTGCCATTGGCCATCTAGCAGAACTCGATGGTGTGTATAGCCAACGTCTAACAATATTTCACGACACTTATCATGATGAACAGCCAAGTGATGTGGCGCGTGAGCATCGGCATTGATCTGCACCGGTATGTTTCTCTTCAGCGCTTCTTTCAGTATCCAAGGCGATGGGTAGACATCATCGGTTGCGCCGCGGAGCATCCCGCCATAGTTCACCTCAAGGATCACACCCGACTTCGCTACCGTATCGAGAGTTGATATTGCAATCTCTTGATACCACTGAGCCTGCTCATCGAAAAAATTGAGTGCCTTGTTGTGCTTTTTAACCAAATCATAGTGGGCCAGAATATCAAAGCCCCCTGACTCACAAAGCTGAGCCACACGCTGGTAATACACCTCAATCATTTCTTGAGCATTGCCTTGATA
Source organism: Vibrio maerlii (assembly GCF_003415655.1). Classification (GTDB taxonomy): domain Bacteria; phylum Pseudomonadota; class Gammaproteobacteria; order Enterobacterales; family Vibrionaceae; genus Vibrio; species Vibrio maerlii. The sequence goes on from NZ_QRHC01000002.1 coordinate 310,548, forward strand.
CACCTCATTGAGCAAGGTCATAAACTCATCGTGAGGGCCATCAACACTGAGCATTGGATACTGCTCATTGGGTGCAGCTAATGTATGCACCGAACCGATACAATAATCCAAGCCTAGCTTTTGCCATTTTTCATCACTAGGCTTGGTAAGCTCATGAATATAATCAATTTCTAAACCCATATAGACTTGTATATCAGAGTCATCTTTCACCGCCATAATATCTTTCAGGTAAGACTCCAAGTTCTCTTGCAGCATGCAAAAGTCATTTTCAAATGGAAGCGGTGCATGTGAACTAAAGCCAACAGATTGAAAGCCTTTTTCTTTCGCACTGGCGATCATATCTTGGGGAGAGCCTTTACCATCACAATAATGGCAATGCATGTGGTAGTTGGTGAGTAGCATGATTAATCCCTTCGCACTTCGAACGTGCACTACAGCTGATTTTATTTATCTCTTCGCAGATTAACAAAAAACCTATACCCGATTATGACACCAAACCACAAATTAGATTTAAAGTCTGAAATACTCTATCCCACCTGCTAAATTCAATAGATAACATCACTTTTGGATAGGTTAGTCTTGATGTGTGTCTACAGATCGAATACTCACCCACAGCTATTTTCAACAATAATTGGTATTGCCGTCACATCGCTCATCATGATGACTAGCGCCTGCTCCACCAATTCTTCCATCTCTAGTGAAGCGGCAATGCAAAGCGACCCGATTAAACGCTACACATCTATTGAGTCAATGCAGCAAGAAGTACCAGGGTTCACCAATGCTTTTGAAACTCTTGAGGTTGATATTGGCCATTGGTTTGAAGAGCAGTTTGGCCAGGTGCTAGAGAAACCATTCTCGTCTGCTTATTCAATCGATGTTTTGCATAGCGACAAAGGTAATGCGTTCGATCTTAACCAAGATGGGCTCCCTGAGCTGATGCTAAGTAGCCACCTATTTTGCGGAACAGGTGGGTGCACCACAGACATCTACACGTTTAATCAAGAGACAGAAGCCTTTGAAGTGATTGGAAATGTCTCGACCAGGAACCTAGAGCCGACAGGACAAACCATCAATGATTGGCTGGCCCTTAAGGCAACGTGGAAGAACGGTATGTGCTCCAGAACCGAGTTTGAGTATGTTTACCAAAATGGAGAGTATGTTATCTCGCAACAAAACGACGTCGAGTTGTGTAACTAGGCTCAGTTAGTACCGACCGGAACTCCTGTTTATTAGTCCGAGAGTATTGCAGATGCCAACAGTGACCGCACCTTCCTAATGAAACGGGTCGATAATTTAATTTTAATTGACCAATTTGAGTCATCCTTTCGTACTTAAATAATGTCGAAATGAAGATCTAAATATATGGCTAAGTTAACTTTATTTTACGATGGAACCTGTCCACTTTGTGTGGGTGAGATGCGTTCATTACACCGATACGACAATACCAATCAGATAAGAACAGTGGACATTCATAGCGAAGAGTTTGCCGAATTTCCACAGATTGACCCAAAGCAGGCCAACCTCATCCTTCATGCAATTGATAGCGAGGGAACGTTATATTTGGGGCTAGACGCGGCCCATCAAGCTTGGGGAAAGTTGGGACGAGGTTGGTTATATGCACCTCTTCGTTGGAAAATAATCCGCCCATTGGCGGATAAAATCTATCTCTACTTTGCTCGAAACCGGTACCGAATCTCTTACTTGCTAACAGGTACATCACGATGTGAGAGCTGCAGAATCGATTAATTTCAATTGCCAACCGGAGGGCTCGCGCTATGGATTACACAGAAGAAATCATTGCATCGATGGACTCACGCCGTCGCGCTCGCTTCATTAATAGTCTTTCTGGATTTAAGAGCGCGAATCTCATCGGCACATTGGACAAAGAAGGCAATGAAAATTTGTCTATTGTGAGTTCAGTATTTCACCTCGGTGCCAACCCAGCGCTGATGGGCTTCATTATCCGGCCAGCCAGCGTCGAACGTCACACGTTAGATAATATTCTCGAAACCAAAGCCTATTCAATCAACTCTGTGTGTACTGATTTCATCGCTTCAGCACATCAGACATCTGCTCGATACTCGAAATGTGTTTCTGAATTTGAAGCTGTTGGACTCACACCTTTTTACAAGGGTAAGAAAGGGCCATTTGTTTTAGAAAGCTCGATCAAAATATGGTTAGAGCTTGTTAGTCATCAGACACTTGAAGTGAACAGCACAGAATTAATCATTGGTGAGATCAAACTCGTCATGGTTAATGAGGGGGCAGTAATGCCTGATGGCTTCATTGATATTGAGGCATTGGATGTCGCTACGGTGTCCGGATTAGATTCCTATCACATGACGCAGAGGATTGGCCGTCTTAACTATGCAAAACCAGGGCACAGGCTTTTCCCTTTGACCAGAGAAGGAGAGCCTTCCTCTTGGAAGGCGATAGGATTAAAGAACGAACAAGGAGAGGTGGAGTAATCCAACCTCTTTAGTACCATTTTAGGTCGATGGTCATACTGTTTTGCCCCATCGACTGGCTGCCACACATCTCGTCGTAAGCACTGTTATGCTGCAAAAGAGCCGTGTCTATCGACATACCCTCGCAATAGTCCCTGATTTGCTTCAAGCTGTGGAATTTTATCGGTTTATTCTGGTTGTCTAGCAGTGCTTGTTTCCTGTCGCCTTGCACTTCAAACGCTAAATAAATATCCCCTTCGAGTGACTCAACTAATAGATTCATCTTGGCAACCTCATATCGTGTCCATGAAGACTATTACGCTTAGATGGACAGAATGATCAGGTGACATACTCTGTTACTTTTCTCCCCTGCCACAAACTGATCACCACAACTATATTAACGAATAACCGTCTTATACGTGCCACTTGAAATCTGTGAGGAGGAGCCATGAGCCATTGCCCATCATGTCGAACAGAATTAGTTTCTAGGAATAACGTACCCGTGTGCCCACGAAATGAGATAGGAGAATGCCACTTTGATGGCTACTCTGAACATGAAGGCCATACCGACCATGAAGCCGGGGTTTTCTGTGAAGAGCACCACTCCAAATTGGTTAGCACGGTAGATTATTAAACGGTTTAGGTTGGTCAAAATCTGTTGTTACACCGGTTTTTATATTTAAAGGCCAAATCTAGGCGACTTCGTGATAAAGCGTCCTCAAGACACATTTTCATTGCGATTGCCGGCTTGGCCTTCATTAATCTGTATCGAGTTGTAACTTATAGGTTCTATTTAAGCGCTTCGGGGCCCAATACCCCCTTATCCACCAGCTGAGACAGCAGTTGCTTAGTTTGCTCTCTAAAATAGTCTCTTAATAAGCGAACGGTTGGTGTAATGGATTGGCGACTTGGGCATACCAACCAGAGCTCCGTCGATTGCGGCTGATAATCTTGCATGATACTGACAACATTACCCTGCAAAAGATCTTGTGACATATCCAGACTCGATTTCATTGCGAGCCCAAGCCCAGACACACACCATCGACGGACCAGGTCACCATCGTTTGATGCTCGATTTCCCTTGAGCTTAACCTTGTACTTTTCATCATTTTTGGTAAACGTCCATTCATCCTGCAAGATGTCATGAAGCTGATAGAAGAGACCATTGTGCTCTGCCAACTCGTCGGGGTGTTTTGGCTCTCCGTGCTCAGCAAGATAAGTTTCACTCGCGCAGAGTAGCCTAGGCACATCACAGATCTTAAAACCGTACATATTGGCCTCTGTTGGTGACCCATAGCGCAGAGCCATATCAACGGAGTCTCGATAAAAATCAATATTGCTATCGCTAATGCTGCTACGCAAACTCACGTTAGGGTAATCTTGAAGAAAAGCATCCAACCATGGGGTGATAATGTTGCGGCCTAGATCCGATGACAACGCAATACGCACTTCACCATCGATAATCCCCTGTTCTTCTTGAACGTTTTGTTTCGCTTGATTGAGCATTAACATCGCTTGCTCACATTGTGGTAAGTAACGTTCACCGGCAGGAGAAAGGCGCAATTGCCTAGTGGTTCGCACAAACAACTCAACCCCTAGCGCCGCCTCTACTCGTTTCACCGCCGCACTTGCCGTGGCCGTTCGCATATCTAAATTAGTCGCTGCTGCAGTAATACTTCGAAACTCTGCCACTTTTAGAATCACTTCTAGATCTTGCAATAACACGCTATCAACTCAAATTTGAAAATCATACTGAAACTTTAATAGATAATTTGAAGGTTAGATAGCAATTAACTTGTTAAAACCTCCCCCGCCAATATTTAACAACTAGAATAAAAACAACCACACAAAGCCTAGAACCAGCGAGCCTGCCACTCCTGCCGCGATAACAGCAAGGTTTGCCTTCACCTCTTCAACAAGGAGGGATGAACGATAACTTCTATCAATCGGTGCCGATTCCTCAGTCACACTGGATTCAGTGCGAACTTCTGCAAGACTATTGATATGCCTCACGTCTCCTGTGAACTCATAACCAACACCGCGCACAGTAGAAATAATTTCTCCGCTGCGGTCCTCTAGGCCGCGGCGACAGCTTGAGATAGAGTGCAGCAAACTGCCGTTTTCTACCATCATGCCACGCTTGTGCCAGACCTCATCCATGAGCTCTTGCTTGCTGAGTACTTTACCTCGGTGTTTCATCATGTAGTTGAGCAACAAAATCTCGTTCATTCCAACCGAGTGGCGAATATTGCTACTCAAGCTTTGGATAAAACCACTCTGGTTATCCACTACGTAGGTTCCGTTAATCAGCAACATAACGATTAACCCTCAGTCACGAGTTCAGGTTTCTCGTCGCCCTTGTTTTGCCGATTACGCTGAGCTCGCTCTTTTAGCGATGCAAACCCAACGTAAGCCATTGGCACAACGAATAACGAGAAGAAAGTACCGACCGTCAAACCACCTACCAGCACAAGACCAATATTGATGCGACCTAGCGAGCCGGGGCCCTCTGCCAATGCCAGTGGCAATGAACCAATGATCATTGTAAGAGACGTCATTAGGATTGGGCGTAGACGAGATTTCGCACTCATCAATGCCGCATCCATCGCACTATGACCTTCTTTCTGCTTTAGGTTGGCAAACTCAACAATCAAGATGCCGTGTTTCGTTACCAAGCCAACCAGAGTCAATAGACCGATCTTCGAGTACAGGTTCAAGCTATGTCCAAACACGCTCAAGGTCAGTACTGCACCGACCAAACACAGGGGTACGGTGATTAGGATGATCAGTGGGTCCACAAAGCTCTCAAACTGCGCAGCAAGAATCAGGAAGATAAACACCAACGCCAAGCCAAACAGCAATTGCATGCCCGCTTCGGATTCATTCAGTTCCTTGATTACGCCGTTGTATTCATAACTTTGACCGGCTTTTAACAGCTTAGGTAGCTCAGCATCAACAAAGGCTTGAACATCGCTCGCGCTGTAACCAGGCATTAGGTCTGCGGTAATCTCCGCAGCATCTTTACCACCGTAAGTCTTGATATTTGATTCTGCCGTTACTGACTTAATAGAAACAAACTGAGACAGCGGCAGTCTTTGACCTGATTCTGAGCTCACATAAAGCTTATCCAGAACCTTAAAGTCACCCAGTGCCTGACGGTTCACTTGTACCTGAATTGGGTAAGTAAAGCCGTCGTCCGCTTGTAGATCCGCCGCTTTAACCGAACCTAAGAAGGTAGAGATAGCGCTGGTCACGTTGCTGTAGCTCACACCTGAAAGCACAATCGCATTTCGGTCAATCGACATATCAAAGCGAATCTGATCACGGTGTGTTGAGTGGTCAATATTGGTCACACCCTCATAGTCTTCCAGCAACTTAACAACTTGTTCAGCCGTATCTGAAAGCGCCTTTAGATCACGGTTAACCGTCGTTACTTCAAGCACTAGGTTCGTTGCCACATCCAAGTTATCTGCAGAGCGCACTGAGAACGAAGTCGTGTAGGCAGAGATACTCTTGCTCGCTTTTTCCATCATCTCATTAATGACTTCATCTGCGCTCTTATCACGCTCTTCCCAAGATTTTAATAGCACGTGGTTAGTTGGTGCACTTTCGATGTAAGCTAGGTTTGCTTCTATGGCATCATCACCTTTAATCACTGCGTTCACTTGGTCTGCGTTCTCTAAGTCATAAAGACGACCTGCACCTGCTGGACCGTGCGACGTCACCTCGATAAAGCCAGTATCTTCAGTTGGAAGTAAAACTTTCGGCATATACCAAGCAGCAACAGCAGAGATAGCGATCAAGGCAGCGGTACCACCGATAACTACGCCCGGACGTTTAAACCAAGCATTGAGGTAAACCATGTACTTGTCTGTCATCGCATCCAGCTTAGCTTCTACCCACTGGAACCATTTAGGTGAGGTCGATACAGACTTAAGCATGTAAGCACTCATCATTGGTGACAGGGTTAACGCCACAAAACCAGAGATAATGACCGATGCTGCAAGGGTGTAAGCGAACTGTCTGAATAGGTCAGCAGTTAGACCAGACATTAGACCGATTGGCAGGTAAACCACTGCCAGTGTCAATGTCATCGCGATAACTGGGAAGACGATCTCTTTACAGCTTTTTAGTGCCGCTTCAAATGGCGATTTACCTTCTTCAATGTGGCGGTAACAGTTCTCAACAACCACGATTGCATCATCAACCACCAAACCAATTGCTAGGATGATCGCCAGAATCGTCAGTACGTTGATACTAAATCCAAGCATTGCCATCACGGCAAACACACCGATAACACACACCGGGATAGTAATCAGAGGAATCGCGGCTACACGCAGCGAGCCCAAGAACAACACCACAATCGCGGCAACAAGCACGATAGCCTCAAGCAAGGTCATAAAGCCTTGGTCGATCGCTTCTTCGATAAAGTCAGCCTGGTTGTAGACCATCTTCATCTCGATATCGTCTGGCACCTGCATCTCTTCCATGGCTGCCTTAACACGGCTTGCCACGGTGACTGGGTTCTCTGTTTTGAGCGGTAGTACCTGAAGAGACATCGCCATGTTGCCATCAACATGCAACATACTTGGCTCTAGGCTTTCTTCACCCATTTTGATATCAGCAATATCGCTCACACGAATGATCTTGCCATTATCAACGCGCAAAACGAGGTCACGTACGTCTTCAATGGTGGTGACTTGGTTTACTGGGTTAATCGAGAAATCACGCACTTCACCCTTGATGGTACCGGCAGTAAACGTCGCATTGTAAGTACTCAGCGTACCCACAACATCAGATGCACTGACATTCAAAGCCGCCATACGCTCAGGCTGGAGCCAAACTCGAATCGCTTTGCTTGAACCACCATACGGGCCCCAAACTCCGCCGACACCTTGCACATTCTTGAACTGTGGAGAAAGCTGCTGGTTGATGAAATCAAACATCTCCTGCTTATCCATCGAGCCCTTATTCACAAAGGTGATGATGTTACTCGGCATAGACGTTTCTGAAGAATCATCCGTCACCGTTGGCTTGTCTGTCATCGCCGGCGGAAAATCTGAGATACCATCTACTTTGCTACGAAGGTTATTCATCAGACTGGCGTAGTCAACATCGCTAATGCCATCCTCAAACTGAATCTTCAAAGAACAGCTGCCTTCTTGACAGTCGGTGGTCATAGTCTTGATTTTGTCTAAGCCTGTTACCGCAGTAATAAGCTCTTCCGCCACGTTCTGTGACATAAACTCAGCACTGGCACCGGTAATTGATGCACTGACCGTCGCAGACGCAGTTTGGCGTTCCGGAAAGTATTGAATCGCCAGCTTCTGATAGGACACAAGCCCTATCAGAACTATCGCAATACTCAGCACAGAGGCGAGTACTGGGTGTTTAATACATATTTCAGGTAGCTTCATCAGTTAACCTCCGCAGTGGTATCCACTTGTGGATCTACACTCTGTTCGGCTTCCTTGCTTGTCTCTGGAACTTCGGTTTCTTGTTGTTCAGGTTGAACAGGGCCAACGAACTCTTCTTCAGGCTGGGCTGGAAGGGTGCGCGCTGGCAGCGTCACTGGAGAATCAACGCGCTTTGCTGGCTCTGCTTGTGTTGTTGACTCCGCTTGTTCTGTTGCAACTGCCTCAACAGGCGTTGAGTTGGTTTCCGATTTAGTTGCTTGAATAGAGACCAGTGAGTCTTCATTTAGATTTTGGCGGCCTGTAACAACCACGGTTTCACCAACCTCTAGACCAGTGTCGATAGCAACGTAGCCATCGTTGGTGTTCGTACCGAGCTCAACAGGGCGCTTAATCGCCTTATCATTCTCTACAACCCAAACGAAGCGCTCATCACCATTGGTCTCGATAGCGGACTGAGAAACGATGACATCATCGGACTCATCACCCACACTTTGGCTTACTTTGGCAAACATGCCCGGTACAAGACGGTTATCTTGGTTGTTAAAGTGCGCGTGAATTTCAACACGACCCGATTGCTCATCGACAAGTGGTGCAATGTAATCAACGTGGCCCATGAACTCCGTATCGCCATACGCATCCACTTTCAAAGCGACTGGCTGACCAATTTTTGCCTTACCCACTTCTGATTGAGAAATCGAGTAATGCACTTCTACTGGGTCTAATTTGATAAGACTCACTAGCACCGTTGCTGCTTCAACACGACTGCCTAGCGAGTGGGTAAAGTTGGTTAGCTGACCATCAAATGGCGCTACCATTTGGTAGTTTTGAAGACCAATTTTCTTCTGTTTGAAATCGGCTTTAGCCAGTTTTGCTTGCTGCCTTAATTCTTCAACATCTTGCTCAGACATCGAATCTGGTTGTTTCTTTAGTAGCGCAAGAACACGGTCTAATTTTGACTCTGCAAGCGCTAAAGAACTCTTCGCTTTGTCGAGTTCGGCTTTCGCTTGGGAGTCATCTAACTGAGCGATTAAATCTCCTTTTTTAACCACATCACCATCTTTAAAATTAAGCAGCTTTAGCTTCTCGCCAGCACTGAATGTGAGTGCTGCAGAATCCGTTGCCTTGAGTTTTCCCACCTCATCGATCGTTAAGCTAGAGACTCGTTGCTGAGTCGTTTCTACCGTCACTGGTATTGTTGTTTTCGTCTCTGCATGTGCATTTCCTGACGCTGCTAAAATGCCTAATGACAAAGCAGATAGTGACAAAATAGAAAGGGACAAAGTCTTAGTTTTCTTCATTTCGGCGACTCTATGTAATGAAAGTTGCCAAAGTTATACCGAAGAAATTTTCGCCAAAGTTAGGGGTTTGTCAGCGCGATAATAATTCATCATTAACAAACCTTAAAAAATATCAAAACAATGATTTAAAAGGATTTTTAGATCTAAAAAGCCCTCTTAAACACTTCTGTCCAAGAGGGCTTTTTTATGAGGTTAATTACATTAATCTGATTTCTTAGTGAACAAATAAGAGTACTTTGGTGCGACGATCACCATTTGCTGCTCAGAAACAGGGATGATTTTCAGCTCTTCCATTGAATGCATGCCACGTTGTGAAAACATCATCTCCAGCAAGGAAGCATCCTCTGGTGTTGGCAGAACTTGCTCAGAAGATTCAGGGATTAAAGAAAGGCCATGGCGATTAAATTGATAGTGTCCTGCGGAATTAAAGCCGAAGCCTTGCTTGGTCAAAAAGTACATGTCGAACAAACCAGAGCGCTTCAAATTGATAGAAGAATTGAGTTCGACAAGATTCATTTTTTTGTCTGCTTTGACGAGCAATTTGGTATCGCTTTGCATCTCATGTGAAACCGTTGGTGAGCTCAACGACGCCGCCAAAACTCCAACAATCAAACCAGAAGCAACACAGGCAAATAGTATTTTTTTATTCACAGTTCACCTCCAATTGTGATGGCACATAGCTCACCGACTCACCATTATTCGCAACAAGAATCACCTGATCACCCGTGCTAAAACTGCGGACATTATTCAACACAATCGGCTTATCGGGATTGTCCGTTGGCACGACACAACCTATGTATCTTTCCTCGCTAAAATCCGCAGACACCCATGGTGAACTGAGCGATGTGTAAGCAAAGAAAGCCAACAATGCACTTGCGGTAAAAGCGCCAAGATAGGCAAGGTTATTACGTTTCGTTGCGAGAGGGTTTGGGTAGTTAATCGCTTGCTTTGAAGCCTGCTTATCAGCACGTTCATCAAACTCTTCCACACGACCATTGAACTGGTAACCGACACCACGGATGGTGGTGATGATTTCCCCGCCGCGGTCATTTAAAGCTTTGCGAACCGTTGATACCGTATTAAGTAGGCTGCTTTCTTCAACCACCACACCTTTACTGAACCATACTTCTTCAAGTAGTTGAGTTTTAGATAGTGGCTCTTTTGGGTGGTTAATCATCATTTGTAAGAACGCCACTTCATTACCACCGAGTGAGACTTTCACTCCGCTGTCACGCTCTTCCAAGATCCCTGTCAACGCATTAAAAATGTACTTATCATTAATCAACAGCATAGATAATCGTCTGTTTTATAGGTTATTAACTTAACTTTATCTTAATTTTCACATAATGAAAAAGCCCAGTTTCGCCTTATGTTCTATAACAGAACGAGCTTATATAAAAATGGGCTTCTATATGATTACAATCGATTAGATTCGTTCACTCTTTAGCGAGGAACGACAGACATTTTATTGCGCTGACAGTGAGAAGCGGATGAAGTTCTCATCCTGATAATCAATCTGGATATCAAAGCGATGAAACTTAGCGATAACACCAAGCAATATCGAACGCTCATAGTCAGATAAACGGGCAAGGAAGCTCACCTGAGAGGTTAACCTACCGTTTTGCGAAAAGTGTGCGTTGAGGTCTTCAGAAAGCGCACATAAGAAAGGCTTGCCCGGCTTGTGGTTCAAATCAACTTTTTGAGGTGTAGACAGCATCAAAGTGGTGCCAAACTCAGTCTCAATCGCTTTCACCATCAAGAAAAACTCTTCGAGGTGGGTTGGTGGCACATCGCTGAAGTAATTGATCGCCTCAAGAAATAAAAGTTCAAGGTCAACCTGGCTTTTAGAAGCTGTCGCCAATAGCGATTTGATCTTCTTTTTGATGATCTTGTGGCGAGGATTCGTCGATTGCTTTTTTAGATAAGCGGATAGCAGTGACTTCTTTTCCGCCAATGAAAGAGGCTTAGATCTATCGAGTTTCTTAAATTCGAGATATAGCAAAGCACTCAAGGCTAAATCCCTAAGGCTTAATTGAATTTTTTCGTCGTTAGATAGAAGTAATTTCAAAATATAGATAATGGTGCCGAGAGAGGGACTCGAACCCTCACACCTAAGGCACTAGCACCTCATGCTAGCGTGTCTACCAATTTCACCATCTCGGCACATTCAACAATTCATGGAATGTCTCAATAATTGTCGCAAATCTTGTTTGGATAATAACCGCAACACAATTTACATAACAATTTATTAATAGATGGTGAGCATAACTAAGTTTACGTTTACTGTATAGCTTCTCGGTACTTCATACAGATCATTCGGTCATAAAAGCAGCAGTTGTTCCATTCTACCTACAAGCGTCGCCCAAAAACAACAAAACCCGCAAGCAAGTAAGGCCCCGGGCTTTGATTATTATTGGCTAGCTTCAGCTATCAGTAGTGCTTAAACTTACTTCCAAGTCTGAGCATAAACACGCATTAGGTTTTTACCGTAGATTTTCTCTAAGTCTGAGTCACTGTAGCCCATCTTACGCAGTTCATCGGTTAACGCAGCGATGTGTTTCGCCAGCTCTGCACAGCCTGTTGCGCCCTTGTCGAATGCATTGAGCATGTAACCATTATCTGCGTAAGAGTCTTTATACTTCGATGCAAAGGCGACCACTTGTTCAACCGTCTGCATGTCATCGGTTGCGATACCGACATGGTCCACACCCAGTACTTTCACTGCGCCATCTACCATCATTGCTGCGTCTTTTGGCGTGATGTCTGACTTCCATTGGCCATCCATCATCCACTCGGTGAAAGTAACCGAAACCACACCACCACGCTCAGCGATACGTTGTGCATCTTCATCAGACACGAGGCGGTAACAAGCAGCCAGACGGTGGTCTTCATCGCCTTCTTTTAAGCCCAATTTTTCCATACGCTCAGCTGTTTGTTTAAGGGTCTCGTTGTTCTCACAGCCATAAGTCGATGCCAATGGTGAGTGAGATACAATCACCGGAACATTAGGATGTTTCTGATCCATATAATCTAGGGTCGAGTTAATCAATAAGCTTGAGTTATGGGAAAAGTCGACGGTGATCCCGTGCTCCACCATTTCGTCGATCACTTCTTTACCGAACTGAGTGATACCAGAGTCTTGCCCGTTAAGCATCGCAATCACGCCTGAGCCCGTCAGCTCTTTGCCATTATAAACGAGCTGCATTGAACGGATGCCTTGCTGATGGAGAGTCTTAACGCGGCTTGCATCGCCTTCTAGCATCATAGTGCTCTGATTGTTCCACATAACTGCATAAGCCCCCTCATCGTGTGCACGCTGGAAATCCTCAACATTACGAACTCGAATGATTGGTGTGGTTGCAACATCAATGCCCTTCTCGTATTTATTAAGAGCGGTCATGTACAAGTCCCAGGTCGACTCTGATGGTGTTCCGATAGTAATACTCGAACCGGTTACTCCACGGCTATGAGCAAGATCGATGTAATTGCCAAGCATACGCTCCGACGTCCAACCAAATTCCGCAGGTGAAGCAAAGAAATCTAAGACAATGTTCTCTTGAGCAAACTGCTTAGCCTCTGTGGTTGCTTTGTCGTGCCAGTCTTTAGTTTCAATCGATGCTTGTGCGCCAAACGTTGCTGCTGCGATTAGTGTTGCGATAAGTAGTTTTTTCATTTTCGTCACCTCAATTCATGTCTCGAGGTAAAATATATCGATAATGAAAACTAAAAATGTGCAATTTACGACATTGATGTCGATTGGCGGCTATATATTATGTTACTCAGAACGCATGCCTTTTAGCCATTGATAAGGGGTAATGTTTTCGGACTTTTTAAATGCTCGGATGAACTGAGAGGTATCGGCATAGCCCAAGTGCTCTGAAACATCAGAGATAGAAGCGTCACGCTGAATCATCACCCGTTTAGCAAAGGCTACATTGAGTGACTCTTTGATTTTGCGAAAGGTCATCCCCTCGCTTTTTAGATGGCGTTGAATGGTTCGCTCGCTGACCCCTACAATTTCACCGAACTGCTCGATGGTGAGGTTTTCTCTACCAATGTAACCCTCTAGAGCACTCAATACTTGCTGTGAGTATGAGAGCTCTTCTTTTTTATAACGCTGATTAAAGGTTTCAAACTCAAGTGTTGTTCGGTAAAAAACGGCGGTTTGATTCTGACCTAAAAACTGCGGCGTGCGACTATTCGCCTGCAACTTATTCAGCTCAGCTGCTTGTGGAAACTTAAGGTGATATTGAATTGGCTCATCTAAGTTCGGTTGGTTTGCCTTTAAATAAAAATGAGTGACAGCCAGTAGATAGAGCTCTGCAAGAAACAAGGATTCATCTTCGATAGGAATAGCCAGTTCGATAGATACTTTGTCTGTCGTTGTATTTACCGAGATAGAGCGCACGGGTATTTGCTCCACAAGAACTGAAAGTGATTTCGCTTCACCATCAATATGTGAATGAACATATTCAGCGAATTTTAGGGCTGAGTTTTGAATTAACTTGATGAACTCGAGTGCAGGAAGTGTATCTCGAGATTCTTCCAAAAGATTGAGAAGAGAGCGAAAATTGGTCCACTTAACAGGGCTCGTATCAAGATAAATGGGAACCTGAGCGCGATTGATCAACGGCCAAGCGTCGACGACTTGATTCTGAAGGGTTTCAATCAAAATGATGGCTGCGTGCTTGTTTATCAGGGTTATCAACTCAAAAGCTCCAAACTCTCTTTAAATAGAGTTTATTACTGACAATGGACAAACGCTCACAAACTTGCATTTGTGAGCGTTGAATTTTGATGGTTGTAACGTCTGAACTAAGCATTACCAAGTCTGAGCGTAAACACGCATTAGGTTGCCACCAAACAGTTTTTCTAGGTCGTCATTGGAATAGCCCATCTCCCACAAACTATCCACTACGCCGGCAATATGTTTTGAAAGCTCTGCGCACCCTGTTGACCCTTTGTTGAAAGCGGCGACCATGTAGCCGTTATCAGCGTACTTATCCGGGTTCGCAATAGTGAATGGCACCACTTTAGCTGTAGTCATCATATCATCAGTAGCAATTCCGACATGGTCGACGCCAACAACTTTTACCGCGCCATCAATCATTTCAGCAAACTGTTTTGGAGTGATATCTTCTGGCCATATACCATCCATCATCCACTCAGTAGCCGTTACTGAAATCACACCTCCCATGTCTGCAACTGTCTTCGCCTGCTCATCAGAGATTAGTCGGTAGCAGGCGGCTAATCGGAAGTTTGGATCATCTTTACTGAGATTTTGCTTAGCCATACGCTGCTGAGTTTCAGTTAACGTTTCATGAGGCTCGCAACCGTAGGTCGATGCTATAGGTGAATGGGAGTAAATCACTGGTACACCTTTGTGATTGGCTTGCATGTAATCGGTAATACCTTGAGTTGTATAGTGCGACGTATGAGACAAATCGACTGTGATACCGTTTTTCACTAACTCATCTAACACTTTCTTACCAAAATCCGTCAAGCCACTTGTGTCGCCATTGATCATTGAGATCACGCCCGATCCTGTCAGCTCCGTTTCGTTGTAAGTCAGCTGCATGCTTTTCACACCAAGTTCAGCTAAAACAGCAACATTCGCGACATCACCTTCCAATGGCATCGTCGTTTGGCTGTTCCACATCACCGCATACTCACCATTTTCATGTGCGAGCTTAAAATCCTCGACGCTGTCTATATAACGGATCGGGGCTTTCGCAGCTGTAGTTGCAGCCTTCCATTTTGCATGTTCAGATTTGAAGGCAAGAAGATTTGGTGTGTGAGGTGCACCAAGGGTAATAGATGCTCCGGTTACACCACGATCATGAGCAAGGTTAATATATTGAGCAACCTCAGAATCTTTATCCCAACCAGTGCCAAAAGGAGACGCGTAGAAATCCAACACAATATTATCTTTTACATATTGCTTGGCTTCCGGTGAAGCATCCTCATACCAGTCCTTGGTTTCCACTGATGCAATAACGCTGCTTGAGGCAGACGCAATTGCCATTGCGAGTAATAATTTTCGCATATTATTCCCTTCTCCAACTTTACGACGCTGTTGACTCAACAAAGCCTAAAAATTAGCAAACCATCAATGATTTCAAATAAGTATAGGAAAACATAAAAGAGACATAGGAAAACTTACTCACTATTTCAGAATTAACTCTCGACGCCACTTCCCTCCTGATGGAAACGGTCTTCACAACAAGGTGGCATAATTGAACAACCAATACTTACTGCATCGACACAAACTGAGCCAAACAAGACTATTCAATCGGATTGCACTGTTAGATACTGAAACTCGTACACATGAACATAACAACGGAGAGGAATTTCATGTCTACTAAAGAGCGCAGCATCCCAACCAGTCGTATCTCAAGATTCGGTAAATTAGCCTCCCTAACCGCGCGCGTGGCAGGCAACCTGGTGACAGAAGGGACAAAGCAAGTCATCCAAGGTAAGCGCCCGAGTAAAAAAGACCTGCTACTGACCCCACAAAACATCAAGCGCCTCACTGACCAGCTTTCTCATTTGCGTGGCGCGGCGATGAAATTGGGACAAATGTTATCGATGGATGCAGGCGATCTACTTGAGCCAGAACTGGCTGAGATTCTGTCCAAGCTAAGATCGGATGCAACACCTCTTCCCTCCAAGCAGCTCAACGCGGTGATGGAAGAGGCATTAGGGTTGGATTGGAAAACCCATTTTACAGCCTTTAACTTCAAACCCATTGCTAGCGCTTCCATCGGGCAAGTACACCAAGCTTATGATGATGCTGGGGATAAGGTTGCGGTCAAAGTTCAATATCCCGGGATCAAGAAAAGCATCGACAGTGATGTCGACAACGTAGGTACTCTGCTAAAAGTTGTGGGGCTCATTCCCGATTCCGTCGATTACCAAGGGCTACTTGAAGAAGCGAAAAAGCAGCTTCATGACGAAGCAGACTATCAACGAGAGGCAGAGTTTTGTATTCGCTATCGAGATGCCCTCAAAGACTCTCCGCACTTTGTCGTTCCCAATATCTATCCAGATATTTCGTCACAGTCTGTTTTAGCGATGAGTTTTGTCAACGGAAAGTCAATTGAGACCATTGGACACCTTACGCAAAGCGTTCGGGACAATGCGATGCACAGACTATTAGAGCTTCTGTTTCGCGAGCTGTTTGAACTCAAAATGGTACAAACCGATCCGAATTTCGCTAACTACTTGTTTATAGAGCAAACAAACCAAATTGGCCTACTCGATTTCGGTGCTACACGTGAATATGGTGATCGCTTTAGTCGCGGATATCAGCTCGCCTTTTCATCCGTCTTACACAACAATGAAGGTGGTCTAAATCAAGCATTGGAACAGATTGGTTTCTTTAGCGAAGATATCGTCCCGTCACAGAGACAATCTATCCTCAATCTTGTCACACTGGCGTGCGAACCCATGATGGTCGATGAGGAATACGATTTTGGTGAGAGTGGTCTCGCACAAAAACTAAGAGAAGCAGGCACCGTGCTTAGCATGGAGCAGGACTACTGGCACACTCCACCCGCTGATGCCATCTTCTTGCATCGTAAGATTGCAGGCATGTATCTACTAGCGGCAAGACTAGGAGCAAGAGTAAACATTCATAGGCTAGTTAAGCCTTATCTTCTTGCTCCAGAAGAACGAGTCGCGAGTTAACCGATCTTCATACACTTAACAAAGAGGAAGTTAGGGTTCTTGGAAAGATAGTCGTAGCGTTCAGGGTCCATCATCTTAACTTCTTCAGACACTTTGCCTTCAGATAGCTGGGTGATCGCAAGTCCATTTTCTGTCAGTGCATTGGTAATCTCGGTCAATGAACGGCGATAAAACGTTACCTCAACAGGCTCCCCAACTGTGTTCCACTCTTCTTGGACCAGCTCACGTTCAAAGTAGTTACCTGACTTCGTACACTCAAAGTCAGCAAATGGGTGATGAGTTGAAAATACAAAGCTGCCACCGGTGTGTAGCACTCGATAGACATCGCTGAACAGTGGATTCAGGTCTTCAATGTAATGCAGCATTAGCGGCGAGATGACTAAGTCCATACTGTCATCACCCTCATTCGGCAAACCAGTCGATAGGTCTTGCGCGTAACTCACTACTTGTCCTCTATCGACTTGCTCAGCTAATTTTTCGGTTAGCAAGCCCACCATATCTTGTGACGCATCAACACAAGTTACCTTCTCTGCACCTTGCTGCAACAAATAATCCGCATAGATGCCAGAACCACAACCAAGGTCGAGAACAGACAAGCCATCCACTTCAGGTAGCATCGATTGTAGTGTCGGACGCTCTAGATACGCATTGTAAACATTGTCTTGTACAGCGCGGTCATATTGCTTTGCGAAAGTAGAATACATTTTAGATTTCATAGTGGCAGCGTCCGGTAAGTTAGTGAGGGCTGTAGTGTAACTATGATGAATAACTGAGAGAAGATAGGCTAAGTTAGCTGTATGTCAATTATGCCTATATTGGAATTTTACACTGTAAATTTTTTCGCTCGCTATATGACTGACTCACTGTATTTTCTGGTTAATACAAAAAAATTAAATTAATGGTTGACCTAAACCTAAGTTGAGGTCTGAGACTATCCCCAAAAGAAAGCAACTATACAGACAAGCAACTCAGTGCAAAAACATCATGGGTGCTGACCAATCTATTTTCTAAGGGGATAACAATGAAAGTTCTGGCATTTGGCGCAAGTAACAGTAAAAACTCAATCAATCAAAAGCTGGCTCACTACGCAGCACGTCAAGTAAAAGACGGTGAGGTTTTACTACTCGATATTAACGATTTCGAGATGCCAATCTACAGCGAAGACAGAGAAAAAGAGTCCGGAGTGCATGAACTGGCACACAAGTTTTACAATGAGATAGGTGATGCCGATGTGATTGTAGTTTCGTTTGCCGAATACAATGGTACGTATACCTCAGCCTACAAGAATTTATTCGACTGGGCGTCCCGAGTCGATATGAAGGTGTTCCAAAATAAACCTGTTTTGATGCTCTCAACATCACCTGGCGAAAATGGCGCGCAGACGGTACTTGATGCAGCCAAAACTGCAGCGCCCTATTTTGCAGCCAATGTCATTGGTGCTATTTCACTACCGAGCTTCTACGACAACTTTGATGGTGAGAACAGTATTGTGACTCATAGCGAGTTCAACCAAAGTTTAACTGACGCCCTGTCAGCAATTTAAGTTAATGAGGCTACCAGACATGAACACACAAATGTTGAAGGCTTATTTAGACAAAATTGGCTTTTGCGATGAGATGCAGCCTCAACTAGAAACGCTAACTGCACTTCACAACAAGCAACACCAGACCATTCCATTTGAGAATCTCGACATTGTGAATGGCCAAAAAATCGAACTCTCCGAAGAGGCGATATTCGACAAACTCATTAATCAACAACGTGGTGGCTACTGCTTTGAAGTGAATGGGCTACTCAATCAAGCACTCAAAGCAACAGGCTTTGACGTCACACAAAGACTTGGGCGAGTTCACCTGTCGGCAACGCCATCAGGCCGTGGGCATCTGGTTAATATCGTGAGATTAGATAATCAAGACTGGCTTGTCGATGCAGGCTTTGGTGCCAACACACCAAGGCGCCCAATTCCCTTAGTATTTAATGAAGAACTAAGAACCGACACCCAAGCCTTTAGGTTTATCCAAGATGCAAACTTCGGCGCAATGTTACAAGCGCTGGTCGAGGATAGTTGGACAAGTTTATATAGCTTAGATATGGGTCATGTTTGTGATGGGGATATTGAGTACGGCAATCACTTTGCGTCCACTGGAGACACATCCTTGTTTACCAGCAACATCGTTGCCGTATCACGCACCGAATATGGCCCAAATATATTGTTCAACAATCGTCTAAAGTTAGCCACCAAGGATGGTAATACGGAGTTAGAGTTAACGACTGAAAACGAGTTTACTCAAGTCCTTAATACGCATTTCGGTATTATTCATAACGTACCTTTCCACCACTTTCAGAGAATTTTAAACAACCTCGATTAAAGCAAAGGTCGAGCATAACGCTCGACCTTCTGTTTTATTTGCTAGAGAAACAAGGCATCACATCTTGTTCGAAATAAGGTTGCTGATTCACCCAAAACATATAGTCCACTTTGAGGAAGTCTTTAGCGAAAGAGTGCAGCATCGGAACAATATTATTTCGTTTGTTTTGCACCTCTGTGTTGCCCGTCTCACCAATGTAATTACCGTCTTGAATCGCAATGCCAAGTGGGACGCTATATTCAGATTCATGCATCATGGCAAGAGCATGATTGAGTTGACCACGACGCTTTACCATTAGATCCGGCGCGCCCATACCGACACCGATCTCTTGTCCGTATTCATACAGACTTTTTAGGTAGCCTTTATCTTCCCATGGCAACCATTCACCATTAACGAAGTTTGCATACTGCATAGTTGTGGACTGAGGAAACGCGTGCTTCAACGCCAGCATATTACTCTTCAAGCCTGCGAGGTATTTCTCCTCAGTAAAGCTAGGATCTTTTGCATGCGATATCCCTATCGCTGATTCTTGAAGGTTAATTCCCTCTATCTTTCCATCAAACTCCGCACCAAGTGCTTCTAATAATAGGGAAAACCGTTCTCGGACTTCTGGGTTCCAACGCTTCGCAACCCAACCTTGTGCGACACCATCATCGGTATATTGATTAACAGCTCCACCATCAAATTCAGGGCTGAAGAGATAACTTGGTACACCCTTGTTTTCGCTATAGAAGGTTGCGTCTTGGAGTTGAACAAATAGCTTCTTTCCATGTGACTTCAAGTATTCGTAATCTTCTCGAATGATACTGAAATCATACTCACCACGTTGAGGTTCGAGCTTCTCCCATGGGTACATGATCTGCGCTCCGACGAAACGCTCATGACTGAGCAACGGGTGATCATGAATCGCTTGACGATCAATAGCAAAGTAGACAAAATGCTGAATGTTATCAGAGCCTACCGGACATGTTGCCGACATGTGATTTTTGTACTCGTTTTTATATCGGTCTACGGGATTATCCCATTTTGCATAGCTTGCCGTACTAATTAACGCTGTGGTCAGTAAGGCGATGTTGAGCAAAGGTTTCATTGACTTAAATCTGTTTCTTATCCGTAAAACATAATGCCAATTATGCAATAAGCCGTTAATTCATCATATGCAATGCCGTTGTTTTAACTAAACTTTTACATCAACACGTTTATAACGGACTGAGTGATAGGGGTTACGGCTGTTTGACACGAGCCCAAGCTCGTTTTAACGTCAGTGCATTCAACATCGCAAACATGGAAAGAAATGGATTCAATTACTCAAGCAGCACTCGGAGCTACGGTGGCCGGTGCGATTGCAGGAAAAAGGTGTAATGCTAAGGTGCTTTTAGCTGGTGCTGCGCTAGGTACCTTACCCGATTTAGACGTCGTTCTCGATTATGGTGATGCTGTACAAAATACCATCAAGCATCGTGGTTTCAGCCACTCTTTACTGGTGCTTCCTCCCTTCGCACTCTTGATCTCCTGGCTGTATAATCGATTTAGACCAGATGAGTTTTGGAGCTTGTCCCGAGTCTTTGCCCTCACTCTCTTGGTGCTTGTTACCCATGTTCTGCTAGATGCTATGACAACCTATGGCACCCAACTACTTTGGCCGCTTGAGGGGTATTATTCTGTCGGCAACATTTTCATCATCGACCCGCTTTATACCTTACCTTTGCTGCTTGCGTTGATAGCTGCGATGTTTGTGAAGCAAAGGGGTGGAAAATGGTGCCAATACGCATTGGTGATCTCTACACTCTATCTTGGCTGGGGTTATACATCACAACAAATCATCGAGAAGCGAGTCACAGAGAATCTGACTGCACAAAACCTGCCAAGCCAACAAGTGCTGATCACGCCGACACCATTCAATACCTTTTTATGGCGTGTCACTGTGCTAGACGATGGTCAATATTGGGATGGATTGGCATCAATACTCGATAGCGATCCAACGATCGACTTCGAATCGTACCCTCTTGGTGCTTGGCCTCTAGAAGATGAAACAAAAGAACTTGTCGGTTTAAGAGCGTTTTCTCATAACTATTTAAGTTATCGAGAAGAGAATGATGCTCTCATTGTCTCTGACTTAAGACTCGGTTTGCCCAATCAACTGGCGTTTGAATTTATCTTTGCTGAAAAACAAACCAACGGAGAATGGGCACTACTTGAGCCAACACAGCGTTATCCAAGCAAACGTAGCCTTGCCCACTTAAGTATCCTATGGCAGAGACTAAAGGGTGATCAGTCGATAAGTTCGAATCTACAAGCGAACAACTAAAAAAGAAGCCTCGCAAATGCGAGGCTTCGTTTATTTAATCAAGGCAATCACTCGATGATTATGGCTGTTGGCGAGTCGCAGCAACAACGATTTCACGAATACAAACGCCTTGTGGCTGCTGGTAAGCAAACTCAACCGTACGGGCGATATCGTCAGCAACAAGTACGCCTTCCATGCTCTCTTTCCAATCTTCGTAACCCGCTTTAATCTGATCTGAAGTTGTGTGAGATAGCAGCTCAGTCTCAACCGCACCTGGTGCAATAGTTGTTACACGAACGTTTGAGTCTGCAACTTCTTCACGAACATTTTCAGAGATTGCATGTACCGCGAACTTAGTACCACAGTATGCTGCGTGGTTAGGGAATGTCTTGCGACCAGCGATAGAGCTGATGTTGATGATCGTACCTGATTTACGCGCTTTCATCGGTGCAAGTACTGCTTGCATGCCGTTCATTAGGCCAATCACGTTCACATCGAACATTGTTTTCCACTCGGCAGCATCTTGGTCAGCTAGCTCGCTCAGTAGCATCATACCTGCGTTATTTACGATGCAATCTGCTTCACCGTATACCGCTTCTGCTTTTGCGATTGCTGCTTCAAATGAGGCTTTGTCTGTTACGTCTACTTTCTCACATAGAGTGTTTGGTAGATCCAGAGCTTCAAGGCGCTCGATACGACGAGCAAGAAGAAGCAGTGGGTGACCAGCAGCACTCATACGACGAGCGATAGCTTCACCAATACCAGAGCTTGCACCTGTAATTACAACTAACTTTTTCATTTTCTAATCTCCAAATCTTTAATAAGAGGCAACAGACTTGCTCATTGAGTGTCGTTCGTTGCGATGGAGGTATATTAAGAGAACTCGATTAGTTGATATATAGTCATTTAATTGAATTACTGTTTCCATATGGAAACAATAATATTAAATAGTTTAATAATAAACCGACTCAACATTGAGGACAGAGCGCTGATAGCGTAGTGGGCTTAGTCCACTCACACGTTTAAATGCGCGGGAAAACTGTGATAAGTCAGAGAATGAAAGCTGTGTTGCAATGTGTGTCAACGGTAAACCTTCAGTCATCATTTCGACTGCACAAGTGAACATCAAACTGTCTTTTAGCGCTCTAAAGGTTGTCCCCTCTTCTTTCAGTTTACGTTGAAGCGTGCGTGAAGACGTTTTAAGTAAAATAGAAGCTTGGTCAATGCTTAGCTCCGTATCCCGCATATAGGGATACAATCCAGTAAAGACTTTATCGGTAAAGCTTGAGTGCCAATCTTGCTCTTGTAGTGGTTTCTTTAGAATTTGAGGTGGCAATCGTAGCTCTGTGCCTAACACCTCATCTTCAACATAAATTTCGATTCTATCTTGCTCCACAAAGTACATGCACGACTCTGAGATCATCGCTTTATGTTTTTCTATGTCCCGACACTGAACTCGGATTTTTGATGGTTGCCAAGTTGAATTAGACAGCGCTTTTATGAGTTCAACAACATAGTTGATCGTGTAGATTTCAGACCAAATAAACTCAGAGGTATTCTCATGTTTCCTTCTACACCAATACCAACTTTTTCCATGAGCCCTCTCAAGTCCAACATCAACATTTGTAGAATCATTGAGATAGATAGTTTTGGTGTGGAACAACGCCTCACCAACCGTCTTACAGTCTCTAAACTCTCCAAGAAGCCGTTGGATAGAGTTGCGCTGCAATGCGCCAAGCATCAATTTGCGATACTGCTCTGTACTTAATCTTTCGGCTAATAGAGAGAAGAGCTTTTTAACAGGCTCATGGGGAATAAACTGCTCATCAAGCTCCATCAACCTCGGAGGAAGCCCGGCATCAGAGATGACAGTATGGTGATCAAAGCCGAGTTCTTTATAACCAGCAACTAACAACTGCGCGTAGCCACACCTAATGAGTGGAACAATGGATTTATCAACTTTAATTTGCATGGAGAATATCTTCTAATCCAAGCAAAGTGAGTCAATGGCGTGAAATGACAAACCGATAAATTCTAAGCACCTATAATCTTCTAACTTATTCAATGAAAGTTAACCTTAACATTTTGAATTTAATATAAATGTAGTCTACTTTTTCTTTACCACCCAAGGTTAAATTTTTAACTATCTGTCGTAATCCCAAGATGTCGGCAATGAACAAAACATCCGATTCATGCAGGAACCCAGAATGAAAAATAACGAAGAATTAGAAACCATCATTTCTAAAGCATTTACTAAGTCTTTAATCCGATTTTCAACGTTAGCATTTATCATCTTGGTATGTAGCTGGGCATTTTTACCCTTCTTACCCATCCTACTCTGGGCGCTTGTGCTGGCAATAGCACTGTACCCTGTTCGACTCTTTATCGAGAAGAAGACGAGCTGGACGGCGGCAAGAAGCTCTACCATCATCGCTCTATTTGGCGTATTGATACTTGGCATCCCTACAGCATTAATCGGTAATGCGTTTGCCACTAATGTATTGCTGGCATTTGATGCATACGAAGCAGGAACACTTGTCGTTCCAGCGCCAACAGAGAGTGTTAGAGATTGGCCAATAATAGGTGCGAATCTATATGAAGTTTGGCAAGAAGCTGCAACAGACTTCGCTAGTTTTGTTCAGCAGCGTCAACCACAAATCAAAGGGTTGCTCAATTGGTTTGTTGAGACAGCCAGCGGAGCTGCAAAAAGCGTATTCCTTCTGATTGGTGCCATTATCATCGCAGGGATAATGTTAGCTTGGGCTCAACCAGCAACGCTTTCAATAAAGAAAATTTTCATTAGCTTCTCAGATGAAAAGCGTGGTGAAGAACTACATAAACTAACAACAGCTACGATTCGACAAGTAGCCATTGGCATCATTGGTATCGCTTTTCTCACGGCGATGGTCTTTGGCCTCACAGTGAACTTTGCCTCAGTACCTGCTGCCCCATTGTTGACCATTGTGGCTCTGGTTTTTGCAATATGTCAGATTCCGGTCACTTTGGTGGCAATTGTCGCTTCGGTATTACTCTGGTCAGGTAATGACACATCAACCTTACATAACACTATCTTTACCATCTTGATGATTGCAGCAAGTTTAACGGATAACTTCTTAAAGCCACTGGTACTCGGTCGAGGACTGGCCGTGCCAATGCCTATCGTCCTAATTGGCGCAATAGGCGGCATGATGTCCGGGGGCATATTAGGCATGTTTATTGGTGCTGCATTCTTAGCTGCAGGCTATCAAGTATTCATGGCTTGGGTTGCATCAGAAAATGACGATATCGTCGAAGCGGCTACGAGTGAGTCAAAGCAA
This sequence comes from Vibrio maerlii, assembly GCF_003415655.1. GTDB lineage: Bacteria > Pseudomonadota > Gammaproteobacteria > Enterobacterales > Vibrionaceae > Vibrio > Vibrio maerlii. The sequence goes on from NZ_QRHC01000002.1 coordinate 335,369, forward strand.
CATATTGAAGAATAATTAAAAACCTGAGTGGTCAATATCATTTTGACCACTCACCCCTCCTTTCAGTTTAACTTTCAATACAGTGAGCATCCAAATGGATAGGTTTGTAAAAATCACTTCTTGTTTAGCTGTCGCCATGTTTATCTGGTACGTGGCTGCAGACAGGTCAACCCCGTTTACCTCCAATGCTCGCGTCAAAGCAGTCGTCACACCTGTCATTCCAAAGGTAAGTGGTACGTTAATTGATGTGCAAGCCGTCAACACCCAAGCGGTTCCTGCTGGCTCATTATTAGCTCAAATTGACCCTCGGCCTTTTGAGCTTGTTCTAGAGCGAAGAAAAGCCGAACTAGAACTTGCAACACAAGATGTTGGCGCATCTTCTTCTGAAGTAGAGCGGGCTCAAGCACAGCTTGTTCGAGCACAAGCCAACTTAGAAAGCGTGAAAATTCAGACCGCTCGCTGGCTGGAACTGGAGCGAAAAGGGTTAATCCCAAGAGCTAAAGCGGATGAGGCGAGAGCACAACTATCAGATGCACAAGGTGCCGTTGACGTAGCTCAAGCCGAATACAACAGCGCCACGAAACGTCTGGGTAGCAGCGGTTCGGATAATCCAAAAGTTCGTACCGCTTTAGTCAACTTAGCAGAGGCAGAACTAGATCTCACTTACACCGAATTAAGATCACCTTCTGATGGCGGTGTCGTTAATCTATCGGTTGCTGTTGGCGCGTACGCTCAAGCGGGGCAATCAATAATGACGTTTATTGATGGCCGTGATATCTGGATTGAAGCTTATATGACTGAAAATAACGTCGGGCAAATTGATCCCGGCGATCGAGTCAGCGTTGTGCTTGATACACATCCAGGTAGAGTTTTTGATGGACAAGTTGAAAGCATCGTTTCAGCAGCGTTTCACGACAACCTTGGTACAGATGGATTACCCAACCCAACCGCAAATACCAACTGGTTGAGAGAGCCCCAACGTTTCCCAATTAGAATAACCCTAGACAACTACCGCTCAGCCAACTCTGATGACGACGTAAAACTCTTTTTAAATGGTCAAGCCGATGTCGTGATCTATACCAGTGACAACCCCCTGATGAACGCCCTCGGTTTGGTTTATATCAGAGTAATGTCTCTGTTCAGTTACCTTTATTAAGCCGTTTACTATGCTATTGTCAGATCCTACATTGAGATATGGGCTGCGTGTAACAGTGACGCCTTGGTTAGTTTTTGTCGCGGGATTACTGATTGATTGGAAGCTCTCTTTTGTTGGCGCGGTCTTTACAAGCCTATTCATCCTCAGTCCTAAGCCAGTACCCATTAGCTATGCTGTCAAACTCATCATTGTCTCTTATGTCTACATGATAGGGGCATGGTTCTTATTTGTAGCGCTACGTCACTATCCGAGTGCAACGCTGCCCGCGGTCGTCGTTGCGGTATGCCTCTCGTACAAACTGTTGGTTACAACCAAAGATATTCTTACTGTTGTCATGGCACTTTTGGGCGCGTTGTTAATACCACTTCAAATGAAAACAGACCCCAATATTGCTTGGGAACTCGCCATTTGGCTACCTCACAACTTACTTATAGCTTGGGTGGTGAGCAGTGTCGTGTTTTACCTACTACCAGCAGATAACAGTACAGACTCAACTCAACCACCAGCCGACCAATTTGATGAATCGCGTCGGTGGTTGAGGCTTTGCGTCGCCTTCTTGCCCTTTGTGGCCTATGCATTTATCACCGATAATGTCAGTGCGTTTACGCTAACGTATCTGGCTGTCCAAATCACTCAGTTTGCCGCGAGCTCAAACAACAGCCCTTCTATGATCAAAGGTGCGATGATTGGCAATATCACGGGCGGTCTCATGGCAGTAATCGTATACGAAATAGCGGTGATTGCTCCGTTCTTACCACTTGTAACCCTAACATTATTAGTGGGCTTTGCTGTTCTCGCACAGCAGCTATTAAAGGGAAACTCTCTAGCTCCAACTGCAATAACAGCCTTCACCGTTGTTTGCGGTGTGTCACTGGGCCCACTAATGAATGAAGCGGAGAGTAAGATCTTTGTCAGGTTGACTCAAATTGCATTTTCTATGGGGTACGTTTTTGTCGCAATGGTCATCATTGATAAGTTCATTCCGGAAAAGACCATAGTCGCAGCCCCACAAGAACAGCAATAAGTTCACGAGTACACTTAGCGCATAGAGGGTTACTCTATAAATTCTATGGCTAATGCTTCTCCTGTCCCCTTGTGAAAGCCAGTTTCGCCTCCACCTTTAAAACCCCAACTTCCTTCAATGACCGAACGAACAACAATGGCATCAGCACCTAATTCTGCGGCTTTGTTTTGCAGTTTGAGTACGATACTCGAGCTGCTTTTATCGTGGAAAATCGTCTGACCGGTTGTAACGGTTATCAAGCCCAACTCTTTGTAAGGACTTTCTTGAGGTTCCGAGTACAAAACATCAACATGAGAGTCTGAATCGTACTCAACAACAGATGTTTTGGCGCACCCCACAAGCATTGCTATAAAAATAACAGACAGTGATACCTTGCAGCTTGAGAAAATGGATCTTGGTTGGTGATTTACAGTTAGATTATTCATGCCTACCTCTTTAGCAATAACTTTGATTGTCTTTGAAACTCCATTTTCCAAAGCTAACAATAACAGCTAAAAAAAGGTGAAGTAGGTCATTACGTGACAATTAATAGATAGAGCTAACTCTGGGAACAGACTATCTACTTTTGAAAAATCACTCTTTAACTCATAACGATAGAAATTATTGATTAGCCACTTTAAAAACAGCGTGTGATTATCCGCGACCACTGAACTTCTCAGCCGAACAAGCAACCACCCAATGAGTTCTTAGCTAACTTCAGCACTCATATCACTGTTCACAAGGTTAATAAGCATGAATGCGCGCTTTTCTCTTTTGGCTCTATCTCTAATGACACTGCCAGCAATGGCACAACTATCTGATAATACAGGTATCAGCGGCGAGCTCTCACTGAGCACAGGCTTTGTATCTGGACGCTCTAACTTCAACACTAATGGTGACGAGACAATTACAAACACGTTTGATAAAGCATCAAGCGATAGTGGTGCAATCCTTCTTCCACTCGGAAACGTTGCTTACACATTCGGTGCTAACCTTGATAAACAAATTTATGCAGGTACTTCACGTGAGGATATCGCCGTCGGTAACCTTGCGCTTGAGCTTGGTTACAAGCAAGAGCTAGATTCGGGCATGGTTGTAGATCTATCTATCCTGCCAACTATCATGGCTGGTGAGACTTGGGAAAACCCCTACCAAGTTAATGTCGTTCGCAAAACGACAGACGAATCTGGCAATGCGTTCCGCGTTAAACTAAGCAACATCATAGGCTCTAACTTCGATCTGGATATGGCTTACGCAACCAAAGAAATCGATAACGAGAAAACTGGAATTAACGCTCTAGAGCGTGATAGCGAAACGCTCTACATGAAGAGCGGTTACATGTTTACTATCAACTCAACGTCATTCATCAAGCCATCGCTTACTTATGTGAAAACTGAAGCCGATGGTAAAGCAAACTCGTTTGATGGTATCACCGGTGAGATCTCTTATTTTAAGATTCTAGATCGTCATCAAATTGCGCTAACGGCAAGCTACACAGATCGATCTTTTGATGCAACGAATCCTATCTACAATCGAACTCGTAACGAAGAAGAAGTTAGTTTGTTCGCGGCTTACGAATACAGAGAGTTTATGGATTGGCAGGATTGGTCACTGGTGTCTTTTGCAGGTTACGGTAAAACAGACTCCAACATCGATTTCTACGATGAAGACCAGTTTATCTTTACCGTGGGTATGAACTACCAGTTCTAATGAATACAAAAACGGACTCCCTATTCGATATAGTGGAGTCCGTTTTGTTAGCTGTCTCTCTGGTTTTCTATGCCAACTTAAAAGCTCATCTTCTCGCCTTGAGTAGGGTAGATGAAGTTAATGCCCTTGTCGTTAATCTCTTCTAGCTGAGCTTTAATCACTTCTTTCGGATCTTCGCCTTTCTTCAAGCTGTATTTGATATGGCTAACTACAACGTTCAAACCTTCAAGGCTACCTTCACCGCTTAGCTCTTCTAGCTTGCTTAGCTCTTTCATCAACCAGTTTGGCGTTAGATGACCGAATAGGGATTTATCTGGCGTGCTGTTGGTGAACGAGACTTCGATGATTATACCCTTCAGTTTGTCTTGCTTCACATATGGTGCGAGGTTTTCCCAAACGTTATTCATGGCAGAAGCTTTCTCTACCAAATCTGGACCTGTATCACCAAAGTAGACAAATACTTCTCCTGCTGGGTTCTTCATTAAGAAGGCTGTAGAACGACCACCTGAGTGACGCAAAGGTAGCGCCATTACTTCCATCTTAGTGTCAGAAACAGGAGTCCACTGCTCAGGCATCAGGTTTACATACTGATATTTATTGAGCTTGTATCCTTTACCATCGTTACCAAAATTAGGCCATGCTGACCAGTTGAAGTAGTTATCCATCAACGCCTTATTCGTCGACTCTAAACCGTAAATCGGCTTATTGGAATCGTCTGGAGATGAGATGATCATGCCTGCTACATGGTCTAGGTGTGCGTGACTGATAAAGTAGCCCTTAATTTTCTCACGCAGCATATAGCCCACCTTGGTATAAGGTGAGTCTTCAGGGACTTCGATACCATTAAAGGTACCCTTCTCTTCTGCGACGATGAGGCCATTAACCACCGAACCCGCATCGAGTAATACATAGTTGCTATCTGCCTCACTCTTTAACATAAACGAAGTTAGGTTTCCGTCTTGGATGCCACCCTTACTGCCTAACGTGATGGCCTCAAAACTTGATGCCCAAACACTACTTGATAATGCTGCTGAGATAACGAGGGCAAGACTCTTTTTCCACATACGCTTCATACTCCAAAATGCCTAACAGATAAATTTTACAGGATAAGGTGTCATTATCACTCAGCAACTCAACCCCACGCAATCGATTAACTTGGCAAGCAGAACATTGATCAAAGCAATAAAAGCCAAATACCAATCCTGCCGATGAATCATAGATGATAATTAGACCAGCATGTGTTACTTGTATAGAAAACAGCGACTTCAAAGGAAAGATGTAGAAATGAGCAGCAAAGATAGGGCTATCGGAGAAACCAAGATCAGACATATCGAACAATCCGATGCCGATGATATTTTCGAAATCTACAGTTACCAATCGGTGATGGTCAATACCTCGCAACTGCCGTACGTCAATTCAGACAAGGTCGCGAGTCTATTTGCTGGTGATGACCAATACACCTTAGTAGCAGAGATCGACACCAAGGTTGTTGGTCACATCACTCTATTTTTGACTACGAAAGTCAGAGACCGCCACTGCGCAGGGTTAGCCATTGCGATTCATCCTGAGGCTCAAGGCAAGGGCATTGGTAAGATGCTGATGTTAGAGGCTATCGACCAAGCTGATAATTGGCTGAATCTGGTTCGTCTTGAGCTAGAAGTTCAAGCGGACAACGAGGGCGCGAAGGCTTTATATGAAGCCGTCGGTTTTGAAGTTGAGGGGATTAAGCGCTTAAGCACCTTTAAAGCCGGTCGCTATCATGACCTCTACCTCATGTCGCGTATCAACCCAGCTTATCTATAATCGGGCAATAGAAACAAGAAGCCGCCATTTCATAAGACTTCCTCACGAGACTGGCGACTTCATTTTTATTGGTTGCTGCCTAAAGAATTAGTAAAGCTCAGCAAATTCTTCGATACGATCTCTACCTCGCTTCAATAGAAAGTTAAGGAAACGAGATGTCGAAGTCGAAATGATCTGATCTTCTGCCACTCCGTGTTTTTCAAATAGCCCTTGAGACAGATTTAAACACGCAATGTCATTGCAGAAATGGGCATCCGATCCCGTTGTAAAGCTCACACCGACCTCTTTACCGATTTCAACAATCTGTGAGCAGCGCTCTTCACTTCCCTTGCGGCTCTTACCTGTCAGTGACGTATTATTGATTTCAATAGCAACGTGATGTTCCTTGGCACACTCCATCACGGCTCGAATATCAAATGGAAAGTTTGGATTCCCGAGATGACCCAAGACATCAGCTTTACCACTCTTAATAATATTGATTAGCGCTTGAGTGTGTACTTCTGGTGTTGAAGGCGGGAACACTGGCTCATGAAAGCTGGCGATAATCCAGTCCAGATGCGGATAGGTCGTTACATGGAGATCAAGCTCACCATCCGTATTCATAATGTTTGCTTCTACGCCACGCAAAATACCTACATCATGCAAGAATCTCGGCAGTACCTTTTGGTTATTGAAGAACCAATAGTGCGGTGCTCCTGGCATTTCCGGAGCATGGTCGGTGGTACACAGCAGCTTAAGACCTTTCTCTTTGGCCGCTTGAGCATTCTCGATAATCGTACTGTAGGCATGACCACTCGCAAGCGTATGGGTATGGCTATCGACGACAAATTTCATAGCAACTTCCTATTTTGACAAGGGTATAGGCTCTACCTTAGTCGATATAAAAAAGCGAGTGAATCAGAATTTCACTCGCTTCTGTTAATTTATTGAAAAGGCTATTTTAATCGATAGTGGTTGGTCATCGGAATGCCATAGTCATCCAACGCTTCTCGCCCTCGAATCTGTTCTCTATCAATACTGGCGAGCACTTGAGTGATATCTTTGAGAATATCCTCGTGATATCGGTGAGAGCTATGCACCGAGACTTGTTCACCTACTCTATCTTTGTAACCTTTAATACCCTCTTTATTCGCGTATTGCTTAGCGTCGATGACGACCACATTATCGACTAGATTACAGTAATCGTTCGCGCCATGACGTCCAAGGCGATTAGCTCCAAATCGTTTCGCACTTGATGCTTTCAAGGCTCTATCATGCTTGGTGTAATAGACGTGAACACGGCGAGAAAACTGGGCGATGTACTTACCTTTACCATCTCTCTCAATGTCTTTAGAGGCAATATCTGGAGCCAACAAAACGGTTTCATCAAACAACATTCGTCCAGTTGGGCAACCCAGATGATCTGACAAGTACTCCAACCCTTTACGCAACATGTAGTTCCCCATAGAGTGCGCAATACAGAAGGTGGAAGAGAAACAATCCTGCTCGTTCTTTGTGATGAAATCGTTCATTTCAATCAAGAAACGAGTAAAAGCACTGACGGAATCTCGCACCTCTTCTCTATCAGACAAATAGTGACTGGTGCGACCGGAGGACGGCCATGAGAAACCAATCAGAATAGGTGAAGAGCCGTTTAGCTTGGAGAAAGCCGCATCTAAGTCAACAAGCTCATCAATACTGGCTTGATAATCATTGTTATAGCCATGCAAGTAAATACCCACTTGAGGTGTATTTTCTCCCGCAGCTCTGCGTCGATTGAGCTCTGCAAGCAACGCAACTTCAAATCCCTTTTTGCCGCTCGAATCAAACTTATCCTTCCCTCTTTCCTCATTGTTATAAGCATAGAGATAATCAAATTTGTGGTTGAGCTGCTCTTCATCGCCATACTCGCCCTTAACGATTCGTCTATTCGTAACCATAAACAACATTGCGCGCTCCTTTTCATGAGTTTCCAACTGACTTCAATGTCTTATGGATAACTCTATAAAAACGCACGCTAAAGCATTGTTGCAGAAACACTAATCACGACAGATATCACTAAAAATCAGGATAAAGTATGAGTTTTATTGCAAGTGAAAATAATAGAAAAAGCCTACGAACGGGGGCGTCGTAGGCTTAAAGGTTAAGAGTGATCAATTACCTGAACTTTTAGTCGGAGCAGACAGGTGATTGAGCTTTGGGGCCACAAGTCATTGTTTATAGGTTGATGTAGTCCAAAGTGTAGAAAGGCACTGCGATCATTAATAATGACCAAACCACCAAAATCACGTGAAGTATGTCATTCTCAGAGAACCAGATTTTCTTCTGTCTCCAAAGTAAATCACCGATACCTGACTTCCACCATTTATCCATGAAGTAGTAAGAGGCATAAATCAGGGCCCAAGAGATCATCAGTAGCAGATCGTAGGTAGCGCCAGTTTTGATAAAGGTTACCGTGTTAATGCCGATGAAAGCGATAAAACTCGGTAGTGATGCTACGCACATGAATTCAAAAGTGATGACCGATTTAGTTGCAGTAAACGCACCCCACAACACGAGGATCGTGTAAGCAACACTCAATATAGCTGCATACCAAATGAATATATCAAACCAAACAGACTCTGGTGGTATTGAAGAGTATGCAATTGCGACCGTCATTGCGTTCATGCTCACTTGTTGGAAGATCACGTAAACGACCTCCCACCAAGTGGTCCATGAACACTCATCACGATACTTGGCTTTCAACTCATAACCGAATGCTTGGTAACTGGTGCCAGCGATAATCGCTCCGACACCCCATAAAATCATCGAAATACCCCACCAAAAGCGAGACATTTGACCATCTTGCATCACCAAGAACTGAACACCCACTAGTGTTACGATCAAACCTAGTAAATACACCCAGAATGTCGATGACGGCTGGCTAATATCCAGCTCTTTGCCTAAGAAGTTAACACGAACAAGCGGCTGTTCTTCACCCCAATTTTCCTTGGTCAAGCTTGGGTGCTTGATCTCATGGACTTTCTCAAAAATAGACATCTTGATTTCCTTTTCTAAGGAGGCCGAGACTCTCAGAGCCTCGACCAAATTAAATTAGTCTTCGTGCTCTGGAATAAGTACCAGCTTGCCAACATGTTTGCGGCTCACCAGTTCTTTTTGAGCTTCAACGATGTCTGAAAGAGGGAAGGTTTTCGCAAGAGCAGGTTTAATTTCACCCTTCTCGATAGCTTCCACTAGGCTTGGGAATACTGGCTCGTCCCAACCCGTACAACCAACAAGCGTCAGGTCTCTCAGGTACATAGTGCGAAAATCTAGCTCAACAAGTGGACCTGCGATTGCACCAGAAGAGGCGTAACGACCACCACGCTTAAGCATTTTTAGGTTGTTAACGAAGTTATCACCCGCCACGTTATCAATGATGATATCGACAGACATTTCTCCTAAAACGCCTAGCGCGTTCCTACCATAGTCGATCACTTCATCTGCACCATAGGAACGAACACGTTCGATCTTATCTTCGCCCTCTGCCGCAGCGATAACATAAGCGCCACGACGTTTTGCAAGCTGAACAACCGCAGAGCCAACGCCACCTGAAGCACCGGCGACGTAAACGCGGTCACCCGCTTTCACGCCAGAGCGCTGAACCATGTTCTCCGAAGTAGCGTAAGCACATGGGATCGTACCCAGCTCAGCGTCACTCCAATCACACTCAACTGGGAAAACTTCCGTTGCTGCGATCTTCACATATTGAGCGAACGCACCATCAAAATCCGATGCCATCCAGATGTTCTCACGCGACTCAAAGCCTTCGTGACGAATACAAGCACGAACAAGAACACGCTTACCGACAAGGTGTTGATCTGCTTCATCTTTTGCTTCAACCACTAGACCAGCACAATCCGTACCTTGAATGAACGGGAATGGTGTCTCGTTATTCCAACCACCATCTTTTTCTTCCGCTGCGTCCGTAATTTCGTTGTCATCAGTAGACAGCGTATTGGTGCTTTGCGTTACTTTTTGAGAATACCAACCAAGGCGGGTATTAATTTCCGTATTGTTTACACCTGCTGCCAACACTTTGATTAGCACTTCACCTTCGCAGATAACTGGCATTGGAACGTCTTGGTATTCCAGCATTTCGTAGCCACCGTTACCCATAGTCACGACCGCTTTCATTGTTTTGTCGCCTTCTTTTACGTCAAAACGCTTCTTATCTTTATTAATATGTAATTTAACTTTCATTTTTCTCTTCACTTATGATGATGGTAATTCAACGTTGTTAACTTGATTTGATGCTTCATCAGATGCATCCGATTTTTTGCTCATGCGATTGAACATAAGCGCTAGAACTGCACCCAGAACACCAAAGCCAGCAGTTACGATAAAGTAAGCACGGTAGCCGCCTTCGTTACCGAATGTGCTCCATAGGTAACTGTTCATTTGAGGGATAAAGATATCTGGTAGATAACCGATTAGGCTTACAACACCAATGGCTGTCCCTGTTAGAGCAGCAGAAATTTTTGCTTGGCCTAGGATCGACCAGTAAGTACCGCGAACGACATAGATGAATACTGCCGTTAGAAGCACTAGACCGCCGATGACCGTTGTGCCTGCAGAGCTAGGGATAATGGCTAGAACACACACTGCAGCCGCAGCTAGGAATGTGCCCGTTGCTACTGTTTGAGCGCGGCCAAATTTGTCTGCACAGTAACCACCCAGGAAACCGCCAATTGGACGCATCCATAGAACGCCAACCATCATAGAGCCCACTGTAACTGCGCTCATCTCAAGGTTGGTTTGTAAGTGGCCACCGAAGTAGTAGTTAGACCAGAAAACAGTGTAGCCACAGAAGATAATAAGGCCGTGAAGCCAAACGTATTTGTTAGTAAGAATCTTAGACACATCAGCTAGACGGAACTTCTCTTCTTCACCTGTTTCTACGTTACGATCTTCAGCTGGTTTAACAAACACCGCCACTAGAACAGCAATGGCTGTCAGAGCAAATGAATACATGTAGATAACTGATTTAAGAGCCGTTTCTTTATCTGCAAACGCTTCACTGTCACCCAATGTCGTTGTGAATAGGAATAGAGCGATACTACCTAGAGCCGCCTCAACCAAACCACGACCACCGTCTAGGAAACCGAAGAAACGACCTTCTTCTTCTGGTGTAGACAGCATCTTGGTGAGCTTCATGTGAGCTGACCAGAATGTGAATACCGCGAAGATACCCCAAATGATAAAGCAGCCAACGACACCACTAAATTGAGGAATCTGTGCAAACCAGAAACCACCTGCAGCCGTACCGAGTAGACTCACAACAAGCAGTGATTTCGCGCTAAATTTGTCACTCAGAACACCACTTGGGAAGTAACCTGCTACGAATACCATACCGAGAATGGAGTAAATATTGTTTAGATCGGTGACACTCATTTGGAAAACTTCAAGAATGGTTTCTTGATACTGCGCTTTTAAATAAACAAGCGGGAAAACGGCACCCGCTGCTAATATTACGAGCGCAAACTGAAAATATCTCGCCAGATTGGATTTGTTCATATTATTACCTTTGTTCACAATGGTTGGCGTCAATAAGAAAGCCTCTTATTGACGCATTTTTATTTATTATTTTTATTAGAATTGACTAAATACGGTTTCGATGGCGAATGCACCTGGATCCTTTGTTCCAGATAGGCTGTCGCTGTTTAGGTAAGATGAGCGGCCCGCTTTCGCATTGGTCATCTCAACGGTCGCTTCTGCTCCTGCTTTCGCCGCTTCAATTGCGGCAACAAAGCCCTGTTGAACCCAAGCCTCTAAAGCAGGGTGAAGCGCATCAATCATCGTGCGATCGCCAGGTTTAGCACCGCCATAAGCCATCATCTGACCAAGACCGGCTTGCAGAGCTTGAGGTAGAGAGCCGTTCAGCTCGTAGTCACGACCAGCAGCAGTAAACATGATTGATAGCAACACACCTGACGAGCCACCCATTACTGAAGTCAGGCAATCAGCAATCGTCGTCATCAGCTTCGCTTTGTCTTGCAGTGGCAGCTGTTTTGCTTCTAACTGAGCCAAAACCTTGCGCGCACCAGCTGCAAAAGTAGAACCGGTATCAGCATCACCAACGATAGAATCAAGGTGGTTTAGCTCTGCTTCGATGTCGATAATCGATTGACATACTTTGCTTAGCACCAAAGCAGTTTCTTCGTCATGAGAAGGCTCGAATGCCTGTTTCGCGATTTGGTTTTCACACTGAGTGATAGGAACTTCGCGGCGAGCAACTGCACCCGGCCATGCACTAGTTTCAACCTCTGCAGTCAACGCGTTGCTGATCTCATCAGTCAATTGAATCGTGGAGATTGAGAAGCCTTTCATATCAATCGCAGTCATCAATGCGCCACTGACGATGAATTTCGACTGCTGACCAAGCTCAGATTCCATCACTTCCTTAGCCACAATGTTCATCTCAATTGGAGATAAGCCACCAAGGTTGTTGAGTAGAATAGCGTTTTCAGATGTCGGCTGTGCTTCTACTAGCTTGCCAACCATAGTTGCCACAAGCTCTTTCGCTTTCGGTAGGTCAATCGTTTCGATGCCTGCTTCACCGTGGATACCAAGACCCAACTCCGCTTTTCCTTGAGCAATACGCTCGTTGCTTTCACCAGGAAGTGAGCAGCTTGTTAGTGCCACACCGATAGAAGCCGTTTTCTCATGCGCATCGATTGCAGCTTGTTTTACATCTTCAAGAGAACCACCGTTCTCAGCCACATAGCCCGCAACCTTCTGAACGAACAAGGTGCCTGCGATACCGCGAGGTTGAGGGTTGCCCGGAATAGAGATGTCGTCACCAACTACAATGAGGTCAACTTTGCGTCCCATCTCTTTGGCTTTTTCGACTGCCAAGCCAAAGTTCAAACGGTCGCCAGTGTAGTTTTTAATGATAACTAAACAGCCGGCATCGCCCGTTACATGTAAGATGGCATTTAAAACCGCATCGACACTTGGTGCAGCGAACAGATCACCACAAACCGCTGCCGTTAACATACCTTTACCAACGAAACCTGCGTGTGCTGGCTCGTGACCAGAGCCGCCACCACAGATCAACGCAACTTTATCTTTGTTCCAATCATTGCGAGCCACGACTTTAATATCGTTATTGAAATCCAACAGAGTAAGGTTCTCGCGCTGCGCCGCATACAGAGTTCCATGAATAGAATCTAAAACAAAAGACTCTTTGTTATTTAAAATAAGATCAGACATTATTATCTCTTTAATATAGGAAGATTAATTTCTATTCTTCACCGCTAATGAGTTGTTTAATTAACAAACCAATTAGCGGCATAATATTATTGGCCTAGCTGATGAGCTGTTAGGATTGCTGAATAAACAGAATCCGCTGTTACCGGGAAAGGCATATTGTGAATCGTTTCGCCTTCTGCTGTTGCGCCCTCGGCAACTTCACGTAGTTTGTCGTGATTCAACTCTTTCACACCCATTTCAAATAGGTTGGTAGGCAGGCCGATGCTGCGGCAGAAGTTAATTACGGTTGTAATCTCTTCCATTGATGCGTTTTCAAGAACAAGCTGAGTTAGTGTGCCGAATGCCACTTTTTCACCGTGGTAAAGGTGGTGACACTCCTCTAGTTTGGTTAAGCCATTGTGGATAGCGTGCGCTGCTGCAAGACCGCTGCTTTCAAAGCCAATGCCACTTAGGTAAGTGTTTGCTTCAATGATGTTTTCTACCGCTTTTGAGCTCACACCATTTTCAACCGCTACCTTGGCTTTCAAGCCATCTTCTAGCAGCGTTTCGTAACATAGTTTTGCTAATGCTTGAGCGGAACGTGTTGGCGCACCACCAGCCATAGTCGCTTTACCCGAAGTCATATTTGCACGAGCTTCAAAGTAAGTGGAAAGCGCATCACCCATGCCTGCGACAAGCAGACGTACTGGCGCCTTCGCGATAACCGCTGTGTCCATCACTACCATGTTAGGGTTTTGAGGGAATAGTAAGTACTCGCTAAATTCGCCCTCTGGCGTGTAGATAACCGCAAGAGCAGAAGTCGGAGCATCTGTTGATGCAATCGTCGGAACCACCACAACAGGCACCTTCGAGTAATAAGCAACTGCTTTGGCTGTATCTAGCGTTTTACCACCACCGATACCGATGATTACGTCATGCTTTTGGGTAGCGGCGATATCGATAATGCGTTCGATTTCTTGACGAGAACACTCACCATTAAACTGATCCATAGCTAATGGCATATCTTCGTTTTGGAAGCTTTGTTTTACTGTGCCACCCACTAGACCTGTTACAAACTCATCAGCAATCGCCAGTGGGTTTTCACCCAACGCTTTTACATAACCGGCGATAGAGCCCAGTACGTTTTCACCTTGAACGTATTTACTTGGGCTAATAATAATCTTATCCATGTTCTTTGACCTTCTCTGTATTTCAACGTTGAAGCAATCCTAAATAAAGAACATCAATAACCTGTAGAATTTAATCTCTATTAATAAGTGAAGTTTGATTACCACATCAATTAACCTCACAAAATTAATACCGTCCATATTAAATTATTAACTCAGTCACATTTATCGACCACAGCCTGATTTTACGTTTCATATTGAAACACCCGTCATTTTCTAACCGTTCCACTTTGAAACGCACAAATAAAATTGCTGAGGTTAAGAGTGCGACTTAATATGGTTCCAGCCCTTTAGTTGCAAGGAATTTAAAAGAATAATGAAGAAGCTTATCAATAACGTTGAAAATGTAGTGCTAGACCAAGTTCAAGGCTTAGTCGCCTCCCGTCAGACGCTCAAACTCAATCAACACCCATGCTATATCTGGCATGAAGAATCCCCTCGCCAAGTTGCATTGGTATCAGGTGGGGCATCGGGACACGAGCCGATGCATACCGGATATGTCGGTGAAGGGATGCTCACCGGAGCCGTTCCTGGAGAGATATTCATTCGAGCGACACCGGATCAAATCTATGAATGCGCTAGTAAAGTAAGCCGAGATGAAGGCGTATTGTTCCTCGTCAAGAATTATGTTGGCGACGGTATGAACTTTAAACTGGCTGTAGAACTCCTTCACGCGGATGGTGTAAAAGTTGGCGCCGTCTTGATCGATGACGACATTGCAGTCAATGACAGCCTCTACACCTCTGGCCGTCGAGGAATGACCGGGACAGTGCTAGTGGAAAAAATCGTAGGTGCAGCAGCAGCAAAAGGATACTCCTTGGAGCAATGCGAAGAACTCGGTCGCAGGGTAAACAACAACTGTCGCTCAATCAGCGTCGCATTGAGCCCTTGTACTGTGCCAGCTGCCGATCAGCCCTCATTTGAACTAGGAAACAACGAAATAGAGTTCGGCATTGGTATTCATGGTGAACCTGGAATCGAGCGAATCGAATTCACCTCTGCGAATGATGTCGTCGACAAAATGTTCGTCGCGCTTAAAGAAAACATTCCCTATAGCAGAACCTTGCCGGTCTGGGATAAGGAAGAAGGGGGATGGGATGATCTCGAATCATCAGTCGATGATTTTGAATCAGAACACGACTATATCGCCATCGTTAATGGACTAGGTGGTACACCGAAATCAGAACTATACGTCGTATACAAGCGCTTGGCAGAAAACTGCGAAAGAGAAAACTTTCGACTTGCACGTAACTTAGTCGGCGAATACTGCACGGCTCTCAATATGGAAGGCATTTCAATCACACTGCTCAAGGCAGACAAAGAGATGATTGACCTCTTTGACGCACCGGTAAATACCGCAGCAATGACTTGGTAACTCTCGATATTGGGACAAAACTATGCAAATCGAAAAACAACAAATCGTGAATTGGCTCTCGCTCTGCGCCAAAGCCTACGATGAAAACAAAGATTTCCTTACTGACTTAGATCGTGACCTAGGCGACTCTGACCATGGTCTGCACATCAATCGTGGTTTTAAGATAGTTTCCGATAACTTGCCAACATTCGAAAAACAGAACATATCAACAATACTCAAAAATACCGGTATGACACTGCTTTACAATGTTGGTGGAGCAAGTGGTCCACTCTACGGAACACTTTTTGTACGAGCGGCAGCAGCAGTCGGTACTAGAGAGCAGCTCTCGTTTGAAGAGCTCATCGAGTCTCTAAAAAGTGGCGTAGATGGTATTGTCGCACGGGGTAAAGCCAATGTCGGCGATAAGACTATGTGTGATGTTTGGTTACCCGTAATTGAACAAATGCGCTCTCAAATAGCTACAGGGGCTCATATCGACTCTTTACTGGAGTGTATGGTTGCAACTGCGGAAAAAGGGGCTGTTTCAACGATTGAAATGCAAGCCTCAAAAGGCAATGCCAGTACGCTAGGCAAACGCAGCATCGGGCATCAAGACCCAGGAGCAACTTCGTCTCTCATCATGATCAAAGCTCTGGCACAGGCAATGAAAGGAAGTTAATCCACTAGCTTCAGGAATATCAAACCCAAGCTAATTATCAGCTTGGGTTTCAATGTTATTTAAGAGAAAAAGTAATTAGTTCGCTTCTAACATCTCTTCAAGTCCGTATTTTTTCACCTTACGCCATAGCGTCGTGCGTCCAATATTTAGCGCCTTAGCCATTTCTTGCATCCGACCATCAAACACCTTCCATGACTGGATAATCGCTTGCTTCTCTAACTCTTCTAGCGTCATAACCGAAGCAGCACTATCCGATTCTTGCTGTGCCTGCAATCTCACTTCATCTGGCAGATCAGCAACCTCAATGTGGTTAGCGCTGCGGTTCAATAAGAAACGCTCTACGATATTTCTTAGCTGAGAGTTATTTCCTGACCAGCGATAATTACACAGTGTATCCATCACATCACTATCAATCTCAATATCAACCTTATGTCTTTGCTCATAAATGTTTACCAACCTATGTACCATATGTTCAATATCTTCTGGCCTTGTTCTCAATGGTGGGATATGGAGCTCATTCGCAGAGAGATCGTAATAAAGCCTGCGCGCAAACGCTCCTTGCGCGACTTCTTCGGCAATATTTGCCGATGTCCCAGTGATCAATTGAAACTTAACCGTGATTAGCCTTTCGCTATCACTGCGGCTGATTAACCCCGTCTTTAGCAATTTAAGTAACGTTGCTTGCAATTCTGCGCCGAGCAACTCAATGTTCTCAATGTACAGAGTGCCATTTTGTGCCAGCTCGAATTTAGATAGTTGACCTTCCCCTTCATCATAACCAAGCACATCTCTCAGCAATTGATAAGGGTTGGTAGAACGACAGTTGAGCGAGATAAATGGCCCATCTCGATACTCACTTTCATTGTGTATAGCCATCGCCAAATCAGACTTACCAACGCCCTCCTCACCCGTGATTAATATCGGTGCTTGAGACTTGATCGCTCGTCGCGCCACTCGCATCACATGCTTCATTTTGCGAGACGTATAGGCAAGATTTTCAAAGGTATACGTTGCTGAACTGGCTGATTGCTGTAGTGCTAACTCATGAAACTTGTCTACCGGGTGGATGAAGAGAAGGTGCGTTCCATCGGACATACAGCGATAGGTCACAATCGCTTCGATAAATCGACCGTCAATCTCAAAGGTGGTTTGCTTCCTGCGCACCATCTCGCCCTGCTTGATACTGCTCACGATGTTTGGTGCAAATCGAATCACATTAAAGATATCTCTATCTAACAAATCATTACTGTGAACGTTAAGCAATTTCTCAGCTTGGCTACTGGTGTACGAGATAAGATTTTCACTGTCCCAAGAGATAATGCCATCGTCCATATACTCCAACGCTGCACTATGCGCCGATTGAAGCCTATTCATGCTTTCTTGTTCACTTTCGATATGAAGCTGCAAGCTCACCTCTCGAGCGCAAGAAGAGGCGATGACGATATTCTCTCGCTTGTACTCTTCGGCGTATCGCACTAGATAAATCGTACCGCGCAACTTGCCGTAAGTATCAATGATTGGCGCTGCTGCCGTTCCAATACCGTGCATATCACGCTTGAAGTGGTCTCCAGCAAACACTTCGCAAGGCATGTTGGTTTCCATTGCGAAGCTCACTGCATTAGTGCCGACTTTGTCTTCCGTTAAAAAACACCCGACTTTAATGCCCAAAGCTTCCATTTTTTCTTCCAACTCACGATGCCCCACATGCGACATGACGCAACCATTGTCATCAGTCACCAGCAACAGCAATTTTTCACTACGAAGCAGATCATGCATGTCTTCCGTTACTCTCACCGCGCAATTAATGATGCGTTCATTCCGCCTTCTTAACGAAGTAAGCGTAAAACCGGATGCAATATGAGGGCGAGTCCACTTGTAGGCACTCATTTGCTTAATGCAACGTTGCCATGACTGGAAAATTGGAGAGTAGGCAAATTCAGGTGAAACCCATTGGTGTTTCTGAAAAAACTCCCAGCGAGTCTTACTGTCTTCAATCGAATGCATTGAGGTAGAGGGGATCATGATTACTAATTTAGTCGTATTCTAGCGCGGTTATTGTTTGGAGTTATTCGTCTTAATCACAGTTATGCCCTTTTTAGGAACAGTTTACTTGCGGTGATACCCTTGTCACAGCAGGCTTTATCGTTGATGTTTTCTTTATGTAAACGACCAGTGAAAGAACGATCAATAATCCACCAAACAGTTTTTGGGTCGCCAACACTTCTCCCAAGATCACGCCACTGAGTATCAACGTCCAAATCGGCTCTAAGATCATAATCAAAGAAGCGGTTTCGACATTCACTTTGGACTGACCGACAGTCTGTAAAATGAAACGAAAAGCGGTAGCTACCAGCGTTGATATAAAGAACCAAAACACAAAAATTTGTGAAAAGGTAACCTGCTCAGCACTTATTCCTAACACCTTTGACCAAACCAACCCAGAAATGCCAATAGCGATCATCTGGACACACATGGCCGCAACAGGCTTTACCGAATTAGTAATCTGCTTATTCAACACAAAATGGATAGAAAATAGAATGGAGGAAAATAGGAAAACAACCTGGCTCTCTTCAAGTTGCCACCCGGAGGTTAAGGTCATCAACATCAAACCAATCACGGCAATCGGTAATGCTAACCAGAATGCTTTGTTTGGTTTCTTTTTAAACATAACCCATGCTGTAAACGGTGAGATAATCATAGCTAAACTAACAATGAAACCACCTTCAGCAAGGGTGTTAGTAATTGAGATAGCGTAGATCCAGACTTGCATAGCCACAGACATCAGCAATCCAATGGCAGCAACCTTAGCTATTTGTACAACACTATGAGTAGAAAGTTCTCGGATACACAAGGGCAGAATCGCTAAGCCTGCGATCAAAAACCGTGTCGCTATAAATAGTTCTCCAGGCATCGACTCAACCACTACTTTTGCCGCCACCCAGCCAATACCAGCCAGCAACGACGTAATTAGCAGTAATGTTTCTCCTCGCATGGTTCTTCCTCAAATAGTCAACGTGACGCTTTGCCACTCTTGTATCTACTTAAGTACCAGTAAACCGTTCTAGCTCCAATCGACACGATTACGTTTCCTATTGAAACGTCAAATCAAAAACCAACGTTCCAAAATGAAACGGAAGTTCCCAATTTTCCCCAAGAAACAGACCTATGTATCACTTTAATTGCTTTGTCTATTTGTTAACCAGCATGTTTGACTGCGAGATCAAGAAAATCACCCTCAAAGACCCACTCATTCTTCATAAATCTATCACCTACACCTAGGATATTGGCAAATCGACCAAGTTTAAGGAAATCCAATGCTGATCGGCTTCGATAACACGACTTAACGCACGATATATCTCTATCTTTTCTTATAGCATAGGCACTAATTGATATTTATTAAGACCTAGATCTCAACCATCGATTATTTAGCGTGAAACTTAACCTCTATAAATGTAGAGCATTAATAATGTGCAATTATTTTTATAATAATAACATTAAGCAATATTAATATCTGCACACTCTAACTCTACCTAAAAACTATATAACATTGCTAACGATTGGTTGCTTAAATGTAACGGACATTATTTATGAGCAACATATTAAGATATAAAATATTTCTCCCCCCTTTGTTATTACTACTTATAGCAGTATTCACAAGTTTTATTAACTTGCCCGCATTCTTAGACGTGACAACTAAGATAAATAACTGGATCTTAAACACTTTCGACTGGTTATTTTCACTTGGCGCTTTCGTCATGGTTGTGACCTGTATATTGGTATTTATCTCGCCATTGGGATCAATGAAGCTTGGCGGATCCGATGCGAAGCCTCTTTTGAGCACATGGCGATGGGGATCCATTACTATCTGTACCACAACAGCAGCAGGTATGTTGTTTTGGGCGACCGCAGAACCTCTTTACCATCTGTATGCGCCACCAGCATCAATGAACCTAGCAGCTGGTAGCCCAGAAGCAGCTGAGTTTGCGCTTTCAACTATGTATATGCATTGGTCATTCACACCATTTGCTATCTATGCCATCCCTGCACTCTCTTTTGCTCTGGCTTATTACAACCTAAGCAGCCGCTTCTCTATCAGTGCGGCACTACAGCCTATTCTTGGAAAGCGTTTTTCAGGAAGTGTTGGTGGAACCGTAGACTCTATCTCCATGTTCGCTTTGGTCGCGGGTATGGCATCATCTTTGGGTACAGGTGCATTAGTTTTATCAAGCGGCATTGCTAAAGTAACCGGTTGGGCAAACAGTGCAACATTACTTGGATTAGTGATTGCTTTGATTGTGGTTTGCTTTGTGGCGTCTTCTGTTTCTGGTTTGCACAAAGGCATTGCTCGACTCTCATCAGTCAATACCTTCATTTTCATCATCATTGCATTAACGGCTTTGTTCTTTGGACCAACGAAAACCATCATCGCCAACGGAGGCAACGCTATTGTGGATTACGCCTCTGAATTTGTGACCCGCAGTTTCTCCCTTCAACTAGCAGAGGGTGATAATTGGGCGAAAAGCTGGACCGTTTTCTACTGGGCTAATTGGTTGGCTTGGGCACCTATTGTTGCTCTGTTTTTGGGAAAAATAGCTCGCGGACACACAGTTAGAGCCTTCTTGTTGGTCAATCTAATTGTCCCAGCGACTTTCTCATTGCTTTGGATGGCTATCTTCTCTGGCATGATCTTGGAGCTCGATCTAAGCAGCAATGGCGCCTATTTCGCAATACTAAATGAAAGTGGCCCTGGTGCGGTAATCTACGGTCTGCTTGAACAGCTACCAGCTCCAATGCTACTGATTTGCTTGTTTATCTTTATTGCTTTCTTGGCGTATGTGACAGCAGCAGATTCAAATACCGAAGCGATTTCATCTCTGTGTATTGAGTCGGATACAGAACAAGAGGAAAAAGCCCAGAAGGTAAAAAGTCATCTCAAAATTTTATGGGGCAGCATCATCGCATTGGTTGCCTGGTTTATGACAGCATTCTCCGGGATCGACGGAATAAAAATGATGTCAAACCTCGGAGGCTTACCTGCGCTATTTGTCGTCATCGCAATGAACGCCTCTTTATTAGTATGGATAGCAAAAAGCTATCAATCTAATTCAAGAACTGTATCGACTTCGAAAGCGACAAACCCTTCCACTTAATAACTCCAATTACTAGGGTCTGTTGACCTTTCGAGCTGGTTTTTGCAGCAGTTTGTGGGAAATTTCTACAAGGCAGAGGCTTTGATGTGTAGCTAGCCTACATGAGAAGCCGATAACGCAGTAGAAATGAAGCACAAACGCTGCCCGAAGGGTTCGGCTAAAATCGTTTTATGCTTTGTTAAGGGGTATTTACTTAGAGTGACTAGGCTACACACCCCTTGCCGCGCCTAAAACGATTTTATCTCGAACAAAATTTAACCTCGAAAGGTCAACAGACCCTAATTAAGACCACAGAAAAGAGCAGAGGCGACCCTCTGCTCTTTTCCGAATATTAGTTACATTGGTTACCATGACGAACAACGCAAAACACCAATAAAATGACCCAATGGCACCAATATTTAATTAGTGATGGTTTCTGTGTGCATATACTGAAATATGGCTAGGTGTTATGACCGTTATAGGTGCTCATATGCGAAGACTTTTTGTGCTTTCTTTCGTCATACTTTTGTCTGGATGTGCAACCTATGGTGATCCAGTTAATGAACCTTTGACAGACAATAAACCAGCGTCCTCGCGCTATTCCTATGCAAGCTCTGTAGAACGATACAATTCTGGGGATGCAATGGTTGTGGTTTCCATTTCTGGTGGCGGCACGCGTGCGTCTGCTTTTTCTTACGGCGTAATGAAAGCGCTAAAAGAGCAACCTCTGGTTAAAAAAGGTCAAACCGTCTCTGTTTTGGAGGAGGTTGATAAGATCAGCTCTGTATCTGGCGGTAGCTTCACCGCTGCCTATTATGGGCTGTATGGAGATAGATTATTTTCGGATTTTGAACAGGACTTTCTCTATGACGATGTGAGTAATTCTCTATTTTGGCGTCTTATGAATCCTGGCCTCTGGTTCTCAACCTCAGGCATTACTCAAGAAGCAGTCGCATATTATGAGCGTGAACTTTTCAAAGGTGCGACGTTCTCTGATATTGACCAAAATAATCGCCCACTGATTGTCATCAATGCTTCAGACCTTGGGGGTGGAGTTCGTTTCTCATTTATTCAAGAGTACTTTGACCTACTCTGTTCCGATATCTCTAGTTACCCAATATCACAAGCGGTTGCCGCATCTTCCTCAGTACCCGTTTTATTCAATCCGATTGTCTTAGAAAACCACCAAGGGTGTCGCAATAACAATATGTTGCAGTTTACCGATCCTGACAAGCTCAATATGGTCACGGCATCGACGGTCAAAGGATTACAAAAGTACTCTGACAAATCTAACAATCAATATATTCATTTAGTCGATGGCGGTATCACCGATAACTTAGGATTGCTTTCTCTTTACGACATGATGGCCATTAGGGGCGGCCAGGTGAGCTTTTTCAATCAAATCAACGCAAGGGTTATGCCCTTCGTCGTGTTTATATCAATCGATGCCTCTACCGATTCAGTCACGAGAATCGGTCAATCCACAAAAGAGCCAAGCATTGCAGATACTCTCAAGCATATGAGCAGTATTCAGATTCATCGCTATAACGACATCACTAAGAACTTAATGAAAGAATCTTTAAACAATAAATCAGCCTATACCCTTTCAGATGGTGAGCCAGTAAAAGCCTATTTCATCGACATCAATCTGCAAAACGTTGAAGACAAAGACTTAAAGTACTATCTCAACAACATCCCCACCGACCTTAACCTGGAAGCAGAACAGGTCGAGTCATTGATCGCAGAGGGGCGGAGTCAAACCCTAAATCACCCTGAATTCAAAAGGTTTATCAATGAAATGGAAGCATGGTAAGCAAACGCTAAATCCAGCGACGCACTCTCGCTTTGTAATGTCTGTATTCTTCACCAAAATGCTGTTCTAGCGCTTGCTCTTCAGGCTTTATCTGAAAGATCGTAATGTAAACGATGAAGCCTGCAACTCCCAACATGCACAACGGGGTTGTTAAATAGACTGCCCATGCCGTTAAGAAGAAAACCAGCCCGAGATACATAGGGTTGCGGGAGAACTTATAGGTTCCTTTAGAGACGAGCGAACTGGTAGCATCAGGGTTTAAAGGATTGATGGTGGTTTTGTGTTTCCAAAACCAATATAGGCTGGTGACATCAATCAAGATACCGATGATCGTCAGCAGAAAAGCGAGACTGGTGGTGAGTATGGCATCTAACTCAATGGGGGAAAATAGGCGTGAACACCACCACATCAACAGGGCAAAACACAACATAACGATGGGAGGCGGAATCTTCTTATCTAACATTTAAACCAAATCTCCCTGACTTACGTGTATCTTGACTATTCAGAGCTAAACGTAATAGAACCGTAGTAGCTCTCGGCGGATGATGAACTGTTATCGGTATCTGTCATTAAGGCTACGACATCAATGTACCGATAGCTTTTTTGATTGGCTTCTTTGCTACCCTTGTCACCAAATACATCGATCATATCTTGGAAAACATTTCTCTTTTCTGCATACCACTCACCAACACCAGAACTACCATCACGCACAGAGAGCATCTTTACCTTTGACCCGGCAAAAGGGTTATCCCATTGCTGACCCATTTCACTTGAACAGGACCAGACATAGTTAATTGCGCGAGCATTCCATGGAACCAAAGTGCCATTTCTTACAAGGTAGATTCGAGCAGCGTAATCATCCCCTTCCTTGGTATCTTCTGGTAAGCATTTGAGCTTGTTGTCTATTTTCCAGCTCCAATTGATATATGGTGTTTTATGAATATCAATTCGTTGCCTGAAGACCAAACCTGAGGCGGCGCCTTCGCTCTGTGCATGGAGAACATCGTCTGAAGATAAAATCTTATAATTGGTTTCACCGGAGAAGATTTTAGCTTCCCATTGATGAAATTCCTCTTCATTAAACTTGGGTAACTCAACGATCATTTCAGAAGAATGTGCAAAGAAACTCGTCAATGCGAGTACAGACCACCAATTTTTCATGTTCGCTCCATCTATTCCATTCTGTTGCGCCCATTATCTATACGCTAACTTCAACACCATCGTGGCAATATCACTCAGAAATACTTGAGGAAAAACACCACTGTTTAGCTTAAACAAAAAAGAGCCCATAGAAATTAGAGCGAGTTAACCCAGTTAATCTTTCAGTTATTTCCTGCTCTCATAGGGCAGAGCTTACTTAGGTTTAGATAGCTACCGAATCTTGTGACCGCTCTCAATAGCCATAACTTATGGCTAGCGCTGATTAATCAATCGGCGAATCGATGGCAGTAAGTCCGATGCCAACATACCAACCTGACCAAATTGCTCTGCATTATCATCAGCAGCGAGACTGTGAATCAAAGTGCCCAGTGTTGCTGCATGCATTGGTGTGTAGCCCTGGCCGAGCAACGAAGTGATCACCCCAGCTAGCACATCGCCCGTGCCGCCAGTCGCCATACCTGCATTTCCCGCATGACAAACAACGGTGTTTTCCCCATCACATACCAAGGTGCCCGCGCCTTTTAATACTGTAATACATTGATACTTAAGACAAAGAGCTTTAGCGGCATGAAAACGATCAGCTTCCACCTCAGAAATAGTACAATCGAGCAACATCGCTGCTTCTCCGGGGTGAGGCGTGATAATGATGTTTCCTGAAGGGCGAGTATTTTCATTACTCTTGGCCAACCAAGATAGGCCATCGGCATCAATCACAATTGGAATCTGCTTGTTGATAGAAACGTGCTCTTCGACTTGTTTATATACGGCTCCTCCCCACGCATCACGCCCCAGGCCCACACCTACGCAGATCGCGGAGCACCAACCTAAACGAGCTGATAATTTTGTTTGGTCTGCCACCATAGCCTCTGGGAGTAATGAACGTATTGGATTAGCGCTCGATGGGTGACAAACTACGGCGCCGAGACCGGCTCCTGAACGAAGCGCTGCTGCTGATGCAAAATAGACGGCTCCGCTCATCCCATCGTCACCACCAACGATAAGCAGCTTTCCATGACTTCCCTTGTGGGAATCAGCGTCTCTGGTTTTAAGGGACTTTAGCCATTTTTCGTTAGTCAATAAGGCAGTCGGTAGGTTTTGCTCGATAAAAACATTATCTACACCAAGCCCTGCAAATAGTATCTCACCAGTACATCTTCGAGCTTGTCCAGTTACAGTACCTAGTTTCATTGCGATAAAGGTAACGGTGATTTCAGCTCTGATGGCACAGCCTAAGATCTTCCCTGTATCGGTATTAAGTCCAGAAGGAGTATCAATAGCGACAACAGGAAGCTCACTCTGGTTAATCAATTCAATCACTTCTTGAGCATTAGGTCTGACACTACCAGTTATCCCGGTCCCCAGAATGCCATCAACAATGAGTTCGATATTTTCATTCAAGCTCTCTTTCGGGCTCTCAATGATTCCACCCGCATCCAAATAAAGCTGTTTGGCACGATTCGCGTCACCGCTAAGCTGATGATGATCACCAAATTGCCACAAACTCACCGTGTAGCCAGATTGCATCGCTAAGCGAGCTATCACATAACCATCACCACCATTGTTGCCCTTTCCCGTAACAACCAGTATGTGACGGCAGTGAGAGTAACGTTGATCAATAACATCAAACACCGCTTGGCCTGCTCGCTGCATTAACTCAAACATCTCGATATTGAGAGCATTAACCGCCTCTCTTTCACGTTCTCGCACAGTCGAGGATAGATAGAGTTGTTCAGGAAGCGATTGACTTGTGGTCGTTGGTAGCATGGTTAAGCCTCAGTAAATAAGTGGCTTTTTCATGTTAGCAAAGCGAGGGAAGAATAATGTAGCTTAAGCCGCAAAGTTGAAGCTGTATTGATTTGATTGCAAAAACGAGAGAAATAAAAAAGAGGAGCCAAATGGCCCCTCTCTTCTACATGTTGACTGACACTTACAGCTTGGGCTGACAGGCTTCCGCCATATCTTGCGCGGTTTTAGCAATAATCACTCGAGTGTAGTTTTCATCAGACCATTCCAATGAATGAATGTAATGAAGTACAAGTCGATGTGTACGCTCGCCAGTGATGATGACTTCAACTAGCTCTTTATCTTGCGAGTTTTGCTGCTTGTATTCCTGCACACACTTTTCAAGTACAGGGTACCAGTTCGTTAGGTTCGGCTGATAACTCGGCTTCTTAACGGGTGTCCCACCATAAATCGCCACCAGATCAAAATCTGACTTTGCCGGTTTTGCAAACAAAAGAACGTACAGAGGGAGAATGATTGCCACAAAGACCATTGCACGGGTCATATACTGACTAAACGCAGGTGATAGCTTATTTACCTTATTCACTTCAGATGCGACTTCAGCCTCAACGGCCGGTTGTGCATTGACTCTAGAAGGCTGCTCTACGGAAACGGGCGTTGCTTCAACAAGCGGTTTTACAGGTAATGGTGGCGTTCGCTCAATCTCACAAACCAGAACGTAACCCCGCTTAGGTACGGTTTTAACGAACATCGGGGATTTTATCGAGTCATTCAACACTCGACGTAAGTTAGAGATCGCCTGAGTAAGACTAGAGTCATCGACTTCAAAGCCCCTTTCCTTCCACACAAACTCGTAAAACTCATTACGTGAGACGGTTCTATTCGGGTTTTCACACAAGAGTAGAAGAATTCGGCTCTCATTCGCACCGATATGAGTGACCTCTCCTTCCTCATTCAATAGGGTATTGGCCACCGGGTTGAAATCCAGCTGACCAGCAAGATGAAATTTTAGTTCGGTGCTACTCATACTTACTCTAATTAAGAATGAACCCTAAAATATTGGGAACAATAGTAAAATTCTTATCGACTAACCCACCATAATCCAATGGGTAGGTAACTTTAAATCAATTTACACAAATTTGCAGTACAGAAAATTACATCACCTGCATAGTAAATGAAGAATTAGATATGAAGATCTGGGCTATGTATTTTTAGGTTATATTTATTAAAGACAAGCGCTGTCAGCAAAAATAACTGCAACAACTCTGAGCCAGTGTCAGGCGTGCCTCGACTCGTTTTATCACTATGCAGAGCACCATGTTTACTCCACATAGATTGCAATTTCCTTACTGAATAAGCATAAAAGTCGCAACAGCGGCTAAGATGCAACCAAGGCTGCGATTGATCCACCTCAAGTACTTATCTGACTTGATAACATAATTAAGAGTGCCTCCAAAATACGCCCAGATACACATTCCCACCGCGCCAATAATGATGAATGACGTAAAAACAAACGTCACCTCCATTGTAGATGCTCTCTCATGGGGTAGAAACTGTGTCAGTACAGTGAGTACTCCGACCCAGACTTTAGGGTTAAGAAGTTGAATAAATACGCCAGACAAAAAGCCTTGGTGATCTTTCTTAGGCGACGCTTTTCCATTTGATGAGATAAGCCCCCACGCTAGATAAAACAGATAAGATATTCCTGCAAACTTGAGCGTTAAATACACGCTAGGATACATAAGGAGAATGTTACTTAGCCCTAGAAGACTTCCAGCCATTATAACTGTTACGCCAAATGAGCTTCCTGCAATGAAAGGCAGTGTCGATCTAAAGCCATACCGACTTGATAAGCCCAGCAGAGCAATGTTACCTGCACCCGGAGCGATTGATATTGAGCAAGAAAATAATAAAAAAGCCATTACTAATTGTGAACTCATATGCGCCTCTTAAAGAAAAGTTGAGAACCCTAATCTTAAAGAAAGCGCTAGAAATAAGATTGCCATTAACACTATCATTAGGGACCATTTGAGCAGAAAAATTCAGATTTAGTCATGATTGAGAAAGAAATCCCCACACCAGAGCTTGATGAGATTGATATGTCTATATTGCGCATTATTCAGAAGGAGGGGCGAATCAGTAACAGTAAGCTCGCAGAAAGAGTCAATCTGAGTGAGACACCTTGTTGGCGTCGTTGGAAAAAACTGGAAGAATCTGGCTATATTGATAATTACACGGCAGTTTTAAACCGCAAAAAACTGAACTTACCCGTATCCGGGTTTACTCATGTCACACTAAGTAACCATGATGAAGTAAGCACGAGTCCATTCGAAAAATTTGTAGAGTCAGTAGATTGGATCACCATGTGCCACTGCATTGTGGGTAATGCCGATTACATCGTACTTATTATCGCCAAAGACCTTGAGCAATTATATGAGCGCCTTAACGAGCTGAGAAAAGTGGCGGGTGTAACGGCGCTTCAATCGAATATATCTATCCATGAACTCAAAAATACCGCTCAACTTCCTATTGATTAACAGGAATTGCCAAGTATTGAAGGGCAAGTAATACCATCACTTGCCCTTGTCATTAATCCTCTGCTGTTAAGGTGCCGAATCGATCTCTACGGGCAAATAATGCTTCGGTTCTAACTTGAGCCATTCTGGCAAAATGGTCCCAATCGAGATTGATGACCACGTACCACTCAACACACCAATGAACATCGCTGTCGAGAACCCTTGTAGTGCGCCACCACCAAGAATCCACAATGCTCCCACAGTGATCAGCGTAGTGCCCGATGTCACCATAGTGCGAGAGAAAGTAGTGATGATTGACTGGTCGTTAATCTTGCTCGTATCCCAGTCTTGTTTAGAGATAAGCAGCTCACGAATACGGTCAGCAATGATGATTGAGTCATTCAGTGAGTAACCAAGGATTGCCAGAATCGCAGCAAATACGGTGAGGTTGAACTCCATTTGCGTGAAAGCAAAGAAGCCAAGAACCAACAACACATCATGACCCAGTGCGAACAACGAACCGCTCGCCAAGCGCCATTCAAAGCGGAAACACAAGTACGCAAGAATCGCTAGTACGGTGATAAGCAGCGCCAAGCCACCTTGTTCAAACAGCTCCTGACCCACTTGTGCGCCAACGATGCTGTTGCTGATCACCTCTACTTTTGAAGAGATTGGCGACAGGATTTCTGCCACTTGTGGCGCCGCTACCTCACCCTCTGGTGCTAAGTAACGAATCACCCAGCGACCTTCTTCTCCCGATTGAGTAATAGAAGCTGAATCACCTAATTCTGGTCTTAGGGTATTCAGCAATTGGTTTTGATTTAGCTGTGGGTCAACCTTAACTTCCGTGACCATACCGCCAGTGAAATCCAAACCCAGATTTAGGCCATTCATTGCAAGGCTGATGGACGACACCACCATAAGCAGAATCGAAACGAAGGTCGTGAAGTAACGAATCTTACGAATATTTTGTTTTAGCATTTCAATCATGATTACACCCTTACATCACGGCGGCCATCGCGGCCCCAAACTAGATTGATCATTGCTCGCGAGGCAAACACGCCCGTGAACATACTGGTTAGCAGGCCAAGACCCAGTGTCAAAGCAAAGCCTTGGATTGGACCATTACCTATGGTGTAAAGGATCACGGCTGTGATCATGGTGGTGATGTTGGCATCAAGAATGGTGGAAAAAGCACTGTCAAACCCCGTATCAATGGCTTGTGCGAAACTGCGACCTTCGCGCATTTTGTCTTTGATACGCTCAAAAATAATAACGTTAGTATCCACTGCCATACCGACAGTTAGCACTAAACCTGCGATACCAGGAAGGGTTAATACTGCGCCTGGAATTAGTGCAATAAGACCTAACAGACACAACATGTTTGCACACAATGCAATGTTCGCAACCCAACCTAAACGGCGGTACCAGCACGCCATAAACATAAGAGTTAAGCCCATACCAAGTGCAAGGGCAGCAAAGCCATTTGCGATGTTTTCTGCACCTAGTGATGCGCCTATAGTGCGCTCTTCAACAATGGTAACGGGCGCAGTGAGTGAACCTGCACGCAACAGTAAGGCCAGCTCTTGTGCATCGGCCATACTTCCAGCCCCCGTAATACGGAACTGGCTACCCAACTTAGCTTGGATGGTCGCGACGCTAATCACGCGCTCATCAAGCTGAGTCTCGCCACGTTGATTCGTGGTGTACTCACGATATACCGTCGCCATTGGTTTGCCGATGTGAGCACCAGAGAAGTCACTCATCTTCTTACCACCAGCTTGATCTAGTGAGATATTCACCTCAGACATACCCATCTCCCCGACACCAGCTCGAGCATTGACAATGTGCTCACCCGTAAGCACTGGGCGTTTAGCTAGAACCACATTGCGACCATCACTATCAGGAAGCACCAAGCTTTGAAGGCTGCGAGCTTGGTCGCTGTCTTTTACTTCATAGAAAGCAAGGCTTGCGGTTGCACCAATCACGTTTTTAGCTTGTGCTGGGTCTTGAACACCAGGAAGCTCAATACGAATATGGTCTTTGCCTTGGCGCTGAACCATGGCTTCAGTAATGCCTAGTTCTTCAATTCGGCCACGCATGATTTTCAGGTTTTGCTGGATAGTCGTGGTCTGAAATTCTTGAATATTTTGTTCACTAGGTTGAAGCTCAAAGCCATTATCAACTCTCGTGATTTGCCAACCCGTATAGTTTTGTTGAGCAAATTTCTGAGCAGCTTGAACGCCTTGCAAGTTTTGACTGGTCACAACAATTTGATTATTGGCTTTAGTTCGAACCTGGACGCCTCGGATACGTTTCTCACGCAAGTTTGCTTTGAGCTCATCAACCAATGCATTGCGCTGCTCTTCAAACGCTTTATCAACGTCCACATGCAGCAGGAATTGCACTCCACCACGTAGATCTAGGCCTAACTTGATAGGCCTAAACCCCAAATCACCAAGCCAACCCGGAGCAACAGAAACGTATGAGAAGGTGATCGTATCTTCTTCACCTAATTGTTGATTAAGCAGTTCACGAGCGTGACTTTGGTCATTCTCGTTGTCAAAAACGATGATCGCCTTGTCACTCTCTTCGGTGATCTTGGCCGCGGAGATACCATCACTTTTTAACTGACGGTCAAGTTCCAGCGCTGATTGTTTGGCAGCACTGTTTGCCGAATAAGAAATTTGAATTGAGGGCTGCTCGCCAAACCAAGTTGGGATAGCGCTTAGAGTTAAGATAATTATTGTTGTGATCAGCACAACGTATTTCCACGCCGAGTACTTATTCAGCACACGACGATTTGCGGTGTTTTTCTTCATATACCGTGTATCCCTTCGAAGATACCAATCACATCAACTACCTAGTTAATCCGATTGGTATGAAGCGAAGTCTTAAAATAGAATATTTGGATAACAGAATGCACACGCCACCTAGGGCGAGTTATCCATTGTTCACGTCAACTGACGTGAATTTGAGAGGTATTACGAAGCGTACTGACCGTTTAACGCCACATACATAGCATTCGAGTCTTTCCATCCCGATAAACGGTGATTGGGAGAGTAATGATAGAAGGTCGACTGATTGTGCAGCCAACGAATATCACTCAGGCTATAGGCATAGCCAATGTTGGTATAGAAAGGATTAAAGCTCTGACTATCAAACGTCTCACCTTCGTCATCCACTGTCTTACGCAGATTAGAAGACCAGCGATGCGAGCTGAATATCCCAACCGCGTCTTGAGTAACACGGCTTTGTGAGATAGGGACTTGTGAAGAACTCTCAGAGTTTGATTCCGAGTCACTGAGATTTACAGTGTAAAGGGCATCAATATCAATTGGGGTTGTTGACGAATGGGCAGCCGAAACCTGCACTGGCGACAACGCCATTGCAAGAAGTAACATCCACACATTTCTAATCACTAGCCAAGACATTCAGCAATACCCAATCAAAAAGACCGCCTTAATATCACGAACTGCGATACTAAGGCGGCCTAAAATTATACTAGATTTGCTCAAACGCAAATGATTCTGAGCAATCTTTTATAAATATTCACACTTCTTGAGTTCTACTTCGCTAGCCATACTCTCGCAAGTAAACCCGGAGGTGTTGTTATACCCGTCGTAGCAGAGTGAATTTCTCCATTTCGGACAATCACGACCGTTGGCGTCACGCTGACACCCCATTGCCGTGAGATGCGTCCAGTAGGATCATTCAAGTTTTCGAACTGATAGTCATGCGCCTGTAAAAAGCGTGACACTCTTTCATCACTCCCTGACGATATAGGGATCCCAACAACAGAGTAGTGTTCGCTATCACTCATCCAATTGACTGTGGGAGTGACAAACTTACATGCTGGACACCAAGTAGCCCAAAAGTAAACCAGTACGGGCTTTTCCTTACTCATGGTAATAACGTCCACCACTTGACCTGACGTCGTAAAGCCCTGTACTTCAGGTAGCTCGACCTGAGGCATATCTTGAGAGCGCCATACATCCATAGCGAAAGAGAGTACTGTGATCAGAGCAAGGGTAAACAGAATCTCGCGGATACGACGTTTCCATTTGCTGCTCATAATTGCACTCTCCCACTCGCCAAACCAATAGCTTGCATTACCGACTCTTCCGTTAAGATCACCGGTAACGGGATGCCATTGGGTGCTGCTGGTCCATAAACCATATTGAACGGCACACCAAAACGACCATTATCACGTAAATAAGAGGTCACACTTTCACTTGGCGTTGTCCAATCACCCAGCATAGGAACAACGTCAGATTGAGCAAGCGTGCTGTAGACAGGATCTTGCAATATCACACCTATCTTGTTGGCTTTACAGGTAATGCACCAATCAGCAGTAACGTTAACAAACACCGTTTTACCCTCATAGACATGTTGCTCTATTGATTGAACGGATAGCCTTTCCCAATCAGGATCGTCAGGTAACGGGGTCGCCCAGCGGTCTGCTGTCATGCTACCAACAATCATCCCCAAGGATGCCAATATAATCACACTACCGCCAAACAGCGCTGCCGGCTTCTCTCCATAGACTCTCAATACGCGCACCACCACCCACGCAAATGCAAGAATACCGATGACGTACACCCAAAAGATAGGCAAATGGTTAGACAACAGCGTTAGTAGCCATAGGCTGGTCAGCAACATCATTGCGCCAAATGCCAGCTTGATGCTACTCATCCATTTGCCCGGCTTTGGTAGCGCTAAAGCCATTGCAGGGAAGAGTGCAACCAAAATCCACGGCAAAGCCATCCCCAGCGCCAAGGCTGTAAATATAGCGAACATGGTCATACTATTGGTGGCAAGAGCAAAGGCCACAGCGGTACCCAAGAAAGGTGCCGAGCACGGGGTTGCCAATAGTGTGGCAAACATACCTTGGGTAAAGTGGCCTCGATAAGAGTTATCCCCTTGGCTTCCTAACCATGTCGTGGTTTTCGAGCTAAGGCGAATCTCAAACAGACCCAACATATTGGCACCGAACAGGGCAGTCACCAAAACCATTAATCCGATAAACCAGCCGCTCTGGAACTGAATGCCCCAACCAATGGCGCTACCCGAAAGCTTGAGAATCAACAAGAAGATAGCAAGCAGCCAGAACGAGAATAAAATACCACTTGCAGACGCTAGGAACTGCAACCGAATCTGTTTTTTCTCCAAGCCATGTGCCCCAACCACACTACTGAGCTTCATGCCCAAAACAGGCAGAACACAAGGCATTACGTTTAGGAGTAAGCCTCCAATCAGAGCGAGTAAAAACATCTCGGCAATGGAATAGGAAGCGCTATGTGTAGAAACGGAGCCGCTTGTAATGGTCGCAGACTGCTCTGCAATAAAGTTCTCATCTTGGACTGTGATATTCAGCGCCTCACCGCTAAGCTGAGGCGAGCCTAACCAACTCGTCACATCATAAGTAGCAACCAAGCGGTCGTTATCAATAACCAAGTTTTGCTGAACAAACACTGAATCAACCACCGTTTCACTCTCTCCATCAAGTAAAATAGTCGGTTGCTGCCAACCCAATTGCTTATCCATAACAACTTGCAGCTTGCTTTGCCCAACATCCCAGCGAGCTTCAACACCGCCAATCAATGGCGATGATTGCGGCACTTGGCTGATACCCTGAGCATAGACGTGCATAGCGTCTTGGTTGACCTGGAGTTCATTTGGAATGAAAGAGAGTTCAAATGGATAGTCGGTCAACACACAAATGGTTGTGCATGATGACAGTGTTAGATTTGCATTGAGAATGACAGGTTGTGACAGTTCCTCGATGTATAACGTCATCGGGAAGATCACTCGCTGTTTATAACCGAGCGTTTCAACACCTAGCACGTCAAAACGGGTTGGGTAAGGCCAATGCCAGTCGATGTTTTGGATGTTACTTGAGTTATCCCAAGCAATAGTTGGAGCAACCCCACCTTCTCCCGGACTTCGCCAGTAAGTTTTCCAGTCTCCAGAAAGCATCACCTCTAGATAACCAGTGACGGTTTGATGTTGCGGATCGACCTGGCCAGTAAGAACGAACTGAGTTTTAACGGGTGGGTGATCCAGATTTTGTAGCCACCCAGAGCTCACCACCGAGGCCTGAGCTACAGCAGAGAAAAATCCGAATAGCAGCAGGCCAAGAAGCCAGAGTGAGCGCTGCGTAGTGTGTCTGTTTTGCATGTATGTACCTATAAAAAATAACAACGTAATAATGTGCTGGCATCTCGCCAGTTCATTGCGCGTTTATTCTCTAAAAACACATAAAGTGAGATGTACCCTTCGCCGTTTAGCGATTGGTTCTGTGAAAAGGTAGTACGGATTAGGCGTTGATAAAAGCCAAGTCACCAACACCAAAGCAAAGATAAATAGAAATATCGCTTGAGAATCAACTTGATGTTGATGTGCGCTCAAAAGTTTCTCAGAAAGATCGCACTGCTCTGATTCTGCAGTGGATTGAGTTGTAAATGCATAATCTTGATGAGCTTGATTAGGACATGAGGTGACAAAGCCAACATTTTTCGCCAGACACACAACCACCACCCACAAAACGAGGATAAGTGACCATTTGAATAAAGTATCTCTACGATGAGGAGTATGCATGCTTCTTTTCGTTTGTCGTTAACTTCTATCAGGCAAAGTTTGATCGGTGACTTTGGCTATTATCAGTGAATCAAATGCCGAAACCCTAGCATTAAATGCAGCGCGATCTTCCTTAGAAATCGAACTAGCTAAAGGGAGATCCGCTTTCATTGGGTCAACCGCACGATTGCGCACGAGTACCTCAAAGTGAAGATGGGGACCAGTGATTCGGCCTGTCGCACCAGATAACGCAATCTTTTGCCCTCTCGTTACATACTGTCCCTTTTTAACTAGGAATCTAGATAGGTGCAAATAGCGCGTGGTATATACACTATTGTGCTCAATGACTAAGTACTTTCCTGCATAAGGATGATTCCTTACCCCTACAACACGCCCATCACCGGTTGAATAGATAGGCGCACCAACAGGTGTAGCAAAGTCGGTTCCGTTATGCGGAGTAACTCGTCCCGTCACCGGGTGTTTACGCCTAGGGTTAAACGAAGAGGTAATGCGGCGATATTTACTATCGACTGGGTAGCGGTTAAATGCTCGCATCAAACTGTTACCATCACGGTCATAAAAACGCCCATCCTCAGCTAAAAACGCTGAAACCTCACGACCGCGCAAGTTAAAGGTAATGGCTTGAACTTCACTGTTGCCCGTCGCATGGTCATTCAAATATTGGTGGCTAATCAAAACATTGAATGAATCTCCCGCACGTAGTGAGCGAACAAAATCTATCTTATCTCTCAACACCTCAGTGATATTGCCGATCTGATTCGGAGACAAACCTAGTTTATACGCCGACATCGAAAAACTGCCGTTGATCGTGCCGCTATAGAGTTGTTCACGCCATTCACCGGCTTGCTCTTCAAACTCATAAACGAACTGGCCTTGCTCATCAAGAGTATAGACGGCTCTTTCCACAAGGCTGATATGGTAGGTCACTTGGATCAATGAACGATTGGTGCCATCAAGAACCAGTTCTAGATGATCACCTGGCTTAATAGTATCAAGCTGTAGATGGTTGAGATCCGCTTCAAGCAGTTGCTGTAATTGATTATATGAAAGATCCCAAGCAGAAAAGATGTTGCTCAGCGTGTCGCCGACTTTAACGATGTAATGCACACGTATAGGTGAAGGCTCACGCTCAGGCTCTTGAGCGGGCGTGATGACAATATCGATGTCATCTAGGTTACTTAATGTTGGCGCTTGTTCCTGGAAGGCTGGGAGAAAGAATGCAGTCGCAAACGCAAGAGTCGCCACAGAAAGGGCAATAGCTCTGAAATGCTTCATTGTAGAGAAAAAACAAAGGGAATTATCGAGTTGTTATAACATAACAATAACTCCCTTACGAGCAGGACGTTAAAACAGCATACGCCCCACCACACCTAACGAAATAAACCATTGAAAATAATGGATTTTTATTCTGTAAGTTTCTGTGACATTAAGGTCTATTTATTTTACCAGCTTAGAAACGTAAGGAATGTTTCGCGACTTGTCCTGCCAAGGCAAACCATAGCCCACAAGTAGATCATCATTATCCATTTCATAAGCAAAGTACTGAGGTACGGGAATATCGACTCGGCCAGGCTTCACAAACAAGGTCGCAATAGAAAGTGACTTCACTTTGTAGTTATCTGCTATATGCGCGACCAACCTTTTCATTGTGCCGCCAGACTCGATAGCGTCATCAATCATAATCACGTTTTGGCCGTCTAAAGAAATGTTCTCATGGAAAACAATTTCAGATTGGTTATTACTGTCTCCAGGCGTGTGTGGGCAAGAGATGTAATCCATCTTGATATCGAAATTTAGCTTGCGAACTAGGTCTGCAGTGAACAAAATTCCGCCAGGTACAACAGTAATCACCACGGCATCCTCAAAAGAAATATTCAACTTGTCTGCAACAATTTCGACGCCTTGCTGAATCTGCGCTTCACTCAGTACCAAGTCACCAACGTTTGATTTATCCATATTTGTTCTCATTCATTCTTATTTTTCAATCACCACAATATATTTGAGTTCATGGCGATTCTCAAAATAAACGGCAAAAAGCTTTAAACCAGTTCACCAAATGCGAGAGTTTGTGCAAAAAAAAACTAGCAATATCAATTCTATTCGTTAACTCAACCCACCCATCAACACATACTTGGTTTCTAGGTAATCATCTAAGCCTATTTGTGAGCCTTCACGCCCGAGCCCTGATTCCTTCACCCCGCCAAAAGGTGCAGTTGCGGTTGAGATAATGCCCTCATTCACACCCACCATGCCAGACTCAAGAGCAGCACTGACTCGCCAAGCTCGCGATAAGGATTGAGTATAGAAATAAGATGCCAAACCAAACTCGGTATTGTTGGCGCGCGCAATCACCTCTTCTTCCGTTTCGAACTTAAATAATGGAGCAACTGGACCAAACGTCTCTTCTTTCGAGATAATCATGTCGTCGGTCATATCTGACAACACAATAGGGGCTACCAAACGCTCACCGTCTTGCGGAACAACACCCTGTCGTAAATGAGCACCTTTCCCAAGAGCGTCTTGCACGTGATTCTGAACCTTGTTAACGGCTGCTTCATTAATCAGTGGGCCAATTTTCACACCCTCTTCAAAGCCATTACCAGCCCGTAAGGCCCCTACCTTATTGGTGAACTTCTCAAGGAACTCACCATACACCTTAGCTTGAACATAAATTCGGTTCGCACAGACACATGTTTGACCCGCATTGCGGTATTTGGCTGCTATCGCTCCCTCTACTGCGGCATCAATATCTGCATCCTCAAACACGATGAAGGGTGCATTTCCACCCAACTCAAGGGACAGTTTTTTGATGTTACTCGCCGATTGCTGCATCAATAACTTGCCGACCTTGGTTGAACCGGTAAAGGATAGTTTTTTCACGACTGGGCTCTTAGTAAGCAACTCGCCAATCATCACCGCATCACCAGTAACGACTTGGAAAAGACCTTTTGGCAACCCTGCTCTATCAGCGAGCTCAGCTAGGGCGAGTGCCGTGAAAGGGGTATCTGGTGCTGGTTTTAGGATCACAGAGCAACCTGCAGCAAATGCTGGTGCACATTTACGAGCTATCATCGCCGCTGGAAAATTCCAAGGAGTGATTGCTGCAACCACTCCAATTGGTTCTTTAGTTGTGAGAACCTGAGCGCCATTTTTATGAGATGGGATAATGGTACCATTTGCGCGACGCGCCTCTTCAGCAAACCACTCCACATAGCTCGCCGCATACAAGACTTCGCCTTTGGCTTCTGCTAATGGTTTACCCTGTTCCGCTGTAATGATGCTCGCTAGGTCATCAGCATGGGCGACCATCAAATGATGCCAACGACGAAGAACATTGGCACGAGTTTCTGCCGTTTGTTGCTTCCAAGCTTTGAATTGGACTTGAGCTTCATCGATTGCTTGCAAGACTTGGCTTTTCTCCGCGTTGGGTACTGAGCCGATAACGCGACTGTCGAAAGGGTTAAGTACCTCGGTCAATTGCCCGCTCTCATTGTCTACCCAACCTCCAAATAGGAAGTTGCTTTGCTTAAACAAATCTTGATCTTGAAGCTTCATAACGACTATTCCATTCGCGTTTAAATGTAAATATAAGGACCATAATAGGATTAAAGGTAGTTCATATCATTGAACTACCTTTAGAAAGTCAGTGGTTATCAATCAAATTAAGCAGATAGTGCTTTCACCATCGCTTTACCCACACCGTGCGCACTTGCTGGATTTTGGCCTTTGATCAATTCTCCGATTGGGAAAATGATGTTTTGCGCGACATCATCATCAGAATGAAGGCACAGATTTACTTCTTTTATTCGGTGTAAATTAAAACAAAAAACCTCTTACGGCTGTAAGAGGTTTTCTATCGAATAATTAACTATAAATTAAGCAGTTAGGACACAAGCATCGATGATTGCTTTAATGTCTAGTACATGCTTGCGCAGCATAGTCTGAGCTTCAACAATTTCGCCAGAGCTTAACAATTGATAGATACGACGGTGATCTTCCAAAATCTCTCCATACGCTTCTTCACTTGTCGTCAGATGACTGCGAATTGCGCCGATATGGAACTGAACAAGTTGGTAACTCTTCTGTAGAAGCGAGTTGCCACAATACTTAAA
This sequence comes from Vibrio maerlii, assembly GCF_003415655.1. Taxonomy (GTDB): domain Bacteria; phylum Pseudomonadota; class Gammaproteobacteria; order Enterobacterales; family Vibrionaceae; genus Vibrio; species Vibrio maerlii. Next base: position 374,547 of record NZ_QRHC01000002.1, read on the forward strand.
GAAGGATTCATGAAACTCACCATCTAGCAATAGAAACGCTTTGAAATCTCTATTCTTAAACTTATGTTCCATCTTAACGATGCTGATTTCTAAGCTTTCTAAAAAAGCTTGTGAATCATTTTTCATCGACTCTTCAAGAGCGATTGGCTCTAGATAACCACGGAAATTACACAGCTCGATAATAGATTGTTCATCTGGTTGAAAAACAAAACTTCCTTTCTGTGGAATAATGTCAATCAACCCTTCTTGTTTAAGGATAAACAACGCCTCACGAACAGGAGTTTTACTAACACCGAAGGTTTCGGATAGAGATGCTTCCGAAAGAGGTTGGCCTAACTTCAACTCACCACTCACGATTGAGTAGCGCAAGTTCTCTGCCACATTTTCTGTCAAACTTTTAGGGCGAGTGATTGCTTTCAATCTCGTTACCTCAATATTTAAATTCAGCTCATGCCAGTCTACCCGAATATCATGCTATACACAGCAACTAATACCAAGTGGCTAGGCCTACAAATACATTAAAACCGCAATACATAATAGTATGCTATCTGATACATCACTAATCAAATCAATACATTAAACAGTATATTCACGAAATGAATTGGATCACAAACCTAGCACTAACGCTAAAGCCACATAAAATCCACCAGAAATGATACATACTTGTGGCTTCATTGAAACATGCGCAATCTTACTTCCCAGAGCTAGCCCGCCAACATAAAGGCCAACACTAGAAAGAATAAAACCCATTGTGTAGTGACCAAAATTAGCAATCGTTGCTGTTGCGCCTTCAATAATATGAACATATCCGTGAAATGCAGTCATGATGGCCAATCCACAAACCACCCACTTGTTAATCGAACGACCTAACCCACCACAAATTGTCAACGCACCCACTAATACAACTGATAATGAGATCATCATTTCAAACATCGGCACTTTGAATCCCGCAATGGCGAGCGCTGAACCAAGTCCTAAACTAACGGTGAGTGCTACTAACACTAGCCATTTGTTTGCACTTTCTTTCGTGAAAAAGAGGCTGCACACCAAACCTAGTCCAAACATGACAGCTAAGTGATCAATCCCTGTGAATGGATGAACAAACCCAGAAATAAATCCAACCTCGGTATGACCAGGATGTGCAAACGCTAACGTAGGGCACATCAGAAGAGCCAGAGCACCTATCTTTTTCATAAAACGAACCTTGTTATTAATTAAATCATTAGAAATGAACATATTTGTTCTTTAATTTTCAACTAACATATCAGATATCAACAATAAATATACCCAAGATTTTTTGCGTTTGAAGATACCGATCACATTAAACAAGTCTTATTAATAGCAATGAAAGATAGATATAGATTCATATTTCCAAAGAAATTAAAGTATCTAACATATCAGAAAAACAATAAGTAACTAAGATACGAACCCCACACCGAAAACCGGAGACAAACATGCACATTCATCTAGACCTCGTTGGAGGTATCGCTGGGGATATGTTTACCGCAGCAATGCTCCATGCAACCCCGGAACTTCGAACCCCACTCTTCGAAGCTCTAGAGGTGGTACGCAAGCAAACCCAAGTAAAATTCTGGTTGGAGGATGCATTGGACAAAGGGTTGAGTGGCCAACGCTTTTTCGTAGAAGAAGAAGCACAACCTGAACACCATCACCATCACCATCACCATCACCATCACCATCACCATCACCATGGTGAACATAGAAGTTGGAAAACAATCAAAAATTTGCTCATCGATCTGCCTATCGAATCGGGTGTAAGAAAAAATGCGATTGGCATTTTCGAATTGCTCGCGCACGCTGAAGCTCAAATTCATGGTAAGTCTGTCGATGATGTTCACTTTCATGAAGTTGGGGCGTGGGATTGCATCATCGACATATTGTCTGCGAGCTGGTTGATCGAGCATTCAAAAGCCACATCATGGTCATGCTCCAATATCCCTTGGGGTGGCGGCACAGTGCACTGCGCTCATGGGGAAATTCCGGTTCCCGCGCCAGCTACGTTACTGCTCTTAAAAGGCTTCAACGTGTTTGATGATGGGATCAAAGGTGAAAGAGTAACGCCAACCGGCGCCGCAATTTTAGCGTGGTTGCGCCCATCTCAGAAAGTTGCACAAGGAAGCGTCACAAATATTGGATACGGGTTCGGTAACCGAAAACTCAAGGACCGAGCAAATTTACTGCGTGCAACATTCCTAGCAACAGAAGAAACAAACACTCAGCAAGACCAAGAAATTAGTGTAATTCAGTTCGACATCGACGATATGACCGGTGAGTTACTTGCTATCGCTCGAGAAAAAATCCGAGAACAACACGGCGTTAATGAGATTACAGAGGCGATTGCGCATGGAAAGAAAAACCGTCACATCAGCACCTTCACAGTATTAACCTCACCTTGTCATCAAGACGAAATCATCGAGTTCATCTTTAATCATACTTCCACAATCGGTGTTCGCTATTGGCGTTGTATGCGCAAGGTTTTACCGCGCCTGCATCATAGCACTCAGAGCAACCATCAAGACTTCGATATTAAAACGGTAACTCGTCCAGACGGCTCTGTAACAAGCAAGTTAGAGTCAGATCATTTAACGAACCCAACCATGAACTACAAAGCTCAGACAAGCCTTAAATCACATATAGAAGCGAAAGCAGCCGATGAACAAACTCAATCATAAACTTACGCGCCTAGAAAAAACGCTACAGGCTCTAAATAAGGTCACCGTCGCAGTGAGTGGTGGTGTAGATAGTATGACTTTGGCTTTTATTGCCAATAAAGTCTTAGGAGACAATGCAAAGATCGTTCACTCCATTTCACCGGCAGTACCTCCTCAAGATACGCAACGTATACGAGACTTTGCTGCACAATATCAATGGCAGGTAGAGTTTGTTTCCAGTGGTGAAATTGATACTCCAAACTATCAAAGCAACCCGGTTAATCGTTGTTATTACTGCAAGACGTGCCTTTACAGCACACTCAAAGGGCTTTCGTTTGGGCAGGTTGTCTCGGGAACTAACCTCGATGACTTAGATGATTACCGTCCAGGATTAATTGCAGCAAAAGAACATAATGTTATCCATCCTTTCGTAGAAGCCGAAATTGATAAACAAGAAATTCGCCAATTAGCGATGCAGTTTGGCTTGCCAAGCATCTCCACGTTACCGGCTTCACCATGTCTTGCAAGCCGCATTGAAACCGGCATACGCGTAGATAGCAGCAACTTAGGTTTAGTGAACGCCGTCGAACAGCATCTTCGCTCCAAGATAATCAGCTCAACGCTCAGATGCCGGATCAAGAAACAGCAAATTGGTATTGAGATCGATGAAGCCACTTTCAACAAGCTATCTCCCCAAGACATCGAAGAGCTCAAAGCTGAGGTAACTCATATCACCGACAGCTTCAGCTCGGACGTTCCTATCCAGTTCATGCCTTATCAAAGAGGTAGTGCATTTGTGGGAGATAAGAAATGTCAGACATCATTATAGATTTTGATCGAAAACAACGCTGTGGTGTTGAAGAAGCCATTCTTTGTGAGCGCAAAAGCGTAGAACAGATCGAGAAAATCATTGAACTTGGATTAGCGAAACAAGTTCGCTTCTTGTTTACCCGCCTAAATAAAGAAAAGTGGGCTCAGTTAAAACCGTCGTACCACCAACAACTCTCCTATTGCGCATTATCGAATACCGCTGTGCTCGGAGCGCTTGAGAATCTTCAAGCACAATCACCAATGGTGGCGATAGTTTCTGGAGGTTCTTCTGACACCGGAGTCTGTCATGAAGTGCTTACAACACTAAACTATCATGGCTATGCTGCTCGTTTGTTTGAAGATGTCGGTGTATCGGCACTTTGGCGTTTAAACAATGCACTCGAAGAGATCAACAAGGCTAAGATCATTATCGCTGTAGCAGGGATGGAAGCCGCATTGCCCACCGTTCTTTCAGGAATGACACATCGCCCTATTATCGCGGTGCCAACTTCGGTTGGATACGGAGTCTCTGAAGGGGGACAATTGGCGCTCAACGCTTGTCTAGGAAGCTGTGCTGCTGGACTCACCACGGTTAACATTGATAACGGCTTTGGGGCTGCGTGCGCTGCTATCAAACTACTAAAAAGCTTCGCCTAACAACAGATGAGAGGCTGCCAGAACTGGCAGCCTAATTTGACTATTTACTCCAGGGTAATAATTTCCCTTCACTGTCAAAGCAAAACACCTCACTATCTTGTACACATTCGGCTTTTTCTAGATTTTCCACCACTGGTTTCAATGCCTCAGACACATATATATTGTCGAGATCTAGGGTATTTTTAATCCAGACTATCTTCGCATTATTGATATCGTGTATAGGCGCAGTCTTTAACGCAAATACAATGGCTTCTCGATCATTTCCCATCACCATAGGTATCTTCGCCGTTGCCAATGTACCGGCTGTTGCCGCATTGGTATACATAGCACCAAAATCGAGATTTTGGACCAGTTGTCTCGTCGTAATGTCAGCCATTCCAATACCTACACCATTACCATGAGTCGCCTCAGTAAGAGAAAGAACAACTGTGCTCGAAATATTAGGTCCAGTAAAACCTCCTACTCCAGAACCAGGCCGCCCAGTCACATTCGGATCCATCCCTTCACCACTGATGTTCTTACCTATCTCTTGAATAATCAGAACATCAATATCTGGGATCTGTATCGTCGCAATATTACGCTTAGCTCGCTCTAAGTATTTTGGCTCTAAATTTAGAATATCCTTTTGCTCGACGACCTCGATATCCATCAACTCATCGTATGCATTCTCTACCAGACCAATCGCAAACGGAACTTTGATCTTCTCCAGTAAGCGCTCTCCGGCCTCGGGGATCACTCGATGGAAGTTATGGAAACCATATCGATGCAGCGAAGATGCTCCAACATGATTACCCAAACCGATACACAGCATCTTGAGGATGCCGCTTTCAACTTGCCCTTTGAAATCTGCGTGCGGTTTGATCTTATTACATAAGATCATGCCATCAGCTTCAATCGCTACTTTATCTAAATAAAGAGGAACACCGTCTGACATTTCAGCTACTTGAACCACTTCCATTGAAGAAACAATCGGAACCTGCATCGACTGTTCAGTGACACCGTAGGTCTCGAGAATTTTTACCTGACCTTCAGCATTAGCAGAGCCATGACTCCCCATAGAGGGAACAATGAAAGGATGAGCACCGTGAGATCTTAGAAAGGAAATCGTTTGTTGAAGGACAGGAATAAGGCCGGATATTCCGCGACTGCCAACGGTAATCGCTAATGATTGACCAGACAAGCATTCAGGATTGGGGAACTTTGTTAGCTCCTGTTTAATACGTTGTGGTATGTCATCGAGCTTTTTTCGTTCGAAGTGCTGCTTCACCTTTGTCATTTTTGGCAATTCACACTCAAAGCCACCATCCAATGTGAATTTGATCTCTTTATCAAACATGTCTTATCTCCCCCTGAAAACAACTAGAGAGGGCAAAGCCCTCCCTAGAAAATTAGAAACTTTTAAGTACTGTTAGTTAGCAGCAACTTGCTTGATAGTGCTCATCCACTCGTCGTAAACGTCAGCACCTAACTTTTCTTTGTACTCTGCACGAACAGGCTCTGTCGCGTCGATGAAAAGTTGCAATTGTTCAGGGCTTAACTCATTCACTTTAGTGCCAATTTTCTTGAACTCTTCAATTTGTTGACCCTCTTCAGCAGCAACAAGCTCCTGTTGGTAAACCTCTGCATCGCGCATTGATTCTTTGATCAGTTGCTGATCATCCGCTGAAAGGCTATGCCAGAACTCTAGGTTCATTACTGGGATGTAGAAAGTAACAACGTGGCCAGTCAGGCTCACATAATCTTGTACTTCATAGAAACGCTGTGCATAGATATGGGCGATTGGGTTTTCTTGACCATCAATAACACCCTGCTGTAAACCAGAATACACTTCACCAAAGTTCATTGGTGTTGCTGAAGCATTAAGAGAGTTGAATGTCTTCACGTGAGCAGGCACTTTCATTGTGCGAATCTTCAGACCTTTCAGATCTTCTGGAGTTTCAACTGGGCGGCTATTGTTTGTCACGTGACGAACACCGTTTTCCATCCAACCAATACCTTGAAGGTTCATGTTGTTTAACTTACTCAACATTTTGTCACCCGCTGGACTATGCACTGTATCCAGAGCAGCTTGCTTACTTGGGTAGATAAAAGGTAGCTCAACAACATCGAAAGATGGATCCCAAGAAGAGTAGAAAGATGAAGGAGATACTGCCATTTGCAGCATACCTGATTGCACGCCTTCAATCATTTCACGGTCTGGACCCATTTGTGAGTTCGCAAAGATTTGAACCTCGAATTTACCATCCGACTTTTGTTCAATATCCGTTTTGAACTTCTCAAGAGCACGGTGAAGGTGATAGTTCTCATTCGCGCCATGACCGATTCTAATTGTCGTAGCAGCCATTACTGAAGTAGATAGCGCCAGCATAGATACTGCAGTAGCCATAATTAGTTTTTTCATAATGCCCTCTTATTAAATGTGTAGGGTGGTACATCGTTAGTGTTAGTTGTCGAAGCGACTGTTCTTATGGTTATCTCTTTTTGTGATATCTAACATATCACACTCTAGATCTTAATTATTGATCAACATATCCAATGTTGCTGTGAGTACGGTCACGAAATATATCAATAAGATCTAAGATAAAAATAAAAAAGCCTTAGTTCTCACTAAGGCTAAATATACTAAATAGGTATTGATATAAGTATTAGTCAATTAATTCTGTTAAGAATAAAGATAAGCTTGGGATAAATGTTACTGCTAATAATAAAACCAACATAGAACATAAGAAAGGAATCAAAGCTTTTGATATTTTCTCTATACTAACATTTGATACTTGGCTCGCGACGAATATATTTACTCCCAATGGTGGTGTACAGAAACCAATAGCAAGGTTAACTGTCAAAATTACACCGAATACAATGGGATCGACACCCAGTTGTTTCACTACCGGTAGCAGTATCGGAGTTAGAATAATAATTGCTGAAATAGTCTCCATAAACATACCAATAATCAATAGCATAGCATTAATAAGTAGTAGGAGAACAATTGGATTATCCGACAGACCAACGAGTGTACTTGCCACCACTGATGGAATCTGTTCGAACGTCACTAAACGGCCAAATGCAGCTGCGAACACAACAAGAACCAAGATCGTTGCTGATGTTAACGTAGAGCGAGCAAATATTTGTGGTAAATCAGAGAAAGAGATTTCCTTATAAATAAATAGTCCACAGATAATTGCATAAACAACTGCTACTGCCCCTGCCTCAGTCGGTGTAAATACACCGCCATAAATACCGCCTAAGATAATACCTGGGACAATAAGAGCCCAAATAGACTCTTTAAATTGAGCACCTACTCCAGCCCATGAGAACGGTGTAGGTTCAACATCCATAATTGGTTGGTTTCGCACAACAATGCGGCTCATTGCCATAAAAGTGATACCAAAGAGAACACCAGGAATGATACCCGCTAGGAATAATTTGCCGATTGAGACCTCTGCTGATACACCGTAGATAATAAACGGAATACTAGGTGGAATCATTACACCAATCATGCCCGCAGATGCAGTTAATGCTGAAGAGAAATCCTTTTTGTAGCCCTGTTGTGTCATCGAAGGAATGATATTCGAGCCAATTGCTGCAACGGTAGCTGGTGCGGAGCCCGAAATTGCAGCGAAAAACATCGAAGCAATTACGTTAACGTAGCAAAGGGAGGCTCTGATATGACCCACCAAAGAGTAAGCAAAACCAATAATTCGTTTAGATAAGCCACCTTTTTGCATTAAGTCGCCCGCTAAAATGAAAAGTGGTACCGCAATTAGAGGGAATGAATCTGCACCTGTCACGATAGAGCGGGCCATCAGACTTAACGGAGGTGTGCCATCAACAAAGCTCATTACAAATAAAGAGCTCATACCCAGACTCATTGCAATCGGCATCCCTAATATAAGCAAAATACCTAGCGCACAAAATAATATAATTCCAGACATTTTATACCTCTACCGGTGAAGACACATTTGTTTTATTTACGACATAGAATTGAATAATTCTAAATACCGATAATAGCGATCCAACTGGAGCGGATGCATACATGATTGCTATTGGAAGATTAAGCACAACTGATTTTTGTGATAACACATAAGGGAGTGTGATTAGCTTATAAGACTGATAGGTCATTGTTAATAAGAAAATAACAATAGCGATGTCTATAACCACTTCTAAAATTCTCTTTGCATTATCCGGTAATAGATCTTGGAAAAATGTCACCTTCACATGCTTTCGTTCTTTAAATGCGTAAGCAATTCCTATCCATATAAACCAGATGAATGTCCATAGAGTTAACTCCTCAGACCAAGACAATGCATTTTGAAATACATATCTCATCACTACTTGGATTGTAATTAGTATTACAATTGCTGCTAAGAGCACTGCCCCCAAGGCTGCTTCTAAGTTTTCGTTTATCCATTTCATTGTACTACACTCGTCAACTTTCAAATAGAACTGATATGTCAGATATCATAGACGCCAATTTTGATTAAAAATACCCCACATATTACATAAAGATAGGAAATATTGGGTTTCTAGGGCTCGATCACAGTTTCAGAACAAAGAAATTTAGATCAAAAAAATCAACTGATATGTTAGATCTCACATATCAAGTATTACAACCATGAGGTAATGGAAAATGACAGATGAAACCAAGTTCAAAGTCTATGTATCCGACTACGACTACCCAGACCTAGATATTGAGCGCAGTGTTTTAGAACCCATTGGCGCAGAAGTTATTGGCTTGAAGTGCAAGACGGGTATTGGTTTAGGAGAACTGGCGAAAGATGCTGACGCTATCCTGCAACAGTACGCGAAGATCCCTAGAACGACTATCGAGCAACTTGATCACTGCAAGATCATTTGTCGTTACGGAATCGGTGTAGATATTCTCGATGTTGAGGCTTGTTACGACCATGGAATCAAGGTCTCCAACGTACCGGATTACTGTATCGATGAAGTTGCGGACCACTCGATTTCACTTGGCCTGACTCTTTTCCGTCGCATCCCGGCATACAACAAGTTTACTCACGAGGGTAACTGGCATTGGGACATGGATGGCTTGGTTCCTAAGCGCTTCCGCTCATCAACTTGGGGCTTAATTGGTTTCGGTCGCATTGCACAAAATATTGCGAAAAAGATGACAGCTTTAGGTTTCAAGGTTGTGTCATTTGATCCTTACGTATCTGCGTCTTACATGAACACTTTTGATGTAGAAAAAGTTGAGTTAGAGACACTTATTACGACATCAGACGTTGTGAACGTGATGTGCCCACACACTCCAGAAACCGATCGACTAATCAATGAAGATCGTCTTCGTCAAATGAAACCAAACGCCGTTCTAGTCAATGGTGCTCGCGGTAAAGTTGTTGATAACAATGCACTTTATAAAGCACTTGTTGAGGGTTGGATCGCATCAGCTGGCTTAGATGATCCAGAAGAAGAGCCTGCGAAACTCGATAACTGGAATCCAAACGACAACCCTATCTTTGGTTTGGACAACTGCATCGTTACCCCGCACGTTGCATACGTATCTCAAGAAGCATTCCAAGAGTGCCGTCGTATCGCAGCTGAGAATGCTAAAGCAGTGCTACTTGGTGGCGAGCCGCTTGATCCTGTAGCTCGTGTCAAAACGCCAATCTCGGAACAGTAATCATGAGAAACGAAACTATTTCGGCAATCGAAGAGCATAAGGTGTTTGCCATTGTTCGTGGCTTATCACCAGAGAATGTTCGTCCCACGATGAACGCACTTGTTGAGGGTGGTATCCGACTAGTGGAGGTCACCTTTGACCGGAAAAACGGTGAAGAAAATACGCTAGCGGCTCTCGATATCTTAGCGACCGACTTTTCTGAACAACTGATATATGGCGCTGGTACCGTGACAACAACTGAACAGGTCGAAAAAGTAAAAGCTCTGGGTGGTCAGTTCATTGTATCTCCGGACTTTAACCCTGAAGTTATCAAGAAAACCAGAGAGCTAGAGATGGTGTCCTTGCCAGGTGTAATGACACCAACAGAAGCCGTACAAGCCGACGCGGCCGGCGCTGACTTCATCAAACTCTTTCCGGGGGGTTTGTTGGGCCCAGGCTATTTGGCCGCGCTAAGTGCACCACTTTCAGACCTTAAATTTATCGCTGTTGGCGGTGTAAACGCTGACAACATCCCTGAGTTTGCAAACGCAGGGGCTGTAGGATTCGGCATCGGCTCCAACTTAGTAAACAACTCAATCATCGAAAATAGAGATTTCGACAAGATCTACCAAAGTGCTTGTGACTACAAGCAAGCAATTGAATCAATTAGGAAATAATCATGGAATACGCAAAAAAAATCATTAACCCACGTCCAAACGTAAACGAAGAACTTATTGCTAAATGTGCAGAAATGACAGACACACTAAGTGTTAGTGCTGTATTCAGTGACGCATTCAAGCGCGATGGTGTAATGGATCATGAAATCAAATTCCGCTCGAGCAACAAGCCTTTCATCGGTCAAGCTTTAACAGTGAAGCTTAAGCCAGGTGACATTGTTGACTGTCTACCAATCTTTGACATCGCAAAACCAGGTGATGTTGTTGTAATCGACGCGAACGGTACACCAAATACTTCTATCTGGGGTGGTTTGATGTCTGGTCTAGCACGTGCTGCAGGTGTTGTTGGTGCTGTTGTCGATGGCTCAGTACGTGACACTGACGAATCAAAAGTACTTGGCTTCCCAATCGCTTCTCGTTCTGTTTCTCCACGTGCAGCACACTCTGCAGAGACGGGCCGCACCGAGCCAATCGAGATCAACGTACCTGTTGTTTGTGGTGGCCAAATTGTAAAACCAGGTGACCTTGTTGTTGCAGATGAACTGGGTGTGACAGTTGTTCCTTACGAGTTTGTGGAAGAAGTGTACCCAGCCGCAAAACAACTGGCTGAGAACGAGAAAAAAGTTCGTGAAGAGATCCTAAACGGTGCAACAGTTGAGCAACTGCTTGCGAAGTTTGGCCGCATCTAACCTACCTATTAGGGCTCACTTTAGTGTGAGCCTTTTCTGAGGATTATTCCATTGATCATTACAATAGATACAGGCACTACTAATACTCGTGTAGCGCTTTTTGATGGCAAGCAACGCATTGATCAGGTTAAGGCGAATATCGGTGTTCGTAATACCAGTATCGATGGCAACAACCAACAGCTAGTTAGCACTATCGCCCTCGCAATTAAAGAACTCAAGAGTAACCACTCACTACAAGATTCGGATATTCAAGCGATTCTAGCTGCTGGTATGATCACGTCTAATCTAGGGTTGCACGAGGTTCCACACCTCGTTGCACCTGTTTCATTAGATAGCTTTGCGAGCAATATCAAATCGATCGTGATTCCGTCTATTTCAACACTTCCAATTCACTTCATACCAGGTGTAAAAAACCTAGATACTAATAACTTAGAGTCGGTTACTGGGCTAGATATTATGCGCGGTGAAGAAGTGGAAGCCTTAGCAATCGCTGACCTTTTTGAGATCAAGCAAGACGCCATCATTGCTCTACCAGGATCTCATTCGAAGTTTGTTTCGATCGATTCCCAACAAGCTATTCAAGGTTGCTGTACTACATTGGCTGGCGAGCTCAATGCCATCATTACACATCATACAATTTTGACCAGTTCACTAGAGAATCGTTTCTCTGAGTCACTTTGTAATGATGCGTTACTTGAGGGTTACCAAGCCGCCGAAAAATATGGGCTTGGCCATGCGTTGTTCTTAATTCGACTGCAAGAGCAATTTGAAGGCAAAACTCATGAGAAACTCGCAAGTTTCCTCGTTGGTGTCATTCTGCACTCCGATATCAAAGCGTTAAGCTCAGCTCCACAACTTGGCTTTACGGCGGGTATACCCGTCTACATCGGAGGCTCCGGATTACTTTGCACGGCAACGGCCGAGCTTCTCAAATATCAATTCCCTGATAACCCTGTTTATCAGTGTAATGATACTCAAGATCTTTCTGCTATTGGGTCAATCTATGTGGCTAAAAGAGCCAATATTATTTAGTCATTCCGGTTTATGACTAATCAGGAGCTTTCTTTCGTCACTGTAGGAGAGCTCTTTTTTTATTTTTGGATATTACATTATGAAAGCAATTACTTACTGTGCAAACTCCGATCAGTTCCAGCTTCAAGACTTATCAGTTCCTCAGCCGAGGAACAATCAAGTATTGGTTAAAGTTCTTGCTTGCGGTCTAAACCCAGTCGATACAAAAATCGTTTACTGGCAGAGCCTTGTCAAAGATATGGGAACTGACTTCGTCGTAGGCTTGGATGTCGTGGGCGAGATTATTGAAGTTCCAACCAATGAAACGTCTTGGCAGGTTGGCGACAAGGTTTTGTTTCATGGGAACATGTTCGACAAACATGGAGGGCTTGCTGAATACTGCTTACAAGACAGCAGAACCCTGACTGCAATGCCCAATATACCTGACGAATTTGCCGCATCTACTCCTTGCGCAGGTTGGACGGCTTGGCGCGCACTCGTTGATAAGCTTCGTATTCATGAGCGAGATTCATTACTCATTACAGGCGGTTCAGGGGGGGTTGGTAGCTTCGCAATCCAAATAGCAAAGCACTACGGTGTAGAAACCATCATCGTCACATGTTCAGCAAAAAACATAGATTACGTCAAACAACTCGGCGCAACTCACGTCATCAATTATCAAACACAAGATGTGCTCGAAGAAGTTAATAGAATAACGCTCAACAAGGGAGTAGATGTGGCTTTGGATTGTGTTGGGGGTAAATCAGAGCTTCTGTGTGCAAATGCTCTGCAGTTTGATGGAGAAATGGTAGAGCTTGTTGAGACGGCTGATCTCACGTTGTATACCAGTGCAAAAGCCAGAGGAATTACTGTTCACCAACTTAGCCTTGGTGCAGGATACGCCCATGGTGACCTTGGCCGTCGATCCATTCTAAATGCTGGTTTGTCGTTCAACAAACTGCTAAACCAGCGCTGTATACAACCACCTCAAATTAGAGTGATTCCGCTACAAGAAGCCTCTGAGGCATTAATTAAGCTCAGGGACAAGCGGACCGTTGGTAAAGTGATTGTGACATTCAATGAGCATAGTTAGGTAACGAAGATGAATGCGTCGAGAAAAGGAGAGATATTACTGCTAACCGCAACTCTATTTGCCGCAATAGGTTGGGTCACCTCTAAGTATGTATTGATTGAAATGCCGAGCAATTTGTTTATCGCAGGGCGGTTCTTCATCGCCAGCTCGTTATTGCTGCCTTTTTGTTTCAAAGAATTACTGAAAATTCCAATGATAGTACTTGGCAATCTGATTGCGATAGGACTATTACTCGCGGCTTCCATACATGTTTGGGTTTACGCGGTAAGCATTACAAACAGCTTAGCAGAAGGCGCATTCATCATGAGCCTAGCGATGATCATTGCCCCATTAACCCGCTGGATCATATTGAGAAAACGTCCAAACATCGCATTTTGGTTATCACTACCGATGGCAGTTGCTGGGATGATGTTCCTAACCCTCACAAAGGGGTGGAATGTAGATGAGAGCTTGGGGTACTTTTTCCTCTCTTCGAGCCTTCTTTCTATCCACTTTGTTCTAAACAAGAAGACGAGCGCTGAAGTATCTCCGCTACCATCTATATGTATTCAAATGCTGGTTGTCGGTGCTACAGGCGGTATATTGTATGTGATCGAGGGTATGCCACATATTCAGGTTTCAAACGCCACATGGGTTTACTTCGCCATCGCAACTTTGTTAGCCACTGCCTTAAGGTATCTCACTCAAACCGTTGGACAACACAAAACCAATATAGAAACCGCCTCCTTAATCATGATCCTTGAACCTATATGGACGCTTATTATGAGTATGACGTTGTTTGGTGAACCGCTTACCTTGTTTAAAACGTTAGGTTCAGGGTTAATTATTCTTTCCCTGTACTCATACATCACGATTTCTTCCAAGCAAAACTATTGACCAAATATTTCAGCTTGGGTCTTCTGTCTGATCCTAAACTGTTCAGACAGGTTTTATCACTTCCTTTTGCACTTCATAAAATCCCACCAATTTACGAAAAGCCAGAAAAGACATCTGATATATCAGCCTAGTTAGCCTTCTCGCACCAGCCCAAAAATGTGCATCAGATCAACATTAACCCATTTAAGTATTATAAAAATCAATTTAAGATCTCTTTTTTATAAATTAAACCCGTAGATATAAAACAATTTGAGTTTTATCCCGTTAATTAAAATCAACACTGATATATTAGACCTTAGATATCAAAACAATCTCACAAGGAAACTGGCATGAAGAAAATCGTAGTTACTGGTGCAACCGGTCATTTAGGAAAGAAGGTATATGACTACTTGAGCGCTAGAGATGATCTGGATGTTTGGGGATTAGACATCCGCCCGAGTGATGATGAAAAAATTATTGTTGGCGACATCACTCAATATGAAGATCGTTGGGCAAGTGTATTTGAGGGCTGCTATGGCGTCATTCACCTAGCTGCTGACCGCGACAACCAATGTGGTTGGGAATCGGCTATCCCAAATAATATCGATGCTTCTTACAACGTATTCCATGCAGCCTCAAAGCATAACGTAAAACGCTTTGTATTTGCGAGTTCCAACTGGGTTGTTGGCGGCTATCGCTTCGTCAATGCCAACTTAACTCCAGATATTACCCCAAATCCAGTCAATCCATATGGAGTAACCAAGCTAGTCGGTGAGCGGACTGGCCAGTACTTTGCGGATCATCATGGTATGGACGTTGTTAGTGCTCGTATCGGTTGGACTCAATGGACCCACGATAATCAGCCAGGTTCACACATGGAAATGGGCCGATGGGGACAGTTGATGTGGTTAAGTGACCGAGATTACTTACATGGCATGGAGCAATCACTATTTGCCGATATCAATGGCCATGTCGTAGTGAACCTCATGTCGAACAATAAGGGCATGAAGTGGTGTCTTGAAAGCTCGAAGAAAGCTATTGGTTATGAGCCACAAGACGGCTCTCCTGCGGACCTGCCACTCGAGGTCCGCATCAAAGAAATTTTTGCTTGGATGGGCCAACGCTGCATCCCGGCATTAAGTAAATGGATTAACAATCCAAGTTTCTAAATTCCTTCCTTAAAAGTTGCACAGACAACTGTTGGTTAGGGAAATCTAAAGTCAAAAAAACACGTGATCATTAGGAAAATGATATGAACAAAGCACATAGTAATGGATACCTATGGTTTATCTGTCTCGTTTCTGCCCTAGGTGGATTCTTTTTCGGATTTGACCTCATTGTTATCTCAGGCACCATCTCCCTCGTAAAAGCACAATTTGGTTTCTTGCCTTGGCAAGAAGGCTTCTTTGTAAGTAGTGCAGTCGTCGGCTGTATTGCTGGTACTGCACTGGCAGGTAAGCTCAGTGACCGATACGGCCGTAAAAAGAACCTGTTCTTAGCCGCATTAGTTCTGTTTATCTCAGCAATGGGTTGTACATTTGCAACCGACGCAAATACGCTGATTTTCTTCCGTCTAATCGGTGGGTTCGGTGTTGGTATCGCAACGCTTATTTCACCACTGTATATTTCAGAGATCTCACCTACCAATGTTCGTGGTCGAATGATCACTCTATTCCAGTTTGCTATTACCGTGGGCATCATGATTTCTTTGTTCTCTAATGCAGGGATTCAAAGTTACTCGAATTCTCTGATTGCGAGCGGAAATACTGAAGGTTTGATTGGTTGGTTATTTGGCTCAGAAGCATGGCGCGGTATGTTCCTAGCGGAAGGTATTCCTGGCATCGTTTTCGTGTTGATGTGTCTTGTGATTCCAGAGTCACCACGTTGGTTGATTGCCAACAACCGTGAGAAAGAAGCACGCGTAATCATCGAGAAAGTAGCAGGTAAATCGGAAGCAAATTCTCTTGTTCAAGATCTGAAAAACGTAATCTCAGAAGAGACTGGTAAATTTGCCGACCTCTTCAAAGGTGGAAACAAAAAAGCACTTAAGATTGCTGTTGCGCTCTCTTTCTTCTCTGAAATGAGTGGTATTACTGTAGTCTTCTTCTACGGTCCCACTATCCTAGAGAAAGCAGGCTTGTCTCTTGGTGATTCACTCGGTGGTTTTGCGATTATCGGTATCGTAAACGTCATCTTTACTGTTATCGCTTTATGGTTGATGGATATTGCTGGCCGTAAAAAGTTACTTCTTACCGGTACAATTGGTGTGATCATCGCTCACTCTTTGATTGGTATGCTGTTCTTAAATGGTCAAGACTCAGGCATGCTGTTGGTGTTCCTAATGTGTGCTTTCGTAGCGTTCTTCGCTTTCTCTATGGGTCCAATCAAGTTTGTTGTTATGAACGAAATTTTCCCAACCAAAGTTCGCGGACGTGCGGTAGCGATTGCAACCATCATGGTTTGGGTATGTCAGGCTTTCTTGAACCAGTTCTTCCCAATGCTTCGTGAAATCATTCCAGTGG
This sequence comes from Vibrio maerlii, assembly GCF_003415655.1. GTDB lineage: Bacteria > Pseudomonadota > Gammaproteobacteria > Enterobacterales > Vibrionaceae > Vibrio > Vibrio maerlii. Next base: position 391,153 of record NZ_QRHC01000002.1, read on the forward strand.
GTGCGATCTTCTTGTTCTTCGCAGCAATCTTGATTCCTCAAATAATCTTCACCTTAAAAGTGATGCCAGAAACTAAAGGCATGTCACTCGAAGAGATTGAGCTGCAATGGAAAGCTCAAGATGAAGAAACTGAGCGTAAGCTTCAATCTGAAAAAGCATAAGTATAATAACTAACACACATCCAAGCTTCAGCTTGGATGTGTTATTTTAAGGAATAGCGTAAACATGAGTAAACAAGCTTCCGTATCCAATGCTCGCTTTATGTATACAGCAAGTTATACATACCCCCACTTTGCCCCAGGTGCATCGAAACAAAGTTCCGCTAAAGGGATTTCAGTCTACAAGATTGAAACTGATGGTTCATTAGAGCTCATACAAATCATCGAAACCCCTAACCCATCATTTATCACTTTAAACAAAGACAACACCATGCTTTACACTGTAAATGAGCTTGGTGTAGATGATAAAAAATTGGAAGGCATGGTAAGTGCTTTCAACATCAACCAACAAAGCGGTGAGCTCTCTTTTGTTAACTCTCAACCTACCCACGGCAATTGGCCATGCCATTGCGAGGTCGACGCAAGTGGTCGCTTCTTGATGAGTGCAAACTATGGCAGTGCTAATTTTGTGACTCATCCAATCAATGAAGATGGCAGCTTAGGTGAATGTGTTTATCAACACACAAACAAAGCGAATGGCTCTGGTGCTGAAGCAAACCGCCAATCAGCATCACACCCGCATATGATTACCAACAGCCCTTCAGGTAAGTATGTACTTGGCGTCGACTTAGGTATTGACCAAATTCTGTGTTGGACCATGGGAGAAAATGGCAGCTTGGACTCGGCTCCAGTTCCTATTGCCAACATAGCCTCAGGTAACGGCCCAAGACACCTAGTTTTCCACCCGTCCGAGAAAGCAGTTTATGTACTCAACGAGCTCTCTTCTTCTATTGATGTGTTCCGCTTTTATAGTGAAAGAGGAAGCATGATATGGACGCAATCTATCTCAATGTTGCCAACAGATAGTGACTATGTTCGCCCAGACTTCGACCCAACAAATCCTGGTAAAGTGATGCCCGGTGGTAATACTGGTGGCGAAATCTGTATCGACTCTAAAGGCAACTACCTTTACGCTAGCAACCGTGGAATGAATTCAGTCGCGCAATTCAAAGTGTCCCCTGAAACCTTCAAACTGACCGCATTAGACTGGGCACCAACGCAAGGCGATTGCCCGCGAGGCATGGCTATTGAGCCTGACGATTGTCACCTGTGTATCGGAAACCAAAACTCAGATCGAATCACACGGTTCACGATCGATCGTCAAACCGGGTTACTCAATACGAAGCCGACCTTTATCGATACACCAACACCTGTTGATTTTGCATTTATTGGTTACTAACAAATCGTCCGATTTCGCTGATAAGCTATTCAATGAATACTAAAAGTCATTGTTCATCTACAGGTAATGTTGTGATGACAGTGACTTTTAGTCAACATTAATTTGTATTACTTAACTAAGAGAAGGATGTTTAGAGTTAACCAATAAGTACAAACCCTCAACAATCTAAATTCTTGCTTATCTCCCCTCTCTCAATCTCAATAAATTGACCAGGATAATGAGCCGCAGTTATAGCATTAATCCTTATTATACAAAGGAATGATTACCCTTACCTTACCCAAACCATCGGTAAATATGTCAGTTTTGTTACCTATCTCACTTGTATGATTTATAACCCATTCCACTTCTGATTCATCGTCACAATTTTGAGTTATTGTACTACAAATAAGCATGTTCAATAGTTAGTATCCAATCGACTAAAAAATGACTAACAAAAGGTCTTACGATGGAACTTAATACCCTTATTGTAGGCATCTACTTCTTGTTCTTAATGGCAATTGGTTGGATGTTTAGAACATTTACAAGCACTACCAGCGACTACTTCCGCGGAGGCGGTAGCATGTTGTGGTGGATGGTTGGTGCAACCGCGTTTATGACTCAATTCAGTGCATGGACATTTACTGGTGCGGCAGGTAAAGCGTATGCAGATGGCTTCGCAGTAGCGGTCATCTTCCTTGCGAACGCGTTCGGTTATCTAATGAATTACCTATACTTCGCACCAAAATTCCGTCAACTACGTGTGGTTACGGTAATCGAAGCAATTCGTATGCGTTTTGGTAAGTTCAACGAGCAAGTGTTTACTTGGTCTGGCATGCCAAACAGCGTGATCTCAGCAGGTATCTGGCTGAATGGTCTCGCAATCATTGCATCGGGTATTTTCGGCTTCGACATGACGACGACGATTGTTGTGACGGGTCTGGTTGTACTTGTCATGTCAGTGACGGGTGGCTCATGGGCGGTAATCGCTTCTGACTTTATGCAGATGGTGATCATCATGGCAGTAACAGTGACTTGTGCTGTGGTTGCTATCGTTCAGGGTGGTGGTGTTACTGAAATCATCAACAACTTCCCAGTAGAAGAAGGTGCGTCCTTCGTATCCGGTAACAACCTAAACTACCTAAGCATCTTTGGTATTTGGGCATTCTTTATCTTCTTCAAACAATTCAGCATTACCAACAACATGTTGAACTCTTACCGCTATCTTGCAGCAAAAGACTCAAAGAACGCGAAGAAAGCTGCGCTACTTGCATGTATCCTGATGACCATGGGCCCACTGATTTGGTTCATGCCTTCTTGGTTCATTGCAGGTCAAGGTGTTGATCTAGCAGCACAATACCCAGACGCAGGTTCTAAAGCGGGTGACTTCGCATACCTATACTTCGTTCAAGAGTACATGCCAGCGGGTATGGTAGGTCTATTAATTGCCGCGATGTTCGCAGCAACAATGTCTTCAATGGATTCGGGACTAAACCGTAATTCAGGTATCTTCGTTAAAAACTTCTACGAGCCAATCCTGCGCCCTCATGCAACGGAAAAAGAGCTTGTAGTGGTATCTAAACTGACTTCAACCTTCTTTGGTGTTGCCATCATCTTGGTTGCTCTATTCATCAACTCACTAAAAGGCTTAAGTCTTTTCGACACCATGATGTATGTGGGTGCACTGATCGGCTTCCCTATGACGATTCCAGCGTTCTGTGGCTTCTTCATTAAGAAGACTCCGGACTGGGCTGGCTGGGGCACACTGGTTGTTGGTGGTGTTGTATCTTACTTCGTTGGCTTTGTCATCACAGCAGAAATGGTACAGAACTGGTTCAACCTGGAGCCATTAACAGGTCGTGAATGGTCTGACTTGAAAGTGGCTATCGGCCTAATCGGTCACCTTATCTTCACTGCAGGTTTCTTCTTACTATCAACGCTGTTCTACAAGCCACTTTCGGAAGAGCGCCAGAAGAACGTAGACAAGTTCTTCGAGAACCTCAGCACGCCACTAGTTGCGGAATCAACTGAACAGAAGAAGTTAGATAACAAACAGCGCCGTATGCTGGGTTCACTCATTGCAGTTGCGGGTGTTGGTGTTATGACCATGTTCGTCCTACCAAACCCAATGTGGGGACGTCTCATCTTTGTGTTCTGTGGTGTGATTGTTCTAGCGGTTGGTCTGCTACTAGTGAAAGCCGTTGACGACAAAGTTGAACAAGCTTCTGAAGTCGCAACTGAAAACTAACCTTCTACCTTATCAAGCGGCCGTTATGCGGCCGCTTTCTGTTCCCAAACATAAGATCAAATCAATGAATAAAACACTAATCAGTGGCGTTATCGCTGCCTCTATTTCTGCCCTAACCCTAGTGGGTTGCAATTCCTTACCAAGCCAAACAACCGAGGCAGCTGATCCTGCAATTGTTGAAACAGCAGTCAATGAGATTACTAGAGATTACCTATTAGCAACGAACCGCCTGAATGCTGTTGATGGAAGCTCGATTGAAGTTCAATCCGCAGATGCCGTAGAGTCCCTCAAACAACAAATAGAGAACGCAACAGACGGTTCAACCATTATCATTCCTGCTGGTAAATACGCCGATCTTGATGTCGTGACCATCAAAGCGAACAACATCACCATCAAGGCAGAACAACCTGGGAGCGTTTGGCTAACAGGCTTGGTTCAACTTCGCCTTGAGGGCAACAACATCACAATCGATAGCCTTGTATTCACTGAAGGTGGTCCTGCGGAACGCTTTGGTGGTGTGCGAATGATGGGTAACGACAACACGCTACAAAACTCTACCTTCTACTACTTCAACCACGCTTACGAATACCAACCAGACGAGCGTCGATCAGAGTATCCGAAGTACTTGTGGGTCTCTCTGTGGGGTAAAGATGGCAAGGTGCTCAACAACCGTTTTGAAGGCAAGCAAAAGCGCGGTACGCTGATTGGTGTTCAAAAAGATGACACTCCAGATAATCACCTCATCGACAACAACATTTTCTTGGACCAAAAACCAAACCAGTTCAATGAGTTCGATATCAAAGAAGCGATCCGCTACAACGGCAACAGCTGGGAAGCGATTCGAATTGGTGATTCAAAATCTTCACAATGGGAATCTAACTCTAAGTTCACTAACAATCTGATGATCGACATGGATGGTGAACGTGAGCTTATCTCCATTAAATCAGGCGGCAATGAGATTTCAGGCAACACCATCTTCGAAAGTGCCTCACTGATCTCCCTTCGTCACGGCAAAGCGAACACCGTGAAAGACAACGTGATTTTGGGTAATGAAAAACTGCTCACTGGCGGTATGCGTATTTACGATGAAGACCATATAATCGAGAACAACTACATTACTGGCACACGTGGACGTGATGGTGAGATTGAAGGCAATGCAGATCTGCGCGGCGGTATCGTAATCAACACCGGTATCATCGATGTTGCCAACAATGAGAAGCTAGACCAAGCGGTAAAAGGCAAGGAGCTCAACAAACAGTGGACGCCAAAGAACATCACAGTGCGTAATAACACGCTGGTTGATACTGAGTGGGGCATTGTCTATGGCAACCAAACACACCGTGTAAGCCTGTTCAACAACAGCGAAGTGGAGAACATTTTCGCAGGTGTGGATATTCACTTTGATAGCAACATCGTTGCCAACCAACAAGATCAGTTTGTTAGCGTGCGTGCGACAGAAGAGCTGCCGTTGGTAAATCCAACCTACAACAACGAAGTGTATGTAGGCACAGTCACTCAAGCTGAGCAAATTACGTCTTACGCAGTAGAGCTGCCACAGAGTGAAGAAGTAAATGGCTTTACTCAATACCAAGGTGTGGGGGCTGATGTAAATTCACTTTCGGTTGTGACAGCAGAAACAGCGGGCCCCGATTATCTCCTAACAAACGCTAGCAAGTAGTCGTCTTAGCGAGTTTGAATGTCAAAAGGCAGCGTCGATAGTTTGTATTAGTTCAGATAGTTCAACGCTGCCTTTTTGATCGGTGATAATTATCTATAACCGACTCTACCTATTCATTACTCTTTAGGCAGGTGACCCGTCTTCTTCGCCAGTTTCTGCATTGCCTCAGCAAAGGTTGTTGTTCCACCTTTCGCTTTAACCTGCACTACCTTATACCCCATTTTTTCCAGCGCTTGGCGCTCTTCCAAAACTGCAGCATCGTCTTGTTGACTACCCGGTACCGGCTGATGAATGTAGCACCCCTCTAGTTGACCATCTTCAACCAGTTGGTGGTGCTTCAGTGTGTTGATATCAAAATTCATAAGTTCTTTTGCCTAAATGGGGGTTGTCTGTGGAGGTCACATCTATTTGATAGTTTGTACCTTAAGGCATTTTAGCTATAAAAAGCCAATGTAAAATCCGACATTCATTGACTGTTACCCAGTACAGTTTGCACCCGCATAAAACAAAAAAGGCGAACCAACCGATTCGCCTTACTGATTCTTTAAGATTTAGACTTTAAAGGGTCATTGTCTGGCAACGCATTGTTAACCCAAACAGCCAACCTATGCTTGATGCTTGCACCGTCTAGTTTGCTTTCAGGAAGTGGCGTGATCTGCTTTGCATCGACCAGAAATAAGTAAATTGCTTTAACTCTTAGGGGCTGTGGTGATTGAGGGAGGTCAAAGCCTTGCATCTTTGCCAACTGCCCTCCGATCTCAAGAGCCTTCTTAATCAGTTTGTCTTCATTGTGAAGCTTGGAATTTTTTGACATCGAGAACGTCCTCTTTTTCACTCTGGTTAAGAATACATTAAGTGTCACCAGCAGCGCGTTATTGAGCTCTCATATTAATAAAATTATACAAATCCAAGTAGTCACCTAAAGTCAATTGCTATCAAAAGGCATTGAAATGATAAAGAAGAACTCGAGTAGCTAACATTATCGATTCGAGTTCTTCTTAAGGAAAAGCTAGTTAGGGAGTCGAGTGAACACACGCTGACGAATAACATCGTATGCCCAGTTGAACACAATGGCATACACAACAAAAAATACCACTAAGCCGATATCCATAATCAGTACTGTCCAAAAGTCCATCTGCAGCGCCCACATTAATACTGGGAGTGTTAGGACTAACATTCCCAACTCAAAGCCCAAACCATGAGCTACTCGAACCGCTAATGTTCTATTTATTCGGTCAGCGCCGAACAACTTGTCGTAGATAAAGTTGTAGGCGTAATTCCATCCCATCGCTATCAGAGACATAAACAAGGCAAGCCCTGCCATCTTCGATGCATCATTGCCGGTAATTAAGGTCGCCAGTGTTGTCATTAAAACTAACGCAACCAATTCGAACAGAATCGAATGCAGGATTCTCTCTTTGTGTGACATATCAATCTCAGTATTAATCAACTTGCGAACAATAGTATCTGTAATTAAGATTGAATAAAGATACTAACCATCATCAATACTGATATGTATAACGTCGACCAACTACGCATGTTTGTTGAAGCAGCTGAACTTGGTTCCTTCTCAGCATGTGCAAGAAAACTGGGTAAGGTCCAATCTGCGGTCAGCCAGGGCATCAATAACTTAGAGATTGATTTTAATGTTCAGCTTTTTGACCGTTCTACGCGCAAGCCAACACTGACACCTGAAGGCAGGCAATTGCTTAAACAAGCAAGAGCGATCATTTTGCAGATGGAAGATTTTGAATCGTCTGTCAAATCGATTGAGCAAGGCGATGAAGAGCGAGTTCGATTGGTGTTGGATGACGCTATTTTTGTCGACAAGCTTGGTAAGATCTTCGCAGATTTTTCAGAATGTTTTCCAGCGACCGAACTGGATGTTCTAGCAGTCGCGACGACCGATGTGATCGATCGTCTAACCAGCGGCAAGGCAGATATTGGTTTGATGCTCACAGACATGAACTTCCACAAAGATGTCAGCCCATGCTTTATCGGTAACCTACCATTCAAAGCGGTAACCCATCCACAACACCCATTAGCCAGACTGGACAGCGTTGATATTTCAGATGCAATTCAGTACCAGCAGTTATTACTCAAGGGCGAAAACGAACACACTCTGCCACAGTTTCCAATTGTTGCAGCGAAAGTATGGTGGTCAAACAGCTTCCAGGTGATGTGTAACATGCTCAAATCAGCCCCCATTGGATGGGCGTATGTACCACTTCATCTCGTAGAAAATGACCTAAACAACCACTCACTTGTCGCACTTAACATTGTGATTGACCATAAAGCCTGGAGCCCACCAGTCGATATCGTTACCTTAAAAAGTAAGAGTAAGGGGCGAGCACTGCGTTGGTTAGAGCAACATCTAAAACAGCTATTGGATGATTAAAATAGAGATACCAATAAGGCAGCGTCAATAGCTCAATGCTGCCTTTTTACTTCGATATTCTTAAACACACTTATGTCTGAGACACGCTTTAATAAGGGGTGTCTCCCCCATATCCGGTAGGCAATACAGTATTACCCTAAAAGCTCAACCACGACTTATTTGCATGGAATGGGGTAACTGAATTTCGACTGATTAAATTTCCATTTAAGATCTTCGGTTCATATGGAACAGCTTCATCACGTAGCTTAAGCGCTAACTTAACAGCACTCTCTGCCATGAGTTCAATCGGTAAGTCTATGGTTGTTAATTCTGGGGTTGAAAACTCACCAAAAGGATCATTATCTATACCAATAACTGATACTTGACTTGGAACGTGAACCCCTTCTTCTGACAAAGCTTTGATCGCTCCCAAAGCCATATTATCGTTAAATGCGAGAATCGCCGTAAACTTCACATTTAACTTCAAGAGGTTGGTACACAGATCATATCCACTTCTTATATGGTAATCACCGGATAACACTAAAGATGGATTATAAGGCAATCTAGATGATTCTAAAGCTCGCTTATAACCTTCGATACGAGCTTTTCCTGTTGGATTGTCTATTGGACCAGTTATGCATGCGATGCTCTTATGACCGCATGAAATCAAATGTTCCATTGCGGTCACGATAAGACTCGATTGATCAATGGATACTGAATGGTAATTCCCTGCCATAGAGGCACGGTTTAACACAACAAAAGGCACGGACAATTGTGATTCTAACGTTTGTATATGCTCATCAGATAGGGTTCGGCTATAAAGTAAAATAGCATCACATTGCCCTTCTAGTTGTCTAATTACTTCATATTCATGTTTGGGGTTATTCTTACCATCGATTACTGTTAGTGTTTTGCCTTCTGATTGAAGTTGAATTGAGATTTGCTGTAAAAGCACACCCCACCTAGTACTGTCATAGTTAGACAGTACCAATGCCACTGTATCAGTTTTATTTGTCGCTAAAGCTTGAGCGGTCCGGTTTGGACGGTAACCCAACTGTTCCATCGCGGCGAAGACACTATCTTTTGTCGATTGTTTAACCTGACCTGTGCCGTTGATCACACGCGAGACTGTTGCTTTGGAGACTCCAGCAAGTTTGCTGACATCAACAATGGTACTCATTCTATTCCTTTCATCACTTACCCACGTTACGTTTGGATATTATTATAAGTTATTGTTTATATGGACCAATTATCGAAAAATAAAGTTTTCCTACCGTCTACTAAAACATAGTAACCCCTAAATTCGAACCCGATTTCTTACCTAATGTGATACCCGTCATCAATTGTAGCATTGAGTAACGATATTTTATGACATTTCTCACACAAGTGTAACCGGTTTCTGTAAACGGTTTCTGAAACCGGTTACATTTTTCTCGTACTCTACAACGCTTACAAGATTAAGTGATAAATAAGAAAAGGAACTAAATCATGATCAACATTTTATTGTGCTGTGCTGCTGGTATGTCTACTAGCATGGTCGTAAACAAAATGAAGCAATCTGCGGCAGCGAAAGGAATTGAAGCGCATATTGAAGCTGTGGGATTAGATGAATTCGAGTCGAACCTTCCAAACTTCGATTGCGTTTTACTAGGTCCACAAATTAAATACAAACTTAATGATTTCAAAGAGATTGCTGATGCTGCTAACAAACCAATTTCTGTAATGAATCAAATGGATTACGGCATGATGAAAGGCGAAAAAATCCTTAACGATGCAATCACAATGCTAAATCAATAAGAGGGATATCACGATGAAAGCATTATTCGATTTTCTAGAAAACACCTTAACACCGATAGCAGGCCGACTGGCAACTCAAAAGCACGTGTGTGCAATTCGTGACGGCTTCATTGGCGCAATGCCCTTCATGATCGTGGGTTCTTTCTTGCTTGTGTTTGCTTTTCCTCCTTTTTCGGAAGATACCGCGTTTGCCTTAGGTCAATGGTGGATTTCAATGTCATCCACCTATTTTGATGAAATCATGACCCCTTTTAATATGAGTATGGGGATTATGTCATGTTATATCTCTGCTTGTATCGCGTATAACCTAGCAAATAGCTACAAGTTAGATGCTCTACCAACGGCAATGCTTTCATTGATGTCATTTCTTTTGATAGCAGCACCGATGAAAGATGGTGCTCTGTCTGCAACGTACCTTGGTGGCACTGGTATCTTTACTGCAATCATTGTTGCGATCTTTGTTACTGAACTGACTCGTTTCTTAAAAGTTCATAATATTGGCATTAAAATGCCGGAGCAGGTGCCTGATAAAATTCGTCAGTCATTTAACCTGCTGATCCCAACAATGATCGTGATAGTTACGATTTATCCACTAAACCTTCTAATTCAAAACAATTTCGATATGCTACTTCCAGGTGCAATTATGGCTCTATTCCAGCCATTGGTATCAGCATCTGACACATTGCCAGCAATTTTACTTGCTGTACTTGTTGCACACACTCTATGGTTTGCTGGTATTCATGGCTCGGCAATTGTTTCTGGCATCATGGCACCTTTCTGGCTTTACAACCTAGGCGTAAACCAAGAAGCACTTGCTGCTGGAATGGAGCTGCCTCAAGTGTTTATTGAACCATTTTGGTCTTTCTTCATTGTATTAGGTGGCTCTGGTGCGACGTTCTCATTAGTTCTACTTTACCTGAGAAGTAAATCTGCCCACCTTAAAACAATCGGTCGTCTTGGTGTAGTGCCAGCAATGTTCAACATCAATGAACCTGTAATCTTTGGTTCGCCAATCGTAATGAACCCTATCATGTTCATCCCATTTGTCGGCGCTCCAATGATCAACGCAATCATCGCTTACTTCGCGACAAGCATGGACTGGATCGGAAAAGTTGTGTCACTGGTTCCTTGGACAGCACCAGCACCAATCGGTGCGGCATGGGGTGCTGGATGGCAACTAAACAATGCAGTATTAGTGTTCATTCTAATTGGTGTAAACCTGGTTGTTTACTACCCATTCTTCAAAATTTACGAAAAACAGTTGCTTGCAGAAGAGCAGCCTCAAGACACAGATTCTACTCAAGATAACAAATCTGGTGAGCAGAGCTTCGCGTAACATTCATCCAATTCAATAGAGTGGGTAATCCCGCTCTATTCATCAAAATTACTGAGGATACCCACATGGAACTAGAATCAACCGTAATGGAATTGATCATCAATGCTGGCGAGTCAAAAAGCCTAGCAATGCAAGCGCTACAGAATGCAAAGAAAGGTGAATGGGCGGAAGTTGACTCATTGCTAACACAATCGACTGAAGCATCAAAGCGTGCTCATAAGGTTCAAACAGAGCTCATCGGAATGGATGAAGGTGAAGGGAAAGTACCCGTAAACCTAATTATGGTCCATGCGCAAGACCACATTATGACAGCGATGCTCGCTCGTGAGTTGATTGAAGAACTGATCAATCTACACCGTAAGATTCAATAAACAACTAATAAAAAAAAGAGATAAACATGAAACCTAAGAATCTAACTCCTTTTCCTACCGATTTCTTTTGGGGTGCGTCAACCTCAGCTTACCAAGTTGAAGGCGCTTGGAACGAAGATGGCAAAGGCCCATCTGTTATAGATATGGCTCCAGTTGTTGAAGGTACAACAGATTTTAAAGTTACTAGTGACCACTACCACCACTACAAAGAAGATGTAGCACTTTTTGCAGAGCTAGGCTTGAAAGCATATCGTTTCTCTGTTGCTTGGACGCGTATCTTCCCTAATGGTGACGGAGAAATTAACCAGAAAGGCGTTGAATTTTACAGCAACTTAATCGACGAACTGCTCAAACACAATATTGAACCAATCCTAACGATTTATCATTTTGACTTACCATACGCTTTACAACAAAAAGGCGGATGGTCAAATCGTGACACTGTTGATGCGTTTGCACTGTACTCTAAAACACTATTCGAGCTATACGGCGACCGTGTTAAGTACTGGCTAACAATTAACGAACAGAACATGATGATCTTACACGGCGATGCCATTGGTACTAAGAGTGTTAGCGGCGAAAATCCGGTGAAAGATCTCTACCAACAAAACCACCACATGTTGCTGGCACAAGCGAAAGCGATGGTACTTTGTCACGATATGCTTCCGGAAGCTAAAATTGGCCCTGCGCCAAATATCTCAACGATTTACCCTGCGTCTTCAAAACCAGAGGATGTTCTTGCTGCGAACACGTTCTCAGCTATTCGTAACTGGTTATACCTTGATATGGCTGTCTACGGTCGCTACAACCCAACAGCGATGCGATTCTTAAAAGAGCGTGATGCAACACCTGAGATTGCAGAAGGTGATATGGATATTATGGCTCAAGCTAAGCCTGATTTTATCGCCTTTAACTACTACAACTCACAAACTGTTGCTGAAAGTACTGGTGATGAGAGCGACATCAATTCAACTGGCGACCAGCAAATCACGATTGGTGAAGTCGGTGCTTACCGTGGTACCGAGAACCCGAACCTAGTTAAAAACGAGTTTGGATGGGAGATTGACCCGGTTGGTTTCCGTACCACAATGCGTGAAATTTACGAACGTTATGCTCTACCTCTTATTGTGACTGAGAATGGTCTAGGTGCCTTTGATACTGTTGAGGCTGACGGTTCAATTGATGATAGCTACCGTATCGAATATCTACAGCAACACATTGACCAGGTTCAGCTTGCTATCACTGATGGTGTTGAGGTCTTCGGTTACAGCCCTTGGTCTGCAATTGACCTAGTCAGCACTCACCAAGGCTGTGCTAAGCGTTATGGTTTTATTCATGTTGACCGCGAAGAGTTTGACCTAAAAGAGATGAAACGCTCTAAAAAGGCAAGCTTCCATTGGTACAACGCCCTTATCTCCAAACACACTGCATAACCAATCCGAATGCTTGGGGTCTACGCTCCAAGCATTCAATTAAACCAGGAAAAGATTATGAAATTCTCCAACAGTTTTCTGTTTGGCGCAGCCACTGCCGCTTATCAAATAGAAGGCGCAATCGATAAAGATGGTAAGGGTCCAAGTAACTGGGATGAATTCGTTAAAATCCCAGGCAAAACCTTTGAAAACACAACGGGCGAATTAGCTGTAGATCACTACCATCGTTATAAAGAAGACATTAGACTCATGGCAGAAATGGGGCTAGAGTCATACCGTTTTTCTATCGCTTGGCCACGTATCATCCCTAACGGCACTGGTGAAGTGAACCAGAAGGGTATCGATTTCTACAATAGTATTATCGATGAATGCTTAAGCTACGGAATTGTACCATTTGTAACTCTGTACCACTGGGATTTACCATTGGAACTAGAGAAACAAGGTGGATGGACGAATAAAGCAACCATTGATGCATTTGTTCATTACGCCAAAGTGTGTTTTGAAGCATTTGGGGACCGTGTTAAACACTTCATAACCTTCAATGAAACGGTTGTATTCTGCGGTCACGGCTACCTTGCTGGTGCCCATCCGCCAGGTATTAAGGATGAGCCTAAGCTCTACTTTCAAGCCACTCATAATGTATTTTCAGCTCATGCGAAAGCAGTACTCGCATACAAAGAGCTAAAACAATATGGTGATATCGGCTTAAGCCACGTATTCTCTCCTGCATTTTCAGTTGACGATAACGTAGAAAACAAATGGGCAGAGCGTCATGCCAACCAATTTGGCATCAACTGGTATTATGATCCGATTCTAAAAGGTAACTATCCTGACTACGTACTTAAGATCCTTGAAGATCGCGGTTGGATGCCTGAAATACTTGAGGAAGAAAGACTCGCATTAACCCAAGCAGCTCCACTCAACGACTTTATTGGTTTGAACTACTATCAACCCGTACGAGTAGAAAGAATTCTTGGCCAAGCAGAACACGTTGAGCATTCACGAGAAAATGCCACAGGTGCTCCTGGCAACCCAAGCTTTGATGGTGAATACCGCAGCGTATCAATGAAAGACAAGCGTTACACCAAGTGGGGCTGGGAAATTTCACCAGAAGGCTTTGTTGATGGGCTAAGGCTTCTAAAAGACTATTACGGTGATGTGACTATGTACATCACCGAAAATGGTCTAGGCGATGAAGATCCTATTATTGAAGGTGAAGTTTGTGATATTCCTCGAATCAACTTCATTAATGACCACCTAGTCGCGGTGAAAAAAGCAATCGATGAAGGTGTGAACATCCAAGGCTATTATGCATGGTCAGCAATTGACTTACTTAGCTGGCTGAATGGCTATAAAAAACAATATGGCTTCATCTATGTAGACCACCAACACAACCTAGACAGAAAGAAAAAAGCTTCTTTCCATTGGTATAAAAGCATTATAGAGAGTCGAGGTGAAACACTAAACTATCCGACCTAGCAACAAGCGAGCTGTTGTCCTTGATATCAGTAGCTCGCTAAAAACAACTGATAGAACTGCGTGGAGTAACCCATATTCATCACATCAAATTAGTGCCCTAGCATAAGTACTAAACTAGGGTCTGGCATTAAGGTAAAACGGATAGCCAAGCTATCCGTTCAGTTCACTGTACTATTTAGATTCAACGTCCTTTAGGAAGCTATCCAGAACCTTGTTGAACTGCTCTGGACGCTCCCAGAACATAGCGTGCTTACCAAAGAAAGAAGCCGATGCGTTTGGTGTGTTCTTCTCGATCCACTTCTCAGCCACTGGCTTCCACTCATCACGAATCACCCATGCCATTGGCTTTTCAGCATCAAAGCTTTGTGCCTCTGCCGTGTAGTCTAGGTAGAAACCCGTCGCGTTAAGGGTTGCGCCTGCTGAAGCTGACGTTTGGTGTGCCATGTCTTTCCAGAATTTCACGGCTTCTTGGTTTTCTGTGTCTTCAAGCATCCAAGGAACAAAGTTGTCGATTAGCGTATTTTTGTCTTCTAGGATGGTGGTAGTAGACCAGTTCGAGCGACCATCTGAATCATCACGTAGGTACCATGTAAAGTCTGCGTAGCTTTCACTTGCGATTTTTGGCGATGCATCAATCAGCATTAGGCCGTTAAGGTTATCGTCACCGAATTGATTCACGTAAGACAAAGTCTCTGCCACGCCATAAGACCAACCTACCAGTGTTACATCTTTTAACTCAAGCTTATCCATAAATGCTGCAAGGTCGCGGCCGTGCTGCATATAGGTGTTACCTTCCATTGTCTTGGTTGAAAGGCCTTGGCTGCGCGGTGAATAAGCGATTGCGGTGTACTCATCAGAACCTTCAAAATGTGCTAGCTGCTTTTCGAATGCATTTGCAGACATTAGCCAACCAGGCGTGAAAACAATCGTTTTTTCACCATGGCCTGCTGTTTCGTAGTGCATAGTCAGTTCAGGGCTAATCTGTACGTATTCAGCATGCGCGGCTGCACCGGTAAGGGCCATTGCGCTAACGAGTAGTGTTTTACCTAGAGTTGAGATTGTTTTTTTTGAAAGTTGAATTGTCGATTTCATGATAGAACCTTAAATAATTAACGAATTTAAATGTGCTTTTTAATAACGGCTTGCCGTTGGAACAGGTGTATTAAACCTCAACTCAACCTTCATGATTAGAGGGTCAAAATCGAAAATACTTTCCTAAATATGGAAAGATAAAACGAATAGCCAAGATCAAAAAAGCCCCAGCTTCTAGAAGACTAAAAGCTGGGGCTAAAATTGCTTTTACGCGAGTTTTTCACGGCCATGTGGACTAAGCAGATCGAGGTCAGGGCCTGCTGGCACTATTTGACTTGGATTAATCATGGTGTGGCTAAAGTAATAGTGCCGCTTTATATGAAAGAAATCGGTCACTTCTGCAATTCCATCATGTTGATATAAATCCTTCAGGTAATTTTGTAGATTCTTATAGTCAGAAATACGCTTCTTATTACATTTAAAGTGACCAACGTAGACAGCATCAAAACGAATAAGAGTAACGAACAAGCGCCAATCCGCCTCGGTGAGTGTTTGTCCCAATAAATAGCGATTGAATCCTAAATGCTCATCAAGCTTATCTAAGGCAGCAAAGAGATTATCAAATGCTTCTTCATACGCTTGCTGTGAAGTCGCAATGCCACAACGGTATACCCCATTGTTGATATTCGGGTAGATAAACTCGTTCCATGAATCAATTTGAGCACGTAAATCAATAGGATAAAAGTCATCTAGGTTTCCCGTTAAGTGATTGAACTCGCTGTTAAACATACGAATAATTTCTGAAGATTCATTGCTGACAATGGTTTGTGTTTGCTTATCCCAAAGCACGGGTACGGTAACTCGACCGGTATAGTCTGGTTTAGCGTGAGTATATAACTGGTGTAAAAAGTGATAGCCCAAAAGAGGTTCTGGCTTACACATTGTCCAACCATTAGACAGCATATCTGGATTCACAACGGTGATAGAAATATGCTTATCAAGCCCTTTTAGCTTTAAAAAAATCAGCGTTCTATGTGCCCATGGACACGCATAAGAGACATAAAGGTGGTAGCGACCTGACTCGGCAGGGTACATGGCATGGTCTTTATTCTCTATCCAATGACGAAAGCCAGCATCTTCTCTAACAAATCGTCCACCATTTGATTTTGTGTCGTAGCCAATATCAAACCACTTCCCTTGAATAAGTTTTCCCATTTCATTTTCTCCTAATCATGTTTTGTTGGCGCTATTAAAAAACAAAGAGAGGACATTGATTAGAGGGGCTTTTCAGAAATGATTTTTCTAAAAATGGAAAGGTATACTTTCCTATTTTTGGAAAAGTGATTTGAATATTCACTATCTAATCAGCAAACGATTTTGACCATAAACTGCTCCCCGAAATGCCAACGGCCTAGAGCCAAATTCACTTTTAGGAGAAAACTATGTTCTTTAAACGTAAATCGACAACGCTTGATGTGATTGATGCCCGCCGCTCGATTAATAATTTCGATTCGAGCAAAACGATTGACCAATTAACGATCAACAAGCTGATTGAATATGCGACAAAAGCACCTACGGCTTTTAATGTTCAGAACTGGCATTTTGTCGCGGTTCATTCGGCTGACCAAAAAGCCAAGCTTAAAGGTGCGGCTTATGGTCAGCAGAAGGTTGAAGATGCCGCCGTGACTTTTATCGTATCTGGCCTTCTTGAGCCTCAAAACCTAATCAGCCGCGCACTTGAGGCTTCAGAGGAAGAAAGTGTGCTGCCTAAAGAGATGGTGGAAGGCTGGATTGGTGCGGTAACCAACATGTATGGCGACAATCCCACTCTTCAACGTGATGAGGCGATTCGCTCTGCATCACTAGGTGGCATGACGCTGATGCTAGCCGCGCAAGAGATGGGCATGGTGTCGTGTCCAATGATCGGTTTCGACCCAGAAGCGGTGAAAAATGAGTTTAACCTTCCACAAACCGCTGTACCAGCGATGCTGATTCCGGTTGGTTTTGAGGGCGAAGAAAACTGGCCTCAAAAACCACGCCTACAAATTAAAGACGTACTCACGATCGTTTAATGCCTTTGTAAAACAGCACTGTTTAAGAAGGCACTAAGTTGTGCCTTTCTTTTTCATGATTTCTTTAAATGGACAACAAAATGAAAAAATCTTTCTTAGAAAAAGCGATCGTTGTGGCGTGTTTGAGCATTCCTTCTGTCTCTCCTGCTGCCAGCTTTCATGAGCTACCAAAAGAGTCCGGTTTCGACGGTTTCTTACTTATTGGAGCAACGAGTACCCAGTTTTCAAGCAATAGTGTCGCGGGAAATTCACTGACTCACGTTGAGCATAACTCGACCAATGGCTTAAACGATTCCCCGTCCTCCGAGAATGGCATGTCAGGCGTATTCACCGGAGAGTTGAACTACACCTTCGCCGGTGAAGGGATACAGCTTTACCTTGGTAATGAGTTGGAAGATGTATTGCGTTATGACTTAACCACTCAGTTTGGCGTGAGAAAAAGTCTACCAGGGAATGGGATTGCCAGCATCGCATTCCTTACTTCAGGAGTACTTCCTACTCATGTTTACGAAGACCCGTTCAATGTCGAGCAAACTAATGAGGCTGATCGCGATATGAACGGCGTGAAGCTTGGGTGGGACAATATGTTCGATAAAGGCATTAGTGTGGAAATGTCATTCAAAGATATTGATGTGGTTGAAGAAAACTCAGGCCAATCTCTTGTTGATAAAGGGATATTAACAAAGAGCGAGCAGCATTTGCTCGACCGTACCGGCACGACAACCACAATGCGCGTGAGTTACCTGCACTCGTTCTCCTCGAGTCATCATATTGAACCTACGGTGATCGCAGAGCGAGCAGATAAAGATGGTGAAGCCATTGCACATGATCGCTTCGGTATGTCTTTGTCTTACTTCTATCTAAATGGTCGCTTTAGCCTCGTGAGTCAGATGGCCTACAGCTACAGTGAGTATGACCAAATCAACCCCGTTTGGAACCATGATGAAGTTGAAGATAATAACAGTATCGCAGCATCAATGGTGCTCTCTTATGCTCGTCCATTTAACTGGCAGGATACGTCGTTTGTGACTTCTTTTGCTTACGGTAACGGCAATTCAAACATCGACTTTTATGACTCAGATATTGCAACGGCATCTATTGGGATGCTTTACCAGTTCTAATTTGGCCCTAACATAATGAAGTTATGGATTTTTTAGCTTAGCTTTCCAAACAAAATAACCTGCAACATTCTTTTCATTATTAGGAAGGCTAGACTAATATTCAGTTTATTACCTTCATTTTTGGGAGAGTACTTTGGATCTCAATAGCCTCAAAGTGTTTACGGAAGTCGTGACTCAAGGCAGTTTCTCTGGCGCATCGAAAACCCTTGGAATGCCGGTTTCCACCGTCAGTAGAAAAGTCAGTGAGTTTGAGGAGTCTTTAGGATCGAAACTGATGGAGCGCTCGACCAGAAACCTAAGGCTTACTGAAGCAGGTGAAACCTTGCATCAATACGCGCTGCGTTCCGTGGAAGAAATGGAAGCTGGGGTGATGGCGCTTGAAGAAAAGCAAGATCAGGTGGAAGGCATTCTACGTATCGCATTACCTCCTAACTTCGAGATTGGTTGGGAGGGATTAAAGAGCTTTATGAGAAAATACCCAAAGGTGAAATTGCAAACCCTTGGTATTTCAAGAGAAGTTGACCTCATCGCCGACCATATCGATGTTGCTGTTCAGTACCAAGCAAGCGAAAATCCTTCGGTTATCAGTCGTAAAATCACGACCGTGACCCCTATTCTTGTCGCTTCCCAAAACTACGTAAATCTCCATGGGCAGCCTCAAACGCCTTCTGAACTTGGCCAATTTCACTGCCTCGTTCGTGAAGATCCTGGGTTCGAGTCCTATTGGACCCTAGACGGTGAAAAAATCAAAATCTCCCCCTACCTAAGCTCGAATGAATTCAGTGTGTTAAGGGATCTTGTTAAACACGATTTCGGAATAGCGCAGCTTCCGCCGCTGTTTCGCCAAAGTGAAATTGACAGTGGTGAGTTTGTCGAAATCCTCCCGCAATGCGCTTCACCCACCGTTGATATCCACTTGGTGTATGCAAGCCGAAAACATCTATCTAGAGTAACGCGCACCTTCATTGATTACGCATTTCAATTCACCAAAGACGAACAAGCTGAATACTGGAACAGTGACCAAGATGACGATTGATTATAACGCGGCAAAAATATACGTGAGTGTGGTTGAGCTAGGCTCATTTTCTGGTGCAGCGAAAGCGCTCAATATTCCTGTGTCTACCGTCAGTCGAAAGGTCAGCGAATTGGAAGCAGGGTTGGAGCTTAGGCTGCTAGAGCGATCGACAAGAAGCCTACGACTCACTGATTCCGGTGAAACTTTTTACGAGTTTGCCCAGCGCAGCATAGAGGAAGCGGAGGCAGGTTTGCTCGCCGTGATGAATCAACAGCAAGAGCTTAAGGGTAAACTCCGGATCTCTCTTCCCATTAACTTTGAGCCATGGTGGCCGGTGCTTGAGAGTTTTCAAGATAAATACCCTTTGGTTGATTTAGAGGTGACCTGTCAGCCAAACAATGTAGACTTTGTGAATGATGGGATTGATGTCGCGCTTGTACTGCTGCCTGTGACTAACCCCAACTACATTGTACGAGAGATCTGCCTTTCAACTCGTGTGATCGTCGCCTCCCCGCACTATCTAGAGCAGCACGGTAAACCAAACTCCCCGGAAGAACTTGCCTCTCACTCTTGTATATCGGTTGGCACTGCGAACCAAGATGTATCATGGATGTTTGATGGTAAGGCCTATCCGATAACACCGATTTTGAAGAGTAACGATTTCCGCCTGATGAAGTATTTTGCACTTCAAGGAAAAGGGATTGCCAATATTCCTCCTGCGGTTTGCGCTCGAGAGCTTGAGGCTGGCGATTTAGTCGAGCTATTTGAGGTAGACGATGGGCAAGACATCACTTTTAAGCTTGTTTACCCGAGAAAGAAACTGCTGCCGAGTATTACTCGGGTTTACATCGATCACTGCATTGACTGGATTAACGCCCACGAAAATGGCGCATGGCTAAAAACCGTAGGAATGGGGTAGGTTCAACAAAATAATCCCTCCTACCTCTGATCAGATTGACTTTTCCAATGATGGAAAAGTCATTTGCTTTTTACCCCTCTAATCAAATTTTAATCAATTCTTATAATCTCCTCACCGCAACAAAACACGGCTCCGAAGCCGGGACTTTTGACCGAAGAGGAAAAGAATATGACCACCGTAAGACAAGTAATTAAAACCCTAAATGCTCAGCCAACCTCTGATGGTGACGGCGTTAAAATCAAACGTATTTCAGGGTTTAACATCAAACAATTTTCCCCATTCCTGATGATTGATGAGCTTCGCTCTGATGACAGTCAGGATTACATTGGTGGTTTTCCATCACACCCGCACCGAGGCATTGAGACGTTCTCTTACATGATTAAAGGGCACTTCCAACATAAAGATAGCCTTGGTAATTCTGGTCAGTTAAGAAGTGGTGGTGCTCAGTGGATGGCATCAGGGCGCGGCATTATTCATAGCGAAATGCCAATGATGGATGAAGGGCAGCTCCATGGCTTTCAAATCTGGATTAATCAACATTCAACGGACAAATATGAGCCTGCGCAGTATGCCGATTTTCAGCCAGAGATGATCCCACAACTCTCTTCGCCAGAGTTAGGCACAGTAAGAGTGCTGGCGGGAGACAGCGTTATCAATGACATTCTTGTTGAAAGTGCATTAGAGAAATCGGGCACCCCAATTAATTTTATCGATTGGCGAGCTCAGGTAAACCAAACATTGCAAACTGCGCTTAACCAAGACTTTAATGCGATGATTTATGTGTACAAAGGTTCGCTCTCTGTCGGGGATCTGGCGTTATCGGAAGGGCAGTTAGGTTTCTTATCAAAAGGAGAGGTAGTCAACCTAATGGCAAATGGGGACTCAGGTGCTCTGATCCTAGCTGGTAAACCCATTGATGAGCCTGTTGTTCACTACGGTCCGTTTGTGATGAATTCCATGGATGAAATTAACCAAGCAATCAACGATTACAACCAAGGTTTGTTTGAGACCTACAAGTAATCCTTATTGTTTCACCATAAGCCAGCCCGCGAGCTGGCTTTTAAATTTCAGAGCCTTGTTGCTCCAATTATTTACTCATATTGTTTGCACATCAAATTGTGGCGGAGACAACAACCGCACGGTGTCTCCCGGGTTTGCGCAGGCGACTAGTGCAATGCTTTGTTTTACCCAATCGAGTATCTCCTTGAGTTGCTCACCACTTGCATGGCACGTGGGGATACAGGAGTACTCATCTAGTCCATCTTCCTTATCACCAACGTTAATAATAACTGGAATAATAGAACGATCTTCACTCCACGCCTTCAATCGAGCGGCGGTATCTTCCCATACATCGCTAGCTTGGCCATCAGTGATGACTACACACCATGGCCGTCGGCAAGTGTGCCCTTTTTGCTTACTCTCTGCTACTGCGGTTCTGAGCATGTTAATCGCAACATCAAGCCCCTGACCTAGCGCCCTGTGCTCACTGCTGGCAGAAAACAATGGAAATATGGTTTGATTGATAGGCTTCAAAGGGCTATGAACCGTCACGTACTCACGACTCTCCAGTAACGCGACCTCTACTTGTTCGGCCAATGTATTTGTGTCTCTTACAGATAATAAGAAGGACTCTATGGCTTGATTGACTTCACTGATAATTTTGCCTCTTGAAGAATCAGTCAGCGTCACAAGTATACTCATCGGTAGTCGAGTCATATCAGATTGATGATTGCGCTGGGTTACCTGTTCAAAGGCAGTGTAGAGAAAAGACAAAATTTGAATAACTCCATTTATTCGGCTTTACGAAACTGGCCAAAAACGAACTCTTATGAATTCAACCACTTTCAAAATAAAACGTAAGTAAGTTCCCACTTCACCCGACATTACACTGTATAGAAAATATAGGTCAAACGCTCATCAACAAAGTGTGAAGAACACAGATTCTAGCTGGCAAGAGGCCCCAACAGTGACACACTATGATAGCTATAGGACAATGAGTTTCTAATCCGAAAAGGGGTACAAACGCGCTAGTGGTGATCACGCCAACACATCAATGGACAAGGCTGTTTTACATGTCCTACTAAATTTGCACCTAGCGGATTACCTAGTTAGAACAAAGCCTCTACCTCTAACCTGTAAGCCAAAATCAGCCTTCCACTAGATAACATAACTACAGTAGCGCCATTGCCCCTATAGGTTCTCAACGAAAAAACTCACTTAAAACAACTGATAAAACTTCGCGGAATAACCCCTATTCATCGCATCCACCATCTTAAGTAATCTTGGCAGTGCGTAGGTAAAGAACATTCGATAGCCATCACATAGTTGACTGACACCTTGTTGTTGCTCTTCAAAGTTCATTCGATATTTAGGACAACCACCGTTACACAAAGGCAAAAAGTCACAACTAAGGCAGGTTTGGCTGAGCCTATCGCGTTTGTTCTCAGCAAATGTTCTTTGCTGCCCGCCCGCCACCAGCTCTTGCAAACTGTTGTCTAATGCATTGCCCAACTGATAATCATCATAATGGTAGTGATCACAGCTATAGGTTTGCCCGTCCTTTTCTAGCATAAGCTGCTGACCGCATACCTCGCTGTGGTGGCACATCTGACTTGGGTGACCCATCAGCATCATTAAGCAGTTTTCAAAGAACTGAACATGAACCTTGCCAATGTCTTCCTGACACCACTGATCAAACACATCGCACAGAAACCGTCCCCATTGCTCGCCATTTAGCGACCAATCGTAGTCAGAACGTCGATCAAGCTCATGGTCAATACAGGGTTGGAATTGCAGATATGTGCTGCCGGTGTCTTTCAAAAACTGATAGATCTTTGCCCCATGATGGTAGGTACGATTATTTATTACTGTAAGAGTGTTGAATTCGACCTCGTGCTCTTTGAGCAGATTGATTCCACGCACTGTTTTCTCAAAGCTAGAATGACCAGACTTGTCGATTCGACTGATGTCGTTAAGTAAATTCGGCCCATCAATACTGACCCCAACCATCACATTGTGGGTTTTAAACAGCTGTGCCCACTGATGATTGATCAGGGTGCCATTCGTTTGAAAGGTGTTGGCGATACTCTTATTACCAGCCCAATGTTGTTGCTGCTGAAAAGCGTGTAGGTAGAAGTCACGACCACGAAGCAGAGGTTCTCCACCATGCCAGATAAAATCCACCGCTTTCGCATGCTTCGGCTGGGATTGAATATGATTTTTGATGCTCTTATCGAGGGTACGGAAATCCATTGGTGAGCCACAGCCCGTGTCACCAGCTAGGTAATAACAATAGCTACAATCTAGATTGCAGGTTGAACCAACAGGTTTGAGAGTTAAGCTGAATGGGAGTGTTTGTGTCATCACTATTCTCTGCGTGTTTGTTATCGGTAATTCATACAATCCCTGTGTTTTTTAAAGCCAATAATCACGCTACTCAAGGAGCAGCGTGATTACTCTCACTCGTTATTCAATGGTGTCATTTCCCATACCTACACCGGTACCTTTCTGAATTGGTGGGTATTCTTTGAGTGACTTCTGATACTCACCGATCGCACTATAGAAGTATGGGAGTACCCAAGACTTCTGCTTCATCCAGTGGTACCAGCCATGGGTATCTGGGGAGCGTTCATACGGGTCGGCTTTAATGTTAACCAACACACCAAATGGCCACGCTTTTGCAGGCTCGGTCCATGTGGTCTTGGTTTTCAGGTGCACCTTCCATTCGTTGACACGCACCGCGTTTAAGTCACCCTCGTTGTAGAAGAAAAATTCATTTCGTGTACTTTCCCCTCCATTTGCAAGCATGTCCATCTGGTTGTAACCATCGATGTGGGCGACGCGTTTTTTACCATCAACCATCTTTCCAGCAAGCAGTTGCTCTTTAATGTTGGGCTCCCCTGCCGCAGCCATTAGTGTTGGCAGCCAATCTTCTGCCGACATCATACCGTCAACATAAGTCCCCTGAGGAAGCTTCTCAGGCCAACTCACCAACATAGGAACTCGGAAACCACCATCCCATGTAGTGCCCTTTTGGCCACGGAATGAAGCCGCACCAGCATCAGGCCAGTGATCAAGATTAACCCCGTTGTCAGAGGTGAACATGATAATGGTATTGTCGAGCTCACCCTTCTCTTCAAGCTTATCGAGTAAAACGCCGATCTGCTGATCCACCTCCATCACCGCATCATAGTAAGTCGACGTATTGCTCGCGCCAGAATACTCTTCACCAACATGAGTAATGGTGTGCATGCGTGATGGGTTAAACCACATAAAGTAAGGCTGGTCGTCATTCTTTTTCTCATGCCCATCCAGCCAGTCCGTTGCAAACTCAAGGAACTCTTGGTCAATCTTCTTCATGCGCTCTTTGCCTAGCGCACCCTTATCTGTGATCTTTTGTTTACCCACTTCACCAAAGCGTGGGTCGATTGTGCTGTCATGCGTATCAGTTGCCACTGAGTGAATCACGTTGCGCGGAATACCGATAAAATTAGGATCTTTAGGAAATTCTGGCTGCTCAGGCATCTCCATCACGTTAAGGTGATATAAGAAGCCGTAATACTCTTCAAAACCGTTTACCGTAGGTAAATGTGAGTTGTTATCGCCTAAATGGGATTTGCCTACATGAACAGTCGCATAACCTTTTTGTTTCAGTAGCTCGGCGAGAGTCGGGATTTCTTGGCGCATACCGAGTTTAGAACCCGGCTGGCCAACCGAAGTTAAACCCGTTCTATATGGATACTGGCCTGTAATGAAGGCTGCTCGGCCGGCAGTAGAGCTTGATTGAGCATAGTAATCACTGACCATCACTCCAGATTCAGCGATGCGATCAATATTCGGCGTTCTCACAGCCCCTAAGCCACGGTGATAGGCGGATAGGTCCATTGGTGCGACATCATCGAGCATGATGGTGACAATATTCGGAGCCTTCGCCAATGCAGTTGGAGCACTCATTGTTGCGGCAGTGGCAATAGAGATTGCTACCGCTGTTTTTGCAAATTTGTTAAGACGTTTCATAATATCTCTCCAGTAAAGGACACAGAGATACTAAGTGAATTAGGCATTTGTTAGGCATATAGCGTTTATTAATATTTTTAATAAATTAGCTATAGGTTTGATTTATACTTGAATTCTACTCATCAGAATTAGAAACCCTCATATGACAAAAGATCTCAACCTACTTAGGCTCTTGATTGTACTCAATGAAGAGAAACAGACGATTGCTGCAGCGAGAAGGTTAAACGTCAGCCAACCAACGATCAGTGTGATGCTGAGGAAATTACGCGATCAGTTTAACGACCCTTTGTTTGTTCGTGATAAAAACCAGTTAGAACCGACTCTTCGATGCCAGCAAATATTACAGGGTTTGGCTGGGTTACTTGATGGCCTTGACGCACTTTATGTTGATGAGAAATCTTGGGATATAAGTAAACTCTCTGGTGAAATCACGCTGGTTTTTACTCCACCTTTGATGTCTACGATTGCTGCGCCTCTAGTTAGTCAGCTGTCTAAAGCAGCACCAAATATCACGGTTGATTGCTATCACTGGGGCTTCGATGCCCTGCGTGATATAGAACTCAAGCGCAAGTGTTGGGGTTTTAGTGCAAATACGATGGAAACCAATAAGAACATTCTACAAAAAGAGGTTGGCAACGATGAGTTTGTTCTTGTCATGCGTAAATCCCATCCCCTAAATCAAGGAGCCGGGCTCGGTGAAGTCCTTCAATTCCCATTGTGCGTGAATCTTGTTTATGGTGACTCAAGCAGCTCCAGCAGTGAGCAAATATTTCGCTCTCTAGGTGTGGAGAAAAAGGTCAGCGTTAGAACCAGTGATGTCATGGTGATGCTCAACTTGGTTGAGAGCAGCGACTATTTGGGCATTATCTCCAAATACCTAGTCAAAAATTTAGATGAACGGTTCAGTTACATCCCCATCCCATCAGAGCTACCGGCGGAGGCTAATCTTCGCCCACTGTCTCTATTCACTCATCAGAGAAATCGACATGATCCACTCACTAAGTGGCTCCATCATCAGGCTCAATCTCTACTGACCTAACTCTACAGGCGCAGTAGGATATTAAAAATCATAATAGAGACTATACGTTCTTATCGATTTGGGGTTTGCTTTCTCCCTGCTTAAATGAGTAACCAATTAAATTAGTTACTCTAGAAGGCAAATGATGAAAAAGTCGATATTAGCTCTATCGATATTCTCTGTTATGAGTACACCTATTTTAGCAAACGAGGCCGTTTCTGCTGAAGAGGAGTTAGCTTATAGCTTGGGGATACAAGCACTTATCTATGGTGCAGGTCCGCTTACTGTCGCGGCGGTAAGAGAAACGTCTACCTCGGTTGACGCGCCCATGAATAATGCGATGGCTCCCATTAACCAAATGGGAAAAACTCGTGTGCTGTCAGGCCCTCAAGATCGCATTGTCCCTACCGTCAATAACGATACTCTCTATTCTCAAGCTCACTATGATTTAGACCAATCAGGTCCAATAGTGCTAGAGGTCCCACCGACAAACGAACGCTATTACATCGTTCAGTTGCTCGATGCCTACTCAGACTCCATTGAAGATCTCTACCAAGGCAACACTGGAAAACAGGGAGCAAAAGTCCTACTGGTCAAAGAAGGCTGGAATGGCACAGTTCCAGAGGGCATTGATAAAGTCGTTGAATCCAGAACAGACAATGTTTGGCTTATCCACCGAACAGGCGTTTCTGGCGATAAAGACCTACCTGAGGCCCTACAAGTTCATGATCGGTTTATTAGCTATCCAGTCGCTGAGTTAGGTAAAGATCACCCTCCAGTCGAGTTAAAAGCTGCTACTTCCCGCATTCCTCCGATGGCAAAGCCACAGGGACTGGAGTGGTTTGCTCTCATTGACCGTGAACTACGCAAGAACCCAATCAAAGAAGATGCCGTCATCGTGGATCAATTTGACTACATCGGTATTGGAGGAGAATCGCCATTCTCGGCTCAAGACCTCTCGCAAGAACAGCAACGTGGTCTACGTCGGGCATTAAAATCGGCGAATCAAATTATCCACTACGCAGGCCGCGATGTTGGCACCACCAATAATGGCTGGTCAATGATGTTTGAAGGCGGCCGCTACGGTACCGATTTCTTAAGCCGAGCCAGTATCAACCTACGAGCTGCGGGTCTCAATGTGCCTGAGCGTGCGCTTTATCCTAATCGCTATACCGATGCGAATGGCGAACAACTTTCTGGTCAACATAGCTACAAAATGGTCATGCCAGCCGATGCACCAGCAGACGCATTTTGGTCTTTAACCATGTATGACGCCAAAAATTTGTTCATGGTAGAAAACGAGATAGACCGTTACTCCATCTCAACCAACCGCAAAGATGAGTTGAAGTATGCCAACGACGGTTCTCTACCCATCTGTATTGGCTATGAGCGTCCAATCGATGAAAGCTGCAACTGGCTACCCGCGCCCAAAGATGACTTCTACCTGCATATACGCCTTTATGAGCCAACTCAAGCTGTCCTCAATAACAGCTATTCAATGCCACAAGTGATCAAGCAGTAAACGTCAAGTAAGAGATAAACCATGAAAAAAAGACTATTTTGGCTGCTTCCTGCCATCAGTGTACCTGTTGCCCTAGCGGGCGATGATGTTCAAGACATGTCTGACCCGCTATCGGTTTATACCCAAGTGGGTGGAGGTATCACAGATAAAGGCCTGAACCTAAAAGTCGGCCAAACGTATGATACCGGTGTTGAAGGTCTCGCCGGAATGAACATTATTGAGGTCAAAGGCGTTTTGGGGGAAGTCGTCGGATTTAATAGCGATGAATCCCTGAGAGATGACAGTATCGACTCGATTCGCTTCCGTAACTTCCGAGCAGACCTCACAACAGGCAAAGGCTCCCAAATTGATATCTCCTATAACGCAGAACAAGAAACAGGGTCAGCGTCATACAGTTTGATTCGAGCATTACCTTCGCTGGGCCCAGTGAGTCTTTATCCCCTAGCTGGAGCGGGCGTCGCTTATGCCAACAATACGCTTAAAGATGGAACTAAAATGGGGGGATACACCTTCCCTGGCACCTTCGTTGTTGTGGGAACATACGCCAAATTAGCACTCACTGATGATATCTGGCTCAACTACAACCCAATGTACAAATCGACTCTTTCTGGTGACGACAATTACACCGAATACGGGATGGAAGGTGATGATAGCGTTTTGACTCATGAGTTTGCGCTTTCGTATCAAATCAACCCTAGGTTTAACGTCCGTTACTTTGCGAATTGGACTGAAAACACCGACTTTTCCAATGGTGATCATCGCATCGAATTCAACTATCAACTGTAGCAGCATTGAGGAGATAAATAATGAACAAACCTAAACAAAACAAACTTGCCGCACTGATGCTTGCTAGCAGCCTTATGTGTGGATTCAATACATTTGCCAATGCAGAAGAGAGCGTGCGACTGGATATCGCTACGAAGGCCTTTGAAAAACAAGACAAGGAGAAGCTTGCCCAACTTGCATACGAGTACGCATTCTCCATCGATGAAGCCTACAAGTATTTTTATGAGACAGTTGTAAAAACAGGTTACCCACTTAATCAGTTTCAAAACATCCGTATTCTCGCAGACCATACTTACACAGCACACCCAACCATAAACAATGACACACTGCATATTATGGGCTGGATGGATGTTGCGGCAGAGCCGGTGATCATTAGCATCCCAGATCATGATGACGGTCGATACTGGCTATTTCACACCATGAACATGCAGCACTTTACTGACTCTGCGTTCGGCTCCCCACAACGTGGGACTGAAGGGGGTATGTTCATGTACGCACTAGAAGGTTGGGAGGGTGAAGTTCCAGAAAGCGTCGATGAAGTGATCTATGTGGAGCACCCACTTGTGAAGATGATGGGCCGCGTCATGGATATTGGTGGTGAAGACTCCAAAATCGCACAAAAACTACAAGACCAATGGAACGTGCGCACGCTTTCAGAATTCTTAGGTCAAAAAGGCCCTGAACCAAAGGCAAGACAATACCCAGACCCTGAAAAAAGTAACTGGGTGCAAAGAACCAACTATGTGCTTTCGGAGGGAACAATGAGAGAGCACGATCAAGAACTACTCGAACTATTTGCCCTATTAGGCTTAGGTCAATCTAACCCTGATAGCTATCTCAGCGCCGACAAGTCAATGATTGAAATAGGAAAGGAAAGAGGCCTTAACCGCATTCACAACTCGGGGTTTGATGATTCTAGAGATGTGTTAGGTACACGTGATGAAATGATCCAAGTACCAAGCTATCAACACGCTTACGGCACATTTATGGGTCAGTGGGGACTGCCAGCCGAGCATACAATGTAT
Organism: Vibrio maerlii; assembly: GCF_003415655.1. Classification (GTDB taxonomy): domain Bacteria; phylum Pseudomonadota; class Gammaproteobacteria; order Enterobacterales; family Vibrionaceae; genus Vibrio; species Vibrio maerlii. The sequence goes on from NZ_QRHC01000002.1 coordinate 420,769, forward strand.
TCGGGTGACTTAGTCGATTCGGATGGCGAACCGTTGGATGGCAGCAAATATGACTACACAGTGACGTTCGATGCACCACCCATTGAGGGCGAAGGTTTTTGGTCATACACCGCCTACAGTGGTAAGACTCGTTTAATGGAAGAGAACAGCATTAATCGACACTCTAGGGGCGATCGCACGCTAGTACCAAACGAGGATGGTACTTACACTATCTACATGAGCTCTGACACCGAAGGCCAAGAGGATAATCCTAATTTCTTACCGATCCCCGATCACTCTTGGTACGCCATTCTGAGGATGTATGCACCTTCAGATGAGTTAAAGAATGATCAGTGGCAGCCAACACGATTTAAAAAGATCGCGAAGAAATAACCGCTTAGCCTCAACGCAAGTGGTTAACACTGAGGAAAAGATGAACTAGCTTCATCAACAAAAAGGCAGCGAGATCACACCTTCGCTGCCTTTTGACTTTGATGCTTGTATTCTAAGTATGAAGCTAGACTCCGCTCCTACAAAAGGTGTCGGTAGGTGTTAAGAACGGCATTACCTTAAAGGTGTGGTCTGATTGGATTGGTCAAATCCTTATCTATCCATTCAGTATTGCCTCAGGTACATTGGTCGCCATTTTGGGCAGTGGTTATTTCTTGCTGTTAATGATGAGAAGTCGGTTTAACTAGCTAAGAAATGGGATTTTGCTCTGCTGATTCTCATCAATCAGGGCAGATTTCATCATGAGTGTTTAGGTTCTGAAAAAGATAGAATTGTGTAGGGTCTGTTGATCTTTCGAGGTTAAATTTTGTTCGAGATAAAATCGTTTTAGGCGCGGCAAGGGGTGTGTAGCCTAGTCACTCTAAGTAAATACCCCTTAACAAAGCATAAAACGATTTTAGCCGAACCCTTCGGGCAGCGTTTGTGCTTCATTTCTACTGCGTTATCGGCTTCTCATGTAGGCTAGCTACACATCAAAGCCTCTGCCTTGTAGAAATTTCCCACAAACTGCTGCAAAAACCAGCTCGAAAGGTCAACAGACCCTAGCAACGTTCCGTGTATTTACTGCTTGGTCGGAACTTGCAAACGTTGGTAGGCAACCTCTTTCTCGTCAAACAAGTAGCAACACAATGGGTCTATCGTCAGCGATATCTTATCTCCCGCACGAGTTAAATCTCGTTCACCCTTTCTTACGACCCAAGGTTCTTTGTCGCCAGTATCTACATAAAGGTAAGTCTCATTACCCATTTGCTCGACAAATAACACCTCATTACTGTTTTCTGACGCAGAAAACTCTAAATGCTCAGGGCGCACGCCTAACAGCACCTGTTTCCCAAGATCTTCTCGTGGAACCGAAATCGGTAATGTAAGTCGTGTATTGTTTGACATACAGACGGTCACATCAGAGCTAGTGACATCATCGATAGTCACAGGTGTGGTGTTCATCTTTGGAGAGCCAATAAACTGAGCCACAAACAAATTGCTAGGATGATCGTACAGCTCAAGCGGTGTACCAACCTGCTCCATATTACCCGCGTTTAGCACAACGATGCGATCAGCCAGAGTCATCGCTTCAACCTGATCATGAGTGACATAAACAATGGTCGATTTAAGACGCTTATGTAGGTTTGCAATCTCCATACGCATCTGCACCCGCAAGCTTGCGTCCAGGTTAGACAAGGGCTCATCAAACAAAAACAGTTTAGGCTCCCGAGCAATCGAGCGACCAATTGCCACGCGCTGACGCTGACCACCAGAAAGATCTTTAGGCTTACGTTCCAATAAAGGCTCCAATTGAAGGATTTTTGCCGCATTATCGACGCGTTGATCAATTTCTTCTTGAGGAAGAGCAGCCAACTCTAACGCAAATGCCATATTCTTACGAACGTTCATATGGGGGTAGAGTGCATAAGATTGGAACACCATACCAATACCGCGCTCTGATGGTGAATCGTCATTCACCACATTAGAGTCGATCATCATCTGACCATCAGTGATATCTTCAAGGCCAGCAATCATGCGTAGTAAAGTCGATTTTCCGCAACCGGATGGACCAACAATCACAATGAACTCACCACTGTTCACGTCTAGATCGAGATTTGGGATAATAGTGGCATTGTCGTTATAACGTTTGCAAATGCCCTTTAAGCTAAGTTGAGACATAATAAATTCCTTAATTCTTACTAATTCAATACTGCTATTGAGGGCGATTAGCCTTTCACTGCACCGGCCGTTAAACCGCTAACAATGCGTTTTTGGAAGATGAGTACCAGAGCAATAATCGGTAACGTCACGATGACGGAACCCGCCATGATGCTTCCCCACGGCAATTCAAACTGAGACGTTCCCTGCATCATGCCAATCGCCACTGGAACTGTGCGATTCTCTGGTGAGATGGTGAACGTAATTGCAAACATGAATTCATTCCATGCACCAACAAACGCCAGTAAACCGGTGGTGACCAACGCAGGAGCCATGATAGGAGCAAAGACCTTAGTGATGATGACCCAAGTGCTTGCACCATCGACAATGGCTGCTTCCTCTAACTCTTTTGGCATGTTTTTCATGAACGTTGTCAGTACCCAAATGGTGAAAGGCAGAGAAAATGTCATGTAAGAAATCACAAGCGAAAATAGTGAATCATATAGACCAAGGAAGCGAATCAACTCAAACATCCCCGTCAATACGGCGACTTGTGGGAACATTGATACACAAAGAATAGTCAGCAAAATCCCCTGCTTCCCTTTAAAACGAATACGCGCCAAAGCAAAAGATGCGACGATAGCCACTAACAGGCATCCTCCAACGGTTAGTCCAGCTACAATTGATGAGTTGAGCAAACTCTTCGCGACGCCATTATCAAGCAGCGCACTTGCGTAGTTTTGCCACTCAAACGAAGTCGGTAGAAACGACACCTGAAACAAGTCGTTCCCCGTTTTTAGCGAGGTAATGATCGCGTTGTAAAACGGATAGACACAAAATACCGTGACAATAGTGGATGCAACATACAGCATCACTTGATGAGCGTTATATTGCTGTTTACGTGTAAGTTTCATCATTAATCCTCGAGTTTGTGCATACGGCTTGCGTATAAGAATGAAACCGCAATACCTGCTACTAACATGAATACCAATACCGATGCGGCAGAGCCGGCTCCCATTTCTTGATAGGAGATGATTTGGTCGCGCGCATAGCCTGAAATCGATATCGTCGCTTCACTGTTGGAGGTCAATACATAGATAAGGTCAAACACTCGTAGTGCATCCATGATGCGGAAGATAAGTGCCACAACCATCGCGGGCATAATTAACGGGAGTGTGATTCGCCAGAATCTCTGCCAAGCGGTGGCACCGTCAACACGGGCAGCCTCATAGAGATCTGCAGGTACCGTTTGCAATGCTGCGAGTAACATCAGCGCCATGAAAGGAATGGTCTTCCATACATCGGCAAATACCACTGCCCACATAGAAAGATCAGGCTCTGCAATCCAAGCCAATTTTTCATCGATTAAGCCCAAAAAGGTCAACACATGGTTAATCACACCGTATTGATCATGGAACATCCAGCCCCACATTTTTGCCGTTACAATGGTAGGAATCGCCCATGGAACCAAAATGGCTGCACGAATCAGGCCTTGCCCTTTGAACTTCTGATTCATCAATAAAGCAAATAGCAAACCAAGTACAAGTTCGAAGGACACGGACCAGAAAGTGAACCAAAGCGTGTTACCGACCGCTTGCCACCAAAGAGCATCAGCTAATACGCCGTATGCCTCACCTTCAAACATGGTGAAATAGTTTTCAAAACCTACAAAGCTGTAATCATCTGGAGCATCAAGTGCAGCGTCCGTAAAGCTATAGAAGAATGTACGAATAAGTGGCCAACCAGCAACACCAAATAGAAGAATCAATGCAGGTGCGACAAGGAAGTAAGCCGAACGTGCTCGTTTTTCTTGAAGACTAAACTTCTTTTTATCGCCGACCTTGGAAGGTTTCTTAGCGGAAGAAGTGTGAATTGTTGTATCCATAAATCAATAACCCTTGAGAAGATTGATACAACCTGCTGAGCGTATCAGCAGGTTGAGCGAAGAGCGTGGATTACTTCCACTTCTTACCTTTCACACGTTTCAGGCGTTTTTCTAACGAAGCAACCGCTTCTTCACCTGTTGATTTACCAGTAAGAACATCAAATGACGCGTTGTAGAACGCTTTGGATACCTTCGCGTATTGACGCTTTGTTGGAGCGGCAGGACGAGCAACCGCCGCAGCAAAGATGTCTTTGTATTCAGACATGTGTGGTGCGATCTCTAGGATTTCAGGATCATCGTACAGTGACATCAACGTTGGGCTATCCCCACCATGTTTGAACTGCATCTTTTGCGCTTCTGGGCTAGTGATAATATCAAGCAATTGCACTGCTGCTTCTGGACTCTTCGTATAACCATTCACCGTCCACTGCCAACCACCAAGCGTTGCAGCACCGCTGCCACCTTCAGTTCCTGACGGAAGAGGCATAATGCCAACCTTGCCTTTCACCGGGCTTTGATCGCCTTGGCCTAAAACGTAAGCGTATGGCCAGTTACGCATGAACAAGGCATCACCATTTTGGAATACCGCGCGAGCTTCTTCTTCCATGTAACCCAGTACACCTTTAGGAGAGATGTTGCCGACCATAGAAGCTGCCATGTCTAACGCTTCAGCTGCTTGTGGGTTATTGATTGAAATGGTGCCATCGTTTTCAACAACACTACCGCCGCCGTATGAATTCACCCACTCTAGGGCGTCACAAGTTAACCCTTCATAGGCCTTACCTTGGAATACGAACCCCCAAAAATCTTTTTGACCATCTTCTCGTTCTTTCGCTTGAATCAGTTCAGCCGTAGCTTTGAGCTCTTGCCAAGATTGAGGTGGTGTTTGGTTGTGCTTCTCAAGTAAGTCCTTTCGGTAATACAACAAGCCAGCATCAAGCATAGAAGGTAAAGCCACTAATTTGCCATCGACAACGTTGTTATCCCAAGCCCCTTTAAAAAACTCACCTTGGCGAGACTCAAAATGAGGAGTGAGATCCAATAAGTGCCTTGCAAAAAGACCAGGCCATACCGTATCAATACGGAATACATCCACTACATCAGCACTCTTTGCCGCAAATGACTGCTGATAGATGCCAAGCTTTTCATCAGAGGCAGGCGGTAACTCTACAAACTGAAGTTTATGACCAGTTTCAGATTCAAAGCGTTCTTGAACATACTCACAATATGCTTTCTTATGATTAAACGAGTAATCACACTCCCATTTAATCGTATCAGCCTGAGCGTTTACAGATGCCGCAGATGCTAACGCAGCCATGGCTAGCAAAATCTTATTCTTTTTCATTGGGTCACCTAAAGGTTGGGTACAAAGGATGAAAATAAGATAGCGCTCAAAGTATCAATTTAGAAATACATTCTAAATCGCGTTATTATAGAAAAAATCTATAACTAAACCCTAGGTGTGATCATGCACAAATTTATGGAACAGTTTCTAGAAATCGCGTCTTGTTTATCTGTGACTGTCGCGGCAAAAAAGCTCTGTGTAAGCCAACCAACCCTTACCCACAATATGAAAAAGTACGAGCAACAATTGGGTACAACCCTTTTTGAACGAACTGCTCGGGGAATACGCCTGACTGAATCGGGTGAGATTGTTTTTGAAAAAGCGAGGGCTATGCGACATATTCAAGAAAGCATGCTCTCAAGCCTAGATAACCTCACCCTTCATCAACAAAAAGAGATCCGCGTAGGTACTGGAGATGCTTGGTGGGCACTATTTATGAAAGATGTTATTCAGCAATATGCCGACAATTTCCCTCAAGCAAATATTAATGTTGATGTGGGAAATCAAGTGTACTTGATGGATAAATTACTATCAGACGAAATAGATTTGTTCATCGGTCACGAGTTAAAAGGATTAACTCGTTCCGGACAAGTGAGCTTTTTTCCAATGTTCTCTCAAGCAGACTACATCTACGTAAATCAAACTCACCCCCTAATCGGCACGGTGGTCAACAATGAGGCACTCGCTCGCTTCCCTATCATCAATATCGGCCACCCAAACAAAAAGCTTACATACCTGCTTAACGACCTTTCAACATTAAATAGCTTAGAGAGTAGTTTTACCTACAGCGCATCTACCGTGCACTACACTAATTCCTTAATGGTCGTCATTGACCGCCTGCTTGAAAGCGATGCTCTTTTCACGTACCCAATGGCAATGAAAGGCTTTTTTGCCGAGCTCGGCATTGTTCCGCTTACCTTAGAAAAACCCATTGAAGCATCCACCATTGGACTCTATGTGATAAAAGAAAAAGCACAAAGTGAACACCTTCAGTCTGTGATTATGAAAATTACAGAGGCAGCTCAACAACGTATCCAATGACCAAGTGTGAAGCGATTCACAGATTCTAACCATGCGCGAATTAGTGAAAACCTCACAAAAATGCTAGCAAGCGCATGGTTTTACCCATCCCATAGATTTTTTCTATTACATGGGTGATTTATATCTATTATCTAATTTCATACTCATTCCTTATAGTCGATGTGAATCGACCGAATTTAAAGAGAGTGATGATTATGGAATTAAAACAATGGTGGCATGATGCGGTTGTATACCAAATCTATCCAAGAAGCTTCTGTGACTCCAATGGCGATGGTATTGGTGATATTCCAGGGATCATTACCAAGCTGGATTACCTAACAGAACTTGGCGTCAATGTAATCTGGCTTTCCCCTGTTTATCAGTCCCCGATGGATGATAACGGTTACGACATTTCTAACTACCAAGCCATCGCTCCAGAGTTCGGCACGATGGACGATATGGACACGTTGATTGCAGAGGCGAAGCGTAGGGACATCCGTATCGTGATGGACTTGGTAGTTAACCACACTTCTGATGAACACCAGTGGTTCATCGAAGCATGTAAATCGAAAGACAACCCATACCGAGATTATTATATCTGGCGTGATGAAATCACCGACCATCAGTCTACTTTTGGTGGTAGCGCTTGGGAATTTCATGAACCAACCAACCAGTTCTACTTCCATGAGTTTGCTAAAAAGCAGCCGGATCTCAATTGGGATAATCCAAAGGTTCATGAAGAAGTCTTCGACATGATGAACTGGTGGATCGAAAAAGGAATTGGAGGCTTTCGCCTCGATGTAATTGACCTAATTGGCAAGGATGTTGATCGAAAAATCAGCGTGAATGGCCCGACGCTTCATGAGCGTCTGCATAAAATGAATAAAGCCACATTTGGTAAAACTGACCTTGTGACTGTTGGGGAAACCTGGGGGGCAACGCCTGAGCTGGCGAAATTCTATTCCAATCCAAACAGAGAAGAGCTGTCGATGGTGTTTCAATTTGAACACATCACGCAAACATGGCAAGACGGTGATAAGTGGGTACCTTGTGCTCTAGATCTGAAAGGCCTAAAAGAAGTGCTGATCAAGTGGCAAACAGAACTTGCAAGAGAAGGCTGGAATTCGTTGTTTTGGAATAACCACGACCTACCACGTGCAGTTTCTAAGTTTGGTAATGATAAAGAATACCGTGTTGAATCAGCCAAAATGCTTGCTACGACGCTGCATTTCTTAAAAGGCACGCCTTATATTTATCAAGGAGAAGAAATAGGCATGACCAACGTCCGTTTCGACAACATTGACCAATACAAAGACATCGAAACACTCAACTTTTACAAAGAAAAGATCGCTTCTGGAATGTCTCATGACGAGATGATGCTAGCGATATATGAAAATGGTCGTGACAACGCTCGAACACCGATGCATTGGAGTGATCTGGAGAATGCAGGGTTCACGGCAGGTAAACCTTGGATCGAGCTAAATAGTAACTATCCAACCATTAATGTTGAAAAAGCGCTAGAGGACGATAACTCTGTGTTCCATCACTACAAAAAGTTGGTGAAGTTCCGTAAAACTTTACCTGTTATTACCGATGGTTCATTTAAACCATTAGCCGCAGAGCATGAACATGTGTTTGCTTACATCAGAGAAAACGCCCAAGACCAAGTTCTCGTGGTTTCAAACTTTAGTGATCAGCCACAATCGATTGAACTCAGTTCAGATCTCATAGGGAAACATGTAGAGAGCCTAATTAGCAACTACCCTAAGGTTATGAAGTTAGAGAATATTTTGACTCTGAAGCCTTACGAGTCATTTGCGGTGAGGTTGATCTAATCCTTGTGCACGCAAACACACTATGTAAAGCAAGGCTATCAGGCCTTGCTTTTACAATCTAACAACTAGATTAAATTGATACTTGCAGTACTACAGAGTGGTTTGGCGACAGAATCGCTTGGTGGTCACAAACACCATTACACTCGTGGTTCATGTTCAATTATATCTCTCACCTTCCAAACTCACTACTGGACAAAAGCAAGTTAAATAAGCCTATCTGGTCTCATGCTCGCCATCAATTTAAAAGGACTCATTGAGCCGATTTAATCGTGGAGTAATCTCCAAAAGTCAGAGTGATCCCAATATTTATTTCGATGCAAAATCCGAATATCGAACACGCAAACAGCACTACTTGATACACAATAAAAAGACGATCCCTTATTGCTGTCATTTTGAGTCTCAAATTAAAAATTGCATTAATTTTGAAGCAATAAATAACTTTAGTTGCTGAAATAAATAGAAATATTTAATGGTATAAAGTTTGCGTCGATTTCAGATTTACTAACTGAGAAAACACTATGACCGGAGTAGTACGTAAACTTACCCCCGAACAAACAGTATCGTTTGATATCGAGTATATAGACGATGAGATGTTTGCTGTCTTAGTAAAACAACTCAACATGCTTTACCCCACCCATCACCCGTTCCACTTACTCGATGTTGGCGGCGGTAATGGCATGTACGCTGACAAGATTCTGTCACACTATCCCAATTGCTATGTCACTTTGGTTGAGCCAGAACAGTCCCTCATCGAGAAAAACCACCCTCACCCAAGAAAGCAGTTAGTGTGTTCTAGCTTTCAAGACACTATTTTCGCTGAAAAATTCGATGTCATTCAGTTTAATTGGGTTCTTCACCATTTTGTTAGTGACAGCTACGAACAATCGGTAATGCTGCAAAAGAAAGCTCTAGAACGCTCATTTCAAAATCTATCTGAAAACGGAATCGTGGTGGTGTTCGAGAACTTTTATGAGGGGCAATTTGTTCACAACTTACCGAGCGCTTTGATCTATCAATCGACTTCATCAAAATCGCTGGCTCAGATAGCCAGAAAAATGGGGGCAAATACCGCCGGTGTTGGGGTCTGTTTTAATAGCAGAAGCCAATGGCACAACATGATGCTTGACGCAGGGTTTGTCGCAGTTCTTCACGTACCATTCTATGAATTTGGGAATTTAAGCAAGCTTAAGAAGCAGTTGTTACATATAAAGCAACAGGATGTTGGTCTGCTCATTGGTAAGAAATGCTGAACATACTTAATTGGACCAAAAGCATTTTCAAATATTGCAGCTGCTTGAACACTAATGTGCATGACTTGCACATTAAACAATTGGATGACTACTGCGATGCTTTCTGAAACGTTATTGGGGCAAAAGTTTCCATTTGCTAGTACTGGACTGCTTGAAGCCAATAACCTAGTTTCAAAGGAACAACAGCACCAATGTTACCCACTGTTCTACGTCAAGGGCCCTGCATTTTGGCAAGCCAGAGCACAGTGAATAAAGGGGAAAGCTTAGATTCGCGATTGCCGACTCTGACTTACAACAAAGGTGACAACCTATCTAAAACTTCAATTGCGGAACTCACTAAGGTTATCGGTAAGAAAAAGTGGGATGAGCTTGCGAAGTTGTACCTATAAATAGGTGGAGAACGGACTGGTTAACGCCAGTCCGTTTTTCTATTAAGGGAGGTTTTTAGCAGTTTGGTAGGTTATCCAAAAACGCTTGAAAGCTCGCTTCTCGGACCCTTGCCAATACCTTTGTGAGATCTTCAATCAAGCTATCGTCTGACCAATCAACACGAATATCAATTGGAGCACGAGTGTTACTCTCAACCCTTAACGACGCTGAGTAAGTGCCACGTTTGTCCCCACCAGCCTTAAGCGCCTGACTTAGCGCATCGATAAGAATCTCTGGCAAGGTGTCTTCATACCCCACTCGATACTCAGGCATGTTGCCTCGATAGACCGAATTTGGGTTAAGCGTCGTAGCCTCGACAAAGCTTTGAATGAACGCTTCCAAAACCAAATCACTCTCAAGCATATTCCCTGCAACCGCAATACTCGGATAGGCGATTGAGCCAACATGAGGGATGTTCTCTTTGCCATGAATAAACGCTGTATTGCCAAGTCGATCCATTACCATGCATTGACGCTGCTCGTATCCAGCATCGCTCTGCTTTAAATGCTCGACAGCTTCTGCTGCGTCCATACCGTTAACTAGACTACGTTTTGCGCTCTCTGCGTACCAAGGATTAGTAAACAATCCTTGCGTTGCACAAGCACCAATACCCCGCCAACTATGGTTGACGTAACCTCCTACGGCTACGCCTCCCGTTGCTGATATCGATGCTGACAAACCCGTTTTCGGATTAACATGAATAAGTGAAATCGTCATACAATCTCGTTTCTAACGCCTTAGTAACCGACCATTTGGCCAATAAATAACGCAACCCAACATAGTGCGTAAACAAACACCATGAAAGGCATAATCGCTTTTAGCCATTGCTCGTAAGAAACACGGCCAAGCGCTAACATTGCTAATGTGCCACCAGAAGTTGGAACAATCAGGTTTGTTAGTCCATCACCCACTTGGAAAGCGGTGATCATCAGCTGACGGCTCATGCCAACTAAATCGGCAACTGGGACAAGAATTGGCATCGTCACCATTGCTTGACCAGAACCAGACGGAACAAACAGGTTAATCACACCTTGTACGACACTGGCCACAATTGCTGAAATCGCAATTGGCATATCTTGTATTAGCGAGCTTAATGCACTCACAATAGTGTCAATGATTTGAGCTTGATCTAGGACTATTTGAATCGACGCTGCAACACCAATAACTAATGCGCCAGCTGTCACACCTGAAGCGCCTTCCATCATCTGCTTCACAATACCATTTGCGCCCAAACCGTTAACGGCACCAATCACAATCGCCATCAGCAAAAATAGGCCAGCGATTTCATTAATGTACCAACCATTAGCAAACACGCCGTAAAGCATCACACCTAGACCCGCTAGAAAAACACCCAAGGTCAGCTTGTCTGTTTTCTCTAGGCGGTAGTCTGATAAATCTTTGCTCAACCCTTCTGCTGATTCAGGCTCTTTGAAATCCATTTTGGCTACACGTGAACAAATGTAGTACGAAAGCAGTGCCAAAGAAGCGATAACCATAACAACACGTAGCCACGCACCAGAGAAGGTAGGCAGTTCAGCAATACCTTGAGCAACACCTACGGTATAAGGGTTGATTGGTGACAACGCAAAACCAATACCGATGCCACCTACGGCCATCACGGTTCCGACAAGGCTTGAATAACCGACAGCAGCCGAGATAAGTACCGCAACAGGAACAAGCGCAATGTTATTTTCAAAGCCTACTGCGACACCAAAGAAACCGTAGATAAACGTGCCAATAGTAATGATCAGGTTACGGTTCTTCACACCGGCTTTATTAACCGCTACGCCAATCGCATTTTCTAACGCGCCAGTGCGTTGCAAAATATGGAACAAACCACCAGCGATGAAAACAATGAATAAATAGGGAGCTGCGCTAATCAGACCTTTTGGGATTGCTACAAAAATATCAAAGAAGTGTACAGGTGGAACATCGCTCAAATAGGAAAATGAATCTGCAACTACCGTCGTTCGGCCATCCACAACTACACGTTCGAACTCCCCTGCCGGTACGATAAACGTCAGCAGGTAAGTGGCGACCAAGATCATAAAGATCAGCACCATGGGATCGGGCATGTTTTTATACCATGCCTTTTTTTCGGTAGTTTCCATTTTCTTTGTCATGTCCATAACAAGATATCTCCTTAGTATAGGGATGAACGTACTCTGATTGCAGCGTTCATTGTTGCAAGCTAAAACGGGAGCACAGTGGCTCACGCAGGTAGAGCGCTGACGCACTCCCCTGCATTGATAGTGTTATTGTTGTTTTGCTTTAATGAGTAGACAGAAATGGTTCAGCACTTCGACGGCTGCCACTAAGTCTTGTTGAAGAATTGCTTCGTCTGGGTGGTGGCTGATGCCATCAGTACAGCGCATAAACAGCATGGCAATGTCAGTCAGTTTGCTGACCGCTAGGCCATCGTGTCCGGCGCCGCTATAAAGATGTTTAGGTGTGATGCCTGAACGGCTAACCGCTTCACTCAAAACAGAAGAAAGCGAATCAGCACAAGTCACCGCTGATTGCTCATAAGTTTGTTCATGACGATAAGCTAGATTGTATTGAGCCATTAAGCTGTTGATGCTCTCTAGCATTTCTTGTCGTGCCTTGATGCGCGAACCGTCATTTGGCGAGCGTAGCTCAATGGTAATATCAGTCTGCTGCGAGATAACATTCACACCGTTCGGATAGTTGGCAATTTTTCCTACCACACCGACCAGATCTTCCTCACGTTTACACAACTGATCAAACATATAAATCACTTGAGCCGCACCTACTAGAGCATCTTGGCGCATGTCCATAGGAACTGTGCCTGCATGGCTAGCTTTACCAATGATAGATAAAGTATGACGCTCAATGCCTGTCATTGCGGTTACCACGCCAACCGGCAAGTTCGCTTGCTCTAGCTGTGGCCCCTGCTCAATATGCAGTTCAACGAACCCTAGTACGTCTTGTTTGTTGTACGCATCTTGGCTGATCAAATCTGGGTTACAACCAAAAGCAACCAGCGCCTCTCGCATCGTTACGCCGTCAGCATCTTGTGCGTCGAGCATGCTTGGATCAAACGTGCCAGAGACTGCTTTTGAACCTAACAAGGTAGATTGAAAACGTGTGCCTTCTTCGTCGCTAAAGGCAATCACATCGATATGGAAAGGAAATTCGATCTGGTTTTGATGGAAGTAGTGAATCAACGCGACAGGAAGCACCGCACCCAAGATACCATCGTATTTACCACCGTTTGGCACTGTGTCTTGGTGTGAACCAAACAGAAGCGTTTGCGCATTGGGGTTAGCACTCGGATAACGACCAATTAAGTTCGCAGCGTTATCAAGGCGTACTTCCATTCCCGATAACACCATCCACTCGCGCAGCTTTTCGTTTGCTAAAGCATGTTCATGCGTTGCACATAAACGTGTGACGCCTTCGATATCTGGTTGCTTGGTTTGGCTACATTGAGCTATCGACTCAAGCCATTCCCATGCAAGGCTCGCCGTTTCTACAAATTTATCCATCGTTAAATCGTTCTATTTCTGACCGTGTTCATTTTAATTTATCATGATAAATACAAAATTAAACTTATTTATCATGATAAATTGACATTTTTGTGAGTATTATTCGATCAATAATCGGATAGTTTCATAACGAATTTGCTTGGGGAAGGAACGCCTTTTTGAGCAGAAAACAGATGACATTCGACGAAATTCCGTCAAAATTCAATGAGTACGGATAATGGTGAGGCAGTAGGTACGTGGCAAGCAGAGCAAAAGGAAGAAGAACACAGCAATTAGCAGAATCCATTAAGAGCTGGATTGTTGATCAAGCATTACAGCCAGGAGATCGTCTGCCTAATGAGTTAGAAGTGATGGAAACCTTCGATGCCTCAAAAAGCACCGTGCGTGAAAGTATGCGTATTCTGGAAGCGCAAGGCATACTGACGACTAAGACTGGCCCGAAAGGGGGCGTATTTGTCAGTGAAATGAGCGAGAGTAAAGCGCAGTCACTATTAAGCAACTATCTGTTATTTAAAGACATTTCAATTTCAGATTTGTATCAGATGCGCTTATCTCTTGAGCCAGAGATCGCGGCATCATTGGCCGGAACATTAAGTGAAGAGCAGCTTAAAGCGCTACACCAACAAATCGATAAATATCAAAACCCACCAGAAGATGTCTACCAAGAGCGAGAACATCATATCGCTTCGCTTGAATTTCATAACCTACTGGCAGGTTACTCTCAAAACGAGCTGCTCAAGTTTGTGGTTCGATTTACCGCTCAGATGCTGACCGAGCTAACCATTTATCGCAAACTCTATGAACCGGGTAACCACAAGCTATGGCATACCGGCGTTCAAAGTCAGCGCGATCTAGTGGAAGCGTTACGCTCAGGGGATGCAGTGAAAGCAAAACACATCATGCAGAAACATATGTTTACCGCTCATCAGTTAATGATTAAGCAAGAAACCGAAATCGCCAACCGATTTATCGCTGAAAATTAGTCTATTGATAAGACTCCTTAAAGCTCTACCGATTCGAACACTCAGGTTACCTGTTTGTCTCGAGTTAAATGCCCTTTGTTAACCCACTTCAGCTAACAAAGTTTTGGACATAGCTTTGTTAGAGTAGATCGGTCAGAACTGGATAAAAGCTTTCAATGACGAGTATGCTCTGTTCGATATTCTGAAGGTGTCATCCCTACTTTGTTTTTGAATAATCTCGAAAAATACTGCGGGTATTCAAAACCTAGGCGGTAGGCAATAGTCGCTACTGAATCCTTACTAGAGAGTAAGCGATCTTTCGACTTATCAATTAGCGCATAATGAATCCAGTCCTTAGTTGTCTTACCTGTTTCAGCTTTCAGGGCATCACTTAGGTATCGACTGGTCATATTCATACCCTGAGCAAGCTCTTCTACATCAGGGATTGCGGCTGACTCTTGAGTGACAGTTTCTAAGCGAGCCTCTAAAAGCGTTGAAAAGCGATCGTATACGGAGGTGTCAGCCTCTTTACGCATCATAAATTGGCGGTGGTAATAGCGATTGGCATACATCAATAATGTACCGATTTGAGACAAAATGAGGTCTTTACTAAAGGCATCTAGATTATTGTTATTTTCTGCCTCAAGCGCATCAAACATCGCGGCCATATGTTGCTCTTCCTTTGGTGAAAGGTGTAGAGCTTCGTTAACCGAATAATTAAAAAATTGATATTGCTTAAGCTCATCGTGCAGCTTGTGACCTCGAATGTAATCGGGGTGAAAGCAGATTGTGCGAGCTACGGAGTCAATTGCGATACCGCTGGCGGTCAGTTCTTGACCAGGAGCAATAAAAAGCATCGTTCCATTTGAACAATCATATTTGGTACGACCGTACATGACCTCACCTGAAGTGATGTGTTTGAATGATATCGCGTAAAAACTGGTGGTGAGTGAAATCATGTCACCACTGAGCAATTGATTGTCATCACTGTTTGGATTTAGTTTCATTACATCAACTAAAGGGCGCTCTGGTGGACGAGTACCTAGGACGGCATTGAGTTCTTTAATGGTGTCAAAATGGAATTTTTTCATCGCTTAACCTTGCAGAGTGACCTTTAGCTGCATAGACCTCATTCTTAAGCACATTATGGTGTAATTGAACTGAAAAATCAGTGCACGAATTGTCGCCATGTGTATACAAAACTTCAAATCGGCTCCATTCGTTATTTCGTATACAACTCTTGCAGTTTTGTGCACTGCTACTTTTGACCATACCTCCTAAAATTCCTCTATCGATTGCGAAGCGGTCAAATTCAATTGCATCGGCTCTATGTTTTGTTTCGAAACTGTTAATTCATCATAAAGTTTGAGGAGTGAAGATTCATGTCAAGAAAACCTTGGAGTGCTGACGACATACCCAATCAAAAAGGCAGGGTCTCTGTCGTTACAGGGGCGACCAGCGGTATAGGCAAGGAAACGGCAAGAGTGCTGGCACAAAAACAATCGACTGTGATACTTGCTGTTAGAAACGTATCAAAAGGCGAGAAGGTTGCAGAGGAAATTCGAGCAGATTATTCAGATGCAGATATTTTGGTTATGCCGTTGGATCTTTCCAGTCTTAGTTCAATTCAAGCGTTCAGTTCGCTGTTTTTGGCTAAGTTCAACAGACTTGATTTGCTGATCAACAACGCAGGAGTAGCGTGCCCTTATGCCAAGACTGGTGATGGATTTGAAATACTGATGGGTACGAATCATTTAGGTCACTTTGCATTGGTCGGTCATTTGATCCAGACGCTCAAGAAAACACCAGACTCCCGAGTGGTGGTTGTTTCCGCTGGAGCTCATAAGTCCTCGAAAATCGATTTGGATGATCTGAATTGGGAGAAACGAAAGTACAGCAACTTTACAGCGTACGCAGATAGCAAATTGGCGAATCTCTACTTTGCTTATGAGTTGAAAAGACGGCTTGAATCAGAAGGTGGTAACCCTACGGTTACAGCCGCTCATCCTGGATGGACGACATCAGAACTTCAGCGGGGCTTTGTGAGATTTTTAAATATATTTTTCGGTCAGAGCAAAGATATGGGAGCATTACCAACGCTGAGAGCCGCAACAGACGAAAGTGTATCTTCAGGTGATTTTTTCGGCCCGAAAGATTTTTTTGAATTGCACGGCGCACCTATTAAGGTCGAATCAAGCAAGCGGTCACATGATGCCGACGCTGCGCGAAAGCTTTGGACGCTATCTGAAGCATTAACAGGCATCAAATATTAAACGATGATATATGAGTGTTGTGCTACGCACATTTAAGGGTATTTATGGACAATAAAGTCGTTTTACAGCTGGTGGGTTTTATCATTTTATTACTAGGGGGGATACTCAGCTATAACCCTGAGCTAGTGAGTAATAAACCCATCCCTGAGGATACCTTCCAAGCTGTTGAACGAAGAGTTCGGTGGGGGTTTCTAATGGGGGTAGGTATGCTGCTCATCTTTCATCATCAAATTACCCCATACTTATTTACTGCGGCTGCACTCGGCATGACATTGACCTTGGGAGCTTTGGTTGCACGCGTAATGGGGATTTTCCTTGATGGCTCCGCAGCACGGCATTGGATGTGGGTTCTTGTTGAGCTCGTAATGGTTATTGGTTTCGGAATTTGGTACGCAAAGCAACATACATAACAAGCTGAGAAGTATGCTTGCCAGCGAATGTCTATAACAATGCAGACGATCATTTCAGGTTAGTAATTCCGTTGTTGTAAGAAAATGGAAGTTTCTTAGCAACGCCCCTCAGCCTTCAATCATGAGCAAAAGTACTGTGATTCCAGTGGCAGGGTCTTCCTTTGAGTAATTGCGTTAACACCGAATGGGGCAAACCTTTGCTAGCGATGAACGCCCCTGAGAAGTCTCTGGACAAAAACGTGTTTAGGTTGTCACTTTTTCAAATGTTTTTCGGATTAGCGGAAGTATGGAAGAAGTAGAGTTACGCTCAGCTCAACGGCTAGTTTACAAAAAATGGATAGTGGTGCCGCCACGCTCCATGACTTGGTTAATTTGTCCGTTGCTGCTTATAGTTATGTTTGCTTTGCGAGATACCCAAATTTTCCTACCGATGATCGCTTTGTGCCCACAGCGGCCGCTTGACCGCTGCTTTGAAACTTCCATTTTGGGAAATTATCGAAATGGTGAATAGCCCCTTAACTTGTAAGGAGCCACATTTGATACACAGGTCTAGATCAATCGGCAGTTCTATTGGACCACGTCTGAACAGATGCCAAGTCATCAGAACAAGCCTCTAAAGTCATAGCTTTCATTTGATTTTCGTCACTTCTCCCCGTGCGCGTTTCTCCTGTTAACGTCAGACAAATTTCAGGGGCAGCTGCTGGCGCGATTGTACCTTCACCATCAAATACCCAACTCTGTGCTTCTGAGCCATCGCAAGTCGTTAACTCAGGTGATGAGCCTGTTTCGGTCGACGAGGCTTGCATACAAACATTGAACTCTGGCATATACAAGATGCCTTCTTCGAATCTAGCTGGATCAAATGCCTGATCAACTAAAATTTCACCTAACGGGCTATAACATGTATGTGCTTGTATACCATCTGCGGGGTTGGCATCCGCGCCTTTACCTTTCGCAATATCCAGACAATACCCATTTTGGGTGTTATCAAGCAAATCAGTAACATACACTTCAACGTTATCCGCCATAGCTGTGCTCGAAAGCAACACTGTTAGACCAATAAATTTTGCAACTTTGTACATTAGAATTCCCCCCGTATGATATTTAATCGAATAATAGGTAAAACGATGAGGCAGCACCTTAGGTTATAACTACTCTTTTGGTGTACAAAGCATCTCCAGAAGTTAGATAAATACGCAATGCGAAGTGTGTATGCGTTTAATTTTCCATTCATCAGCTTTTGGACAATAGCAGCAGTGATTAACATACCCGAGAACCAGATTCTTGCGCAAACCACTCTAGCAACATAACGCTAAGTGAGAACTGCGTGCTTCCTATCCCATATAATGAGTACGTTTCCTATCACAGAAAGTGTGAACTAGCGCAAAACCGCAAGTCTGTTCATGCTCTCTCTTGAACTTTTTGACTACTTTTAGTCTCAGAAATAGTTAGTGCTTAAATATTGTAGACCGTTTTGACAACAGCAGCTTTAGAAATGCTGGAGTGTTTGTAATCACAGTAAAAAGTGCGCAAGCCCTAGACGCTCAGTTTTCGACAAATCTCCATTTGAAAGCCTTGCTGAAGTACTTAGTGAAACGACTAGTTTTCTATCGGTAAAGACGTGTTTAAGGTTTTGGTGGACTAACGGCCAAACAATTAATGGGGCAAATACGCACTATAGCAAATAACAAAAAGGCAGCGAGATCGAATCTTCACTGCCTTTTTAAGTTTTATACATCAATTCTCAGTATGAGGCTTGATTGCTCTGCTACAAAAGATGTCGGAAGACAATAGAGTTTGATCGTAAATGCCGCGTTTTCAATTAGTCCAAACAGAAATTATCGCTAAAGTTTGATCATTTATTCTTCAGCTTCTCTGATAAAAAACGCAATATGTGACAATAAAGATTGATCAAAAAAGTACGACGAGCTAGCTAGTTGATTTCTAGACGACAGAATCACGTCATCACACTTTACTGATAACAATGGGAGCAATCGTACTCTTTGGGCCTTGTTACCTGTACAATTTGTACATTAGACGTGACTAAGAAATACGATAAATATGCTAGAGCCCAATTTAGATAAATACCAAGCAATTATCTTCGATTTAGACGGAACCTTGGTTAACTCGATGGTTGCTCATGCCGCAGCTTGGGAGCAAACCTGTAATAAATTCAATATCCCTTACGATAAAGAGTGGCTTGATGAGCTGGGAGGAATGCCCTCTCGCAAAGTGACGCTTGAGATAGTCAAACGCTATAACCTGACCATAGACCCGCTAAACATCACCAAAGACAAAATTGCTAACTTTGAAGCGATCGAAAATAAAGGTGAGCAGATCCCTGAAATATGCAACCTATTAAAAGAGTATCTGCCCTCAAAAAGCATTGGCATTGGTACCGGAGCTCAGTATCGACACGCCAAAGAGATCCTAGATACCACTGATATCCAAAACCATATCGAGGTCTTAGTCACTTCTGACGATGTTGAGAACCACAAGCCATACCCAGACACCTTTTTAAAAGTTGCCGAAAAGCTAAATATCGATGCAAAAAACTGTGTAGTTTTTGAAGACACGACAATAGGTAGGCAAGCGGCTAACAGAGCTGGGATGGACTGCTACCTCGTCAAACAAGGCAAAATTATCAACTTCTACCCTGCTAACTAAAATAGAGAATAATAATGAAAGATTTCCTTATCGCTCCCTCAATCCTGTCTGCTGATCTTGCTCGACTTGGTGAAGATGTGGCTGATGTTATCGCTGCTGGTGCCGATGTCATTCATTTTGACGTAATGGATAACCACTATGTGCCAAACCTGACTTTTGGCGCACCTATTTGCAAAGCTTTGAGAGATTATGGCATTACTGCTCCAATTGACGTGCATCTAATGGCAAAACCGGTTGATCAACTGGTATCAGATTTTGCCGATGCCGGAGCTAGCATGATTACATTTCATGTCGAGGCTTCAGAGCATATTGACCGAACACTACAACTAATCAAAGAAAAGGGATGTAAAGCGGGTGTCGTACTTAACCCTGCTACACCTCTTAACTACCTCGACCATATCATGGATAAGCTAGACCTTATTCTTGTGATGTCAGTCAATCCAGGCTTTGGCGGACAGTCTTTCATCCCTGCAACCTTAGATAAACTGCGTTCAATTCGAGAGTTAATCGATGCTTCAGGTCGCGAGATTCGCCTAGAGGTCGATGGCGGTGTAAAAATCAATAACATTAAAGAGATCGCTGAAGCCGGTGCGGATATGTTTGTTGCCGGCTCGGCTATTTTCGACAGTGAAGATTACCAAGCAACTATTAATGCGATGCGTGCAGAGTTAGCAAAAATAGGCTAGAACTGCCTTTAACCCATTAGCAAAGGCTCAGCATTTAGTTTTAGTGCTGAGCCTTTTCTTATCCTGTAACAAGCTGATATTTAACAAATTACGTATCAAAGAAAGAAAATTGCGTAATAAAACTACAGATTTCATTGACAGACATCACACTTAGGCGCAAAATTAGCCACATATCACACACTAAGATGAGAAATAGATATGAACGCTACAGTAATGACGGATAAAAACAACGAAACTCTAGTTAAACCTTCTCTTCTAGACGAGATGCAATTCTTCGCTAAGCTGACTCTTGCAATGTCTGCAATTGTAATACTAGTTGCCTCTGCTTGGTTCTAATCATATAGATTAAAGCTACTAGAAAGTGTGTAGAGAGGTGGTTTTACGCCTCTTATACATACATCCACTCAGTAATTTACCTTTCAAACTTACCATCGATTTACCCTGCTCGAACCGCACTTAAATAGTACAAACCTATCATCACTAAGTACGCGATACCCGGCACAATATAACTCCCCTGTAATGATATCGAGTCAATCAAACTGGCTTGAATAAATGGTAAACCCGCACCACCAATTGAGCACATAATCAGAATAGCAGCACCTTGTGCACTCTGTTTACCAGCAGCATGCAAAGCTTGTGCATAGATAATCGGATAGAGCGTTGAATTACATAATCCAACCAACAGTAGTAAATATCCAATTCGATGATCGATAAATAATGTTGCTAATGCACTCACTACAACAGCCACAAGGCAAGCGAAGATAAACAATTGGTGATGACTGGCTCGATGACCATATTTTGCAAACAATAGCCTGCCAGCAAACATAAACACCCAATACCATGCAATCAGCTGGGTCGCATTCACTAGGCCTAAATTGCCATAGCCATCCTCAGCTAGGTAAGTGATAGTAAAAGTACCAAAACTCACCTCAACGCCGATATAGAGCAACAGTACTAAAGCGAACCGCATGAACTGGCGATTCGCTAAGATAAATACAAACCCTTGCCAAAAGCCACTGTGCTGTTTCACTGTAATATCTGGCAGATCGATCCAATGAAAAAAGATCAACAGTCCGGCAAAACAGAGCGCAATACATAGAAAGAGAATTGAAACATTCTCTGCAGTCTCTGTGATGTCAAAAAGATGAGCAAGCAGGATCACAGAGGTTAAAGCCAGAGGAGCTATTACCGTACCAACCGAGTTAGATGCCGTTGCCACAGCTTGACGGCCAACACTTTTGTCTGCACTTGAAAGTAGCGAAACATAAGGTGAGCTAACCACCTGTATTGCTGAGACGCCTGAAGCCATGAGCAATATGCCAAGAAGAGTAGTAAAAAGCACTTGCTCTCTAACTAAATAAGCCATTGCTAAGCAACCAAATAGACACCAATAAAGGCAATACCTCAATGTGGTTTTATAACCTAGCTTAGCCATAATAAATGACGCAGGTAACGAGACCGTTATCCGGGTAATAAAAAAGGCCATTGGGAAGAGCATCGCCATTTTATAATCAAGCTCAAAGACCTCCTTGTAGTGAGGAATCAATGAGTTGCTACAAACGGTAATCAAACCCCAGATAAAAAATATCAGCGAAAGCAGCAGCAATGGCGTGTCATGCAGTAAACGCATTTTCATAAGCAGTTCTCTAACCTACTAAAAGATAATAAAAAAGCAGAAGTTTCCTTCTGCTTTTCCAATAGAATCAATGCTGTTTATCTAGCCATTAAAGTTCAAAGCCTGACTCATTAGCAATACGTTTGAGTGTTGCTTTTGCCTGCTTAATATCTTCTAGCCAGTTGTCATTCTGAGCCCACATCTCAATCACCAACGGAGAGCTGTAATCAATCTCTGCAAGTGTCTTGAAGATCGCTGGGAAGTCTACCTGGCCTTCGCCAATAACAAGGTCACGGAACTGCCCCTTACACGTTTCAGACACACGCAGCGTATCTTTTAAGTGAACCTGTACTAGGTGATCACGGCTCAGCTTAAGTTCAGTACAAACATCGTAGTTCCAGCCTGAGATGTTGCCGACATCTGGGTAAGCCATAAAGTATGGTGATGGGATCTCTCGCTTAAGCACTTCAAACTTACTTAGCGAGTTCAGGTAAGGCGTATCCATGATCTCAACACCGAGCATAATCCCTGCGCGCTCCGCCATCTTGGTTGCTTCTTTCATGCCATCAATAAATCGTACATGAGTTTCTGCTGTTTGCGGTTCGTAGTAAACATCGTAACCCGCCATCTGAATACAGCGGATACCCAATTTATAAGCAAGAGAAATTGCCTTTTCCATGATGACAAATGATTCATTACGAGTTGCTTCATCCATAGAGCCAAATGGAAACTTACGGTGCGCACTTAAACACATCGACTGGAATGGCATTGCATGCTTTTCACATAGGCGACGAAGCTCGTAGATCTCTTCATCGGACCAATCTAAGCGAGCGCGGCGTTCATCGGTTTCATCCACCGAGATCTCAACAAAATCAAAGCCTGCTTCTTTTGCATAAATGAAGCGCTCTTCCCAGCTTAAAGCCGCTGGCATTGCTTTTTCGTAGATACCTAATCTGAATTTGTTATTTGAATCAAACATCTTTATTCCTTAAAAGAGTTGTTGTTCGATATTCTCAGTAACTGTTTGAATTTTCTTTGCTAACTCTTCGTAGCCTAGTGCTTTCATTTTTGGTGTTAGCGAAGAGACACTTACTGCATATACCGGAGATTTATTCTTATCGAAAATAGGGACAGACACACATGAAATACCCGCTTCGTTCTCTTCATCATCTAGGGCGTAACCACGCTCTTTGATCTGGTCAAGAACCTTGAAAAAGTCGCCTTTATCCAAGATGGTATTTTCAGTTAATGGCTTCATCGTGCTTGCATTGCGTTGCCAATACGCTTCACGTACAGCCTCGGAGCTAAACGCGAGGTAGCACTTACCAGCCGCCGAGCAATACATTGGCGAATGCAAACCAACATAAGTTCGGGTTCTAAACGATGCATCTGCTGGCTCAAATTTATCTTTGAAGATAATGTTGTCAGCATCAAAAGAGAGAAAGTTTACGGTCTCTTTTACATCAAGCAGCAGTCCTTCAAGGTGAGGCTTAACCGCACCTGTTACATCGGAATTTATTGCTGCATGGCCAAGGTGAACGAGCTTCATCGTCAATCGATACTCTTTACCTGAAAGCATTTGAGCAACGTAACCTGACGCTTCAAACGTCGATAAAATGCGATGAATTGATGACTTATTAAACCCCGTCCCCTCTGAAATTTTTTGCAGTGAAACACCATTTGGGAAATCCCCTAGAAATTCCAATACAGTTAAGGCTTTAGACAACGATTTAATTTGTTCACTCATATAAGTACTACCAGTGTTTTCCTATTTCTTTGTGGAAGTTATCCGCGATCTCACATCCATTTTCACCAGCCAAAGCTCGGCCAGCGATAAAAGATTTTGCAGTAAGGTGCTTAAACAAATGCAGATCCTCTGGAACAATACCACCAGTTATAGATAGTTCAATTCCAAGTTCAGATAATTTTTGCATTTTGGTTAAGTCTTCTTCGGTCCAACTCACACCAGCAAGCTCAGCATCACGTGAACGGTGATAAATAGCTTGTGTTATGCCCATCTCAACCCAAGCTTTCGCATCTTCTAAAGTCCAATGGCCATAGAGCTCAATTTGAACTTCACCAGCAAACTCATCGGTTACTTTCTTGGCCGAACGAATAGTCTCAATATGCGCTGCTGCACTCACGGTTACCCAATCGGCCCCAGCCTCCATTGCAAGGCGAGTCAAGATAGCGCTTGCATCGGTGATCTTCATATCACAGACGATGGTGTGGTTCGGATACTTCTCACGCACAACACGTACACTGTCCACCCCATGGGCAAAAGCCAAAATAGTCCCGACTTCAATCACATCCAATTTGTCTGCAACTTTTTCCACTGATGCTAATGCTGTCTCAATATCAGTCGCATCAAGTGCCATTTGTAGTAATGGTCTAGACATCCGTTTGTTCCTCAAATTGTTTGAATAGTTCTACCAGTCGCTGGTAGTTTTTAAATTTGTTCTGATAGCGCTGGTAATTATCTTTGTTTGGGTAAATTCGTTTACTATCAGTCACTAGTGTTTCACTACACTCTTTTAGTGAAGCGAATTCACCGGCACCTACCATGGCTACCATTGCCGCACCCAAAGAACCAGTTTCATCAATACTTGAGACTTCAACCGTCAATCCAGTTAGGTCCGCAAGCATCTGCATCCACACTGAGCTTGATGAAGGACCGCCAGTTACTTTAAGCAGATCCGCCTTAGGGAAGCGCTGACGCATCCGTTCCAAATGAACGTTATGGCAAAATAGAATGCCTTCCCAGATCGCTTGAATGGTGTGGCCCTTAGTGTGATGAGACTGTAAACCATAAAAGCCTGATTTAAGCCCAAGGCCAGCATTTGAGCCATATAGGAATGGGACAAAATAGACACTACTGCTTGCAGGCTCTAGTGCTTCAACTAAGGCTTGGTTTTCAGCATGATTGAGTTCACCGTCTTCACCAAGGTAGTCGGCAAACCACTCATAGTTTCCTGCTGAGGTTGGGCTCGCTTCATGAATGATATATTCACCATCAACAGCATAGTGACCATAAACAAAGTTATGTGATGCTTCAGTTACCTGCTTGGAGATACCTGACGTAACCGACCAAGTACCCATGACATAGTTCAATGTTTCTTCTGAAGAGTTAATTCCCGAGCAGACTGCGGTTGAAACCACATCAAAAAGACCACCAAATACCGGAGTGCCCTCACTTAAGCCTGTTTCTGCTGCTACCTGTGCGGTAACTTTGCCTGCTTGCTGCTGCGGTGTCACAACAGGAGGCAGTGCGTTCCAGATCTCTTCAATACCAAAGGTCTCAAGCAGAGATTTATCATATTGCGCAGTAATGGAGTTGAAGAAGTTACTCTCCGAAATATTGGTTAACTCTGCCGCGACTTCACCAGTTAAACGATAGCGGAGGTAGTCATGAGACATCAGTACCGCGCCAATTTGGTTATAGCGATTAAGGTCATTCTCTTTAATCCAGCGGATAATAGAGACTGGGTGACCAGTCCAAAGCGTTTGCAAAGTGGTTGGGTAGACCTCTTGCGCCTTGCCTTCTGCTAACCACTGTTTGACAATTGGCAATGCTCGTGAGTCTGAAGACATAATGCCATAGCCAAGGTTGTGTCCTTTCTTATCAAGTAGGTAAACGCCCTTACCCTGAGCTGAGATGCTGAGCCCTTTGATCGCTGCTGAATCAACCTTAGTGGTGTCAATTAACTGTTTAATCACCGCCACAGCATTAGCCCAAAGTGCGTCTAAATCTCGCTCAACCCACCCTTGTTTGTCATTAATGACACTTGCTGATACGCGAGCTAACCCCTGCTGTTCACCCTTTGCGTTGAACAGTGCGGCTTTCATAAACGTACCGCCCGAATCGATACCAATGTAGTAATTCATTATTTTGCTTCCAGTAAATCGTTATGAATCTTCACCACCAGCTTCCTTACTGGTTCACAGTTACCATCTTCAATATTAGTGATGTGAACGATATTCGGGGTGAATAGATAGAACTGATTAGGTGTCGCTTTAATAAAGTTAAGCTCAATCCCTTCTTTCTCATAAAACTGTAAGTCACGCTGCTCTAGGTATGGTTCTGCATTGGTGTGCTCACCACTATCAAACGACCAAGCCATCGTTTCTGAACCATCCAAAACAATTTGCAGATCTGAATGATACTTATGAACCTCTGGCTGAAAGTTCTCTAGTGGCTCTTTTTGATACTCTAAAACCACAAACCACGCCTTATCTGATTCAAAGCCCGGCAGTGCATGGCGACCCAATGCCAGAGATTGAGTGTCTAAACTATTTAGGTATTCAAGGACATTTTGCACAACAACAGGGTATGACTTGGTCATTAGTGTTGGCTGAGTATTTCCGACTAACATATAGATTCTCTTTTTAACGAACTTCTACAGCAACAATTCACGCAGTAAATTAGCTAGACTCGTTTCATCATCATTTGATTTTTCTGTCACTAGGTTGGCATTGTTCTTGACCGTTTCATCAGCATTTTGCATTGCAATACCAAGTCCTGCTGCGCTAAGCATTGAGATATCATTGTGGTTATCTCCTACTGCAATACACTCCTCTAGCGAGATGCCTAGAGATTGAACATAAGTACTAAGTGCATTACCTTTCGTATTACCAGCAGCTGAGAAGTCAACACGGTCCACCCAAGAACGTTCACCGTTAAAGTTCTGTTTTACAAAGGGAAGATTGGCAAAGGTGTCAATATCGCCACCTTCAACAACAAACTTCCAAACGAATTCTGTTTTCTGCGCCTCGTGATGGAAGTCATCCACTTTTTGGATATTTGGGCGCTTCTCTACCGGGAAGGTTTGCGACCACTCTAATAGCGCTTCCATATAAGCGATTGGGCGCTTTCTTGAGTAGAGCATCGCATCACGAACATACATCACCATTTTCAGATCATGTGCTTCCGAGATAGAGATAAATTCAGCGGCATTTTGTTTTGAGATTGAGCTTTCACTGACTACAGAGCCCGATGCATAATCAAAAACATAAGTGCCATTACAGCAAATTATTGGCGTCGTTAGCCCCAGCATGTCGTAATAAGGCTTTGCCGCGACATGGTGACGACCTGTCACAATCACAACATGACTTTGCTCGGCAATTTCCTGAATGGTTTTAACCAAAACTGGGCTAATAGTATGTGCTGAGTTTAATACTGTTCCATCAAGGTCTAACGCCAATAATTTATGCATAACTATTACTCTTATTTCTGACCGTAGTATGAGTTAGCACCATGTTTGCGATTGTAGTGCTTATCAAGAAGTTCCGGTTGGATTGCAATTTCAGGGTTAATCGCACGTGTCGCTGTTGCCATTGCTGCAATCTCTTCCATTACTACAGCATTGTGTACCGCATCAGAGCCATCTTCGCCCCAAGTGAATGGTGCATGACCTGAAATAATTGCACCTGGCATAGCCACAGGATCAATATCGCGCTGGTTAAACTCTTCAATGATCACTAGGCCAGTATTCTTTTCATAATCAGACTGAATCTCTTCAGTTGTTAGCTGACGTGTACATGGCACATCACCATAGAAATAATCCGCATGAGTGGTACCAAGAGCTGGAATATCTTTACCGGCTTGCGCCCAAATGGTCGCATTGCGTGAATGGGTGTGGACAATACCGCCAATGCTAGGAAATGCTTTGTAGAGTTCGATGTGAGTAGCAGTATCACTTGATGGGTTTAGCTCACCTTCAACACGATTACCTTCAAGGTCAACAATCACAATGTCATCAGCGGTCATTACATCGTATTCAACGCCCGATGGTTTAATCGCAATAACACCGCGCTCACGGTCAATCTCTGATACGTTTCCCCAAGTGAAAGTCACCAGACCATACTTTGGAAGCTGTAAGTTTGCTTTTAATACTTTTTGTTTTAGTTTTTGATACATAGGAGTCTGCCGATGTTATTCTTATTGGGTAGGAGTTGAGCTATGAGGGTTACCTATCGACTAGGCAACCCTCTGTCGAGGTTACTTAGCTGCTAGCTTGATCTTGTTGATCATAGTGTCGCCATTCTTCTCAATGTATGCGCTCCATACTGGCTGAATCGCTTCTTGGAATGCCTTACCATCTACATCACGGTTAACTTGCATGCCGTTGCTTTCAAGCTGAGAAATCATCTGGTCTTCTTTCTCAATGCTTAACTTACGTTGCATCGCGACTGCCTCAGCAGCAACTTCTTCTATGATCTTCTGCTCGTCATCACTTAACTTGTTGAACTTACGTAGGTTCATCGTTAGTACAAGTGGTGAGTATGCGTGCTGAGTTAGGCTTAGGTACTTCTGAACTTCATCAAACTTGAACGATAGCGTTACAGAAATTGGGTGGTCTTGAGAGTCAACAACGCCTGTTTCAAGTGCTGTGTATAGCTCAGATACTGGTAGCTGCTGTGGGTTAGCACCAAGCTCATTAAACATGTCGTTTAGCGCTTTTGAGCCATTTACACGCATCTGTAGGCCTTTAACATCAGACGGAACACGAATTGGCTTCTCGTTGTTAGTCATGTTGCGGTAACCATTCTCTGGGAACCCAAGACCTTTTAGACCAAACTTTTCAAACTTTTTCAGAACCTCTTGGCCTGGCTCACCATCAAGGACTTTGTATGCGGTTGCACGGTCAGGGAACATGAACGGCAGCGTGAATGCCGCAGACTCAGGCATCATACCGTTGTAGTTATTTAGACCAACCATTGCAAAGTCAACGATGCCAGCACGAGAACCATCAATCATCTGCTTATCACTGCCTAGCTGGCCTTGAGGGTAAATATTGATTTTAATTTCACCGTTTGAACGAGCTTCAACTTCTTTTTTGAAGAACTCAGATAGATCTTGTTGAAGGTCTGACTCTGGCGCCGCGTGAGCAAGCTTAAGGGTTGTTTCAGCAAAAGCATTTGTGCTTAGAGCGATAGTTGAAGCAAGTAGAGTTAGTTTTAGTAGGGATTTCATTATTATATTCTCCGTCGAGGTTAGCCAATGACAAATGACATTGGCACAGTGATAATGCTTGGGAAGATGACAAACAGTGCAAGTAAAGCCATGTATGCGCCAATGAATGGCAGTACACCTTTCACAGCCGTAGACATTGGAACTTTTGCGACGCCACACACTACGTTCAGAACTGTGCCCACAGGTGGGGTAATTAGACCGATTGAACAGTTTATTACGAACAGTAGACCGAAGTATGTAGGGTCAATGCCTGCCATCTTGATAACTGGCATTAGTAGTGGTACAAGAATTAGAATTGTTGGGCTTAAGTCCATAACCATGCCAACACACAGCACTAGCAGCATAATCACTGCCATTAGTAGACGTGGGCTATCAACCAGTGGACCTAACATTTCTGCAAGTTGTTGAGGAAGCTGTGCGACTGTGATTAGCCAAGCTGCAACCATTGCACAACCTACCAAGAACATAACCATTGCTGTCGAACGACCAGCGTTGATTACAATTTCGTAGAACTTCTTAATCGTTAGCTCGCGGTAAACAAACGTTGAGATAAAGATTGCGTATGCTGCAGCAACAACCGCTGCTTCTGTTGGAGTAAAGATACCGAAGCGAATACCAACAATGATGATGACAGGTAATAGTAGCGCCCAAACACCTTCTTTAAGCGCTGCACGTTTCTCTGCTTTACTCGCTTTTGGTGATGTATCTAGGTTCTCTTTGCGAACCGTCATGCGCCACACAAACATCAATGTCATACCCATTAATAGGCCAGGTACGATACCACCAAGGAATAGGTTTTTAATTGAGATGCCGCCAGCAACACCAACTAGGATTAGTGGAATTGATGGTGGGATAACTGGCGCGATGATGCCACCTGACGCTAGCAAACCCATTGATGGTGCTTCGGGGTATTTTGCTGCTTTCATCATTGGGTACAGGATACTAACCAGTGCTGCTGCATCCGCTACCGCTGAGCCAGATAAACCAGCAAGCAGTACCGAAGTCATGATAGCTACATAGCCTAGACCACCCTGGCGGTGACCAACATAGGTTGTTGCTAGGCGAACAATACGCTGAGACAAGCCACCCGACGCCATCACTTCACCAGCAATCAGGAAGAATGGAATGGCAAGCAGTGTAAAGCTATCTACACCATTAATTAAAGACTGCGCAAGGATGTCTGCACTAAAGAAGTCCATCTGAACCATTAGCGCCATTGAAGACAATAGCAGTGCAAATGCAACAGGAAGACCAAGTAAGATTGAGACAATCAATACCGATAAGAAAATCACTAACGTCATTATTCGTTGTCCTCTTCTAGGTCATCTAACTGCCAATCAGGTTTGAAGATTCGCATAAAGGCAATCACCCCCATCAATACACCTGAAACGACACCAGCTAGATAAAATAATGCGGAAGGAAGCCCTGTAAGCTGAGAAATATCTGACCAGTTAGACATCATTTGGCGATATGAACCGACATACAACATACCAACAGAGACCAGAACTACGACCCAGCAAATGCGTCTAAGTACAGGAACAGCTTTCGGGAATAATCTTTCAGAAAACTCCGAGACTGCAAGGTGTTCGCCACGGCGCAGCACAACGGCTGCACCGAGCATGACAATCCATACCAGACCAAGGCGAGATAATTCTACAGAGGGACGAAGTCCAGAAGAAAAGCCATAACGTAGTACCACGTTGGTAAACACGAGAACGATCATACAGGTCAAAATAACCGCCATAATCACATCAATGCTTTTCCAAATACTCTTCAATACACTTTGCATAAAAGCTTACCCACCTTTGACTAATTACAGAGACGTAATTTGTTCCCAGATACCGTCATTAATTTCGATACCGCCCGCGGCTTCATGTTTATCAATGAAGTTTTGGATTTCAGAACCCGCAATCATTACTGAACCTGACTCAGCTGGCTCAGAAGCAAGTACATAGTCACGAATACGCTTCATCTCTTTCGCGTATTGGCCTTCATCCATTGTTTTGCTCAAGTCAATAGCGATTAGAAATTGAGAAACACCAAACTCACCGCCCATGTCTTCAGTAAGCGCAGGAACTGAATTACCGCCAGTAATTGCTGTCAGCATCATGTCTAGAACGATTGCCATTGAAGAGCCTTTCCAAAAGCCCATAGGTAGTAGACGTTTGTTTTCCCATAAAACGTGTGGGTCTTTGGTTAGCTCACCGTTGTCATCAAAACCACCCACAACAGGAAGCTCTTTGTCTGCTAACACAAAATTTTGTAGCTGACCGTAGGAGAACTGGCTCATGGAGCAGTCCACAACCACAGGTGGCTCGCCTGCAATTGCCATAATTAGCGGGTTTGAACCAACACGGTGATCTTTACCACCCCAGGCAGGCATAACTGCAATTGAGTTAGTCGAAGCAATACCAGCAAAACCTTGACGCGCCATTTTTAGTACATAAGCACCGCCACGCATCCAATGGTTCGAATTACGCATACCCACCATGCCGATACCGTAATCACGCGCTAGCTCCATTGCACGTTCAGCACAGATAAGGCCATTTAGAACACCTGGGCCAAAGTTACAATCCCACTGCTCAAGTGCACCCATGCGGTTAACACATTCTGGCTCAGAGTTAAGTTTGATTTGACCTTTATCGACTTGTTCGATGAAAACAGGGAAGCGGTTAATGCCGTGTGAATAAGTACCTTCATTCGCCATTTCTACAAAGCCAGCAGCAAGCTTGGTTGCCATTTCAGGTTTCATATCACGTGCTAGTAGGATGCGCTCGTATTCTTGTTGTAGTTTTTCAGTTGATACTAAAGGCATGTCTTTCTCCAAAAATTATAAATTTCGTAATGCGGAATTAATAATTATCCAAATTCCATTTTTAGTCACTAGGTTCCACTGAGATTTTTGACATCATACAAAAAAAACACTTAAACCATTGAATTTAAAGAAGTTAAACATAGAAGAACAAATTGTGACCACATACTCAATTTTGTTACAATTTAGAAAGAAATAAGCTCGCTATTTGACTAACTTCACAGATATCAAGCTAGAAAAGCTATATGAGCGCTCATACATTCCGCAATACGGAATCTAGTGGCTGGTTTATGCCCACAAAATGGAAGAGCATCGATTGTGAGTACAAAAGTCTTATGTAGAAAGTAAGCGAAGTCCGAAAATTAGAAGAAGGGCGTGTTGATCTTTCGAGAGTGTTTTTTGAACAGCATGGTAAAGGGTTATAATTTGCTTCGCCAAAAGTAAAACCATAACCAATACCATGCTAAGAACAATACTTGGCTGATATTCGATGGAAACTACTACTTCAAGTTATGAAAAATACAGGTAGATTTTACGATAAAACTGAACATCGAATGACATTTGAAGGAATACTTTATCGAATGAGGACGGGCATTCCTTGGCGAGATCTACCGTCTGAATTCGGAGAGTGGAGTACCGTTTACAGACGATTTAACTTTTGGTCAAAGAAAGGGGTTTTAGATAATCTTTTCAAAAACTTATCCTGCATGGCTGATTTTAATTGGGTCTTTCTTGATGGGTCGATAGTTCGAGCACGTCAGCATAGCACAGGTGCAGCTACTAAAAGCTCAGTACAAATAGGGAAAAGTCGTGGGGGCAACTCAACCAAAATTCACTTAGCTGTGGATAGTGGTGGCCTGCCGATTTGCTTTGATTTATCAGAAGGACAACGCCACGATATAGTGCATACCGAAAGTTTAGTTGAGCAACTCGATGAAGTTAACATCATCGTTTGTGATAAAGGATATGACAGCGAACCTTTCCGTTCTTTTGTTAAGGAGCGTGGTGGAGAAACGGTAATTGCTAAACGCAATTACCGACAAGATATAGACAAAGGCAGTATGGATTGGTGTCTATATAAGTATCGTCACTTGGTCGAAAATGCCTTTGCAAGAATTAAGCATTATCGTTCTATTTCAAGTAGATATAACAAGCTAGAAAGGAATTATGCCAGCATGTTATCGCTGGCGTTCACGTTAATGTGGCTACCGTTGTATTTTTGAATGCAAAATGTACAGCAAAGATCAACACGTCCTAATAACGAAAAGTAAGCCGGTTTAAAGAACACGATTTTCCATATAGTACTTACGTTAAACACCGAATGGGGCAAAAACTCGCTAGAGCAAACAGTAAAAAGGCAGCGATATCAAATCTTCGCTGCCTTTTTAAGTTTTATACATCAATTCTCAGTATGAGGCTTGATTGCTCTGCTACAAAAGAACCAACATTTACATTGTAAATTACTCTACTGTAACAGCTTTCGCTAGGTTACGAGGTTGGTCGACATCAGTACCTTTGATTAGTGCTACGTGGTAAGACAGTAACTGCATAGGCACTGTGTAGAAGATTGGCGCCGTTACTTCATTTACGTGAGGCATCTTGATGATCTTCATGTTCTCATCGCTTTCGAAACCGGCATCTTTATCTGCGAATACGTATAGCAGACCACCACGAGCACGTACTTCTTCAACGTTTGATTTCAGCTTCTCTAGCAGGTCATTACTTGGTGCGATAACGACTACTGGCATATCTGCATCAATAAGCGCTAGAGGACCGTGCTTAAGCTCACCCGCTGCGTATGCTTCTGCGTGGATGTAAGAAATCTCTTTCAGTTTTAGAGACGCTTCCATCGCGATTGGGTAGTACTCACCGCGGCCTAAGAACAGCGTGTGATGCTTGTCTGCAAAATCTGGAGCTAGCGCTTCGATCTCTTTGTCGAATGCCAGCGCTTGTTCAATCGCCGTTGGCAGTTCGTGCAGTGCTTTCACAATTTCAGTTTCGCGAGCTTCATCAACTCGGCCTTGCAGACGACCGATAGACACGACCATCATTAGCATTGCTGCAAGCTGAGTCGTGAATGCTTTAGTGGAAGCGACACCGATCTCTGTACCTGCACGAGTCATAAATGCAAAATCAGACTCACGAACTAGTGAAGAACCAGCAACGTTACAGATAGTCATTGCTGCCATGTAGCCTTTCTCTTTTGCTAGGCGAAGTGCAGCTAACGTATCGGCCGTTTCACCAGATTGAGAAAGTGTCACTAATAGGCTGTTTGGACGAGTTACGAACTTGCGGTAACGGAATTCGGATGCGATTTCTACGTCACAGCTTACGCCAGCGATAGATTCAAACCAGTAACGAGCCGCCATACCAGAGTTGTAAGACGTACCACATGCAATGATTTGCACGTGCTCAACCTTGCTTAAGATCTCTTCTGCTTTAACACCAATCGCGTTAGTGATTACAGAGGTATCAGAGATACGACCTTCCATTGTGTTGATCAACGCCGTTGGTTGCTCAAAGATCTCTTTTTGCATGAAGTGACGGTATTTACCTTTGTCACCCGCATCGTGCTCTGCGTTCGACTCTACGATTTCACGCTCGACAGAGTTACCTTGAACATCAAATACAGTAACTTCGCGACGAGTAATCTCTGCTACATCACCTTCTTCTAGGTACATGAAGCGGCGAGTAACGCTCAGGAGAGCAAGTTGGTCTGAAGCCAGGAAGTTTTCACCGACACCGAAGCCGATTACGATTGGGCTACCAGAGCGAGCAACAACAATACGAGATGGGTCTTTGCGATCAACAGCTACTGTGCCGTATGCACCGTCTAGTTGTTTAGCCGTTTTTTGCAGCGCTTCTAAAAGTGTTTCTGAGGTACGACGCTCCCACTCAACAAGGTGCGCAATCACTTCTGTATCAGTTTGTGATTCGAATACGTAACCACGACCTTGTAGCATTTCACGCAGCTCTTCGTGGTTCTCGATAATACCGTTGTGTACTACCGCAATATCGCCAGACATGTGTGGGTGAGCGTTGATTTCTGATGGCTCACCGTGTGTCGCCCAACGCGTGTGCGCAATACCTGTTCCGCCAATGACATTAGCTTCTTCTACTGCGTCAGCAAGCTCCTGAACTTTACCAAGGCGACGAACGCGTGTTAGGTTTGATTCAGCATCTACAACCGCTACACCCGCTGAGTCGTAACCACGGTACTCAAGGCGACGTAGGCCTTCTACCAAAATTTCTGCTACATCGCGTTGTGCTACCGCACCTACAATTCCACACATATGTTTATCTCCAGAGTTTCCATATCAACGACTGTAATATCAGCAGCAAGCAAAGGTGATATGGAGGTTTAAATTTAAAATTTTGATTTTATTTATGAAGCACGAATAACTCGCACTCCCTTAGATTCAATAGATTCTGCTTGTTCATCTGTTAGCAGATTATCCGTTACCAACACATCAATCGTGTCCCAAGCGAGCTCCAGATTAGGGATTCGACGACCAACCTTGTCAGATTCAATCATCACAATGACTTCGCGAGAAACTTCCGCCATCACCTTGCTCAAACCCACCAGCTCATTGAAAGTGGTTGTACCGCGTTCTAAATCAACGCCATCAGCACCAATAAATAGCTGATCGAAGTCGTAAGATCTTAGGACAGATTCGGCGACTTGCCCCTGAAAAGATTCAGAATGAGCATCCCAAGTACCGCCTGTCATCAGCAAGGTTGGCTCGCTCTCTAATGCATTTAGAGCGTTGGCCACATTTAGCGAGTTAGTCATCACAATCAAGCCACGTTTGTCATTTAGCTGGTCGATTAACGCAGCTGTGGTACTGCCACTATCAATCACAATACGATTGTGTTCTCTAATTAATGAAGCGGCTGCTTTTGCGAGTGACAACTTTCGATTCGAAACTTTTTTATCTAATTCATCCTCAACCACATCTTTTGGCAACGCAATAGCGCCACCGTAGCGACGAAGTAGAAGACCACTTTTTTCTAGTATGGCTAAGTCTTTTCTTATTGTTACCTCAGACGTTTCAAACTGTTCAGAAAGTTTTTCAACACTTACCTCGCCTTGTTCATCAACAAGTTTTGCGATGGTGTTACGCCTAAGCTGTGTGTTTCGTTTTGACATGTCATTCATACTAGCAAGTTTCGAATCGAAAGCAATTAAATCACAACGAAACTTTTATGTCTAATATTTATCATGAGGCATGCGTAAAAAAGGAGAGCGATGCTCTCCTACTACGTTTAATGTGGTTTTGGTGAGATTAAGAAAGGTCTAGAACCTCTGGGTTTAAGCCGAAGCTTTTCTTGTGTTCTTCGATAACCACCTCGCTACGAGTTTGAATTACTCCTGGCAAAGTGCCCAGTTTAGTCGACATGAAGTGTTGATAGGCACGCATATTCTTTACTCGAACCTTGATCATGGTATCGAAATCACCTGATAAGGAATAGCACTCTTCTATTTCAGGCATCAGGTCGACTGCTTTTGCAAACTTATCAAAAATGGAAAAGCTCGATTGATCTAAACGAATATGGATAAAGACCTGAACATCTAACCCCAGTTTCTCCGGACAGATCTCTGCATGATACCCAAGAATGTATTTCTCTTTTTCTAGGCGCTTTACACGATCAGAACATGGCGATGTCGTCAAATTGACCATTTTAGCCAACTCAACCATGGATACCCTGCCTTTAGCATTCAGTATCCTCAAGATTTCCAAGTCCGTTTTGTCCAATACCATCTATCCTAAGTCCCTATATTTAAAAGCATTATCGTTAGTGTAATGGAAACGATAACAACCACAAATGATTAACATCTAATTATTTAGTTAACATTCAAATGAGCCAAATTTGAAAGAAATTAAGATGTAACAACTCATCTCTCTTATGCCGTCACCAATAGGGCTTAAACAAAATAGAACATCACACCGCTAACATCAAAGCAACATAAAGTATTGCTAAACCCTTTTAATATTCTAATTAAACTACAAATTAAAGCCCCTTTTATAAAAACAACATACCAACCGTTAACAAAATGTTTTAACTTTGCACCATTAAACAAAGAAGATGAGCTAAATAAGAAAGTAAAGTTAACCGTGTATTTACATAATAGAAAACAAGAGTGGAATGGAGATCACGATAATGATGACACAAGTAATTGCATACAAACCTTTTGGTATCGGTGAATGGACACACGCAAGAGTTTCTAAAGACGTAGCTCAAGCCCTAGTAAAAGAATACTCTTCTTACGGTTGGCCAACTATGCTAGATAACGAAATCGTTGAAGCGTCATCGGAAAAAAAAGCTGCATAAGCCAGATATAAAACAAAAACGGCCTTTATCTATAGAAGATAAAGGCCGTTTTTGTTTTCTAAGAGAAAATATACCTACTGAGAATTAAGCTAAATGCGTCTGTCGCTTAAGAACCAATTGTGATAATTGCTCATCTTTTGAGTGTTGATTGCATACTCGGCAGTAAAACTGCGGTTCCATCTTGTAATAGTGCTCACCATTGGCAAACAAAGACATAAATTGAGTGAAACTTTGTAGTTTAGTAAAAACGGAATTCCCTACTTCTTGTGTCATGCAACGCTTCATAACAGCTTTGTGTGCTGTCACTCTCTTACAAGCTTTGCAATATGTGTCCGGCATCTCTTGCTCCTAATCATCATCCTTAATTCGTTAAGGTAGACGTATTCTCTGCAAATAAGTTCCTTGGTTAAAATACGATCAGTCAAAAATGTGGCACAAGTACAATAATTGACTCTATCAATAACCATTTTTGAGAACTGATCACATCAAAAAAGCCCCAGACATACGGAATATATGGGGCTTTTGTACTGTTAATTAGCGAATGACTTAGTCAAACTCTGTTAGGTTTTTCTTAAACACTTGGTGTTGAGCGAGCACAGACTCTTCCGGTTCACCTGTCATCTTACTCACGACAACAATTGCTAAAGTTGAGAAGATCATTCCAGGAACGATCTCGTAGACATCAAACCAACCACCGGTTAGCTGTTTCCACACAACGATCGTTACACCACCAACAATAATGCCTGCAAGTGCACCGTTGCGGTTCATCTTATCCCAATAAAGGCTCAGTACAACTGCAGGACCAAATGCAGCACCAAAGCCAGCCCATGCGTAAGATACCAAGCCAAGTACAGAGCTGTCTGGTGTCATTGCTAAAAATAGAGCAACCAGTGAAATCAGGATTACAGCGACACGGCCGACCTTAACCACTTCTTCAGGTGATGCATCTTTCTTGAAAACTTGCTTATAGAAGTCTTCTGCAAGTGCAGATGATGACACCAATAATTGTGAGTCAGCGGTACTCATGATTGCAGCCAGAATTGCCGCCAACAAAATGCCCGCAATCACAGGGTGGAACATTGCGTTAACCAGTAGCATGAAGATCTTCTCACCATCAGCAACTTCACCCAGAGAGCCATTCGTCACGTAAACAAGACCAACCAGGCCAACGAGCATTGCACCAGCCATAGAGATACCCGACCAAACCACAGCGATTCGACGCGCCGTGTCCAGATCTTTGTTGCTACGAGAAGCCTTAAAACGCGCTAGGATATGTGGTTGACCGAAGTAACCTAGGCCCCATGCAGCAAGCGAAATAATAGCGATGGCACTCAGAGGCTCACCCTTGGTGTCATTCCACAGAGTCAGAAGCTCTGGATTAATAGCCGCAAGATCTGAACTCAACTGACCAAGACCACCCTGCATTGCCGCAATTGGAACAATCAGCAGCGCAGCCGCCATTAATAGACCTTGAACCAAGTCAGTCCAAGATACCGCAAGGAAACCACCAAACAACGTGTATGACACCACGCAAACCGTACCGATAATTACTGCTGTGGTGTAATCAAGACCAAACACCGTCTCGAACAACTTACCACCAGCAACCAAACCTGAGCTCGTATAGAAAAGGAAGAATAAAAGAATAAAGAACGCAGAGATGGTTTGAATCATCTTAGAGTTATCACTGAATCGACGTGATAAAAACTCAGGGAGGGTCAGAGAGTCGGTTGTTATACTGTAGGTTCTTAGACGCTTAGCGTTAATGAGCCAGTTAGCCCAAGTACCCACCAGCAGACCACCAGCTAGCCAAAATGCTTCAATACCAGCAGCGTAAGCATAACCAGGTAGACCAAGTAGCAACCAGCCACTCATATCCGATGCACCAGCAGATAGCGCTGATGGCCAAGGCCCTAGTGAACGACCACCCAAAAAGTAGTCTGATGAACTTGATGTGCGCTTATACGCAATAACACCAATCGCGAGCATCATAATAAGATACGCGATAAAAGTTGTAGTAATAGCAAAGCTATTCTCAATCATTGAGTACTCCTCATATTTTTTATTTCCGTATATAAACAGAGAGCAGGCTCCCCCGCTCTCTGTTTCGGTTCTTGGGTTAGTAAACCCTAGCCGTGAGAGTCGCTACCTAGCTCCAAGAGCGTGGCATTACCTCCTACGGCGGTGATATTAATGGTGCGAGTACGTTCACTAATAAAACGCAAACACAACCTTGGATCGTGAGACGTCGGTAAACGCTCAAGATCCGTTTCTGCCGTCAGCGTAGCAATGGCACTCTCGCGCTCTGCTAGTTGACGATTAATCTCTTGTAATGTGGCTGATGACACTACACAGCCAACGCTGCGAACATCACGAGCGCACAAAGTGCTGTACTGTTCAAAATCGGTAAATTGCAGCAAATGCTTAGGTAAAATAGCTCCAAGCAATGCCTCAATCGCATCACCAAACGCCACATCCTCAATACACACCACCACACTATTACCTGCGATCAGTGCACATGTCAGTTGTGCCATCAATGCCTGACGACTTGCTAAGCTTCTTCCCCCAGCAACTAAAGCACAAACACCACGACCTACTGTGTACAGCTCATTAGTTTCACCTGTAGGGCCGACCAGTTGATGGACCTTGCCAAGATATTTCTCTGCATGATTTATATGGAACTGCACCACAGGAACTAAAGTAGCGTGCTCCTTAACCAGAGCATTCACCACCTGCTGCATCACAGCAGCACGCGTTTCAAATGCCTCTAAAGACCAGGTTTGCCAGGCATTCTGCGCATCAAAGAAAAGCGTGGTTGATTGGCCATTCATTACGTCACTCATCACACTCTCCTTTTATTGATATGACACTTGAGCAAAACGGAACAGGTAGTGTGGACCACCCGCTTTGGGTCCAGTACCCGATAGGCCTTGACCACCAAATGGCTGCACACCAACCACTGCGCCTACCTGATCACGGTTGATGTAGCAATTACCCACTCGTGCGTGCTTTTCAATCCAACGGTATGTGGTTTCGTTGCGGCTATGAACACCCATTGTCAAACCAAAACCAGTTCGATTGATTCGCTCGACCACCTCAGCCAACTCACTCGCTTTAAAGCGCACGATATGCAAAATCGGGCCAAAGTGTTCTTGCTTCAGTACATTAATATCTTCAATTTCAAATGCAGATGGAGGAACGAAGTCTCCAAACTCACACTCTTGTGGCAGATTCAACTGAGCCACAGTTTTACCTTTCTTCGCCATATCATCGATATGCGCCAACAGTTTTTGTTTCGCCGTTGGATCAATCACTGGACCAACATCGGTTGAATGCAAGTAAGGCAGACCAACGCTCAGTTCATTCATTGCACCTTGGATAAGCGCTGTGATTCGATCGGCAATGTCTTCTTGTACAAATAAAACACGTAATGCAGAACAGCGTTGACCCGCTGATGCAAATGCAGAACGAATCACATCGCGTACCACCTGCTCAGGCAGTGCGGTACTGTCTACGATCATCGCGTTCTGACCACCGGTCTCTGCGATGAACGGCACTGGGTCAGCATCTCGCTCAGCCAATGTGTGGTTAATGCGCTGTGCAGTCTGGGTCGAGCCAGTAAATGCCACACCAGCAATAGAGCGATTTGACGTCAACTCACGGCCTATCTCGCTACCTTTACCCAATACCAATTGAATCACACCAGCAGGGAAGCCCGCCTTCAACATCAATTCCACAGCTTTGGCTGCAATCAAGCTGGTTTGCTCCGCAGGCTTAGCCACAACGGTATTACCTGCCACTAACGCAGCAGTAATCTGCCCAAGGAAGATTGCCAATGGGAAGTTCCATGGGCTAATACAGACAAACACGCCACGTCCTTGGTAACGAACCACTTTCTGCTGACCATCAAAGCCTTCAAAGGTTTGAGTAGAAAGCTCACTCGATTTATTCGCGTAATAACGACAGAAATCGACGGCTTCACGTACTTCATCAATGCTGTCGTGAATCGTTTTGCCCGCTTCGTGATGACACAGCGCCACCAACTCAGCCATGTGAGTTTCCAATAAGTCTGCTAACACATTCAGATACTGCGCTCGGACTTTCTCATCGGTATCACGCCAAGCAGCAAAGTGTTGCTCCGCGATATCGATAGCTTCGGAAACATGATCAAGGCTTGCGTACTTGATCAGACCCACTTGCTTACGACGATCGTATGGCGCAAGTACCTTTTCATCATGATCACCCTTGATCATGCTTTCGGAACTCAGCTCACCATTGATGATCGATCCTGCATACCATTGATAATCAGCAAAGGCTTCTACCTGAGCTTCAAACAACTTAGCTTCGCTCTCGATATCGATGTTTACACCTAAGGAGTTTTGACGATCAGGGAACACCTCAAGCGGCAATGGGATCTTGTTGTTGTGCAGCGTTTCGTTGCTTAGCAATGTTTCAAGCGGATGCTGTGTTAATTCACTCACTGGACAGCGCGCATCAACCAAACGGTGAACAAACGAGCTGTTCGCCCCGTTCTCTAACAAACGACGTACTAGATAAGGCAACAAGTCTTTATGGCTACCAACAGGCGCATAGATACGCACAGATTGCTGGTACGCTTCTTTTGCATGGTGATACAACGCATCCCCCATGCCGTGAAGACGCTGGAACTCGTAATCTTTGTGCTCAGCCATGACTGCTATAGCCGTCACTGTATGAGCATTATGGCTCGCAAACTGTGGGAAGATATTGCCGCGTACTTCTTCACTCAGTAGGTATCGAGCACACGCTAGATACGCAGTATCGGTCGCTTCTTTACGCGTGTAGACAGGATAATTTTCGTAGCCACTTTGTTGTGACCATTTAATCTCACTGTCCCAGTACGCCCCTTTCACCAAGCGAAGCGGAA
Source organism: Vibrio maerlii (assembly GCF_003415655.1). Classification (GTDB taxonomy): domain Bacteria; phylum Pseudomonadota; class Gammaproteobacteria; order Enterobacterales; family Vibrionaceae; genus Vibrio; species Vibrio maerlii. The sequence goes on from NZ_QRHC01000002.1 coordinate 462,807, forward strand.
TCAAATCGCCCTGCTCTTTTGCTAACTTGTTCAGCCATACCAAAACAGGTAACGCACGTTTTGAGTATGCTTGAACTACAAGACCAAACTTGCCCCAACCTTGTACCAATGGATTGCGATACACTTTCTCGAACAGCTTCAATGACAGCTCTAAGCGATCAGCTTCTTCAGCATCAATCGTAATCGCCACATCCAACTCAACCGCACGCTGTAAAAGCTCGATTAAGGTGTCATGCAGCTCGCTTAATACTCGCTCTTCATTAGCCACTTCATAACGAGGATGCAATGCAGACAGCTTGATCGACACCGAAGGCGCGGGGCCGGAACCGCTATAGCTATCACGACCAACTGCCTCTATCGCCATCAAGTAATCTTTGAAGTACTTGTTGGCATCCGCATGGGTGAGCGCCGCTTCACCAAGCATGTCAAAAGAGTAGGTGAACCCTTTATCACGCATTGGTTTACCATTCTTCTGCGCTTCTGAAATGCTGCGACCCAGCACAAACTGATGCCCCATTACTTTCATTGCCTGATGCATAGCCTGACGAATCACAGGCTCAGACATCTTGTTGACTAAGCGGTTCACCGCTTGTGTTGGACTTGGTTTATCACCAAGACCCACCACTTTACCCGTCAGCATCAAACCCCACGTCGATGCGTTCACAAACACAGAATCTGAGTTTTTCAGATGAGACTTCCAATCTGCGACACTTAATTTGTCACGGATCAGCGCATCCGCTGTTGCTTTGTCGGGAATACGCATCAAGGCTTCAGCAAGACACATCAATAAGATGCCTTCTTGAGTATCTAGGCTGTATTCCAACAAAAGTGCATCGATCATCTGCACCGCACTCTTATCTTCACGAATACGCTCGATAAGCTGGGTTGTCTTCTGCTCAATTGCTGCTTTTTCTTGCTCAGTCGCCTCAGCTAATGGAATTAACTGCTGAAGCCACTTCGATTCGTCCACCATATATAGTGGAGATATGTTCGACCATAACGTTGCTAGTGGTTGCTCGTTGAACTCACTAGATAACACATCTAACGCGTTAAACATGTGTCTTCCTTTATCTCTCGTCCAAATATGGCAGCAGTGTATTTTGCGTCCATCTCGAATACTTGTCAAAAACTCCGAGTTTTTTGCCAAAAACCACCACAAATAACAAATTTCAAACAAGATCACACCAAAATAAACAAGATATTATTTTGTTAAGCATTAAAAATAGGCACAAACTGATAACAAGACCATGCACATATTAGGGTTATGAATGAGCACGGTTGATAGACGAAGTGTGTTAGAAAGACGAGCGTAAAGGGAGTGAAGTCAAAAGAAAGCCTAGGATAGGCCTAACACATCTTTTTATATTGAGAGGGAGAGCAACCCTGTAGACGCGAAAAAGCGTGAGTAAAAGTACTTTGATTGGAAAAGCCTGTCATCTCCGCAATATGACTCAAGCTTGCTCCACCTTGCTTGATCAGCTGCTTGGCCATATCGATACGCTTGTTCAGCACATACTGATGCGGCGTTATTTCCATAAGATCTTTAAACAAAGCATGGAACTGGCTTTCACCGAGAAACGCGCTTGCTGCCAACTGAGCAACCGAGATCTTCCTTCCCATATGCGTTTCGATATAAAGATCAATCGCATGCATATCTAAACGATGATCTTTGTTGACCTGGTTAAACTGAGAAGTATGACGCATAAGCAACGCCATAACCGTGTCGTTGCAGGCACGAGCTAACAACTGATCCTCAGGACAGGCCTGCATTTCAGCAACCAACATCTGGATCATCTTTTGGATTTGACTATCAAGCTGGAAGTAGGTCTGCGCGCGATTAAGCTCATTGAGTCGATCGAGCAATAGGGGATCACCACTCGATGGCTTAGGGAGATTAAGAACGAGGATATCCGGCTTATCGATGATGCCACCAAATGCGTGGGACTCACCAGCGGTAACAACACAGCCTTGGCCTGGACCAACAATGTTCCCCACTCCAGAAACGTCGAACTCTGACTTACCACGCAACCCTATTACGATTTGCGTGTAACTATGATCATGGTTCTCTATATAAGGAGGCAATGTCACGATTTGAGCAGGCTTTGGTAGAGTATTCTCTTCATTCAAAACTGCGTTGCTCGCATCTTTTATCGTTTGATTGATAGACGTTTTTGATGAAATGCTCTGCGTCATAACAATGGCTCAAATAATCCAGGAGCCATTATTTTACATGACTCCTAGTCGTGACACGATATTTTCGTACCATTCGCCAAATTATGTCGTCTAAGTGTATGATTTTATAACGGAACAATGCTAAAACTGCTCAAACTTACTGCAATTGTAAAATTGAGGCTGCGATTTAATCGACACGAACAGTCTACAACTTCGCGATTTAGATGCATTGGCTGTAACTATACGCAAGTAAAAAACTCTACATCGCACAGTCTGGGGTTGCGAACGTCATTGGCTTCAAGGTATTGATATAGCCATAGACATACCACTTAGGAATAAACGAAAAGAGAAGCTCAACGGCTTCTCTTTTGTATTCTAACAACCTCAATGACGCTGCTGACGAATCTTCTCTCGCTTCAACCTTAATGAAACCAATGCATTAAACAATGATTGTTTATTGCAGGCCTCAAAGAAGGCTTTCTTGTCTTGTAACATCACTTATTCATCAATGACTCATTTTACTAACACAAACAGTACAGCAGACTGTAACATTACGCAATAAAAAAGAGGCAGCTTTCAAACAAAAGCAGCCCCTTAATCGTCAGTGTCCCCGAAGATCGTTACGGAGCGAGTCGATCAATCACCCAACTCTCGGCTTCTTTAGAGAACAAAAAGCGGTCATGTAGGCGATTCTCACCACCTTGCCAAAATTCAATTGACTCAGGTTTGATGCGGTAGCCACCCCAGAAGCTTGGTACTGGAATCTCCCCCTTCTCAAACTTTTTCTTTAGCTCTAAAAACTTCCCTTCTAGTACACCACGAGCAGAAATGCGACTGCTTTGCTTGCTCGCAATCGCCGCTAACTGGCTCGATTTAGGTCGTGAACTGAAGTATTTAATGTTTTCAGCTGCGCTCAACTTCTCCGCTACGCCGGTAATGTGCACCTGACGCTCTAGAGGGTGCCAAGGGAAGTGAATACTTACTTTGCTATTTTCAGCAATCTGTTGTGCTTTACGGCTTCCAAGATTGGTATAAAACACGAACCCTGCATCGTCGACGCTCTTAAGCAAAACGATACGCTGAAACGGTTGACCAGTTGCATCGACAGTTGCAACGGTCATTGCTGTCGGATCTGTAAGCCCTGCATCAACAGCCTGTTCTAACCACAAGTTAAACTGTTCAATCGGGTTTTGCTTTAAGTCCTTTCGTCTCAAACCACCTTGAGAGTACTCGCGACGGATATCTGTAAGCTTCATGTCCTTACCTCCTCAGATTTTTTACGAATTTTGCGCTGTTAAGAAGCTAAACACAAGCAAATCAATTAGTTGATAATCCCCTCAATTATGCAAACCGTATATACCACCAATTATTACTATTTTATTTATCAAAAACTTAACATTTCTAATGACAAGGAATAGAATCTTTAGAGAACCAAAAAGATGTTTACCACAGTACTTAAGTACTAGGGTAAAGGGGGCAAAGGAAGCCATGAGTAAAGAGCTGAAAAAGTTAAACAGTGCAGAGCTGGATTATATCGACGATAAAACCGCAGCTTTGCTACTCAATACACCCACAACAGCCAGAGTGATGCTGTGGGTGATGGTACTTTTCTTTTGCGCCGCTGCCGCATGGGCATCGTGGGCAGAAATCGATAAAGTGACCGTTGGTCAGGGTAAGGTGATCCCTTCCTCACAAGTTCAAGTGATCCAAAACCTCGAGGGTGGCCTAGTCAAACAGATCCTAGTTAAAGAGGGGGATCAAGTGACAGAGGGTCAGCAGCTCGTGCTTATTGATGACACTCGCTTTCGCTCTGATTTTCGCGAAAGAGAGCAACAGGTTGCCAACCTGACAGCGTCTGTTCTTCAACTGTCGGCATCATTAACGAGTGTAGTCATAGATGAAGACTTCAAAGATAAAGACTGGCAAAACAACGTTCAAATCGTCACGACCAAACTGGCATTCCCTCCCCTTTTTCACGAAATGCGTCCTGACTTAGTTAAACGCCAAGAAGCCGAATATAAACAAGATCTCAATAATCTTAAGAACCAACTGTCAGTTATTGGCCAGCAGGTAAAGCAGAAACAACAAGACCTTATCGAGGTACAAGCTCGTGCTCGAAACCTACGCCAAAGCTATGATTTTGCTAGAAAAGAGTTAGATATTACTAAGCCACTTGCAGAAGAAGGTGTCGTACCACGTATCGAGCTACTAAAATTACAGCGTCAGGTGAATGATACTAAGCGTGAGCTCACCTCAAGTGAATTGAAGATCCCGGTTTTAAAGTCTTCGATTCGAGAATCAATGCTAAGCCGAATCGATGCCGCGTTAACCTTCCGCTCCGAGCAACAAGAGAAGCTTAACCAAGCACAAGACCAGTTGTCTGCTATTACTGAGTCTGCTGTCGGCTTAGAAGACAGGGTGAATCGTACTGTTGTACTTTCTCCAGTCACTGGGACAGTAAAAACCCTCAACGTAAACACCGTTGGTGGTGTTATCCAACCAGGTATGGACATTGTTGAAATCGTCCCAACCGAAGATTCATTGCTGGTAGAGGCAAAGATTGCTCCTCAAGACATCGCATTCCTTCGCCCTGGTCTGCCAGCTATCGTCAAATTCAGTGCCTACGATTTTACCAAATACGGCGGTCTTGATGGCATCTTGGAGCATATCAGTGCTGATACTACTCAAGATGAAGAAGGGAACAGCTTCTATATTGTGCGAGTAAGAACCGAGCAAGATTCTTTTGGTCAGCTAAAAGAGCTGCCAATCATTCCGGGAATGACCACCTCTGTGGACATTATTACCGGTAAACGCACCGTTGCGGATTATCTACTCAAACCAATATTGAGTACCAAGAGCAACGCGCTCAAGGAGTAAGTTATCAAATACCGTTCAACTGCACGCGGGTTTGCCAGTGTGTTAATGAGAGTCAGCAGTGCGTAAGTTATTACTCCTCGCCGCTCTCGTCGCTTCTGCAACTTATACTCAAGCCCTCAATACTGTTGAGCAACAATGGGTGTCTGCTGTCTCTAAGAAATATGGCACCAGAGCAGGAAAACGAGTAGAAACGTGGCGCAGTAATTTAGCTCAGTACCAAAACCTCTCTGAAACAGCCAAGCTACGAGCGGTAAACGACTTCTTCAACCAACTCAATTTTGTCGATGATATTCGCTTATGGGGAAAGAAGGATTATTGGGCTACCCCTTTGGAGTTCTTAGGCGCAAATGGTGGTGACTGTGAAGATTTCACCATTGCTAAGTATTTCTCGTTACTAGAGCTTGGTGTGTCTGATACCAAGCTACGACTCGTGTATGTAAAAGCGTTAGAGCTGAATCAGTTCCATATGGTTCTCGCCTACTACTCGAAACCAAGCGCAGAACCTGTGCTGCTCGATAATCTTAATAAAACCATACAACCCGCATCTAAACGCCGAGACCTGCTTCCTGTCTACAGTTTTAACGGTAAAAACTTGTGGCTTATGAAAGAACGAGGAAGCGGTAAGCTAGCAGGCAAGTCATCACGACTGAGCCTTTGGAACGATTTACGATCACGTGAGAGTTCACTCAAGCTGAACACTCCGGTTATTAATTTGGATGAGTAACCACTATGACACTATATAAGCAGCTCGTAATAGGGATGATCGCTGTGTTTATGTTATTGATGACGTCAGTATTCGTCATTGAGTTCAGAAGCACGCAAGACTTCTTGGTGAACCAACAAGAGTCTGAGATCAACAATACCATCAATACCGTCGGTCTTGCCCTAGCGCCTTATCTTAAGGAAAAAGATCCGGTCGCCGTAGAGTCTGTGATTAATGCCCTGTTCGATGGCAGCTCATATTCCGTAGTGCGACTCATCTTCCTCGATAATAATGAAGAGATTCTGCGTTCTTACCCAATCGCTCCTCCGAGCGTTCCTCAGTGGTTTATTGATTTAAACATCTTCTCCAAGCTACACGACAAACGTGTCATTACGAGTGGTTGGATGCAATTAGCAGAAGTAGAAATTGTCAGTCACCCAGGCGAAGCCTACTACCAACTGTGGCAAACCTTCGTGCGCCTGCTGGGTGCTTTTGGTGTGTTATTGCTACTTGGCCTTGGTGCGATTGCATTCATCGTTAAACGCTCGCTACAGCCATTACAAGCAATTCGTAAAAAGATGGAAGACGTGGCAAACAACCAATTTGGCGAACCATTAACGCCACCAAAGACCAAAGATTTAGTCATCCTTGTTGAAGGCATCAACATGATGTCGAATCAAGTAGAAGCCTCATTTAAAGCGCAAGCTCGTGAAGCTCAACAGCTACGTGAGCGAGCATACATGGACCCAGTTTCTCAACTTGGTAACCGTTCCTTCTTTATGAGCCAGCTAAACCAATGGCTTGGTGAGTCCGCTCAAGGTGGTATCGCTATTTTAGAAGCCCACTTCATTAAAGAACTGTACGAAAAGCGCGGTTATGAAGCTGGTGACAACATGGTTCAAGAGCTGGCACAAGAACTTAGCAATGGTTTGACGACCCCAGATCTCTCGATTGCTCGAATCTCTTCTGATGAGTTTGGCTTTATTGCACCCAACCTTGAAGAGGACGAAATCAAGATCTTGAGTGAGAACATCCTCAACTATGCGCAAACTATTCAATCGGATCCGCTTGGAGTTTCCTCACCTGAGGTTTACCTCGGTGTTGTCGCCAATAAAGAGAAAAAGCCATCTTCTGAAATCTTGGCGCTGGTGGACAATGCACTCACTCAAGCAAAATCAACCCCAGAAAATCCAGTCACCATTATCAGCGCAGAAACCAGCCACAACAGCCGTGGTAAACAACAATGGAAATCATTGGTTGAAGAAGCGATTCACAACGATTGGTTTGCATTCCGATTCCAATCGGCCAACGACTCACAATCGAAAACTTTCCATGCCGAAGTATTTACCGCCATTGAGAAAGACGGTGAACGTTATACTGCGAATCAGTTCCTATTTGCGCTCGAGCAGCTTAAATCGACCCATATTTTCGATCAGTATGTGATAGAAAAGATGTTAGAAAAGTTAAGCAGTGGTGAGATCACAACGCCGATTGCAGTGAACATTGCTCAAAGCAGTATCGAACAGCCAAGCTTTATTCGCTGGGTTGGACAAGTTCTATCTCGCTACTCAAATGTGGCAGACAAGCTTCACTTTGAAATCCCAGAGCCATGTTTCATCAAGATGCCTCACTACACCGCCTTACTGTGCAATACGATTCGTTCGGCAAATGCGGCGTTTGGTGTTGACAACTATGGTCGGAACTTCCAATCGTTAGAGTACCTCAATGAATATCGTCCAACTTATGTGAAGCTCGATTACCTATACACTCATCAACTGGAAGATGAAAAACAGAAGTACACGTTATCTTCTATTTCTCGTACAGCCCACAATCTTGGTATAACAACAATTGCCTCTCGTGTCGAAACTCAAACCCAGCTTGAGTTGCTATCAGAGCACTTTGTTGATGTATTCCAAGGCTTTATTGTCGACCGCTAGGGAAAATTGAATGCAGGACTCTCTACTCAATTCGCTGATTTATATTAGCCGCTACTATGGCTTGGCTAACTCTCCTGAAGCGTTAATCAACGGCTTGCCACTCTCTGATGGTAAGCTCACTCCCTTCTTGTTTCCCCGCGCTGCAGAGCGTGCTGGTTTGGTGGCGAAAGAAAACCGCACCGATATAAACAAGATCTCGGAGCTCGTGCTACCCGTAGTTTTACTGTTAAAAGATGGGGATGCATGCGTTCTCAATAGCTTCGACAAGGAAAAAAACGAGGTTGAGGTCGTCACCCAGGAGTCGGGCTTGGTGCCAATCAGCATGCCACTCGAAGAGCTCAATCAACAATATGTTGGTCGATACTTCCTGGTCAAAAAACAGTTCCGCTATGACGAGCGTTCTCCTGAGGTACTAAAACCGAAAGAGGGACACTGGTTCTGGAGCACCCTGTTTGCCTCAAGAAGAATCTACCGTGATGTATTCATCGCTTCTATCCTGATCAACCTGTTCGCAGTCGCAGCACCGATGTTTACTCGGTTGGTGTATGACAAGGTGGTACCGAATTTAGCATTCGAAACCTTATGGGTTTTGGCATCCGGTATTTTTATCGTTTTCATCTTCGACTTAGTTCTGAAGTTGATGCGCAGCTACTTCATCGATGTCGCCGGTAAAAAGTCTGACATCCTGATTTCTTCCAAGCTGTTCAGTAAGGTGATGGGGATTCGCATGGAATCTCGTCCACCGTCTGTAGGAGCATTTGCCCGCCACCTACAAGAGTTTGAGTCGATTCGAGAATTCTTCACCTCAGCAACCATTTCATCCTTGATTGACCTGCCTTTTGCCATCTTGTTCCTTGCTCTTATTTGGCTAATGGCGGGAGACTTGGTCTATGTGCCTATCGTTGGTGTCAGTATTCTGATTATTTACTCTCTGTTAATTCAGGGACCACTGAAACAAAGCATCGAAGAAGGCTCTCGCCTCGCCTCGCAAAAATACGCCAACTTGATTGAAAGTATTGCCGGACTAGAAACAGTGAAGCTGTTTGGCGCACAAAGTCAGTTCCAATATCGCTGGGAAGAAGCGGTGGCGCATATGTCGAACTGGAACATCAAGAGCCGCCGGATTACAGACAGCGTACAAAACACCGCAGGCTTCGTTCAGCAAGCGTGTAATGTGGGTATGGTGGTCTTTGGTGTATATCTAATCGCAGAGGGTGAGCTCACAATGGGAGGCTTGATTGCAGCAACCATGCTTTCTGGCAAAGCGATTGGTCCTCTGGTGCAACTTTCTCTTCTATCGACTCGATACAACCAAGCAAAATCAGCCATGGTTATCATCGAACAAATCATGGACATGCCAGATGAGCAAGTTGAGGGGCAACGTTATATCCACCGCCCTATTATCCAAGGCAAGATTGAGTTGGATAAAGTGACATTCCACTACCCTGAAGCGCCAACGGCGTCTATCCGTGATGTCAGCCTAACGATCAATCCTGGAGAGAAAGTAGCCATCATTGGTCGAATTGGTTCCGGTAAGACAACCTTAGAGCGGCTCATCATGGGGCTCTATAAGCCTACAGAGGGGCATGTTCGTGTTGATGATACGGATATTGCCCAGCTGCATCATATCGACGTACGACGCAATATAGGCTGCGTACCACAAGACAGTAACCTGTTCTTCGGTTCGATTCGTGAGAACATCACTTTAGGTCGTCCTCTAGTCGACGACCGAGACGTATTGGATGCAGCAAATAGAGCTGGGGTAACCAGTTTCACGCAACAAGATCCAGCAGGGCTTGAACGCCAAGTAGGTGAAGGTGGATCTATGCTATCCGGTGGCCAGAAACAATCTATCGCTATTGCGCGAGCGTTATTGGGTCGCCCACCGGTTCTCTTAATGGATGAACCGACGAGTGCAATGGATAATCGCTCAGAGATGCACATCAAGCACCAGTTGGGACAATTGAAGTCCAATGAAACCCTGATTCTGATCACTCACAAAACGTCGATGCTCGATATCGTAGACCGCGTAATTGTCATGGAGAAAGGCTCAATCATTGCTGACGGACCTAAGCACCAAGTATTGACTGAGTTAAGAAAAGGCAATGTGAAAGCGGCGAATGCATAGCCCCTATTGATCTAAACGGATAGATGACTCCAATATAAAAAAACCTAACCAGATGACTCATCGGTTAGGTTTTTTACTAGGGTCTGTTGACCTTTCGTGGTTAAATTTTGTTCGAGATAAAATCATTTTAGGCGCGGCAAGGGGTGTGTAGCCTAGTCATTCTAAGTAAATACCCCTTAACAAAGCATAAAACGATTTTTGCGGGGACGCCTAGTTCGAACCCTTCGGGCAGCGTTTGTGCTTCATTTCTACTGCGTTATCGGCTTCTCATGTAGGCTAGCTACACATCAAAGCCTCTGCCTTGTGGAAATTTCCCACAAACTGCTGCAAAAACCAGCTCTAAAGGTCAACAGACCCTAAATACTGAACTACTTTTTGGGTTTAAACATCACCTTCGGTTTCAACCATAGAAGTAAGAGTGATTTTGTATTGGTCAAAGCCAAACACACTTGGACCATGGGTTTTCTTAGTCAGTACCTGTTCGTTACCAAAGAAAACATTAACTCGAGTGAATACTTTGTCTTTGGCTGTCACCAATGTGTTTTGCAGTTTGTAATCAAACTCAGCCTGAACCCTCTCAAGCTGAAGCTTCAATTTATCAAGAGCGGTAACCAGTTTCGCTTTGCCAGCCATCATAGTTTCATAGGCTTCTACATCTCGCTCGCTCTTAGGTGTCTTCTTGTATTCCATCTCCTTGCGGATGATGTCCATGATGTCCGTTTGAAGCTCACCATTTTTATTTTTTAACTCAGCGAGTTTCTCTTTATATTGCTCATAACGAGAAAATGCCCGAACACGAGTCATTGTATCGCCTTCAACACCAAGTTGAAGACACGTTACGAATCCGCCAACCGTACTCTCTCCACCACTTAATGTGCCATGCTTTTCAGAAGCATCGAGGACAATCAGATTACCACCACAACGAATATCGTTGTTCATGCAATGCAAAGAGAGCTGAACATCACTATGGCTTTGTAGCATAGAAAACTGCGCATAATTTGCGGTGATTTTACCACCCGATAAGACCTTACAGCTAAACTCGCCTTCCTCATGGTTACTATGTCCAATAATGCCCTTACCCACGAGAATATCACCCTGAGCTTGTACTTCAGCTGATTCAATGAAACCACCGACAGTGATGCTGCCGGTCGCCTTAACTATCATGCCTGGCTCGATATCTCCCGAGACCACAACACAACCTTTAAACTTGACGTGGCCTGTCGTTGCATCAATTTTTGATAGACAAAGGGCATTGTCGACCTCTGCGCCTGTTGGCCTGATCTTTGGCAGGCCAGCCTCGGTCGCAATCAGAATATTTGGGTTCTTAGAGCTTACCGCCGTTCCCTTGCCCGGTTTTAACATAATCTCTTTACCCGCAACGGGTAGGATTATCTTCCCTTGAACGGTATAGCCCGGCTCACCCTTGGTGGAGGGTACTCGTCGAATCAAGGGATCATTGGCCGCTACGGTGATAGTTTCACCAAGGTCTCTCATATCGACTTTGTCGGTATCTTGATTCTCGGTTTGCGGCTTAAGAACTTGCTTAGTGATGTCTTCTACAAGTGGTTGAAACTGCGTATCTTTACCTTGGACGGCAGGTTTGCCTTTTGCGACTGGCTGAGAAAAGTTATCACCCGCTCCTAGCTTATGACTCATCATCAGCACTTTCTTCAATGCCAGTTTATTGATGCCTTTTGTTACATGGGCTTCAGAGAGGGCTTGCATAATTTCAGCACCACTCAACCCTTTACCACCATAAGCACCGACAACATGCATGACGGCCAACATATCCTCTTCAACTAGCTCGATCGACAACTGAGCATTTTTTACATAAGCCACCGAAAACCCGTCAAATGCAGCTTTCGTTTGCTCCTTGCATGCATTGATAAAATTAAGTGCAGCCTTCTCATCAAAGAAGTAATGCGCCGCCCCTAATTCCTCAATAACAGGAAACATATCGTCGGTATTAAGCGCACCGACGATATCTAGTTCTGGAGTTAATGTTGCAATCACTTGTTGCTTGTCGTCAGACAGAGAGAGTATTTCTTGCCACATATTAATAGGTCACTCAGAAAGGGAGTTCAGTCTATCTAAAAACCTCAACGGTTACAGTAGTGATTGACTAATATTAGGCTTAAGTCACGCTGATTTACACTGTAAATAATGACTTATCTAGTTTCGAGGTATGAATCCAATTTACACTGTAAAGTGATCTAAAAGTTGGCCAATTTCAGTTCTAAAGCGCTGCTCTGCTTGCTTCTTTCCTGTCAGAGCACTACCTATAATAGCCTCATTCCAAGCCTTTTTTTTAAGTACACGATTAATAAACAAGCTTGATAGCGTAGCAACTGTGGTTTCATTTATGAGTTTACCAAACAAGTGCGCGCATGAGTCGTAGCTATTCCCCCCCTGAGAGTAGTGACTCAATAGACTTATTTCAAAATCCGTCAGAGCTTCATAAGCTGAGTTAGATAACAAACAGACTAGTAAATCGGGCTCTAATTGAGATAGCGAATTAGCAAGCAAAGCAAGAATGTTATGCTCGAAGTGATGAGACAAAACCGCAGCCCACTGATGACAAACGTCATTGTTAGCTTTGACCATCATAATGGAATAGCAACCACTCGCACCATCTCTCTGAGTGCCGAGACGCACCGATAAAAAACCCGCCCTACGCCAGAAGTTTGCCAGCTCAGTTGTTACGCCAAAAGAGGTCGATAGATAAGCAACTTTCGACTCACTGGTTAGCTTGTTCAGCATCCACTGCCCTATCCCTTGTCCTTGACAGTCAGGATGAACAGCAATCCTTGAAACACGCAGTGAAGACTCGGTCGCAGCTTGAGTAATGCCGCAATGGTTCGCAATTGCCGCGGCCACTAGATGTCCCTTAGGGCGACGCCGACCGAGTTGAATGTCAGCAACAAGCTCTGGTGCTAACTCTCCTTCCCTAATCGTCAATACACAGCCAACAAGCCTTTGTGACCCATTATTGAACTGACAAACACTCAATTGATAGCTTTCATCGTCCAGCAACAGTAACAAGTCATTCGGAGTCGTTTGATAGTGCGCATTGATAAGCAGTGCAAAAACACGGCGTGAAAAGTCTATATCGTCCAAAAGTTCTTGTTTATCAACCCTGCGCCAGGTTAACTGCGATATTTGTATTGGTACATCCGACAGTAGCTCTAGCTCAGCATCAAGAAGCATCGCGCGATAATGCCAACTCTCTAGCGGGTCGTGACGAGTCCAGCGAAATGGCGCATCAAGATGCTGTTCACTCGTCCCTGGTCTGTGTATTTTTAGCCAGGTCAGAAACTTTAGCGTAAAACCGCGACCACAACCCTCGTAGCCATGAATGGTTGTTGAGAACACGATGCGATGATAACGCTCTACCATCGCCTTTAGCATCGGTAGAGGGATAGCAGATGCCTCATCAACCAATAACAAATCACACTCAGGTTGGCTCAACAACAACTCATCTGGCGCTATAAACTCTAGACTGGAATCACCTGCCACTATCTGGCTCTTCGACTTTAATGCCGCACTCGGCTCGACTCTGAGAGCATGAGAAAATACCGGCTCAACATTTGCAATTTTTGGTGCCGTAACCAAGATTCGCATCTTACGCTGCATAAGGAGTTGCCCAGCTGCAATCCCTAGTGAACTGCTTTTCCCTCTACCTCGGTTGGCAGTGAGAACCAGTGGGCGCTTTCTATGGCCGTTGAGTACTTTTTTGATATTATCTACAGCTATTTGTTGCTGGTGTTGAGCGTTAACAACATCACCCTCACGGGTAACGTACGGCAATAACGGAAGCTCTTCTCGCTGCTCAATAAAAATAAGCTCGGAGAATACTTGCGTAACCCATTGTTGGCTGAACTCCCCTAGCCCCTCATCGAAGCCAACAACAAACAGTAAACCGCCCCCCACAAGGGTTCCAATAGCGGCAGAGAAACTATTGGCATCATATCCTTCAGAGAAATCACAAATCAACACTTGGCACTCTTGGCCAAGCAAAGCCAGCCCTTTATGTGCTGCGACACAGGTAATATTCTCATGCTCAACCGTCTGCGCTTTCCCTCCCAACTGGAAAATCGCCTCAACACTATCGACATTAGCCCGTAAGTAATCAGTCAGCGTGTCATGTTTCCAAGCGTTATCGCCCTTTAGCACCACGCCAAAACGGCAGAAATGGTTAGCAGCAAGAGCGGAAAGTTCAGAAAGATAGGCTTGATACATAGTTGAGAGTCTTTGATTAAGGAATAAATCATAATAGCAGAAACTCAATCTCCTCGAACAAAAGAAAAAGCCGCGAGATGAACTCTCGCGGCTTTTGAAAGATAAGTAGCTTACTGCTCGAAATAGTTAGTCTAGTTTTGACTTAATGAAATCAAGAATTTCCTGCATGGTAGCATCATCGACTTTCTTCATATTCAAAGAAACATTACTCCCTTTGCGTTGGTATGAAGCGCGGCCCTTAACAAGTTCAATCTTGTTTGCAGATGCAGATTTCTTTGAAGGCAAAAGCTCAGTAATCCAAGCCTCAAGTGTTTCCGTCACTTCTTTAGTCAAGCGAGCAACACCTTGTGCTTCACTGCGTTGCCATACGAATTTCTCACCCTCACCACATTGCTTCAGTAGCGTATTTTGTTGCTCTTCGGTCAATGAGAAATACTGTTTGTGCAGCTTAACAATCGTTGGACGGCCTAAATCACTAACATTCGGGTAAGCCTGCAGAAGCTCTAATGGAAGTGCCGCTGCTTTTAATGCGCCGCTTACCAACGCCTCGCTACACTGAAAGATTTTCGCTAACGATTTCTGGTCTTCAGCTTCACCACTATCAAGCTTTGCTTGCATCTCTTTACCTTTCTCGTACAGAGAAAGCGGTTTATGAGAGTTCGCGACGTCTGACATGAACTTAGCATGTTTCGTATCAATCTTTTCAGCTACATAGATCATGAACTCGCGTTCAGCGAGGATACATGCCATACGACGGCGGCTACCATCTAGGACTTCAATTTTACCTTGATCATTCTTCCGCCCAATTGCAGGGTATTGCTGACCATGCTCACGTAATGAAGTGAGTACGTCGGACAAGGCATGTTCGTTTAAAAAGCTTTGCTCACGCGCATTCTCTTCAAAAACGACGGTATCTGACACCACCTTATCAGCAGGAACACGAACCAGTTCAAACGAGACCATCTCCTCCCCTGCTACCGCTAAATCAATAAACTGTGCTTGTTCTTTTACCGCTTCCTGCGCTTCAGCAGGTGTCGTTGCACGGCGCTTATTCGCTTTACCAAATAGCTTTGCGTTTAGATCTGATGTTTTAATAGCCATGAATGATTACCCTTGATTCAGTGAAGACCAGTTGCTGTGAAGAACGCGCTCAAGTTCAAGTGCGCTTTTTTGTACTGCATCTTGTGCAGTAGCTAGGGTCTTCTTACCCCCTTCAAAGTCGCCTGCCGTAAGATCAAATACTGTGCTGTAAGTATCTGCACAGGTTTCAAATGCACGACTGCGTGGAATCGTCGCCATCATCACTTGATCACCAAGCAGGTAGTTCATCTCGGTCAATACCGATACCTGCTTCTTGTTATCATCCTCAAACATGGTTGGCATTAAACGTACAAACTCAAGGCCATTCCAATCTTCAGGGAACATTTCATAAACCGTTGGTAGATGCTGGAAGAAGTTCACCGTAGATGCCCAATCAAGACGCTTCGCAGCACATGGAATAAGCAAAGCATTAGAAGCAAACATCGCATTCCATACTAACGGGTCAACATGAGGACCGGTATCAATCATAATGACATCGAAATCATCAGCAATCTTATCGATCAGCTTCTCTTTCAGTAGACGAACGATATCAAGTGATTGATTCTGAGAAAGATGTTGCCACGCTTCCGCATTGAACATTGCATCTTCGGGGAACGCCGAAATAGTCTTCAGGTTCGGATATTGGGTTGGGAGCAGAACGTTTTTGTGTAGAAACTCTTTGTCCACATCGACATCTTCTGGAACGTTATCCAACATAACATCGACAGCAGAATAAATGTTGTCGTGTTCAGACACGCTGATCTGAGGATTCAAGAACAATCGTAGAGAGCCCTGAGGATCGAGGTCGATAAGACAGATGCGGTAGCGTTTATCAAGGTTCAATGCCATACAAGCCGCTAAGTGTACTGCCGTCATTGACTTGCCAGTACCACCTTTTTGGTTTTGGACGTTAATCACCCATGGCTTGTTATCACCATTTTTCTTGCGCTGGTGGAATTTATCGACACCAGCCGCATCCATTAACATATGCGCTTCTTGCAACGAAATAGAATAGTGATTGGCGTTGTTCTTTGTAAACTGGTGCCCGTCTGCTTCCATTTTACTGATCGCATCATCTAACTTACGACGCGTTAGGCCAGAACGAGTTTCCATCATTGCCTTAGACATTGGTGGGAAATGCTCGTCACTACGCTCTTCTAAAACAATCTCAATACGGTCAGCCTGAACTTGTTGTGTCTGTTCAGCCAACTGGTAGAGATTTTCAATCGTTGCTTCTCTCTTCATTATCTCGTTCCATCAAAAGCGAATATAAAGTCAATTGTACACCTTAAAACAAAATATACAATAAAAAGGTGAACATATAAGATTAGACACAAATCACAAATAAAAGTGCTTTTTACCTAAAATTGACAATATATAACACATAAGGTGGATTAAATTTATCTGACAACTACGAGTGAAGTTACAAAAATTTAAAATAGCACAACGTCACTTATTTACATTGTAAATCAAACTCATCTGAACGGAACGATTGAAGGTCATCACTATTTTACGGTCTATGTCACTTTAATCTTTAATCAGGCTATAAAACGAACAAATAAATCAAACGAGACTGAAGTTTGCAATTCGGAACAATGATCAAGGTAATAGTGGAGCGCTAATTCATCCACAGAACAGGACTCTAAGGAACAATGATCAAGGAATTTGTGATCAATCATGGAGAATCGTCAGTAAGGAGAAAAAGATCCTTTAATCCGGAACAATGATCAAGTGTAATAGCGCACCGGAAGCATGAGTTTATTAGACTAAATTACGGTGAAAGGTAGATAGAACGGGCAACTGACTATGGTTAGCTCCATTGAATGCTGAACACAGTCGATATCCGTTCAATCGAATTTACCACGAACAATCATGATCATGCTTTCGAGTATACGTTAGACATTGGCCAGTAATAACCATAGCTCGGTCTTTTCCATTCGACTTAGTTAGGTTGAGTAAGAAATAATCAAAGCTCACCCAGATTGCTAACTTAGCAAAGCGGAATGATGAACACCCTTGATCATCGTTTCGTAAAACAGCGGAAAGGAAGAAGAAATCATTGGATCAAGTAAAACACAGCTGTGGATAAGCTGTATGAACATTTTGATCATGCTTTCATATTCGGCTTGATCATTGATACCAATATTCATGATCATGCTTTGGTAAGTTATTGATCAGTGTTCCTGGATATCATTGATCATGCTTCAGGTGATTGTATGATCATGCTTTCGGATGGTTAAAAATTTACTCTTTTATATACAGTAACTTAAAAGCAAAAACCTCACCAGATCAATAGATCATATAATCAATTTAGATCATATAAATCAAAAAGATCAGTTTAAAAGAAAACATCTTTTTCTTTCTTTATGATCTATTTTTCTTTATCTTAGGAAAGATAGTCACATTACGGCTAGTGTAATTTGGATTTAGGATGAAATCAGACAACAAGATCTTAATAAAAGCGCCTCGAAGTCATAAAGATGGTCACCTCTTTGAGGTTTCGGATAGCGCGATTGATTGGATAGAGCAGTATCAACATTTCAAAGGTGTCACCAAGAGTATTGTTGAATTACTTAATTTGATTTCACTTCAAGGCTTCTCAAGTAAAGATGGTTACGTATCAACTACAGACTTGGTTGATGCGACTGGTGGTCAGTTAACAAGAGCGGCCATACAACAAAGACTGCGCTCAGCTGTCAATATTGGTTTATTTGCACAAGTCCCCGTTAAGTTTGAAGAAGGCTTAGCAGGAAAAACAATGTTGCATAGGTTCGTAAACCCGGCTCAACTGATTTCTGTTTTAGGCGCATCAAGCCTCGTAACCGAAACGGTAAAACAAACGGAAAAGAAAAAACGTTCTAAAGCGCTTGCTCAAACCAAGGTTAACAAGCTGTTGCTTAATGAGCATGGCCTGAACACACCACCAGCGATGCGTGACGAAGCCGACCAGTTTATCGTTTCACCGACAAACTGGGCCGGGATCATCGATCAAGCCCTTGCACCACCGAGAACACGTAAGAGCTACCAAAAATCCATGGTTTCGATCTCGGGAACCCGCGCAGTGATCGAAACACGATCCTCGAAAAATATCATGACTGTTGATGATCTCATGACGCTTTTTGCCCTGTTCACGCTTACAGTGCAATACCATGAGCACCATCAGGTCGATTATCAGCTCAATGCGAAACAAGTACCCAACAAAACACCGCTGTACATCACGGATATCTTGTCTTTGCGTGGTAAGAAAGACAGTGGTCCAGCTCGCGATTCGATTCGTGACAGTATTGATCGAATTGAGTTTACGGATTTCCAGCTTCATGAGCTTACCGGTCGTTGGTTAAGCGAAAACATGCCAGAAGGCTTTAAGAGCGATCGTTTCCGTTTTATAGCCCGTACCATTACTGCATCGGAAGAAGCACCTTCTGAGGGCTCTGACGGCGCTATACGCATCAAACCGAACCTATACATCTTGGTTTGGGAACCGTCGTTCTACGAAGAGCTGCTCACACGTGATTATTTCTTCCTGTTTCCACCCGAAATATTGAAGCAACACACCTTGGTATTCCAACTCTATTCGTACTTCAGAAGTCGAATGGCACGCCGCCATACCGATAGCTTGTTACTAAGTGAATTAAATCAAAAGCTTGCGCGTAATATTGAATGGCGACGTTTCTCTATGGATCTGATTCGTGAGCTGAAAAAGCTATCGAAAGGCAAGGGGAATGATGAGCTGTTTGTGGTGAACTTATGGGGCTATCACCTCACAATTACCTCACTTGAGGGCAAAATGGCGGACTACCAGGTCGATATCAAGTGTGACGTCGAAGAGGTACTTAGATACTCACGTGCTCGTACTACCAATGCTGGTAAACGTAATATGGCCCCAACACTGCCAAACCCACTGCGTAATGAAATGATCACCAAACAGCAGCTTGAAGAGTTCTCTGAGATCATTGACGGCGAATTTGAGCCGATCCAGCGCAAAAAGAACGCGAACAAAGGCAAATTAGGTCGTCGTGTTAAGCAGAAAAAACATTCGGTAGAGATCAATGCAGATGAACTAACGATTACTCTAACGAAATATACCTCTCCAGAGGCCCTAGAACGCAGTATAACGGCGTTATCTGCAATGACAGGGCATGCACACCATTCGATTCAAGAAGAGTGTCATGAGCTGTTAGAGAAGCTAGATTGGCTACGAGTCGATGGTGAAGTGTTGCCGTATGAAACCTTGAGTAAAACCATTGAACTCTATAATGAGCATCAAGAAAACAAACACTTATCGATTGAGCGGTTGATTTCAGGGTTGGCGATACGTCGTAAAGTGTGTAAACAAATTTTTGAAGGCCATCTAGATGACACGGTATATCGTGTGTTGGATGAGATTGCTGTTTAACGAAATTTAGCTCTAAAGATAATTTGGAATCAAGAGTTAACATGCTTTGCCTAGTAGGAGAAAGTTTGAACAAATCCGCACATTAGCCTGACAAAGCACTGACATAGAGTCAGGGTTCTATGACTATTATTTATCTCGAATAGACAACCTTTGTCCTTTCTGATGAATTTATAGATTGGCTCATATTGTTACATTCATTCTGAATATGTTTTTGCGAGTTCTTTTAGAGCTCGCTTTTTTTTGCCTAAAATTCTTGGTGCCCTTCCAAAACAGTATCAATGATCAGTCTTTACGAAAGCATGATCATCATTTCCTTGATCATGCTTTCGGGCTGAGCTTGATCGTTAGACCTCGTCGTTAATAGCGTTGGTAAGACTGCAGAATCAATATGACACTTACTTGATCATCGTTCCAATTGAGAGGGATTAGGAAATTAGGAGAGGGAATTACTGAGAGTTAGATCTCATTGGTTTTCTTTAGGGGAATCTTTTGAATGTAATGACTTCAGAACCCTTGTGCAAAAGCTAATTGATAGAATTATTGTCTTTCGTTTTGAACTATAACTGAGCTCACATTTTCGAACGCATTTACTTAACATCAAAATGGGCATTTGATACCAATGAGTCGTCCTTGATATGGTTTATTCGGAGGTTCTGATGTCCATTAATTCAATTGATCATGATGAAATGACTGGCATCGCAAACAAGTGGGACTTTATGGACGAAGTTGAAGCACCCAAGGCAAATAAGGGTGTGAAGTCCGCAGAGGCTCGTCGTCGTATTGAACAATTAAAAGAAATACGCGACAGTGGTCTGACTCTTGAGGAAGCAAGAGAACTGGGACTGATTCACTAAGTAGAGCATTTAATTCTGCCAGTGAAGTGTCTAACCAATAGACACAAAGAACACATCGGGTGGCCTAGAGCCACCCTTTATTTATCTATTTATTGACCTTGATAGGGTTAACTTTCGCTTTTCATCCGCCAACCGACTATCTTCTGTGTTATATTTCCACGCCAAAGTGAAGTGTGATTGGATTACTTAATATGTCTATCAATCTATCTAACCTACCTGCCGATGAGAAAAACAAGATTGAGCTTGATAAACAAGCCTCTTTTTTAGTTTGGAAGCTTAAGCAAGCAAAAGCAGGACCGGAAGAAATCACGGAACAACGCAATAAAATCGGTCCAGAACATGAACAGTTATGGTTTGACCAATGCGTTGAAAAGTATAAGCGAATGATGAACGTTGCCTATTAAGGCCGTTATGGTTCATCATTCCTGCAAAAGGCAAATTGAAATGATGCTGCTTTTTGCTAAAATCCTCGCGTTAAATTGAATTCAGAGAGAACATCCCGATGGGAAGAAGTTTTGAAGTGCGCAAAGCCTCAATGGCGAAAACTGCAGGCGCAAAAATTAAAGTTTATTCTAAGTACGGTAAAGAAATTTACATGTGTGCAAAGAACGGTGGTTCTGATCCGGATATGAACCTTTCGCTTAAGCACCTTATTGCTAAAGCAAAGAAAGATCAGGTTCCTGCTCACGTTATCGATAAAGCAATCGACAAAGCAAACGGCGGTGGTGGTGAAGACTACGTACCAGCACGTTACGAAGGCTTTGGTCCAGGTGGCACAAGTGTAATCGTTGACTGTCTAACAGATAACGGTAACCGTACTTTCCAAGATGTTCGCCAATGTTTCGTTAAAACGGGCGCTAAGATTGGTGTTGAAGGCTCTGTTTCACACATGTTTGCTCACCAAGCTGTATTCCAGTTCAAGGGTGAAGATGACGAAGCGATTCTAGAAGCACTAATGATGGAAGACGTTGACGTAACAGACGTTGAGCTAGAAGACGGTGTGATCACGGTATTTGCACCAACGACAGAGTTCTTCAAGACTAAGACAGCACTTAATGCTTCGTTCCCAGATCTTACTCTAGATGTGGAAGAGATCACTTTCGTACCTCAGACACACACGCCAGTAGCGGGTGAAGACGCTGAGAAGTTCCAGAAGTTCCTGGATATGCTTGACGATTGTGATGACGTTCAGCAGGTATATCACAACGCTGAACTGTAATCTTTTTGATTATATGAATTGATAAAAACCGAGCTATTTGCTCGGTTTTTTTATACCTTGGATCCCAACATACACATTAATACCAATTAGTGAAAGCATGATCCCCCTTGATCATGTTTCCGAAAAGGAGTGAAGAATGAAGGTAAGTTTTGTTGGACTCGGTGTCATGGGGTTTCCTATGGCAGGGCATTTGGTCAAAGCTGGCTTTGAGGTATCTGTATTCAATCGTACTCAGACTAAAGCGGATTTATGGGCGCAAACTTATCAAGGTATAGCGGCTTCTTCACTGCAAGAGTGTGTGGCTGATGCCGATGTTGTGCTGCTGTGTGTGGGAAATGACGACGATGTACGTTCAATGACCACATCACAAACTGGTGCTCTTCAATACATGAAATCAGGTGCCATTCTTGTCGACCACACCACAACCTCAGCACTCTTAGCTGAAGAGCTCTCTAAAGCGTGTTCTGAAGTGGAAGTACGTTTCATGGATGCACCCGTATCAGGCGGTCAAGCTGGGGCTGAAAATGGCGTGCTGACAATCATGTGTGGTGGTGAGCAAGATCTGTTTGATGAGCTGCAGCCAGTTTTCAATGCTTACGGTAAGTCTTCAGTGCTGATGGGCGTCGTAGGGCAGGGGCAGCGTGCGAAAATGGTCAACCAAATCTGCATCGCCGGCGTACTTAACGGTTTGTCGGAAGGTTTGATTCTGGCTGAAAAATCGGGTCTTGATATCTCGACACTCGTAGATTGCTTGAAGAATGGTGCTGCGGGTTCATGGCAGATGGAAAACCGTGCAGTGACTATGTCGCAAGATAAGTTCGACTTTGGTTTTGCTATTGATTGGATGATCAAAGATCTTGGTTTTTGTTTGGATGAAGCACAGCGTCAAGGTATTCAGCTTCCGTTAACCGAGAAATCGGTACAGGCTTATAAAGAGCTTTCACTAGAAGGTTTAGGCCGCATGGATACCTCTGTACTGATGAAAGCGGTCGAGAAAGAATCCAAGCTATAATTATAATCCTAGGTTTAACATTCGATTTACACTGTAAAACCTAGAGTTTAATGTAGCTTAAGTAACGTTAATTAAATTAGAGGTCGTGACAGAACGCTGTTATACTGCGCGACCTTGAAATGAGTGATGGTGAGAAGATGAGCTTAAAAAACGAGATTCAACAGCTAAGCAATCGTATTGATACGTGTAAGCGTAAACTAGATGCGGCGAAGTCACGCGGCGATAGCCCGATGATTTCTAAGTTTACTGATGAAATTGAAAAGCATGAGAAGAAGCTATCTTCTCTTAAGCACAAGCAAAGCTACGATCTAAACAAAGAGCGTAAAACGCTGCTTGATATGCCATTCTCTCGCGAAATTACTAAAGCTGAACAAGCTGACATGGGCAAGCTGAAAAAATCAGTGAAAGGCCTAGTCGTTGTTCATCCAATGACGAAAATTGGTAAAGCTCTGCAACTTAAAGTGATGACGGGTTACGCGCCAAAGTCATTTTAAGATTCGAGTCTGTGAATTAACAAAGGGAGCCTAGCGGTTCCCTTTGTGTTTTCTAGTGGCTAATGTTTTCGAGTAGCTAATGTTATCTAGTCACCTGTGTTTTTAATAATTTAGGCTGATTAGTCGATGTAGTAGACGTCATAAAAGAAATAGCCAGTAATCAGCACACTGGCGACAATCACAAACCTTCGCACCCATTCCCCAGGTAACAATCGAGATACCGACGCTGCACCATAGCCACCGAGCAATGTTCCAGCCATCACGATCACTCCACCAAACCAATCAATGGAACCATTGATGATGAAGATGGTAATAGCCACCAGTGAAACCAGCGTTGAGATAAGCAGCTTAATCCCATTCATTTGGTTGATATCTTTGAAGCCCGCGAGCGCTAAGTAGCTTAATGAGATAATACCTAACCCTGCATTAAAGAAACCGCCATAAATTGATATCAGTAGGAATAGAGCCAATAACCCTACCTGCCCAACAACCCCTGCGTGCTTATTACCCGAGCCAATGCGCTTGAACATTTGGTTGAGGTTTGCACCGAAGATAAACAGCACAGTCGCAAACAATAGCAACCATGGGATTGCTGTCGAGAAGGCGTGTTCGGGAGTCTGGAGTAGCAATAACGCCCCGAGTGTCCCACCTAATAGGCTTAGCACTACGATGGCTACCAAGCTGTTTTTAGTTGCCTTAATTTCGTTTTTAAAGGCCACAGCACCACTAATGTAGCCTGCACACGAAGCAAAGGTGTTGGTGGCATTCGCGATAACTGGTGGGATGCCGATATAGAGTAGGGCTGGGAAGGTAATAAAGCTCCCACCACCAGCAATTGAGTTGAGAACTCCTCCAAGTACACCTGCAAAAAACAGCAATAAGATCTCTAGCATAAGTTCCTTTGTTCGTTGAGTGTCCGGTGTGATTGATACATTGAGGTTCAAACAATAGCAGAATTGAGGGTGGCTGAAACAGGTGACCTTGGTAGAATACTGAGAGAAAAATTATTAAATCAATTACATGGATGGCCTTCATGATTAAACTTGCGATCATCGGAACTAACTGGATTACCGAACAATTTATCGATGCTGCTAAGCAAACAGGCGAGTATGAACTCGCGGCAGTATATTCACGCAACCTAGAAACCGCACAAGCGTTCGCAGTGAAGCATTCAGCAGCACAGAGTTACGATTCACTAGAACAACTGGGAAAAAGTGATATCGATGCCGTGTACATTGCCAGTCCAAACTCGTTCCATGGACCACAAGCTATTGAGATGATGAAAGCGGGGAAGCACGTTATTGTAGAAAAGCCTATGGCATCTAATTACGCACTGGCGTGTGAGATGTTTGAGGTAGCGACGCAACAAGGTATTGTGTTGATGGAAGCCCATACCTCACCCTATATCCCCAACTTCCAAGTCCTGGAATCTTCGCTTGGGAAGGTGGGCAAGCTACGTAAAGCCAATATTCAGTACTGCCAGTACTCTTCTCGCTACCAAAAGTACCTCAATGGAGAAAATCCTAATACGTTTAACCCAGCGTTTGCGAATGGCTCGATTATGGATATCGGTTTTTACTGTGTAGCGGGCATGGTTGCGTTGTTTGGAGAGCCAAAGTCTGTGCAGGCAAATGCAACGCTACTAGAGTCTGGCGTTGATGGACATGGCAGCGTTATCTGTAACTATGGTGATTTCGATGTGGTCTTAACTCACTCTAAGATTAACGATAGCTTCTTGCCAAGTGAAATCATGGGCGAAGAAGGGACGCTCCAGGTAGACATGATCTCTATTGCAAATAAGGTACGTTTCCACCAGCGTGATAAAGCGCCGTTTGATTTGAGTGTCGAACAAAACGATAACCGCATGTTCTACGAAGCTCAGGCTTTCGCAGAGCGTGTCAAAGCTGGTGAGATGGATGAAGAAGCCACTCAGCGTTCTTTGATTACCTCGAAGCTACTCAATGAGATTCGTCAGCAAACGGGCGTTGTTTTCCCCACAGACCAATAATTCAGATAGACAATACAAAAATGGGCAGTGTTTTCGACATTGCCCATTTTGCTTTCTATGTTGACACGAGACACTAGTTGATACGTTAAGCGATCATTGACGATATTAGGCCAATCAAACCACCAAACACGCCGCCCCAAACCACCAGCCAGCCAAGGTGCTGCTTAATCATAGTTTGTACCATCTCTTTGACCATTTTAGGTGTCAGCTCGTTGAGGCGTTGGTCAATAATATTCTCGATATTTGTGCTGATCTCTTCCATCATTTTCGGTGATTCTAGCTGCTCTTTTAGTGCGTTTTTCACCGTATCGCTCTGACTGATGTTAACGACGGCCTCTTGCATTTTTTCAACAAAAGGCTGCTTCATTGGCTGCAGGGCTTCAGTGCCACCAAACATTGCTAGCATGCCGCCGAACTGAGAGTTGGCAATAACCTCAACCAAGGAGTCGAAAGTTGGGTTGAAGTCGATCTTGTTGATGATCGGTTCTAAATTGATTGGCTGTTTGCCATTCATTTCTTGGCTAAGGAAGCGGTCGATGTTTTCGTTGGTAAAGAACTGCTCCATCATCAGGTTCTTAATCGCTGCTTTAAAATCTTCAAAGCGAGCAGGGATGATGCCCGAGCCATACAATCCTGGCACTTTTTCAAACAGCATATGGATTGCCAACCAATTGGTGATGGCACCAGAGAAGGCAAACAGACCTGCATACAGCAGTGCGTCGTTTTGCGTTTGGTAGCCAGCTGCAAGAATTGCGATGGCAATTAAATTGGTAATTAGACTCTTATTCATGGTTCCAGAAATAACGGATGAGTAATTTGTGGCGTGATTCTATCAGCATTGGGGGAGGGAGCGTCAACTTGCTTGGAGTATGAAAGCTAGTGTGGGTGCCACACTAGCTTATTGAGAGTTACAGTGATGTTAGCTGCGAAGCGTTAGTAGGTGGTCAGTCAGCTCAGCAAAGCCATAGCCACCTTTGGATGAGGTGATGAACTTGGGCTTTGCGTTTAAGCTCTCTAAATGAGGTTGAATGTTGTTAACGCCAAAGGTTGTCGGTAACCAAGCAAACATCGATTCATCATTCAGAGAATCGCCAATATAGGCAATGTTTAGGCTTGAGAGCGAGTGCCCATTTGCATTATTCTCCAAGTACTTTTCACTCGAGAAACACTTACTATGTTCACCCACCCATACGTTGATATGGATTGAACTCTGTGTCGCTTTTACTTCTTCACCATTGAGTTCTAGCTGCTGTATAGCGTTGAGTAGCGATGTAGTGACGTCATTACTTACAGGTATACGATCTTGTCCGATATTGATCGCCACATCGCAAAAGCGAAAGGCTTGATCATTGGCAAGCTCGATCCCAGGATACTCGCTGAGTAGTTCTTGCAAGAGTGAGATCAGCGCCTGCTGCTGCGCTCGCATCTCGTAAAGTGGCTTTAATGAGTGAGTCACAAATCCTGACTCACTTTTTCGCATCCAGAATGCGCCATTCTCGCCAATCACGCCATGCACTGGCCATAGTTTGGCAATTTGGTCGCACCAACCCGCACAAGCCCCCGTGACAGCGACTACCTTAATCCCAGCAAGCTCAAGCTTGTTGAGTGCTTGTAGAGTTTCAGGTGGCAGCTTTCCCTCCCAAGTTAAGGTGTCATCGACATCGGTGA
Source organism: Vibrio maerlii (assembly GCF_003415655.1). Taxonomy (GTDB): domain Bacteria; phylum Pseudomonadota; class Gammaproteobacteria; order Enterobacterales; family Vibrionaceae; genus Vibrio; species Vibrio maerlii. The sequence continues at coordinate 489,594 of NZ_QRHC01000002.1, forward strand.
GTAACCATTGAATCTCATTGGCCTGAGCGTGAGATAGCGCTGCTAATGGCTTAGGCATTAATAACCTCTTGTTGGATGGTTTGCGTCTTGGGCTCGATTCGCTTTGACGTTTGGGTATTAAATAGGTGAATGTGTTCTTGCTCAATTCCGAGACCCAATGTGTCGCCAATATCGATCTTTGAGTGTCCCTCGACGCGTACAACCATCTTCTGTGATTCTTGTCCTAACGTTTTGCAGTAAAGCAGTAAATCTGCACCCAATGATTCAATTAGCTCCACTTCAACATTGAACCAAGGGTTTTCTGTGGTGAGGTAAAGGTGCTCTGGTCTTAAACCAAGCTTCACTTCACCAAGGTCAAGCGTTTGAGTGTTCATGTTAAATAACTCGTCTCCGAGCATTAGGCCATCTACTGCGACTTCACCTTCCAAGATATTCATTGATGGTGAGCCGATAAAGGTGGCGACAAACTGCGAGGCTGGGTAGTCGTAGATTTCAAGTGGTGTACCCACCTGCTCGACGTTACCTTTGTTAAGAACCACTAGCTTGTCAGCGAGTGTCATTGCCTCAACTTGGTCATGAGTAACATACACGGATGTTGTTCCTAGACGGCGTTGCAGGCGTTTGATTTCCAAGCGCATCTGAACACGCAGCTTTGCATCAAGATTCGAGAGTGGTTCATCAAAAAGAAACACTTTTGGCTCACGTACAATTGCACGGCCCATCGCGACACGTTGACGCTGACCACCAGAGAGTTGCTTAGGTTTGCGATCCAGCAGCTCTTTAAGTTCCAGCATCTCGGCAGCTTCAGAGACCAAGCGCTCTATCTCTGCTTTCGGTGTTTTTCGGTTACGTAACCCATAAGCCATGTTGTCGTATACCGTCATGTGCGGGTATAGCGCATAGTTCTGGAATACCATAGCGATGTCACGCTCACCAGGCTCTAGCTCATTCACCACGTTTTCGTCGATGTGTAGCGTACCCGAGGTGATCTCTTCGAGCCCAGCTAGCATGCGTAGCAATGTTGATTTGCCACAGCCACTTGGGCCAACCAGTACAACCATCTCACCGTCATGGATATCGAGATTCAATTTGGGGATCGCTTGGTAGCCATTTGGGTAACATTTAGCGATGTTTGAAAGAGTTAAAGTCGACATTTATTTCTCCGAGTCTACCAAGCCTTTAACGAATGCTTTCTGCATTGCGATAACAACAATTACGGGTGGCAACATTGCAATAATGGTGGTTGCCATGATTTTGTTCCATTCGATCACGCCATCGACAACACCCAGCATCTGTTTGATGCCCATAACAATGGTGTAGTACTGAGCGTCAGTGGTGATCAGTAGCGGCCAGAGGTATTGGTTCCAACCGTAGATAAAGGTAATAACGAATAGTGCGGCGATATTGGTGCGTGAAAGGGGCAGCAAAATATCAAAGAAGAATTTGATAGGCCCTGCTCCGTCAATACGTGCGGCTTCTACTAGCTCGTTTGGTACTGTCATAAAGAACTGACGGAATAAGAAGGTTGCTGTCGCACTGGCAATCAATGGAATGGTGAGTCCATAGAAAGAGTTAAGCATATTGAGATTAGTGATTACCTCGAACGTTGGCATGATGCGAACTTCTACCGGTAGCATTAAGGTGAAGAAGATCATCCAGAAGGCGATCATTCGGCCTCGAAAGCGGAAGAACACCACGGCATAGGCCGACATGATCGAGATGGTAAGCTTACCTATAGTGATACACAGTGCCATGATCAACGAGTTAGTGAGCATGTGCATAATTGGCAGTGCATTATTGTTGTATGTGCTCTCGTTACCGAGCAGATCACGAAAGACACTAAAACCAAGATCACCAAACCATAGCGGCGTACCAGTGGCAAAGGCCGTGTTCTCATGGGTGGTTGCAACTAGTGCAATCCATACCGGTAAGGCGATAGACACGATGCCGAGTACTAGAATGACGTGGCAAAAAATATTGAATAGGGGTCTTCTTTCTACCATTAGTACGCCACCTTCTTTTCGACATATTTAAATTGAATCACTGTTAACATCGCGACTAAGACCATCAGAATGACAGACTGTGCAGCAGATGAGCCTAGATCCAGTCCAATGAACCCATCGTTGTATACCTTGTAAACCAGAGTCGATGTGCTGTTGCTTGGGCCACCTTGCGTCATCGCATGAATGATGGCGAAGGTATCAAAGAAGGCGTAGACGAAGTTCACGACCAGCAGGAAGAAGCTGGTTGGTGAAATCAGCGGGAAGCTAATGGTTAAAAAGCGCTTTACTGGACCACTACCATCAATAGCTGCCGCTTCATGCAGTGATTTTGGTACCGATTGCAATGCAGCTAAGAAGAATAGGAAATTGTAGCTGATTTGTTTCCAGGTGGAGGTGATCACGACCATCCACATGGCATGGCTACCATTGAGGGTTGGGTTCCAATTCACGCCAAACCAATTCAGCATATCGGTGATCACACCAATGGTTGGATCAAATAGGAATAACCACAATGAGCCTGCGACCACCGGGGCTACCGCGTAGGGCCAGATTAAGAAAGTGCGATACATAGTAGCGCCGCGCACAATATGTTCGGCAAAGGCAGAGAGCACTAGTGCACTGACCAAGGCTAGAACCGCAACACTGATGCTGAACTGCATCGTGGTGAAAAAAGAATCTAGGTAGTAGCTATCGTTAACGAGTTTGGTGAAGTTTTCTAACCCCACAAACTCGCGGCTCATTCCAAACGCATCTTCTAACTGCGAAGACTGGAATACTGCTTGGCCTGCTGGCCAGATAAAAAAGACTAAGGTGATAACCAGCTGCGGCGCAATCAGTGCGTAGGGCAGCCACTTATTCTTGAATACAACTTGTGATGACATAAAGGTATACCGGAGAATCGCTACCCTTTAACAGGGTAGCGATTAAGTGAAGATTACGGTTATTTTTGCGTGCGCTCAAAGCGGCGTAGCTGCTCATCACCACGGCGTACCGCGTTGTTTAGCGCTGTTTTCGCTGATGCCTTGTTTGCCCAAACCGCTTCCAACTCTTCATTGATGATGTCACGAGTTTGCAGGAAGTTACCAAAGCGAATGCCTTTTGAGTTCTCTGTTGGTTCAACCGAGGTCATTTGAATTACCGCAGTATCTGTTCCAGGGTTTGCTTGGTAGAACCCTTGCTCTTCAGTCAGCTCATACGCTTGCTTCGTGATTGGCAGGTAACCAGTAAATTGGTGCCAATCCGCTTGTACTTCCGCACTTGATAGGTATGTGAAGAACTTCGCTACACCCTTGTACTCTTCTGAAGAGTGACCACGTAGAACCCATAGAGATGCACCACCGATGATGGTGTTTTGTGGTGTTTCGACTAGCTCATCGTCGTATGGAAGCTGAGCTACACCAACGTTGATACCTTTCATGTTCTCTTGGATGCCTGCTAGACCAGCAGATGAGCCCATGGTCATCGCACACTCTTGGGTGTAGAACAGTGGCATGCCATCAGACTGACGACCGCCGTACTTGAAGATACCTTCTTGCGACCACTCGCCCATTTTTTCAATGTGCTTCACGAAAGGTTCGGCATTGAACTTAAATTCGGTATTGAAGCCACCGAAACCGTTGTTCTCTGTTGCTACAGGGATGTTGTTACGAGCGCCGAAGTTCTCGATTTGCGTCCACGATTGCCATGTAGTAGAGAAGCCACATTGAGCGCCAGATGCAATCAATTTGCGAGAAACTTCTTCCATCTCTTTCCATGTTTTTGGTGCTTCTTTGATGCCCGCTTTCTCAAACATGTCTTGGTTGTAGTACATCACAGGTGTTGAGCTGTTAAACGGCATAGACAGCATCTCACCATCGTTAGTCGTGTAGTAACCCGTAACGGCTGATAGGTAGTTGTCTGCGTTAAACGGTTCTTTGGTATCTTCCATCAGTTCATAGACAGGATAGATAGCTTTTTCGGCACCCATCATAGTTGCCGTACCTACTTCAAATACTTGAACAATGGCTGGCTGCTCTTTTGCTCGGAACGCAGCGATAGCGCTGGTCATCGTTTCTGCGTAACTGCCTTTGTAAACTGGCTTGATCTCGTACTCAGATTGGCTTGCGTTAAAGTCAGAAGCAATTTCATTCACTTTCTGACCTAGCGCGCCACCCATTGCGTGCCACCACTCAACCTCTGTTTTCGCTTGAGCGCCTGTACTTAGCAGTGCAGCCGCTACCGCAATTCCTGTGAGGTGCTTAATAGACATAATGTTTCCCTTTTTATTTGAGTATCAGTGTTGTCCTCGAAAGCAGGTGTTCATTCGTGTTCAATTTCCCGCCCTCAATGTTCAAGTGAAAGTTAAATGAGGAAAATTACGTTTTGGTGACATTTAAATGAACTTAAATGAAAGGTTTTAATTTAATAAATCGTTGATTCTTTCGTCATATGTTTGTCATCAAGTAGAGACAATCTTCATTTGAAAATAAGTAAACTTTGACAAGGAACAGGACATGAAGATAACAGCACACCGCGGTTTATCTAGCCAAGCACCAGAGAATACGATTGCTGCGTTTGACCTTGCTATTGAGCAGGGAGTGGAGTGGATAGAAATCGATGTTCAACTAAGCAAAGATGATGTGCCGATGGTCATTCATGATCAGACAGTGAATCGCTGTTCTAATGGTAGTGGTAAAGTTTCGGGGTTGAGTTGTGATCAGCTACAACAACTTGATGCAGGGCTGTGGTTCGGTGATGCCTTCCGCGGTGAGATGATTCCCACACTGCTTGACACATTACAGTTTGCACATAAGCAGAGAGTAAAGCTCAATATCGAACTTAAAGTGTATGAAGATGATGACATTGAACTGTTGTGCCGCCAAGTTCGTGCCGTCATAGAGCAGGTTGATATTGAAAGTGATCAGCTACTGTTTTCAAGTTTTTCGACACCGGCATTGATGTCAATGAAAGCGCTATTGCCTGAAATTCGTCGAGGTCAGTTGTGGCAAAAAGTGCCATCGCAGGCATTTAATATACTTGAAGATATTGAGGCTTACAGCGTTCACTGTGACTATCGCTTTTTAGATCAATCAACGGCGAAGATGATCAAAGAAGCGGATTATCAACTGTACTGCTATACCCCAAACTTCCCTGAATTAGTTGAACAACATTGGCTATGGGGTGTGGATATGATGATTACTGATATTCCTCAAGCCTATCAGCATCAGATACTTTCTTTTACTTAAGGTGACTTGTTTAAAAGGAAATGTTCAGGGTAATCTCTTAGAGTTCATCAATGACTAATGGAAGGAATGGCGTCTCCATCATGCACCAATTGAGTCTGCGTCAGCAAAGTATTATCGATCTTATTCAGCACCAAGAGTATTGCACAATCGATGCGCTCTCTTCTCAGTTTAATGTCACTACACAAACAATACGTCGTGATATCAACGAGCTCTGTAGTCTAGGTTTAGCAAGACGCCACCATGGCGGTGTGAGCTTGCCAACGACCCTAAGTAATCGAAGCTTTGTCTCTCGCAGTGCGACTAACCTATCCGAAAAGCAGCGTATTGCCAGTGCAGTAATCGAGCAAATCCCCGATGGTTGTACTTTGTTTTTGGGGATTGGTACCACGATAGCGGCGATGGCTGAGCAATTAGGCCATCATCAAGAATTAAGAGTTGTGACCAACAACTTTCAGGCCGCGCACACTCTTTCTCAGTTTGAACAAATTGAGATTTGGATGCCGGGTGGTCGATTACGCTCCAATGATGGTGATGTGGTGGGGGATAGTGTGAGTCAATTCTTTGGTCAGTTCTCTGCAGATATTGGTATTGTGAGTTGTGCCGCGGTCTGTCTTGCATCTAATCCAGCCTCTGAGGGTTCCGCTCTCGATATTCAGCAACAAGAGTACGCTATGGAGCATGAACTGCGCGAGGCCATAGTCAGTCAGTCTATTATCTCTGGTGCCCAGCAAAAATGGCTGGTGGCAAATAGTACTAAGTGGCAGAGAAAAGCCAATGCGCGAGTCGCACCGCTAAGCTATTTTGATAAGGTGTTTGGTTCAGCTGAAGAACTGGCTTAGCTGCTTAAGGCTCTTTTACCCATTGGGCTAAAACAAAAAAGGCCGAGATTAAACAGCATCTCGGCCTATTCCAGGCACAGCAAGCAAAGGTGCATGGATCGTGTTCATAGCTTTATCGACTAGTATGAATTGGTTAAAAAATAACACCCTTCTCTAGTTGATGTAAATGTTTCATAAGTGGTATTTAATTTCTCCAATTATTACATTCATTATTTTTAGGTAAGTCATTTACTCTTCCTCACCAATAAAACCGCCGGTTTGGTGATTCCAAAGCTGTGAGTAGATACCACCCGAACGAACCAATTCTTGGTGGGTGCCTTGCTCCACAATCTCACCCTTATCTAGAACGATGAGACGGTCCATTGCAGCAATAGTCGAGAGACGGTGTGCAATCGCAATAACTGTCTTACCTTCCATTAGCTCATTCAGGCTTTCTTGAATCGCCGCTTCTACCTCTGAGTCGAGTGCAGACGTTGCTTCATCTAGTACCAATAGTGGTGCGTTCTTCAGTAATACACGGGAAATAGCAATACGTTGACGCTGACCACCAGACAGTTTCACACCACGCTCACCGACTTGAGCATCGTAACCCACATTGCCGAATGGGTCGGTGAGTGTGTCGATAAACTCATGTGCCTGCGCTTGTTTGGTCGCCTTAAATAGATCTTCTTCCGTTGCATCAGGGCGACCGTAAAGAATGTTGTCTCTGATTGAACGGTGAAGTAGAGAGGTATCTTGCGTAACCATACCAATCTCACCACGCAGCGAGTCTTGAGTCACCTCTGCGATGTTCTGACCATCAATTTTAATCTGACCACCCTCTACGTCGTGGAAACGCAGTAGTAGGTTAACCAGTGTCGATTTACCTGCGCCTGAGCGACCAACCAGGCCGACTTTCTCACCTGGTTTGATGTTGAGGTTTAGGTTGCTGATCACACCCTTGTTTTCACCGTAGTGGAAGCTAACGTTATCAAACTCAATTCCACCTTCATTTACATCAATTGGCTTCGAATTGGGTTTGTCTTCAATTGAGATTGGTTTAGACAGCGTCTTCATGCCATCGATCACCGTACCCATGTTTTCGAATAGGCCACCAATTTCCCACATGATCCACTTGGACATACCGTTAATACGTAAAGCCAAACTGATCGCAATAGCAATCGCACCCACGCTGATCGCGCTGTCCATCCATAGGAAGATGGAAATAGCCGCGATGCTGAATACAAGTAGGTAATTCGCTAATTCAACACACACGTTGAAGCCTGTTACCAAGCGCATTTGGCGATACACGGTATCCAAGAAACCGCTCATTCCTTCTTCAGCGTACTCGGTTTCACGTTTGCTGTGCGAGAACAGCTTAACCGTTGCGATGTTGGTGTAACTGTCAACGATACGGCCGGTCATCAGAGAGCGCGCATCTGCTTGCTCTGATGAGACGTTCTTGAGTTTTGGTACGTAGTGAAGCTGGATTGCAATGTACGCCACTAACCACAGTGCCATTGGAGCCATCAAGCGCCAATCGGCATCCGCCAGCAGGAACAAGATGGCACCGAAGTAGACGCTGACATAAATGAACACATCCACAAACTTCATTACGGTTTCACGAACGGCGAGTGAGGTCTGCATCACCTTGGTTGCCACTCGGCCAGCAAAGTCATCGGAATAGAAAGATAAACTCTGCCTTAATAAGTAGCGGTGAGCCAACCAGCGGATCGACATAGGGTAGTTGCCGAGTAAAGTCTGGTGGATCAACAGAGAATAAAAGGTGATCAGAAGTGGCATCACGATGAGGATAACCACACCCACGCCAATCAAGGTTGATGAGTTGTCGGCCAAGAATGTCTCTGGGTTGCTTGATGATAGCCAGTCTACCAAGGTACCCATAAAACCAAACAGTGCCACTTCCACGATTGCAATCGTGGTACTCATTAGCGCTAGTAGAATCAGTGGCTTTTCAAAGCCACGAGTGTAGTAGCGACAAAACGCGATAATTCCCTCAGGAGGCTGTGTAGGCTCGTCCTTAGGGAAAGCCTCGGTAAAGCCTTCGAATTTCTTATACATATTATTTTTCTCGTTATTAAGCCTGTACGGCCTATCCACCTGTATTTAAAAGGAAAGAGTATGGAAGAGTGTGCAGGTGGACTCACTTATGGTAACGCCAATGTGGTGCAAATGTAATCAGAACTTACTGAATTTCTCTTCTTACTAGTGCCCGACAGCAGGATTTTACTGGCTATGATCTCGATCTCTTTCAGGTGAAATTACTGCCAAATGTCGTTTGGACAGTAATTATGTAAAGTGTTGAGTGTAATGAAACCGAAATTTAAGTGATTTAGAGTTTAACAGCTTGTTTACAATTCAATGAATAACGAACGAACAGGATGTTTGAAGATGTTGCAGTTAGAACGACACAATAAACAGTTTATCTCTACTCCCTTTCCCCACCGCTTGCCGCAAAATGCGAATTGTGTGGTGATGGTGCCACCAAAAGAGTTCCAATTTAATGCTCAAACGGCTGAAGACAATGAGTTTCAGCACCAGATCGATCTGAGTCCTGAGCAGGTCACTGAGCGCGTGATGACGGAGTTTAAACAGATGGTGGCAAGCCTGCGTAAAGCCGGTGTCCAAGTTGTCGAGTTCGACTACGCAATATCAGAGGTATCAACGCCTGACGCCGTCTTTCCCAATAATTGGTTCAGTACCACTGTTGAGGGAGAGTTGTTCACTTTTCCAATGGCGTGTGAAAATCGTCAGCGTGAAGTGAGAACGCAAGAGCTGACCGATTTTCTCACTCAGTCTGGTCGCCAAGTAAAAATGACACAATCGTTTGAATCCTTCATTGAGCAAAATGCCTTTTTAGAGAGTACGGGTGTGATGGTCATGGATCACACCAATAGCACCATCTATGCAGCACTGTCTCAGCGCTGTGATCGGGAGGTGCTTGAAGAGTACGCGCAGCGTACAGGATACAATCGAGTCGTTTCTTTCCAAACAGCGCTCCCTTCCGGTCAGCCTGTTTACCATACCAACGTGATGATGGCAGTAGGTGAGAACTTCGCTGTGATATGCGATGAGGTGATCCCTGAGTTTGAGCGTCGATTTGTGGTGAAGTCACTAGCGAAAGACAAAGAAGTTATCTCAATCACTCGTGAACAGATGAATCAGTTCTGTGGCAATATTTTGCAATTAGAGACGGTGAATGGCGACAAAGTCATTGCGATGTCTCAATCAGCATACGAAGCGTTTACTGATGCTCAACGAACCCAACTATCCTCTCATGGTCGTTTACTGCCATTTGATGTATCGACTATTGAAACCATTGGAGGCGGCAGCGTGCGTTGCATGCTTGGGGAGGTGTTTTTGCCTTCGAGACAAAAAGAAATCTAGCCCACATAAGTTTTGTCCTTTCTCAAAAACATCACAATACGTGGTGTTTTTTTGTTCTCTGCATACGCTATGCTTCTTAGCTCACTCGGTTGTTTAATCGCAAGATAAGGAGATATCGTGAACATAGGGATATACATTTATGATGAGGCTGAGGTGTTGGACTTTTCCGGCCCGTTTGAGGTGTTTAGTACAGCGAAACGCCTTGAAACTTATGATTGGAATGTTTGGTTGATCTCTGAATTCGACATGACAGTGTCTGCTCGCGGCAATTTCCCCATTAATGCGCATTACACCATTGATGATCACCCAGATTTGGATCTTTTGATTGTGGTAGGCGGCGATCATACACAAGAAGTGACTAAGCCCAATGTGATTGAATGGATCAAGCGAGTGGATCAAGAAAGTACGATCACAGCATCGGTCTGCACTGGTGCTTTCTTTCTCGCGGAAGCGGAGTTACTCAATGGTTTGGAGGTTACGACTCATTGGGAAGATATTCCTGATCTCCGGGACTGTTACCCTCAATTACATGTGATCAAAGAAAGGCGCTGGGTGGTTAGCGGCAAATATGTCACCTCTGGTGGTATATCTGCGGGGATCGACATGAGTTTAGGCTTGGTGGCAATGCTACAAAACCAAAGCTTGGCTGAACGTGTTGCGCTTCAAATGGAGTATCGCTGGCAGCAATAGGTCGGCGTTGTTTGAAGCGACTGAAGCTCGTAAGATATTCGCGTTTTTGAAGTAGAGTGAAATCAATGGAACAGATATATATTGCTGGTGGTTGTTTGTGGGGAGTGCAAGAGTTTATGCGTCATCTTCCTGGTGTCTTGAAGACAGAAGCCGGTCGAGCAAACGGGTCATCTAGCTCGACCAAGAGCGACTATGATGGCTACGCTGAATGTGTTCGCCTTGAGTTTGACTCTAGTGAAGTCACAGTCACTCAATTGATGACCTATCTATTTGAAATCATTGATCCTTACAGTGTAAATCGCCAAGGTGAAGATGTGGGTGAGAAGTACCGAACTGGCATATACAGCGAATCTGACTTGCATCTTGAACAAGCCCAAGCGTATATCGACGCTCGTGAAGATAGAGAGAAAATCGCTGTAGAAGTGAAGCCTCTGGTCAATTACGTGCCAAGCGATGACGAGCATCAAGACCGCCTGACGCGCTTTCCCAACGACTACTGCCATATTCCTCTGGAACTACTGCATAAATACAGAAAATAAGCGCTCGCTTTATGCTTCTTTCAAGAAACTTTAGTAGGAGCGCTCAACTATCTTTCTAAGATGGTTTGATTCTGCGTAGCCTGCGCTTCACATTCGATTCCCTTACAAAGTGATCGAATAGCGGAGCGAACAGGTTGGCGAAGAGGATCGCTAGCATGATTCCCTCTGGGTAGGCTGGGTTAAGTACCCGTATCCCGACAGCCATCGCACCAATTAACAGCCCATAGGCCCATTTGCCTTTATTGGTAAACGCTGCTGAGACCGGGTCGGTTGCCATGAAGAAGGTACCAAAGGCGACACCACCCAAAACAAAGTGCCAATGAAATGGCATTGAGAACATGGGGTTGGTCTCCGACCCAATAAAGTTAAGCAGGGCAGAGGAGACAGCAATACCGACGATGACTCCGAGCACAATCCGCCAGGAAGCGATTCCCATCGCTATGAGAGCGATGCCAGCCAGCGCAATAAGCAGTGTCGAGCCTTCACCGACTGACCCTGGCAAGTTACCAAGAAAGGCGTCAGACCACGCCATTGCTTCACCAGTGTTGAGGTTTATCAGATTTGACTCACCACCGTCATACCATTGGCTAAGCGGCGTAGCACCTGAGTAACCGTCGGCCGCGGTCCAGACTAACCCCCCCGACATATTCGCAGGGTAGGAAAAATAGAGGAATGCGCGACCTGCAAGAGCAGGGTTGAGGAAATTTCTCCCCGTACCACCAAAGATCTCTTTTGCGACAACGATACCAAAGCTGATACCAAGTGCGGCCTGCCACAGAGGTATGGTAGGAGGAAGGATTAAGGCGAACAGCACGGAGCTGACGAAGAAGCCCTCGTTAACCTCGTGTTTTCGAATAATCGCAAACAAGACTTCCCAGAAACCACCGACGATAAATACCGTGGCATAGATCGGCACAAAGTAGCACGCACCAAGCAGTGTCCTGCTTATCCAACCTGCCTCTACAATTCCCTGTGGAGAGCCAAAGGCGAGAGAGAGTCGCCAAGATGCATCGACAATTGCTTCGAGCTCAGCCATTGAATAGGACGCGATCAGGGCGGACGCGGACTGATTACCGATGTTGAACATACCCCAAAACATGGTCGGAAAGGTGGCGAGCCACACTAGAATCATGATGCGTTTCAGGTCGATACTGTCTCGAACGTGTGTTTGCCCTTGGTTGACCAGTCCGGGTGTATAAAAGATGGTAGCGGCGGCCTCATAAAGTGGGTAGAGCTTTTGATATCTACCACCAGGACCAAAATGCGGAGCCATCGACTCCAAGCGCTGTTGTAGCTTCATAACTTATTTCACTCTGTTTTTATCACTTTTTTACATACGGCGAGATCTCGTTTTAAGAGCAATGGGCGTGCATGAATTGGTCAAACAAAAGATGAACGTATGGAGGGTGAAATGCGTAGTTACTTCTACTGACTTACAAGGAGAAGGCTATGGACACCTTAGCGATCGACTTGGCACGATTCCAATTTGCGTTCACTGTTTCGTTCCACATTATTTTTCCCGCATTTACGATTGGCTTAGCCAGCTACCTCGCAGTTCTTGAAGGGTTATGGCTAAAAACGAATAACGACAAATATCTACAGCTCTACAAGTATTGGATTAAAATATTCGCGATAAGTTTTGGTATGGGAGTGGTAAGTGGCATCGTACTCAGCTACCAGTTTGGTACCAACTGGAGCGTGTTCGCCGATAAAACGGGCCCTATCCTTGGCCCTCTGATGGGTTACGAGGTCTTTACGGCTTTTTTCTTGGAAGCTGGGTTTTTGGGCGTCATGCTTTTCGGCATGGAACGAGTGGGTAAGAAACTTCACTTTGCCTCTACCTGCATCGTGGCGTTTGGTACCTTCCTCTCAGCGTTCTGGATCTTATCGGTGAATAGCTGGATGCAAACCCCGACCGGGTATTCCATCAATGAAGTAGGGCAGTTCATCCCTGAAGACTGGTTTGCGATCGTCTTTAATCCCTCTTTCCCCTATCGATTAGTGCACATGCTATTGGCAGCTTACCTAACCACCGCATTCGTGGTTGCGGCCGTTGGGGCTTATCACTTGCTGAAAGCGCCACACAATCCTTTGGCTCGAACCATGTTTTCGATGGCGATGTGGATGGCAGCGATCGTCACACCGATTCAAATCATCGCGGGTGACATGCATGGCCTTAATACCCTAGAGCATCAACCAGCTAAGGTCGCGGCAATGGAGGGACACTATGAAACTCACCAGGGCGCACCGCTTATCTTGTTTGGCATTCCTAATGATGAGACCAAGCAGGTCGATTACGCGATTGAAATCCCCAAGCTTGGCAGTTTGATACTGACGCACGACCTTAATGGTGAAGTGAAAGGGTTGGATGCCTTCCCTGAGTCTGAACACCCACCTGTGCCGATCGTGTTTTGGAGCTTTAGGATCATGGTCGCTATTGGTATGGGGATGTTTTTGCTTGGTTTGATTAGCTTGTATCTGCGCAAAAAAGGCAAGCTCTACAAGGCCGGATGGTTCCACCGCGCTTGTGTAGTATTTGGCCCGTCCGGCTTCGTGGCAGTGCTCGCCGGCTGGGTGACCACTGAGGTTGGGCGTCAGCCTTACACCGTGTACGGACTGTTAACGACGGCAGACTCTGCTTCACCTATTGATGCCGCGGCTATCAGCGTTTCGCTAACGGCTTTTGTGGTGGTGTATTTCTTGGTGTTTGGCGCAGGGTTCTTTTACTTACTTCGCTTGATGCGTAAGTCTCCGACTCGTTATGAGCAACCACTTGATGGTCGCTTGCCTGACGGTGGACACACCTCATCCATTTCTCACTCGAACCATTTAACCTGAGGAGCACGCTATGGATTATGCATTGATTTGGTATGGTTTGATTGGGTTAGCCGTTCTCATTTATGTCGTGCTCGATGGTTTTGATTTGGGTATCGGCATCTTGTTTCCCTCTGCACACAGCGAGAGCGAGAAAGACTTGATGATGAATAGCATTGCGCCCGTGTGGGATGGTAATGAGACCTGGTTGGTACTGGGTGGAGGAGGGCTGTTCGCTGTATTCCCACTGGCCTATGCAGTGGTGATGCCCGCGCTCTATGCTCCGCTCATCATCATGCTTCTCGGTTTGATTTTACGCGGCGTGTCGTTTGAATATCGGTTTAGAACCAAGCGAGGTAAGTTCTTATGGGATGCATCGTTTTTTATTGGCTCATTAATGGCGACCCTGATGCAGGGCATCATGCTTGGAACCTTGCTGCAAGGCATCGAAGTATCCGGACGATCTTATGCGGGCGGATGGTTTGATTGGTTAACACCTTTTACGCTGTTTTGCGGTTTTGCTTTGGTGTGTGCTTACGTACTGCTCGGTGCATGCTGGCTTTTGATGAAAATGCCTGAAGATATGATGCATCGTTACAACGGTATAGCCAAACGCTGGGGAGCGATGATGGTGGTTTGTATCGTCATTGCGAGTATTTGGCTGCCCCTCAGTAATCCCTTGGTTGCTGAGCGCTGGTTCAGCTTCCCGAATGCGTTGCTGTTTTTCGTGATCCCTGTGGTCGCTGCTGTCCTTGTGTGGCAATTGTTTAGTGCTTTAATGCAACAGCGAGCGGTGAAAGCTTATCTAATTGGTATTGGTTTGTTCGTGGTGTCGGCCACGGGATTCGGGGTCAGTACCTTCCCGTACCTCGTACCATTTGCTCTGACCTTTAGAGAGGTAGCGGGTCCCGATTCCAGCTTGGCCTTCTTGCTTGTTGGGGCTGTGATTTTGCTGCCGATGATCATCGCTTACACCGCATACTCATACTGGGTGTTCCGTGGAAAAATGAAGCATGGTGAGGGCTACCACTGATGAAAAGTACCAGAGCAAGATTGGGGTGGTTTGTGCTGATTTGGTGTCTGAGCGTACTGCTTCTTGCCACCGTTTCCGGGGTTATTCGCTGGGCTTTGATCGGCTAGCTTAAGCACAATATTTGACTAAGTAGAATGAACGCTCTACCATGTGTAGAATATTCATTCTACTTTGGCCGTTACGGCCAAAGTAAATAGGTCAAGTAAGGTGTTAACGTGAGAGAGCAAATTGCAGCCCGACTCGAACAAGCATTCAGCCAATATGGTTTTGCTGAGCCAAGCGTGTCAAAACTGAAGGATGCGTGTGGTGTCAGCCTGAGAACACTCTATAAGTATTACCCATCTAAAGAAGAGATGATTGTTGCGGCATTGCAGCACAGGCATGAACGCTATCTCACTTTCTTAGTGCCAGACCAAGCTTCGCAAGGTGCAGAAGCGGTACTCGAGATGTTCAATCAATTAGAAACTTGGATGAAAGAGTACGCACCACACGGCTGTATGTCGATGAATGCCATTTCCGCTTTCCCTGATCACCCTGAAATTACTCAGGCCGTGCAACAACACAAATTAGAAGTGCGTGAGCTACTGGGTAAAAAGAGCTCGCGTCCCGACCTTGCAGACTCTCTTTTCTTAATTCATGAAGGTGTTTCCAATGCTTGGCCTGTTCTGGGCAAGCAGGCGAGCCAATCCGCACAACAAACGATTCAAATTCTTATGGAGCAATAACATGACGGTTTCAATTCCAAGCACAATGAAAGGCGTTCAAATGACTGGCCATGGCGGTTATGAAGCGCTGGCGTATCGTGAGGATATTCAAGTACCAACGCCTCGCGAATACGAAGTGCTTATTCGTGTTGGCGCTGCAGGTGTGAACAATACAGACATCAACACTCGCATTGGCTGGTATTCAAAAGGAGATGCAGAGAGCGATGATGCGAGCTGGGCAGGTAAAGCGATGGAATTTCCTCGTATACAAGGAGCGGACGTATGTGGTGTGATTGTCGCAGTCGGTAGTCAAGTCGATGAATCACGTATTGGTGAACGAGTATTGATCGAACCATGCCTGAAGGAAGACAATGGCCAAGCGGTTGACAACTTTTGGTACTTTGGCTCAGAGGTTGATGGAGGCTTTGCTGAGTATGCGGTTGTCGCTAACCGACACGCTTGCAAGATCGAGAGTGAGCTGACGGATGCTGAACTGGCTTCTTTCCCTTGCTCATACTCAACAGCGGAAAACATGCTCACTCGTGCCAACGTCAACGAGAACGATATTGTTTTGGTGACTGGCGCATCAGGCGGTGTAGGCTCAGCAGCTGTACAACTGGCAAAAGCACGCGGCGCGAGAGTTATTGCCGTAACTAGCCCAAGTAAAGCAGATGATCTGATTGCGATTGGCGCAGAGCGCACCATTACTCGCGACGCTAACTTTGTTAAAGAGCTCGGTGAAAACAGCGTGACGGTTGTGATTGATTTAGTTGCTGGTGATAAATGGCCAGAGCTTCTGAACGTGTTAAAACCAAAAGGCCGCTATGCAGTCTCGGGTGCCATTGGTGGTGCTATGGTGGAGCTAGATGTACGTACTCTTTATCTTAAAGACTTGAGCTTTTTTGGCTGCACGGGTTTAGAAGATGAGGTGTTCACCAACCTGATTAAGCGTATAGAGCTTGGTCAGATCAAACCACTAGTTGCAAAAACCTTCCCACTTAAAGATATAGTGGAAGCACAGCAAGCCTTTGTAGAGAAAAAACATACCGGCAAACTGGTTCTCGAAGTCTAACTCCTATCTATTCAGAGCTATTGTTTTACACTGTAAATGGTTGCTTTAGCTCTGTTTTATCCTTTCTACCTTAACCCCTTCTGCGTTTTACAAACAACCATACTAATTGCACTGATTTTGCCCGTCATGCACCAGAGTGGTTATCTGAATTTATTCGATAAAGAGTGGTTTTATTCTAACTTGTTGAAATGTAAGGTTTAAATTTCTTGGCATGTTAATTGGAATACTCACTGTAGTTTCGCAAGAGCATGATGTTAATAGCGCTAATCGCTTTATTAACGACAATTTGGCAATAGACATCTAGGGTTCCGGCTGCTGAGGCAGCGTCTGGGTCGAGAGTTGTCAACCTCGAAAGGGGTCACACGGAGGGATAGAAGCCCGGGAGATCAAACCAAGCCATTTGGTTGTGTCTCTTGTGCCGAACCCTAAGTGACTCATGGAGGAGATTCCAATGAAAGCTCAAATCAAGAAAAGCTTACTTGCATCAATTGTTGGCACCACACTACTCACTTCTGCCTTTTCCCCGCTTGCATTAGCTCAAGAAAAAGAGAAATTCACACTTGCGTGGTCTATCTACGTTGGGTGGATGCCTTGGGATTATGCAGACCACTCTGGAATTCTAGACAAATGGGCAGATAAGTACGGCATTGAGATTGATGTTGTACAGGTTAACGACTACATCGAGTCCATTAACCAATTCACCACAGGCCAGTTCGATGCGACAGTAATGACCAATATGGACGCACTGACGATCCCAGCAGCAAGCGGCGTGGATTCTACCGCACTCGTGGTCGGTGACTTTTCAAACGGTAATGACGGTATTGTTCTCAAAGGCGACAAAGGGTTAGAAGACCTGAAAGGCCAGTCGATTAACCTTGTCGAGCTGAGTGTCTCTCACTACCTGATGGCGCGCGCACTAGAAAGTGTGGGCATGAGTGAGCGTGATGTAAGAGTGGTTAACACGTCTGATGCCGACCTCGTGGCGGCATTTAGCACCAGTGATGTGACTTCCGTTGTTACATGGAACCCACTATTAAGCGAAATCACTTCTCAGCCAGACACTTCTTTTGTTTTCAACTCTTCCGATATTCCTGGCGAAATCATCGACCTGTTAGTTGTGAATACAGAGACATTAGAAAGTAATCCTGCGTTAGGTAAGGCATTGACGGGCGCATGGTATGAAATCATGTCGATCATGCAATCAGCAGAGCAGGGTGACGAAGCGAAGTCCTACATGGCGCAAGCATCGGGTACCGATCTGGATGGCTACAAGTCACAGCTTCAAGCGACCAACATGTTCTATGCCGCGGATGATGCAGTTAGCTTTACTCAAAGCCCTAAACTGGCAGCGACAATGCAGAAAGTCAGTGAGTTTTCGTTTGAGCATGGCCTATTGGGTGAAGGCGCTCCTGATGCGGGTTTCATCGGTGTAGAAACACCAACAGGCGTTTACGGTGACCCAAGTAACGTCAAGCTCCGATTTACCTCTGAGTACATGCAGATGGCAGCGGATAACAAGCTGTAATCTCACCATTCGGTCGTTGTAAATGGAGTCGTTATGACCAAAGTAATTAACCGCCATCCGTCTAAAATGGGCAGAGTGATGCTCGGTGTGATGCCATTTCTGATCCTGCTTGCCGTTTATGTGACGGCATCAGATGCCAGACTGGCAGCTAACTCTGCTGATAAGTTGCTTCCCGCATTCAGCAGTTTTGCTGATGCTATCGAGAGAATGGCGTTTACCCCAAGCCGCAGAACCGGTGAATACCTAATGTGGACAGACACCTTCGCCAGCCTAGCAAGACTGGGCTGGGGAATTGGTATCAGTGCCTTGATTGGGTTATCACTCGGCATCGCGACAGGCATTATTCCATTAGTGCGTTCTTCATTATCACCGGTCATTACAGCCGTTTCGTTGATTCCACCAATGGCGATTCTACCTATTTTGTTCATCTCTTTCGGCGTGGGAGAGCTCTCTAAAGTAGTACTGATTGTGATAGGCGTGTGTCCGATCATCATTCGAGACATTCAGCTGAGGGTGCAGAGCCTACCGGATGAGCAGCTTATTAAGGCGCAAACACTGGGCGCAAACAGCTGGCAGATCATTGTGCGTGTCATCCTTCCGCAAATTATGCCAAAGCTGATTGAAGCGGTTCGCCTTACGTTAGGTAGCGCATGGCTGTTCTTGATAGCAGCTGAGGCGATTGTCGCCACAGAGGGGCTGGGCTACCGCATCTTCTTAGTACGTCGCTACCTATCCATGGATGTGATTCTTCCATATGTATTGTGGATCACCATCTTGGCTTACAGCATGGATTGGTTACTGCGTTTAGCCTCGAAAAAGCTAAGTCCTTGGTATCACCAGTCACAAGGAGAGAACAATGGTTAATTTGCACACCACCAATGAAACCAAGCAGCCGATCATCCAAGTGAAGCAGGTGTGGAAAGAGTATGGCGACAACATCGTGCTTGAGCGTTTGAACCTGACCGTCAATGAAGGTGATTTTGTCAGCATCGTCGGTGCGTCAGGCTGCGGAAAAACCACCTTTCTCAATATGCTATTAGGGACGGAAACACCCTCAAGAGGAGAACTGTTACTAGATGGAGAACCATTAACCCAAGAGCCGGGTGTTGAACGAGGCATCGTGTTCCAGAAATATTCCGTGTTCCCCCATCTGACGGCTCTTGAGAATGTGATGCTCGGCTATGAGTTTGAGGAAAAAAGACTTTCTAGCACCTTATTGGGTCGACTGTTTGGCGCTAAGAAGCAACAAGCTAAAGAGCAAGCACTCAAGATGCTTGAGCAGGTTGGCCTGTTAGCGGCTCAAGATAAATACCCACATGAGTTATCCGGCGGTATGAGACAGCGCCTCTCAATTGCTCAGGCGTTAATTAAGAAGCCAAGGATTTTACTACTCGATGAGCCGTTTGGCGCACTTGATCCGGGCATTCGCAAAGACATGCACGTGTTAGTGAAGTCCCTTTGGAAAGAGCAGAACCTAACGGTATTCATGATCACGCACGATCTCAGCGAAGGCTTCCATTTAGGTAACCGGTTATGGGTGTTTGATCATACTCGTCACGACGAGCAGGCCCCGGAGCGTTTTGGTGCGCAGGTGACGTTTGATATTCCAACCGAACAGTTGGAACACACTCAACCAGAACAACTTCTCAAAAAAATCGCATAAGGATTAAAACATGTCAGTAAAACAGGAAGTGATATTTTCAGACACTCTACCTGGGGCCGCACACTGGTCTATGGTGGTGCCAAAAGGTCGAACGGTAAGGTTTAAAGACCTAGAAGGCGGCGCAAATCTCAGTGTGTTGTTTTACAACCCAGCCAACCCATTGGAGCGATACAACGCGCCAGATACCTTGAAATGCCAACATACGTTCAAGCTTACAGAAGGCAATTGTTTGTACTCAGACATGGGGCGCATCTTCTGCTCGATTGTTCGCGATGATACCGGTTGGATTGATACGGTGTGTGGCGTTGCCAGTAAGCAAAAGGTCGCAGAAAAGTGGGGCGAGCGTGATTACCAAACCGAACGTAATCAGTGGAAAC
The DNA here is from genome assembly GCF_003415655.1 of Vibrio maerlii. Taxonomy (GTDB): domain Bacteria; phylum Pseudomonadota; class Gammaproteobacteria; order Enterobacterales; family Vibrionaceae; genus Vibrio; species Vibrio maerlii. The sequence continues at coordinate 509,464 of NZ_QRHC01000002.1, forward strand.
AAAACGGCTATGATGCACTGCTGGTTGAGGTGGCTAAATATGGTTTAGGTAAGCGTGATTTGGCGGCGAACTTAAATCTGTTCAGTAAAGTCTCGACCGATGAAGTGGGCAACCTGAGTTACGACCCACAGCATAGCAAAGCAGACGACTGTATTGAGCTGCGCTTTGAGATGGATACGTTAGTGGTGATGACCACATGTCCGCATCCCCTTAACCCTGCAGAGACTTATCCATATCAACCTGTTGAGGTCACGGTGTTTGAATCAGATCCAATGCTTGAAAGCGACACTTGTTTGAATCACCGCAAAGAGAACGCACGAGGTTTTGAGAACAATCGCCGTTATACATCGACGACCCAGCAAGGCTTCGATACTTCTTCCCACCACCATCATTGCTAAAGGAGTCAAGCATGATCGTAGAAAGCCCATTACAGCCAAGTGAAGCCCTGTATCGTGATGTCGTTCCAGCTGGTGATTACTACATGAAAGTGCTCAAGAAAGGGCAGACGTTTCGTATTCTCGATATCGATGGCAACCAAGCGGCAGATACATTGTTTTATAACGCTAATGACCCATCTGAGCGCTATAGCGCCATCGATACCATTCGTGAGCAGGGGAATGTTTACCTAACGGCAGGTACTAAGATCTTATCTGACCAAGGCAATGTGATGCTCGAAATCGTCGCAGATACCTGTGGCCGACACGATACCCTTGGCGGAGCGTGTGCGACTGAGAGTAACACTGTGCGCTATTCATTGGATAAGAAATGCATGCATGCATGTCGTGATAGTTGGTTATTGGCTGTTGCGGAGAATGAAGAATTTGGTATGTCGAAGCGTGATATTACCCATAACATCAATTTCTTCATGAATGTGCCTATCACCCAAGAAGGTGGTTTGAGCTTCGCTGATGGCATCAGTGGTGCGGGTAAATACGTAGAGCTCAAAGCTCATATGGACACCATCGTTCTAATGTCGAACTGCCCACAACTGAATAACCCGTGTAATGCCTACAACCCAACCCCGGTTGAAGTCATTGTCTGGGAATAATTATTTGGCAATAACATCAGCACAATAGCTGAGAAAAATGAGCAAGGGACGACCCTAATACATGCTCTTTGTTTTTCCGGGACGACCCGGATTTTAGGGACGAAATTATGTTTAGTAAGGTGTTAATTGCTAATCGTGGTGCCATTGCCTGCCGAGTTATCCGTACATTAAAACAACTCAATATCGGAAGTGTGGCTGTTTACAGTGAGGCTGACGCTCAAAGTCTCCATGTCGTTGGCGCTGATGAGGCCTACTCTTTAGGTCAGGGTGGCGCAACCGAGACCTACCTTGATCAAGACAAAATTATCACTATTGCCAAAGAGTCGGGAGCGCAAGCCATTCACCCTGGCTACGGCTTCTTGAGTGAAAACCCTGAGTTTGTTGAACGCTGCGAACAAGAAGGATTGGTCTTTTTAGGACCAACAGCAGAACAAATGCGAGCGTTTGGCTTAAAGCACTCTGCACGTAATATCGCAACTCAAGCGAATGTGCCACTACTCCCTGGTACCGACTTATTAAAAGACAAGCAACAAGCACTTCAAGAAGCAGAAAAAATTGGCTATCCAGTCATGCTAAAAAGCACTGCGGGTGGCGGTGGTATAGGCATGCAGTGCTGTTTTACAGAGCAAGAGCTCGACGATGCTTATGATAGCGTGAAGCGATTGAGTGAAAACAATTTCAGTAACAGTGGTGTGTTCATTGAGAAATTTATCCAGCAAGCGCGCCATATTGAAGTTCAGATTTTTGGTGATGGGCAAGGCCATGTGGTGGCGTTGGGTGAACGTGATTGCTCCGCGCAGCGTCGCAACCAGAAAGTGATTGAAGAGACTCCTGCACCTAACCTCAATGATGAAACGCGAGTTAAATTACAAGATACAGCTGTACGCCTTGCGAGCGAAGTGAACTATCGCAATGCGGGTACCGTTGAGTTCGTATTGGACCAGCAAACACAAGCGTTCTATTTCTTAGAAGTGAATACCCGCCTACAGGTAGAGCATGGTGTAACCGAAGAAGTGTTTGGCGTGGATCTTGTTGAATGGATGGTTCGCCAAGGGGCAGAGCAGCTAGAGCTAGAGACACTGGGTGCTAATCTTAAATCACAAGGTCATGCTATTCAGGTTCGCCTTTATGCCGAAGATGCCAACAAAAACTTTCAGCCATGTGCAGGCTTATTAAGCCATGTTGAATGGGCGGAGCAAGAGAATCTGCGCATTGAGCACTGGATAGAAGCGGGCGTTGAAGTCTCACCATTCTTTGACCCGATGCTGGCTAAGGTGATTGTTCATGAGGCTGACAGAGACACAGCACTTGCAGAGCTCAAGCGAAGCCTCAATACGAGTACGATCTACGGCATAGAGCATAACAAGGCGTATTTGAGCCAACTATTAGCCAGCGAACTGGTGAAGAAAGGTGAGGTGCTAACGCAATCCCTCAATACTTTTGAGTTCAAACCCAATACCTTCGACGTCATCAGTGGCGGAACCCAAACGACGATTCAAGATTACCCAGCTCGTACAGGTTATTGGGACATTGGCGTGCCTCCATCTGGCCCTATGGATGCGCTCAGCTTCCGTTTAGGCAATACACTACTTGGCAATGAAGCATCATGCGCAGGCTTAGAAATCATCGTTTCTGGCCCAACGCTTAAATTTAATCAAGAAACAAGAATCGCTCTGACAGGTGCAGCCATCCAAGCCTCGTTGGATGGTGAGCCAATTGAAATGAATACCGCCATTGAGGTTGAATCAGGCCAAACGCTTAAGCTCGGTAAAGTCTTTGATGGTGCTCGTACATACATTGCGCTGCAAGGTGGGATTGATTGCCCTGAATATCTTGGTAGCCGCTCAACCTTCACGTTAGGTCAGTTTGGTGGTCACGCAGGACGTGCTCTGGTAGCGGGGGATGTACTTCATATTGGCCAAACAGCTCAGACAACAAAGACCGACGTATCTTCTGTAGTTCAGCCAGAATTTAACGGTGAATGGCAGATCCGCGTAATTTACGGCCCTCACGGTGCACCAGATTTCTTTACTCAAGAGGATATCGATACCTTCTTTGATGCCGAGTGGAAAGTGCACTTTAACTCAAGTCGCACAGGTGTTCGCTTAATCGGTCCTAAACCTAACTGGGCTCGTTCTGATGGTGGCGAGGCAGGGCTTCACCCATCCAACATCCATGACAACGCGTATGCGGTGGGCACCATCGATTTCACGGGTGACATGCCAGTTATCTTAGGTCCAGATGGCCCAAGCCTCGGTGGTTTTGTCTGTCCTGCGACGATCATTAAAGCCGATCTTTGGAAGATGGGGCAGCTTAAAGCGGGAGACAAAATTCGATTTACCCCGGTATCGGTAGAAGATGCGGAGCTTGCCGAACGCGCGCAGCTTACTCAGATTGAAACGGGTGTTATCGATGAAATGACATTGCCTACCGCAGAGCTCGATTCTCCGATCATCAAGACTATCCCAGCAAGCCAATACGGTGAACAAGTGGTTTATCGTCCAAGCGGTGAGGATTACCTGCTGGTGGAGTATGGCCCGCAGATGCTCGATATTCGCCTACGTTTCCGAGTCCACGCATTGATGCTAAAGCTTCAAGATAGAAAGCTGGCTGGCGTAGAGGAGCTGACACCAGGTATTCGTTCCCTACAGATTCATTACGACAATTTGCTGTTGCCAAGAGAGCAATTGCTTGACGAGCTCGAAGCGATAGAAGCAACGCTTGATAACATTGATGAACTCACTGTCCCTGCTCGTGTTGTGCATGTGCCGCTGTCTTGGGATGACGAAGCGACGCGACTGGCGATCCGTAAATACGATGAAGTGGTGCGTAAAGACGCGCCTTGGTGTCCGGATAACATTGAGTTTATCCGTCGAATCAATGGGCTTGATTCTGTAGACGACGTAAAGCGCATTGTGTTTGATGCAAGCTATTTAGTCATGGGGCTAGGGGATGTCTATCTAGGTGCGCCAGTCGCAACGCCAATGGATCCACGACACCGTTTAGTGACTACAAAGTACAATCCTGCTCGAACTTGGACGCCTGAAAATGCGGTCGGCATTGGTGGCGCGTACATGTGTGTCTATGGAATGGAAGGTCCGGGTGGTTATCAGTTTGTCGGTCGAACTCTGCAGATGTGGAATCGCTACCGTCAAACAGAAGCGTTTACCAAGCCTTGGCTGCTGCGCTTTTTCGACCAGATAAAGTTCTACGAAGTGAGTGCTGAAGAGCTGCTCGATATTCGTGAGAAACACCCGCAAGGGCACTACCCAGTCAAGATTGAGGAGACAGAGTTCTCTCTTGAAAGCTACCAATCACTTCTAGATGAGCATTCCGATGAAATCAAGTCGAGTAAAGCTCGTCAGCAAAAAGCATTCGAAGAAGAAAGACAACGTTGGGAAGACTCAGGGCAAGCGAATTTTGTTGCAACTGAACTGGAGCAGTCGAGCGTCCAAACTGAGCTAGAAGAGGGTCAGGAAGCGATAGAAAGCCATGTGGCCGGTAATATTTGGCAGGTGTTGGTCGAGCCAGGCCAAACGGTGAAAGAGAATGACGTTGTGATGATTCTGGAAGCGATGAAAATGGAGCTTGAAGTCACCGCGAGTGTTTCTGGTGTGGTCGATTCAATTTGCCATGACGCAGGTGCTCAAGTACATGCGGGTGAGCCACTTCTTGTTGTAAATACTTGTGCAGCATAAAGATTCTAAGGATAGAAGAAGATGACAGATTCAACGAAAAATCAGCAGGCTGCATCGGAGCCAATGACCATTCGTGGCTTACATGAGGCGTATCGTAGTGGTGAGCTCAATGTGGAACATTTTCTAAGAAGCAAACTTGAACAGGTTCGAGCGGATCAATCCAATGCTTGGCTCTCAGTTATTTCTGACCAGCAACTGGATGATTATCTATCCGAATTGGTGACTCAAGATATTGATCAGTTCCCTTTGTTTGGCGTGCCTTTTGCGATCAAAGACAATATCGATTTACATGGGCTGGATACTACAGCGGGCTGTGATGCCTACCGTTATCAACCCTCTGAATCGGCCTATATAGTTAAGCAGCTGATCAAGGCTGGTGCAGTGCCTTTAGGTAAGACGAGCCTTGATCAGTTTGCAACCGGTTTAGTGGGGACACGCAGTCCTTGGGGAGCCGTGAACAACAGCTTTGACGCTGACTATATTTCAGGTGGTTCAAGCTCTGGCAGTGCAGTCTCTGTCGCCACCAACCAAGTTTACTTTGCATTGGGTACAGACACTGCCGGTTCAGGTCGCGTACCTGCTGCCTTCAATAACCTCTACGGCTTGAAGCCAAGCAAGGGGCTGTTAAGCTGTAGCGGTGTCGTTCCTGCATGTCGTACATTGGATTGTGTGACATTCTTTACCAAAAGCGCAGAAGATCTGAGTCGGCTCTATCAAGTAGGGACGAGCTATGATGAGAGCGACTGCTATGCGCGTTATGCGATTGAGCAAGGGCTTGAAGTAACCACTCAGTTTTCTGGATTAAGAGTCGGTGTTCCATCTGAAGAGCAGCTTAAATTCTTTGGTAACGAAGAGTATCGTAAGCTCTACGCTCAGTCGGTGGCTCGCCTTGAGTCACTAGGTGCAGAGGTCATTCCATTCGATCTCTCGCCATTTATCGAGGCTGCCAACCTTCTCTACCAAGGTCCTTGGGTTGCGGAAAGGTATGCTGCGATTGAATCCTTCTTCAATAATAATCAAGAGCAGTGCTTGGATGTGATTCAAACCATTGTCGGCGGAGCTAAAGACCTTTCAGCAGCTGATACCTTTAAAGCCATGTATCAACTGCAAGCGTTTAAAGTCGAGTGCGATCAATTGATGGATGATGTTGATGCTGTGCTGACGCCAACCGCAGGCACCATCTACACCATCGATGAAGTGAACAACGACCCGATTGCTCTAAACAGCAACCTTGGTTACTACACCAACTTCATGAACCTACTCGACTACAGCGCGATTGCGATGCCTGCAGGTTTCACTGAAGCTGGGCTACCGTTTGGCGTCACCCTGTTCGCTCAAGCCTTCCAAGACGAAGCCTTGATTGCGCTAGGCAAAGAATGGCAACAGGTGATGAACTTACCTTTGGGTGCGACACTGGTTGAGCTTGATGGCGTTGAAAGTGTTGATTTGCTGGTATGTGGTGCTCACATGAAAGACCTGGCACTTAACCATCAACTCATAGAATTAGGTGCGAACTTTAAGCTGCGTACTACCACATCAGAGAGTTATTCTCTGTACTGTCTTGCGGGTGGACCACCACTGAGACCAGGCCTAGTACGCAACCCAAACCAAGGCCAAAAGATAGAAGTCGAAATTTGGCGAGTGCCGAAAAAACAGTTGGGAGCATTATTGGTGCAAATTCCACATCCTCTGGGCTTGGGTAGTGTCGAGATTGATTCTGGTGAATGGGTAAAAGGCTTTATCTGTGAAGGGATTGGAATCGAAGGGGCAACCGACATCAGCAAAACCGGCGGATGGCGCTATTTTCTTGAAGAAATCTAACCGAGAGAAACACCTAAGGCTAAGCTAACTTGCTTAGCCTTTTGGCTCTTCAGCTTTGTACGCAATTTACAATGTAAATGATACTGGTGATGAAATCATAAATGTGATGTTGCTGATTGCAAAGTGTTCAATTTAATGCGTATACTTGCCCCATCACTTCTCTAGGAGACTACGCCATCATGAATAACTAAACCTGTTTTCCATATTCATCTTTTTTGGAACCTCAGGGTTAGTAGGCGTAGCTTATCTGTGCTCTTTCGAGCATCTTAAATACTTAAAATTGTTTTTGGATCATTGCTGTATCTAGAGTTTATCTAGCTTTGGCTTAATGTATCTATCTACGTCTATGCCCCTGTCTACAGGAGGCACATATGCCAGCATTTCAGGCAAATAATATCTATTTTGAATTTGAGAACGGAGATCGTCTTCTCAATAACATCAGCTGCACCATGAACCAACGCCGAGTCGGTTTGGTTGGACGAAATGGTGTCGGCAAGTCATTACTGGTTTCTATTTTAACCGGTCAAAAGCTGCCTAATAAAGGTAGCGTGACTATCCGTAGCCCGATCTCGGTGTACCAACAGCAACCATCAGAACTACTCAATAAAAACAGCACTATTGCTCAATACTTAGGTGTTGAAGCCGTGTTGGCAGCAATTGAGCGTATTGAGCTAGGAGAGTGTCACCAGGAACTGTTCGACCAAGTTGCTGAGCAATGGGACTTACCAGACAGATTGCACAAGCAGTTGAACTCATTGGGCTTGCCGCCAAACTTACACCACTCATGTTCAAACTTGAGTGGAGGCCAGTTAGCAAGGTTGCAACTCTGGAAATTGTTCAATGAAGCTGAGGGTTTGTTGGTTCTCGATGAACCGAGCAACCACTTGGATGAACCCGGTAAACAGTGGCTGATTGAGCGAATGCGACACTTTGAAGGAGAGATTCTGTTAGTCAGTCATGACCGAGCTTTGCTGCGCGAGATGGGACAAATCTGGCAGCTGAGCACACTCGGATTAAAACAGTATGGTGGAAACTACGATGTTTATCATCACGCCTTTCAGCAGGAAGTTGAAGCGGTTGAGCGTAACCTGAATCACCTTAAGTCTCAGCAGAAGCAGTTACAGCGACAGGCTCAAATTGCTCAGGAGCGTGCAGAGCAGCGAGCATCTCAGGGGAACAAGCTGCGCCGTTCAGGTAGCCAGCCCAAGATTTTACTGGATGCAATGAAAGACAAAGCAACCGCATCGACGTCTAATCGCTTAAAGAACGAAGCTGGTCGTGCAAAGCTGCTCGATAATCAAAGAAAAGAGCTAGAGAAACAACACGAGAAGTTAAAAGCTCAAAAGCTTCACTTGCACTCACAAAGCGAACGAAACCAGAGTGTGTTGCGTGTGCAGGATCTTCAATTGAAACATGGCTTCTCTCACCCGCTTTCTTTTTCGATGGATACTCAGTGTAAATGGCATCTGGTTGGTAGAAATGGCTGTGGTAAATCGACCCTACTGCACACTTTACTTGGTGAGTGTGAGTTTAAAAGTGGAGAGGTGCAGCGCAATCGACGCCTGTTTTTACTCGATCAGCACTATCAGTTACTCAATGGTGAGCAATCGATACTTGATTGCTTTCGTCACTACTGCCCCGATAAGAGTGAAGTAGATATTCGAACCCTATTGGCAGGGATTGGCTTACGCCGAGAACGAGTGAATAACTTAGTTCAATCCTTGAGTGGCGGCGAAAAAATGAAGGTCGCAATGCTCATTGCTAGCCATCAACCTGAGCAACCCTTGCTGCTTCTCGATGAGCCTGATAACCATCTGGATATTGAATCGAAACAGCTACTTGCCGCCGCGTTACGGGACTATCAAGGTGCGTTTCTTCTCGTGTCACACGATACGGATTTTGTGGAAGAAGTGGGAGTGAATGGCGAGTTGGTGTTGGAGGAATGAAGCTCCAGACCCTAGAAATAAGGTTAGGCTAATGTAAGAGCTTAGATAGCCAGATAACTAGATCGCTTCGCTGCTGGAAAACTGGATATCTAGATTCTTTAACCTACCGCACTAAAAAGGGTTGAGGTTAAACGTCAACCCTTCAAAATTCTCTAGTTCTCTAGTTCTCTAGTTCTCTAGTTCTCTAGTTCTCTAGTTCTCTAGTTCTCTAGTTCTCTAGTTCTCTAGTTCTCTAGTTCTCTAGCTCTTAACCTATCGCTCACCCTGAACTTCAAACTTGTCACTGATAAGGCGGGCTTTACCATCCGCTTCCACAACCCAGTGCTCGCGGTGAACGACACCAAAGGCTTTGTTCATCGTCCAGCTAGAAGTCAGGATGTATCCCTCATCTTCATGCTCTTCCCAAGTTACCTCTGTGTAATCAACGTCTTTAAAGCCTTGGTCGATGATGTTCTGCCAAAATGCTTGGATTGCTTCGCGGCCCTCAAAAGTACCAAATGGTAGCGCGTGCATCACGCAGTTCTCATTGTATTGAGCAGCGCAGCCTGTGGCATCTTGATTATTGAAAGCGTTTTGCCAAGCTGCAATACCTGCTTTACATGCGTCTAATTGATTCATCTTACTGTTCCTTAATCTTTGAATATGTAGTGATCATAGACTTGGGTTTAGTGTTGAAAAACAGATATATTAGAAATGACTGTTTAGAAAAATAGGACAATAAGATGAATCGTTTAAGGCAGATGTCTATTTTCGCTCATGTTGTCGAGCAAGGATCGATCTCTGCTGCGGCAGACTATCTGGATCTTTCAAAATCTGTGGTCAGTCAGCACTTAAAAACACTAGAGAATGAACTAGGTGTCGTACTACTGAAAAGAACTACGCGTAAACAGGTTCTCACCCCGACAGGAGCCGCGTTCTATCAAAAATGTCGAGCTATGAATTCCGTTGTCGATTCGGCATGGAGTGAAGCGCAAGATGCTTTGCAGCAACCATCGGGTCGAGTTCGAATAACTGCGCCCAATGCGTTGATGGAAACCTTAGTGACACCAGCGATGGCGAACATTCTTCAGTCCTATCCGAAGTTATTACCTGAAATCATCAGCAGTGATGAGCAGCTTGATTTTTATGAGCATGATATCGACTTAGCCATTCGCGTTGGAACATCGAAAGACAGTAACCTTAAGCAGCGTCGATTGGGGGCATTTAAAGATGTGTTGTGTGCGAACGCAACGGTTAAGCGTGCTGAAATTTTGCCGTACATCGCGAATGCATGGCAGGGAAAGCACATTGTCCATCTGTTCAACTCAGAAAATGGCGATCAAAAGCAATTTGAAGCAGAAGCCCGCTGCGTAACGAATTCATTTCATAGTTGTTTGTCGCTGATTCAGTCAGGTGTGGGGATGGGGTTAGTGCCTGATTTTTATTTGAACAGGGTGGGTTCCAGTTTGCAGCCAGTCTTTCCTGGTTATCATTTGCCGAGTAATCCGGTATATGCCCTGACTCCATTTAACAATCATATACCTTTGTCGGTAGAGGTGTGTATTCAAGTCATTGAGACCCAGTTAATGGAGGTTATGGGCAGTGCTCAGCAATAGGCTGAACTCTAACCTTTGCAAAAATGACAAAAATCTTTTGTGATTTTCTCTCTCAATGATCTTTGTTTGAATCGATAAAATGCCTGCAACAGAAATAGAGAGGGTAATCCCATGACAACTGCATTATTTCAACCGATTCAACTTGGTGACATTACTGCAACCAACCGTATTGCAATGGCGCCGATGACACGCTCGCGTACCACTCAGCCGGGTGATGTGCCAAATGAGATGATGGCGACTTATTATAAGCAACGCGCAAACGCAGGCTTGATTGTGACCGAGGGTTCACCAATCTCGGCAGTTGGTCGTGGTTACTCAATGACTCCAGGTATCTATACTCAAGATCATATCGATGGTTGGAAGAAAGTGACGTCTGCGATCCATGAAGCAGGCAGCAAAGCGTTCATCCAGCTATGGCATGTGGGTCGTCGCAGCCATTCAACAATTTCAGGTGAGCAACCGCTAGCACCTTCAGCAATCAAGGTGCCGGATCAAGTGTTTGGTCCACTACCTGAAGGTGGTTTTGGCATGATTGAAACACAAGAGCCAAAAGCAATGACACAGCAAGATATCGACAATACGATTGCTGATTTCGTTCAAGCGGCGAAGAACTCAATCGCAGCGGGCTTTGATGGAGTGGAGATCCATGCTGCACATGGCTACTTGTTCGATACCTTCATGCGCCTTGAAAGCAACCAACGTGATGATCAATACGGCGGTAGTCAAGAAAACCGTATTCGCTTTCTGAGCGAGACGCTAGAAGCAGTGTGCGACGCTATTGGTAGCGACAAGGTAGCGGTGCGTGTGTCGCCACACGTGATTGAAGGCTTTGCGGATGAAGATCCAGAAATCATCGAGGTGATTCTTAAAGCACTAGAAAAAATGCAGCCGATGAACCTAGCCTATGTTCACTTTTCAGAACGTATCTCTCGTTATGTTGAGGTGCCGGAATCATTCCGTAAGCAAGTGCGTGAAGTGTATTCAAACCGCATTATGGTTGCAGGTAAGCTGACTAAAGAGAGCGCGGCGACGCTGCTGAATAATCAGTATGCTGACCTAGTGGCATTTGGTACACCTTATGTGACTAACCCTGACTTGGTTCAGCGCTTCTCAAATGATTGGCCTTTGGCTGAGTTTGATGCCGATGCGCGTCTGACTTTGTACGGTGGTGATGAGAATGGTTATATTGACTACTCAGAGTACCAACCTGCGTAGTCGTTGAATCCCTGAAACAACAAAGCCCCTAAAGTGTCCTTCACAGATCGCTTTAGGGGCTTTCTTTATTCTTAGCGCTGAGATTAGTCGATGATCGTCACCTTGTTGATCTTGATTGTATCTAACGGTACGTCTTCATGTCCTTTCTTCTTGCCCGTCATTGCTTTACCAATGTTGTTCACCACTTCCATACCTGCCGTTACTTTACCAAATACAGCATAGCCCCAACCTTGATTGGTTTTTCCTGTGTAATTAAGGAAGTCGTTGTCATCTAAGTTGATGAAAAACTGAGAGGTTGCGGAATGCGGTGCATCAGTACGTGCAAAGGCAATGGTACCCGTTAGGTTCTTCAAGCCACGGTTTGCTTCATTCACGATAGGAGCGTGTGCCTCTTTCTCGGTCATATCTTCCGTATGACCACCACCTTGAATCATGAAGCCATCAATCACGCGGTGAAAGATCGTGTCTTCATAAAAGCCTTCTTGGCAGTAGCGTAAGAAGTTTTTTGAGCTCACTGGCGCTTTGTCCAAGTTAAGCTCAATTTCGATGTCGCCATAAGTGGTCGATAGGATGATCATGAAGTTATCGCCTCTAAAATGTGGGATTAGGGTAATTTGATGCTAAGTGTACCCTACACCTTGGCAGCACGCACACTTGGTCTAGGTTTACACTGTAAATGATGGGTTGTATGAGATTAACGGTCGAGTTTATGCAGCAGGCTTTGTTTCACAACTGGCCACTCAGAACTGATGATCGAAAAAATGACCGTATCTCGATAGCCACCATTCGGCATCTTTTGGTGATTGCGTATCACACCGTCTTGTTTGGCACCTAAACGATCAATAGCGGTTCGTGAAGCTTGGTTGTGCCAGTGAGTGGTGAATTGCACCGCAATGGCGTCAAGTATTTCAAAGGCATGGGTGAGTAGTAGTATCTTGCATTCCGTATTGACCGAAGAGCGCTGGTAGCTTTTTGAATACCAGGTATAACCAATTTCTACACGTTGATTCTTACTATCCGCAGTGCAGAAACGCGTAGAGCCAATGATCTTTTGGCTCACTTTGTCGACCACAACAAAAGGTAGGGCAAGTCCTTCGCTTTGCTGTCTTAATGCTTCATCAATATACGCATGAACGTTATCTTGATGAGGTACAGAGGTATACCAAAGCTTCCATAATTCACCATCACTTGCTGCTCTCACTATATCGTCAGCATGATCTTTCCGCATAGGTATCAGTTTGACTGAAGTGGACTCCAACTCCGTTTCTTTTAACCACATGTTCTTTCCTTAGATTAATTTTACAAATTGGGCTTTTCAAACAAGTAAAAACCGTAGCCCATGGTGTCTCGTCCCCACTTTAAGTAGCCATCTAACCAGCGGTCAATGTGCGTCTTTCTTGCGAGCAATTGATCATTGTTTGGGGATTGCTGTAATAGCTTACGGTTCTTAAGTTTATGACTCCACTCAAAGTTATCCCATTCGTCTTGATTACTTGAGGTGGCGTATATCAACTCGAAGCCGTGTTCTTTTGCTTGCACCACATTGCCTCGAAAGTCGTGATAGACGCCAACTGGCTCGCCAATAAATGCTAAGTACTCATCGCTCGGTTGCTGTTTCCAAAAACCTTCGCCAATCAGGAGTAACCCACCTGGTTTAAGTAGATCATAGGCTTTCTTAAGCGTGTTCTGGTACGCATCACGGCCACTGCCAAGCGCATGAGATGAGCCATTACAAATCATAAGGTCGTAGTGATTGGTAGCAAGTTCAGTGTTGTTGATGTCTTGCGCTAAAAACTGTGCTTGAGTGTTGTTAGGTAGAGACTTGGCTTGCTCAATAGCAAGCTCAATGAGTTCGGTATTAAGGTCAAAGCCGACACCTTGAGCCTGATACTTATCGAGGATTTTGAGTAACAACTTACCATTACCACAACCGATCTCTAGCACATTGGCGTTGTGAGGAAGGTTGAGGATTGAAATGAGAGTTTGTTCTTTCTCTGAGCCAAGGGGGCTGTTGTATTCCATTAATAGAGGTCTCCATGATTATCTTGTGCCAAGTTGGCATTATTTGTTGAGCACGGCAACCTCTACCTAGAAACAATATGATATTAATCTCGCTTGCGCTTAAATGTGCTTTGCACCATCTGTCCTAGCAGTACTTCGCTCTTTTCTAGCTCAAAGTTAAGTGGCTCAACAAGGTTGCCAAACAGTGGCGAGCCTCCGCCTAGCAAGGTTGGGATAGTCGAGATGATCAACTCATCAATCAGATCTTGTTTGAGGAAGTTTTGAATCGTTACACCACCATCGATGTAGAGCTCTTTGTAGCCTTGCTGGTGGATCTGATTTAACACTGCTTTAAGTTCACCGTTAACTAGATAGATCTTGTCCTCGTAACCTTCTGGAACTTCAGTAAGAGTATTGCTGAGTACGAATACAGGTTTTGGATACGGCCAGTCGACATCAAAACTGAGAATAGTTTCTAGCGTGTTTCTCCCCATTACGAGAGCATCAACGCGTTCAAGCAATGGGCCAAAGCCGGTGTCTTGATGATCAGGATTTGGAATTGCATGGAGCCAATCAAGACCACCCTCTTTATCCGCAATATAGCCATCTAAGCTGGTGGCGATGAAAACGATATTCGACATGGCAACTCTCCTGAAGAGTGAGATTGGAATCTGAATGAGTATGAATTATAATTTATTCTACAATGTAGAATATCTTTAGATTCTAGCGAGAGGAACGAATGACTGTCAAGACGAAAAAGCGTGGGCGACCGACTGCGGATAAACCTGCTTTGTCTATGGAGAAGATCTTGGAACAGGCGAAGATGTTGATGCAAAGAGAGGGAAAAATACCCAGTATCAGGAGGTTAGCTTCAAGTCTTGAGGTCGATGCAATGGCGATTTATTACTATTTCACTAATAAAGCTGAGTTGCTGGAATCCATCACTGTTTCTCTGGTAGAAGATATTTATGAGCCATACACACAGATTCAACGATCATCATGGCGACTTGAATTGCAACGCTTGTGTGAGAGTTATCTGGGGCTTTTACAGCAGTATCCTGGATTGCTGGAAACTCTCCTTTCGATGGAGTCGTTAGGTCCTGCGCAAATCTTCACTCAACGCTTTGAGCAAGTCATCTCACCATTGGCTCTGAGTCAACAAGACAAAGACAATGCTATTTCTTTGTTGGCTGACTATCTTCATGGCTATGCGTTGGCGTTAAACTGTCAAAAAGCGGGTGCGACATTGACGTTGGAGCACCTAAAGGGACCATTAGAACTGTACTGTACGGGATTGGAAGTGAAGAGCGATGAATCAGATTAAAAAGTTCTACCCCGTTAAAGGCCAACCGTGTGAGGTTATCGATTTTGTTAAGCAACACGACGAAGCAGGCCCTTATGGAGAGCCTTATCTAGGGCCCCATCGCCACGAATATTGGGAACTGGTTTGGTGCTTGGACGACACAGGTGAGCAGCAGATTGATTTTATCGACTACCCAAATAAGAGAGGTCGTATATTTACCATCGCTCCAGGACAGGTGCATCAATCGGCGGATATGGGCAATCAGGTCCGCTTGATTTCGTTTACACCGGGCTTTATCGAGACAGATCACCGCAGTACTCAACTAGTGGAATCTACATTTGGTGTGCACGAAGACCGCCTCCCTTATTTGGATTGCAGCGAAGCCGGTATCGAGTACTTGTCACCTATCTTTAAAATGCTCATTGATGAAAGACAGCGAGAGGATTGTGACTGGAGTTTGGTTGGGTCACTCGTACACTGCTTCTTACGTTATGTATTGCGATTTTCTGTTTCTGAGATTTCCAGGTTAGATAAGAAAGACGCCCGTGTCTCACAGCTTATCAGTTTGATCGAACAGCATTACAAGACACATAAAAAGTGTCAGTTTTATGCTGATGAGCTGGCTTTAACCAGCAAGCGTCTTAACGAGATCGTAAAAGCAGACAAGGGTAAGACCGTCACTCAACTGATTCATGACCGTCTGATTCTTGAAGCCAACCGCAGGCTAATTTTCTCTACCAAAACCATCAAACAAATAGCCTTTGACTTAGGCTTTGACGATCCAGCCTATTTTAGTCGTTTCTATCGCGGGCAAATGAACGAAACCCCCGCTGAATTTCGCTTTAGATGTGCAGATAATGCAACATAACGGGCGGATAATCCCTTTCTTGTGGTCGTTTAGGTGAGGATAATACCCGTCGATTTTATGGTATTGTCCTACCTGAGTAACCAATAATGACGATAAACCTCAAAACTGACCCGGTTTCCAAATCTTTTTATCAATACTTGTGGCCCGCACTGACGGGGATGGTGATCAAATCACTGTTCATCATGGGTGATGCTTGGTTTATAGGCCAAGGGGTTGGGGCAGATGGCTTAGGGGCAATCTCTTTAACTGTACCTGCGTATTCTATTTTCACTGCAATAGCGATGATGATAGGTATTGGTGGGGCAGCCTTTATGTCGATTGAGGTGGGCAAAGGTAACCTTAAGGTAGGCCAAACGTTACTCACGCAATCTTTGCTGATTACAGCTGTGATTACCTCGATTGGTGTTGCTTTGGCTATGTATAACCTTGATGCGATGTTCGCGATGATGGGGGCGAGTGGCAACATCGCAGCGCTGGCGACGGAGTATTTGTCAGTGATGCTACAGTTTTTCGTGCTGTATGCATTGGCATGGGTACTCTCTTGTTTCGTTCGCAACGACGGTAACCCTAAATTGGCCACCTATGCGATGTCACTCGGTGCGATTCTCAACTTAGCCCTGGACTACCTATTTGTACTCGAATTTGGCTGGGGGATGGCTGGTGCGGCATACGCGACCGGTATTTCTCAGCTCGCGATTGCTGGTATCTTATTGAGCCACTTTGTGCGTCAACAGGGACGTCTCAAGCTTGTCTTGGAAGGGGTAGGGTTTAGCCAAACACGCAATATTCTTCAAATTGGGTTGCCAATATTCTTTATTGAAGTGACTTCAGCAATGACCATTGTTTTGTTCAACTATGTGCTACTGCACTACTTCAGCGAGAATCATGTAATTGCTTACGGCATGATGCTAAACGTTGGTGTGTTAGCCTTGTTTGTGATGGTAGGGATCTCCCAAGCTTGTCAGCCAATTATCAGTTTTAATCACGGTGCGAACCGTCCACATCTTGTGGATGAAATTCTGCGTTTAGGGCTCAAAGCAGCAATAGGCAGTGGTGTAGTTTTTCTTGTGGTGGTGTGGTTGTTTTCATCTAATATCGCTGCGCTTTATTTAGGTGAACAACCGGAATTGATTGCGCTCTCTGCAACATCGCTGAGTTTCTACTTTTTTGGTGTGCCATTAATGGGTTTCAATATGGTGGTGGCGAACTTATTTCAAGCGACTGCAAAGCCGATGCAAGCGACGGTGATATCACTGGCTCGTGGCTTTATCTTCGTCGCAATAGGTATTGTTACACTACCTCTATTCTTTCCTGAGGACGGCGTGTGGGCGAGCGTCTTGTTTGCTGAGGCTGTCACGGCTTTGATGAGCCTTGTCATGCTGAGAGCCTATCAACGTCAGAATAACTATCAACCAGCTGTCGCCTAAAGTTTCTAACGCGATTTCTTAAATATCGAGGTTGGAGTAAGAACACGCTAGGTTAGTAAATTTCATATTTGCTTCTACATTAATACTCATAGCCATGCTGAAAAATCAGTATGGCTTTTTATTTACGCCATTACATTTAAGGATAAATGATGAAGAAGTATCTGATTGCGATCTTAGGTTGCTTAGTAATGAGCTCCTTTTCCGCCATTGCCAGTGAGAGTCTGGTTCGAGTCGAGAGCCCATATTCTGTCGACGAGACGGTGAATCGATTTGAAGAGATTGCTCAAAGCAAAGGCTTGAGTTTGTTTGCTCGAATTAACCATCAAGAAAATGCTAGCAAAGTCGATCTAGACCTAAGACCCACTCAGGTGATCATCTTCGGTAATCCCAAGGTCGGGACACCGCTCATGCAGTGTGCTCAAACCATGGCGATAGACCTGCCGCAGAAGGTATTGGTTTATGAAGACGCAGAAGGCAAAGTGTGGCTCTCCTACAACAACCCTGAGTACCTCAAAGAGCGTCATTCAATAGAAGGGTGCGATAAGGTGATAGGTAAGGTTTCTGGCGTGCTGAGTAAGCTATCACAAGCCGCTGTAGCGAAGTGATGAATCGCTGAGCATTACGACTACAATTACAATCTTAGAAATAAAAAACGGCTTGGTGCAAAACACCAAGCCGTTTGTCGTTTAGGGGATTTGTATTTAACCCAAACTTACAGGCCGTAAGTCATGTGCGTGCTGTAGAACAGAGCGCGACCGATGAGCTCAGAAGCCAGTACAAGTACTAGCGCAACCGTTAAGTTGATAGGGTTCACTGTTGATTTGTTAATCATTGGTAGTGCCCAAATCAGTAGGCCCGCCATCAATAGAGCAACCTGAACACCAAGGTACATACCAAGTCCATCAACAAGCTCAGAAGCCTTCACTACTGATGTTTGGATGTCACCTAGTAGGTTTGCTTTGCCCATAGTTACAACAAGGCTTGCCGCCACAGCGATAACCGCAATCATCATGATGTTGCGGTCAACTGAGAAGCGTGTATCGTCTGCCGATACAATTACAAGCTGAGAAAGCAGCAGACCAGCTACAACCATTGTCATGACAAAGCTCATAGGCGTGTAGATGTTGAACCAAGTTGGAACAGTATCAATCATGTATACGCTCACCATCGCATGCATGAAGATAGCACCGAGCACCATGGCTACTACCATGAGTAGTTTTTGGATGCCTGCACCGCCTTTCTTCAACACAGACAGTAGCCACTGAAGACCACCCACCGCAAAGAATGCCGCGCCGAAGAACACTTCGTTAGACAGCCAAGCTGTTCCGAGTTGATTGAACGCATTGAATGCACGCAGAGGCGAACCTAGGTGCGTGGTAGAGAACAAGAAACCCAAGCCCATGATCGCCCACAGGAAGAACATCGGTACTTTGTAGCTGTTGATCTGCTCTTCATCGTGACCTTTTACCAAAGCACGTGCGCTCACTAGTAAGTAAGCACCTACTGCAGTTTGCGCGAATACCGTAAAGAAGATCAAAGAATACTCATGAAAAATCATCTTAAACCTCCTTAGGGTTTGCTAGGAAGCCACTAGTATCACCAGTAGGCTTAGAGTTTTTGTTTAGCTTTAGAACGATGTTTGGCAGCGTTAGGTTTGATGATGGCAGTGGAGCCACATCGGCTGTTGAACCGTACTTCTCGCGCAGTGTATTGATTTCACCAAACTCAAGTGCACGCAGTGGACAAGATTCAACACAGATAGGTTGCTTACCTTCAGCCACACGCTCGTAACAGCCGTCACACTTAGTCATGTGACCTTTCTCTTTATTGAACTGTGGCGCGCCGTAAGGACAAGCATTCGCACAGTGTTGACAACCGATACACACCTCTTCGTTAACCACAACCAAGCCGTCTTCGTCACGCTTGTGCATTGCGCCTGATGGACACACTTTCACACACGCAGGTTTGGTACAGTGGTTACACGCGATAGAAAGGTAGTAAGAGAACACATCTTTCTGTACCCAAGTGTCACCATCTTGTACAAAGCCACCACCTGCGTATTCATATACACGACGGTAGTTACGCTTCACGTCGAGGTCTTTGTAGTCTTTACAAGCAAGCTGGCAAGTCTTACAACCTGTGCATTTACTTGAATCAATGTAAAAGCCGTATTGTTTCATTCCAACCTACCTTATGCTTTCTTAACTGCTTTGATTTGAACAAGGTTCGTATGCTGAGGGTTACCCTTAGCAAGCGGACTTGGGCGCTGAGTGGTGAGTACGTTGATTGAACCACCGTGGTCAACCTTTTTGCCATCTGGCGCGTACCATGCACCTTCACCCAAAGCCACAACGCGCGGAAGAATACGCGGTGTTACCTTAGCTGGAATATGAAGCTCACCACGGTCGTTGTAGATCGCGACCATGTCGCCGTTTTCGATGCCACGCTCGGCTGCATCGATTGGGTTTATCCAGACCTCTTGACGAGCAACGGCTTTGATTTCTGCAACGTTACCGTAGGTTGAGTGACAACGCGCTTTGTAGTGGAAGCCCGTCAATTGCAGTGGGAACTTCGCTGTAAGTGGATCGGTGTGACCTTCTTTTGATTCCACATAGATTGGTAGTGGGTGAATCACGTCGCCCTCTGGTAGAACCCATTCTTTCGCGATGTTTGCTAGCGCTTCAGAGTAGATCTCAATCTTGCCACTTGGAGTTTTCAGTGGATTTGCTTCCGGGTCTTTGCGGAATGATTCGTAAGCAATGAAGTGACGATCGTATTGACGCTTGTAAATGCCAAGCTCTTTCATCTCTTCGAATGTTGGCAGTGATGGGTCTTGCTTGCGAGTTTCAGCGTAAAGGTGCTCAATCCACTCTTCTTGTGTGCGACCTTCTGTGAACTCTTGCTCTACGCCCATGCGCTTCGCAATTTGAGAACACATCTCGTAGATGCTCTTCGCTTCAAACTGAGGCTCAATCGCTTTTTGTGCGTAGATGAAGTAAGGCGCATTCGATGCCTTAGTATCCATTGCCCAGTCATCTTGCTCAGACGTTGTTAGGTCAGGCAGGATGATGTCTGCGTATTTCGCTGAAGAGGTCATGTGGTTATCAATCACCACAATCATTTCACACGCTTTGTCATCTTGTAGGATGTCATGCGTACGGTTGATGTCTGCATGCTGGTTAATCAAACAGTTACCCGCGTAGTTCCAGATCATCTTGATTGGGTTTTCTAGACGCTCGGCACCGCGTACACCGTCTGTCTTGTCTGTCATCTCATGGTGACGGTGAATAGCGTCAGTCCATAGGAACATAGAAATAGAGGTTGATACTGGGTTTGGAACCGTTGGGAAGCGAACAAACGGAATGTTGATGTCACTTTCACGAGCACCTGTTGAACCACCAGAAACGCCCACAGAACCAGTTAGTAGTGATAGCATCGCGATTGCGCGAGAGGCAATTTCACCATTGGCAGTACGTTGTAGCCCCCAACCTTGGTGGATCGCACATGGCTTGTTGTTACCCATTTCACGAGCCAGCTTCACAATGGTATCCACTGGGATGCCTGTGATCTTCGATGCCCACTCTGGTGTTTTCACTACGCCATCTTCACCTTTACCTAGGATGTAAGACTTGTAGTCGCTGTTTGCTGGCGCTGAACCTGGAAGAGTCTTCTCGTCGTAACCAACACAGTATTTGTCTAGGAACGGTTGGTCGACCAAATCTTCCGTGATCATCACGTAAGCAAGGCCAGCCACAAGAGCAGTATCTGTAGAAGGACGAATTGGGATCCACTGATCTTCACGGCCACCGGCTGTATCGGTGTAGCGAGGGTCAATGATGATGGTTCTTACGTTGGACTTGTTCTTGCTCTCAACGTAGTGGTGAATCAGACCGCCACCAGACATACGAGTCTCGGCAGGGTTGTTACCAAACTGAACATTAAGCTTTGCATTTTGTAGGTCAGAGAACGAGTTGTTAGCTGCCCAACCACCATAGGTGTAGCTCAAACCTTTTGCGATTTGTGCTGTAGAGTAGTCACCGTAATGGTTTAGGTAGCCACCACAAAGGTTCATAAGGCGTGCAATCAGCGTCGCTTTTGGCGGCCAAGACTTAGTCACTGTGCCACCTAGCGTACCTGTACCGTAGTTTAGGTAGATAGAGTCGTTGCCGTAATCCTTGATAAGACGTTGCATCGTGCCAGAAACTTCATCGTAAGCTTCTTCCCAGGTAATACGCTTGAATTTACCTTCACCACGTTTACCGACACGCTTCATTGGGTATTTTAGACGGTCAGGGTTGTAAACACGGCGGCGCATTGAGCGACCACGCAGACAAGCACGAACTTGCGTGTTTTCACCGTAAACATCGCTACCGGTGTTATCGGTTTCGACGTATTTGATTTCACCGTCTTGTACATGCATACGCAGTGGGCAGCGAGAGCCACAGTTTACGGTACATGCGCTCCATACGACTTTCTCGTCGCTACTCATGCTCTCAGCAGCGGAAACCGGTTTTGATTTGAATGGTAAGCTAATCCCGCCCGCTAATGCGGCAGCGCTACCTACTGCCGAAGATGCTTTGATAAAGCCTCGGCGAGTTAGGTTCATCACTCCAGATGCATTTTTATTTTTAGTCATACAAAGATGCCTTTTATGTTAGTTATAAACGGCACTCTATAAGCAATGGGTTACAGTGCGCTAACCCTAAAGGATAGGTAGTTGATAAAAATCAAATTAGCGATGAATATAATTATTACTTGTTGTGTTTGTGGGGTAATTAATGGTTTTTTACGTGTAACAGAAATAAAATATATGAAATACTAAGATACAAATGAAAATGATTATCGATTCTGCAAAATTAATTGGTGCGTTATTTTATCAAAAATGTACAAAGGCGGATTTATTTGAATTAACGTCAGCATTAATTGATGAAAATATACTCACCAAAGACACATTAGATTCTATTTCTTCCCTCGACGATGAACAATTAGAGCAAGATTTTTCTATCCTGTTTGAAGGCATTGGCGACATGCCTGTACCGCCTTGGGGCTCTGTATACTTAGATCGCGAGCGAGTACTCTTTGGTAGCTCAGCGGTTGAATACCGCCACTTCTTGCAACGCAATGGTGTCGAATTAGATACGGGCTTACGCGAACCGGAAGATCAATTTGGACTCATGTTGTTGGCATTTGCATACCTGATGGAACAGGGTAAAAATGAGCAAGCAACTGAATTATTAGAACAGCATTTATTCCCTTGGGCTCCAGTTTATTTAAATCAATTAATTAATAAGTCGCCGAATTTGTTCTATAAAAACCTTGCAAATAATATATTGGCTTGGATTGAACGATTAATTTCCGAACAAATGTTAAACGTGGTAGAGAAAAAAATATATCTCAATGACGGAATCGATTAATAACAGTCGCCGAGGATTTTTAACTCGCTTATCTAAGCCTGTTCAAAGCATTCAGCAAGAGCCAGAAAGCACGCCTCGAACTGAGCCTCGTCCACCTCGTGCGGTGGATGAGGCCCTGTTTTTACGCCTGTGTGATGGATGTGGTGAGTGCCAAAAGGCATGCCCAAACAGCGTGATAGATATTCATGAAGGTGCTGCTCGCCTGAACCTCGAGTTTAACGAGTGCAGTTTATGCGGTGAGTGTGTCAATGCTTGCCCAACCGACGCGCTCCATTCCGCTACGCCAATCAGCATCAACTTACGCCCAAGCTTTTCTCAGGGTTGTAATAACTATCTACAAATCGATTGCAAACAGTGCCAATTCGGCTGCCCTCAATCTGCCATTACCGTTGAAGAAGGCGAGTTACCCAAACTCGATATCGAGAAGTGTAATGGCTGTGGACAGTGCCGCAGTAGCTGTTATATGGGTGCTATTTCAATGGAGTTTGTGGCTTAACCTTAATATCAGTTTCTTTTCCAATACCACTTACCTCGCGTCATTTCTATGCTGCAAGATATTACCTTGCTAATGTCTTATAGAAGCATATTGAATCCATTGATAAGTAAAATTGCTTGGCTTTAAAAACCTATATAAAACAATTACTAACCAATGTGAGGAAATACGTGTTATGAACAAAAAGAGCTTATTAGCGACGGCTGTCGCTTTAGTTCTAGCTGGCTGTGGAAGTGATGATTCAGGCTCTAGCTCGTCTAATCCATCGACACCACAGTTACCGACAACAACCAACAAGTTCATCGATGCTGCTGTTGAAGGCATTTACTATTCTACAAGCTCTGGTTTAACTGGCGTTACGGATAGTGAAGGCCAGTTTAATGCTCGCCTCAGCGATACAGTGACTTTCTATATTGGCGGTGAAAACGGTCTGAAAGTAGGTGCAGCATCAAATCGTGATGTTCTAACACCATTCGAAGCGGCAGGTAAATATGATCGAGCAGTTAACCTAGCTATTCTTCTACAGTCTCTTGACAATCAATTTGGTAGCGCTTCAGATGATATTCTGACTATTCCTGAAGGCTTCCGTAACCCAGACCCTATTTCATTGGCTCAGTTGAAAGATCTTAGCTTAGACGATCAAGATAGTGTTGAAGCGTTTCTTGAAGAGGTTGGTGTAACTGCTGAAAACATTGTTTCTGAAGAGCATGCTTTAACTCACATGGATGAGGCATTTGGTTCAATGGAGCGTGGGGTTGCTCAAAGTAACCCATTCTTAGAGATTGGAAAGTATGTACGCTACATCGACGTTACTCAAAATATTGATGATCCATATTCAGGTTATTCTACATATGTGCATGCTGATTTAATGATGGAAGATGAGCTGTTTGAGCGTACGCGTGGAATGACCGAAATGACGTTTTTAGTAAATGCTGAGGATTCAGTAACAAAGTTAAAAGGGTCAAATGATTACTCAATTGCCGATAGTCGAGCGGAACAGTATCTGGCTTGTGTAGCTGAAAGTTTGGAGTGGGATGATGATGAAAAAGTGTGTGAATCGATCCCAAGCAATCCAACAGCTTTTGGCCTAATGGACCACACGAATAATAAATTTGCATACAAACTTCGCGATTCTAATAAATCTTCAAGTGAAGACAAATTATACATTGGTTCTGATATTGAAGGCTGGAAGCCTTTTGATGCAGAAAATGTTTCTCAATTGAACCACTACGCCCCCAATAATGTTTGGAATGATGGGAGTTCGGAGCAACCTAAGTGGATTCGAGACACCACTTCAGGTTCTTATGATCCGATTACCGAGATTTACACTGAAATCGTTAAAAAAGAGATCCTGGAAGATGAAGATAGTGTTGAAGCTTCACGCACGACAGAGAGAGTTGCTTACTACTATGAAGTTGAGTCGGCAAGTCAAGAGCGTTATGTGGATTTTACCGGTACATGGAAAACGACTGGCTACTGTGACAATGGCGAGATTGCAACTTTTA
The DNA here is from genome assembly GCF_003415655.1 of Vibrio maerlii. Classification (GTDB taxonomy): domain Bacteria; phylum Pseudomonadota; class Gammaproteobacteria; order Enterobacterales; family Vibrionaceae; genus Vibrio; species Vibrio maerlii. The sequence goes on from NZ_QRHC01000002.1 coordinate 533,798, forward strand.
CTATGACATTTGATGATACTGGTGCGGTTCTTGACGGTGATGAATGTTCTGGAAACCCTACGGTTCCGGAGAGAATGGAAGATTCAGGTACTCACTACACGTTTGCAGAGTTGAAAGGAGTAGATTATTGGTGGTTTGCTCAAACTGGTCGCGAGTCAAAGGCGACATTAACGGAACTGAATACAGTAGTTCGCTTCTGTGATCAAAGTTCTTATGATGCTGAAAAAGACAACTGTAATGATTACAACGAGTACTTCGTTAAATGGGAGTACCAACCTGCAGGTTCCAACTGGGACGAGGGTCTACTAATTCGCCGTAAGATGGATCGTATGGGCTCAACTGACGGACGTGTCAGCATCATGCAGAAAATTGATTAGAAAATTCATTTGTTTCTAAATATATGATTTGATGAGGCTATCTCAACCGAGATAGCCTCTCTCTTATTTTATTCGATTCGATAACCGTATATACGTCACCAGCGACAACACAATTACTCCGCACCCTAGCAGCTTCTGCATTTCTAGAGATTCACCTAGCCACGTCATGCTAAGTATCAAAGTAAATACCGGTTCGAGAATCATGATCAGCGATGCGGTTTCTATCTTTACCGAAAATTGCCCTAAGGTTTGGGTTAGATAGCGAATGGACGTCGCGACTAACGTTGAAACCGTGAACCAGAAAATTGTGGTTTTGCTAATCTCAAAGTCGGGTAAGGTCTGAGTTGAGGTGTAAAGAAGTCCACTGACACCGACGACGAACAACTGCACGCAAATTGAGGTCAGAGGTGTAATGCCACTTCCCGTTAGGATACGTTTGTTGAGCACAAAATGCAGAGACGCTAAGACCGAAGAGAGTAGGAACACCAGTTGGCTTACTTCCATTGTCCAGCCATTGGTCAGTGTTAATAACATCATGCCCAAGATAGCGATAGGCAGTGAGATCCAGAAAGCCTTGCTTGGTCGGTTGCGAAATAGCGCCCATGCCGTCATAGGAGCAATCAGCATGGCTAGGCTCATGATAAATGCACCCTCAGCTAGTGAGGATGTTATCGAAACAGCAGCAACCCAAGCCTGCAAACATGCAGACATAATCAGCCCCATTCCCGACAAAGCAAGTAAGTGCTTCTTCGACAGCTTGATGACGCGCTTCCAGCAAAATGGTAGCAAGATTAAGCTGGCTAACAAAAAGCGAGTTCCGATAAACAGCTCACCAGGAACGTCAAGAACGACCATTTTAGATGCACCCCACCCAAGGGCTGCGAGAATGGTTGTGAGGACTAAATACAGTTCACCGCGCATGGTGTGCTCTCGTTAGGTTTGTAAGTTATGGAACGACATGGACAATCGTTTTATAAGATCAAATAACCCCACTCAGGGAGCGGGGTTATTTATTATAGACTTGCTTTTTCTTTTATAAAGAGAGACTTTATAAAATTATGCTTGGTACTCAGGGTAGTCTGTTAGACCTTTCTCTGCGCCACCAAATAGCGTGTCAGGGTCGTGCGCTGCTAGCGGGTAATCGTTTTGAATACGCGCTGGTAGATCTGGGTTTGATACGAATGGACGACCAAAACCAACCATGTCTGCTGTACCACCTGCTAGCGCGTCTGCCGCTGTGTCTGCGTTGTAGCGACCAGCCCAGATCAGAACACCTTGGTAAGCTTCGCGTACTGCTGCTTTAAATTCTACAGGTGTGCCCGGTGCGTCATCCCAATCCACTTCTGCAAAGTGCACGTAAACCACGTTTAGTGTGTTTAGTAGTGCCGCTGCTGCAGTGTAAGTCTCAACAGGGTTTGCATCTACCGCGCCGTTTAATGTTGTGAACGGAGCAAGACGAACGCCGACACGGTCAGAGCCAATTGCTTCAGACATTGCCGTAACCACTTCACCTAGGAAACGCAGACGGTTCTCAACTGAGCCGCCGTATTCGTCGGTACGGTTGTTTGCTTCAGAATCGATGAACTGGTTCACAAGGTAGCCGTTTGCAGCGTGTAGCTCGATGCCATCAAAGCCAGCTTCGATTGCGTTAAGCGCCGCTTGACGGTATTGCTCAACAACGATCTTGATGTCTTCTTTGGTCATTGCACGTGGTTCTACAACGTCAACGAAACCCGGAGCGTTGTTGCCATCGTCGATGAATACTTTCACGCCTTCTGCTTTCAGCGCAGAAGATGAAATAGGCTGCTCGCCACCGATGTTAGCAGGGTGAGTAACACGACCTACGTGCCAAAGCTGTGCGAATATTTTGCCATCTTTCGCGTGAACAGCGTCTGTCACTTTTTTCCAACCGGCGATTTGCTCTTCAGAGTAGATACCCGGAGTCCAAGCGTAACCTTGAGCGTTCGGTGCGATTTGCGTACCTTCCGCAATGATTAGGCCAGCCGATGCGCGCTGAGCGTAGTATTCCGCCATCATGTCGTTCGCAGCATTACCAGGTTGAGTCGCACGAGAGCGAGTCATTGGTGGCATTACGATACGGTTTTTAAGCGAAATTGAACCAAGTTGAAGCGGTTGGAATAATGCGTCTTTCATCTTCTATATCCTCAATAATGACTAACTAAATTTGACGGGAATCGTCTTATTTCTCAAGCTGGATAAGCTCGATAGCGTAGCCATCAGGGTCTTTAACAAATGCGATGTGAGTTGAACCACCAAGTACAGGACCAGGTTCACGAGATACGTTACCACCGCGCTCTTTGATTTCTGCACATGCAGAGTAGATATCTTCTACACCAAGTGCTAGGTGACCAAACGCGTTACCCATGTCGTACTCGTTAGTATCCCAGTTGTAAGTTAGTTCGATCGTTGTGCCACCTTGTTCGTAACCAACAAATACAAGTGTGTAACGATATTCAGTGTTCTCGTGACGCTCAAGCTCTTTCATACCAAGTACTTTTGTGTAGAACTCGATTGACTTGTCTAGGTCCGCAACGCGGATCATCGTGTGTAGAAATTTCATATCTTACCTATCTATTTGTGTGTGTTGGCGACAAGGTCGTCAGCATCAAATTGAGTGACGCAAATCGACGCGCAGGTCGTTTGCTGATGGTGCTAATTTATCCGCTCTTGATGGGAAAGAAAAATTATTATTGATTATGGTTTTTATAATGAAGTGTTATGAGCTTAAGGCGATTATTACTTATTGATGATTCCCTTAATAGGTATAAGTAAACTGATAACAGTCATCAGTAGAGCCTATATATAGGTTCATGTTATAAAGCGCACGATTTTATAAGATTAAGTGATTTTTGCTAAATGAAGCCGTCTGAATACGCCCTGATCCCCACTTTTGTCGCGATTGTTGAAGAGAAGAACTACACCAGAGCGGCCAAGAAACTAGGGGTTAGTCAATCGGCGGTTAGCCAGAGTGTTAATAAACTCAGAGAACTGTTTGACGATGTGTTGTTCATTCGCAACCGTCACGGTGTAGAAATCACGCAATACGCTCAAGATATTTATCCGAGCTTGTCACGTGCCATAAAAGACATCGCTTTATCGCTTCCAAGAAATCAGCGTTTTGACCCAGCAACGTGCAATAAAGAGTTCACCATTTCAGGTTTAAGCGTTCTCAATAATTCATTTCTCCCTAAGGTTATGCAGTACCTCTCTGAGCATGCACCCATGGTTAAGTTATGTGTATTACCGTTAGAAATGGAAGAGGTTGCACACAAACTGCGGTTACAAGAATTTGATTTTGTGCTCGAAGGGGACTTGGGTCAGCATAACCAGCTGCAATCCGCGAAATTGTTAGATGAGCAACTGTGTGTGGTATGCCGACCTGATCATCCTCGCTTGACGGGGGATGCGATTACTCAAGAGATGTACCTATCAGAAAAACACATAGCGTATACGCATCAACATGTGAGTGAAAATTACTTTTCGGATAGAGATTTAGGAATGATTAAAACACTCGAAGAACGTAATGTTGTCTTGAGAGTGAGTAATGCGGTTGATTTAGTGAACATGGCGAAAAGTACCGACTGCATTGCATTGGCGCCACGCAAGGCTCTATCGGCAATCTTAGACCAATATCAGTTAGCGATACTGGAGCCTGACTTTCTCAAAGAACCTATCCCCGTTTCTCTATTCTGGCATCCATCTCGTAACAACGAACCTCACCACCGCTGGTTCAGAGAAGTCTGTCAGACTATCGCTCAAGATATCTATTAGTTAACCATATCATTCATTTTGTTGCTCAATCGCACATCATAAGCGTTATGTTGTGATTTAACTCTTACTTTGTTAGCAATACTTTACTTGAATTTACGTCATTAATACTTGAGAATTAAACGTAAATTTACGTAACTCAATAGGCTTTTTCGTGGCTAATAAAGAAAATCATGCGGATCTAAAAAAGGCAACAATTCATGAGGCTGCTCGGATTGCTGGTGTTTCTATCGCTTCGGTCAGTCGTGCTTTGAATAACAAACCGGGAATCAGTGAGAAAACCCGCGAAAAGATCCTGTCTATCTGTAAAGAGCTGGGTTACGTACCGAGCTCTTCTGCACGCGAATTGTCTGGAAATCATACCAATACTATTGCCGTTTCAATGGGACCTAAAGGTAAAAGTGCGTCCCGTTACCTGGGGATGATTTGGCCTGATCTAGCAAACACACTGCGTATTAAGGGTAAGAACTTACTCTCTGCTGAGCTTGAAGACCTTGATACCAACAAGTTAGGTGGTGTGGTCTTGCTTGGCGTAGAAGAAGGTGACGAGCGCATTGAATTTTGTAAGCAACATGAAGTGCCTTATGTCTGTATCGGTATGGTTCAAGGTAGTTTTTGGGTGGCGCCTGATGACTTTTTAGGAGCTCGGCTTGGGGTTGAACATCTCGTTAAGAAAGGGTGTTCTAAAGTACCTTTTGTCACCTCTACTCACTTTGGTGGCGGCTATCGTTTTAGATATCAAGGCTATATGTCAGCAATGGCCGAAAAAGGATTATCAATCAGTGAGATAGATACTGGTTCCGATCCTGTTGTCGAGATCGCAGCGTATCGTCATTTCCTTTCTATCCCTAAAGAAACGCTTGAGTACTACGACGGTTTTATCTGTGAACGTGATGAAACGGCAATCGGCATCGTTGCCGCGCTCAAAGACCGTGGTTACAACATCCCTAGCTCGTTTAAGGTTGTTGGTTACGATGGATTACCTATGATTTCGGATGATCTGACAACTATCGTTCAAGATGCTCGAGGCATCGCCCAACAGGTTTGTGATTTGTTAGAGGCTGCTATCAAGCGTGAGCCTCAAAGAGGTGTACTTGTGCCTGTGGATTTGCGATTAGGTAAAACAAGTTAATATTTACGTAACCATAACAACTTAACCATAGGCCAGCTGATATGCTGGCTTTTTTGTCCCTAAAATCCGCCCGGATTCTATCATTTTGTGATCGAAATTAGGTTTTTTGACTAAAAATGAATCTGATCTACGTAATGTGATCATAGTTACGTAAGCGCTTACGTTGTTGCGTTATTATCTGCCTCGTGAAATAACGAAAAGGATAACAAAATGAAACGCAACACTCTTACCTACGGTATGCTTGCTTCGGCAATTGCTGCTTTTTCATGTTCTGCTATCGCGTCATCTGATGTGACCTTTACTGATAAAGGCGGCAATGACGTTGTGACTATGAATAAGCTCATCAACAAGACGTTAGCGAAAGACTTTTCTGACAACAATTTAAACGTTTCATACTCCCCAGTTGAAGCGGATTACCCTACTTATATTATTAATGCACTTTCTGCTGGCACCGCTCCGGACGCGTTCTTTGTTGATGTCTTCCAATCTTACACTTTAGCGAAATCAGGCAAGGTACAACCAAACGAAGGTAAGCTTGCTGAGCTTCAAAAAGACATTATTCCTTCCTTGAACGAAGCGTTTACCGTTGATGGTGTTCAATATGGCGTACCACGCGACTTTAATACGTTAGCGCTGCAATACAACAAAGATATCTTTGATGATGCCGGTGTCGATTACCCGACTAATGACGATAGCTGGGATGACTTATTAGTTAAGCTTAAAGCGGTTAAAGCGGAGCTTGGTGACGAAGTCTCTGGCATTTGTTTGGTTCCTGATTACGCTCGCTTTGGTCCTATCGCGATGTCAACAGGTTGGGTTCCATTTAACGATCAAGGCAAAACGGTTCTTGATGATGACTTTAAACGTGCATTTAAGTACTACACGGGACTGAAAGAAGAGGGCGTTGCGATTCTAGCGACCGATATCGGTCAAGGCTGGATGGGTGGTTGTTTTGCGACAGAAGAAATGGCTGTGAACCTAGAAGGTTACTGGGTAAGTGCATACCTTCGTGATGCAGCACCAAGCCTTCAATACGGCTCGACTATGTTGCCAATGGATGGTCAGACTGGCCAACGAGCAAACCTACTGTTTGCCGCTGCATGGGGCATCAATGCCGATGGTAATGTTGCTGCAACTGAGAAAGCAGTTGAGTTGATGCTGAGTGAAAAAGCTCAAATGTCAGTACTTGAATCTGGTTTGGCGCTTCCTAGCCGCAAAGCTCTGAACCGTGAAGAGCTGTTTACGGGTTCTCCGCAAGAAGTTGAGCTGGCAAAAACCGTGTTTGAAAGTGCCAATACCGGCACCATCCTTCCATACTCATTCCGTAGCTACGGTGCTGCATGGATGGATCCAATCAATGAAGCGCTGAGTGCTGTAATGCTTGGTCAATCAACGGTTGATGAGGCGATTGCAACTGCACAAGCAAAATACGATGACATGGTGAACAACTAATATTGGTGTTGGAATGAACTCAATGCGACTTCGACACCAAATGTATGGGTGGCTCCTTGCGGGGCCATTTGTACTCACTTTGTTGGTGTTCTTTATCTACGCCTTAGTGCGAACATTTTACTTTAGCTTTACCGATTACAACTTGTTTAGTGAGGCTGTTTGGGTTGGATTTGCCAACTTCTCGGCACTGTTGACCGACAAGCTATTTATCAAGTCTTTCTTTAATACTATTGGCTTTTCGGTGGTAGTAACAACGATTCAAACGGTGTTAGCACTAGCTCTAGCTATTTTGGTGAACTCTAAAATCCGTGCGAAAGGTTTCTTCCGTACGGCTTATTATCTGCCAAGCATTATGTCGAGCTCGGCTGTAGCGCTGATTTTTATCTGGCTATACCAAAAGAATGGTTTTTTGAACGGTATGCTTACGTCTTTGGTTCAGAATCAACCACACCTTGTGGTGGCTGTTGCGACATTTGTCATCGTACAAACGGCTTTGTACCTAAATGATAAACGTAAGGGCTACCCGATTAGCTGGTTTGACCCAGCATGGGCAATTCTATCGTTATTAATTGCCGGTATTGCGGCATTTGTATCGTCGTCAATGGGCTGGACAATTACGACTCAAGAAACGGTTGAAATTATCTGGCTTGATACGCATCAGCAAGTAGGTCCTTTACCGTTAACGCTTTGGGCTATCGTGATTCAGAACATCTATACCACGATTCCAACCTACATGTTGTTATTCCTTGCTGGCCTTCAAGGTGTACCGGGTGAACTGTATGAAGCTGCCGAGATCGACGGAGCAAATTTGTGGCAAAAGCATTGGAATATCACCGTTCCTCAACTCGCTCCTGTGACGTTTGTCGTGATCACTTTCGGCATCATCGGCACATTGCAGATGTTTGACCAAGTGGCACTACTGCAAGGTGCAGCGCCTCTTGAGTCGCGTATTACTCTTGCTTACTTTGTTTATCACAATGCATTCCCACCGGGTGGTACACCAAACATCGGTATGGCAAGTGCTGCAGCGTTGATTCTTGCTGTGATTACTTTAGTCGTGGTTTATATCCAGAAATGGCTTGGGGTTGGGGAGAAGGCAAATGTCTGAGTTAGCAGTACAACAACCAATCAACAGCAAGCGTGTAGATACTGAAGCGCTATCTCGCTTCCACCAAAAACGCCGCTGGGCGAAAGTGGCTTGGGTCTACACCACTCTAATTATGATTGCGACCTTGATGCTCGGAACCTTTGCGGTTGCATTCCTTGCGAGTATCAAGGATGACCCGCTTGAGCATCCATTTACGTTTAACTTCCCACAGGTGCGCCCTGCAAACTGGGTAGCAGCCTACAACCTTGGCGGGCAAGGGGGTAACGACTCTTTGTTTGGTGGTTTCAAACCAGGTGCTGAGATGACTTTTGAGGTGACTTATGCTGTCGAGGAAGGGGAGAGCTTTACCACACCAGAAATCGTCGTACCTCACCGCCGAGCGGGTACGGGTATGGCCGCGGCAGTCTTTACTGATTTTGCAGCAGACTACGCGCAAGTCACGGATGTAAAGGTTATTGGTCAAACTGAATCGGTTGATTATCAGGTTAAACGTGGTCGTAAGGTTGAAGAAAAATCTGGTCATGCACAAACCTGGCAGTTCAAGGTGAAGTATCAGGGTGATGGTCCTGAAATCAATCATGTACCGTTAACTGTGCAAGCACCGCGCAACCAGATATTGATCGACAGTACGCTTGAGCCAACAAAAATGGAGCGTCGTGGCCGTGTGGCTTCATGGGACAACATCTCTCCTGGGGTTATTGGTTATGTGTTCAAGAGTTACATTCGTGTTTACCAAGAAGCAGTAGATTTGGACACAGGTAAGAGTTTGTTCATGAGTTGGACAATCAACTCTATGCTGATCGCCATTGGTAAAGTGATTCTGACATTGTTCTTAGCTTGTACTGCTGGATTTGCACTGGCACGACTCAAGTTCACAGGTTCACGCGCTGTCTTTGCTTTCATGCTGTTGAGTATGATGGTTCCAGCACAGGTAACCTTTATATCTAACTATCTGATCTACCGAGATATTGGATTGCTTAATACACCATGGTCGGTCATTACGATGATTATCGCTTCGGCCCAGGTTCTGATCATGAAGCAGTTCTTTGAAAGCATTCCGAAAGAGGTTGAAGAAGCGGCAATCATTGATGGTGCTAATCCCATTACTATCTTGGTGAAAATTTTCATGCCGTTAGCGAAACCTGCCTTGATGTCGGTGACGATTCTTGGCTTCCAAATCGCTTGGAATGACTTCTTCTGGCCATTAGTGGCTTTGAACAATCCGAGCAGTGCACTGACGTTGCCAGTGGGTCTATTGAGTCTTCGTAACTCATATGGTCTCGCAGGTGACTGGAACCTGATATTGGCAGGCGCATTCCTGTCGACAATTCCAGTGTTAATCATCTTTATTATTTTCCAACGTTACTTCGTCGGAAACGATATTTCTTCAGCTGTTAAAGGCTAGTTTAGAAGGGTTTTATTGTGACTATTTGCTATGACGCTCCAGATAGAGCGGGATGGGTCGTACGTGAGACGGAATTCCGACCTGAATTTCAAGCTAAGTTTGAAACGATTTTTTCTCAAGGAAATGGCTATCTTGGTGTTCGCGCGGCGACAGAAGAGAAGTACATAGGGCAGACACGTAACTTATTCGTCAATGGAACATTCAATAAGTTCGATGAAGACGAAGTAACAGAACTGCCGAATATCGCCGATTTTACTAATATCGATATCTTGGTTGATGGTGAGCGCATGACGTTGACCGAAAGTAACTGCCAAGATTATGAGCGTCGTTTGGATATTGAGACTGGTGAGCTCAAGCGCAGTTTTGTTTGGTCGTCAAAAGCAGGCAAGCGCGTTAGATTTGAGTTCAAGCGCTTTGCTTCCTATGCCGACAAGCACTTGTGTGGAATGCAAGTTCAAGTCACTCCTCTTGATTCAAGAGTCGTGGTATGTTTTGATTCCGGTTTGGATGCTCAGGTGACTAATAGCGGTGCGCAACACTTTCATGAAGGTGATAAGCGTATTCATGACAAGACATACCTGGAGTTATCGCAATCGACTACAGAGAGTCAGGTCGATATCACCTCAATGTCTACTCACGAGCTTAAGGTTGATGGCTGTGTTGTTGATATTGAACCTGCACTCAATATGGCAAGACGAAAAGTAGGCGTTAGCTATCAGCTAGAGCTTGAACCACAAAGCATGGCTGAGTTATCGAAGCTTTGTGTCGTGTTTACTTCTTTTGATGCCGATATTGCTCAGCGCATCGAGGCATCATCTGATGAAGCTCCGCTACGCGCGATTGCGCTAGAGCACCTGAACAAAGCGAAACACGCAGGTTATCAAGCATTGTTTGAAGCGTCTGTAGCGGCGTGGGCCAACGTATGGACTGACATCGGTATCGAAATCGAGGGCAATAGCTTTGACCAGTTAGCGATGCGTTTTGCTCACTACCATATGCTGGTATGTACGCCTGATCACGATAATCGTTTGGGCATTGGTGCAAAAGGTTTATCAGGAGAAGGGTACAAAGGTCACTCATTCTGGGATACAGAGATCTTCTTATTGCCATTCTTTATCTATTCGCAACCTGAAGTGGCTCGCTCTCTTCTCGAGTATCGCTTTAATACGTTAGAAGGAGCGCGTCGAAAAGCGCAACACAATGGTTACCAAGGAGCCATGTTCCCATGGGAATCAGCGGTGACTGGCGACGAAGAAACACCAGAGTTTGCTATGGTGGATGTTGTTACGGGTAAGCCAACGAAAATCTGGTGTGGCATCATCGAGCAGCACATCACCGCAGATATTGCGTATGCAGTGTGGCAATACTTCAAGATCACCAGCGACGAAGACTTCATGCAACGCTGTGGCTATCAATTGTTGTTTGAAACGGCGACTTTCTGGACCTCTCGCTTGGAGTGGTTAGAAGACAAATCTCAGTGGGGAATCTTAGATGTGATTGGCCCTGACGAGTACAAAGAGCATGTTGATAACAACGCCTACACTAACTACATGGCGCACTTTAATATCGAGACTGCGATTTCATTCTTTGAAAAACTAGAAGCTGTTCAGCCAGAGCTGATAACGCGTCTAGATGAAAAGATTGATGTTGCTCGTCAATATCAACTGTGGAAAGAGAAAGTGGGTCAAATCTACTTACCTCAGGTAAGTGCAGAGACAGGTATCCTACCACAGGATGATACTTATCTTTCTAAGCCTCATATCGATCTTTCTCCATACAAAGACCAAGAAAAAGTGGCGTTGATTTTCAACGATTACAACTTCGAGCAAGTCAGTGATATGCAGGTGTCCAAGCAAGCGGATGTTCTGGTATTGATGATGTTGCTTGAGCATCAGTTTGGTCGTGACGTGAAGCAAGCAAACTGGGATTTTTATGAGCCAAGAACGCTGCATGATTCTTCGTTGAGCTACGCTATCCACTCTGTCGTTGCCAGCGATATTCAGGATACTGAACGTGCTTACGAGCTATTCAACAAGGCTGCAAATATAGACCTTGGCCCTAAGATGAAAAGCTCTGATCTCGGTATGCATATCGCTTCGCTTGGCGGTATCTGGCAGTGCGTTGTGTATGGCTTTGGTGGTGTTCGTATGGTCGATGGTCAACTGCGTATCAACCCGGCATTACCGAAAGCATGGAACAAACTGAGATTCCCGATTCACTGGCAGGGCGAGCGTTTGGATATCACGCTGGGCTCGTCTTCTATCAAGATTCTACGCGATAGCCTGAAACCATTAGATATCATCCTGAACAATCGACCTGTGACACTGCTAAGCCAAGAGGAAACATTCAATGTGTAAGGCTTTTATTTTTGATTTAGATGGTGTCATTACCGATACCGCAGAGCTGCATTTTCAAGCTTGGGATCGCCTCTGCCAAGAGCAAGGCTGGTATTTTGACCGTGAAATCAACGAGCAATTGCGCGGCGTTTCTCGTCAGGACTCACTAAAGATCATTCTTAATGCTCGTGAGGTTGATGAAGAGACATTTGAACGCAGCCTAAAACAGAAAAATGACTACTATCTTGAGCTTCTTGGCGGCATCACCAACAAAGATATTCTGCCTGGTATCGAGACCTTACTGCTTGAGCTAAACGCAAAAGGTATCAAGGTGGCGCTTGCTTCTGCGAGTAAGAATGCCCGCTCGATTCTGCATAAGTTAGGTTTAACGGCGTTGTTTGATGCGATTGGTGACGGTTGGTCTGTGAATCGCTCTAAGCCGGCTCCAGATGTGTTTATTCACGCGGCTGGCCAGGTTGGAGTGAATGTGAATGAGTGTGTCGTGGTCGAGGATGCGGAAGCAGGCGTTGAGGCTGCGCGCAGTGCCGGAATGAAGGTTATTGGTATTGGTCCCCAAGAGCGTGTGGGTCAAGCTGATTGGGTCGTACCATCGACCGAACTTGTCACTCTGTCTTTAATCAATACAACACCTTAGGAGCTTGTCATGGCGCAATTAACTTTAGAAGGCATCAACAAGGTTTATCCGGATGGTGCGCATATCATTAAGAATGCGAACTTACATATTGAAGATGGTGAGTTTACCGTGTTTGTTGGCCCGTCGGGTTGTGGCAAGTCCACGATGCTGCGAATGGTAGCCGGCTTAGAAGAGATTTCTTCTGGTGATATGAAGCTGGATGGGGAAGTGGTCAATAATCTTTCTCCCAACGAGCGCGGCATCGGCATGGTTTTCCAGTCTTATGCCTTGTACCCGCACATGACGATCTACGAAAATATCGAGTTTGGTCTGAAACTAGCTAAGAAGCTGAGCAAAGAAGAGATTGAACAAGCGGTGAACCGAGTTGCTGAAATGCTGGAATTGACTCATCTGTTGGGTCAAAAGCCAAGCCAGCTCTCTGGTGGTCAACGTCAGCGTGTTGCGATTGGTCGAGCGATTGTTCGTAACCCAACCTTATTTTTACTTGATGAGCCATTATCTAACCTAGATGCTGCACTGCGAGTTCGCATGCGCCTGCAGCTTGCGGATTACCATAAAGAACTTAAATCGACGGTTATCTACGTCACTCACGATCAGGTAGAGGCGATGACATTGGCTGATAAGATTGTCGTTCTGCGAGATGGCATCGTAGAGCAAGTGGGCTCTCCGCTGGAGCTATACCACTTCCCACAAACCTTGTTTGTTGCTGGCTTTATTGGGTCACCAAAGATGAATCAGCTCGCGGGTACCGTTATCAATGCTGACGCACAACACGCTGCAGTCGAAATTGAAGGTTGTGAAGCTCATGCTCAGGTAGATGCGAGTCTACTAAACCAAGGCGAATCCGTGACATTAGGAATTCGACCTGAGGATGTTGAGCTTGCCAATGATGGCTTGCCTGTTCGCGTTATTAGTGTAGAGCAGCTAGGCACAGAATCTTTGCTTTATACCCAGATTGTCGATAGCGACCAAGAGTTATTGGTTCGAGTGCCGGGTACCATGGCCGCAGAGCGTCATGCTGTTTTACGCGTTCAACTACCGAGTGATAAATGTCACTTGTTCGATAGCAATGAAAAAGCACTAAAACGAAATATTAAGATGGAAGACCTAGTAGAACTTCCACCTCAATTAACTACTGAGACAAATTAAGTATCCACTGAGACAAATTAAGGTAGCCCTATGTTCTGTATTTCTAGTGATCCAAAGTGGTGGCATAACGCCGTTGTATATCAAATCTATCCACGTAGCTTTAATGACTCAAATGGCGATGGTGTGGGGGATCTACAAGGGATTATCCAAAAACTTGATTACATCAAGTTACTTGGTACGGATGTGATTTGGTTGAGCCCAGTCTACAAATCACCAATGGATGATAACGGCTATGATATCGCCGATTACCAAGATATTGCGCCTGAGTTCGGTACCATGGCGGATATGGATGAGCTGATTGCCAAGGCTGCAGAGCGCGGCATTAAGATTGTGATGGATTTGGTGGTTAACCATACCTCAGATGAGCACCCATGGTTTGTTGAATCTAAAAGTAGTTTGGACAACCCAAAACGTGATTGGTACATCTGGAAAGATGCGAAAGAGGATGGTACGCCTCCGAATAACTGGGAGTCTTTCTTTACTCCTTCGGCTTGGGAGAAAGATGAAACCACGGACCAGTACTATCTGCATTTATTCAGCAAGAAGCAACCTGACTTAAACTGGGACAACTCAGAGGTGCGTGAAGCTGTCTATGACATGATGCACTTCTGGTTGAAGAAGGGGCTAGGTGGCTTCCGCATGGACGTAGTAAACATGATTGGTAAGCCCCAAGACTTCCCTGATGCAACCATCTTTGATGAGGGCGTAGCAGGATGGGAGCATTGGGCGAATAACCTTCTAACTCACCAATACATGCGTGAGATGAACGAAAAAGTCCTTTCTCACTACGACTTATTAACCGTCGCAGAAACACCGTTTGCGACTCCATTAGATGGTCGTTACTACTCGCATCCAAGCCGCAATGAAGTGAGCATGATCTTCCATTTCGAGCACATGTCAATTGACCGTGAAGAGCACAATGCGCGCATCAAACCGTTTGATCTCGTCGCACTAAAACAAACCATGTCTAAGTGGCAAGATGATCTGCATAACAAGGGTTGGAATAGCCTTTACTGGAACAACCACGATCAGGCTCGTGCTGTTTCTCGCTTTGGTAACGACTCTGAAGAATTCCGCGTGATCAGTGCCAAGATGCTCGGTACTGTGCTGCACATGATGAGCGGTACCCCTTATGTTTATCAAGGTGAAGAGATTGGTCTGACGAACAAGGTCTTTACTGATATCGAGCAGATTGACGATTGCATGTCTCGATTCCATTACAGCAAGATAATCGGCCGAGGCCAGCCTATCTCTGATGGTTTGGATTACATCAATCACTTCTCTCGTGACCACGCTCGACTGCCAATTCCATGGGATGGAAGCGAGAAAGGTGGCTTCACCACAGGCTCCCCGTGGTTAGCTTTGAATGATAATACTCAAACAGTGAATGCTGCCCAGGCGTTAGACGACCAAGGCTCGGTTTTCTATCACTACCAAGCATTGATTGCTCTGCGTAAATCTGAGCAATACGGTAAGGCGATGACTTATGGTAAACATGAGCTGTTGTTTGCTGAGGATAGCGAGTTGTACGCCTACACTCGTCAGTTTGAAGGTAAGACTTTGCTAGTATTGGCAAACTTCAGTGACCAAGCGATCGAACGTCCACTGGATTTCTTCATTAAAGAAACGGTAATTAATAACTACGACTCGTTGATAGTTGAAGATGGCAAAGTGCGATTGCAGCCATATCAAGCCGTAGTGCTGAGTGTGTAATCTTTATGTGAATTTCCTGAATCTGCTCTAGCAGTTCGAAAAGAAATCATCAAAATGAAAGCGTTGGTTGATCTAGCCAACGCTTTTTTGTGTTTTAAACCGTTAATCTACGGACAATACCGATAACGAGAAACTAATAATGAGAACAGAAAAAGAGAAAATGCTGGCGGGAGAACCTTATCTTGCTTGGGATAAAGAGCTTTACGCTGAGCGAATTGAGTGCCGTAAGGTTTTACAAAAGCTGAACAACAGTATTCCAGATACAGAAGAATGGCGTGAAGCGATTGATACGCTCATTCCTGATTCTGAGGGAGCATATCTAGAGCCACCTTTCCGCTGTGATTATGGCTCGAACATCAAGGCTGGTAAAAACTTCTACGCAAACTTTAACTGCGTGATTCTGGATGTAGCCGAAGTAAATATTGGTAACGATGTATTGTTGGCACCGAATGTCCAAATCTATACGGCGGGACATCCTCTAGATAAGAAAGGTCGCGTGGATGAAGGTGTTGAGTTCGGCACCTCGATTACTATTGGCGATAATGTGTGGATTGGTGGTGGTGCGATCATCTGCCCTGGCGTCACCATTGGTGACAACAGCGTGATTGGAGCGGGCAGTGTCGTTACTAAGGATATCCCTGCTAATGTGGTTGCTGCAGGTAATCCGGCACGAGTTATCAAGTCAATTGATAATGATTAGGTAGCCTTA
The DNA here is from genome assembly GCF_003415655.1 of Vibrio maerlii. GTDB lineage: Bacteria > Pseudomonadota > Gammaproteobacteria > Enterobacterales > Vibrionaceae > Vibrio > Vibrio maerlii. The sequence continues at coordinate 549,623 of NZ_QRHC01000002.1, forward strand.
TATAGAATGACAAATCCGAGCCATGTGCTCGGATTTTTTATCTTTTCTGGAAGCGATTTACTGAGGCTCGTACAGCATTACCAAGTTCTTACCCATATTCTTGGCGCGATAGAGCGACTTATCGGCATGCCCAATGGTGGCGTGTTGGCTCTCCAATATCGGTGTTACCCCAGCGCTGGTGGTAAAACTGATGGAGTGCTCTTCAAACTTCACAGGACTTGCCTCGATGAATCGACGTAGCTCGTCGACCTGCTTTTTGGCATCTTGTGGGTTGTTGGCATGGAAAAGGATACAGAACTCCTCACCACCATAGCGTGCTAGGCTGACTCCCTTTGGTCTTGGAAAGCTCTTCTTCATCAATGACGCCATTTGGTAGATCACGGCATCGCCACACAGGTGCCCATAGGTGTCGTTGATCTTCTTGAAGTTATCGATATCGAGAATCGCAAAGTAGGTATCACTGGCAATACCATTGGGTGTTTGTTGCTTCACTGCTTCATCAAGCATGGCACGAACCGTTAGCTTGTTATCTAAGCCCGTCATTGGGTCCTTACGCTTTAATTGATGGTGCAGCAGTAGATTGGTTAGGGCGACCTCTGAATAGTCCCTCACCATGCGTAGGATGCTCTTATATGTCGGGAACACCGACGATAGGTAGATAACGGCAATCAACTCCTCTTTGTCAAACAGAGGAATGGTGTAATGGCGCTGAGTGATTTTAAGTCTCTTCGCTAAAGGGTCTCGGTATCGCCCGTTTACATAACTTAAAGAGTGTGGGGAGAACCTATTCGACAGATCTTTATCTGTGAGTACTGGGGTTTTATTACCGTGGTAATCAACCGTGCTGAAGGTGTGTGTTGAGCTGTCATAAAGGCAGAATTGCAAGCCTTGATGAGAGCAAAATCGATCAAAGACGTGGCGTAATTGCGCCTTAAAATCAGCAATAGAATCGAAGCGGTTGAGCTCAGACAGCGAAGCATTAAGCTGGTAAGTAAGGTAGTTCATGATGACTGCAAGTAGCAGCAATGATGCAATTACGGTTGCAGTCAGTGAGAACTGATAAGAGGTCGAAAGAATATCTGCGCGATCGGTACCTGAAACAAACACCCAATCCATCGGGTTGTCTGCATCAAACACAGATAGCTTGAAGTTGTCTTGATAGTAGTATTCGTGGCGTCCTGCCATCAAGCCTTGTTCAATCAAGGAGCCAATACCACCATGGTAACTGACCGAGGGAGTTCCGATACGCGATGGGTCTGGATGAAAAACAAGACGCTCGGTTTCTTTATCTACAACAAACACATAGCCGTGATTTAGAGTTTTCAAATCTCGTAAATACTGGGTGGTATGGAGGAGATCAAACTCTATCCACACCTCAAACAGCTGCGACATATTGCGGTGTTTTACGGCAAATACCCAGCGTCCTGGTGTTTTTTCATAAATTGAAGAGATCGAGAACTTAGGAGCCAACTCACTGAGCTGTGCCCATTTAATATCTTGGAGCGTTTCCTTGGAGATCAGCGTGTTGCTCATGGAGCGGTAGCGCTGACCAATCGGTGAGAACTGTATGATGTCTGCGTAGATCGGCGTATCTGCCAGCATTCTCTCACTTAAATTCATGAAGTGAGAGAGGTCGTTTTCTCTCCATGAGTTTTGCAGTAAGTAAAACTTCCCTAGGGTGGCTTCAATTTGCGCTTGGATAAGAGCTGTTGCGGTTCGAATATTCGAGTGAGACTGCTGGTAGGCCGCTTTCTCAGCATTGTGCAATTGCTGATACGCCAGATAAACCATAACGGCTGTCAGGATGACAAGATAAGGTCGCAAAAAACGAATGAGAACTCTAGGTAAAGCCATGTGCATCCCTACTGACTAAAAAGTGGCTGCATCTTAATAAGAATTTAGTAGCACATCAATAGTTATGGTTTATTTGGAAGTCATTGAAATTAAAAAGCCTCACTTACCGAGTAAGTAAGGCTTTATGATAACTAGATAACTAGATAACTAGATAACTAGATAACTAGGCTTTTGGTGTGAAATGCAAAATAGCCATTGAGGTTGGCTGTAGCAGCATTTCGCCTTGAGCTGGCAGATATTCAGCGTTACGCAGGTTGGTATCACAGATCGTCACCCACTCTTGCTTGCAATCGGTAGGAAGTTTAAAGCGCGCAGGAGCGTTGGTTTGGTTGATTAGGTAAAGCATCTCAGCGCCATCCTTCTCAATACCAATGTGCAGTGCGACCGAGCTCAAGCGGTTCCAGTCTTCATGTTGCATCAGCTCGCCGTCAGTTCGACGCCAGAAGATGCGGTTGTTGTTGCGCTTTTCACCACTGAATGCACGAATGAATGGCACCATGTACTTGTGACGTGCTGCAATCATCTCAGATAGCCATTGGCTAAAATAGGCTTTTCGCTCAGTCGGTTGCCAGTCGATCCAGCTTGTCTCGTTGTCTTGACAGTAGGCGTTGTTATTACCTTTCTGCGTTTGTGACATCACGTCCGGCGTTAAGATGTGTGGGATACCAAACGAGAACAGCAGCGTTGCCATAAAGTTACGCTTTTGCTTTTCACGAGTTGCTTTGATGACAAGGTTTTGGGTCGTGCCTTCTACACCATAGTTTTCAGAGCGATTATCGCCGTGACCATCATGGTTGTGTTCACCGTTCGCTTCGTTGTGCTTGTGCTTGTAAGACACCAAATCTTGCAGCGTAAAACCATCGTGGTAAGTGATGTAGTTTACCGTCAGTTTGTATGGCCAATTGGCTGCACTATAGATATCGCGAGAACCCATAAGGCGAGTTGCGAACTCTTTTAGGTAGCCGTGATCGCCACGCCAGAAGCTGCGAGAAATATCGCGTAGCTTGTCATTACATTCGTTCCAACCAAATGGGAAGTTACCAACCTGATAGCCGTTTGGACCAATGTCCCAAGGTTCTGCAATCAATTTGGTTTCACGAAGAACAGGATCTTGAGCGACCGCTTTGAAGAAGGCGGACTCGCGGTTGAAGTCATCACCATTACGACCAAGTGTGGCAGCCAAGTCAAAGCGGAAGCCATCTACCTTAAACTCTTCTACCCAGTAACGCAGTGAGTCCATCACTAGGTTAAGTGTCGGCTGGTGAGTTAGGTCTAAGGTGTTACCACAGCCAGAGAAATTTGCGTAATGGCAGCCATGCTTGATGTAGCTGTTGTTATCCAGAGCTTTCAGGTTAAAGGTTGTTGGGCCTTCTCCGCCTTCCGCTGTGTGGTTGTAAACCACATCCAGGATCACCTCAATACCGTTGCGGTGTAGCTCACGAATTGCGGTTTTCAGTTCAGTGACGGCATCGGTATCTGCATAACGAGGATCGGGAGCCATGAACACGTAAGGGTTATAACCCCAGTAGTTCACCTTATCCATATCCAAGAGGTGAGGCTCGTGCATGCACGCTGCGATAGGGAGAAGCTGCAGCGTGTTGATGTTCTGCTTCTTATAGAAAGCGAGCATCTCATCGCTCACTAGGCCAAGGTACTTGCCTTGCTCTTGTGCTTTAAGCTCTTTGTTGAGCTTAGTGAGACCTTTAACGTGAGTCTCGAATAACACCGTTTCTTCGCGAGGAATACGTGGGTAAGTCGTTCCCTGCCAATCAAATTGGGTATCCGTGACGACAGATTTACTCATGCTAAAGCTTTTCGCTGCAGAGTAAGGTGTTTCGTAGTGGAGTGGTTTATCCAGTGCTTTTGCGTATGGGTCAGAAAGTAGAATCGCTTCGTCGTTTTGTTCAACGATAAAACCGTAGCGTTGGCCAGCTTTGATGCCTTCTACATAGATGTGCTTGATACTTGCGTATTCGTTTTCTAACTCGTAGGAAGTGTACTCGCCATTCTCTTCAAACAGAGCAAGGCTGATTTTGTCGCAATCCGGTGCATGAATCGAAAAATTACATCCACTGTCATCTAAGGTTGCGCCCAGAGGATAAGGGCGTGATAGCGTTTTCATAGAGTATGATTTTCTTTTTATTTGTCTGTCCTGACGCCGAACGTAACGTCAAAGCAGTTGAAACTTGCTTAAAAGGTCATCAGACCTCCTGAACTTCTAGTAAAAAGCTTTGTCATACTCAGGTCAAGAGCCTTATCACAATTATTAGACTGTAATTTTATTTCATTTTGGTGACAGTTCTAGACAAAACTATGACATTGGTAACCTTTTGTTAAGGCAATGACAGATCAAAACCCGTCATCTCCACCTCGTTTTAGTGATCACTAACTCAGAAACGCCGTTCGGTTATTTTTCTCCTCCTTTCTCATCCCCCCTAAATTTAGGAGGGGCGGAGGAAGTGCGCCTACTACAACCCGCTTAATATCGATTCCGTTGAAACAACCGGGAGCCTTGGCTTCCATCTTACCTCTCTTTACCTCTGCCTACTGCCTGACAGGGACCTAAGAGAAAGTAATAAGAATAAATAATTACTAAACGGAGTTTAGAATGAAAAAAGTAAGTTTAATCGCTGCTGCAGTGGTATCGACTTTAGCTGCTGGAACCGCATCAGCTGTAGAGTTTGATTACCATGGTTACATGCGTGCTGGTTTCGGTGGCAACGTCGATGGTGGTGCACAGGTTTGTTATGGTAATGGTGGTCCATCGGCTCACGTAGTTGGTCGCTTGGGTGACGAATGTGATCTATATGCAGAACTAATACTGAATGCTAATAACGTTTGGCAGAGCGCTGAGGGTGATTCATTTAATATCCATACTCTATTGGCCTACGGTACTGAAGAAGATCCAGGTCCAATGCAACGAGATACTCGAGGTGCAGCATTCCAGGCGGTAGGTACTTCTGCAGACGACCCATGGAGTGGACAACGTGCTTCGATGCGTGAAGCATGGGTTGACTACACTATGGCTAATGGCATGTCTCTTTGGGCTGGTAAACGTTACTACGCTCGTAAGGATATTCATATTTTGGATATGTATTATATCAACACATCGGGTGATGGTATCGGTGTTGAAAATATTGATGCTGGTCCTGGTAAGTTAAGTGCAGCAGTATTTCAACGTGACTGGAAAGCACCAATACTTGATGAAGATGGTACTGCCGTAGAAGATACACAACTTTACTCTCAAGCTTATACTCTTGACTTACGATACAACGGTATTCAGGCAAATAAAGATGGTTCATTCGATTTCGCATTGATGATTGGTCAGCCTTCTAAAACTGAAGCTCAAGATGATGCTATCGACAATGAACTTGGTAACTTTGGTGATTATGGCTTAGATGAAACTGGCGTTTCTTTTACTGCTGAACATACTCAAGGAAACTTCTTTGGTGGTTTCAACAAAGTAGTTGTTCAGTACTCTACGCAAGGTTTCGCTTGGGATACCTATGGTGTGAATAGCCATATGGGTTCAGGCTATAACATGGAATTAGGCCAAGAAGATCGTAAGGTTTGGCGTTTCATCGATTGGGGTGTTATTGAGCAAGACCAATGGAACCTTGGTTACTCATTTATTTACTCTCAACTAGACGATCCTAACAATGGTAATGGCACTCGATGGAATGCCGTTGTACGTCCAGGATACAAATGGTCGGAAACAATGAGTACGATTTTAGAGATGGGTTACTACGTACAAGACGACCCTTGGATGGATTCTTCAGAAGATTTAAGCAAAGTGACAATTGCTCAACAATGGCAAGCTGGTTCTAACTTCTGGGCTCGTCCAGCAATCCGTGTATTTGCAAGTGCATACAGTGGAGATATGGCTGTAGATAACAACGACTTTATGGTCGGTGCTCAAGTTGAAGCATGGTGGTAATTGAAGCAACCTAGCTTTTTGTAAGATAGTCAGCCAGTGCTGGCTATCTTAATTACGGAGAATAAAAATGAAAAAAATAAGTTTAATCGCTTCTATGAGTTTATTGGGTCTACTGGGGTGTTCTTCACCGGCGGTAGTAACTAATGAAGTCCAACAGTCTCATCTGCAAAGCACTAATCAGGTTTCTGATATTTTGTGGAATGAAGTAAACGTTCCAAGTGTCTTTTCATTTTCGTTCTCAGGAAAAACTCAAAGATTTGAATCAGAATTAATCAATAGCCCAGTTGCGGGGTTTGCCTTAAACAATGTGGGAAAATCTATTGAAATTGAATTATCAGCACCTATTTCAGATGGTGTATTCTTTGCACCAAGCCTAGCTTTATATGATGAAAATTTGAGGTTGATTCGTAACTTCGATTCTAGTTATTTCACATATGATAGAAACGATTTTATCGCTGGTGAGGTGATTGAAGGTGTTGTTGAGATTTCACTACCTCTAAATATTACGAAGTTTTATGCCGTCATTTACACAACAGAGGAAGATGTTGACGGTACAACAACAGTGATACATCCAGCAAAAGCTATGGCTATTGCTAAACGTAACGAACCACCTCGAATAGCAGATCCTGTTGTAGAACACTCTTGGAATGGCCAAGTTAATGTTGAAGTATCATACAAGTCTTCTTTCAATCCGTTTGTTAAAGAGACAAAACCTGCGGCTATTTCAAATGTACCAAGTGCTAGTGAAACCCAAATAGCTGTCAAACCACTCGATGATACTAAAGACTATTACTTTAATGCTATTCAATCTGCGGTAGAGGCAAACGAACTTAACAAGGCTCTTGCTTTACTAGAAGAAGCCAAAGCACTAAACATCGAAGGTGCTCAAGAGGTGTTCATCAAAGCAGTAAACGCTAAGTAATATAGAGTAAATGAATTTCAAAAAAGGGAAGCTTCGGTTTCCCTTTTTTGATTTACATTGTAAATCTTTGCGACAACTTAGATAGGGTGGGTTAGTTTTGGTTATCATGCATCTCAAGAAAATAAGGTTGTCTTGAACAGTAGATAGTGAGTTAATTGTTAATATCACTTCTGTTTAAAGGGATTGTCATTCTGTATTATGCCAATCTAGGAAGATTAACTTTACATCGTTAGATGCATGACTCTGAGAAGGGGAGTGCGAACTGAAGAAGAGTCCATGGATACTTTAGTTATTGCAATTGCTGCAACCGGTTTGTCGCTGATATTAGTGTTTGTTTGGATGGTGTCGCTCTCGTTAAGAAAGAAGCGCATTCAAGAAGAAAGAAAAGCCAAGGAAGTGGCTTATCGCCGCGCGATCGAAAAAGCTCGCAAGCAAGAGCAGGAAGAGCGTGTGTATAAGGCGGATACCGGTCATATCCCTTCTATTCTTGTGCTAGCCAAAGAAGCTGAGCGCTCGAATATACGTGAGGCATTGTACTGGTATGAGAAAGCAGCGCTGCTCGATAACCGTGCGGGTATGACGGGCATCATTCGTATTAGTGAAAAGCGTCGAGACGACATGGTATTAAAAGGCCATGCCAATTTTTGGCGTACCTGTATCCAAGCTCTCGATGGAAACATTGATGCGAAGTTTGAGATGGGTAAAGCTTATGCGATTGGTCGTGGCGTTGATAAGCAACTGTCGAAAGGCCTTATCATCATTCGTGAAGTAGCGAATGAAGGTTACTCTTCCGCGATGATTTATCTCGGTGACTGGGCGTTAAGTGTCGACAACCCAAATAGTAACCCTGAAGAAGCCGCACAGTGGTTTTACAAAGCGGCACTGGATGGAAATGCAGAGGGTAAGATCAAGCTAGCAGAATGCTATCAGACGGGTAAAGGTGTGCTTCAAAGCCATGTTCGTTGTAGTTATTGGTTAGAGAATGCGGCTGAGAAAGGCTCTTCTGAGGCTATGTACAGAGCCGGTTTAGCATGGGCAGAACGCTCTGGTGAGCAAGCAAAATCGATTGCCTATATTTGGCTGTTCTTGGCATCGCAGTTTGGTAGTGAAGAGTCGAGGTCGGTGCGTGATAAGGTGGCACATGGTTTAGGCATTGATTCGGTAGTTGGTCTGCAAGCGCTAGCAAAACCTATTCTTCAGAAGCTGAATAGTGGCACCGTTAGCAATCACTCGATCATTAAGGCGTTCAATAAGCTCTACAAACGAGAGAGTTATTTTCCTGATAGAGATGGTCATGAGTTTGCTGAGAAGGATGAAGCAGTAACAAAGACCGATGAACAAACGACTGAAGCGTCGTCTTAGTTATCGATAATGAACAAAAAAACGGGAGAGCATATGCTCTCCCGTGTTCGTTTTGAGTGCGAGTAATTAAAGCAATTATTGGTTTGCTTTAAGCTGCTCTGAACGACAAACCGCCGCTGTGAATACCACGTCCGTAGAGCTGTTTAGTGCCGTCTCAGCGGAGTCTTGTACCACACCGATGATAAAGCCAACAGCTACTACCTGCATTGCTACTTCATTTGGAATACCGAATAGGCCACACGCTAGTGGGATGAGAAGTAGTGAGCCACCTGCCACACCTGAAGCGCCACATGCCGATACCGCAGCCACAACGCTGAGTAGTAGGGCAGTAAGTAGGTCAATTTCAATACCAACAGTGTGCACTGCTGCTAGCGTTAGTACCGTGATAGTGATCGCTGCACCAGCCATGTTGATAGTTGCACCCAGTGGGATTGATACTGAGTAAGTATCTTCGTCCAGTTTTAGCTTCTCACACAGCGCCATATTTACTGGAATGTTTGCCGCACTTGAACGTGTGAAGAAGGCAGTCACACCACTTTCACGTAGGCATTGGAATACAAGCGGGTATGGGTTTTGTTTCGTTTTGATGTAAACGATCAAAGGGTTGACTACAAGCGCAATGACAGCCATTGCGGTTAGTAGGACAAACAAAAGTTGTGCGTAACTTGCTAGAGCAGCAAAGCCCGTTGTTGCAAACGTTGATGATACAAGGCCAAAGATACCGAAAGGTGCTAGGCGGATGATAAAACGAACGATCTGTGACACACCGTGGCTTAGGTCTTCAAATACCGCTTTAGTGGTTGCCGAAGCGTGGTGAAGTGCAAGACCAAGACCGATAGCCCAAGCAAGAATACCGATGTAGTTTGCGTTCATTAGGGCGCTCACTGGGTTATCAACCAGCTTAAATAGCAGAGTGTGCAGGACTTCTAAGATACCTTGTGGAGGTGTTGTGCCTTCCGCGCCAGCAACGAGAGTGAGTGTTGTTGGAAATGCGAAGCTCAGAACCACAGCTGTTAGTGCCGCAGATAGTGTACCAATCAGATATAACACAATGATTGGGCGCATATGGGTATGCTGGTTTTTCTTTTGATTTGCAATCGATGCCGCGACAAGAATGAATACTAAAATGGGAGCGACAGCTTTAAGAGCACCAACAAATAGACTACCAAGTAGTCCAGCGCTTTGTGCTGAATCTGGTGAAACGAGGGCTAATACGACACCAAAGAGGATACCTGCAAGGATCTGCAGGACGAGGTTTCCGCGTGCGAAGCGACCTACTAGTGAGTTGTTTTGCATATGTTGTGTCCAAATATATTTATAAATTTATGATGGCCCAATAAAAAACTGAGCGCCTATAAGCATAGCGCGGCGGAATTATGTGTCTATAACTTATTTAATGTCAGTGAGTTTTGCTGATTTATGTGATTGAATTCTTAACTTAGTGTTATTTTTGTGTGTTTTTAAAGATAAAAATAAAGAGCCTTTCGGCTCTTTATTCCATTCATAGATTTAGATAAGTGCAACCGTGAGCTTAATAACCCTTTTTACGCTGTCGGCTACCCGATTGAACGGTGCGATACATTTTGCTTAGCTGCTTATTGTTGGCGCGCTGCTCAGCGAGTGTGGCGCCGTTTCTCGCTTGCTCTCTTAATAGTTTCTGATAATTGTTAAAGCGTCGCTCCTCGATTTCACCGTTTGCCAATGCCGCTTGAATGGCGCAACCAGGCTCGGAGCCATGCTGACAATCGGAAAAGCGACACATCTCAGCAATGATTTCGATGTCTGAGAAGGTTTCACTGACACCATCGGCACAATCTGCGAGCTGAAGTTCGCGCATTCCCGGGGTATCGAGAAGTAAACCGCCCTCAGGGATGATATGCATCGATCGCGAGGTCGTTGTGTGGCGACCTTTGCTATCGTCTTCGCGGATGCCACCCGTAGCTTGAGCGGTGCTCTCCATTAAGGTGTTTACCAAGGTCGACTTGCCAACACCTGATGATCCCATAAAAGCAACAGTTTTACCCATGCCACACCATGACCTCAACACCGCGACACTGCCATTATCTAGAGAGTTGACTGTTTCGATCATCAGCATAGGGTCAAGTGCTTGAACCTGCTGACGCTTATTTTCCACGTCGTCACATAAGTCGGCTTTGGTTAGGACAATAACAGCCTCAACCTCTGCCTCATTAGTCAAAGCAAGGTAGCGTTCAATACGGCTTAGATTAAAGTCGTTGTTAAGTGAACAGACGATAAATACGGTGTCGATATTTGACGATATGTATTGCTCTTCGACTTTCGAACCAGCAGCTTTACGACTGAACAGAGAGCGCCTTTCAAGGAGACGAACAAAGCGTTGTTCATTGTCGAGGACTACCCAGTCACCAACGGTCATCTTGGGTTGGTCATTATGAATAGCGAGTTTAATCTCACCGCTTTCGCTGGCTAGTAAGTATTCACTTCGGTGATGAGCAATGATGCGAGCAAACTGTCGATCTTCATAGTCATCAAGAGTGAGTTGTTGTTGATAATGTGGTTGCCAACCCAGTTGGTTTAAAGGGATTGGTTGCGTTAAATCTAGTTTAGAACTCATGTCTTTTTACCCGACATAACTTGCAGATTTTGGGCACATGCATAGTTACGCTTCAATTTATTATGTAATTAGAGTGGGGCAAATACAGCCCGGCGTAATAACCGGTATAGGAAGGTAACGCGATAGATAGAGGTTCCAGCCAAGTTTGAAGCTCGCTAAGAACGGAGGTCTATTATTTTGATGAATTAAGACATTGTCTATTCAGGCTACGATTTCTGTACCAGTGTTGGGTTCATTACAATCATCTTGTTCTCCTTATTTATTTTATTTAATTATTCAGAATCAGCTTGCCGGGCAAAGAATAGCAAAAAAGCGCGAATTACTCGCGCTTTTTGAACAAAATCAGAGATTATCTGACGGCGTATGCCTATCTTCGTCGATCAATGTGAGTGCTTACTCATGCCGTTCATCGCTTTCATAATAGGTACGGTGAGCTGATGCGTTGTACCATCGTCAAAGTTTAGTGTGAGCTGAACGTTCTCACCTTCGTTAAGCGATTGGGTTAGGTTGAACAGCATAATGTGCAGAGAGCCAGGTTTTAATTCGGTGTGAGATTGCGCTGCAATATCGATTTGTTCAATCTGACGCATCTTCATGACTTCACCTTCAATAACGACATCATGCAGTTCGGTTTTACCTGCGATGTCCGCTGAGGCAGAAATTAGTGCAATGTCTTTATCTTGTTGATTCATCAGAGTAAGAAAAATTGCACTCGTTTTGGCACCAGGTGGCGTCGCTCTTGCGTAGGCATCATGCACCATGATCTCTGTGTTTTGCTGCATTGCTTTATGATGATGGTGTTGATGTTCATTGGCGAATGCCGCCGTGGTAAACAGAGCGCCGCTAAGTGAAACACAAGCAAGGGCAAGTGAGCCGAAACGGTTCAATTTTACAGTCATAAGGGAGTCCTTATCCTTCTACGTAATGTAATAGTTATGAATAATTAAAATATTGGGTATTAATAAATAGACTTACTGTGCTGCTAAAACTTCATTGAATGCTGCCACAATCGGTGCCGGGTTAAGGGTGTGTGGCACTTTAGTGATCAGCTCTCCATTCGGTTTTAGGAAGTAAAAGTAAGAGCTGTGATCGACGGTATAGTTCAACTCTGAGTTCTCTAACTCTGTCTTTTTAAATATCACACCATATTGACCTGCAAACTGCTGTGTTGCGGAAAGGTTGCCCGAAGCGCCTTCCAAGGTTGGGTGAAAATACTGAGCATACTGGTGAGTTGTGATGCCATCATCGCGCTCTGGATCTAAGGTAACGAAGATCGGTCGAAGCTGGTCTAGTTGCTCTTGAGGAATCTGTTTAAGGGCGCCTGATAGCATGGCTAATGAGGTCGGGCATACATCAGGGCAGTGGGTAAAGCCAAAGTAGACAACTCGAACGCGTGGGTCGTTTTCATCAAATATTTTGATCGGTTTGTTTTCCACACCAGTAAATGAAAGACCTGATAGTGAAAGGTTTTGAGCAACGCCTTCTGTCATGCCTTGCTCTTCTAGAGCATTTTGTGCGTCAAGGTAGCTCTTCGCACCAAACCCCATTACGAATGCTGCTATAAGAGCCAGAGACCAGTTTTTACTCATCGTTCCATCCTCAATGATGTGTTGACTGTCAGATTGCCATCGGTCAGTTCACCAACCCAAGTCATTTTGTCCATCGTGCATACTGGTAGCAGAACCTCCCCAACATAGTGACCTTGTTCAGCAGGTGTGAGCAGAATTTTTACACTACCCATTTCCATTTCTAAACCTTGTAACGTTAACATCAGAGATTCGGCTTGATCAGGCCATTCAACCATCAACTTAGAAGGCAACAAGGGTTGCGCTTTATCATGCTCAAGGGTGAGCTTAGCTTCATTTTGAACGCAAGTCGCAGTCGATAGCTGGCAGTACTGGTTCAGGTCGATAGACGATGCTGAATGCTTGGTATGTGATTGAACCTTTTCAAGGATAGAGGGCGCTAAAAAGCCTGCGCCTAATGCTAATCCGAGTAAGGCAAATTTCGCGAGAGGGTGCATAAGTCCATTTGCATTTATAAAAACCACTGAATACTAACATAGCTCGTTAGTGCTTTAGCTAGAGGGGAAAGGCGAATCTTGACAAAAATTTCGCTGAGTGTGATTCAGATACAGAAAGAGCGCCAATGTGGCGCTCTTTTTAATCAGTTTTAATGATTATTCCTTGGAGCCTAGCTTCTCAAGACCAAGCACGAGGGCAATCGCCACGAACATCATCACAATCGCAACACCAAGCTGTGATGGTTGAGAGTAAAGTTGCTCGAAGCCGTCAGGAGTAAGGTTGGTTTGCACCAGTGGAACTTGCTCACCTTTGGAGTTCGTGCGCCAGCTGATGGTTTCTTTCCAAGGCCAGATCTTAGGCAGTGTGCCAATCATTAAACCAGTTAAGAAGACTAACGTGAAATCCCTAAAGCGGTTTAGTAGCCAAGAAAGCACATGAGAGAAGCTCAATAAGCCAATGACACAACCCGCGACAAATAGCATTAACACATCGACTTGCAGTGACTTAGCCGCGCCTAAGATCGGTGAGTACATCCCGATGAGCAGCAAGATAAAGCTACCAGATATGCCCGGTAGGATCATCGCACAGATTGCAATGGCACCCGCAATGACAAAGTTAAAGCCTGTAGGGTCCATGGTCAGTGGTTTTAATACCGTAATGCTGTACGCGAAGCCTACTCCTAATAATAAGAAGAGGAATCGCTTGATATCTCGCGTTTCAACTTGCTTGAGAATATGGAACACCGATACCAGAATTAGGCCAAAGAAGAATGACCAAAGTGGGATAGGGTGGGTGACTAGGAGCCAAGAAATAAGCTTGGCTAGTGTTAGAATGCTACCAATGATGCCACCGAACAGCGTAATCAAGAAAAAGCCGTTGATATGGTTAAAAGCAGCTTTAATACCGTCCTTACGTAAAATTCCAATTAAGCTTGGGTTTACACGGCGAATGCTCTCTAAAAGGGTGTCATAGATACCGGTAATAAACGCGATAGTACCGCCTGATACACCCGGTACCACGTCAGCTGCCCCCATCGCGATACCTTTGAGAAAGGTAGTGAAGTAATTCATATTGCCAATTCAATTATTAATAGACTGTACGCAGTATACTGAATTTAGCGTGGAAAAAGTATGAACGTATGATGAGACTGCTTTTACGAACCCCTGCTTGAAGATGAGCAGAACGTTAAGCTTTTAACTGATATAACTCACAATAAATGTAATCTGTTTTATTGAAACAAAGCGCATAGCATATTGATGTGTTTTTGCGTAATGCAAATTGCAATATGCAAATTTAATGTAAGGGCTAATGCAAATTGTGCAAAAAAGTGTGCTTTCTGTTCCATTAATTAGTGCTTTGAAAGTTGGCACGCTCTCTGCATTAGTATGTTTGACCCTTATTAAGCCGAGGGTCACCTAGCCAACTGACGTTGTTAGTGAATGTTCATTGTTCACACCATATATAGACCAATCGCCTTGATTTGCGGTTGGTTTTTTTTTGCCTGTCGTTCAGGAAGAGGCTAGATCGCTGCGCTTTTTAGATTGATTTTCAACGAATGTTGAATGTCTTTTGCCAATGAACTTGAAGAGTGTCATCCCCTAAAGCGACAACGGAGCATAGTAGGGGATCTTTGAGTGCTCGATGATCGGGGTCTTGAGTATGACTTTAAGACTAATGAGCTCATCATATAGTCTTTAAATAGGCTGATTATTTTAGGGCGCCACCTAGAACAGTTTCCCTATCGCGTTCGTGCCTCCATGTAGGGAATGGCAGTGGGTAAGTTTTGTGGTGGTACAAGTAAGAAAAAGGGTTGACGCACCAACGCCAACCCCTCAATTTTTCTCTAGCTCTCTAGCTCTCTAGCTCTCTAGCTCTCTAGCTCTCTAGCTCTCTAGCTCTCTAGCTCTCTAGCTCTCTAGCTCTCTAGTACCCCATCAGCTTCAACAAATTCTCAGCGGTACTGATCGCTTCCTTACGGTTGGCGATGTTTAGCTTCTGATACAAGTTTCGGATATGAGTCTTAATCGTCGTTCCTGCAACATCTAGTTCTTGAGCGATCTGCTCATTGCTAAAACCAGAGTAGATTAAACCGAGTACCTGCCATTCACGTTGTGTGAGAGGACTGGTACGCACTAGCTCTGGGATATTCGGGTGATTGACTAGCTTTTCAACGAACTCTTCATCGAAATGTACAGAGCGACTGCGTTGAGTGCTTGAGATATCCTTCATCAACTGCTGAGCACGGTGACGCTCTAGGTCACCAAGTTCTACCTTGTTGGTCAATTTCTGCAGCATTCCGCCAATGGTTGCGCCATCGACGAGGAAGTTTCCGATCATCCCCGTTTGGTTGGTCATGCTTAGAGCACTCTTTAATTGCTCTTTCGCTTGATCCTTATCCTCCGTCACGGTTGAAAGTACCGCTTCCACAATCAGGTTGCGGTTAAGGTCGGTGATTAACTCAAAGCGCTCTGACTCTTTATGAAGAAAGCTTAATGTTGCTTTTGCTTCTTCCGATTGGCCAATGGCGATTTGAGCACGAGCGATGTTACGCCATTGAAGCTGAGTAAAGTGGTTGCACGCTTCTTCAGGGCGGATTGCGCTGTTTAACCAGTGTTGGATTGAGTCTGTATCTCCACGCGCTTGCCAGTAGAGTAGTAGTGATAGCGATGCATTTGCTGTCCAGTCTACGTGGTAAGTTGATTGGCTAAGTAGATGCAGGATGTGATCAATAAACTTACTTGCTTTGTCGATCTCACCGCGGCCCACCGCTATACGCGCCAACATAGAGTAGCTGTGTAAGTGCTTACTTGGCTCGTGGCTACCTAGCACATCAATACCTTTGTAAGCACACTCTTCGGCTTCGTCCAAACGGTTCCAACACCACAATACTTGTGCGCGAATACGCAGCAAGAACTCATGCAGTGGAAGTTGCTCTAGCTGATGTTCTTCAATCAACTTAAACGCATTGTCTTGCACTTCATACGCCGCTTGTACAAAGCCCTGTGCAATCAGAATTTCACTTTGTTGTAGCAGTGCCCACAGTGCTTGGTGGTAAACATGGTACTGACGAGCAAGCTTCTCGGTTTGCTGCATCATAGAGAGTGCTCGAGAAAGATTACCCGTTACGTGATGCACCTCACCAACCACAGACGTTGCCACAATACGGCCACGATAGATGGTGGTATCGAGCTGGCTCAGGGCTAGCTCTGCAAGCTCGAGTGCTTTGTCAGGATCGTTCTGGTTGATGGCAACCTGTGCACGTAGCGCATTGAACTGCCCTTGCTCTGAGCTATTGATGGTGATGTTACGCGCGCTGTGCTCGTGCTCGGCTTCGGCAAGTAGTTGACCGACTTGGTTATAACGGTGTTGGCTCTGAGCCAACCAAGCACGAAGCATAGACAGCTTAGGGTTGCTGAACAATTGGTCGCGAGAGAGCAACTTAATCGAAGATTCGAGTGTCTCAAGAGTCCCTTCGTTAAACATCGCCCAGCCTGATTCCGTTAAGATGTCGGAGACAAGTTGACCGTCTTTCGCTTTGGCTGCGTGGCGTAGCGCTTGCTGCGGAGAATTTTGTTTGCTCCAAGCTAATGCAGCTGCATGATGCAGTTCGATTTCTTGCTGTGGAATACGTGCCTGACGTTCGTGCGAGAGAAACTCAGCGAATAAGTTATGGAAGCGATACCAATTGTGTTCGCCATCTAACGGATAGATAAATAGGCCGTAGCGGTTGAGTGACTCAATCATACTCAGGGCATCATCGCGACCAGTTAATGCGGTGACTAACTCATCATTGAAGGTGTCTAAGACCGAAACCTGCATTAAGAATTGCTTGGTTTCGCTATCGAGTAGGTCAAACACTTCTTCAACCAAGTAGTCCCACAAGTGAGCATGGTTGAACTGAGAAACAGATTCCGCAGATTGCTCTAGCGTGCGTTTTTGATGCTGAGCCTGTAGGGCAATTAATTGAAGTGCGGAAGGCCAGCCCTCAACATAGGTACGCAGGTTATTTGCGGTGGTATCGTCGATACCATCGGCTACGCGTTGATTGAAGAAACGAGTGGTCTCTTCGGTGTCGAATGCCAGCATGTCGTTGCCAATCTCGATCATCAGATCGCGCACACGCAGGTTAGCGGTACCCAGAGGCGGTGTTGCACGACTGGTGACGACTAGCGTGAAGTTATCTGGCATGTGCTTGATGAAATAACGCATTGCTTCGTGAATTTCATCGTTGGCAATGAGATGGTAGTCATCCAGAACGATGTAGCATTCGTGATGAATTTCGCTGATCTCTGCAAATACTTCACCAAACAGTGAGTGGAATGAAGAGTATTGACGACGCTCGGCCATGTTCTGAGAGCGTGGGCAAGATTGATCTGTGGCCTTGTTGATTGCCATGATTAGGTAGTTGATGAAACGGAATGAGTCATTGTCGTTATCATCGAGACTAAACCAACCAACATGTGGCTTATCTGATAGCCACTGTGCTGCCATCGTCGTTTTACCGTAACCTGCGGGAGAACGAAACAGTACCAGCTTATAGAAAGGGGCTTGCTGGAGAAGGTCCAGAACGCGAGGTCTCACAATAGCATTGTGCAGGCGACCTGGGCGAGTCAGTTTAGATGGAATCCACATACGTCTATAGTTCCTTGATGTTCAACCTGTGGGATCTTAGTTGAGCAGTTCTTTTGCAACTTTGATCCAATGCCTAGATGCTACTCATTTTGTGAATTTCTGGGAAACTACGCCCTTGATTTGTGATTCTTGTCACGCGAAGTACTGTTTCAAAATGACAATAGGATTGTCATTGCACCGATTTACCCCTTATTCACCACTTTGAAAACAATATGTGTGTGAGCCACCCCCCATTTTTGTCAATTTATACCATTGATTGAAACCTTGCTTTCATAGCCAAAGGTTAGCTTGGGTGGATGGGTTTGTGTGATCCGAATCACTGGATATCGCATGCTATGAGCCAATAAATGCGATGGTCATCAATAAATGTTGATGTCCTACACCCCTACGCCCTCTTCTCTCATCCTCAAAGGTGTAGGGGGTGGGAGGATGAAGCGATCTGCTTCTACAGGCACGATGTGTAACAGATAGAATTAACCCAACGAAGAGATTTCAATAACTATGAAACCTACTCAACAAAAGAAATTCGACAAAAAAGCTTTTCAAGCAAGCGTAAAGAATCACCTAGCGACAACTTATGCTCGCACTGAAGAAAACGCAGATGCACGTGCATGGTACCTAGCAATGGGCCGCGCACTAGCAGAAATGACAACCGTTGACCTGCTAGAGACTGAGCAAGACCCTAAAATCCAGCAAGCAAAAAGCGTTAACTACCTATCACTAGAATTCCTAATCGGTCGTCTAACGGGTAACAACCTAATCAGCATGGGTCTTTACGAGCAGATCACTGAAGCAATGGCTGAACTAGGTCACAACCTAACAGACCTTCTAGAAGAAGAGCGTGACCCTTCTCTAGGTAACGGTGGTCTAGGTCGTCTAGCAGCATGTTTCATGGATTCTTGTGCTGCACAAGAATACCCAACAGTAGGTTACGGCCTGCACTATGAATACGGTCTATTTAAGCAATCTTTCAAAGAAGGTCGTCAACAAGAAGCACCAGATGCATGGCGTGGTGTTGAAGGCTACCCGTGGGAAGTTGCTCGTCCAGAACTAGCACAACAAATCGGTTTCTACGGTCACGTTGAAGTTGAATACGTAGACGGTCGTGAAGTACGTACTTGGGTTCCAGGTATGGAAGTAAAAGCAATGCCTTGGGATCTACCAATCGTAGGTTACGAGTCAAGCACTGTTTACCCGCTGCGCCTATGGGAATGTCAAGCAATCGCACCATTCTCTCTAGCGAGCTTCAACAACGGTGATTACTTCGAAGCACAGCACTCACTAATCGATGCTGGTAACATCACCAAAGTTCTATACCCGAACGACAACCACGAGAAAGGTAAAACTCTGCGTCTAATGCAGCAGTACTTCCACTCTGCAGCGTCAGTTCGCGATATCCTACGTCGCCACGAAGCGGCAGGTTACTCTCTAGCAGATCTTCCTAAGCAAGAGACTATTCAGCTTAACGATACGCACCCAACAATCGCGATTCCAGAGCTAATGCGCATTCTTCTTGATGAGAAGGGCCTAACTTGGGATCAAGCATGGGAAATCAGTGCTCACACGTTCGCGTACACGAACCATACACTACTTCCTGAAGCACTAGAGACATGGCCTGAGTCGCTAATCCAGCGTCTACTTCCACGTCACATGGAAATCATCTTTGAAATCAACCACCGCTTCCTACAAGAAGTTCGTAAGATGTGGCCTGGTGATGGTGAGAAGCAAGCTAAGCTTTCTATCATCCAAGAAGGTTTCAACCGCATGGTTCGCATGGCTAACCTATGTGTAATCGGTTCTTATAAAGTAAACGGTGTAGCAGCGCTTCACTCTGAGCTAGTTAAG
Organism: Vibrio maerlii; assembly: GCF_003415655.1. Classification (GTDB taxonomy): domain Bacteria; phylum Pseudomonadota; class Gammaproteobacteria; order Enterobacterales; family Vibrionaceae; genus Vibrio; species Vibrio maerlii. Next base: position 568,792 of record NZ_QRHC01000002.1, read on the forward strand.
AAAGACCTATTCCCTGAGTTCAACGAGATCTTCCCAGGTAAACTGACTAACGTAACGAACGGTATTACACCTCGTCGTTGGTTGAAGTTCTGTAACCCAGGTCTATCTAACCTAATCACAGAGAAGATTGGTTCTGAGTGGCCAGCGAAACTTGAGCAGCTTGAAGGCATCGCTCAGTACGCAACGGATGCGAAATTCCAAAAAGCATTCATGGCTGTTAAGAAAGAGAACAAACAGCGCCTTGCTGATTGGGTTCAAGAAAACATGGGTATCGAGCTAGATACTAACGCTATCTTCGACGTTCAAATCAAGCGTCTGCACGAGTACAAGCGTCAGCACCTCGACTTGCTACACATTCTATCTCTATACCATCGCATCCTAAACGAGCCTGGTTTTGAGTGTGAGCCACGCGTATGTTTCTTCGCGGCGAAAGCAGCGCCGGGTTACCACCTAGCGAAAGAAATCATGTTCGCAGTGAACAAGGTTGCAGAGAAGATCAACAACGATCCTCGCATTGGCAACAAGCTGAAAGTGGTATTCATTCCTGATTACCGTGTGAGCATGGCTGAGATCATCATCCCAGCAGCAGATGTTTCTCAGCAAATCTCTCTAGCGGGTAAAGAAGCATCTGGTACGGGTAACATGAAGATGGCTCTAAACGGTGCTCTAACTATCGGTACGATGGATGGTGCGAACGTTGAGATTCGTGAAGAAGTGGGCGATGAAAACATCTACATCTTCGGTCTTGATGTTGAAGGTGTTAAAGCGGTTAAAGCAGCTGGCTACAACCCTTACGACTACTACAACGCTGACCACCTACTGAAAGCGTCTCTAGACCTACTCGCTGGTGAAGAGTTCACTCCAGGTCAGCCAGGTCTACTACGTGCAACGCTTGATAGCCTGCTTGATGGTGGTGACCCATACCTATGTCTTGCAGACTTCGCATCTTACGTACAAGCGCACGAAGACATGGGCAAGCAGTACAAAGACCAAGCTGGCTGGGCTAAGAAAGCAATTCTTAATACAGCACTAGTTGGTAAGTTCACATCTGACCGCTCTATCCGCGACTACGTGAACAATATTTGGAAACTAGAATCAGTTTCTCGATAATTTAGCAAACTAAGCCGGGGCACAATGCTCCGGCTTCATACCAACCCCAATAGAGACTTTTACCACAGAAAATAAGCGCCTATTGGAGTTGGTATTTAACCCTACGAAGACTATGAAGGTTTAAGCAGTACCTTCGGAGAAAAGCGATGACAGAACAAACAGTATTAAAACAAGTCGCTGAAATGGCTCGAATTGCAGATAGCTATGTCAGTGCTTGGGGAGATGAAGCAAAGGTAGAAGACGAAACGATCGTTCGTCTTTTAGCATCACTGGGTTATGACACCAGCAGCGATGATGCGCTTCTCAAATCGGCGGAAAAAATGCACAAGAAAGATGTGTTAGCAACAGTACAAGTGGTTCGCGATGAGCAGCCGGTTGAAGTGGAGCTAAACCTAGGTGTAAGTGCTCGTGAAAGCGAGTTTTCTTGGCGTCTAGAGACAGAGCAAGGTGAAGTATTTGAAGGTTACCTACAGTCTCAAATCGTTCGTGATGAGCGTGCTGAGGGTGGTCCACTGGTATTTGCTCTTCCTGCTGATCTACCTTGGGGCTACCACACTCTACAAGTGATGCGTAAGCGCCGTAAAGCTCCTTATGAGATGTCTCTGATCATCACGCCTAAAGCGTGTTTCAAACAAGACCAAATCAGCCAAGGCAAGAAGCTTTGGGGGCCAAGTGTTCAGCTGTACACACTACGTACACAACACAACTGGGGTATCGGTGACTTCGGTGACCTAAAACAACTCGTGGCTGACATTGCAGCTCGTGGCGGTGACTTCGTAGGACTTAACCCGATTCACTCGCTATTCCCTGCGAACCCAGAAGGCGCAAGCCCATACAGCCCGTCTTCTCGCCGTTGGTTAAACGTTCTGTACATCGACGTTAGCTCTGTTGCAGAGTTTGCCTTGAGTGCACAAGCACAACAAATCGTTGGTGGTGCTGAGTTCCAACAACGTCTACAAAAAGCACGTGAGTCTCACTGGGTGAACTACACAGAAGTCGCTGAGCTTAAGATGAGCGTACTGCCTCTTCTATTCGAAGAGTTCAAAGCGCGTCACCTAAGCAAAAACACAGAGCGTGCGAAGAACTTCCTAGATTTCGTTGAAATCGGTGGTGACAGCTTACTGCATCAAGCTGCGTTTGATGCTATTCACGCTGAGCTTCACGCAGAAGACTCAAATGTTTGGGGCTGGCCTGTATTCCCTGAGAAATACCGTCGCTTTGAAAATGCAGCGGTACAGAAATTCATTGCTGAGAAGCAAGAAAAAGTACAGCTTTACATGTACCTACAGTGGATTGCTGATGGCCAAATTAATGAAGCCCAAGCACTAGCGGAAGAGAAAGGTATGGCGGTCGGCCTATACCGCGACCTTGCGGTAGGTGTGGCTGATTCAGGTTCTGAAACTTGGGCTGACGAAGGCAACCTGATCTTGGATGCAAGCATCGGTGCTCCACCCGATATCCTAGGTCCACTCGGTCAAAACTGGGGCCTACCACCGCTGAACCCACAAGTTCTGCAGAAGACGGGTTACGATGCATTTATCAAACTTCTTCGTGCGAACATGAAGCATTGTGGTTCTCTGCGCATCGACCACGTTCTTGGTCTTCTACGCCTATGGTGGATTCCTAAGGGTGAGAACGCGACGAAAGGCGCTTACATGTACTACCCAGTAGAAGATATGTTGGCAATCTTGGCGCTTGAGTCACACCGTTACCAATGTTCTGTAATTGGTGAAGACTTGGGTACTGTACCTGATGAAATCGTTGATATCCTGCGTGATGCTGGCGTTCACTCATACAAGGTATTCTTCTTCGAGACATCGGAAGAAGATGGTGGCTTCATCTCACCAAAGCACTACGCTGAGCAATCAATGTCTGCACTATGTACGCACGACATGCCAACGCTACGTGGCTTCTGGCACTGTGATGACCTGAAGATGGGTAAAGAGATCGGTCTGTACCCAGACCAAGAGCAACTCGATGGCCTTTTCGATGACCGCTTAGAGTGCAAGCAAGGTATCCTAGATTCTGTTGCATGGCACGGTTACCTGCCTGAAGGTGTTGGTCGCGATGCTTCTCAAGTACCAATGGATTCTTACTTGAGTGAAGCGCTTCAACTGCACGTTGCTGCGGGTGCATCAACACTGTTAAGTGTTCAGTTGGAAGACTGGTTAGAAATGGACAAGCCAGTTAACATTCCAGGTACGGTTGATGAGTACCCGAACTGGCGTCGTAAGCTGTCGATGAACCTTGATGAGATCTTCGCTCAAGAAGCGGTAAATCGTATCGCTACGAACTTGACTGAAGTTCGCGCAAAAGCAAGTAAATAATGGCGTGAATGACCTAGGCAAAGAGTAAAATCAAGCCTAGGTCACTCAAATATGATATCGATTGCGTTATCATATCCGACGCTAGTCATACCCGCATTTAGCGGGTTTTTTTTTAACTATTTTGTAAGTTGGTTATAGGGAGAGAGCGTGATTAAAACTAAAGAAAAACTTGAACACGCATACAACCAGTTGTCGGAAGCTTCGTTTGCAGACCCATTCGCATTTCTAGGTCCTTTTGTCGATCCAAAGCAAGGCGCATTACGTGCATGGGTGCCTGGTGCAAACAAGGTTGAGCTGGTTATTGAGGGAGAGTCTCGCGTTGCACTTGAGCGCGAGCAAGATTCTGGGTTTATTCTTAAACAAGAACGCGATCTGCGTTTTATACATTATCAATTAGCAGTTGATTGGGATGGCACTGAGCAATTAGTGGATGATCCATACCAATACCACGCACTTTATGCTTCTTTCGAAGAGCTCCATACGCCAAAAGAGATGTACAAGCACATGGGTGCTCAGTTCATTACGCTTGAGCGCGATGGCAAGCAGATTTCGGGTACGCGCTTTTTGGTTTATGCACCACATGCTTCTGCATGTAGCTTAATCGGTGATTTTAACCAGTGGGATGGTCGCCGCACACCAATGCAGCGTCTGGACTACGGAATTTGGGGCATCTTCATTCCTAACTTGGCTGAAGGTTCACAATACAAGTTTGAGCTTAAAGGCCCGAACGGTGAAGGTCTACCGCATAAACAAGACCCTTGGGGTTTCTACTCTGAGCAGTACCCATCATTTGCTTCGATCACTTACAACCAAGATCGTTATCAGTGGCAAGACAGTAAGTGGCAACGGCGCCCTGTTACTCAAAAGCGCAAAGAAGCCCTTTCTTTCTATGAGCTACATGCGGGTTCTTGGAAGCGTAATGCTGAAGGTGAGTTCCTGACTTACCGTGAGCTTGCTGAAACACTAATCCCATACCTAGTCGATATGGGTTACACCCACGTTGAATTGATGCCAGTTTCAGAGCACCCGTTCTACGGCTCTTGGGGTTACCAGCCTGTTGGCCTATTTGCGCCGACTAGCCGCTTTGGTTCGCCAGATGACTTTAAGTTCTTCGTTGACCAATGTCACCAAGCGGGTCTTGGTGTGGTACTGGATTGGGTTCCTGCACACTTCCCATCGGATGATCACGGTCTGGCTAACTTTGATGGTACGCCACTGTTCCACGATCCAGATCCACGTCGTGGTTGGCACCAAGATTGGAACTCGTTTATCTACGATCTAGGCCGAGAGCATGTTCGTCGTTTCTTAGTATCGAATGCGCTTTACTGGTTCGAACAATTCCATATTGATGGTATCCGTGTGGACGCGGTTGCATCGATGCTGTACCTAGATTACTCGCGTAGCCATGATCAGTGGATTCCAAACCAAGATGGCGGCAACGAAAACTACGACGCTATCTCGACGTTGAAGTGGATGAACGAAGAAGTGTACAAGCACTTCCCGAACGCCATGACAATCGCTGAAGAGTCAACGGCATTCCCTGGTGTGTCTGCACCAACATTCATGGGCGGCTTAGGTTTTGGCTTTAAGTGGAACATGGGTTGGATGCATGACTCTCTGTCTTACATTCAAGAAGACCCAATTAACCGCAAATACCATCACGATACCATCACATTCCCGCTTGTTTATGCACATAGCGAGAACTACGTACTGTCGTTGTCACACGATGAAGTGGTTTACGGTAAGGGCTCTATTCACAATAAGATGCCTGGTGATGAGTGGCAGCAAACAGCCAACCTGAAAGCTTACTTGGGTTACATGTATGCTCAGCCTGGTAAGAAGCTTAACTTCATGGGAGCAGAGTTCGGTCAAACGGCGGAATGGAACCATGATGATCAACTTCAATGGTTCTTGCTAGATTTTGAACGTCACCAAGGTGTTCAAGCCGTCACTCGTGACTTGAACAAACTATACCGCGAAGAGCTGGCAATGCATGAGTTGGATTGTGAGCCGCGTGGTTTTGAGTGGCGACTTCAAGACGCTAAAGACGCAAGTATTCTTGCTCATGAGCGTATTAGTGAAGACGGTGAGCGTATCTTGATCGTCTCAAACTTTACGCCAGTACCGCATGAGCGTTTCCGTCTTGGTGTACCTAATGCCGGTCGCTACGAGCTTCTACTTAACAGTGACGACACTAAGTACCACGGTAGCGATTTCAATGCCAAAGCCATAGTGGAAACAGAAGAAGTAGAAAGTGAAGGGCTTGAACAATCTCTAGAGCTTTCTCTACCGCCACTGTCGACGGTATTCTACAAGCTGAAGTAATCGTTTGAACTTCTACTTAATTAAGCCCAGCCATCGTGCTGGGCTTTGTTTTACAAGCTATTATCAGTTGTAGAAACAAACTTATTTAATTGAAAGTGGTTAGCAAGGATGCCGTATTATCCCACCCAAGAAATCTTACGTGACCAACGCTTTGGCTTAGGGGCGAGACTTGGTTCCCCAACGTCTATGCCTTTGGAAGAACAGTTAAAGGCGGCTTCTTATCTACATAGTTCGATTCAATCTCTACCGTCGACCGATGGTCTATTGCTGAAAGTCGGCGAGTTTCGCCAAGCTCGCGCCAAATTAAAAGGCGACAAAGAAGGGTTAGCAAAGCTTCGAGATGAACAGAAAGCGTTTGCCAGAAATGCGTACCGCCAACAATCTCATGCTCGGATGTTGCAATCTATTCACACTCCTTTGGGGTTTCAAGAGCGTTTGATTCAGTTTTGGAGCAATCATTTTGCGATCTCTGTTGATACTCGCAGAGTATTTGCCTTAAGTACCACCATTGAAAATGATGTCTGTCGGCAGTATTGGGATCAAAGCTTCTCTCAGATGCTTCTGGCGACGTGTCAGCACCCAGCTATGCTGATGTATCTAGATAACGTTTCTTCAATAGGTCCCGATACGGTTGTCGGAAAGAGAAGGAGCAAAGGATTGAATGAAAATCTTGCGCGTGAAATCTTGGAGCTTCACAGCTTGGGTGTTACTGGTGGCTACGATCAACAAGATGTTCAAGAGCTGGCGAAAGGGATCACAGGCTGGAGCGTACGAATGAAGCCGAATCAAGTAGGCTACTTTTACCACGACAAATCTCATCAGCCCGGTTCAATCACTGTATTGGGTAAGCGATATAACCAAGCTGGAGAGCAACAGGGGAGGGCCATTCTTGAAGAGCTTGCACGACACCCTAGTACGGCTCGACACTTGGCAGGTAAACTTTGTCAGCATTTTATTGGTGATACGGCAAAGGTGCTGGTCGATGAGATGGCACAGGCCTATTTGAAATCCGATACTCAGCTTCTTCCAATGTATCAAATTTTGATATCGAGCAGCGAAGCCCAAAATGCTGACGCGTGTCGTTTTCGAACGCCGAATGAGTGGCTGGTTGCTTTACTACGCAGTGTTGATGTTGAAATCAATGAATCCCAGTCGTTTAAGCTCTTAACTCGTCTAGGGCAACCACCGTTCTTGTCACGCTCACCTGCTGGTTGGTCTGATGATGATAGTGACTACAATAGCCCCTCGGCATTGGTGCAGCGGATTCAGATTGCTGGGCAGCTTGCTGCCATGGTGATTAAACAAGCGAAACAAAAGGAACAACCAACTAAGCAGCTGGCTGATGCAATAGTTAAGCACCTCTATGGCGAGCACCTAGATGAACATACTCAATTGGTGCTCTCCCAAACGGACAAGGCTTCTATGCAGTTGTCTCTTGTTTGGCTAAGCCCTCAGTTTCAATATCGTTAGGGAGATAAATTGTGAAGTCTTCAAAACGCTTCTTTCTTAAATCGATGGGCGCAGTGTCTATTTCGAGCTTGCTGCCTATACCTATTTTTGCCAAAACGTCATCGCCTAACATCTTTGTCTGGATAACGCTTCGAGGGGCTATGGATGGCTTGAGTGTGGTTATCCCACATGCGGATCCTGATTATGTTCGGCTACGTCCCAATATTGCTATTAAATCGAGCCAGCAACTCCCTTTGAACAACCAATTTAGTCTGCACTCATCACTAAAGTCGATACATCCATGGTTTAAGCAGGGCCAACTCAGCTTTGTTCATGCGTGTGCAACGCCGTATCGCAAGCGATCGCACTTTGATGGTCAAAAGATACTGGAGAACGGCACTGAAGACCCGACTGCGACATCAGGATGGCTGAATCGCTTTATCGCATTGAGTAAAAGCGACAATCAAGGAGTAGCTATTGATGCCGGCTTACCATTGATCATGCAAGGCGATGAACCTATCGTGAGTTGGTACCCGAACCGATTGAAGAATCGTAATAAGCAACAAGAGCTGCTCACTCAACTATTTGAAGGTGACGCCACGCTCTCTATGCACTACCAAAGCTTGCAAGAGGTGAATGCAATGGTGAGTAGTGAGGGGCAAGGGAAGGCGTTTAAGAGTTTATGTGCCAAAACAGGTGAGCTGTTAACCGCAACAAATGGTCCGAACATTGCTGCATTAGAATTAGGTGGTTGGGATACTCACGCTAACCAGTCGGGTCGTCTATCGATCCAGCTGAGAACCTTGGACACCGGCCTAGCATCATTGAAAGTATCCCTAGGAGAACAGTGGTCAAACACCGTGGTGATGGTTGCGAGCGAATTTGGTCGCACCGCAAAAGAGAATGGCACTAAAGGGACTGATCACGGCACGGGTAATGTGATGTTACTTGCTGGGGGAGGACTTGGGAGCCTTGGAATCAACAAGGCTCAAGTATTTGGGCGATGGCCGGGTCTATCGAAACAAGCGCTTTATAAAGAGCGAGATCTGATGCCGACGACGGACATGCGTTCAGTGATCAAAAAGGGACTTGGCAATCATTTATCGGTGCCTGAAGCTGTTTTAGAAGAAGTTTTTCCAAATAGCACTATGATTAAACCTATGTCATTCTCCTGATCCTTTACACTGTAAATCATATAAAAACTAAAAGGTTACATTCATGGTTACTGCGCTATACGCTGCTTTTCTTTCATTGCTGATTATCTACCTCACTGTGCAAGTGATTAAACAACGCCGAGCGAATTTGGTTTCCTATGCAGATGGAGGGGTGGAAGAGCTACAAATAGCACGCTCGGCTCATAGCAATGCCGTAGAGATGATTCCTATCACTTTAATTATGATGGGCTTTGCTGAGTTTAATGGTACGCCGCTATGGCTCATTCATATTGTTGGGGTAGCATTTTGCATTGGTCGAGTTATGCATGCCAAAGCTGTGTTGGCACAGACTTTTAAGTTAAGAAAAATCGGTATGATCCTGTCCTTCTTGTGCTTAATTGTCCTGGCGGTTGCTAACGTCGTTTATCTGCCTTGGTCAAACTTCTGGTAACTCATTATGTCATTCGCTAGCCGTTTTCGTTCTACACCACCTTGGATATTGGTGTTTACAGGACTAATCTTGAACGTGCTAGCGATTATGATTACCAGTGTAGTGCTAGATGAGATGTCTGCTGAACTGGCTGCTCTCAATGAGCAAAAAGCCGATAATATTTATTCGATTCAACTGACATGGAATCAGATTGAATCAATTGAACGAAAGCGTGACATGTTGCTGCTCCATTCACATCTCAAGACTGAGTTCTCACCTCTTATTGCTCAAGAGTTACAAAGCGATCTCAATAATTGGACGGGGAAAACTATCCCATCCATCACAGAGCAAACATTTCCTCAAGTACTTGATATCTTATCCACGACTCAACAATCGTTGCGTGAAAGAATTGATACCTTTTATTTAGATAACATTACGGCGACCGAAGTGATTCAGCATCAAAGTGAACGCATGGCCTTTTACAAGAGTATCGCACTCTTTCTACAGATCTTTGGTTTAGCGCTGATTTTGGCTAGAGATTTAGCGAGAAAATAAAGATAGCAATGAGGTGAGCACTTGACTCACCTCATTTGTTTTTAGCATAAGGGAAGGTTAGCGCAGAAGAATCTTAGCTAGCGGTGTTTTCTCAATACCTTTCACAAACAGCAGTGCCAGGATCAAAGTACCAATAATGACGGTGAGATCCTTGCTAGCACCGTGTAAGCCATTGATGCCGGCCACGTTGTTCATGATGATGACAAATAATAGGTGACTGACATAGATTCCAAGTACACTCTTCGCAATGTTAAACACCCATGCTTGGTTACCAAGGTTAGGTTTAGACAAGAACCATAAAAAAGTACCTGTCCCCCAAATAGCGGTACCAAACAAGAAGTCGTGGATGTTAAAAGCAACATCGAAATGCGTTAACCACAGTGCTTCACAGAAGTGCATCAGCAGTCCCAAGAACGCAATAGCCATTGCAATACCTGACTTAAACTGGATATTCTTCTCACGAACCATGAAACCAATCGCTACCATTAACAAGCTGAAGAATGGGCCATTACGCGTGAAGATTGGTGACCAGATCTCGGTGAGATTGACATAGCTTCCCGCCAGTACACCATAGACATACAAACCTAAGCCAAGCGGGAATATCCAAGAAGCTTTTTTGCTGTTTAGCAAAACGGCCATGATACCCACCGCGATAATCAATGCTGGAATAAACCAAAGGTGTACTAATCCACCTTCAAACAAGGTATTGACTGGCGTTTGCATCAGGTAACCCCAATAACCTTGGCGCTCAGCTAGGTAGCCATGTTCTGCGACGACACCGAGGTTAAAAGGCATTGCGAGGCTGATGACGCTCCAAACGAGCCAAACTTTAAACAGTGGCTTTGAGTAAGACTTAAAGGTCTCAATCGGAGCTTGAACCAACTTAGGTTGGATTAGGAAACCAGAGATCAAAAAGAAGCACGGTACCGCAAAGCGTGTAATTTGATTGAAGATATAGCCGACCCATGGCACTTCATCGAACTGCCAGTAAGTGAGCATCATTTGGCAATGCATAGCAATGATTACTAGCATAGAGAGGACGCGAAGCAGTTCAATGCTGGCGATTTTTCCTTTTTGAGACTGGGGTTGAGTTGATTGGTTTTGTGTCATGTTAGCGCACTCTATAAATAACTGTGCGGCAACATATCAGACAATATTTTTGATGAATATCACTACATTCTGAATTGTTGATTCCCAACGTTTCAAAGTGTTGCATTCCCACGCACTTCACATTATTGAAGAACTCATTGAGGCGGCAGTTCAGGATAGAAAAACGCCTACATCAGTGCAAACTGATGTAGGCGTATTATTCACGGGATCTCAGTGATGGTACTTAACTTAGCTTTCAATCAGCAAAATGCGCGTCTCGTATGGGCGTAACACTTGCTGCTTAGTAACAGCCAGCTCTTGGTCTTCATAGTTACTGAGTAGTACCTTAGCCTTACTCAGTTCGGTGCCGACCGGCAACGTACACTCTGCTTGGTCTGCGTAGAAGTTGTTTAAGCAGATAAGGGTTTGATTCTCGCTCTGGCGCTTATAACCAAAGATTGCTGAGTGCTCAGGGTAGAGGTCTTGATAATCACCGGTGGTGATGACGTCTACGTCTTTACGCAATTGAATCAGTTGTTTATAGAAGTAGAACACAGAGTTTTTATCATCAACTGCTGCCTCAGCATTCAATGCAGGGTAATTGCTCGCAACTTCTAACCAAGGTTGTGCTTTAGAGAATCCTGCAAACTCCGAAGCATTCCACTGCATTGGAGTACGTGAATTATCACGCGACTTCTGAGCCAAAATCGCAATCATTTCATCGTGGGTAACGACTTTGTCACGATTAACCATGATGTCGTACATATTGGTACTTTCTACGTCACGGTATTGTTCAATCGATGTGTAACCAGGGTTGGTCATACCGATCTCTTCGCCTTGGTAGATGTACGGCGTGCCTTGCATCATGTGTACCACCGCGCCTAACATCTTCGCCGATTCCACTCGATACTCAGAATCATTGCCTAGACGGCTGACAATGCGAGGTTGGTCGTGGTTACACCAGAATAGCGCTCCCCAGCCTTTGCCGTTTAGACCCGTCTGCCAGTGGTTAAAGATCTCTTTTAGCTGAGAGAAATTGAATGGTGCTTTAGTCCACTTCTCACCGTTCGGGTAATCGACTTTAAGGTGGTGGAAGTTAAATACCATCGACAGCTCTTTGTTATCGAGAGAAGAGTACTGCTGACAGTGCTCAAGCGTGGTTGATGACATCTCGCCGACCGTCACGCTGCCATATTTTTGGAAAACCGCTTCGCTGATCTCTTGTAGGTATTGATGCACCTTGGGACCGTCAGTGTAAAAGCGGCGACCATCACCAATATCATCATTCGGGAAGTCTTGTTGCTTAGATATTAGGTTGATGACATCTAGGCGGAAACCATCGATCCCTTTCTCTGCCCAGAAGCTGATGACGTCTTTGACTTCTTCACGAACTTTCGGGTTTTCCCAGTTAAGGTCCGCCTGCTCTTTGGCAAACAGGTGTAGGTAGTACTGGCCGGTTGCTTCATCTAATTCCCAAGCGTTGCCACCGAATTTTGATTCCCAGTTGTTTGGTGCTTCACCATTGATGGGATCTTTCCAGATGTAGTAATCACGGTATGGGCTGTTTTTATCACCCAATGCCGATTGGAACCACTTGTGCTCGGTTGAGGTGTGGTTAACCACGATGTCCATGATGATGCGAATACCGTGCTCATGTGCTTCTGCCAGTAGCTGATCGAAATCCGCCATGGTGCCAAAGTCTGGGTTGATCGCGTAGTAGTCAGAGATATCGTAGCCGTTATCGATCATTGGCGACTCGTAAATGGGAGTCAGCCAGATGGCATCAATGCCGAGATGCTTGAGGTAATCTAACTTAGAGATAATACCTTGAATGTCACCGGTGCCTTTTGCACCACTGTCACAGAAACTCTTTGGGTAAATTTGGTAGATAGACGCTTTTTTCCACCACAGTTTATCAGCTGATTGAGTCATTAACGTTGTCATGGTACTTACACTTAAAAATAGAAATCAAAAATCGAAAAAATGAAAGGGGAGCAGTCAGGCCTGCTCTCCCTTGGGGGTTACGAACTACGCGTTTGCGACTTCCAGTTCGCCTTTACCCTGTGCTCGCTTGTATAGGAATAGCGTTAGCATTGCAGGGATAAAGATGGCGACGAGCATTGCGATGCCATAGATGCCCCAATATTGCGGTTGGATAGATAGGATGCCAGGTAGACCGCCTACACCGATACCATTTGCCATCACACCTGCGCTACCACACAGCGCTGCTGCAATCGCACTGCCCACCATTGCGCTAAGCATTGGGAACTTGTATTTCAGGTTGATACCGTACATCGCAGGCTCTGTTACACCTAAGTATGCTGAGATTGCCGCTGGTACAGAGATGTCACGTTCACCATGTTTCTTGCTGATGATGATGATTCCAACGACTGCCGATGCTTGCGCGATATTAGATAGTGCAATAAGAGGCCAGATTGGTGTGCCACCCAGTTCCTGCATAAGTTGCAGGTCAACGGCGTTGGTTGTGTGGTGAATACCTGTAATAACCAATGGAGCGTATAGGAAACCAAAGATCATCGAACCAAGGACTGCAAAATCACCCGTCATTGCGGCTTTTGCTGCTGTCGCTACGCCATCACCTAATAGACGACCAAATGGACCGATGATTGAGTGCGCAAGGATTACCGATAGTAGGATTGAAACAAACGGCACAACAACTAGGTATAGGTAAGATGGAGTAATACGTTTAAGGTTCGTTTCAATAAAGGCCAGCGCCATACCCGCTAACATGGCAGGGATCACCTGGGCTTGGTAGCCGACTTTTTCAATCACGAATAGGCCAAAGTCCCATACTTCCGGTACTTCTTTACCAATCAGATAAGCATTCATCAACTGTGGTGAAACCAAGGTCACACCCAAAGTAATACCCAGAATCGGTGTGCCACCCAGCTTCTTCACGGTTGACCAACATACACCCACCGGTAGGAAGAAGAATATCGCTTCACCAATCAACCATAGGAATGAGTGTACGGTTGCCCAGAACTGACTGATTTGTGTCAGCGTCTGGCCATCAAACATCTTGATGTCGCCGATAACGTTACGAAAACCAAGGATCAAACCACCGGTAATGATTGCAGGGAGAAGGGGTACAAAAATTTCTGCAAGGTGGGAGATGCCGCGCTCAACGATGTTCATGTTTTGGCGAGCAGCGAGCTTTGCATCGTCTTTCGATGTTTCACTCTTACCAGCTTGCGCTATCAGCATCTTGTATACTTCATCGACTTCAGTGCCGATAACGACTTGGAACTGACCAGCATTGGTGAAGCAGCCTTTGACCAGTTTCAGTTGTTCTAGTGCTTTTGCATCGGCTTTGTCAGTATCGTTCAGTACGAAGCGAAGACGGGTTAGACAGTGGCTAACACTTGCAATGTTGTCGCTACCACCGACTTTCTCGATGATTTGTGCAACATCTTGTTTTGCAATCTTGCTCATTGGGATGTCCTTAGTTTCTGAATAGGGTTTATCTATTTTTTATGGGAATGTTCCCATTTGTTGTTGAGTATAATGCCGATAACTGAATAAAGAATAAATGGGAACATTCCCATCATTTGAGAACGATCACAAATTAATTTTAGCGCGTGTGAAGGGTAACGAGCAGGTTATAAAGGGCAAAAGGACCTCAAACCCTTATGCTAAAAGCTCTAGAGTGAAATAGGCTCTTGGGTAATGTGGGTTTGTTGATACTCACCATTGAGCTGGCTCATTAGTACCTGCGCAGCTTTGTGGCCCGCTTGCTGATACCCAGGGTCAATACTAATGGTTTTTGGGAACAAGAAGGAGAGTAGCTCATTGCCACCTACTCCGGTCACGATGACGTCCTCACGACCTAGTTCTTGTAAGCGCTTAATCACTCCCATAGCCAACGTATCACTCGCGCAGACAATGGCTTGGGTTTGATCTGTGATGACGTTAGCGCAGTTTTCGTAAGCACTTTCATGGCTCAACTGACCGGTTTGATAGCTTGGTTCTTGCCCTGTTCGTTCACACCAATCTAGATAGGCGTTGAGACGCAGCAGACCTGTGGTTTTATCGCTAGGGTCAACACCAACGTAAGCGATATTGTTGAGGTTTTGCTCGGTAATAGAGGCGATAGCCTGACTAATGACACCCGCATTATCGTAATTGATCGAAGAGACCTCATCGGTGTCCATTGCGATAACTACAGCGCGGTTGTCCCATTTCTTGAGTGGTTCGATATCGCAGTCACTGAAACCAAACACAACCACACCATCGACATTGCGACGCTGCAAAACCTCCAAATGCTCATTGGTCTTCTCTCGACTGAACTGACTTTCCATGATCACTGCGTCATAGCCATTGGCGTAGATCACCTCAAGGATGCTACTGACTGCTTTGTTTTCTGACGGAGAATCAAGACGAGAGATAATAATTCCAATAACTTTCTGGCTACCACCACGCATTGATTGTGCTGATTTGGAAGGGACATAACCAGACTCTCTGATCACTCTTTCCACTTTTTCTCGGGTTTCAGGTTTAACCTTTGGATCGTTGGTCAGTACACGTGACACAGTGGATTTACCGACGCCAGAGAGTTTAGCGATATCGAGGATGGTGAGTTTTTTGCTCATGAGTAGGTTTAGGTTTCTGGTTATTGTTTCAATGAATGCATAGCCATATGCGTTGAACGCTAAAGGTAGAGGGTTTTGCAGTGGTTGTAAATGCGGGCGATCAGAAAAAGAAGCCATTTGCTAGTTATAACGAAAGCCCCTCAAAACTGAGGGGCTTGATATAGAAAGTGCTTTATTTAGCTGTTGTAGCTTAGTTAGTCGCTAGCTGAGCTTGTTGGTTTTTCTTTGCGCGGTTTAAACGCATCTTCTTAAGCGTGATAGCGACAAATGCTGTTGTTGCGACACCGATAGCCATTGCGATTAGCGCTAGAAGCGGCTTGTTGAATGCGCCAAGTAGTACAACGATAGGACCACCGTGAGCAACGTTACATGTTAGGCCGAATGAGAAGCCTAGCACACACGCTACTGCTGAGCCGATCATGTTGGCTGGGATGACCGCAAATGGGTCGCGAGCTGCGAATGGGATTGCACCTTCAGAGATACCTACCATACCCATAGCCGTAGCCGCTTTCGCATTCTCAACTTCTTCGCCTTCGAATAGGTTCATTTTGCTACCGATGAATGCTGCGAGTGCCATACCTAGGGGAGCAACAGGGATTGCAGCCGCTTGTGCACCCATGAACTGAGTTTGACCTTCAGCAATCAAGCCGACACTGAATAGGAAAGCTACCTTGCCGAAAGGACCACCCATATCGAAGCCTTGCATCAAACCAATCACGATACCGATGATGATCACGTTACCCGTCGATAGGTTCGCCAGTACGTTGTTCATGGTTTCCATGATGCCAGCGATCGGTGCACCGATGATGAAGATGAACACTGCAGCAATGAAGAGCGAGCCAGCAATTGGCGCGATCATGATTGGTACAAGTGGCTGAATCATCTTCGAGTAGTTGAAGCTGACAATCCACTTAACGAAGTAACCCACCAATAGACCAGCAATAATGGCACCAATGAAGCCTGTACCCGCACCAGCGTCATAGAAAGAGCCATTGTTTGCGATCCAACCACCAATCAGACCCGGAGCAAGACCTGGACGGTCAGCAATCGCATAAGCAATGTAACCAGCAAGGACAGGAATCATCAAGGTAAAGCCAACCACACCTACGTCGAGAATCTTATTCCACAGACTTCCTTCTGGAATCGCAAGTCCACCTGGCGTTGGCTCACCTCCGATCGCGAGGGAAAGGGCGATCAAGATACCGCCGACCACGACGAATGGGATCATGTGAGATACACCATTCATTAAATATTTGTAGAGGTCTTTACCTGAACCACCAGGGCCAACCACATTCGCATTCTGAGTAGAAGCTTTGCCGTCACCTTGGTAGATTGGCGCTTCAAGTGCTTGCTCAATCAGCTTATCTGCTTCTTTAATTGCGGCTTTAACGCCGGTGATAATGACTTTCTTCCCTGCAAAACGGTTAAGATCGACTTGTTTGTCACAAGCGACAACAATCGCGTCTGCACGCTCGATATCGGCATCAGTCGGAGAGTTGCGTACACCGATAGAACCGTTGGTTTCAACGCGGTGCTCATAGCCCATCTCGGTTGCGGCTTTTTCAATAGATTCAGCAGCCAGATAAGTGTGTGCCACACCCGTTGGACAGCCGGTTACACCAATGATAAAGCCTTTGCTGATGGCATGTTTTGGCTTTTCTTCTTCGTTGCTTGCTGTGATCAGCGCCAACGCTTCTTCTGCCGTTTTTGCAGCTTTAAGGTTTTCAAGGAACGAAGGCTCAATGATTTTAGATGAAAGATTAGCGAGAACTTCAATATGGAAATCCGAAGCCTGTGCAGGAGAGGCGATCATAAAGAAGATGTCAGATGGCTGCCCATCTTCTGCTCCATAATCAATCCCTGTTTTACTGATACCTACAGCGATGGCAGGTGATGTGACTGCCGCGCTTTTTGCGTGAGGAAGGGCGATGCCGTCTTCAAATCCTGTGTTTCCTGTCTCTTCTCGTTCCCATAGGTCACGAACGAATAGCGCTTTGTCTGAAACCTTACCTGCAGACGCTAAAACATCAGCAAGCTCTTGGAATACAGACTCCTTGTCTGTCGCAGTTAATTCAAGTTTGATTAGCTGCTCATTGAGGATCTCTTTCATCATAATGCGGATCTCTTTGTTATTTGTAGGGTAACGTAAGCTTAATTTATATATGTATTTACAAATCAGATTCTATATTAGGAGGGGATTGGCGGTGTTAAATTGACCCTAATCATGTTTTTTAATAGAGGATAGCTCAATTTAGCCGCCTATTGTCCAAACTGTGAACTGGTTAACGCTGATTAACCAAACTTACGGAAACTCCCCTTATTGACATTTTTGTTATGTCAAATATCTATAAATTCTTGGGTTGTATCCGGTAAGGTAACGTTTGATGACCTCGCCATTGACTGATGAGCATTGAACCATCACTGAGAGGTAATACGTCATGAATGTGTGCAAACGGCGAGTCACTTAAAGCGTTCAGTGGTTGTAAGGAATCGTCGATATACTCAGGTTTTTGCGCTCCAATCGCCTCCACGACTCTCCCTTGCTTGTCTAATACGATGACAAACCCGCTTTCATCAAGTCGGTTAGCGTAGTTGGTTAGGTCATCATCACTCACTATTGGGCCCGACCAGCATACTCCTGAATATAGGTGGTCACCGTTTATCACAGCTCGGCAAGGATAAGCCCCCGGTAAATGGGTGCTGTGAACAAACTCACCCGTTAAAGTGAAGTGTTTGAACTTGGATTGTTTTCTCGAAGACACAACGAGTAAAGGGTTGCCGTTTATGTCGGTAAATCGTGGGTCGATAGTAATACCATGCGGATTTATAAGTGAAGCGTTATCTGGTGCTAACTCACTACCACCAAAAGAGAATTGATACTCACCCTGTTGGGTGAAACTATGTATGTAGCTTGCTCCATAACCGTCTGCGATGTAGATGTCTCCATTTGGAGCAACACAGGTTTCGGTCGGGTTATAGGTCAGCTCATCAGGATAAATTCCTAGTTCAAATGGATTGGCAAACGTGTGTAGAACATTACCTTTTAAGTCGGTTTTTACCACCTCGCCTAGGCCTTTTTTAACGATACCATCGATCTCCGTAACTCCTGTCTGAGTAATCAACAAGTACTCATGTTCACCTTGTTCGAACAAGGTTAAACCGTGACATCCATCGTAGCCCAAGGTCCAACTCTCAAGGAAGTCGCCCTCTGGAGAGAAAATGATGATGTTGTTGTCTGGGTGATCGGCGGATAGAAAAATGCGCCCATCTTTGCTCTGTGCCAGCTCGTGGCAGTTATCAATCTTGATATGCTCAGGAACGCTAGCCCACTGATTATCAACAATAAAATTGTCTTTGGTTGTCGGAGTAACAGGCATCTTTCTTCCTCTAGTAAAGAGATGATTTCACGTTTGTAACGAATTTGTAGTTGCACAAGATAACAAATTTGTTTAATTTGTAAATACAAATAAGGAGAAAGATCAATGGCTACTTCAACTATCGAACCATGCTCAACCCTAGACCGCCCATCCGAGAAAAAGTTAGAGACGCTTTACGACCAATATCGTAAAGAGGGCTTCGTACTGCCTAAGCAACCACTTTTTAGTGAGCCAGACTTTGCTGAGCTAAAAGCTATTTTTGAGTCACTGCTAGATGGTAAGGGCGATATGCGTGCGGACGAACTGAACCGTCCTCACTATGAAGACCCGCGTTTGTTCAAGTTCTTAGCATCTGAGCCTGTGCTTGATTTAGTAGAGTCGATTATTGGTCCAAACATTGGGCTATGGAGTAGCCACTTTATTTGCAAAGAACCCTTCACCGGGCGCAAGACACCATGGCATGAGGACTCGAAATACTGGGAAGGCCGTATCGACAGAATGGATAAGCTCGCAACCATATGGCTGGCGATTGATCCATCTAAAAAAGAAAATGGTTGTATGCGAGTGATCCCTGGAACACACGTACGTGAAGAAAATTTTGAGTATGTATCAGTCGATAAAGCGACGCACACCTTCTCAACAGAGCTGCACGGTCGTTACTTTAATGAGGAAGATGCGGTTTACTTTGAGCTTGAACCAAATCATTGCTCTATCCACGATGGACGTATATTCCATGGCGCTTTGCCGAACACGAGCGCCATGCGTCGATGTGGCTATACAATGCGTTATGTCTCTTTGGAGTGTCAGATCAATCAAGACCACCCGGACAATGAAACGCACCGCTTATATCACCTGCGTGGTGAGAACGTTGCTAATAATAAGGTTGAGCAGCCACCGAAGTTTTAATTTTTTATGTTTTACACTGCAAATTCAATGGTTTGGAGTGCCGATAACTGATAGCAAAAACGGCGTGACTTTAATTGACTCACGCCGTTTTCGTATGTGAAGCAGAATATTAGGCTTAACGAATGGACACGGTTGTTAGCTCGTTAGAGGCTAAGGTCTCGATTGTGTATTGTGCTAATACTGAATGCAGCAGATATACGTTGTGTTCAATCACGAGTGTCACGTGGTTAGGTTCAACGCGCAGTAAGAATGCCTCTTTTTCGTTAACGATTTTGCCAGATACGGTTTTAGCGTCGTGACTGATATTCTTACCCGCTTCATTCTCGATATAGCTCAAAACAGAATGCTCACAATAGGCTTCTTTAAAATCAGGGAAAAGACTCACAGGCATCCACGTTTCTTCTAGCATCGCAGGTTCACCATTGATAATTCGCATGCGTTTATAGTGGTAGAGCGTGGTGCCTGCTTCGAGCTTGAACTTCTTCGCTAGCTCAGTATTTGCTTGAACTTGGGTAAACTCGAGGACGATATTTTTGAGATCGGTTTCTTTATTGATGCGCTCGGAAATACTGGTCAGGTTGTTGTCTTGGTAGAATTCTGGTGGGTTTACAAACATCCCCGAACCCTGGCGAGAGTGAACAAAAGACTCTTGCTTCAGCTTTTCGATTGCTTTACGTAATGTTGGGCGACTCACGCCAAACTTGTCCGCAAGCGCATGCTCACCATCCAATTGTGACCAAGCAGGGTAGATATTGTTGACGATATCTGACTTTATCGCTTGGTAAACCTCTACATATTTCATATCAATCGTTTCTTTCTTTTCTCTTAACAGTCACTTATCTGCTTAAGTCAGCTGTTAACACATATTTCTCATTGAAGCGTAAAGATAGCTTCATTTATTTGTAACATGCTATCAGATAACCCTTTTTCAGAGTAGTGAAAAGGAGCTGGTGTTCAATTTATGATCGAGATCATCAATGAAGAGTTTGCTGTTATATTTGTATTTACATATTTTTAGTGTGGGTTTATCTTGGCTACATAGCTTCGAGAGGAACCCACTATGCCAGATACAATCGATAATAAGTCAGCAAAAATCGACAATAACCCAAGCCAAGTCGACGTAAATAAGAAGATCCCATGTGAAAAGGATGCGCTAACTCAGCTACAGGTGATGGAAGCCTATACTCATGCACACCAAAGTGAGTTGGATATTTACCAGCGTGAAGTGAAATGTCTTGAGCAACTTTATCCTGTTTTGTTTAGACAAATTGAGGATGAAGACTGTGTTGTAGGCCGTGTTGATGCGTTGACGATCGGTTTTGGTAGTGTGACATCAGTGGGTGGCGTGGGGCACTACTGTAACTTTGACAAGCTGGAATCGTTCAAAGCTGAGTTAGAAGAATCTGAGCATCAACGTGTTGATGCGCTGCTCAAATACTGGGAGACCAATGACACACGCTCTATCTATTTCCGCCAAACATTGAATGACTCGACTCTCGGTAAATTCGTTGATGTAAATTACCCAGCAATCGCAACGGCTCGCTTAAGTGGCATGTATTTGGATTACAACAAGCTTATCGACAACGGCATTACTGGTATGCGAGCAATGATTTCCGATAAGCTCGCAACAGCGAAAGCGGCGGGTGACGAAAAGGCCCAATCACTGCACAAGGCGTTCTTAGGGTGTTTTGATATCTTGGAGCGAGTGATCGATCACCACATTATGCTTTGCGCTAAAGAGTTAGAGGCAACAGAAGATTTGTCACGCAAGCACCAAATGAACGATCTTATCGATGCATTGAATGCGGTTCGCACTGATAAGCCGCAGACTTTCCTTCAAGGTATTCAGCTTTCTTGGTTATTCAGCATGTGTGCGGGTGTAGTGAACTACGGTCGTATGGATGATTACTTGGGTGATTTGCTGGTGGCCGATCTCGATGCAGGTCGAATCACAGAGCGACAAGCTATTAACTATATCCGTTCTCACTACCGACTGATCGAAGCGCGCAAGACGACAGTAAACGGTCGTGTTGTGGTTGGTGGTAAAGGTCGCCGTAATCCTGAAACAGCCGACGTGTACTGTCGTTTGTCGATCCAGGCAGTACGTGAAAACCAAGACACAGAACCACAATTTACGCTACGTATTTTCAAAGGCATGAACGAAGACGTTTACCAAGATGCGCTTGATGCTATCGGTGAAGGCCTGACTTACCCGATTCTGTACAACGATGATGTGAACATCCCTGCAGTGATGAAGTCTATGCAGATTTCAGAGCAAGACGCGGAGCATTACGTGCCGTTTGGATGTGGTGAGTTTGTTCTTTCTGGAAAAAGTGTTGGTACGCCAAACACCTGTATTAACATCTTGAAGATCTTAAATATCTCACTAACCGGTGGTATTGATTTCTGGGATGGCAAAGACAAGAGTGGCGGTACGGCACTTATTCAACCTGACCAAGTATCAAGTTTTGAAGACGTGATGCAAAACTACCGTGACCTGCTTGATTACTATATCGAGTTAACGTCCAAAGCTCAGGCGTTCTCTTACGAAGTGATGAACCAAGAGGTAGGCTTCTTGTTTACGAGCATCCTGACGGATGACTGTATTGGCCGCAGCAAAGCGTTGCTAGACGGCGGTGTTTACAAGCTAGGTGGTACCAATGAGACTTACGGTAATACCAACGCGTATGACTCATTAACAGCAATTAAACGCGTCATCTTTGAAGAGCAAAAGTACAGTTACCAAGAGTTGATTGAAGCCTTACGCGTCGATTTCGACGGCTACGACCGCATGAAGTATGATCTGATTCAAGCGCCTAAATTTGGTAACGATGACGCTTATGTTGACGATATCGCTGTCGAGATGCATGAATACATCTGTAATGGCATCAAAGATTCAGCTGCAAAGGTTGGTATGGATAGCTACTTGGTTGTGATCATTAACAACCAAGTAAACACAGAGTGGGGACGTGCAACCAGCGCCTCTGCGGATGGTCGTCACCAAGGTGTTTACATGAGTAATGCCAACAATCCTCAAAGTGGCGCGGATAAAAATGGCCCGACAGCGATGTTGAATTCGCTCGTGAAACTAAAAGCAGATGTTCATGCTGGCTCCGTTCAGAACATGAAGTTCAGTAAGAACATGTATCAAGACAAACGCATGATTGTCGAGGCATTGCTAGATGGGTATTTTGAGCAAGGCGGTCCACAAATCATGGTGAGCGTTGTCGGTAAGGGTGAGCTTGAAGATGCGTATCACAACCCAGAGAAGTACCCGAACTTAGTGGTACGTGTGGGTGGTTTCAGTGCGCGCTTTGTCAATCTTGACCGTGATGTTCAGCTCGAGATCTTGAATCGTACTCTTAACGACTAATCTACTAACCTAGCGATGGGGCTGCTTGTCAGCCCCTTTTTGCTTATTCTCCTTCAGGTAAATCACCATGCACGGCATAGTTTTCGATATTCAAAAGTTCAGTGTCAATGATGGCCCCGGCGTTCGTACCGCGGTGTTTTTAAAAGGCTGTCAGATGAAATGTGTCTGGTGCCACAACCCTGAATCTTTGAGCGTTAAACCACAACTTTCTTTTTCAAAGGATAAGTGTGTGGGCTGCCGAGAGTGTGAAAAGGTTTGCCCTAAAGGTGTTCATTCGTTTGACGAACAAGGCACGCATAACGTTAACTTTGAAGATTGCGATGCTTGCGGGTTGTGTGTTGATGCTTGTATTCACAATGCACTAAAAGTGTATGGGAAAGAGCAAAGTGTCGATGATGTGTTTGCTGAGGTTATGAAAGACAAAATCTACTTTGATAAGTCTGGTGGCGGTGTGACGTTATCCGGTGGTGAGGCATTGAAGCAGTTTGATTTCTCTTTGGCACTAGCCAAAAAGTGTAAAGAAAACGGACTCCATGTGTGCATTGAAACCAATGGTGCCTCCAAGCCCGACCACTATCGTCAGATCGCCCCTTATGTAGATTTGTTCTTATTTGATTACAAGGCGACAGGGGAGAAAACGCACAAAGAGCTAACTGGGCTATCCCGAGACTTCGTACAACAAAACCTTGCTTTACTTAATGAAATTGATGCTCAGGTGATATTACGCTGTCCTATTATCCCTGGGTATAACTTGTCTGAAGAACACTTGGCAGCCATCGCAGAACTTAGCTGCTCTATGCCTAATATCCAGAAGGTTGAAGTGTTGCCTTATCATAATTTTGGTAAAGGTAAGGCTGAAGAGATCGGTCGTGAATATGCAGTGGATGCTGAAGTGCCTGAAGGTGAACAGATCGCCGCATGGTTAGATAAAATTAAAAGCTACGGTTCAATCAAGGTGACATTAACTTAATACCCAGTGAGTTCCATGTAACCTTTGCCAGAATGTGTGCCTTTAAATAACACCGGGCCCTCCCAATAGGCTACATTGAGGGGCATTTTTGCTTTTGAGTTGATAGCAGAGAGTTCTATCTGAAGCTCTTGTGAGGGAATCGCTAGCCGCCACTCGGTTGGGTAACTACGTCCTTCAACGTTGGTGTTTTTTATGGGTTCCAACGCCATTTCATTTGGTTCAATATCTAGGTGATGGCCATCTCTGTACATGATTCGCGCGTGGTTATAGCTGGCTTTTCCTGACTTAGAATCCCTCAGCTGGAAAAGCACCATGGTCGTATCTTCATCGAGCCTTAACGCGAACCAGTCCCAACCTTGTTGAGAGTCGAGTAAAAACTGCGAGCTCCATTCTCTATCAATCCAACCATCACCAGTAACTTGATGGGTCACTCCATCGATAGTGACGGTTCCTTCTACACTGATAAAAGGCTGGCTATAGTAATGGGAGGCCACACTGCCATCGGCACTTTTCTCACTATAGCCTTGATTACCTTGTTTTTGATAAGGGGCATCGCTGGTTAACACCAACTGATAGCCAAACTGGTCTGAACTCGCTTCAAGTGTTGCGGGGAACATATCTGTAGAACTTGAGCGCCATTGCCAATCATCAAGAAAGACTCTAAATGGCTCACTCTCGACGCCGGCAAGTTGTTTCTGACCGCGCGACCACTTCTCATCGGCATAATGTACCTGCGCCGTCGTCACCGCACTGTGTGCCATGTAGACTTGCTGGCTTCTCCATGCATTAGATTTTTTCGTGCCGTCTTTGGGAGGGGCGACGGCGAAACGAAATTGAGTCCATTGCATACCGATGTCTTTGCCATTTTTATCGGTCAGGTTGGCGGTCAGGTACCACCATTCGTGACGATATTGATTATGGGCTTGATGGTCTTCTGGGAAGCTAATTTGAGTGCTTGGTTTGACTTGTGAATACTGAGTGTCGCTTTCCCCCAATACTGTCCCCATGCTTTGGGGCGTGGTTTGATCACAACCGACAAGGTGCATAAAAGAAGAAGTGAGTAACAGGGCGAAAAGTTTGTTCATTACAACACCTCACTTTGTAGGCTTGATACCACAGGCTTTCTCACTAATCGCCATAAAGGGATCAAGGTAGCCAACACAGCAACCAACAGGGTTGAAAATGAAATGACAAACACGTCACTCCAGCTCCACGCAAAATTGAGGCTCCATCCAAACGCTCTCAGTGTCACGATATCCGTCAGTACATAACCCACTAAAGTCCCGAGTGGTAAAGCAATGAGTAGGGTAAAAATAACCAGCGAGGCGATCTGTCCTAGGTTCATTGCGAGTAACCTGATACGACTGACACCGAGTGCATGCAACCTGGCAATCGCCGCTTTTCGGGCATCGAGCAACATAAAACAGGCGGTAAACAAACCAATGACCGCGACTAATAACGTCACAGCATTGAGTGCTTTGGTGATCGCGAACGTCTGAGTAAAAATATCCAATGCGATGGATTTGATCTCTGCTTGGTCATAGAGCTGGCTTGAATGAAGGTTGAGCTGCGCTTTGAGTTGCTGGTAAACCCTGTCCTTGTCGCCCAAGACCTTGAGCCCCAAGCTTGATGGAAGGTTGGTAAATCCAGATTCTTGCCACAACTGCGGAGATATCAGCACCTCTCCATTAGGTGAGCCGTAGTCATAAAAAATGGCGCCGACTTTTAGGTTGGAGCTTATGGCATCAAGAGTGATTTCATCGCCGAGATCCAATTTGAGTTTGATACTAGTAGGCTCACTGATTGCAACCATATTTACACTGTAAAACTGTTCCCAGAAGTTGGGTAATTGAGAGTGGAAAACCAGGGTCTGTTCTAGTGTGGCTTGGTCCTTGGTCCCGAGTAAAGTCGGTAAGCCTTGAAGTTGAATATCAACGTAAAATTGTTTGTAGACCGTTTCAACATTGGGAAAAGACTCTAATTGTTGTTCGACATGACGCATCTCACCTTGTGATGGGCTGACGTAGATATCAGCATGCAGCCTTTGTTCAAGCCAAGATCTTAATGTGGATTCAAAGCTGCCAACCAGGGTGTTCATTCCTATGTTTGCAGCGACAGCCAGTAGTAGAGCCATCATTGCTAGCGATAGTGGAGAAATGAGCTCTTTTAGTTCTGCAAACAAGTACTCAACCAGCCCAGGTTTGGTTCTACTGAGGCTCCAATCTGACAACGCGCTGAGAGTCTTGGGTAGGTAAAGAGGAATAGATATCACTAATACACCCAACCACAGCATAGTGAGGCGATGGTGTTCACTGAACCAAAGCCCAAGCATTGCCACGATGGATAGGCAGATGCCAGTGACGAGTAGTCTTTTCTCGTTGATGGAATCTGGAGCGCTGTAAAACCCGCCATGTGACGACAAAGGTTGGTTTACTCTTTGTTTGAAATGCTGCCAACAAGCAAGCAAAGTTACCACTAAGGTAAATACCAATGCTTGCAACCACCACTGCCACAACCAAGTGCCTGGTAGCAAAGTCGCCCCATATAATTGCTCTAAAGTTAGGGGGACGGTTGGATGTAACCAATGACTGAGCTGAATGCCTAAGATGAACCCAAGCGATGAACCAAGGGTGACCAGGATGCTGAGTTCTATCAACAAGCTGGTGAATACGATATTGGCACTGACTCCAGATTGCTGCATTTGTACCAATAAGCGGTTGCGCTTGAGTAAGCTGTATTTCACGCCGTTGTACGCAATGAATAAACCCACTAAGAAGGCAAGCAAACTCATCGCAGTTAGGTTGAGATGGAAACTATCTGTGAGGGAGCCTAAGTCTGCACTTTGGGTGTTTTCAACCCATTGAGCTCTACCTTTGATG
Organism: Vibrio maerlii; assembly: GCF_003415655.1. Taxonomy (GTDB): domain Bacteria; phylum Pseudomonadota; class Gammaproteobacteria; order Enterobacterales; family Vibrionaceae; genus Vibrio; species Vibrio maerlii. Next base: position 595,346 of record NZ_QRHC01000002.1, read on the forward strand.
ATTGGTGCCCATCTATCTTGTTGTGTACTATTGCTTGAGAGAACCGCGATATAACTGAGCTGTGAAGGCTTGTTGAGAAGCTTTTGAGCAAAGCCAATATCCATCAACATTCGACTGCCGAGTTGCCAACCATCTGGAAGCGCGACTACCTGAGTTTCTATGTTGTCTAGGGTAAGGGTTTCAACGTCATTTAGGGCTTGATGTTGAGCGTGACTCATCATCACAATCGGCTCACCGGTCAAAAGACTGGCAAGAGGAATAGCAGGATCATCCAGTTGTATAGCTTGTTGCTCATTAGTGCTATTGAACTGCGAAGTTAATGCGGCAATCAGCTCGCTGCCTTGAACGGACCAACGCCTTCCCTCTTCATCTCGAACGCGTCCTTCGATAATAGGCAGCGCTTGACTCAATCCAGCTTGTCTCAGTTCGAAATATACCGCTTCGGGCAAATAACGCTGCCCAGGTAGAGGAAGAATGAGTGTTTGGGCTTGACCGCTCAGTTGTTCTGTCGATTCCGCATAGCTGCGTTTGGCGTTGAGGTTGATGGCTTGAACAGCCACGAATAATGTGACGGCGAGAACAATACCGATCAATATGGCAGCAGCCTGCAACGGGGCTTGTCGATAGTGCGCGATATAGAGCTTTAATGACAGCCTCGCATGTGACCAATTAACTCGTTGCACAATGCAATGCCTCACGCTCTATTTTAGTTGGAGTTAGTTGACCGTTTTGGAGGTGAAAACCATGCTGCATGAACTGAGCGCATTCTTCACTGTGGGTGACCAAAACTATCGAGGTATCAGCCTGTTGCGATAGTTCGGTTAGCAGCTTCATCACTTCCAAACCTGAACGTTGGTCTAGGTTACCGGTTGGTTCATCGGCGAGCAGAATTTTGGGCTGATGAGCAAGCGCACGCGCTATGGCGACTCGTTGCTGCTGGCCTCCAGATAAAGCGGAAACATGCCTGTCTAATAGAGAGCTAATACCCAAAGCCTCTGTTAGGTGATCACACCAAGCATTCCATTTGAGGTTATTGAGATGCAATGGGAAGGCGATGTTCTGCCTTACACTGAGCGGCGTTAACAAGTTGAACTGTTGGAATATGACACCAAGCTTTTGATGGCGGAACTGGCTCCACTGAGGGTCTTTCCATTGGTGACTGTCTTCACCGCATAAGATTAGCTGACCAGAAGAGAGTGGTTCAAATCCCGCAATAATGTTGAGAAGAGTGCTCTTTCCGCTTCCGCTTGCTCCAGTCAGTGCAACACTGGTGCCCCGCGTGAGTGTGAAGTCGATGTTATCTAAAACTTGATGTGATTCTTTTCCATCGACAAAGCTTTTCGTGGCATTACAAGGCTCAACAATGCATTCGTTCATGGCATTCCTCTAATTGGTGCACGCATCTATTTAAAGTATATGCATGAACCACTTAGATGGATTAAAAGTGATGACTATTTGTGGGCTAGATCAGCTGCATGGATGAAAGCAAAAACAGCCCAAAGGTACAGGTAACAAGGGAAGCAACCGTCGTTAAAGCGATGATGTTTGCCGCCAGTTTAGAGTTGCCTCCCATAGCACGAGCCATAACGTAGCTCGCAGCAGCAGTAGGTGCTGAACTCATAAAGAAGATGATACCTAAGTCCAGTCCTCGAAAACCGAAAACGTAGCCACCCAAGGTAATAAAAAGCGGACAAAGAACGAGCTTGTAACCGGTGGCAAACCAGGCCGGTGCTTTTTCTGAGCGCAGCGCGCTGACATCGAGTGAACCACCGGTGCAAAGAAGGGCAAGTGGCAGTGTCATGTTGGCAAAATAGCTGCCTGCATCGGTGATCATTTTAGGCACAGGGATAGAAAGGGTATAGAACACAACCCCAGCCAAAATTGAGATGATCAATGGATTTTTAGTGAGGGTTTTCGTCATGATTGCGAGTGCTTGTTTACCACTGGTTTCCCCTCGAGGGCTTAAAGCGACGACAGCTTGAATATTGTAGAGGATGGTTGTGGATGCAACGTAAACCGCCGCCAGTGCAACCCCGGTTTCACCATACGCGTTAGCGACGTATGCTAGGGCGATGATCGCGGTATTGGCTCGAAAACCGCCTTGCAGAATAACACCGTTATCCTCGCTGTTTTTGAAAGCAAACTTGGTGGAGAACGCGGTAAAAAGGAAGAACAGGAGGTTTGCGACTAGTCCATACACCACCAAGTTGGCCGCCGCAGCGAAATCATGCTCACTTTGAATGATGCTGAGAAACAGCATTGCTGGCAGGGATACCTGAAAAACCAGCTTTGAAGCCACATCGATAAAGTTTTCATTGATCAATCCGATGCGTTTTAGTGCCACGCCAAGAAACAACATTAAGCAGATTGGTCCGGTCACGGATGCGGAAAATAATAACTGGTCAATGAATCCGTTCACGTTAACTTCCTATAGGAATCAATGGGCTGAATATTTGTATGATTATTACATATTCATTTAAGAGTGAGAATAGATTTGCAAAATAGAACGGTCGTGCTAAAAATATAGAGCGTCAATTAGAAACCACATTGAACATGGAAGCGACAGATTAATGAAGAAAGGAAGACTCACCAAAGAGCATATCCTGCAGCACGCCTTTTCTATTGCCAGTGAATCTGGGCTTGAGAGCCTATCTTTTGGTTCGCTTGCCCAAAAATGTGATATGTCAAAAAGCGGCTTGTATGCCCACTTCCAATCAAAACAGAAACTGCAGCTCGATGTAATTCATTATACCAATCAGGTGTTTGCTCAGAGAGTCATTGAGCCAGTTAGAGAAAAGCAGCTCGCTTCTTATCGCCAAAAAATAGCGCAGTTATTTGAACTATGGCTCGATTGGAATCACTCCTTTCAAGGTCGCTGCATGTATCTGGATGCTTGGAATGACACCCAAAAAGAGAACGACCCATTGCAGCAAGCGTTGAAAGAGTCAGTCTCAATCTGGATCGATTATCTGTCCATCCAGCTGACGAAGGCGCAACAATGCGGTGAGTTGAAACCCGAAGTCTCACCTAAGCAAGCGGCCTTCGAACTATATAGCTTCTATCTCGGTGCGAATCTGTTTTATTCCCTGCATGGGCAAGATCAAAGCCGAGAGCATTTTTGGCATAGCGTTAACAGCCGACTCAATGTGTGGCTGACTACCGAATCCTCAACCTCAGCAACGAATACGTCTGACGGTCATCAATAAGTGAAAATATCATGAGTGAAAAAATCTATTTTAATACGTCAGGCAAGTTCAGCTTAAAGCGCAGCTTGGTCAACATGTCGACTCGTTTACACCACACGGTTGCTCCTAAGCATGCGCGCAATACTGCACGTAAGTTGCTACTTACCCCTGTGCGAACGCCAGCAAAGAACGATGAGCCGAAGGGGTTGATTAAGGCCAAAGTGCAATCGACAGAGGGTGAGCTAAGCACATATTCACTGGGTGAGGGGCCAACTTGGGTACTGACGCATGGTTGGTCTGGAACCGCGAGTCAGTTTTTTCCGTTAATGGAGCATATCGCAGCAAAAGGGTTTCGAGCCCTAGCGTATGATCATCCTGCTCATGGGCAAAGCCAAGGTACGCAAGGTCACATCCCAGCATTTATCGCCGGTTTAGAAGCGATTCTGGATACTGCTGATGAGGTCGCTGGTATTATCGGACACAGTATGGGAACGGCTTCAACCTTGGAGTGTCGTCATGCTAAGGCAGAGAACTGTCCGTTACTACTTATTGCCCCTGTATTGAACTACGTAGAGAATTTGTTTGGCAGTGTGGCGCGCTCAGGTTACTCGATGAAGCTCTTCAGTGAAGTAGTGAATGAGATTGAGGTGAAGTACAACTTCCCGATTCAATCTATTGACCCACTGAAGCGCCTATCTCAACGTGAACACCAGACGATTATTGTTCATGACAAAGACGACAAGTTTACTCGCTTCGACGTGTCAAAAGATGCTTCTGAGTCTATCGAACGTGCGGCATTAGTGGCGACGACGGGTCAGGGACATGGCCGAGTCATGAAGTGTCAAGAGGTGATGGACAGCTTTGATAAGTTGATTACTGCGAACCGTTAATCGACCCTAGTCACTGATTTGGGTTGATTTATCGTCTATCGTTCTAGCTTGAATGGATGTAAAGATTGAGTTAAAACAGTTGAGTACCACATTTTATTAACGGGCGCTTAGTCCGGGTAACTAAGGAAAGACAATGATCAAGGAAAATAGCTATTTTGAAGGCGGTGTGAAATCTCTAGGCTTTACACAAGAAGATGGCGATAGCAGTGTCGGTGTGATGGCCGTCGGCGAGTATAACTTCGGCACTGCGGCCCCAGAGCGTATGACGGTTGTTAAAGGTGCTTTGACAATTAAGCGTCAGGGCGAAGAAGAGTGGTCGACGTTTAAAGCTGGTGATTTCTTCGAGGTTGCGGGCGACTCTTCGTTTGACGTAAAAGTTGAACAGCAAACCGCGTATCTGTGTGAGTACCTATAACGCTGCAACTGCTGGCTAAAGCCTACTGTTAAAATGAAAAAAGCTAACAGCTGTCATGAGTCATGACTCATGACAAAGGCTCGTTAGCTTTTTGCTTTCTTCGAGTTATTGAATATTCTACTTGTTGTATTCAGCGTCCAAACTTAAGAACCAATGATGAACTGACCCGTCTGGTTTGGTGATCCACTGGTCATTATCGAATGCTTTTACTCGGCCTTTTAACTCCACCTTTAGCTTGTTTTCTTCTTCGCTGGTTCTTTCAACCTTGATGAACATATCCGAGGTGATCAAGAAGGGTTCAGCGTCTTTCACATCACTGCCTTCCGCAATCAAGAAGAAATGATTCAGCTTTCCGTCTTTCGGTTCGGTTGATACGGCTTTGTACCCCACGACTTTAAAGCCATCACCAATTGATTTATTGAGGATCTCACTACTCAGGCGAACATGGGTTGGGATAAATACATACGCTAGACCCGCAGCGGCTACGAGCAATAAAGTGAGGATGGAAAGTTTAAGTTTTGACATCTTAATGGGGTATTAATGAGTGTATGGAGCAAATTATACGGCGAAGTTTGTCAATTACTCTAATTTGAAATCAAAAAAAGCACGCATAGTGTATGCGTGCAAAGAAAAAGACCTTAGCGAATTCGAATTGGCAGTGGAATTACAGGTCTTGGGAATCAGGCTAAACAGGGTTTAATAGGTATTAAATACACCTGAGTTGTAGTCTTGAATCGTTTGTTCGATCTCTTCCATGCTATTCATCACGAAAGGACCGTAGTGAACCACAGGCTCGTCGATTGGTTCACCGCTGAAGATGAGAGCCCCGCTATTTTCTAGTGCTTGTAAGTACACACTATCACCCTTAGTGAGCATCGCCATGTCGCCTTGATTTATCGTTGTACCTTCAATATCGATAGAACCTTGGTAGACGTAAATCATCATATTATGATTTGCATTGTTTTGTAGCGAGACTTGGTTCGATTTATTTGAACGCCAGTCGGCGACAGCAGCGGGTACGCCCGTTTTAGTTAGCGGCCCAGTGATTGCTTGATCATTGATTGTGTATTGACCAGACAGCTGACGCCAAAGTCCTAGCTCATCAGAGCTTAGTTCAGTGATGGTTTCTGGTTGAAAATCTTTGTACTGCGACGGCTTCATTTTGTCGCGTGCCGGTTGGTTAATCCAAATTTGAAAGCCGTGCAGTTGGCCGTCTTCCATAATTGGCATTTCACTATGGATCACTCCACGACCCGCAGCCATCCACTGAGCACCGCCACTGCGAAGCTCACCGACGTTGCCCATTTGGTCTTTGTGTTGGAAGTGACCGTTCAACATGTAGGTTAGGGTTTCAATACCACGGTGAGGATGTGGAGGGAAGCCACCTACGTAATCCTTACGTTCATCAGATTTCAGTTCATCGACCATAAGAAACGGTGAGAAAGCTGCATTGTTGAACCCAGCAATACGCTGGATTTTAACGCCATCACCATCTGAGGTAGGTCGTGCAGGGATAATTTGCTGTACTGTTCTTGATGTGTTCATGTTAACTCCTTGGTTGAGTTAACTGTAGGTCAGAGTTAGGGCTGGATTAATAGGGTAAACCTGACGCTCTTGTTCAAAATTTTTGATGTTGTGTCAGGTTGCTCCTTTTATACCGTTTTGACTGAGGCTACATAGCATCACTGAATGTGGAAAGCTCCTCAAAGAAGGCCTGTGCTGCTGGAGATAACGTATCTAATGGCTGTTTCATCACAGTATAGAATTGACTGGTGAGGAACCACTTTTCAGGTTGTAGTGGTACCAAGGATTGGTCGTAATGACCACGGTCAATCAAGTGAGAGGGCAAGAAGCTTAAGTGAGTCCCTGCCAGGGTGAGAAGTACACCAGACTCCACATGCCATCCATCGTAGGGCTTAACTGAGTCATATTGTTGGATGTTAAGTAGTTCAAACATTTCGTCCTTAGCGTAGCCGCCCATATTGATACGGCAGCCATCAAGGGAGAAGTCTTGGTCCATGATTTTATCTGCAAGATCGCGGCGTGCGTAGAGATAACTTCTTTCGTCAAACAATGGGTAACTATGCTTGAAGGCGGGTTTTTGATGCGACCCCAATACCACGATCATCATATCAATTTGGTTTTTTCCGAGCTTTTCGTTGAGTTGAGTGAAATCACCCACTTCAATACTGACTTCGACGTTATCGCTGCGTTGATAAAATGACTCAACCGCTTTAGGTAATGGGTTGTTGGGGAGTGTCACGGTGTTGTCTAAACAGCCAATACGAACATGACCAGAGAGCTCAGTTTGTACACCGCGTAGTTTATAAGCAAAATCAGTCAGCGTGGATTTTAGTTGATTTGCATATTTATAGACTTTCTCACCCTCGTGAGTAAGTTTGAATCCCTTCCTTCCACGTTGGCAAAGTGTTAAATCTAGGCTCTTTTCTAGCGCAATAAGCTGATTACTAAGCACGGGTTGGCTAAGTCCTGTACTGGCAACGGCTTGGTTGATACCTCCTTGTTCAACAATTTCACAAAAAAGCTCTAATCTTCGTAGGTCACGCTTATCTAAGTTATTGTTTGAATTCATATTAACCAATACATTTTGTTTTTGTTATGTTTGTATTTGATTATATTCATTTAATAATAAGAAATACATCAGTATGATTTATTCAGGGTTATGGAATAACAATGCAAAGGATGCAGCATGAGTAAAGACACATACGTGGAAGAAGATATGACGCAGCTTAACCAAGCTGCTCAGACTCATAAGAAGATCGATGACTTCGAGCTAGAACCAGTGCCAGAAAAAGCCAAGCGATCTTGGTGGGTGATTAGCTTAATTTGGTTAGCGATTGGTATCGATATCTCCGGCCTTTTCTTGGGTTCTATCCTCAGTAGCGGCATTGGCTTTGAAGACGCTCTCATTGCAACCTTTGTTGGTTCTGGTCTTCTCGCTGTGATTGCCATGCTGTGTGCCAACATTGGTTTTCAAGCCGGTGTCTCTACGCCATTAGTGAGCAGCGCGGTGTTTGGTCGCAATGGCGGTAAGATTCTTGGTTTCATCAACGGTATCTCTCTTATCGGTTGGTTTGCATTCCAAGCGGATTTCTTTGCATTCATCCTGGTTGATGCCTTGGCAAAATATGAGATTGTGGTTTCTCATCTCACTGCGCTGATTGGCGGCAGTATCTTGATGATGGCAACGGCAATCTATGGTGTCCGTGCTTTGGGTAAGTTAAGTACTTACTCTGTTCCTCTTATGGTCACATTAATTACTCTTGGCTTGTTCATGGCGGCGGATTACCAAGGAGGCGGCGCTCCTTCAATCACTGATCCGCTGACGATGGGCCAAGCGATCTCGTTCGTTATGTCTATCTGGATCCTAGCGGCAGTCGCTGCACCAGATATTGCTCGCTACGCTAAGACTCGTAAAGACGCGATTCTAGGTGCGGGTATTGGGTTCCTTGTTGGTAACAGTGCCATCATCCTTATCGCTCTTATTCTGACAAAAATCACCGGTACCGATGACCTTGTCGAAGTCTTCTTTAGCCTAGGTTTAGGCATGGCTGCCATCATCGTATTGGTCTTCGCTCAATGGACGACTAACAGTAGTAACCTAACATCTGGTGGCCTTTGTATGTCGATGGTACTGCCAAAAGTGCCGCGTCCTATCCTAGTTATTCTGATGACGGTGGCGGGTATCGCAATTGCTCAACTAGGCATGGTCGACCGGTTTACTGAGTTCCTGATGCTGCTGAGTGTCACTATCGCGCCTGCAGCCGGCGTCTACATCGCCCAGTACTACGTATTGGATTCGAGCAAAATGAGTTTTGAGAACATTCAACAAGTGCCGGATTGGATGCTGAAAGGCTTGGCATCTTGGGTGTTTGGTACGGTGTTCAGTGCTTGTACGGCTCCAGAGTTCTTCGACCTATTCTCGCTAACGAGCATTTCGGCGCTTGATGGCATCATTGCTTCAGGTGTGTTCTATCTTGCCCTGATGAAGCTATTCAAATAGTAAAAGCTATCTAATTAGCAAATCTTTCTAAGTGATTGGATATTAAGTAATAAGGAAAGTTGTAGTGATTATTACTGAACAGATGATTGATGATATCGCTCTTGGTGCCACGGTATTGGGCACTGGAGGTGGTGGTGACCCTTATAGTGGCGCACTTATGGCAAAGGTGGCGATTGCAAATGCTGAGCAGCCTGTGCAATTGATCGCTCTAGATGAAGTGCAAGACGACTGGATGACGGTACCTTCGTCGATGATTGGTGCACCCACCGTTGCGGTTGAAAAGCTTAACTCTAAAGACCAAATGCTGGTGGCGTTTGAGGCGATGGAAAAAGCGCTAGAAACCGAGATAGCGGCGACATTCCCGATTGAGGTAGGCGGTTTCAACTCACTCATTCCTATCTTAGTGGCGGCAAAAAAGAATATCCCTGTTGTGGATTGTGATGCGATGGGACGCGCTTTCCCTGAGGCTCAGATGGTGACCTTTTTCCTTGATGACTTGCCATCGGCACCCAATACCTTAGCTGATGAACGGGGCAATGTGGTCACGCTCTATCCGGTCGATGGCATTTGGTCAGAAAAGTTTGCTCGCCCAATTACTGAGCAAATGGGGGGATCTGCGGCAATGTGTGATTACCCAATGGATGGTAAAAATCTTAAGCGCAGTGCTTTACCAGCGACTCTGACTCAGGCAATGAAGATTGGTGAAGCGATTCGCCAAGCTAATGAGAGCAACCAAAGCGGTACTCAAGCGGTGCTAGATATTGTCGGTGGTCATATCCTAATTAGCGGCAAAATTGTTGATATTCAGCGTGAAACTGATGGTGGTTTTGCTACGGGTGGGGTTGTCATCGAGAAGCTAGCCCAGTTTGAAGACACAGGTGTGGATTCGGTGTTCGTCCAATTTCAGAACGAACTCTTACTCGCGCACAAAGGTCGCAGTAAGGCAGATATGTCACAGCAGAACTTGTTGGCATCTACCCCCGACCTTATCTCGATCCTTGACCATGAGACAGGTAAGCCAATTACGACAGAACAACTAAGATATGGTCAGCGTATCGATCTCATTGCTTATCCTTGCGATCCAAAGTGGCGCACTGCAAAAGGGATTGAAGTGGCAGGGCCGAAGTACTTTGGTTATACCGTGGACTACCAACCTATCGAACAATTGAAATCGGCGCTAAAAGGGGAGTAATAAGATGATAATGAACACATTAGATTACTGCCGTTTGGGCATTGATGTTGGTGGTACCAATACCGATGGTGTGCTGCTAGATGCCGATCTCAATGTGATTGCGAAGATAAAAACCGCAACCACTCATGACATTTCAACCGGTATCGATAATGCGATATCAAAGCTACTAGAGCAGGCGAACATTGATGGTTCGCAAGTTAAGCATGCGATGCTTGGGACGACGCAATGTACCAATGCGATCGTTGAGAAAAAAGGGCTCGACCGTGTTGGTATGATCCGCCTTTCTTTACCTAGCGGTGATAGCGTTCCGCCGTTATGTGGTTGGAGCCAATCATGGCAAGCAATGCTTGGAGAACACTTTTATCAAGCGCATGGTGGCTATGAATACGATGGCCAGCTCATCGCAGAGATACAGGAACAAGAGATCCGCGAGATCTGCCGCAAAATAAAAGATCAGGTAGACTCGATTGCGATCTGTGGTGTGTTTTCCCCGGTTAATGGTGATCAAGAGTTGCAAGCGGCTGAATGGGTGGCTGAAGAACTTCCTGGCGTGAATATTTCACTATCTCACAAGGTTGGAAGCCTAGGGCTGCTTGAGCGTGAAAATGCGACGATCTTAAACGCAGCACTCCAAGGAACAGCGAAACGCTTTGTCGATGGTTTTTGTAGCGCTCTAGTTAATCACAGCATTAAAACCACGCCTTACTTTGGTCAGAATGATGGCACATTGATGTCACAACAGTTTGCGTTGATGTACCCGATCCTGACGGTCGCTTGTGGTCCTACAAACTCAATTCGAGGTGCGAGTCACCTTACTAAGCTCAAAGATGCGATTGTGGTCGATGTGGGTGGCACGACCTCAGATATCGGTGTGCTTACTCACGGCTATCCTCGCGAGTCGAGCCTTGCAGTCGAAATCGGCGAAGTGCGTACCAACTTCCGTATGCCCGATATTTTGGCTCTGGCGATTGGTGGTGGCACTAAGGTCGCGTTTGAGCAAGAGCGTATCACTCTGGGCCCCGAAAGCGTGGGGCATACGCTGACTTCTACGGCTCGCAGCTTTGGTGGCGATGAGCTTACGTTAACGGATGTTGCGTTGAAGACAGGTAACATGCAGTGGCAAGCCGAGCACTCTTTGATGGATAACATTGGTATCAGTCAGCAACAGGCCGGTGCTGTTTACCAACAAATGGTGCTTGATGTGGAAGAGGGCATCGATAAGATGAAAACTTCCGCAGCCAGCGTACCTGTGATTATGGTAGGCGGGGGTAGTGCGCTATTCCCAGATCACTTCGAGGGTGTGAGCCAAGTGGTTCGCCCTGAGCATTTTGAAGTTGCCAATGCGATTGGTGTTGCTCTTGGTGAAATTTCAGGTCAATTCGATAAGATTGTTCCAATTGAGCCAAGCTCACGTGAAGAGGCATTGCAGACGCTAGAGGAGCAGGCAAAGCAGCTGGCCATTGAAGCGGGTGCGTGTGATGAAAACGTCGCAATTATCGAGCGTAGTGAAATCCCACTGAGTTACCTGCAAGGCAATATGGTTCATGTGAAAATCAAAGCCGCTGGGCATATTAAGATGTAGAGCTTACTTAGTCTCGGATTAGAAATTAAGCAGCTTAGAAGAGCTGCTTTTTTATTGCGATGAGAAAAATGAGAACAACAATAATTGATATCTGATTTTGACGAACGATTCATTCTGGTCTTTGCTTATTGAGCTATTCGTAAACTAGATGCGCAAATATCATAAAAAGTGGAGCTCTAATATGAAATTAATAACGTCGGTTACTTTCCTTTCCATCGCGATTCTCGCGGGTTGCCAATCTACATCTTCTCCAGAAGAGCAAGCATTTAAATCGAATCTCTGTACTACAGGTGATGGGTCTGGGGCTAAATACACACAAGAGATGTTTGAAAAAGCAGTAATGGATTGTGGGGGATATGAGATCTTCACCGATGATATGGTGATCAATCAAGAGTTGGTATTTTCGTTTAATAAAGGCAAGAAAAAGCGCCAAATGATGCTAATGGACGACGGTACCGGCAAATACACTAAATTAGATAAAGGAACATCAGAAACCATTAAGTGGGAATTCCAAGATAATGGGAATCTTCATATAGCATTCGATGATGGTTACCAGTGGGACTGGAAACTAATTGAAGAAAAAGGTGCATATTGGGCGGTGAAATCACACGGTTATGGTGAAGATGAGGGTGATCGTGATGTACTCTCCATGATTGTCGTAAATCAAACAGCGCTACTGTCGAACCAATAAAAAAGTAATTAAATCTATAACAGGCAGTGATTATTGAATCACTGCCTTTTGCTATTATAAGGGCCTTTAATTACGGTATCTGAGCTGTATTGATAAATAGTATGGAGCGCTATGTCTTCACTTAAAAAAGAAATCACGTTAATTGGCGGTATTGGCCAGATGTCGACCACATTGCTCGGTACTGGCCTGTTTATGGTGCCTGCTATAGCCGCGAGCCTTGCAGGGCAACAAATGCTGTGGGCGTGGTGGTTTTTATTGGCAACCGTGTGTCCGATTGCTATCACTTTTGCCTTGTTGGGAAAGCGCTATCCAAATGCGGGAGGCGCGTCCTATTTCGTTCGTCATGCGTTTGGTGAACGATGGGAAAAGGCGATCGCGCTGTTATTCCTTAGTGTCATTCCTGTCGGTGTCCCTGCTGCCATTGCTATTGCTGGTGGTTTTGCTCAACAGTTTTTACCTGACTCGCTCTCTTCCCCTATTCTGGCACAACTGCTGACTGTTGCGCTTTTAATGGTTGTGAACCTTTCAGGAAGCAAGGCATCAAGCCGTTTTCAGACCATGATTGCGATTGGTATTTTAGTCTTGGTTGGTGTGTTTGCCTGGAAGGGAGAGGTGACGGTTGGTGACGCTCTCCCACATTCATCACCCTTTAATGATATGGGCGCCATTGGACAGGCTATCGCTGTGATGTTTTGGTGTTTTGTGGGTATCGAAGCATTTGCCCATATGGGGGAAGAATTTAAACGCCCTGAACGAGACTACCCTGTTGCTATCATCGTTGGCTGTCTGGTCGCAGGAGCGGTTTATTATCTATTTTCTACCGTTGTTCTAAAGCATCATGCCTATGGTAGCGCAGAGCTCAACGTCGCATCGGTGCCTTACCTTACTGATCTATTGTTTGGTGCTAAAGCGAATTGGATAATTGGTGTTGTTGGATTCCTTGCGTGCTTCGCGACGATCAACCTGTATACACAAAGCCTTTCACGCATGGTGTGGGCGCTCGCTCGTGAGTATCGACCACAAAGCTCTATTGCCAAGGTATCGGTCTTCGGAGTGCCTGTAAGAGCAACCTTGATGGTAGGTGCGACACTGGCGTGTTCTTGTGTTTTTGGTGTGTTATCTGGAGTTGACATCGAAGTGTTCCTCACCTTGGCCAATGGCATCTTTGTCGTCATATACTTGTTCGCCATGTGGAGCGCAGTCCGTTTATTGACAGGGGCTGCTCGTAACTTGGCTATGATCTCTATGCTGTTGTGCTTGTTGGTGTTTGTCTCAATTGGCTTAGCAATGATTTATGCTCTGGCTGTACTCGCACTTATCTGGATGTGTGTGCCCAAGTTTAAGATTCAACCAGAAGCCTAGCCTTATTCCTAAAAGAAATCGTGGTGATGGGTTGTTTTTACTTCGCCGTCGCCCAACGTAAATAAGATAAACAATCGATCTAAACACCTATGAGGAGAATGGAATGTTCACACACGTGTTTCTGGGAACCGATGATATTGAGAAGTCGAAGAAATTTTATGATGCGGTGATGTCAGTACTTGGTTATGGTGAAGGCATCATTGATGACAACCGCCGTATTATCTACCGTACTCCAACAGGAGTGCTAGGTTTAACCAAGCCAATCAATGGTGAAGATGCGCATCAAGGTAACGGTCAAACAGTTGGTTTTGCCGCACTAAGCCCAGAAGTTGTCGATAAGTGGCATGAGGTTGGTTTAGCGAATGGTGGCACCAGCATTGAGAACCCACCAGGGGATCGTGGCAATGAGGATTTTAAGCTTTACATGGCGTACTTAAGAGACCCAAGCGGCAACAAAATCTGTGCAACGCACATATATTCATAAAGAGTATCAGGGAGAGTTTCGACTCTCCCTTTTTAATCTCAGGAAATCTGAACACAACAGGATAACTATGCAATGATCATGAAAACTGTAAATGAAGCCGAACAGCTCCTTTCCATATGGGGAGCGAGTGCACAGCAAGTCACCACTATCCTTAGTAAATCGGATGCTCTCCAAACTCGCATTAATCTTTTATTTTCTATTCACGATTGTTTGCAGCTGTTAGTTAGAGACGAGAAAGAACGCAATGGTTATATGCTGAAGAAGCATTCCGGGAGTTATTTTGACGGTCGCAAACCTCTAGAGATCATTGCATCAGGAAAGCTGGAAGATCTACAAGATGTTCACATGCGAACTCGCAATATGGTGTGTATATAACAAAGCACTCCGACTGGAGTGCTTTCTAACATTTGAGGTTATTCAGTCAGCGACGCACCCTGCGTCTGAATGACTTCTTGGTACCAGTGGAAGCTCTTCTTGCGCTTACGCTCAAGTGTGCCTGAGCCGTCATCGTGACGATCCACATAGATAAAGCCATAACGCTTTTTCATCTCTGCCGTTGAGTTGGCAACAAGATCAATTGGTCCCCAGCTTGTGAAGCCCATAAGTTCGACGCCGTCTAGCATTGCTTCATGTGCTTGCACTAGGTGGTCGTTCAGGTATTTGATGCGGTAATCGTCCTGAATCTCGCCATTCTCATCCAGTTCATCAATCGCACCTAAGCCGTTCTCTACTATGAAGAGTGGCTTTTGATAACGGTCCCATAGGAAGTTGAGCAAAATACGCAGTCCTTTCGGGTCAATTAACCAGCCCCACTGGCTCTTCTCAAGATATGGGTTTGGTACGCTATCAACGATGTTACCGACTTCTTTCTGTTTTGGATCCGCACTTGCACAACCGCTCGCGTAGTAGCTAAATGAGATGAAATCGACCGATGCAGCTGCAATCGCTTCTAGATCTCCGGCTTCCATCTCAATGTTGATGTTGTTTTCGCGGAAGTAACGCAGCATATAGCCTGGATACTTCCCACGAGTTTGCACGTCGCCAAAGAACAGCCACTTATTGTTTTCATGCATCGCTGCTATGACATCGTCAGGGTTACAAGTGTACGGATAGTTAATTGCGCCGAGTAACATGTTACCAATCTTGCCATCTGGAATGATGGTTTGGCATAGTTTCACTGCTTTAGCATTCGCCACTAATTGATGGTGAATGGCTTGGTAGATTTCTTGCTCTGTTGCATTTTCTTGCAAGCCAACGCCAGTAAAAGGTGCATGCAAAGACATGTTGATTTCATTGAAAGTTAGCCATAACTTCACCTTATTCTTGTAGCGTTCGAATACGGTGGTTACGTAACGCTCGAAGAACTCAATAAGCTTGCGGTCTGCCCAACCGCCATAGTTCTCAACCAGCGCGTATGGCATTTCATAGTGAGAAAGCGTGACAAATGGTGTGATGTCGTATTTTGCGAGCTCATCGAAAATACGCTCGTAGTAGGCAAGGCCTTCTTCATTAGGCTCTTGATCATCGCCATTCGGATAGATTCGCGTCCAGGCAATCGAAAGTCGTAGACAGTTGAAACCCATCTCATCAAAAAGAGCGATATCTTCTGGGTAACGGTTATAGAAATCGATCGCAATATCTTTGATACCCGGGGTGCGTTCTTCGCGAGTTTGGTGTGGGCTAAGGATGCCTGAAGGAAGCATATCTGCCGTAGATAAGCCTTTACCAGCGAGTACATGAGAACCTTCAACTTGGTTAGCCGCAATTGCGCCACCCCATAGGAAGTCTTTTGGGAACTGAGTCATAACAACCTCGATTATGTAATTAGTCTCAACGAGTATGGTTGTAATAGTATTCCCAATGCGGCAGAGAAAAAGAGAGCAGAAACATAAATTTTGTTCCTCTTTTATTTTCAACGTTATCTTTCGAGATTACGGAATACAGCAATTCGTTAATGGTGACATATACTTAGGTAAGTAAAGGTGATTTTGGGAGGTAGTATGATGGTTCAGCGTAAACATAATGATGTTCACAAGCCTTATGATCCTCAGCTCGATTTCACATCCGATCAACGCCATCGCTATACCCAAGTCGCGAACGAAGCTGTTGAGCGCCGGCGAAATCGTCCAGAACCCAAAGAGGTTTTTAAAGCGGTAAAAGAAAAAGCGCTTACCCCACTTGGCAGGGCAAGTAAGTTGCGTGCAGAGCAGAAACAACGCGATAAAGTGCGTTATGCAGCTTGGACAATTACTCTGCTCGCTTTTTGGTTGTGGGTCATGTACATGACGAGCTAGAAGGGCTCAACAAGAGCAGTCACAGGCATCCGTGTTTCCGTCCTTTATGTTTTGTTTGTACTGCTTGATGGACGTTTTTCTTATGTTATCAAGTTCTTTAGTGCGTACCGTCACCTTCATTCCCGATTTGGGTTTGGTGGAGCAGGCATAATCACGTTTACCATCAATCTCAACCAAGCATGCTTTACAGCATCCATCCCGTCGTCTGTTCTTTAAACAAGGCGCAGGAATGTTGATCTTTAGATGTTGAGCAACCTCAACTAAATTGTTGTCAGCGGCATTAATGATGGTCTGTTGACCATCAACCTCGATGCTCGAAAAAGAAAATAGGCCCATATTTATACTCAATGGGGCTTTACTGGATAAGACGATCGAGTTTGGATAAAGACGACAAATTAATTCGAGTTCAGCTAGAAATCTTAGAATTCTAGTAAGAAATCTTGCCACGCATCGATTTTGTTTGAGACTTCATACCTTTTGCCTTTAATCGGCGCTCTTTTGATGCCCTAGTTGGCTTAGTCGCTCGACGTTTCTTTTGCTCAACCATGGCGGAACGAATAAGCTCCGCAAACCTGTTCAACGCATCTTCTCGATTCTGTTCTTGGGTTCGATACTGCTGAGCCTTGATAGTGATAACACCCAGCTTAGAGATCCGACTGTCACTCAGGGCCAGTAATCTTTCTTTGTAAACTGCTGGCAACGTAGAGTGTTTGATATCAAATTGCAGGTGTATTGCAGAGGAGACCTTACTGTCTTGCTTACTATAACCCCGAAAGATTATAGCAGGCGTTAAATGGTAATTTTCTTCTTTACCAACGTGCTATAAGAGCTAAAACACCAAGAGAATATAGCAATGATAGCCTTTTCCTATAAGCGATTCAGTAGTAAGCAGCAAGCTCAAGGCATGAGTATCGAGCGACAAACAAAGTTGGCCTAGGACTATTGCCAAAAACATGGTTTGGAGTTGAGTAGCCAAAGTTTCGAAGATCTTGGTGTCAGTGCTTGGACAGGGAGTAACTCAAAAGAAGATGCTGGATTGGGGCAATTCAAGTTGGCTTGTGAGCAAGGAAAAATTCCAAAGGACGCTGTGCTATTGGTGGAGTCTTTAGATCGGCTTAGCCGAGAAAATATGAAAACAGCAATGATGCAATTGTGGGCGCTTCTAGATTACGTAGATGTTGTTACGCTGGTTGATAATCGCAGGTATTCCAATGACAGCGAATCTGAGTTTACTGACTTTATTATTGCGGGTGTTACCATGCAGCGCGCAAACGAAGAGAGTCAGACCAAATCGAAGCGACTACAGGCTGTCTGGGCTAAAAAGCGTGCTGAGAAATCAATGCATAGCAAAGCACCATTTTGGCTTGATAGAACTAATGACGGCTTTAAAAGTAATCAGGATGTGGGTGTTGTACAGCGTATCTTTGACTTGGCTGCTGAGGGGCTAGGGCATTACTCGATAACAGGTTTGCTTAACAAAGAGCGAGTAACAAGTCCAACAGGTAGAGGTTGGAATGGTTCAACAATTAGCAAGTTGTTGAGAAGCCGCAGTGTCTTAGGTGAATACCAACCTAATACTGTTTCAAACAAAATTGCTACTCCTATCGGAGAGCCTATTCTAGATTACTACCCTCGAGTTATTGATGATGATCTCTTTAGTCGAGTTCAAATCCAGATAAATCAGAGGCTCAAAAAATACAAAACCCAAAAAGGTGGTTCTACTACAACGCATCGAAACATACTAAGGGATGTAGGTAAGTGTAGTTGTGGTAAGTACTTAAGTTTGGTCAAAAAGCGTCAACGATTTTACTTGCAGTGTATTGGGAATCGAAGCCAGTTGTGTTCGCAGAGAGCCATCCAAATGGATGCTTTTGAAAAATGGTTAAAACAGTACTTTCTTAGCCCCATGTTTCACTTGCACTGGGTGGATCCGAACGAGAAGAATGCTGAAATTGATAAGCAAATAGAGTCTATTCGTGCTGATGTTGAAACTGATAAAAACGCTCTGGAGAGCTTGCTTAGTATAAATGAAGATTTATCTAACCCATTGGTATTAAATAAAATAAATCAATTGTCAGAGAACCTTGTAGAGCACAATAATCGTATTAAAGAGCTCGAAAGTAGTAAGGGTTTAGGCAACAAGCGGCAAAGTATGGATGAAACTCTAAAGTTGATCGATTTGGCTTTTTCTAGTGGAGACTTACAAGAGAATATCTCTGCTCGAGTTGAACTTAAAAACATTATTAACCAAACCTTTGATTACTTTGAAATGACTCGAGTTGACTCTGAAAATGGTAAGGTTCTGCATTACTTTATAGCTCTTGGCTACCAACAAAGTAAGTGCATGTATAAGAGCATTGATGCGCCTACTGCTTTACAAAATACCAACAAAAGGCACATTTGGTTTGCTTGGTCAGATGAACCAAAAATTGAACTTACACCAGCAGAGAAACTAGCTTTGATAGAGCAGTATAAAGTCACGAGAAACTAGCGATTGTCCGTATTAGTAGTGTGGTTATTTTTATTCTTGGCGTGAAATGATAAGTAAATAAATTCATTCCCAATTAAATTTCTCCAGAATTTTTAATCTTAGGGATGAACTAGTGAAAAAGGTAAGTTTTGCTTTATTGATGTCGATGTCTTAATTTGGATGTGGCGGTGGAGATAGTGGGGGAGGCAATGAAGAGTATAAAGACCCCAATATCACTTTTTCTGTATTTGGGTATGGATTAGAGAAGTCTATCACCCCCGAAGTTACTATTGGTCAATATTGCAGCGAATACGATTATATATGTTTGAGATTGAACGATTTTTGGGTAAAGGTTAATGCTACGAATAATAGATTGTCCATAATACAAAATAGAATAGATGAAGGATCTGAACACGGTTATTGGGAAGATTCCCTTTTAGATTTGAATTATACGGCATACCATGATTTTTATTCTGAAGAGTACTCGGTCAATACAGATGAAGGTGATACTTATTTTTACGCAAATAAATATAGCTATCAGGAAGACCCAAACGCAACACCTGCTGTGAGCTGGTCAACTGTCACTCCTGTTGTAGGTAAGCAGAAAGTGTCATCTGGTGAGAACCAGATTTTTCTTACAGACATGGGTATACCATCTGATTATGCTGTTTTCACCCTTGTTGCTAATCAAAGTGTAATTGATGCGGGTTATTACTTAGAAAAGACCGTGTTGACAGGTATTGATTCTAAATCAGGTCATACTCTTACGGCAGAAACTCACTATTCAAACGGTGTACCTGTCTTTAATGAAAAGGGGTTTGAGTATACGACTCATAACTATGAGTTAACTAACACTGATTTGGTATCTCTAAAAGTTGTTTATAAAGATCAATCCGGTACTACTTACGAGGATGTCTTTGATTCTACTGATGCTTTATTAGGTGGGGTAGAATGGAAAACCGGAGAGCACTTTGTCATCTATTACGATTTTTTATCTAGAAATAATACACTAAATGGAACTTTGGAATTAGCTAAAAGCAAAGAGTAATTTGCCATTTTGTAAACCGTCGAAAGGCGGTTTATTTGTTTTTGTATGTTTCAAATAGATTTGGGGTTTCAGGGTGTCGGAGATATAGCGTAAACGCTTTAGCTGAAAAAGGGGAAGTGCTCTTAGCGCTTTTAGCTGTGAGAAAATCGAAGATGTGATGGTGAGACGTAAGTTCAAATCTGTAATTTGTGTAAGAGCTAACTTTCTATTGGGCTTTTCCTAAAAAGATAGGTAAACCACACTCTATAACTGGTTACGCAGTTACGTATCAATTCTTATAGGCGTAATGCTTTGCGTAATTCCAAATACGTAGTAGAAAACGGTATTAAAAGGTGTCATCAACTTACATCTAAATGCCCCCTAAATTTGATAGCTGAAAGAGGTGTTAACAACATAGTATTTGATTGTTAATGATACCTTGCTAAAGTGGACGGTATCAATATGACACCAAAGCAGAGAACTTGAAGAGCAAAGGGCTTTGTCGAACAGCTAATGGAGAGCGATAGCATGAGAAAATTTGGGTATGGTCGAGTTTCAACAGTCGAACAGGATTTGGAAGTGCAGACCGAACAGTTAGCTGAACAAGGCATAGAGCAACATCGAATTGTTTGTGAAAAGGTGAGTGGTGCTGTTTGTGCCAAAGACCGTTCTGGTTTCCAAGAGTTGCTGATTAAGATGGAAGCTCAAGACCAATTGGTGGTGATGAAACTAGACCGCCTAGGGCGAGATATGATTGATGTCATGAGCACGTTGGAACTTCTAGCTGAAAAACAGATTAGTGTTGTCTCGGTTGATTTAGGCTTGATGGATTTGAATAGTCCAGCTGGTAAGTTGCAGGTTCAGGTGATGGCTGCTGTTGCTGAGTTCGAGCGTAACCGAATAGCTGAGAGATGCGAGGAAGGCAGAGCAAAGGCAAGGGCAGAGGGCAGGAGTCTAGGCGGTAGGCCTATTGCTGTTGCTACACGCTTGATGGTTCAGGAAGCAAAACAAAAAGGCTTAACACAAGTCGAGGTATCAAAGCAGCTTGGGAAGAGCCTGAGCACGATCAAAAGACACTGGAATTAGAAATCAAATATCCAATTGACGGAAATCTAGCTGTTCAACGGGGTTCTTACTAGAGCCCCTTTTTTGTGCCTATGTTTGGGTATTACGCAATTACGCACTAATTCTTATAGGCGTAAAGGCTTGCGTAACGATTTATAGAATGGCTTTTTTTATTAGCTGAGGTTGGGTGTGGTAAGTCCTGGAATTACGTTTATTGGCCAACTGACTTTGAGTGTTAATTTCAGGGTTAATGGCATACAAATTTACGTCACTATTGGTGTGTAATTAGTATCATGTTCATATAAATAAAAATCATTTAAAACAAGGATTTAATTTGAGAATAGCAATGAAGCCAGATTTGGCAGAAGTGATTTCGAAACTGGCAACAAACAAGAACCAAACACCGAGCAAAGTAGTCAATGACCTACTTTCTGAAACTCTAAAACCCCAACAGCGAGGTAACACCAATGGCAACAACACTCAGTAACATTTTCAAGAAAACCAAGATGAGCACTATTGTAGCTGGAATGACAGAACGAGAGCCACTAGTCGAAGGACTATGGGACAAGAACGAGACAATGATGGTCTTTGCTGGCTCAGGCGTTGGTAAGAGTTTATTTAGCTACAACCTGGTAGAGGCCCTAGCCACCAGCAAAGGAGAGTTTCTAGGGCAGAAGGCAGCAACAAACCAGAAGGTTTTGTATCTAGATGGTGAGATGAGCACTAATTCGATTGGCTCAAGAGTTGACCCTAATGAGGTCAGCGAGCTTGGGAATATTGATTACATAGCAAGTGAGGTCAACGAAGAGGTTATTGATTTGACGGAAGCTGAACAGCGGGCACATCTTATCGAAATTGCTCGAGATTATGATCTTGTTGTGCTTGATTCAGTTCGTGTCCTTTTTGGGCTGGTGGATGAGAATTCCGCTGAGAGTTGGAGAGATGTCAACAAGCTGGTCGTTGCTTTGAGAAGTGTTGGTTGTTCAGTGCTTGTTATCCATCATGCTAACAAGAGCGAAAGCGAAAACCCTACTTACTCAGGCTCAACAAATGCGATTACGGTTTTTGATAGAACCATAGGGATTAGCGGAAGTGAGTACAAACAATTGCATGGTATGAAATCTAGAAATACTGCTTGGGGTGATTGGGTTCAAGAGTGTGTTTTCTACACTGCTGAATACGGCAAGCTGCAAAGAATGACACAGGCAGAAAGAGATCAAGGCAAGATGAATGCGGTTTATGAAATGCTGAGTGCTGACAGACGTAGAGACGCAACAGGCAAGCGTGAGAAGCGTTTGAAGATTAACAAAATGGTCGAGGCAGGGTTAGGCAACAACGTTACGAATCGAAGATTATGGGATGCTTGTGAGTATCTGTTTGATGGGTTCTGGACACAGGAAGATTTCAACAACGCGATAGCTGGTAACTGGGAAGATTTAACCCCTGTCTTTGGTGAACTGGGGAATGCTGCTCAATGAAAAATTCAAATTCAACAAACTGGAACAGTGCTGGTGAGCAAGCGTTCGCTGAAAAAATGGGGTTAGTCCAGAACACTGAGAGAATGGATAGCAGCTGGAAAGATACCGATGAAAACGGGAAGGGAGGGCACGGGGTTGTGCCTGACCACGTTGTTATTGATTGGGACGGTAACTATTGCCTGATTGAGTACAAGCACGGTAACAAGCTGAATACGGACGGTGCAAGGGGTGGTAAGCAAGCAGCCGAAAAGAAGAAAGCGGACTATCTAGCGAGTAGCTGGGGAAATGCTAAACAGCGTGCTGCTTATGCTGCTGCAACGATGGGCTGGAATCACTCAGTTTACAAAATGATAGGTATGAAAAGTCACTATGACCGTGTTGTTGTGGTTGACCCTAAACTGGACAAACACGCTATTGATACGGACTACCAACGGAAAGTCTTAAATAAAGGCAAAGCAAATGGGGTTGAGTTTATGACCGTTACAGAATTTGAAACTGCTTTTGAAGGCTGTTTAGATGTCTCGGTTGAGTATGTCGACAACGGTGAGTATGAAGAAACCTAGCAACTGCTTAGCATTACGCACTTACGCATTAATTCTTATAGGCGTAAAGGCTTGCGTAACGGAACTGAAAAACAATAACTTGCTCCCACGAATTTGGGTGGTATCAATATAATAACTTAATGCCGTGAGGCAGGGAGAAAATATGCAATACAACGATCAAGTAAAACAACGCATGACGCGCGTTATTCAATAACTAGCGGATGAGTACCAAGTCAACTTCGAGCAGATGCGTGAAACGCTCTATAAGGATACTGGCGATTGGGTAACTGTTGAAGATTATCCGAATTATGAAGTACATACGTCTAGCCAACTGTATCGAAACAAATCAACACATGTAATCCTACAGCCCAACAAACAAGGCATCATCGCTTTGCGTCACCAAGGCAAGCGCAAATCCGTAAGATTGCGTAAGACCGCTCTAGCTACTCTGGAGGTGCAAAATGATTAATTACGAGTTAGCAGAAAAAGCCATCGAAAGCGTCATTGCTCTTGTTACTAAAAGACGATTTAATGCCTATGCAGGAGTTGAAAACGCTTTACCGTTCAACTGAAGATGACAAGGTTAAGTTCTCGATTCTCAAAGAAATGTTAAGCTTTGGAAATGACAAACAATACATAGAATCTGAGGCTACTACGCCATCGAATGAGTCAAGAGAAGATCTTGAAAAGGCGCTATTTGATGCGTTGAAAGACAAATTTGATTAACGCTATAAGCCCGCTATATAAGCGATAAAGGTAAGCAAATTACAAATAATCCGCGTTAGAATAGGGAGCCTTGTTGCTCCCTTTTTTTATTGCACCTTACCTCTTAAAGATTTGGTTTGAGATTTCCGTTTCTTTGCGTCTACTCTGCGCTTCTGTGAGGCTCTTGTGGGCTTGGTTGGTCTACGTGTTTTCTGTACTACAGTAGCTGACAATATAAGCTGTTTGAGGCGCTCTAGTGCGTCTTCTCGGTTCTGTTCTTGGGTTCGGTACTGTTGGGCTTTGATTATGATAACGCCGTCTTTGGTGATCCGAGAGTCGGTCAGAGCCAAGAGTCTCTCTTTGTAGAATTGAGGTAAAGTAGACCGCTTGATATCAAAACGTAAGTGTATGGCTGTGCTCGTTTTATTTACTTTCTGTCCACCAGCGCCCATTGCTCTGATAGCCGTTAGCTCAATTTCCCATTCAGCTAGTTCAACGTTGTTTGAGATTTTAAGCATGAGTAGTTCTTTGTGGTTCTAGTATGGAAAAGATGTTGTTGACGTTCTGACCGCCAGCACCTTGGGCACGTATTGCGGTTAGTTGGATCTCCCATGCTTGCAGAGTGATTTTGTTGGAAATTTGCAGCATTGGTTGATCCTTTGAGGTTGAAGAGGTGCGATCTTAGGTAACTTTAGGCTTAATGACAACGGATAAAATAGGTAATGTCGCAGCTTCCTGACAGCCAAAACTCACATCATGAGCTAGCTTTATAGGTGTTAATGATAGTAAGAAGGGGCCACTTATGATGAATCCAGTTGGATGGTTTGAAATCTACGTTGACGACATGCCGAGAGCGATCAATTTTTACCAAACCGTTTTTGATACCAAGCTAGAGTTACTTGAGAGTGATGGCAAGATGGAAGTGGAGATGTGGCTATTCCCATCTTCTATGGAGAGTTATGGAGCGGCCGGTGCCTTGGCAAAAATGGAGAATGTGTCAGCAGGTGGCAACAGTACTATGGTCTACTTTTCCTGTGAAGATTGCAGTGTTGAAGAGGCGAGAGTTGATGGTGCTGGAGGTCAGGTTGTGCATCCCAAATTCGCCATCGGTCAACACGGCTTTATCTCGGTTGTTGCCGATAGTGAAGGGAATATGATTGGTCTTCACTCTATGGCTTAAATCAGAAGAAAAATGCCTCTTGCATTGGTTATGAATGCAAGAGGCCTTGTTAGATGAAGTTCAAGTTCGTTTACGCTTCTTCAGCTACCTTCCATTTGGTTAATCCGAGTAGTTTCTCACCCAGTTGTGTTAGTTCTGCACGTGGGTATTTATTTTGCTCCCAGTTTCTAGGGTCACCAGGGAACGCAAACCCCTCTGGTGCGAGCCTTTCTTGCCATGACTTCACGCGCCAATCACGAATGGTATCGTTGTTTTCTTCAGCTGGCACCATGGAAATATACTGAGCCATGCGAACTTGATTCGATTGGTTTGGGCGAATACCGTGAGGAAGTAAGCTATTGAAAATCAATAGGTCACCAGCTTTCATTTCGATGAACTCCACATCAAACCCGGATAGGTCGGGTACATAAGGGTCGCGATCTTCCGGTTGTGTTTTGCGCCACTCTTCAAGTTGGCGGTAGAGCTCTGGTACGCACTGAAACCCACCCGTTTGCGCGGCTTCATTAGTATCTGATAGAGCTAACACTCCTTGCACGTTGACGGGTAGCGGATCTAAAGACGAATCCGCATCCCAATGAATGAAACCACCAAACTCACGACCTGATTTATTTGGTGGGTTTAAGTTCGCTCGGTCTATCGTTACCCAAAGCTCTTCTTGGTCCCAAATATCGGCGAAGGTGTTGTAGACATTCTCGTTCTGGCGGTTGTCCTACAATACTTGGTTGTTGTAACACTCAACCATGCCAGAGTTGTTTAGCTCTACCATCGCGTGGTCTCGGCGCTGTGCTTGATACCAAGTCTCGGGGTTATTCGAATCCATCTCTTGGAACTCCCACAAGAAGTCTTGTGAGCGTTTTACAGCCTCTGGAGAAATGATCTGTGGAATCACCAGGTAGCCATTGTGCTGCCAAAAGTCGAACTGCTCTTGGGTTAGCTGTTTAAGTGGTAGCTGCTTTTTAATATCTTTTAATTGTGCTGAATTGATATTGGAGACACTGTTGTTGCCAGGAGCATTGTCACCAAAACCGTATTTATTCTTCATGTGGAATCCTTATGTAGGGCTGATTTTTATAGTTATAAATAGATAGAGTTATAAACAGACGAGCTTTCTGCTTGATCACATTCTGGCAACAAATATAGGCGTTTGGTGATACAAGTTGAGCAATTAATGATACTTTTTGGTCGAATTTATGTATTTGTGTAGATGGTTTGTATTGTTAATGAAGGCGCAGTTTGAAAAAGTAGAGTACGACAAAGACAGTTCGTGGCAGTTACTGATACGTCGTTTAGAGGAGATCCCATTCGAATGGCACTTCCACCCTGAGTTTGAGTTAACGCTTACTTTAAACAGCGTAGGAGAGCGTTATATCGGCGGTACAGTTTCTGAGTATGCCGATTTAGATTTGGTCTTGCTAGGGCCCAATATACCGCATACTTGGCAGTCTCGTGTCAGTGTCAATCAACAAAAAAGGCAGAAGGTTTATGTCTTGTGGTTTGATATGCAGTGGTTAGATGATGTCACACGATTATTTCCTGAGTGCAAACCGATTAAGCCAATGATGCAACTGGCAATGCGAGGGCTGCATTTCTCTCCGCAGGTCGCGAAAGACATACTCCCTCTGTTTTTACAGCTAGACGAGGCATGTGCGGCCAAGCGGTTGGCGCTGTTGTTACAAATATTGGATAAACTTAGGCAGCAACTGGATGCTGAACCTATTTTAGCTGAACAAGCTCAGTATTCGTTGGACAATGATAAACGCGAACAGCGGTTACTTGGTTCTTTACTTGAGCGAATTCACGCTGGCTATACTCAGAGCATCATGCTGTCTGATCTAGCAGAGTTAGTGGGGATGAGCGAAAGCACTCTGCGGCGCTTTTTTAGAAAGACGATGGGGCAGAGCGTTAGCCATTACATCACTCAGGTACGCTTGGGTAAGGCATGCTCACTGCTAATCCAATCCGATAAACCTATTGCACTGATCGCGGAGATGTCTGGGTTTAGCAATTTGTCGAACTTCAATCGTCTGTTTTTAAAGTATAAACAGATGAAACCGAAGGAGTTTAGGACGAAGTTCGAAAGAGCTTATTAACTCGAAACTCTCAAATCTCTGAATACCGCTTCGTTTGGTTGGCTCTTATCACCACTAAAGGTATACAGCATCAAGCCTTCCTCTTCTCCTGCTAGCGCATCGACAGATTGAATAGTGATCCATTGAGAATCTTTGTTTGTGCGATAAAAAGCGGTGACTTTCCCGTCTGACTTCTCTAGCTTTATATCAACGCTTTCATCTTGATAATCAATACGTTGGTTCACCTTTGGAGAACCTTTTTGTTCAGTCACAAAAACAAGAGATAGCTTGCCATCGAACAGTTCTTTACTGATCTTGATGTAGTTGGCGTTGTCCCAATAGATACCGAGACCAGCCTGTTCGAAGGTGAGTCTTGGCGTCAGCGTTACATGAATTTCAGCGCTGTATTGCCCGGAGATATGTGGATAGACAAACGTGTTGCAGACTTCTTGGTACCAGCCTCCCCAGATGTTCCCTTCCTGAACACACATATGCAGAGCACCATCAACGATAGACCAATCTTCTTTGACCTCTGATTTGATCGTCCAGTTAGAAAGGTTTGCGCAGTGTGCATCAGAAGAGTGAAGTGAAAACATAGGGTTGCCTCGTATCAATATTGTGTATTGATACTAAAGCATTTTGATGCGTATCGGTATTAGGCAGGTGCAAGAATGATTCTCAAATCATTTTTGAGAATAACATGATAAGGACTAATCTTTTAAAGTGATTCGGGATGTATGGCATAAACGTCCGCAGATTCATGTGCCCGAGATACGTAAGAAATCGCTTCGCTTCGCGAGCTAACACCAATCTTTTTGTACAGCTTATAGATATGGGTTTTGACTGTGCTCTCTGCCAGAAAGAACTCACTCGCAATCTGTTGATTACTGTAGCCAAGGACAAGCTTATCTAAGATTTGCCTTTCGCGTTTAGTCAGCATGGATACTGAACTTTCATAAGGCAACGAAACCTGTCGGTAGCGTTCGAGTTTTGCGTTCAAAAGTTCTCTCGGTAACCACATACCGCCATCAAGCACCTCTTCTACCGCTTTGTTTAGGTGCTCAGCTGGTGAGCTCTTGAAGAGTAAACCTTTGATCCCGCGCCATTGGACGAACATTCCCAATGAAGCATTCTTAGGAACGTTGTAGACAATATGTTTATGCCTATCGATGCATCTCAAGTCGTTAGGTATCAGATTATGGATGTCTGAGTAATCCAAAAGAATTAAAAACTCTTCTTCCAATTGATAAAAGCTTGGTAGCTCTTTGGTTGACTTAAGAATGACATCTGTCGAGCTTACTTGTTTAAGTTGCTGCTCTACTAAGCGTGTAACCATACTTTCTTCGCCAAGAAGTAGTATTTGATGTTGAGTGTTAATCATACGACCCATTCCATTGGTATACCCCCTTCATGAGCCTAGCAACAAAACGACACTCTTCCATTGTTACTGAGGTGCTCTTTCTATAAATGTGATATGGACCAAGTGCGATAAATAGTTAGTTTGTTGATTTATATGAAAAATAATTTTACTTTATTGAAAAGTAGTATGAAGAATTACTACTTTGAGCTCTCACAACACTACGTTTTATGGCTTTGTTCTGAAGATTGAAAGCCACATTAAGGGAGAAAAAACTAATACCGTATGTCGCCCTTGTCTCATGGATTGAGACACTCTCTGTATCACTTGAGACATTCAATCACTCTAAAGTTAAGTTAACTTATTGATTAATCGTTAGGCAACTTCTGGCACATCGTTTGCGTTAACCATGTTCGTGAAAAAACAACGATGGCTAGTTGAATGATAATAACTAAAAATATTCGCCTAGGGCTCACGTGTTCAGTCATTTGTGCTCTTACTACTGCTCTTATTTCTACAGAGAGCTTCGCTTCTGACTTGGTCACGCTGGGAGAAAAGGCTTTCTCTCAAACCGAGGGAATCGTTGCGGTTAACGTGGCGGCTGGGAATAACAACAATCAAAGCTCAAACTTTGTTCACTCTCAGGGCAAGGCACGTCAGTTGGTTGTTGTGGTGAATCAAGGTGTGTCGCAACAACTAGACAGCGCCAAAGTAGAGGTTCAAAGCCAAGCCTTTAACGATAGTAGCGGTTATATCAGTATTCAGTTGGCTGCAGGTGACGCCAACAATCAGCATAACGTTGTGATGTTTAGCCCCGACAGTTTGGCGGGCTATGTATCGTTCGACTTGAGTGACCAAAGGGCATCTGCCTCGGGTCAATCTCCAGCCATATCCCAAGAAAACCTTTCTGTTGAACTCTCTCCAAATGCTTTAAGTGGTGCATCAGGGGTGGTTCAAATGAGCCAAATCGCCGGTTCTGGCAATACCGCGCGAAATACCTTTCAAATGCCAACAACCCTAAATTGATCTCTTAGAGATGAGGAAGATTACCATGGAAAAACAATGGAATAAGGTGCCCTTAGCCGTCGTGATAGGTGCGATATTGTCGTCGCCGGCTTATGCGGCTAGCCTGGACGTGAAGGCTGAAAATATTCAAGTTTCTGCCGATAATAATGTCAATATTAACTTTAAAAATATCGAAGGTACCAACATCGCCAATGAGGCTGAGGTCTCTGGAAATGCATTCAATGCAACCTCTGGTATTATCCATTCGAATACTTCGGCAGGTTATTATAACCTGGGCAGCAACAATGCTTCTATTGCCGCACGTCTTGAGTCTTCAGGTGCAAAGAAAGATGCGAGTGTTAGTGCTCAAT
The DNA here is from genome assembly GCF_003415655.1 of Vibrio maerlii. Lineage (GTDB taxonomy): Bacteria > Pseudomonadota > Gammaproteobacteria > Enterobacterales > Vibrionaceae > Vibrio > Vibrio maerlii. Next base: position 624,734 of record NZ_QRHC01000002.1, read on the forward strand.
CTTTACAAGGAAGCTCAGGCGAAAACTTGACGTCAACAAGAGATAAAGGGGGAGATGGAGATAATACAGCGCAAATTGTTAGTGTAGAAAATAATAATATTGTTAGTTCGCCATTTGCGAGTGCGTCTGGTTTGATTGGTGTCAATGTCGCTGCAGGTATATCTAACCTACAAGCAAACAATGTGGCAATGGGGAATGCTGAAGATGCTGGTGTGCTGACCTTAGAGGCCCAATCGACCCAGCAGATTGGCGGCCTTAGTCGAAATGATAATGCGGATTCGGAAGGCAATAATATTAACTCTTTAGGTCCAGATAATGTGGCGAAAGTAGATGCAGCGTTTAATATTGGTGCTGCAGGTGTCATTGGTGTAAATGTTGCTTCAGGTATGGCGAACCAACAATCAAACTCTGTCGCATTAGCTAATTATGTAAGCGCAGATGCAAATTACACTAGTGATCCTAATGATCCTCTTGCGAATGATAATGTTGTAGTAGAAGAAATCGAAATAGGAGTTCCTTTAACAGAACTACCCAATAATACGAATGCTCAACAGTCGCTTGATGGGTTTACAGAAGCAACGGAGATTTCAATCTCTAGTAATAATAGCCAGAAGGTTGATGGCAATGTGGTCGTTGTAGATGGTAAACCAAGACGTTACCAGGATAACTCTGCTGACCTATCTAATTCATTTATCGGTGCAAGTGGTATTGTTGGTACTAACATTACTGCTGGTGATATAAATGCGCAAAGCAATAATGTGTCACTGGGTGTAGTTGCACTAGGAGTTGAAGCTACTAGTGATGACGTGGTTACTTCAGTGATTGTAAATTCTGATAGTGCTCAGACAATTCAAAATAATGATATTACCTACACAAACAATGTTGGTAATACCGAAAATGATCCAATCCCTGATCCTTTAAACCCTTCAGATAACACGGCATCTATCAATTCATCGAGCTTTGGGGACTTTAAAGGTATCGGTGGAGCCAACGTAACAGCTGGGCAAGCAAATACTCAAGCAAATAATGCTGCGCTATCTGTAATGGAGCCAAATGGCAACGGTCCTGTAGATAAAGTTAGTATCGGTGCAAACTCAGCACAGACCATATCAGGTAACAATCTAGTACAAACATACGGTTCCGAAATTCAGAACGGAGCTGACTATCCAGGGCAAGTACAAAATAACGCTAATCTTGAAGGTGGAGCCTTTACCGGTGCTCGTGGTGTTATCGGAGCAAACATTGCTGCTGGCCAAGCAAATGCTCAGTCAAACCAAACTGCGGTAGGTTATGTTGCCGGTTGGGTGGATGACCAAGGTAGCCAAGACACTATGGAAATGAATGAGATAGCCGCAAGTTCAACTCAAACGGTTACTAATAATTCGGTTAGTACTCTAACGGCAGATAGCGTTGATTTGGATGAAACTAATTCTGAAGGCTACTTCAATGAGAACAATGCAACAATAACGGGCAACTCATTTGAAACTGCGTCTGGTATTGCAGGGGCAAACGTGGCTGCAGGTCAAAATAACGCCCAAGCTAATAATGTCGTTGTAAGTAGAGTACTCGGTGATGCAAATACAACCACATTAGAGGCAGATAATACTCAAATTATTACTCTACAAAATAAGGAACTGCCCTCTGACGAGCATCAGCTTGGTGCTATCGACTTAACTTCAAGAGCTTCTATTGACACTAATTTTGCTGGAGATATGAAGGGTGTAGTTGGGGTTAACGTTGCCGCTGGGCAGTCGAACGCGCAAAGTAATAATGTGGCAATTGCAACTTATAGCGACCGTACGGAAGGCAGTACAGTAAGTGCTGGTGTGGAGAATAACCAAACTATATCTGAGAACATTGTACTCGCTTCAGAAGATGGGATGATTGATAACGACAGTAAAATCAATGGCTCGTTTACTAGTTCAGTGACAGGAGTGCTAGGTGTCAATATTGGTGCAGGTCAATCAAACGCACAGAGCAATAATGTTGCATTTGCAGATTATGAAGATGTTGGCGATGCTGATGAACTAGCTTTATCTGCCAAGAATACGCAAACAGTGCAACTCAACACTACAACAACAGGTGATGAATCGGATGGAGCCATAGATAACAACGCAATTGTGAGTGGTTCTTTTACTGGTAGTATTTCCGGAGTTGCAGGTGTGAACTCTGCCGCAGGTCAAGCAAATGCTCAAAGCAATAATGTTGCCCTATCAAATCATACGGTTTCTGGTACAGCTAATGGAATGCGTATTATCTCATCAGATAATACTCAGAATGTTGGAGGACGAAGCGCCCTAGGAAATGATGTTGTAATTGGTAACGGTAGCATGGTTGAGATAGTTAATTCATCTTCTATTTCAGGCTCTTTCAATGGTGGTGTGTCTGGTGTGTCTGGTGTGTTGGGAGCGAACAGCGTAGCAGGCCAAGCGAATGCTCAAGCAAACAACCTTGCTATCGGTGTCCAGGTTGATAATGCAGATTCTACAGCAGGATCGCGAAGTGCAGACGGTACAGGCTTAGGAACCGTAGAGGCAGTAAATACTCAACGAATTGTAAAAAATTTAGCTGGTTTGAGTTCCGAAGATGAAGAACAGCTAGGCTCAACGACTAACATTTCGGTTGTCGATAGCTCTTTCACTGGCGGTGTTTCTGGCGTTGTTGGTGTGAATAGCACTGCAGGTCAATTTAACGCGCAAGCAAACAATGTAGCCCTAACCAATTCTTCTGTAGGAGGTAGTGATATTTCCCCTTTAAACGTAACAGGCGTTAATGCATCCTCTGCAAACGTTGCTGGTGTGCTTGCAGTTAATGAGCAGGAAGTCATTGGTAGTGATGTTTTTTTGATTGGTGATGATGACACTGCAATGAGCTTTGAGAACACTACAAAAGTGACTGGTTCATTTAATGGTGTTACAGGTATTGTGGGTGTTAACAATGCGGCAGGTCAGGCGAATGCGCAAGCAAATAACGCAGCACTTGCTTCAGATTCCGATGCAAGTTCGACATTAGGAAGTGTAGCGACAGCTGCGCTCAGCCTTCAAGAATCCGATGGAGTAGATATCGCACTCTATGAATCATACAGTAACGAAGCGAGTATTACGGGTTCATTTAACAATTCTGTAAAAGGTATTATTGGTGTCAACGTCGCGGCTGGACAAGCTAACTTACAAGCTAACAGTGCAGCATTATCTGTTAACGAGTCAGCAGTAGAGTCTGTAGCGGTTGCTGGTAATGCTCAATTGATTGGTGCAAATTTGGATGAAGGAGCAAATGATGGTTCAAATCGTGGCCTTGGTACACCAATGACTGTAACGTTAGAAGATTTCCAAAATACTGCAAAACTTGATAATTCGTTCAATCAATCAAACGGTATCTTAGGTGTAAATATCGCCTCGGGACAGTTGAATGCTCAAACCAACAATGTTGCCGTCGCGGTTTCTGAAAACGATGCCTCAACTGCGTCAACAGGAGCGCTTAATATTCAACTTTCAGTCATCAATGAAGTTGACTACTCTGTCCCAGGGCAATATACAGCAACGCTCGGTGGTAATGTCTTTACAGGTGCTTCGGGGGTTATAGGTACCAATATCGCAGTGGGTGTCGGTAATGGCCAATCAAATAACGTAGCTATGCAAGTCACTAACGGCGATGCGACACTTGCTTCTGCGGCTAATGTCCAAGGTAGCTTGGCAAATGGAGCTGAAACTCGTCAAGACGCAGGTGCCGTGAATGTAAGTGGGCTTGAAGGCTTTACAGACTATAGTGTGGAAAGTGTTCAGTTAACTAATTTTGCTGTTTCTGATGTCAATGGAAGTGGTACTAATAGCCAGTTCCAAAGTTTGGGCAACTACGCTTCAATTGATGGTGGCTATATGGGTGCAAACGGTGTTATCGGTGTCAACGTTGCGGCCGGTGTAGGTAACCTCCAAAGCAACAATGTGACACTTGTTGCCTCTCGTGGCAACTAAACTAAGTAGTAAATCATTATGCCCTCTTCGGAGGGCATCTTATCAACAGGGTGTGTTATGAGAGATTATCTACTGACGTTGTTCGTGCTTGCTTCTTTTCAGCTATCGGCTGCTCGCGTAGTACTCGATGGTTTGGTACCGGGTGTGGGTTCGATGGAGAAAGAAGTGGTGAGTATTAAGGAGCGTAAGTTTCTTAATATCGTTAAGCAAGAAACGGATTTTTCTTGTGGTGCGGCTTCGCTCGCAACGCTTCTTCGTTATGGCTATAACTTTGATACCAATGAAGAGCAGGTAATGCATGGCATGTTTCAGGTATCTGATGCTCAGACTGCAAGGCAGTTAGGTTTTTCTATGCTTGATATCAAGAACTACGTCGAGCGTGTACTCGGTTTAAGAGTGCAAGGTTATAACATTCCTCCGGATAAGTTGGTTGAACTCCCTATTCCTACCATTGTGCTGCTAGATGTGCGTGGCTATCGTCATTTTGTTGTCCTTAAGCGTGTTGATAAAGATGGCAATGTTTACCTTGCCGATCCAGCACTTGGCAACTTGATTTTATCTATGGAGCAGTTTGAGCAAGGTTGGCAGGGCGTTGTGTTAGCGATTGTTGGACAAGGTTATGATCAAGAGTCTCCACTGACGATGCCTTCCCCTCCGGTTACGGTGCGATCACTTGATGATCAATTTGCACCGGTTACGGCTTCTAATTTAATGGATTTTGGTTTTACAGCAGCGGAGCTGTTTTAAGGAACCGATTATGAATTACAAACTATGGACGTTACTTAGCATTGTCTCTATTCCTAGTTTTGCGAGTGTTGATTGGCAATCGATGCAAGCAACCTTGGTTGAAGAACAGCAACTCTCTCATATGCGTGGTAAGTATCGCGCTTCCCAAGCCAGTGAAGACCTCTACTTCGGTGTTCAGATGTTAACGCATTGGAGTGATGGGCAGACCAACGGCTCTGCTGGAATGAATATCGCTATAAGTAAAAGTGCTGGAACACTGACACCGACGGTTGAGATAAAACCTAACGGTACACTTGGATCGACAACGCCTACTCAGGCTCATACACAAGGTGGTGGTATGGTGCAGTTGATACAAATTGAAGGGTACGGTAACCAAGGTGCAAATTACGCGGCAATTACGGATAATATTACGCAAGGCGAACAGTCGGTAAACGATGGCTCGAATGTTGATTACTATCAATCGATAGATGCGAGTCAGGGCGAGGTGAGAGTTGGCTATCAGGTCAATTTGAGCGAGAGCAGTGTAGCGATTCAAGAGATCAGAAGCCTTACAACATCAAAAGGTGCTTATCAGGGGATTCACCTCTCTGGGAATGACCTCGTGGTGAACAATTATATGTTGATGGAGATCGCACTACCCAAATCTTGGTCCAAAAATAAATCAATAGGCTTAAATCATTCATTACTAAAAGGTTTGAAGTAGTAAGAAAGAATTAGATACCCAGTGTCTCACTCATGAGACTGCTCATGAGGAAAGTAGCGTCTAATATTTAGCGAGTTTCATACATCGGAGTGAAAATGAAAAGGAATTCGCTAGTACTGTTCGGCTATACGCTGACAGGCCTTGCCCCTTCATTGGTATTAGCAAACACAGAAGGTGGACAGGTTCAAACAACGACAGTGGCACAAGAATTAGAAAGACAAAGACAAATAAACGCTCAACTACAGGCTCAAATTCAGCAACAACAGCAAGTTATGCAACAGGTGATTAAAGCGGTTAATAATCACCAACAAGTTTTGATTGATCATCAAGGTAACATCGAAACCTTAGTTAATAAGAACAATCGTGTTTCTGCTGAGATGCAATCGCAGTTGAAAGAGCAAGCTGAGCGTACGTCTTCTACAATTCCAGAGCCCGTTGAGGTCAATGCTCAACAAAATGTGACAGCGCCAACTCCGCCTCGCCCGGAAACTCAGGCTAATCAACCTCAAGTTATCGCAAAGAGGGAGCCAGAGGTTCAGGAGTCGGCCCCAAGGAGCCGAAGTGCTGAAGATGTTTATCAAGAAGCGGGTAATGTCTTCACCCGTAAGCTGACGGTCGAAACAGCTTTTCGCTATAGCTACTTTGATCGAAAAGATCTCACGTTAAGTGGCTTCTTAGCACTCGATTCAATCTTCTTGGGTGACATCAATCTAGATAGAGTCCGTTCAAATACCTTTAATGTTGATTTTACTGGGCGATACACGATCAATGATCGCTGGCAAGTAGAGTTAGTGGTTCCGACGATTTATCGCTGGACAGACTATCAAACGGTGGGACAAAACAACTCCAGTGATGGTTTAGAGTCCGGTAAGGTGGATAGTTCAGGGATCGGTGACATCAGCGCTGGTGTTTATTACCGACTACTCAAAGAAACTGAAGACTACCCTGACTTAGTTTGGAATTTTCGTGTCACCACTCCAACAGGGGAAGACCCGTACGGCATCGCAACCAGCAGTTCTGATTCTGGCAATCTCAATACACCAGACTCTTTACCGACAGGAAGCGGTGTATGGGGGCTAGGTACTGGAATATCCATCGTCAAAACTTACGATCCAGCGATCGTTTTCCTCAACCTTAATTACACTCATCAACTTGAACAAAAATTCTCTGATATCAGTAGCGCAGATGGTGATCAAGAAGGTTACGTTAAACTAGGCGATTCTTGGGATTATGGTATCGGTGTTGCTTTTGCGATTAGTGAACGAATGAGTTTAGCGCTGAACTTCAGTCAATCGATGAGTAAAGAGTCGAAACAACGTCTAAGAGGAGGTAGTTGGGTTGACGTAACAGGTAGTGATACCAATAACGCCACGCTGGGTATAGGTTCGACCATGGCACTTACAGAGAATCTCAGTATGGTGACACAGGTGAGCTCTGGACTAAGTGATGATGCTGCAGACTATGCTGTGAGCGTACGTTTTCCTTATCGTTTCTAATAACAATGAATCCAAAATAAGGCTTAACTATGAAACAAGACCGTTCGGTTTCAATCATTGTATTAAGCAGCCATTTCGCTCTTTGGTCTGATTTCCTGTGTAAATATGAATGGCGTTATAAGGTTTTGCCAGTACTGAGTGCCAATGAGTTGCCTATTCACCAAGCGGAGAGGTTGGTTTTGGTCATCGACTTTTCTTGTGACGTCCTTAACTTGACTCAGCTTGAAGCTATTGCGAGGCACCATCCTAGCTTGCGAATTATCGCTTATCTAGACAAAGAGCAACGTGCCAAGCTGACCACTCATGAATTGGGTTGTATCTCTCGCTATTGTGTCGACTTTTATACCAGCCCGCTTCCAGAATATGAATTGAGTAAGACTTTAGGTCATCAAGTTGGGATAGCTCAACTTGAAACGACAAGAGCAAAGCCCGGGACTTCATCAAGCTCTATTGAACACCAGGCAGGAGCTCTTAGTGGTCAATCTATTCCGATAGTAGCTTTGAATCGTCAGATATTGAGAGTAGCGCCGGCGGACGTGAATATACTAATACGTGGTGAGAGTGGTACGGGTAAGGAATTGATTGCACGTGCTTTACATCAAGCCTCTAAACGGAAGAATCACCCTTTTATCGCGGTGAACTGTGGTGGTTTGAATGAAAACTTGGTTCATTCAGAGCTGTTTGGTCATGAAAAAGGCGCTTTTACTGGTGCAAATAAAGCTAAGCCAGGGAAAGTGGCTTTAGCTGACAAAGGTACGTTATTTTTAGACGAGATTGGCGACTTGCCTTTGAGCCAACAGGCTAACTTGCTGCGCTTTCTCCAAGAAGGTGTGATTGATAGTTTAGGCAGCCATAAGTCTCAGAAAGTAGATGTAAGGGTGTTGGCTGCTACTCATGTCAATCTAGAGCAAGCGATTGAACAGGGTAAGTTCAGAGAAGACCTGTATTACCGCCTCAATGTCGTGACATTAACGTCGCCGCCATTGAGAGAGCGCGGTGACGACATCTTGCTCCTCGCCGAGCAATTTAAGCATCAGTTTGTTGAAGAGTTTTCTTCCTTGCCCTTAGAGTTCAGTGAGGAAGCCAAGTTAGTTATGCTCAAACATGGATGGTCTGGTAACGTTCGAGAGCTAATCAACGTTATTAAGCGCGCGGTATTGATGTGTGAAGGTGATTTCATTTCCTCTGAGCTTCTAGAGCTGAGTACCGTTGATGTTAATGCGCTATCGCACTCTCATTCCATTGAAAAAGAGCAATTGTTGAGAGCACTAAGGAATAGTGGTGGCACAGTGGTAGATGCGGCGCGGCTACTGGGAGTTTCTCGTGCGACTATGTATAGGCTACTCAAAAAGCATGACCTCAATACGGCTCTACAATACCTTCGCAAAAAGCCAAGCGACTTTGAATACCAATCTTAGGTTACCTTATGCTATATTGCGCGTTCTAACCCTTTAGAGTAGTCAGTGAGTAGTGGGTATGAAGCTTTTAGCAGATAAAACCGGTGAGCAATTTTTATCAATCCTTGAAGAAAATGGGGATGAACTGAAGGTTCAGTTTATTACTAATGAAGGTAAGATTATTGGGCAGCCATTCAAGGACTCGAAAGCGGGCTTATTTCTTACTGGATGGCGAGATAGAGAGACATCAACGGTTATCGGCTTAACCAAGTTTAGACAAGGTATTACTGAGGATGCTGAAGTCAGTTTTGCACTTCATCAACTCTATCCACTGGGTCGAAAGGTTAAGTTACCCTCTGGTGAGATATACCTCATTGCAAGCTATGCAAATACTCATACTGACGGATATTACATGTTCCTCAAGAAATCTTTGGATTCTGAATTGGTTCGCCTAAAAATGACGCCAGAGTGGGAGCTTCAGCCAAGTGAAAAGCTATTGAGGTTGCCGTACTATCCTGCGCCAAAAACTCAAGCAGAGCTCGATAATATTGATGAGTTTGATGCTTGGGCGGGTGGCTTTTAGTTCTCTTGTTCCAACTGCTGGAACAGCTCATCATTAATGCTTTGGTTGTAGAGAGCGTATTGTCCCTTTCTCTTTTGTTTAGCATAAGTGAGTGCCATATCCGCATGAGCCATAAGATCTTTCATGGTTAGGTTGTCGTTCGGGTAGACAGCTACTCCGGTGGTGACTTTTATCTCGAATGAGGTGTCGTTAATTACCATTGGCTCATTCAAACAACCGTTGATCATTTGAACATACGGCTCGATAGAGCTTTCTCCTTCTCGTTGGAAAGGAATGCTCCAAACAAATTCATCCCCCCCAAACCTCGCTACAATTGCGTTTACAGGGCAAACAGACTGAAAGCGTTTCGCCACCTGCTTGATGACTTCATCACCAACTTGGTGACCGTATTGATCATTGATTCTCTTAAAATGAACCACATCGACAAAGAATACGGCGACGTTGCCGGATTGAGCATGAGCGTGAAGAAGGTGCTGCTTGGCCACTTTTTCAAAACGAGTGCGGTTTGGTAGTTCAGTTAAGCCATCATGCTCAGCTTGATAACGAAGCTGCTCTTTTTGGCTTTGAAGCTGAGTGAAGTGCTGCGAAATCTGTAATTGATAGCTTTTAAATCGCTTACTTAGGTACTGACTTAAGGCAAAAGAGAACAGTGATAGTAGTGCTGCCAGTGGTAGCAAAATGAGCGTGATATTGATGATTTCGGAGTTGTGCTGTTTATGTAGTTGCTCAACTAAAAGATCCGTTTCTGCCTCAAGTCCACTAAGTTTGATACCAGAACCAATGATCCACTGCCAGGGCTCATCAAAAGTGACAAAGCTTAGTTTATCCTGCAGTTCTGTATTCTCACCAACGATTTCATGAATGTGACTCGTGTGTTGGATGAAGGCTGAGTTTTGCCCATTTTGTTCAATTTGTAGTAACGCTTTGTTGGCTAGCATTGGAAAGGCTTTACCAATGAATTCAGGCTGGCTGTGTGCGATCACTTTACCTGCGCGATCTAGAATAAACAGGTTGTCGTCGTGATCGTGATGAATGGTTGAAACCCAGTGGATGAGCTGTTTTTGAATTGCTTGCTCAACTTCGACAATATATTCCCCCGTTCCTATGAACCAATTGAAGGGTTCAAAGTAACGACCGTAGCCGATTTTTTCAAATTCACCTATTTCCCCAGGCTTAGCAAACCACCAACGGTAGAACGCAGAACCGTCATCTGATTGTTTTATTAGCTCGATGTGCTCTTTTAAAATCTCAACACCATGCGCATCTTTTGCTGAAAGACGGTTTTCTCCTTGGATATGAGGCAATAGAGGGTGCATTACATTGTTGCCTTCCATATCGAAGATAAAGAAGTAGCCTCGATTTTCATTGAAACGAATTGGCCTGAGTGCCTCTGCGATCATCTGCTTGCTGTCGGTGACCTGGACTAGACTATTCTGTTCGTAGAGTGCTTTAGCAATATTATGTGCTTCGTCGACACGCTGTTTGATCTCATTCTTTAAAACCGACTCTGTTTGCTTGCGCTCATAATCAATTTGATTAACGGTAGTTGTCACCTGTTGAGCAAGTTCAGATTTACGTGTTTCTAGTGTTTCTTCAATTAGCTTACTTTGGTAGCTCTCAAGTCGGCTTGATTGGTCACTAACATTTATAAAATAGAAAAGCGAGATAAAGAGAAGAACCAACAGAAAGGGAAGCGTTCTGAGGAGCTGCAAGATACGATGTTCAGTGTCGTTATTCATATTGATATTGAATAGATGCCGATTGATATGCAGATGAATGAGAGATAAGTTTGATATAGCCCCTCAATTTTTCCCAGTATCATCGCTCAGCAATGTTACCCCGGTCATGTTGTTGGCAATCAATGTTTATAAATGCGATACATGTTGCATAAATCTGCATCTTTATATTAGAAATTTTTGTCAACTTCGGTCGGTTAAAAGCTGAGCGATTGGAACCGTTTGTCTGATAAGTCACTAAAATGTAAATAGAAGTCATCTATAGTTAATGTAATTACCACCAAAATCGAGAGCAGTATATGGCGATAGAACAATTACACCCAGGCCAGCTTTATCATTCGGCTGAGCTAGAAAAGCTGCCATGTAAGTCGACAAAAGAGTTGCCACCTATCGATGAGATCGTCGGGCAAGAAAGAGCGCAAAAAGCGGTCGAGTTTGCGATGTCGATTAAAGAGAAAGGCTATAACATTTATGCCATTGGCCAAAACGGTTTGGGTAAGCGAACTATGATCCTTCGTTACCTGAGTCGACATGTGCACGAAAGTGACATGTTGTTTGACTGGTGCTATGTGGCGAACTTTGATGATATTCGAACGCCTAAAGTGTTAAAGCTTCCAGTCGGTGTTGGCTCCCAGCTAAAGAAAGACATCGATAAGCTGATTACCAAGCTGCTAAAAGCGATGCCTCTTGCATTTGATAACGAAATGTACTTCTCTCGTGCCGATAAGTTAAAAAATCAGCTTGTTCAGAAGCAGCAAACTGAGTTGGAAGTCATCAGTAAGGAAGCCGCAGAGCGTGGGATCAGTTTGACCCTAACAACTCAAGGTGATTATCAGTTCGTCGCGATGAACGGTGAAGAGCAGCATACTGAAGAAACGTTTGATGCATTACCGGAATCAGAGCAGGAGGCGTTTGGGAGTAAAATTGATGAGCTCGAAGTTAAATTGCGTGGCATGGTTCGTGAGTTAACGGAGTGGGAGGAGTTCTATAGTGAGAAGATTCAGAAACTGAATGATGAAGTGACGCTAGATGTCATTGCTCATTTTATTAAACAGCTCAAAAAGGACTATGCAGGTTACCCAGACATCAAGCGTTATCTCACTGAACTACAAAAAGATATTGTAGAGAATGCGGACATTTTCCTTGAAGAGAGTGGTGAGAATGCAGAAATCGCGACCGCCTCTTTAGACAAAAAAATGCCGCGTCGCTACAAGGTTAACGTTCTCGTTAGTCAAAAAGAGGAAGCCTTCCCGATCGTAGTGGAAGAGAACCCTAACTATCACTCATTATTTGGCTACATTGAAACGGCGACATTCAAAGGCACCGTGTTTACCGACTTCTCATTGATTCGCTCTGGTGCATTGCATCGAGCCAATGGCGGGGTGTTATTGATGGATGCAGTGAAAGTGCTTGAGCAGCCCTATGTTTGGGATGGGCTTAAGCGTGCATTGCGTTCGAGACAGCTTAGTTTTACTTCGCTTGAGAAAGAACTCACGCTGACAGGCGCTGTTTCGTTAGATCCAGAACCAATCCCACTCGATGTGAAAATCATTCTGTTTGGTGACTATCGTACCTATCAACTACTGCAGCATTATGATCCAGAGTTCAGCGAGCTGTTTAGGGTCACAGCTGATTTTGAAGATGAGATGATCAGAACCCCGGATTCAGAGCTGCATTACGCGCGCTTTATCTCCAGCATCGTGCACGACAATAAAATGCTGCATTGCGATAAAAAAGCCATTGCTCGCATCATTGAGCACAGCTCTCGCATTTCAGGAAACCAAGGTAAGATTTCGCTTCATTCAGCGCATATTGCGAATCTACTTCGAGAATCTAATTATGTCGCACGCAGCGCAAAATCAAACTTGATTCGTTCTAGCCATGTAGAGCAAGCATTATCAAATCAAGTGCTTAGGGTGAGCCGCTTACAAGACAGCGTAATGGAAAGTTTTACCAATGGCACGACGCTGATGCGAACCGAAGGAGAAGCAGTAGGACAGGTGAATGCATTGTCTGTACTCGCAACGAGCGACCATATGTTCGGTGCGCCAAACCGTATTACCGCAACGACCGCTTTTGGTGAAGGCGAAGTGATTGATATTGAGCGAAATGTTGACCTTGGCGGTAGCATTCACTCCAAGGGGGTGATGATTTTATCTGCCTACTTGTCATCTGTATTTGGTAAAACGGCACGTGTTCCGTTGACGACGAACATTACCTTCGAGCAATCGTACGGTGGTGTAGATGGTGACAGTGCGAGTATGGCTGAGTTCTGTGCGGTGGTGTCGGCGTTTTCGAGGCAGCCAAATCGTCAAGATATTGCGATTACTGGCTCGATGAACCAGTTTGGTGAATCTCAACCTATTGGCGGAGTAAACGAGAAAATAGAAGGCTTCTATGACGTGTGTGTTATCAAAGGGCGCCACGCTTCACAAGGGGTGATCATTCCGCGTTCTAATGTTCAGAATTTGATGCTGCGCGCAGACATTGTCAAAGCGGTTGAAAAAGGCGAGTTTAGTATCTGGGCAATCGACCATGTGACAGAAGCCGTGAAATTGTTTACGGGTAAAGAAGCTGGCGTGTCGAGTGATGAAGGAAGTTACCCGATTGATACCATCTTTGGAATTGCACAAGCGAAGCTTAATGCATTAAGAAAGTAGAACACCGACAAATAACAAGGCCGACGAATGTCGGCCTTGTTATTATCTGAGCGGTCTAAATAGATTAATCAGTTCGACTTTAAGGACAGCTTAGAGCCATCGAACTTGAGTCTCGCAAGCAGCTTTTTCGCATTTTCCAAGCCGTAGTCTTCAAACTTAATGCCGTAACGGTTGTAGTGATTCGAGCTCTGAATGTTACAAATTGAACCGGTAAGAGGAATCGAGACATCCGATTGCCTGCTGATAGAGATGTGCAACGAAATGTTGTCACCGACATGCATGGCTTTACTTAGGGTTGGTGTAATGAAACTGCATCCATTTTTGGACAAGTCACGAACCTCACAACTGAATCTGTTTTGATTGACCATGGCTTTAGCGGCGAGATTCACTTCAAAGCGAGGTTCTTTTCGTAGCTGAGCAACTTCCATCGTTGTAGGGATGGATATCATTACCATAGGAATTGGCGTGGAGATAATGTGTTGGATTTGGCTACGGAAGCGAATAATTGCTCCTTCACCTCGCTGTGAAAGTGCTCGAACGTTAAGCCAAAAACCAGCTTGAAAAAAGAACTGATAGTCTTCTTTCGACATCTCCGGTACTTCAATTAATATGAAGTTGTGTGAATGAGTACCGATGAATGCTGTCGTACCGGTAATATTGGTACCGACAGGTGTGGTTATCGAAAAATGTAATTCACTACCATGAGCCACCATTGCAAGTGCGTCGGTGCTGTTCATTCGAGTGGTTACTTTCTCCTGCATGGGTGTTCTTAGTTCACGAACCGGTGAACGAACCTGATTCATCCTCTAACTCCAAGACGTTGATTTATTTTATAAAGTAAAACGTGAACCGTTTTTAATTGTGATTTTATTCATTCGTATTCATACTTTCAATTTATAACAGTAATTAGAAAAGTTGGGGGATTAGATTATGGGAAATAGTGTGACACATGACACGGAATTACAGCAATATCGCGTGCATTTGCAGCAAGATTACTACGCATTGGTTAAATATCATATGGAAGGGAGTGTGATGGCGATTACTCATACTCGTGTACCTGATGAGCTTCAAGGGAAAGGGTACGGAAAAGTGATGATGGAAACTGTTTTGCCTCTTATTGAGAAAGATGGCTACAAGATCAACCCTGTTTGCCCTTACGTCGCTCACTACCTTAACAAGTACCACCAATACTCCCATTTACTTACCAGCTAAATCAATGACGAATTCTCGATATGATTGGGTCAAGGATTTCTTTGGCGCTGATAGGATTACATCTGTAGAAGTCCTGCAGACTTTATGGAGTGGTTACGGTGAGTTGGCTAGGGTTGCACTGACTGGGAAAGGTGGGACTATACCCAAGTCTATTATCGTTAAATATGTCGACTTGGAGTCGAGTGGGGAGCATCCAAGAGGATGGAATACTCAGCTTTCTCATTTACGTAAGGTTCACTCCTATCAGGTGGAAGCTAACTGGTATCAAGATTATTCCAAGTACAGAAAGACTCAATGCTATTGGCCAAAGGGTATGTATACCAAGAGTACAGGCAATGCCTTTTATATTCTGATGGAAGATCTGAGTACCGCAGGATATGAGTACACGACGGCGGTCGCTACTTCTCAACACTTAGCGGCTTGTTTGCGTTGGTTAGCTCATTTTCATGCTCGTTTCATATCTGTTGAACCTACAGGGTTGTGGGAAACGGGTACATACTGGCATTTAGATACACGCCCAGATGAACTGAATAAATTGGATGACGTAGAGTTAAAGCAATACGCTGCAGAAATCGATAGGGTCCTCAATAGCAGTCCATATAAGACCATTGTTCATGGCGATGCCAAGTTAGCGAACTTCTGCTTTGACGCCGACGGAACCAAAGCCGCTGCCGTGGATTTTCAATACGTGGGTGGCGGGTGTGCAATGAAAGATGTGGCTTTGTTCATGAGCAGTGCGGTCGAGCCTAAAGAGTGTGCAGATAAAGAGGTTTGGATACTAGATACTTACTTTTCTGAACTTAAGTTAGCGTTGCTTCAATATCACCCACATCTAGATAGTGAGGATGTTGAAAGTGCATGGCGCCCATTATTTTCTTTAGCTTGGGCTGACTTTCATCGTTTCGTTAAGGGGTGGAAGCCTGGGCACTGGAAAATCAATTTCTATACTGAAGCCTTAACCCAAAGTGCTCTAAGAACGCATTTTAAGATATAGGTTGAGCACCCTTACAGGACACTTGATCAAGTAAGGGTGTTTAGTGCGTTTATGCTTTGATTCGTGCCATGTAGTAGGTACTGACATACTCACCGTTGCGAAACACCGAGCACTTGGCTTCACCTTCAATTTCAAAACCAAATTTCTTGTAACATGCGATCGCTGCTTGGTTATCACTGTTCACTTCGATTTGTACTCGTTTCACTTGCAGCCAGTTATCTGCCAAATCTAGAACGGTTTCAATGAGCTTAGAGCCAATACCTAAGCCATGAAAGTCATCGTGAACTCCAATACCAAACGAAGCACAGTGCGACGTCCTTGGCCTTTGAGAGTGTTCAAATCCAATGTTGCCAACTACTCTTCCATCGACCTCTGCTA
This sequence comes from Vibrio maerlii, assembly GCF_003415655.1. Classification (GTDB taxonomy): domain Bacteria; phylum Pseudomonadota; class Gammaproteobacteria; order Enterobacterales; family Vibrionaceae; genus Vibrio; species Vibrio maerlii. The sequence goes on from NZ_QRHC01000002.1 coordinate 640,611, forward strand.
CGTATGAATAGACGCCTTGTGGCATGTTTGATAGGCGCTGCTCCCACATTGCAGGTGAAGCATTTGGCAGTTGGAGGGTTCCGCTTAGTGCTTCTGGTTGATTGAAAATGTCGGCTAGTGCTGCAGCATCGGTTGGCTGCGTCGGCCTGACTATTACTGTGATGTTTGACTTATCCATCTTCCCTCCTGATAAATATCAACGACTTATGACACGCTAACATATTGAAAGAAATAGTAAATAGATCCGCTATACTTCAATACCTATGTTGCGATATTGATGAAAGGTTCGACGCAACTATCTCTCGAATTACTCAGAGTGTACACTTGCACTCTTGCTCATGGATTGGATGAATAAATTGAATACGAACTCAAAGGACTGGCGTACGCCTCAGAACTTTTTGGTGATCATATCGATCATTGTACCTATCGCCTTTTCCAGTTGGATGGCACTGTTGAACAACTTTGTTGTTGAACGAGCCAACTTTGATGGCTCTGATATTGGTCTATTGCAAAGTGTTCGTGAGATCCCAGGATTTTTGGCATTTACTGCCGTGTTTGTATTGGTCTTCATACGTGAGCAACGCTTCATGATTTTAGCTTTGCTAATGTTGTGTTTGGGCACAGCTCTGACAGGTTTTTTCCCATCGGTAATGGGGCTACTGATGACCACGTTCTTGATGTCAGTAGGTTTTCACTACTTTGAAACCTTGAAGCAATCATTGTCCCTTCAGTGGCTCAGTAAAGATGAAGCGCCAGAAATGTTAGGTAAGCTTATTTCCATTGGTGCATTAGCCTCCTTGCTTACGTACGGCGCTTTATGGGTGATGCTAGAGCTGCTTCATCTTGACTTTAAATGGGTCTATCTCATCTGCGGTGGCATTGGTTTGGTCCTTGTTGCAATTATTGCGTTTACCTTCCCACAGTTTGAATCTCATACACCGCAAAATAAGAAGCTGGTTCTAAGAAAGCGATACTGGCTGTATTACGCATTAACCTTTATGAGTGGTGCGAGAAGACAGATCTTTACCGTGTTTGCGGGTTTCTTGATGGTCGAGAAGTTTGGTTACAGTGCTGGTGATATCACGTTACTTTTCCTGATTAACTACCTGTTCAATTTCTTATTTGCTAAGAAAATCGGCAAGTTCATTGGTGTTGTAGGTGAACGAAAAGCATTGATGTTCGAGTATGTAGGGTTGATATTTGTCTTCGTTAGCTATGGTCTTGTGACCAGTGCAGAGTGGGCGGCGGCTTTGTATGTCATCGACCACCTCTTTTTTGCATTGGCTCTAGCAATCAAAACCTATTTCCAAAAAATTGCAGACCCGGCGGATATGGCTTCAACAGCAGGTGTTTCATTTACCATTAACCACATTGCTGCAGTCGTGATTCCAGTGACCTTTGGCGTTATTTGGTTGGTATCGCCCTCTGCGGTGTTCTTTATTGGCGCTGCGATGGCCGGTGTCTCGTTGTTACTTTCTCTCAATATTCCAAAAAAACCGAGTGAAGGTAATGAAGTCCGCGTATTGAGTTGGCGCTAGTTTAGAGATACGTTGAGTCTCATCAGGTGTTAGAGGATTGAAGTAGGCACTCATGGAAATGGTAATTGCTCCAGTGAGCAAAGAGTATGATGACGCTTTGTGTCATATCATACAAAGTGTAGGCGCTGAATATGGCGCAGTTGGCGAAGGTTTTGGTCCTTCTGATGATGAAGTGAGGGCAATGAGTCAACACTACACATTCGATAGAAAGAGCTTGTACTTGCTGGCCTTTGTGAATGGCAAGTTGATGGGGGGCTGTGGTGTTGCTCCTTTCAATGACCGTGATGATGTCTGCGAGCTTAAAAAGCTGTTTTTACTAAAAGAAAGTCGTGGTTTGGGGCTTGGCCGTAAGCTGTCAGAGCAGTGCTTAGAGTTTGCTTTAAACCAAGGGTTTGAGCAGTGTTATCTAGATACACTATCAAACATGACTGACGCCGTTAGCTTGTATGAAAGAATGGGTTTTAAGCATCTAACACAACCGTTTGAAGGAACATTTCACAATGGCTGTGATGTTTGGATGATGAAGTCCTTGTGAGATAGAGCGGCAGAAAATGCTATAAAAAACGCCTCTTTCGAGGCGTTTTTTCTTGTTTAGAATGGGTACCAGAAGAGCTGATCTTCGATAACTCGTTTTGTGACGGCGAGTACCACTATGGTGATAACGATGGCGATTACTGACCAGTCTTGCGTGGTTAGAGGTTTCAAGCTGTACCAAGTTCTCGACTTGTGACGACCAAACCCACGTAGCGTCATTGCGTTTGAGATCTCATCGGCTCTGTCCAAACTCGAGAAAATCAATGGACCAAGGATCTTGGCAACATTCTTCATACGTTCGACTAATGGCGCCTTCTTAGATAACTCTACACCACGTGCTTGTTGAGCATGCATGATGTTGACGAAGTCTTTCTTTACCTCGGGAAGGTAGCGTAAGGTCAGGCTCACAGCGTAGGCGATCTTGTAAGGCACACCAAGTCGATTCAAACTCGCAGCAAACTCTGTCGGATGTGTGGTAAATACAAATACCAATGCAATCGGGAACATGCTGAAGTACTTGAGTGTCACAGTCACTAAGTAAAACAGAGTCTCCTGAGTCAGCGAGTAGCGACCAGGCAGTTCAATCAATACATTCTCAGTGCCCAAGTACTTCGTCCCTTGGTCGGGGGCGAGCAAATACATGAATAAGGCATTAAGTGAAAGAACACTCAATGTACCGATTAGCAGCGGCTTATACACCTTGATAGGCACTTGAGTACTCTTTAACAGTGTTAATCCAACTAGGATTAATACGGTGATCATTCGAATATCAAATGTCGTCAGGACAACGGTGACCCAAGCCATGAACAAAACAAACTTGGTGATACCGTTTAGTTTGTGTAATGGTGATTGAGTATCGATGTAGTTGATACCAAAACTCATTTTGGAAGCTGTCATGCCTGAGCCTCCAAATTCATCGCTGGTGGCTGAGTGCGTTCAGCATCGCTCTTACGTTCATGAGTGATGTACTTTTGCATAAATGCTTGTGCTGAGTCGAGGTTCAATCTGTTTGCAAGCTCATAAAGACTGGTTGTCGTCAGGTTTGCTTTTGATAGTAACTCTGGTTGAGTGAATACATCCGTTGTGGCTTGATTCGCTAACAGCTTACTGTCCGAAATCACAATCGAGCGTGTCGTGTATTCGAGTACGAGATGCATATCGTGAGAGATAATTAACACAGTGATGCCTAACTTATCGTTCAGTTCTTGAATAAAGCTCAGCATCGAGGTGTAGTTACGATAATCCTGGCCAGCCGTAGGCTCGTCTAGGATGAGTAACTCTGGCTCAAGTACTAAAATTGATGCGATAGTTACTCGTTTCTTCTGACCGTAGCTTAGCGCTTCAACGGGCCAGTTACGGTATTTGTGTAAGCCGCACAGCTCAAGTGTAGAGAGCACTTTTTCTTTTATCGTTGTTTCATCTAAGCCGCGATTTCTTAGACCAAATGCCACTTCATCAAAAATCATATGATGAGAGATCATATGATTGGGGTTTTGCATTACCACGCCTACTTTCTGGCTACGCTCAAAGATAGTCAGTTCAGAAAGGTCTTGGCCTTCAATTGAAATGGTGCCTGCGTCAGGTTCGAGTACACCCATGATGAGCTTGGTGATGGTCGATTTACCTGAGCCGTTTTTACCTAGAATGGCGACAAACTCACCGCGCTTAACATCAAAGCTGATGTATTCAAGGGCATTTTTTTCACCATCATATGAGTAAGAAAGCCCGCGAATATCTAACAATGTTTTATCGCTAACAAAAGGTAATGACGCGGTACTCTTCTCGTCCCAATGCAGAATTTGTTCTTTATAGCGAATGACATCGAATTGATTGAGATTGGACAGTGATTGACTGTTAGACAAAGAACAGCCAGCTGCCTTCAGTGCGCTGATGTACAGTGGCTCTCGGATACCGTGTTGTTCTAGAAGTGGTGACGCTAGGAGTTCATCTGGTGTCAAATCAGCAACAATACTACCTTGTTCCATTAAGATGACTCGATCAACAGGACGGTGAAGTACATCTTCTAAGCGATGTTCAATAATGACGACTGTCTTTCCGCTTTCACGATGTAAATCATCAATGATCTCTATTGTGCGCTTACCTGTTTTAGGATCGAGTGCAGCCAGAGGCTCATCAAAGAGCAGGATGTCCACATCGTCGACTAGAATGCCTGCCAGTGAAACACGTTGCTTTTGACCACCCGATAGGTCATTTGGAGCTTTATCCAACAACGCCTCTAACTCAACCATTTTCGCAGTCGAGCGAACGAGCGGATACATTTCGATGTTCGAAGTGAGCTGATTCTCAAGCGCAAAGGCGATGTCTTCACCGACACTTAGACCAACAAATTGGCTGTCAGTATCTTGAAGAACAGTACCCACCTGTTCGGTGTAATCATGCATCTCGAGATTATTTGTCTCTTTACCAGCGATAGAGAGAGTGCCTGAGCACTCTCCCTTAATTGCGTGTGGTATAAGACCGTTTAGGCATTGTCCAAGGGTGGATTTTCCACTACCGCTTGGGCCGATAATAACGATTTTCTCTCCTTTCTCTATCCTTAGATTGATATGTTTTAGCGTCGGTTTATCCAGTGACTCATATCTAAAAGAGAAGTTAGAAAATTCGATTGTCATTATCGATTAGTCCTCAGAAAGGTTACTGCTTTGTTTGTTGCGCTTCGCTACAGAGTTCAAAATGAAGTAGCCCACGATTGCAATAAGAACCGTGTTACCAGCAGCGATAATGCTTAGCTGGGTGAAGACTTTAGTGAACGGTTCCGCGTATAGAACCGTATCTAGGAATGCTGAACAGCCATAGCCGAATACGTTACCCACGAGAGCAAGTACAACAAAGGTTGCGAAGTCTTTCATATCAAAATGGCCAGACTCGATACGTTTTTTGGTTAGCGATGGGAATAAGCCAATAACCAGTCCCACGATGCCTGAGCCTAGCACCCAAGTCAGCCATACACCCCAGCCAGCGAATAGATCCGTCACCCAGTGGCCGATAAAGCCAACTAGGAAGCCAACAACAGGGCCAAAAAGTACTGAGAATAATGCAAGTACTGCCATTGCTGGTTTTAGCGTTGTGTTTGCAAACACTGGTACGCCAAACATAGGCAAACCACCAATACCGTAAAGTGCGGCGCCAATTGCGATGACAACCACCGTTTTTGCTGTGAAGTTCATAGCTTTCCTCAAAATTATTCTATTTGCGATATCGCTTATAAAGTGTTCGAAAATAAAAGAGTTTGTAAGCGAATTTAAACAGGGCGCGCATTGTACATCACATTCGCAATATAGGGAATGCTATCTGTCTAGACGTCTATATTTTATTTTGCAAAAAAAATAGCCAATTATTCGAGGATAATTGGCTATTGATTCAATGGCTTCACTTAGTGATCTAGGTACAAGTAGTTCTGCCAACTCTTCATACGGATCAATACTTTACGCATGATTGATACATGAGTGAAGCTGTCAGAGTAGACCGCAACTTCGAAGGCTGTCCCTTGTGGCAGGTCGTATTCGCTCATGTCATCATTGATCCTCAGTGTCACGAACACGCGTCCGTTAGTGCGTAAAGCATCAGTACCGAGTAGTGAGCCTCTCGCTTGGAACTGACTCTCACCGATCGCTGGGATAACTTCGATAACTTCACCCTTAAACACCTTGCCAGGAATTGCGCGGAACATGAATTCAGCCTCAAAACCAGTTTTCAATCTCTGTAAAGAGTTCTGTCTGAATGCGGCAGTGTAGAGTTGTTCCTCCGTTGGAACAAACGTCATGACAGGCGCAAGAGGTAATGGCACAGCCATGACTCCAGGTCTCAGTGCAACTTGAGTTGCGTAGCCATCTGTTGGTGCTCGGACAACGGTTTGGTCAAGGTTAAACTCGGCAGTGCGTAATTGTGCGAGTAATCCTGCTACCGCGGTATTTTCGCCACCAATGTTAGAATCTAGTGCGATTTGGGATTGTTCTTGTTTCGCGACTGCAACCTCTAACGCCGCTTCAGCAGCTTTGTATGCTTGTCGTCGTGTATCAAGTTGTTGCTCGGTAAAAGCACCTTTATCAAAACCGCGTTGATAACGAGAAAATTCACGTTTTGCCTTATCTCTTTCAGCAACCGCTTTAATTCTGGCTGCTTCAGACTCTTTTAGGGTTGACTCTAGCCCTAAGACATCCTGCCCAGCTTCAGCAATATCAGCTTTCAGGCGATCCACTTCGGCTTGGAATGGGATTGGGTCGATACGGAACAGAACATCACCTTGTTGTAAGGGTTCATTTGGCTCAACCGGTACCTCGATTACTTTGCCACGTACCCCAGAAACGATCGGTGTGGTGGTATAAACCTGATTACCAATCTGAGTGAATGGATGGTTATAGTTCATCAGTAAGATCAGCGTACCGACGATCACGACACCGCCAAGCACAGCTGTCGGCACGGTCCATTTATTTAGTGGGATGTTGAAAATCTTAAATATAGCAACACACAGAGCGGCATAAGTAGCAATGAGTAGTAAATCCATTATGACTCTCCCTGTGCTGGCTTAGATTCTGTTGTCTCTTGCGGCTGAACCTGTTGATCTTTAGCCAGTGAAGAGGCCTGTACAGCACGAAGGTGTGATAGTTCTTTTTTTAGGTCTGATACTTGGTCAACAAGCTCTTCAACTCGGTGGTGAATATCTTTCTGCTCGGCTTCGAGTTTTTTGAAGCCCCAGCCGCGATCTTTTCGCCATAAGGTTGCCCATATCCATAGGAATGGCCAAATAGTGTGAAGTGTAAAAAGGCTAACCCATCCAGCGACATGAATGGCATCACAGTGAGGGTGGTCACGCTCTTTTGCGATTTCATAAGGAATATCGTGGATCACGATAATGCCGTAGAAGATGACCAGAGCCACAAAGACCAAAAGGCCCAAAGCAAAGTAGTCCAAAAACATAATCTCTTTCCCTAAAGATATAGATGTTCAGCGACCTATAAGGGATCCACTTAATCGTCGCTGAGAGCAAAACTAAGTTTAAGTATTTGTTATTCAACAATGTTTTGCAACAAACTTTTTACATTTTTGTTTAATTTAAGGGTGTTGTTTTAGAAGTATCGAAATCTCTTAAAAAATAGGGGCTTTAGCTTTCTGAACAGACCTGATTTCTGCCTTGCGCTTTTGCTTGATAGAGCGCTTTATCTGCTCGATAGAAGGTCTGTTGGGTGTTTTCATTCGGCCTATGCTCTGTTACTCCGATGCTCACCGTTAAGTTTCGATCTCCTAATATCGGTTCCCAGTTAAATTGCATAATTCGTTGTCGGTAATTTTCTGCATGCATGACAGCTTTTGGGACTTTGTGGTTTTCCAAGATGACGAGAAACTCTTCACCACCAAATCGGATGCATGAGGCACCTTTAAAGCGAAAATATTTGGCCAATTCAGTTGCTACAGAAGTGATCGCTTTATCGCCAACAAGGTGGCTGAGTTCATCATTGATAGACTTAAAGTGGTCTATATCAACGACTAAGAAGGTAAAATCATTGTCGTGCAAGATCAGATCTTTAAGCTTGATATCAAGCCAACGTCGATTGTGTAAACCTGTTAATGGGTCGGTATACACATCTTGTTTGAGCTTCTCTACCGCATCTTTCTGAGTTTCGGTGGTGACTTTAAGTTCTCTATTTTCTTGTTCTGAGAGAATGAGTTTTAACTGAAGTTCAAATCGAGCTAAGCGACGCAGTTGCTGTGGACCGAGATCTGAAATAGGCACGCGCTTTAGAAGGTCTGACTCGACTTGGTAGCTCTTCTTCTCGATGGCCAATGCATCTTTGAAGCGATCTTGATCGGCATAAATTTGGCTAATTGCTTGATAGAGTTTGTTTACCAGTAGTGGTGAGCTCAGTGGTGATATATGACGAAGTGAACTATGCAGTAGCATCATTGCCGCATCGATACGGTCAAGGCCGATGAGCGAGCGAGCTTTCTCTAGGTTTACCTGTGCTGACAACCAAGAAGACTTGTGTTGTGCGGCTAGGTTAGCTATTTGACTCAAACACTGCAGCGCTTCTACATAATGACTATCTGAACGCAATAGAATAGCCTGGTTTAGGATTACCTCTCCTTGTAGTGCTGGATCATTCACCATGATGCTCAAATCTTCACATTCTACTTGCATATCCCGTGCTGATGCATAGTGGCCTTGTCGCAAGTTACACGCGATGATGTGGAGTTTGTACTTTAACCGTAGTGCTCGATTCATGATGGCATGGTCGATACTTTCGATTTTCTGGTAGTAGCGAAGTGCACGAGTATCATCACCGTAGGCCTCACATAGCTCTCCCATCCCTAATACCGCACGCACATAGTGGTCGATAAAGCCATGTTCGATAGCAAGGTTAGTTAAATCGACATACTCATTGAGTGCTTGCCCATATTCACCGATAGCGATGAGCCTTTCACTCAGGGTTTGCTTTATATCGATTGTCAGCTCTGCATCAGAGTCTAGGTAACGAATCGCGCTGCGAAGCTCATCGACGGAAAGTCTCGGCTGGCCTAGGCGATGTCGCCATTCGGCAATCGCTAGATGGCAGTACGCTTTCTCGTGGCTGTTAGACGCAATATGCTGCTTGACGTGTTCCCAGAGTAGTAGCGCTTGTTCGTTCTTTGTGGAGGTAACGTCTATGCCTGAGTCTAGTATCTTGCTTATTAACTGTTCCATGACTAGATTTCCTCCTCTTCTTCAAGCTGCTCAATAGTGAATGGGAACTGGAGGATGCCATATACTCTTAATTTTGGCGGTGATGGCTCAAGACCTTTACGCTGCCATGGGTAAAGCGCCAGCATGGATTGCAGCGTTTGGCTGAGTAGTTGCGCATCATTGTCCTGATTGTGGATTAAAAATCCGACACGGTTTTCATTCAGACGTGAAATAGAATCGTCTTGGTTGCATAAGCAATGCGCCAACTCGATGGCTTTATCGAGGTAGTCTGGATTAGAGTGGTAAAGTGAGAAAACCGCGTAGTTTGATGCTCGAAGTTCAGTCTTGTAGACGATCAGTTGTTCCCACCACTGAGTCTCTGGTATTACATTGGTGAACTTCTTCTCTGGGTCATAATCGTATTGAGCGCGTATACGACTTACCAGCTTCTTCGCCTTTAGATCCAATTGACGCTTCGATTCATTGGCTTTATCCATACTGAGACGCTGACTCTGCTCATGCAGCATTCCAATGGAGTACTTACGATAATTCTTAAACGCGAGGTAGGCTTCTTTGTCGTTACCCATTGCTTCAGCCACAGCAGATTGCTGAAAACAGATTTGTGACAACAGTTCTCCGTTATCAAATCGCGAAGCAGCTTGTACAGCATGCTTGAGGTATTCAGAGGCAGTCTCATGGTTCTTGCGCAGAATCTCTAATCGAGCACGGCTGATATAAGAATGCGCCTTCATCCAAGCTAAATCATGCTTTTCAGCAAGTTGTTGCGCTTTGAGAGTTGCGGTATCGGCGTCATCTAACCGTTCTAGCCCAAGTAGAGCTAGGCCTCTAAAGTCCCAAATCTCAGCTTCCCAGGTTGGATCGTTATGAAACTTGAGCGCTTCAGTCGCATTATCAAGGACTGTCAGCATGCCGATGTAGTTGTTTTCTTGATAGTAATCCCAAGCAAGTAAGATGCTGGCTTTGCCCTCTAACCAATGAATTTGGGTGGCATTGGCGACAGTAAGTGCGACATTGTGTGCATCAATAGCATTCTTGTAATCGCTGACCATTCGCCAAACATTACCGAGACCAATCAAGCATTCAGTTTGAATGGTGGCGTTTTCAACCAAGGTGGCTTGCTCTAGGGACTGAATCCAGTATTGCTGAGCGGAGTAGTAGTTTGCCTGACCATAAAAGTTGAGGGCGTGGATATGTAAGATTTCTGGTAGTAGAGTATCTGACGATAGTTCGTTTTGGGCGATTAAGGCTTTTTTGGCGTATTTAAGCCCTTGGCCGTAATCCATAAGCGACCATTGGCAGCGGGACATAATCACCAATGCCAATACAATACTTCTTGTTGAACGATATTGCTCAGCTCGGATTAAGCACTGCTCCGCTTTGTGATAGGTCTCTAAAGGAGCCGCTTCAATTCTTTTCTTTAGTCGTTTTAACTCAGCCCTGAGTAACGCTTTGTTATTTTCCAAGATACCGCCCTTGGTGTGTTCAATCCTTTGTTTAAGCTCGTTAGAGTATCCCTGTCTAAAACCGTACTTGCCCTGTTTTTGCAACAGGAGCCATTTGTCTGAGGTTCGTGAGTCAGTTCAAACTTATAACTGCAACTAGTTAGTACTTTATCTCAATATAGAGAAAACCCTTCCGTAAATGATAGGAAAGGAGTCGAAAAGTTAGAGTTAATTCACGTTTGACAACTAAGACTAAGACCTGGTTAGGAGAGTAATTCTTTCAATGTCCAAGTTTTGTCGATGAGCTTTAGCTTTTGTGCGGCGGTGAGTCCAGATTTATCTTGGTAGCAGAGGTTATGCCAGGCTCTAAAAATGTCTAACAAAGGGTTGATGCCCGCAGGGCGAAGGCGTCTTCTTGGCTCGTTGACAAAGTCATTGAAAATGACTTGGAATCGACGTTGATAAGATGAAATTGAGCGTGTTGAAGCGGATTGCAACCAATGACTTGGTTGCTGTTTACCTGCTAATACGCAAATCGCTTTTTCAATCATCAATTCGACACGTTGATCGGACTCAATTGTGTTTTGCTGAGTGATTGCCCAGCGGTCTCGCCACCACCCCATATGCACAATATCGTGCTTGTCGACAGGTGTGGAGTTTTGCCAACCCTCGCTCTCTTCAACGTATACAATATCGATGCTTTCAGCCTTGATGCGCGGTAAGTAAACAGAAAGCGCGGCAGAACGGAGTAAAGGATCCTGCGGCATGAATATTGAGATCGGTCTATCAGTCTCGAGCTGCTGTTCTAGGTATAGATAATGCGCATAGGAAGTGTAGTGAGGGTGAATCAGCGTCCCTTTTAACGGGTAGTCTAATTTTGCTAAATTGCCTAACGGATCTTCCACATTGTCGCGTGCGAGGATTAGTTGGTATTTATTGTCTATTCTGGTTCGTATATCGGCTTGGGTATCCTCAAAAGGCAACTGAGCTTCAGGCGTGTAGCTAGTGCTTACTATCCTTGCCGTCGTAAAGTTATCTTGCGACTCCTTGAGTTCCTCTTCTGAATAGTTGGTGTGCTGAGCAACAATATACCCTGACTCGACTTCGCCACTAGCAATCCAAAATACGCCATTGTGACTGTTAGGTTGCAACGGCACAAACTGTGACGCTAGCGTATAATTGTCTGCATGCTTAAACCACCTTTCGTCAATAACCGATAACTTACGACGACAGCGTTTCGCGATTTGATTGAGATGATCGTAAAAGGTTTTAGGATTTATGGACAGGCGACGGCAAATTTCACGAACGGGGTGTCCAGTAAACAAATAACCTAGGATGCTTTCTTGGATTTGCAGCTTATGATTCGACTCTGACCACTGGTCGACAAAGGTTGATTGGCATGCTTTACAGCGATAGCGCTGCTTTTGGCCACTGTATCCAAATGAGTGATAGAGATGTTTATGGCTATGGACTGATAGCCCCAAGCTTTCGCATGAGGTATTTTTGCACGCGGGTAATCCGTCTGTTTGAGTTTGCTTGAGTCGTTGCAATTCATCTAGAACAGATTGGTTATTGAGTAAGGGGGGAAACGCACCACATTCACGACATACCATCGCAGGACGCTTAGGGTTTACGTGTTGCAGAACATACTTTTCTGCATCACTCAATCCAAAGTTGTCACACGCCAATGTTTTACAAAAGTTGAGTTGTAAACCTTGAGCCTCTTTTGGTAGTTTGCCGTTCGGCACGATCACCCCCTCGGTGTTATTCATTAAAGGTTAATAGCGGTCTCTAGTGCGACTTTCATCATGTCGTTAAATGACTTTTGACGATCCTCTGAGCTGAGCTTCTCACCGCGGATGATGTGATCCGAAACAGTCAGAATGGTAAGCGCTTTTGCTCCTAAGTCTGCAGCAACGCCGTAGATACCTGCAGCTTCCATGTCCACACCTAGGATGCCCAACTTTTCCATTTTCTGGAAAATGTCCGCTTCAGGTGTGTAGAACAAGTCCGCAGAGAAGACATTACCCACTTTTACTGGTACTTGTTGTGCACGAGCCTGATTTACCGCTGTTTCTAGTAGGCTATAATCAGCAATAGCTGCAAAATCATGGTCGTTGAAGCGAATACGGTTCACTTTTGAGTCTGTCGATGCGCCCATGCCGATGACAACATCCATTAGATTGACATCATCACGTACAGCACCACAGCTGCCCACGCGGATAACGTTTTTCACACCATACTCTGCAATCAACTCGTGAACATAGATACAGCAAGATGGGATACCCATACCGTGACCCATTACAGAGACACGTTGACCTTTGTAAGTGCCAGTAAAGCCGAACATATTACGTACATCACAAACTTGCTTTACATCTTCTAGAAAGGTTTCAGCGATGTATTTAGCGCGTAGTGGGTCTCCTGGCATTAGCACTGTTTCAGCAAAGTCACCTGGTTGCGCATTAATATGTGGTGTAGCCATGATATCACTCCATCAAGTTTTTACTAATTATGTTGAAACTGTGTTGTTTCGTTGATTGGAATGTTATGCCTTTGAATCTGGAGTTCATGAGATTTAGGTCACATAAATTATCGACTCTACATTAATATTCGCTAGTGATTACTATTTATGTTGAAAGCTCGAGCGCAATCGTTTAGATGCTAAGAACAGGGATATTTATTTGTACATAATTTTTTTTTGTACAAAGATTGGATTTCTTTCGTATACTTGTACATAACGTCATCTTGTACAAGGTAGGCTAGATATGGAAATCACAAAAAAAGTAAAAATCGGTGTAAGTGCATGTGTTATCGGTGAAAAAGTTCGCTTCGATTCAGGTCACAAAATGAACCGGTTTGTGGCAAACGAGATTAAAGAATATTTCGATTATGTACCTGTCTGCCCCGAGGTTGGAATAGGATTGAGCGTCCCTCGTCCGACAATCCGTTTAATGTACGATGAAGAGCGTATTGCGTTAGTCGAAACCAAGGATGCATCAAGGGACTACACCGACAAAATGCATGCTTTTTCTGATGCCAAAGTCGATGAGCTAATGGGTGAACAACTTTGCGGCTACGTTGTCTGTGCAAAATCTCCGACGTGCGGCATGGAACGTGTGAAGGTATATAAGAAGGGACATGCGGATACCAATGGTGTTGGACTCTACACAAAGACGCTAATGGAAAAAATGCCGTGGCTTCCGGTGGAAGAAGATGGACGCCTTCAGGACCCAATCCTCAAAGAAAACTTTATCACTCGCGCTTTCTGCCTTCATGACTTTTACCAGTCAATGGAAGGAGGGGTAACGGCGGGTAAGATCGTGGCTTTCCACTCCCGATACAAACTGACGCTAATGGCACATCGCACTGAGTCTTATCGCGAGCTAGGTCGCCTTGTTGCGAATGTATCCAAATATTCTATCGAAGAGTTTTTTACCCTCTATCGTCAAGGCTTGATGGATGCTTTGAAGAATCGTGCTGACAGAAAGAACAACACTAACGTTCTCATGCATATCCAAGGCTACTTCAAGAAGTACTTGGACAAAGATCAAAAAGCCGAGTTGAGTGAAATCATCCTCCAATACCGTGAGGGGGTGCTACCTCTATTGGCGCCGCTGACTCTACTGAAGCACTATCTGAACCAATACCCAGATGAGTACTTATCGCAGCAACAATTTTTTGCGCCATACCCGCAAGAGCTGCGTCTTCGTTACGGGTTGTAATTAGGGAAACGTGGATGTCTCAATCAGAAAAACTATTCGCTATTCGAGAAGTATCAGAGTTGACGGGGGTCAAGCCCGTCACTCTAAGAGCATGGCAGAGACGCTATGGATTGATCTCTCCTGCACGCACGGACAAGGGGCATCGTCTCTACACTCAGATTAATATTGATACCATTTTAGAGGTCAAACGGTGGCTTAACCAGGGCGTATCGATAGGTAAGGTTAAGCCTTTACTAGGAACTCAGCCAAGTGGCGAAACGCTGGGCTCTGGTTCAAAAGTCCTTCAAGATGTTGAATTAGTGCTTTCTTCTTTAGCTTTGCTCAACAAAGGCAAGGCGGAAAGCATTGTTAGCAATGTTCTTAAAGAGTATCCAGCAGATATGGTGGTTGAGCAGTTTATTCACCCTACTTTTGAAGCGTTAGAACTTTTGAAAGGTTCAGTGAAAAGTCTTCAAAGAGGCTTGTTTCAATCACTCGTGATTACACGTATTAGTGCAATTTTAGAAGCGGAAAACAAGGCTGCAACCAAAGGAAAAATGCTCTTTGTTAGCTTAGCTCCCGTAGGTGATGTCAGTGCTTGGTCGCGAATATTGGTACTCAGTGAAAAAGGTTTTGATATTACAGTGCTCGAAAATGTGGATGATTTTTCTGGTTTAGTTAACGAGATTGACCTCTCTAAGTTCGTTGAGCTGCAGCTTCACTCTCACAAAGCCTTGCTCGATAGGCAGCTAACTTGGGCTCAAATGCTTGTTGAAGATGATTCTCTGCAATTTGGATTATCTCCGATTATCCAAATTCTGCACCAAGACGATCTGAGTGAGGCTGCTACATGAAGCTAGTTTGGTTTCGCAGAGATTTACGATTAGATGACAACCCGGCTCTTCATCACGCAATTGAAGATGCAAGGGCGCAAAATGAACCTGTTGTGGCGCTCTATGTTGCGACGCCAATGCAATGGGAAAAGCATGGCCTCTCATCAAGACAAGCCGACCTCATCTTTCGCCGACTTGGCGCGTTGCAAAAGGAACTGTCAGACATTGGTGTTGCTTTGTTTTATCATCAATGTTCATCCTTTCACGATGCCGCTGAAGCGGTCATTAAGCTTGTAGACTCGAATGGTGTCACAGGCGTCTACTACAATAAAGACTACGAAGTTGATGAACAGCAACGTGATACTTACCTGCAACAAGCACTCTCGAACCACGCCTGCCATATTGACGTGATTGCGAAGGATGGGAAATGTGTGCTACCCCCAGGCAGCATTCTTAACAAGCAAGGTCAATACTTCAAAGTTTTCACTCCTTTTAAGCGAGCTTGGTTAACACGGTTCGCAACCGGTGGAAATCGGCCTCTTTCACCACCAAGCAAACAGCTTGTCGCGGTTAACCGCCTGATTAGTGATGATTTCGTTCTTTTTCATCCAGATATCGCTTTTGATTACCCACGCGAATCGAGCGAGCGATGGGATGCTTCTGAGTATGATATTCACAAAAAACTACAACAGTTTTGCCACGAACACCTTGATGACTATGAGGAACGTCGTGACATACCGAGTACCGATGGTACGAGTACGCTCTCCGCTTATTTGGCTATAGGCGCCTTGTCTGCGCGTCGGTGTATACAGGAAGCCAGCTTGGCCGCGGATATTGAGCATATTTCTCAGGGGGCTCAAACGTGGATAAGCGAGCTTGTGTGGCGCGAGTTTTATCAGCATCTGATCTACTTTGAACCTCGTTTGGTAAAAAACGAGAACTTTTTGCTTTGGGGCAACCGCCTGCAATGGCGTCAAGATGACGATTGGTTTGAAGCGTGGTGCACTGGCAATACAGGCTATCCTATTGTGGATGCCGCCATGAAGCAGCTCAATACAACGGGGTGGATGCACAATCGCTTGCGTATGGTTGTTGCGAGTTTCTTGGTTAAGGACCTACAGATCGACTGGCGTAAAGGCGAACATTACTTCATGAGTAAACTGATTGACGGTGATTTCGCAGCTAACAATGGAGGATGGCAGTGGTGTGCCTCGACCGGTTGTGACGGACAGCCCTATTTTCGCATCTTCAACCCTATCTCTCAGGGGGAGCGCTTCGATGCAAAAGGTGAGTTTGTCCGACAATGGTTACCAGAACTTGAAGGTGTTCCTGATAAGTTTGTTCATGCTCCATGGAACTGGCCTCAGTTTGATTCGCTTAACTATCCATCGCCAATGGTTGATCACAAGGAGCAAAGAGAGATAACCTTAGCGTTATACAAAAGAGCAAAAGATAGTTAGTCCATGCATTATCAGTCTTCAAAAATCAGTCGCAGTCTCAGTCTACTCTCTCGTTATGTCGGGTTGGGCCTGGCTGCTCTTGGTTCAAGCGTAGCGCTAGCTGCCACCTACCCTTTGCCAGAAGATGGCAGCAATATGGTGGGAAAAATCCAAAGACATAAAGTTGAAGCGGGGGAGACGCTTGCCAACATTGCTAAGTCTTACGATGTCGGCTTCCTTAGTTTGCTCGCAGCAAACCAAGGTGTTGATCCTTTTCTTCCTAATGAGGGGCATGTACTCACGATTCCATCGCAATACATTCTGCCAAATACGATTCGCGAAGGTATTGTGATTAACCTTGCTGAGCTCAGATTGTATTATTTTGAACCTGAGTTAAACCAAGTTCATATCTTCCCGGTTGGTATTGGACGTGTAGGGCGTGATACTCCTGAAATGGTGACCAAGATTAGCCAAATGCGTGAGAATCCAACGTGGACACCGACTCAGAATATTCGTAATGAGTATCTAGAGAAAGGCGTTGAGCTGCCACCTGTTGTGCCTGCGGGGCCGGATAACCCACTGGGCCTTTACGCAATGCGATTGGCTTATGGGATAGGGGAGTATCTTATCCATGGCACCAACAAAGATTTTGGTATTGGCTTAAGAGTGAGTTCGGGCTGTATTCGTATGGAGCCAAAAGACATTGAGTGGTTGTTTAGTCAGGTTGGCCGTGGTGAGCGTGTTCAGATCATCAATGAACCGATAAAGGTGAGTTTAGAGCCTGATAGAAGTGTCTTTATCGAGGTTCACGAACCTTTGACTCGCAGCGACGGTAGTCAAAAGCGACTTGAACTGCCGATGGAATTAAGCTGGTGGATGGAAGAGTTTGCGGTTTCGGATCGTAAAGCTAAAGCGGCGGTAATGGTTCAAACGGGACTCCCAACGCTAGTAGCAACACCCTAAAGTAATGCGGCCAATGGGCCGCATTTTTTATCTTCCTAACTTTTTGGGCACTTTTTCTATTGCGCACGACGATGAGAGCTAGCGAGGTTTAGAGGGCTTATGAGAATCTGACTCATTGGCGCTGAGAATACGAAGGGTATCGCGAGCTTTTTGATAACGATTAACCCTATTAGAGGAAGAATGATCCCCAAAACGGTTCCCAAGAAAGCATGAACATAAATGTCTTGGATATGCAGGATCTTAGCGAGTAAAACTCTCACGCCACTTCCTGCCAAAATATGCATTAAGTAGATAGCCATTGAAGACCGACCAATAAATTCAAGCACTGGGTGGGAGTGTTTTGATAGCTGTTGAGAAATAGATAAGACAACCGTTATACCACTGATAGCCAGTACAAATTCACTTAAATTAATGGATATGTTCGAGTCTAATTCAGCTGTACCAGATAGGTAGTAAAGTACACCAAAGGTCAGCAAGCTAATGAACGTAGCGTAATTTGGTAACGTGTTCGATTGAAGCCTTGAGAAGACAACCCCTAGCATTAGAAACACCATGTTATCGGTGACATAGTGGAGATTTAATAGATCGGGTTGACCTGTTAAATATGCGCCGAGACATAGTGCACTCCATACGTATAGTCGAGTTCGATTACCTATCATCAACATAGAGATAATCGAGATAAAGAACAGAGCATATAAGAACCAGAATTGTGCTCTAGGTGCCCATAAAAACGAGAACACAGCCTGAAAGTCGACGCTACCATTGGTGTAATTGGATAAAGCGACCTCAATGCTTCCTTGCAGTATCGACCACAGCAAATAGGGATAGAAAATAGTGTCTAACTTGCTTCGTAAGAAAGATACCTTCCCTTTCCTTTCTAGAGAGTCATAAATAAAGAGCCCTGAAAGAAAGAAAAATAGTGGCATGTGGAAGCTATAAATTAAGCTATCAATGAAGACAAAAGAGTCTTTGTTAGTCCATATTCCTGCCTTCTCTAAGCCTCTCATTCCATGGCCATAGACAACCAATACAATGCCTATTGCCTTGGCTATATCGACCCATTCCTTTCGTTGTTCCATAACAAAGTGACCTGTAAGCGTGTGTCTACTTCCAATTTATTAACTAGCTTGGTAAATCTCGTCATAAGCTTGGTAATAACCCGTAATGAAGTTGGTTAGCGCAAAATCTTGGCATCGGTTTAGGCTATATTGACTCCAATATCTGTATTCTTCATCTGACTCACACACCGAAAGAATCACCTTACTCAATGCTTGAGGATCGTTTTGCTTGAACAACATTTGATCACGACCAATGACCTCATCAAGACCGGGTACCCTGGAACCTATCACAGGTAAACCGGAAGCCATTGCCTCAACAGCACCTAAGCCAAACCCCTCCACATTTGAAGATTGTATATACACATCAAGGTCGTCCAAAAAGAGTGGAACCGTGTCGATCACACCGTGAAAATGCACACGCTTCTCTACGCCGAGTTCGAGCGCAAGTGCGGCGAGCTCCTGTTGCGTTTCTCCTCCTCCGGCCAAGTGGAGTTGGTACTTTTCAGACAATGACTTCAGAGAACGAATGATAGTTTGTTGGTCTTTGTATGGATGAAGCCGGCCGACCATTCCAAGTTTGATGATGGATTTACCGCAGATGTTGTTTCGTTGTCTTTGGCTAAATTGATCAAGTTCAATGCCGTTGTATATAGTGGTGTATTTCTTGGTGAAGTAAGGCATAAATCGTGTCAGCTCTTCTTTGACCTTATCAGTGATACAAATGGTTTGGTTGAATCTTAAATACAGCAAGAATTCGAAAGGCTTCATGAACCATAAGTCACGACGTCGATTGTGAGAGTTATGCTCGGTTTGCAGTAGTTTGGATTTGCAAAACAATAACGAAAGATAAATTGAGGGTGATAAGTGAGCGTGGACAATATGTGGCCAAACAAGCAGGGATAGTTTTTGTTTTAAGTTAAGCTCTTCAAGGTAAAAATACTCAATGCCCAGCTCGCTCAATGTCTCTTGATAGTCATTGATCTTGTCGATAAGTAACAGTGATACATCAATATCTTGAGGTTTGTTACTAATGAGATCGATGAGAAACTTCTGAGCACCACCATTTCGAGATAAATCATTAATAATATGTAATATTTTCATATGTGCTCCCTTGAAATGAAACGCTCGAATCCGTTGAGCGTGGCCGATATTGAATTAACGTTGAGTAAATACGAGGATTAACTTTCGAACAAAATAACCAGAGGTTAAACCAACCCAGTTGAGAGTAAGATCACTCAGTGAAAAAGAGCGATTTGCAATGAAGAGTTGTGAAAACTCTTCACCAGAAACCAACAGCAGAAGAAAAAACAGCCAGCGGATTCCTAAAGGGTCACGAGGTTCATCGCTTTGGGTTACGAATATGCTTGCGGCAAAAAAGCCAATAAGAAAACTGAGCAGGGTATGGAGAACCATAGAGCCTCCGAAATACCATTCAAATGCCTGATATTGTTCGAGGTTATACTCAGAGCTCTTCCACAGAGTGAGCGAAGCAGTACTAAGTATGATTGACAGAAAGAAAAAACGATTTAGTGCTAAAGACATGGCTCAACCTATCGGATAAAAACCAAGGTGTCGCTTTGATGCTCTCAAAGCAAGAGCATTGCTAACAATCATACTTAGTGCCATTGCTAACGCTGCTCCAGTCACACCCCATAACCAACTGAATGACGTCAAGCATATAAGATTGACGATCCCTGAAATGATGGAAATAGTCTTAAATTCGTTCTCATGCCCACTCATTATGAGTAGGTAACCAACGGAGCCTGTTGAGATATTTATGAGCTGACCAAATGTCAGGATCATTAATAAATTGGAGCCATCGAAAAAATCTGGTCCGAACCATGTCATTACCCAGTCTGGATAAAGAAGAAATAAGGCGCTCGGTATCAAACCGATGGCTAAGCTAGACCGGAAAATAAGTCGAGATACTCGGATTAGCTCATTGATGCGGCCTTCCTTGTAAAGGGTCGAGAAGGTAGGTGCGACAACGAAGTTAACCGTAATTAAGACAAAGCCAATGAGCAAAGATGCACGTTGTGCAGCAGAAAGTAGCCCAAGGTCTGCAGCGCTCACGAAGAATCCTGCAATCACCAATCCTCCCCACTGCGTGAGGTTGGTAATCGTGTTACTTATCCATAACTTTTTGGCGCTACTTTTAAGGTCTGGATTTTTCAAACCAAAAGGAGAAATGGCAGTGACGCCGCTATTGCGCCACCATTGATAACTAGAGAAAGCAGCAAAGATTAGAGAGGCTGTGAGAAACCCCGTTAATAAATCTCCTGAATCTATGACGTCATGGTTGTGAAAGATCAGCAGCATTAAAATTAGCAGAGAGCTGATACCCAACTGCATACTCAGAACGGAAGAAATGATCTTACTAATAGATTGTAAGCAAGCTGCATGGAACAAGCTGAATGTGAGGAGCGGTAAAGTATACGCGGCCAGTTGCAATCTCTCTTTGGTGACGACAGATGAGCTTATCCACTCATTAAGGTGAGGTGCCGTAAGATATATAGCAATCGATAGGGTCAGTGAAAGAAATATAACTCGAGCTAAGGCGTAGCTGTAGTGAGACTTCAGCTGTGCTGAGCTCTCTTGTTTGTATGCAATGGCGTTAAACTTTAACAAAGAAACGTTGAACCCTCGCATCGAGAACATAGCCAGCAAGAAGGTCAAGTTATAGATGTAAAAAAACTGCCCAGTCGACTCCGCTCCAACCGTATTGGTGATCATGAAGGTCAACAAGATCGTTGCTAAAGCCGAACTGAGTTTAAATACCCCGGTGATTACGCTCAGAGAAATTAAACGGCTTACTTGGGGCGAGGTTGTTAAAGCTCTAAGCATAGATTTCTCTTAGTGCATTGCACTGCTGCTCTTCGCTGAACTGATTGTTAAGCACGTTGCAGTAGTAATCGAAGGGTATGTCATGATATTGCTCAATGCAGTGTTCAACTTGGATTGCCATTTCTTGTGGCGTTGTTGCAAGGAATGGATACTCGAGGTGCTGTGTAGAACTGATTTTTCTCAGTACCATAGGTAAACAGACTTTAGCTGCTTCGAGTATGGTAAGCGGCATTCCTTCCCAGGCTGCGGTATGAATATATAGGTGAGCTTGTTGAAGCTGTGTTAGCACCTCATCTCTGGGCAACATGCCAGTGACCTCAATGCCCGTATCACGTAATCGTTGCTCCAACTCGGCATCGCCCCCACCAATCCAGCGAATTCTTACCCCTCGATCCTGGATATCACCGTTGAGGTTCTGAACCATATCAATCAAGAACTCAGGATCTTTTTGTTTCGACACTCGACCGAGTACTGTAATGATGAAAGGGGTTTGATTGTTCATATCTACTCGATAAGAGGGGATATCGAGGTTTACATAGTTGTTGAGAAGCGTGGTATGTTTTGCTCCTAGCTTCAGCGCCAACTCACATTCTCTTTGACTGCATCCAGCAATAATGTCGATACGTGACAAGAGAGTTTTCTCGAGAGTTTTAAATACCAATGCTTTTGCTGGTGAAATATCTTGACGTTCAAATGCGTAACAATGGGGCGTATAAATGACCTTTACACCGTTTTTCTTAGGTAAGAAACGACCAAGGAAACCCGCGAAGCTAGAATGGAGATGAATGATATCTGGGTCGAGTGTTTTGACTAACTGACGGCACTCCTTAAAAAATCCAAGTAAGCTGTTGTATGAGCGTGTTTCAGATGCAAAATTTTGGTCACTTTGTTGCTTTGTGTCATCTGCCTGCCTTACCTTTGCTAGCAGGTGATGCTCAAAGCGTTCATTTCGTGATGATTTTACGTAGCTGTATAGGGCAGTTTGAACTCCGCCACCAAACGACTCTGTAATATGTAGTACCTTTTTCATGCCGACCTCCTTGTCTAGGCGTTCGCCCACTTAGTTTTCAATAGTTCAATTTCGTTACTGGAATAAAAATGTTTGTACAGTGGTAAGTCATAAAGGAAGAACAATTTTGAGAAGTCATATTTGGACTTAAAGTCTTTGTAGATCTCTGAATACCATTTGTTCTTGGCTTCATTACTGTTAGTGAGCACAAACTCGTCGAGTTCTAAAAAATCACAAAGTTCCTGCTCGCATTGGCTTAGCTGTTCACACTTGATCAACAAGATATCTAAGCTGTCAGTGCTATAGGTGAATGCGCCTTGTTGGTTGTTGATGTCTTGAGTGAGAAGATTGATCTTGAAATTACGTTTCATCTCTTCATCGAACCAATCAGAGAAGTAGTGGTAGTTGAGGTTATGCTCAAAGGCATTCACTAGGTGTTGATAGGTTGCCTCCATATCTTTGTGGATGGCTTCATTCTTCTTTCCTTCGATAAATTGAATGTGCAAGTCCTGAAAGAATCGCGATAACACGGTTGCGACGGGATCTCTCACCAAGGTTATGATTTTTAGGTGCTTTCTTGACGCTAAAGCTTTACGTCTTTGATTGAGTAAAAATCGGTAGCCCATGCGTTTTGGCTGGTCGAAGAACTTGGCGACATCGGCGCTGTTTTTATACATCTTGAATTCTTCGTAATCATCGAAGGTATGAATGTGATAATTGGGGATCTGATAGGTATCGAGAGACTTTTCAATCGATGAGGAGCCAACTTTTCCCATTTGATAGATGAGAACAAAATCTTCTCTTTTGAAAATTTTTTCTTTGTTTATCTGACGTTTAATTTCTTTAATCATTGTTCTTCCCTGATGAAATTAGTGAGTCCTGCTCATTACCAGAGGCAGTAGGAATATAAGGATAACGGTGGTATTTACTGCGACGAAAAACACCATCACAAGGGCATATATGCCCAATAAGAGGGCGTGGCGATTGAGTGAGATAAGGCTTGCTGACTGAATGAAGAACTTTGTATAAGCCAAGCCAAGCAGGCCAATGCCGACTAGACCATATTCAATTGATGTGTCGAGTAAGAAATTGTGAGAATAAATAGCCAGTTCGCTGTAGGTAAAGTAACTCTCCATATAGCTAGGCAGCATTTTAGCTCCTACGCCAAACCAAGGGTGTTGTAAAAAAATGTCGATACCGTTAGCTAGCAGGAGCTTTCTGTGTAAGTTAGACACCCAGCGAGCAGAGCTTTGATCAGCAAAAGCAATGTCTAGAGGGGCAAACTCTGCAGTGTAAAGGAAGTGGTCGACTCCAAAGTAGACAACTACCATGCATGCGCTGCAAAGTGCGAAGATTAGGAGCCCCAGTATTGGGGTGAATCTTGAATTGGAGACTTTGTTATTGTGGTTGAATTGCTTAACATACAATAGATCTGCAGCAATAACGCACAAGAATCCGAGCATGGCTTTTCGCTCGAGAGAAAAGATTAGCAATGCACACCCTACAGCGAGTATCCAGTGTGCGAACTTCACTTCTTTGCGATAGATATAGGTTAAGGTGCAGAGTAATCCGAAACTGAATTTTGTTGCCCCGAGGTATTTAAATCCATCATAACCATGTGCGATGTGCCAAGCCGCGGTCATCAAGGCGACAAGTAGCAATAGATAAATGAACTGTTGTATGACTTTAGTGTTGTTGAAGCATCTATAAGCATGGAATATCGCAAGCATAGCAATGATGGATACCCACTGTATGGCATCAACAATGGCATAACTGAGCCTCGAGGTGGTCAGCAGGGCATTTAAGAATACATACAAGGCGAAAAGGCAAATTAAGGCCAAGTTGCCATGGGCAAGTGTACGGATATGACCGTTCACCGTCGCGATAATGGCTAAGCCTAGTGCGACAAGACTGATTACATCCGTTGCCTTAATGCCTGCAATTGAGACTGAATAAGGATTAAAAAACAGAGCCAAGCACCAGGGTGCCACTCGAGTTACAAGCCTAGAGATGTAATGTTCTTCACTCTCGAGCAATAGATTGGATTGCATAGGACTATTACTCTACGTAGAGCTCAGTATATTTATCGCTAAGGGCGTTTATCTCACTCTCGGAATAGAAATGGGTTGTTAATTTTGACGTCAACATTTCATTTAAATAATGAGGAGTGAGTGACAATGAGCTATTGAAATCGGCAATAAGTGGCTGATACCACTTATTGGAAGCTTGGTTGTCTTTGCTGAGTTCGATTGGGCATCCAACAAAGTCTTCAATGACTTCTCTACTTTCCCCTATTTTATCAAGGCGGATCACCAATAAATCGAAGTTCTTATTCTGATAGCGCTGAGAACCTTTCACAGAATCGAAAGGAGTCTGAAAGACATCGATACCCGTTAGTTTTTTTATCTCTTTATCAAACCAATCAAGCGGGTATTGATGATTGAGACATTCAACATAGGTTTCAGCTAAGAGGTTCTTTTTCTCTTCACGTACTGCTGAATCATCAATTAAATATTTATTACTTAGCCAAAATGGTAGGGCTTGAAAGTACATCGAAATATTTCGGCCGACGGGTTCACGCACCAGAGAAATCACTTTGACTTTGTTCTTAGATTTCAGCATGCAAGGTACTACATGCCTTTTGACTAGCCTTTTCATGTATTGCGAGTTTGGTTTGTGTACGCGTGCTCGAACCGGAGAAATTAAACTTTCTGACGAAATCGACATTAAGTCATGTAGGTGTACAGAATCTGGGATTGACTTTTCTAGTGCACTCGAACCCACTTTGCCCATTTGATAAATCAAAATTGGGCTTTTTGACTGCCAAACCTTTTTAAGTAGTGTCATTGAAATATCCTCACTTACGACGAGTAGGCGTACTGCTGTTCATACAGGTAAGCTTTGGCTTTACCTTTTGCCTGATTCACCACAACACCGAGAGACGGCACGTCATGCTGGAGTTGCTTCTGCAATGCATAATTGACTAAAGGTGTTTTGGTCGACTCTGATTTAACGACCGTGATCAACCCATTGGCTTTTTGCCCAATAATCAAGGCATCACTGACAGATAGCAGTGGTGGTGTATCGATGATTATGCGGTCATAGCTCTGCTCTAGCTGAGCAAGTAACTTGGAAAACTTGCTAGATTGGAGAAGTTCTTGGGCATTTGGCGAGCTCAAGCCACTCGTGATCACCTCAAGTTTTGAATCTTCATGGCGAACAATGCATTGTTCGACCGGCATATCCATTGAGAGAATCTGTGACAACCCTGGTACTGATTTAGCAATGTCAAAACGAGCTGCAATAGAAGGTCTTCTTAGGTCGCAATCAATCAGCAGTACTCGTTCCATCGAAGCCAGAGAGGTAGCCAAATTAATTGACGTTGCGGTTTTTCCTTCGCCTGGTATTGCAGATGTAACGGCAATGAATTTCTGTTTTTTGTTTGTTAGATGTAATAGCAGCGAGGTGCGTAGAGAACGGCATGCTTCACTGTATGGAAGGTGTTTTTCTCTGTCGTGATAAACAGAGTACGAGATACCTCTATTTCGTAGCTTGGCATTCTTAATGTAAGGAAGTACTCCTAGACATTTTGCTCCCAGTTTATCTTCCACATCTTTGTAGTTGCTGATGGTGTTTCTGATGATTTCTAAACACACCACAATGACTGAAATAAAGACAAAGCCCAAAAACGCAGCGATGAATGTTAGTTTTACTCGTTGCGGCGCTACAGGGAAAAGTGGAATCATTGCTCTATCAGTAAAGCGCGCGGTGACATTTTGGTAATCGCTGGTGGTATCTGTCTCTTTCTCTCGATTTAACAGGGCTTCGTAGAGTTTCTTATTAGACTCAACCTCGCGGCGTAACTGATCGTACTTTGCACGTTGAGAGCCTAGATCCTGAAACTCACCGCGCTTGCGTTTCATCTCTTTAAGCAACAGCAATTCTTGAGTTCTAGCGGTATTGAGGTCTTGTTGCATGCTTGAAGACAGGTCGCGAATGCGGCTCTTAGCTTTGGTGCGAATAGCCTCTAACTGCGCATTCGCCTGGATCATTTTATCGTGCTTGGGTCCATAGCGCTGAGAGAGCTCACTCACCAACTTTTCAGCATCGATCTCTGCAAGCTTTAGGTCTCGGATCTGGGCTTGATTGGCAAATTCGTCCATCGATAGCAGGCTATCTAGATCTTGAGAGGCTTTCTTTCTAAGTAAGCTAACGCGTGTCTCGGCTTCAATTCGACGGTTACGTATTTCACTGATTTTTCTTGATAAATCTTCTATCTCGCCCGCGTAAATATCATCGATGCCATTTAGGTCGACTAAGCCTTCCTGTTGTAGGTAGTCTTGTAGCCTTTGTTCTGAATCGTTGAGTTGTTGTTTCATTTTGGCTGCATTGTCTGTTAGCCAGTTCGCAGCATTCTGGGTAATAGAGAGTTTGGCTTCGAAGTTAGAATCGATATAGGCCTGCCCAACGCGATTGGCAATTTCTGCCGCTAGTTTTGGGTCTTTAGCACGAAAACCAATTTTGACTAATTGTGTATTTCTTACAGGCTCTATCACCAGGCGGTTCTTGAACTTATTGAGTGTGGAGTAGTACCCTTTTTCATAATCATCGGTTCCATCAGGAGTCGGTTGAACACCCAATAAGTCTTGCAACAATGGAATAGATTTGAGTTCTTCGAGCTTTGTTTTAATTGAGCTAGCTCCTTTGAACTCATTGTGATATTCAAGCCCCATATCAGCGATGACAGTAGAAGCGATATGGTTTGATTTCAGTATTTCAATCTGAGTTTGAAAGTACTCTTTTTTCGTTGTATCGACGCCGTAAACTTCATCAATGGAAAGGGCACTTTTCTGCTGGTCTTGAATCAGTAGAGTTGCATTAGCCTGATAAATAGAGGGCTTACTGTAGATATACATCGCCGCCGTTACACCGAAGATGA
The DNA here is from genome assembly GCF_003415655.1 of Vibrio maerlii. GTDB lineage: Bacteria > Pseudomonadota > Gammaproteobacteria > Enterobacterales > Vibrionaceae > Vibrio > Vibrio maerlii. The sequence goes on from NZ_QRHC01000002.1 coordinate 667,611, forward strand.
TCGTAAATGCAATAATGGTGAATGCGTGACTCTTCAGTGTGAGTAAGTGACCTTTTAATTGAAAGATGTCACCCGTCATTGGTTGAGTCGTTGAGGTATGAGTTTCGTTCATTGGATTATCCCTTGTTCAAAATTAAAAAAAGCTTTGGTCGACAAAAATGATGTCGCCGGGATAAACCACGTGGTTCATGCTTGCTTTGCTTACATTTTTTCCAGATTTGTGGCGGGTGATTTTGATGTTGCGCAGCGATGCGCGGTCGGTAACACCACCTGCAACCGCGATGGCCTTTTCTAACGTAAGTCCAGGTTGGTATTCAAACCCCCCAGGTTTACGTACTTCACCATTCACGTAGAAAAGGCGGAAGTTGATGATGTTGACCATCACCTTAGGGTTGATGAGATAGTCGCCTTTGAGCCCACCCTCAATCTCATAACGTAGCTGTTTTGGTGTTTTACCAATGGCTTTGATTCGACCCAGATAAGGAAAGTCAAAGTAGCCATCTGATGTGATGAGAATTGAGTCGATACTTAGGTCTTTTTCACCGTAAATCTGGACACTGATGCTATCGCCAGTGTCTAGGGTGTAATTCTGTTCGTCATTGGACAACGCGGGCAGAGAAACAAGTGAGACTAAAATGAATGAGAGTAAGTGGAATAATGGTTTCATGCTGCATATCCTAAAGTGTTGCGTATACAGATAATCCGAAGATGTTCTGCTGATATTCATAGCTAGAGTTGGATGACTGATTGTTTTCAAATTGGTAATAAGCGGATAAACCGAGCCAGCGTTGAATCTGGTAAGTGCCTTCAACGCCCAGCGATAGCAGTTCTTCATTCCTCAGTCCATTGCTATAGTCATCAAGGGTGTAGGTGGTGTTGAATTGCGAAGATAGCTTGGAGTTCCAATCCTGTATTGCTTCGAATGCAAAGGTCGTTTGTAGGTTGTAATCACCTTGCTGATCTGGGTCGATTGCGGCCTGTGAAGTTCGGAAAGCTATCGTTGTCTGTTCTTGAGGGAGCCAGTTAAGCTTTACGTTCCAGCTAAATCCTTGAAAATCATCTCGACTGTTAGAGTCAAAAGATTTCTGTTGGACACCAAACTTTGCCACTCCCTCTGTTTTACCGGTCAATGACCAACTAAAACCGGTGTAGTAGAAATAGCTATTGCTGTCTTTGTTTGGGTTATTGTCTGCTGCTGTTGACGGTCTTTGATGTTGGTACTCTTTAAGTAAGACTCGTGAGCCCAGTAGCCAATAAGTGACTGGAGACAAGCGCAGATAGAACTCACCGTGTCCCGTGACGGAAGAGAAGTCGTTGAAGCGACTGCCTTCTGAGTCACTGATGTCGCGAAAGTTCTGATAACGTTTATCACGGTAGTTCGCTCCTGCTTCAATACGACCTTTTGCGCCCTGAGAGCCGTAGATGTAGTTAAACCCAATGTCATGAAAAGTATATTCAAGCGGCTCGTCGAGTAGGTTAGAAAACGCGTCACTTGCGGTTAATCCTGTACCGCGCTCTTCATGTTGATTGCGAAAAAGATAATTCACGTTGAGGCGGTTACGAGAATTGAGCTCAAATTTGTTGCTTGAATCGAACTTCTGATCGATATAGTCGTTTCTACCATCACTCGAATCCCCAAGAGATAGGGCATACGTGTGCTCTCCCAGGTAACGATTAGTTTCCACTTCAAAAGCCAAACCACCGTTTAGTTCAGTGATTTCAACGCGATCTGTGTCTTCAGAGGCTCTAGCTATGTTGTCGTTGGAGCGATATTGAATGCCTAGGTTCGGAAAGAGCTCAATCCCAGAATCAAACTTGTAACTCAGCGGCTCTCCCAGAGCGGGAGCTACAACAGTGGCTAATGTTAGTGCATACATCACTTTCATTCGTTCAATCCTAATAGGCATTTGAGCCAGTAAATCCTTTGAAGAAAGTAAGGAAGATGATTTTTACATCCATCCAAATGTTCCAGTCATGGATATACTTCAAATCGAACTCAACACGTTTCTCCATTTTCTCGAGCGTGTCTGTTTCACCTCGGAAGCCGTTTACTTGAGCCCAGCCCGTGATGCCAGGTTTTACCTTGTGACGGAGCATGTAACGGTCGACGATTTGGCGATACTCTTCGTTGTGTGAGATGGCATGTGGGCGCGGGCCAACGATTGACATCGTGCCTTGTAAAACGTTGAAGAATTGCGGCAGCTCATCTAATGAAGTGCGACGTAGGAATGAGCCAAATGGCGTGATGCGAGGATCGTTCTTGGTGGCTTGTTTCACATCTGAGCCTTGTTCCATGGTTGTCATTGAACGGAACTTCCAGACCTTTATTTTACGCCCGTCTAGGCCGTATCTATCTTGCTTGAACAGTACCGGACCTGGTGACGTCAATTTCACTCCAGCAGAGATAACCAACAAGATAGGAGAAATACACAACAGGATGATGGAACCAATGACGATATCTTCTAAGCGTTTCAACCAAGAGGCTGCGCCTGAAAATGGGGTATCGAAAACACTCAGGGTTTGCACTGAGCCAATTTGGTTCCAACGAGAGTGGAGCAGGTTGTAAGTAAAGAAGTCAGGAACTAAATAGGTTGTTGCCGTGGTATCCGAGAACTTCTTGAGGAATAGGGAAATTCGGTCATTGGCGAACATTGGCATAGCAATGTAGACGTAATCAATCTCACTATTTTTGGCTCGCGCTAAGGCGTCAACTAGGCTTCCCTTTATCGGGTATTGTTGTTCCCAATCTTCACGCTTTGAGCCGCGTTCATCGTAAAATCCGTCGAGAATAACGCCATGCTCGTTGTTGGTTTCAATCTCTTTCGCAAGGCGAATACCGAGTTCAGTCTGACCGATGATGATCGCCCTACGAGTATTGAAACCGCGCTGGCGGACATGGTTTAGTGCCAATCTAAAACCGATTCGCCACAAAAGTAGCCCTGCTAGAGCGACACCTAGCCAAGTTAGGATGAGAGAAGGCTGAAAGGCATTGCTCGCGTTAGCAGCTAGCAGCACCAAAGTCATAACGATATATGTGAAAAGCCAAACCACCGTGGTCTGAAAGAGTTGAGTCTTTAGTTTATTAGTGCGCCAAGAGCGATACAGGTTGGAGCTTTCCGCTAACACTAAGAAGACTAAGCATGCTGAAGAGATAAGTATAAGGTCGTCTTTTCTTAATCCTTGTTCAAAGAAGATGCTCAAAGTGAAGAAGGCAACGAAAATCGCTGTGATATCGACAATGCGATACATAAAAGCAAATTCCGTCTCATGAGAGCGTATAAGCCCGCTCGGTTGTGGTTGATTGTCCATAATCCAAATCCCTTTATATAGAAACTGATGGCTCATATAGAGCGTCATTGCAAGCGAATCTATATCCGTATAGAGGCTGACGTTATGGTGAAATTCTATTTTTTTTAAGGTGGGGATTTAGTGGAAATAAGGATGAAAATTAGACTTTGGTCACTAGTTCAAATATTCATTATCTAGTGCAACTTTGCTCTGTAGTAAGCAGGAAAGTATGAAGAGTCTGTATGAGCTAAGTTGATATTTTCTAAACAAATAGCACTTAGTGACTAGGGCCTGTTGACGTTTCGAGCTGGTTTTTGCAGCAGTTTGTGGGAAATTTCTACAAGGCAGAGGCTTTGATGTGTAGCTAGCCTACATGAGAAGCCGATAACGCAGTAGAAATGAAGCACAAACGCTGCCCGAAGGGTTCGGCTAAAATCGTTTTATGCTTTGTTAAGGGGTATTTACTTAGAATGACTAGGCTACACACCCCTTGCCGCGCCTAAAACGATTTTATCTCGAACAAAATTTAACCTCGAAACGTCAACAGGCCCTAATACAAACAAAAAGCCCTGAGCGTGAACTCAGGGCTTGGATTTCGTCGTTTAATTGTGAGAGCTATTACTCAACACCGTACTCACGATACATGCGTTGGCACGCGCGACCATCGCTGTGGAATAGGTGACAGCGGTGAGCTGGGATACCGATAGCAAGTTTGTCGCCAGGCTCAACGGTTAGTGTATCTGGCTGACGGTAGATAACGTCTGCATCTGCACCATCAAGAGATAGGTAAACCTGAGTTTCGTTGCCTAGTTTTTCAACAATGTTCACTTCACCTTCGATGCTCGCATCACCTGCTTCTGCTTTTAGAAGGTGCTCAGGACGTACCCCTAAAGACATACGGCTACCACGCTCAACTGTGCTGCCATCCACTGGGATCCAGAATGAATCACCATTAGATAGCTGAACTTTCACGCGTTCTGCTTCAACTTCATCAATAAATACGCTCATGAAGTTCATCTTAGGAGAACCGATAAAGCCAGCGACAAAGCGGTTTTGTGGGTAGTGGTATAGTTCTAGAGGACGACCAACTTGAGATACGTAACCACCATCGAGTACTACGATCTTATCAGCCATTGTCATTGCTTCAACCTGGTCGTGCGTTACGTAAATCATCGTACAGCCAAGTTTGCGTTGTAGCTTAGTAATTTCAGAACGCATTTGTACACGAAGCGCAGCATCTAGGTTAGATAGAGGCTCATCTAGCAGGAACACATCAGGTTGAGATACAAGAGTACGACCGATAGCAACACGTTGGCGCTGACCACCAGAAAGGGCTTTTGGTTGACGCTCTAGAAGGTGGCTCAGTTGCAGGATTTCTGCAGCATGTTCAACACGGCGGTCTGTTTCTGCTTTATCTGCTTTAGCTAATTTCATGCCGAAAGACATGTTGTCGTATAAGTTTAGGTGAGGGTATAGAGCGTAAGATTGGAACACCATGCCAACGCCACGCTTCGCTGGTTCAACATCGTTCATGCGCTCGTCACCAATGTATAGATCACCTGAGGTGATATCCTCTAGGCCAGCAATACAGCGTAGTAGTGTTGATTTGCCACAACCTGATGGACCTACAAATACTACAAACTCGCCTTCTTGGATATCCAAGTCAACATTCTTAGAAATTAGTACGTCGCCGTACGCCTTGCATACATTTTTTAACGTGACACTCGCCATCTAGCTCGTCCTCGATCAAACAAATTTTTACTGCCGCTCATCTTATATGAGTTATCGCGCGAGCGGCAACAGTAGGAAATGGGTAAGGTGCTTAGTAAGAAAAAAGGTGCTTCTTCTCAACCAAGAAGAAGCACCGCCAAAGCCAAGGTAAAGTCAGCCTCCCCCGACACAATGTTTCTCTACTCTAAGTGAACTCACTGAATACAAACGATTGTGACTACTGACCCTCCGGCAATGCAAGCCAGTTGAGATGTTAAACTACATCGACATCTGGTTAAGGGTTCTTACCATCCACTCTTGGATGACTGCAGTTTGTAAGATTGGTGTCGTCTCTACATCCTCCTAAGCGTTTTTTTTACGGGGGGAGTAGTCAGGGAGGAGGGGGTAGAAGCATAAAATTGGCTATAGAGATCTAGTTCAAATTATTTCGCTGATTTCGTGTGATGCTATGCACAATTGTTCATTGTTTTGTGATCTTGCTCTTAGTGTTGAGGGGATTGAGATCACGAAACTACGCCATAATAGCAGGGGCGTAGAATGTAGGATGATGAGCGCAGAGTGGATATTTAAGATGATAGCTGACGAAATATGGCAATCCTCTGAGATCGCCCTACATTCAGAAAATAATATAAAAAGGATATGAACATGAAAAAAGCTCTAAGCACTGTAGCTCTAGGCACATTAGTTGCTCTAGGTTCTTTTGGTGCAAACGCTGCTATCGAAGAAGGCCAACTAACTATTTGGGTTGGTGGTGACAAGGCTTACCAGGGTATGGCTGAAGTAGGTAAGCGTTTCGAAGAGGACACTGGTATCAAGGTAACAGTGGCATTCCCAGACAAACTAGAAGAGAAATTCCCACAAGTTGCAGCAGCAGGTGACGGCCCAGATATCATGTTCTACGCACACGACCGTTTCGGTGGTTACGCAGAAGCAGGTCTACTAGCTGAAATCAACCCATCTAAGGAAATCAAAGATGGTATCGTAGATTTCGCATGGGATGCAGCAACTTTCAAAGGCAAGACAATTGCCTACCCAATCTCAGTAGAATCAGTGTCTCTGATCTACAACAAGGCACTCGTACCTAACCCACCTAAGTCTTGGGAAGAAATCCCAGCACTGAACGCTGAACTACAAAAAGACGGCAAAAAAGCAATCATGTGGCCTCTACGTGGTGGCGCATACTTCACATGGCCTCTACTTTCAGCTGACGGCGGTTACGCATTTAAACAAATCTCTGGTGGCTATGATGTAAAAGATGCAGGCGTTGCACAACCAGGTGTTCAGGATGCGCTTAGCTTTATCAATACTATGGTTAAAGACAACGTGATTTCGGCTGATATGGACTACTCTGTTGCAGAGTCTGAGTTTGTAGCTGGTAACGTTGCAATGACAATCAATGGTCCATGGAGCTGGGCAAACGTTGATAAAGCAGGTATCGATTATGGTGTTACAACACTTCCTAAGTTTAACGGTCAAGCGTCTAAACCATTCGTAGGTGTATGGGTGGGTGGTATCAGCACTGCTTCGCCAAACAAAGACCTAGCGGTTGAGTTCCTAGAGAACTATGTACTAACTAATGAAGGCCTTAAGAGCCTGAATGATGACAAGCCACTAGGCGCAGTTGCTCTTAACTCTTTCCAACAGCAGCTAGACAGCGATGCTCGTATTGCAGCAACAATGGATAACGCGATGAACGGCGAAATCATGCCTAACATCCCTCAGTTCACTACGTTCTGGTACAGTATCGAAGAAGCACTTGGTAACGTAGTTGACGGTCGTCAAGGTGTGGCTGAAGCACTGAAGACAGCTGAAACACGAATGACTAAGTAATTGCATTAAGCAGTTTCAAAAAGCAATACCCTTTTAAGGAGGGGGTAACCCCTCCTTACTTTTCTATATTATCGCTAGCAGGTTCCACTATGCAGTCAGTTCAAGGTTCTGAAGCGCTTCAAGCTTCATCAAGCCTACCAACTAGTAAGAACGTATTTATCAAATGGGCTTTATTAGCCTCGGTTGGTATCGTTAATGGCTACGCTACAATCCTAATGTATTCTCGCGGTGAGCTCTCTTTTGCATTGCTTACTGTGGTTCTAACGGCTCTAGCACTTTACATTTTTGGTAGTAAGAAAACATACGCACACCGTTATATCTACCCAGGTATTGCGGGCATGATCCTTTTCATCATTTTCCCTTTGATCTATACCATAGGTCTCGCGTTTACTAACTACAGTGCTAAAAACCAACTCTCACTTGAACGGGCACAAACGGTTCTCTTAGATAGAACTTTCCAAGGTGGTGATAGCTACGGTTTCGATCTTTATCAAGTTGATGACGGCCATCAACTGGTTGTGAAGAAGAACGGTGATCTTCTAGCGAGTCCAGTATTCACAATGGGTGAGCTCAATGGTCAAGAGTTCAATCTGACTAAGATTGCTGAAGCAACAGGTTCTAAAGAGAAGATCAAAGCGATCATCCAAAACCGTAGTGCACTTTCAAGCATCGATTTAATCACGCCATCTGGTGAAGAAGTTCGTATGAGCGGCCTGCGTAAATTCGCATCTGTTGCTCCTCAATATACGCTTCAAGAAGATGGGGAAACGCTACTTGATAACCAAACAGGTGGCTACCTAAAACCAAACATGGAAGTGGGCTTCTACCAACCCGTTGATGCCGATGGTAACTTCGTTGGTGACACGCTATCTCCTGGCTTCGTGGTTGAAATTGGTACTGCTAACTTTGAGCGTGTTTGGAAAGACGAAGGCATTAAAGAACCGTTCATCAGTATCTTTATCTGGACAGTAGTATTCTCTGTTCTGACAGTTATCTTCACACTTGTCATTGGTCTAGTTCTAGCAAGTGTTGTTCAATGGGAAGAGCTTAAAGGCCGCGCGGTATACCGAGTGCTGCTGATTCTTCCTTATGCGGTACCTGCGTTCATCTCGATTCTTATCTTTAAAGGTCTCTTCAACCAGAGTTTTGGTGAGATCAATATGATGTTGAATGCGATGTTCGGTATTGCGCCAAACTGGTTCTCTGACCCGTTCACAGCGAAAGCTATGGTGCTTATCGTGAACACATGGTTGGGTTTCCCTTACATGATGATTCTATGTATGGGTCTGCTTAAAGCGATTCCTGATGACCTATACGAAGCGTCTGCGATTGATGGCTCGAACTTCATCGATAACTTCCGTCGCATCACGTTCCCATTGATGATTAAACCACTGACTCCTCTATTGATTGCGAGCTTTGCGTTTAACTTCAACAACTTTGTAATGATTCAGCTGTTGACTAACGGTGGTCCAAACATGATCGGTACCTCTGAGCCAGCAGGTTACACCGACCTACTTGTGAGCTACACCTACCGAATCGCATTCGAAGGTGGCGGCGGTCAAGACTTCGGTCTGGCAAGTGCGATTGCAACGCTTATCTTCCTATTGGTTGGCGCGCTGGCACTACTAAACCTTCGCTTCACTAAGCTATCTCAAGATTAAGGAGTAACGACAATGGCAATGGTACAAGGCAAATCCTTAAAATACCGTGTATGGGCGACCCATGCTGCTCTTTGGGCGTTCCTATCACTGATTATCTTCCCACTACTGATGATCATTGCGATATCATTCCGTGAAGGTAACTTTGCAACGGGTAGTCTGATTCCAGACAACCCATCGCTTGAGCACTGGAAACTGGCGTTAGGTATCGCAGTAACCAATGCAGATGGCACAGTAACACAGCCTCCTTTCCCAGTATTAACCTGGCTATGGAACTCAGTAAAAGTTGCGGGCATTACGTCAATTCTGATTGTTGCGCTTTCAACCACGTCGGCTTACGCATTTGCTCGTATGAAGTTTAAAGGCAAGAACACTATCCTTAAAGCGATGATGATCTTCCAGATGTTCCCAGCAGTACTCGCTCTTGTAGCGCTTTACGCTCTATTTGATAAGTTGGGTCAGTACATTCCGTTCCTAGGTTTGAACACGCACGGTGGTCTTATCTTCTCTTACCTAGGCGGTATCGCACTGCACGTTTGGACAATCAAAGGCTATTTCGAAACGATTGATAACTCATTAGAAGAAGCAGCAGCACTAGATGGCGCAACACCATGGCAAGCATTCCGCCTAGTATTGCTACCACTATCGGTGCCGATTCTAGCGGTAGTATTCATCCTGTCGTTTATCGGCGTGGTGGGTGAAGTTCCGGTAGCATCTCTACTGCTTTCTGATGTAAACTCGTACACATTAGCGGTAGGTATGCAGCAGTACCTATACCCACAAAACTACCTGTGGGGTGACTTTGCTGCGGCAGCTGTACTGTCTGCAATACCAATCACAGCTGTATTCTTGTTGGCACAACGTTGGCTAGTCGGGGGACTTACTGCCGGCGGTGTGAAAGGATAAGAATAATAAGGCGACCTCTTAGGTCGCCTATTATGTTGTATCAGCACTTAACATTTGGTTTGGCCGCCGATCGGTTAAGTTGCCACAACACTGGCGTTACGCATAGCTGGCTGTTAAGCAAGTTCCTTACTAACTCATTGACTAACAGTTTTTGTAACCAAAACCCGAGCTTCTGCTTGGGTTTTTTTATACCTGTAAATCATCGTTTTGGGGAGAAGAACGCATCAGGATGCGATTGAGTGTTGAGAAATGAATGCAAGCGATGAGGTGTTTGCATAAAAATTGATATTGAAAAAGCTTTTATAGAAGGAAGTTTAAAAAGAGCTTAGAGTCTCATGGTTAGACGGAGCACAACCGACGTACTGTAGCAGGATATAAACACTCTCTTGAGACATAGCAACACGCCTAAAGAGATCAGCAAAGGTCTCGTCCCCGCCAAAGCATGCACGAATGTAGTGATTGATTTCTTGTTCGTTGTAGCCTTCAACATACATGGTTCTTACCCATTGGTATTCTACCGAGCTCGTATCTTTGAGTGCCTGAGTGTTAAGAGTGATCTGCTCCAAAGTCCTTCCTTAAATGCAGAATTACGGGCTTTCCCGAATAACTGCATGGCATTAGAACAGATAAAAATGAAAAAATGATGACAGCGACTCTAAGAAAGCAAGATCACTCTGCGTATGGATTACTAGACCACTTCGTTGCTGGAAAACTAGATATCTAGATTCAAGTTATCTTTAGATGTTAAAAAGGGTTGACGTGTTGGCGCCAACCCTCAAAACTCTAGCTCTCTAGCTCTCTAGCTCTCTAGCTCTCTAGCTCTCTAGCTCTCTAGCTCTCTAGCTCTCTAGCTCTCTAGCTCTCTAGCTCTCTAGCTCTCTAGCTCTCTAGCTCTCTAGCTCTCTAGCTCTCTAGCTCTCTAGCTCTCTAGCTCTCTAGCTCTTTACTTCAAAAACTTAACGTGGGCTTCCATCTCTTCACCAATCTGCTTGCGCATGTTCATGAGTTTGATGGCGGATTCGCGCAGTTTTATGTCATCTTCCGTTTCTGGAATCCACTCCGGAACTGGGGTTGGTTTACCTTCTTCATCGACAGCAACCATGATAACAATACAGTGCGTGGTGAGACGGTTTTCAAGTTTTTTCGGATCGCTGGCTTGCACATCAATGGCAATGTGCATCGAGCTTGAACCGGTGTAGATGACCTTGGCCGTAACTTCGACCATATTGCCTACATGAATAGGGGCAACAAATCTGATTCCCCCAGCGTAGGCGGTAATACAATACTTGCCACTCCATGCGGCTGAACAGGCATAAGCGGCCAAATCGATCCATTTCATCACGGCTCCACCGTGAACCTTTCCACCAAAATTCACATCGCCCGGCTCAGCTAAAAATCGTAGTGTGACTTCGCGTTTTTCTCTTCCCATGAGACATCCCTTATTATTGTTTTCATAGACTCTTGTAACAAAATTCAAACAAATAAGACAGTGAAATTAGGTGGTTAAAATAATTCGCTTTTCTCATCCTCCTGAAGTTGGCAGAATTATCGGGTACCTCACACTTATCTAGGACGATAGCACCCGATGCGATTACTCCACACCTCAGACTGGCATCTTGGCCAAAACTTCTTTACCCAAAACAGAAAATCAGAACATCAGGCATTTACTCAATGGCTGATCCAGCAAGTGGAAGAACGAAATATTGATGCCGTGGTGATCGCGGGGGATGTGTTTGATACCGGAACTCCACCAAGTTATGCACGTGAGTTGTATAACCAATTTATTGTTAATTTGAACAAAGTAGGTTGCCAGTTGGTGGTGTTGGGAGGAAACCATGACTCGGTTTCAACCCTTAATGAGTCCAAGCAGCTGCTCGCACAACTCAACACCCAGGTTATTGCCAGTACGAGCTCTGAGCCGAGTGAACAAGTTGTCGAGCTCAAACGCAATGATGAGGTCATAGGATTAGTGTGCGCCATTCCATTTGTGCGTGCTCGTGATGTGATGTCGAGTCAAGCCGGAGAATCTGGAGTAGAAAAGCAACAAGCCCTAGGTAAGGCAATCGCAGAACATTATCACCTTGTTTATCAAGAAGCTTTTAAACGTCGAGAAGAGCTAGGTAAGGAGATTCCAATTATTGCCACGGGGCACCTTACGGCGTTAGGTGTGAAAACGAGCGAATCTGTTCGTGATATTTACATTGGTACATTAGATGGCTTTGATGCCAATGGTTTCCCTCCAGCAGACTACATCGCCCTCGGCCACATTCATCGCCCACAAGTCGTTGCAAAACAAGAGTATATTCGTTATTGCGGTTCACCAATTCCTTTGAGCTTTGATGAGCTCAAATGGCAGAAGCAGGTGATTGTGGTTGAGTTTGATGGTACTGATCCCACAATTGAACCGATAGAAGTTCCCCGTTTTCAAGCGATGCAGGCGATCAAGGGCGACCTTGAAAGTATTGAGAAGCAGCTTAGCGACCTCGATTTTGAACACTCAGAAGTGTTGTGGCTCTCCATCGAAGTTGAAACACAAGATTACCTCACCGATCTGCAAGAAAGAGTTCAAATTCTTCTTGAGGGGACGTGTTGGGAAGTGGTTCAGCTGCGTCGCGCTAAAGGTGTACGAAATCATACAATGCAAGCCCAAGAGAAGATTGAACTTTCCGAGCTCACACCGTTTGAGGTGTTTGAGAAACGTCTTGATCTGGAAGCCTTCGATAGCGATGAGTTGAAGCAAAGAAAACAAAGAATTACTACTACGTTCAATCAAATAGTTGAGGGTGTTGAGCTAGAGGCCGCTCCTCAAACGCCACACATCGAAGGAGAGAAGTCATCATGAAAATTCTAAGTTTAAGCTTCTCGAATTTAAATTCATTGAAAGGGGATTGGAAGGTCGATTTTCGACAATCTCCTTTTGCAGACAATGGCTTGTTCGCCATTACCGGCCCGACTGGCGCGGGTAAAACAACGCTACTTGATGCTATCTGCCTTGCCTTGTATCACAGTACTCCACGTCTTGGTCAATTGTCGGCTACCAGTAACGAGATTATGACTCGCGGTGAGTCTGAGTGTCGTGCCGAGGTTGAGTTTGAGGTTCAAGGTAAGGCGTATCGCGCTTTTTGGAGCATGCGCCGCTCTCGCGGAAAAGCGGACGGAAAACTTCAAGCAGCACAAGTTGAACTCGCTGAAGTTGAAAGCGGTAAAATTTTAGCTAACCAAGTAAAGCGAAAGAATGAGTTTATTGAGTCTATTACCGGCTTGGACTTTGGGCGTTTCACCAAGTCGATGATGCTTTCTCAAGGACAATTTGCAGCGTTCCTAAATGCCAAAGAAGGTGAGCGCGCCGAGCTGCTTGAAGAGCTGACGGGCACCGAGATCTATGGGGCGATATCAGAGCGTGTACACGAACATTATACCGAGGCTAAGTCAAACCTATCTCAACTCGAAGCGAGAGCACAGGGCGTTCAACTGCTGTCTCATGAAGAGTTAGCTGCACTCGTAAAAGAGCAATCCGAACTTAAATTAGAGACTCAATCAACGCGAAGTTTACATGATGGGCTTTTAAAGCATCAACGCTGGTGGCAAAAGGTCTCTGAAAGCGAGAGCGATATTGAACAAGCGACAGTGCGTTTGAGCTTAGCTGAGCAGGCTCAAGAGGAAGCTCAACCAAAACTGGACAAGCTAGTCACGGCAGAGCCCGCAGAGGCGTTGCGTTCAACATATATGTTGATGAATGATGCGAAAAGTAATGCTGAAAAAGCGCAAGCTCAGCTCAATACTAAGCGAACAGCGTTAGACAGTGGTGAGATTGAACTAAAGGCAAAACAATCATTGCAACAAGCGACTCGACTTGAGTTTGAAAAGCTGCGTGAATCGGCGAAACAACAAGAGGCATTGATCGTCAATCAGGTAGCACCGCTTGATAATAAAATTGAACAGCAGACCGTTAAGTATTCAGAGCAGCAACAACTCGTATCGCGCATAGAACAGCAAAGAGCAGCGCTAACTGGCGAGAAGGAACAACTCGAACAGCTGCAAGATAATAGATCGGCTCAGTTAAAAATACTTGTTGAGGAAGTAGAGCAGTTAGACGGTGAGAACTTAGATAAGCAGCTTCCAACTTGGCAGCAACAGTATCAGCAGATACTTAAAGCCGCTGAGCAAGCTCAGCAAGCTTATAAGCAGTTAACCGAGCTGAAGAATCAGTCAGCTTCTCTGGAGCAAGAAAAGAACGTCTTGCAACTGGCTGTTACTGGATCTGAAGAGCGTCAAACTGAACTTAAGAAAGAACTCGACGTTGTTGTCGCTAAGCAACCGAAGGAAGAGCACCAACGCAGCCGTGAGCAGGTTGAGCTTGCATTAAGACAGTCACATCAAACGGTAACTAACCTTAAACAGTTGAAGCTTACTCAGCAGCAATGGCTAGAAACAAGTCAAGACATCACTCAAAAGCAGCAGCTAAGTAAAGATATTCAACTTCAACACCAACAACTGATTAAAGAGCGAGATAGCCTGCGAGAGCAGTTCGCAACTTGTCGTCAGCTCGTTGCATCGCTGCAAGCCAATATCGGTTTAGAGGAACAGCTTGCTCACTATCGCAGTGAGTTGGTCGAAGGCGAAGCTTGTCCACTATGCGGTTCAAAAAGTCACCTACTCTCAATGGAGCAAGTTCCTTCTGTTTCACAAATTATGCAACAGAAAAAGGAAGCGGAGACGCAGCTCAGTAAAGTCGAACTGCAAGGCAAAGAACTGAGCGTTCAAGTCGATTCGCTTAACCGTCAGTTGTCTGAGATTGGCACAGCTTTAGCGCAGCTTGAACAGAAAAAACAGCAGCTAGAAACTCAATTCTCGACTGAGTATCAAAGTTTAATGGCTAGCCAGAGCTTGCCTAGATTAGATAGCTCAAGCCCATTAGTGATTGAACAGTTGGAACAACTCGACGGTCTGCTTAATCAAACTATCAAACAACAAGCTTCAATGACTCAATGGTTAGATGCTTATACTGTTTGGGAAGCAAGTTTTAAGCATGCTGATGGAGCGCTACAAGAGCACTTGAAAAACGCTCAGCAACAAGCACATCAACTAGAACTGGCAACACAAAACCTAGTCAACTTAGAACAGCAAATTGAGCGTGCAAACCAAGCGCAGCAGCAAGTGAATGAGCAGCTCGAGAACGACAAACGAACGCTTTCTCAAAGCCTTGTTGAGTACGACAAATCCGCAGAGCAGATACTTAGACAATCGAACCGAGAGTTTGAAAGCTATATCGGGCAGCTAGCCACTAAGGTTTCATCGTGGAAGCAGTCAAAACAACAACAAATCGACTTAGCTCAGAAGATCGAAAAGGATGCCGTGATTCTTGAGAACCATACAAAGAGACTCACTGAACTTACCAGCGAACTTGATACTAATACCACCTCCTTACAAGCAATATTGTCTGAGCTAACAGCAAGTAAGCAGCAAAGAGAGTCGTTGTTTGGCAATCAGTCGATAGCGGATGTACGTGTTGACTGGCAGCAAAAGCTCACAACACAAGAAGGTCGCTTGAATGCCATCGTTGAACAATTCAATCAACTGAACAGCCAGCAAGAGTCGCTGCGTGGTGAAATCTCTAGCTTGGAACAAATCAGTGTTGATTTTGCCGTTAAGTTAGAGAGGCATCAAACCGAATGGTTGAATAAGCTAGAAGATAGTTGCTTTGATGATGAAGAAGCGTTCATCAATGCTCTTATTGATGGTGAAGAACTAGAGACATTGCGCAAGCTCAAGCAAGATTTGGCTATGCAACTCAAAGAAGCACAAGCGCTAAAAGAGTCTAAACAACAGGTTCTGAATGCTCTCAGAGAGCAGTTTGAGGCACAAGAATGGCAACAAATGGCTTTATCTGAGGTAGAAGCTCAGCTTACAGAGGTGTCCGCTAAGCTCGAGCTGATGCTTAGCCGAGATGGCGCAATTCGCCAAGCTTTGGAGTCGGATCAAGCTCGTCGCGAAGGACAGCAAGCTCTGTTTGAAGAGATTGAACGTTACCGAGAGCATTATGATGATGCACAGTACCTGCACTCGCTGATTGGTTCTAAGTCGGGGGACAAGTTCCGTAAGTTCGCTCAAGGATTAACGTTAGACAACTTGGTTTATTTGGCCAACCAGCAGCTTGAACGACTGCATGGCCGATATTTGCTAAGCCGACGTAGAAACAGTCGCGATGAGTATGACGGGCTTGAATTAGCCGTGGTTGATACCTGGCAGGGGGAAGCGGTGCGAGACACCAAAACTCTATCTGGTGGTGAAAGTTTCTTGGTGAGTCTAGCATTGGCATTGGCCCTGTCTGACTTAGTGAGCCACAAAACCAGTATTGATTCCCTATTCTTAGATGAAGGCTTTGGTACCCTTGACGCTGACACGTTAGATATTGCGCTTGATGCGTTAGATAACCTTAACTCAAGTGGTAAAACCATTGGGGTAATTAGTCACGTTGAAGCAATGAAAGAAAGGATTCCTGTACAACTCAAAGTGACGAAAAAGAGTGGATTGGGAGTGAGTATGCTCGAGCCGCAATACAAAGATATTAGGTCAACAGACCCAAGAGTATCTTCATAAGTCGATCTCCTCGACATTAGTTACGTATCTAAATCGATACCCTAGGGCAAAGTCTGTCTTAGGGTATTTTTATGCTGAAAGAACCAACCTATCTTGAAGATCATCAAGTAGATGAATCGCTCGACTCAGAGCTACGAGGATTGCTGAGCACGTGTTTTGTGAATGGTGATGCTGCAGAGGTATTTCGTTGCCAACGTTTTTTTAAGGATAAACCTCAACATCGATATATGCGTTGGCACCAAGGGCAATTGATTGCGCATGTTGCGGTGCATGAAAAGCAGGTCTTAATCGACGGTGTATCTAAGCCAATATGTGGTATTGCTGAAGTCTGTGTGGCTGAGGATTATCGAGGCAAGGGTTTAGTGAAAGAGCTACTTGCAGAGATCCATCAACAGCGTGCAGAAGCAGGGGATGAGTTCTCTGTTCTTTTTGGTGACACTGAAGTCTACAGTTCTAGCGGTTATCAGGGTGTTGGCAACATGAGTTGTAGTTTTGATGGAGAAAGTTGGGTCAAGGTTGATCACGTTATGGTGAAGAGCCTCAATCAAGAATGGCCGAATCAACCTGTAAAACTCATTGGTATTCCGTTCTAACGGCTTTAATTGGTCTCAACCCTTGAATACTCATTCAAGCGTTCATATTGTTTACTAACACACTAAAAATTCGAGTCCGGTAAGTGTCGAACTTTGGCTCGAAGTAACCTGTCAGGAGTGACTATGGCTAACGAATATACCCCACCAAAAGTTTGGACAATGGAAGAAGAAAATGGTGGTCAGTTTGCAAGTATTAACCGCCCAGATTCTGGTGCTCGTCATGAGAAAGAGCTGCCAGTTGGTGAACACCCAATCCAGCTGTATTCGATGGGGACGCCTAATGGTCAGAAAGTGACGATTATGCTTGAAGAGTTGCTTGCTCTTGGCGTGAAGGATGCGGAATACGATGCACACCTAATTTCTATTCTAGATGCAGATCAATTTGGTTCGGGCTTCGTTAATGTAAACCCAAACTCAAAGATCCCTGCTCTGGTTGATAACTCATTCCTTGAACCAATTAATGTCTTCGAGTCTGGTTCGATCCTCGTGTATCTGGCTGAGAAGTTTGGCTACTTCCTGCCAAATGACTTTGCAGCACGCGCTTCAGTGATGAACTGGCTATTTTGGCTTCACGGCTCGGCACCATACCTTGGTGGTGGTTTCGGTCACTTCTATGCGTACGCTCCCGAGAAGTTTGAGTACCCAATCAACCGATTTACCATGGAAGCGAAACGTCAATTAGATGTGTTGGACAAGCAACTCGCTAAGACAAAGTACATTGCAGGTGATGAGTACAGCATCGCGGACATCGCGATCTGGCCTTGGTATGGCGCAACCGTACTTGGCCGTATGTATGATGCAGCAGAGTTCCTAGACGTAGAAAGTTACAAGAATGTGAGACGTTGGGCAGAACAAATTGACCAACGTGAGGCAGTCAAACGCGGTCGCATTGTTAACCGTAAATGGGGTGAGGAGTGGGAGCAAGTTGCCGAACGCCACTCAGCCGCTGATATTGATCAAGCTCTAGCGAAACGTCCAGAGTAATGTGTTGATACAGTTAGATTTAAGCGCACCTCGGTGCGCTTTTTTGTGCAGGGTCAAGTCACTTCCAGGCCAGTATTCCATAGTGATACGGGCAGCTCTCTTCAATGGAAACAGGTTCAATCTTGCTAAACCCTGCTTGCTTCATCCATTCGATGCTTTGTTTAGGTGTTGGTCGAATATCCAGTGATGGCCCTCTTGGGGTTGGGATATCACTTCGCCAATGAATGACGGATAAACAGCCGCCATCTTCGAGACAGCGGTACGCTTCCTTTAACAATGCGACTGGGTATTCAAGGTGTAAAAGGTTGTAGATCATCACACCTTGTTTGCTACTAGGTGCAAAGCCAGTGCCTTCTGAAATCACGTCACGTGATACAGCTGTTACGTTAGTCAAACCTTGCTGCTTAATATTGTGTGTCAGGTTTTTAACCATTTCAGGTTCGATATCAAACGAATGCAGATGCCCTTGGATTCGACTTGCAGCCGGCAGACTAAAGGTTCCGTAACCACAGCCAATCTCAAACCAATCACCAACTAAGTTCGACTCAGGGAGAAGGCGGGTAATGGCTTTGTTTGTATCAAAGAAACTTGCCCAGTAACTCTCTTCAGGCATCCCGCTGTCACGGACCTTCATAAACTACAGAACCTTTTCTTTAATTACTTTTAAAACGCCAGAGTCTGTATTGCTTGGTGCACTAAAGCGAGCGACTTCCTTTACCTTTGGATGAGCGTTATCCATTGCGTACGAATGGTAGCTGACGTCAAGCATCTCAAGATCGTTGAGATAATCACCGAAGCTCATGGTCTCTTCTACGGTAAAGCCTAATGTGTTCTGTAGATGAGTAATCGCAGCGCCTTTTGATGCTTGAGCATTCATTAGGTCTAGCCAGATTTTTGCACTGACCACCACTTGATGACTTTCACCAAATTCTTCATTCATCTTCGGAAATACCAGCTCTTCTGTACCACCAAAATGACAGATGGCGACCTTGATAAACTCATCATCGACCTTAAGTAGGTCGTCGACGTACTCACAACGATGGTAGTACTTTTGGAACTCTTCCAGTGCGTGTTGATGCTTGGTTTCAATATAAGCAGATTTCTTACCACACAATACCAAGTGAGCGCCTTCAATTTCACGCGCTGACTTGATGATTTCATGGATAGACGGCGTGTCGATAGTACAGCTGTATATCTCTTTTCCTTGGTGCATAACGAGGGTGCCGTTCTCAGCGACAAACATCATTTTGTCTTTCACGGGGGCAAAGGTGTCTATCAGGCTGTAATACTGGCGTCCGGAAGCGGCTGCGAAGATGATGCCTTTATCTTGTAGCTGATAAAAAACGTCATAAAAATCAGGGTTTAGGCGGCTGTACTCGTCGAGTAGTGTGCCATCCATATCAGAAGCGATGAATTTGATGTTTGTTGAGGTCATTGACTATTTTCTCTGTAATCAGGGCGGCTATGCAGCCTTATTATTATGCAGTGATTTTTATCACAAAATTTGAGCTCTAAACTACCTGATATCGGTCTTTTTTCAATGACTATTTCTATTAATTCCTTTCCTCTTTTAATTCCTTTCTTTTTTACTTTAGGGTTGACCTGTCTATTACTTCACAGTTTAAGCTGCGCTCATTGAATACATAGTGTCACCGTTGAGATAGCAAGTTCGGATGACCAAGCTTAGGAATGAAAAATGAACTACCAAATGTATAAAGCGGAACAACTTGAAGAATTAAAGCGACTATTTACTCAAACTTTTTCTGATTCAGAAGGTGTTGATGAGGGTAAAGTTCTCGGTGAGTTGGTTGAAAGCCTTGTTGCGACAACACCTAAAACGGATATTCGCGTCTTTGTCGCAATGGATGGCAACAAAATGGCCGGCGCTATTTTATTTACTCATCTGACGTTTGAATCGGATAAAACAGCCTTCTTACTTGCCCCAGTAGCGGTTCTGACTGAATACCAAGGCAAGGGTGTTGGCCAAGCATTGATTAAACATGGCTTAGAAGCTATGCGTGCGGAGGGTGTGTCACTCGCTTTCACTTACGGTGACCCGCAATACTACACACGTGTTGGTTTCGAGCGTATTACAGAAGAGCAGTTTAAAGCGCCTCAGAAGCTAAGCTACCCTCACGGCTGGTTGGCACAGTCACTAACAGAAGAACCGTTAACTGCAATCGCTGGTGGCTCTGAATGTGTCGAAGGTTTTAACAAGCCGGAGCTATGGTAACAAGCAAATCGCTGCGCTGCAGGAAAACTAGATACCTAGGTTCTGTAGCCTAACGCACTAAAAAGGGTTGACGCACTAACGTCAACCCCCAATATCAGCTCTCTAGCTCTCTAGCTCTCTAGCTCTCTAGCTCTCTAGCTCTCTAGCTCGTCTTCCGTCGAATTACTTCAACCTGACTAATCACACTATAAGGCGTCTCGCCAACACGTGCTTGATCTAGCAGTTCCACCGTTTTTGAGGCGATATGCTCGAGATCTTGTCGAATAGTCGTGAGCTCATTAGCCACAACAGGTAAGTCATCAAAGCCGGTGATAGCGATGTCTTGAGGCACTTGAATCTCTTTGTGGCGAATTACTTCTAACACGCCTAAAGCAATTTCGTCGGTATTACACACTAGCGCATCAAGTTCGGTCAGCAACTCGGGGTGACGATAGAAGTGAGAGCAGGCGTGCATCCCTTGAAAATGACGACCTTCGAACACGATAGAGCGTTGAGGAAGCCCGGTACTTTGTAGCGCATTTACGTAGCCTTGGTATCGAGTGTTGTGGCTGACATCATCGATGTCTTCTGCAACAACAAAACCAATACGTTTCTTGCCTTGGTTGATTAGATCGAGCGTGATTTGACGAATACCCATAAATTCATCTGGTGCGACCCACCAACCCTCGTTTTGTTTGCCTATGGTGACGTAAGGGATCTGCATCTCTCTAAGGATAGGAACTCGAGCGTCATTCTGTGTTGCTCCGATAACAACACAAGAGGCTGCAATGTTTGGGATTGATTGAATATCTTCTTGCTGAACGATCTCCGGTACTAAACCGCGTTTTTGCAGTTCACCTAATAGATGTTTGTAGATCAATGTTACGTAAGGAGAAAGCTGCGAGTCGTTATTGCTCAATAGAATCGCTACCGATGCATCCTTACCTGAGCTTAACTTACGTGCAGTCATACTTGGGTTGTAATTGAGCTTTTTACACGTCTCTAATACCTTTTGCCTCGTAGCCTCACCCACGCCGTCTTTACCATTGATGGTGCGGCTTACAGAGGCAACAGATACGCCCGCCATCTCTGCGACTTTCTTGATGTTGATTGGGTTACTGCTCATAGAGTTCTAGTTCTTATAGTAAATGTAGATGTATTGGAACGAGCATTATTGTGTCTCTTTGTAACCGGTTACTCAATGATTAAGCTCACATTTCTGTTTTTTGTTCGTTTTTAGAGGTTTTTGGGTGGTTTGTAGGTGGGTTAATGTGATCGGTGTCATGTTGAATTTGATATTTACGTAACCGGTTACGTAATTGTCGAATTGATCACAGATCCTAGTCAATGGGTTCTGTTAACTTAAAAATGAACCAAGCTGATGAGGCTTGAAAAACTATAAGTAAACCGGCCAATATGAGACCGGTAACGACACAATGACGGAGCCAACAATGAAAAAAGCCCTCGCCCTACTTATCCCAGCTGTATTACTGGCTGGCTGTGGTAACGATGATTCCGCAGCTGCAAACACAACTAGGGTAACCATCCTAGGTACTATAAAGGGTGAAATTGCACCTCAGTTCGAGGATGCGATGACTGCATACAATGCATCTCAGGATAAGTATGAGCTTGTTTCTCTACCAATTGATGGAAATGCTTACGAGCGAATGACCGCGCTATATGCGTCGAACAATGCCCCTACGATTATGGTAATGGGTCAAGAAGCGCAAGAGTTGAAAGATAAACTGATGGACTTTAGCCAATCTGAACTGATTGAGAACGCTTACCCAGGTACTTATGAAGTCGTAAAAGATGGCGAGCGAGTGCTAGGCCTTCCTATTACTGTTGAGTCATTCGGTTTTATCTACAATAAAGCGGTACTTGATCAAGCTGTTGGTGGTCAGTTTGACCCTGCGAGCATCAATACACAGGCTGAGCTAGCAACGCTATTTGACCAAATATCAGCGCTTGAGAATGTTGATGCAGTCAGTGTTTCACCAATGGACTGGTCTTTGGGCGCACACTTCTCAAACGTACTCTTCGCTAACCAAGGTTCTGACTTAGGTTCCAACCTTGAAGCACTGGAAGCAATCAAAGCGGGTGAAATCTCACTGCAAAAAAGCGACGTATACAACGGTTGGGTTGATACGTTTGACCTTATGAAAAAGCACAACAAATCGAAGCGTTCACCACTCGCACCGACCTATGATGAAAGTGCGATGGCTTTGGCATCGGGTGAAGTCGGCCTTTGGTTTCAAGGCAACTGGGCGTACACCATGCTTAATGAGCTAAATGCAGAAGGTGAGTTCGGCATCCTACCTGTACCAGTGAGCAACGATGAAAGCTTTGCGGGTAATAACGCAATCTCTGTTGGTGTTCCAATGTACTTCACTATCGATTCTGCTCAATCAACAGAAGCAGAGCGAGCGGGTGCTCAGGACTTCCTGAACTGGCTATTCACGTCAGAAGCGGGTACTGATGCATACGTCAACCAAATGAACTTTATTCCTGTTTACGACAACATCGAACAGCAGCCAGCGGATGAGCTTTCTCAAGCTATCTTAGCGAAAATGAAAGCGGGCGAGACATTAAACTGGGTGAACATGTACTACCCAGGTGATGCTTTCCCGTCTATGGGTGCATCAATGCAGAAATACTTGGGCGGAGTTATTGACCGCACCGCTCTTGCAGGGGAATTTGAGAAGTACTGGACTTCTAAATAACCCACAAATATCAGTTTGAGCATGTGTTTGTTCGAGAGTTGCTCAAACGGATATAAATGGCGGGCAGGCTGGTCTGCTCGCCATCATCACTTAGCGAACTTCCCACGCTAGATTTAGGAAACACATTATGCTTCTTAGCACCGTACGAAAAGATGGTGTGAAGGACTTCTTCACCTTCGCATTTATCCCGTTATTTGCCTTTACCACGGTATTATTTATTCCGTTTATTATGGGTATTGTACTTACCTTTACTAATTGGAATGGTTTTACTATTGGTGAATTTGTTGGCTTTCAAAATTATATTAATGCATTCAGCGATGAAAACTTTTTAACTATATTTTCAACCACGCTTAAGTATGTGTTTTATTGTTTAGTACTTACCAATGTACTGGGTTTTGGCTTAGCACTGTTAATTACTTCTGGTATTAAAGGTCAAAATGGACTGCGTTCAGCCTTTTTTATGCCGAACCTAATTGGTGGTATTCTTCTAGGTTTCATTTGGCAGTTCATTTTCAACCGTATTTTCGTAACGGTCGGTGATATTACAGGTTTTGAACTCTTCCTTGACCCATGGCTATCTGATCCTGATAAAGCATTCTGGGCGTTGGTTATTGTAAGTGTTTGGCAGCAATCCGGTTACATGATGCTGATCTACATTGCCGGCATTATGGGCGTGCAAAAATCTCTGCTTGAAGCGGCGAGTATTGACGGTGCTAGCAAGGCGCAGATTCTACGTTCAATCAAGATTCCAATGATGATGCAGTCTTTTACCATCTGTTTGTTCTTAACGCTCAAGAATGCATTCATGATGTTCGACGTGAACTTAGCCTTGACCAAAGGTGGTCCGTACCGTTCAACAGAGCTTCTAACGCTGAATATCTATAACGAAGCTTTCCTATATCAAAACTACGGAACAGCTCAAGCGAAAGCAATTATTCTATTCCTAATCGTAGTTATTGTTGCGGTTGGACAAGTCTACTTCACCAAGAAGAAAGAGGTGTAAGAGATGAAAAATAAATCTAATGGATTATTTGTTGTTACCTTGGTGATGGCTCTGCTTTATGTATTTCCATTTGCCATTCTTATTATTAACTCACTTAAAACTAAGTTTGAAATTTTAAAAGACCCACTCGCACTTCCAACAGAACTGATGTTCGATAATTTCGTTGAAGCCTTTGTTCGAATGGATTTCTTGAATGCAGTGAGTAACTCATTAATTGTCACCATTTTTGGTTTAGCGGTACTGACTATTTTCCCTGCGATGTTGGCGTATTACCTAGAGCGCGAACCGAGCAAGTTTAAGAGCGTTATCTTTTATACCTTGGTGGCCTCGATGATTATCCCATTCCAAGCGGTGATGATCCCGTTTGTGAGTATCTTCGGCAAGATTGGCTTCCTAAACGGCAAGCTACCTCTTATTTATTTCTACCTAGGATTTGGTGTGGCGTTGTCGATGTTTATGTACCGTAGCTTCATCGCCAAAATTCCAAAGTCTTTGGATGAGTCGGGAGCGATTGAAGGCGCGAGTAAGTTTACCATTTTCTGGAAGATCATCTTCCCGCAACTTAAGCCTATCACTGCAACCATGTTGGTACTGAACGCGCTGTGGTTGTGGAATGACTACTTATTGCCATCTCTGACCTTGTATCAAGAGGACCGCACATTGCCACTGATGACGTATAGCTTCTTTGGTAAGTACACCAGTAATTACGGCTTAGCAATGGCAGGCCTGGTGTTATCCATTGTACCAATCATCATTTTCTATCTTGTCATGCAACGCCAGATTGTCAGCGGCATTACTGATGGCGCAGTGAAATAAGCACTGAGTAGATAACTCAATTACGAATTTAATCGTGCTGCTCGTGGCGGCACGCAGAAAAGAATTTATAGGTAACACTATGGCAGCAGTAACCCTTAAGGGCATTGAAAAACAATACGACAACGGCTTCAAAGCTGTGCACGGGATCGATCTCGATATCAAAGAAGGTGAGTTTATGGTGTTTGTCGGTCCATCGGGCTGTGCAAAATCTACCACACTTCGCATGATTGCAGGCTTAGAAAGCATCTCTGGCGGTGACCTACATATTGGTGGCGAGCGCATGAACGATGTGCCGTCAAAAGATCGTGGTATTGCGATGGTATTCCAAGACTATGCGCTATACCCACACATGACCGTGTACGACAACATGTCTTTCGGTTTAAAGGTTGCGAAGCTTCCAAAAGACGAGATTGATCAACGCGTTCGTGAAGCGGCTGAAAAGCTGCAAATCACAGACCTTCTTGATCGTAAGCCTGCAGAGATGTCTGGAGGTCAGCGTCAGCGAGTAGCGGTAGGTCGTGCAATCGTTCGTAAGCCGGATGTATTCCTGTTCGATGAACCGCTTTCAAACCTTGATGCCAAGCTGCGCGTTTCAATGCGCGTCCGTATCACCAATCTACACAAAGAGCTAAAGAGAGCAGGGCAGCCAGCCACCATGATCTATGTGACTCACGATCAGGTTGAATCCATGACTATGGGTGATCGCATTTGTGTGCTTAACCAAGGCCGCATCATGCAGGTAGATACACCGATGAACCTATATAACTTCCCAGCAAACAAATTTGTGGCAGGCTTTATTGGTTCTCCTGCAATGAACCTACTCAAGGCAGATCTTATTCAAGAAGGCGACAGTGTTATGGTTCAGGTTGGATCTGATCGTTTCACTCTGCCACAAGAAAAAGCACAAAAAGTGGTATCTCAGGTGGGTAAGTCTATCTGGTTTGGTGTTCGTCCTGAATACATTGGTAATGCTGAAACTCACCCTGAATGTACAGCGAACAGCTTCAATTCTGAGGTGATCACGCTTGAACGCATGGGCTTTGAGGAGAACATCTACTTTGAAGTAGACGGCCAACCATGCAGTGCACGTATTCCACATGAGAAAGCAGGTGAGAGCGATGTGGGCAACAACTACCACTTCTGCATCGACATGAACAAGTGCCATATCTTCGATATGGAATCAGAATTAAACATCTCTCTGTAAGGGCACAACATGAACCAAATTAGCAACTCCCGTGACCCAAAGAATGTTCGTGACTTAGTGATGGAACAGCAAATCGAGCAATGGTTAGAAGAGCTCACTATCAGTGAGAAATGTTCTCTACTTTCTGGATCTGGCTTTTGGCACTCACAAGGCATCGAGCGCTTAAACATCCCAAAAATGATGTTAACCGATGGACCACACGGTCTGCGTAAACAGGGTGAGAAAGAAGATCACCTTGGTCAAAACGAGAGTGTACCAGCCACATGCTTCCCGTCAGAAGCCGGTCTTGCCGCCTCCTGGAACCGCGACCTTGCTTACGCGCAAGGTCGTGCGATTGGTGTTGAGTGTCGTGCCGAAGATGTAAACGTCATTCTCGGGCCTGGTTTGAATATTAAGCGTTCACCGCTATGTGGCCGTAACTTTGAGTATCTATCAGAAGACCCGTACCTATCATCACATCTAGGTGCGGCGTACATACAAGGTGCTCAGTCTGTTGGGGTGGGGACCTCTGCGAAGCACTTTGCTTGCAATAACCAAGAGACTAAGCGCCTAACCATTAACGCAAAGGTCGATCAGCGTACATTGCATGAGATCTACCTTGCGAGCTTTGAAACGGCAGTGAAAGAGGCCGACCCGTACACGGTAATGTGTTCATACAACCAAGTGAACGGTGAATATGGCGCAGAGAACCAGTACCTGCTGAATAATGTGCTTCGCAAGCAGTGGAACTGGGATGGCGTGGTCGTGACAGACTGGGGCGCAACTAATGATCGAGTAAAAGGTCTTCTCGCAACACTCGATCTGGAAATGCCATCGTGTAACGGCGTGAATGACAAGAAGGTCGAAGCGGCGCTAGAAGGGAATCCAGAGGTTCTTGAAGCATTGAATGAATCCGCTCGCCGTGTGTTGAAACTGATTGTACGCACGACTCAAAACCTTCCTGAAGTTGAAGGCTTTGAGGCAGAAAAACACCATGAAATCGCACGTAAGATTGCTCATGAAAGTATGGTACTACTGAAGAACGACCAAGCGGCACTGCCATTGAACGCAGACGAATCGGTTGTGGTATTTGGTGCCTTTGCTGATACGCCACGCTACCAAGGTGGCGGCAGCTCTCACACCAATCCAACCAAGGTCACTAATACGTGGTATTCGATGCAGCAATACTCGAATAACCTAGAGTTCTTCCAAGGTTTCGGTGTGTACGATGAGGTTGTGGATCTTGAAAAGCTTGAGCAAGCAAAATCGCTAGCACAAGGCAAAGATAAGGTAGTGATCTGCGGTGGTCTGCCAGAACGTTATGAAACCGAAGGTATCGACCGTACTCACTTGAGTTTGCCGAAAGCACAGGTTGAGTTTATTCGAGAAATCGCGGCAGTGAACTCTAATGTGGTCGTGGTTCTCAACAATGGCGCACCCGTAGAAATGCCGTTTGTTGGTGATGTGAAAGCGATTCTTGAAGCTTACCTTCCAGGACAAGCGGGCGGTGAAGCGGTGGCTGATGTACTGTTTGGTGTAGTATCGCCAAGCGGTAAATTGGCCGAGACTTTCCCACTAAAGTTAGAGCACAACCCAAGCTATGAGTACTTCCCTGGTGAGGGGTATGAGGTGGCTTACCGTGAAGGTATTTACGTAGGTTATCGCTTCTTTGAAACCAAGAAACTTCCGGTGTTGTTCCCATTTGGTCATGGTCTGAGTTATAGCCGCTTTGAGTACAGCAATCTATGCGTATCTGAGCCCTCGATAAATGATGGTGAAACGGTCCAAGTGTCGCTAAATGTCACCAATATTGGTGACATTGATGCAAAAGAGGTGGTGCAGCTATACATCTCGGACAAGCAATCAGAAGTGTTGCGCCCAGAGATTGAATTGAAGGGGTTTGAGAAGCTCGACCTAAAAGCAGGAGAAACACAAACAGTGCACTTCATATTGGATAAGCGTAGCTTCGCTTTCTACGATGAGAAGCTCTCTGATTGGCGTGTTCAAAGTGGTGAATTTGAGATCCGTATTGGTAGTTCGTGTCAGGATATACAGTTGAGAGACTCAATCCGTGTTGAATCGACGACTAAGTTGCCTTTCATTGTCCACACTAACTCAACTTTTGGCGAACTGCGTGGCCATCCTGCTACAAAAGCGTATGCGGATGAGTTAATTGAATACTTTATTGAGCACTCGGGTATTGATTTTAACTTGGGTGACAATGATGAGAACTTCGCAGAAACCGTGATTTCATTCTTCCCAATTAAGAATATGGTGTTGTTCTGCAAAGAGAAGTTTACTGAGCCAGAGTTAGACGAAGCGCTGACGAAGCTTTGCCAACAAGTTGCAGAATACGAGGAGTGTGCATAATGGCATGGGCCGATAATATGCTTGAAGGGGCGGCAATCGTCCATGAAGACAAACGCAATGAATTCATTGAGATTTACGTTGACCCGGAAGTAAAGGGTGAGAACGTCTTTCTAAACAAATCGGCAGAGGATAAGCCTCTCCCTAGCTTCGAAGATATTCAATCTCAGCTGCCACAAATTGAGTGGTCTGCAAATCCAGATGCAGTAGCGGGATACCTAAAAACTTGGCAGATTGCGTTTGGCAATTTGCGACAGCCAACGGCTGAGAATGGGTTTGTCTCGAACTTTATTGATACGGCATTTAACAACCATTTATTCATGTGGGACAGCGCGTTTATCACCATGTTCGGAAAGTTTGCTCATCATATTTTCCCGTTCATTGGTACGCTAGATAACCTGTATGCGAAACAACTCATCGATGGTTTTATTGGCCGAGAGATCTCGATAACAACCGGTGAAAACCATTTTCACCGTCATGATCCAACGTCAACGGGACCAAATATTCTGCCATGGGCGGAATGGCAGCATTACGAGCAAACAGGTGATAAGCAACGCCTTAGCGATATCTTCGTACCAGTCTTAGCTTTGCACCGTTGGTTTGCCGACAACCGTACTTGGAAAGACGGTACTTACTGGGGATGCGGTTGGTCATGTGGTATGGATAACCAGTTGCGAGTTGACAAGAAGAAGTATGACTTCTCGCACCATAGCCACTCTTCTTGGATTGATGTGACTTTGCATCAATATCTGTCTGCAACCTTATTGTTAAAAATGCAGCAAGAACTGGCAACGGATGAAGACCTTTCCGACATCGAAGCTGAAGTCACTAATCTAAAGAAAGTCGTGAACGAGAAGATGTGGGATGAATCGCGTCAGTTCTACTTTGATACTTTGCGTGATGACTCTTTCTCGACGATTAAATCCATTGCCCCTTATTGGGCGTTGCTGACGGACATGGTGCCAGAACAAAGAATGGAGCCTTTCTTGGCGCATTTGGAAGATGAGAACAGCTTCAAGCGTCCACATCGAGTTCCAACCATGTCTGCAGATTGTGAACACTACACAGACAATGGTGATTACTGGCGTGGTGGTGTGTGGGCACCCACCAACTATATGGTATTGAAAGGATTGGAGCAGCATGATCGACATGACCTGACCTTCGATATCGCTTTGAACCACGTTCAACATGTCGCTAAGGTGTTTGCCGAGACGGGAACCATCTGGGAAAACTATACACCGGAGCTTGGCCGTCAAGGTATCCCTGCGAAGAAGGATTTTGTGGGCTGGGGTGGTTTAAGCTTGGTGAGTATCCTGATTGAGTTTGTGTTTGGTATCAAGATTGATGTACCAAATCGTAAGCTTACTATTCATACAAAACTGCAAGATGCTTATGCGATTAAACAGCTTCAATTTGGCACCTTAGGCCAAGTGAATATTGATGTTGCTAGTGCGTCTGATAAGCAAGGGAAAGAACGCGTCACAGTAACGACAGATCTTAATTTAGCTATCGAAATTGTTGAAGACTAAACGACGTGTTGTACACGTGATTTTGAAGTGTCGGGTAAACAAATATTACTGAGGAGAGACCAATAGGCAGCCAAAATTGGCTGCCTATTGAGTTTTTATCGCGGATTACTTTTGATAGAAACCTGAGTAACGGATCCCAGAAAGCTTCGCCATTTCCTCATTCCAAGTAGCAAGATCTCGATGCTCAAACTCGCTTAAGTGATGATGCCCACACGCTCTAGCCATTACCTGCATTAGCTCGGTAGATGCTTCAAAGAAGTTCTTCAGTTGGTTGGATGCTTTATCAACATTGAGCCTTTGTCTTAGGTCTTTCTTTTGCGTCGCAATACCCGCGGGGCAGTTGTTGGTGTTACACATACGAGCCGCGACGCAGCCAATGGATTGCATCGCACTGTTAGATATGGCAACACCATCCGCACCAAGTGCCATGGCCTTCACAAAGTCCATAGGTACGCGTAGACCACCGGTAATAATCAGAGTTACTTTGTCTGACATTCCTTGTTCATCCAGATAACGACGAGCTCTGGCAAGGGCTGGGATTGTCGGTACACTGATGTGATCACGGAACATTTCTGGCGCAGCACCGGTACCGCCGCCACGACCATCAAGAATGATGTAATCAGCGCTCGCATCGAGGGCAAACTGAATGTCTTCTTCAATGTGATTGGCACTGAGTTTGAATCCTATAGGAATACCGCAAGTTACTTCACGAACTCGATCAGCGAATTGTTTAAAATCCTCTGCTGTATGTAAATTTTTAAAGGTCGGTGGAGAGATTGCTGCTTCGCCCTCTGGAATGCCTCGAACTTCGGAAATTTTACCGATGTTTTTGTTGCCAGGCAGGTGGCCACCTGTTCCGGTTTTCGCACCTTGTCCGCCCTTAAAGTGAAAGGCTTGGACGTTCTTGAGCTTGCTCTCATCAAAGCCAAATTGCGCGCTAGCGAGTTCGTAAAAGTAGTGTGAATTGGCCGCTTGTTCCTCTGGCAGCATTCCTCCTTCACCAGAGCAAATACCGGTACCGGCCATCTCAGCACCTTTGGCGAGGGAGATCTTAGCTTCTTCAGAGAGTGCACCAAAGCTCATGTCTGACACAAACAGTGGGATTTTTAATTTAAGCGGCTTTTTTGCGTTCGGGCCAATAATGAGTTCAGTGCCAACTGCGACATCTTCCATCAGCGGTTTAGTGGCCATCTGCGCCACCATAACTTGGATATCATCCCAGTGTGGCAATTGATAACGGGGTACCCCCATGGAGGTCATCGGACCATGGTGACCGAGTTTACTTAACCCTTCACGGGCTAGCTGGTGGATAAATTCGACAGTCGGTTCTTCTTTAGTTGCTGATGCGGTTGGGATGGTAGCTGCTTGTATTTGAACACCTGGACCTTCTTGGCCTACTTGTTCATTCGTAAACTGTTTGTGTGAGCCATCACACATGGGTAGCGCGTGACTGTGTTTACATTGGCAAAGGAAGGCATCACCGCTCTCTTCGGCTGTGAAGGCTTTAGGTTTGAACTCTGTTCCTGCATGTGAACCATCACAGAAAGGTTGGCTGTTCGATTTACCACAGGTACAGAAATAATATTCCTCCCCCTTGGTTAACTCGACTTTTATAGGCCGGTTATCCGCTATTACTGGTTTGCTCATCGTTGGATTTCCTTATGCTTCTCATGTGTATGCCTCAATCGAAGGTGAAAACGTTGAGGTTTGATAGCCATTCTTTGATGACCTGTTGTAAGCAAAGTGTTGATGAGAAAGTGAGGCTTCGCCAGTTGATAGCTAAATTAGAGCGAAGAAAACAAAATCCCCGCTACGAGAGCGGGGATTGCATTATTGAGTTTCGTTGTCAGATACTAAGCGATGAGCTTCTCGATGGTATCGATCACCTCACGACATTTGGCATCGTTCAATGCGTCTGGATGAGGACGAGCAAATGCGCCAATATCATTATCAAAGTAAGCGCCATGACGGCCGTTAAACTCATCTGAAAGGGTTGCGCGGAATAGGATATCAGCGCCGATCGTTAGGTCACCACCCGCAATGCCGTAGGCATCTTTTACCATTTTACTGCCTAGCAGTGATTTCGGGTTTACCGATACAACAAGTGGGCCACTGCCTTTTAGCTCTTCACCTACAACTCGTGACCACATCGTGATAGCAAGCTTGCTTTGTGCGTAGGCATCACCGTCACCTAGACGTTTGTTACCAAGCAGTGCGTCAATGCTCACTGTACCTTGAGCAGCAGAAGAAAGGTTCACAACACGACCACTTTCGCTCATCAATGGTAGTAGCTCTTTGGTCAATAGGTATGGAGCCAGAGTATTGACCACAAAGCGGATGTCTTGACCGTTAGCCAGAACAGGCGTTGGTGTGTTGTAGACACCCGCATTATTGATGATCACATCAATCGAAGTGTATTGTTCTTTGATGTTTGCTGAGAGTGCACGCACATCATCAAGGTTAGAAAGATCAGCAACGAAAGTCTTTGTGGTTGCATTTGAGATGCTAGCAAGCTCTTGCTGTACTTTGTCTAACTTAGCTTGGCTACGTCCGTGAAGTAGTACTTCATGACCTTCATTTACCAGCATTTTTGCTGTTTCAAAGCCAATACCGTCTGTAGAGCCTGTTAGTAGAATAACTTTTTGCATCTTGTGTCTCCGTTATTGATGTTTCATATCATCATTGCGATGTATTGATACTATGCCGACCTATCTCAAGACGCAATGTTGCTGTTCTTTAAACAGTTTTTAGTTTTCGTTGATAATGGTTTTAGTTATTCAATATTTTGCTGACAGTGTTGAGCGATCGGGCATTCTTCGCACTTGGGCTTAGGATTGCAGTAGCGGCCACCATGTTCCACCATCAACCCATGATAGTAGCCATATTTATCTTTAGATTTTGGAAAGGCTTGTTGCATCAGTTTTCGAAAGTTCTCATAAGATTTAGGTACCTCTATGCCAAAGCGAGAAGCGATACGCCTTGCATACGCATCGATAACAAAAGACGGTTTACCAATTGCGTAGGTGAGGATGACATCTGCGGTTTCTCTTCCAATCCCTCTAACTGCAAGTAGCTCTTTTCGTAGATGACCTAACCCTTGCTGCCTTACCTTTTCAATATCGTAGTCGTACTTCTTAAACCATTTGATGAGTGCTTTGAGTTTAATCGCCTTTTGATTGTAATAGCCGCTAGAGCGTATCTTTTGTGCCAGCTCATCGTGCTCCATGATTTCTATTTCATTTGGTGTTATGCCTCGCCCGAGATTATCTAACGCTTTATCTGCATTCCGCCAATTGGTGTTCTGTACCAGAATCGCACCCATCATGATCTCGAAGGCGTTTTCTGTTGGCCACCAATCAAACCAGCCATAGTGCTCCTCAAGCACGTGGAAGAGATGTTGTGATTTATCTTTCTCTATTGTGGTTTGATCAAACATGTTCCTTCCTATTTCTATTCTTTCTTCATGTGAATGCGATTGTTCTATATGAAGGGGGACTTCATCTGTTTCAATGGTTTGATTATATAGTTTTTAAAGAAAGTGATTGTAGATTAACCTCTATTATCAAGTTAATCAGCAATTGCTAATCTTCTCGGCATCGAAAAGAGCGCCTAGACGCCAGTTCATTGGAGCGTCTAACAGCGCATAAGCGGAGAAATAAATCATGCAATACGAAGGTAAAGTATATCGTCCTTGGCCAGAAGCACGCAGCATTCTGATCCAAACCACACTAGGATGTAGTATCAATACCTGTACGTTCTGTAGCATGTTTGATGACAAGCGTTTTAAAGTTCGTGATATTGAAGATGTGTTTAAAGATATTGAACAAGCGCGTCACATCTATCCATTCGTTGACTCGATCTTTTTGATTGATGGCAACGTAATGGCGGCACGTACCGATTATCTAATAAAGATTCTAGACAAGCTTCGTCATACTTTCCCTGAAGCGACGAAAATCTCAATGTATAGCGGGCTCAACGATTTCCGCCGTAAGACGGTTTCTGAGCTAAAAGAGATTAAAGATGCCGGTCTTGATATGTGTTACTCCGGCCTTGAGTCTGGCGACCCACTCGTGCTTGAGAACATTAAGAAACGTATGACCCGTGAGCATGCTATTGAAGGTATGGCACGAGCAAAAGAAGCGGGTATCGAGACCTTGCTATCGTTTATTTTTGGTCTTGGTGGACGTGAACGCTCTCGTGAACATATTGAAGCGACAACTGATATCTTGAACATCACCAAGCCTGAGCAGATTGCACCCATGGCGTTGGCAATTCAGCCTGGTACGGTTATGGAGCAAGAAGTTCAACGCGGTGAATTTTTAATGCCGACTCAGATGCAGGTGTTGGAAGAAGAGAAGTACCTGCTTGAAAATCTAAATATCGACACTTTCTATTGGGGTGACCATGGTAACAACTTGGTGCCACAGAAAGGCTTCTTATTGGATTCTCGTGAAGAGTTCTTGGGTAACCTAAATCGCGTGATTAAAGCCAACCCAATGGCAAAAGAGAACATCATTCAAACGTTTTCTTGGTAAGAAGGCCATTTAGAATCGATGGAAAGCGGAGTGATCATAGATTGCTCCGCTTTTTTATTAGCAAACTCACGCGAGTTAGTTCAGCCTTTGATAGCAGTTTGCTCATAAAACGTCTAATATAGCGGACCTTTTTTGCCACTGAGCCGCCCATATTCATGACTGATGATAAACTGAACCAATCTTTTGCTGACCTAGGTCTTATCCCAACGCTGGTTGAACGACTTACTGAGCTGGAATACACCAAGCCAACCCCAATTCAATCTCACACTATTCCAGTTGTATTGGAAGGTCGTGACCTCATTGGTGGTGCAAATACCGGTTCTGGAAAAACAGCGGCGTTTTCTTTACCAATTTTGCAGAAAATCTGTCAGCAAGATAAGCAGCGCTCTCGTCATGGCAATATCGTCTCTCACCTGGTTTTAGTTCCAACTCGTGAACTGGCTTCGCAGGTGGCATACAACATCAAGTCTTACTCTTATCATTTAAGACACGAGATCAAAACGACGTCAGTATTTGGTGGTGTTTCCGTCAACCCGCAAATGCAGGCACTTCGAGGTGGCAGTGATATCGTGGTCGCGACACCTGGTCGATTGCTTGACCTTGTATCCAGTAATGCGATTAAGCTCAATCAAGTTCAAACTTTGGTCCTTGATGAAGCGGACCGTATGCTGAGCCTTGGCTTTACTGAAGAGCTGAACAAGATTCTTGCGCTACTACCAGAGCAAAAACAAACGCTTCTATTCTCTGCTACTTTCCCTGAAAAGGTGGCGAGCCTAGCAGAAAACTTACTCAACGATCCCGTTGAAGTTCAACTACAAAGTGCGGAAAGCAGCACACTGGTACAACGCGTGTTCAGTGTGAACAAAGGGCAAAAAACAGCAGTACTAGCGCACCTAATCAAAGAGAACCAATGGCGTCAGGCCTTGATTTTTGTGAACGCTAAAAATGCGTGTAACCACCTAGCACAAAAGCTGTCAAAGCGTGGCATTGCTGCAGAAGTCTTCCACGGCGACAAGGGACAGGGCGCTCGTACACGCGTATTGGAAGGATTTAAGTCGGGTGAGATTCAAGTGTTGATCGCAACCGACATCGCGGCACGTGGCTTAGACATTGAGAAGCTACCGGTTGTTATCAACTTCGATCTGCCGCGCAGCCCAGCAGATTACATGCACCGTATTGGTCGTAGTGGCCGTGCCGGTGAAGTGGGTTTGGGTTTATCACTGATTGACTACGACGATTACCACCACTTTAAAGTGATAGAGAAGAAGAACAAGCTGCGACTAGAGCGTGAGCAAGTGGCAGGTTTTGAGGTTGAAGATGATCAAAATGAAGCTTACTTCGCCCCGATGAAACCAAGAGCTAAGCCTGCTGGCACAGGTAAAAAGAAGAAAAAGCGCCTTCAATAAATACTACGCGCAATCGTGAGGCCATGGGCTTCACGATTGCTTAGCTGTATCTCTAATTAGCTTCATATCTAGATAGGCTCTTTTATCGCTGGCTATTTGTCACTTGGAGTATCCCAGTAAGGTGGTGTACCAAAGTACTCAATAAAGAAGTCAATAAATGCGCGAACCTTTGGTGGAACCAGTCTAGAGCTCGGATAAACCGCCCAGATGGCTGAGTTTGATACCAATGGAAAATCTTCTAAAATCGGTACCAGCTCTCCGCGTTTAAGATGTTCATGGATACACCAGGTAGAGCTTAAAGTCACACCGAGTCCGTGAACACAAGCATCTCTCACCGCCTCGCCATTATCTGCTTTGAAGCTGCCTTTAGGCTTGATAGTGAGTTCACCCTCTGGGGTATTAAACGTCCACGATTCAAATCCTGCCAACAATACCGCATGATGCTCTTCAAGATCTTTAGGGTGCGAAGGCTTACCGTACTTTATCAAATATTCAGGTGAAGCGACGAGGATACGATTATCCGTAGTCAGCTTGCGAGCGACTAGGCTTGAGTCCTTCAACTCTGCATTTCGAATCGCAATATCAAAGCCCCCTTCGACAAGGTCTACAATAGAGTCCGATAAGCGGCAATCAATCTTCAGCCCTAAATGGCTATCCATAAACTCCTGCAGCGCTGGTATCAGGTGCATACGACCGAAAGAAGCGGGAGCTGACACTCTTAATGTTCCAGTGGGTACTTGGTTGCCCACACCCACTGAGGCCCTAGCTGCTTCTACCGTTCCCAGAACCTCCTCAGCGTGAGGCAGAAAAGCCTCACCTTCTTCGGTAAGGGAAACCTTGCGGGTCGTTCGATGTACCAAACGGACACCTAATGCGGTTTCGAGCTTATTGATGTGTGCACTCGCAACGGCAGGAGATAACCCAAGCTCTTGGCCAGCAAGGCTGATATTGTGCGTTGACGCGAGTCGTACGAAGAGTTTTAGGTGTTCTATGTTCATAATTATCAATGATAGCTAGAAGCTGAAGCTTAGAATGATTTGATTATCAAAAACATAACGCATAATTACAACCATTCTGTATACTGTTCGTGAGATCGAAGAGAGGATTTAATATGTCGGTGACTCATCAACTCACACTGTTTATGGATGTTGTGCAACAGGGCTCTTTTACTAAAGCAGCGACACTTCACGATATGGACAATTCCTCTTTGTCTAAGCAGATAAAAAAGCTTGAGGCGACGCTGGGCGTACAGTTGTTGAATCGCTCGACGCGGTCATTCTCACTGACTCCTGCGGGAGAGGAGATCCTTTCTCAGACCCATATCTTGTTAGATACGTTGAATAACATCCACAGTATTGCGGATTCTTATCAGTCTGAGCCAAAAGGTATCTTACGAATTACATCCCCTGTATTTTTCGGACAGGTCTATCTTCAGCCTGTTATTTCCCAATTTATGCAAACTTACCCGGAAGTGAAAATATCACTTTCATTGGACGATAAGAAAGCCGACATTATTGCCGATAAGTATGATCTAGCAATTCGAGTGGGAAAACTGGCTGAGTCAAACCTCATCGCAAAGAAAATAGCCAAGACGCACTTCGCCCTAATTGCCTCAAAGTCGTTTGTGGAACGCTACGGAAAACCATCAACACCAGAAGAACTCGTGCAGTTGCCCGCTGTGGTTTATAGTAATTTCGATGTCAGTCTGGATCAGTTCCGAATGAGTGAAGCTCCAGGGAGCGATAGCTTCAAAAACTTCAAAATGGACGGTAACTACAAAGTGAGTGATGTTCGAATGATGGTTGATGCAGTTAAAGACGGGATTGGTTATGCGCTGGTGGACCTGTTTAACCTTGAGCACAGTGTGGAAGAGACAGGGTTGGTACCTCTACTGACCGACTACGGTCTTTCAACAGTGGATACTGGTATTTATGCTATTTATCCACACCGAAAACAAACACTGCTTGTGAGTGAGTTCATCAAAGCGGTACAGGATTACATTGGCACTCCACCTCTCTGGGTGCGCAATATGCCTAACTACAAAGACTATTATCGCTAGCCAAAGTTAAAATAGTCGACAACAGAACAAATGCTTTGTCTAAGTCATTGATTTTAATTGCTTATATTTTTGGTTAGAATAGTCTGGCTGCGAATAAGGGAGAGGAGTACAACCTGGTCGTACAGATATGTAATCTGAAACTTGTGTAAAGCGCTGAAAATACCTCTTAAGTGGTGTAATACAAAAGTAGATCTAAGTCACACTTTAAGTATAATGCTGCTCACGATTTGATTGAAAGCCAAGGGTTTAACTATGGAAAACGTAATTAACGGCAATAGTTGCACGCAAGAAAACAATCAAGGAATGAAAAACAGCGGCATGCTTAATTGGAAAGAGCTAGTAACTCTACTTGGGTTATTTGGAGCTGTTGCTACTTACTTGCTACTTGTCACTCTTACCTGGGTGAATTAGTACAACGGCAGTAGCCAAGGTTACAAAGAATAGTAAAAAGTCGCCAAATGGCGACTTTTTTCGTTTCAGAACATGCATAAATTAGTTATCTAGCTCTCTAGCTCTATGCTGTCATCGGGGCATTTTCATCTGGTTGCTCGATCGTCTCATGAAGCAGCCCAGCGTAGATACCACTGTGCTCGATTAATTGATCATGATTGCCGCGCTCAACAATTTCACCTTGCTCTAAGACGAGGATCGTGTCTGAGTGTTTAATCGTACTCAAGCGATGAGCAATGGCGATAACAGTTTTCTCTTCGAATAGGCGATTCATCGCTTTCTGAATCAGGTTTTCGGTGACAGAGTCGATGGAGCTGGTGGCCTCATCCAACATCATCACTTGACCACCTTGAGCGACAGCACGTGCAAAGGAGATGAGTTGGGTTTGTCCGACAGACAAGTTTGCGCCATTCTTATCCAGCATGAAATCATATTGATTAGGCAATTGTTCAATGAAGCTATCAGCATAAACATATCTGGCTGCTTGCTTGACTTGTTCTGATGTAATATCGGGCTTACCCAGTGCGATATTAAAATTGATGCTTTCTTCAAATAGATGTACATCCTGCATCATCAGAGAAAACAGATGTGCTGAATGATCATTGGATAGCTCGGAAAGTTCGATTCCGTTGAGTAGGATATTGCCTTCATAATCCTGATAAGTTTTCGATATCAGGCGCAAGATAGTAGATTTACCAGAACCAGTAGAGCCGACTAAAGCGATTTGGTGCCCTTTCTCAAGTTTAAACGACACGTTTTTAAGTACGTAAGGTGAATCCTTCCGATAGCGGAAGCTGACGTTTTTGAACTCCAAGCAAGTGAACTCTTTTAGTTGCTCTTCGATAGATTTTTTTGCGAGAAGCTTTCTTCCTTGTTCTTCTGTTGGTTCCGTAAATAATTCTTCAATGTGGTCAAATGCTGCGAATGAGCTTTGAATAGACGCGATCTGTGAGGTAAAGTCACGAATTGGAACGAATACTTTTTCGAGGGTATTGATGAACGCAATGAGAACACCAAGTGTGAGTGCGTCTTCCAATACTAGCTCAGAGCCATACCAAATCATCACTGCAATCGTGACTGAAGTAATCCCAGAAATGAATGAGAATAAGATGGCGTCATACTTGTTTATCTTCTTTTGAGCGCGAAGAAATTCGTCCGTATAGCCTTTGTATTTCTTTTCGACTTGCTCTTCGGCTCGATAGAGTTGAACCGTTTTGATACCCAGCAATACCTCTTGTAAGTAACCAATACCGCGACCAAGTGCAGTGCGAGTCACCAAATGCATTGCTCTTAGCTTGTTACGAACGTACATGGTGAGATACATCACTGGAGGCATAATCACAAGCACAACAAGCGTCAGTTTCCAGTCGATCATCAGCATCATGATTAACAAAGCGATGGTGTTGAGGCTGTCTTTTACTAACCCAACGACGGATTGAACGAAGGTTTCGCCAATGGTTTCGAGATCACTGGTGAGTCGTGACAGAGTGACCCCGATTGGTGTGTTATCAAAGTAGCTTCGCGGTAGCTTGAGTACACGATCAAACAACACCGCGCGCATGTCAGTGATGGTTTGCTGACCGGTTTTTCTAAGATTGTAAGAGTAGGTCGTTTCCACAATGTAGCTCGCAATGAGAACGAGCACGAGGTAAAACACGTACTCAAGCAACCCATCCATATCCCCTTGGGTCAGGTGCACATCGATCACCTGAATGATTAGCCATGGGAACAGTAGACTGGTCACGATCGTCAGTGGCAGCATTGCAATACCGATGAGTGTTGTACTGCGATACTTATTGGCAAACTTAAAGAAGTGCTTGAGATATTTAACGTCGACGCCTTTTAACATGCTGCCGCCTCCGTTTCATTTTGTTGTAGCTGCCAAGTCTCGAGATAATACGGGCAAGTTTTGAGTAAGGTTTTGTGGTCGCCTTGAGCAATGATTTTACCTTCGTTTAGCACGATGATGTCATCCATGTACTCAAGGGCATTAACACGGTGCGAAACGACCAATACCGATTGATTTTTGAGTCGTGAGAATAGCCCTTCTAGGATCTTACGCTCTGTGTCGTAATCTACTGCAGAAAGGACGTTGTCCATGATGATGAGATCTGCCGGTTCAAGCAGTGCTCGAGCAATACTCAGGCGCTGTTTTTGACCACCGGAAAGCATGATGCCTTTTTCACCTACAAGCGTTTGGTCGCCCTTTTCGAAACGTGCGACATCCTCAGCAAGTTGGCTCAGCTCTAGCACCTCATCCACTTGAGCTTTGGCAAGTTCATCGTCTCGACTACCAAAGCGGATGTTCTCTTCTACCGTTGCAGAGAACAGATAAGGGTCTTGAGTGACGGTTTTGACATACCGTCTCAAATCGCTGCGAGATAGATGGGTAATATCTTGTTCACCGAGATGAATAGAGCTTTCAGGCACATCAAGGTGATGGTTTAGGCAGTTAACCAATGTCGTTTTGCCTGAGCCGATACCTCCTAATACGCCTAACTTCTTTCCGGCTGGGATATCAAAGCTAATGTCTTGCAAAATTGTACGTTCTTCACCCGGATAGCGGTATGTGAGATTGCGAACGGAGAAGGTTTTGCCTGAGAGAGAGCGAGACTCAATTTGAGTCAGTTCTTTGTTATCTGTTTCCGGTATATCGGCATTAAGGATGGTTTGTGCGCTTTGAATGCCCACCATTCCACGTTGGTAAATCGTAGCGATACGACCAAGCTGCATTAACGGCATTGCAAGAAGTACCGAATAGGTCAGAAACGCGGTGATTTCGCCTAAGGTCAGAGACTGCTGCATCAACATATAGCCACCCAGCCCAAGAATAATGATCTTCATAAGATCATTGGCGTAGTCGAGCACAGGCATAAAGAAGACTTGAATACGGGTGATCTGCATGCGGCAGCGTAAAAGCTGTTGGTTGAGTGTTTCAATCTCATTCTTAACCCAGGGAGACATCTGCTGACTCTTGATGAGGTCGATACCGGATAAGTAGCTCATTAGTTGTGCTGACAGGTTTTGCAGGCGACGCATGTGCTCAAGGTGAAGGTCTTTCATCTTTTTAAAGCCGATACGAAAAATCACAAACGCAATACTAATTGGGATGATTGAGTATAGGGTGAGTTCTGGAGAGATACGCCACATCCAAAGTGGGGTCAACGATAGAGCAAGTAAGGCATTAAAGAACTGTAAGAAGCCGACACCAAACATCATTCGTATGCCATTGAGGTCATTGTTGATGATTGAGATGAGCTTTCCCGAGGCAAACTTATCGTGAAAGCTATTAGGTAGACGGTTGAGCTTTTCGAGCAGCGTGCCTTTGAGTGAGGCTTCAGTAATTCGGCCTGGGTTGAGTGCATAAATACGAGATAAAATGCGTACCACAACCATTGCAAGAGACATCGCGACTACCATACCGACATAGGTTTGAAGTTGCTGGTGGCCTACAGTTGACGCATCATCGATGAGATCAATCGCCAACTGGATGTATCGGGGGATTTCCACCTGCAACCAGTTAACGAGAAAGATAAAAATAATCGCAAGTAGGTAAGACTTGCGATTAAGGCGCAGATAATGCGCGATAAATTGAGTTTTAGTCATGTGACTCTTATTGGAAAAGGTGTTTTGCAAAGGTGGTCGTTTGACGCACGCGCGAGTCTATCCTCTTTACTAGCAATTATCTCTCTCGTTTACAGTGTTTTACCATACACAAGTAAGCACAGCTGCTCGAACTCTTCTTGGTTACCTGCAAATAGGTCTTCAACGACCTGTTCAATCTTCTGGCCTGACAACAAACGCTTATTCGCTTCACGCAAGGATAATACCAGTAGTTGTTCTTGGTTTAGGTCAGACTCTTCTTCTACGCTCCAATCAGACAGTTTTGCACTTAAATTAGATAGTACTAACTTTGGTTGCAGGGAAACCATTTCATCTTGGATGACAGAGTAAAGATTTGCACGGTGATCATCAGACACCTTCTGTGTCACTAATTTATTCAGAATGACTTCTGTCACTGCGGGTAATTGGACATAGCCTGGTTTAGTTGGGAATGGTGTCATTAAGCGCGAAGAGAACGTCACTTCACTGACCGTTGAGTTAGGGAAGTAAGTGATCGATGTTAGACAATCAAACGGTACCCAGAACGCTTCACCAGGTTCTAGCGCGTACTCGTGTTTACCTATTTTTACCAGAACCAAACCTTGTTGCACTAATAGCAAACTGTTTTTGATTACCTTCTTACGAGGGGTGGAACGAAGGTAAGGGGTATTCGCATGAGAAAACTCGATAGCGTGGTTGGTAGCAAGCGTCATTTAAGGTCTACTTTGGGATGGAGAAATTACCTTTAAGATTAACGGTTCAGCTCTCAAATTCCAACATTCGCAAGGGTTTACCAGCAAAATTTATGGAATTCTGGTCTGACCTTGTCATTATTGACACAACTTTGGCTGCGGCCAGGTTTAACTGCGAGTAGAATAGCCGCAATTTTTCTAATGAAGTAGAAGCTTTTTCTAAGTTGTATTGATAATGAGCACTAAGACTGACCCGTATAAAGATATTCGCCCTTACCAAGATGATGAAATCCCTCAAGCGCTGGATCGCCTGATTAACGATAACGAATTTATCGACGCGA
Organism: Vibrio maerlii; assembly: GCF_003415655.1. Taxonomy (GTDB): domain Bacteria; phylum Pseudomonadota; class Gammaproteobacteria; order Enterobacterales; family Vibrionaceae; genus Vibrio; species Vibrio maerlii. The sequence goes on from NZ_QRHC01000002.1 coordinate 710,120, forward strand.
TTTTGGATTACCGCTTCAAGAGCCACGCGACTTGGTTCAAAGCATTGATGACGCCAATGGTGAAGGTATATCTCAAATATAAATGGGCAAAGTTCACCAGTGTTGAAGCGATTCAAATCGAAGTAGAGAAGTTTCTGAGCAAAACGCTAAAAACGACGACTCAGGGCGTGAACTACTCCGGTTTAGACAAGCTAGATAAAGAAACAGCCTACCTATTTATTTCTAACCATCGCGATATCGCCATGGACCCAGCATTGGTTAACTACGGTCTTCACCACTCACAGCATCAAACTGTGCGCATCGCTATTGGTGATAATCTGCTTAAAAAGCCGTGCGCGACTGAGCTGATGAAGCTCAACAAAAGCTTCATTGTAAATCGCTCGGCAAAAGGCCCACGTGAGATGATGAAGGCGCTTGGTCAGCTTTCTTCTTACATCAAGCACTCACTCGATACCGGCAACTCGATTTGGATTGCGCAAAAGGAAGGTCGTGCGAAAGACGGTAACGACTTCACCGATCCTGCTATCTTGAAGATGTTTCATGTTGAAGGCCGCAAGCAGAAGATCGCGTTTGCTGATTACATGAAAGAGTTAAAGATTGTTCCAGTTGCGATCTCTTATGAAAATGACCCTTGTGATATTGCTAAAGCGAATGAGCTTTATCAAAAAGCGTCAAAAGGCGAGTATGAGAAGGGTGAGTTTGAAGACATCGAAAGCATTATCCAGGGCATCATTGGGGAGAAAGGCCGTGTACAGGTTAACTTTGGTGATGTAATTGATGCTAACTTTGATACACCAGAGGCGCTGGCTGAAGAGATCGATCGTCAAATTCATAACTTATATGAGCTCTTCCCTATCAACTTGTATGCTGCTGGAATCGAGCATGAGTCGGTAACAGAAGAGGTGAAGGCAACGATGAAAGCGAAGCTGGAACAACTGCCTGGTGATGCGCATCCGTATCTGATTGATAGCTACGCAAACCCAGTGAAAAATCAGTCTTAATTGGTATAGCGATAAAGCTAATTTTTGAAAGGAAAGCCACAGTGCTTTCCTTTTTTATTATCTGCAATTTGAACCTTGTTTCAGGTGTAACGCCTTAAGGTGCAACAGCTCCGCCAAGGGTGAGATTGTCTGGCCACTTTTGGATGCGATTACCGCCCAAGAAAATATTGCCATTGACAGTCATTGTGTTGGGAAACTCAGTGAGAGAGGAGCCACCAATGTACAGGTTACCTTTGACCACTAATCCTTCGGGTAAGGCCGTGAGAGGAGTGCGAATCACGCTGAGATCGCCATTCACTACAAGGCCTTGAGGCAAAGATTGTAATGGTGTGTCGGTGAAGTTAAGAAAACCACCTACTTTGACCCCTCGTGGCCACTGACGGATTTGAGAGCCCAGCAGATTGGCGTAGCCTCTAATTGAGCTCTGTCTCCCCACTCGTGCAAGTTGGCTATTGCTTGCATCCAGACTACCATTCACCTCTAGTCCATTGGGTAAACGCTGAATACTGGTTTTTGCAATAGAAAGGTTCCCTTTCACTACGAGACCATCGGGGAGGGAAGTGTAGGGCTTATTTCTAAGGTCAAGATTGCCATAGTTGTCTAGGTGATTGAGCATATCGTAATGACCAAGCTCTTGGCCATTGACTCCTAAAGAGAGACACCCGATTAACAGAGCGTGAGTGAGCTTTTTCATCTTGTTGAGGCCTATAAACAAAAAAACGAGCATCGCTGCTCGTTTAGTGACAATCTTTTTTAGTGGCTAGCTTAGCGCGAGATTGAACGAGATTTAAGTTCGAATATCAGTTTTTCTGCGCTTACTTCAAACTTGATGCGAGCCGTTAGTTCACTGTTTGCTTCGTTTTCAGATGTTTCAAACTCAATTTCTTTTGAAATCTGCTTAGCAAGGTCAATGTACTTGTTTAGCTCTTGTTCACGTGCATCTTTTGAATCAGCGATCACTGTGACTTCAGCAACATCATCACCTTCTTTGATGATGAAGCCCATCTCACCTGATACACCACAAGCTTCACAAACGCCATTTTCTTCTACTTCAAAACTCATAACGAATCCTCTTACAAATAATGCGGCTATTTTATCGCGCGGGATAGTAGAGCGCTACCGATATCTTGATGAGTGAAGAATGTGTTTTATTTAAGTTATAAGGAGTGATGAAATCTTATATAAGCAATTCAGTGAATCATATGGCATACAATGGTCGATTGTTGATAGGTAACTGGTTGCTTTTTGGGTACAGAATGTATGTCAGTATCTTGTTAGAATGACGTATTGCGCATTGATAAATGCTTATTTTTATAAGATTATACGTCTGGTACGGTTAATTTAGATATTCATCTCCCTAATTATCCATTTGGTATTGATTTGCGTCAGTTATTTGTAATAACTTTGTTGCGTAACTACTAATTAGGATGTAGCTTTAAGTTTACGCATAGCATACTGCTATATGTAATACGAAGGCTTGAGTTATGTTCTGTAAGTAACATAATGGGTAAATGGTTCTCATTTGGCATCGCTGCTTGAAATGAGGTAGATGGATTTACAATTTGAGAAAAATGAAATATGCCAAAGCGTAGTAAAGAAGATACTGAAATTACCATTCAGAAGATCATGGATGCCGTGGTCGACCAGCTGTTAAGACTGGGCTATGACAAAATGTCATACACGACTCTAAGTCAACAAACTGGAGTATCTCGTACCGGTATCAGCCACCACTTTCCTAAGAAAACAGATTTTACTGCTGCACTAGACGGCCGTATCTTTAAACTCTTCATGGAAAAAATCGATCTTCAAGGCGATCTAGCGTCTTTCCAAGACAGCTGGATTAAGTCTTTAGAAGACGAGCAGTTCCGCGCAATTCTGCGTCTGCTTTTCCACCATATCGTAACGTCTGAGAACGCTCACGAGTTTGCAGCAAACGGTATTGACCGTCTGTATAAGCTAGTTGAAGCGCAGTTCGGTGAAGGCTCTGAGAAAGAGCTTGAGTGGCTAATCGGTAAATCGCTGATTCGCATGACTCAATAATTGAGAACCAAAAGAATTAGAAAACGCCAACTCATTGAGTTGGCGTTTTTTTTTAACTGTGTTCGAGATAGCTATTTTCGAGTTGTCGTATTAAAGCGTCGTATTTCGCTCTATGAGCTTCACCGGAACCATAAGCTTCACTAGGCTGCTGTTATTATTGTTGATTTGATTAACGATGATTTTCACTCTCTCGCGTGCAAGTCGCTTAAAATCCTTACGGAAGGTGGTTAGCTGGTAGGTCAACCTTGGGGTTTGTGGAATGTTATCGAAGCCAATAACCTGCAAACCTTCCGGTTTTTTTATATTAAGACAATTGCAAATCTGACATCTATATTTGTAGGTATCAGGTTAGATTCGTTTGTGCTGGGGCTGTTTTTTCCTCAAGCCAATGAGAAAGGGCTCATTGTCGGTAGTATTGCGAGTGTGATTGCTGTATATATCTGCCGTCATATGGATGTGTCGTGGCCTTGGTATGCACCAGTGGGCACCGTTGTCTTTCTCTTTATTGGTGTTGTAGCAAGCCGAGTTATCGGCAGTAACACCGCAGAGCAAAGAGTTTTTATTGATAATCAGCGAGAGCTATTCGTTAAACCAAAGGCAAGTCATTATGGCTTACTGGTGTTTGCGGGTATCACCATTCTTGCTTGTTTTGTTATTCCAGACTGGCTTCAACAGGCACTCGCGTAACCTCGAATACTCGGGTTTATTTGCTGTCACCTTAGTCGTCATCTGGAAAAGTTGTAACGAGAAAACATTTCATGCTGTCTATATTTGATATCTACAAAATTGGTGTTGGGCCTTCTAGTTCGCATACGAACGGTCCAATGATTGCTGGTTACCAATTCACTCGTCTGATTGAAGACAAACTTGAATCGGTGGTACGTGTACAGGTTGACCTTTATGGTTCGTTGTCATTAACGGGGATTGGTCACCATACCGACCGTGCAACGATCTTGGGTCTTCTAGGCAATAAACCAGACACCATTAAGATCACCAGTGCGAACGAGTTGATGCGTCAAGCGGTGGAAGAGGGCAACCTTGCTCTTGATGGCCGTCAAGACATCACGTTCAATTACAAAACCGATATGTTGTTCCACGAAGAGAATCTACCGCTACACGAGAATGGTATGACGATCTCTGCATTCGATGCGAGTGGTGAGCGTATTGGCTTCGAAACCTATTACTCGATCGGTGGCGGTTTTATCGCGACCGAAGATGAACTGCAAAACGGCAGCTCAACCAAGTCTGCTGACGTTCAATTCCCGTTCTCAAGTGCAGACGAGATGCTCAAGCAAGCCGAAGAAAACGGCATGAGCTTGGGTGGAATGATCCTACAAAACGAAACTTCATTCCAAGATATGGAAGCGATTAATCAAAAAGCTGAGCAAATCTGGCGTGTGATGACTCGTTGTATGGAGCGTGGCTTTGAAACGGAAGGTGTACTTGATGGTGGTCTGAAAGTGACTCGCCGTGCTCCTAACTTGTTGAAAAAATTAGAAGCAAACGCAGCGATTGAAAACGATCCAATGGAAATCATGGATTGGATAAACCTGTTTGCTTTTGCGGTAAGTGAAGAGAATGCGGCTGGTGGCCAAGTAGTGACGTCGCCGACAAACGGCGCTGCAGGCGTTATTCCAGCAGTACTGATGTACTACCATCGTTTTATCCGTGAGCTAGATACTCGTCAGCTGAAAGACTTCATCGCGGTATCGGGTGCTATTGGTATCCTTTACAAAACCAACGCGTCGATTTCTGGTGCCGAGGTAGGGTGTCAGGGTGAGGTAGGCGTATCTTCTTCAATGGCAGCTGCGGGTTTAACTGCGCTACGTGGTGGTAGTAACGAGCAGGTCTGTATCGCTGCAGAAATCGCTATGGAACATTCCCTCGGCATGACCTGTGACCCAATTGGTGGCCTAGTGCAAGTGCCGTGTATTGAGCGAAATGCAATGGGCGCAATGAAAGCGATCAATGCATCGCGCATGGCGCTTAAGCGTAATAGTAAGTGTTTGATCTCTTTGGACAAGGTTATTGAGACCATGTACCAAACCGGTAAAGACATGAACAGAAAGTACCGTGAAACATCACTGGGTGGTTTGGCGCTTATCCACCTTGCGCCACCGTGTGAGTAAGAACGACTCATTAAGCCTGATCCAGTCATCCCCTACAGTGAGGCGTGAACGAGGTAGGGGATCTCGCTTTTAAGGTTTCAATTGTGTTTACTTATACTTGTTTATAATGACAGGCAGTTAAGCAGCGGCGTGCACCATAGGGAAACCAAGGGTAGGATGGGGAGCAATCAATGATTGATAGCCATAAACCTGCTCGATGATCTCCGAAGATAATACATCATCGGGTTTTCCATCAGCCACTAAACTACCGTCGCTGAGCATCACTAAACGGTCTGAATATTGTGACGCTAAGTTGAGGTCATGAAGCACCACAATGACCGCAGCATTGTGATTTTTGGCCATCTTTTGCGCTAACTTCAAGGTGTTATGTTGATGAGCTAAGTCGAGTGCTGATGTCGGCTCGTCTAACATAAGTACACACTGGTCCCCAGCATGACTCAATTGTGTGAGTACTCGGGCTAAATGCACGCGCTGTTTCTCACCGCCCGACAGCGACGGGTATAAACGGTCGTGCAGGTGTTCAACCTCTGCAAATGCCATGTTCTCTTTAGCTAATGCTTTGAGTTGCTTAGAGGGTAAGTTGAGTGGTATCGCGCCAAGCTCAACCACCTCTTCTGCAAGGAATGGAAAAGTCAGGGTACTGTGCTGAGGAAGTATTCCTACATGCTTGGCTAATTGACTTTTCTTCCAAGAATCTTTGCTTTGGCCGAAATATTCAATTTTTGATTCGGACTCAATCTCACCAGATAGCAGTTTCAACAGAGTACTTTTACCTGCGCCATTAGGGCCTAGAAGTGAAGTCACTTCACCACTTTTTATCTCAATATCTACATTCTTGAGTAACTGACGAGAGCCGAAGTTGATATTCAGGTTCTCTGCTTTTATCGCCGCTACGTATTGTTGAGATGTGTTTGTGCTCGGGGATGTCATTATAAAATCTTCCCTTTTTGTTGAAACAGTAGGTACAAGAAGAAAGGCGCACCTACAAGTGCAGTCACAATACCAACCGGTAACTCGGCAGGCGCAACGGCAACACGAGAGAACATATCTGCGACCGTCAGCAACATCGCTCCAAGTAGTGCGGAGATTGGTAGTAAGGTGCGGTGATCGGGCCCAGCTAACATTCGACCTAGGTGTGGAATCACCAAGCCAATGAAACCAATCATGCCCGATAAGCTGACCGTTACACCGACGCCAATAGCCGTCAGGATAATCAGTTTACGTTTAAGCTTTTGAACTGGGATACCTAAATGACTTGCTTCCGACTCACCAAGCAGTAGTGCATTTAGAGCCAGGGATTGGCGTGAAAAGAGGGCGTACAAGATGGCAAGCGTGACCGTTGCTAAGCCGATGCCACCCCAGGTTGCGCCTGCCAAAGAGCCCATTGACCAGAGTGATAAATCACGCAGCATTTGATCGTCTGCGACAAAATTCAAATACCCAATTCCAGCGCCAGAGATGGCACTGATTGCCACGCCGGCAAGCAGCATAATGGTGACAGAAGTACCAAATTTGCTGGTTCCCAGCTTGTAAACCAATACTGTCGTGATTGCTCCACCAAAGAAGGCAAAAACTGGAACGGCTGCCATCGACATCAACTGAGGGTATTGCGCAGCAAAGCCAGAAAACATCACGATAGCCAGTGCAGCACCTAATGCCGCTCCGGCGGAGACGCCAATAATACCCGGCTCCGCTAACGGGTTACGGAATAAACCCTGCATTACCGTGCCACAAAGTGCGAGTATTGCGCCCACAACGAGACACAGCAAGGTCCGTGGTAAACGGATCTCTTGAATCACCATTTGAATGTGTGGCGCAATTTCATTTGAGCTCGATGTTGGAAGTATCACACTCAGGCTATCACTCATCGTAATGTTCATTGGGCCAACGGTTACTGAGTAAACTGCTACGAGAGCCAACAATGCACCAAACGATAGGATGATGGCTTTGAGTGAAAAATGACGTAAGAACATAACTATTCGCGCTTTCGTGGTTAATCAGGGTAAATAACTTGGTTTAAGCGATGTGCTTCGTTCAAACTCTTGAGGCCGAGTCCTCCCACCAAAGCATGGCCATCGATGGTAATGATTTGTTTGTTTTGACCAGCGGGTGTCGCTGCCAGCATTGGCAGAGCTTTCATAATTTCGTCTGCGCCGCCTAGCTTGTTGTAGCTGCGACCACTAACAAGTATTACGTCCGGCTGCATTTCCACTAATGACTCCATCGATAGTGGTTTGTATAAGTTCAGTTTGTCCGCTGCTGGATTGATACCTCCGGCGAGTTTGATGATTGCATCTGGTGTTGTTTCGCTTCCAGCCACATTGGTTGGGCGCCCCTCATGTATGAGTAGGAACAACATTTTCTTCTTATCGCTTTGTTGTTTAGCCGATTGTGCTAGAGCTTGCGCTTGCTGAGATACTTGTTGCTTGAGTTCTACCGCTTTGTCTTCGGTATGCGTTAGAACGGCAATCTGATCGATACGTTCTAATAGTCCGTTGATAGATGAGGTTGTATTAACAACATCAACTTGAACCCCCACCTTTTTAAGTTGTTCAATAGCCGTACCTGGTCCCATTTCATCTGAGCCAATCACTTGGGAAGGATTCATTGAAAGCAGGCCTTCTGCAGAGATACGGCGATGATAACCAATTTGAGGAAGTGGCATATCGGCAGGTAGTTCACTGGTCACATCGACAGCGATTAATTGTTCTTGCGCTCCAAGAGCGAGAATCAGCTCAGTCACCGCACCTCCGGCACTAATGATGCGTTGGTCCTCAGGATTTGAAGAGGCAAATGAAGGCAAAGATAGGCTTGCAGAAAGCAATCCAGCGGTAAGCATGATGGTAGATAGTCGTTTCATAATTTCCGTTCCTAAACGAGCTTGTGACTCTCAGGCGTTAATACTGTTATATCTTTCATACTTGAAGCTGCAGCTTTGTTAACTGCGCCAATTCACCGGATCGCCGGCCGCCCAAATCACATAGAACACCTATGCTCAAAGGGCTGAATTGTCTTGTTGCCGCGCTGCAACTCCAATTATTTTGGGTATAGTTATTTATTGTTCAGTGAGAAGCTGGGTCGCTTCAATTGAATTCTCTTGCAGGAATGAAAGCACCTTAACCAAGTGCTCTACGTCTGCTGTCTTATCCGCACCGATGACGATTGGTCGTTCGGAATCAGCCTGATGCTGTTCTAGCACTGCTAAAGTGAAGTTTTCCCAATCGATGTAGTTTTTCCCTTCAAGCGCCCAGTAAGGTTCTTGATTGAGGATATTGATAGTCATCGACTTATTTTGTACGTCAGCGGGTTCACTGATTTCTGCGCTCGGCAGGGTGACATCAACCGATTCAAGCTTCACAGAAGCCGTGAGAAGCAGGAACACCATGACGATAAAAATGATGTCGAGAAGTGGTGTCAGATCGGGCAATAAGCTCGGGCTATTGGCAGCGTTGTTATTTGCATTAATCATGGTTAAACCTATACAGCGCCAAACTAAGCAGCTTGTTTATTGCTATGGAGCTGTTCATCGTAAACAGAGTGGTTAGCTTCCAAAACCTGATGCTTACCGTGACCTTGTTGAGGCATATTCATACCCTCTAGCCATAGGTTGACGTAATTAAGTGTATGCTCGAGCTTTGCAATCACTCTATCTGCCCACAAACCCAATAGTTGAGCACCAGCAATCGCAGGGAGAGCGATGATCAGGCCTGCGGCAGTAGTACGCATTGCTAGACCAAGACCATCGGCGAGATCGCTTGGGCTGATGCTACCAGTCGTTGCAGCTACCCCCTTAAACATCTCAATCAAACCTAACACCGTACCTAGGAGGCCGATCAGCGGACTGAGCACACCAATCAGGCTGAGAAGTCGAAGACCTGAACTCAACTGGTGTTTTTTCTCCTGTAGCCAGACACTTGCCGCATCTTCACGTAGTGATTTTGGGAAATCATGATGCGCAAGTACCATCGCGACACCGCGGTAAAGCAGCGGTCTTTTCCCTGACATATCCTTAGCCATGCTTTCAATTGCTCGGCTGTCAGTCGCTGAAATTGATTTGAGTTGCTTGCTGATGGCTCTTTTGCCAACACCAAGACTAATCAAAACCTGAAATAGGCGTTCAATGACGATCATTGCTGTTAATGCTGAACAAATGATGAGAGGCCAAGTCATAAGGCCAAGTTGTTGTTCAAGGTTTACTATTTGTTCCATTACTAATCCAACTTAAAACGAACTGGGATTTTTACTCGGTGGGCAATTGCCACACCATTTACAATATGAGGGGAAAATTGCCATTGTTTGATGGCGTTAAGGGCGGCTTTGTCGAGCATTAATGCACCAGAGGATGTCACTAACGCCTGACGAACTTGCTTACCTTCTTCGTCTAACCAAATCTCATAAGTAGCGACACCTTGGATACCCCGCTTTTTTGCCAAGCGCGGGTATTTAGGGGCAGTAGGTCGAGCGACAAAAGTGGGCTTGGAAACCAGAACCGGTTGACTGCTTGCACCTGCATTAACTGGCTGACTTTGCGCAGGTTTTTCGGTCGTATCTTGAGGTTTTTCGGCTATATCTTTAGGTTTTTCTTCTACTGGTGTTGGTTCTTTCTTTACGACTTTCTCTGTCGGCTCTTTTTTCTCGAATTGTTTGGGCTTGTCACTTTGTTTAGGCTTCTGCTCTACCTTTTTTGTCACCTTCTTGGTTTCAGGCTTCTTCTCAATTGGCTTTTTAACCGGAGTTTCTGCGGGCGTAACCGTTTTTTTAGGCGCCGCAGTGACGTTTTGTTCAGTAATTGCTTTTTTTGATTGTGGTGCTTCTACAACTGTTTCCTCTACAACCGGCGCTTTCTTTTCAACAACCGGCTCTGGTTGAACAGGTTGAGGCTCTTCAGCAGCAGGTACAGTCATTGCCTGAAAGTTTATAGACACAGCATTAGATGTTTGACCAGCAGGCATTGCGAAGGCTTTGGGTTCCTTTGCTACGAATAGAATCGCTCCGTGAATCAGTAGCGATAATCCACCCGCGACTGCATATCTTGGCAAGTTCAATTGTTACTCCTACGTGTACCTAGCCACTAACTCTTTGGTTACTGGTCTTTATTCGCTCATCTTTAGAATAATGCTGACAAGCTCTGTTATCTGAGCGGCGATTATTACTTAGATTGTAAATAAGATCAATTATCAATTGCATTATCATTTGTGAGTTATTACCATTCTCATTGTCGTATGAATTCACAGCCGAGAAAATCTTGTCGGCCTATCGAGAAATACCATGTCATTCCAATTAGAAAATTATGACTCTAGTGTCATTGGGATAGCCTCACCTGACCCGCTGAGATTTGCTTTTGCAAAGAAGACTTCAGCACATGCTGGTGGTATGGCGAGACCTATTATGGGTGAGCAGCAGCAAGCTATTTACACTCAAGTGCTTACACAACCTGATACCTCCCGAATTAATAACAAGCGTTGCTTGTATATCCATATTCCGTTTTGCCGCGTGCGATGTACGTTTTGTAACTTCTTTCAGAATGCGGCGAGTCGAAAGTTGGTTGATCACTACTTCAGTTCTCTAATGACAGAGCTGAAGCTGAAAGCAAAACAGCCTTGGACTCAGCAAGGGCGTTTCCATGCGGTTTATATTGGTGGAGGTACACCAACAGACTTATCACCCGATCAAATACAGCAACTTGGTCAAGCTATTCGTGACTACTTCCCGTTAGAGACTGATTGTGAAATCACCTTAGAAGGTCGTATTAACCGATTCTCAGATGAGATGTTTGGTAAAGCATTAGAAGGTGGTTTTAACCGTTTCTCTTTTGGTATCCAGAGTTTTAATACCCAAGTACGTCGCAGTGCGAAGCGTCTGGATGATCGTGAAGTCGTGTTAGAGCGCGTATCTAGCCTTGCGACTACGGATGCTGCCCCAATCGTTTTGGACCTCTTGTTTGGCTTGCCGTATCAAGATCTAGAGGTATTTGAGCAAGACCTCAAAGACTTTATGAGCACAGGAGCACACGGTGTAGACCTGTATCAACTGGTTATCGGTGGTGATGCACCAATGTTGAACCTAGTAGAAAAAGGCAAGATCCCACCACCTGCATCGACGCCAGATAAGGCGAGCATGTATGAACTAGGCTCAAACTTCATGTCAAAGCACTACGTGAAACAACTCAGCTGTAGCCATTGGGCTAGAGATAATCGAGAGCGCAGTCAATACAACAGTCTTGCGAAGACGTATGCAGAAGTACTACCTATTGGATGTGGTGCCGGAGGCAACATTGGTGGTTATGGCTTAATGCATCACCGCACGCTCGATGCTTACAACGCGTCTATCGAAAAGGGCGAGCTACCGGTTGCAATGATGACTAAACAGCATGCTCAAGCCGACATGTTTGCTCAAATCAAATCTGGATTCGATAGCGGAATCATCCGTCGTTCTGAGCTAGGTTTGATAGAAGGACAAGATCTGTTTGATTGGTTCAACCCATTGTTTAAGCACTGGCAAGGGATTGGTCTAGCAGAGCTAGAAAGCGACTTTTTGGTGCTTAATCTAGCAGGCCGTTTCTGGTCGGTGAGCATGGCTCAGGCAGCGATTCAGATCCTACAAACAGAGTTACAGCAGATGCTCAAAGCATCGTAGAAAAGAAAACAAAAAAGCTTTAGAGAACAGATATGACAACACAAACCGAGTTATTTATCCAAGTTGCAGCGGTACTTGAAGAAGACCCAAAATTACTGCCCGCTGCTATTGCTGAGAAGCTAAATATTTCAGAGAAAGAAGCGGTCGCGCATTTACCCCAAGGTATGGCAACCATGGTTGATGGCAGCCAAGCGCAAGAACTTCTTGAAGGGCTAGTCATGTGGGGTCCAGTCACGACTATCATCCATTCATTTGGCTCTATTTTTGAGGTGAAAGCCCCATTCCCGAAAGGCAAGTTCGCTCGCGGTTACTACAATTTAATGGGCAAAGAAGGTGAACTTCATGGGCACCTGCGACTTGATTTAGTGACGGATATTGCTCTAGTCAGCAAACCATTTATGGGCAGTGAGAGTCACTACTTTGGCTTCTTTGACGAGACCGGCCATAACATCTTTAAGATCTACTTGGGCAGAGATAAAAAGCGTCAGCTGTTGCCTGAACAGCTAGACAAATTTGCAGCGTTGAAGGCCGCATACGCTTAATTAGATACACATAAACACAATAACAATGAGAGGTGGTTTAGCCACCTCCAATTTTTAAAGTCAGCAAATTTTAGGAGAATTAAAACAATGGATAAGCAAGTTAAGCAAGAGCGTCTGCAAGGTCGTCTAGGTCCAGAAATCAAAGAGTTTCGCCAAGAGCGTAAGACGATTCAACTTGCTACGGTAGATGAAGAAGGCCGCCCAAACGTGAGCTATGCTCCGTTTGTACAAAACCAAGAAGGGTACTTCGTTCTTATTTCTCAAATTGCTCGCCACGCTCGTAACTTGTTACAGAACCCAAATGTGTCGCTCATGATGGTGGAAGATGAAACCGAAGCTAAACAGCTGTTTGCTCGCAAGCGTTTGACCTTTGATGCACAAGCAACGGTTGTAGAGCGAGATAGTGAACTGTGGGTTCAGGTTGTTGCTCAGATGAAAGAACGTTTTGGCGAGATCATTGATGGCCTTAGTCAGCTTGAAGATTTCGTATTGTTTAATCTAAAAGCTGAGCAAGGTTTGTTTGTAAAAGGCTTTGGTCAAGCTTATCAAGTATCGGGTGACGATTTGGTTGATTTCGTGCACCTGCAAGAAGGTCATAAGAAAGTTTCAAACGAGTAGCCTGTTGAGGGCCCTGCGCCTAGCTTGTATCTCGAATGGGCGATCAGTTACACTAGCGCCCATTCAGACTTTGAGGTGATTTATGGCTCGCACAGCGCACGCTCTCCATATTTTGGTGAAGCACAAAGAACAAGCAGAAGATATCATTAAGCAACTTAAGAAAGGCGCTAAATTTCAAACGCTTGCTAAGAAATACTCAACTTGCCCATCAGGCAAAAAAGGCGGCGACCTAGGCGAATTTCGCAAAGGCCAAATGGTACCGCAGTTTGACAAGATCTGTTTTACGGGTGAAACCCTTGTCCCTCATCTAGTAAAAACCAAATTTGGTTGGCATGTGGTCAAGGTTTTATGGAGAACGTGATTTGGTGCTGTTTTTGATGTGAACAGTATGGGAGCTGTAGGCAATTAACCTGGGCTCCCTTAACTAGTTGATGACTTCTAATTAACCGTAGTTATAATCGATAAATAAGATTCAAGTTGAATCCATCAATCTCTAGGTCGTTATCGTCATAGAGCTTCATCCACTCTATTTGCAGTTCAAGCTCTGCACCCTTGTTTACAGCTAATCCAATCCCATATTGAAAATCGTCATCCGTGTCAGATATAGACACTCCGTTTGCTGACAAGCTTAACTTGCTTCTTCCGTAACCTAGTGAACCGTAAAAATCAAAATATTGCCCTAAAGGAATTATCCCTTTTGCAATAACACTAAAGCTGTTGTCTATCTCTGTCGTTACACCCAGCAGTTCGTCGTCAGAAATGCTACCGTAACCTCTTACTTCAGCCGCAAAGTTAGGGTGAAAGCGGTGTCCTAGGACTAGACCCAGTAGTGAACTATCGAAAGAAAAGGAACCAAGCGGTGCAATATCCACGTCTGCGTTAGCGGCGGTAAAGCCTAAACCAAAATAACTATATTGCTCTGAGTAATTAGCTTGAGAATTAGCTGTAAACAATAGGCCTAGCAGTGACATTGATTTGATTATCTTATTATACATAACTACTCCATGTTTTTAATGTTGCTTAATTACTATTGATGCTGCTCATGGAGTTGCGTAGTTGCATATCGATATGTGTGAAACTAATCACATAGTTTATTTTTTGGTCAGCTCAAATAAAACTTTATGACTACTGAGTAAGTCATTCCTTACACGATTGATTTGGGTAATTGAAAAAGAACCAAGGTTTTGTATCGTACATGAGTTGATTAGAAATCTACTCAGAGATTGTAAATGCAGAGAGTGGCATTTTAAACAAATCGTTTGGGTTTGATTTGTAGTGCAATGTGTACGTTACTAAGGTTTTATACCGCACATAAGCTAACTTATTGAATAACAAAGCCAGTGGTGAACGCTACTGGCTTTTTTATTACTTCAATGTTTATTTCCTACTACTTTTCTCCTACTTTTTATATATGGTCAAAAAATTGGCTTTCACTGTTTTATTGATGGTTTGAATGTCATTTACACACGGAGCTGAATCATGCGAAGGAATTGCAAGGGTTCGTTACCGCAAAGTTCATTTAAACAGAAAGGTATTGTTGCCATTCTATACATAGCTTCTTTGCTGGGTTTGATTGCGATTTGTGGATTGGCGGTTGATGTTGGTGTTGCCCTTTCGAGTTATCGGCAGGCTCAATCCGCGGCAGATGCAGCGGCACTTGCTGCTGCTCACGAGAAATACTTAGGACGTGATGACATAGTTGCTACCGCTTACGGGTTATCGGAAGCAAAGAGTCATGGATTTGAAAGTGGTCAAGATGACGTTGTAGTCACCATCAGCATGCCCCCTACTAGCGGATACTATACAGGTAGTAGTGATTTTGTTGAGGCGACCGTTTCAAATGAATCTCCAATGTTTTTCTTATCAGTTATTGGGTTTAGCGGTCTGAATTACACTACTCGAGCGGTTGCCAACAGTGATTTTGGTGGGGGTGATAGTTGTATATACGCGTTGGGCTCGGAGTATATCAAAGCGTTCCACGTTAGTAGTGGATCGAGTTTGTATGCAAATTGTGGCGTTTCAGTAAACTCGACCAATAGTGAAGGGCTTTATGTTGACGGCTCAAGCTTAACTGCCTCTGAAATTACGACGGCAGGGGGAACTAACAGCGACAATAACCTTAATTGCTATGATGGTTCTGAAACGGAGGATTGTTTAACTAAAAATGCAGCTCCGACTAATGACCCGTTGTCACACTTAACTCCTCCGACCGTGGCCTATGATGACTCATCTTGCGCGAGCGCAGAAAGCTGTGAGTCTGGTGTGGGGTGTAGTGGCGAACGAGATAATAATCGATACAAACCTTACACAGTTGAAGATAGCACTGAAACTATATCACCGGGATTATACTGTGGTGGTTTGTTTGTCAAAGGAACCGCGGATGTAACCATGGAACCGGGCACTTATATTATGCGAGGTGGTGGTCTTGTCGTTGATGGTTCTGATGCGAGCCTAGTTGGCGATGGTGTGTTTATTTACAACACCTGCGAGTCTGGTTGTGATGGAAATGAAGATGACCCATTAGATTATTGGCCTTTGGATGTTAAGTCCGGAGCGACTATTGGCCTGACTTCATGTTCACAATCAAGCCAAACAAGTTGTGAAGGTTTGATAGACGATGATTATCAAGATTTATTCTGGTATGCCGACCCTGAAGGCCCTGCAACCGATGAACCTCAAAACGATCCTAAAAACCTTATCGCAAGTACATCAGATGCGACGCTTGCCGGTACTTTTTATGCACCGAACCAATTACTTAATGTAGCCAGTGGTAGTGGGTTAGCGACTTATGATGTTACAAACTCAGTTTTTGTCACTAAATTCATGCAGGTCGATAGTGGAACGACATTTAACGTTATCAATGACTCGTCTAGCAGTTCCAGCCCTTACACCCGAATTACATTGGTAGAGTAGGAGTAGGGAGTGAATATGCGTAATATTGAAAGATATAGTAAAGGCTTAGCTGCAGTCGAAATGACGTTGATTCTCCCGGTCATCTTATTATTTGTTTTCGTTGCCTTTGATTTTGCTAGAGTGACCTACGAATCAGTAGTCTCGACTGGAGCTGCGAGCCGAGCTGCACTGTATGGGGCACAATCTGATACGCATGCGACCAATACGACAGCCATTACTACTAGAGCCCTAAATGAGACTTCGGGTCAAATGGCTTCCTCAACAGATCCCATTGTAAGTGTGGCACGAGTTTGTCGTTGTTTTGATCCTGACTTATTTGAAAATGTCTCTTTAGCTAATGCAGGGGCGGTGAACCTCCCAAAACCAACAGCCGCTGCATGCAGTGCCAGTTGTGATACCAATCTTGAGGTCTATGTGGAAGTAGAAACCGCCCATACATTTGAGTCGTTATCGAAATACCCTGGTATACCCTCGGATTTTGCTATAAATCGTATTTCGAGAGTGAGGGTTGAGTAGTTATGGTTAGCGCAAGGTTTTCTCGTCATCGACAATCAGGGGTAACGATAGTTGAGTTCTCGATAGTCGCACTCGTGTTCTTTCTACTTCTGTTCGCTACTGTGGAGGGGGCACGCTACATCTATTCTCAGACTGCGGTCGCTCATGCCGCAAGGGAAGGGGTTCGTTACGCCATTGTTCGTGGTAATGATGCGGCGAAAGATTCACTGCGCGCAGATGATGCTCCAGCTAGTAAGGACCAAATAAGCAGTTTTGTTAATCAACGATCTTCCTTAAACGGATTAACCGTTACGACGACATGGAATTTGGACTCTGATGATGTTCCGATTAAAGATTCTGGGCAACCCGTAACTGTTTCCGTTTCTTATCAGTTTCAATCGGCAGTTCCGTTTATTCCAAGTGCGAACTTAACCAGTGCATCTACTGGTGTAATTTACTTCTAGTTTGCTGGTTTGACAGTGATGTGTACTAGCTCTTGTCTTTGTTTATAAGCTCATACGAAAACCGAAGTATCATCAAGATACACTCGGTATCTCATTCATAACACTCTGAAATAGGCGGTTATTTGTATAAGGCAATGTCTAATTAAGATGTTGCCTTTTTTATTGCCTGTATTTTGAGTAGTTGAAGATTGAATGGCTTCTACGCCTACATATTGTGATCGGATTCGCTTTTTGACTATGTCTGGACTGATTAAATGTCCGCTCTTGCAAAATTTGATGGAAAATCAAGGTGGATAGGTCGTTATCTGTATTTCGTACTACGCCCAGAATCTCCCCCTAGGCTCTTAGGAGTAGGGTGGATTCCTTTGTATCGGGAAATTTTATAATGATTGCAGATTTACGATAGGAGCATTAACTAGGGATCAGCTATGAATACTGAACTGGACATGCAGCTAACTAGTGCCGACGCTAACATTAGATCCAACCACAAAACTGATGTGATTCTACATGCGTTTGACTGGCCATATGACCTAATACGCGAACGGGCAAAAGAGATCAGTGAACTCGGGTATAAAACCGTATTGGTATCCCCGCCGATGAAGTCTTTAAAGACAGACTCCGGCACTCAATGGTGGCAGCGCTATCAACCTCAAGATTATCGTGTTATCGATAATCAGCTAGGTAATACCGTGCAATTTAAAGCTATGGTTGAAGAACTCAAAGCATATGACCTACGCGTTTATGTGGATGTGGTTTTCAATCATATGGCCAACGAATCGAGTATTCGAGACGATCTTGAATACCCAAATCACAATGATTTGCGAGATTACGCCAAACATAAAGCGTATTTTGATAAGCAAAAGCTATTTGGTGAGCTTAGTCAGCCACTTTTTACAGAAGATGACTTTGAAGAAGCCTTCGGTATTGAAGATTGGAAGGATAAGTGGCAGGTACAGAGTGGTCGTATATCTGGAGGCCCAAGTGACCCTGGTTTACCGACCCTAAGAGCCAACGCTAACGTAGTAAAACAGCAGCAGAACTACTTGTTAGCACTAAAAGATATGGGTGTTAAGGGTTTTCGAATCGATGCAGCCAAGCACATGACCCTTGAACACTTGGAGTTGGTTTGGACGGAAGAGATCACCGAGGGTGTACATATCTTTGGTGAGATCATCACCGATGGTGGCGCTACGGCCGAAGAGTATGAGATTTTCCTTGAGCCTTACCTTAATCGAACTCGATTGGGGGCTTATGACTTCCCGCTGTTTAATACGGTATTTGAGGCCATGGCTGAAGATGGCAGTCTTGAATCTCTGATTAACCCATATTGCTTTGGCCAAGCACTGTCTCGAATGAGGGCTATCACCTTTGCGATTACTCATGATATTCCAAACAACGATGTGTTTATGGACTTGGTCATGGATGAGGAGATGGAATGGTTAGCATATGCATACATCATGGGCCGCGATGGAGGTGTCCCGCTTATCTATACAGACCTTGATACCAGTGGTATCAAAGATGAGGCTGGGCTTCCTCGTTGGAAAGACGCATGGCGCAATCCGAAAATGGTTGCCATGATTGCGTTCCATAACTCGGTACACGGCGAAGTGATGGAATCTATCAGCGCAACCGAAGACACTCTGCTCTTCTCGCGAGGAGAGAAAGGCTATGTCGCGTTGAACAAGGCAGATAAAGGCTGTGTGTTTGAGGTGAAGTCAGAACAGCCGTTGTATGATTGTTTATCTGGTAAGACTTACCAGAGTCTAAATGGCATGGTTAAGGTGAACGTCGATAAGAAAAGTAGTGCAATGTTGTTAAGCCTGATTACTTGAGCAAACTTTACGACACGGGAAAACAAAAAGGGCGAGTCATCATTGACTCGCCCTTGCTTTTTTTAAGTTCGGTTAAACGATGAACTTGTTAAGCAATTGGTTTTGCTTGTTCACGTTCTCGTTTTGTTGCTGCATTGCTTCGTTTGCATTGATAGCAGCGTCAGATACCTGAACAGAGATGTCTTTGATCTTCACTGTGTTGGAGTTGATCTCTTCAGCTACGAGGCTTTGCTGTTCAGCTGCTGTTGCGATATGGATGTTCATGTCGCTGATGTGCTGAATCGAAACACGGATGCGCTCAAGTGCGTCATTTGCTTGTTGTGCGCGCTCTACCGCTTCACTTGCTGTGTCTTTGCTTTGGTTCATCGCGTTAGATACAGAGCTTGCACCATTTTGAAGTTGCTCGATCATGCTGCGAATTTCAGTGGTCGACTCTTGAGTACGTTGCGCAAGGGTACGTACTTCATCTGCAACCACGGCGAAGCCACGACCCGATTCACCCGCACGTGCCGCTTCGATAGCTGCGTTTAGCGCAAGTAGGTTGGTTTGATCTGCGATGTCGTTGATAACTTTTAGAATCGTCTCGATGTTCGCGGTTGCACTTTCTAGTACCTGAACCTCTGCGACCGCTTGGTCAATACGTAGCGACAAGTTGTCAATTGCGCCCGTTGTATCACCCACGATAGATGTACCAGCAATAGTTGCTTCATCCGCTTCGCGCGCTGCTGTTGCTGCACCTTGAGCGTTATTTGCCACTTCTGTTGCTGTTACCGTCATCTCGTTCATCGCCGTTGCGAGTTGCTCCAACTCTTCAAGCTGAGTGTTCATAGCTTGAGCTGATTGAGCTGCGTTCTCTACCGCAAGGTCAGTGCCGTATTTGATGTCAGAGCTGATTGCTTTTGACTCAGTGATCTGTGCTTGAAGGTTCTCTGTGAATTTATTGAAGCTCTTAGCAAGGCGAGAGAACTCTGCATCAGTATTTGTGTCTAGACGCTTAGTTAAATCACCTTGACCAGACGCCACATCTTCAATCGCCGTGTTCAGCGTATCTAGTGGACGAAGAAGAACACGCATTAGGAAAGTCAGAGCTGCGATGCTCAGGATAAGGGCAAAGATGATCGCGATGAATGAATCAGTACGGAGATCGTTCACTGTGCCTAGCACGATATCTTCAGACAGAGCAGCACCCACATACCAGTTTTCAGATGGGATATGCGTGAAGTTAACTAGGTAGTTTTGACCGTTTAACTCGATGTTTTGTTTGCCTTCCTGGATCGTTACACCTGGAAGGTAAGCACGCATATTTTCACCGTTGAACTTTGAGTCAGGGTGAGCAATTGTCGTTCCGTCTGCCGTTACGATGAACATTTCACCCGCATCAAGTAGGTTAATTTGGTTTACAAGACTCGCAAGACCAGCCAGGTCAACGTCGAAGAACATTCCTGCTACGTGTTGACCACGCTCCTGCACAGGCATACCAACAGAGATGATCACTTTTTGGGTTGATGCATCAACATAAGGGTCAGTGACGATCAGTTGGCCTGCACGCTTTGATTCTATGTACCAAGGGCGTTGACGAGGGTCGTAATTTGCATCTTGAGACCAGTTGTCGTCGTTCTCAAGTAAAATACCATCAGATTCGTATCCTAAGCCTACAGTGATAAAACTCGATTTTAGCTTTGCTGTCTCGAGCACTTCTTTTACATAAGTTCTGTCGTTTGGGTTAAGTGCTAGATACTCAGCAGTGGTTTGAGCCAGAGAGCGGTTAGTGTTCATCTCTGCAGTTACAGTGTTTTTAACACCGTTCACCATCTCTTGGATACTTGTATTCGTCAGTGATTGAACCTCTGAACGAACCGTCATTAATTGTTTGGCAGATAGCAGTACTACAGTCGTCAAAAGAAGAGTCGACGATGCAGCAATAATTTTGTGGCTAAACTTCATATGCGTCCCTAAAAAGCCAAGGTGATTCTACTTATGGTTATTAACGACCAGTATGCCCAAAACTTTAATAGAATGTAATACCGTTTGACTTGAAAATGATAACTTTTTTGTAACTTATACTCTATTGGTCGAATAAGTGACTGTTAGAATTGATAAAAATATTAATAGGGTTTTTGTAAATTAATTTATAAATTATTTTTATTGTGTTGATTGGTGTAACTGGTCTGAGCAGGAAGGATTAGTTGGATAGGCTCCAATATGGAGAATAGAAAGTTAACGGTAAACAGGACATATAAAACGAGCTGAGTATTAACATAGTAAAACTCAGCTCGTTGTTAGTTTGTTACTCAATTGTATTAAAATATTAAGTGTGCTACACCCGTGATAACTGGAAGTGTAATTAGTGTACGCAGAATAAAGATGATAAATAGTTCAGCAATATTGACTGGAATACGACTACCAAGTAGTAGTGCACCAACTTCTGACATGTAGATAAGCTGAGTGACCGACATCGCTGCGATGATAAAGCGTGTCATGTCGCTCTCAATCGATGCTGCAAGTATCGCTGGTAGGAACATATCAGCAAAACCTACTACGATGGTTTCTGATGCAGCAGCAGCCTCTGGGATGTTCAATAGCTCAAGGAATGGGATGAATGGTTGACCCAAAATTGAGAACAGAGATGTGTACTCTGCAACGACCAAGGCGATCGTACCTAAGCCCATAACAACAGGTAGTACGCCAAACACCATATCTACTGCATTCTTCACACCTTGGACCAAAACGTCTTTAGGTGATTTAACTTGGCTTGCTTTGTTTAGTGCTAACTCTAGACCCCAGCTGAATGTAGAGTGACCTGCAGGGGTTGCATCTGCATCTACGTCAGGTTTTGAACCATCAATAAAGGTGTCTGCTTTGCGGCTTAGTGGTGGCAAGCGTGGGATGATAATTGCAGCAACGAAACCAGCAAGACAGATAGCCGCGTAGAACGGTAGGAATAGGTGCTCTAATTCTACCTGCGCAATCACGACCAAGCTAAAGGTAATCGATACAGCTGAGAATGTTGTACCTACAACCGCTGCTTCACGTTGAGTGTAGAACTTATCTTCGTACTGCTTACTCGTCATCAAAATACCAACACTGCCGTCACCTAACCATGAGGCCATACAATCGATTGCACTACGACCCGGAAGGTTAAATACAGGACGCATGATTTTGCTTAGAAGCGTTCCGAACAGTTCAAGAAGACCGAAGTTCAGTAGCAGAGGTAGGAGGAGACCAGCAAAAATGAATACCGCGAATAGCGTAGGAAGCAAGCCTTCTAGAACCAAGCCACCGGTGTTCTCTTCCCAAACTGATTCCGGACCAACTTGGAAGAAGGTCATCAGTACTGCGATGCCACCAATAAGGCGAACAGCAAACCACAGCGGTGTTGGGTTAAACAGCGCATCTAGGAAACTATTGTTATTGATAAACGCAGGCTTAGTAATCTTAATTACCGTTGTTGCAACTGCCATAAATGCAATGATTGCAGTCACGATCGCAACAAGGTGATCGCCGAGAACAGCTTGAAGTGACTTAGCGAGAACCGCTACAGGGATAGTGAGATCACCCTGGTAGCTGATCGGAGCCATAAACAGAAATAGGCCGATAATTGATGGAATGAGAAACGTTAAAAAGTTGCTTTTAGAAGTTGTTGTCTCAGACGCCGAAGGCTTGTTATTCATTTTAAACTCAATGATACGTTAATTATAATCGCCATATCCGTTGGCATAACTATGCATTAAACATCCGTATCTAATCATTGAAGCGTAGAATACTCATCTAACAGAACCATCGCAACAATTTTATGCGCTCAAACTGCATAAAATTTTACTCAGTTAGCGATGATTAGACTAACTATCTGAATTGATGGGTTTATGCATAGCTTTCTATTTGACAATCAAAGGTCACCCATCCCTGTTTGTTCTCCTCATAGATAGAGAAGCTTGGGATTGGGAAGTCGCTTTCCTTGAACAAGCCAACAGGTACCACGAGCGCGTCAGGCGCCGCGCTCAATTGCATGAGCATGGTAGTTCCGCAGCATGGGCAAAAGGAATAAGTGACTTGGTGACCGCTATCCGCGATTCGAGTAAATTGGGTTGTCTCGCCATTGAGCGAAACCTGTTCTTTAGCGAACCGTGCTTGAACCCCAAAAATACTGCCTGTGCGTTTTTGACATTCGAAGCAGTGGCAAACGGCCGTTCTCAAGGGTTCACCCTGGCATACTAAGGCGACCTTGTGGCACTTACACTCTGCGGTACGGACTTTGTTCATTAATAAGGTTGCTCTATTTCCGAAATGCTTTACCTGTTAGTCTAGTGCATTCTTTGCAAAACGATAAGGACTGTCATGGCGCGCCGTCGATTTCTTCCTATTCCTCTTATCTTATTGATCCCGATAGTGTTATTGATCATTGTTGTGGTTGCAGGCGTTTATCGCTTCAGTTTATCGGATGAAGAGATCCTACAAAAGCAAGGTCTTATCCAAGTGTCAGAAAGTGACACGCCTTGAATGTTGACAATCATATGATGCTTAAACATTGAAAAATCGGTAATCTAACGATTCGCTTTGCGAACCTGTGTTAATCAAAACTAGCTCAACTTCATGTATTCATCTAAACAAAAACAACCGATGCAGTCCAAGCGCTTTAGAAAAGCGAGCTTCATTGCATTAGGAGCAATAATCGCGTGTACTGCGTCAGCGTATGCAGTAACCGCCAGCGATAGCCGTAAAGTGGTTCCTCTTAACCTAACGGCTGAATCTATTTATGCGAGTAATCGCGTTGATGAGCTCTCCGACAAGACTGTCGATACTCCGCCTTCTTATCGGTATCAAATTGCAAAAGGCGATAGTCTGAGCAAAATCTTTGACAAGCTTGGCTTTGGTTATTCTGAGCTTATGAGTGTTATGGAAACGGACCTCAACTTCTTAGCCCTTGATACCTTAAAACCGGGTAACACCCTGAGATTCTGGCGTGATGAAGAATCTCAAAAGCTTGCCAAAATGGAAATTGAGTTCAATCTTGCAGAGAAAGCTCAATATGTTCTTCAGGACGATGGCTCTTACGAGTACAAAGACGTCTCCGTTGAAGGAGAGTGGAAGCAAGTTGCGATTGTTGGTGAGATCAACGGAAGCTTCTCTGGTTCTGCAAACCGTGCCGGTGTCGGCAATACTCAAATTGAAGAGATGGTTTACCTCTTAAAAGACAAAATGAATTTTGCTCGCGATCTTCGTGCAGGTGATCGATTTGAAGTGGTTGAAACTCGTCAATTCGTAGAAAACCCAATGACGGAGCAGCTTGAAGCGACAGGCAATGTTGAAATTCAAGCGATTAAAATCCATAACCGTGGTCGGGATGTTACCGCTTATAAACATACTGATGGTCAGTACTACGATAAGAATGGCGACAGTTTGCAACGAGCCTTTCAGCGCTATCCTGTTCGTCAGGGGACTCGAATCAGCTCCAGTTTCAACCCTAATCGTAAGCACCCAGTGACAGGCCGCGTATCACCTCACAACGGTACCGACTTTGCGATGTCTGTGGGTAACCCAGTTTACTCTACCGGTGATGGCAAAGTCATTCTGGTAAGAAATCACCCTTATGCGGGAAAATATGTCGTTATTCAACATGATTCCGTGTATAAAACTCGCTATCTACATCTAAATAAGATCTTAGTGAAAAAAGGTCAGAGCATTTCGCGTGGTCAACGAATTGGTCTTTCAGGTAAAACGGGTCGAGTTACTGGTCCACACCTGCATTATGAATTGATCGTTCGTGGGCGTGCTGTTAATGCAATGACAGCGAATATCCCTATGGCGAGCTCTGTGCCGAAAAGTGAAAAGGCGTCATTTATTGCTCGTAAGAACGAGCTGGATGAGCTTATAAACCAACATAGTCTACAGCTAGCGGCGAACACCGAGCGGTAGAGAAAGAGATAGAACAATGGATCAAAAAGAATTCGAACAACTAGTCAAAACGTTATGTGAACAAACTTCTTTGCCACAAGCGCTAGATTTATTAAAACAAAGTGCTGATGAAGAGGTGGCGGCAGCTGCTGAATCTCTCACTGGCCAGTTCGCATTGGCAGAAGTTGAAGGTGAAAAGCGTATCTATCATGTAACGCTAGAAGCTGATGACAATGGAGAAGAGCAAGAGTATCTAGAACATGTGATGAACGAGGGTGAACACGTTATCAAGTTCGTTGCGTGGTTCTTCGATGCGCAGTTTGGTATCAAACAAAAGGATACTTACCAAGCGGCAGGTAAGACCTACCAGCAACCAAAGCGCAAGTAGACCTGTAAGAGCTTAGATAGCCAGATAACTAGATCGCTTCGCTGCTGGAAAACTGGATATCTAGATTCTTCCAAACTGACGAAATAGGGGGTTGACGTGTAAACGTGAGACTGTCTTAAATTCTGTGTAACTGTCTAAACTTAAAGCCGTAATGGCTAAGGATAGGCACATGGATAAGAAAGCACTTGAAGCTTTTGCTAAAGAAGCTGCAAAGGGAATTAAAACTCCCGAAGACTTAACTGAATTCAGTCAGATGCTCAAAAAGATCACTGTTGAGGCTGCTCTCAACGCTGAAATGGATGAGCATCTTGGCTATGAAAAACACCAACCTTCTAAATCCAATAACAGCCGAAATGGAAAGAGTTCCAAGAGTGTA
>NZ_QRHC01000011.1 GCF_003415655.1 Vibrio maerlii
GAGCTAGAGAGCTAGAGAGCTAGAGAGCTAGAGAGCTAGAGAGCTAGAGAGCTAGAGAGCTAGAGAGCTAGAGAGCTAGAGAGCTAGAGAGCTAGAGAGCTAGAGAGCTAGAGAGCTAGAGAGCTAGAGAGCTAGAGAGCTAGAGAGCTAGAGAGCTAGAATTTTGGCGGTTTGACCTTTGGTGTCAACCCTTTTTCGACCTTGGAGCCCACGGTCTAGATATCTAGTCTTCTACAAGCGCAGCGTTCTAGTTATCTATAAAGAAAAAAATGCCCCGCAGAAGCGAGGCATTTAAAGCGTAAGTTAAACTTATTCAGCTAAGAATTAAGCTTGACCTTTAACTTCTTTAAGACCGTTGTAAGGAGCTTTAGAACCTAGAGCTTCTTCGATACGGATAAGTTGGTTGTACTTAGCAACACGGTCAGAACGGCTCATAGAACCAGTCTTGATTTGACCTGCAGCAGTACCTACCGCTAGATCAGCGATAGTTGCATCTTCAGTTTCGCCAGAACGGTGAGAGATTACTGCTGTGTAACCTGCGTCTTTAGCCATCTTGATTGCAGCTAGAGTCTCAGTTAGAGAACCGATTTGGTTGAACTTGATAAGGATAGAGTTAGCTACGCCTTTCTCGATACCTTCAGCAAGGATCTTAGTGTTTGTAACGAATAGATCGTCACCTACTAGTTGAAGTTTGTCACCTAGTAGTTCAGTTTGGTGCTTGAAGCCATCCCAATCTGACTCGTCTAGACCGTCTTCGATAGAAACGATTGGGAACTTGCTTGCTAGCTCAGCTAGGTAGTGGTTGAACTCTTCAGAAGAGAAAGTCTTACCTTCGCCTTTCATGTTGTAGATGCCAGCTTCTTTGTCGAAGAACTCAGATGCAGCACAGTCCATAGCTAGAGTAACGTCTTTACCTAGTTCGTAACCAGCAGCTGCAACAGCTTCTGCGATAACTTCTAGAGCTTCAGCGTTAGACTTAAGGTTAGGAGCGAAACCACCTTCGTCACCAACTGCAGTGCTGTAGCCTTTAGACTTAAGAACTTTAGCTAGGTTGTGGAATACTTCAGCACCTGTACGTAGAGCTTCTTTAAGAGTCTTAGCACCAACTGGTTGGATCATGAACTCTTGGATGTCAACGTTGTTGTCTGCGTGCTCACCACCGTTGATGATGTTCATCATTGGAAGAGGCATAGAGAACTGACCAGCAGTACCGTTTAGCTCAGCGATGTGCTCGTATAGAGGCATGCCTTTAGCAGCTGCAGCAGCTTTTGCGTTTGCTAGAGAAACAGCTAGGATTGCGTTAGCACCGAACTTAGATTTGTTCTCAGTACCGTCTAGCTCGATCATTACTGCGTCGATTGCAGCTTGGTCTTTAGCGTCTTTACCAGTTAGAGCTGTAGCGATTTCGCCGTTTACAGCTTCAACAGCTTTAAGAACACCTTTACCTAGGAAACGTGCTTTGTCACCGTCACGTAGCTCAAGAGCTTCGCGAGAACCAGTAGATGCGCCAGATGGAGCAGCAGCCATACCTACGAAACCGCCTTCTAGGTGTACTTCAGCTTCTACAGTTGGGTTACCACGTGAATCGATGATTTCACGACCTAGAACTTTAACGATCTTAGACATTGATGTTTCCTCTCGTTCAAATATAAATGTCGAAATTAAATGGGCAGCAGCAAACCTTCGCAGCCGCCCGTATCCTTTTTACTTTTCAAATTCGCCGCGTGAATTTTGACCCGCAGCTTTCACGAAACCTGCAAACAATGGGTGACCATCACGAGGCGTTGATGTGAATTCTGGGTGGAATTGAGCTGCAACAAACCATGGGTGGTCTGTATTTTCAATCATTTCCACTAGCTTCTTATCCGCAGACAGGCCAGAAACTTTTAGGCCCGCTTTTTCGATTTGCGGACGAAGTACGTTGTTTACTTCGTAACGGTGACGGTGACGTTCGTGAATCGTCGCGCTACCGTACAGTTCACGCGCCTTAGTACCTTTTTCTAGGTGACATAGCTGTGAACCAAGACGCATAGTACCACCAAGGTCAGAGGTTGCGGTACGTTCTTCAACTTTACCTTCGCCATCAACCCACTCTGTGATCAAGCCTACCACAGGGTACTTGGTCTCTTTGTTAAATTCTGTTGAATGCGCACCTTCCATACCCGCAACGTTACGTGCGTATTCGATCAGTGCAACTTGCATACCTAGACAGATGCCAAGATAAGGAACTTTGTTCTCTCGCGCGAATTTCGCTGCTGCGATCTTACCTTCAACACCACGGTCACCGAAGCCACCAGGAACTAGGATAGCATCAAGACCCGCTAGGGCTTCTTCGCCTTTCGCTTCTACGTCTTGAGAGTCTACGTATTTAATGTTTACGTTTAGACGGTTTTTCAAGCCTGCGTGCTTAAGTGCTTCGTTTACTGATTTGTAAGCATCTGGAAGTTCGATGTACTTACCAACCATACCGATAGTCACTTCACCCGTTGGGTTAGCTTCTTCGTAGATTACTTGTTCCCACTCAGATAGATCAGCTTCTGGAGCATTGATACCAAAGCGAGTACAAACAAGGTCATCTAGGCCTTGAGACTTGATTAGTTGAGGGATCTTGTAGATTGAATCTACGTCCTTCATTGAGATAACTGCTTTTTCTGAAACGTTACAGAATAGGGCAATCTTCTTACGTTCGTTCGCTGGGATCATACGATCTGAACGACAAACTAGAATATCTGGCTGGATACCGATAGACAGTAGCTCTTTAACAGAGTGCTGAGTCGGTTTCGTTTTCACTTCACCCGCAGCTGCTAGGTAAGGAACTAACGTTAGGTGCATGAACATCGCACGCTCGCGACCTAGTTCTACAGCAAGCTGACGAATCGCTTCCATGAATGGTAGTGATTCGATATCACCAACAGTACCACCAACTTCTACGATTGCTACATCGTGACCTTCAGAGCCAGCGATTACGCGGTCTTTGATCGAGTTAGTAATATGAGGAATTACCTGAATCGTTGCACCTAGGTAATCACCGCGACGCTCCTTCGCTAGAACGTCTGAATAAACACGACCTGCAGTGAAGTTGTTACGCTTAGTCATCTTGGTGCGAATGAATCGCTCGTAGTGACCAAGGTCAAGGTCAGTTTCAGCGCCATCTTCCGTGACGAACACTTCACCATGTTGAGTTGGGCTCATTGTGCCTGGGTCAACGTTGATGTAAGGGTCAAGCTTCATCATAGTCACTTTAAGACCACGAGCTTCTAAAATAGCCGCAAGAGATGCTGCTGCAATACCTTTACCTAGAGAGGATACAACCCCGCCAGTAACAAAAATGTAATTTGTCGTCATGTTTAACCTGAAATTGGTTGAATGAGGGAAATGGAATTCTTCTGGACGGGACGAAAATATACCAGAAGACCCTTAACGCCACAACGTGAAATCTATCACACTGCAATTTTTTATTTTTTGCTTCAAATCAAAGTCGGCTGCCTAACTAAGCACCAGTTTTTAACTCGTCTCGGTTCTTTCTTCCCTTTTAACCTCATCCCACATTACGTCCAACTCGTCCAAAGTAAAATCTTGAAGTTGTTTTCCTTGAGCAAACACTTTCCCCTCTACCCCCTTGAATCGACGGATAAATTTAAGGTTTGCTTTTGACAAAGCCACATCCGGATTTGTATCGAGATGGCGTGCAAAATTCACCACTGCAAATAGCAAATCCCCTAACTCAAGTTCTATTTTCTCTTGGTCAGGCGTAACTTGTAAGGCCTCTTCCATTACCTCTTCTATCTCTTCTTGCACTTTTTCGACCACGGGTCCTAGCGTGTCCCAATCAAAACCAAACTTGGCACACTTCTTCTGGATCTTTGTGGCACGAGAAAGAGCGGGTAGAGAATTTGGTATTGAGTCTAGAATACTTTCTTCTTTTTTGCCTAATTCGGCTTTCTCTTTTTGTTTCTCCGCTTCCCAGTTGACATTGATGGCGGCTTCATCCTCAAACTCAATATTTGAGAATACATGTGGGTGACGACGAGTCAGCTTTTCATTGACTGTCTCTACCACATCAGAAAAATCAAACAGCCCCTGCTCTTTCGCCATCTGGCTATAAAAAATCACTTGGAATAACAAATCGCCTAATTCTTCTTGAAGATTCGACCAATCGCGATTTTGGATCGCATCCACCACCTCGTAAGTCTCTTCAATAGTGTGCGGCACAATAGTGTCGAAGGTCTGCTTGATATCCCAAGGGCAACCAGCCTGAGGGTCGCGTAGGGTTGCCATAATTTGTTCAAGTTGCTCGATTGGGTGGCTCATAAGTTAACTTCCAGCTCTGTCGTAGATGGGGAGTACTACTTCTACAAGCAATACTCTCCTAACCCATTAATAAAAATAGAGGTGAGCAGAAAACTACTCACCTCTAATCTATTCATTTATTTCCAATACTTTCACCGAGTAAAAAACTAACCCAGTCTCTTCACTGATAGCACATCTTTGATCTGCTCTGTTCGAGTAATGATTCGCGCCAGAACCTCGGTATTTGTCAACTCTAAGTCGAAGTCCATGATCGAGACCTGACGCTTATAATCAACACGACTCTTAATCGCCGTCACATAAACCTTCTCATTCGCCAATAGCGAGGTAATGTCTTTCAGTAGCCCACTGCGCTCCAGCGCTTCAACACGCAACTTCAGAACATACGAGCCAATAAAGCCACTTCCCCAAACCGTATCAATGATGCGCTCTGCCGCATGGTGACGCAGCTCTTCTAGCTGTTCACAATCAGCACGGTGCACAGAAATACCGCGACCTTGAGTGATGTAGCCGGCAATCTCATCACCAGGAATTGGCTGACAACAGCGTGCAAGGTGCGTCATCAAGTTATCAACGCCCTCAACCACAATCGCATCTTTCTTTGGTCGATTTTGAGTCGCTTTATTACTCGACTCTTGCAGCTTCTCAAGCGCAAGTTGATCTTCCTCTTCTGCTGTTGGTTTGTTAACCAACGCATTGATGTGGTTAATCACTTGGTTAATACGCAAGTCACCGCTACCCACACCGGCGTATAGTTCATCAGTAGAGTTAACGTTAAAGCGTTTGAGAGAGTATTGTTCAGCGTCTTTGATTGTTGCGCCGATCTTAGCGAGTTCAGTCTCTAAGATTTCTCGACCAGCCTCGATATTGCCCTCACGACCTTGCTTACGGAACCAGGCATTGATCTTGGCACGAGCACGGCCAGAGTGAACAAATCCCAATGAAGGGTTTAGCCAATCTCGTGATGGATTAGGTTCTTTCTGTGTGATGATCTCTACCTGATCACCCATTGTTAACTTATGGGTAAACGGAACGATACGACCCGCAACTTTAGCGCCGATACAGCGGTGACCGACCATCGAGTGAATGTGATACGCAAAATCGAGTGGTGTCGCTCCCATCGGTAAGTCGACCACATCACCACGTGGCGTAAAGGCATACACTCGATCATCGAATACTTGGCTACGCAGTTCGTCCAACATCTCACCAGAGTCTGACATCTCTTCCTGCCAGTCGAGCAGCTTACGCAGCCAAGTGATTTTCTCATCGTAGCCACTGCGACTGCCTGAGCCACCTTCTTTGTATTTCCAGTGAGCCGCAACACCCAGTTCAGACTCTTCATGCATCTGCTTGGTACGGATCTGGATTTCGATCGTCTTACCTTCAGGACCAAGAATGACCGTGTGGATAGATTGATAGCCATTCGGCTTTGGGTTAGCAACGTAGTCGTCAAACTCACTAGGCAGATGCTTATACTTAGTATGAACCACGCCTAAAGCAGCGTAACAGTCTTGCAGCTTGTCTGCGATAATACGTACAGCACGCACATCGAAAAGCTCGTCGAAAGCCAAGCTCTTTTTCTGCATCTTACGCCAGATAGAATAGATATGTTTGGGACGGCCGCTGACCTCAGCATTGATATTCGATACCTTCATTTCAGAGGTAAGGTCATCAACAAAGTCTTTTATATATTGCTCACGAACGATGCGTCGCTCAGAAAGCTGCTTAGCGATCTGTTTATAGGTATCGGGTTGTTGATAACGGAAGGCATAATCTTCCATTTCCCATTTAAGCTGACCAATACCGAGACGATTAGCGAGTGGTGCATAGATGTTAGCGCATTCTTTCGCTGCAGCTTGGCGTACCTCTTCTGGTGCTTTCTTCACCTCAACCAAGTTCGCGATGCGCTCTGCCAGTTTGATAACCACGCAACGGAAATCATCCACCATGGCTAGTAGCATGCGACGTACATTATCAACTTGGGAAGAAGCAGCGCTGCCCTCAAGTGTCACATTAAGTTGACCCAATGCAGCCATCTCATCGACACCCTCGATCATCTTGGCAATCTCTTTACCATGATTCTCGATAAGCAGTTCTTTATCGTAATAGCCCGCAGAAACGACAGGGAAAAGTTGTGCGGCAATTAAGGTGGTACGATCCATAGACAGGGTAACGAGAATTTCATTCATTTCTCGACCACGCCAGAGAAGAAGCTCACCGTCTTCTTTGTCTGCGACCAAGGACGCACACTCTTGGTACACCTTCGTCAGCTTATTGGATGTTTTCGTGTCTTGTTTAAGCTCAGCAATCCAATGCTCTAACGTAAACTCTTCGCTCTGATTTAAGTGAGCACTTCGTACCGCAACCATCTAACTTATCCTAGTTATTCTTATTATCCGTAATGTCTCGATAAACGTATGTTACCAAGAGAACTCAGTGAGAGAATCATACCGTGATGAAGCCTGCGGTGACAGGCTTACCGTATAAAATCTGCATCAAATTTACATAAAGCCTATTTCTTAACAAATAGAGCCATTGATTCTAAATGGCTGGTGTGTGGAAACATGTCCATCATGCCCAGTTTTTTGAGCTCAAATCCTTGTTCAAGGATGCTTTGACTATCACGTGCTAAGGTTGCAGGGTTGCATGACACATACACGACTTGATCAGCACCTAATTCTGACAACTGATCCACAATACCGCTTGCTCCCGCTCGTGCAGGATCGAGTAAAATCTTATTGAACTTATCTTTCGCCCACTCTTGATTCACCAATGGAAGCTCTAGGTTGGCTTGATAAAACTTAGCATTGTCACACTGGTTTGCCTCAGCGTTCTGGCTCGCCTGCTCAACCATAGCATCAATACCCTCAACGCCAACAACAGACTCAACTTTACTCGCCATTGGAACTGTAAAGTTTCCTACTCCGCAGAATAGGTCTAGCACACGGTCTGTCGCTTTAAGATCCAACCAATCTAATGCTTGAGCCACCATTTTCTGGTTCACTTCTTGATTAACTTGGATAAAGTGATTCGGTTGAAACTCGATAGGAAAGCAAGTTTCAGAGTAAGAGCACACCTGCCCAGACACTTGCTCTAACGTATCGTTGGTTGGCATTAAAAACAGCGCACTTTGGTACTTTTCACACACAGCAAGCAGCGCTTGTTTATCTTTGTTTACCAGAGGTTTGAGATGTCTGAGCATGACAATACGCTGTTGACCATCAAAAATAAGCTCTAGATGCCCCAAGTCCGTAGGGTTCTTAAACTGGCTCAAGCAGGCTCTTAGCTCAGGTAACATCTCATTTAAACGCTCATCCAATACAGGGCAGTTCTCTACATTGACGATCTGCTTACTCTGCTTTTTGCGGAAACCAAACTGAAATTGACGATTCTTCTTGTCCACAAACAAAGCAACGCGTGCTCGACGACGGTATTTGAGCTCCGGAGATAGAATAGGTGACTCTAATGGTATGCTCTCATGAGCAAATTTCACGAACAGTTGACTGAGAGTTTGTGACTTTGACTCTATCTGCTTGTCATGGTTCAGGTGCTGCATGTTACAACCACCGCACTCATTGTAGTGTGGGCAAAATGGCTCAACACGATCATTACTTTTCTCAAGCACCTTAATCAAATTAGCACGTGCAAACTTGCTCTTTGATTCAGTCATCTGTGCCACCACTTTTTCTCCGGGTAATGCACCATCAATGAACACTGGCTTCTTATTTTGAAAGGCGATACCGGCACCTAGGTTGTCCAAACGCTCAATCACTAAGGTTTGATGCTTAGTTTGAACATTCTTGTTTTTCTTAGGTTGATAAAAGTTAGGGGTGGAATTGCGAGCCATGCAAATGAGCCTTTAAAGGGAAATTGATTGAGGAATATGACTAAGTTTATGGTCAGCCCGTGATTATTCGCCACAAAGATTGTCGAACAGAGCTGACTTGATTAAGCTATCACCATTATATAGATAGCGAACTAATCTCGATTGGTCCTATTTTCCCATATCCAGAACACAATAAACAGACATGACAAGATATGGCTTACGAGCTCGCGTAATTACGCTTACCCTCGCCCCGACTCTTATTATCGGACTGATACTTAGCGCCTTCTTCTCGGTGAATCGCTATAACGATCTCGAGAAGCAGGTGGTCACAGCCGGCACCAGTATTATAGAACCGCTAGCCATTGCCAGTGGTCAGGGACTTTCTGCAAACAATCGTGAATCGGTTAGGCGACTGATCAGCTTTGCCCACCGCAAGAACTCTCGCTTTGTCCGCAGTATCGCGGTATTTGATTCCAATCACGACTTGTTTGTTACCTCAAACTTTCACCCTAACTTTGAAACCCTAACCTACGACCCTAGCCAAGAAATCCCTCTTCTTAGTGATTCTCAGCTAGTGGATAATACCCTAATCCTCCGCACCCCAATCCTGACAGAGACCCAGATAGTCTCCAGTGCGATCGATGCAAGCAATAATCAAGTTTTGGGCTATATTGCCATTGAGCTCGATCTTTCTTCGCTACGCCTGCAACAATACCAAGAGATCTTCTCTGCCTTTATGGTGCTAGTTTTAGGTATTGGTCTCTCCAGTATCTTCGCCTATCAGTTAATGCAAGATGTGACGCGCCCGATTACACATATGAAAAACATGGTAGACCGCATCCGCCGTGGTCACCTAGATGTGCGAATTGAGGGGAAAATGCATGGTGAGCTAGACTCTCTTAAAAGTGGTATCAACGCCATGGCGATCTCGCTCTCTGAATACCATGTTGAGATGCAGCACAGTATCGACCAAGCAACGTCTGACTTACGAGAAACACTAGAGCAGCTAGAGATTCAGAACGTTGAACTTGATATTGCAAAAAAGCGCGCGCAAGAAGCTGCTCGAGTGAAATCTGAGTTCTTGGCAAACATGTCTCACGAGCTAAGAACGCCACTTAACGGGGTGATTGGCTTTACTCGTCAAATGCTAAAAACCAACCTCAATGCCAGTCAGGTCGATTACCTACAAACCATTGAGCGCTCGGCCAATAATCTACTAAGCATCATCAATGATATTCTTGATTTCTCTAAGCTCGAAGCAGGTAAGCTGCTGATCGAAAACATTCCATTCGAGATCCAAGAAACCATCGAAGAGGTAGTAAACCTTCAGGCCACCAGCGCACACGAAAAAGGCTTGGAACTAACTATTAAGGTTGACCCTAAGATCCCAACCGGTGTCATTGGCGATCCACTACGCATTCAACAGGTTCTTACCAACCTGGTTGGTAACTCCATCAAATTTACTGAGCGCGGCAACATCGATATCAGCGTTGAACTACGTTCTCAACAGGAAGATGCACTTGAGCTGCAATTCATGGTTCGAGATACTGGTATTGGTATTTCTGAGCGCCAACAAGCGCAGCTTTTCCAAGCGTTTAGCCAAGCCGATGCAAGTATCTCACGTCGTTACGGTGGTACTGGTTTAGGCCTAGTAATCACCCAGAAGTTGGTGAGCCAAATGGGTGGCGAGATCAGTCTAACCAGCCGCCTCCACCAAGGCTCTACATTCTGGTTCACGATTCGTATCCACGCGACCAACATGCCAATTCAAGAGCTGGATACCCACCGTCTTGCGAATAAATCGCTACTGCTGGTTGAGCCAAACATGCAAGCGGCGTCTGTGATTCAGCAGCAACTGGTGAATGAGGGGATCTTCGTTACCTACCGCTCAACAATGCCAGAAGATGCCCAGTCCCACGACTATGTATTAGTCAGCTTGTCGCCAAGCCAAAAATGCGATCCAGAGATCATAGATAAATGGTTAGAGGTGGCAAATCAGATCGCCCCAGAAGTCATTGTCGCCATCCCAAGTACAGAGCTGGCATTTGGTGAGTACCTCAATAAGAATCATCAGCTTCAGTGTATTACTAAGCCTCTTTCGCGTAAGAAATTACTGCAAAGTCTGCTAATCAATGAGCAAGAAGTGCTGGAGCCTGTTGTCATTGAGCAACCCAATACCGAGGTGATACCAATTAAGGTCATGGCAGTTGACGATAACCCAGCTAACCTCAAGTTGATTAGCGCACTCCTTACCGAGCGTGTCGATACCGTTGTTACCTGTACAAGCGGCTTACAGGCAGTCGAAAAAGCCAAAGAGACTAAGTTTGATATCATTCTAATGGATATTCAGATGCCACAAATGGATGGGGTTAGTGCATGCCAAGAGATCAAGAAGCTGGAACTCAACAACGATACACCAGTTATTGCTGTAACAGCTCACGCAATGGAAGGTGAGCGAGAAAGGCTGCTTGGTTTAGGAATGGACGATTATCTCACTAAGCCAATCGAAGAACATATTCTGCAGCAAGTATTGGTGCACTGGAGTCCGCATACCCGTTCTGATCAAGTCGATAAGTTAGAGCTCAGCACTCAAACAACTCAACCACAGTCCGTTGCGGAGCAACAATCGACAACCGATGTGATCATCGATTGGCAGGCTGCCCTAAAACAATCAGCGAATAAAGAAGACCTTGCGAAAGAGATGCTCCAGATGCTGGTAGAGTTTATCCCTGAGGTCTACCAGGCAACAGAAGATGCCCTTGATACAGACAAGTACTCAGCAGAAGAGTTGATCCACTTTGTTCATAAGCTGCATGGTAGCTGCTCATACTGTGGCGTTCCAAGATTGAAGAAGGTATGTGCGACCATCGAACAGCTATTGCGCTCAGGATCTTCAGTTGAAGATATCGAGCCAGAGTTGTTTGAGATCCAAGATGAGATGGATAAGGTATTGGTTACTGCGAAGTTGTATCTGCAAGAGAATGAGTAGAGTTCAGAGATAAAAATAGTACCTAGTTCCTGAAAAACCCAAAACTAGGTACTAAAGATCTAGGGGCTAATTGCTCTCGAAGATCACCGTCGCCACAGCATAGTGGCGTTCATCTGAAATCGTAATATGCGTGGATGTCACCCCCATGCTGACCGCGAACTCTTTCGCCTTACCCGTTAGGTTTAGGCATGGTTTACCGCGCTCATCGTTGCTGACTTCAAAGTCGTGAAAGGTAACACCCGCGGCGATGCCTGTGCCTAAAGCTTTAGACGCCGCTTCTTTAGCAGCAAAGCGTTTAGCGAGGAATCGTCCCTGCTGCTTAAGCTGCTCAAACGCTGTTAATTCATTCTGAGTTAGAATTCGCTTCGCGAAAGCCGCGCCGGTGCGATTGAGCGCGTTTTCAATGCGCTCAATCTCAGCGATGTCGGTGCCGAGTCCAACGATAGCCATTTGCCTAACGACGAGCTACTTGCATCGCCGTTTTCATATCCGCAACGGCTTTGTCTAAACCATCAAATACAGCGCGCCCAATGATTGAGTGGCCAATGTTCAGCTCGTAGATTTCAGGTAGAGCCGCAATTGGACCAACGTTGTGGTAAGTCAGACCGTGTCCGGCATTAACCGTGATACCAAGATCATCTGCATAGCTCGCGCCTGCAGCGATCTTCTTCAGCTCGTCTTGCTGATCTTCTTCCGTTTCAGCATCGGCATAGTGGCCAGTGTGAAGCTCAATGAAAGGTGCACCACATGCTTTCGCCGCATCAATTTGCTCACGGTCAGCATCAATGAACAGCGATACCTTAATACCCGCAGCGGATAACTTTTCAGTTGCCGCTTTTACTTTCTCAAATTGACCTTTAACGTCTAAACCACCTTCAGTCGTTAGCTCCTCACGCTTTTCCGGTACGAGGCACACAAACTCTGGCTTAGTGTCTAGCGCGATCTGTACCATTTCATCCGTCACAGCCATCTCTAGGTTCATGCGAGTTTGAATGGTTTCAGCAAGAATACGTACATCACGATCTTTAATGTGGCGGCGGTCTTCACGTAGGTGGATAGTGATACCGTCAGCACCAGCACGCTCAGCAATCTCAGCAGCATGTACAGGATCTGGGTACTTGGTACCACGTGCATTACGTAAGGTTGCTACGTGGTCAATATTTACACCTAGTAGGATTGAGCTCATTTTTCAATACTCCGTGCTCGGGGAATCATACTTATAAATAATTCCCGACTTTTTAAAGGTTTGCCGCCAAGATACGGCTTTAAGGCTATACGTGTAAAGCGTTTTGCCGCTTTTAGTTGTTCAGGGGTTGTAAAGCGCCTTTCGCTTATCGCGATGAGCTCTCCACCTAAAAAGGTCAGATTGTCTTTTCTCACACTGGCAATAAAGCCTTTCTGCTCGCGATAGCGATAGGTCATCTTAGGGTCAACGGGCTCGCCCGTACCTGCACAATGTAGGAAATCTACTCCGTAGCCCATTGCCGACAATATCGCTAATTCAAAGCGACGTAAGGCTGGTTCTGGGTTGGCGTTTTGCGCAAGTTCCGTCAAAGCATTCAGGTAATCATGAAATAGCGCAGGAAACGGAACTTCAGCCACCAGCACTCTGCTTATCAGCTCATTGACATACATGGCCGAATACAAACTAATGCCGCTCAGTGGCAGACCTAAACTAATGGGCTCTGCTTGTCGTAAGGTCTTCATAGAGCCATTACCAGACCACTTGAGCAATAAAGGCGTGAACGGTTGCAGTGCCCCTTTCAGGTTAGAGCGTTTACTGCGCGCGCCCTTAGACATCAAGGTAATACGCCCGTACTCTTCGCTAAAAACATCAAGGATTAAACTCGACTCACTGTATGGTCGACGATGTAAAACGAAACAACGCTGTAAGCCTTCAGAAGACGTAGCCAATCAATATACCTACCATTTATTACATACAAAATAAGGAGCCGAAGCTCCTTATTATTCTAACTTGTTAGAGTTATTTGTTCTCTAAGTCATCAATGTAACCTAGGCTACGCAGTGCTCGTTCGTCATCTGCCCAACCTGATTTCACTTTAACCCAAGTTTCTAGGAACACCTTACGCTCAAATAGGTCTTCCATATCAAGGCGAGCCTCACGACCAATCGTCTTGATCTTCTCGCCACCTTTACCAATCACCATTTTCTTCTGACCTAGGCGTTCAACTAGGATCAAGGCGTTGATATGGAATCCATCAGTATCCGGGTTGTAATCGAAGCGCTCAATCTCAACGGTTACCGAGTAAGGAAGCTCTTCACCAGTAAAGCGCATTAACTTTTCACGAATGATCTCAGATGCCATAAAGCGCTGAGAGCGGTCTGTTACATACTCTTCAGGAAAGTGATGAACAGCCTGTGGCAAATGCTCGCGTACATGATTACGCAATACATCAATATTCTTATCGTGTTTCGCAGAAATTGGCACAACATCAACAAAGTCCATTTTCTGAGAAAGCTCTTGCATGTGTAACATCACGTCGTTGCGATCCTTCACCACGTCCACTTTGTTGACACACAGAACTACTGGGAAGTTCGACTTAGCCAGTTTGTTGAAAACCATCTCATCATCTGCCGTCCAGTGTGTACCATCGACAAGAAACAGAACTAGGTTTACATCACTCAGAGATGAGTTCGCAGCACGGTTCATCAAGCGGTTAATCGCGCGCTTTTCTTCGATATGAAGTCCTGGAGTATCAACATAGATTGCTTGGTAAGCCCCCTCCGTTTCTACACCCATAATACGGTGACGAGTTGTCTGTGGTTTACGCGAGGTAATCGAAATCTTCTGACCCAATAGTTGGTTTAGAAGGGTCGATTTACCTACGTTTGGGCGACCAACAATCGCAACAAAGCCACAGTGTTGATCTTCTTCAGCAATCTCGGCTACTTCAGGCACATCAGCTTGTTGCTGGTTTGCAAAGTACGCGTCGAGATCGAATTCTTGGTTATCATCAGACATTGGTCAGTTTCTCCAGTGCCAATTCAGCTGCCGCTTGCTCCGCTTTACGACGACTGGTGCCTTTACCAATTACTGGCTGTTCCACGCCAGCGATTACACACGAAACAGTAAACTGTTGGTTATGTGCTTCACCCTTAATATTAGTCACTGTATACGCAGGCAGTGGCTTTTTACGACCTTGCAAGAACTCTTGCAGGCGAGTTTTCGGGTCTTTTTGAGACACGCCTGGTTGAATCGCATCTAGACGAGTCTGGTACCAGCTTAATACGATTCCGCGTACCACTTCGATATCACTATCAAGATAGATAGCACCGATGATCGCTTCAACTGCATCCGCTAGGATAGAGTCACGGC
Organism: Vibrio maerlii; assembly: GCF_003415655.1. Taxonomy (GTDB): domain Bacteria; phylum Pseudomonadota; class Gammaproteobacteria; order Enterobacterales; family Vibrionaceae; genus Vibrio; species Vibrio maerlii. Next base: position 14,461 of record NZ_QRHC01000011.1, read on the forward strand.
GGAAACCACCACTCTTCAACTCACCTGGACCTAATTTTAAGTAATCTCCCAACTCAAACTCACGGCCAAGCTCTGCTAGCGTGTGACCACGTACAAGAGTTGCACGCATACGACTCATATCACCTTCGTTTACATTCGGGAAACGATGGTAAAGATCATCTGCAATGACAAAACTTAAAATTGAATCGCCCAGAAACTCAAGACGTTCATTGTGTTTACCATTGGCACTGCGGTGAGTCAGCGCCAAGTGGATATGATCGGCGTTGTTAAACTCGTAGCCGATCTTCTTTTCTAATTTACTGATAGGAGAATTCATACTCTCTCGATTAATGTATGCCACCGATGCGGTCGAAACGCACACCAGTTGGGATCCACGAAGGCAAGAAGCTATCTGCACTTCGTTCGAATTCAAAGCTGATCCAAATTGCGACCGCTTTGCCGACTAGATTTGCTTCTGGAACAAAGCCCCAGTAGCGACTGTCTGCACTGTTGTCACGGTTATCACCCATAACAAAGTACTGACCTTGAGGTACTACCCATTCGTTCACACCCGGGCGCGGTTGATACGCGCTAACGCGATCACGACGCAGTGGGTTAACAAGAACTTGATGAGACTCTTCCGTTAGATGCTCAGTCATTTCTACAAGAGGAATACCGTCTTGGATAAACGGACTCTTCTCTACATTGCTCAGTTTTACCGCTTGGCAAGTCGATGAACCTTTAGGCTGAATGCACAACTCTTTATCTCCAGAGTAACGCACAGTATCGCCAGGAAGACCAACCACTCGTTTAATGTAATCAATGCTTGGTTGCGGTGGGTATTTGAATACAACTGAATCACCACGCTCTGGTTTACCCGTTTCAACCAGTTGTGTTCGCCACACAGGGTCTTTAATGCCGTAAGCGTATTTCTCTACTAGGATGAAATCACCCACGAGCAAGGTTGGCATCATTGAGCCTGATGGAATTTGAAACGGTTCATAAATGAATGAGCGCAAAACCAAAACAAAAGCGATAACAGGGAAAATAGAGACACTGTTTTCAACCCACCAAGGCTGAGGGGCAACGGCTTTTTCAATCTCGCTGCGCTCTAAACCATTAGTTTGTGCTTCCACTTCGTCAATTTGAGCATTACGTTTTTTCGCCCATACCAACTTCTCAAGAGCCCAAACCACACCCGTGACCAGAGTTACAATCACTAAGATGAGTGAAAATGTGTTCGCCATTGACTTCCCTTATCTCAAAAATACGAAAGTGAAAGAGCCGGAACCCTTTCACTTAATTTAGTTATATTGTTGGGTTACTTCCCAACAAATTAGTCTTTACCGACGTGCAAAATAGCTAGGAACGCTTCTTGAGGCAGTTCAACGTTACCGATCTGCTTCATACGTTTCTTACCTTCTTTCTGCTTCTTAAGCAGCTTCTTCTTACGACTCACGTCACCGCCGTAACATTTCGCGATTACGTTTTTACGCAGCTGTTTAACCGTAGAGCGTGCAATGATGTGGTTACCGATTGCAGCTTGAATCGCGATGTCGAACATCTGACGAGGGATGAACTCTTTCATCTTCTCAACTAGCTGACGACCACGAGTTTGCGACTGATCGCGGTGAGTGATCATTGCTAATGCATCAACAGTGTCGCCGTTAAGTAATACATCTACACGAACCATGTTTGATGGTTCAAAGCGTTGGAAGTTGTAATCCAGTGATGCGTAACCGCGAGATGTTGACTTCAAACGGTCGAAGAAGTCCAGTACCACTTCTGCCATCGGGATATCGTAGATAACCGCTACTTGGTTACCGTGATAAACCATATCAACCTGAATACCACGCTTCTCAACACATAGTGTGATTACGTTACCTAGGTACTCAGATGGTACTAGGATGTTACAACGAGCAATTGGCTCACGAATTTCTTCGATGTCATTGACTGCTGGTAGTTTTGCTGGACTATCAACGTACAGGATATCGCCGTCAGTTTTCTCAACTTCGTACACTACCGTTGGTGCAGTTGTGATTAGGTCTAGATCGTACTCTCGCTCAAGACGCTCTTGGATGATCTCCATGTGGAGCATACCCAAGAAGCCACAACGGAAACCAAAACCGAGTGCCGCTGAGTTTTCTGGCTCGTAAAATAGCGATGCATCGTTCAGACTTAGTTTACCTAGCGCATCACGGAATGCTTCGTAATCGTCAGAAGATACAGGAAATAGACCCGCGTATACCTGAGGTTTTACTTTTTGGAAACCAGGAAGTGCAGTATCGCTACCGCCTTTTGCTAACGTTAGGGTATCACCCACAGGTGCACCTAAGATGTCTTTAATACCACAAACAACCCAGCCTACTTCGCCAGTTTGGAGTACATCAGTATCAACCTGTTTAGGCGTGAAGATACCTAGACGGTCTACACCCCAAACTTGGCCTGTGCTCATTACTTTGATCTTGTCATTTTTCTTCAGCACGCCATTTTTGATACGTACAAGAGAAACAACGCCTAAGTAGTTATCAAACCATGAGTCGATGATTAGCGCTTGCAGTGGTGCTTCTGGATCACCTTCTGGCGCTGGAATAGCGGTTACGATGTTCTCAAGAACATCTTCAACACCTAGACCGGTCTTCGCAGAACAACGCGTTGCTTCCATCGCATCAATACCTACGATCTCTTCGATTTCTTCAGCAACACGCTCTGGATCTGCCGCTGGCAGGTCGATCTTATTTAGGATTGGTACTACCTCAAGATCCATTTCGATCGCGGTGTAACAGTTTGCAAGGGTTTGAGCTTCAACACCTTGGCCTGCATCAACTACTAGAAGAGCACCTTCACACGCCGCTAGAGAACGTGATACTTCGTATGCGAAGTCAACGTGTCCTGGGGTATCAATGAAGTTAAGCTGGTATGTTTCACCATCTTTTGCTGTGTAGTTGAGTGTCACACTCTGAGATTTAATCGTGATACCACGTTCACGCTCAAGGTCCATTGAGTCAAGAACCTGCGCTGCCATTTCGCGATCGCTTAATCCACCACAAACTTGGATTAGACGGTCAGATAGGGTTGATTTGCCGTGGTCGATATGGGCAATAATTGAAAAGTTACGAATGTGCTTCATAGTTTTGGTGTGACTAAACTCTTGCAAAAAGGGATAGTAAAAATGCCATACATCGATGGCATTTCAATCAAGTTGGCAGATTCTACCCAATTTCTAGGTACAACGCATTATAAATTAAAGCAGCTTCTCACCGAATACGCGAATCAAGACTACCTGCTCTTTGGAATCTTGCTCCAGTCTTCGGGCTTTGGCTCGAGCAAAGAAGAAACCACCTAACGAGAATAATACCGAGGTCAGTATTACCAAGCCTTCACCCAGATCTAATCCAGTCAATTGGTTCAGCCATGGAATTAGGGCAAGCTGGCCGATAGATGCACCGAGTATCAACATAAATAGAGGAACAAGGTAAACCAACGCAGCCGAGCTAAGGAGGCTCTTTTCCGGAAAGCCAATTTCGACTTGATCACCGGCTTTCACCGATTGAGCTGTCGTCAGGTGCCAGATCAATGACTTGTTGCCGACCGCTTTCGATACAATTCCCGTACCACAGCTTTTTTGAGAAGAGCAGCTTGAACAACTGGTCTCCTGCTGGCAACTCAGAGAGACCCTAAATTTCTTGCCAGCAGATTCAACAGCCGTCACCGTGGCCATTGCGGTCATCATGGTGTGGTTACCTTAGCCTCATTGTTATTAGTTTGAGGTAATGAGAACTGAATAGATTGAGCAATGCGTTTGGCTGTTGCAGGTGGAATGTCACCGACAACTGAGATTTCTTTCTCACCCGAAACAAAGCTGTGCAGAGTGCGGCGACCTTGACGAACAAGCTGCCCTTTCAACGAATGGCTATCTTTATCAGAGATATACACCGAGAAATTGAACAAACCATCGTTAAACATTTGGGTTTCAACCATACGCTCGGTTGTGACCATGCGATAGCGATTTGGATCGCTGGCTTCAAAACCATCCGGTACCCAACTTACGCTCCAATCCATCTCATTAGTCTCGTTCTTAGGCAAGCTAAGCACTTGAGGAAGTTGTACTTGGTTAAGACCCGCTAACGCATCTTTAATTTGATCATTCACCACGTAAGATATGGTGCGATACTGCTCTAAAATTTCACCATCGCGATCAACCAGATCCGCACGCAATGGCAGATGGGTTTTCTCATCAACCCAAAGAACGTAGGAATAACGCAAGCCATCTTTTGGTACGACGCGCACAACTTGAGTCGCAGCACCCGCTTCTCTTGCTCGACCTAAACGAACAAAGTCATAGTAAGGCACTAACTCCTCAATATCCGAATGTATCATTGGGATTAAAGGCGCAACCATATGTCCAGAGGCAATAGAGAAAGGTTCAACACCCGGTTCGATGTAGCTGATCTCGTCACCACGACGAATCACCTCTCTTACAGGGCCACTAAGATAGACAAGCTGTGCTAGATGTTGTTGTTCATTACGAGCATGGCGATAAACAAGAGGCTCTATGCTATTTTTCTTGATGAGAATATAAGAAAGCTCGTAATTAAGGTTTTGACTGGCTTCGTTCATTTGATGCAACAAAGCCTCGGCAGAACTCTCTTGAGTCGATAATTCTTCTGCTGAGGCTTGAGCTGTCATCAAGCTGAACAGTGTCAGTGCACTGATCAGGATTTTCTTCATTCAATTTCCGACTTTACAACGTCTATATCGTTTACTTCTTCGTTAAGACGAAGTTGCAATTCATAGTCTTGCAGCATGGCGTTAATGCGACGACGTTGTTCTTGCAGGTTTGCTTCATTGTGCTGAGGTTGAGCTGGGTTTACTGACTCACGAGTCAAGCTTACAGGCTCAACGCTACCAGCAAATGGAACGGTTTGTAGTACTGGAATGTCGTTATTTGGTGATACAGAGTCTTCACCACCGTACTGCTGAACACCAATAATCACTGCCATTGATACACACGCAGCCATCGCCACTTGACCGAATTGAGTAAACCAAGCTGGTAAACCTTTCTTCGCTTCGTTTGGCGTTGGTTGAGCCTCAACCGCGGGAACAACCTCAGCCTGTTGAGTTGTCTCTGAGCCATAAGTTGGCTCTAGCTCAATTGCCGCGGCAACACTCTCAGCGATATTCCACTCTGGTTTTGCTGGCGCTTCACCGCGCATCACATCACCAATCAAGTGATAGTTCTTCCAGGTTTGTTGATCGTCTTGACTGTTTTCAAGTTCTGAAATCAGTGCCTTGTCGATCAGTTCTCCATCCATGAGTGCTGAAAGCTTTTCTTTGTCAGCCATTATTTTCACCATATGTGAGGTCATTTCAGACCTGTTAATTGTGATTAACAGTGGGATTACCGCCACTGTCAAAAGCTAATCCATTTAAGTTACACACGTTTGGTAGTCAGCAGTTTATCCAATACGATTTATAGTAAGGGACGAATTTTCTTCTCTACCGCTTCACGCGCTCTAAATATACGTGAGCGAACCGTCCCGACAGGACATTCCATCACTTCAGCAATGTCTTCGTAACTCAAGCCTTCGAGTTCTCGCAAGGTCATTGCAGTTTTTAAATCTTCCGGAAGCGCATTAATCGCTTCGAACACAACGTGCTTCAATTCGTTGGACAACGTCAGGTTCTCAGGGTTCGATATTTCTTTTAACGCACTACTCGTTTCGTAAAATTCAGCTTCTTCAGCATCAACATCTGTTGCTGGTGGTCGACGACCTTGGGCAACAAGGTGATTTTTTGCAGTATTCACAGCAATCCGGTAAAGCCAGGTATAAAACGCACTCTCCCCTCTAAAGTTAGGTATAGCGCGATAGGCCTTGATGAATGCCTCTTGGGCGACATCCGCCACATCTCCAGAATTACTCACATAGCGAGAAATAAGGTTGCAGACTTTATTTTGGTATCTCAAAACCAACAAATTGAATGCTTGTTTATCTCCGCTCTGAACTCGCTCAATCAATACTTGATCGGTCAACTGCTCGTTCATTCGAGCGTACACTCCTATTGTTATTTACTCGTACCTTTCAGATATGAGCACTAATTATGCAAATTGTAGTATTGACACCACTGTTTACTTGAGCACTATTGTGACTAAACGAAAATTAGAAAGTTCAAAAAGTTTCTAATTTTTTTATCAATCGTATTCTGTAATGTGATGTAATCTAAATATAAGAACTCTCAGAAGAATGAGGGTCACGCATCAGAATTGCAATAGCCAGACGTTTTTAATGCATAGAGAAGCGTCGATATGACGAAATCATGCGACTTTTCAGGACAATATCCAAAGTTCGCACGTCATAAATGTGAGCACTTTCAACAACGCTCTCATATTAGTCAGGAATAGAATAGTTTTATGAATACAAACCAAGAACACCAATGTGATGTATTGGTGGTAGGTAGTGGCGCTGCAGGTTTATCGTTGGCACTTCGCGTGGCGGAGTACGGTAAGGTTATCGTTTTAAGTAAAGGGCCTCGCAGTGAAGGGGCAACCTTCTACGCCCAAGGCGGAATCGCAGCGGTGTTTGATGAGTCTGACAGCATTGAGTCTCACGTCGATGACACTCTGATTGCCGGCGCAGGTTTGTGTGAAAAAGACACCGTTCAATTCATTGCAGAAAACAGTAAAGAGTGTGTTCAGTGGCTAATCGACGGCGGTGTGCCGTTTGATCGCATGGATAATGACAGCGACGAAGAGCCAAAATACCACCTTACTCGCGAAGGTGGCCATAGCCATCGTCGTATCTTGCACGCGGCTGACGCTACAGGCATGGCGATGCAAACGTCTCTGCAAGACAACGTGAATGCTCACCCAAATATTGAAATCTTTGAGCGTCACAACGCGTTAGACTTGATCACTGAAGACAAAATTGGCGGCAAGAAAGATAAAATCATTGGCGCTTACATTTGGGATCGAAATGAAGAACGCGTCGAGACCGTACGCGCCAAATACGTGGTCCTAGCAACGGGTGGCGCTTCAAAAGTCTACCAATATACCTCTAACCCGGATGTCTCTTCTGGTGATGGTATAGCTATGGCTTGGCGTGCAGGTTGCCGTGTCGCAAACCTAGAATTCAACCAATTCCACCCAACTTGTTTGTTCCACCCTGATGCTCGTAACTTCCTACTCACAGAAGCACTCCGTGGTGAGGGGGCATACCTGCGTCGACCAGATGGCTCACGCTTTATGCCCGACTTTGACAAGCGTGAAGAGCTTGCTCCTCGTGATATCGTCGCTCGTGCTATCGACTTTGAGATGAAGCGTCTTGGTGCAGATTGCATGTACCTTGATATCAGCCATAAGCCAGCTGAGTTTATTGAAAAGCACTTCCCGACGATCAATATGCGATTGCAAGATCTTGGCATTGATATGACTAAGGAACCGATTCCTATCGTCCCAGCAGCACACTACACTTGTGGTGGTGTCATGGTTGATCAGAGTGGTCGTACGGACCTTGAAAACCTTTATGCGGTTGGTGAAGTCAGCTACACAGGCCTCCATGGTGCCAACCGTATGGCATCGAACTCATTACTGGAGTGTGTCGTCTATGCTTGGTCTGCTGCGAAGGACATCGTAACTCATATTGATAGCGTTGAGATGCCAACATCTCTGCCTGCATGGGATGAGAGCCAAGTTTCTAACTCTGATGAAGAAGTTGTCATTCAACACAACTGGCACGAGCTGCGCCTATTTATGTGGGATTACGTCGGTATTGTACGTACCACTAAGCGTTTAGAGCGCGCCCTGCGCCGTATTCAGCTTCTACAGCAAGAAACGCACGATTATTACAGCAACTTTAAGGTATCTAACAACCTGCTTGAACTGCGTAACCTACTACAAGTCGCTGAGCTGATGGTTCGCTGTGCGATGCAGCGTAGGGAGAGCCGAGGTCTGCACTACACACTAGATTACCCTGATATGCAGGAAAACAGTGGACCAACCATCCTAGATCCGAATAAAAAGGACTAGGAACTCAACCCGAACGAAAAATAGGAGCTACGGCTCCTATTTTTGATCAAGCCAGTCATTTGGGTTGTGATTATCCAGCCTAGCCAAAAGTAGCAACTTCTTATACTGCGCCTGTTCCACAGAGTCTCGCCAAACCCGTACTGACGATTTATCGTTGAACACTAAAGTTAAATAGAGAAATGAGAACAATGTATCGACGCCGACAAGAAAACACTGACGTTCATCGATGGTGGCTCTGTTTCCTTCATAAATCGAGATCGAATGAGTAGCATGTTGTGCAATCGCTACGCCAGATCGTTGATAGTTAACAAATAAAGCGATTAAGAAAAGAGAGATCGGCAGTGGCGCGGGAGAAAATGTAGCTACCCATATTAGCGCGCACCAGAGGCAACAAGAAATAATATGGGTAACTCGACTTGGGGAAAGACTTAAGTGTATGGGTGCGATCAACGCACTTTACTTAGGTTGTGAGCCACAATCTTATCAACCATGCTTGCATGACCAAGGTTTTCACTGCGGCCATGTCCCATTACCCAGGTGAACAGATCTGGATCATCACACTCGAGTAATGAAACAAACTCTGTTTGCTCTTGTTCGTTAAGCCCTTCAAAGCACTCTTCAAAGAACGGCATAATGACAACATCAAGCTCTAACATCCCTCTACGACATGCCCATTTAATGCGCGCTTTTTCTTCAGCACTGTACATTGGTATTCCTCACCGATAACTTCTGTTTAACTTCGAGTGTACCAAGCAACAACCTTGTCATCTAGCACCTAAATCACGTTATGTATTTACCTCTGTCACAAATTAACGCCAAGCATTGGAAACGGGCTCTTGTAATCAGGACTACTGTAAACAAACCATCAACGAACAGATGGAACATCTAATGCTGCCAACCGATTTTCTTTGAGCTATGATACAACTCAATTAAGAACAACACATTAGGTCGCAACTATGGACTGGCAAAACACGTTTAATTCTACCGCTCACGCTGGACAGGAATCACTACCCGCTTTGATGCTTACCCACCTTGCATCTTGGGGCGCAATTACTCTGGTTGGCGATGACAAGAAAAGCTATCTACACGGACAAGTGACTTGTAATGTGGTGTCTCTTGGACAAAATGAAGCGACTCTGGGCGCACACTGTGATGCAAAGGGTAAGGTATGGAGTATCTTCCGCCTATTTCATCATGCAGAAGGCTATGCACTTTTCCAACCTCTTTCAGCCATTGATACCGCGCTGACAGAGCTTAAAAAATATGCTGTGTTCTCTAAAGTTAATATTGAACTTAGCCAAGATATCGCCTTTGGTATACTAGGCCATGAGGCGGAAGCTTGGATAAACCAACATTTTGCTGGTGAAGGTAGTGTACGACACAATGACCTAGGTAGCGCTGTTGAACTCGAAGCACAGCGCTGGTTGCTGTTAGTGAAAGCAGACAAAGTCGATGAGCTACTTGTTAGCCTAGATGGCGCTGTGCGGGTCAAAGAGTCCATTTGGCAGCGATTTGATATAGAAGCTGCACTACCTGCAATCACCACTGAAAACCAAGCTGAGCAAATCCCTCAGGCATTCAACCTACAAGCACTGGATGCGATTAGCTTCAACAAAGGGTGTTACACAGGTCAGGAGACGGTCGCTCGAGCTAAGTACCGAGGCATGAATAAGCGCGCAACTTATCGTATCCGTTCCTGTGCTGGGATCGAGACTCAAGCTGAAGCTGCAACATTCGACTTGGAGCGCAGTGTCGGTGAAAACTGGCGCAACGTGGGCTCATTGATGAATCACTTCCAGTTTGATGATGGAACAGTGATCGGCCTAATTGTTCTTCCAAACAATCTAGATGCCGACACTCAGTTCCGTACAGCGGGTGACTCAGAGCAACTTTGGACGATAGAGGCTCTGCCTTACTCTTTAGAAGAAGAGTAACCGGTTGAGCAATGGAACCTTTCTCTACACCTATAACTCAACACCTCGATAAGCGAGGCGTTGCTTATCGAGTGCTTCACCACGATACCCCAGCAACCACTGTCGAAGATGCGGCAAAGCAGCGTGGGATTCAGTCCTCTCAAATGGTGAAATGTATCGCTTTTAAAGATATGGGGGGACTGTTAGCGCTGGCTTGTGTGCCAGGGGATAGAAGTGCCGACCCAAAGAAAGTAAGAGCCATTCTTAGCTGCCGACGTATGACCTGCCTCTCAAAGGAAGAGGTTGAACAAGTTACTGGTTACTCCATTGGTACCGTTACACCATTGTTACTCGGTTCAACCATGGAGATCTTTATCGACCCTGTCCTCAAAACGGCTCCGTTTGTCACCATCAGCAGTGGTAACAATATGGCAGGGGTAGCACTTGATCTTCAAGATCTTGTCGAACTATGCAACGCGCGTTGGGCATCAATTTGCCGAGACTAGACGTGGCAGACTACAACACCCCATTTAGCTACAACACATTACATAGTTATACATTTTTCTTCGATCGGGCACTCAGTATTTCAATAAAAGATAACATATAACTATTCATCTTATCTAAATACATAGTCACCAACGTGCAATTCAGATAGGCTAAATCTGTCAGCCCAATATGGCTTTTCATTCCATCTCCCTGGGTTGAGAAAGTGAGTCCACTGGCTTCGTTACTCCAAGAACAAGCCAATCCACTTTTGTGTTATGCATCTGTGACAAATTCGCCCGCCGTTGATGCGGGCTTTTTTTTTACAATTTTATTACCTTGTAGTGATCCTTTCATTTCATTTTCCACTATCCTTATTTATGTCATAAAGCTTTGCCATCTTATCGGCATCTTTGGTGATATTAGGTTCAAAACGGATTTGAGCACTAAATCACAACAAAGTTTATATATCTGATGAATTCTGTCTATCGCAGCACAAATATCTAAACTGACAACATAAAAACGACAATACATTCGAACTATCACATTTTTACGAGGTCATATTTCGTAGAATATGGGTCGAAAAGAAGTATTAAGGACTAGGTATGAGATTGTTCAAGCGCTATACACCAGGAATGATTGCTAAACATATAAGCCGACTTTTTAAGGGAAGAATTTACATCTACGGCATCGGCAAATTTGAGTTTGACAATGGGAAGCTGATTCTCCCAGAGCGAGCTGAAAAACGTCATTTCGATACAGTCAAAGAGATTAACCAAGAAGTCATGAAGCTACGCTGCGCTTACGCTTAGACGGGCCACGAATTACAAATAAAAAAGGGTTGCGCATCGCAACCCTTTTTTATATTTGAGTATTTACTCACTTTGTGACGGCTCTTGCCAACTCTGGTAGGTTCCCTTTTAAACCCAAGGCTCGCTTCATAATTTCATCTTTAGCGCCAGGTAGCTGACCTGCGAGCTTCATACCAATACCACGTATTAGTTTTTTCGCAGGATTGTTGCCTGCAAACAAGTCTTTAAACCCTTGCATAGCAGCAATCATCTTTGCAGCTTCTGCTTTACGCCAACGTTCATACCCACGCAGGTTGCGTTTTAGGCCAATATCCTCTCCATCGTGCCACAGCATCAACACCTCTTCGGCTAATGATGCCGCATCCAGCAACCCGAGGTTAACACCCTGCCCCGCAAGTGGATGGATGGTATGTGCCGCATCACCTACCAACGCGACACGCTCAGTCACAAAATCTCGTGCATAACGCATCTTAAGTGGGAAAGCAGCGCGCTCTCCCACCAACTCACAGAGGCCGAGCTTATTGTCGAATTCAACAGTTAGATTCTTAGCAAAGGCTTCAGCAGACATTTTGACTAACGCATCTGCGCGATTTGGGTCAGTAGACCAAACAATTGAGCTCATATGCGGGTCATTGAGTGGTAAGAATGCCAGCGGACCTTGGGGGGTAAATATCTGACGAGCAACGCCATTATGAGGCTCGGTGGTTTTGATATTGGCAACCAGTGCACTGTGACCATAATCCCAGTGAGTCAGTGGAATATCTTGCTGTTGACGCAACCATGAATTAGCACCATCGGCACCCACTACAAGTTTAGCGGTTAGTGATTTACCACTTTGCAGCGTTAGCCATGCCTCACTCTCTCCCATCACCATGTTCTGGCATTGATCACTCATGTATAGAGCTACATTGCTTTGCTGTTTCACCTGTTCGAGTAGCGCCAACTGAATAACACGGTTTTCGACAATATGACCTAAATCTTGTTGTAGAAGGTGGTTAGCATTGAACTCAATACGAGCAAAGCTGTCTTGCTCCCACACTTCCATTGCCTGGTAAGGGGCAGCACGTCGTTGTTCAATTCCCTGCCAAGCACCCAGGTTACGCAAGATGTTTTCACTTGCTCGGCTTAATGCTGATACGCGAGTATCGGGCAACTCATGAAGTACTTCATCTGGCTCGTACGCTTCAATCACTGCGATTCGCAATTCACTATCCTTGAATGCCGCAGCCAGAGAAAGACCAACCATACCACCGCCAATAATGGCGATATCAACACTTTGCATCATAATTCTATTCTTTTTATCTGTTCCATGCGGAGCACGTTGCTCGCTACGATATCTATCTTGCGACTAACCCAAGGGTTTGCTTGAGCAATGGCGCTTTAAGTAAACCAATATTATCCATTGCCATTAGGCTTAGATTTCGGCCAACCCTCAATGATAACCACTCATTCGAGAAGGTATGTACCAGTCCCTTTGTCATCATCATAGTGCGGCTTCTATCTTGCTCTCGCCTTGCCTTATAAGCCGCAATCACGGAGTAAGCACCAACATCGTCTAATGAATTCAACATCTCATCGACTAAGGAAGCGACATCACGAATACCAAGGTTGAAGCCTTGACCTGCAATAGGGTGAAGCGTTTGAGCGGCATTGCCTAAGGCGACAAAACGATGTGAGGTAGTTTGAGGACGGTGCCTCAATAGTAGGGGATAACTTGCTCGACTACCTACTTTATCCAGACGACCTACTCGCCAACCAAAAGCGGATTGCAACTTGGAGAGGAACTCATCATCAGACAGCGACAGCGTCTGCTGTGCTTCTTCTGGTGGGAGGCACCATACTAGGGACAAGCGGTTTTCCGTCATTGGTAACAGAGCAACAGGGCCTGTTTCGGTAAATCGCTCGTATGCTTTTCCTTGATGAGATTGATTGCTCGTGATGTTCGCGATCACAGCAGTCTGACCAAAATCATGCTCAGACAACTCTAGACCGATCTGCTGGCAACAAGTAGAAAGCGCACCATCAGCAGCGACAACAATTTTACTTTGCAGCACTCGACCATCGTTCAGGGTAACATGGGCTTTGTCAGCATCTCGCTCAATGGTGTTAACACTATTAGGGCAGATTAGATGAATGTTTACTCTATCTTCCAAAAGCTTTTTATAAGCCAACCCCACTCTTTCCAATTCAACCACATAGCCTAACGTATCCACGCCCGCTTGCTGCGGTGTAATATCCGTCATCCCCGCATGACCACGATCAGAAACATGGATATGTTCTATTGGCTCAGCAAAGTGTTTTAGTCCGCCCCATAACTGATACGACTCTAAAATTTTTACCGTGCCATACGAGAGGGCGATCGAGCGGCTATCGAAACCGGGGTGAGCTTGATGGTCACTTTGAAAGAGTTCAACTACAGCGATCGACAGTTGACCTCTTGAGCGTTGGGACAAGGCCAAAGCGAGCGTAGCTCCAACCATAGCTCCACCAGCAATGATGACATCAAATTGTTCAGATTGGGCTACATCCATCATGCCGTTCCTGATTAATGAATAGTTGGGTTTTCTTCTTGGTTTACCGGTTTTGTGCCAAACTCTGCGTGGATAATCAGGGCACATGCTTTTACATGTTCGACAACCTGCTCCAGTAGCTCAGCTTGCTCACCAAGATCATCCTCTTCATCTATTCCTAACTTCGCCATCTCTTCAAGATCTGCAAGGGCCTCTTTAGCCTCTTCGCTCGCTTTAGATAGCGAAGTGCCCACTAGGCCAATGCCTGAGATGAAATGGTTAATCCATTCGGCTATCGCATCCGCTTGCTCGAAGATGTCACCATCTTCTGGCAACCAGATGTTTAGTTCAAGTTCTGTACCTGTCACCTCTTTCTTGGTGATATTCAGTACCGATTGAGCGATTTGCAGAGAGCGGTCTGGCCAACCCATTCCATCATTGGTGTAATCAAACAGCAACGGTTGCCAGCTATCATCACTTAGGCTTAAACCACCGCTTAGCATGCCCGTTAATAGACCATGAAGTTCTGCCGGGCTAATGGCTAGACTTGCTGATTGAAAAACAGAAGCTGAGGCAACGTATTCAGGTAGGTTAATTTCGCTCATAGTGATATCTCTGATTACTTTTCTTTTAAACCAACATCCTACCACCTCGCCTTTTTGTGAGCTATAGATTACAAGGGTTAGATGACCTGCTGTGATGACTATCTTGTAACTTTGCAACTCTAACGCATTACTTTTTCGACAACCTGTTTAATAAGTGTGTGATTGAGCTACTCAAGCCACATCATGGTATGGAAAAGCTTGAATCTTGATAGGGCTTTTTCTATAGTTTCCCCCTCAATGGTGAAAGAGACACCATGAAACCATATATGGATAGAGTTCAGCTAAGATGAGTAATCAAGCGGTAGAAGTAGAAATTTTAGGAAAGTTGACCCGAGTTGCTTGTCCAGCAGGGCAAGAAGAGTCACTAATCCAAGCTGCTAACGACCTTGACGCTCGCTTACAAGAAATGGCTGAACGAACTAAGGTAAACAATGCTGAAAAGCTGTTAACCTTCGCCGCACTCAACATTAGCTATGAGTTACTCGCAGCTAAAGAAGCGACGAATGGTGAACTAAACTCTATCAATGAGCGTATGGAACGCTTAACTGCCGCTCTTGAAGAAGCAGTGACAAAAGCTAGACAAGCTTAAGTTTGTAAACTCGCTACTAGCCAACCAAATTTACCCTGGAGTGTTTGTCAGAGGACTCACGTCCCCGAGCCGATAAGCAATCCCTAAGGGTTAGTACTTGGTTACTATTGAGCATGCTCGGCTTGTACCGAGAAGCCTACGGTAATCATTGCTGATCCGCCTTGAACTCGCTGGTTCAAGGGCCATCTGTTCTCAACGGCACTTTGGGGTATTCCTTCTATGCAAACTAGCACCCGTAATGAAATTCGCCAACAAATACGTTTACGTCGCAACTCATTAACCAGTGAAAAACACTATCAAGCTGCAGTCGATCTGCGTGAGCGTTGCCTAAGCGCTGAAATATTCCGCCAATCACAACACATCGCACTCTATGTCTCAGCTGATGGCGAAATTGACACCCAACCCTTGATTGAAGCCTTATGGAAGCAAGGCAAACAAGTTTATGTGCCTGTGCTCCATCCATTTTCTAAAGGGCACCTGCTGTTCCTGCGTTATGCCGAAGACTCTCCACTCACTTTCAATAAGTACAATATTGTTGAACCTAAGCTGGATCAGACACAGATCATCCCTGTCTACCAACTCGATTTGATTTGCACACCATTGGTTGCATTTGATGAATCAGGGCAGCGCCTCGGCATGGGGGGAGGTTACTATGATCGCACCCTAGAGAAATGGTTTACCAGTGGTGAAGGCGCTCAACCTGTGGGTTTGGCTCATGATTGCCAAAAGGTCGAGGCTTTGCCATGTGAAGAGTGGGACATACCTCTACCAATAATCCTTACTCCAAGCAAAACTTGGAGCTGGTCTAACGAGTGTTAGCGAAATAATGCATTACCCGTTATAATCGCGCCGCAAACGTTAAACTCGTTCTAATCAGGAGATGGTCATGACTCAAGACGAAATGAAAAAAGAAGCTGGCTGGGCAGCACTAAAGTACGTAGAAAAAGGCAGTATTGTAGGTGTGGGCACTGGTTCAACGGTTAACCATTTCATTGACGCACTGGGTTCAATCAAAGAAGAGATCAAGGGCGCGGTATCAAGCTCAATCGCTTCAACAGAAAAGCTTGAAGCTTTAGGTATTAAAGTATTCGAGTGTAACGAAGTCGCTAAGTTAGACGTTTACGTTGATGGCGCAGATGAAATCAACCCTACTCGCGACATGATTAAAGGTGGCGGTGCAGCACTTACTCGTGAAAAGATCGTTGCGGCTATCTCAGAAAAATTTATTTGTATCGTAGACGGTACGAAAGCAGTAGACGTGCTTGGCAAGTTCCCACTTCCTGTAGAAGTTATTCCTATGGCTCGCTCTTACGTAGCTCGCGAGCTTGTTAAGCTTGGCGGTGATCCAGTTTACCGCGAAGGTGTAATCACAGATAACGGCAACGTTATCCTTGATGTTCACGGTCTAGCAATCACTGACCCTAAGGCTCTTGAAAACACAATCAACGGTCTGGCGGGCGTTGTAACTGTGGGGTTATTTGCTCACCGTGGTGCTGATGTGATCATCACAGGAACACCAAACGGCGCAGTTATTGAAGAGTAATACAGAAAGACAACAGGTACTTTTTGTCATTTCATTACAAACAGCACCCGAGGGTGCTGTTTTTTTATCTCTCTCTCATAAAATTATGCCTTATTCCGTAATTTTCTTACCCATCTCACATTTTTTTTGTTAATTTATTGAGCAAAGCAAATCAGCACATTTGATGAAACCGCACACAGGGAAACGTTTGCGTCAATTAAAAGTGAGTAGATATACTCCATCCCCTGTGATCAGATTTAAATTAGCCCCTTTTTTATTTCTAAGGACGAGAATAATGGCCAAAGTATCACTGGAAAAAGACAAGATTAAGATTCTACTCTTAGAAGGTCTTCACCCATCTTCAGTAGAGGTTCTGCAAGCCGCAGGATACACCAATATCGAATACCACAAAGGCTCCCTGCCTGAAGAAGAACTACTTGAAGCTGTTAAGGACGTTCACTTCATTGGTATTCGTTCTCGTACAAACCTATCTGAAGAAGTGATCAATGCCGCAGAGAAGCTAGTGGCAGTGGGTTGTTTCTGTATCGGCACTAACCAGGTAGACCTAAATGCAGCGGCTAAGCGCGGTATCCCAGTGTTCAATGCGCCATTTTCAAATACTCGTAGCGTAGCAGAGCTCGTTCTTGGACAAGTTCTATTGCTACTTCGTGGCATTCCAGAAAAGAACGCCCTCGCACACCGCGGTATCTGGAAGAAGAGCGCTGATAACTCGTATGAAGCTCGTGGTAAGCGCCTCGGTATTATTGGTTACGGGCATATCGGTACGCAATTGGGTATCATTGCTGAGAACCTAGGGATGCGTGTTTACTTCTACGATATTGAGAACAAGCTTTCACTGGGTAACGCAACTCAAGTACACACTATGGCAGAGCTTCTAAACAAGTGTGATGTGATTTCTTTGCATGTACCTGAGACACCAGGAACGAAGAACATGATGGGTAAAGAGCAGTTCGAGCTGATGAAACCAGGCTCTATCTTTATCAACGCTGCTCGCGGTACGGTGGTAGACATCCCTGCTCTTTGCGATTCACTAGAAAGCGGTCATCTTTCAGGCGCCGCAGTCGATGTTTTCCCTGTAGAACCTAAAACCAATGCAGATCTATTTGAATCGCCACTGATACAATTCGACAATGTGATCCTGACTCCTCACGTGGGAGGCTCTACGCAGGAAGCACAAGAGAACATCGGTGTTGAGGTTGCAGGTAAGCTTGCGAAGTACTCTGACAACGGTTCAACGCTATCAAGCGTAAACTTCCCAGAGGTTTCACTTCCATTGCATACTGATGCCTCTCGTCTACTGCACATTCACGAGAACCGCCCGGGCATCCTAACTCAAATCAACACCATCTTCGCAGAAGAAGGCATTAACATCGCAGGTCAATACCTACAAACGAGCTCAGATATGGGTTATGTCGTTATCGATGTAGAGTCAGAACGTTCAGAGTTTGCGCTAGCAAAATTAAAAGAGATTGAAGGCACAATACGTGCTCGCATCCTTCACTAATTTCAAATAGTACTTTTAAACAAATGGCAGCTTATAGGCTGCCATTTTTATTAGTAATGTTGAGTTATAACTACTTAGCCTTTAGAACAAAAAAGCCGCGAACGGTTAGGTTCGCGGCTTAGTCATTCTAATTTTTAAGTTCAGAGTTGATTAGAACTCTTCTTCTTTTGGCATCTCGCCAGTTTCTGGTTCTTCAGGTTGAGCTGGAGTCAGTAGCATTTCACGTAGTTTAGCATCGATAGTTTGTGCCGCTTCTTTGTTCTCTTTAAGGTACTTACCAGCGTTTGCCTTACCTTGGCCAATCTTGTCGCCATTGTAGCTGTACCATGCACCTGCCTTCTCAATCAGCTTATGCTTAACACCTAGATCGATTAGCTCACCTTCACGGTTGAAGCCTTGGCCGTATAGGATTTGTGTTTCAGCTTGCTTAAATGGTGCTGCAATCTTGTTCTTCACAACCTTGATGCGAGTTTCGTTACCTACTACCTCATCACCTTCTTTGATAGAACCTGTACGACGGATATCTAGACGAACAGATGCGTAGAACTTAAGTGCGTTACCACCAGTGGTTGTTTCTGGGTTACCAAACATCACACCAATCTTCATACGGATTTGGTTGATGAAGATACACATACAGTTAGACTGCTTCAGGTTACCTGTTAGCTTACGCATCGCTTGAGAAAGCATACGCGCTTGCAGACCCATGTGACTGTCACCCATCTCACCTTCGATTTCAGCTTTCGGTGTTAGTGCTGCAACTGAGTCAACTACAAGAACATCAATTGCACCTGAACGTGCTAATGCGTCACAGATCTCTAGCGCTTGCTCACCGGTATCAGGCTGAGAAACTAGAAGCGCATCGATATCAACACCAAGCTTTTGAGCGTAGATTGGGTCTAGTGCATGCTCGGCATCAACGAATGCACAGGTCTTACCGACCTTCTGAGCAGCTGCGATAAGCTCTAGCGTTAGCGTTGTTTTACCTGAAGACTCAGGACCGTAGATCTCAACGATACGACCCATTGGTAGACCACCAGCACCAAGTGCAATGTCCAGAGAAAGAGAACCTGTCGAAATAGTCTCTACGTCCATTGTGCGGTTGTCGCCTAGACGCATGATAGAGCCTTTACCGAATTGCTTTTCAATCTGACCTAGCGCAGCGGCGAGCGCTTTCTGTTTGTTCTCGTCCATTACTTTCTCCGAAATTGTCATCAATCTTTGATGATCTTCTGAATTCTATTCTTCTATTGCAGAGCGATTAACTTAACGCTCTGCTCAAACTATGCAAATCATTATACTGTTGATTCATACAGTGTCCACAGTTGTCTGAGCTTTTTTGACAACTTATTTCTAACCTAATGAATATTATATATTTTTAATTGCAAACACGAAGATCAATTCTGTTTACACAGGTATTCATACAGTACTTTTTGTGCGATCTCGATCGCTTGTTTTCGTACTTGTGCGCGGTCACCATCAAGCTGAAAAGTCTCGACTTTCTCCCATTTATTATCGATTGCCCACGCAAAACAAACCGTTCCTATCGGTTTATCTTTTGTGCCTCCAGAAGGGCCTGCGATACCACTGATAGAAACTGCCACGTTGGCGTTAGAGCACCTAATCGCGCCATGTACCATCTCAATCACTGTTGGCTCACTCACAGCGCCATGTTCAATCAAGGTAGATTCATTTACCCCTAACATTTCCATTTTCGCTTCATTGCTATAAGTCACGAAGGCTCTATCAAACCAAGCTGAACTACCGGCAATATCTGTAATCGCGGTTGATACACCACCTCCGGTACATGACTCTGCAGTCGCCATCACAAGTTGCTGCTTGTTCAATTGCTCGCCTAGCAAAAGCGACAAATTTTGCCCAGTTTCCATCTATTGCACCTTTCCGCTTTAGGGGGTTTCACGTATCCTAAGCCGCAATTGAAACAAACAAAAGACCTCTATTGTGAAAGCCGCACAAAAACACACTCCGATGATGCAACAGTACCTCAAGCTCAAGGCAGAAAACCCAGAGATTCTGCTTTTTTATCGCATGGGAGACTTCTATGAGTTGTTCTACGATGATGCTAAACGTGCTTCACAATTACTCGATATCTCACTGACTAAACGTGGTGCATCGGCAGGGGAGCCTATCCCTATGGCAGGTGTTCCGTTCCACGCCGTTGAAGGCTACCTTGCTAAGTTGGTTCAGTTAGGTGAGTCTGTCGCGATATGTGAGCAGGTTGGAGACCCTGCCACTAGCAAGGGGCCTGTTGAGCGCAAGGTTGTCCGTATTGTGACTCCAGGTACCGTGACCGATGAAGCTTTGCTTTCTGAGCGAGTCGATAACTTAATAGCTGCCATCTACCAGCACGGTGATAAGTTTGGTTATGCGACTCTAGACATCACCTCTGGCCGCTTTCAACTTTGCGAGCCAGAGACTGAAGAAGCGATGGCTGCCGAGTTGCAGCGTACTTCCCCACGAGAGCTTTTGTTCCCGGAAGACTTTGCTGCGGTGCAATTGATGGCGTCACGCAATGGCAATCGTCGCCGCCCTGAATGGGAATTTGAGCTAGAGACGGCCAAGCAACAGTTAAACCAGCAATTTGGTACGCGAGACTTAGTTGGTTTTGGCGTTGAGCACGCAAAACTAGGATTGTGCGCAGCAGGCTGTTTGATTCAGTACGTAAAAGACACACAGAAAACAGCACTGCCCCACATTCGCTCTTTGACGTTTGATCGCCAAGATCATTCGGTCATCCTTGATGCCGCTACTCGCCGCAATCTTGAGATCACACAAAACCTAGCTGGCGGCTATGAGAACACCCTTGCCGAGGTACTCGATCATACGGCAACACCAATGGGCAGCCGTATGCTTAAGCGCTGGCTGCACCAACCTATGCGCGACCACAACACGCTGAATCATCGCCTAGATTCGATCACTGAGCTCAAAGAGGAAGGTGGCTATGTCGATCTTCAGCCAGTATTAAAGCAGATTGGTGACATTGAACGTATCCTTGCTCGCCTTGCATTGCGCTCTGCTAGACCTCGTGATCTGGCCAAGCTTCGCCACGCGATGCAGCAACTGCCTGATCTTAAGGTCATCATGGAATCTGCTGAGCAACCCTACCTTCAAAAGCTTGCAAAGTACGCACTGCCAATCGATGAGGTGTGTGAACTACTAGAACATGCGATTAAAGAGAACCCACCGGTTGTCATTCGTGACGGTGGCGTTATTGCCAAAGGCTACAGCGCAGAACTCGATGAGTGGCGAGACCTCGCTGATGGTGCAACCGAGTTTCTTGAAAAAATGGAAGCTGACGAGCGCGAACGCCATGGTATTGATACGCTCAAGGTTGGCTACAACGCCGTTCATGGCTTCTTTATCCAGGTAAGCCGTGGGCAGAGCCACCTTGTGCCACCTCACTATGTACGCCGTCAAACATTGAAGAACGCGGAACGCTACATTATTCCAGAGCTTAAAGAGCATGAAGACAAGGTGCTCAACTCCAAATCAAAGGCGTTGGCGATAGAGAAGAAGCTATGGGAAGAGCTGTTCGACCTGCTGCTTCCTCACCTCGAGGCCCTACAAAACGTGGCGTCTGCCGTTTCTCAGCTAGACGTTCTACAAAACTTCGCTGAGCGTGCCGAAACCCTAGACTACAGTCGCCCAACGCTTTCTACTGAAGCTGGCATCCATATCCAAAATGGTCGCCACCCTGTGGTTGAACAAGTGATGGATGAACCTTTCATTGCCAACCCAATTGAGCTCAATACTGACCGTAAGATGCTGATCATTACCGGTCCAAACATGGGTGGTAAATCGACTTATATGCGTCAAACAGCGCTTATCACGCTTATGGCACATATTGGTTGTTACGTCCCTGCTGAGTCTGCAGTTATAGGCTCGACTGACCGAATATTCACGCGTATTGGTGCTTCGGACGACCTTGCATCAGGTCGCTCAACCTTCATGGTAGAGATGACTGAAACCGCGAATATTCTACACAACGCAACACCAAATAGCTTAGTACTGATGGATGAGATTGGTCGTGGTACGAGCACCTACGACGGTCTATCACTCGCTTGGGCAAGTGCTGAATGGCTAGCGAATAGCATTGGTGCAATGACGCTGTTTGCGACTCACTACTTCGAACTGACGGAACTACCAAACCAGATTAAGCACCTAGCCAATGTTCACCTTGATGCGGTTGAACACGGTGACAGTATTGCCTTCATGCACGCTGTTCAAGAAGGTGCAGCCAGTAAGTCTTATGGCCTTGCTGTCGCCGGGTTAGCTGGCGTACCAAAGGCGGTCATCAAGAACGCGCGTACTAAGCTAAATCAATTGGAAGCATTGGGTAGCAGTAATGATACGCCTCAACCAAGCAAGGTCGATATTGCCAATCAACTAAGCCTAATTCCAGAGCCAACAGAAGTTGAGCAAGCGCTCGCGGAGATAGACCCAGACGACCTAACGCCACGTCAGGCACTGGAAGCCTTGTATCGCCTAAAACAGATGCTTTAAGCCTCTATCACCTATAATCTGTTACCTTTAGGACGAAGTCCGTTCTTTATATAAAACAAAGCCAGCTCATGTGAGCTGGCTTTGTAATTTTTGAGAGGCTAATACCGAGAAGTTACTCTTCGGTTTTCTCGTCGCCATCAATCTCAATGCGGGTCACACGCTGTAGACCTCTTGGTAGCAAGCCACCACGACGACCACGTTCACCGCGGAAGTTTTCAAGATCTGAAGGCTTAAGACCTAGTTTACGCTTGCCTGCATATAGCGTTAGAGACACGCCTTGCGGTATCGACATCAAGTGAGAAACAAACTCTTCACGTGCTTTCGACTTCGCAGCAGGAATGTTGATGATCTTGTTACCCTTACCTTTGCCTAATTGAGGCAAGTCTTTGATTGGGAACATCAGCATACGACCCTGGTTGGTTATCGCTAGGATCTCATCCGAGTCGAGGTCACCAATCACTTGTGGTTGCATGATCTCTGAGGCTTCTGGCAGGTTCACCAACGCCTTACCGTTACGGTTCTTCGATAGTAGGTCTGCCCCCTTACATACAAAGCCATAACCAGCGTCAGAACCTACTAACCAAAGTTGTTGTTCTTCACCCATGATCACTTGCTTCACCGAAGTGCCCGCATTGATGTTTAAGCGGCCAGTAATCGGCTCACCCTGACTACGTGCGGATGGTAAGGTGTGCGATTCAAGCGAATAGCTTCGTCCATCACTGCCCAGGAAAACAGCAGGCTGATTACTCTTACCGCGAGCATGAGCAAGGTACTTATCACCAGACTTGTAGTTCAAGCCTTCGGCGTCAACGTCATGGCCCTTCGCATGACGAATCCAACCTTTCTCAGAAAGCACAACGGTAATAGGTTCGCTTGGTACTAGGTCACGTTCAGTGAGCGCTTTTGCTTCTGCACGTTCCACCAGTGGAGAGCGACGCTCATCACCGTATTTCTCTGCATCGGCTTGGATTTCTTTCTTGATCAGTGTGTTTAGACGACGTTCTGAGCCCAAGATCTTTTCAAGTTTCTCGCGCTCTTTTTCTAGTTCGTCTTGCTCACCGCGGATCTTCATCTCTTCCAGTTTTGCAAGGTGACGAAGCTTGGTATCTAGGATCGCGTCCGCTTGAATATCTGTGATACCAAAGCGTTCCATTAGGACAGCTTTTGGTTCATCTTCAGTTCGGATAATCTCAATCACTTCATCAAGGTTGAGGTAAGCAACCAACAAACCTTCTAAGATGTGTAAGCGAGCTAGAACCTTATCTAGACGAGTCTGCAAACGACGGCGCACCGTAGCACGGCGAAACTCAATCCACTCAGCAAGGATTTGTACTAGGCCTTTCACCTGTGGGCGATTGTCTAAACCAATCATGTTTAGGTTTACACGGAAGTTTTTCTCAAGATCCGTCGAAGCGAACAGGTGGTTCATTAGTTGATCACAATCGATACGATTTGAGCGAGGTACAATCACGATACGAGTTGGGTTCTCATGATCCGACTCATCACGAAGATCGTCAACCATAGGAAGCTTCTTAGCACGCATCTGATTGGCAATCTGTTCAAGCAGCTTAGCACCCGACACTTGATGCGGAAGCGCGGTTATCACGACGTCTGAACCTTCTTTGTGCCATACAGCCCGCATCTTCACACTGCCGCGACCAGTACGGTAGATCTTCTCAAGATCGGCACGTGGTGAGATGATTTCCGCTTCTGTTGGGTAATCCGGGCCCTGAACATATTGCATGAGATCAGGCAGTTCAGATTTTGGATGATCAATCAGGTGAACAGCCGCATCCGCCACTTCTTTCACGTTATGTGGCGGAATGTCTGTTGCCATACCAACGGCGATACCTGTAACACCGTTCAAAAGGATGTGTGGTAGACGCGCAGGCAGCATTTGAGGCTCTTTCATCGTGCCATCAAAGTTAGGCTGCCATTCAACCGTGCCCTGCCCTAGCTCGCCAAGTAGTACTTCTGCGAACTTAGACAGTTTAGATTCGGTATAACGCATGGCTGCGAATGATTTCGGATCGTCCGGTGCACCCCAGTTACCCTGACCATCTACCAACGGGTAGCGGTAAGAAAACGGCTGCGCCATCAATACCATCGCTTCGTAACACGCTGAATCACCGTGAGGATGGTATTTACCCAACACGTCACCCACGGTACGTGCAGATTTTTTGTATTTTGCCGATGCAGAGAGGCCTAGCTCAGACATCGCATAAATAATACGACGCTGTACCGGCTTAAGACCATCGCCAATGTATGGCAGAGCACGGTCCATAATTACGTACATCGAGTAGTTTAGATAAGCGTCTTCGGTGAACTTGCGCATTGGCAGCTGTTCAATGCCATCATAAGTGATTTCGTTAGACATTAATTCTTATACCTCTGCCATGTCGCCATTGCTTTGTAGCCAAGTACGGCGGTCATCCGCACGTTTCTTGCCTAGTAGCATGTCCATCATTTCGTTGGTCGCTTCATCATCATCGATAGTCAGCTGTACCAAGCGACGGGTATTAGGATCCATGGTCGTTTCACGCAATTGCAGTGGGTTCATCTCACCCAGACCTTTGAATCGCTGTACGTTGATCTTGGCTTTCTTCTTAGATAGACGCTCTAGTACGCCTTCTTTTTCGTCTTCATCCAGTGCGTAGAACACCTCTTTGCCGCAGTCGATACGATACAGTGGCGGCATAGCAACATAGATATGACCCGCTTCAACGAGAGCACGGAAGTGACGTGTGAATAGCGCACAGAGTAGCGTTGCGATGTGAAGACCATCCGAGTCCGCATCGGCAAGGATACAGATCTTACCGTAACGCAGGGTTTCTAGATTATCGCTGTCAGGGTCAATACCCAGAGCAACCGAGATGTCGTGAACCTCTTGCGATGCAAGTACTTGGTCTGCAGCGACTTCCCATGTATTTAGGATCTTACCACGCAGTGGCATCACTGCTTGGAACTCACGATCGCGAGCTTGCTTAGCAGAACCGCCCGCCGAGTCACCCTCCACGAAGAAAATTTCAGTGCGGCTCAGATCTTGTTGAGAACAGTCTGTCAGCTTACCCGGTAGTGCCGGGCCAGAAGCGACCTTCTTACGCACCACTTTCTTGCTCGCACGCATACGACGGTGCGCATTGGCGATACACGCTTCTGCGAGCAGTTCTGCAAGCTGTGGTTTCTCATTCAGCCATAGGCTGAAGGCATCTTTAACCACGCCAGAAACGAACGCTGCGGTTTGACGCGATGAGAGACGTTCTTTGGTTTGGCCAGCAAACTGCGGGTCTTGCATCTTCACTGATAGCACGTATGAGCAGCGATCAAATACATCATCACCGGTTAGCTTCACACCACGTGGTAGCATATTGCGGAATTCACAGAACTCACGAATTGCATCAAGCAGACCTTGGCGCAGACCATTAACGTGCGTACCACCTTGAGCGGTCGGGATAAGGTTTACGTAGCTTTCAGTGATCATCTCGCCGCCTTCCGGCTGCCAAATCACAGCCCAAGTCGCCGCTTCTGTTTCAGCAGAAAACTCACCCGTGAATGGGCTCTCAGGCAATACTGGGTAGCCCTTTACACCTTCAGCAAGGTAATCTTTCAGGCCATCTTCGTAGTACCAACGGTGATCATTGTTGTTCACTTTATCGGTAAAAGTGATCTCAAGGCCTGGGCACAGTACTGCTTTTGCTCTTAGGTTATTCACTAGACGTGTAACCGAGAAGTTCCCCGAATCGAAGTAGCTGGTATCTGGCCAGAAGTGAACGCTCGTACCTTTGTTACGGCGACCACAAGTACCAGTCACAGTCAGTTCTTCTACCTTATTACCGTTCTCAAAAGCCATTTCATACACTTGGCCTTCACGGCGCACAGTGACCTCAACACGCTTAGATAGGGCGTTAACGACCGAGATACCTACACCGTGTAGACCACCTGAGAACTGGTAGTTCTTGTTCGAGAACTTACCACCGGCGTGCAGCTTACAGAAGATCAGCTCCACACCTGAGATTTTTTCTTCTGGGTGAATATCAACAGGCATGCCTCGACCATCATCGATAACTTCCAACGATTGGTCAGCATGAAGAATTACTTGAACCTTAGAGGCATGTCCGGCTAGCGCTTCATCGACACTGTTATCGATAACTTCTTGGCCCAAGTGGTTTGGGCGCGCTGTATCCGTATACATCCCAGGTCTACGACGTACCGGCTCTAGGCCATTGAGGACCTCAATGGCTCCGGCATTATATTGTTCAGTCATAATACGGAGTTATTTCTATTTCTAATTTGAGCTTACTTTGCAGCAAATCGCGCAGGAATGATAGTCAGCAAGCCAATAATGGGAATTAGCTTCAATTGTGTGATGACGAATTGAGCAAGTCCCTGCTGCGCCTTTCTAGAAAAGCACCAACTAACTCCCGTTAATTGGTGCTCTTCGAGATTCTTGATTTGAGATTATAGCCGCTAAAGCGCTAAAAACTCGATAATCTGTTTGGGGTAGCGCTCAAAGTCAACAAAGCTGTGATCGCCGCCCTCTTCTACGGTCTGTTTCGCCCCTTTGAGTTTATTAACAGCCTGACGGTAATCCAAAACCTCATCTTCGGTTTGCTGTAGCAACCAGAAGTCTTGTGGAGTTGCGATCTCAGCAACATCCAAATCTAATAGCTCACCCATGTGCTTTTCTTCTAGAACATAGCGTTCATTGGTGTAAGGATTCACTTGTTCACCAAGGTAGTCTTGAAGCAGCTCGTAAGGTTTAATCGCAGGGTTAACCACCGCAGCTTTAAAGCCAAACAATGAGTTTAACCAAATCGATAGGTAGCCACCCAATGAACTTCCAACCAGACCGATAGTGTAGTCATCTTGGTATTTCTCTACTAGCTCCAAAAGCAGGGCTTTCGCCTCGCCGGGATAACAAGGTAGCTGTGGCGTTAAGACCTTAATATCACGACGCTCACTTTCACAGTATGCTCTCATCACATTCGCCTTATGCGACAGTGATGAGCTGTTAAAGCCATGGATATAAAGCAATAAAGACGGTTTAGACATTATGCTCTAGCTTCCTTAGTAGCCATCCGATTCAAAGTCAGGCATAAACTGATTACCCGGTAAGCGACCTACTTTCGTTTCCAATCGACCATCGGCATACAACTCGAGCTCACGCCAGCCTGGTGACTGTTCATCAAGAGCAAAATCATCGGAGTTTGGTTTGAACTGAACACAGGTCGATGGTGTTGCAATCACTTGAACACCCTGATGCATAGTATTGAGATCTTGATGTACATGACCACACACAACCGCTTTAACATTGTCGTGCTTATTCACTACATCCCAAAATTCATGCGCATCGTGCAAAGTATGCTGATCGAGCCACTTACTGCCCACCAGCACTGAGTGATGGTGCAGAACAACTAAACTGTGTTTATCTGGGTTCTGAGCCAATGTGTTGTCTAACAATTCGAGCTGTTCTTCTGATAAACGACCATGAGGCACGCCTTCGACTTGGCTATCTAAAAGAATCATCTGCCAATGCTCACCAAGTAATACATGTGGTTGAGCACTGATCTGTTCAGATGGAAAAACGGCATCCATGTTCATCTTAAAGTCATGGTTGCCTGGTAACCAGAAGCATTGCTTATCAAGGGGTTGAATGCCCTTGGCAAACTTTTGGTAGGAAATGCTGGTGTGGTCTTGAGAAATGTCACCCGTTGCCAAAATGGCATCAAACTCTAGCTGCTGTGCCAAGATCTCTGCGACCACGGCTTCAAAGCTATGTTGGGTCTTCACGCTCAGCAAAGCACCATCTGTCCGCGCAAACAGATGGGTGTCTGTGATTTGAAGTAATCGAATGCTCCCCTGAGCATTACTTAATGCTGTTTCTACTTTCAATTCAAAAACCTAAATTCTACGTTTAACCCAATTTACTCAAACATAATTGGCGCTCGGCTGATTCCATTCTTTAAGCAAAAAGTTAACCAATCGCTTAGGAACTGGTTGGTCTGAAATTTTTCATCTTTTTGCATCATACGAGTATTTGGATAGTCGTATCTCGCTTTCACTTGCGATAATTGATTACTTGAGCGCACCTCTGCGACTCGAGCATCGTGATATAGCCTGACAGACATTCGCGGTAGTGGAAACACTGGAAGCTCATCACTCTGACATATATCGACAAGAGTTGTGTATTTTGTGACTTCTTCCACACATAATTGATATGTTACATTCACAACCTGATAACAGCGAACATCCCCTACTTCCGCATGAGCAGGTAATAGTGCGTTTAACTTAGCGTAATTGGTCTCGTAAATTCTCATTAGACCTGCTAAATCAACATGATACGGTTTTTTCGCTGCTAGTTGTGTCATCGTTCTGCTAGCCTTGCCATTCGGATTGTAACTTTTGATAGTTAAGCTCTAACCATTGGAGTGCAATAATTGAGGCGCCATTCTCAAACTTGCCGTCTTCTACCCATTGATAAGCTTGTTGACGTGAGACTACGTGTACCTGAATATCCTCGTTTTCATATTCAAGGCCGTAGATTCCACCGGCGTTGCTGCTATCGACTTGGCCTACAAATACATCGAGCTTTTCAGAGCAGCCACCAGAAGATGGATAGAAAGAGGTAATCTTAGCTAAGTCGCCCACTTCTAAACCCGCTTCTTCTACTGCCTCACGACGAGCCACTTGCTCAGCGCTCTCGTCGGTATCAATAATGCCGGCCACAATTTCCAACTGCCACGGATTATCATGCTCTAGTGCACCGACTCGAACCTGTTCAATCAGCACCACTTCATCGCGGATTGGATCATATGGTAGCATCGCTACTGCGTGTCCACGCTCAAACAGCTCTCGTTCAACCGGCTCACTCCAGCCACCAGCAAATAGTCTATGCTTAAAACGGTACTTCACCATTTGAAAGAAGCCTTGAAAGACAGTCTCTTTTGAGATTATTTCTACATCCTTTGCAGTAAACTGCGAGGTTTGGTTGTCTGTCTGTGGCATATCGTCCTCTTAAGCAAAAGATTGCATGCTGATATAATGTACAACTATTAATAAATGAGTAATCTCACATTCTACTCATTGTAGATGGATACTACCAAGCATGATATTCAACTATTTATGTGACTCTTACAAAATTTTTTGAATCATCTTTGTTGATATTGCACAAAATGAACAATTTAGAGTAAAAAACGGTAAAGTTGCGGATGAATAACCAACAAGTTAGGTTACACTCTCCAACAGTCACCTTTATTGAATCCAGCAGGAATAGGACAATGAAAAAACTGCTTCCACTATTAATTAGTGCAGCCCTAGGTAGCGCAAGCTCATCAGCTATAGCGGACTCGCTAGCTCAGATTTACGATCAAGCAAAAGAAAACGATCCAACCCTACTACAATCAGCAGCAACGCGTGATGCCGCATTTGAAGCCGTAACATCAAGCCGTGCAACGCTTTTACCTCAAATTGTATTATCAGCTGGTTACGATATTAATAGCGGTGAGATTAATAACTCTAGTGGTACGCAAGACAATGACAAAAATACCTTCACAGCAGGTATCAATTTCTCACAAGAGCTATATCAACGTTCATCGTGGATCACTTTGGACACTGCTGAAAAATCAGCTCGCCAGCTAGATTCAGCTTATGCAGCACAGCAGCAAGCGCTGATCCTGCGTGTTGCAACAGCGTACTTTGATGTTCTGCGCGCACAAGATAACCTAGTGTTTGTCCAAGCAGAGAAAGCAGCCGTTGGCCGTCAGCTTGAGCAAACTAAGCAGCGTTTTGAGGTAGGGCTTTCTGCCATTACCGACGTACACGATGCACAAGCGCAATACGATGCAGTATTGGCAGACGAAGTGTTAGCGGAAAACAGCCTAACCAATAGCTACGAAGGTCTGCGTGAGATCACCGGTCAAGAGCACTCAAACCTGAATGTTCTGGATACAGATCGTTTCTCGGCAAGCAAAACAGCGACTTCAGCAGACGCACTTGTAAGTGAAGCGGAAGAAAAGAACTTAAGCCTACTGGCAGCTCGCATATCCCAAGATATTGCTAAAGATAACATCTCATTACAAAGCTCAGGGCACTTACCATCGCTAACTTTAGACGGCGGTTATAACTATGCAGATCAATCCAATAGCACATCAGACTATGATTCAGATAACTTCAATATTGGTTTAAATCTATCGGTTCCACTTTACACTGGTGGTTCTACTACCTCGCTAACTAAGCAGGCTGAGTACAACTATGTAGCAGCAAGCCAAGAGCTAGAAGCGACTTACCGTGAGGTGGTTAAGAACGTTCGTGCATTCAACAACAACATCAGCGCATCTATCGGTGCACTGCGTGCGTATGAGCAAACGGTAATATCAGCGCAATCTGCACTGGAAGCGACTGAAGCGGGATTCGACGTAGGTACGCGTACTATCGTTGATGTACTAGATTCAACTCGTCGTCTGTACGATGCGAACAAGAACCTATCAAACGCTCGATACGATTACATCATCAGCGTTCTTCAGCTACGCCAAGCAACAGGTACTCTAAGCGAGCAAGATATCCTAGATATCGATGCTGGTCTGAAAGAAGCACCTCAAGCGTAAACTAGCTACTCGTAGATATAAGAAAGCCCGCTCAGTTTAATGAGCGGGCTTTTTGTTGTTTGCTATTTTACTGCCTGTTTGAGCTATTCTGGCAAATGGTAAGATTAATCCTTCCCACCTTTAATTGCTTCGATGATTTCTGTCGTTGAGCAGCCTTCTTCGAAGTTCAATACCTTCACTTCACCACCAGCCGCAATCACTTCTGTACCACCCGCGATCTCTTCTGGTTTATAGTCACCGCCTTTCACGAGTAGTGATGGCAGAACCTCAGAGATAAGACGTTGTGGTGTTTCTTCACTGAATGGTACCACCCAATCAACAGCACCAAGACCAGCCAGTACCGCCATACGACGATCGGTTGGGTTTACTGGGCGACCAGGACCTTTTAGACCACGTACAGATTCATCGGTATTCACAGCTACGATCAGGCGATCGCCAAGTTCAGCAGCATGGTTAAGATAAGATACGTGACCTGCATGAAGGATATCGAAACAACCGTTGGTCATCACAACCTTCTCACCTTTCGCACGTGCTTTCTTCACAGCTTCAACCAAAGCAGCTTCGCTGATCACACCAAAGTCCGTATCCTGGCTACCGTGTACCGCTTCTGCCAGTTCAATTTCAGACAGAGTCGAAGTACCAAGCTTACCAACAACAACGCCTGCTGCAGCATTTGCTAGTGCACACGCCTCGTCCAGAGGTTTACCCGCAGCAACAGAAGCCGCAAGAACAGAGATTACCGTATCGCCAGCACCGGTTACGTCATACACTTCTTTCGCTTGTGTAGGAAGGTGAAACGGTTCCTGACCTTTACGTAGCAGTGTCATACCATTTTCGCTGCGTGTTACTAATAGTGCTTCAAAATCAAACTCTTCGATCAGCGCGATGCCTTTCTCTACGAGCTCTTGCTCAGACTTCACCTTACCCGCAACTAGTTCGAACTCAGCCATGTTTGGCGTTAGTAGAGTAGCGCCACGGTAGCGTTCAAAATCTGCGCCCTTAGGGTCGATAAAGACAGGTACACCTGCTGCACGTGCTTTCTGGATGTATTGCTGTACGTGCTCTAGAGCACCTTTTGCGTAATCAGACAAGATGACTGCTTTCATCGTAGGTAGCGCTGCATCCATTCGAGAAAGCACCAACTCTGCATCGGTGTTTTCAAACTTATCTTCAAAATCTAAGCGGATGAGTTGCTGACCACGGCTCATCACACGTAATTTAGTGATGGTCGGGTAATCAGGTAGCGCGACAAAATCACAATGTACTTTTAGACTTTGCAGCGTGTTCGTCAGAACTTGTGCTGGCTCATCATCGCCAGTTAGACCAACGATATGAGCATGTCCACCAAGAGAAGCAATATTCATTGCAACGTTGGCTGCACCGCCTGGGCGTTCTTCATTGTTTTCTACTTTCACCACAGGGACTGGTGCTTCTGGAGAGATGCGACCTGTTGGGCCATACCAGTAGCGATCCAGCATTACGTCGCCGATGATCATTACATTCGATTGGCTGTATTCAGGCAAGATAGGTTTCATATAAAGTTCCAAACGGTTAAAACTGAGTGAAGTTTAGCACACCCCATACAGCGGCTAAACTATTGAGACTAATATCCCTTTGATAAATCAATGTTCGCAGCGATCATCCTAGCCACTGCTGCCAGATACGCTGCACATGTTCTCGCTCTTTAGTAAAGCGATCATCTGCAACATCCGCGTCTAGATTAATTAGGTTTCGACGATGTATTTCATCGCGCATGCTGGTGTAAGCATGTGTAAGCAGCAAACCCTCGTCTTCTTCAAGTATCCCTTGTGCCAACATACTCTCAAACACGCGTACATTGTCAGACCAACGAGTAAGTTTAGGGTGCTTATGACTGAAGTTAAGTACCAAATATTGTGCTAAGAATTCAATGTCGGTAATGCCACCCGCATCTTGTTTTAGCATAAAACGGCCACTTTTTTTGCCACCCAAGTGGTCACGCATCTTAATGCGCATATCAACCACATCTTGCTTAAGCTTATCACTATCACGCTCAATACACAGAATGTCGTGACGGATGCGAGCAAACTCTTGCTGTAACGCCGAATCTCCATAAATCATACGCGCACGAGTGAGCGCTTGATGCTCCCAGGTCCACGCATCATTTCTTTGGTATTCCTCAAAGGCTTCCGTTGGGCTCACCAACAAACCGGATGCGCCAGATGGACGCAAGCGAGTATCAACTTCATACAAAATGCCGGAAGCGGTGCGAGTCGAGAAGATATGGATGATTCGTTGAGCTAGGCGCAGATAGAACTGTCGTCCGTCGATCTCTTTCTTACCACCGGTGTACACGTGAACTGGACAATCGTGCATAAAGACAATATCTAGATCTGAGTTGTAACCTAGCTCCCAGCCCCCGACTTTTCCGTAACCAACCACCGCAAAGCCTTTACCATCGCGATCTTTTAGGTGAGTTGGGACACCGTATTTCTCTGACACTTGTAGCCAAGCTTGGTTCACCCCTGCTTCAACAATGGCCTCAGAGAGATAGGTCAGATGATCACTCACCTTCATTACCGGCAGCACACCCGCAATGTCGGCAGCCGCAATACGAAGAATACAGATCTGCTTGAACTGACGCAGCGCTTCCATCTGCTGTTCCATATCGTCTTCTGGGATACGGGCAAGATAGTCGCGTAACTCTACTTTATACGACTCAAGCGGGATCGGATTATACAGCTGCTGCGGGTCAATCAGTTCATCGAGAAGGATTGGGTAGCGCCCAAGTTGTTCGGAGATCATTGGGCTCGCAGTACATAAGCGTACAAGCTGCACTAATGCCGCATTGTGTTCATCCAATAGCTCAAGGTAGGTCGTTCGGGTAACGATTCGATGCAATAAGTGCAATACTCGAGGCAAACCAAACTGAGCGTCTTTATTGGTAAATAAGGCCTGAAAAACCTTTGGCATTAAACGGTTTAATACTTCACGGCCACGTGGGCCAAGGGTTTTCTTGGCAAGATCTTTCTTAAAGTGCTCAATCGTTGTGACCACTTTATCGGGGTCCTCCACCTCAATGTCCGAGGTCAAGATGTTGAGCAGCACATCATGATCGTGCGCCATATCCCATAGCTCAGTAAAGTGTTTAGCAATGGTTTCGCTCTCTTCTTCTTCATCACCAATCAGGTGCTCAAACACCTTATGGACATTACCCATATAGCTGCTCACATCATCACGAAGCTCTGTCCACGATTGGTAGCCCATCGCAATCGCGAGTTTGTACTGCTCAAGTTCATCATCAGGGAGGGTTTGAGTCTGCTTATCTGCCATCGCTTGCAGCAAGTTTTCAAGTCTACGCAAGAACAGGTAAGCCTCACGAAGGTGAACAACCTCATGAGATTCAAGCTGGTGAAGTGAGTCAATGGCATCAAGAGTCTCCAATAACCCACGGCCGCGTAGGCTAGGTTCACGACCACCACGAATCAACTGGAAGACCTGAGCAATAAACTCGACCTCACGAATGCCCCCAGCGCCCAGCTTAATATTGTTACTCAAGCCTCGACGACGTACTTCGGTACTGATCATCGACTTCATTCGACGCAACGATTGAATCGCACTGAAATCAATATAGCGGCGGAATACAAACGGGCGTAGCATTTGACGCAGCTCTTGATACTGCGGATACATCTCACGCCCCATGACCCGAGCCTTAATCATGGCATAGCGCTCCCAATCACGACCTTGTTCTTGGTAGTAATCCTCTAACGCAGCAAAGCTCATAACCAATGGGCCGCTCTCGCCAAATGGGCGAAGACGCATATCGGTACGATAGCAAAAGCCATCAAAGGTTTGCTGGTCGAGAGCTTTGATAATGCGCTGACCAAGGCGGGTAAAGAACTGAGCATTTGCAATGCTGCGACGAGCACCTTGTGTCTCACCATTCTCTGGATAGGTAAAAATAAGGTCGATATCAGACGAAAAGTTGAGCTCTCCACCGCCGAGCTTACCCATACCAATGATCAGCATCGGCTGAGCTTCACCTTGTGTGTTGGTTGGCGTGCCCCACTCAGCGCAACAAACTTTGTACTGCCATTGGTAGGTTTCAAAGATCATCGCCTCAGCAAGCATCGAAAGATGTTTCAGGCTTTGCTCTAATGACCAGGTCGCATTGAAGTCTCGCCAAGCAATATAGCTCATCTCTCGATTACGGAACTGTCGTAGCACGCGATGACCACTCATCTCATCACTGCATTGATCTAGCTTTGCCGCAAGATCCGCTCTATAACCTTCACTACGATCTTCAATGGTTAACATTTCAGGCAAGTCGCGACATAAAACCTCATCGCGATGTAGATTCTCAGCAACAAACTGACTTAGTCCCAATACTCTTTCTAGCGACTGTTTTAGCTCAATTGGCCAATTTTCTAAGATGGCGCTGTGTTGTTCCTCCAACCGAGCAAGTTGAGCTTGAGCATCTGCGTGAAGCTGAGTAGGCAAAGTCATGTGTGATCCTTTGATGTCATTCCATAAACTATGTCTAAGATATCAAACTCAGTCGATAAAAAAATGCCCGCAATAAAAATTGCGGGCATTAGGAGTAACTACTTGTTTAGATTCTATGAATTAGACCTTAAACGAGCGAATCTTACCGTCTAGTTCTTCAGCGTTGTTTTGCATCATCTCTGATGTTTCAAGCAGTTCACCAACAACAACAACGGAAGCTTCAACCAGCTCACGAACATTGGTTAGGTTGGAATTCATCTCTTCCGCTACACTACTTTGTTGGCCCGCCGCCGTTGCAATATGGAAGTTCATATCGTTAATTTGTGTCACTTGGCTCACGATGCCATCCAGCTCGGTGCCTGCGCTGGTTACCAGCTCAACACCTTCAGCAGCCTCTACTACACTCTTTTCCATCAGCTCTACCGCAGAATTTGCGCTAGTCTGTAGCTGACCAATCATATCTTGGATTTCAACCGTCGCTTCTTGAGTACGTTGCGCCAAGTTACGAACCTCGTCGGCAACCACAGCAAAGCCACGACCCGCTTCACCAGCACGTGCCGCTTCGATTGCTGCATTCAGTGCCAGTAGGTTGGTTTGTTCAGAAATCCCTTGGATTGTTCCGACCACGCTACCGATTGATTCAACGCGTTCTTCTACTTGATTCACAGCTTGAGCAGAAGCTGCAATATCGGTAGATAGTTCGTTCATCTTAACGACCGTGCCTTGAACGAACTCTTGACCCGTTACCGCTTGAACAGATGCTTGCTCTGTTACCGCTGACGCGCTTTGTGCGTGCTCAGCAACCGTCTGAACCGTTGAGCTCATCTCACTCATTGCCGTAGCAAGCTGGTCGATTTCGTTAAACTCTTCTTGCGCAGACTCTTTGGTTTCAGACATGCTCATCGTCATCACTTCTGTCAGCGTTGAAAGCTCTTCTGAAGAAGCCATTTGCGTCTTGATGATGTCATGCAGTTGAACGCGAGTTTTCTCAAGTTCACGCGCCACATCACCGTACTCATCTTTACAGTCCATAAAGATAGGTTCGGATAGATCTTTTTCAGCCATGCGCTTAATGCTTTCACTCAAGTACTTAGTTTGACGCAGCATAATATTGGCAGCAAACAGCAGCAGTGCGACAAATACAACAATCATCACCGCTGTTTGCCAGAATACTTGTACTAGATATGCGTCATAATGTTGTTGAGCAACCGCTGCATTGTTGGTTGCACTCATTAACGCATCGTGGAAGCTATTCGCATCCCAAAGCTGTTTTGCAATTAGTAAGATGGTACTAAAGACCATTAACATGACCA
This sequence comes from Vibrio maerlii, assembly GCF_003415655.1. Classification (GTDB taxonomy): domain Bacteria; phylum Pseudomonadota; class Gammaproteobacteria; order Enterobacterales; family Vibrionaceae; genus Vibrio; species Vibrio maerlii. Next base: position 51,347 of record NZ_QRHC01000011.1, read on the forward strand.
TTTTAGGGACCAAGCGAATATCCGTTATCACTTTTTCCCAAGGTTTGAAAACCACTCCAGCCATTGTCACTTCTCCACGATGTCTATTATATTTTGAATCTATTGTTGCCAACTATTTGTTCTCATATATAAATAGTGCTCTCAAACACCAAGTTTCACAAATGAGAAAACAATTATTTTGCGCCGCGTATGAATAGAAATGATACCAAAAATGAGTTAAAGCCGATGAGCCTGTTATCGCTAATCTTGTCATTCATGGCATTATTTGTGATCTCAACACTGTTGTTCGTAACAATTGATGAAGAGACCCGTCATTTGCTTATCGGCTTGGATTTTATTATCTGTAGTGTTTTTCTTATCCAACTCACCATGGATTTGATCCGTGCCACAAATAAAAGGCAATACCTCAAAACTCATTGGGTCGATTTTGCTGCAAGCCTGCCAATGATCGAGCCTCTAAGGTACGCACGTTTATTCCACATCTTCCGAGTCATACTGCTAATTCGCTCAGGGCGAGTGGTGCTAAAGCAGCTTTCCCGTAACCGTAAAGAGACCACCCTAGCGAGTATCCTTTTGTTACTTGTCGTTCTGTTAACCGTCGGTTCAATGACCATTTTGAGTGTCGAGAGTCGAGCGCCGGATGGGAATATTCATTCATGGATTGATGCGATTTGGTGGGCATTTGTGACAATTTCGACCGTCGGATACGGTGATCACTATCCGGTAACGGATGTGGGCAAACTGGTTGCCTCGATTGTCATCATTTGTGGTGTTGGTTTGTTCGGTATGATTTCGGGTTTGATTACCTCAATCATTACTCACTCTGCAGAAGAGCAGCTCAACGATGACATGATGATGAAAACCATCATCAAACAGCAACAAGAGATCCTGCAACGTCTAGAGGCTATAGAGATTGCGCTTAAAGAAAGCGACGCTGATTAAGCATCGCTTGATGTTTGCTCTCTATGATACAGCCTAGCGCCAGTATGGTACAGCTTCTACACCGATGAGACGAGTTTGCTCCATAGCATGAAGAATCGAGTTCTCTTGGCGAGATAACCAACGCTTCAGCTGCTCTTGCTCATCACCCTCTAATTTGTCGAGTAGCTCTGCAAGCGGGTTTAGCATTAACAGATCATCGATACCTTGCAGCAAATCAGCCCATGGTAGGCGGAAACTGATACGCTCTTCTTCATCATAAAGAGACGCAAAACCAACACCTGTATATAGATTACGCATCAATCGGTATTGCTGGTCGATGTACTCTTGCCGATTCAACGCTCTCTCTGGTGGAAAAGCTTCCATCAACTCAGCCCAAGTGCGATCAAGTTGTTTAGCGGAGAATTGCTTCACACTTCGTGACATTTTTTCGCGCGCTTTCTCATCGAGGAAAGGCTGCCAGCCACGAGTCAGGATCCAGCGGCTCAAGTCCAGCAATAGACCCGTGTAACGAGCAGAGCTGATTAACTCAAGTAGGCTTTCTCTATCAGGAAGTTCATCTTTCTTCACCGACAGCTCAGCCACCAGCCACTTTCTCGCATCCAGCTTGCGCAGCACATGGCCTTTATCTTCCAGCAAGTCTTCTAGGTAATCGTGAGTTTTCAGCCAGCTCAACTCTTCTTCTAACCATTTAAGTTCTTGGCGAACAATAGCACTTGCGCGGCGAGGCACGATGCCACCAAAGATAGTTAAGGTCTGACGAATGAAGCTGATGGAATGGCTGATTTCATGCAGCGCTGCAACCGAGTCTCGCTCTGCATAAATTTGTTCGTGGTGGTGCCAATGAGAAAGTGCAAACTCCAGTGAGCGAACAAAACTCAGCTCTACAGTATCATCACTCTCACATTCAACGAGACCTAATGGGTGCTCTTTATCGCCTTCATAATCTTGTGCAAGGCGGTAACCACGAGCGGCTTTGCTAAGGTTACCCAAACGCATACCGCCATCTTCACTAAATAGACGAGCAAGGGTAAACAAGGCATCGGTTTGACCTGACTTCAACTCAAGCTCGACCTCACAAATCAGGTCTTCTTTGCCTTGAGCACTGACAGTGCCTTGGTCAAACGCCACCTCAACTTGACTGCCATCAGGCATACCAATCAACCACTGCTCGCGTGTGAAGTCGGTAGAGAATAGAGGCAGAAGCTCAGATTGCAGCGTCTCAATATCACGCCCTGCAGGCCAGATGTCACTTGGGTGCAAAGAAAGTAGAGGCTCGTTTGATGTATGTTCAGCATTGAACTCTGGGCGTTGATGCAAACCAGCGACAACACGACCAGCAGTCTTGACCGTTTGTACAAACACATCGTCAAAACGACGAATTCGCATACCAGTATCATGCTGACGTAGCCAATTGTCTGGCGTATCGAAGTAGGTGTTACCTAGCTCGCGACAGCTATGTTGTAAGACCTTGGTTGAAGCAATTTTTTCTTTTAAAACGTCTGAAAATTCAGGAGAAACAAAAAACTTCAGCTCTATTTCGGTTTCCATATCTGTACCTTAGTGAGGAGTCACTCAAAGGATATTGCCTTATCCAGTTATCAGCAAGAAAGAAATATTGGATATATGATGATCTAAAACAGTTTTAATGGTGAGATTATTGGGTTAACATGCGCGACTTTATAGCCGTCGCTCAACATTTCACCACAGAAATGGTGTATGTTTTTTATTGGGTTATATTTATTAGGTTGATAAACCATGCCAGTAAATACAATTATGGGGTTATTTGCAAAGTCCCCAATTAAGCCTTTGCAACGTCACGTAGTATGCGTGAACGAATGTTGTTCTCACCTAGTGAACTTCTTTGAAGTATGTGCTCAAGAAGACTGGGAGAAAGCGGCAGAAATTCGTGCACAGATTTCTCACCTAGAGAAAGAAGCGGACGTCCTTAAACGTGAGATTCGTTTAAAACTTCCTCGTGGCTTGTTTATGCCCGTTGACCGTACAGACATGCTGGAACTGTTGACGCAACAAGACAAGCTAGCAAACCTCGCAAAAGATGTAGCAGGTCGTGTATACGGTCGCCGTCTTGTGATCCCTCAACCACTACAAGAAAACTTCATCGCATACGTTCGTCGTTGTCTTGATGCTGCTGACCAAGCACAGAAAGTAATCAACGAACTGGATGAGTTATTGGAAACTGGATTCAAAGGCCGCGAAGTCACACTCGTTGCTGAAATGATCCATCAACTGGATGTGATTGAAGATGACACCGATGCAATGCAGGTCGAGCTTCGCCAACAATTAATGGCGCTTGAGTCTGAATTGAACCCTATCGATGTGATGTTCTTATACAAGATCTTTGAATGGATTGGTGGCATTGCCGATCAAGCGCAGCGCGTAGGTGCTCGTCTTGAAGTCATGCTGTCTCGTTCATAGGTCAAAAGTTAACCACAAAACAAAAAGTTAACCTTAGATACAAGATTTTCAGATATTTAATGGCGCTGAAGAGACGCGCCTGCGTCTAAGGTTTTGAACTTTGTTACAAACTACTAGGTATTACGATGGATATCATTGCTAATTACGGTACGACTCTGATCCTGATTGCTGCGGCATTCGGCTTCCTTATGGCTATTGGTATTGGTGCGAATGACGTTGCGAACGCGATGGGCACCTCTGTTGGCTCTAAGGCCCTAACCGTTAAACAAGCGATCATTATCGCTATGATCTTCGAATTCGCAGGTGCTTATCTTGCGGGTGGTGAAGTTACAGATACGATCCGTAAAGGTGTTATCGAAACCTCTCTATTTGCCGACCAACCAGACGTACTGGTCTTCGGTATGCTTTCCGCGCTTCTAGCTGCGGGGACTTGGCTACTTCTTGCTTCTTACATGGGTTGGCCGGTATCAACAACTCACTCCATCATTGGTGCGATCATTGGTTTCGCATGTGTGGCAGTGGGTACTGAAGCGGTCGATTGGGGCAGTGTTCAAGGTATCGTAGGTAGCTGGATTATTACCCCGGTTATCTCAGGCTTCTTTGCTTACGTCATATTTGTCAGCGCACAGCGACTCATTTTCGATACAGAACGTCCGCTAATCAACGCAAAGCGTTTCGTACCAGTGTACATGTTCATCACGACTATCGTTATCGCTCTAGTAACGATTAAGAAAGGTCTTAAGCACGTAGGTCTACACCTTTCAAATGGTGAAGCATGGGCTTGGGCTGCAGGCGTTTCTGCGCTGGTGATGATCGGTGGTTACATCTACATCAACAAGAAATTTGCTAATCGTGAAGATGACCACAGCTTTGCTGGCGTAGAAGGTATCTTCAGCGTGCTTATGGTTATCACAGCATGTGCAATGGCATTTGCTCACGGTTCAAACGACGTAGCAAACGCGATCGGTCCACTATCTGCGGTTGTATCAACCGTTGAGCACATGGGCGAAATCACGACGAAAAGTACTATCGCATGGTGGATTCTTCCTCTAGGTGGTATTGGTATCGTTGTTGGTCTAGCGACAATGGGTCATAAAGTAATGGCGACCGTTGGTACTGGCATCACTGAACTAACACCAAGCCGTGGCTTTGCAGCTCAGCTAGCAACAGCGTGCACAGTAGTACTCGCTTCTGGTACGGGTCTACCAATCTCAACCACACAAACACTAGTTGGTGCGGTTCTGGGTGTTGGTTTTGCTCGCGGTATCGGTGCACTAAACCTAGGCGTTGTACGTAACATCATCGCCTCTTGGGTTGTAACGCTGCCAGCCGGTGCTCTACTTGCCGTTGTGTTCTACTACGCAATGCAGGCTATCTTCGTATAATTTCGAAGAACGATTCGTCAGGCAGGGTTCAGTTTTGTTAGGACTCTGTCATTATTGACTGAAACGCACAGAAAGGGAGGCTTTGCCTCCCTTCTTTGTTGCACCGAAAACGGAAACTGCATACTATTTGTCTTCTATATGACTCGATAGATTCACTAGTCGCACAACAGATAGATTCATTTAAAGGACTTCCCGTGAAAAAACTGATCTACATGGTTTTGTTTACTTTGCTAGCAGCCCCAGCTGCATTTGCACAAGACCGTTACATCGCTGATAAACTCTTCACTTACCTGCACTCTGGCCCAAACAACACCTACCGTATTATTGGTAGCGTAGATGCCGGTGCAAAAGTTCAGCTAGTTCAAGCTAACGCGCAAACAGGCTACAGTGAGATTGTTGATAGCCGTGGTCGTAAAGGTTGGGTACAAAGCAAATTCATCAGCCGCTCAGAGAGCATTGCAACGCGCCTACCAAAAGTAGAAAAAGAATTGGCTGACCTAAAAGCGCAACTAGCAAACGCGCGCGCAAGTTCTGATACAGAGAAGGCGGGCTTAGTTTCTTCCCTTGATGCTCGTAACACACAAATTGCTGAGCTAGAAATGAACTACAGCGACATCAGCGACCAACTAACTTCAGCTCAAACTGAAATCCGTCAGTTACGCGCGAAACTCGACACACAAAAAGAAGACCTACTGCTTAAATACTTCATGTACGGCGGTGGTGTTGCAGGTATTGGTCTGCTATTTGGTTTGATCCTGCCACACATTATCCCACGTCGTAAGAAGTCTCCTTCTGGCTGGGCATAAGTATTAGATTTCTGATGGCTTGAAATCAAAGCTTTTGAAGTAAGAACGATAGATATCAAAAAACGGGTTACCTAGTGGTAACCCGTTTCTTTATCCGCTTCTAAACTCGCCGACATTAACCCTGCCAATCATAAAGGGCAGGTATCTGAATCAACTCACCTCTAAAACGAATAACACTGTATCTCGGTGCAATTTCTAGCAGTAAGATCTCCTCGTTAATCGAATCTCCCTGAACAAACTCCACACCATTTACTTTTACCCAGCGCTTCGTTTCGTTACTGGTGTAGTTATGGGTCTGAAAATCGAGTGCAGGTAGCTTGCCGATCCATTTGGATGCTTCACGCTCAAGGTGTGATATATCTGAAGAAGTACTAGGTTGCGTTTGTTGTGACTGATTAGAATTATTAAGCGCACTCTCAACTTGCAGCGCTAGCTCTGATGATAGACCGCTTAGATCTAATTGAGAGAGATCGAGGGACTCATTCGAAGTGCCTGTTACTTCCATCGGTCGTGGTTTCGCTTGCTGCGAAGCTCGCGGCTCAATAACCGGCTTGCTCTCTTCAACGTTCACAGCAATACGCGTGGATTTAAGTTCCGCTGGCAAAACGTTACGCTCAATGGTGTAATCAATTGGGGTTTCAACCACCACCTCCTCTACACTCGGTTGAGACAACGCTAACGACAACTTTGATTGGTAATCCAGGTAAGTAGCTACTGAGCCAGTAATAATAGGTACGCCCAGCACCATGGCGACAAGCAATCCAGATATTGAACGATTATGAGTGGCGTGCTCAGTTTTTGGAGTATGAGAATGGAGCTCATCATAACGAGACTGCTGATGTTGCAGCTCTGACTGCTCCAAAGCTTGAATAAGATTCGACATTACGCACCTTCCTCATTCTTAACGATGCTTGGCGCATCAAATTGAGACAGTCGCTCTAGGCGTTGCAATGTTTTCTGTCCGGCAATACCGTCAACATCTAGACCTTGCCAGCGCTGAAATAGTTCTACCTTGCGCTTCAATCGCATATCAAACTCATCACTTTGTGTCGGCTCCTCATCGAGCAGTGCCGACAGATGTTCATCCAGCTTCAACACTGAACTCCCTTTAGCACCAAGCTTTAAGCTCTGCTGCCAATAGGCTTGCCAAATCAGATAGCCTTCCCCTTGCCAATACTGAAGAAAGTCTTGTTTTGCCAGCGTAATCTGTTGTGCATCGGTTTGTAGCGTGACAGTCTCTTCTTCAACACCAACCAATATGGCGTATGCTGCGTTCCCTTCCACATCAAGGTTAAGTAGCACCGGCAGATTGATTCTTTCTAGAGCTTCCAAGTCACTGATAAACGGCTTACAACGAAACATGCCTTCGCTTTCTTGACTGCATAGTTGGTCCATCACTGAGGCTCGATAGCCCCATACTTGGTATAACTGTTTTATCCCTTGCTCTCGACTCTGCAAAGTAGCCAGCGCGTTAAGCAGTTCATCAGGCACCACTTGCTGCTCCACTTGTTGCTCAATTAATGGCGGAAGCTGTTGTTGAACCTGCTTATCAACCATCTCAGAAACAATTATTGGTGTGTATTGGAAACTCAACCACCCTAACCCAACGCTTAATGCGAGTGCTGTAATTGGAGCGAGCACCGAGTACCTTCTCTTAGATCCGCTCTTAGTCGCAACTGAGACTTGCGCGACGGTAGAATAGCCTTGGAGTGACAAGATCAACTCACAAGCTTGTGCGACAGTTTTCGCGGTAGGCTTCATCTCGCCAATTTGATGGGACTGCTTTAGGCTCGCATCACAAACTAGATTAATCAGTCGAGGGATACCTTGAGTATTCTCTGCAATTAAGTTCAAGCATTTGTTGGAGAATAGCTCTTGATTACCCCCAGCTCTCTCTAGGCGAAACTGAACATACTCTTTTACCTGAGCCTTGTTTAGCGGGAGCAAGTGATAACGGCCAGTAATACGCTGCGCAAGCTGACGAAGCTGTGGCATTTTAAGCTTGTGTTGTAGCTCTGGCTGCCCTATCAGTAGTACCTTGATGAGCTTGCGGCTGTCCGTCTCTAAGTTAGTGAGTAACCTCAACTGCTCGAGCACATCTGCGCTTAGGTGCTGCGCTTCATCAATAACGAGCAACGTCTGTTGACCATTCGCATGGTTCGACAACAAGTGCTGATAAATCGCGTTATTTAATGACTTTAGGGTTGCGTTCTCTGGGTACTCAATCGACAACTCATCACAAATAGCCTCGAGTAACTCTTGAGACGAAAAGGTTGGATTCAGAATCAAACCGGCTTGAGTTTCATCGCCAACAACACTCAGAATCGCCTTGGCCACAGTGGTTTTTCCAGTGCCAACCTCACCGGTCAACAAAGCAAAACCTCCACCTTCACCGAAACCCGCCTGGATATGGGTGATGGCTTCTTTATGTCGCTGACTAAGATAAAGAAAACGAGAATTAGGGACGATTGAAAACGGTAATTCACAGAATCCAAAAAAGTCTTGATACATTGCCTTTGTTGCTCTCGTCTTCTATCAATAGTTAATAAAGCAAAGTACCATTGCCACTGTAATTATCCAAATTTTGTGAAGTTTTAAGGAAGCAAAGTGCGTACATACTTAGTCGGCGGAGCCGTTCGTGACAAACTCCTCAACATTCCAGTCTATGATAGAGACTGGGTGGTGGTTGGGAGTGACCCGCAATCGATGCTCGACCAAGGCTATCAAGCAGTAGGAAAAGACTTCCCTGTATTCTTACATCCTAAAACCAAAGAAGAATACGCACTGGCCCGCACGGAAAGAAAATCAGGTAATGGTTATACCGGATTCGAGTGCTACTTTGCTCCCGATGTTTCCCTTGAAGATGACTTGATTCGCCGAGATCTCACCATCAATGCGATCGCAGAAGATCAAAATGGTGAGTTGATCGATCCCTATCATGGTTACCAAGACCTACAAAACAAAGTCCTTCGTCATGTTTCTGATGCGTTCAGCGAAGACCCACTGAGGGTGCTACGAGTAGCTCGTTTCGCGGCCAAGCTTGCCCACCTTGGCTTTTCAGTCGCACCCGAGACTATGTTGCTAATGCAGAAGATGGTTAAATCGGGAGAGCTAGAGCATTTAACAGCAGAGCGTGTATGGCAAGAGTGGCACAAGTCATTAACCACAGCGCACCCACAGGTGTTCCTAAAAACATTGAGAGAATGTGGTGCACTTGCGGTTGTTCTACCAGAGATAGACGCACTTTTTGGCGTACCTCAGCCTGAAAAGTGGCACCCTGAAATCGATACCGGCATGCACACATTGATGGTCGCTGAACAAGCGGCAAACCTATCCACTTCAACACAAGTACGATTAGCAGCTCAGTTGCATGATTTAGGTAAGGGGGTTACGCCAAAGAATGAATGGCCAAGCCATAAGATGCATTGCCACACCGGAAAGAAAATCATCAAGGCTCTGGCTAATCGAGTTCGCATTCCTAATGATTATCGCGATTTGTCTCTCATGGTGTGTGAGCAGCACTCCAATATACATCGCGCCTTCGAACTTAAACCAGCAACAATCATAAAGGTTCTAAATAGCTTTGACGTATGGCGTAAACCCGAACGACTCGAAGATATCTTACTTTGTTGTCAAGCAGACCATGCAGGCCGCCTAGGGCATGAAGATAATGAATACCCTCAGAGTAAGTACTTTATAAAGGCTTACAACGCTGCTGTGGCGGTGAATGTTCAACACATCATCAAAGATGGCTTTAAAGGCCCACAGATCCGCGATGAGCTAGAAAAGAGAAGAGTAGAAGCCGTCGCTGAAGTGAGGGGGCAACAAGCGAATACAGCAAATCATTGAGAGCAAAATGGGCAGCAAATACGCTGCCCATTTTCGTTTAAGCTATCGTGTCATCAAGAATGCGAAAAGACCAACACCTAACATCAAGCGATAAATAACAAATGGTGTCATTCCCATCTTAGAGATCAGTTTCAAGAAGAAATGAATACAAAAGTAAGCTGAGATAAACGACGTAATCACACCGACACTCAAAAAGCCCATATGGATCGATTCACTGCTCGTTGCTAGCTTCATTCCAAGGTAACTACCGGCTAACGCAATGATTGGAATCGACATCAAGAAAGAAAAACGTGCAGCCGCTTCACGAGTAAAGCCTAAATACAGCGCTGCAGTAATAGTCGCCCCTGAGCGCGATGTTCCCGGAATCAACGCCGCTGCTTGAGCAAAACCGACAAATAGGGTTTGCTTCCATGTTGCTTGGTACTCGTCTTGCTCAAACTTAGCGGTCTTATCTACCCACCAAAGCAGTAAACCAAACACGATAGTGGTTGTCGCAATGACCCATGCGCTGCGCAGATACATCTCGATGAAATCTTTCATCAACAAACCAAATACACACGCAGGAATAGTTGCCAAGATAATCAGCCAAGCAAGCTTCGATTCTTTGTTATGCTCTTTCTTAACAATCGATCCCAACCAAGCACTTAATAGCGTAACTACTTCCTTGCGGAAATAGATAACCACAGCGGCAAGTGTGCCAACATGCACAGCGACATCAAAGGCTAACCCTTGGTCTTCCCAACCTAAAACGGCCGAGGGCAAGATTAGGTGAGCAGAGGAAGAGATAGGTAAAAACTCGGTAAGGCCCTGTATAAGAGCCAAAACAAAAGATTCAAAGTACGACATTATTATTCCATAAATTAGCTCATTGAAAGATCAAGCTCGATCGCTTTCAAAGAGTCAAAGCCATCCATTTGTTGCCAGATTTGAGCAATCGTCTGACTGCTATCAGGTACAACCAAAGAGGGGCAGAGTTCATAAAGGGGCTGCGTTACAAACGGATATTGATAAATATCCTTGCGCGGAAGCTGCGGAGATTGTTCAGAAATGGCATCTCCAAAAAGCAGAATATCCAGATCTAGAGTGCGATCCTGATATTTCTTAGCCTCTACTGCGCGGCCCCAAGATAGCTCAATTTTACGCAGTTGCTGTGAAAATTCCGTTAATTCGAGTACGGTTTTTAGCTCAATTACAAAGTTGTAGAATGGCTGCCCTTCAAAACCAACCGCTTCACACTCATAAATTGTCGAGACTCTCAGCTCACAACCTAATTTTTCTAACTCGTGAATAGCCGCTTGAGCATGTCGCTCTCTGTCAATATTGGTACCAACACCAATATAAGCAGTGATCATGCCTCGCCTCGTTCAATAATCACTCCAACGCCTTTTGCTTGAGGTACTGCACCTGGCTTAGTAAGACGAATACGAATCCACGGTACTGAAAACTGCGTCATAATCAATTCTGCAATCTCTTCAGCAACGCGTTCAACCAACAAAAAGCGACCATTCTCGATATGATTCAAAACCGCGGTGCTGACTTGAGAATAATCAAGCGCATCAACCACATCATCGCTTTTGCCCGCAGGGCGATTGTCGTGCGCCATCTCAATATCAAGCACCAATTTTTGCTTAATTTCTTGTTCCCAGTCATAAACACCGATAGTGGTAATTACTTCAAGTTGTTCAATAAAAACTTTATCTAAAGCCATGTTCGATCCTTGCATGTTGCGCTAGAGGCGATATCGTTACAGGTCGGATACCCAAAATCATAAAAACAACGTATTATTTTTAATTCGGAGTATCATAGCAACTGTTCCGAATAGTTTTCTTTAAAGTTAGGACAACCTATGACCCCGCTAGCACTATTAATGATTATTGCGGCCTATCTATTAGGCTCAATCTCTAGTGCAGTTCTAATTTGTCGAGTGATGAGACTCCCAGACCCTCGCACGGTCGGCTCAAACAACCCCGGAGCAACCAACGTATTGCGCGCAGGCGGAAAGAAAGCGGCGATTCTCGTATTACTGTGCGATATGCTCAAGGGTACCATTCCTGTATGGAGTGGTTATGCACTTGGTATCGATCCTATTCTATTAGGCTTTATTGGTATCGCGGCATGCCTTGGCCACATCTATCCAATCTTCTTTCATTTTAAAGGTGGTAAAGGCGTTGCGACGGCTTTGGGGGCGTTTGCACCCATTGGCTTTGAGCTCACTGGTCTATTAATGGGAACTTGGCTCGTTGTGGCGCTAGTGTTTCGGTACTCTTCATTAGCGGCGCTGGTCACCTCTTTATTAGCTCCGCTTTATACTTGGATGATCAAACCTCAATATACCCTACCAGTGGCCATGCTGTGCTGCTTGATCATCTTGCGTCATCACCAAAACATTCGACGCCTGTTCGATGGCACCGAGCCAAAATTTGGCGAAAAAAAATCGGCTTAATGCCGATTTTTTTGTATCTATATTGATAGCAACTGAAGCTAAACGAATTAGCTCAAGGGCTCCAACTGGTCAATAGGCCAGCGAGGGCGAGCCTCAACCGATAAGTCAGCAACTTCTTCGTTCTTCAGGCGTTGCATTCCCGCATACGCGATCATCGCACCATTGTCGGTACAAAACTCAGTACGTGGGTAGTACACCTCTCCGCCGCGTTTTTCCGCTAGTGCTTCTAATGATGCACGAAGCTGTTTATTTGCACTCACACCACCAGCAATGACAATACGCTTCATACCCGTTTGCTCAAGCGCACGGCGGCACTTAATCACTAACGTGTCACATACTGCTTCTTGAAAAGCATAAGCAATATCAGCGCGTGTTTGCTCGTCATCTTCATTGGCTGCGATTGTATTTGCTGCAAACGTCTTCAAACCTGAGAAACTCATGTCTAAACCTGGGCGGTCCGTCATTGGGCGGGGGAACTTAAAGCGCCCTGGCGTGCCCTTCTCAGCCAAGCGGGATAATAGCGGGCCGCCTGGGTAATCAAGCCCCATCAACTTAGCCGTTTTATCAAACGCTTCACCCGCAGCATCATCAATAGATTCGCCAAGGATCTGATACTCACCAATCCCCTTCACTTCAACAATCATCGTATGACCACCAGAAACCAGCAGCGCGATGAATGGAAACGGAGGTGGATTATCTTCAAGCATTGGAGCTAGAAGGTGGCCTTCCATATGATGAACGGGCACTGCAGGGACATTCCATGCATAAGCGATACTGCGACCAATCGTCGCACCAACCAATAGTGCTCCGACTAAACCTGGGCCTGCCGTGTATGCCACACCGTCTATATCTTTTGGTGATAAGCCGCTATCTTTTAATGCCTCTTTAATAAGAGGAATCGTCTTCTTTACGTGGTCGCGAGAAGCCAACTCCGGCACGACACCGCCGTAGTCTGCATGCAGCTTAACTTGGCTATATAGTTGATGTGAAAGCAGTCCTTTCTCATCATCATAGATAGCAATACCTGTTTCATCACACGAAGTTTCAATACCTAATATGCGCATAACTCTCTCTGCATGCTGCTGCGTTTCATTCTAAATTGGCGCAAGTTTACCGCTTAGGAAAAAAATTAACCAGTTCTTCTCCTGATAATACTTTACAAAGGGTATCTGATCGGATTAAAATTCCGCACCATTTTTGATCAAGCTGGTTAAAGACCGAACATCAACGTTTCGAGTCACATGTTTACCAGCGTTAACGAATTAACCCCTGAGGTGAAAGGCATATGCCAGTAGTTAAAGTACGTGAAAACGAACCGTTCGACGTTGCTCTACGTCGTTTCAAGCGCTCTTGCGAAAAAGCAGGTATCCTATCTGAAGTACGTCGTCGTGAGCACTACGAAAAACCAACTACAGTTCGCAAACGCGCTAAAGCTGCAGCTCAAAAGCGTCACGCTAAGAAGCTAGCTCGCGAAAACGCACGTCGCGTTCGCCTGTACTAATAACTGAGTCCTAGTAAGGAATTAGTTATGGCTCTTATTGATACTCTCAAAGAAGAGCAAAAGTTAGCGATGAAAGCCAAGGACAAATTGCGCCTTGGCACTATCCGTTTAGCTCTTGCGGCAATCAAGCAACGTGAAGTTGACGAACAGATCACTCTGGGCGATGACGACATTCTAGCTGTGCTGACTAAAATGGTTAAACAACGTCGCGATTCTGTCGCTCAATACGAATCAGCAGGTCGTCAAGACCTAGCAGATGCAGAGCAAGCTGAAATTACTGTACTTGAGGATTTCATGCCTCAACCACTGACAGACGATGAAGTGACCACACTTATTGAAAGTGCAATCACGGAATCTGGCGCAGCGGGCATGCAAGACATGGGTAAAGTAATGGGTGTGCTTAAGCCTCAAATTCAAGGGCGTGCAGACATGGGTAAAGTAAGTGGTTTAGTTCGCGCTAAACTGGCTTAGTACTCAAAAATTATTACAACAAGCCGTGCTATCCTTTGGTATGCACGGCTTGTTTGTATCTACACCTTCTTACTTTTTTCTAAGGTTTTATGGCTGGAATAATCCCTCGTAGCTTTATTGATGACCTCCTCGCTCGCCTTGATATCGTTGATATCATTGACACTCGCGTGAAACTTAAGAAAAAAGGTAAAAACTACGGCGCTTGCTGCCCATTCCACAACGAAAAAACCCCGTCATTTAGTGTTAGCCAAGAAAAGCAGTTCTACCACTGTTTTGGTTGTGGTGTGCACGGTAATGCCATCGATTTTATGATGGAGTACGAACGCCTTGAGTTCGTTGAAGCGATAGAGGAGCTTGCCTCTTATCTTGGCCTTGATGTTCCACGTGAACAACGCAGCGGACAAATCAGCACTGCGCCGAGAGCAAACACCGAACAAAAGCGTAACCTCTATGACCTAATGGACGGCATCGCCAACTTCTACCGCAATCAACTCAAGCTTTCAGCAAGTAAGCCTGCAATTGAATATCTTAAAGACCGTGGTCTTTCTGGTGAGATTGTTCAGAAGTTTGGTATTGGTTACGTGGCCGATGAATGGGATCTCGTGCGTAAGAACTTCGGTCAACAGAAACAAGCGCAAGATATGCTTGTGACCGGGGGTATGCTGATTGAAAACGATCAAGGCCACCGTTACGACCGATTCCGTGGTCGAGTTATGTTCCCTATTCGAGATCGTCGAGGCCGTGTGATTGGTTTTGGCGGGCGCGTGTTAGGTGATGGCACACCGAAATACCTCAACTCACCTGAGACGCCTATCTTCCACAAGGGTAAAGAGCTGTATGGACTTTATGAAGTCATGCAGGCTCACAGAGATCCTAAACAGATTCTTGTCGTTGAAGGCTACATGGATGTGGTGGCATTGGGGCAGTTTGGCGTTGACTATGCAGTTGCCTCTTTGGGTACATCGACAACCGGGGATCACCTGCAAGTCTTATTCCGCCAAACCAATACCGTCGTATGTTGTTACGATGGTGACCGTGCTGGTAAAGAAGCGGCTTGGCGCGCGTTAGAAAATGCCCTGACCTACTTAAAGTCAGGTAACACACTGAAGTTTTTATTCTTGCCTGACGGTGAGGACCCGGATAGCTATATTCGCCAACATGGTAAAGCAGCGTTCGAAAAATTGGTCGAGCAAGCAACACCGCTTTCTAGCTACCTATTTGATAATCTGATTGAGATTCATCAGCTAAATCTGGGTACCACTGAGGGTAAGTCTGCACTTAGAGCTCATGCCACCGCATTGATTGACAAGATTCCAGATAGTTATTTCCAAGAGCTACTGGAAAAATTGCTTGATGAGCGCACTGGCTTTGATAATTTGCGTAGAGCACCAAAGCGCCATAAAAACGAAACACGACCTCAGCCACACAAAGAGCTCAAACGCACGCCAATGCGTGAAGTTATTACTTTGCTTATTCAGAATCCGAGCTATGCTGAAATGGTACCCGATCTTACAAGTGTGAAAGATTTGTCACTGCCTGGACTAAACTTATTGGTTGAAGTCCTTGATAAGTGTCGAATGAATCCCCATATCAGCACAGGCCAGTTATTAGAGCACTGGCGTGATACGCAAAATGAGGCGCTATTGTCTCGCCTAGCCAGCTGGGAAATCCCGCTGAAAGAAGAAGACAATCAAGAAGATATATTTTTAGACTCACTGGACAACATTGTGTCGCAGTGCGTAGAAAAACAAATTGAAAACTTGCAGGCCAAAGCAAGAAGTATCGGTTTATCAATCGAAGAGAAACGGGAGCTACAAGCCTTGATGCTTGATTTAAAAGCGTAACCCAGTTGAATTGGTCAACAATCAGTAAGTTTGTTATTTTTAGTGGTTTGCATTTCGCATACTAATTCCTTCACCAGATTATGAAGTTGGATACCGTCTATGGATCAAAATCCGCAGTCACAGCTAAAGCTACTTGTCATCAAAGGTAAAGAGCAAGGCTATCTGACCTACGCAGAAGTTAACGACCACCTACCTGAAGAGATCGTAGATTCAGAGCAGGTAGAAGATATCATTCAGATGATCAACGACATGGGCATCAAAGTGGTAGAAACCGCTCCGGATGCTGATGATCTAGCACTGAATGACGATGACACTATCACCGATGAAGATGCTGCTGAAGCGGCAGCCGCTGCGCTTTCAAGCGTAGAAAACGAGATTGGCCGTACTACAGACCCAGTGCGCATGTACATGCGTGAAATGGGTACAGTAGAGCTACTGACTCGTGAAGGTGAGATCGATATCGCGAAGCGTATCGAAGATGGTATCAACCAAGTACAAAGCTCTGTTGCAGAATACCCTGGAACCATCCCTTATATCCTAGAGCAATTTGACAAAGTTCAAGCAGAAGAACTTCGTCTAACTGACCTAATCAACGGCTTCGTTGACCCAGATGACGACGGTACGACGGCCCCAACGGCTACGCACATCGGCTCTGAGCTTGCAGAAAAAGATCTAGAAGACGAAGATGCTGAAGATGCAGACGACTCTGAAGATGATGAAGATGAAGAAGAGGAAGATACAGGTATCGATCCTGAGCTTGCTCTTGAGAAGTTCACAGATCTACGCAACAGCTACCAGAACCTTCAGCTAGCAATCAACGAGCATGGCCGTGAAAGTGATAAGTCTGCAAAAGCAACTGAGCTAGTTCAAGACGTATTCCGTGAGTTCCGCCTAACGCCGAAGCAGTTCGACCACCTAGTAAACGAACTACGCACCTCTATGGATCGTGTACGTACTCAAGAGCGCTTGATCATGCGCCAAACAGTAGAGTACGGCAAGATGCCGAAGAAATCGTTCATTGCACTATTCACAGGTAACGAATCGAGCGAAGCTTGGTTAGATGAAGTACTTGCTAGCGATAAGCCATACGCAGAAAAGGTTAAGCGCAACGAAGATGATATTCGTCGCTCAATCCAAAAACTAGCAATCATCGAGAAAGAAACTAACCTAACGGTTCAAAGCATCAAAGACATCAGCCGTCGCATGTCTATCGGTGAAGCGAAAGCGCGCCGTGCGAAGAAAGAGATGGTTGAGGCAAACCTACGTCTAGTAATCTCGATTGCTAAGAAGTACACCAACCGTGGCCTACAGTTCCTAGACCTTATCCAGGAAGGTAACATTGGCCTAATGAAAGCGGTAGATAAGTTTGAATACCGCCGTGGTTACAAGTTCTCGACTTACGCAACGTGGTGGATCCGTCAGGCAATCACTCGTTCTATCGCTGACCAAGCGCGTACTATCCGTATTCCAGTACACATGATCGAGACTATCAACAAGCTAAACCGTATCTCTCGTCAAATGCTACAAGAGATGGGTCGTGAGCCTCTGCCAGAAGAGCTAGCAGAGCGCATGCAAATGCCTGAAGATAAGATCCGTAAAGTGCTTAAAATTGCTAAAGAGCCGATCTCAATGGAGACACCAATCGGTGACGACGAAGATTCGCATCTAGGTGATTTCATCGAAGATACAACGCTTGAGCTACCACTAGACTCAGCAACATCTGGCAGCCTGAAAGTGGCAACCAAAGATGTTCTTGCAGGTCTAACACCACGTGAAGCAAAAGTCCTTCGTATGCGCTTTGGTATCGACATGAACACTGACCACACGCTCGAAGAAGTGGGTAAGCAGTTCGACGTTACGCGTGAGCGTATCCGTCAGATCGAAGCAAAAGCTTTACGTAAGCTCCGTCACCCAAGCCGCTCAGAGACTCTGCGCAGCTTCCTAGACGAGTAATTACGGTCTTAAATGATGAAAAGGTGAGCGCTAGCTCACCTTTTTTGTATCTGAATGATCTAAGTGGATGATTTATGAACGCAAATGCCCCTGCAAGCGTCTAGACACCTGAATCCCCTTCCCCTATAATCATTCCCCTATCGGCCCCTTAGCTCAGTTGGTTAGAGCGCACGACTCATAATCGTTAGGTCCACGGTTCAAGTCCGTGAGGGGCCACCAAATTTAAAGGCGTAGCAGGTTAGTAACCGCTACGCTTTTTCTTTTTCTGGTTTCTGTGTAGCAAATATGTAGCAATAGAAACGCACTTTTCATTAAATTCTCATCTATTTGCAAACAGCTGCCGTCAGCCCAACCTAAATGACAATACCTAACGTTACGTAAGAACTTTGCCGTGATTGCGGCACTAGTCCAAAAGTTAATATTTGTGAGCCTTCTACTGTTACTTTACATAACGAATTCTCAAACCAAACCTAATGCGCTACAAAGAGCTCTCAGCTTTCGTTACATAACATAACGAACTCAATCCATTGTTTTTGCAGTTAATTAGTTCATGTAGGTTGGTAGGAATGATAAAGCGACGATTTCTTCATTTAGACGAAATTTCAGATAAGACCCCATACACCAAAGGCGACATCTTCGAGCTCATTGAGAACGGGGACTTGTCATTTTGTGCTTCAGTGTGTGAAAGACACATGGGAGCAGGAAAAATCTACAGAGCAAAAAAGCGAACAATACTTTGGTCAGTTTTCTCATATGAAGGTGTGGTTAGACTATCAGGTGAAGACTCTAGAGCACTATTACGTTCAAATAACCCTCAACAAGTTCGTCGCGTTCAAATATTGGAACCAAAAAAAATAGAACACTGGGGAGAGCCAGAATTCCATTTTGGAAAGATTGAGCAATCTATGGTTACCATTATCCGAGAGATACCAATATTCGATACCCCCTTTTCAAGCATTTTCTAGATTGGTTCATCGAGTACCAACACAGACAAGCGCTAAAGGTGTACTAGAGCAACTGGCAGCCATAGCGCAAGGCGAGACAGTTGCCCCACCCAAATTACTCAAACAGCTAGATACTGATTCCATATATATATCTATGCCTGCACTCAGAATCGATCTTCAAGAACTCAGTACTTTTTTAGACTCTGAAAATGACTCCATCACAACAGTAAATGTTGAGACTGTTGAGCCAAACATCGACTCAATCACCCACCCTATTGAGCAAATTGTTTTTCGAATACTTAAAGAAAAGCCGAGTTTGAGAGCCGATAAAATCTGGCGCTTGCTTCAGAGAGACGCCAATAGTGAACTACGCACTTTGGATTCAGATAATGTCATTTCAGAAATGAACGCCCAGCACCTTGAATGGTTTGGTGCGGGGGCTAATGATGAAAGCTCTATGAGCTATGATTCGTTTAGAAAAGGCCTCGTCCCTCGTGTTAAGAATAAAATGAAGAACAGGACAAATTAACGTCAATGTAAAGGTCAACCATAGCGTCAATTGACGCCATTGACTCATATTTTGATGTCTCCAAGAACACAAGGAGACAACACTATGAGCATACAGAACATTGAAAAACGAGCCTACACAGAACAGGAAACATCAGACTACATCGGTATGAGTCGCTCATTCCTACGCCAAGCGCGCATGGAAGGAAACCGCAAAAATCGCACAGTTGCGCCACCTTTTATTAAAGTCGGCCGTGCCGTTCGTTACCTAAAGGAAGACTTAGATCAGTGGCTAGAAAGCCACGCTAAGATGACGCAGTTGCCGCAGGGAGGTATTTACCATGCCTAACCTGACCAAAGACCAGAAAACACTACTAGAGAGCATGAATCATGGACTCCGCCTTCAAGTCTGTTCTGACTACTGCCCCAATCAATGGACCATCACAACCAGCCCAAAAGCTCCGGTTCGTATCTTTAAAAAAACGATCCAAAAGCTCTATCAAAACGGATTAATCTCTTATCAACCCATCCATCACTTTGGAGTTCGCTGGGATGAATTCGTAATTACCCAAAAAGGGAGGCAAGCAGTATGAGAACGATTGACCTCTCTCTTGTCGATAGTGACGACCGTATATTTGTCCAAAGCTTGCTAACACCGTTCCCTGTAGAGGCACAGCGCATCCTATTTAGCGAGTATTTACGCCACCCTAGTAAATTCGAACGAAATACCTACTTGCGGCAAACCACCCACTCCATTGCCCATAAGTTATCTATTCCTTTGAAAAACATTGATCTCAATATTGATGAAGATGGACTGCGCGTTAAGGCCAAGGAAATGGCTTCTGCCGTGCTTAGTCTTCGTCGCTTCTACCTTGATGACCTAGAAGCCAAAAGTGGCGTCCATGCCTTACTGTTGCAACAAGGTATAGAGCCATACTCAAAAGAACACTCTTTAGAGGGTGAGATGAGTCGTTACTGTGACCCTAAGTGGTGGCTAAGACGACTACGTAAAGCTCTACGCCGTAATATCGAAACGGTTCTTCATCATCTAAATCAAGTTAACAAGAAGCGAGGTATTTATGCTTCAGACATCACTCTTCGCGCTCGCATTCAACAAAAATATGCGCAGAAACAATACCTAGAGAACACCATAGCCATCAACGAACTAGGGCAGAGTTTCAGTTTACTTGAATTGTCTCAAAAAGGAGTTTCAGACCCTACGATTCGCAAAGGTGAGTTAATGCTTCGCGCACGCGGTTTTGAAGAACTAGCACAAGAGATGGGGCACGAGGCGGCGTTTCTTACGTTGACTTGCCCTTCTAAATATCACCGTAGCTTTGCAAAGTCTGGTCATCCAAACCCTAAGTGGGATGGAGCTACTCCCCTTGACGCTCAAGAATACCTGAATAATATCTGGCAGTTGATACGGGCAACCCTAAGTCGTCTAGGAATACGCTTCTACGGCTTTCGAGTTGCAGAACCCCAGCATGACGGCACACCACATTGGCACTTACTTTTGTTCGTAGAGCCAGCTCATTATCAAGTAATGGTAGACACTATGCGCAAATACAATTTGCTCGAAGATGGTCAAGAGAACGGCGCACTCGAGCACCGTTTTACTGAGGTGAAAATCGATCCCTCAAGAGGCTCTGCTACTGGTTACATTGCCAAATACATCTCAAAGAACATTGATGGCAGCGATTTAGACTCCGGTGTTTATGGAGAAGACCCAAAAGACGCAGCTGCACGAGTAGACGCATGGGCAGCATGCTGGGGTATACGTCAGTTTCAACAACTTGGTGGTTGCTCCGTAACAGTTTGGCGAGAACTCCGCCGACTAAAAGAGGTTCAAAACCTTCCTAAACTGGCCAAGGACATTATAGCCGCTGCCGACATTGGTAACTGGAAAGACTTTACTCAAATGATGGGCGGCGTATTCAGTACACGCAAAGAACAGGTTTTTAAGCCTCTCTACGCATTTTCTTTTGATAGGGACACTGGTGCTATTAAAACGAGTTTGTACTGCGCCAGAGAGCTTGTACGAACGCTCAAAGGTATTACCGCATATGGACAAGACATCATTTCTCGTGTTCATCAATGGTGCATTGATTTAGTCGATGTTAAAGGTCTTAACTTGGAGTTCTGTGAATAACTGTATTTTCCAAACTACTACATTTTGATACTAAGCATACAAATGTCCATCTCAACGATGTTAAGGTCAAATATTAAGCACAAACGAATATAAATGCAGCGTTGACTAAAGGAAACAAAGAACTCGGAGAATCATAATGTTCAATGTAATAAAAGGCTGGTTTGGCGAAAAGAAGACAGCTTTAAGCCTTTGGGCATCGCTAGACTCTAATGTTTACCACCGATTCCACGATATTTACGTTCCAACGTTTAACGGAACTGCACAAATTGATCACCTGTTAATATCTCGTCACGGTATCTTTATAGTAGAAACCAAAAACCTCAAAGGCTGGATTTTTGGTAATGAGAGAGCGTCACAATGGACACAAAACCTATTTGGCAGTAAGTACCGGTTTCAAAATCCTCTAAGACAAACCTATCGACAGAAAAAAGCTCTTGCAAAGCACTTTGCCTTGGACGAAGAAATCATTGAAACAGTCGTGGTTTTGACGGGAGATTGCGAGCTTCGAACAGATTTACCACGCAACGTTCTAGTTCGCGGGCTAGGTCGATACATTAAGAGATTTAAATATAGAGTGCTTAGCGATAGCGAGGTGATAAGTTTGGTAAGAGAAGTCGAAAACCACAAAAAACAATACCACGACCAACAGACAACATGTGCAGAACCTTCGTGCTAGGCACAACTCTAATACATCCTGCCCGTGATGTGGTTCGGTGCTCGTTGAACGAACTGCTAGACAAGGTCCAAATGCAGGAAACAGGTTTCTCGGATGTAGTGGTTTTCCTAAATGTAAATTTACTCGTATCTAACTCACATTTCCCCTAATGTGAGTTAGGGCACGTTTAACCTGCTTGTAATCATGGCAACTCTGAATAACTTTTCTTACGCTATGAACTCTAACAATGTAACAAACTAGCTAGTTTGTTACCGTTTGCAATCTATTAAACGTTAGCTTGCAAGTATTATTAACTAATTGATGGAGTTTGTAATGTCAGCAATAGAGCCTGAGTTAATCAACGCATTAAAAGAAGCAGTATTGGCACTAAGTGTTCAAATCAGTAAGGGACAATCAAAGTCTTGGTTAGATTTTGTTCCAATATGGATAGCTAGCGCCGCACCTCTTCTCGCCGTTTTTTTAAGCTTTTATTATTTCAAAAAACAACATGTTCAAAATGCAAAGAATAGAATAGCAGAAAAAGATGTCGCAAGGTTGTATGAAGCTGCGGACTCGTTTTTTGTATACGCTGATGCATTAGACTTATTTTTTTCTATGACAACAGTTAAATTCGAGTACTTGAGTGAAAATAAAGGAGTACCCGAGAGTATAGATAGCAAAGCGGTTAATGCTGCTGAGGCTGTCTATAGTAAGTTCGAGTACATTCATAAGTCAGAGTTTTTACTACGATCTCTCGATAAAGAAAAATTGGCACAGGAAGTAGTAGCCTATCGTAAGGCAACTATAAAACTTAGAAAACAGGTTGTGGATATCGCCAAGTGGAAGTCCGGACAAGACTATCCTTCAAATTTAAACGACCAACAATTAACAGAGATTAAAAAGAAACGTAAAGAGTTCATCTGTTCGAGGAATAAATTGCTGGATAAAATCGCAGCATGCAAAAAAGATCTATTTTGTGAAGGCTAACAAAGCGCTAGAGCATAGACGCAGTTGGATTCGTTGATTAACTTGGAGTTAGACTTCCATCGATATCTTCAACATTTGGGATGAAATCTGAGGAATTGTCTGAATTTAGTGAGGCACCTCGTAACTCGAAAGTGCCCCGATCTGAGTTACGTCATACTTTCACTATTCAAAAACCTCTCTCGTTTCCCCTATGATAATTAACTCGACAATCCGCAAACTCAAAGTTTGCTCAAAGGATCGATTACTAGGTGATGCTATGCCAAAAGGTTATCGATCAATCACTTTTAACTGATAATAGGTCGTTTATGCTGGCACGGTGTATCGAAAAATCGAACCGGCTCACTTTTCCGCCAGCGAGTCGTGGCCGTATTGTTATCTTTGTTTGATTATACAGATAGTTATAAGGTTTTTGAGCCGATAACTAGTCCAGAAAGGCGAACTGGACTACAAATAAAAATGTTAATTGAATTTTATAACTCCGTCTATGTTGGATAATGATGATAGAAGAATTTTTAGAGCGAATTTAAGAAGTTGGCTTCAGCGTTACAAAACGCAATGAAAATCAGGTTTTCATAGGGTTAGATTGCTGTCCTCAATGGAGAATATTTCTAGAGGATATTGATGATGATAAGCTGTTTCCAGTTTTCTACTATCGACAGCTACGCATCGAGGAAGTCACTGACCTACATGCAATTGTACCAACGGTCCTAACCGCTATTACAAAATCTAGAGGGAAAAGCTCATTTCGTTTTCTAGGCGAGCATAATGATTTCAGTGGGATTGAAGACGAATTATATGGGATGTACTGGTTCCCAGCCCAGCCGCTTAATGAACGAATTAGAAAAAACAGTAAACAAGACTTTGAGTGTTTCTATAGCATTTTAATGGAACTATATATGTTCCATATGTATCAAGGGAATATACTAGGTGCGGTCGGTTATTGTCCGGAAGATTTCTCCTTTGACTCTCCTGAACTTAATGTGTGGAAAAATAAAATCAGGGGCTATATTGGTGAGAATGAGTCATATGTCGCTAACGTACGCATGAATCCTTACTGGTTGTTTTTTCGTAGCTTTTCATCTGAGTTCTCAATATTTAAAAGTACGCATATATCCGGATTACTTAAGAAGCTTGCTATCAAAAATGATAGCGCACAGATGATCAAGGGAGTCGCGTCAAATGTAGAAGTTACTAAAGATATACGAACGACCATCCCATTTAATGATGAGGAGTTCGCTAAAGATCTTGTCGCTGCGTTGGGAGATACATCAAACATGGAGGTAATATCGCAAGAAAATCAGCTTGTCTTTATTAGCGACCATCATGTTGTAATTAAGTATAGTAACTGTGGTCTGGAGTCCGTTTCTGAAGAAAGAGAGTTAATTAGACTTCGCCAGCAAAAAGAAATTTCATTGCTGTTTGGTGACAAAAATTTTGAGTGGAACATTATTGACAGACAGGCCAGTGGAGAATTTGAGGATTTAGTCCTAGAACTACTAAATCGTGAACCTTGGGTCTTTTCTGTTAAGAAAGTCGCACCTACCAATCAAGCTGATAACGGTCGAGATTTGATTTGTGAATACAATATGCTCCACAATGAAAGTCGAGTTTCCAAAGGAACTGAATCTGTCCAAATAGGTAAAATGATTGTTCAGTGTAAAACAAACTTAAAACATTCTAATAAATCTTCCATTGGTAAGTCGGATGTAGATATGCCAAGTACAATTTTTGACTACCGACCAGATGGTTACATGTTGGTAGTAAACACGCAAACTACGCGTGATTTGACAGAAATGTTAGAGCGGCAAAGGGATAGAAAAGAGCAGAATACGATCATTTGGTGGAACGCTTTCGATATAGAAGATAGGTTACGTAAGTATCCAGATATTCTAGCTAGGTATCGCCATATAGTGGATTACGCATAATTCACCTAACAAAGCATTTAAGAGTGATTCGCAACGCCCGGCAGTTTTGGTTTGATTTAGCATTTGTATTTATGGCGTAATAGTTAAGTTCTGTAGCAGGTTTGCTCACCACTTAAGCGGGCGGCAGCTTTACTATTTTATTCACCCTCATTTTTAGAGAGATAGTTTGAAAATTATTTGTGAGATATTATCTATGTTAGACTCCATTTCCCCTTTAGTTAGTGCTATTGCTGCTCTAGCTTCTGCATTTGCTGTGTTTAAAGCAAATGATATTGCTGAAACTGTTAAGAATTTTCACAAAAATAGTGTTTTAAATCACCGCGAACTTGAGTTGTTGGGCAAGGCTTTAGAGAAGTTAAGCATTTATGATGTTTGGTGTAAAACTGGTGGTGTAGGGGAAAGCGTCAATTATCACGACAGCAATGAAGTTGAGTACTCCTCGCGAGACGATGCAACAATACAAATACCAAGAGATTTAAAATACCTCCTTATTCAACTTTCTGCTCATAGCGAAGACTTAAATGCCAAGATCGTCGATTGGGAAAGTAACTTCATATCAAAAGTTAATGATGATTACATCTTAAAAGATGAGTTGGTCTCCGAGAAAATAAAGGCACTAAGAGAAATCCGTTCAGGTGGCATGTAAAGCTAACAAGTCAATTCAGTATGACAAAAAACAGTTGGCTTTTGCTCTTTCGTCGCTTATTTTAGCCTACAATTATTTACCTATTGGCAAGGCGTTACCCTACCTGAGCTTATCCGAAAGATTGCGAAATCTAAAGATTCCAATTTCGGAACTGGCCAAGAGTGAGATAGACCAATCTACCGAGCAAACTAGCCGATTGAATTGACCGCAGATGCTTTGTGCTCAGGTGCTAGGTGGGCATACCGCAAGGTCATCTGCAAATCAGCATGCCCCAATAGCTCACGCACAGTATTTAGATCAACCCCATTCATCACTAGCTTACTTGCAAAATGATGCCGCAAATCATGAAAACGAAAATCAAAAATGTTGGTTCGGCTAAGTAAAGCATTCCAACCTTTTTTAAAGTCTTTAATGGGATTGTCGTCTTCACCAAAAAACACATAGCTGTTACGCTCACCCTGCGCTTTCCATTTTTTAAGCACGCCTAGTGCCGTGCTATTTAGGGGCACGATTCTGTGTTTCTTGCTCTTTGCGATAGTCGCGCGCACTGTTAGGTATTTTTGAGTTAAGTTGATATCGGGCCACTCTAGCCCCATCAATTCACCCCGCCGCAGCCCCGTATTCATGGCTAGCAAAACTAGTGGCTCAATGTGATCAACGTAAGAAAGCTTCTCAAACGACGGTAAAAGCTCATAACCGCGCTGCTCGCGAAACGCATTACCAGAATCTCGTTTTTCACGAAGCTCAGTATCTCGCTGACGCATAGCGTTTAGAAGCTCAATTTCTTCCACCTCAGACAAGTAGCGTATGCGGGTGTTATCTTCTTTAATGGTCTTTATCGATTTAAGGTCGCTTTGTTCAATTACTCCCCACTCTACTGCGCGAGAAAACGCGCCTTTAAGGGTGTTAACGCTGTAATTGATGGTCGCAGGTTTAGTGCCCTGCTTACGGCGCTCGCTGATCCACTTCTGTACTTCCCAAGCGGAAATTTCCGACATTGGCATATCAACTAAGAAATGAAATATATTCTTTAGATGTGTATAAGTTCGATTTGCGGTTTTGGGATTCCGTGCCATTAAAAAGGGAAGATACTTCTCTTCCAAGAATACGCCAAAGATTTGATGCTTTTCGGCTTCTAAGGTTTGTTTAATCTGCCTGCGTTCTGTGTGTACGTCTTTGCCCTGCACTACTTCCCCCACTTTCTCTTTGGCAAGGTCTCGAGCTTGCGCAGGGGTAATGTCACTTGCTGAACCTAAGAAGTAGTTTGTCTGCTTTCCATTAATACGATAGTAAAGGTAGTACTTGATTGCTCCCTTGGAAGAAATGCGGGCGTGGAAGCCTGCAATTTCAGTATCGTTTAAGCGCTTGTCTTCAATACGAAGTGCTTTGATGGATGATGCACTGATCTTCTTTCGTAGTGGCATGGCTCATTCCTGTGTAGCAAATATGTAGCAGATGACGCGTATTTCTATGTACAACAGTAAACAACCAAAAACAAAATATGTCAATTAAGTGATTGAGTTTTAATGATTTTAATGTTCTTTATTGTTCATTGGCGTTTATTGGAAAACACCCAAAATTGCCACTCATAATCGTTAGGTCCACGGTTCAAGTCCGTGAGGGGCCACCATATTCAGAAAGCCTGAGGATAACTCCTCAGGCTTTTTTTGTTTAAGTGTCTGTACACATATCAACCAGCATTAGTTTCCTTTCTGAAACTTTATTACTTTTTGCCTACCATTTTGTTGTTTTTGGTCATTTGAATTATTTCGACATAAAAAATAAATAAATACCGTTAAAACCTTGTCCTAAGACAAGTCTTTAGCCGTGAAATTGTACAAATTCAGTGGTAGAATCCCCGCCCGAAAAGAAAAAAAATTACAAAACCAGCATTAATTTGTTTGTCACTTACTCCTGATAACTTCAGCTGATAAGTTGATAGCATTGAATTTAGCCATATTTTTTGGTCACTAAATGACTAAAAATATTGAAAGACTTTCACACTGATAGAATTTTTGCCTCAAAACTGGTGACGAAGCAGTTTCGTTACTACATTAAATAGGCATTTCTTTCAGCGAAATATCCAAATTTAAAAATAGTAAACACTACTTACCGGAGAGTATCTTCCATGAAAAAGACCAAAATCGTTTGTACGATTGGCCCTAAAACTGAATCTGTAGAGAAGCTAACTGAACTAGTAAACGCAGGCATGAACGTAATGCGCCTGAACTTCTCTCACGGTGACTACGAAGAGCACGGCACTCGTATCGCGAACTTCCGTGAAGTAATGGATAAAGTAGGTAAGCAACTAGCAATCCTTCTTGATACTAAAGGTCCTGAGATCCGTACTATCAAGCTAGAAGACGGCAACGACGTAGACCTAGTAGCTGGTCAAGAATTCACTTTCACAACTGACACTGCTGTTGTAGGTAACAAAGAAACTGTTGCTGTAACTTATGCTGGTTTCGCAAAAGACCTATCTGCTGGTAACACGATCCTAGTTGATGACGGCCTAATCGAAATGGAAGTTATCTCTACTACTGAAACTGAAGTTAAGTGTAAAGTTCTTAACAACGGTGCACTAGGTGAAAACAAAGGTGTTAACCTTCCTGGCGTTTCTGTTCAACTTCCAGCTCTATCTGAAAAAGATAAGAACGACCTTAAGTTCGGTTGTGAGCAAGGCGTTGACTTCGTTGCTGCATCTTTCATCCGTAAAGCATCTGACGTTAAAGAAATCCGTGAGATCCTAGACGCGAACGGCGGTTCTAACATCCACATCATCTCTAAGATTGAGAACCAAGAAGGTGTTGATAACTTCGACGAAATCCTAGAGCTTTCTGACGGTATCATGGTTGCTCGTGGTGACCTAGGTGTTGAAATCCCAGCTGAAGAAGTAATCTTCGCTCAGAAGATGATGATCGAGAAGTGTAACCGTGCACGTAAGACTGTAATCACTGCAACTCAAATGCTTGATTCTATGATCAACAACCCACGTCCAACTCGTGCAGAAGCGGGTGACGTTGCGAACGCAATCATGGACGGCACTGATGCTGTAATGCTTTCTGGTGAAACTGCAAAAGGTAAATACCCAGTTGAAGCTGTGACTATCATGGCTCAAATCGCTAACCGTACTGACGGCGCGCTTAAAGCTGAACTAGGTTCTCGCCTAGACAGCCCACGCCTACGCATCACTGAAGCAGTATGTAAAGGTGCAGTAGACACAGCTGAGAAGCTAGCTGCTCCACTAATCATCGTTGCTACTGAAGGCGGTAAATCTGCACGTTCTGTACGTAAGTACTTCCCAACTGCAAGCATCATCGCTCTTACAACTAACCAGAAGACTGCAGCTCAACTAGTTCTTACTAAGGGTGTTCGTCCAGTTCTTGTTGATTCAATCGACAGCACTGACTCATTCTACAAGATGGGTAAAGAGTACGCTCTAGACGCTAACTTCGGTAAGAAAGGCGACATCGTAGTAATGGTTTCTGGTGCTCTAGTAGCTTCAGGTACAACTAACACTGCGTCAGTACACGTACTGTAATTACTCGAAAATCCATTCGATTACATAAAAAGAGAGCTTCGGCTCTCTTTTTTTATATCTAATGCCTTCCTTCTATTGCCTCACTATTCGGTACGCTGTATTATCACGCAAAGATAGAATTGCATACTGTTAAATACAGAAATACCAAATGAGGATTGACCGTGTCTAGCCCGACTCTGACTGATAAAGTTGCGAAACTTATTCGCCAAGACATTCTAGATGGCAACCTACTACCAGGACAGAAGCTGGTTGTTGCAGAGCTAAAAGAGAAGTACAACGTAGGTGCATCACCAATTCGTGAGGCGTTGGTCCAGCTTTCATGGAGCAAATACGTTCAGCTAGCACCACAAAAAGGATGTTGGGTATCTCCAGTTTCGAAAGAGGAGCTAAATGATCTCTACGAAAGTTTGCGTGTTATCTCTAGCGTTCTACTCAAGAAAGCGATTGAGAGCGGAGATGAAGCATGGGAGCTCGATGTACTGACTTCTTACCATAAGCTCTCTCGCATTCAACATACGGAAGACAATTTTGGTTGGGGTGAGTGGGAAGAGCGCCATCATCTGTTCCATGTATCTCTGCTTGAAGGTGCAACCTCAAAGAACATGTTTGAGTTCTTCAGCGACCTTATCAATCAAGTTAAGCGCTACCGCTATACTGCAATCAATAACTGCGATAATGCGGCACAAAACCTTTTTAATATTGAAGAGCATGAGATGATCATGAAGCTGGTGTTAGCTAAAGATGCAGAACAAGCTACAGCGTTACTTGATGAGCACCTTGTTGGTTCAATGAAGGCCATTGAGAAAGCAATTGAAGTTGCTTAAGGCTATAAGCGAATAGAAACAAAAAACCGAGCATGCGCTCGGTTTTTTATTATCCAACTATCTGGATCTCTACCACCCAAAAAACTCTTTGTGGTGAGTATTTAACAGCAGAACCATAGGTAAAAAGTACAATGCGCTGAGTTTAATACCCAAGATCGCTAGACTACCTATCGTTAGCCTCACTAGAAAATGATTCAACATACTAAGCCTCGTGTGCCCAGAGGTTTGATGTCCGTATGCTATATCCTTATGCTTAATGTCTTCCTAGAAGGGCAAAATAATCGTGTTCTTGGTTCCTACTTGAACAGAGGCGACTATTTTACATATCTATAAGTTTAGTTCAATTATTAATCAGCGTTAGACTTTAGTCTAATGCAGCGCAATTTGGGTTAGAGTGAAATACTTAGGCTATCTCATCAGAGCTTAAACACTTTGACACTTTGTTGCGCCCTGCGGTTTTCGACTCATAAAGAGCGATGTCAGCCCACTTATATGAGCGTGTGCTGTCCTCTGTTAGGTCAGTAACGCCAATACTGATCGTGACAGGAATATGAGAGTGCACCTCTACGTTGTGGCGAATTCTCTCTAGGACCAATTGTGCCTCATCTATTCTGGTATGCGGCATTATGAGGGCAAACTCTTCACCACCAATACGCGCTACAAAGTCGGTGGTACGCAGTTGCTGTACCAATAATTCTGCAACGGACTTAATTACCTTGTCGCCTTCATCATGACCTTCTAGATCGTTCACGCGCTTAAAGTGGTCTATATCGACGAGCGCTAGCGCCACATTATGGCTATCCGGGTAGCGCTCCGTAAGGTTAGATTGCTTAACCAGCTCCGCCTCAAATTTGCGGCGGTTCCAGATATGAGTCAATGCATCTCTCTCACTCAAAATACGTAATTTATTCTCAAGCTCTTTTCGTTCACTGATATCCACTAATGACACTATGTAGTAGCTCGACTTGTTGTTCAGATCTTTAATCGATTGAACGCGGGTAATCGCAGTCAGTCGACTGCCATCAGCAACAACACATTCTATTTCGCCTTCCCAGGTTTCGGCTTCTTCCAGTGCGTTGAGTACATTCTTAATCGAGTCAATCCCTTGCTCTTGAAGCAGCAGGTAAAGAGAGTTCTTACCCTCTATATCTTTGTTTTGATAGCCGGTGATCGATTCAAACTCATCATTAACCAAAATGATATTGTGTTTGTGGTCAGTGATCATCACCGATGTCATGCCACTCAGAGCGGCGCGAGCGAGCTTACTCTCAATGGTTCTTCGACGGTAATAGAGCATCATTGAGGTCGTTGGTATCGCAAACAACAACATCAAAGCTAAAACAAAGAAAGCTTGTTGATAGAGATCGTTAATATCTCGCTCAGCGCGCACTAACAGTCGCTCATGAGAGAGATGAATCATCAAATAAAGAGGCTGCCCCTTTGCCAGCTCTACCTTATTGAAGACAAGGAGTCCCTGATCGGGTGTTTGTGCTGAGTAGCTTTGCAAGTTCTTAGCAATTGACCACTGATCTCGATACTGTTCATTGAGCCTGATTGGCGAGTCTTGGCCAGGTGTTCTGCCATAAATTGACTTCATTTGCTCATCCACAACGTAGTAACCATGCTGATTCACCACGGATGGCCTAAAGTCCTGATCTGGAGCATAGTTCAAGCGAGAAGCTAGATAAGGAATGTCGAGATCTAGGATGAGATACCCCACCCTAGTACCAAGCATATCAACTGGGGAGATAATATTTAGCACAAGGTTCGTCAATGATGGGCTATCAGGAAGCGGTTGTGACCCTAGCCCCCAAGCACCAATTTCTCTTAACTGTAGACCAGATGCATACTCGTAGAGCGGTGTATTAAAAATATCGCTGCGTTTCTCAGTGGTGTATGCCAAGTTGTTTTGACGAGAATAATTCACACCAATCATTTCATCACCAGCAATGTCCACATAACGGATTCGTGCATACCATTTTTGGTTTACTGCGACCGTTTTCCAGCCCTCCTCTACTAGTTCTCGGTTTGCACGATTGTCTGTAACAATGAAATCGAACAGAGATTGGTTATTACTCAGTAGAGAAACTATCGAGACCAATTGCTCTTTCATACTAGCGTATTCACGCTCAGTATATGATAGCTGGTAGAGGGCATCTTTTGAGGTTTGCTCTGTGATGTCATTCATCAGAGCTTTATACTGTTGGAAGTAGTAAAGAGAGACGAGACAGGTAAAGCTGATACAGGTGATGAGCAAAACACTTGCTGCCGTTTTCAGCCTCATAAATGCCACCTAATCAAAAACTTAACCAATAGAAACAAGCCTATAATTATAGCAAGCCTCGTATCATAAAAAAATAAAGCAGCAATTGATAACAATTACTGCTTTCTGTCAGGAAAGGGTTACACCTTTAGGGCTCTGTCACCACGAGCAATGCCCACGACCCCACTTCGGGCGACTTCAATGACCTCTGTCACCTCACTCAGAGCTTGGATAAAGGCATCGAGCTTTTCACTGGTGCCTGCCATTTGTACCGTGTACTGAGAAGCTGTCACATCGACAATTTGTCCTCGGAAGATATCCGCAGTACGTTTAACTTCTGCACGAGCAAAGCCGCTCGCTTTAACCTTCACCATCAATAACTCACGCTCAATATGCTCAAGCTCTGATACCTCTTGTACCTTAAGCACATCAATAAGCTTATGCAGCTGCTTTTGAATCTGCTCTAACTGTAGCTCGTCAGACTCAGTCGTAATGTTCAGGCGAGATAAGGTTTCATCTTCCGTCGGCGATACGGTTAGTGATTCAATGTTGTATCCACGTTGAGAAAACAGACCAACAACGCGAGAAAGAGAGCCTGGTTGGTTTTCCATTAGTAGCGAAATGATATGTCTCATATTAGGTTCTCTCCGTCTTGCTTAGCCACATCTTATCCATTCCTTCACCCTTAATTTGCATAGGGTAAACGTGCTCTGTCTCATCCACGCTGATATCGACAAATACCAATCGATCTTTCATATCCAGCGCTTTTTGTAGACCAGACTCCAACTCATCTGGAGAGGAAATACGCATGCCTACGTGACCATACGCTTCTGCAATCGCGGCAAAGTCGGGAACGGAACTCATGTATGAGTTTGAGTGACGCCCTTGATAGATGATGTCTTGCCACTGCTTCACCATGCCAAGGAAACGGTTGTTTAGGTTGATGATCTTCACTGGAATACCGTACTGAAGAGCCGTTGATAGCTCCTGGATATTCATCTGGATACTACCATCACCGGTTACCACGATAACTTCTTCATCAGGGTGAGCAAACTTAACGCCCATACCCGCTGGTAGACCGAAGCCCATAGTGCCAAGGCCACCAGAGTTAATCCAACGGCGAGACTGTTTGAATGGGTAGTACAGCGCTGCAAACATCTGGTGCTGGCCTACATCTGACGCAACAAAAGCATCGCCGTCGGTTAGCTTATGCAGTGTTTCAATCACTTGCTGTGGCTTAATGCGATCTGGTGATGTTTCATAAGCCAAACAGTTGCGATTGCGCCAAGATTGGATCTCACTCCACCAAGTTTCAATCATATCTTGGTCATTAGTACCGCTTTGATCCTCTAAGATCGCCAACATAGATTCGAGTACTTTATCTGCTGAACCTACGATAGGCAGATCCACACGTACATTTTTAGAAATGGACGATGGGTCAATATCGATATGAACGACTTTGGCATTCGGACAGTATTTTTCTAGGTTGTTGGTTGTACGATCATCAAAACGCACACCCACACCGAATATTAGGTCGGCATTATGCATGGCCATATTGGCTTCATAAGTACCATGCATGCCAAGCATACCAAGCGAATTTTTGTGCGTTCCTGGGAAGGCACCTAGCCCCATCAGCGTACTAACTACAGGTAGGTTCAGTTTATCCGCGAGTTTCAACAGATGCTTATCAGCCTCTGAGATTACCGCACCACCACCCACATAAAGCACGGGTTTCTTCGCCTCTAGAAGAGCTTTTAATGCTTTCTTGATTTGACCTTTGTGACCTGTTGTCGTCGGGTTGTATGAACGCATCTTAATAGATTGCGGATACTCATAAGGGAGCTTAATTTGAGGGTTCATGACGTCTTTTGGCACGTCAATTACAACAGGGCCAGGACGACCTGTGTTTGCAATATAGAAGGCTTTCTTAACCGTTTCAGCAATATCTTCTGCACGTTTAACTAAGAAGCTGTGTTTTACTATTGGGCGGGATACACCCACAATGTCACACTCTTGGAAAGCGTCGTTACCAATCAAGCTATTTGGTACGTTACCAGAGATAACAATCATTGGGATAGAGTCCATATATGCTGTCGCAATACCCGTTACGGTATTCGTCGCACCAGGACCAGAACACACAAGTACAACGCCGGTTTTACCGGTAGAACGTGCGTAGCCATCAGCCATGTGTGTGGCCGCTTGTTCATGGCGAACAAGGACGTGTTTAATTTGGTCGGTTTTTGCGTGAAGGGCATCGTAGATATCAAGAACCGAGCCACCCGGGTAACCAAAAATCTGCTCAACTTCTTCTTCGATCAACGACTGGACGATCATTTCTGCGCCAGATAACATTTCCATTTTATTCTCCTTAGCCAAACTGAACTAACCTGGTCGGCCAATTCATTTGGTTTTACATAGTCTAGGACTTATTCGTAGCCTAATTCGAAATACTTCCACTTTTTCGGCTATGTCTTTACGTAACAGGTAACATTAGTAAAGGTTCATTAACAAATGTAACGCTTTCTCACGGTCATATCTACCCTTATTTCATCGAATGTGATCCTGTACTTTGATTACATTTTGCACAAACAAAAACACCCACGCTATTTTGCAACAAGCGTGGGTGTTTTTTATGCACTTTTCAAATTAAGTCAGAGAAATTCACTTATCCTTTGGCTTATCTTGGTACATTTCTTCAATTTCATCATGATAACGGTCGTTAATCACCTTACGGCGCAGTTTCTGCGTCGGAGTAAGCTCACCTGAATCCATCGAAAATGGTTTATGAAGAAGCTTAAATTTCTTCACTTGCTCAAATTTTGCCAACTCACCTTGTAGAGTACTAATACGTTTTTCAAACATCTCAACCACTTGATGGTGCTTAATCAACTCCATTCGATCGTGGTATTTAATATTGAGCTCTTTGGCATACTCTTCCAAAGTATCAAAGCAAGGTACAACCAATGCCGACACAAATTTACGGGTGTCTGCAATTACTGCAATTTGCTCAATAAAGTGGTCTTTCCCTATCGCCCCCTCAACAACCTGAGGTGCAATGTATTTACCGCCCGAGGTTTTCATCAGCTCTTTAATGCGATCGGTGATGAATAGGTTGCCGTTTTCATCAATATGCCCCGCATCCCCAGTCTTGAGGAAGCCATTCTCATCGAAGGTTTTAGCTGTCTCTTCTGGCATCTTATAATAGCCACGCATCACCATTGGACCTCGAACTAAAATCTCATTGTTCTCGCCAATTTTGACCTCAGCGCCTGGCATAGACATACCAATCGAATCTGGGTCGAAATAGCGGTCATCCCAGCACGACACTGTTGCAGTAGTTTCTGTCATGCCATAACCCAGCTTGACGTTAATACCGATGGCATGGAAGAAACGACCAATGGTTTCATCGAGTTTGGCACCACCACAAGGCATAAAGTTAATGTTGCCGCCCAACAATGCTCGCAGTTTTGACATCACAATCTTGTCTGCAAAGGCATGTGACTTTTTGAGCAACAGAGAAGGTTCTCTCCCTTGCTGATGACACGCTGCAACTTTTGCCCCCATGTTTACCGCCCAGGTGAACATAATTTTGCGATGGATAGGCGCTCGCGCGACTTTCTCGTGGATAGCAGAGAAGATCTTTTCATAGAAGCGAGGTACAGCACACATAACTGTTGGCTTCACATCACTTAATGCATCCCGCACTTGCATGGTATCTTGCAGATAGCAGTTGGTGCCGCCTTTATAGAGTACGTAGAATGTCCACGCACGCTCGAACACGTGTGACAGCGGCAAGAAACAAAGTGAAACATCTTTCTCACTCAGGCTCAGACGTTCATCGTGACCTACTAGTTGTGCGGCTATGTTAGCATAATCCAACATAACACCTTTGGGCTGACCAGTTGTGCCAGAGGTGTAAATCAGAGTCAGTAGATCTTGTAAATTCGCCTCTTCCAAACGTTGATTCAACTCAGCCTGCTGCACTTCACTACCACGCGACATAAATGTATGCCAAGCGATACCCGCTGGGTGGTCCTTGAGATCGACATCTTCTGACATAGCGACGATGAGCTCGAGCTGCTCACAATCATCAAAAATAGAAATAGCCGCATCATACTGTGGCTGCTCTCCAACAAATAGAACGCGAACATCGGCATTTTGAATAATGTAAGAAGATTGTGCGGCAGTATTGGTTGGGTAAATCGGAACCGTGGCGATTCGCGCTTGCAACGCACCAAAGTCAGCAACTGTCCATTGCGGCATATTATTAGAAAAAATGCCGATCTTGTCTTGAACTCTCAATCCTTGAGCCAAAAGCGCTAATGATAGTGTATCTATATCTTGTCCAAACTGCGCCCAGCTAATGTCGCACCATTGGTCTCCAACTTTGTGTTTGAGAGCAATGCGTTCTCCACCTTGAGTAACCTGTTCACGGATTCGTTTTACGATATGAAAATCTAAATTGGCCATCTCTTTCACCTTTGGCTTACATGTGTAAGCTAATTTGAGCGCACAAGTGTAACGCTGAAGAGCCTGAAGACAACTGACTAATGTCAATGTTGTTAATTATAGTTGCTTACGTACCACTCTAAGAAACGAAAAAGCCCGAGTTTACAGGCTTCATCCTGAAACTCGGGCTTTAATGGTATTCGATTTGTAGAAGCTGTTATTTTGCCGCTACATCACCGCAGATTGCCATGAGTTGATCACGCAGCCAGATGTGACCTTTATCTTTCTCACTTGACTCATGCCAGCTCAGGTAGCCGTTGATCTGACGCTCTGCATAAGGGAAAGGAAGCATTGTTAGTTGATGAGTGTTCGCCGCATTCTCAACCAACCAACGTGGTGCCACTGTGATTAGCTCAGATTGAGCCACAACATACAATACGTTGCTAAGGCTTGTACCCTCATAAGAGTTTACACAATCAAAATGTTTGTACGCTTGCTCTGAAAAGCTGCGTTGACCGTGTGTATTTGAAAGCACGGCATGACGCTCAGTCGTCAGCTCTTGAGTAGTGATTGAGTCTTTGATGCGAGGGTGGTTTTTCGCAGCGACAACAACAAGTTCATCTTGGAATATCTCTGTGCTTGAGAAACCTTGATCATCAAAGCGGGTGTAATCAATCACAAAGTCCACTTCTTGATAACGCATACGCTCAGCCAAACGACGATCAAACTCCGCATCAAGGTGAAGCTGAATGTAAGGCGCTTGCTCTAAAACATCGTTCATGATTTTTGGTGCAAATCGGATATCACACGGGCTGCAAATCGCTATTTTGAACATACGCGTTGAGCTATCTGGCATAAACACTGAACTTGGCAGCTCATTGCGGATCAATTGCAATGCTTGACGAACTGGGCCAAATAGTTGGCGAGCGCGTTGAGTTGGCTGAATACCACGACCATGACGAATGAACATTTCATCGTTGAACATAACTTTTAATCGAGCAACGGCATTACTTACTGCCG
Organism: Vibrio maerlii; assembly: GCF_003415655.1. Taxonomy (GTDB): domain Bacteria; phylum Pseudomonadota; class Gammaproteobacteria; order Enterobacterales; family Vibrionaceae; genus Vibrio; species Vibrio maerlii. The sequence goes on from NZ_QRHC01000011.1 coordinate 88,890, forward strand.
GTTGAGACATACCTAAGTTAGTCGCTGCGCGAGTAATATTTTGCTCTTGCATCACTGCATCAAATACTGTCAGTAGGTTAAGGTCAACGCCACGAAGAGTACTCTCCATACGGTAGCTTGAAATCGTGTTGCTCATCTCATTATTTGACATGTTCTTTTCTAACATTGTGTGCCTCGGAATGGTTCTAATAGCTCAGCACGACTCATAAGCAGCGGGCCAAAGCCAATATGTTGTTTGTATGATTTATTCGATGCACCAACTATCCATCAACAAACCAAACGACACCAATAAGTTTGACAAATAATGATTTAATTTTAGCCACCATGATAACTAAGCATTAATATTCAAAAGCTTAACCCACATATAAAAAAATATATTTTATCTTTCTTGAGTAATTTTGAGTGAAAAATGCGCATCAGAAGAACCTTTTCATAGCTCAGGATGATATTCGGAGATCGAATATGGTTAACGCAACACGATAGAAATAATGCATGAATTCAACCGAAATCTCGCCGACTTAGATCGTAATATAGCTAGGAAAGTCGACCTTATTCCACAGGTCTTTTCTTAGGTTATCGGTACATTCCCATTTACCTGCAATAATCCAATCGACTAGAGCTTCAGCCACATTTGGGTAGTTGACGACCTCAGGTTCTTTCTCATCTAACCAATACCTTACCGCTGTAGGGTCTAATAACTCCATTGCATTTGCCAACCCTAGCTGCTCTAACGTTGCGACATTGCTTTGCTGCTCAAACTGTCCCTCTAATGGTTTAAGTAGCAACTTTTTACCGAGTGATAACGCCTCCGATGGCAGCTCAAAACCGCCATTGGCAATGACACCTTCACACTGATGCAGTGCTTGCTGGAATTTCTCAAATGACAACGGCCTAGCGGTAATATTCCCCCACTGCCGTGTATTCGTTACCGCCGGATGGAAACATTGAAAACGATGACTCGTAAATCGACCCAATAACTGAATCACATCATCAAGCTCCTCAAACGGTAAGTAAACCAGGTAAAAAGGGCATTCGAAGTCAGTTTCAGAACCATTCGAGTTGGGTCTAGTGTGGACGATAGGTGGTAATATCGGTTGCTGGTAGTGATACCAATGCAGACCAATGAGCACATCAGCAGGAGCAAATCGAGTCATAACAAGTTGATCAATCCAACTTGCGCCTTTCTGTGGTACAGAAAAACGGAAAGCATTTTGATGACTGATACCAATACAGGGCACTTTTTCACGTTTGGCTGCCCATGCAGAGATGGGTTCAAAGTCATTCAGGACCACATCATAACCAGAAACATCTAACTCACGCACCTCTCGTAAAACTTGTCCTAAGCTATTGTTGAGCGCAGTTTTTAGGTAACTCACCCTCCCTTGTTGAGAAGAAAAGGTGAGCCCACGAAGAGCTCGGTAATCTCCGAAACTATCCATTGAAAAGTACTTATCTGTTGGTCTTCCAGAAAACAGGAAATCGACCTCAATATTGCGTTTTCTAAATGCATCCGCCATAGCTCGAGCTCTCGCTATGTGGCCATTTCCCGTGCCTTGTACACCATATAAAATCTTCAACGCATTGCCTCCACAATAGACACACTCAGCTGCGCACAACCACTACCGAGTAAGGCACCAATCAAAACATCAGTAAAAAAGTGCACACCGAGTAGGATTCGCGCACTACCTATCAGGCTCGCCCACACGAATGCCACTACTCCTAACTCTGGGTAAAAGTGACTAGTCAATGTCGCCATCAAAAAGGCTGCAGCAGTGTGGCCGGACGGTAAGCTGTATTGATCAGAGGGTGTGATAAATGACGGGATGAGTTTTGAAAGCACATAGGGCCGCTGACGGCGAAAACTGTTCTTTGTCACCCAATAGATAGGCAACTCTAGAGCAAACGCTAACAGCCCTGCACAGAGAAACAGTAATCCTAGTTGATGATCTAGTGCCCAAGCAGCAAGACCAATAAAGAGATAAAGGTGACCATCGCCAGTGTGCGAAATCGCTTTGCTCACTCTCGCGACTTGATTGTTAAAGCGATGACCCAGACACAGCTGCAGAAAAGCCAAATCCATTCTAGTAATAGGTTCCATGACACGCATAACTCACTCCTTGCAATTAGTATTGCTATACAAAGCAAACTAATCCCGGTCAGTGACAAACAGGTGAAAATAGAATGGCGTTTTGATGACAGTCGGTTTTGATAAGAGTAATAAACCTCATCTGAGGTTAATAAGTAAAAAAAGCCCTCTCACTTTGTAAGCAAGAGGGCTCTGCTTAAGTTGAGTGGTTAGTGAATTTCTTCGTGTTTATGTACTAATCCAAAATCGGCCAATATTGCGTAAGCAGCGGGAATCATGAATAGCACTAACAAGGTCGAAGCGAAAATACCAAATACTATCGACACCACCAGCGGCTGAATAACCTGAGCCTGCAAACTTGTTTCCGTTAATAATGGAAGTAAGCCTGCTGCTGTCGTCATTGAGGTGAGGAATACCGCTCTGAAGCGCTCGCGACTGGCCTTCACTACTGAATCATGTACGCTATCACCTTCATCAACATGATGACGAATATACTGTACCAACAATATCGAGTCATTGACGACAATACCGGCTAATGAAACAAAGCCCATCATACTCGGCATGCTCAAGGAATAGCCTAATAACCAATGGCCAAACACCACACCGATAAAGGCAAGTGGAATTGCCAACATTACAACAAACGGTTCAAGATAACTGCGGAACTGATAACTCAAGATACAGAACACACCAAACAACCCAAGCAAGAAGCCCTTACCCATCGACGCACCCGTTTCTGCCGCATCCTTGGCTTCCCCTTCAAAGTCAAAACGTAACCCCGGGTATTTCTCAATCAGAATCGCCGCTTCTTTGTTTTGGAACTCGCGAATAATCTCCGACGAGCTCGCTTTGCTGTTGTCGATGTCTCCATACACACTGATGGTTCTCAAACCATCCACACGCTGAATGCGCACATAGTTACGTTGAAAGTCGAGGCTAGCAATCGTCGCCAGTGGAATCTGACTACCATCTGCTAAAATTATTGGGAAGTTGGCTAATCGTTGTAGATCACCCGCTTCTACCTTATCTAGGCGCACCTCAATCTTGATGTTCTCAACGCCAACCTGAATCTCGTCTGCCGTTTGACCAAAGAAGGCTGCTCGTAGTTGATTCGCAATCAGCTGACCATTAACACCAAATGTTTCAGCACCAGGTAATAATTTAACCAACACCTCTTCTTTACCCATGCGCATGTCATCAAGTACACCAGTCACTCCATCAAACTCATTGAGGTATTGCTGTATTTCTATCGAGGCAGCTTTAAGCTGTTGAAGGTCATCGTGCTTGGCTCGAATTTCAATCGCGCGGCCACCCGGTCCCATGGTTGGTTGCTTGAACACCAATGAGATGGGATCAGCAATTTCACCGACTTCCTCACGCCACGCATCGATGAAATCATCGATTAAGGTATTGCGAGTTTCTGCACTCAACAGATCTAAACGAACGGTTGCAAGGTGAGCACCCGACTCATTGGCATCCGCGTTTACGTTAAATTGGCTAGTAATATGCTCAACTAGGGTTAAGCCACCTTCTCGCTCCTCACTCCACTCTTGATTAAGTCTTTGCGCTGATCGAACAATGCGATCGACTACTTGTTCTGTCTGGCTCAGTGAAGAGCCCGGAGGAAGAATGATGCGCGCCTCTGCGATATCACCATCGAGCTCTGGAAACGGCACGAACTTAACCACGCCACCAGCAATAAGAGAAATAGCAACAAGTAACAAGGCCATCACACCGCCCAAGAAGGCATAGCGAAATGCCACAACTCGATCCACTGCCTTTACCAAGGTGGTATTTCGGAAGTTCTCAAACCTCTCAAGCAACACTCGCTTGAACTTAAGTGGCTTTCTTTCCGTTTTTTGCTTGTGCAGCGAGTGAGATAAATGATTTGGCAAGATGAGAAACGCCTCAACCAAGCTCAAGCTGAGCACCAGAATCAATACTTGAGGCACCGCTTTTAACACTGCCCCCATTTCGCCATCGAGGAACAGTAAACTACCGAATATGCATACCGTAGTTAAGAATGAGGACAACACCCCTGGGAAGACTTTCTTAACACCATTCACCACGGCATCATCAATGCTCTGTCCCCGCTCTAGGTGTGCGGCGATAGACTCTGCAATCACGATGGCATCATCCATCATGATACCGATCGCCATCAGCAGACCAACCAACGACATGATATTGATCGATAAGCCCAAATTAGCCATCAAGAACAAGCCGCCTAGGAAGGCAACTGGCAAGCCCGCTGCTACCCAGAATGAATAACGTAAGCTAAAAAACAACCACATGGTGGCGAACACCAAGACGATACCTTGCCAACCATTGCGAACCATCATGGTAAGACGATCCCAGAGTAGCGATGAGAGATCATTAGTCATTTCGATCGTCACACCATCAGGCGCCACCAATCGTTGGGCGTCGACGAACTGACTCACTCGTTCTTTGATTCGTAGCGCATCATCTTCTTTGTTTTTGCTCACTTTCAGCACGGCTGAAGGTTTACCATCAAACAAGACTTTTTGTTCGTCTAGCTCAAAACGATCTGTCACGGTTGCAACATCTCGAAGGCGGATCAATGAGCCATTTGCACCTGAACCGATGACGATATTTTCAAGCTCCGAGGCTGTGGTTCGGCGCTCATCAAAACGGATCAAAAAGTGCTTGTCGGGAGTTTCAACATTACCGCTTGGCAGTTTAATGTTCTGACGACCAATCTGCTCAGCAATATCCCCAACACTCAATCCCAATTGACGTATCGCATCCCCGTTAAGCTCCACGCGATATTGGTGATCAGAAAAGCCACTCACTTCTACCAATGACACATCGTAGTCTAGCTTCATGATGCGCTTAAGTTGCTCTGCATAAGCCTTCAGTTGTGGCCACGTAGTATCTGCGGTAATGGCGACATCAACAACGGGTTCGTTCCAATCCAGCTCTTGCACTATTGGCGATTCAATCTCTGCTGGGAAGTCATTGATCGAGTTGATTTGCGTCTGAACATCCACCAGCATACGACCAATATCGGCTTGCTCATTGAGTTTTAGGATCAATCGAGCTGAGCCTTCAATCGCTTCACATTGTGTTTCTTCAATGTTGGCTAACCCATCAACGGAATCTTCCAAGCGGACACAGATACTCTCTTCCACCTCTTGTGGCGATGCACCTGGGTAAACTACGCCTGCCATAATGTAGGGAGGTGAAAATTCAGGAAAGGTCTCACGCTTGATATTGGAAAGTGAACTCACCCCCAATATCAGTAACGCTGCCATCAACAGGTTGGCCGCAGTTGGGTGACGAGAAAAGAACTGAATCATAGCTCTTGCTCCTGCTCTTCACTCAAAGCACTCTCTCTAAGAGCCATACCATCAATTGCTGGCAGTAGATCGTTCAGGATCAGCTTATCGCCGTATTGCAACTCACCATCAATCACGACTTGATTATCACGGCGGAAGAGCACCTCAACTGATTGGATAGTTAGCTTACTCTCGTTATTAAGTAAGTAAACTTTATCACCATGTAAGGCCCGCTCAGGGATCACCCAACTCGGGTTGGCTTGACCTTCGATCGCCGCTCGGACAAACATACCATTTGCTAGAGGCGGCACGGTTTCAGGCGTCAACTGTGTATAGTCTTGCTCCATTTCGAGGATAACACCAACGGTCGCTTGATTCGGGTCGACGGTTTCGCTGATGCGGGTGACCTTCGCTGGCCAAGAAGCTTCCAAGTTGCCGCTGCGCAGTAAAATTGATGCCGTGAAGTCAGACATATCTGGCTGTGGAATACCTGAATCATCCAGTGAGAATTGACCAAGACTCGAAGATAGGGTTTGCATATCATGAATTGATAGTTGTGCTTCAACCTCCATGATGTCCATACCTTGCGCTGTCACCATCGTTTGTTGCAGGTTGACGACTTGGTTTTCTTCTATATCAACCTGGGCGATACGTAGATCTCGCGGTAAAGTAATTGTGGTTTTATCCAAAGAGCGTTGCGCCTCTTCAACTTTGGCTTGATTCACCTTTACCTGTGCTTGCGATACTCGCTTTTCATCTGGATACAGCAGAAGCTGATTATCAATATCTTGCACTACTTTGCGCTGCGCTAAGGTAGTTTGATACTGCTGGTCGACACCCGACTGAGAAGTTAAACCTTTTTTGAGCAAGTTCTGCTGACGAGCTAACTCTTTATTGGCGAGGTCTAGACGGTTATTCTCAATAATGCGGGTTTGCTTAAGGTTCTTCTCTTCTTGCTCAAGCTTGGCCAACTGAGTGCGGCTTGCATTGAGGTCTGACTCAGCTTGAGTCAGTTTCAACTCATAATCTAGCGGGTCAATTTTAAGGATTACCGTGTTAGCAGGCAGTACACGTCCTTTTTCTAAGCTTGGGTTACGATAAACCACCTTACCAGTGACTTCTGCTATCGCCTGCCACTCAAACTTAGGGACTACCTTCCCAAAGCCAATCACCCTAGGGGCAATCGCTTTGAGCTCCAAGACTTGTACATCAACCAATCGAGCACGTTCTCCTGCGGGCTTTGTAGGAATATCCGGTCGCAGATTGATGGCGAGAACCAAGGCAATGACGCCAACCGCTAAGGCCGGGAAAAAGAGTAACTTACGGCTAATTTTCATTGATATATCCTTGTTCTACAGCCAAAAACCCATGGCTCATCAATTTTATGTTGTGCTCAAGAAGCTCGGAGAGAAATTCTTCATTTAATTCAATATCATGCATGTACAACATGGCAGGTGGTGCGATAAATGGAAAGACCATCAGTGATATATAAGACAAGCGACACAATTTTGGGTCCATATCAGGGCGTAATATCCCGCTGTCAGTCAACTTCTGAGCCAGTGCCCCCTGCATCGGTGTTTTTACGTCTTTAAAAACCTTCTCCATCAGCCGACGCTGTGTTTGTGAAGGCGGCATATACATCACTTGAGCAATCAGACGAGGGAACTGAGGCAGCTTATTCATCTCTCGATAATAGGTTCTCATCAAGTCCAAAAAGCTCTCGGTGCTGCTCGACTCAAGTAATACACTCATACGCTCGAACATTGGGGCTAAGGTTTCGCGCAACATGGTTTCAAACAATCCTTCCTTGTTGCCGAAGTAATATCGGATCAACGAGCTGTTCACGCCTGCTTTTTGTGCAATAAGCCGGATCGACACCTTGTCGTAAGCCATGACCATAAATAGATCCCGAGCGTGAGTGATCAACCTAACTCGCGCATCGGTTTTGTTGGTTGGTCGCCCCACCTTACGGCTTTCTTCCATCGCAATGTCTACTTTATTAAGAAATTCACCAATTGATTAATTATAGATTGATGAAGATTAACTCTATACCAGTTTAATTCGCCGTATTTCATCAAGTGATGAATTAGTGATTTTGAACAAATAAATCGTCAAAAAAGCATCACAAGTTGGATATGTGTAAAAATTGTAGCTAATTCGGTTTTAAAGGTTGACCTAAGTAGGTTACTGCGGTACTAATTTAGTAACTTAATTTTGTGGAATGTTGTTCTATTATGACTTCTCGTTTTTCTCTCCTGCTGAAACTCCTCCTAATCGTGAAAATATCGCGCGGGTAAGCAGTGGACTAAAAACACCACATCGAATTTTTAAGACCCGCACTCAACTGCGGGTTTTTTTATATCTTTTGGACAGTACGAAAACGATTAACCTGCACAAAGTGCACTCAAATCAGTAAGGAAGCAAACATGAGCGATCAAGTCATTATCTTCGACACCACGTTACGTGATGGCGAACAAGCGTTGTCAGCAAGCTTGACGGTTAAAGAAAAACTGCAAATTGCCTACGCGCTAGAGCGACTGGGTGTTGATGTGATTGAAGCTGGCTTCCCAATTTCGTCTCCTGGTGATTTTGAGTCGGTTCAGACTATCGCTCGCAACATCAAAAACAGTCGAATCTGTGCACTTTCTCGCGCTGTACCAAAAGATATTGATGCAGCAGCAGAAGCGCTAAAAGTGGCTGACCAGTTCCGTATCCACACTTTCATTTCAACGTCTACGGTGCACGTACAAGACAAATTACGTCGTAGCTACGATGACGTGGTTGAGATGGGCGTGAAAGCGGTTAAGCATGCACGTAACTACACTGACGACGTCGAATTCTCATGTGAAGATGCGGGTCGTACTCCAATTGACAACCTATGTCGTATGGTTGAAGCCGCTATCGATGCTGGTGCACGCACCATCAATATCCCAGATACCGTTGGCTACACAGTACCAAGTGAGTTCGGCGGCATCATTCAAACCCTTTTCAACCGTGTTCCAAATATCGATAAAGCCATCATTTCTGTTCACTGTCACGATGACCTAGGCATGTCAGTTGCCAACTCAATCGCGGCAGTACAAGCCGGTGCTCGTCAGATCGAAGGTACCATCAACGGTATTGGTGAGCGTGCGGGTAACTGTTCACTTGAAGAAGTGGCAATGATCTTGAAGCTTCGTGAGTCTGTAATTGGTGCAGGAACAAATCTAAATCATCAAGAGATCAGCCGCACGAGTAAGCTAGTAAGCCAGCTATGTAACATGCCTATCCAAGATAACAAGGCAGTGGTTGGAGCGAATGCGTTCGTTCATTCTTCAGGTATTCACCAAGATGGCATGCTAAAGAATAAGAATACTTACGAGATCATGACGCCTGAGTCGATAGGCCTTAAGAACCAAGCACTTAACCTAACTAGCCGCTCTGGTCGTGCTGCCGTTAAGAGCCACATGGATTCAATGGGATACAAAGAAGAAGAGTACAACCTAGATGCTTTGTATGCCGACTTCTTAAAGCTGGCTGACCGTAAAGGTCAAGTATTCGATTACGACCTAGAAGCATTGATGCACTTCTCGAACCTTCGTGAAGAAGACGATTTCTACAAGTTGAACTACCTAAGTGTGCAATCGGGTAGCATCATGGCGACCACCAGCGTGAAAATGCAATGTGGCGATGAAGAGACGTCTGAAGCAGCGGTTGGTAATGGACCTGTTGATGCGCTTTACCAATGTATCTATCGCATCACTGGGTATGATATTGTTTTGGATAAGTTTGACCTAACCGCAAAAGGTGAAGGTGAAGATGGCTTAGGACAAGCTGACATCATCGCCAATTACAAAGGTCGTAAGTACCACGGTACAGGCGTTTCCACAGATATCGTCGAAGCTTCTGGTCAAGCGCTATTGCACGTAATTAATAGCATTCACCGTGCAGACAAGATTGCTGAAATCAAACAGCAAAAAATCGCAGCCGTTTAAGCTCATTTTCGGTTCTAGTACCCCTGAGCTGGTCGGGGCTCAGGGATGATAAATTTAAGGTAGATTAGGGCGTATTGCTCTAATAAAGCTCAAAGAAAAATTAAAGGATTAACATGACAGACAAGACGTACAAGATCGCCGTATTACCAGGCGACGGCATTGGCCCAGAAGTAATGGCTCAAGCAGAAAAAGTACTAAACGCTATCGAAACTAAGCATGGCGTAGTATTTGAGCGCGAAGAGCACGATGTTGGCGGCATTGCGATTGATAACCATGGCTGCCCACTTCCAGAGAGCACAGTAAAAGCGTGCGAAGAATCAGATGCGGTACTATTCGGCTCTGTTGGCGGTCCTAAGTGGGAACACCTTCCACCCAATGACCAACCAGAGCGTGGCGCGCTACTTCCACTGCGTAAACACTTCCAGTTGTTCTGTAACCTTCGCCCTGCACAAATTCACAAAGGTCTAGAAGCGTTCTCACCACTGCGTGCAGATATCTCAGGCAATGGCTTTGACATCGTTGTTGTACGTGAGCTAACCGGCGGTATCTACTTCGGTCAGCCAAAAGGTCGTGAAGGCGAAGGTCCAAACGAAAAAGCGTTCGACACTGAGGTTTACCACCGCTTTGAGATTGAGCGTATCGCTAAGATTGCGTTTGAGTCAGCACGTCTACGCGACAAGAAAGTTTGTTCAATCGATAAAGCAAACGTACTTCAGAGCTCTATCCTATGGCGCGAAGTGGTTGAAGAGATCGCAAAAGACTACCCAGATGTTGAGCTGTCACACATGTACATCGACAACGCAACGATGCAGCTGATCAAAGATCCTTCACAGTTCGACGTAATGCTTTGTTCAAACATCTTCGGTGACATCATCTCTGATGAGTGTGCAATGATCACTGGCTCAATGGGCATGCTTCCTTCTGCTTCACTTAACGAAAGCAAATTCGGTCTATACGAGCCCGCTGGCGGCAGCGCACCAGACATCGCAGGCAAAAACATTGCTAACCCAGTAGCACAAATCCTATCTGCGGCGCTAATGCTGCGTTACAGCCTAGGCGAAGAGGCAGCAGCTCAAGATATTGAAGCCGCAGTTTCTAAAGCGCTATCAGCTGGCGAGCTAACGGGTGACCTTTCAGGAGACAAGCCAGCATTATCGACTTCAGAGATGGGCGATAAGATCGCTGAGTACATCTTGAACTCATAATTACCGAACACACAAACACAACAGATTATAAGTCGTCATAAACAATACCAAACCAATGACAGAGGAGCTTCCTCTAAGTCATTGGTACTACAGCAAGACAGCGAGCGCATTTAGCCCTATGAGCTTAGTTTTCCTAAATGATTTGGGTAAAATGAATGAAGCCAACGCAGTTGTAGTGACAAGGACGACGAGGAAGAGCAATGGGCAAAACATTATACGAGAAGGTTTACGATGCACACGTTGCCGTAGCCGCTGAGGGTGAAAACCCAATTTTATACATCGACCGTCACTTGGTTCACGAAGTAACCTCCCCACAGGCGTTTGATGGTCTACGAGAGAAAGGTCGCAAGGTTCGTCAGGTAAGCAAGACATTTGCAACCATGGACCACAACGTTTCTACGCAAACTAAAGACATCAATGCATCAGGTGAGATGGCACGTATCCAAATGGAAACGCTATCGAAGAACTGTGAAGAGTTTGGTGTGACGCTTTACGACATCAACCACAAATACCAAGGTATTGTGCACGTGATGGGCCCTGAGCTAGGTATTACTCTACCAGGCATGACGATTGTTTGTGGTGACTCACACACTGCAACGCACGGCGCATTTGGCTCATTAGCATTTGGTATCGGTACGTCTGAGGTTGAGCACGTTCTAGCCACTCAAACGCTAAAACAAGCACGTGCTAAAACGATGAAGATCGAAGTGAAAGGCAAAGTCGCACCAGGCATCACGGCAAAAGATATCGTGCTGGCCATCATCGGTGAAACCACAGCGGCGGGCGGTACTGGCTACGTTGTTGAATTCTGTGGTGAAGCGATTACTGACCTTACAATGGAAGGTCGTATGACGGTATGTAACATGGCTATCGAACTAGGTGCTAAAGCTGGTCTTATTGGTCCTGATGAAACCACGTTTGAATACATCAAGGGCCGTAAGTTTGCACCACAAGGTGAAGACCTAGAAGCGGCAATTGAATACTGGTCATCTCTGAAAACCGACGATGATGCCGAGTTTGATGCAGTGGTTACGCTAAACGCAGCAGACATCAAACCTCAGGTGACTTGGGGTACGAATCCTGGCCAGGTAATTTCAGTCGACACACCTATCCCTGCTCCAGAGAGCTTTGCTGACCCTGTAGAGAAAGCATCTGCTGAAAAAGCACTGGGCTACATGGGCTTGCGAGCTGGCACTAAACTATCAGACTACCCCGTAGACAAAGTTTTCGTGGGCTCTTGTACTAACTCACGTATCGAAGATATGCGCGCAGCAGCAGCAGTGGCGAAGGGTAAAAAAGTTGCCTCTCATGTTCAGGCGCTTATCGTTCCTGGTTCAGAGCAAGTGAAAGCGCAAGCGGAAGCAGAAGGTTTAGACGTTATCTTCAAAGAAGCTGGTTTTGAATGGCGTCTACCAGGCTGTTCTATGTGTCTAGCAATGAACAACGATCGCCTTGGTCCACAACAACGCTGTGCATCAACCTCAAACCGTAACTTTGAGGGTCGCCAAGGTCGTGACGGTCGCACCCACCTAGTGAGCCCTGCAATGGCAGCGGCAGCAGCAATTGCTGGTCACTTTGTTGATATTCGTGAAGTATAAGGAGAGTAATCATGTCAGGTTTTAAACAGCACACAGGCTTGGTTGTTCCTCTAGATGCAGCGAACGTCGATACCGATGCCATTATCCCGAAGCAGTTCCTGCAAAAGGTTTCTCGCCTAGGTTTTGGTAAGCACCTTTTCCACGATTGGCGCTTCCTAGATGACGCAGGCGAACAGCCAAACCCAGAGTTCATTATGAATGCCCCACGCTACCAAGGTGCGTCTATCCTACTAGCACGTGAAAACTTTGGTTGTGGTTCATCTCGTGAACACGCACCATGGGCACTCGCGGATTACGGTATCAAGGCGATGATCGCGCCTAGCTTTGCAGATATCTTCTACGGAAACTCAATCAATAACCAAATGGTTCCTGTTCGCCTAACTGAGCAAGAAGTGGATGAGATTTTCCAGTTCGTTGAAGCTAACGAAGGTTCACAAGTTGAGGTAGACCTAGAAGCAAACGTGGTTCGTGCAAACGGCAAAGAATATTCATTTGAGATTGATGAATTCCGTCGTCACTGTCTCCTAAACGGTTTGGATAACATTGGTTTGACGCTGCAACATGAAGACAAGATTTCAGCCTATGAAGATAAAATTCCGAGCTTTTTGAAATAGAAAATAGTTTCAAGGTTACAGGACGGGTTTCGACCTAAAATAGAAAGATTGGCTTCGGCCAATCTTTTTTGTTTTCATTGCTTTTTATTTTCTAAGCAATGAAAGAATCCTATCTTTTGCTTGGTCTATAGATAAAGAGTTTGAATTTAAGGGAATATTTTATGGCGCGCTTACTCACCCTGTTTATCACGCTACTGTCTTTCCAAGCCTTTGCGGCTCCTAAATCGGAACTATGGCCGTTTTGGAATCAATCCAACCAAAGTAGTACTGACACCATTTCTCACCAAGCTTGGCAGAGTTTTCTTGATCGTTACCTAGTGCAAGATGGCGATTACACGCTGGTAAAATACGGCTCAGTTAGTAAGCAAGATAAACAGGCACTCAAAAACTACATCAATGTCTTAGCGCAATTGGATCCTAGAGCTTATAACCAAGCTGAGCAGTATGCTTACTGGGTGAACTTATATAACGCGATTACTGTGGATTTGATTTTGGATGCCTACCCTGTGGAATCCATCACTAAGCTTGGCGGCTTCTTTAGCTTTGGCCCTTGGGGTAAAGATGTTATTGATATTCAAGGGCAAACCTTAACGTTGAACGACATTGAGCACCGCATCCTACGCCCGATCTGGCAAGACCCTCGCTCCCACTACGCAGTAAACTGTGCAAGCTTAGGCTGCCCAAATCTGCAAGAGCAAGCATTCACCGCAGACAATACTGAAGCACTACTAGAGCAAGCGGCAAAAGACTTCGTAAACAGCCACAAAGGTGTACTAGTTAAATCAAACCAAGTCCAACTCTCTTCCATCTACGATTGGTTCATCGCAGATTTCGGAACAGAGCAACAACTGCTAGATCATATAAACCAATACCGCGACCAACCAGTAAGCTCTCTAAGCAAGGTAAGCTACGAATACGACTGGTCCCTAAACAAAAAATAACCACTAAAAACAAAGAAGAGCGGGGAAGCAAAATGCTTCCCCGCTCTTCTGAAAACTGACAACTGAAAGCGAAGCGCCCTGACTCCTGCTCTCTTACTTAAATCCTTTAACCTTTTTAATTAGGTCATAAGCATTCTGAATCTCTTGCGATTTTTCCTTCGCAACATTCATCATCTCTTTAGGTAGACCTTTTGCCATCAGCTTGTCAGGGTGGTGCTCATTCATTAGCTTACGATAAGCACGCTTCAACTCGCGACTATCAGCCGACTCACTCACCCCCAAAACTTGGTAGGCATCGGCTAATTGATTAGCCTGTGAAGCCTGTTGCCATCCTCCAGAAGATTGTTGACCTTGCCCGCCAAAGCCCCCTTGGAAGCCTCCGCTCTGGTGAAAGCGAAATGCGGCTTCTTGAGCATGTAAACGACGGTCCAACTGAGCTTTAGAAAAACCAAGGCCTTGAGCAACACGATACAGAATCTCACGCTCACTTGGGTGTAAGTCACCATCGGCAAAGGCTGAAGATATTTGCAGTTCAATAAAGAATTGAATCAGATCAAATCTCCCACCGGTTGAGTAACGCACTCCTTCTAAAACCTCTTCTAGTGGAAAATCGCTACTCTTACCTTCACGGAATGCATTTTGCGCTGCGGTGCGAGCCTCACCATGAATCCCCATTTTATCCATGATGGTCGTTACAACCTGAATCTCTTGCTGAGTCACCTGCCCTTTCGCTTTTGCTACGTGTCCCATAACAGAGAATGCCGCTTTAAAGAACTCCGCCTGACGTTCCGCTTGGCTTGGCCCACCACCAAAACCTCCTGACTGGAAGCCTCTTTGATTAAGTCGGCGAGCCTTATCAAATTGATGCCCTAAAAACAGGCCAAATATTGCTCCGAATGGGCCTCCAAATAGGAAGCCGAAAAATCCCCCGAGGATCTTGCCAAAAATCTGCATTATTGTGCTCTCAACTGTGAATTTTTGTTGTGTTGCATGGTCATATAGTGCTGACTGTATCATTTTCCTTTATGATAGGAAGGTTTCAATAAAGGTTTGGTCAGTCTTCTTTTTTGCAGCCAAATGAATCTTAGTTATACAGGACAGTTCAACTCAATGTTACGTTTTAACCGCTCTCTGTTAGCGGCATCTATCGGCGCTGCTCTTTTTGTGCCTCAGACATACGCCGATGATACTCAGGATGACAGTGTGCAGGAAATGCCTGCCTTAGATCAATGCTTGATCGACGAACCAGAAAGTGACGATCCCAATAATGATCCCATTTATGTCACTGCAGATAGCTTAGAAGCTATCAATGAAGACAAAGCAACCTATACCGGTGATGTGCTTGTAACCCAGGGTAAAAAAACCATCATCGCGGATAGTGTTGTTCTCCACCAGCAAGAAAACATCGTCGTGGCTGAAGGCAATGTAAACTTCAGCGACGGTGAAATCACCGCAGTTTCAAGCAAAGCGACCAACAATCTCAACACTGACGAAATGGAACTGGAAAACACCCAGTACCAATTCTTGTGTGAACCTGGCCGTGGTGACGCAGTTTATGTCTCTAAAACCGGCAAGGCGATGTATGAGATTGAAGACGGTTCGATCACCTCATGCCCAGAAGGTGATAACTCTTGGCGCCTACGCGCATCAAGCATCGATGTCGACCAAAATGAGGAAGAAGCCACCTTTTATAACCCACGCTTTGAGATTCAAAGCGTTCCTGTTTTCTATCTTCCGTACCTCACGGTGCCTATTGGCGATACGCGAAAAACAGGTTTCCTATACCCAAGT
Source organism: Vibrio maerlii (assembly GCF_003415655.1). GTDB lineage: Bacteria > Pseudomonadota > Gammaproteobacteria > Enterobacterales > Vibrionaceae > Vibrio > Vibrio maerlii. The sequence goes on from NZ_QRHC01000011.1 coordinate 104,392, forward strand.
GTTTCTTATGGTTCAAGCGATGGCTTTGAGGCTGAAGTGCCAATCTACTTCAACCTAGCACCGAATTATGACCTCACAACCACGATTCATTACATGCAAGAGCGTGGTACCCAGCTAAACAACGAGTTTCGTTATCTTACTGATTTTGGTAGTGGTAACCTGAATGTTGAATATCTACACGACGATGCAAAATTTGAAGACAAAGGCTCGCGTTGGGGCTATCAATACGAGCATTCAGGTATCTATAAACAAGCCTGGAAATTCGACATTGACTACTCAAAAGTCAGTGACACAGAGTACTTTTCAGACCTTGACTCAAACGTTGGTAACCGCGAAGACAACCAACTAATACAAGAAGGTTCTGTCAGCTATCGTACTAATTCTTGGGACGCAACATTATCGGTTCGTGACTTCCAAGTTTTAAGTACCTCTAATTTGCCTTATCGCATCATGCCCCAGCTCGCGATGAACTATTACGCGCCACGCGTGATGAGTAATCTTGACTTTGACGTGGTTAGTCATGTAACACAATTTGAAACCGATGCAGAAGGTAAACCATCAGCAACACGTGTTCATGTCGAGCCAGGTCTTACTGTTCCTCTTTCCACAACTTGGGGACAATGGACCACAGAAGCTCGAGTGTTAGGTACCTATTATCAACAAGACCTAGATGGGGTAGATATAACAAGTGATAAGGATAGTGACGGAAACACAAACCCATATAATGGTTTGGAAGAAAATGTATCTCGAGTTATCCCTGAGTTCCGAAGTTTGGCCGGCTTAGTTCTAGAACGAGATACCACTGTTTTTGGTGGATACACGCAGACCCTAGAACCAAAAGTGCAATATCTCTATGTTCCCGAAGAAGACCAAACCAATATCGCATTCTATGATACAACGTTACTACAAACAGACTACTACGGCCTATTCCGTAGTCGTAAGTACAGTGGGGTTGATTTCATCGCACCAGCAAACCAACTAAGCTATGGTGCTAGCTCTCGCTTCTTTGATGATAACTATAAAGAACGTTTAAACATTTCATTCGGTCAAATTTTCTATATTGATAGGGATACGAAGAACACCAGTTCTAGTATTGATGATAATGAAAAATCTAGTTACTCATCATGGGCGATTGAAGCTGATTTCAATTTTAATGATTACCTGTTTTACCATGGTGGTGTCCAGTACGATATTGATACTAGCTCAATGCAGTTAGCCAACAGCACGCTAGAATATCGATTTACTGAGGGTTTTATTCAGACCAACTACCGCTATGTCACAACCGAGTATATTGAAGATACAGTAGGTTTCGATACAAGTGATATCACAAATGACGGTATCTCTCAGTTAGGCTTACTTGGCTCATACCAATTTTCACCTAAATGGCGTGCTAATGCTCAGTATTACTACGATTTGACCGAGAGTGTGAACTTAGAATGGCTTGCAGCAGTCAGATATCAAGATGACTGCTGGTATATTGGATTGACGTATACAAACCGCTTAGAAAGTGGTGAAAACGGCCTAATGCAAGTTGACTCCCCTGAGTATGACAAAAACATCAGTATTAACTTTGGTATTGTCGGATTTGGTACCTCTATCGGAAGCGATGGTACAGCAGGCGGTTATGATGACGGAGGAAACTCTCTAGGATATGGTCGCCCATTCTTCTTGAACAACTAAAGCATAAATTTAAGAGGCGGTGAGTGATTCACCGCCTTAGTAAAATGGAAACATATTAATGAACATTTGGAACCGCCTTTTTGTAGGCTGTATGGCCATCAGTGCCTCTACCTTAGTGTCGGCAGAGCCTGTCGCACTCGATAAGGTTGCTGTCATTGTGAATGACGGTGTCGTGCTGCAAAGCGATATCAATACCTCACTAAAAACCCTCAAGGCAAATGCGGCAAAGACAGGGCAATCTCTGCCAAGCCAAGATATCCTGCAAGAGCAGGTACTAGAGAAACTGATCATCGATACCATCTTAGCTCAAGAAGCTGAGCGTATTGGTGTTCGTATTGATGACTCACGAGTAGCACAAGCAATCGGTGATATTGCAAAAGAGAACAACCAATCAGTTGAACAGTTGCAAGCATCGTTAGCAACTCAAGGGTTGACCTATGCAGAATTCCGAGAGCAAATCCGTAAAGAGATTGCGGCAAGTGAAGCGCGTAATGCACTTGTTCGTCGCCGTATCAACATTCTTCCTGCGGAAGTCGATAATCTTGCAACTATCCTAGCGCAAGAAACCAATCAATCGGTGCAATACAAGATTCGTCACATCCAGCTACGCGTTGAAGATGATGCGGAGAAAGCTAAGCTTGAAGAGCAGGCTAACGAGCTTGTAAAGCGACTTCAAGCCGGCGCTAATTTCAGTGAGATGGCACTTACTTACTCTAAAGGTCCAAAAGCACTAAGCGGTGGTGATTGGGGTTGGATGCGTAAAGAAGAGATGCCAACCATCTTTGCTGATCAGATCAACTTCCAAAATAAAGGCTCTATTATTGGCCCATTCCGTAGTGGTGTTGGCTTCCACATTTTGAAAATCGATGATGTAAAAGGCCTAGAAACGGTCGCAGTAACGGAAGTAAACGCTCGCCACATTCTTATCAAGCCATCGGTAATCTTGAGTGATGACGGTGCTAAGCGCCAACTCGAAGGCTACATTAACCAGATCCAATCTGGTGACGCGACGTTTGCTGAGCTTGCTGAACAATTCAGTGCTGACCCGGGGTCTGCAGCTCAAGAAGGTGAACTCGGTTACCAAACGCCAGATCTCTACGTTCCTGAGTTCAAACACCAAGTTGAAACAATGCCAGTAGGCCAAATCAGCGAACCATTTAAAACCGTTCACGGCTGGCACATTGTTGAGGTACTGGATCGCCGCGAGGTTGATAAGACCGACTCAGCACTGAAGAACAAAGCCTACCGCATTCTCTTCAACCGTAAGTTCAATGAAGAGGCGTCAGCTTGGATGCAAGAGATGCGCGCTAGTGCCTTCGTTGAAGTTATCGGAGAGCAAGACGATGCCAATTAAACGTATTGCGGTAACGGCAGGTGAGCCAGCAGGCATAGGGCCGGACCTTAGTCTTGCTCTAGCGAGTGAAGATTGGCCGCATCAACTTGTCGTGATTGCCGATAAAAATATGTTGGCTGAACGTGCGGAGTTGCTTGGTTTAGACATCACTCTTGTCGATTATGATGCAAACCAAGCTCCCCAAGCACAACAAGCTGGCTCATTGGTTGTCGACCATATTCCACTGGCAGAACCTGCGGTGGCAGGCGAGCTTAATGAGGTAAACGGTCACTACGTATTAAAAACATTAGAAAGAGCCGCTTTGGGCTGTATGAATGATGAATTTGATGCTATTGTCACCGGCCCCGTTCACAAGGGGGTGATTAATCGCGCAGGTGTTGCCTTCAGTGGCCATACAGAGTTCTTCGCAGAAAAGTCGAACACGCCACTAGTGGTAATGATGCTAGCCACTGAGGGACTAAGAGTCGCCTTGGTTACCACGCACCTCCCATTAGCGTATGTGTCTAAAGCGGTAACGGCTGAACGTCTTGAAAAGATCATTGAGATACTAAATAAAGATTTAGTCGAGAAGTTCGCGATTAAGAATCCGAATATCTATGTGTGTGGTTTAAATCCGCATGCGGGTGAAGACGGTGTATTGGGTAAGGAAGAGATTGAAACTATTACCCCGACACTGAACAAAATTCGTGAGAAAGATGGTATAAACCTAATCGGTCCATTACCGGCAGATACCATCTTCAATGAAAAATATTTACAACAAGCAGACACGGTACTCGGCATGTACCACGACCAAGTGCTGCCTGTACTTAAGTACAAAGGCTTTGGTCGCTCCGTGAACATCACTTTAGGTTTACCATTCATTCGAACCTCAGTGGACCACGGCACTGCACTAGAACTGGCAGGGACTGGCCAAGCGGACACGGGGAGCTTTAGAACAGCACTCGCCCATGCCGTTGAATTGGTAAATAAGAAACCTAGCTAAGAGAATACTATGAGAAATGATGTCCACTTAGGACACAAAGCCCGTAAGCGCTTTGGTCAAAACTTCCTAAACGATCCTTACATCATTGATGGGATCGTATCATCCATCAACCCAAAACCAGGTCAGAACCTAGTTGAGATCGGTCCTGGTTTGGGTGCGATTACTGAACCTGTTGGTAAAGAAGTCGACAAGTTCACCGTAATCGAACTGGATAGAGACCTAGCTGAGCGTCTACGCAACCACCCAGACCTTGCAGACAAGCTTACTATCCATGAAGGTGATGCAATGCGTTTTGACTTCACACAACTGGTGAAGCCAAACAACAAACTACGCATCTTTGGTAATCTGCCATACAACATCTCAACGCCGCTGATGTTCCACTTGTTTGAATTTCACAAAGACATTCAAGACATGCATTTCATGCTGCAAAAAGAAGTGGTTAATCGTCTAGCTGCTGGCCCTGGCAGTAAAGCATATGGTCGCCTGACGGTAATGGCACAATACTACTGTAAAGTGGTGCCGGTACTAGAAGTGCCACCAACAGCGTTTGTTCCGCCACCGAAAGTAGATTCTGCAGTAGTGCGCCTATCGCCTTACGAAACGATCCCTCATCCAACAACGAGCCTTAAATGGCTTGACCGAGTATGTCGCGACGGCTTTAACCAACGCCGTAAAACCGTTCGTAACTGTTACAAGTCACTGATGGATGCAGAGACATTGGAGTCACTCGGTATCAATCCTTCGATGCGTCCTGAGAACCTAACTCTTGAGCAATTCGTTGGTATGGCTAACTGGTTAGATGCTAATCATAAGTAAGCCTCGCTTAAACTAGATTCCTTAAATAAGCCAAACTCTTTTGAGTTTGGCTTATTATTATCTAAAGCGAAGCAAAAAGGAGACAACATGGATAGTTCCCCTTGCATAAAAATACAGGTTCAAACCAAGTATATTCCTGAGCAATCAAGCCCAGATGAAGACCGCTATACCTTTGCCTATTTAATTACCATTAAGAACCTCAGCCAACAGCAAGTTCAGCTGATGAGCCGACGCTGGTTGATCACCGATGCGAACGGTAAACAATTGACGGTTGAGGGCGACGGTGTAGTCGGTAAACAGCCGGTAATCAAGAGCTTTGATGAGTATACCTATACCAGTGGCACGATTATCGAAACGCCACTGGGTGTCATGCAGGGTCAATACATTCTGCATGATGAGAATGGTGAGTCCTTTACTACCGAGATTGACCCTTTCCGTCTCGCTATACCCAATATCCTGAACTAGAGACCCTATCAATGGCAAACTACATCGTTGGAGATATCCAAGGCTGTTTCGATGAACTGCAACTGTTACTGCAACAAGCTAACTTCCAACCACAAAAAGATACGCTGTGGATTGCCGGAGACCTTGTCGCTCGAGGACCTAAATCACTAGAAACACTGAGATTTGTAAAATCATTAGGAGCGAGCGCTCGCCCAGTTCTAGGCAATCATGACCTACACCTGTTAGCAGTATCAGAAGGCATCCATCGAGTGAAAGACAAAGATAAAACTGCCGCGATCTTCTCTGCACCGGATAGAGATGAACTACTGACCTGGCTTCGCCAGCAACCATTGCTTGCCGAACATGATGACTTCGTGATGTGTCATGCAGGTATCTCACCACAATGGGGTCTAAATACAGCTAAAGCATGTGCTCAAGAAATAGAAGCCTTGCTTCGTTCCAGCGAGTGGCAATGGTTAATCAAAGAGATGTATGGCAATGGCCCTGATTACTGGGATGAGTCACTAACGGGTATCGAACGCTATCGTTATATCATCAATGCCTACACTCGAATGCGATTTGTATTTGAAGATGGGCGTCTAGACTTTAAATGCAAGCTACCACCAGAAGAAGTAGCCAGCGATGAACTACTGCCCTGGTTTTCGCTACCTAACCGAACATCATTGGAAAAAATCGTACTATTTGGCCACTGGGCAGCTTTAATGGGCACGGAATCCCACAATGTGATCGGATTAGACACTGGATGCGTTTGGGGTGGTCACCTGACGATGCTACGTTGGGAAGATAAGCAATATTTTGAACAAAAGAGTTTGAGCACCTAGTACCTAGAGTATTTCTCGGAACTAGGCACTTGCAACTAGGAACTCTTTTCCAACACCACAAATCTCATATCATATTGATTCTTTTCATTGGCAGTGAAAGCCTCAGAGTAACTCTCTTGATAGGCTTCACCCCATGATGGGAACTGAGTATCACCATCGACCTCTGCTTGAATGAAAGTGAGATACAGCTTATCTGCCAGTGGTAAGCAACTTTCGTAAATCGAACCACCGCCGATGATCATTACTTCTTCCACGTTACCGGCGGCTTTTAGCGCCTCTTCGATAGAGGTCACCGTCACTACGCCTTCGATTTTTAGGCTCGCGTCACGGCTAATAACAATGTTTGTACGACCTGGGAGTGGACGACCGATCGATTCATAAGTCTTGCGTCCCATCACGACTGGCTTACCCATAGTACAACGCTTAAACCAAGCAAAGTCCGCCGGTAAGTGCCAAGGCATCTGGTTGTCTTTACCAATAATGCGGTTATTTGCCATCGCGGCAATCATGCTGATGATCATCTCTATTCCCTAAGGTTGTGTTTACAACGTTCTATACGATTGGTTTGCGGCGATAGAATAGCAGTCCTGGAACCGCTAGGCCAACCGCTAAGCCAGCGATAATGAACATCGCCTTGAGGAAGTTTTCCATTAACGTGGCAATCAATTCAGGTTGATAGCCAAGTTGGTTGATTTCAACCATCGCGATCATCGCTTTAAAGGCGAAAACACCAGGAACCATAGGAATCAAGGCTGCGACAGTGAACACTTTGGGGTGGGCAAAGAAACGATGCGACCAATGCACACCAATCATACCGACCAAAGTCGCTGCAAAGAATGTCGCCCATTCGATAGGGATACCAAACTGCATCATCAAGTAGCGAGAGCCATGTCCTAAAGCCCCTCCAATCGCACAATAAACCAATGCTTTTTGAGGAACGTTAAAAACTAGGGCAAAGCCCACAGCCGGAATAGCTGCAAAGAACATATCATTGATTAGTCCGAGAATTAAAGCGTAGATATCCATTAGCTTCCCCACCCCCAAACACCGGTAACACTCATCGCTGCGACAATACCAAGGCAGGTCGAGAGCGTAAGTAAACTCGCCATCACAAAACGAGCAATCCCCATATTGATGTAGCCTTTGAGCATATCTGCGACCGAGTTGATCAATGGAAAACCAGGAACCAACATGAGAACTGATGACGCCATTGCTAACTCAGGAGCATTGCCGATTTGATGAATGAAGCCCTGTGCCGACACAAGTGTTGTAATAAAAGCAGTGCAACCGAAGTTAAGTAAAGGATTAAAGTGACGATGGCCAATCTCTTGGCGAACCACCATCCCCGTTGCTGATGCGATGAAGGTCACCATGAATACTGACCAATCGCCGCCAGCAAGACGAGCAAATGCAGCGCACGAAAGGCCTATCATCAATACCACTAACCAGCGGTTATAACGCTCAGGACTAATTTGATCGAGCTTGATCTGAGCAAAGCGATAATCAAGGATCCCCCGCTCCATCATAATACAGATCCTTTGGACCTGAGTGACAACTCGCATGTTGATCCCACGATCCGCACAACGCCTTGCCGTAGTCATACAATGATCTTTATCGATAGTGGTTACGACCAAAGAGCTCGCCGAGAGTGATACCTCGACTTCGTTCATGCCTGCCGCAAGACCAATACGACGCATAATATCGCCAACCAATGTACTCTCAGCTCCGTGAGCTAACAGCATCTGCCCTGCCTGCGCAATTAAGCGCGAGACACTCCTTTGTCGAGAAGACATGTTTATTTCCCTATAAAACTAACTAAGTCGTATTTTGCCTAGTTTCTCAACGAACCAATATGATCTAGGTATAAAAAAACCGCAACTCTATAGAGTTGCGGTTTAGAATTCTTCTCTGCTTGAGAGAAATTAGTCACGAACGTAGATAACGTGGCCGTCATCTTCTTCGTCATCCCAATCGTCCCAATCATCATCGGTCACAACTTCGTTGCCACTCATTGCGTCTTTATGGTAATCATCCCACATGAAATCGACTTTCTCTTCTTCAGAAGTCTCTTCTTCTTCACGAGGTAGGTTTTCCATAAACTCATACAGCTTAAAGCAAAGGTCTTTGGTGCCTTTCTTATTTACCGCAGAGATCTTGAAGTACTCATCTTCCCAACCTAATGCATCAAGCACGCGTTGGATGACTTCTTCCGCTTCTTCTTCTGGCATCAAATCAACTTTGTTGAAAATCAACCAGCGCGGTTTCTGCGCAACTTTTTCGCTATATTGCTCAAGTTCATCAATAATCGTGAGTGCATTTTCTACCGGATCGCTTTGATCGATCGGCATAATATCGATCATGTGCAGAAGTACGCGACAACGCTCAAGGTGTTTTAGGAAGCGAATACCTAGACCTGCACCATCTGCAGCACCTTCGATCAAGCCTGGGATGTCGGCAACAACGAAGCTCTTCTCAGGAACCACGTTCACCACACCTAGACTAGGGATAAGTGTCGTAAATGGGTAGTCTGCAACACGAGGTTTTGCCGCAGATACAGAACGGATAAAGGTTGATTTACCTGCATTTGGCAGACCAAGCATACCTACATCAGCAAGTAGAAGAAGCTCTAAACGCAGCTCACGAACCTCACCCTTTGTACCCATGGTCTTTTGACGAGGAGCGCGATTTACAGAAGACTTAAAGCGCGTGTTACCTAGACCATGCCAACCACCTTTTGCCACCATTACCTTCTTGCCGTGTTCAGCAACTTCGGCAACGATCTCGTTGGTGTGGATATCAACTGCACGTGTACCAACAGGTACTTTTAGTACCTTGTCTTGACCACGTTTACCAGTACAGTTACCACCACGACCGTTCTCACCACGATCGGCATTGTAGAAACGCTGGAATCGGTAATCGATCAGGGTATTTAGGTTTTCATCTGCCTGGATATAGACGTCACCGCCGTCACCGCCGTCGCCACCATCTGGGCCACCTTTAGCAACGAACTTTTCACGCCAGAAGCTCACAACACCATTACCGCCGTCGCCCGCTTCTACTTTTACCGTTGCTTCATCAACGAATTTCATCTTTTACTCCACTCTGTCTCGTGGGAACCCTACTGAGCTCGAAGCTTCTCAGCTTGGAGTCAGCACAAATTAAGTCTAGTAGACATTAGAACGTAAATCCCTGTCGTCAGGAACCTATGGTCTAAGGCCTAAGATCCAAGGTCTTTTCATAAATAAAAAACCCTGCCAAATAGGCAGGGCTTTTGAATTCAGCTTGAAAGCTAATTCGTTATCTCAGCGAGAAATTACTCAGCTTCGATGCTAACGAATTTACGGTTTTTAGGACCTTTAACTTCGAACTTCACTTTACCTTCAGTAAGAGCGAATAGAGTGTGGTCTTTACCGATACCAACGTTAGTGCCTGCGTGGAACTTAGTACCACGTTGACGAACGATGATGTTACCTGCTAGTACAGATTCACCACCGAAACGCTTAACACCAAGACGTTTACTTTCTGAATCGCGGCCGTTACGAGTAGAACCGCCAGCTTTTTTGTGTGCCATTGTTAAACTCTCCTAAAACTTAAGCGTTAATGCCAGTGATTTTCACTTCAGTGAACCACTGACGGTGGCCTTGTTGCTTACGAGAGTGCTTACGACGACGGAACTTAACGATTTTAACTTTATCGCCACGACCGTGTTGTACTACTTCCGCAGTAACCTTACCACCTTCAACAAGAGGTGCACCAACAGTGATTTCTTCACCGTTAGCAACTAGAAGAACTTTATCAAATTCAACTGTTGCACCAGTTTCAACGTCTAATTTCTCTAAACGAAGAGTTTGACCTTCGCTTACACGGTGTTGTTTACCACCAGATTGGAAAACAGCGTACATATTTTACTCCGCTTTTTCCGCACAGCCATTGTTCTTTATTTGAACGAAGTGGGTGTGCGCTAAACTAATCATCAATAGGGCGCAGATTCTACAGAAGAGATTCGCCTATGACAAGCCATATTTTTAAAAAATTGGCGAAAAGCTAATCGCCAAAGAAAAGTGCGCCAATCATGCCCTTAAGTGATGTATTAATCAATGTTTTTTAGTGTATTATCCCCACAACAAATAATATCAATAACCCTTACTGGGCCTTACTTCAGCCGGATTTAGAATGGATTTTAAAGCTATCCAAGCGCTTACTGCCGATGACATGGCAAAAGTTAACGAAACAATTCAAGCTCAACTCAATTCCGATGTGAGTTTAATTAACCAACTGGGTTTTTATATCGTCAGCGGTGGTGGCAAGCGTCTACGCCCTCTTTTAGCTCTCTTATCTGCACGCGCTCTTGGTTACCAAGGGCAAGCTCATACAACCGCTGCTGCTTTCATTGAATTCATTCATACAGCCACTCTACTGCACGATGATGTGGTTGATGAGTCAGACATGCGTCGTGGTAAGGCGACAGCAAATGCAGCATTTGGCAATGCGGCTTCAGTATTAGTCGGTGACTTTATTTACACTCGCTCATTCCAAATGATGACTCAGCTAGGATCATTAAAGATCCTTGAGCTAATGAGTGAAGCGGTGAACGTGATCGCAGAGGGTGAGGTTTTACAGTTAATGAACTGTAATGATCCGAATACCACTGAAGAAAGCTATATGCAGGTGATCTACTCAAAGACAGCTCGCCTATTTGAAGCAGCCACACAAATTGGTGCTATCCTCAATGACGCCCCACAAGAGGTAGAAACCGCTCTACAGAACTACGGTAAGTACCTAGGCACAGCTTTCCAGCTTATCGATGATGTGATGGACTACACTGCCGATGGTAAAGAGATGGGTAAGAACGTCGGTGATGACCTTGCAGAAGGTAAACCAACCCTTCCTCTTCTCTATGCAATGAAGCGTGGTACAGAAGAGCAAGCGCAGATGATCCGTGATGCTATTGAACACACTAATGGCATGGAACGCCTTGAGGATATAATGCAAGCCATGAAGGACACGGGCTCACTGGAGTACACGACACAGCGCGCACTAGAAGAGGCGGACAAAGCGATTGCCGAGCTCGATATCTTACCAGAATCTGAATATAAGCAAGCATTGATTACTTTGGCTCACCTTGCTGTAAAGCGCAGTAAGTAAGAGGCTAGAGGCTAGAGGCTAGAGGCTAGAGGCTAGAGGCTAGAGGCTAGAGGCTAGAGGCTAGAGGCTAGAGGCTAGAGGCTAGAATGATGAAGGGTTGACGTTTCTCGTCAACCCTTCTTTTGTTTTTAAGATGTTTTTAAGAGCTTAACTAATCAAATTAGGGCTTGTACTAATAATAGCGGTCACAACCGTTATGCATTTGAAGTTGCTCTTCAAGCTCTTCGATTGGCACTGCATATTGTTCGTGATCGCTGTGCGACTCAACCAGTGCCACTTGCTCTTGTTCATCGATTACGAGAATGCGCCCCAAACCATGCTGGTGCTCAACCCACATTCCTTTCGTTACTTGTCCCATTAGATCCTCCTCCCTATTGGCATTATCCCTATATTTACGAACAGGATTAAGAGAGGATCAAAAAAGCCGATCGAATGATCGGCTTTGTTATCTGAAATAGACTTACATACCCAGGATAATTGGAGTTGCAGCGCGGCATCAAGCCAATTCAGCCCTATGAACATAGATTTACTATGTGATTTGGGCGACCGGCGTTCCGGTGAGTTGGCGCAGTTAACAAAGCTGCAGCTTCAAGAATGAAGGGTATAGATTACTTAGCGAAATCCACACCAATCTGGATATCGCCATTTAGCGTCTCTAGCATACTGTCCAAAGAAGCACGCTCGAAGTCACTTAACTCACCATAGCTTAAGATAGCTTCTGCACCGTCTTTACCCAGCTTAACGGGCTGTGCGAAGAATGGTGCATGTTCACCTTCTCCTTCAACGTAAGCACACTCAATAACATTCTCTTCACCTTGAAGAGCCTTCACTAAAGCTAGACCGAAGCGACATGCTGCTTGACCCATAGAAAGCGTTGCTGAGCCACCACCCGCTTTGGCTTCTACTACTTCTGTACCTGCATTCTGAATTCGCTTAGTTAGTGCTTCTACTTCTTCTGTAGTGAACTCGACACCTTCTACTTGAGATAGTAGTGGCAGGATAGTCACGCCTGAGTGACCGCCGATAACAGGAACACGAATCTCACCTGGATCGCGCTGCTTCAGCTCAGCGACGAATGTCTCAGAACGGATAACATCCAGAGTTGTCACACCAAATAGCTTACGCTTGTCGTAAACACCTGCTTTCTTCAATACTTCTGCAGCAATTGGTACCGTCGTATTCACTGGGTTTGTAATGATACCTACGCATGCCTGAGGACATACAACCGCGATCTTCTCAGCGAGTGACTTAACAATACCGGCATTCACGTTGAATAGATCCGCGCGATCCATACCAGGCTTACGAGCAACACCAGCCGAGATCAGAACCACATCCGCACCTTCAAGTGCCGGGGTTGGATCTTCACCTGCGTAGCCTTTAATAGAAACCGGTGTAGGGATATGGCTAAGATCCGCTGCAACACCAGGGGTTACTGGAGCGATATCATAAAGTGCTAGATCTGAACCAGCAGGAAGACGATTTTTTAACAACAGAGCTAGGGCTTGGCCGATGCCACCAGCGGCACCAATAACAGCTACTTTCATGGGGTTATTCTCCTTGAGAATGTTTCTCTTATATCGTTTTAGTAAGGTACATTTCTATATTCGACGCTATCTGAAGCACATATTCTTTACAATACATTAACCTCAGGTTTGCGACCTTGCGCACCCCCAACATCTGCGACTTGTGCAGACGGCAGCATTTTTATGTAAAGCCTTCCTGTATATAGATTTATAGACATTTAGAATCTGAATCTATCAACTTAAGTTTACAGTGATATTTCTAACAGAATTCAATCTATGATTTGGTCTGTTTGCGCATCTATGCGAAAATACTGATAAAATATGTTACAAGAAAATTTGAGAGCCATGCGAAATAACGAAAAACAAGATAACCTCGTTCGTGCATTTAAATCCCTATTGAAAGAAGAGCGCTTCGGCTCTCAGGGCGAGATCGTAGATGCATTAAAGCTAGAAGGCTTTGAAAACATCAACCAATCCAAAGTGTCACGTATGCTGACTAAGTTCGGTGCTGTTCGCACTCGTAACGCAAAAATGGAAATGGTTTACTGCTTACCAGCAGAGCTAGGTGTACCAACTGTATCAAGCTCTCTACGTGAGCTGGTACTAGATATCGATTACAACAACGCGTTGGTTGTGATCCACACCGGTCCTGGTGCTGCTCAACTTATCGCTCGTCTACTGGACTCGCTTGGCAAATCAGAAGGTATTCTGGGTGTCGTTGCTGGTGATGACACGATCTTTATCACTCCAACACTGACAGTTTCTACAGAAGAACTGTTCAAATCAGTCTGTGAACTGTTCGAATACGCAGGCTAAAGCACATAATTTAACTCCCATCACGGCAAGATATCATTCTGTGATGGGGATCACATAGTTAAAAATACTGCATCCCTCTCAATTCACAACTTAAGTCATTGATTTAAAACAATATAACACCAATCAACTCATAACATTTATTTATTGACCTGTAGGGTTTTTAGCCACGAATGTTAACAATCGTATAATTTTGTTCCTTTTTTTAGGTATAATTCAGCCACTTTTTCAAAGTTTGGATTGAAAAAGATGCCGTTTCCAATGAGGAAACTCCTGCAACAACTACAATAAATTTGCAGGACTGATAATGGATAAGGAAGGAATATTTCATGGCATTTAATAAACTTCTACAGGTCGGTGCTATTGCCGCTGCTGTTATGGGCGCAGGCGCCGTTAACGCTCAAGAGTTCATCACTATCGGTACTGGTTCTGTAACGGGTGTTTACTACCCAACAGGCGGTGCGATTTGTAAGCTTGTTAACAAAGGCCGTAAAGACCACAACATTCGTTGTTCAGTAGAATCAACTGGTGGCTCTATCTACAACGTCAACACGATGCGTGCAGGCGAGCTAGATTTCGGTGTTGTTCAGTCTGACTGGCAGTACCACGGCTACAACGGTACAAGCAAATTTGAAGAACAAGGTCCGTACAACAAGCTACGTGCAATGTTCTCTCTTCACACAGAACCATTCAATATCATTGCTCGCTCTGACGCAGGTATCGAAAACGTTGCAGACCTTAAAGGTAAGCGCGTAAACATCGGTAACCCTGGCTCAGGTGACCGCGCGACTATGGGCGTGGTTATGGACGCAATGGGTTGGACAAACGACAGCTTCAAACTAGCTTCTGAACTTAAAGGTTCTGAGCGTTCACAAGCGCTTTGTGACAACAAGATTGATGCATTCATCTACATGGTTGGTCACCCGAACGGCTCAATCAAAGAAGCAACTACATCTTGTGATGCGAAACTAGTCTCTGCGACTGGTGCTGAAATCGACAAGATCGTTGAAGCAAACCCATACTACGCATACAGCACAGTACCTGCAGGCATGTACCGCGGTACAGAAGCAGACGTAAACAGCTTCGGTGTTGCGGCAACGATGGTAACAACATCAGACGTTTCTGACGAAGTTGCTTACAACGTTGCGAAAGCAGTATTCGAGAACTTCGATACGTTTAAGCGCCTACACCCTGCATTCGCGAACCTGAAGAAAGAAGATATGGTTCAAGCGGGTCTGTCTATTCCTCTACACCCAGGTGCAGAGAAATACTACAAAGAAGCTGGTCTTCTAAAATAACCTCAGCTCTATACCCAAAATAATTGGAGTTGATGTTCTAGGGGGGCTTATAGCCTCCCTAGCGGTTTTTATCGCGTAGCAATCCCATACTAAATTCAATGATTAACCTCACGCGATCTATTTAGTGTCTAGAATTACGTTTATCGACACAACATAAAGCCCAATAAACACTGCAAATAAAAACAATACACACGCAGAGAGCATGCTCCAATATTCGTTTGGAGTAGACGATTACAAGGAACAAAGTACATGACGCAGACAAACTCACCGTCTCAAGATGTGCAAGATATGGTTGCACAGGCCGATACCGGTGCGCGAAATCCACGCGGATTGCCGGGCAAGATATTATGGTTTGTGCCACTTTGTTGGTCTCTTTTCCAACTTTGGTACGCTTCACCGTTGCCGTTTATTTTTGACTTTGGCGTGCTCAATGATACTCAAGCACGCTCAATTCACTTGATGTTTGCTATCTTCTTAGCATTTACTGCTTACCCAGCACTAGCCCGCTCTCCTCGAGATAGAATCCCACCATTGGATTGGGTATTAGCACTAGCAGGTAGCTTCTCTGCTGCCTATATCTACCTATTCTATGAAGCACTTGCAGGTCGCTCTGGTGCACCAACGACATTTGATATTGTGGCTGCGGTATCGGGGATGGTACTTCTGCTTGAAGCAACACGCCGTGCATTAGGTCCACCGTTGATGGTCGTGGCAGCCGTGTTCTTGCTATACACCTTTGGTGGTCCACACATGCCAGACGTTATCGCTCACAAGGGTGCAAGCCTTAACAAAGCGATGTCACACCTATGGCTGACAACAGAGGGTGTATTTGGTGTAGCTCTTGGTGTATCGACGTCGTTTGTATTCCTGTTTGTACTGTTCGGTGCCATGCTTGAGCGAGCAGGTGCCGGTGCCTACTTCATTAAAGTGGCATTCTCATTACTTGGTCACATGCGTGGCGGTCCTGCAAAAGCTGCGGTTGTCGCATCTGGCCTATCAGGTCTAGTCTCTGGTTCATCAATTGCTAACGTAGTAACAACTGGTACATTCACTATTCCTCTGATGAAGCGTGTTGGCTTCCCGGGCACCAAAGCAGGTGCAGTAGAGGTTGCGGCGTCAACCAACGGTCAGCTGACACCACCTATCATGGGTGCAGCAGCATTCTTGATGGTTGAATATGTCGGTATCTCATACGTTGAAGTTATCAAGGCGGCCCTTCTTCCTGCCCTTATTTCTTATATCGCCCTGCTGTACATTGTTCATCTAGAAGCATGTAAAGCCGGTATGACGGGTCTTCCACGCCGCCATAACCCAACGCTTGTACAAAGCCTACTATCATTCACCGGTACCATCTTGGGCCTATGCGTGATCAGTGCGGCGGTATACTACGGTGTGGGTTGGACGAAAGATGTGTTCGGCGCTGCAGCAACACCAATTGTTACCGTTGCTCTACTACTCGCTTACATTGGCTTAGTTCGTATTTCAGCCAAGTATCAAGCGGAAGGTGGTATCGAGATTGATGCTGAGCTTAATGAGGTTCCAGATCCTGGCCCAACCATTAAGTCTGGTCTGCACTTCCTACTGCCGATTGTGGTTCTGGTATGGTGTCTAACGGTTGAGCGTTTCTCTCCTGGTCTATCCGCATTCTGGGCAACGGTATTCATGATCTTCATCTTGATCACTCAGCGCCCACTGATGGTGCTAATGGGTGCTAAAGGTGATGTTTCTGACCAAGCAAAAGCCGGTTTTGTCGACCTTCTAGAGAGCTTGGTTTCTGGTGCTCGCAATATGATCGGTATCGGTGTTGCAACAGCAGCCGCTGGTACGGTTGTTGGTGTGGTGACATTGACGGGTATCGGCCTAGTCATGACCGACTTTGTTGAGTTCATTTCTGGTGGTAGCATTATCCTAATGCTGCTGTTTACAGCGGTAATCAGCTTGATTCTGGGTATGGGTCTGCCAACAACGGCAAACTACATCGTAGTATCAACCCTGATGGCACCAGTAATCGTTACGCTAGGTGCTGCTCACGGTCTGATCATCCCACTCATTGCCGTTCACTTGTTCGTGTTCTACTTCGGTATCCTTGCCGATGATACGCCTCCAGTAGGTCTGGCTGCTTTTGCGGCAGCGGCAATCGCTAAGTCAGATCCAATTCGTACTGGTATCCAAGGTTTCACCTACGATATCCGGACCGCGATACTGCCATTTATGTTCGTGTTCAATACTCAGCTTCTTATGATGGGTATCGATTCATGGTGGCACCTACTGCTGACTATCTTCTCTGCAACGCTCGCAATGTTGATCTTCTCTGCTGCGACTCAAGGTTGGTGGTTCACACGTAATAAATGGTGGGAGACCGTTCTACTACTAGTGCTGACATTCAGCTTTTTCCGTCCTGGCTTCTGGTGGGATCAGCTCTACCCAGCGAAGGTTCTACACCCGGGTACTGAGATCGCACAGATAACAGAAAAACTTGATGTCGGTAAGTCTATCGAGCTTCAGGTTGCTGGTGAAAATCTTGAGGGGGACTACAGGTCTAAAACCGTTCGCCTTCCATTTGATGACCGTGCAACCACCGCTGAAGAACGTATCTCTTCAATGGGGTTAATGCTGACTGAAAACAGCGGCCGAATGATCGTTGATATGGTTGAGTTCGGAAGCCCTGCAGAGGCAGCAGGTATCGATTTCGATTGGGAAATTCGCTCCGTAGTGGTTGATGCTGATCGTCCAATGAAAGAGTGGGTATTTGTTCCTGCGCTGCTTATTTTGATTGCGATGGGTGTGAATCAACGTCGCCGCGCTAAAAAACAAGAAATCAGCGCTTAAATCAATAATCGATGTTTTAGCTAAGTTTACACTTAACGAAAATAGAATAGGCACACCTTATAACGGTGTGCCATTGATAAGAGAAAGAACCATGTATAAGCAGATCCTTGTTCCAGTTGATCTCAATGATAAAGGCTTTTCTGATAAAGCTGTTGCTCAGGCTGTATGGCTTGCTCAGCAATCGAATGCCGAGATTCACCTACTCAACGTATTGCCAGGCATTCACATGTCGATGGTCGCGACTTACTTTCCAAAAGATGCGGCGAATGACATGAAGAAAGATGTGAAGAACCAGCTTAAAACATTTGCTGATACACATATTGCAGATAAGGCGATCTACAAAACCCACGTTGCTGAAGGTAAGCCATACGCAACCATTCTAGACTTTGCAGAGAAGCTTGGTGCTGACCTTATTGTGATGCCAAGTCATAAACGCTCTCGTATGGACAAAGTGGTACTTGGTTCTGTTGCGAGCAAGGTTGTCCAGAACTCACCGATCAATGTGATGGTGATTAAACCACAAGGCTGATGCTCACCAGTCGATAAAAGCCAAGAGGGGCTGACACATGTGTCAGCCCCTCTTGTATTCAAGGTTGTTTCGAGGATAAACGAGACTAAACCACTCGGTTTTGCATTCGCCCAGCAACGAACGCCTCTATATTTTCACCTAAGATATCAGCAAGGCGTTGAATCGCACTATCACTACCCCACGCGACATGGGGTGTAAGAAGTAGATTAGGCAGATCCATGTTAGCGATCAGAGGATTTGAATCACCAGCAGGCTCCTCGGTAAATACATCCACACCAGCTCCGGAGAGCTCACCACACTTAAGGGCTGTTATTAATGCCTTCTCATCAACAAGCCCACCACGTCCCGCATTGATCAGAATTGCAGAGGATTTCATCTGCGCAAACTCATCACTTGAAATCAGATTTTTAGTCTCAGCAGTCAATGGACAATGTAGTGTGAGCACATCCGATTGCTCGAGTACCGTATCAAATGGCAGATAACCATCACGAACAGTCGTTGCTCCCTTACGCTCAGCAAACAGTACCTTCATACCAATTGCTGTAGCTAAGGTCGCGGTAGCCTGCCCTAGAGCACCACTGCCAATAATTCCGATAGTGGAGCCCGCAACATCACCAATTGGGTGAGTAAAGAAACAGAACTGCTTATTTCGCTGCCATTCCCCCTTCTGGATATCTTGATGATAGCCGATCAGATTTCGTCGCAGAGCAAACAGCATAGCAATGACATGCTCAGGCACCGACCGAGTGGCATAGCCTTGAATATTCGTCACCGCAATACCCGCGGACTGGCAGTACTCTATATCAAGGTTATTAGTTCCCGTTGCAGAAACCGCAATCATCTTGATATTGGGGAACTTAGCTAATAGTTCTGCCGTAAGTACAACCTTATTGGTAATCACGATGTCGGCATCAACTAGACGTGATTCAACCTCTTCAGCAGACGTGTAGTCGTACTCAATCCAATCATGCTCAAACTGAAGTTGAGGTAATTTTATCTGTGGTGGAATTGTCGCTCGGTCAAGAAAGACGATATGAGGTTTGGTAATGTTGTTTTGAGGTAGTGACATCGATGTTCCTTTCTCACTACCCCATACACACGAACATTGAGTGGGTTAACTACGTGGCAGTGTTTTGTAGTCTGGTAAAACGTCTGGTGCTGTAAAGTGTTGCAGAATTTCCCCTTTTGCTTCGGGGTAGAAGTCACAAGGCACAAAAATCGTTTGTAATTTTTCTGTCGCTGGATGATAGAAGCTCAGTTCAGCAGCGTGCAATTCTAAGCGTTCACTGAAGGCCAATGCCTCAGGAGTTGCATAAAATTCATCACCAACAATAGGGCAACCAATCGCTTGCATGTGGACTCGCAATTGATGAGAACGACCTGTAATAGGTAATAGGCGTACGATTGAGGTTTGTTCCTCTAGCTTTGCTCGCTGAAAATTAGTCAGTGAAGGCTTTCCATCTTGGTAACAAACCTTTTGGCGTGGACGGTTAGGCCAATCACAAATCAGTGGTAAGTCTACCTCGCCAGATTCATCGATATTTCCCCATACACGTGCATAATAGATCTTGTGTGTTAGGCGATATTGAAACTGTTTTTTGAGGCTTCTTTCTGCTTCTTTGTGCTTTGCAAACAGCATAAGGCCGGACGTCGACATATCCAATCGATGCACAACCTGCGCTTCAGGATACAACTCTACCACTCGACTCCACATGCTGTCGTAATGCTCAGGTGCCCTGCCTGGGACAGACAGTAAACCAGAGGGCTTATTCACAGCCAATATATCGTCGTCCTCATAGACAGAGTCAATCCAAGGATCCGTCGGCGGTGTGTATTCAAGCATTGCCATTGTTATAGTTTTCCAGAAAGCAATTCAGCCCTTATACCCTTCATACTTGAAGCTGCAGCTTTGTTAACTGCGTCAACTAACCCTAATCACATAGAACACCTATGCTCATAGGGATGAATTGCCTTGTTGCCGCGCTGCAACTCCAATTATTTTGGGTAGAGGTAACGTATGTCTAAAGGCTGAACAAGATAAACGTTGTTGCTAGTTGTGGCTCACGACGATCAAACGTAGTGAATCAAGCTGAACTTGCGCCTTCGCGATGTAACCGCTGAGCTCTTTAATTTGATCATCAATCGCTTCGATCTCTTCATCACGGATGTTCGGGTTCACCGCTTTGAGAGCTTGCAGGCGTTCTAACTCACCATTTAGGCTTGCTTGCATCTCTTTCTCCGCTTGTTCACGAACCAGTTCAACCTTCGCACCGATATGACCTTCACCCGCTTCAATCAGCTTATGAACCTCGTTTTGCACAGAGTTTACAAGTTTGCTAGCAAGGTGACGATTAACAGGGCTGAGCTGGCGGTTAAAGCTTTCAAACTCTACTTGCTCAGATAGGTCATTACCACGGCCATCCAACATCATTCGAATTGGTGTTGGTGGAAGGAAGCGACCGATACCAGAACGTTTCGGTGCTTGTGCATCCACTAAGTAAACGAGTTCAAGTAGGATGGTACCTACAGGTAGTGCCTTGTTCTTTAGCAACGATACCGCAGATGTGCCCACGCCTTCACTCAGAAGCAAATCAATACCACCTTGAATCATTGGGTGCTCCCAACTGATGAAGTTCATGTCTTCACGAGACAATGCTGTGTCACGGTCAAAGGTAATCGTTGCACCCTCATATGGTAAACCTGGGTAGCTTGGCACCATCATGTGCTCCGATGGGGTTACCACTAGTGCATTTTCACCTTTATCGTCTTGGTTAAGGCCAATGGTATCGAATAGGCTCAAAGCGAATGTCACTAGGTTAGTATCACCATCGGTTGATGAAATCGTATCAACAATCTCTAGCGCCTTGTCACCACCGTTAGAGTGCATCTCTAGCAGGCGGTCGCGGCCTTGCTCCAGTTGCGCTTTTAGCTCCTTGTTCATCGCCGCAGACGCTTCGATCACTTCATCAAGCTGCTCAATGTCACCCGTTGCAAGCATGTTGATGATATCTTCAGAGTACTTATCATAAACCGCACGCCCCGTTGGACAGGTCTCAGCAAAGGCATTCAAACCTTCATTGAACCAGCGAGCAAGAATACCTTGTGAGGTACCCTCTAGATATGGCACATGAATATCGATATCACGACTTTGACCAATACGGTCCAAACGACCAATACGCTGCTCTAACAAATCAGGATTGAATGGCAGGTCGAACATCACTAGCTGGTTAGCAAACTGGAAGTTACGTCCCTCAGAGCCAATCTCACTACAAATCAGTACCTGAGCACCACCCTCTTCTTGAGCAAAGTAAGCGGCTGCTTTGTCACGCTCAATGATAGACATGCCTTCATGGAAAACAGTGGCACGGATACCTTCCCGTTCACGTAGTGCTTGCTCCAATTGCAATGCTGTACTTGCACGAGAGGCAATAACAAGAATCTTCTCACTGCGTTTGTCTGTGATTTTTTCTAGTAGCCAGTTCACACGAGAGTCAAACTGCCACCAGCTAGAATCTTCACCTTCAAACTCTTGGAAGATCTCTTCAGGGTATAGCATCTTCATCGCACGCGCTTCAGGAGACATCTTGCCGCCAATCATGCCCGATACACGCATTGAGGTTGTGTATTGCTGAGGAATTGGCATAGGTAGCAGGTGAACATTACGCTCAGGGAAACCCTTAATTGCAGCACGCGTGTTACGGAAAAGCACGCGTCCAGTACCATGGCGATCCATCAGGTTATCAATCAGCTCTTGGCGTGCCGATGCTTTTTCTTCTTCTGCAGCATCGCTTTCGATGATACGAAATAATGGTTCAACATCCTGTTCTGATAGAAGTTCGGTGATCTGGTTCTTCGCTTCATCAGCAAGCTTTTCACCAGAGAATAGAGCCGTAACGGAATCCGCAACTGGTGCATATTGCTCTTCTTCTTTAACGAACGCTTCGTAGTCATAGAAGCGGTCAGCATCAAGAAGACGCAGACGTGCAAAGTGACTCTCACGACCTAACTGTTCAGGCGTAGCAGTGAGTAGTAACACACCTGGCGTGCGCTCAGCGAGTCCTTCCACAACTTGGTACTCACGACTTGGTTTATCTTGACTCCACTCAAGGTGGTGCGCTTCATCGACAACCAATAGATCCCAATCACCTTCCAGTGCTTGCTCAAAACGCTTGCGGCTCTTGCGCAAGAAGTCGAGGGAACACAGCACGTATTGCTGGGTATCAAATGGATTTTCAGCTTCGGCAAAGGCTTCAATACAACGCTCTTCATCAAAGATAGAAAAGTGCAAATTGAAGCGACGCATCATCTCAACCAACCACTGATGTTGAAGCGTTTCAGGAACAACGATAAGGATTCGCTCGGCACGACCGGACAATACCTGCTGGTGAATAATCATACCGGCTTCGATGGTCTTACCTAGGCCAACTTCATCGGCAAGCAAAACTCGAGGAGCGTGACGGCGACCAACTTCATGAGCAATATATAACTGGTGAGGAATCAAGCCAGCGCGCATACCACACAAGCCACGCATTGGGCTTTTATGTTGCTCATATTGATTACTCAGAGCGCGGTAACGCAAAACGAAGTTATCCATGCGGTCAATCTGACCTGCGTATAACTTGTCTTGAGGCTTGTTAAAACGGATTTGATTGCTCAGGAAGATCTCACGCAGAACAACACCTTGTTCTTCAGTGTCTTCACGGTGGCCTACGTAAGTGAATAGGCCTTTCTCTTCAATCACTTCTTCGACAAAAAGTGACCAGCCTTCTTGGCTGTCGATGGTATCTCCGACATTAAATGAGACTCGAGTTACTGGGGCGTCATTCTGCGCGTAAACTCGGTTTTCTTCTGAAGCTGCAAACATAAGTGTCACAGTTCGAGCATCCAATGCTACAACGGTACCTAAACCTAAATCGCTTTCCGTATCGCTGATCCAGCGTTGCCCCAAAGCAAATGTCATGAATCGACTACCTCTAGTAATGTTTAGTGGAGATCTTATTTTAGATCTAATTTCTGCCATAGTGCCCAAAACATCAAAGAAAAATGAGACGGAAAAGGCGCAGAAAAAAGGTCGGTCATCTTACTTGATGACGTCAGTGAGATCACCATTGACAGCCCATTTTCTAGCAACTTTTTATCCGTCTTCTGTACTTTCCATTCATCTATGTACTATGTTGAAATGAAAGTGCAAAGAAGTTGTGTCCATACTGGGTTAATCAACCTATGTTGTTGTTCCTTTGCGACTAAATGCGATTCGGATATGGCAGCGGCCAAAGGTCAACTCACTTGGACCATCGTCTCATTCATTACGTATGAATGAGATGAATTCTGACCAAATGTCATCTCGACAAGGAGCCGCTTATGGGCGATACCGATCGTAAAATATTTGTTCTAGACACCAACATTCTACTTCACGAACCTCACGCAATATTCTCTTTCCAAGAACACGACATCGTCATCCCAATGACAGTCCTCGAAGAACTCGACAGAATCAAAGACAGTAAGCGCGATATTGCTCGTGACGCTCGCGTTGCAATTCGTAGCTTAGAAGACATATTCCGTGATGTCACACCCGATGAAATATCAGAGGGCATCGCATTTAACAGCGACAAGAGCGCCTCTGGCTCTATCGCGATTCTTGCCGATTACGAACTGCATGAAACCGTAAAGGCATTTGCAGACAAGGCAGGCGATAACCGGATTCTCAATGCCGTCATTTATCTGCAAAACAAGCGAGCTCCACGTGAAGTGGTACTTGTAACGAAAGACATTAACATGCGCCTACGTGCCAAAGGTGCCGGTGTGCGTTTTGTTGAAGATTACCGCACCGATCAATTAATTGATGACGTTCAATACCTCACTAAAGGGTTTCAGCAATGTGATGGAGATTTTTGGTCCACAATCGATAATGTGGAGAGTCAATCTCGCGCTGGCAAAACCTTCCACACTCTCGATAAAGAACCATTTGAACCCACTTTTTTGAATCAATACTTAATTGATAAAGAGAGTGACTTTGCCGCACGTGTTGAAGAAATTAACGATGAAAAACTGGTACTACGAGATCTTAGCCGCGAACGTATGATGCACCGCAGGGCCTGGGACATCAGTGCAAAAAACATTTATCAAGGCATGGCGTTAGATGCCCTATTAGACCCTGATATTGACTTGGTGATCCTAACGGGTGCTGCGGGTAGTGGTAAAACTTTACTTGCGATGGCAGCCGCGCTTGAGCAGACCGTTGAGAGAAAAATGTTTGATAAAATCATCGTGACTCGAAATACGCCAGACATCGGCGAATCGATTGGCTTCTTACCTGGGAGTGAAGAAGAGAAGATGCTGCCATGGCTCGCTGCGGTAACCGACACACTAGAAGCGTTACACAAGAACGATCACTGTACCGAAGGCTCAATGAAGTACATTTGCGAGAAGGCCAATATTCAGTTTAAGTCGATCAACTTTATGCGTGGCCGCTCAATACAGAATGCCTTTGTACTGCTCGACGAGTGTCAAAACCTGACCGCTTCACAGATAAAGACCATTATCACTCGATGCGGCGAAGGAACTAAAATCGTCTGCTCAGGTAACCTCGCCCAAATAGATTCACCCTATCTAACCCCTGTGACATCAGGGCTCACGTATATGGTTGAGCGATTTAAGAGCTTTGAAGGCAGTGCCAACATCCACTTAAATGGTGTGGTACGCAGTCGACTTGCGGAATTTGCCGAAGAGAATCTATAGAGAACCCCCTGTAGATTACTCACCCGCTTTAACAAACCGAGCCAGCGACGTTTCATGATGTTGGGACGTTAGCTGGCTGATTTCGTCATGTACAAGCACCTTTTTGTCATCGATAAAGGCAAAATGGCTTGCAATGGTTCGAGCATCACTGAGGTGGTGCGTTACCATGATCACCGTGATATTGCGCTCTGCTGCAAGCTGCTTTACCAGAGCCAACATCTCTTCACGTAAAATAGGATCTAGTGCTGAAAATGGCTCATCCAACAACCATAGTGAATGAGGTTGAACAAAGCAACGAGCTAGAGCAACACGCTGTCGCTGACCACCAGAAAGCTGCTCTGGTAATCTATCTAAATATTCAATCAACCCAACCTGCTCTGCAGCTTGTTCGACCGCTAATTTTTGTTGAGCAGATAGACGCAATGCAGGGTTAAGCCCCAAACCAATGTTATCACGCACAGATAAATGGGAAAAAAGGTTGTGCTCTTGGAAAAGCATCGCAAGGGGGCGTTGGTAAGGTTCTAGTTTAACTAGAGAGTTACCGTTCACACTGATCTCTCCGCTTTCAGGAAAGATAAACCCAGCAATCAAACTGAGTAGTGTTGATTTGCCTGCACCACTTGGTCCCATCAACGCCAAGCACTCGCCTTGTTTTACACTCAAATCGAAAGTGAAAAGGTCTTTATGATAACGGTAGTTTACCTGTTCCAAACAAAGCATGATTATTTCACCTGAATTGAGTTTTTTGCGCGACGAGTCAACACCTTTTCAATCAAGGCAAAGCTCAACACACTCAAGAATAGAAGAGTTAGAGACACCACCGCCGCAGACTCCATTTGATAACTGCCTAGTAACTGGAAAAGATACAGCGGTAGGGTTTGAAAGTCTTGGCTACCAAATAACGCAATCGCACTTAAATCGCCCATAGACATCATAAAGCTGATCGCCAAGGCGTTGGCCATTGGTTGACGCAGTGCTCGCCACTCGACCAAACGAAAACGGTTAAAGCCCGTCATCCCTAAACTCGGACACAATAATTGATACTGTTGAGCCGTGTGCAACATAGGCTGAGCCAAGGTTTTTATCACATAAGGCAAAGCCATCAAGGCATTAACCAGAATGACAATCCCAAATGCGAGGCTAAACACATCGGTAATATTACGCAATAACAGGAACAATCCAGTGCTAATCACCAGACCCGGAGTCACTAGAATTATAGTTCCAAGTAACTCAAGTTTATCCGCCAGAAAAGCGCGATATGAGAGACGCAATGATCGGCTAGTCCAGAGTACTGCTACACCCGTACATAGCGAGATTACACTTGCACAAACTGCGACTTGAACCGAGCTCATCAAAGCTTGCCAATAAGCAGAAATGGTCAATACATCAAAAAAGCTCGAGTTAATACCGCTTATTATCACCGTCAGTAATGGTGGAACAACCACAAGCACAGCAAAGCCAATCCATGCTGCATCCCACGCTCGAGCTTTAAGGTTGTCCTTAATGAGTATCGCTTGCGAGTGAATACGCCCTTGGCTAACAGCTATCGGTTTAGCAAGACGCTGAATGGATAGTGCAAGTACACCACATAACAACATCTGCCATAGGGCTAAAATTGCACCGGCTTGTAGGTCAAAATCAAACTTAATTGCCTGGTAAATCGCTAGCTCAATAGTGGTCGCTCGTGGCCCGCCACCTAACGCCATAACCGTGGCAAAACTGGTGAAACAGAGCATAAAGACCAACCCACAGACGTGCGGGAGTTGCTGCTTCATTCGCGGCCACTCTACCAAGCGAAACTTGCTCCAATGCCCCATACCTAAATGCGCGCACAACTTGTGCTGCTCATAAGGCACGGTATCCAATGCCTGCAGCAGTAATCGACTTGCATAAGGTAGGTTGAAGAAAACATGGGCGAGCAAGATACCATTTAAGCCATAGATGGAATATTCAAACTCACTGCCAAACCATTGCCACAGTTCAGCCAGTAACCCACTACGACCATAAATGGCCAATAATCCAAACACTCCCACTAGAACGGGGAGAACAAGAGTAGAAGCAAACAGCTTCAGTAACAGCGAACGACCTTTAAAACGACGTCGTGACAGTGCATGAGCAACCGGAATCGCTAGACCGACGCTTAGTAGCGTTGAGAGAAAAGCTTGATAAAAACTGAATCGCGTGACGTGACGATAGTAGGGATCAGACCATATCAGACTGATATCAAGTGATGGGGCATAGCTCAGCAATGCCCCGACTGAAGAAACTACAAATGCCGCGATCACCAATGCAACCCATAAGCCGATTGTCGGCGTCTTACGCATTTTGTGTTCCTGTTTACTTAAGTGAGAGTCTAGATGATTTTAGAACGTTAGAGCGCTCTGCCATTCACGTATCCAGCCTTTACGCTTGCTCGCAATTTCATCTGAACCAAAGCTCAGCGATTTTTGTGGCAGCGTTAAGGTTTCAAAGCCTTGTGGCAATTCAACGTCAGTCACTGGATACATCCAGTTGCCCGTAGGCATTGCTGACTGAAACTCATCACTCAACACAAAGCTCATAAACGCATCAGCAAGTTCTGTATTCTTCGTACTCTTCACTTTTGCTGCCACTTCAACTTGTGTGTAATGACCTTCTGCAAAATCTGCTGCCGCATACTTAGCATCGTTCTCTGCAATCAAATGATAAGCAGGAGATGTGGTGTACGAAAGTACAAGATCTGACTCACCCTCGAGGAACATTGAGTAAGCTTCTGACCAACCTTTAGTCACGGTTACCGTCTTCTTCGATAGCTGCTGCCAAGCGTTTGCTGCGTCATCACCGTATACCGACTTCATCCACAGCATCAGGCCTTGTCCCGGAGTCGAGGTTCGTGGATCTTGATAGATAACCTTAAGGTCATCACGCTCTTCCACCAGCTCCTTCAAGCTTTTTGGCGGGTTCGCAAGCTTCTCAGTATTATAAACAAACGCGAAGTAACCGAAGTCATAAGGAACAAAAGTACCGTTGTTCCATCCACCTGGTAATGTCACCTTGCTTGTATCCACATTATGTTTAGCAAGTAGATCTGTTTTGATTGCTTCTGCCATCAGGTTGTTATCCAAACCCAGCACTACATCCGCTTTGCTGTTTTTACCTTCAAGACGAAGACGATTAAGGATAGAAACCCCATCATCAAGAGCAACAAATTCAAGATTACAACCACACTGTTTTTCGAACGCGGCTTCAACTTTAGGGCCAGGGCCCCAATCAGCAGCAAATGAGCTGTAGGTATAAACTGTCAAAGTATTGTCAGCTGCTTGAGCTGAAAATGAGCCGAGGGTGGTAATGGCTAACGCTAATGTAGATGGGGTAGATAAGATGGTTTTCACTGTTCGCTCTCCGTGTATAACAGTGCAGCACTATGGATACTGCAAAAAGTTGAGCGGCACAGGCTTGAGACGGAGATATAGAATCCCTCACTCAATTCCTACGCCAGCATTATCTGGTTCAGGTTTACGGGTCCCAAGCGTCGCTTGATCTCAGCACCTACCACTCGATAGTTTGCTCCCCGATGAGTGAGAAAGATTGTATAAGGTATTACGTTCTCTGGCTAATTTAATTTTCGTACCTATTGAGCCAGTGAATTATTATTAAGCCCATGATGTAGGGCTATCGTTGGTCGTAACCCCAACGTGGCACAAGGCCTTGCTCGACACCTAAATGGTCCAAGATTCGAGCAACCATAAAATCAATCAGGTCTTCAATCGACTTAGGTTGATGATAAAAACCGGGGGCTGCAGGCATAATAGTGACGCCCATTTGTGAAAGCTTATGCATGTTCTCCAAGTGCAGCGTAGAGAAGGGTGTTTCACGCACTACCAGTAACAACTGACCACGCTCTTTCATCACAACATCGGCAGCGCGTTCTATTAGATTGTCTGACATGCCATGAGCAATAGAAGCCACGCTCCCCGCAGAGCATGGGCAAACCACCATCTGTTTAGGTGCTGCCGATCCCGAAGCAACAGGAGAGAACCAATCATCCTTACCACACACAGTAAGCTTCGACTCATCACACCCTAAGTGCTCGACCAGCGCCTTCTGCGCTGCATCAGGGCCTGATGGCAACTTAAGGTCGTGCTCTGTCGCCAACACCACACGGGCTGCAGAAGAAATGAGTAAATAAACGTGATAATCAGCAGCAATCAAACACTCGAGTAGACGCAAGCCATAAGGCGCTCCAGAGGCACCAGTGAAGGCGAGCGTAATTGCTTTAGATTCAGAATGGCTTACCACCTATGATTTCCCCTCGAGTGCTTGCATAAGCTTGCCGTGAATACCCTCAAAACCACCATTGCTCATCACTAAAATTTGGTCGCCAGGCTTCGCTTCAGCAGCGATAATTGTCACCAGTTCATCGATGTTGGCTGATGTTGAAGCGGGTTGAGTACAAGCCTGAGCTACATCCTTTACCGGCCAAGCAATATTACTCGGCTGATATAGATAAACGCTGTCAGCCTGCTCTAACGATGCGGCTAAGGTATCTTTGTGTACACCACGTTTCATGGTTGCAGAACGGGGCTCTAATACCGCAATAATCTTGCTATCACCCACCTTGTTACGCAAACCACCAACCGTTAGCTCAATAGCGGTTGGATGATGAGCAAAGTCATCATAAACAGCGACCCCATTCACCTCACCTTTTAATTCTAGACGACGTTTGGTGTTGATGAACTTAGCTAAAGACTCACAGGCAAGATCAGGGGTTACACCAACATGTCGCGCTGCAGCAATGGCCATCAAGGCATTGTCGACATTATGATCACCAACAAGATCCCACTTCACGACGCCACAGAGTTTGTCATCAAGGTAAACCTCAAATTCAGAACCATCTTTGATCAACTTGTTCGCACGCCAGTTTCCTTCTTCACCTGTAAATTCTCGCTCACTCCAGCAACCACGTTCTAATACATCCTCAATGGCTTGATCAGACTTTGGTGCAAGAATACGACCATTCCCAGGCACAGTGCGAACCAAATGGTGGAATTGACGCTTGATCGCTTCAAGATCATCAAAGATATCAGCATGATCAAACTCAAGATTGTTCATCACGAGTGTGCGAGGGTGATAGTGAACAAACTTAGAACGTTTATCGAAGAAAGCACTGTCATACTCATCGGCTTCCACCACGAAAAACATGCTCTCACCCAAGCGAGCAGAGATACCAAAGTTGCCAAGAACGCCACCAACAAGGAAACCCGGTTGATAACCACAGTCTTCCAGTATCCAGGTCAACATGCTTGATGTCGTCGTTTTACCATGAGTACCCGACACAGCCAGTACCCAGCGGTCATGCAACAAAAACTCTTGCAGCCACTGAGGCCCTGAGGTGTAGCGCAGGTTGTTATCCAATACATACTCAACACAAGGGTTACCGCGGCTCATTGCGTTGCCAATCACGACTAAGTCAGGTCTTGGTTCTAGCTGGTTAGGATCGAACCCTTCGATGATCTCAATGCCTTGAGACTCAAGCAGTGTGCTCATTGGCGGGTAAACATTAGCATCACAGCCAGTCACCTTATGCCCAAGCTGACGAGCCAATAATGCAGCGCCTCCCATGAAGGTGCCACAAATGCCTAGAATATGAATATGCATGGTTGTTGTAATCCTCAAAAGTTCTGATTGGTATCATGAACGATCCCCCTCATACGAGCAAGCATGCAACCAAGCTAAATTTACCTTGAGAAGTGAGATCTCAAACAGTTAGTTCATTACTAATAATAAGATCATGGATATAGAATCGTCTGGTTAGATTAAATAGTCATACAAATAGAAGTCTCAATAGAGTCCATGCTTAATCTAACCACACCCCCAATTAAAATTGCTAAGGACCACTCATGTCTGAAACACTCACTCTTGGTGAATTCATCGTTGAAAAACAACATGACTTCCCACATGCCACAGGTGATCTTTCTTCACTACTGGCTTCCATTCGCTTGGCTGCAAAAATCGTTAACCGCGAGATTAATAAAGCAGGACTTGTGGATATTACTGGCTCAGTTGGACACTCAAATGTACAGGGCGAAGAACAGCAAAAGCTTGATCTATACGCTAATGACAAGTTTAAAGCCGCTCTAGAAGCCCGTGATCAGGTTTGTGGTGTCGCCAGTGAAGAAGAAGATGAGGCAGTAGCATTCAATAAAGAGCTTAACAAGAACGCCAAGTATGTTGTGCTAATGGATCCACTCGATGGCTCATCGAACATTGATGTAAACGTGTCAGTTGGTACCATTTTTTCTATCTATCGCCGTGTATCACCGATTGGTACTCCACCAACTGAAGAGGATTTTCTACAGCCTGGCAACAAACAAGTTGCTGCGGGTTATGTTATCTACGGCTCTTCAACGATGCTGGTGTACACCACGGGTAATGGTGTTAATGGCTTTACCTATGACCCATCAATCGGCTCATTCTGCCTATCTCATGAAAACATGATGATCCCAGATGATGGCAAAATTTACTCCATCAACGAAGGTAACTACATTCGCTTTCCAGTGGGTGTAAAAAAATACATCAAGTACTGTCAGGAAAATGTACCTGAAGATAATCGTCCATACACATCTCGCTACATTGGCTCTTTAGTATCGGACTTCCACCGTAACCTGCTAAAAGGCGGTATCTACTTGTACCCAAGCACTCAAAGCCACCCGAATGGTAAGCTTCGTTTACTTTATGAGTGCAACCCAATGGCATTCTTAATGGAACAAGCGGGCGGTATCGCCTCGGATGGTGAAAACCGCATTATGGATATCAAACCAACGGAGCTACATCAGCGTGTACCTTTCTTTGTTGGTTCGAAAAACATGGTAAGCAAAGTCGAAGAGTTTTTACACGAATATCGCGACGCGTAAACCTCTCCAGCTCAAAAAACGAAAAGGGACGCTTACTGTAAAGCGTCCCTTTCTGTTTAATCAATATTACTACATGCGTCCCGATGGCTTCGAGGCACGACCGGTGTCGTAATCCTGTCGAAAACGCCAATCAAGCTCATCGCAAATCCCTAGATATGTTCGCCCTGTTATCCCAAGTAAGTAAGCATCTTGCTGACAATAGGCTGCACGCCCTTCTTCATAACCTTCGCTATACGCCATAAACAGTTCTTGATTGACGGCTTCAGAGCTACTGTATTTGGCCATTTTAGTTTCTGACTTTTTCAACCACCCTTTCTGAGCTTGATCGACACCAAATTGTCGCCAAGTTTCACTGTTGTTGGCTAAAGGCTCAGGCTGACTGCAACCGACCAACATAAAAATAAAGGTCACAGCTATTAGTATCTTCATGAGTGTCTCCTTTTAGATCATGAGTCAGCTGACTCACACTCGCTGACACCAATCTCCTGATACGATCTCTTCATCGTGTTGGATCGACTGTTGATATAGATAGATCCAGGCTGAGCCATAGGGAGTATCGATTTTCTCGCGACGATATTCATTGGGAATATCTTCGAGAATATCCAATTGGTTCAATACCTCTGCGGTAATGCGATATACCTCACCCACCACCGTTTGGTGTCCCTTTATAAGACCGGGGTACTCTCCCAAATCATACAAAGCGTAATCTGAAGTGGTTTCAAATCGACCGAGGTACTCACTTTCTCGCAGGTAGTGGTGATTACTTTCGCCCTGTCTCAAGGTGCCATAAACAAAAACGATATGTGGAGATTCCATTCTCACCTCAGTACGGCGTCAGCCGTTAATTGAATTCAAATTGATATAATAGATCAACCGCGCTATCTAAGCCGGAAATCGCTTCGATATAGAGATCTTTCATTAATCGATAACGTACGGTGAACTCACCAACCGAATCAAAGATACCCACACCATATTTCACTTGTAGACCTGGAAGTATGTAACCACTCACGGTCACCTGAGAATCATCCCCTGTACCCGCAGTATCAAGTTGCAGATCTTGCACTCCAAAAGCCTCACCAATATCACCAACCACTTGCCCACTGCGAGCTAAGCTCAAACCTATCAAGGTTGTCGTCATGGCATTACCGCCCGATTCCCCATCGATATCCTGACCACGGAGCAAGTAAGACAGAGCATTTGCTTGTGGCATAGCCGGATCGGAGAAAATCGTCACTTCAGGCTCACTGGCTGGCCCTGATACCCTCACACCGGCTGTCACATCATCTTGGGTGTTATCTGGGTTTCGGATCGCTTCAATCGCTACGTATGGTTCATCAACTGGGCCATTCATTAAGATCTTACCTTCATTAATGATCAGGTCTTGGCCAAAGGATCGGTATGTACCATCGACAAGATTAACCTCACCAACGATATAAGGCCCTTGGTCGCGTTGGCTCACCTTAAGATTACCCACCAAGTCACTATTCAGCCCAAGAGCACGCAATTCAAAATCGTCACCAATAGAGATATTGATGTTGGTTTGAATGCTAATCGGCAAAGGTTGATCTTCATTTAAAGGCTTAAGGTCTTTATCTAACAGCACTTGATCTTTCGAAACACTGATTGCACTTGCTGGAAGCTCTTCAACAAGGATTCGCCCCCAAGGTAGCTTGATATCACCATCGACTCTCGCCAATTTTGGTGTCATAGAAAACGTCATATCTGGCTTCACAATCACATCAACCATAGGTGGAACCACCACCTTTAACTCATCAGCAAATACCCTTGCATTGGTACTCCAATCGTCAAGGTCTTGCCAATCGGCATCACCGGACACTTTGAGCTGTCCATCAGGGGTATCAATGGTTGCATTGAGGTCGGCTTGATATCCTTTGAACTCTACAAATACCGAACCATCTTTAATTTCAACAGGTGCAATATCCCCCTCAACGCTCAAATCAGCTATGCTCAATTGACCACGAACTTGAGGGTGCATCAGCGGACCCGATAATCTCAAGTCAGTTTCCAACTCAAGTGCTGCATTGCTGTATTCACCAAGTAGGGGCTGAATGAAATCAATATTAAAAGTAGAGAGAGCTAAACGCGCATCAATTTGGGGAGCATTACCCTGGATATCAGGAATAGATAGCTCACCTGAAACATCACCATTATCAACAATATCAATTAACCAATCAGCTTTCACATCACCAGCGAGTAATGAAGCATTCACCGCAGCCTGCTCCCAACCTAGAGTCACAGGGGTATCACTTTGTTGGACAACACGTCCTTTAGGTAGGCGAATACTCACCTTTGCTTCCGGTTTTGCTTCAGGTGA
Organism: Vibrio maerlii; assembly: GCF_003415655.1. Classification (GTDB taxonomy): domain Bacteria; phylum Pseudomonadota; class Gammaproteobacteria; order Enterobacterales; family Vibrionaceae; genus Vibrio; species Vibrio maerlii. The sequence goes on from NZ_QRHC01000011.1 coordinate 138,613, forward strand.
CCACTTCGCCCAAGTGCTTGCGGTAACCGAGCCTTGCAGATCTAGAACCTGAGGAACATATTTCGCAATTTGGCTAAACTCAAAATTGCGAATATCGACATAGGCTTCCCCAGACTCACCCGCTTGAAGATCTTTAATCAAGCACAAATGCGCATTTTGCTGTTCCCAGCAGTGTTTAGCGACATCAACTTGCTGGGTGTTGCTGTCGTATTTGATCGCAACGGCCTGTTCCAGCGTCCACGGACCTTGTTCTGTAGTGATCTCAGCTCTGTCGAGCTCACCATCCCATACAATACCTTTTGAACGATCAAGATTACCCGATACTCGGATCTGGGTTGAGATAATCTTTGAAGCGACATCTAGCGACAGTTGATGTTGTGACTCTTGGCCTTTGAGACTGAGATCAACGCTATCGATGGTCTCACCCTGTGCCTTAATATTCGTTGCTTGCACTACAAGGTCAACGTTAGCAACAGGAAGCGGTACAGCTTCACCCTTTATAGACAGAGAGCTCAATGCCACTAATTCTTGCCATGCCAACTCGCCTGCCTGCAAGTCCAACTTCACTTCTGGCTCGTTAAACTTACCGGCTAACGAAATTTGACCATTCACGCGCCCTTTCGCATCAGGCACACTCAACGAAAGGTCGGGTAAATCGAGCGATAAACCTAGATCCCAGTTTTGCTGTAAACGACCTTGCGCAAAGAGCTTATTCACTCCATGCGCAACCGTTAACCCAGAGGTATCAAACTCAAACTCACCTTTGCCTGCAATATCTTGCGCGGTCAAATCACCTTCAATATCGATAGGGTACTCGCGGAATATACCTGTGATATCCACCTGCGTTGGCTCAACTCTCCAACCGCCTTGTGGGGTCAATTGGCCACGGGTTTTCAGTTGCCCACTGATATCACCTTCCGCTTCTTGCCATTGCAAACCGGGCTGGATATGACTCAGATCGATGTCAGCCTGCCAGTTAATCGGCTCGGCCCAATTTGCCATGATTTGGCCAGTTACTTCACCGCCTAGTGTTTTAAGCACTAACTCACTCAAATCAATCTGTTCAAGTGTGCCCTCTCCTTTCACAGCTAAATCGATATCTGGAATCTGCGTCCCCCCGGCTTTTGCAGCTAGATCGACTCGGTAGCCATCAAGGTTGCCATTTGCGTTCAATATTGCAATTTCGGTTTGATAGTCGCTCTTTCCTGTCAACGGCCATTGAGCCCTGAAATCTTTAGCTGCGAGATCAAATGGAAATGTAGGATCCAGTGGTTGAATCTCACCAGTAAGTTCACCCTTAATCAATTTATCAAGCAACAAATCAAGCTCTAATTTACCAACACTACCTTGTGCTGAAAGCTCAACATATTGCCCGCGGAGATCGCTCTCTTTGATGGTCGCACTGGTATTGAGGTTTAACGGATAATCTCCCTTCAGCTCGATTTGAGCAGACAGTTGTCCATCCACTTGTGGCATTTCTAGCTCAAGTAAACGCACATCAACATCGTACTCACCAGCGCTACCCTCAAGAGATAAGCGATCCACCTTAATAGGTGACTCAGCGACATAATTAAACTGGGTAAGATCAAAGCGCTCTATATCGATCAGTAAAGGGATATAAACATCTGGAAGCGTAATCATCTGATCGGTCGATGATTCTGGCTCCGGCTCAGAGTTAGATACAGCAGCTTCGTCACCACTACTCGGAGCAAGTTCAACCTGCAATCCATCAAAGGTGGTTTGGCTTAATGAAAGCTGAGAACCACTCCAAGACGCTCCTGATTCAAAGCTTTGCCAAGAGATTTTATGCCCGAGAATATCGAGGTTAATTTTCTGTGCGATAAGCTGGTTCAGCGAAATAGAAACAGGTAGTGCAATCAAGCTTGGTTTGCTCGGTTCCACTGACGTCTCTTCGCCACTCGTCTCGATATCAGAGAGCACCACATCCACGCCAAATAACTGCACGGTATCAACACAGACCGCTGGTGTTGTAAAGCAGGAAGGAGTCACCCCTAGAGTGGCAGATTCAACCTTAGTTGTGATGTACAAGCTCTCATCAACGAACTCTACTCCGCTAAGGGTGAATTGAGGGAATATCGCACCCTCAGCTTCCGCAACTTTCAACTGTGGGACAAACTTTTCCGCCACCCAGAGCGCACCTTTAAGGCCCGGGTTGGTAAAAAGCAGTAGACCGATACTAACCAATAGAATAACCACCAGCATAAATAAGCTGATCGTCATCCATTTGCAACCTTTGAGTAATTTACGACTGATACTCATAATTCAGGACCTAAAGAAAAGTGGAATTGGAACTGGTCACCTTTTTCTTCATCCAGACCAAAGGCAAAATCGAGGGCAACAGGGCCGACTGGAGATGCCCAGCGAACACCCACACCAGTACCGCTCTTCCATTCAGGCGTTTCATTAAAAGCATCACCGTAATCATAGAAAACAGCTCCCCACCAATTTCCATAGACTCGATATTGATACTCGAGAGTACTGGTCGCTAAATATTGACCACCAGAGCGCGCGCCACTTTCATCGCGTGGGGAGATCGATTCATAACTGTAACCACGGATACTATTGTCACCACCCGCAAAGAAACGCAGTGAGGGAGGTAGTCGAGTAAAATCGCCGACAAAGTTTGCCCCCGCATCGAGCTTAAAGATGCCTCGGTGATTGTTCCCTATACCGCGGATCCAAGCCGTGCTCCCGAGTACACGCACGACATTGGTTTCAGACCATGAGTCCTCACTACCCACTTCAACGGTAATGCTTTTCTTATCTCCCCACATTGGCATCGTGGTGCCACGAGTTCGTGTTTTTGAGAAACTAATACCTGGCATCACCATCTGACCGACTTCATCCTGAATGCCTTGCTCATAGTTCTCGATAAGATAACGGATAAAAATAGTACGGTGCCAACCAGAGTCTAGCTCCCAATGTCTTTCTAGCGCTAAATTTGACTCTAAGCTCTTGGTATCTAAGTTATCAACATTCTTCATACCATATTGAACTTGATAGTAATCACGCAGCACATCTTCGAGTGGAATCTTATAGCTTGCGGTGATTGACTGTTCAGGCTTAGAAATCGATAGACTGCTGTTAAAGCTGTGACCAGCACTGTTTATCCATGGTTTCTTCCACTTAAGCGAACCTCTTACACCCACATCGGTTGAAACACCTAGACCTGTCTCAAGTTGGTTTCTCGCTTGAGGTGCCAAAGAAACCCTCATCGGTACCACAGTATTTCCGTTACCGAGAGAGGATAGATCAGGCTCAACAAGTACAGAAGAGAACCAATCTGTATTGGAGAGGTTCTGGTTGTGTTCACCAACTTTAGACACTAGGTATGCATCACCCTCATCATAGGGTTGTAATGAATCAACTCGTTCTTCATCAATCTGGCTACCTGTAATCGACGTTGCACCAAAATGATATCGAGGGCCACTGTTGTAGTGTAGGCGAATGTTCGCTTGATTGGTTTCAGGGATAATTTCCAAACGTGATAAATCATAAGCCGCTTCAAAATAACCCCGCTGTAAACCTAAGTTACGCAAAGATGACTTTAAACCATCATAAAGGCTGTGATTGATCGGCTCCCCTGTCTTTAAAAGTGAACGTTCGATCAAACTCGCGAAAGATTCATCCTCCTTTGCCCCTCCTATTAATTGAACATCAATCTCATTGATCCTCACAGGCTCGCCAGGGTTGACGTTCACAACTAATTCGTCTTCACCTTCAGAGACTTCAAACGAGATCTCTGGATGGTAATAACCCAGAGCATTGAGTGCTTCATTAATGGTTGAGCGAAGGCGGGACTGGAAACGCAAAGACGTGGAGTATTCATCTTCTGAGATAGCGTTGATATAGACTTCGACGTTGTCTTCAAGTGCTCCGTCGAGTCCCTCAATATCAAGAGAGGTTTTAGCTTGGGCTGAAAGAGTTGGCAACAGTAATGAACCAGCCACGATCAGAGTGAATGTTCTTCTTATAATCATAAGTTGATATTAAGCGCTTTCCATGGCGTAAAAATGCAGAGCAGGACTGTGGCAAATGATACCGTTAAAGAGTTGTAAAGTCTTTGCTGTTTAGGCACTCTTTCTTGAATAAGAACAATCAGAAAGGATTCATCAATGTTTGATAAAACAACCTTAATTTCAGCTGACGATGCACTGCTTGGTCGTGATACCCCTATGACAGTCACCGAGGCTCATTTCGTCAATCATACTGATTTGACCGCAAAGCCACAGAATGGTTGCCAAGAAATTCTCCTTGGTATGGGATGCTTTTGGGGGGCAGAACGCTTGTTTTGGAAACTTGATGGGGTTGTTTCAACATCCGTTGGCTATGCAGGTGGTTACACCCCGAATCCAAGCTACGAAGAAGTATGCACAGGGAAAACAGGTCATAGCGAAGTCGTCAGAGTCATTTACGACCCGGCGATTATATCGCTTGAAAAACTACTGAGATCGTTTTGGGAGAATCACGATCCAACGCAAGGAATGAAACAAGGCAATGACGTCGGCACCCAGTATCGCTCGGTCATCTATCCGCTCAATGAGGAACAACTAAGCATCGTCGAGCAATCTAAACAAGAGTATCAATCGGCATTAGGTAACGGTGTAGCTCAACAAATCACTACAGAGATACAGCTTCAGCAAACCTACTACTTTGCCGAGGCCTATCACCAGCAGTACCTAGCAAAAAATCCCCAAGGCTATTGTGGCCTTGGGGGAACAGGGGTTTGCTTTCCAGACTTGAGCAGTTAGACAAAAGTGAGCATCTAACGATAGCGGTGATTACATCGCCGCTATCACTACGTTCACTTCTTTAAAAATAGAAAGTTTTTGTTTATCAGACACTTCAGGTAAAAGCACTTTACCATTGTCGAATTGAAATTCACCAATACCTTGGATAGTGAACGTCCCTTTAAACAGGGTTTTAACAAATCGTGCCACTTGCTTGGGACGATACATTGTGAATTCGCGCAGCATATACAACCTCAATATCCTTTTGCGGTAAACAAATACGCTCCTTCCTAGAGCGTAGCTAGTGAGTCCTATCACTAACCGATGCAGATAATTATACAGAGCGCTATACCAATGTAAATCACATTTACGCAACATTTCTGTTAAAAAAATGCTTTTTCTGACATTTCAGCGAGTTACGTATTATAATTTCTCGGTAATAATTAAACCAAACACTATGGGTTACACAATGCGTATACAAAAGTCTCTCCTTACTCTCGCTCTTACTCTCGCTTCGGCTCCTCTTCTTGCTCACAATTTAACGGTGGGTAATACCGTACCTAAGGTCGATGTGCCGAGTCATGGTGAGATTGTGATCGATCAAGGCGACACGGCTTATGTCTTTTGGAGTTCAGAAAAAATGCTCGGAAAAGTACGCGTAATTCAAGCCATCGCAGGCCGCAGCAGCTCTAAAGAGATGAATGCGCCACTAATGAGTGCAATCACCGCTGCAAAATTTCCTGAGGAACAATATCAAACTACGACGGTCATAAACCAAGATGATGCGCTTTGGGGAACAGGTGGCTTTGTAAAATCTTCAGCAGAGAGCAGCAAAGAAGAGTTCCCTTGGTCGTCTATGGTTCTGGATGAAGAAGGTGCCGTTGCCAACACATGGGGCCTACAAGAAGAGAGCTCAGCTATTATTGTTCTAGATAAACAAGGAAAAGTATTATTCGTAAAGGAAGGAAGCCTAAACGATAGCGAAATCAAACAAGTCATCGAAATGATAAGTGCGAGCCTTTAACGCGTCATATATTGTAAAATCTAGGTAATTAGCAAGCTAACCTATCGGTTTTATGTTGTATCCAGGGGTGATTGTTATATTATAACAGTCACCTTTTTTCATGGTTGGTCGAAATGAGAACACCGATACTCGCAGTACTCACCTCTTTGCTCGCTCTATGGCTTAGCTTTGCGGCATCTGCGCATCCCTACGATCTGGACCACCACGAACATGACCACCACTGTGAGCTCTATTTAGCAGCAAACCAAGCGGTTTCAACCAGTTCTGATTTATCCCCTAGCTTTATTGTTCAAAGCGTCATTGATGCCCCGCAGATTGTTGAAAAAACGCCTGTTCCAGCATTGCGACACCGTTTTGCAAGAGCCCCTCCTTATTCTTCAATTTCAATCAATTAGACTACTATTTAATTAAACCATTTTTGAGGAATACACCATGAAACTGATGACTAAAATGACCGCTATTGCCATGCTTGTTGCTGGCTCTTCTTCCCTTGCTATGGCTGCAGATGAATTCCGCCAACATGACGCACACGTGCACGGTGAGGTTGAATTGAACCTAGCTCAAGACGGCAATGAGATCTTAGTTGAGATTACAGCACCTGGCGCTGACGTCGTTGGATTTGAGCACGCACCCAAAACTGACGAACAACATCACGCTGTTGAAGATGCGCTAGCGGCATTAAAAGATGCCAACTCTCTACTGGCTTTCAATGCAGAAGCAAACTGTAAGCTTGAGCACGCAAGCAGCTCAACAACGCTGATGGCAGGCGAACACGACGAGCATGATCATCATGATGACCATAAAGGCCACGACCATGACGAACATGAACACCATGATGACCACAAAGATCACGGCCATGATGAACACGACCATCATGATGACCACAAAGGTCATGACCACGACGAACACGATCATCAAGACGACCACAAAGGTCACGACCACGATGAACATGATCATCATGACCACGAGGGTTCGCATGGCGAGTTTACTGCCGAGTACCACTTCGAATGTGGCGATGCTTCTAAGCTAACTCAAATCGATACTCAGTGGTTCGCTAAGTTCCCAACAACAGAGAGCATTCATGCGAACGTATTAACAGATACCGTTCAAACGGCTGCTGAGTTGAACAAGAACAACACTTCTATCAAGTTCTAATTGAACAGAGCTGCCAACAATCTATGTTGGTAGCTCTTTCATTGGTTCTCACCACATTAGACTGGAAACATTGTGCAAGATATCATTCAACTAAAAGATGTCGTGTTTCATTGGGACGCAAAGAAGGCACCCACTATTCAAATCGATGAACTCACGATTGTTCAAGGACAGCATACTTTCATTAAAGGCCCTAGTGGCTGTGGAAAATCCACGCTTTTAGGTCTACTTACCGGTATCAATCAGGCCCAATCGGGTAAGATTTCTATCCTTGGACAAAATTTGAGTCACCTAAAAGCAAGCAAGCGAGATCGATTTAGAGCCGATCACATCGGTTATATCTTTCAGCAATTTAACCTGCTTCCTTATCTTTCAGTTATCGATAACGTTTTGTTACCTTGCCAATTCTCTAAATACAGAGAGTCAAACACGCCAGCACCTATGCAAGATAAGGCAAGAGAGTTGCTTTCTTCATTAAAGCTACCCAGTGAACTCTTTGAGCAACCCGTTATTGAGCTGAGTATTGGTCAGCAACAAAGAGTGGCAGCAGCACGCGCACTGATCGGTATGCCAGAGCTGATCATTGCTGATGAGCCAACCTCGGCTCTAGATCATGACAACCGCAAAGTCTTCATTGAACTCCTGATGGAAGAAGCGCAAAAGGCCGAGTCTACACTGGTATTTGTCAGCCATGACCCAACGTTAGAGCCGCTATTTAAGCGTTCAATCAACCTGATGGACATAAATCAAGCTGGGAGAAAAAGCTAATGGCTATTGCTCGTTTAGCATGGAAGAGTTTAACCAACCGTAAGATGACTGCGATACTGACCATCTTAACAGTTGCAATCTCAGTCGTATTACTACTCGGTGTCGAGCGTATTCGAACCCAAGCAAAAAGTAGCTTTGCGAACACTATTTCTGGCACGGACCTAATCGTAGGGGCTCGCTCCGGTCAAGTAAACCTGTTGCTCTACTCTGTTTTCCGCATCGGTAACGCCACCAATAACATCGATTGGAAGAGCTTTGAAGAGTTCAGCCAACATCGTTCAGTAAAATGGGCTATCCCTATTTCACTTGGAGATTCACACAAAGGATTCCGAGTCATCGGCACCAATGGTAGCTACTTTGAGCACTATAAGTACGGTAAGAAACAACCATTGACGTTTGCACAAGGTGAGCAATTTGATGGGCTTTTTGAAACTGTTATTGGCAGTGAAGTGGCAAAAAAACTCGGATACGAGATCGGCAGTAAAATAATTATCGCGCACGGAATTAGTGATGTCGGCTTTAGTCGCCATGACAACCTACCGTTTAAAGTTGTTGGTATACTGGCGCCCACTGGTACTCCTGTCGATAAAAGTGCTCATGTATCACTTGAAGCGATTGAGGCGATTCATGTCGGCTGGGAAAGCGGAGCTAATTTGGGTCACAACCCCGATGCTGAGACACTAATGAAAACACAGTTTAAGCCTCAGCAAATAACTGCTTTCATGCTTGGCCTGAACTCTAAAATCCAAACCTTCTCACTGCAGCGCCAGATAAACACTTATCGTAGTGAACCGTTGAGCGCAATCTTGCCTGGCATTGCGCTACATGAATTGTGGGGAATGATGTCAGTCGCCGAGCAAGCGCTGATGGCGGTATCAATCTTTGTGGTTGTAGCCGGACTGCTCGGCATGCTGAGTAGCCTTCTCACTAGCTTGCAAGAGAGACGGCGTGAGATGGCGATTCTACGTGCCATGGGAGCAAGGCCAAGACATATATTTGCACTGTTGATCAGTGAAGCAAGTGGTCTTACTCTTGCGGGGATCCTGTTAGGTGTCGCATTCTTGTATGGAGTGCTTGCCATCGCGGCCCCAATAATTCAGTCATACTATGGAATTAATATCGAACTCGTGACTCTAACCGCATATGAATGGAAACTTCTCGGCTTAGTACAATTAGCAGGTATAATCATCGGAGCTGTCCCTGCAATTCGTGCTTACCGACAATCTCTGTCTGATGGCATGACCATACGTATATAAAGTAAATGATGATTCAAACTATGACTGCAAAATTTAAAAGCTTTCGCTGGCTTGCTTTTTTAAGCCTTTTCTTTGTACTGTTCACACCAGTGATCCAAGCCAGTGAAGACGTTCTAACACTCGACTGGATCGACCTTATCCCTGATGAGGAGCGCAAGCAATTTGATGACATCGGAATGCCAATCACCGATCACTCAGGCGGACAAGCACAACAATCTTTAGTTGGAAATGTGCGTGAAGAACTCAACGGCAGTCAGGTTAAGATTCCTGGATTCGTTATTCCACTGGAAGGTGATGAAAACATCGTTACTGAGTTCTTGTTGGTACCGTACTTTGGTGCTTGTATTCATGTACCACCACCACCACCAAACCAGATCATTTACGTGAAATTTGAAGAAGGTGCGCCGATTCAGCAGCTTTGGGATGTAGTTTACGTTGTGGGAACGTTGAAGACAGAGGTGATTAGCCACGAATTAGCAGAAACAGGCTACCTTATCGAAGGCATCGCTGTTCAAGATTACGAAGATTAATCACACGATATACTTAGCGAGTAGCAACATCACACCTAAGTAAATACTCAGAAGCAAAGAGATGGATAGCCATTTCTTTGCTTTTGTTTCTTTATACAAGCTCATTCCCTTGCCCTTATAGAGATCTCGCTCTATTTTAACAATTTGTTATCATCCTTCCCAGTAAATTTATAAATCAAGATCGAATAACTAAAACAAATCTCACTAAAGACACGGTTATTTGCGCCGATAATACTTAAAGTTATCGATATCGAATCCAGTAGGAAAACTCATGACGGCAGAGCAAATGAAAGCAAGCCAACCTGTAACTATCGAACATCAAGGCGAATCCTCTTCACAAAATCAGTCAGAAAAGAAGACTCACTACATCAAAGATAGTGCAAGCCAGGTGAAGTCTATTGCCAACACCTACGGACTCGATGCGGAACTACAAAAGGATAAACCCGAAAAAAGTTTGCTTGACCGCGCCATCGTTCGTGAACGCAAACTCCGTGAGCAAAAACAGAGAAATCTCGAGAAGATCCTAAAATTTGCCCATGACGCTTGCAAGGATGAAACTGCTGGAGAGCCCGACCAAGATTGGCTATACCGGTTTTTCGATATGGCGCAGGATATTCATAACTCCTCAATGCAAAAGCTTTGGGCTCAGGTCCTTAAACTTGAAGTCACCAATCCAGGCTCTACATCTAATAAAGCCCTCAAACTCCTTAAAGATATGACCCCAAAGGAAGCCCAAAGCTTACAAAGGGCAGCATCACTCGCGTGTAGTTTTGGTGCGGATAACAGTAAAAAGCTATTACTAGGCTATAAAACTCCGCAGGGTATCTTTAGCTTTGGTCGCCGCAATAGCTCTAACACACTGAACCTAGGAAACTACCACCTACCCTATTCAAGCCTGTTACTGCTTATCGAGCTTGGTATCATCTTAGGTACTGAACTGGAATCGGGAGAGATTGACTTTGATCCAGCTCTCACACTCACATATCAAGGTAAACCAGTATCTCTGCAGCCTATGGGCAAGGGTTGTCGCCTACTCTACTATCGTTTTAGTCCTGCGGGAAACGAGTTATGTAAACTGCTGGGCAACAAGCCAAACATGCAATATTACGATCAGCTTGTTGCGCTACTCAGTCAGAAGTTCACTCTACAGGAAGAAGTGAAATCCAGTGTTCATCACACTGTGTAGTTCAGAATCACTGAGGGAATTAGCTAATAATTCCCTTTGCCTTGAGCTCTTCAACACATAACTCCACCAGCTGTTCAACGCTTTTATCCCCTGCAGGAAGGTCTATCTCTGGCTTCAGAGGTTCCTCGTATGCAGAATCAATTCCAGTAAAATTTTTAATCTCACCAGCTCTCGCCTTCTTATACAAACCTTTCGGGTCACGCTGCTCACACACGTCCAATGGAGTATTCACAAATACCTCGAGAAACTCATCTTGAGGGAGAAGGTCTCTCACCATCTGTCGTTCACTACGATGCGGTGAAATAAAGGCGGAAAGGACGATCAGCCCAGCATCTGCCATCAACTTAGCAAGCTCTCCAATGCGTCGAATATTCTCACGTCGGTCCGACTCAGAAAAACCAAGGTCGGAGCACAAACCATGGCGTACATTGTCACCATCTAACAGGTAAGTGTGATACCCCATTTCTGCAAGACGATTTTCCAACGCACCGGCAACGGTTGATTTACCTGAGCCAGAAAGACCAGTGAACCACAATACCGAAGGGCGTTGTTTCTTAAGATTGGCACGAAACTCTTTATTAATCGCATGTTGATGCCAAACGATGTTCTCATCCTTTGATGCAGTCGAAATAGACATACTTAACTTTCCTTATCGAAATCTAGAGTCTTACTAGTAAGGGAAAAAAACGGGAATCAGCGTTAATACCAACACAGAATAGACCAAAGAAATTGGCACCCCGATTCGCAAATAATCTTTTAATTTGTAGTTACCTACGCTGTATACCAGTAGGTTAGTTTGATAACCGTATGGCGAGATAAAGCTGGCGCTCGCACCAAACAACACAGCCATGATGAATGGCATAGGATCAACCCCATACCCCACAGCCATACTGTAGCCAATCGGAAAGGAGAGCGCAGCGGCTGCATTATTAGTGACCAGCTCAGTCAGTACCAACGTCAGTAGATAAGTCGCAACTATCGCACCATATACTCCCCAACCATTGAATGCCTCGATAAACATGGCGCCCATACGCTCAGATAGGCCAGTAGAGATCATCAGTTGCGCAATAGATAATGCTGAACCTACGATCACAACAATATCAACGGGAAAGCGGCGTCTAAGCTCACTAAGTTGAACAACACCAAACGCAATAACAGCAAGCAGATATACAGCAAGCCCTTTGATGATAGGTATCAGGTCAAGTAATGCAGCACCGATGACAGCCGCAAAGCCGAACAACACTAATGCTGATTTATTCGCATCTAGCTTAGCGCTTGAATCTAGGTCATTGATAAGCAAAAATTCTCTGCGATGCTTTGCTCGCTCAGATTCAAAACGTTTACCTGGCACCACAACTAAAGTATCACCAGCGGTGAGATTAATGTTCCCTAAACCACCTTCTAAACGCTCATGCCCACGACGGATCGCCACGACTACAGCGTCAAAGCGGTCACGAAAGCGACTAGATTTTAGCGTCGTATCACAGAAGCTAGCAGATGAACTCACCACTACTTCTAATAGATTCTGACCATTCAGATGGTGTTGGCCAAACAGCGTCAAACCTTGAATCTCTTGCAGAGTGGCAACACTTTCAACATCTCCGCAAAAAAGCAGACGATCTCGAGCCTTGAGAACAAAATTAGGGTCAACTGATGGCATACTTTGACCATCACGAATCACCTCCGCAAGAAACAGTTTTCTCAGATCTCGAAGGTTGTTTTCACTGATACTACGCCCAACGAGTGGTGACCCTGGCTCAACTTTAGCTTCAAGGAAATAGGGTAGCTCTTCTTGTGACTGCTCGTCATAACTAGGAAGCAAATAGCTCAGTGGAATTAAAATTAATACACCTCCCACCAACACGGCTAAACCAATCACAGTCGGAGAAAAGAAACTCAGGCTAGGCAAACCGGCATCTTCAACAAAGCTATTGATAATAAGGTTGGTCGAAGTACCAATCAGGGTTAACGTTCCGCCCAGGATTGCGGCATATGAAAGCGGGATCAATAACCGAGAGGGGGCATGTTGCTGATTACGTTTAATCGCCCCAATGAGAGAGACCACTACGGCTGTATTATTGGTAAACGAAGAGAGTAAAGCCGTAGAGACACCAAGCTTTGCGACAACACTTCCTAAGCTTCCTTGAGAAATATTTCGACTCACCCAGCTGATGAGTAAGGTCTTCTCTAGCGCTGAAGAAGCCAAGATGAGTAGCACCAGTGTAAGCAAAGATGAGTTGGTGAAGTTTGAAGCGATGCTATCAAGCTCAATCAATCCAGCAATAAAAGCGATAAAGGCCGCACCAGCAAATATAAAGCTGGGTTTAATCCTCGTTACTAATAAGCAGGTAATGATTGCCAATAAAACAGCTAGGACAAATCCCTGTTCCCACATGATAGAGCTTCCCTTGTCACACCTACCAGTTAAGGTGCATCAACCTCAACTTTTGCCCCTAAGGTTGATGCACTATAGTAAGTGATTACTTACATTCTTATTTCAATAGTTGGCTTAGATCTTTCGCATCCCAGTGTGGGAAGTGCTTGCGAATCAGTGCATTCAATTCAACTTCAAATGCGGAGAACTGCCCTACTGGTTGCTCTACCAAATCTAAGCTTTGACGAATCAAGCCAGCACCAACCGTTACATTGGTCAATCTATCGATGATTATAAAACCTCCCGTATCTGAGCTGTCTTGGTAGGTATCTACCGCAACCGATTCAGTAAGTGACCACTCACATAAACCAATACCGTTCAACGGTAAATTATCTGTTTCAAACTGCTCAAGGGAGTTGATGTCGTATTGATACCTAAACGCTTCTACCTGACCAACGGTTTTCTTACCCGCAATCTTCACATCATACTGACGGCCGATTTCAAGAGGGGCTTCTGTCATCCAAACCACATCGGCAATAAGATGGTTAGATGATTCAATCGAGGCTTTTTGGTGAACAATCAGATCACCACGACTGATATCAATTTCATCTTCCAATGTCAGAGTCACTGCTTGGCCAGCATAAGCTGTCGTTAGGTCTCCATCGAAAGTTACAATACGTGCAACCTTAGATGACTTGTTGGACGGTAGAGCCTTAATCTCATCGCCAATCGAGATTTTGCCCGACGCAATCGTTCCAGCAAATCCACGGAAGTTCAGATCTGGACGGTTAACATACTGGACCGGAAGACGGAACTCCCCCTCTTCTTTCGCAGTCGCAATATCAACTGTTTCAAGCAACTCAAGTAGTGGTGCACCTTGATGCCAAGCCAGGTTTCGCCCTTTATCCACAACGTTGTCGCCTTCCAGCGCTGAAATCGGCAAGATCTGAATATTGATGTCCTGAGTTAACTTTTTAGCAAACGCCAAATACTCATCACGGATCTCTTCAAAACGCTCTTGCGAGTAATCAACAAGATCCATTTTGTTCACCGCGACAACAAAATTCTTAATCCCTAATAAATCAGAGATGAAAGAGTGGCGACGTGTTTGATCAAGTACGCCTTTACGCGCATCAATCAAGATGATCGCTAGGTCACAAGTTGATGCGCCTGTTGCCATGTTGCGTGTATATTGCTCATGCCCCGGGGTATCAGCAATGATGAACTTACGCTTCTGGGTTGAAAAGTAGCGGTATGCAACATCAATCGTAATGCCTTGCTCGCGCTCAGCCTGTAAGCCATCAACCAATAACGCTAAGTCTGGCTTTTCACCTGTCGTGCCCACCTTTTGGCTATCAGAGTGCACAGCCGCTAATTGGTCTTCATAAATCTGTTTTGAATCATGGAGCAAGCGACCAATTAGAGTACTCTTGCCATCATCTACCGAACCACACGTTAAGAAACGAAGTAACGACTTATATTGGTGTTGGTTCAGGTAACCTTCAATTCCCAGCTCTGCCAGCTGAGCTTCTACTGCACTATTCATTTGTCTCTATCCTTAGAAGTAACCTTGACGTTTCTTAAGTTCCATTGATCCTGACTGATCGTGATCGATCGCTCGCCCTTGTCTCTCACTTGATGTGGCAACGAGCATTTCTTCAATTATCTCAGGAAGTGTGGTTGCCTCAGACTCAATCGCCCCCGTTAGTGGGTAGCAACCTAGTGTTCTAAAGCGCACGTTAATGTGTTCAACTTGCTCGTCTTGTTGGATTTCCATGCGGTCGTCATCAACCATAATCAGCATGCCATCACGCTCTACCACAGGGCGCTTATCAGCCAGATATAGAGGAACAATTTCAATGCTCTCTAGGTAGATGTATTGCCAGATATCTAACTCAGTCCAGTTCGATAATGGAAACACACGAATGCTTTCACCCTTATTAACTTGACCGTTATAGGTTTTCCAAAGCTCAGGCCGTTGATTTTTTGGATCCCAGGTATGGTTCTTGTCGCGGAATGAATACACTCGCTCTTTAGCACGTGATTTTTCTTCATCACGTCGAGCACCACCAAATGCCGCATCAAAGCCATATTTGTTGAGTGCTTGCTTAAGACCTTGGGTCTTCATAATGTCGGTATGCTTAGAAGAGCCGTGGGTAAATGGGCTACACCCCATCGCCAGGCCCTCAGGGTTTTTGTGTACTAACAGATCGAAGCCATACTTCTTCGCAGTGCGATCGCGAAATTCAATCATTTCTTTGAATTTCCAATCAGTGTCCACGTGAAGTAGCGGGAAAGGGATCTTGCCTGGATAAAACGCTTTACGAGCAAGATGCAGCATCACTGAAGAGTCTTTACCTATGGAGTACATCATTACAGGGTTATCAAACTCTGCAGCTACCTCGCGAATGATATGAATACTCTCAGCTTCAAGCTGTTTTAGGTGGGTGAGTCTTTCTTGGTCCATCATTTCTTCCTTTTTAGCTCGACAATGAGCTGGGTCCTAATTCCAAGGTCATAAGTTTATCGATGCAGCAATAGTACTTTTGTTGAAATCCAGCTTAGTTATGCATCACTTCTTAAAAGTGAGACAACTTCCTTCCAACCATAACTCGGTATGAGTCGAGCCGCTGCTAACCTCTAACTTGAGTGCATTATGAACAGACCACCTTATTACTTGAAATTCTAAAATTTCATTCTTTATTACTTAATAAGATAAGAAGAATTTTATGAACATCATTCTGTTTGCCAGATACATTCTAAATTCTTATACTTGGCGCCGAATCTAGCTCAGCAAGAGAGCAGAAGATCACAAATTCGTGATAGAAATAATCTTGCTTACATCCTAATTTGTTACATTACGCAACAAAATCTCGTCCATCCTAATTGGAGCTCTTCATGAAATCGGTAATGAAACCTTTATCAATTGCGGTAATGGCAGGCCTTGGCCTTGCGACTCTATCTGGCTGTACTACAACTCCAGACACAGATGAAGTAATCAAACTACGAGTGGTTGAAACCACAGATATCCACACAAACCTAATGGATTACGATTACTACAAAGATAAGCCAAGCCAAAAAATCGGCCTAGCTCGTACTGCAACGCTAGTTAAAGAAGCACGTGCTGAAGTAACTAACAGCGTACTGGTTGATAACGGTGACTTGCTGCAAGGTAGCCCTATGGGTGACTACATGGCAGACAAAGGCATCAAGGCTGGTGAAGTTCACCCTGCATATAAAGCAATGAACCAACTAGACTACGATGCGGGTAATATCGGTAACCACGAATTCAACTACGGCCTAGAGTTCCTAGCAGAGTCGATCAACGACGCTGACTTCCCATACATCAGTGCAAACGTATTTGATGCTGAGACTGGAGAGCACTACTTCAAGCCATACATCATCAAGACTCACACGCTCCAAGATACAGCGGGTGTAGAGCACGAAGTTAAAGTGGGTTACATCGGTTTTGTTCCACCACAAATCATGGTTTGGGATAAGAAAAACCTAGAAGGTAAAGTAACCGCTGCTGACATCAAAGAAACTGCAGAGAAGCTTGTTCCTCAGATGAAAGCTGAAGGTGCAGAAGTGATCGTAGCGGTACCTCACTCAGGCGTATCGACAAATCCTTATAAGCAGGGTGAAGAGAACTCAAGCTACTACCTGTCTGAAGTTGAAGGTATTGACGCAATCGCATTCGGTCACTCTCACCAAGTATTCCCTGGTAAGGGCTTCGACAACATACAAGGTATCGACAACGAAAAAGGCACAATCAACGGCGTAGCGTCTGTAATGCCTGGTCGTTGGGGTAGCCACGTAGGTGTAATCGACCTAACACTGGTTCAGAAAAACGGTAAATGGGAAGTAGCACAAGGTGAGTCTGAAGCGCGTCCAATCTACGACAGTGCAAACAAAAAGTCTCTAGCAGATGCGGATGCGGGTATCGTTAAAGCGCTAGAAGAAGACCACAAAGGTACTCGTGCATTTGTAAACCAACCTATCGGTAAAGCAAGTGACGTAATGTACAGCTACCTAGCACTAGTGCAAGATGACCCAACAATTCAGATTGTTAACCTTGCACAGAAAGACTACGTAGAAACATTCATTCAGGGTGATCCTGACCTAGATGGTATCCCTGTACTTTCTGCGGCAGCACCATTTAAAGCTGGCGGCCGTAAGAACGACCCTGCAGGCTACACAGAAGTAGAAGCGGGTGAGCTAACATTCCGTAACGCAGCTGACCTTTACCTTTACCCGAATACACTGGTTGCTCTTAAAGTAACAGGTAAAGAAGTGAAAGAGTGGCTAGAGTGTTCTGCTGGCCAGTTCAAGCAAGTAGATGTTAACTCGACAGCACCTCAGGGTCTAATCAACTGGGATGACTTCCGTACTTATAACTTCGACGTAATCGATGGTGTTAACTACCAAATCGATGTCACTCAACCAGCTAAGTACGATGGTAACTGTAAAGTTATCAACGAAGGCTCTGAGCGTATCGTAGGCCTTACCTTCCAAGGCAAGCCTGTTGATATGAAGCAAGACTTCATCATTGCGACTAACAACTACCGTGCATACAGCAACAAGTTCCCAGGTACTGGCGCTGACTTCATCGCATTCGATGCTCCAGATGAAAACCGTACAGTACTTGCAAACTACATCGCTAAAGTGAGTAAAGAGGAAGGTCAGGTTGTTCCGACAGCAGACAACAACTGGTCTTTCGCTCCAATCAAAACAAACAAGAAGTTAGACGTTCGTTTTGAAACAGCACCAACAGATAAAGCTGCTCAGTTCATTGCTGATAAAGCTCAGTACGACATGAAGCGCGTAGCAACTGACGAAGTTGGTTTCGGTGTTTACCAAATCGACCTAACAAAGTAAGCTCTTAATTAGCTTAACATTAATGGCTAGGCAGTGTGCCTAGCCATTTTTTTATCTGGTCAATGATATAGGGATAGAAATGATTAACTGGAAAACCATTCCATTTGAACAACTGACTAACCATGAACTCTATGAGTTACTAAAGCTAAGGGTTGATGTATTCGTTGTAGAGCAAACATGTCCTTATCCAGAGCTTGACGGCAAAGATAGAATGATGGGAGTTCAACATTTACTTGGCTACCAAAACGATGAGCTGGTCGCATGTGCTCGTCTGATCCCTCAAGGTATCAGCTTCCCAAGCGTGAGTATCGGCCGAGTCGCAACAAAGCAATCAGCTCGAGGTGGAGGTTTAGGGCATAAGTTAATTCAGCAAGCTATCAACGAATGCGACCGCCTATGGCCAAAAGAGTCTATCGAGATTGGAGCTCAAGAACACCTTGCACCTTTTTATGCTAAGCATGGCTTTGTACAAACCTCTAGGATGTATCTAGAAGATGATATTCCTCACGTCGATATGAAGTTAACGAAATAGAGGCATATTGGTGTCTGCACAGTCCTTCGCTATTTTACTACTCATTGTTGGCAACTTAGCTGCTTCGTTGTCAGACGTGGCTGTAAAACTATTAAATGGGGAGGTTTCTAGCTTTCAGTATGTGTTTATACGCCAACTACTCTCTACTGCCGTTCTACTGCCATTCTGGTTCAAGCAAAGTAAAGAAAAGCGAGCTCTAGTAGCAAGAGGCCTAACGATAGCAAGAGCACAGCTTGTGCTGATTGGAAGTGGCTGTATGCTTGTAGCAATAACTCACCTGCCTTTGGCAACCGCTAATGCTGTATTTTATGCAGCACCACTTTTAATGCTTCCGCTTTCTATCTTGCTACTCAAAGAGACCCCTTCATTATCTAAAGTGTTTGCCTCAATCATTGGTTTTTGCGGTGTATTGGTAGTACTGAGACCTTCTGAGTTCCATTGGGCAGCGATCTTTGCCCTTGGTACAGCATCCACAATCGCACTGTTCAATGTGACCGCTCGCAGGCTCCCTGCAGAACAACCCATCATCAGCACTCTGTTTTGGACAAGCTTGCTCTCTCTTCCTGTAGCTAGTGTGCTCGCTTTAGCAACATGGCAACCTCTGAGTAGCGAAGCTTTGATTTTAATTTTAGGAAGCGCTGCACTGATTCTCGGTTACAACGGTCTCGCTATTGCAGCCTACCGTAGAGCGCCTGCAGGAAATATAGCGGTAGCTGAAAACTCGGGATTACTCTTTGTTACTTTGTTTGGAGTGATGTGGTTTAGTGAAGTGCCTGATTGGCTTACAGGGATTGGTATTGTGATGATTATTGTACCGCTACTGCCTTGGAGAAAACTAAAGCGAGGGTAAGCGGTACGTATGCAAAATATTGAGTTGTTACTTACTGCGGCCGAAGCCGCCATCAGAAAGTCGGAAGAACATTACTGATGTTCCCGCTTTTTCTAACTGTAAAATATCAAGCTCACCATTCGACGACAATTTGAAGCGTACAATCTGCCCCTGTTTAATGCGGCTTAGCGGTTTATCATGCCCTTCTATCGTCACTAGCTTGTTTAGGTCAGCCATCGGTAGCTCATTTGCTCTAAATACATTCGCTAACGTATCACCACTTTTCACTGTATACGATTGCCAGCCAGTTTCAGCCATTGACTCTGACTTCTTCTCATTGTCGACAACCTCACTTAGCCCTTGGTTGTTTAGAGAGATAGCAACACGTTCATTAGATGGTTTGGGTGTTGATACTGTCTCTTTATTAGGAGCAGGCAATACGAGCAGAACGAGAACGACGGGGATCAATACGGACAGAATTCGGCGATGAAGTTTAGGTAAGGTAAACCAAAATACTTTTATTTGGTCGAGCTTAGACTTCCACTCAATCGCAGCAAACTTTTCTTTTGCCTGAGCGAGATGATCGACTTTTACCTTCTTCTTATGACGGCGATTCATTTATTCTTCCTCTGCTTCCCTCTAACCAGTATAAAAATAGAAATTACAACTGTATAGAGTTTACTGACCTGAATAGTAAACCAATTTTAACGAGCAATAAAATAGCGTTCATTTGCTATGTGTCACGACGAGCAAAACAAGCTCACTATCAGCATGGTTTGGTTTATTCACCCCTCAAGAACTGTTATCCTTTGGCCTTTATTTAATTAAATAAGAGTGACAATAATGTCTGAAGTTAAATTTGAAACTGTAGAGCAAAAAGCTAGCTACGGTATCGGTCTACAAATGGGCCAACAACTAGCAGGTTCTGGCCTAGAAGGTCTAAACGTTGACGCCATCGCAGCAGGTATCGCTACTGCACTAACTGGTGACATGCCAGCTATCGAAATCGATGAAATCAACAACGCTCTACAAGAGCTACACACTCGTGCTCAAGCGGTTCAAGCTGAAGCGGCAAAAGCTGCTGCAGCTGACGGTGAAGCGTTCCTAAAAGATAACGCTCTACGTCCTGAAGTAACAGTTCTTGAGTCTGGCCTACAGTACGAAATCATCACTGAAGGTACTGGTGAAATCCCAACTTCTGACAAGCAAGTACGTGTACACTACCACGGTGAGCTAACTGACGGCACTGTATTCGACAGCTCTGTATCTCGCGGTCAACCAGCAGAGTTCCCAGTAACTGGCGTTATCGCTGGTTGGGTTGAAGCTCTACAAATGATGCCTGTAGGTTCTAAGTGGAAACTATACATTCCACAAGACCTAGCATACGGTGAGCGTGGTGCAGGTGCAGCGATCCCTCCTTTCGCAGCTCTAGTATTCGAAGTTGAGCTGCTAGCTATCCTTTAATAGCAAACACTCAAGTTTTTCAAAGCCCAGCTATGTAGCTGGGCTTTTTTGATCGTGAGAGCTAGAGAGCTAGAGAGCTAGAGAGCTAGAGAGCTAGAGAGCTAGAGAGCTAGAGAGCTAGAGAGCTAGAGAGCTAGAGAGCTAGAGAGCTAGAGAGCTAGAGAGCTAGAGAGCTAGAGAGCTAGAGAGCTAGAGAGCTAG
>NZ_QRHC01000012.1 GCF_003415655.1 Vibrio maerlii
CTAGCTCTCTAGCTCTCTAGCTCTCTAGCTCTCTAGCTCTCTAGCTCTCTAGCTCTCTAGCTCTCTAGCTCTCTAGCTCTCTAGCTCTCTAGCTCTCTAGCTCTCTAGCTCTCTAGCTCTCTAGCTCTCTAGCTCTCTAGCTCTCTAGCTCTCTAGCTCTCTAGCTCTCTAGCTCTTAACCTTCTCCCTTTTCCTTAACTATGATATAACTCTCACCTATATTCCCCTTAACCGAATGACCTGATTTCATGCGCATTTTTGCTCTCGTTCTTCTGTGCTTACTTGGCTGGCTGCAGTACACACTGTGGATGGGCAAGAATGGTATTGTTGATTATCAACGTGTCAGTAACGACATTGAAATACAGCGCCAGGTGAATACCAACCTGCAAGATCGCAACAACGAGATGTTTGCTGAGATAGATGACTTACGTCAGGGGTTGGATGCCATCGAAGAGCGCGCTCGTCATGAGCTCGGTTTGGTTAAAGACGGAGAAACCTTCTATCGAATTATTGAGGATAAGCGTTAATGCCTCTCCCTATCGTTGCAGTGGTTCCCGCAGCAGGTGTAGGCAGCCGAATGAAGGCTGACCGACCAAAACAGTACCTTCCTCTTCATGGTAAAGCGGTGTTAGAACACACCATAGAGAAGCTATTGGAACACCCTAGAGTAGAACGCGTTGTCGTTTCAATCTCAAAAGATGATCCTTATTTTCCAGAGTTAGAAATAGCGACAAACCCAAAAGTAACGCGTGTAGCTGGCGGAAAAGAGCGTGCGGACTCCGTGTTATCTGGTCTTCAATATCTTGCGCAAGAAACACCAAGTGCTCTAGCTCTAGTACATGACGCTGCTCGTCCATGTATAACGACAGATGATATTACTAAGTTGATTGAGTCTGTAGAATTGAACAAGATTGGGGCGATTCTAGCCGCGCCAGTGCGAGACACGATGAAGCGTTCAGCGCCAAGTGGTGGCATTGAACATACGGTCGAACGTGTCAACTTATGGCATGCGCTCACTCCTCAGTTATTTGAAGCCACTGAGCTGGCAATGGTATTGAGACAAGCGTTAGAGCAACAAGTTGTGATCACTGATGAAGCCTCTGCGTTTGAGTGGGCTGGCAAGCCGGTCAATATTGTTACTGGCCGAGCCGATAATTTGAAGATTACCCAGCCAGAAGATTTGGCTTTAGCAGAATACTACCTAGCCAAAGCGCATTGAGCCTTGGTTGAGGATTAGGAGATATTATGATTCGAATTGGTCATGGATTTGATGTCCATAAGTTTGGTGGCGAAGGCCCGGTAATCATCGGTGGTGTTGCTATTCCTTATGAGCAAGGCTTGATTGCTCACTCGGATGGTGACGTTGCACTTCATGCTTTGTCTGATGCACTTTTGGGTTCTATCGCGGAAGGAGACATTGGTCGTCACTTCCCGGATACCGATGCTGAATGGGAAGGGGCTGATAGCCGCTTCTTACTTCGTGATGTCTACAAAAAAGTGAAGGCAAAGGGCTACACTATCGGTAATGTGGATGTCACCATCATGGCGCAAGCTCCTAAAATGGCCCCATATATTAAAGATATGTGTGCCGCTATTGCTGAAGATCTTGAAACAGAACTAGCAAATGTAAACGTAAAGGCGACAACGACAGAGAAGTTGGGCTTTACTGGCAGAAAAGAAGGTATTGCGGTAGAAGCCGTTGCCTTGATTATTAAGAATTAAGACGAAATAACCATGACAGATATCCTAGCACCACTGGCTTACCTAAACGGTCAACCAACGGCAAAAGCAAAACTGAAAGCGAAACCAGAACACTTTGTAGTTAGAGAAGACCTAGGTTTTGAGTTGGCAGGGGAGGGGGAACACCTCATGGTTCGTATCCGAAAAACGGGAGAGAACACCAGCTTTGTTGCCAACGAAATTGCTAAATTCTGTGGTGTGAAATCAAAGGATGTAAGCTGGGCGGGTTTAAAAGACCGCCATGCCGTGACTGAGCAATGGCTGAGCATTCATCTGCCAAAGGGCGAAACACCAGACTTCACGGCGTTTCTAGCTCAATATCCAAGTATTGAGATCTTAGCGACGACTCGTCATAACAAAAAGCTACGTCCAGGTGACCTAACCGGTAATGAGTTTGAGCTAACACTCTCTGAGGTTACCGATGTTGAAGACGTATTAAAACGATTAGAGAAAATTTCCACATCAGGTGTGCCAAATTACTTTGGTGCGCAAAGATTTGGTAATGAAGGCAATAATGTGGCAGAGGCTCGTCGTTGGGGCCGCGATAACGTACGAACTCGTAATCAAAACAAGCGCAGTCTATATCTGTCTGCCGCGCGTTCTTGGATCTTTAATCAGATTGTTTCAGCTCGAATTGAGCAGCAAGCATTTGATCAAATATTAGTGGGTGATATCGTACTTAATGGCGATAAGCAGCAGCATGTTGAGGCAGTGCCGGTTGAAGGTGAACCTCAAGTTACAGCGGCACTTGCAGGAGACAATACTCTACCAACTAGTGGTAAAGTATTAGATTTGGAGCAAGCATGTGTCGATTCGGAGCCAGATTTGATGGCACTTATTCGCGGCAACCGTATGCGCCATGACCGTCGAGTAATCAACCTAAAACCAGACAACCTTACTTGGACCTCGACTGAAGACCAAGTCACGCTTAAGTTTTCTTTGGATGCAGGCTGTTTTGCAACCGCAATTGTCAGAGAGTTGGTTGAAGAGATTCCAGTTGAGCGTGTATACGCGTAGTAAAACTTAAGTGCAGGGAAAGGAATGAAAATACTACTGAGTAATGACGACGGTGTTCACGCTGAAGGTATCAAAGCACTTGCGGATGCGTTGAGTGATATTGCTGAGATTGTGGTTGTCGCGCCAGATAGAAACCGCTCGGGAGCATCAAACTCCCTCACGCTTGAGCAGCCACTTAGGGTTAGTGAGATTTCACCTAAGACCTTTTCGGTTCAAGGGACGCCCACAGACTGTGTTCACTTTGCCTTAAACGAATTGATGAAAGATGATCTGCCTGATCTTGTATTATCGGGGATTAACCACGGTGCAAATCTGGGGGATGATACGCTTTATTCGGGTACAGTCGCAGCCGCAATGGAAGGACACTTTCTTGGGGTTCAATCTATTGCTTTCTCTCTAGTCGGTAAGAAGCACTTTGACACTGCAGCAAGAATTGTAAGAGAGGTGGTAGAGCGTCATATTAGCTCGCCAATTCCGACCAATCGATTACTCAACATCAATATTCCAGATGTTGATTATGACGCGTTGCAAGGGCAACAGGTGACACGCTTAGGTGCTCGTCACCACGCAGAAAATATGATTAAGCAACAGGACCCACGTGGTCATGACATATACTGGTTGGGGCCTCCTGGGAAAGAACAAGATGCCGGTGAAGGTACGGACTTTTATGCTATCGAGCATAATTTTGTCTCAATTACGCCGCTCCAAGTTGATTTGACCGCTCATGAATCATTACCAGCGATGAGCAGCTGGTTAAGCTAAAAGTAAGACATAACTATAATAATGAATCCTCAAGCAGAACAACTTATTCATTTCCTGCAAGCGAATGGAATCGAAGATTCACGTGTATTGAATGCTATACACGCACTTCCACGTGAGCTTTTTGTTTCACCTGCTATGGTGCATCAAGCATATGACAATAATGCTCTGCCTATTGGCCAAGGGCAGACGATCTCTCAACCGTATATTGTTGCAAAGATGACTGAACTGTTAGAGCTGAAGAATGATAGCCGTGTACTAGAAGTTGGTACAGGTTCAGGCTATCAAACGGCTGTTCTTGCTCAGTTAGTTGATCATGTTTACTCCGTTGAGCGCATCAAAGCGTTGCAATGGGAAGCAAAGCGTCGACTTAAGCAGCTCGATATTTACAATGTCTCAACTAAACATGCAGATGGATGGCTGGGTTGGAACGCGAAAGGCCCGTTTGACGCGATTATCGTGACTGCGGCTGCAAGTGAAATCCCTCAAGCATTACTAGCTCAATTGAATGAT
Source organism: Vibrio maerlii (assembly GCF_003415655.1). Classification (GTDB taxonomy): domain Bacteria; phylum Pseudomonadota; class Gammaproteobacteria; order Enterobacterales; family Vibrionaceae; genus Vibrio; species Vibrio maerlii. Next base: position 4,030 of record NZ_QRHC01000012.1, read on the forward strand.
GGTGGGCGATTAATCATACCTGTAGGTGATGAAGAGCAACAGCTGCTCAAAGTTACCCGAAATGGGGAACAGTACTTCCAGCAAGTGGTCGAAATGGTGCGTTTTGTACCCTTGGTTGCGGGAGAGTTAGCTTAACTATGCGAAAGGATTGGTGTCGTTTCATTAGTATCACATTTATGTTCGCCATATTGGCGGGCTGTGCTTCTCATTCACCGGCACCAGTTTCAAGTTTATCTAAATCTTCATCAGGTAAGTACAGTCAAGTCGAACGTGGGTCTTACCGTGGAAGTTTTTATGAGGTCAGCAAAGGGGATACTTTATATTTTATTGCCTATCTAACGGATAAAGATGTGAAAGACATTATTCGTTATAACGGATTAAAAGCCCCTTATGTTATTCACCCTGGCCAAAAACTTAAGCTTTGGCAACCTGCTTATAGTGCACCAAGTTATGGTGGTACTGGAGTCAGCGTTGCTGCTGCTTCAACCACCGCCCCAGCTGCAAGTGGAACGACGGCCCCTAAAAAATCGCCACCCCCAGCGGCGAAAACAAGTACAGCGTCCACTGCAAAAACATCGACAAAGAAGGTTGAAACCTCAAAACCAAAGGAGTATGTTAAACCAACAAGTAAACAAAATGTTAACAAAACTGTGAGTAAGCCAACATCTTCAAACGATAAAGTATCGAAGTGGTTGTGGCCTACAAAGGGTAGAGTTATCAAGGGGTTCTCTACGGGAGACCAGGGCAATAAAGGGATTGATATCGCTGGACAGCGTGGGCAATCGGTTATTGCAACTGCCAAAGGGACCGTCGTTTATTCAGGCAATGCGCTCCGTGGTTATGGCAATCTAATAATAGTAAAGCATAACGAAAATTATCTAAGCGCATATGCACATAACGATAAATTACTTGTGAGTGAAGGCAGCAAAGTCTCAGCTGGTCAACAGATTGCTACCATGGGTAGCTCTGGTACTAACAGTGTGAGGTTACACTTTGAAATTCGCTATAAAGGTAAGTCAGTGAATCCAAAACGCTACTTGCCTTAGGTGATCACATACAGCAGGTCAGGAAGACCTGAGCTTATTGTTGATCATCTTGCTTATGGTTAATCATTAGCGGCATATTGAGTAGTTATGTCTTGCTAACTCGCCAGGGGGAGGCGTTATGAGTAAGAGCAACACAGCAACCAAAATTGAAGACTTCAATTCACAAGAAGCACAATTAGAATCGATGGACGCACGTCCAGTTGAAGAGGTTAAGGAAGAGGTCGAACTTACAGCCAAAAACCTCGATGCGACTCAATTATACCTTGGTGAGATTGGCTTCTCGCCACTCCTAACGGCAGAAGAAGAAGTTCTCTACGCACGTCGTGCCCTACGAGGCGATGAAGCAGCCCGCAAACGCATGATCGAGAGTAACCTTCGCTTGGTAGTGAAGATCTCTCGCCGCTATAGCAATCGTGGCCTTGCTCTGCTTGATCTTATTGAGGAGGGTAACTTAGGTTTGATTCGTGCGGTAGAGAAGTTTGATCCAGAACGCGGTTTCCGTTTTTCAACATATGCAACCTGGTGGATTCGTCAAACGATCGAACGTGCTCTAATGAACCAGACGCGCACAATTCGCCTACCGATCCATGTTGTAAAAGAGCTGAATATTTACCTCCGCACCGCTCGTGAGCTATCTCAGAAGCTCGATCACGAACCAACGGCAGAAGAGATTGCTACTCAGCTTGATAAGCCTGTGAGTGATGTAAGTAAGATGTTACGCCTCAATGAACGTATCAGTTCAGTTGACACCCCGATTGGTGGTGATGGCGAAAAAGCACTGCTCGATATTATTCCTGATTCAAACAATTCAGATCCAGAAGTCTCTACCCAAGATGATGATATTAAAACATCGTTGATTGAGTGGCTTGACGAGCTAAATCCTAAGCAGAAAGAGGTGCTAGCGCGTCGCTTCGGTCTATTAGGTTATGAACCATCTACTCTTGAAGAAGTTGGTCGTGAGATCAGCCTGACGCGTGAGCGTGTTCGCCAGATTCAAGTCGAAGGCCTTCGTCGTCTACGTGAGATCCTAATCAAGCAAGGCTTGAACATGGAAAATCTATTCAATATTGAAGACGATTAATCAACGAGTATTAAGCTTTGATGAGATAGCAAAAGAGGCACCTAGGTGCCTCTTTTTAGTTCTGTATCGTTTATAGAAATCCGATTGTGCATTGAGCTTTCGCTATTAGCGTAGGTCTTCACCAACTTCGATCTGTATCGTCATCTCTTCGCCTGCGCGCAAAATAGTGACATCGGCTGTTGTACCTGGTCTCAGGTCTGTCACGATATCCATTACGTTTTGTTTACCGTTGATCTTCTGACCGTTAATCACAGTAATGATATCTTGTTCTTGCAAGCCAGCCTTGGCTGCCGGGCCGTTAGGCTCTACGCCAAGCACGATGATGCCACCAAGGTGCTGAGTGCCAAGTAGCCGCGCCGTCACTTGATTAATGTCTTGTCCATCAACCCCAATATAGCCTCGAATTACACGACCGTCTGCGATGATTTTTTGCATTATTTTATTTGCAAGCGGATAGGGAATTGCAAACGAAATCCCATAGGTTTCCAAGTCCGTCGCCTGTTGGAAAGAGGCGGTGTTGATACCGACTAACTCGCCGCGAGTATTGACCAAGGCTCCACCGGAGTTACCCTGATTAATCGCAGCATCGGTTTGAATGAATGCCTGGCGACCGTCAGCGCTAATGGAAGAACGACCAGTTGCTGAAATAATGCCGAATGTGGTGGTTTGACCTAGGTTGTATGGGTTCCCAATTGCCAGCACAATATCCCCCACATTCGCAGAGTATTCCGTGTTGAGCGGAATGACGGGTAAGCCACTGCCTTCAATACGCAAGATAGCGATATCGGTTCTACGGTCTTGACCCACCATCTGAGCGTTAGCGATGCGACCGTCTTGCAGAGCAACGATGATCTGGTCTGCTTGAGCGACAACGTGGTAGTTGGTGATGATATAGCCCTTATCACTCACAATTACTCCAGAGCCTAGCCCTTGTGTTGAAAGCTTAGAACGATTCTGTTCCACATACTGGCGACTGTAGATATTAACTACTGCTGGAGCGGCTCGACGAACAGCCTGGTTCAGCGATAACTGAATATCGGTATAGGTCTCAGGAGTTTCATCTTGAGTGATTGGCGGAATATTAGTGCGTAGAGATGGAAAAGCCAGAAGAACAATAGCGGCTGTGACAATACCAAGCAGGGTAGAGCGCAAGATAAAATTAAGCATCGTTCCTCTGATTCAATGACGGTTTAGATTGAGGAGAATAACATTTTGATTCGCGTAAATAAAAGGGAAGAGCGTTTAGGCTCTTCCCTAGTATTCTAGTTCTAAAGTATGAGGTTATCGAACAACAAGGTAAATTGTGCGATCACCTCGTTGAATATTCAGTGCCAGTACACTTGGGTTTGCTTCAAGGATCTTACGTAGCTGAGCAACATTCTTAACGCGCTTACGGTTCACACCAATAATAATATCGTCTTGCTGTAGCTCATAAGAAGCAGCCGGTGAGTTCTCAGCAATGGCAGTTACCTTTACACCTTCAACCTTGTCTTCTTTGGTGGTATTTGCAAGTTCAGCGCCTTTAAGACCAGGGTGCATTGAATCTGCCTTGGTCTTGCTTTGGCTCGACTCGCCTAGCGTCACGTCGAATGATTCTGTTTCACCATCACGAACCACACCCAGCTTCACCTTTTTACCCGCGCCTAGGGTTGCAATCTTAGCGCGAAGCTCACTGAAGGTACTGATCTGCTTACCGTTGATTGAAACGATAATATCACCAGCTTGGATGCCTGCTTTATCAGCTGCGCTATCTGGAATCACTTGGCTTACGAACGCGCCCTTGCTTGATTCATACCCTAGAGCTTCTGCAAGTTCAGAGGTGATCTCACCACCCTGAACACCCAACATGCCGCGTTTCACTTCGCCAAACTCAAGAATCTGGTCAGTCAGGTTTTTCATCATATTAGCAGGGATAGCAAAACCAATACCGACATTACCGCCATTTGGCCCAAGAATCGCTGTGTTGATACCTATCAGTTCACCATTCAGATTAACGAGTGCGCCCCCCGAGTTACCGCTGTTGATCGCGGCATCGGTTTGGATAAAGTTCTCGAAGTTCTCAAGATTTAGGCCACTACGTCCCAGAGCCGAGACGATACCAGAGGTAACTGTTTGTCCAAGACCAAACGGGTTACCGATCGCGACCGTGAAGTCACCCACACGCAGGTTGTCTGAATCAGCAATGGTGATTTGAGTGAGGTCGCGTGCTTTCTCTAGCTTCAGCAGCGCAACGTCAGACATTTCATCGCCACCAATTAACTCTGCTTTGTATTCACGCCCATCATGCAGTTTCACCGAGATTTTGTCGGCACCGTTGATAACGTGGTAGTTTGTCACGATGTGACCTTCTTTAGCATTAATGATGACACCAGAGCCCAGACCGCGGAAAGGACGCTCCTGAAGCTGCTCCATAGGGAAGTCATCACCAAAGAAAAATCGGAAAGATTCTGGGATACGTTGCTGTGAAACTTGTTTGCCTTCAACGGCAATACTAACGACGGCAGGAGTGACTTCCTCCAACATTGGAGCAAGACTAGGTAGTTGTTGTCCGTCAACAGAAAGTGGTAATGCGGCTGTAGCCGGTAGAGGCGTGATGATCGCGCTTAAGCTTAGTGATAAGGCAGTTAAGGCAAGCAAAGGCTTTTTCATCGAGTATCTCCTATTATGCTAAGTGAGATATCTGACTCAAAAGCCTGTGTGAAGTTCAAAATAAATCACTTAGCGGTAAAGAATTTATCGTAACTATTGATTATGACGCTTTTGCCATCGCAGCTTCTGGTGCTTCAACGACAGGCTTCTTTTCTTCTTTTAACAAGCCAGTTGCGCCACTTGCGTAATCCTTCGGTTGTTCTTCTAGCTGCTCTGCGGTGCTATCGATAGTATTCTCTGAGTCTGGGCTTGCTTGTTCAGCAACCTTCTTAGTAAATGGATTATCTTGCTCAGGTAAATTGGGTAGCAGCTCGGCAGAGGTCTTCGCCATGTGCTGATATAACTTAGTGTAGTCCTTACCTAATATATCGAGCATCTCTGCAGTTTCCGCGAAATGGTCAGCTAGCTCTTGCTTCTGTTGTTCGAGTGAAAACTTGGTTGTCTCCAGCTCCTTTTGAATCTGTTTTTGTTGCTTGTATTGTGGGGTAGTGAGTCGAGAAATGATGATGCCCAGTACAGCACCGACCAACAAACCTACGACAGCATAAATCCAAGGCATATAAGCTCCTTATTATAGTTTGTAACATGCTGATTACGTATCAATTACACATGCTCAAATAGCATGGTACTATGAGTCCAATAACCAATAAAGTGAAATAGCTACCAAAAATTGTGTATAGGTATGACGTCGAGTCGATAGACCCTTAGTCCAATAATTTACCTCTAAAGACAAATTAAGCCCTTATGACACCGATAGAAAAATATAATAAAGATATAACAGAGTACGACTTTCAAGCCGATAGTGCACAAAAAAAGGCGGTCGAATCGTTAGAGCGCTTATACCATGAGATCATTGAGTATCAGCAAAGGCCCGAGCCCGAGACACCCTCATTCTTCCAATCTCTTGCTCAAAAGCTAAAAGGCACCAAAACGAGCGTTGAGTTAGGTGCGCCTCAAGGACTCTATTTTTGGGGGGGAGTTGGGCGAGGGAAGACCTACTTAATGGATACCTTCTTTGATCTTTTGCCGACTCAAAGAAAAATCCGTGTGCATTTTCATCGCTTTATGTATCGTGTTCATGATGAGCTTAAGTTACTGAATGACGTCAGTGACCCTCTAGTGGTCATTGCTAATAAGTTCAAGCAAGAGGCTGACATCATCTGTTTTGATGAGTTTTTTGTTTCAGACATCACAGATGCGATGATTTTAGGAACTTTGTTTGAGGCGATGTTTAACGAGGATATGGTGCTAGTCGCGACCTCAAATATTCCACCGGAAGACCTTTACCGAAACGGGCTTCAACGTGCTCGATTCTTGCCAGCGATTTCGCTTATTCAAAAAAATTGTCAGGTATTGAATGTAGACAGTGGTATTGATTATCGCCTCCGCACCTTAGAGCAAGCAGAGATCTATCATTATCCTTTAGACCAGCAAGCCGATGAAAACCTTTATCGTTATTACCAACAACTGGTTGGGGAAGGTAAGGCCAAGCTAACCGGAATTGACATTAATCATCGCAATATACCCGTGATTGAAGCGAGCGATGGGGTACTGCATGCCAGCTTTGCTCAGCTTTGTCAGACAGCACGTAGTCAAAATGACTATATAGAGATATCTCGTCTATATCATTCTGTGCTTTTGGCTGAAGTACCGCAGATGAATGTCACCATGGACGATGCGGCAAGGCGATTCATTGCTCTGGTGGATGAATTCTACGAACGCAACGTGAAGCTGATCATTTCAGCACAAGTGTCACTGGAAGAGTTGTACACACATGGGCAGCTAGAGTTTGAATTTAAGCGCTGCCAGTCCCGTCTTACTGAGATGCAAAGCCATGAATATCTAGCAAAAGAGCATCTCGCGTAGTGTTTTTTTCGTCTCTTACGAGAGCCGAAGAAAAAAATCGTGATTTTGTTCAAAAAGAGGTGATTTTTTCTTCGCTCTTCTCTATAATCCTGCGACCTACCGTTACTGCAGGCCTCTAACAATAATGTGAATTATCGTTATGCCGAGAGTTTCCAACACTCGAAGGGGTGGCGAATGGGGCTCTTAGACAGTGGGAATACTTAGTATTCCTTAAGTGTAAATTTTTTTAATAGGTAATTATTAGCATGAAAACTTTCGTTGCTAAACCAGAAACTGTAAAACGCGACTGGTACGTTGTAGACGCTGAAGGTAAAACTCTTGGCCGTCTAGCAAGTGAAATTGCATCTCGCCTACGTGGCAAACACAAAGCTGAATACACTCCACACGTTGACACTGGTGATTACATCATCGTTGTAAACGCGGAGAAAGTTACTGTAACTGGTAACAAGGCTAAAGGTAAGATCTACTACCGTCACACTGAGTTCCCAGGTGGTCTTAAATCAATCAGCTTCGAAAAGCTGATCGATCGTAAGCCTGAGATGGCTCTTGAGCTAGCAGTTAAAGGTATGCTACCACGTGGTCCTCTAGGCCGTGCTATGTACCGTAAGCTGAAAGTTTACGCTGGCGCTGAGCACAACCATGCTGCTCAACAACCACAAGTACTAGACATCTAATCGGGGATTATGAAAATGGCAGAGAACCAATACTACGGCACTGGCCGTCGCAAAAGCTCAGCAGCTCGTGTTTTCATCAAACCAGGCTCTGGTGAGATCGTAATCAACAAGCGTAGCCTTGACGTTTACTTCGGTCGTGAAACTTCTCGCATGGTTGTTCGTCAGCCACTTGAGCTAGTTGAACTAACTGAGAAACTAGACCTATACATCACTGTTTCTGGTGGTGGTATTTCTGGTCAAGCTGGTGCGATCCGTCACGGTATCACACGCGCTCTTATGGAATACGATGAGTCTCTACGTCCTGCTCTACGCGCAGCTGGCTACGTTACACGTGACGCACGTTGCGTTGAACGTAAGAAAGTTGGTCTACGTAAAGCACGTCGTCGTCCACAATTCTCTAAGCGTTAATTTATCGCTTATTGCTTTCAGCTTTCTCAAGCTGGAATGTGGTATCAAAAGCTCGGCTTATGCCGGGCTTTTTGTTTTTTATCCCTCTCTAAAGTTTTCTTTTCTCCAACGAAATTGCAGATACGTTTTGCTTTTGTGACCTGATGGGCGATTTACCTCACAGATGTTACAAAAAGGTAGCTTTATCTTGTCAAAAAGTAGGGTTTTATTTATCATTTCACGTCAATAAATAGAACTATATTGTTATTTTGTTAGCCATGCTCTACAGCGGAAATAATAACAAACCAAATGGAGCAAATTGGAGAATGTTTGGATGAGCAATGCGCCTTTAAATAATGGTCGCCGGCGCTTTCTGACCGCAACAACAGCCGTTGTTGGTGGTTTAGGAGCAGCAGCGGTTGCCGTACCTTTTATTAAATCGTGGAACCCAAGTGCAAAAGCGAAAGCTGCGGGTGCTCCAGTCGAAGTTGATATCGGTAAAATTGAAGAGGGTGCGCTACTTCGTGTTGAGTGGCGTGGTAAACCTGTTTGGATCGTGAGACGAACTGAGCAAACTCTTCAAGAACTTAAGAAAGTTGAAAACCAACTTCGCGACCCAGCTTCACAAGAAGCTCAACAACCAGAGTATGCAACCAATGAATTCCGCTCAGTGAAACCTGAGTTCTTCATTGCGGTTGGGCTTTGTACTCACCTAGGTTGTTCACCAACCCACCTTCCAGATACTTTTGGTGAGCAGGTTCAAGGTGTGAAATCTGGCTTCTTCTGCCCATGTCATGGTTCGAAGTTTGATATGGCTGGACGTGTATTCCAAAACGTTCCTGCGCCGCTGAACCTAGTTGTTCCTCCTCATAAATTCCTTTCAGATACTAAAGTGATTATTGGTGTTGATGACAGCACAGGAGAGGCATAATGCAACCACTATTAGATTGGGTGGAAAAACGTCTACCCGCGATGAATGCTTATAAAAAGCATCTCTCTGAATATCCAATGCCAAAGAACTTCAACTTTTGGTATCTATTTGGCTCTCTTGCAATGCTGGTTCTGGTTAACCAAATCCTGACAGGTATTTGGCTGACAATGAACTACGTACCATCTGGCGAAGGTGCGTTTGCTTCTATCGAATACATCATGCGTGATGTTGAGTACGGCTGGCTATTGCGTTATATGCACTCTACAGGTGCATCTGCCTTCTTCGTGGTTATTTATCTGCATATGTTCCGTGGCCTTATCTACGGTTCATACCAAAAGCCACGTGAGCTTCTATGGCTGTTCGGCATGCTGATTTTCTTGGTGTTGATGGCTGAAGCCTTCATGGGTTACCTACTTCCTTGGGGACAAATGTCTTACTGGGGGGCGCAGGTAATTATCTCTCTATTTGGCGCTATTCCCGTTATTGGTGATGACCTAACGCTGTGGATCCGTGGTGACTACGTTATCTCTGGTGCTACATTGAACCGCTTCTTTGCGCTTCACGTTATCGCACTACCTATCGTTCTGTTACTGCTTGTTGTGTTGCACGTTTTAGCACTGCACGAAGTGGGCTCAAACAACCCTGATGGTATCGAAACTAAGCTACCAAAAGGCTCGATGGGCGACGATTACAAGACGCAGTTCAAGTTCCATGATTACTACACTAAGAAGTACGACATCATCGACTCCATTCCATTCCACCCTTATGGTACGGTGAAAGACCTTATTGGTGTGGCGGGCTTCTTGTTCTTCTTCTGTTACGTGTTGTTCTTCAACCCTGAGATGGGCGGCTACTTCCTTGAGCCACCTAACTTTGAAGCTGCAAACCCACTTAAAACACCTGAGCACATTGCTCCTGTTTGGTACTTCACACCGTTCTACGCAATCCTACGTGCCGTTCCGGACAAGTTGTTAGGTGTGGTAGCGATGGGTCTATCGATTGTGTTCCTGTTCCTACTTCCATGGTTTGACCGTTGTAAGGTTCGTTCTTACCGCTACCGTAGTAAGTTCCACCTAATCAACATCATTCAGTTCACGATTAGCTTTATCGCGCTAGGTATTTTGGGGGCTCTACCAGCAACACCAACATACACACTTATGGCGCAGATCTTTAGCTTAGGTTATTTCATGTTCTTCATCCTACTGTGGTTCTACAGTAAGAACGAGGCAACGAAACCACTACCAACAAGGGTGAACTTCAAATGAGAAAATGGATTGTAGCTTTATTTGTTCTGTTACCCTCGCTGGCGTTTGCTGCAGGGAGTAATGTTCCACTAGATAAGGCAAATAATGATATTAGTGATCAAGCATCACTACAAAACGGCGCTAAGCTGTTTATGAACTACTGTTTCGGCTGTCACTCTACGCAATATCAACGATACGAGCGTGTTGCAAACGACTTGGGTATTCCTCTCGATCTACTCAAAGAGAACCTAATGTTTGATCCCGAAGCGAAAGTAGGTGATTTGATGGAGAACTCCATCCCTGATGCTTCTGCTGCAAAATGGTTTGGTGCTACACCACCAGATCTGACGCTGGTAGCGCGTGTTCGTGGCACGGATTGGCTATACACTTACCTTCGTTCGTTCTACGAAGATCCATCTCGTCCATTTGGTGTGAACAACATTGTTTTCCCAAGTGTAGGTATGCCGCATGTGCTTGAAGAGTTACAAGGTATTCCTAAGCCTGTATACGGCACTAAAGTCGTTGATGGTGAAGAGCAACAAGTGGTTGTCGGCGTAGAATCCGACGGTACTGGTGAGCTTAGCAGCGGTGAATATGACCAAGCGGTACGCGACCTAGTTAACTTCCTTGAGTACTCTGGTGACCCAGTTCAACTAGAGCGTAAAACAATGGGTTGGTGGGTAATGGCGTTCCTTGTGATCTTCTCGATTGTTGTTTATCTGCTTAAGAAAGAGTATTGGCGTGATGTGCACTAATTGTGCTATCATACCGTGCTAATTCCTAATTTTTAATCTATATACAATGGAGGCTTAGCCTCCATTGTTTTTTTTATCTGTAAGTGTTCTGGAGGGCTCAATGGCTGTAGCTGCCAATAAACGTTCTGTGATGACTCTTTTCTCAAGTGCATCTGATATGTATAGCCATCAGGTTCGTATCGTTCTTGCTGAAAAAGGCGTAAGTGTTGAGGTTGAACTAGTTGACGAAGCTAATCTACCTAACGAACTGATTGAGTTAAATCCATATAAATCTGTTCCAACCCTAGTGGATCGTGAGCTTGCGCTTTACGATTCAAAAATCATCATGGAATACCTAGATGAGCGTTTCCCTCACCCACCTCTGATGCCGGTTTACCCAGTAGCTCGTGGTAACAGCCGCCTAATGATGTACCGCATCGAGCGCAACTGGTACTCACTAGCAGAGAAAGTTGTGAAGGGTAACGCAGAAGAATCAGAAGCTGCACGTAACAAGCTACGTACAGATCTACTGACGCTAGCGCCAATCTTTGCTGAGTACGAGTACTTTATGAGCGAAGAGTTCAGCTTGATCGATTGCTACCTAGCACCACTACTATGGCGTCTTCCTGAGCTTGGTATTGAGCTAGTTGGTCCTGGTTCTAAAGAGCTGAAAGTCTACATGAACCGCGTATTTGAACGTGATTCATTCCTTGCTTCTCTAACAGAAGCAGAGCGCGAGATGCGTCTAGCTCGTTAATTCTGACTATGGATATTGAGCAAATGACACCCCGCCGACCATATTTGCTGCGTGCATTTTATGATTGGCTGGTGGATAACGACCTTACACCGCATCTTGTGGTCGATGCATTGCTGAATGGTGTACGTGTTCCTGAAGAGTTTATTCAAGATGGACAAATCATTTTGAATGTTGCTCCTCGAGCGGTTGGTAACCTAGAACTAGGCAATGAAGCGATTACGTTCAGTGCTCGTTTCGGTGGTCGCCCTCACTCAGTGATCGTTCCTCTTTATGCTGTTCAAGCAATCTATGCACGTGAAAATGGCGCAGGAACGATGTTTGAGCCAGAGGATGCGTATCTATTGGCAGACAGTGATGAAGCGCCGATGGCTGAAGTTGTGGAAGATGGTCCAAAGCTTTCTGTTGCTGATGAGCTTCCTGAGACGGAAGAGGCTGAAGCTCCAACGCCAGATGATGAACCGCCACGTCCAAAAGGTCGTCCAAGCTTACGAGTTGTGAAATAAACGCTAACGACTCGAAGTCAGATACTGAAAAAAGCAGCCGATTGGCTGCTTTTTGTTTATCAAGCTTGTTTTTAATGCGCGAAATGATTACTCGCTTGGGTACTGGAACGCCTTGATTACTTGCTTAACCCCTGAGGTGTTGCGAGCAATTTCTGTGGCTTTGTCTGCGACCTCTGGAGTGACGACTCCGAACAGGAATACTTCACCATCTTCAGTAATTACTTTGATTTTGATGTCTTTCAACTCACTATTAGCGATCAAAGAAGATTTAATTTTAGTCGTGATCCAGCTATCTTCGCTCTGGCGAGTCAATGAGATAGGTTGTTTGATTCTTAGCTGGTTGTGCACCACGTTAACGCCTTTTACCGTCGTGGTTTGTTGCTCAAACTCGTTACTCAGCTCCTGTGTGCTAGCCTGTCCCATTAGTACCACTTCACCACGGTAGGCATTTGCGACCACACGAGCCTGGCCACGAAACGGTTGTTTATTACCAAGGCCAGCCACCTCAAACTCAATATTGTTATCTGACCAGATCTCAGAGGTTGAACGATCATCCGTTACAATCGTTACGGTGGTAGCTGCCCCTGCGACGAACAGTCCAGCACAGCCAGACAACAGTGCCGCAGAACAGGAAAGTAATGCAAGACGGAAAAAGCGCTTCATATCAGTTACTCTTCGTGAGCGGGAAACAGTACTTGGTCTATAAGGTCACATAGGCAATGCAAAGTGACAAGATGAACTTCGTGAATTCGTGCGGTGCGATGGGAAGGAATGCGAATTTCCACATCGTTCTCACCCAATAGTCCAGCCATTTCACCACCATCTTTGCCCGTTAGTGCGATAATCGTCATATCACGAGTTACAGCTGCTTCCATCGCTTTAAGCACGTTACGGCTATTACCACTGGTTGAAATCGCCAGTAACACGTCACCAGGTTGACCAAATGCACGTACTTGTTTTGAAAAGATTTCTTGATAGTGATAGTCGTTAGCGACGGCTGTAAGGGTCGTGTTATCTGCCGTGAGTGCCATTGCTGGAAGGCTTGGACGCTCGGTCTCAAACTTATTGAGTAAGCAAGAGACAAATTGCTGTGCATTTGATGATGATCCACCATTGCCGCAGCATAGAATCTTATTGCCGTTAAGTAGGCTTGATACCATAGCTTGGGCAGCATGAGTGATGGCATTGGGTAGTGCGTCTGCTGCCGCAATTTGAATTTGAATACTTTCAGTAAAGCTTTCTTTAATGCTCTCTAGCATAGTTAATCCTGAGTAATTGCATTCTTTATCCACTCGACCTCATCACCGTTTTGGTGGATGGCAACGACATCAAATCGGTAGTCAGCAGAGTATGGGGATAAGTTGTTTTGCAACAGCCAAAGGTGGGCTGTTTTGATAATTCGTTGTGATTTACGGTAGGTTACCATTTCTGCGGCATTACCGAAATTCTTGTTATTGCGGTATTTGACCTCGATAAACACTATGCTCTGTTTATCGCGCATGATCAGGTCAATTTCTCCGCACTTCCGTTGAAAGTTTGAGGAGATAGGCGTGAGACCTCTGGCAGAGAGATACTTCTCTGCCAGGTGTTCGTATTGTTGGCCTTTCTTTCTTCGATTAAAGAGCGCCATGCTCCGCCCAGTCAACCTCACGCTGAATGACACATTGGTCGTCAACGCTCAACTTACCGGTTTGCCCCTGTATTTGATACTCAGGCGACAGCTTCATTTGAGGAAGCTCATCAACGAGAGTGTACGCATCCATACCCAGCGCCTGCAGACGTTTTTTGCCTAGGCTATTGTTTGGCCACAGTTCATCCATTTGACTAACTAAGGTGGCTTTACCGTTTATCAATAGTGGGATGTCGCTGAACTCTACGCCAGTTAGATCTTCGTATTGGTTAGCACCGCTGTTGCTGCGAGAGTTCGAGAATAGTTTTGGTGGCTTCGCATCTGGATTTACCGCAACCTCAATGAAAGGTTTGATTAGGGTCAGTTCTGAGCTTTTTGCAATGATGTATACCGCGTCAACATCACGACGGCTGCGTGGCGTTGCTTCCAGATCTAACCCTGTGATCTGATTCATTTGGTTGATGCGTGAGTTACTTTCTTGGAGAGCGAACACTTGATCTATGTTCTTTTGTAGCTGACGCTTGTTACCAAAGTAGTTGATCGCCACTGGATTACGGCTATATAGCTCCCACTCTTGCTCAAAGGCTGTAGCAACACGAGAACCATAGCTTCCGCTTGGAGCAAATACTAGAGGGTATTTGTAGCCTTTTTCGAATAGGTGTTTAGCTGCTTGTGCAACTTCTTGTTCTGGTGAAAGCGTGAAGTAACATAAGCCTGTGTTTGGTACTACTTCATTTGGGATGTTGAGAGCCAGAGCTGGAAGTTGCTGATCTGCTGGGCGGTTAGCTTGTGCCTGTTGGAACTTCTCGATGTTACTCTTAATGAGAGGGCCGACCACAAAGTCGATCTGACGCTCTTTTACTGTCGCTCGAATTTCGTCGGGTGTAGAGGCATTGCTATCAATAACCGTTAATGTGGCTTCAGGATCTCGCTCGGTATCGTTCATCATCGCAAAGATATAACCGTCACGAACCAGCTGTGCTTGTTGAGCAAACTTGCCCGTCAGTGGTAACAGTAGTGCGGTGTGTTGTGGCTTAGTGATCTCTAGTGCAAGGATCTCTTGAATACCTTGAGGGGTGTAAAGCGCAGCATTATGCGATGGGTTCTCTACCAACCAAGTCGATAGTCGATCTTGTAGCTCAGATAGATTGTTATTGAGCGTCTTCATCGAGATAGCGAGTTCGGCCCAGCCTTGCATAGAACGGTTGCCTTCCGCTTGTTTTAGGCGAGATAGCTCTTGCGAAGAATAAAAAGCAAGATGGCTCCAGATCGTATCTGAGTTTTCTTGTTTGTCTTGCTCTTCCATATATTGCATTAGGCTATCGCGAGCGCTTGCCGCTTCATAGTAGCGGTTAAGGCTTTCTAACATGGTGGCGCGAAGTGCGTAGTAATCTTTCCATTGCTCTTGAGGGAGTTGCCAGAAAGATTGGAAGTTTAACTTGCTAACAGCTTGTGATGCATTACCGGTGTTAAACATCAGCTCTGCTTGAGCTAATAGCCATTCGGCTTGTTGCATCTCGGACAGCTGCTGTTTGGCAATACGCTTAATCAACAACTCTGCCTGTTGCACGTTGTTGCTATCGACTGCAGCTTTAAGTGCCATAATTAGCCAATCGTTTTGCAAGCTGCCCTGAGAGCTATCGGCTCTAATCAGGTACTCTTGGGACGATTGAGCTGGATCGAGCGTGATATCAACATAAGTTGGCATCGGTGGTTTTGACGAACATGCCGCCAAGGTAATTGCTAATGCAATTGGAGTGAGTAAGCGTGGTACACTAATTCTCTTTTGGTTCATCATAGCCAAGAGTTCTTTTAAACTTAGAGTAAATTGATTCTATATTAATCGCTGAAGTGATGGTAAACAAATGATAGATAACAAAACCTTTTCAAATGAGATCCCAACTCTCTACATTGTTCCCACTCCAATCGGGAACTTAGGTGATATCACACAACGCGCGATTGAAGTATTAAATTCGGTCGATTTGATCGCGGCAGAAGATACCCGTCACACCGGAAAGCTGCTGGCTCATTTCAACATCCAGACAAGAACGTTTGCTCTACACGACCATAATGAGCAACAAAAAGCCCAAGTTTTAGTTGATAAGCTGACTCAAGGTCAGTCTATTGCACTCGTTTCCGATGCGGGTACTCCGTTAATCAGTGACCCAGGTTACCATTTAGTGACGCAATGTCGTCAAGCGGGCGTTAGAGTTGTGCCATTACCAGGTGCATGTGCGGTGATTGCGGCATTAAGTGCCTCAGGCTTGCCGTCTGATCGCTTCAGCTTTGAGGGCTTCTTGCCAGCAAAGAGCAAAGGTCGTAAAGATAAGTTCTTAGAGATCGCTAAAGTCGCACGCACATGCATCTTTTATGAGTCACCACATCGCATCATGGATTCATTGGCCGATATGTTGGAGATCCTCGGTCCTGATCGTGAAGTGGTGCTTGCTCGCGAGCTGACGAAGACTTTCGAAACTATCCAAGGTTTGCCGCTGGGTGAGTTGATTGATTGGATCAATGAAGATGATAACCGTAAGCGTGGAGAGATGGTTCTTCTTGTTCATGGCTACCGTGAAGAGGCAACTGAAGATAGTTTACCGGATGAAGCAACGCGCACTTTGGCTATCTTGACCAAAGAATTGCCTCTTAAAAAAGCTGCAGCGATGGCAGCAGAAATCTATAACTTGAAAAAGAATGCACTCTATAAATGGGGATTGGAAAATATTTAAGAACCAGAGGTGTAATTCTGCCCAATTAGCTTTAGGGGCTAGGAACTTGCTTGCATCTGGTACCCCAAGTCTATACAATCCGCCCCCGGAATAGACCGGATAGTCGCTGCTTTGTTGATGTCCTTCGGGAGACTGACGCTGAAGTCCTTTGGGATACTGGCGTTGACGTCCTTCGGGAGACTGACAAAGGGGAGGAAAGTCCGGGCTCCAAAGAGCAGGGTGCCAGGTAACGCCTGGGGGGCGCAAGCCCACGACAAGTGCAGCAGAGAGAAGACCGCCGATGGCCCTAGGGCACAGGTAAGGCTGAAAGGGTGCGGTAAGAGCGCACCGGGCGACTAGCAATAGTTCGTTGCAAGGTAAACTCCACCCGGAGCAAGACCAAATAGGCTTTCACATTGCGTTGCTCGCGTAAGAAGGCGGGTAGGTTGCTCGAGCCAGTGAGCGATTGCTGGCCTAGACGAATGGCTATCACCGTGCAAGCGGATACAGAACCCGGCTTATAGGTCTATTCCACCTATTTAAAAAAACCCATCACTAACTCATAGTGATGGGTTTTTTGCGTTATATTGACGTCGAAAATAAAAAGGACGCTATTCTTCGTCATAAAGTCACAATTAGGTACGATGTAACGGTGGAGATACCGCCTGAAATCAGTACACTAAAGGATTAACCGAATTATTTATTTCGACGGAAACACCATGACAGACACTTTTAAACATATCTCTGTACTGCTAAATGAATCAATCGATGGTTTGGCAATTAAACCAGACGGTACTTATATCGATGGCACATTTGGCCGTGGTGGACACAGTCGAACGATTCTCTCTAAGCTCGGTGAGAACGGTCGTCTATTCAGTATTGACCGTGATCCGCAAGCAATTGCAGAAGCGAAGAAGATTGATGATCCACGCTTTACCATTATTCATGGTCCATTCTCTGGTATTGCCGAATATGCTGAGCGTTACGACCTTGTCGACAAAGTAGATGGTGTGCTTCTTGATTTAGGTGTTTCTTCTCCGCAACTTGATGATGCTGAGCGTGGTTTTAGCTTCATGAAAGATGGCCCGTTGGATATGCGAATGGACCCAACATCGGGTATTCCCGTCTCTCAATGGCTAATGGAAGCGGACCTAGATGATATTACTTGGGTTATTCGTGAGTTCGGTGAAGATAAGCACGCTCGCCGTATTGCGAAAGCGATCGTAGCGTATCGTGATGATGAAGAAAACGAGCCATTAACTCGCACGGGTCAATTAGCGAAGCTTATTTCTGATGCAGCGCCTAAGAGTTTCAAAGAGAAGAAGCACCCTGCAACGCGAGCGTTCCAAGCATTTCGTATCTACATCAATAGTGAATTAGAAGAAATCGATACGGCACTGAAAGGTGCGGCTGCTGTTTTAGCGCCGGAAGGACGCCTTTCGGTGATTAGCTTCCATTCGTTGGAAGATCGTATGGTTAAGCGCTTTATCCGTAAAGAGAGCAAAGGCCCTGAAGTGCCTCACGGTATCCCGCTGACGGAAGACCAAATCAAAGAGCTAGGTAGTGCGCGCATGAAGCCAGTAGGTAAAGCTATCAAGCCAACCAAAGAAGAAGTTGAGCATAATGCTCGCTCTCGTAGTTCAGTACTGCGTTTAGCTGAGAAGCTTTAATGTTTAGCTCTAAGCAGCCTTATAATCTAGCCAAGCTTATCGCTATTGACCTATTCAGTGTAGGTCGGCTGCCATTGGCGCTGCTTATCCTAATTTTTGCTTCTGCAATGGGTGTGGTTTTCACCACACACCATACCCGTCAAGCTATCTCAGATAAAGATCTAGAATTGGTCGATCGTGAGCGTCTAGATAATGAGTGGCGAAACTTAATCTTAGAAGAAAATGCATTAGCTGAGCACAGTCGTGTTCAAGCAATGGCCGCGACAGAACTTGATATGAAGCGACCTGATGGCAATAGTGAAGTTGTAATCTCTATCAAATGACCAAAAAGCCAAGGACTGACAAAGTAACCAATACTCAAAAAGGCAAGGCAGCCAAAGCTCCCGCTTCTAAAGCAAAAGCTAAGAAACCTTCCAATAAACGAGTAATCAAGGACGAACCTGTAACTCTAATTCGCTGGCGACTTGGAGTTATTCTGTTTTGTGTCTTCGCGATTTTTTTTGCTCTCGTTGCTCGAGTGGCATACATCCAAATTATTGAACCGGATAATCTAATCAAGCAAGGGGACTTACGCTCGGTGCGAGTAAAGTCTCTCCCTTCTGCCCGCGGTATTATTTCTGATCGTAATGATGAACCGCTCGCGGTTAGTGTCCCTGTGCAAGCTGTATGGGCTGACCCTAAAACCATCTTTAAAGAAGGTGGGTTAGCAGAAAAAGATCGTTGGTATGCCTTGGCCGATGTATTGGGCTTAGAGCGTGAAGGGATGATCGATAAGCTCGAACGCAATAAGACTAAGCGCTTTGTTTACCTGCAACGTCAGGTTAGCCCTGCGATGGCGAACTATATTCGAGAGCTCAAGCTTGCTGGTATTGGTCTTAAGGCAGAATCGCGCCGTTATTATCCTACTGGCGAGGTAAGTGCTCACCTGATCGGTATGACGGGCATTGATGGTCATGGCCTTGAGGGGGTTGAGCGTAGCTACGATAAATGGTTAACGGGTGAAGCTGGCAAGCGAACCATACGCAAAGACCGCTATGGTCGAGTGGTCGAGAATATCTCCTTAGAAAAGCGAGAGGAAGGTAAGCCACTCCAACTTACCATTGATCAACGCCTTCAAGCGATCTCTTACCGAGCTATTAAACAAGCGGTTGCGGATTATCGTGCCACTTCTGGTTCAGTGATCATGCTGGATGTGAAGACGGGTGAGGTGCTCTCTATGGTGAATGCACCCTCATACAACCCTAACAATCGCGCGACTTTACAAAGCTTCTTGATGCGTAACCGTATTATCACCGACTCAATGGAACCTGGCTCGACAGTGAAACCATTCGTGGTATTAGCAGCTTTAGAGAACGGCTCTGTTGATATGGATACGGTTATTGATACCGGTAATGGCTTGATGCAAATCGGTGGTAGCCGCGTTCGCGACACATCAGCAATTGGTAAAGCCGACCTAACCACGATTCTGAAGAAATCGAGTAATATCGGTGTAGCGAAAATGGCGCTGGATATGCCGTTAGAAGCTTTGCTTGGCATGTATAGTTCAGTGGGCTTTGGCGAGATTTCCGGCCTTAACCTTATTGGTGAGACTTCCGGTATTTTCCCGAATCGACGTCGTTGGTCTAACTTTGAGATTGCGACCCTATCGTTCGGTTATGGCCTGTCTATTACACCTCTTCAACTTGCCCATGCTTATGCCACACTTGGTAACCATGGCCTTTACCAACCCATTCATATCATCGAGGGAAATCGCGAAGATCTTTCCAAGCAAGTGATTGGTGAAGAGAACTCCAATTTAGTGCTTAGCATGATGGAGACAGTGACCCAACCAGGTGGTACCGCGACCAAGGCGGCAGTGCCTGGCTATCGAGTTGCAGCAAAAACGGGTACATCGCGAAAAGCGAGTGCTGGTGGTTATAGTGATGAGTACGTTGCGATCACTGCTGGTATTGCGCCTGTAAGCGACCCTAGAATTGCTTTGGTGGTCGTTATTAACGAGCCACAAGGCGACTCTTACTACGGTGGTACTGTGGCGGGACCTGTCTTTGCTGAAGTGATGAAAGGGGCGCTGCAAATTTTAAACATTGCACCAGATGAAAACAAATTTAAACCGAACTAGGAATAATCATGAGTAATAGCCTGACTTTGGGTTTGTTAGTCAAGCCGTGGATGAGCATTGAGCAGCCGGATGTGGCTGATATTGCGATTAATCATCTGCATTTAGATAGCCGTCAGATCGAGCAAGGTGATGTCTTTGTAGCGATCATTGGTCATGCTATCGACGGTCGAAACTTTATTCCTAAGGCGATTGAAAAGGGTGCCGTTGCAATCATTGCGCAGTCAGATGAGGCGCACCCAGACCAAAGTATTGAATGGCTGCAACAAGTCCCGATTATTTATCTTAATGGGTTACCAGAAAGTTTATCTCACCTAGCGGGTCGACGCTATCAATCACAAAGTTCAAAACTGATTGGTATTACTGGGACGAATGGTAAGACGACCATTAGCCAGTTGATCGCGCAGTGGGGAGAGTTAGTCGGTACTCGCTCAGCTGTAATGGGCACCACAGGTAATGGCTTCCTCGATGATTTGCAGCCTGCTGCCAATACCACCGGTAACGCTATTGAGGTTCAAGCAAAGCTTGCTGAACTTGCCGAACGAGGTGCTCAGCAAACCGCATTAGAAGTCTCATCTCACGGTCTGGTTCAAGGTCGCATTAAAGCTCTTAACTTTGCGGTGGGAGTGTTTACTAATTTAAGCCGTGATCATCTCGATTATCATGGCTCGATGGAAGAATATGCGCTGGCGAAGAAGCTGCTATTCACTACCCATAATACTGCCAATCAAGTTATCAATGCTGATGATAAGGTCGGTGCTGAGTGGCTATCAGAGATGCCAGAAGCCATTGCTGTTTCTCTTGATGAAGCAAAGGTAAGTCAGTACTCACAAAACCAAGTCCTTTATGCCGAGCGTGTTCAATATTCTGAGCAGGGTATTGAGATGGATGTTGCGGGAAGCTTTGGTTCAGGTGTCCTTAATGCACCGCTTATTGGCCAGTTTAATGCCTCTAACATATTGGTGGCTTTGGCTACCTTATTATCCCTTGGCCATAGACTTGACGCTTTACTCGAAACTGCACCTCAACTCTCACCTGTCATTGGTCGAATGGAGCTGTTTAGCGCTGAAAATAAGGCGAAAGTGGTGGTTGATTATGCGCATACCCCAGACGCTTTAGAAAAAGCCTTAATGGCACTGCGTGTGCACTGTGAAGGGCAACTTTGGACGATCTTTGGCTGCGGTGGAGATAGAGATAAGGGTAAACGCCCATTAATGGCGCAAGCGGGTGAGAAGTTAGCCGACAAAGTCATTCTCTCTGATGATAACCCTCGCAGTGAGGACCCCGCGGCGATTGTCGCTGATATGCTGGTGGGTATCGAGGATAAGCATGCGGTGCAAGTAGAGCATCACCGTTTTGATGCTCTGAAATATGCGTTGGATCGTGCTCAGCCACAAGACATTATCTTGTTGGCGGGCAAAGGGCATGAAGACTATCAAGTGATTGGTTCGGAAACGGTTCATTACTCAGACAGAGAATCAGCTGCTGAGCTATTAGGAATTCAATTATGATCAGCTGTAACCTAGGTCAGCTTGCTGATGCGTTAAATGCCAAGCTATGTCTATCAAATGGTGATTCGGACTTAATCACCATTGAGTCAGTTTCAACAGATACACGCAACATCAAAGACAATGGCTTGTTCATTGCTCTAATCGGTGAACGCTTTGACGCTCATGATTTCGTTCAGCAAGCGATAGACAATGGTGCTAAAGCACTTTTGGTTGAACGTGAGCTAGCAGTGCAAGTACCACAACTGGTGGTGGGTGATACTAAGCTTGCACTAGGACAGTTGGGCGCATGGGTTCATGCACAGTGCAATACGCCCACGGTCGCAATTACAGGAAGCTGCGGAAAAACCACAGTTAAAGAAATGGTTGCAGCGATCCTAAGCCAAAAAGGTCAAGTGCTGTTCACCAATGGTAATTTTAATAATGATATTGGCGTGCCACTGACTCTACTTCGTTCCACCCCTGAAGATGACTATGCAGTGATTGAAATGGGTGCCAACCATATTGGTGAGATAGCTTACACCACGCAGTTAGCCAAACCGGATGTTGCGGTAGTGAACAACGTTGCGGCTGCACACCTTGAAGGGTTTGGCTCTATTGATGGCGTGAAACAAGCAAAGGGTGAAATCTACCAAGGTTTAAGCTCTGGTGAGACGGCGATAGTCAATCTAGACAGCCAAGGTGACGCTTATTGGCAACAGGTGCTCGCAGATAAAAAGGTTGTGACCTTTGCACTGGAAAACACCCAAGCCGATATCTTCGCCAGCAATATCAAACTCTCGAGTGCGGGGTATGCCTCATTTACACTAAATGCATTTGGCAATCAGTTACGAGTTCAGCTAGGTATAGTGGGTGGGCACAACGTAAGCAATGCACTATCTGCTTGTGCATTGGCCCTATCTATGGGCGCTGACCTAGAAGAGGTAGCATCAGGACTAAGCCAGGTTGCGAATGTAAAAGGCCGTGTTGAAGTGAAGTCGCTGACGGATTCCATTACCCTCATCGATGATAGCTACAATGCCAGCGTACCTGCGATGCTTGCCGCTGTTGATCTTCTGGGCGAGTTTAAGGGCCAACGCTGGCTAGTTTTGGGTAATATGGCAGAGCTTGGTAAAGAAAGCCTTGCGCTTCACCAACAAGTTGGCGAACATGCTGCCCCATTTAAATTTGAGCACGTTCTAACCTATGGCAATGATGCAAAAGTCATCAGTCAGGTAAATAATGGCAAACATTTTACATCACATGATGAAATGACCATGTATATTGAACAGCTTTTGTCATCATCAGCCGATGAGACCCATACCATTTTAGTAAAAGGGGCGAATAGTGCTGGCATGTTTAAGATTGCCAACGCCCTGAAGGAGAACTTTTCATGATTATTTGGCTAGCCGATTTACTACAGCCATATTTTTCTTTCTTTCGCCTGTTTGAATACCTGTCGTTTCGCGCGATCGTGAGCATCCTAACAGCATTAAGTCTTTCTCTATGGATGGGGCCAAAGCTAATCCGTCGTCTACAAATGATGCAAATTGGACAAGTCGTTCGTAACGACGGCCCAGAATCTCATTTTAGTAAGCGTGGCACACCAACCATGGGGGGGGTCATGATCTTAGCTGCGATTACATTGACCGTTTTGCTTTGGGCTGATCTTACTAACCCTTATGTTTGGGCTGTGATGGCGGTACTGCTTGGTTATGGTGCTGTCGGTTTTGTCGATGATTATCGCAAAGTCGTGCGCAAAAACACCGATGGCTTGATTGCGCGCTGGAAGTACTTCTGGCAATCGACGATTGCTTTTGTTGTTGCATTTGCTCTTTATGCTCACGGTAAAGATACGGCAGCAACACAGCTCGTTGTGCCTTTCTTTAAAGACATCATGCCTCAACTTGGCCTGCTATATATCCTACTGACTTACTTCGTCATCGTTGGTACGAGTAATGCGGTTAACCTAACAGATGGCCTTGATGGCTTAGCAATCATGCCTACGGTATTGGTTGCAGGTGGCTTTGCTGCCATTGCTTGGGCGACGGGCAACGTCAATTTTGCAGAATATCTGCATATCCCTTACCTACCGCATGCTTCTGAGCTCGTCGTGGTGTGTACTGCCATTGTTGGTGCTGGCCTCGGTTTCCTTTGGTTTAATACCTATCCAGCACAAGTCTTTATGGGAGATGTCGGCTCATTAGCGCTTGGTGGTGCATTAGGTACTATCGCCGTTTTGGTTCGCCAAGAGTTGGTACTCGTGATCATGGGTGGTGTCTTTGTAATGGAAACACTATCGGTCATCCTCCAGGTGGGGTCGTACAAGCTTCGTGGTCAGCGTATCTTTCGCATGGCACCAATTCATCACCACTATGAACTCAAAGGCTGGCCAGAGCCACGTGTTATCGTGCGTTTCTGGATCATCTCAATCGTACTGGTACTTATCGGTCTAGCAACACTGAAAGTTCGTTAATTAGTATTAAAGGATTTAAGCGAGATGGATCGTTGGCAGAACATTAATAAGGTCGTTGTTGTAGGTTTAGGTATCACGGGGTTGTCTGTGGTCAAGCACCTACAAAAGCATTTGTCTGTTGAGCAAATTCGAGTAATCGATACGCGTGATAACCCGCCGGGAGCGGATAAACTGGCTACTGGAATTGGACTGCATGCTGGTGGCTGGAATACCGAGTGGTTGTTCGATGCAGACTTGTTAGTCGTTAACCCGGGTATTGCTTTAGCAACACCAGAACTTGTTGAAGCCAGGTCACGTGGTATTGAGATCGTTGGTGATATTGAGCTGTTCGCTTGGGCTGTCAATGCACCCGTTTTAGCGATCACCGGCTCAAACGGCAAGAGTACGGTGACTGACTTAACAGGTGTTATGGCCAAGGCAAGCGGATTAAGTGTTGGTGTTGGCGGTAACATCGGCGTTCCAGCACTTCAACTACTTGAGCAAGATGCAGATCTTTATGTACTTGAGCTTTCGAGCTTCCAGCTTGAAACGACGTCATCACTTAAGCTAAAAGCAGCGGCGTTCTTAAATCTGTCTGAAGATCACATGGATCGCTATGAGGGTATGACGGACTATCGTCAGGCTAAACTGCGTATTTTCGACCATGCTGAAAAGGTGATTGTGAATCGTGACGATCGCCAGACTTATCCCGATCATCCAGCTGATTTTGATATCGTTACTTTCGGTAGTGACGAGTCTGAATACGGCTTGCGCACCACGGGATCCGACAACGAGTTACTGATTGATGGACGCAGCATCGTTAAACAATCGCAGTTGAGGCTGGTTGGTCAGCACAATCTGGCGAATGCGTTGGTGGTGATGGCATTGTTACAAGCAGCAAACGTTGAACTGCAAGATACACTGGACGCACTTAAGAACTACACTGGCTTGACCCATCGTTGCCAAGTGGTTGCTGAAAGCAATGGTATAAAGTGGGTTAATGACTCCAAAGCGACTAACGTTGCGAGTACCTTGGCTGCGCTAGCGGGATTACAGTTGGACGGTACTCTCTACCTATTGGTGGGGGGGGACGGTAAGGGGGCGGACTTCTCAGAGTTAGAACCGGTTCTTGCTGAGCTGCCTGTAAAATTATGTTGTTTCGGTGCAGATGGTCATCAGTTTATGGATCTGCACTCTCAGAGTCAGCTGTTTGATGATATGGAGCAGGCGATCAGCCATTTTGCCGATAAGCTAGTTTCTGGTGATATGGTCTTGCTATCACCAGCTTGTGCAAGCTTTGATCAGTTCCCAAACTTTATGGCGAGAGGGGATGCCTTTACTGAGCTTGCTCGCCAATATAGCTCTAAATAAGACAAGGACTTCGTCTTGGAAAGGTTAGCGCAGTTAAAGAACGATACGTTTTCTTGGTTTAAAACGTCTGCACCAGAGGCTCTATTTGACCGTCAACTGGTGTGGATTGCTCTGGGCCTGATGCTAACAGGTCTCGTTATGGTGACCTCAGCTTCCTTTCCTATCAGTTCACGTTTAACTGATCAGCCTTTTCACTTTATGTTCCGACATGCGGTATTTTTGATACTCGCTATTGGAGCAGCGAGCGTGGTGCTTCAAATACCAATGAAGCTATGGCTCAAATACAGCCCTTGGTTGCTGACCCTCTCATTTATTCTGTTGATCATTGTATTGGTAGCGGGTAAGTCGGTAAACGGTGCATCGCGTTGGATTCCATTGGGCGTATTTAACCTCCAGCCTGCTGAGGTGGCTAAGTTATCCCTATTCATCTTCATGTCTAGCTATCTCGTTAGGAAGCAGAATGAAGTAAGACAGACCTTTGTTGGTGGCTTTATCAAACCAGTCGTTGTGTTTGGCGTGTTAGCGGTGTTACTGCTTGGGCAGCCCGACCTTGGTACGGTTGTTGTAATGCTGGTGACCATGTTCGGCATGCTGTTCATTGCGGGTGCAAAGCTTTGGCAGTTTTTAGCGTTGATGGTCGTTGGTATTGCTGGCGTGGTGCTGCTGATCTTGTTAGAGCCCTATCGTATTCGCCGTGTGACCTCTTTTTGGGACCCATGGGGAGACCCATTTGGCAGCGGTTATCAGCTCACTCAGTCGCTGATGGCATTTGGTCGGGGTGATTGGTTTGGTCAAGGTCTAGGTAACTCAATCCAAAAGCTAGAGTACTTGCCTGAGGCGCATACTGACTTTGTGTTTGCAGTTTTGGCTGAAGAGCTTGGTTTTATTGGTGTTGTTCTCGTCTTGATGCTGATCTTTAGCCTAGTATTAAAAGCAGTATTGATTGGTAAACGAGCCTTTGAATCTGAACAGTTTTTTGGCGGTTATCTCGCTTTTGGTATTGGGATCTGGTTTGCTTTCCAAACCTTGGTCAATGTCGGTGCTGCCGCTGGTATGGTGCCAACAAAAGGCTTAACCTTGCCATTGATCAGTTACGGTGGGTCTAGTTTGATCATTATGTCAGTCGCAGTTTCTATATTGTTGAGAATTGACCACGAAACACGGCTGTCTATTGATGCGCAGCCAAATGAAGAAAAAGAACAAGAAAAAGTAACGAATGAAGAATAAACGTTTATTGGTGATGGCTGGTGGTACTGGTGGTCATGTTTTTCCAGGGTTAGCGGTTGCTAAACAATTACAGCAACAAGGTTGGGAAATTCGTTGGCTTGGAACAGCTGACCGAATGGAAGCCGACCTCGTACCGAAGCATGGTATTGAGATTGATTTTATCCAAGTGAAAGGCTTAAGAGGCCAGGGCATCGGTAAGTTAATTCAAGCACCTTTACAGATCCTGAATGCGATTAAGCAAGCAAAGCAACATATCAAGCGTTGGCAACCCGATGTGGTACTTGGTATGGGCGGATACGTGAGTGGCCCTGGCGGCATTGCGGCTTGGCAGTTAGGTATTCCTGTTGTTTTGCATGAGCAAAATGCCGTTGCAGGTTTAACGAACAACTGGCTGTCTAAAATTGCGAAGAAAGTATTCCAAGCATTCCCAGGAGCATTCCCTAATGCTGAAGTTGTGGGTAACCCTGTACGTGAAGATGTGACTCAGATTAATGCACCAGAAGTGCGCTTGGCACAACGTGAAGGGCTACCGATTCGCATTCTTGTAATGGGTGGAAGCCAAGGAGCGCGCATTCTGAACCAAACACTTCCAGAGACAATGAAATTGCTCTCTTCAGGTAGTACAAGCTTTGAAGTTCGCCATCAGGCAGGTAAAGGCAATGGAGACGAGGTTCAACATAGCTACGATGTTAATCAAGTCGATAATGCTAACGCTACTGAGTTTATTGATGATGTTGCTAATGCTTACGAGTGGGCTGACTTAGTCGTCTGTCGTTCTGGCGCGTTGACCGTGTCAGAACTATCAGCTGCAGGTGTTGGTGCAATCTTTGTCCCATTTATGCACAAGGATCGTCAACAAGCACTCAATGCTGATCATCTCGTAGAATGTGGCGCTGCACTTATGATTGAACAGCCGGAACTGACAGCACAAAAGCTTGCTGATGCAATCCAAAACCTGGATAGAGAACAACTGAAGAGCATGGCGACTAAAGCTCGCTCAGCTGCAAAGCTCGATGCAGATAAAACCGTCGCTGAGGCGATTGTTGAGTTAACCAAATAAAGAGATGAACTTGAATGACTATTGAACACAAGCAAAATTTAGCTCAAATCCGTGCGATGATTCCGGAGATGCGTCGAGTTAAATCGATTCACTTTATTGGTATCGGCGGCGCTGGCATGAGCGGTATCGCTGAAGTTCTTCTCAACGAAGGTTACCAAATTACTGGTTCAGACTTATCTGAAAATGCAGTTACTGCGCAGCTGATTGAAAAAGGTGCCACAGTTTTCAAAGGCCATACCGCTGAAAACGTAGATAACGCGAGCGTTGTTGTGGTGTCGACAGCAATCAATGAAGAGAACCCTGAAATTATCGCTGCTCGTGAGAAACGTATTCCGATCGTTCGCCGTGCAGAAATGCTGGCTGAGCTGATGCGCTTCCGTCACGGTATTGCGGTTGCGGGTACGCATGGTAAAACCACGACAACAGCGCTTGTAACACAAATTTACTCGGAAGCTGGCCTCGATCCTACGTTTGTTAACGGGGGCTTGGTTAAGAGTGCGGGCACTAATGCTCGATTAGGCTCTAGTCGTATCCTGATTGCCGAAGCTGATGAGAGTGATGCATCTTTCCTTCACCTTCAACCTATGGTGAGTATTGTCACCAACATCGAAGCGGATCATATGGATACCTATGGTGGTGACTTCGAGACTCTAAAACAGACCTTTATTGATTTCTTACATAACCTACCTTTCTATGGGCAAGCGGTTGTGTGCATCGATGATCCTGTTGTGCGTGAACTGGTACCACGCATCAGCCGTCAGGTCATTACTTATGGCTTCTCAGAAGATGCAGATGTACGCATTGAAAACTACCGCCAAGAAGGTCAGCAAGGCAAGTTCACCGTAGTGCGAAATGATCGTGCAAATCTTGATATCACTTTGAATATCCCTGGTCGTCACAATGCCCTCAACGCATCAGCTGCGATTGCCGTAGCAACGGAAGATGACATCAGTGATGACGCAATCCTAAAAGCAATGGCGGGCACGCAAGGAACCGGTCGTCGCTTTGATCATCTTGGTGAGTTCGATAGCGGCAATGGTACAGTGATGTTGGTAGATGACTATGGTCACCACCCAACGGAAGTTGATGTGACGATTCAAGCAGCGCGTAGCGGTTGGCAAGATAAACGTCTAGTGATGATTTTCCAACCTCACCGTTATAGCCGTACTCGCGATCTTTACGACGACTTTGCAAATGTGCTTGATCAAGTTGATGTGTTGCTAATGTTGGATGTTTACTCTGCGGGTGAAGCTCCGATTGCCGGTGCGGATAGTCGTGCTCTATGTCGAACGATTCGTAGTCGAGGGAAGATTGACCCAATTTTTGTTGCAGAAAATGATAGTCTGCCAGAGGTTTTAGCGAACGTTATTCAAGATGGCGATTTGGTATTAACACAAGGCGCAGGCGATGTAGGTAAAGTCGCGAAAAACCTTGCGAATCTTGAGCTAAATATCAACAAGATGAAGGGTGTGCAATAGTACGTCGTTTTCTTTGCGTTAGTTTGTAAATATTTTCCCAGAACTGTCGGAAAGCGCACAGTAGCGTTTGATAGTTTTAGTGAGCTAAGTATAATCCCAAGGTTAAAGTGGGTGTCATTCTATTCATTGTCACCCATAATATGAGGCGTTAGGATGATACCGCATAGTCAATTCGGTCAGTTTTAGATAATGGATTATTCGCTCAAGCAGAACTTTAGAGCATCATATTATCCACTAGCAAAAGAGCACGCGGTCGGTGCGACTTTTTTTCTGGTGGTTTTGCTACTTCTGATTAGCCTTATCTACTCTACTCTGACATGGATGTGGGACGAAAAGCGTTTACCTTTGTCAAAGATAGTATTGCAGGGAGACCTTCAATACGTATCAGCACAAGATGTTCAACAAGCGTTTGCCAAGATGGATCATATTGGTACCTTCATGTCGCAGAATGTCGATGACCTACAAACTAAGCTGCAATTAGTGCCTTGGGTTGCGAGTGTCTCCATTCGAAAGCAATGGCCCGATACCATTAAGGTATTCTTAACTGAACATCAAGCGACAGCGATCTGGAATGGCATTGAGCTATTGAACGATCAAGGTGTCATTTTTAATGGTGACGTTGGCGCCTTGCGCGAAGATAAGGTCAAACTCTACGGCCCCAACGATGCCAGTGAACTGGTATTGGATACGTGGCGAGAGACGTCCCCAAAGCTTGCTCAATTAGGGCTAAAGATTACATCCGTTGTGTTGAATGACCGCCGAGCTTGGCAGTTCATTTTAGATAACGGTATTCGTTTGGAGATGGGCAAAGATTCCCTTGAAGAACGTGTAGACAGATTTATCCAGCTGTATCAGAAGTTGGGTGATGAGGCTCAAAGAGTCAGTTATATCGACCTCAGGTATGATACGGGAGCCGCAATTGGTTGGTTCCCTGAGCAAGAGTTAGAAGAGAGTATTGATGACTAAATCTACCGATGAAAATATTGTTGTTGGCCTAGACATAGGTACAGCAACGGTTTCAGCATTAGTCGGCGAAGTATTACCTGATGGTCAAATCAATATTTTAGGTGCAGGCAGTAGCCCATCTCGCGGTATGGATCGTGGCGGTGTCAACGACCTTGAGTCGGTGGTTAAGTCTATCCAACGTGCAGTTGATCAGGCCGAGTTGATGGCCGAGTGTGAGATTAGCAGCGTCTATCTTTCACTTTCAGGGAAACACATTGCTAGCCGCATCGAAAAAGGCATGGGTGCTATCTCTGAAGAAGAGGTCACTCAAGACGACATGGATCGTGTTATTCACACGGCAAAGTCGATCAAAATTGGTGATGAAAAGCGAATCTTGCACGTTATCCCGCAAGAGTTCACGATTGATTACGCATCGGGTATTAAAAACCCACTCGGCCTTTCTGGTGTTCGTATGGAGGTGAGTGTTCACCTTATCTCTTGTCACAACGATATGGCGAGAAACATCATTAAGGCAGTAGAGCGTTGCAACCTGAAGGTTGAACAGTTGGTGTTCTCTGGATTAGCGTCAAGCAACTCCGTGATTACAGAGGATGAGCGAGAGCTAGGTGTTTGCGTTGTTGATATTGGCGCCGGCACCATGGACGTTTCTATCTGGACTGGAGGCGCACTGCGTCACACTGAAGTATACCCTTATGCAGGTAACGCAGTGACGAGTGACATCGCATTTGCATTTGGTACACCAGTAAATGATGCCGAAAAAATTAAAGTGAAGTACGGCTGCGCATTGAGCGAGCTTGTCAGCAAAGATGACACCGTGAACGTACCAAGCGTTGGTGGTCGTCCTTCACGCAGCCTTCAGAGACAAACACTCTCTGAGGTGATTGAACCTCGCTATACTGAATTAATGGGTTTGGTTAACCAAACCATTGAAACGGTACAAGCAAAATTACGCGAAGATGGGATCAAGCATCATCATCTTGCAGCGGGTGTAGTCCTCACTGGGGGGGCTGCACAAATTGAAGGGATTGTAGAGTGTGCTGAGCGTGTATTTAGAAATCAAGTACGCGTTGGTAAGCCGATAGAAGTCAGTGGCTTAACGGATTACGTTAAAGAACCCTACCACTCTACAGCAGTTGGATTACTCCACTACGCAAAAGATAGTCAAGTGCATGACGAAAGCGAGTATACTGAAGTTAAGCGTACTCCAAGCTCTATGTCAGGTCTCTTTGGCAAGTTGCGTAACTGGATACAAAAAGAGTTTTAACCTGAACAACAGGATAAACGGAGAAAACACATGTTTGAACCGATGATGGAAATGTCTGACGATGCAGTAATCAAGGTCGTTGGTGTAGGTGGCGGCGGCGGCAACGCTGTTGAACACATGGTGCGAGAGTCCATCGAAGGCGTTGAATTCATTAGTGTCAACACGGATGCTCAAGCCCTTCGTAAAACAAGCGTAAACAGCGTTATTCAGATTGGTGGTGATATCACTAAAGGTCTTGGTGCAGGTGCAAACCCGCAGGTAGGACGTGACGCAGCTCTCGAAGATAAAGATCGCCTTAAAGAAGTGCTAGCTGGTGCCGATATGGTATTTATCGCAGCTGGTATGGGCGGCGGTACAGGTACAGGTGCAGCACCTGTTATTGCAGAAGTAGCGAAAGAGCTTAACATTCTGACAGTGGCGGTTGTGACTAAGCCTTTTAGCTTTGAAGGTAAGAAACGTTTGGCGTTTGCTGAACAAGGTATTGAAGAGTTATCTAAGCACGTTGACTCTTTAATCACTATTCCGAACGAAAAGCTACTGAAAGTACTTGGCCGTGGCATCACGCTTCTTGAAGCATTTGCTAGCGCGAACGACGTTTTAAAGAATGCGGTTCAAGGTATTGCTGAGCTAATCACACGTCCAGGTATGATTAACGTCGACTTTGCAGACGTTCGTACAGTGATGTCTGAAATGGGTCATGCAATGATGGGTAGCGGTATCGCGAAAGGCGAAGACCGTGCAGAAGAAGCAGCTGAAACTGCTATCTCAAGCCCATTACTTGAAGATATTGATCTAGCGGGTGCTCGTGGTGTGCTTGTTAACATCACTGCTGGTTTAGACATGCGTCTAGATGAGTTTGAGACAGTAGGTAACACGGTTAAGGCATTTGCTTCAGATAATGCGACTGTTGTAATCGGTACCTCTCTAGACCCAGACATGACTGATGAAATTCGCGTAACCGTTGTTGCGACAGGTATCGGTACTGAGAAAAAGCCAGACATCACGCTAGTAGCAGGTGGTAAGGCTAAGGTGGCTCCAGTAAGTCAACCGCAAACTCAGGCAGCTCCAACTCCAACAGCAGCTAAAGTGGAAGAGAAAGCGGCACAACCTTTGCAAGAAAAAGTAGAGGTTAAAACTCAGCCGACTTCAACTCCTGTCTCTTCAAGCCCTGCTAGTACGAATACTGCAGCAGCGCCTAAGCAAGAGAAAGAGAGTGGATACTTAGACATTCCGGCATTCTTACGACGTCAGGCTGATTAGTAACTGACCACTAATTTGACAGTGTTCAAAATTGTGGTAGGATCTGTGGTTGGCTTGAAAGCCAACCGTAACTTATAGCACTGACATTGAGGCAGGCAGATGATTAAACAACGTACTTTGAAGGAAATAGTCAAAACAACTGGTGTGGGTCTCCACTCTGGTCGTAAAGTGACGCTTACCCTTCGTCCAGCTGCGGCAAATACAGGTATCGTTTATCGTCGTACTGATTTAAACCCGCCGGTAGACTTTCCAGCAGACGCATCTTCGGTGCGCGACACTATGCTATGTACAGCTCTAGTGAACGATGCTGGAGTGCGTATCTCAACGGTTGAGCATTTAAATGCGGCTCTTGCAGGTATGGGTATCGACAACATTATTGTTGAAGTTGATGCGCCAGAGATTCCAATTATGGACGGCAGTGCAAGCCCATTTGTGTTCTTGCTACAGCAAGCGGGTGTTGAAACACTGAACGCTCCGAAGCGCTTCATCCGAATTAAGAAGCCAGTACGCTTCGAAGACGGAGATAAGTGGGCTGAGTTCCTACCTTTCAACGGCTTCCGTATGGACTTTGAGATCGAATTTAACCACCCAGCGATCGATTCAGATCAACAGCGCATGCTGTTTGACTTCTCATCTCAAGGGTTTGTTAAAGAGATTTCTCGTGCACGTACTTTCGGCTTTATGCGTGATATCGAATACCTACAATCTCAGAACCTAGTTCTTGGTGGTAGTTTTGATAACGCAATCGTACTTGATGAGTACCGTATTCTTAACGAAGAAGGTCTTCGTTTCGAGAACGAATTCGTAACGCATAAAGTGTTGGATGCGATTGGTGACCTTTACATGTGTGGTCACGCAATTGTTGGGGAGTTCCGTGCTTATAAATCAGGTCATGGTCTAAATAACCAGTTACTTCGTGCTGTACTTGCTGATGCTGAAGCATGGGAATGGGCAACCTTCGAAGAAGAAGTTGGCTCTCCAGTGGCATTCGCGGAACCAAACATGGTTCTAGCGTAAACATAGCGTTTGCGAAAAACAGCCTAGCGAACAAGATTCAAAAAAGCAGACCATTTGGTCTGCTTTTTTTGTTCATATATTTATTCACTTCTTTTATTGGCGAGTTGTGCGATCCTTTCCAGTCTCTCACGAATTTTTGGCGTCGCAATGTCTGAAAGCGTCATTAATGCGTCAGCTGCCGGTTGACTAATCGGTGGGCGCTTCTTCTTTTTCTTTTCTTCTTTTTCATAGCTTTGATAAAGCGAAGGATTGATCTTTACCTCTAGGCTTATCAAGCGAGGGTAACCCTTCATCCTCAATTGACTGAGAATATTCAGTCGATCATAGTCGATCTTCATCTTGATCGATGCCGCAGATACCTCGATCGTTAAGTTCCCCCCAGACAAGTTTGCCGCTCGGCAATGTGCTGCCACAGAGTTTGGTAAGATCGTTGTGAGGGTTTGATTGATCGCGAGGATCTCTTTAGCGTGTTGCTGCAACTGACCAAAGTTAGTACCTTCGATTAAATCTTGTGTCAGAGTTGGGCGGTGATCGCGCATAGTAGTCTACGAAAAAGGCTCAGATATGTTTATTGTAGAGTAGGAGTTGCCCAGAGTATAGGCAGCTTTTGAACCATTAACGTTCAAACATGCAGCATACACAGGAAAAATCCTCACAAAAGTTGCGCATAGCTCAAACTATTTCTATTTGTGATGGTTGTAAGTTGCAAAATTACATACACTAGCAGCCATAAAAACTAACCGTTTGCCTTGAAATTTAAAGCCTTCACCACAATATCCGAAGGTACGTGAACTATCTCAGTATCCTTAGTAGAGACTGAAGGCATTTAGAGTAGATCGAAACCGGTCTAAGAAGAGAGATTCAACACCCATGATTACTAAGCTACTGACAAAGGTAATTGGCAGTCGCAATGACCGAACACTGCGCCGCCTTAGAAAAATCGTCAAAGAAATTAATAACTATGAACCAACGTTTGAAGCGCTTTCTGATGAAGAGCTAAAAGCAAAAACTGTTGAGTTCCGTCAGCGCTTGGACAAAGGTGAAAACCTAGATAGCCTACTACCAGAAGCATTTGCAACGGTGCGTGAAGCATCAAAGCGTGTTTACGGCATGCGTCATTTCGACGTACAGCTTATCGGTGGTATGGTACTAAACGCTGGTCAAATCGCAGAGATGCGTACAGGTGAAGGCAAAACGCTAACTGCGACCCTCCCTGCTTACCTAAACGCATTGAAAGGTGCGGTACATGTAGTAACAGTGAATGACTACCTTGCAAAGCGTGATGCTGAAACAAACCGCGTTCTATTTGAATTCTTAGGTATGACTGTTGGCGTTAACGTACCAAATATGCCGCCACTAGAGAAAAAAGAAGCTTACCAAGCAGACATTCTTTACGGCACAAACAACGAGTTTGGTTTTGATTACCTTCGTGACAACATGGCTTTCCGCAATGAAGACCGTGTTCAGCGCGAACGTTTCTTTGCCGTCGTCGATGAGGTGGATTCCATCCTAATCGATGAAGCGCGTACACCGCTTATCATCTCCGGCCCTGCTGAAGATAGTTCAGAGCTTTACACTCGCATCAACACTCTAATTCCACATCTTGAGCGTCAAGATAAAGAAGACTCAGAAGAGTACCGTGGCGATGGCCACTACACTCTAGACGAGAAATCGAAACAAGTTCACCTGACTGAAAATGGTCAAGAGTTCGTTGAAGAATTGATGGTTAAAAATGGTCTGATGGAAGAGGGGGACACACTTTATTCTCCAACCAACATTAGCCTACTGCATCACGTAAATGCTGCACTTCGTGCCCACGTCCTATTTGAGCGTAACGTAGACTACATTGTGACAGACGAAGGCGAAGTGGTTATCGTTGATGAGCATACTGGTCGTACAATGCCTGGTCGTCGTTGGTCTGAAGGGTTACACCAAGCGGTAGAAGCGAAAGAAGGTGTTAAGATCCAGAACGAGAACCAGACGCTAGCGTCTATCACGTTCCAGAATTACTTCCGTCTATACGAAAAACTGTCTGGTATGACAGGTACCGCAGATACGGAAGCATTTGAATTCCAGTCTATCTATGGTCTAGAAACGGTCGTTATCCCAACCAACAAACCAATGATCCGTAACGATATGCCAGATGTGGTATACCGTACCGAGACTGAAAAGTTCAATGCGATTATTGAAGACATCAAGGACCGCGTTGCAAAAGGTCAACCGACACTAGTAGGTACCGTATCTATCGAGAAATCAGAGCTACTTTCTAACGCTCTGAAGAAAGCCAAGATTAAGCATAACGTACTTAACGCGAAGTTCCACGAAAAAGAAGCTGAGATTGTTGCCGGTGCAGGTACTCCGGGTGCTGTGACTATCGCAACAAACATGGCGGGTCGTGGTACCGATATCGTACTTGGTGGTAGCTGGCAGGCTCAAGTAGAGAAACTGGATAACCCAACTCAAGATCAAATCGACAAGATTAAATCGGACTGGAAAGTGGTACATGACCAAGTTCTTGAAGCTGGTGGTCTACACATTATTGGTACTGAGCGCCACGAATCTCGTCGTATCGACAACCAGCTGCGTGGTCGTTCTGGTCGTCAGGGTGATGCTGGTTCATCGCGTTTCTACCTATCAATGGAAGATTCACTTCTTCGTATCTTCACTTCTGATCGTATGGCTGGTCTTATACAGAGTGGTATGGAAGAGGGTGAAGCCATCGAATCTAAGATGCTTTCACGCTCTATCGAAAAAGCACAGCGTAAAGTGGAAGGCCGTAACTTCGATATTCGTAAGCAGCTTCTTGAGTACGATGACGTGGCGAACGATCAGCGTAAGGTCGTATATGAACTGCGTGATGAGCTAATGACGACTGACGACATTAGCGAGATGATCGAGCACAACCGTGCTGATGTTTACACATCAGTGATCGACGAGTACATCCCACCACAATCTCTAGATGATATGTGGGATATTTCTGGGCTTGAAGCTCGCCTGAAGAATGACTTCGATCTAGAACTACCAATTCAAACTTGGTTAGATGAAGACGATAAGCTATACGAAGAAGCTCTTCGTGAGCGTATCCTTGAGCAAGCGATTGAAGTGTACAAACAGAAAGAAGAAGTAGTTGGTGAGCAAGTGCTACGCAACTTCGAAAAGTCTGTCATGCTACAAACGCTAGATACACTTTGGAAGGAGCATCTTGCAGCGATGGACCACCTTCGCCAAGGTATCCACCTACGTGGCTATGCTCAGAAGAACCCGAAGCAAGAGTACAAGCGCGAGTCGTTTGAACTGTTTGAAGGTTTACTAGAAGCATTGAAGTCTGACGTTATCATGGTGCTATCAAAAGTACGTGTTCAGCAGCAAGAAGAAGTTGAGCGTATGGAAGCTCAGCGTCGTGCTCAAGCCGAAGAAGCGGCACGCCGTGCACAAGCACAGCACCAAGCAGCAGAAAACCAGCTATCTGATGGTGAAGAGGGCGAAGGCCCTCAACAGCCAATGGTTCGTGAAGGTCAGAAAGTAGGTCGTAACGATCCTTGTCCATGTGGTAGTGGTAAGAAGTACAAACAGTGCCATGGCAAGATTAGTTAATTCACTTCGCTTAAACTAATTGATGGATTGAGAAAAGAGTCGCTTATGCGGCTCTTTTTGTATCTAGGGTTCCTAGATCCTAGTTGGAGTTCCTTGAGAGGGCAGTTATTCTAGGTACTAGGATCTATAACCTAGGAACTTTATTTAAATGAAAAGAATCCACATCGTTGCAGCAATCATCTTCAATCAAGACAAGTCTCAAATTTTTATTACTAAGCGTCCAGATGATAAGCACAAGGGCGGTTTTTGGGAGTTCCCGGGTGGTAAGGTTGAAGAGGGAGAGACCAAAGAACAGGCTATGATCCGCGAGCTTGAAGAAGAAGTAGGGATCACGGTGACGGCTCAACATTTGTTTGAACACCTAGAGCATGACTACCCTGAGAAGTCTCTGAAGTTCGACTTTATTCAGGTCAATGCTTTTGATGGTGAGGCTCATGGTAAAGAAGGACAACAAGGAGAGTGGGTTAGCATTAGTGAGTTACCAAATTACACTTTTCCTGAAGCGAACGTACCAATTTTAGAGCGCGTTGTTACAGAATTTTCCTAGGAGTTCCCCTAGCCAAGGAATCACTTTGTTGTTAGTTTAGTTGGCATATATGCGTCAGGCCTTTATATAAGGGTCACAAGGAATGGAGAAAACGCCGTGGTAAGAATTGCGATTGCAGGTGCTGCAGGTCGAATGGGCCGAAACTTGGTAAAAGCAACACATAACAACCCAAATACTCAAGTCGCTGCGGGCTCTGAGCGTCCAGAATCTTCACTGGTTGGTGTGGATTTAGGCGAGCTGTGTGGCGAAGGCCGTTTTGAGGTTGCACTGGTTGATAATTTAGAAAAGAGCATCAGTGAGTTTGATGTGATTATCGACTTCACAGCACCGGTTAGTACTTTGGCTAACATCGAGCTGTGTAAACAACACGGTAAGAAAATCGTTATTGGAACCACTGGTTTTAGCGAAGAAGAACGTGCTCAGATCGATGAAGCTGCAAAAGAGATTGCTATCGTGATGGCACCAAACTACTCAGTGGGTGTTAACCTTGTCTTCAAATTGCTAGAAAAAGCCGCGACGGTTATGGGTGATTACTGTGATGTTGAGATTGTTGAAGCTCATCACCGCCATAAAGTTGATGCACCTTCGGGTACCGCGATTGGAATGGGCGAAGCAATAGCAGGCGCAATGGGCAACCAGCTAAGTGATGTGGCTGTCTATGCTCGCGAAGGGATCACGGGAGAGCGTACTAAAGATGAGATCGGTTTTGCCACCATCCGTGCTGGTGACATCGTTGGTGAGCACACCGCAATGTTTGCTGATATTGGCGAGCGTGTCGAGATAACCCATAAAGCCACTGACCGAATGACCTTTGCTAACGGTGCTGTGAAAGCAGCAGCGTGGCTCAATGAGAAGCAACCAGGTTTTTATACCATGACCGATGTGTTGGATCTCAACAATCTATAGATTTAATAATTATGCGCCTTCTTTGAAAGGCGCTTTTTTTTATCTGAAGAAAAAACGAGAAATCAACTTGAACTATTAACCTACCTTTCGTTCCTTTAATTGTCTTTTTTAAAGGTTTCGAGATTATTTTGTGTTTAATTTGTGTTTTGTGATTGTTTTCTAGAGGAGCGCAACGATTGCGTAATTGAGTAAAGAAAATTTGCAATAAGAATTTTGTTACCAAAGTGAATTGTTCTCGATTTCTGTCGAGGGGTGGCTTTTTTCTGCACAAAAAAGTTACTTTTGGCTACTTGATACGAAAAACAAAGTTAGTGCTTTAAAAGTAGAAATTATTTCACTTCAATTGTTGACACCTAATCTACTGATCACTAGAATACCGCCAATTTGTCTAATTTCCGTAAAAACGTAGATTTAAGCGTTTGAGGAAGGTAGAATTGCAAATTAAATCAATTTTAATGCATTTTTATTCTGGAGGTTGTCTTGAGTAAGTCAGCACTGCTAGTCCTAGAAGATGGGACAGTATTCCACGGTGAATCCATTGGCGCAGACGGTTCGGCTGTTGGTGAAGTCGTTTTTAATACCTCGATGACGGGGTACCAAGAAATCCTCACTGATCCTTCCTATTCTCAACAAATCGTTACTCTTACTTACCCTCACATTGGCAATACCGGAACCACTTCCGAAGACGAAGAATCTTCTTCAATCCACGCTCAAGGCCTTGTGATTCGCGATCTCCCTCTTATCGCTTCTAACTTCCGTAGTGAACAATCTCTTTCTGATTATCTTAAGTCGCAAAACATTGTTGGTATTGCAGACATCGATACTCGTAAGCTGACTCGTATCCTACGTGAAAAAGGTGCTCAAAATGGCTGTATCGTTGCTGGCAATAACATCGACGAAGCATTAGCGCTAGCAAAAGCGAAAGAGTTTCCAGGCCTGAAAGGCATGGACCTAGCGAAAGTAGTATCGACAAAAGAAGCATACCCTTGGAAACAAGGTTCGTGGACACTAACAGGTGGCCTACCAGAGGCGAAAGCTGACAGCGAGCTTCCATTCCACGTTGTTGCTTACGACTTCGGTGCAAAACGCAACATCCTACGTATGCTTGTTGACCTCGGTGTTCGCCTAACGGTTGTTCCAGCGGAAACTTCTGCTGAAGAAGTGCTAGCACTGAACCCAGACGGTGTATTCCTATCAAATGGCCCTGGTGACCCAGAACCATGTACTTACGCGATTGAAGCGACAAAAGTATTCCTAGAGAAAGGTTTACCAATCTTCGGCATCTGTCTAGGTCACCAGATTCTTGCACTAGCATCTGGCGCACAGACTGTGAAAATGAAGTTCGGTCACCACGGTGCGAACCACCCGGTTAAGGACCTAGACCGCAACGTTGTAATGATTACTTCTCAGAACCACGGTTTTGCTGCTGATGAAGCAAGCCTTCCTGAGAACCTACGTGCTACTCACGTATCACTATTTGATGGCTCACTGCAGGGTATCCACCGCACTGATAAGCCAGCATTTAGCTTCCAAGGTCACCCTGAAGCAAGCCCTGGTCCTCACGACGCAGCGCCGCTGTTTGACCACTTCATTGAATTAATCAAAGAACACAAAGCGTAAGTTGGAGTAGTAAGAGAATGCCAAAACGTACTGACATTAAAAGTATTCTGATTCTTGGTGCAGGTCCGATCGTTATCGGTCAAGCATGTGAGTTTGACTACTCTGGTGCTCAAGCTTGTAAAGCACTACGCGAAGAGGGTTACCGTGTAATCCTAGTAAACTCAAACCCTGCAACTATCATGACTGACCCAGACATGGCAGATGCAACGTACATCGAACCAATCCAGTGGGAAGTGGTTCGTAACATCATCGCAAAAGAGAAGCCAGACGCAGTTCTACCTACGATGGGTGGCCAAACGGCGCTTAACTGTGCACTAGACCTTGAGAAACACGGTGTTCTTGAAGAGTTCGGTGTAGAGATGATCGGTGCAACAGCTGACGCTATCGATAAAGCAGAAGACCGTTCTCGTTTCGATAAGGCGATGAAGTCTATCGGCCTTGAGTGTCCGCGTGCTGATACTGCAAAAACCATGGAAGAAGCTTACGCTGTTCTCGATATGGTTGGCTTCCCTTGTATCATTCGTCCATCATTTACGATGGGTGGTACTGGTGGTGGTATCGCGTACAACAAAGAAGAGTTCGAAGAGATCTGTCGCCGCGGTCTAGACCTTTCTCCAACTAACGAGCTTCTTATCGATGAATCTCTTATCGGTTGGAAAGAGTACGAGATGGAAGTGGTTCGTGACAAAGCGGACAACTGTATCATCGTATGTGCGATTGAAAACTTCGACCCAATGGGTATCCACACGGGTGACTCAATCACGGTTGCACCAGCACAGACTCTAACAGACAAAGAATACCAGCTGATGCGTAACGCATCTCTAGCAGTACTGCGTGAGATCGGCGTTGAAACAGGCGGTTCTAACGTACAGTTTGGTATCAACCCGAAAGATGGCCGTATGGTTATCATCGAGATGAACCCACGTGTATCTCGTTCTTCTGCACTAGCATCGAAAGCAACTGGTTTCCCAATTGCTAAGATTGCAGCGAAACTAGCAGTTGGCTTCACACTAGATGAGCTAATGAACGACATTACTGGCGGCGCAACTCCAGCATCATTCGAACCAACAATCGACTACGTAGTAACTAAGATTCCTCGCTTTAACTTCGAGAAATTTGCAGGTGCTAACGACCGTCTAACGACGCAGATGAAGTCAGTTGGTGAGGTTATGGCTATCGGTCGTAACCAACAAGAATCGCTACAAAAAGCACTTCGCGGCCTCGAAGTTGGCGCGACTGGCTTTGACGAAATGGTTGACCTAGATGCGCCAGACGCACTAACAACAATTCGTCACGAACTTAAAGAAGCAGGCGCAGAGCGTATTTGGTACATCGCGGATGCATTCCGTGCAGGTATGTCAGTAGATGGTGTATTCAACCTAACGCAAATCGACCGCTGGTTCCTAGTTCAAATCGAAGACATCGTGAAGCTTGAGCAAGAACTTAAAGCGCAAGGCTTTGCTGGTCTGAATAAAGACAAGCTGAATAAGCTGAAGCGTAAAGGTTTTGCTGACGCGCGCCTATCTAAGATTCTAGGTGTTTCTGAGAGTGAAATTCGCCGTCTACGTGATCAGTACGACATCCACCCAGTTTACAAGCGCGTAGATACGTGTGCGGCTGAGTTCTCTTCTGATACGGCTTACATGTACTCATCTTACGATGAAGAGTGTGAAGCAAACCCAACAGAAAAAGACAAGATCATGATCCTAGGTGGCGGTCCAAACCGTATCGGCCAAGGCATCGAATTTGACTACTGTTGTGTACACGCATCTCTAGCACTACGTGAAGATGGTTACGAAACAATCATGGTTAACTGTAACCCTGAGACAGTTTCAACAGATTACGACACATCTGACCGTCTGTACTTCGAACCAGTAACTCTGGAAGATGTACTAGCAATCGCTCGCGTTGAGAAGCCAAAAGGCGTTATCGTTCAGTATGGTGGTCAAACGCCACTGAAACTGGCTCGTGCTCTTGAAGCCGCTGGTGTACCTATCATCGGTACTAGCCCTGACGCAATCGACCGTGCAGAAGACCGTGAGCGCTTCCAAGTAGCCGTTGACCGTCTAGGCCTACTACAGCCAGAGAACGCGACAGTAACGACAATGGAGCAAGCGATCGAGAAATCTCGTGAAATCGGTTACCCATTGGTTGTACGTCCTTCTTACGTTCTTGGTGGTCGTGCGATGGAAATCGTATACGACGAGCAAGACCTACGTCGCTACTTCAATGAAGCGGTAAGCGTATCGAACGAATCTCCAGTTCTTCTTGATAGCTTCCTAGATGATGCTGTTGAAGTAGATATCGATGCTATCTGCGACGGTGAGCGTGTGGTTATCGGTGGTATCATGGAGCACATCGAGCAAGCGGGTGTTCACTCTGGTGACTCAGCATGTTCTCTGCCAGCGTACACGCTAAGTGCAGAAATCCAAGATGTAATGCGTGAGCAAGTTGAAAAACTAGCATTTGAGCTGGGTGTTCGCGGTCTAATGAATACACAGTTTGCAGTGAAAGATAACAAGGTTTACTTAATCGAGGTTAACCCTCGTGCAGCACGTACGGTACCGTTCGTATCTAAAGCAACTGGCGCACCAATCGCTAAGATTGCAGCACGTGTAATGGCGGGTCAATCTCTTGAAGCTCAAGGCTTTACCAAAGAGATCATCCCACCTTACTACTCAGTGAAAGAAGTAGTACTACCGTTCAACAAATTCCCTGGTGTTGACCCACTATTAGGCCCAGAAATGCGCTCTACTGGTGAGGTTATGGGTGTTGGTGCGACGTTCGCAGAAGCTTACTCTAAAGCTGAATTGGGTTGTGGCAACATCTACCCAGAAGGCGGCCGTGCTCTTCTTTCTGTTCGTGAAGGCGACAAAGAGCGCGTTGTAGACTTAGCATCAAAGCTGTCTAAGCTTGGTTACCAGCTAGACGCAACTCACGGTACTGCGGTTATCCTTGGCGAAGCGGGCATCAACCCACGTCTAGTAAACAAGGTACACGAAGGTCGTCCTCACATTCTTGACCGCATCAAGAACAATGAGTACACCTACATCGTGAACACTGCAGCTGGCCGTCAAGCGATTGAAGACTCTAAAGTACTTCGTCGTGGTGCTCTAGCTGAGAAAGTGAACTACACAACAACGCTAAACGCAGCGTTCGCAACGTGTATGGCACACACTGCTGATGCGAAAACAACAGTCACTTCAGTTCAAGAGCTACACGCTCAGGTTAAAGCTGCAGAAGCTTAATCTGACACAGCTCAAGATATGAAAAAGCCCGCTCAATGAGCGGGTTTTGTTTTTTAGCGTCTCGATAACTAGATATCTAGATTCTTTAACGCGAAGCACTAAAAAGGGTTGACGCGTTAACGTCAACCCTCAAAATAGCTCTCTAGCTCTCTAGCTCTCTAGCTCTCTAGCTCTCTAGCTCTCTAGCTCTCTAGCTCTCTAGCTCTCTAGCTCTCTAGCTCTCTAGCTCTCTAGCTCTCTAGCTCTCTAGCTCTTACTTCCCAACGCAAACGTGGGTAGCGACAGATGCCATTTAATCGCACCTAAACGAATAATCAGAGTAGAGGCAACACCCACAAGGAATGATGTTTCGCTGTCATAACCGAGTGAAAGTGCTGAGGTATGGAATACGCCGCCGATGATACAGGCTGTAGCATAGACTTCGCTTCTCAATACCATGGGTACTTCACGGGCAAGTACGTCACGGATGATACCGCCACCACAGCCGGTGATGACACCCATGATGACGGCAACAAGTGCTGAGCTTTGGAAACTCAATGCTTTTTCTACGCCAATTCCGACAAAAACAGCCAAACCAATAGCATCACATACAGGCAGAATCCACCAAGCAAGGCGCTTTGGACGTCGTACTATGATCATAGTTAGCAGACAAGTACAAAGAATAACCCAAAGGTAAGTCGTATCTGTTATCCAGAAAACGGGCGTAGCGCCTAATGCCATATCACGGATGGTACCACCACCAATAGCGGTAACGCTGCCGAGTACCGCCACGCCAAACGGATCCATCTTTAGGCGACCAGCGACAAAGACACCAGAAATAGCAAAAATAGCGGTACCAAAAAGGTCAATAAAGTAGAGAAGCATAGAGTCCATAGGACAATTCACTCGTAAAAATAACAACAGGAATTTGGGGCAGATTGTACGAGAATATTTCCTTAATCGTTAGGGCTTTTTTCGTACAGCATCAAAATGTTGGCAAACTTCTTTTACCGCCAACAATGTTCGCGGGGTTGGGCGGTTTAACCAATCTGAGGTCAGACTCCACACATGTTCATTTTTGACTGCCGGGAGCTGAGATTCCCACTTCAACCACATGTTGCCATTTTGAATCGCGTGTTCTGAGGTGAAGATGACATCTGGCTTTTTAGTGACAACTTGCTCAATGCTTACTTGAGGGTAAGGTACAGAGCTTTGTTTGAAAATATTCTCGCCTCCACAAAACTCAAATACTTCGTTCGGCCAGTTGTCTTGGGCAAGTGTGATGATGGGTTTTTCACTCAGTTGATAGAAGAAATTTACCGTTTTCTGGTGAGAATATTTAGCTC
Source organism: Vibrio maerlii (assembly GCF_003415655.1). Lineage (GTDB taxonomy): Bacteria > Pseudomonadota > Gammaproteobacteria > Enterobacterales > Vibrionaceae > Vibrio > Vibrio maerlii. Next base: position 48,851 of record NZ_QRHC01000012.1, read on the forward strand.
TTAGCTGGTTTAATCGCTTTCGATACTCTTGAGCCGCTTGCATACCCACTTGTGGATCTTCAGCGTACTGGCTTAGGGCTTCGATATTTTCGGCAATGCCGTCTAGTGATTTAGCTTGAGAGAAGTAGAGGTTAAACCCTAACGATTTGAGTTTCTCTAACTCTCTTGCTGGGTTTCCACCAGGCCATGCGATGATGAGATCGGGGCGAAGAGCGATGATTCGTTCTAACTTGATGCCTTGGTAATTAGCAACTTTTTCTATGTTTTTAGTTTCTTTAGGATAGTCACTGTACTCGCTGACTGCGACTATCTTGTCCCCTAAACCTGCTGCAAAGGCAATCTCTGTTGCGTGTGGCGCTAGGCTGATCACCCGTTGAGCAGCCTGCTGTGCACTAGCCAAAGTGGATAGCAAAACGGTAGAGGTTAGTAATAGAGTACGCACGCTTAAAGACCTTGATGAGATAGTAAAATAAACAAGCTAAGTAGCAGTATCCAGATGAAAATTCGCCAAACAAACAACTTCTGAAGTTGAGATAGGTGCAAGTATGAAGGTGCGAGTCTACCGCCAATCTTAGCTCGTACGGCTTTGATATCATCATAGATAGCGGGGCCGCCTAGTGAAAGCTGTAACTTGTTAGCGCTGCTTGCCAATAACCAGCCAGGGCCAGGAGTATGCCAACTTTTAGCCTGCGATAATGTTGTTTTCAGCAACTCAAACGGTGTATGACCTATCAGTAGCAGTAAACTAAATAACTGCATTGGAATGACATCAAAGAGTGCCAGTAGTCGCGTTGTTGTGAGACCAAATGGCGCAAATGATTTACGTGTTGGCGACCAAACACGTGCTAGCTCGACTAGTAAGCGGTAGGTCAGGGCAATAATGCCGCCTAAGCCAACGAGACTGAAAATCGAATACCAAAATAAAACGGTGATGACATTACGCCCATAGCCGAGCACTAAGGTTTCTGCGCTTGCTTTGCCCAAGCCCAGTAGTGATAACGTGTCTGTGTTTCGATTGATTCTTTCCGATAGTGCTTTTCTTGCTGAGGTTTTGTTCTCGTTCGCTAAGTATTTTATTTGTTGGCTAGCCAACTGCTCGTTGCTACGCCAATCAATCGCTAATAGTAGTAGTGCCAAATCGAATAGAGCGGGTTGCCAAACTAAGGGTTTAATCGCGACCAGTAACACAAATGCAGGGAATAGCATTAATGTCATGGCGAGCGTTCCCGATATGACGCTTTGTTGATAACTGCTGTTGAGATTGACTTTTTTAGCCAGAAGAAGGGCAAACTGCTTCCATAGCTGAACGGGATGAGCCGGTCGAGGAATAGGAACGAGGAGATGAAAAAGCAACGCTCCCCATAATACGAGGAGCGCGCCATCAGCGTAAACTTGTTGGAAAAACGCTGTTATTGAGGTCATATACGAAATTACTTCAGTAGTTCAACCATTTTGATAACCATTTCAGAAGAGCTTTGTGCCGCTAGCGGTAGAAACTCTTCGAAGCTCATTGGTGACTCTTTATCAGCAACATCTGAAATAGCACGCACGACAACGAATGGTACGTTAAATTGGTGACAAGTTTGTGCAATTGCTGAAGCTTCCATTTCTACTGCGATAACAGATGGGAAATGCTTACGAATAAATTCTTGGCGCTCTGCTGTACAAACAAATGCATCGCCAGTACAGATAAGACCACGAACCGCGTGTTTTTTGTCTTCCATTTGCTCAAGCGCTTTCTCAGCGATGTCCATTAGCTTAGCATCAGCAACAAATGCAGCAGGCTGTTGAGCCATTTGGCCCATCTCGTAACCAAATGCAGTTACGTCAGCATCATGGTGGCGAACCTCTGTCGAGATCACTACATCACCTAGGTTTAGGCTAGAGTCAAAACCACCTGCAGAACCTGTGTTAATAACAACGTCAGGTTGGTATTCAGAAAGAAGTATCGATGTACCAACTGCTGCTGCAACTTTACCAATGCCCGATTGAAGCAGAATAACGTCTACACCGTTCAGTTGACCAGAAAAGAAAGTACAACCACCTTTGTTTACTTCTTTCATCTCTGTGATTGCTGCTTTTAGGATCGCAACTTCTTGCTCCATTGCGCCGATAATACCGATTTTCATATTGAATCTCTTAATTGGGTTTCGATAAAAATTGAGCCGGAGTTTAGCACATTCCTACAAGAGACGTTATTTAATCAAGCCTGCTTGTTTTAATGCTTCACGCAAGGTTTCAGCGCGTTTGCGGTTTACTCCAAAATCCGAATGACCAGTGCGCGATTCGGAACGAACGATAAGTTTGTCACCATCAATTCTAACTTCTAGATCATCGACAAAGCGCATGATCTTACTAGTGAACTCAACGCGCAGGTAGTCAGTTTGTTTGTCTGCTGTTTTCGTTCTAGGTTGCTGCAAAATAACCGCTTCAATTTGGTCTAGACTCACTCCGTCCTCCAAAATAAAAGGAGCGATGTTGTGCTCTTCACGGTTATCAATAGTTGAAACGCAATTAGGTTTGTCGCCACATTGGTTGGCACTTCGGTCTTCCATATCGGTAATTCCTTGGCTACATGCTGTTAGAGTGATGAGGGAAAGGAGAGCGATTTTTTTCATTATTCATTCCTTGATATGATGGTTTTTATTATATGAAAACGGATTGTTTATAGATTAAAAAAGACTGGCATCGAATGCCAGTCTGTTTGAGTATTGGAATGCAAAGGCATTTATCCGAAGGGTTAAACTTCCAAATAGTCTAATATGCCTTCTGCTGCTTTGCGGCCTTCATCAATTGCTGTGACAACGAGATCTGAGCCTCGAACAGCATCTCCTCCAGCAAAGATTTTCTTGTTACTGGTTTGGAACATGAATTCTTGATCATATGGCGCTCTGATTCGTCCCCATTGATCTAAATCCACATTGTAAGGCTCAAGCCATGACATTTGATGGGGCTGGAAACCAAACGCCATAATCACCACATCAGCATCCAGAACGTGTTCGCTACCTGCAACGGGTTCCGGGCGACGACGACCGGCGTCATCTGGCTCACCTAAGGCTGTTTTGACTACCTTAACACCTACAACTTTACCATTAGCGTCAACTTCAATGCCCATAGGCTGTAGATTAAACATGAAGTTTACACCTTCCTCTCGAGCGTTTTTCACTTCACGGCGAGAGCCCGGCATGTTTTCTTCATCACGACGATAGGCACAAATAACCTTGTCAGCCCCTTGGCGAATCGAAGTACGTACACAGTCCATTGCCGTATCACCGCCACCAAGGACAACGACTTTTTTACCCGCCATATCAATAAATGGCTTATCGTCTTTAAGGTTCATTACCTTATAGGTGTTAGAAATCAGGAATGGAAGCGCATCATAAACGCCTTGTGCTTCCTCGTTTTCAAGACCAGCACGCATGTTTTTATACGTGCCAACACCAAGGAATACAGCATCATATTGGTCGATAAGGTCTTGCATGGCGACATCTTTACCGACTTCAATATTCAGTTGGAACTCAACACCCATCTCTGTAAATACGCGACGACGGTTTTCCATCACACCTTTCTCTAGCTTGAAAGAAGGAATACCAAAGGTAAGTAAGCCACCAATCTCTGGGTAGCGGTCGAATACAACGGGTTTTACCCCATTACGGACTAGAATATCTGCAGCCGCTAAACCTGCTGGACCTGCACCGATGATCGCGACTTTTTTGTCTGTCCAATCCACCTTTGACATATCCGGCTTCCAGCCCATCTCAAAGGCCTTGTCGGTAATGTACTTTTCAATATTACCAATCGTCACTGCGCCAAAATCGTCATTGAGAGTACAAGAGCCCTCACACAACCTATCTTGTGGGCAAACACGACCACATACTTCTGGGAGGCTGTTGGTTTGGTGAGATAATTCTACCGCTTCTATGATCCGGCCTTCATTGGCGAGTTTAAGCCATTGAGGGATATAATTGTGAACAGGGCACTTCCATTCACAATATGGGTTACCGCAGTCTAGGCAGCGATCTGCTTGCGCAGTTGCTTGTTGTTTAGTGAATGGTTCGTAGATTTCAACGAACTCAATTTTTCGAGTCTTGATTGGTTTCTTTGCTGGGTCGACTCGGCTTACATCAATAAATTGGTATACGTTCTGGCTCATTGTCTTGGCTCCTTCCAATTATTGGGCTTGAACGCGCAATTCAGCGGCGCTACGACTTTGGTGACCAAGCAGGGTTCTGAGGTCTGCTGCTTGAGGTTTAACGAGATAGAACTTTGGAATCCATTCGTCAAAGTTCGCCAGTATCTGCTCTGCATGGATTGAACCTGTTTCTTCCAGGTGCTCGGCTATCAGACCACGTAAATGCTCTTGGTGGATATAGAGATCCGCTAGAGAGAGCGCTTCAACAGACTCTAAGTTGACTCTGCCTTTGAAATCATCATTCTCGTCAAGCACATAGGCAAAGCCACCAGTCATACCTGCACCAAAGTTCACCCCTGTTGCGCCAAGAATGGCAACGATACCGCCCGTCATGTATTCGCACGCATTGTCTCCGGCTCCCTCAATGACTGCGATGGTCCCTGAGTTGCGAACTCCGAAGCGTTCACCTGCTTTACCTGCGGCAAACAGCTTTCCTCCGGTAGCACCGTATAAGCAGGTATTGCCGATAATGGTGGCTTGATTGCAACTGAAGGCGGTTCCTAGGTGTGGCTTGATGGAGATCTTACCTCCCGCCATACCTTTACCTACATAATCGTTCGCATCGCCAGTTAAGTTAAGTTCGACTCCTCCCGCGTTCCAAACCCCAAAGGACTGCCCGGCGGTACCATTTAGGTTCACCTTGATCGGTGTTGCTGCCATACCTTGGTTTCCATAACGCTGAGCGATTTCACCAGATAGACGAGCACCAATCGAACGGTCAGTATTTCTAACGTCGAAGAATAATGAAGTCGACTGACGCTTTTCAATCGCAGGTAGTGCTTGTTCGAGTAGGGATTGGTTGAGTTCTGCCTTATCAAATGGAGCATTCGGCTCTGTCCAGTAGAATGGGTGCCCCTCTGGAGAAACCGGCTGCTCAAGAATTGATGAAAGGTCGAGTTTACTTTGCTTCGCGGTTAATCCTTGTGCGGCTTCTAGTAGGTCGGTACGACCAATCAGGTCCGTCAGCTTTTCTACTCCAAGCGCGGATAGGTAGTAGCGTACTTCCTCGGCGAGTCCTGTGAAGTAGTTCACTACCATCTCAGGTAGACCTTTGAAGTACTCTTTGCGTAGAGTTTCATCCTGTGTTGCTACACCTGTTGCACAGTTGTTGAGGTGGCAGATTCGCAAGAACTTACAGCCCATTGCCACCATAGGGGCAGTACCAAAGCCAAAGCTTTCAGCACCGAGGATGGCACCTTTAATGACGTCGAGTCCTGTCTTTAAACCACCATCGACTTGTAACCGAATCTTGTGGCGTAGGCCATTCGCAACCAGGGCTTGCTGAGTTTCTGCAAGACCTAATTCCCATGGACTACCTGCGTATTTCACTGAAGTCAGTGGACTTGCTGCTGTACCACCATCATAACCAGAGATAGTAATGAGGTCGGCGTAAGCTTTTGCTACCCCTGTAGCGATAGTGCCGACACCCGGTTCAGAAACCAGTTTTACAGAGACAAGAGCTTTTGGATTGACTTGTTTCAGATCGAAGATCAGCTGTGCTAAATCTTCAATTGAGTAAATATCGTGATGAGGAGGAGGAGAGATCAGCGTTACCCCTTGAACGGAGTAGCGCAATTTTGCAATCTCAGCCGTGACTTTATGGCCGGGTAGTTGCCCCCCTTCACCAGGCTTCGCACCTTGTGCGACTTTTATTTGCAGTACATCTGCATTGGTCAAGTAGTGTGGTGTGACACCAAAGCGTCCTGATGCCACCTGCTTGATGCGAGAGTTACGGTCTGTGCCGAAGCGGCGTGGGTCTTCACCCCCTTCACCTGAATTCGAATAGCCACCTAATCTATTCATTGCCGTCGCGAGTGCTTCGTGTGCTTCCGGGCTTAACGCCCCGATCGACATGGCCGCGGAGTCAAAGCGTTTGAATAGCTCTGTTGTTGGCTCAATTTGTTCCAGTGATAGAGGAGAGTCCGAAGTTTTTAGCTTCATTAGGTCGCGAAGTGTCGCAACAGGGCGATTATTTACTTGTGCCGCATAGCTCTTGTAGTCGCTATTTTGTCCCGATTTAACTGCAGTTTGCAGTGTTCCTACGACATCTGGGTTGTACGCATGGTATTCGCCACCGTGTACGTATTTGAGTAGGCCACCGTGGTCTATCGCTTTGCGTTTAGTCCAAGCCTTACGAGAAAGGTTAAACAAATCCTGTTGAAAGTCATCAAAGTTAGCCCCTTGGATACGAGAAGATACACCATGGAAACAGAGTTCAATAACATCATCGTGAAGGCCAACGGCTTCAAAAAGCTGTGAGCATCGATAAGAGGCAACGGTTGAGATGCCCATTTTCGACATAATTTTATACAGACCTTTGTTGATACCGTTTTGGTAGTTCTGCAGTACCTCACGATAGCTAGCATCTAGTACGCCATCATCAATGCACTTCGCTAGTGTTTCATAGGCAAGGTATGGGTAAACGGCAGTCGCCCCAAACCCTAATAACACGGCAAAGTGGTGTGGATCGCGAGCCGTTGCAGTTTCGACAATGATATTGGCATCACATCGCAGGTTAGTGTTTACTAAGCGCGTTTGTACTGCTCCAACCGCCATTGCAGCAGGAATCGGCAGCTTACCTTTGCACAGTGCGCGATCAGAGAGGACGACTAGAACGGTGCCTTGCTTCACGACTTCTTCAACTTGGTCACAAAGGTCATTGATCGCTTGAACAAGGGTTTTCTCTTGAGGATTAAAGTTGATATCAAGGATGGTGTTGCGGTAGTGCTTGTCGCTAAGCTCCAACAGTTGCTGCATGTCAGAGTAAAGCAGTACTGGTGAATTAAACGAAACGCGATAGGCATGGCCATCGGTCTCATTAAACACATTCATCTCCTGACCAATGCTAGTTGCGAGCGACATGACGTGTTTTTCACGCAGTGGATCAATTGGTGGGTTGGTGACCTGAGCAAACTTCTGACGGAAGTAATCTGTCACCAAACGTTCTTTTGAAGACAGAACGGCCATTGGTGTATCGTCACCCATAGAGCCAACAGCTTCTTGCCCCATATCACCAAGAACACGAAGCACTTGATCGATCTCTTCGCGGTTCATCGCAAACTGCTTCTGATAAGTCTTTAATAGGTCCTCATCAAAGCTTCGGGTGCCGATCTGCTCATCTGATACCGCATCAAATGGCGTCAGCTTATGGACATTGTTTTCCATCCACTCACGATAAGGATGGCGAGATTTTAGGTCATTATCGATCTCACTCGATTGCCATAGCTTGCCGCGTCGAGTATCAATAACGAGTAATTCACCGGGGCCGACACGCCCTTTTTCAGCCACTTCATCAGGTGCGTAATCCCAGATTCCCACCTCAGAGGCTAAGGTAATGAGGTTATCTTTGGTTATCACATAGCGAGCTGGGCGCAGACCGTTACGGTCTAAGTTACAGGCAGCGTAGCGTCCGTCAGAGAGCACGATACCCGCCGGTCCATCCCATGGTTCCATGTGCTTAGAGTTAAAGTCATAGAAAGCGCGTAATTCTGGGTCCATATCAGGGTGATTTTGCCATGCAGGTGGAACAAGCATGCGCATTGCTCTGAATACATCCATACCACCTGCTAAAAACAGGTCAAGCATGTTGTCTAAGCTTGATGAATCTGAGCCGGTTTCATTGACAAAAGGGGCAGCAGTTTGCAGATCGGGCAGTAGTGGAGAAGAAAATTTATAAGCTCGAGCTTTCGCCCATTGGCGGTTTCCTTCGATAGTATTTATCTCACCATTATGAGCAAGATAGCGGAATGGTTGTGCCAGAGGCCAGCGAGGTTGAGTATTGGTTGAGAAGCGCTGGTGGAACAGACATATTGCAGATTCCATGCGAAGATCAGCAAGATCGAGGTAAAATCGCGGAAGATCGGCTGGCATACACAGACCTTTGTACACCATCACTTGCGTCGAAAGGCTACAAATGTAGAAGTCAGAGTCATCGGTGATGAGTTTTTCGATGCGTCGTCTTGCGATATATAAACGACGTTCAATGTCTCTCTCACGCCAACCTGCTGGTGCAGAAATAAAAACTTGTTGGATGTTTGGTAGCGAGTCAGAGGCGATGGGGCCAAGCACTTCTGGGTTCGTTGGTACTTCCCGCCAGCCGACAACAGTAAGCGTTTCTTGAGCTAATTGCTTGTTGACGATCTCTTTCGCATTGTTGGCTAATATTGGGTCTTGGCTCAAAAAAATCATGCCAACCGCGTATTGCTTACTCAGGCTCCAGCCTTGTTCTTCTGCGATCAATCGGAGGTAAGAATTAGGTTTCTGTAGCAATAGGCCACAGCCATCCCCAGTCTTTCCGTCGGCGGCGATGCCACCACGGTGAGTCATTCTATCTAGTGCAGATATTGCGGTGCGAACCAGTTTGTGACTCGGTTGACCTTCCATGTGAGCGATCAGACCAAATCCGCAGTTATCCTTTTCTAGGGCAGGATCATAAAGTGCCATTGCAACTCTCCTCTTGCTTCACGTCTTCCTGACAATGTGGCGCATTAGTTATTGTTTTATATTAATTTTTAGTTAAATTTAGTTTGATATTTTGTATGTGCGGTCTGTCAACGTAGCGATAATTCAAACAAAGGTCAAGTTTTCACCACTAGATCAAATGCTAACAATGAGGGTTTTTAGAGAGGATTAAAACAAAAAAGGCCAACCCAATGGGTTGGCCAAATATAAAGTTTGGAAGGAAACTTTATCTAATAAATGGTTATGCCGATAGCATTAGCGAGTTCGCTTTTGCTTCAAGGTTTGAATTACCCATTAGGTAATCATCGATAGCAATCGCACACTCACGACCTTCGTTGATACAACGTACAACCAGAGACTGACCAGTACGCATATCACCTGCAGCAAACACACCTTTCTGGTTAGTCGCATAGCCGTCAGTTGTTACGTTACCACGCTCATCCAGTTTGATGTCTAGCTGAGCAAGTACGCCTGTTGGTTCTGGGTGTAGGAAGCCCATTGCTAGGAATGCCATATCACATGGGATAACACGCTCAGAGTTTGCTACTTCCTCAAAAGTAGGGCGCTCACCTGGTTTTGCGTCTTGCCATACGATATCTGCGATACGTAGGCCTGTTACCTGACCTTGATCGTTACCGATGAACTCTTTAGTCAGGATATTCCAATGACGGTCACAACCTTCTTCGTGTGAAGTGGTTGTTTTCATGATCATTGGGTACTGAGGCCAAGGCATATTTGCTGGACGCTTCTCTGGTGGGATCGGCATGATCTCAACCTGAGTAACGCTTGTCGCCTTATGACGATTAGAGGTACCTACACAGTCAGAGCCGGTATCACCACCACCGATAACCACAACATGCTTATCTTTCGCGTGAATCTCTTCACCCTTAAGATCCATGTCGTTCGCGCGGCGGTTGTTTTGACCTAGGAATTCCATTGCGAAGTGAACGCCTGTCAGTTCACGACCTGGGACTGGAAGATCACGTGGCACTGTAGAGCCGCCGGTTAGGAGTACAACATCGAACTCTTGACGAAGCTGCTGAGCATTTACATCAACACCAATGTGCTGGTTTACTTTGAACTCAACGCCCGCTTCAGCCATTAGGTTAACCTTACGATCGATAACGTCCATACCTAGCTTGAAGTCTGGAATACCGAAGCGTAGTAGACCACCGACTTTTTCGTCACGTTCAAAAACTGTCACAGAGTGCCCCGCACTGTTGAGCTGTTCAGCCGCTGCCAAGCCAGCAGGACCAGAGCCGATGATTGCAATAGTTTTACCTGTGCGAGAGCGAGGCGTCTTAGGTTTTGCGTACCCTTCGCGGTACGCAGTTTCTACGATCGTTTTCTCGATGTTACAGATGGTGATTGGGTCTTGGTTGATACCAAGAACACACGCGCTCTCACAAGGAGAAGGGCACACACGACCTGTAAATTCAGGGAAGTTGTTGGTAGAGCTTAGAATGTTCCAAGCTTCTTCCCAGCTATCACGGTAAACCGCGTCGTTGAATTCTGGGATGATGTTACCAATCGGACAACCGCTGTGACAGAAAGGCACACCACAATCCATACAACGAGAAGCCTGTTCACCAATTTTTTCACCAAACTCTTCGTTAAGAACGAATTCTTTGTTGTTTTCAATTCGAACCGATGGGTCGAGCTTCTTTGGAAGCTCACGACCGTGTTCTAAAAATCCAGTAGGCTTACCCATTATACTGCCTCCACTTCTTCCGTTTGTGCTTGCTCTGCTTCAGCCTTGCGCTTTTGAAGTACCGCTTTGTAGTCACGCGGCATTACCTTAACCATAGAGGCTAGGCTTGCGTCAAAGTTATCTAGGAAAGACTGAGCAACTTCACTTCCTGTGAATTGAACTTGCTTCGTTAGCATCTCTTTCAGTAGTTCGCGATCTTCTGCTTCGATTGGATCTAGGTCTACCAGTTCAGGGTTTAGCTTGGTTTCGAAATCACCAGATTTATCCCAAACGTAAGCTACACCACCACTCATACCTGCCGCAAAGTTACGACCTGTAGAGCCAAGGATTACCGCAACACCACCAGTCATGTATTCACAACCGTGGTCACCGACACCTTCAACGACAACCTTCGCACCTGAGTTACGTACACAGAAACGCTCACCCGCCATACCGCGAATGTAAGACTCACCTGATGTTGCGCCGTAGAAACATACGTTACCAACCACGATGTTATCTTCAGCAACGATGTCAGATTTCGCATCTGGGTAAAGCACTAGCGTACCGCCAGATAGGCCTTTGCCCCAGTAGTCGTTCGCATCACCTTCTACTTCGAACTTCACGCCCTTAGCAAGGAATGCACCGAACGATTGACCTGCAGAACCATTGAACTTCACGTTCATTGGCTGTGGTAGACCTGCGTCTTTGTAAACCTTCGAGATTTCGTTCGACAGCATGGTACCCGCAGAGCGGTCTGTGTTGATAATAGGGAATTCAGCGTTCACTGCTTCGCCTTTCTCAAGTGCTGGGATAGCCGCTTGAATCAACTTACGGTCTAGAACTTCTTCTAGGTTGTGGTTTTGTTCTGTCTGGTTAAAGATGCCGTCGCCTTCACGCGCTTCTTCAATGTGAAGCACAGGTGATAGATCTAGGTTTTTGTATTTCCAGTGTTTGATGTCTTCACGAACTTTTAGTTTGTGCGACTGACCAACCATCTCGTCGATAGTGCGGTAGCCAAGCTCAGCCATCACTTCACGTAGACCTTCAGCCATGTACTGGAAGAATGTTACTACGTCTTCTACGCGGCCATCGAAACGCTCACGTAGGGTCTTGTTTTGTGTTGCGATCCCAACAGGACAGGTATTCTTATGACACTTACGCATCATGATACAGCCTTCAACAACCAGCGCTGCTGTCGCTACACCCCATTCCTCAGCACCCAGTAGTGTTGCTACTGCAAGGTCGCGAGGGGTTTTCATCTGACCGTCAGATTGAACCACGATACGGTTACGTAGACCGTTCTTGATTAGCGTCTGGTGCGTCTCAGCTAGACCTAGTTCCCAAGGTAGGCCTGTGTGACGGATAGAAGACATTGGTGATGCACCTGTACCGCCATCGAAACCGGCGATAAGAACAACGTCAGCTTTCGCTTTTGCTACACCTGATGCAATCGTACCTACACCTGCTTCTGATACTAGCTTCACGTTTACACGGCCAGCACGGTTTGCATTCTTCAAGTCGTAGATCAGCTGAGCCAAATCTTCGATTGAGTAGATATCGTGGTGTGGCGGTGGTGAGATTAGACCAACCCCTGGAGTCGAGTGACGTGTTGCACCGATCCAATCATCAACCTTATCACCTGGTAGCTGACCACCTTCACCTGGTTTCGCGCCTTGAGCCATCTTGATCTGTAGCTCATCTGCGTTAGTTAGGTAGTAAGACGTTACACCAAAGCGGCCTGACGCCACCTGCTTGATTGCAGATCGTTCCCAATCGCCGTTCTCTTTGCGTTCGAAACGTGTTGGGTCTTCACCACCTTCACCAGAGTTCGATTTCGCGCCGATACGGTTCATAGCAACCGCTAGCGTTGAGTGTGCTTCGTAAGAGATAGAACCGAATGACATTGCACCTGTCGCGAAACGCTTGAGGATGTTTTCGATTGGCTCTACTTCTTCTAGCGGGATTGAACCTGCTGGGTTCTTAACAAAATCTAGCTGGCTACGCAGTGTTGCTGCGTTATCGCCTTGGTCGTCCACCGCTTTCGCGTATTTCTTGAACTGAGCGTAGTCTTTGTTACGAGTAGATTCTTGTAGCAGTGAAATCGTCTCAGGGTTAAACAGGTGCTTTTCGCCACGCTGTTTCCACTGGTAAACACCACCGACATCAAGTACTTGAACTGGGATTTCACGCGTTGGGTAACCAATGCGGTGACGCACTAGCACTTCCTTCGCGATGTCATCAATGGTTAGGCCTTGGATACGAGAAACCGTACCAGTGAAGTACTTATCTACTACTGACTTGCTGACGCCCAGAGCTTCAAAGATTTGAGCACCGTGGTACGACTGCAGTGTTGAGATACCCATCTTCGAGAAGATCTTCAGTAGCCCGCCATTGATAGCGTTACGGTAGTTCTCGAATAGGTCTTTAATGTTCGCTTCAGGATCAAGCTTCTTAGTGCGCTGTAGCTCAACCATAGTCTCAATCACTAGGTATGGGTTAACTGCGTTCGCGCCGTAACCCACTAGCGTTGCGAAGTGGTGCGTTTCACGTGCATCACCCGTCTCAACCACGATGTCACACTTCGCACGTAGACCCTTACGGATCAGGTGGTGGTGAACCGCGCCAACCGCCAGCATTGCTGGGATAGCTGCGTGGTTAGAGTTAACCGCACGGTCAGTTAGAAGGATGATTGAGTAACCATCTACAACCGCATCTTCAGCATACTGACAGATGCGTTTAAGTGCGCGCTCTAGCTTGCCTTCGTCTTCGTTCGCTTGGAATACGATGTCTAGTGTCTTCGCTTGTAGGTGCTCGTTATCGATCGCACGTAGCTTTTCAAGCTCAGAGTTAGATAGAACTGGCGACTCTAGTTCTACTTTTTGACAGTGCTCTGGAGACTCCGCAAGTAGGTTCTGGTCCTTACCTAGGTAAGTGTTCAGAGACATAACCATGCGCTCACGAATCGGGTCGATTGGTGGGTTAGTTACCTGAGCAAACAGCTGTTTAAAGTAGTTTGATAGATGTTGTGACTGGTGCGAAAGAATCGCTAGTGGCCAGTCGGCACCCATTGCTGAAAGTGGCTCTTTGCCATCTTTCGCCATCGGTACAATGATTTCATTGACTTCTTCAGAGCTCACACCGAATGCTTGCTGCTTGTGAAGTAGCTTTTCAGGTGATGGCTGACTGAATTCGTTGCTCGCATCTGGCAGTTTCTTCAGGCTTAGAAGGTTCTCTTCAACCCACTTTTCGTAAGGCTGAGCACCTGCAATGCCGTCTTTTACTTCTTCATCAGAGATGATGCGGCCTTGCTCTAGGTCAGCAACGAAGATACGACCTGGCTGTAGACGGCCACGGAACTCAACGTTCTCTGGCTCAATCTCAACAACACCAGACTCAGAAGCCATTACTAGGAAGTCATCTTTAGTTACTGTGTAGCGAGAAGGACGCAGACCGTTACGGTCAAGGGTTGCACCTACTTGAACACCGTCAGTGAAACATACCGATGCTGGGCCATCCCATGGTTCCATTACGTTCGCATGGTACTGGTAGAACGCGCGACGAGTTGGGTCCATGTTTTTGTTTTCTTGCCATGCTTCAGGGATCATCATCATCAACGCATGTGGCAGGCTGCGACCAGATAGAACTAGGAGCTCAAGTGCCATATCGAAGTTAGATGAATCCGAGCTGCCTTCCTGACAGATAGGAAGTAGCATGTCGATCTCTGCCTGAGTAAACAGATCAGATTCGATGATTGCTTCACGGGCTTTCATCCAGTTCAGGTTACCGCGAACTGTGTTGATTTCACCGTTGTGAGCAATGTAACGGAAAGGCTGTGCTAGACGCCAGCGAGGGAATGTATTGGTAGAGAAACGAGAGTGAACCAGTGCTAGCGCACTCACCATCGTTGGATTCTGTAGATCTAAGAAGTACTGAGGAACTTGTTCCGTCGTTAACTGACCCTTGTACACCACGGTCTTGTAAGACATCGAGTTGATGTAGAAATCATCACCAATGTTCGAAATGCTCTCTAGACAAACACGAACCGTGTAGTTACGTAGTACGTACAGTTTACGTTCTAGCTCTTCAGGAGTAATGCCCGGGCCACCAGAGATGAACACATGCTCAAACTGAGGCTCAGTGCTTAGTGGATCTGCACCGATCATTGAGTTGTCGGTCGGTAAAACGCGGTAGCCGATTACGTCGAGTTCTAGACGTTTAGCATTGCGCTCTAAGATATCGCGACATTGTGCGCGTTTGTGCTCGTCCTTAGGGAATAGCACCACACCAACACCGTACTTCTCAAATGAAGGCAGCTTGATACCAAGCTTTACGGCTTCTTCTAGTAGAAATTCGTGTGGCTTCTGAAGCAAGATACCCGCACCGTCACCAGAGCATGGGTCACAACCTTGACCGCCACGGTGTTCCATGCGCGCTAGCATGTCGAGAGCTTGCGTCACTACTTCATGTGATTTGCGGTTTTTCAGATGAGCAACAAAACCGATACCACAAGCATCATGCTCCAACTCTGGAGTATAAAGACCCTGTGAGCTTTGCTCTTTATCTACCTGATCTTGGTAAACCATAGATACATCCTTCCAGTTAAATCTAGGCTAGGGGCATATAGCTGACTTAGCCTTGTCCTTTATATTTATGAATCTAAACCACCTATGCTGGTGGCTGAGTCCTTTCCGTATCTCGCAGGAAAAGTATTGCGAGAAAAACAATCCTTAGTGAATCCCAATGATTTAATATCACGTCATAGTGATTTATATGGTGGGTGTTGGGATTCACCGACATTTCTGCATTTATCCACTGTCATAAAAACGACAAAATTAGCAGAATTGTGTAAGTATCCTACAATTTTGTTTAGCTTAATTCCAACGAAAGTTTGACCGTGTAGAACATTTTTTGCGTCAAAAAGTGAATATTCAGTTTAACATTTACTCAACATTTCGGTTTTTAGCGTTATTTTTTGCATGTTTATTGATTTGCGTTAGGTGGCTCGCGAATTTTTGACGCTATTCTGTGCGGTCTTTAATTGCAGGGATGTAATTTTATTTCATAAATAGGATTGAGATTTATTCTTAGTTACTAAGTTACGGGTAATCGAATGCAGTTACATGAGTTGGTGAACACTATTGGACAAGACCTTCAGCGTCGATATGGCGAGAAGGTACATAAGCTGACGCTACATGGCGGTTTTAGTTGTCCAAATAGAGATGGCACTATCGGGCGAGGAGGATGTACATTTTGTAATGTGGCTTCTTTTGCTGATGAAGAAACTCAAGTAAAGAGTATTGTTGACCAACTCACTGACCGAGCGGGTGAGATTGCACGAGCGAAGAAGTATCTGGCTTATTTTCAGGCTTACACCAGCACTTACGCCGAGGTACAGGTTCTTAAAAACATGTACGAAGAAGCTCTCAAGGCTGCAGATATTGTTGGTTTGTGTGTGGGGACTCGTCCTGACTGTGTGCCTGACTCTGTCCTTGAGTTGCTATCGGGTTATGTGGAGCAAGGCTACGAAATTTGGCTTGAGCTTGGGCTGCAAACTGCAAACAATGACACCCTAAAACGCATCAATCGTGGTCATGACTTTGAAGTCTATGAAGCGATCACCAAGCGTGCCCGTGCTCTGGGTATCAAAGTGTGTACTCATTTGATTGTTGGCCTACCTAAAGAGACCAAACAAGACAATCTTGAGACCTTAGATAAGGTACTTAAAGTGGGCACTGATGGTATCAAGCTACATGGTCTACATATTGTAGAAGGCAGTACTATGGCAAAAGCCTGGAAAGCGGGTCGCCTAGAAGCCCCTTCCCTTGAGGAGTATGTGGATATTGCGAGCGAAGTTATTCGTCGTACACCTGCAGATGTGGTTTATCACCGTGTGAGTTCAGCTGCTCGTCGACCTACTTTATTATCCCCACTGTGGTGTGAAAACCGTTGGCTTGCTATGACCGAAATTGGTCGTGCGTTAAATAAAGAGGGCGCTCAAGGTGCTCTTGTTGGTCAACCGTTCGAGTACACCCTGCCCATTTTAAAGTAACGATCATCTTAAGAGGAAGCGAAAGTCGTCAGACTCCTAAGTGTTTCCTCGTTTTCGTTTTTCGTCTATTTTCCTGCTTTTCATCATCCTTTCACCCCGTTTGCTGGTCAGCATGCTGTTTTTTCATCAAAAAATAGTACACTGCCTCTACTGACCTGTTTCTGCGGAGTATTTGATGAAACCGATGAAGAACCTCGCTCAGTACTATGTCGACTTATTAGTACGACTCGGTATTGTGCGCTTTTCTGTTGTTCTTGCCCTCGCCTTGGTTGCGCTTGCCCTTGTTGTGCAAGTTGTCATTACCATGCTACTCAAAGGGCGGGTGGATGATGTTGATATCGTCCGTTCTATTTTCTTTGGTTTGCTTATTACCCCATGGGCGGTCTACTTCTTATCGGTAGTCGTTGACCAGCTTGAAGAGTCCCGCCAACGCCTAGCCAAACTGGTTTCTAAGCTCAAAGACATGCGCTCTCGAGATCAAGAGATGAACATTAAGCTGCAAAGCAACATTGAAAAGCTTAATAAAGAGATCGAAGAGCGAATTAAAGCTGAAGAAGCGCGTGAAGAAGCGATGCATGATCTTGAAAACGAGGTCTATCAACGCGAGCGTACTCAGGTCGAATTGGCCGAGAGAACAGCACTATTGCGTTCTTTTATTGATGCCTCACCGGATCTCATTTATTACCGTAATGCCGATGGCGTATTCTCTGGCTGTAACAAGGCAGTAGAGGACCTGATTGGTAAGAGAGAAAAGGATCTCGTTGGTTTGACACCATGGGATGTGTACAGCAAAGAGATTGCCCAGCAAGTGGTAGAAACCGATGAGAAGGTTTTCCATGACAACCAAGCGCTCACGTATGAGCAGTGGCTTGAATATCCAGATGGTAAGAAGAGCTACTTTGAACTGCGTAAAGTGCCCTTTTATAGTAAAGACGGCCGCCACCTAGGTCTGGTTGGCTTTGGTCGTGATATTACTGAGCGCAAGCATTCTCAAGAGAAGCTAGAAAAAGCGAGCCGTGATAAAACCACCTTCATTTCTACGATCAGTCACGAACTGAGAACGCCGTTAAACGGCATCGTTGGCCTGAGTCGCATGCTGCTTGATAGCAAACTTAATGAAGAACAACGTCAGTACATGCAGACGATCAACGTCAGTGCCGTCACACTGGGCAACATATTTAACGATATTATCGATATGGATAAGTTCGATCGACGCAAGCTTGAGCTTTTCCCTAAACCACTCAATTTTGAAGAGTTTGTCCTAGAGATGGAAAGTATCTCAGGCTTGATGGCTTCTCAAAAAGGGCTGCGTTTCGACTTAGAGCGATTGAGCGACCTGCCTGGCGCAATTGAAGTCGATGCAACACGTCTTCGCCAAGTACTTTGGAATCTGGTCAGTAACGCCATGAAGTTCACCAAAGAGGGTGGGGTAGTCATGAGTGTTGAAGCTGAAACCGATCAACGCTTTGCATATATTACTATTGAAGTTGAAGATAGCGGTATTGGGATTCCTCAGGCTGAGCTCGATAAGATCTTTGCGATGTATTATCAGGTGAAGTCCGGCAAAGACAATTTACACGCCGTGGGTACAGGTATCGGCCTTGCAGTCTCTAAGCAACTGATCAACATGATGGATGGTGATATTACCGTTAGCAGTGAAGAGGGATTTGGCAGTACCTTTACTGTTACTATCAAGGCACCACTTGCTGAGATTGAGCAACCTGAAACGACAGTGACAGCAGCATCGCATGAGCTAAACATCTTCATGGTTGAGGATATTGAACTCAATATCACCGTTGCACGCTCTTTGCTTGAAAGCCTTGGACATGAAGTGACGGTAGCGATGAACGGTGAAGAAGCAATGGAGATGTTTGACCCTGAGCTTTACGATCTTGCCTTCCTAGATATTAATTTACCGGATATGACCGGTTTTGATATCGCAGAGTACTTTAGAAGAACCTACCTTGATTTACCTCCGCTCGTCGCACTTACGGCGAACGTCATTAAAGACAAGAGCGAGTATCTCGAGAAAGGCATGGATGATGCGATCAGTAAGCCACTTTCTGTCTCTTCAGTCCTCAAAGTCATCGTGAAGTTTATTGATGCGGCAGAGCAACAAGATAAGCAAGTGATTGAGTCGAAGCCAAAAGAATCCTGTGATGAGTATGGTCAAGTACTTGATTTAGCTATGCTTGAGTCATATGTTGATATTGTTGGCCCTGAGTTAGTGCTTGATAACATTAGTATGTTTGAAGAGATGATGCCGGGCTATATAGAGGTACTGACCTCGAACCTTACCGCCAAGGATCAGGCGAGTATTGCTGAAGAGGCGCACAAAATTAAAGGTGCTGCGGGCTCAATCGGCCTCAAGCGCATTCAATCAGTAGCTCAAAAAGCGCAATCACCAGACTTACCAGCATGGTGGGATAACATCAGTGATTGGGTTGATGAAATTGAGAATGAGTACAGCAAAGATATTGAGGTACTTAAACAGTGGTTAGGTCAAAGACCCTAGTCGATGAGGATATAATAAAGATGAAAAAACTAGCACTAGTAGGACTAAGCGTGATGGCTTTAGCCGGTTGTAGCTCGATCACAACATCAGAGGTTGACTGGTCTGCTGATGCAACAGCAATGAAAGCAGCAACAGATGTAACGCTGCGTAGCAATCTTTGGTTGAACAAAATGCCTATGATTGGTGATGAAAGAAATGAAGAAACGCTTCACGGCGCACTTTACCTTGAATCAAGTAGTTACTTGCCAGCAGAGCTCGATGTCACTCAGGTCGTACTTCGCCAGGGTACTGAAACCTGGTCAATATATGCAGATGATGTTGAGTTGCGCACGCACAGTGCAACGGCATGGGAAGTCGCATTTAAGTGGCAGCTGGAGATAGACCCTGAGCAGCCGGTCGATGTAGCAGTAGAGCTTATCAAGGAAGAGAAAACAGAATGGGTAGTGAACAACCAAGTTAAGCTGGATGTAGTTTACTAACTAGGCTTATTAGCGTTTAGATTTCTAGTTCCTAGCAGTTTTGCCCTAGGAACTAGAAACACATTATAGGTTAGATAGTCTCAGCGTACTCGTTCAGAATTTGAGTTACCCAAGCTTCAATACGCTCATCACTTTGCTCATACTGAGAGTCTTCATCTAGCGCTAATCCAACAAACTTCTCACCATCTTCCGTCAGTGCTTTCGAAGCCTCAAATTCATAGCCTTCTTTTGACCAGTAGCCGATAAACTTCGCTCCGGTTGGTTTCAGTTCGTCATGCAGCATACCCATTGCATCAAGGAACCATTCGCCATAGCCTTCTTGATCGCCTAAGCCGAACAACGCGACGTGCTTGCCATCGAGTTGAATGCCGTTGATTTGATCCCATATTTCTCCCCAATCCTCTTGGAGTTCACCGAAATCCCATGTTGATATGCCAAGAATGAGTAAATCATAATCATTCATTAGAGTCAGTGAAGATTCTTTTACATTATGAAGGTTGACAAGGTCTTCACCAATGATGCCGCGCATCTTCTCTGCTGCCATCTCGGTATAGCAAGTTGTAGAGCCGTAGAATAAACCAATTTTCATTGTGATGTGCATGTGTGTAAATGAGCAATAGCGGGATTCTAACGCTAAACCAAGGTCGATATAAGGTTTTTATGGAAATCTGTGACTGGCTCACATACCCTGTATATATAACCACTGGTTGTGACCCTGTTTTTAGTGAGAGGCACTGTGAGCCAAAACGAACCTGTAGCAGCGACAGCGGTAAAACCGATGTCCACCGAGCAAGCGCTTGTCGAACAATTTTTAGATGCGATGTGGATGGAGCGAGGGCTATCAGATAACACCTTGAGCTCTTACCGCAATGATTTAAATAAGCTATTGGAGTGGATGAAAGCGAATAATTACCGCCTCGATTTCATTAGTACTGCTGGCTTGCAAGAATACCAATCGTGGCTGGTGGATAAGGATTACAAGCAGACCTCAAGAGCGAGAATGCTTTCAGCTATTCGTCGATTGTTTCAATACCTGCACCGAGAAAAGCAAAGGGGTGATGATCCCAGTGCACTCTTGGTTAGCCCCAAGCTTCCAAAGCGTCTACCAAAAGATCTCAGTGAAGAGCAAGTCGACGCGTTATTGGAAGCGCCTGATCCAAATAACCCGATTGAGCTAAGAGACAAGGCGATGCTCGAGCTTCTATATGCAACTGGCCTACGTGTGACGGAACTGGTGAGTTTAACTATGGAGAACATTAGTCTTCGGCAGGGGGTAGTGCGAGTGATCGGTAAAGGTAATAAGGAACGCTTAGTACCGATGGGAGAAAATGCGGTTGAATGGATAGAGGCATTCATCAGTAAAGGTCGCCCAGAGTTGCTTGGAGAAAAAACCTCCGATGTGGTGTTCCCGAGCAATAGAGCGAAGCAAATGACTCGCCAAACCTTCTGGCATCGTATTAAGTTCTATGCGACGTTAGCAAATATCGATACAGAGCTACTTTCTCCTCACGTATTACGACATGCATTTGCCACACATCTGTTAAACTATGGGGCAGACTTGCGTGTGGTACAAATGTTGTTGGGGCACAGTGACTTGTCTACGACACAGATTTATACTCACGTCGCTAACGAGCGATTGAAGCAAATCCATAGCGAGCATCACCCAAGAGCGTGATCACTAATTAATTTGATTAAGGTAACGATATGAGCGTTATTCGCCACATCACAACTCTGACCCTATGTTCATTCATTGCTGCGTGTGGGGCAGAAGAGCAGAGCGTTAAAGCTGAAACAACACAACAAACGGTGCCTGAGCAAGCGTCTGAGGTTAGCCAAGACGAACTGCAGCAGTTAAAAAACCGTTTCAGCAAGCTAAAAATAGAAGTGCAAGAAGCGCAGCCATCTCCCGTTGCTGGCCTATATGAACTGACAACCAATGCCGGTGTGTTTTACTCGAGCCTAGAAGGCGACTACTTCCTAACCGGGACTCTCTTCTCGTTAGATAAAGAAGGCAATTATGTTGACCTTCTGGCTGCAAAACAACAACCACTCAATGCGGAAAAAGTAGAAGCATTAGCGGATAGCATGATTGTTTACAAAGCTGACAATGAAAAACATGTGATCACTGTCTTCACTGATATCACGTGTGGGTACTGTCTAAAGCTACATCGTGAGTTACAAGATTACCTAGATAAAGGCATTACCGTTCGCTATCTGGCCTATCCACGAAACGGTTTGCAAAACCAAACCGCAGAAGAGATGGCGAAAATCTGGTGTGCTGAAGACAATGCACAAGCTTTACATGCAGCAAAGGTTGATCGTCAATCCGCTGAGCCTATTGGGGATATGGCTATGTGCCGTGCAACCGTAGCAGAACACTTCAATCTAGGTCGTGAACTGGGTATTTCTGGTACACCAGCAATCATTCTAGAAAGTGGTGAAATCGTTGGTGGTTACGTCGATGCAAACCAACTGCTTAAGATTATTGAGAAGTAATCACAAACTATAATGCTCCCAATGTTTCTAGCGCTTAGATCCCTGAGCGCTAGAAATCCATCTTGTGCTAACAGCTTTCCTCAAATAATGAGTTCATGATGATCGAGATACAACGCCGAGAAGAAGTTGACGTATCACAGCTTCCTACCACTATCCCAGAGTTATTGCGACGCATCTATATCAGTCGCGGTGTTCAAGGTCCGCACCAACTAGAGACTGCAGCAAAAGGTCTGCACTCCTATCAAAAGCTCGGCGGAATCGATAAAGCGGTTGAGCTGTTGTTTGAAGCGATTCAAGAGCAGAAACGTATCATTATTGTCGGTGATTTCGATGCTGATGGAGCAACTAGCTCTGCATTGTCGGTACTCGCTCTGCGTATGTTAGGTAGCCAAAATGTCGATTATTTGGTTCCGAATCGCTTTGAAGACGGTTATGGATTGAGCCCCGAGGTGGTTGATCAAGCCATTGAGATTGGTGCTCAGCTCATAATGACAGTAGATAACGGCGTCTCATCGATATCTGGTGTGAAATACGCGAAAGAGCAAGGCCTCGATGTGCTGGTCACCGACCATCACTTACCGGGTCATGAGTTACCTATTGCTGATGCGATGGTTAACCCAAATTTGGAAGATTGTGCTTTCCCATCTAAGTCTTTAGCTGGAGTGGGGGTTGCTTTCTATTTGATGATGGCACTGTGTGTTCACATGCGCAAATTGGGTTGGTTTGCTGAGCAAGGTGTTCCTGAGCCTAAGCTTATGGAGCTTATTGACTTGGTTGCGCTTGGTACCGTTGCGGACGTAGTGGCCTTAGACGAAAACAATCGAATTTTGGTTCATCAAGGTTTGCAGCGTATCCGCGCGGGCAAGGCTCGTCCGGGTATTCAGGCTTTGATTGAGGTTGCTAAGCGCGATGCTCGTCGTTTGGTTGCTGCTGATTTCGGTTTTGCTTTAGGTCCGCGTATCAATGCAGCGGGTCGTCTTGATGATATGTCGTTTGGTGTTGAGCTGCTCATGAGCAATAACATCCACGCCGCACGTCGGATGGCCAGCGAACTTGATGGTTTAAACCAAACTCGACGTGAGATTGAAGATGGCATGAAGCAAGAAGCCATGGCTTTCTGTGAGCGTTTGCAGTTCGGTGATGATGATATGCCTTATGGCTTGGCACTATTCCAACGTGATTGGCACCAAGGTGTGATTGGTATTTTGGCATCGCGTATTAAAGATAAATTTCATCGCCCTGTGATTGCATTTGCAGATGGTGGGGAAGGTACAATCAAAGGCTCTTGTCGCTCTATTCCTGGTTTGCATATGCGAGATAATCTGGATCGTATCGACACCCAAAATCCAGACCTAATTCTAAAATTTGGTGGCCATGCCATGGCCGCAGGTTTAACTATTCGTGAAAAAGACTTTGAGCGCTTTAGTCGACTGTTCGACGAAGCGGTAAAACAAGACCTTGATGAAGCGGCGCTAAAGGGAATTATTCTCTCCGATGGTGAGTTGAAGCCGGAAGAGTTCTCCATGCACGTGGCTGAAATGTTGCGTGCTGGTGGTCCTTGGGGACAGGCCTTTCCAGAACCAATCTTTGATGGTGAATTCAAAGTATTACACCAGAAGTTAGTGGGGGAAAAGCACCTCAAGATGATGTTAGAGCCTCTGCATAAAGGCCACCCCACAAACATTATGATTGATGGTATTGCCTTCAATGTTGACTTGAGACGTTGGCCTGATGCTTCTGTCAAAACAGTGCATCTTGCCTATAAGCTCGATATTAATGAGTTTCGAGGTAACCAATCTCTGCAACTGATGGTCGACCACCTAGAGGCTCGTTAAACTTCAACAGCTTTTGTATATCCCCACTTAAACAGGTAAAGATCGACTTTTTTCTGTATCTTCGTCACATTTTTGAGTAGAATTCTGCGGTTAAATTCTACTCATGAATGTTGAGACAACATGTTTGAAATCAATCCTATTAAAAACCGCCTACAGGACGTGTCTGAGCGCACGAATGTCCTGAGGGGGTATCTTTGACTATGACGCTAAGAAAGAGCGTCTAGAAGAAGTTAACGCAGAACTAGAACAGCCAGACGTATGGAACGAACCTGACCGCGCACAAGCGCTAGGTAAAGAGCGTTCTGCACTGGAAGCGGTTGTTGAAACGATCGATCTCCTTGAGCAAGGTGTCGAAGACGTAGATGGTCTTCTAGAGCTTGCTGTTGAAGAAGAAGATCAAGAAACGTTTGACGAGATCGAGCCAGAACTTGCAGACCTAGAAGCAAAACTTGAGAAACTTGAGTTCCGTCGTATGTTCTCTGGTGACCATGATGCTTCCGACTGTTACATCGACCTACAATCAGGTTCAGGTGGTACAGAGGCGCAAGACTGGACCAACATCATGCTTCGTATGTACCTACGTTGGGCTGAAGCGAAAGGCTTCAAGACCGAGGTAATCGAGGTATCTGAGGGTGAAGTTGCTGGCCTGAAAGGCGCAACGGTTAAGATCTCTGGCGAATACGCTTACGGTTGGCTGCGCACTGAGACTGGTGTTCACCGTCTAGTTCGTAAATCACCGTTTGACTCAAGCGGCCGTCGTCACACGTCATTTGCTTCTGCGTTTATCTACCCAGAGATTGATGACAACATCCAGATCGACATTAACCCATCTGATCTACGTATCGACGTATACCGTGCATCAGGTGCGGGTGGTCAGCACGTTAACACCACGGAATCTGCAGTACGTATTACTCACGTACCGACCAATATCGTGGTTCAGTGTCAGAACGACCGTTCTCAGCACAAAAACAAAGATCAGGCGATGAAACAGCTTCGTGCAAAACTGTTCGAACATGAGCTTCAAAAGCAGAACGCTGAGAAGCAAGCGAACGAAGATGCCAAGTCTGACATCGGCTGGGGTAGCCAAATCCGCTCTTACGTACTAGATGACTCGCGCATCAAAGACCTACGTACTGGCGTAGAAAACCGCAACACTCAAGCGGTTCTAGACGGCGACCTAGACAAATTTATCGAAGCTAGCCTGAAATCAGGTCTGTAAGCTTTTCACCGAAAAACACTCGTTACTAACGAAAACAGGATACATCGAAAATGACTGATGCTGTTCAAAACGAAAACGCACAAGAAGGCTCTCTACCTGAAGAGAATAAACTGATCGCAGAGCGTCGTAGCAAGCTGGATCACATCCGCAAGAGCTGCAAAGCAAACGGTCACCCAAATGATTTCCGTCGTGAGCACCTAGCTGGCGATCTTCAAGCGGAATTCGGTGAAAAGACGAAGGAAGAGCTAGAAGAGCTAAACCACGTGGTTGCAATCGCTGGTCGTGTAATGGCTAAGCGTGGCCCATTCCTAGCGATTCAAGAAACATCTGGCCGTATCCAAGCATACGCAGCAAAAGATGTTCAAAAAGAACTGAAAGAGAAATACCAAGGTCTAGATATCGGTGACATCATCGGTGTTAAAGGTGCACTTCATAAATCAGGTAAAGGCGACCTTTACGTGAACATGGAGTCTTACGAGCTGCTAACTAAGGCACTTCGTCCACTTCCAGAGAAGTTCCACGGCCTGACTGACCAAGAGATGCGTTACCGTCAGCGTTACGTTGACCTGATCGTGAACGAAGATTCTCGTAACGCATTCATCGTGCGCTCTAAGCTTGTATCTTCAATCCGTAACTTCATGAGCGCGAAAGGCTACCTTGAAGTAGAAACGCCAATGATGCACGTAATCCCTGGTGGTGCAACGGCTCGTCCATTCATCACTCACCACAACGCGCTAGACATCGACATGTACCTACGTGTTGCTCCTGAGCTTTACCTGAAGCGTCTAGTAGTGGGTGGTTTTGACCGTGTATTCGAGATCAACCGTAACTTCCGTAACGAAGGTCTGTCGCCACGTCATAACCCAGAATTCACAATGATGGAATTCTACCAAGCGTACTCTGACTATAAAGATCTTATGGATCTAACAGAAGAGATGCTAAGCACGGCAGCAATGGACGTTCTTGGTTCGACTTCTATGCCTTACGGTGACGAAACGGTTGAGTTTGGTGGTAAGTACGCACGCATGAGCATGTTCGATGCGATCAAGCAGTACAACCCTGACCACGCTGAGATTCAAGCGCTAACAGAAGCGGATCTACAAGACCGTGACAAGATGGTAGCAATCGCGAAATCAGTACACGTAGAAGTAGAAACGTTCTGGACATGTGGTCAGCTTCTAGAAGAGATCTTTGGTGAAACGGCTGAGCCTCAGCTAATCCAACCAACGTTCATCACTGGCTACCCAGCTGACATCTCGCCTCTAGCACGTCGTAGCGATGACAACCCATTCTTCACAGACCGTTTTGAGTTCTTCATCGGTGGCCGTGAAGTAGCGAATGGCTTCTCAGAGCTTAACGATGCACAAGACCAAGACGAGCGTTTTAAAGCGCAAGTGAACGCGAAAGATGCTGGTGATGACGAAGCAATGTACTACGATGCAGACTACATCACAGCACTAGAACACGGCCTACCGCCAACAGCAGGTCAAGGCATCGGTATCGACCGCCTAGCAATGCTGTTCACTAACACGCACACAATCCGTGACGTGATTCTATTCCCAGCGATGCGCCCACAAGCGTAAGCTAAAATAGAATTTAGATAAAAAACCGCCACTTGGCGGTTTTTTTGTACCTGTAACTAAGCAAAGATGAGAATAATTCTGTTTTAGTGCTAGTCTCAATAGTGAGACATTAATTTGTGGCGAGAATGAGTTAATGTATCGTCCTTTAGATTATTTATAAATTTCTACAGAGCATGCTGGACTTTGCTCTATTAATTTTAAGGTTGGCTTTCATGAGTTCTCAGTTCCGAATGGATTCAATACCAGGATCTCTCGTTGTTGTTGGTGGTACCTACGAACCTTGGTTATCAGTATTAGAGCAGGTCGGGTGGCGCTGTATTCAATGTGCAGATTTACGCAAAGCGGATCAGGTTATTGAAGAAGTCGGCCCATGCATTGGTGTTGTTGACCTGAGTCATGATGAGTTTAGTTTGAATGGTATTGCCAACCTAGTAAGCACTCACAAGCATGTACGCTGGATTGCATTTATTCGAGAGTCTCAACTTAGCTCCGATACTATCTGCCAATTCATCGTTAACTTCTGTATCGACTTCTTTACTGCACCTATCCCTGACGCACAGCTACTGAGTACTATTGGTCACCAGTTGGGAATGCTTAAACTTGAAAAGAAAGTCTGGCCGTACCATGGTTCGACTGCAGATATGGGGCTCATTGGTGAATCGGTCCAAATTAAAAGACTACGCGATCAAATAAAGCGAGTAGGGCCAACCGACGTGAGTATTTTAATTGTTGGAGATAGCGGAACAGGGAAGGAGCTGACAGCGAAAGCAGTACATAACTCCTCTTCTAGGGCTAAAATGCCATTTAAGGTCGTGAATTGCCGAGCGCTCTCCGAAGAGCGAATGCAGAAAGACATCTTTGGTATTGGAGTAATGCCGGGCAGTACTTCATTATTAGAGCAAACACAGGGTGGTACAGTTTTCTTTAAAGACATATTGAGTATGCCCTCAAGTCAGCAGCAGAATCTTCTTAAGTTCCTGCAAACTAGCGCAATTGAAACAGATTCTGGCACCATGGAGTTGGATGTCAGGGTTTTGACAGCAAATTCTTCTGAGATAGAGAAAGCGATCATTGAGCATGAGTTTAGCGAGGAGCTTTATCACTATATCAATGTATTGCGTATTAATGTGCCTAGCCTGAGAGATCGCTCGACAGATATTCCAATCCTAGCTCGCCATTTCTTGAATGAGTTAGCGCGCGAATATAATGCACGTACTCGTAGTTTTTCTGACGATGCGATGCAGATGCTCAGCCAGCATAATTGGTCGGGTAATGTTCGTGAGCTCATTAATCAAATCAAGCGTATTGTGTTGATGTCAGATAGCATTGTGGTGGACGAAGGACATATTGATTTGCCAAAGCGAAGAGATACCAAGCAAAGTCTAAAATCAATTCGCGAACGTTCGGAAAAAGATGCCATTTTGATGGTATTAGAGTCGCATAATTGGCAGGTATCTTTAGCGGCTAAAGAGCTGGGTGTGTCTCGCGCGACTATGTACCGTTTGCTGAACAAACACAATCTTATTACTGAGACGATCGTATAAAACTGCTTTTTAACCCTTTTATAAAGATAAACAAACCACGCTCCGGCGTGGTTTGTTGTTTTTATGTTCTATAGGTGTTGCCAAAGATGGTGAATAGTTTCGAAATTAAAAGATTGATTGGCTAATCAACAGTATATTGATTTGTTTTTAATCAATGTTCATATCTTCGGTTGAATAATAGTTTCATATGATTAGAATTTAACCATGTAGAAAGCACAGTCTTTCTACTTAAATTACTTTATTAGGATCAATTAGTTAGCTAGGAGGCAAACATGAAACATCTTCATTTCGTATTCAATGTTTTTGCCTCTGATGATCGATGCATTACCGCAGTTTCGTCTCCAGTATTGGCGTCTGAAACCGCGATCATTATGCAAGATAAACCGAACTAATCGATCCGTATCCTAATACTAGGCTGCGGAAATGGTAGCTTAGTACTCAGATTTATCTCCTTTCTATAGCTGCCGTTTCTCAGTTTAGTCCATATAAAACTGGAGAAATATTATGCGTCATTCAATTTATCTAAAGTTAGCAACAGCACTTGTTTATGCCGATCTTCGTCGTGAAGAGCGAGAGTGGAAACGGAAAGTTCGTCGTAGCAGCTACGAATTGCCATGGGAAAATATCCATCTACTAAAAGATATAGGTATTGAAGTTGATGGTCGCCCTATCGGTGGTCATAGCGAGCCAGAAGCCGTGACTGTTGAACGTCGAGTTCGTCATCTTCGTCGTGTTCTAAGTGCGCGAATAGTGACTTAAAGAATGGGGCTAGCGCTTCACTAGCCCCGCAACGAGTTAAGGGCAAGGGTTGGAGTAGGTAGTTCCAATTTCTTGAAGTCCTTGAAGTAATTCGTCGCTTAAAGTGACATCCAAACTATCAATATTACTTTTTAGCTGGTCTAAGTTTGTCGCACCAATGATGTTGGATGCGACAAACGGTCTCTGATTAACAAACGCTAACGCCATCTGTGCTGGATCTAAACCATGTTCACGGGCCAGGTTGACATAAGCCTCTGTTGCTTTTACTCCCTGCGGCGTAAAGTATCGAGAGAATCTTTCCCAAATAGTGCAACGTGCACCTACTGGCTTTGCGCCATCTAAGTACTTGCCACTTAAGCAACCAAACGCGAGTGGAGAGTAGGCAAGTAACTTCACTCCCTCGTAGTGACTGATTTCAGATAAACCAATTTCAAAACTACGGTTGAGTAGGCTGTATGGGTTCTGGATAGTGATCATTCTTGGTAGATCATGCTTTTCTGCTAGTTTTAGAAAGCTCATGATGCCCCATGGTGTCTCGTTTGATACACCGATCTCACGTACCTTACCCGCTTTGACTAAATCATTGAGCGCTTCCAGAGTTTCGATCAGTGTAACTTCTTCGTTCTCATCTAGGTAAGGGTAGTTCAACTGGCCAAAGCAGTTGGTCTTCCTTTGTGGCCAGTGAAGCTGGTACAAGTCGACATAATCAGTCTGAAGGCGACGCAAACTATCGTCGATAGCCGTATGGATATGGCGACGGTTTAAACTCATGTTCTCTCTAATATGCGGAACATTACGTGGACCTGCTACCTTTGTAGCAAGAACTATTTTCTCGCGTTTACCGGACTTTGCTATCCAGTTACCTATGTACTCTTCCGTTTTACCTTGAGTTTTGGCTGTTGGTGGTACGGGGTACATCTCGGCCGTATCGATCAAGTTGACCCCGCGCTCCAATGCGTAGTCTAACTGCTCAAAGGCTTCTTTCTCGGTGTTTTGCTCACCAAACGTCATTGTGCCAAGGCAAATCTTGCTGACCTCTAAACTAGAGTGAGGGAGTTTGTTGTATTCCATTCGTGCTTTCCCTTTGTATTTACATTTAACCAATATATTCGTTAGTTGATCGTAGGGGAAGTGCGTTATATCGAGGATCTTTGTCTACAATTGTAATAATGAGTCGTTGTACTCAGTGTTTTGGAGGAACTGTGTATGCAGAAGCATCAATTAGATCGCTGGTTGCATGGCTACCATAAAGATAGCTATCAAGTGCCAAAAGTCTTTGTAATTGGCTGTGCTGACATTTCCCAATACTTATTAGCAGTGGAATATAAGCACAAACTCGAGCCAATTAAACTCGACGAAGAACCTATTCACTTTTCTTCTCTTGAACAAGTAAAAGAAGAGTTACTGAGGTTGGGTTTTTCAAAAGCTTATTTGAGGTTACACAACGCATATGATGAGTTTGGGAGTGAAGGGGAAGCCGCTTATCATGATATCGAACTGTCCTTAGTATCCCACTAGGGCCTGTTGGTCTTTCGAACCGTTGGTTACGCGTAGTGTTGTTCGAGGATCTGTCCGGTAAACTGGGTCCGTAAATAAAAGCCACGCGGAAGTGTTTTTATAATGCTTCCGTTTGGTCCGTAGGCTTCCGTCTTAACCTTACCATTCGCCGCTTTTGGGCGTAGCTGTAGAGACTCGCCATGCCTAGCTGTTATTTGATTGATCTGACCAAGCACGATCATTTCCATGATCTCTTCCCAGTCCGCTCTTAGTTGAGCTTCTTGAGCTGCTGAAGGGGTCCAAAGTAGTGGTGATCCCACATGCCTCTCTGATAATGGAATTTCACGTTCACCTTCAACTGGAAACCATAAGATCTTTGAGAGTTTGTTCCTTACATGACTGGTCTCCCATGTAAGGCCATGAATACCGATTAATGGCGCAACACAAACAAAGGTTGTTTCAAGTGGTTTTCCGGTATAGCTGATCGGAATGCTTTTGAGTTCGATCCCTAGTTCAGGGAAGTCCTGCTGCGGCTTACTGCCGGATGGTGCCCCCAAATGCCATTCAAGTAATTGACCAACCCAGCCCTTATCTCGGGTGAGATCTTTAGGTACCGTCATCCCTGCTTCTTTCGCGAGTTCTAGGTAGCTGAAACCAGCAATGGCTCTAGCACGGTCAAGTAGTTCTGATTCGGAGGTGGGTTCTGGTTTCATAACTGTGATTGGAGATGATCTTGGTTTTGATTCTATCAGAAAAGATCTTTTGCTGTTAGCAAACAGAACGGATCTGATAACTTTAATAATAAGTTATCCACAGTTGTTTTTTTGTTCAAATGATAATTGAGTTTTCTGGATGAATAAACAGTGGTTTTCTGCGAATAAATGCTTGATATTTAGGGGGTGGCATGAAGCTTAATCTTGCTTCTGTGGATATTGCTATGTGTGGTTAATCTTTGTTCGATCTAAGTCCAGTTTAGATCTTGAAATGATCTTTTATTTAACAACTCTGAAATTTCAAATTAAGTTATTGAAAATATTGATTTATACTTAAATGTGCACAGATCTGACTGGTTGATGTTTAATCAAAATGGCGTTCACTTTTTAGCTTGTTGTGAATTCTTCACAAAGTTATACACAGAAAACGTGAATAAATGTGGCTTATATCTCATTCTTGTGTTGATAACTCAAATTTAACATCTAAGTTATTCAAAAATGAGCGCTAGCCAATAAATATTGGGTTTATCCACCTACTAAGTTTGCTCCCGTTGGGGATATGTGGAAAAATCAAAGTAATTAAAAATTTATATTGAGGTTGGCCGTGATAGATGGCGATGGTTACCGACTTAATGTTGGTATTGTGATTTGTAACAACCATGGTCAGGTATTCTGGGCTAAACGATACGGACAACATTCGTGGCAATTTCCGCAAGGTGGAATTGACGATGGTGAAACTCCTGAACAAGCAATGTATCGGGAGTTGTATGAAGAAGTCGGTCTTACTAAACAAGATGTGAAGATCGTTGCGACTAGCCGTCATTGGTTAAGATATAAACTGCCAAAGCGCCTAGTTCGTTGGGACTCAAAGCCTGTCTGTATCGGGCAAAAACAGAAATGGTTCTTACTGCGTCTCGACTGTGATGAATCGAGAATTAATATGCAGCGCGGAAGTACCCCTGAATTTGATGGTTGGCGATGGGTGTCCTATTGGTACCCAGTAAGGCAAGTAGTTTCTTTTAAGCGGGATGTGTATCGTCGGGCAATGAAAGAGTTTGCTTCAATGGCAATGCCTTTTAGGGAAAGGAAAATTAAGCAAAAGCGAAAAGCTCGTAGAGGATAGGCATGCTCAGCCAGTTAAGGGATATAGTTGAACACGTATCAAGAGTGGATGATGTTCACCAAGCATTAAAACTCTTGGTGACAGAGACTTGTGACGCCCTAAAAACTGAATGTTGCACTGTCTATCTTGCTAATGATGAGCATCAGCGCCTTGAGTTAATGGCGACTCAAGGTCTTAAGTTCAAAGGCAACAAGATCCACATCAATTATGAAGAAGGTCTTGTTGGCTTAGTCCGTCGCTCTGCTGAACCCATTAACTTGGCAGAAGTGGCTGACCACCCCAACTATAAGTTCTTTCCTGAATTAGGCGAGGACGTTTACCACTCTTTCCTAGGAACACCGATAATCCACCGTAAAAAGGTGTTGGGTGTTTTAGTGATCCAACAAAAATCACCACGGTTATTCGACGAATCTGAAGAATCATTCTTAGTTACCTTAGCGGCTCAGATCGCCGTGACGATTGCTCATGCTCAACAGCAAGGGCATTGGTTGTTATCTGATGCTGATAATCAATCGATTAAGGGCATTGGAGCTTCTTCTGGTGTTGCAATCGGTCCATTTTGGTGTGATGACAATCAACCTGAGCTTTCAGAGGTTTATCCTGCGTCGACGCTAAACATTGAACAAGAACAAGAGCGTCTTGTTGTCGCGATTGAGAGTGCGTTGAATGATTTTCGTCGCATGCGCAAAAAGCTCGATAGTGACATCAATAAAGACACGCTAGCGATCTTTGACCTTTTCACCCATTTATTGAATGATCCGATGCTGCGCAGTGATCTTAAAGCTCAGATCAAAAAAGGTGATCGCGCAGATTGGGCATTGAGACAAGTGGTGGAGTCTTATTCTAACCGCTTTGCAAAGATGAGTGACGTTTACCTCAGAGAACGCGCACAAGACATTCGGGAGCTAGGGCAACGTCTTCTTTACTTCTTGCACAATGCAGAGTCTGAGCAATACCATTTTGAACAACCAGTAATATTGGTTGTGCGTGAGTTAACCGCGACTATTTTGGCTTCAATGCCAAAAGATAAGCTTCTTGCTGTCGTTTCGATTGAAGGCGCCGCAAATTCGCATGCTGCAATTCTATCACGAGCATTAGGTGTACCGGCAGTGATGGGGGCTCAGGTCCGCCTAGAGCATATTAACAAGCAAGTGGGGATCGTTGATGGCTATAGCGGCGATGTTTATATCGATCCGTCTCCTCAACTGTTTGAAGAATATCGTGAGCTAGTCGGGCAAGAGTCTGAACTGAGTTCGATGGTCGAGAAAGACCTGCTTGAGGAAGCCATTACCCGTGATGGTAAAAAGATTGAGGTATTACTTAATGCAGGCTTGAGTGCGGATAGCAACATCGCATTTAATCGTGGGGTAGATGGCGTAGGTTTGTATCGCACAGAGATTTCATTTCTCCTACGACAACGCTTTCCGTCAGAAGAAGAGCAGACTCAGCAATATCGAGCGGTGTTGTCTTCGTATCCGAACAAACGTGTCGTGATGCGCACGCTAGATGTTGGTGGTGATAAAGCGTTGCCTTATCTTCCTATCGAAGAAGACAATCCATTTTTAGGCTGGCGAGGTATCCGCTTCACACTCGATCATCCTGATATTTTCCTTATCCAATTGCGTGCGATGCTAAAAGCGAGTATCCACTCACCAAACCTTAGTATCTTGCTGCCGATGATTTCCGGTAGCCAAGAGCTAGATGACGCACTGGCGCTGATTGAACAGGCTTATGAAGAAGTTAAGCTTCTTGAGCCGTCTTTAGAACGGCCTCAAGTTGGAGTGATGCTTGAAGTGCCATCCATGCTTTATCTACTTCCGCTCATGGCAGATAAGATCGATTTCGTTTCTGTTGGTACCAATGACCTGACCCAATACCTTTTAGCTGTTGACCGCAATAATGCACGTGTCTCCGATGTGTATGAATCTTTGCACCCATCTGTCATCATGGCGCTGAAACACATCTATGATATGTGTAAACACCACCAGTTGCCGGTATGTGTTTGTGGTGAATTGGCTGGTGATCCGTTTGGTGCTTTGCTACTCACAGGGATTGGTTACGACACACTTAGCATGAACAACTCGAATGTCGCCAAAGTTAAATACCTACTACGCCACAGTGATTCAAAAGAGCTTAAAAAGTTAGCGCAGAAAGCGCTTAGTCAACCCTATGGACATCAGATTTATAGCATGATGACCAAGCATTTCATCAATAAAGGGCATGCTGGCTTCATT
Source organism: Vibrio maerlii (assembly GCF_003415655.1). Taxonomy (GTDB): domain Bacteria; phylum Pseudomonadota; class Gammaproteobacteria; order Enterobacterales; family Vibrionaceae; genus Vibrio; species Vibrio maerlii. The sequence goes on from NZ_QRHC01000012.1 coordinate 83,240, forward strand.
CGAGCAGGTAAAAGCTAGGAATATTGTGTCTTTAGAACTGATTTTATTATTGATGGCCCTAGGGGGCTTTGTTGGCGTTATGGCTGGCCTATTGGGCATTGGTGGGGGCTTAATTGTGGTTCCTGCTCTGACGATCATCCTACCCTGGTCCGGCATTTCTGCTGAGTTAACTATGCTCATGGCTTTGGGGACCTCTCTTGCCACCATTATTCTGACTTCAGGCTCCTCGGCCTTTAATCATTTACGCTTGGGAAATGTCGACCTTTACGTAGTTAAGTGGTTGATACCTGGTGTGATAATTGGAGGTTTTATTGGAACTTATGTGGCTGATTGGGTGCCAACACACTACTTGCCGCGTATCTTTGGTTTCATAGTCTTAGGCTTGGCATTACAGATGCTCATTTCTGCGCGCAGTAAGCGAGTCCGCGCTATGCCATCGCCCCTCAATACTTCTTTGAGTGGAACCGTGATTGGAATTATCTCTAGCTTGGCCGGTATTGGTGGTGGCTCATTGACAGTGCCTTTCTTAAGTCGCTACGGTGTAGAGATGCGAAAGGCGGTTGGTTCATCTTCGGTGTGTGGCTGCATGATAGCGATTGCTGGTATGTTAGGCTTCATGTTTCACGGCCATGGTGTCGAGGGCTTACCGAAATATAGTCTAGGTTATATTTACCTACCAGCTCTGTTCGCGATAGCATTTACCTCGGTACTGACGACAAGAATCGGTGCTCGCCTTGCAACTAAATTGCCAACGGCGAGTCTCAAAAAAATATTCGCGCTATTCTTGCTGTTTATTGCAGCAAGCATGCTCATTTCATCATAATTAGAGAATTCACATTATGTCTCAGGGATATCTGACTTTCCCCAATATTGATCCTGTATTAATTGAAATCGGCCCACTCGCAATTCGCTGGTATGGCTTGATGTACCTTGTTGGTTTTGCGTTTGCATTGTGGCTTGCAAACCGTCGCGCAGATAAAAAGGGTAGTGGGTGGACGCGTGAGCAGGTATCAGATCTGCTATTCGCCGGCTTTTTAGGTGTTGTGATTGGTGGCCGTGTTGGTTATGTGTTGTTTTACAACTTCGATTTATTCCTGGCGGATCCGCTTTACCTATTTAAAGTTTGGACAGGCGGTATGTCTTTCCATGGTGGCTTACTCGGCGTAATCACCGCGATGTTCTGGTACGCGAAGAAAAACGGTCGCACCTTCTTTGGTGTCGCGGATTTCATTGCGCCACTTGTACCGTTTGGTTTAGGTATGGGACGTCTTGGTAACTTCATGAACAGTGAGCTTTGGGGCCGAGTTACAGATGTGCCTTGGGCATTTGTGTTCCCTAATGGCGGTCCTCTACCTCGCCACCCATCACAACTGTATGAAATGGCGCTAGAAGGCATTGTTCTGTTCTTCATTTTGAACTGGTTTATCAAGAAACCTCGTCCACTTGGATCTGTATCAGGTTTATTCCTTGCCGGTTACGGTACATTCCGTTTCTTAGTAGAATACGTACGTGAACCGGATGCTCATTTAGGCTTATTTGGTGATTTCATCTCAATGGGGCAGATTTTGTCTCTACCAATGATTATCATCGGTGCACTCATGGTGCTTTGGGCTTACAAACGTGGCCACTACAAAGATGAACTACCACAACAAAAGAAGTAAGGATTTGGTGTGAAACAGTATTTAGAACTCTGTCAGCGTATCGTTGATGAAGGCACTTGGATTGAAAATGAGCGTACCGGTAAGCGTTGCTTAACGGTTATCAATGCTGACCTCACTTACGATGTTGCTGCGAACCAATTCCCTCTTGTGACAACGCGTAAGAGCTTCTGGAAGGCCGCAGTCGCAGAGCTACTTGGTTACATCCGCGGTTATGATAACGCAGAAGATTTCCGTAAGCTTGGTACCAAAACTTGGGATGCTAATGCAAACCTAAACGAAGCTTGGCTGAACAACCCCTACCGTAAAGGTGAGGACGACATGGGGCGTGTATACGGTGTTCAAGGTCGTGCATGGGCAAAGCCGGACGGTGGGCATATCGATCAACTACGTAAGATTGTCGACGATCTGACTCGTGGCACAGATGACCGTGGGGAGATCCTAAACTTCTACAATCCAGGTGAGTTCCATATGGGTTGCCTACGTCCGTGTATGTACAGTCATCACTTCTCGCTATTGGGTGATACGCTTTATCTAAACAGCACACAGCGTTCTTGTGATGTTCCACTAGGCCTTAACTTTAATATGGTTCAGGTTTACGTATTCCTAGCTATCATGGCGCAAATCACCGGTAAGAAAGCGGGTCAGGCATACCATAAAATCGTGAATGCGCACATTTATGAAGATCAGCTTGAACTGATGCGTGACGTTCAATTGAAGCGTGAGCCATTGAAAGCACCAACCTTCCACATCAACCCAGAGATTAAATCTCTAGAAGACCTAGAAACATGGGTGACTCTAGACGATTTTTGGGTTGAGGGTTATGAACACCACGACGCAATTAAGTACCCGTTCTCAGTGTAGCGAAGTGACTAATCCATAGGTTTGAATTTTAAAGCGCTGGTCGAAAGACCGGCGCTTTTTTTGGAGAGCAGATCTAGGACGCTACGCTTAAAGAAAGCTAGATATCTCGATTTTTATAGCCATAGGGTGGAGAAGGGTTGATGTCAAACGTCAAACCTTCAATATTCTAGCTCTCTAGCTCTCTAGCTCTCTAGCTCTCTAGCTCTAAAACGAAAAAGCCCCCAACCGAAGTTAGGGGCTTTGATAAGCGATGGTTTAATCTGTAATTACACAGTGAAAGCTAGAATTGTACCTGGTACGACTAGGAATAGTACTGCTAGGTAACCTACTACAACAGCTTTGTTTTTAAGTGCCATATCTGAAATCCAGTCTGCGCCTTTTAGTGGGATGTTGCGCAGGAATGGAATACCAAAGATGAAAATAGTTGCCGCTAGGTTAAAGCATAGGTGTACTAGCGCAATTTGAAGTGCGAATACTGCAAACTCGCCTGTTGCTGCTGTCGCAGCTAGTAGAGCGGTAATACAAGTACCTATATTTGCACCTACTGTGAATGGGTAGATGTCTTTTACTTTTAATACACCGTTACCTACTAGTGGAACGATCAGACATGTAGTCGTTGTAGAAGACTGAACCAATACCGTTACGATTGAACCAGAGAAGATACCGTGCAGTGGACCACGACCGATAGCATTCTTTAGAAGCTCTTTTGCACGGCCAACCATTAAGCTCTTCATTAGCTTACCCATAACAGTAATTGCAACGAAGATAGTCAAGATGCCCAGACCGATGAGCATCACGCCACCCATTTGGTCACCGAAAGTCGCTAGAGGCTCTTTCACTGCATTTACAACAGGTTTTGTGATTGGCTTGATGAAGTTAAAGCCTTTGATGCTCATGTCACCAGTTGCAAGCATTGGTGATACTAGCCAGTGAGATATTTTCTCAAAGATACCAAACATCACTTCAAGAGGTAGGAAGATTGCTACCGCAAGAATATTGAAGAAGTCATGAATCGTTGCACTTGAGAATGCACGTTTGAACTCATCGCGATCACGAATGTGTGCAAGAGACACGATCGTATTCGTGACTGTTGTACCGATGTTCGCACCCATAATCATAGGGATAGCAGTCTCAACAGGAAGGCCGCCTGCAACTAGACCAACGATAATTGAGGTTACAGTACTAGATGATTGAATCAGTGCTGTTGCTACAAGACCGATCATTAAGCCAGCAACAGGGTGTGATGCAAATTCGAATAATGCTTTCGCTTGATCGCCTGTTGCCCATTTGAAGCCTGTACCAACCATTGCAACTGATAGCAGTAGAAGGTACAGCATGAATGCCAAGTTAGCCCAACGTAGCATGTTCGCTTTGCTTGAAGCAGGCGCTGCTGCAGTAGTAGCTTGGTTCATAATAATTTCTCCGGAACCCAAGAGTTAGTAGTTAGGGTGTTTTTGATAACTGCGGCCGATGTTAGAGGGGAAATATTTCAGTTATATGACACTTTGATAAAACGAGGTTATTTTTCCCGATTAATTTATTAATTAGGTGTCTAATTAAATTTACGATTCTTAACCTATTGTTTTAATTTAATTAATTTATAGTGCGATATTCCATTAAGAGATAAAGAACATCTTTATATGACTAAAAAGTATTCTGTTTTTTGAATCTTCTATGACAATGTGACAGGAGTGGTTTCGGTAAAATCTGATAATAGTTACTATAATGTCGTTATTACCGAGCTTTTGTTATTATTCATGACACTAGCTGTCACAAAGGAATAGATATGTCTCACTTAAACTATAACCACCTTTATTACTTTTGGATGGTCTGCAAGCAAGGTTCTGTGACAAAAGCGGCTGATGCTCTTTTCCTCACGCCGCAAACGGTCACAGGGCAAATAAAGGCATTAGAAGAGCGAGTAAAGGGGAAGCTTACTAAACGAAATGGTCGAAGCGTGGAGCCAACCGAGCTTGGCCAACTTATTTATAAATACGCAGATCGTATGTTTGGACTAAGTTATGAGATGCTCGATATCGTTAACTACAGTCAACGGTCAAATACGTTGTTTGAAGTGGGTGTGGCAGATGCTCTGTCAAAAAGGTTGGTAAGTAAAATTCTCTCGACCACGGTCCCTGAAGATCGCAGCATCCACCTACGCTGTTTTGAGTCGACCCACGAAATGTTGCTAGAAAAGTTATCGCAACATAACTTGGATATGATCTTGTCCGATTGCCCGGTCGATTCAGGTAAGAGTCCGGGCTTATACAGCAAAAAGCTCGGAGAGAGTAATATGAGCTTCTTTTGTTCTAGTGATATTAATGAAGTCCAATTTCCTGATGTACTAGAACAGCGTAAACTACTGATCCCAGGAAGCCGAACGTCGATGGGGCGCAAGGTTATGCAGTGGTTTGATCAACAGGGAATTGAGGCCGATATCCTTGGTGAGTTTGACGATGTGGCATTGATGAAAGCCTTTGCTCGCTACCACAATGATGTCATTTTCCTTGCTCCAACATTGTATATGAATGAAGTGCGTAATGACTTGCCACTAAAGCTGATTGGTCATATCGACGAGCTAAAAGAAGAGTACTACGTCATATTTGCTGAGAGAATGATTCAACATCCTGCAGTGAAAAACGTATGTGACGCGGATTTTGGTCATTTATTCCAGAATGGCGGTTTTTAATTTGCGGTGAATTGTTTAAAGTATCGCTTCAGAATGTAATCAAAATATTATGAGGAAATCATGAATTTACAAGAGATGGAGAAGAACTCAGCAGAAGCTGTGATTCTGCTAAAGGCAATGGCTAATGAACGCCGATTGCAGATCTTGTGTTTACTTCATAATAACGAGCTATCGGTTGGCGAGTTATGTGGTCAGTTAGAGCTGAGCCAATCTGCACTCTCACAGCACTTGGCATGGTTACGTCGCGATGGTTTGGTTGAGACTCGAAAAGAAGCACAGACAGTTTATTACACGCTGAGTAGCGATGAAGTGAAAGCGATGATCAAATTGCTGCACGGAATCTATTGTAAATAGCTGATATTTAGCTACAAATATGAAAGAAGAAGGCGACCGGAAGTGTCGTCTTTTTTACGCTTGAATTTTAGGTATAAAAAAACCGGCTAAAGCCGGTTTTTTTTGCTAAATCAAAATTCTATTAAAGAGCTTTGATTGCAGCAGCGAAGCGAGACTTATGACGCGCAGCTTTATTCTTATGAATAAGGCCTTTAGTCGCCATGCGGTCTAGTAGTGGTGTAACTTCAGCGAATGCTTTAGTTGCAGCTTCTTTATCAGCAGCTTCGATAGCAGCGATAGTTTTTTTCATGTAAGTGCGCATCATAGAACGACGGCTAGCGTTGTGCTGGCGACGTTTCTCAGCTTGGATAGCGCGCTTCTTAGCAGATTTACTGTTTGCCAAGGGTCTAACTCCCAAAAACTTAGTTCGGTGACAATTTAAGGGCGAGGAATATCCCTCATTTGCGCTTAAATGTCAACTGATTTGTGCAAAAACTCATCGAAACCAAACAAATTTTGGTATGTATAAGTTATCGCGGTTAAGATGGCGGGGATTCTAACAGCATTTCTATACCAATGCTAATAAAAGTGTGTTGGTTTTCTATCTGAGGTTAATGTGAGTAAAAGACTGCTCAAGTCTGGCATGATTGTCAGTGCGATGACGCTCGTATCCCGCGTCCTAGGCTTAGTGCGCGATATTGTAGTGGCAAATTTAATGGGGGCAGGAGCGAGCGCTGATGTTTTCTTCTTCGCTAATAAAATCCCCAACTTCCTGCGTCGCCTTTTTGCTGAAGGTGCCTTCTCGCAAGCCTTTGTTCCTGTCCTAACGGAATATCATGCCTCTGGTGATATGGATAAAACCCGTCAACTGATTGCTCGGGCCGCAGGTACCTTAGGCGTTATTGTCTCTATTGTTACCGTACTTGGCGTTTTAGGCTCAGGAGTCGTGACTGCGCTGTTCGGCTTTGGTTGGTTCTTGGATTGGATGAACGATGGCCCATCTGCGGGTAAATTCGAACTAGCCAGTCTGATGCTCAAAATTACCTTTCCTTATTTATGGTTCATTACCTTTGTTGCGTTATCTGGCGCGATTCTTAACACATTGGGTAAGTTTGCGGTTTCGTCTTTTACTCCTGTTTTCCTCAATGTGATGATTATTCTGTCTGCGTGGTTGATCGCTCCGCAGTTATCACAACCTGAGATTGGTCTTGCAATAGGTGTGTTCCTCGGTGGTTTGGTGCAATTCCTATTTCAGATCCCTTTCCTTATTAAAGCCGGTGTGATGGTTAAGCCCAAGTGGGGTTGGCGAGATCCTGGTGTCGTGAAGATCCGCACGCTAATGATCCCTGCTTTGTTTGGTGTCTCGGTAAGCCAAATTAACCTGTTATTCGACACGTTTATTGCTAGCTTCCTTGAAACGGGCTCAATCAGTTGGCTCTATTATTCAGACCGGCTTCTTGAATTTCCTCTAGGCTTATTTGGTATCGCGATTGCTACCGTAATCCTCCCAGCGCTTTCTCGCAAACATGTCGATGATGAGGGAGAAGGCTTTGCTCATACCATGGACTGGGGGGTCCGCATGGTGATGTTGCTCGGTGTGCCTGCGATGCTTGGCTTAATTGTGTTAGCAAAACCAATGCTGATGGTGTTGTTTATGCGTGGTGAGTTTAGCCCACAAGATGTTGAATTTGCATCGATGTCTTTAATGGCTTACGCCTCGGGTCTGTTGAACTTTATGCTGATTAAGGTGCTAGCGCCTGGCTACTACTCGCGCCAAGATACCAAGACGCCAGTGAAGTACGGCATTATTGCGATGGTTTCGAACATGGTATTCAATGCCATCTTTGCATGGTTCTATGGTTATGTCGGCTTGGCGATGGCAACTGCACTGTCGGCATTCGTCAATATGTCGCTACTTTATCGAGGCCTACACCTAGCAAAGGTTTATCAACTAACCAAGAAAACGTTATTGTTTATTGCTCGTTTGATCGTTGCTGGTGGGGCGATGGTTGCTGTGATTCTTTGGCAGCTTGAAGAGATGCAAGTTTGGTTATCCTGGACTTTAGTAGAACGAGTTTTCTGGTTAACAACATTAATAGGATTGGGTGCAGCAGTTTACTTGATCACTTTGCTTGTTTTGGGTATTCGCTTAAAAGATGTAAAAGCAGCGACAGAATAAGTCAGATTAGTATATAATCCGTCAGTTTCACGCTTTTAGAAGCAAGCTTTACGAGTAAATAGACTTAATAGGTTGTAGTGACACCCAATGGAATTAATCCGAGGCATTCACAATATCAAACCACATCATGCAGGATGTGTACTGACAATTGGCAACTTTGATGGCGTACATTTAGGTCATCAAGCGGTACTTGAGCAGGTTTCTGAGAAGGCCAAGCAGTTAGGTTTGCCATCCACGGTGATGACGTTTGATCCGCAACCCCTTGAATTATTTGCTCGTGATAAAGCACCAGCTCGCTTAACTCGACTGAGAGATAAGTATGTTCAACTCAGTAAACTGAGTATTGAGCGTTTATTGTGTGTTAACTTCAACCGTCGTTTTGCTAATCAAAGCCCTGATGAGTTCATTACTGACTTGTTGGTCAAACGATTGGGTGTTAAGTTTTTGGTAGTTGGTGACGATTTTTGTTTTGGTAAGAATCGTGAAGGCAACTTTCAGATGTTACAACAAGCCGGTGAAAAATTTGGTTTTGAAGTCGTTAGCACGCAAAGTTTCCGTTTACAGCAGTTGCGAGTAAGTAGTACTGCGATTCGTGAAGCATTAGCAGGCGATAATTTAGACTCTGCTGCCCATATGCTGGGGCGTGATTACAGCATTAGCGGTCGTGTTTCTCACGGTCGTAAATTAGGAAGAACTATTGGCTTTCCTACGGCGAACATCCCACTTAAACGTTGTGTATCACCCGTTTCAGGTGTATACGCGGTTCAAGCATTGGGCTTGGGGGAACAACCGGTCAACGGCGTTGCCAATATTGGTAACAGACCTACGGTAAATGGCGTTCGCCAACAACTCGAAGTTCATTTATTTGACTTTCAGGCTAATTTATATGGCAAACAACTGGAAATCGTACTTCGACATAAGCTGCGAGATGAGAAAAAATTCGAATCTTTTGACGCTTTAAAACAACAAATCGAATTGGATGCTGAGGCAGCAAGGGTGTGGCTGCAGCAGTGTAAAGCCTAAGTCGTTTAGTTCGCGGCTTAGCATAATGTCTAACTGTCACCCAACACAACGGAATTAAGAATCGATGAGTGAGTATAAAGATACCCTGAACTTACCTGAAACAGGGTTTCCGATGCGCGGTAATCTGGCTAATCGCGAGCCAGAAATGCTTAAGCGTTGGTACAAAGAAGACCTTTACGGCGAGATCCGTAAAGCGAAGAAAGGCAAGAAATCTTTCGTTCTACACGATGGTCCTCCATACGCTAACGGTGACATTCACATTGGTCACGCGTTAAACAAGATTCTTAAAGACATTATTATTAAATCCAAAACACTTTCTGGTTTTGATGCACCGTACATTCCAGGTTGGGACTGTCACGGGCTACCAATTGAACTAATGGTAGAGAAGAAGAAAGGCAAGCCAGGCCAAAAAATCTCTGCGGCAGAGTTCCGTGAAGAGTGTCGTAAATACGCGGCAGGCCAGGTAGAGGGCCAAAAAGAGAGCTTCAAGCGCCTTGGTATCATGGGTGAGTGGGATAAGCCTTACCGCACGATGGACTTCGGTACAGAAGCGAACATCATCCGTGCACTCGGTAAGATTGCTGACAACGGTCACCTACTAAAAGGCTTCAAACCTGTTCACTGGTGTACTGACTGTGGCAGCGCACTAGCAGAGGCAGAAGTTGAGTACAAAGATAAAGTATCTCCTTCTATCGATGTTCGCTTTAAAGCGGCTGATGAAGCAGCACTGGTATCTAAGTTCTCTGTCGCAGAAGGCCACGAAGGTCAAGGCGATATCTCTATCGTTATCTGGACAACAACGCCATGGACACTGCCTGCAAACCGCGCAGTATGTCTACGTGATGATCTAGAGTACGTTCTTATCCAAACTGAGGCTTCTCCTGAAAACGGACAGCAGCCTGAGCGGATCATCGTAGCTTCTGAGCTAGCGAAAGACGTAATGGATCGCGCGGGTATCGAGCACTTCCATAACCTAGGTTTTGCGAAGGGTGAAGATCTTGAACTGTCTCAGTTCAACCACCCATTCTACGACTTCACGGTTCCTGCGATCCTTGGCGATCACGTAACAACTGACTCTGGTACTGGTGTGGTTCACACAGCACCTGGCCACGGTCAAGAAGACTTCGCGGTTGGTAAAAAATACGACCTAGAAGTAGCGAACCCAGTTGGCTCAAACGGCGTTTACCTACCAGATACCGAGCTATTCGCTGGTCAGCACGTATTCAAAGCGAACGATTCAGTACTAGAAGTTCTGAAAGAAAAAGGTGCACTTCTACACCACCACGCTTACGAGCACAGCTACCCACACTGTTGGAGACACAAAACGCCAATCATCTTCCGTGCAACACCGCAGTGGTTCGTATCGATGGACCAAGCAGGTCTTCGTGCAAACGCACTAGAAGCGATCAAAGGTGTTGAGTGGATGCCTGAGTGGGGTCAAAGCCGTATCGAAGGTATGGTTGAAGGACGCCCTGAGTGGTGTATCTCTCGTCAACGTACTTGGGGTGTGCCAATCGCTCTATTCGTTCACAAAGAGACATCAGAACTTCACCCGAACACAATTGAACTGGTAGAAAAAGTTGCTCAGCTAGTTGAAGAAAAAGGCATTCAAGCTTGGTGGGATGTAGAAATTGCAGACCTACTAGGTGAAGACGCTGACAAGTACGAGAAAGTACTGGATACGCTAGACGTATGGTTCGATTCAGGTGTGACTCACTACTCAGTAGTAGACTCACGTGAAGAGTACAACGGTAACAAGACAGACCTATACCTAGAGGGTTCTGACCAGCACCGTGGTTGGTTCCAGTCTTCTCTAATTTCATCTATCGCGATGAAAGGCGAAGCGCCATACAAGCAAGTGCTAACGCACGGCTTCGTAGTAGATGGTAACGGCCGTAAGATGTCTAAATCTATCGGTAACGTGGTTGCACCAAAAGATGTAACTAACAAGCTAGGTGCTGACATTCTGCGTTTATGGGTTGCTTCTACCGACTACACTGGTGAAGTAGCGGTTTCTGATGAAATCCTAAAACGCTCTGCTGATGCTTACCGTCGTATCCGTAACACAGCACGTTTCTTCCTAGCTAACCTAAGCGGCTTTAACCCTGCTACAGATATGGTTGCACCAGAAGATATGGTAGCGCTAGATCGCTGGGCTGTAGGTCGTGCATTAGCGGCTCAAGAAGAGATCGTGAAAGCATACGAAGAGTACAACACACACGGTGTTACTCAGCGTCTAATGCAGTTCTGTTCAGTAGAGATGGGTTCATTCTACCTAGACGTAATCAAAGACCGTCAGTACACAGCAAAAGAGGGCGGTAACGCTCAACGTAGCTGTCAGACAGCACTTTACTACATCGTGGAAGCACTTGTTCGTTGGATGGCTCCTATCATGTCGTTCACAGCAGATGAAATCTGGAACGAGATGCCAAGCTCTCTACCTACTGGTGAGCAGCGTGATAAGTTCGTATTCACAGGCGAGTGGTTCGAAGGTCTATTTGGTTTAGCGGAAGGTGAAGAGCTAAGCAACGAATTCTGGGCTGAAATCCAGACCGTTCGTGGCGCAGTGAACAAGCTTCTAGAAGATGCGCGTAAAGACAAGACTATCGGTGGTTCTCTGCAAGCGGAAGTAACGCTATACGCTGACGATGCACTAGCAGCTAAGATCAACAAACTTGAAGATGAACTACGTTTCGTTCTTCTGACTTCAGCGGCTACAGTAAAACCACTGAGCGAGAAGACAGACGCAGCACAAGCGACAGATGTTGAAGGTCTATTCGTTGAAGTTGCAGCGACAGAGAACGAGAAGTGTGACCGCTGTTGGCACCACACTCCAGATGTAGGCACTATTGCAGGTCACGAAAAAGTTTGTGGTCGTTGTGTGTCGAATATCGACGGTGAAGGCGAAACTCGTCGTTACGCATAATTAGTTGATCTTTATGTAACTTCTATAGCCCCAGTATCTACTGGGGTTATTTTTAGGAGCCATTCTAGGTTTCAGTTTTCAGGGGATAGGATGTCAAACATTCCATTAAAACAATCAGGTGTTCGTTGGCTGTTACTTGCTTTCGTCATTTTTCTTGCAGATATCGCCATCAAGTTTGTCGTTATGGAGAACATGGGTTACGGCTGGTCGAATCGCATTGAGATTCTGCCTTTCTTCAACTTACTGTATGTCCACAACTACGGAGCTGCGTTTAGCTTCTTGAGTGACCAAGGTGGCTGGCAGCGCTGGTTCTTTACGGCTATTGCATTTGCAGTGACTGCGATGCTGACGTACTGGATGAGTAAGCTACCCGCAAAAGAAAAGTGGAACAACATTGCTTATGCGATGATCATTGGTGGTGCAGTAGGCAACGTATTTGACCGTGTCGTGCATGGCTTTGTTGTCGATTACCTAGATTTTTACTGGGGCACTTATCACTGGCCTGCATTCAACCTTGCAGATATGGGTATTTGTATCGGTGCAGCAATGATCATTCTTGACGGCTTTCGAAAAGATAAAGAGCCTGAGCAGAAAGAGAGCTAAGCCTCGAAGTGTAAATTAAATGAATAACCACAAGCGCTGTCCGTTGATTCGGACCGCGCTTTTTTAGTATAAGAGGGTACCTCACAAAAAAGCGTGAGATAACGATAACAACAAGGAAGCAGAAACGTGGCAGTCATCGCACAAAACTCGGCAGTAACTCTGCATTTTACTATCAAAATGAATGACGGTTCTGTCGCAGACAGCACGCATAATATGGGCAAACCCGCTAAGCTAATTATTGGTGATGGTAGCTTGAGTGACAACTTTGAGCAGTGCTTAATTGGCTTAGAAAGCGGTGATAATCAGTCGATTGAGCTAAAAGCGGCTGATGCTTTTGGCATGCCAAATCCAGATAATGTTCATCATATGGATCGCGCTAAGTTTGTTGGCGATGCAGAGGTCGAAGTGGGCACCATCATGGCGTTTTCTGGTCCAGACGGTATGGAAATTCCAGGGATTATTACTGATATTGCTGGAGATTCAGTGACCGTTGATTTTAATCATCCGCTCGCAGGGCAAGATGTGACTTTTGAAGTTGAGATTTTGACAGTAGAATAGCGAGCCAAAAGATAAGTACCATGAGCAACGAAATGAAAATTCTCTTAGCCAACCCACGTGGCTTTTGTGCGGGTGTTGACCGTGCTATCAGCATTGTTGAACGTGCCCTAGAAATGTATCAACCGCCAATCTACGTGCGTCATGAAGTCGTGCATAATCGCTTTGTGGTAGAAGGACTAAAGCAGCGCGGTGCTATCTTCGTTGAAGAACTAAACGAAGTGCCAGACGATAACATTGTGATCTTTTCTGCTCACGGTGTATCTCAAGCGGTACGCAAAGAAGCGAAAGAACGTGACCTGACGGTTTTTGATGCAACCTGTCCACTGGTAACGAAAGTACACATGGAAGTAGCTCGTGCGAGCCGCAAACATATGGAAGTAGTGCTGATTGGTCATGCTGGCCATCCAGAAGTGGAAGGCACTATGGGGCAGTACGCAAGCGATGAGGGCGGCATGTATTTGGTTGAAAAACCAGAGGACGTGGTGAAGCTAAAAGAGATGGTTAAAGACCCAACTCATCTGCATTACGTGAGTCAAACAACTCTTTCAGTTGATGAAACGGCAGACGTCATTGAAGAGCTTCGTCGCGTCTTTCCTGATATCCAAGGTCCACGAAAAGATGATATCTGTTACGCAACCCAAAACCGCCAAGACGCGGTGCGTGATATGGCATCCGATGTTGAAGTCGTGGTGGTGGTTGGCTCTAAGAACTCATCGAATTCAACGCGCCTTAAAGAACTAGCAGAAAAGCTTGGCACTCCGGGTTACTTAACTGATTGTCCAGAAGACATTCAAACTGAATGGTTAGATGGCAAGAAGAAAGTCGGCGTTACTGCCGGGGCTTCTGCTCCTGAAGAGTTGGTAAACAAGATCATTGGGCGCATCAAAGAAATTATCGGTGTGGATGAGATTGAAGAGATCCAAGGTCGAGAAGAGAACATGTTCTTTGAAGTACCTAAAGAGCTTCAAATTAAGCAAGTAGACTAATCCCTCTATTCCTATGAATTCGAAAGGCGGCCATCAGGTCGCCTTTTTGTTATCTACAATCGAATATCTAATTGAAGAAGTGGTTCAACCGCTAATCCCAAGCAGTTCTTTAAGTAGCTTAAAGTAGCGCCGACTGACAGGTACGTCAAAGCCTGAACGAGTGATGATCTCGGCCAATCCGTTTTCGAGTAACTTGATCTCGCGGATCGTTTTTGAATTGACTAAATATTGACGATGACAGCGTATCAGTGAGGTCTTTTCCTCTAATACCTTAAGCGTTAATTGTGTGCTGGCTGTTTGCGCAGCCGTCTGAATATGAACACCGCTGATGTCCGTAAACGCGCATTCAACTTGTTCTGTTGCAAGCATAACAATACGGTTTAATCCCACACATGGAATTTGTTCTAATCTGTCCGGGGCAATGATTTGGACATCACTCGGTTCGTGCTGGTGGGCCTCTTTTTTAAGTCGACACAGGGTTTTATTTAAGCGTTTAGGGTCAAGAGGTTTCAGTAAGTAATCAAATGCATTGTCTTCAAAGGCTTGAATCGCGTAGTCATCAAATGCTGTCACAAACACGACCCTCGGCATAGTATCCGGGTCAAGCATGCTTAAGAGTTCAATACCTGAGACTTGTGGCATTTGAATATCGAGAAAAACGACATCAGGTTTCAATTCATTGATTTTTTGTAATCCAATAATCGCATTGGGCGCTTCTCCCAATACCTCAACCTGACCGCTTTCAATTAAAAGCTGGCATAATTCCTCACGGGCAAATTGTTCGTCATCAATGACCACTGCATTTAACATCGTGCTTCTCGCTAGATTCCCTGTTAGTAGGGAATAATAAAGCTCATTTGCGTCAAAGACTCCCGTTCACAGCGAATTTTGAGTGCTGAATCTTGCCCAAATTGATTTATGAGGCGGCGATCAACTATCTCCATTCCCAAGCCCGAGTGGCTTTGTTCTGGTTCTTGATAAAGGCCGGCGTTATCTTCCACCATAATTTCATAGCCTTGCGCTAACCTTGTACTAGTGACTCTGATTAACCCACCTTCGATTAGATGCGAAATACCATGCTTAATGGCGTTCTCGACTAGAGGCTGTAAGGTAAAGCTGGGAAGCTTGGTGTCGAGAAGCTCTGGCGCAATATCAATGACTACATTAAGTCGGTCAGTAAAGCGAGCCTTCTCAATGCTGAGGTATGAATCAACGTGCTCTAGCTCTTCTTTCAGGGTGACGACATTGATGTTCTGTTTTAAGTTACTGCGGAAAAACTGAGACAACTTTTGGATCAGCTCTCGCGCTTTATCAGGATCTTTTCGGGTTATCGCACTGATGGTATTGAGTGCGTTGAATAAAAAGTGCGGGTTTACTTGAGCATGGAGCAACTTGATCTCCGATTGAGCAAGTAGACTCTGTTGTTGTTGATAAGTACCAAATAGGATCTGGCTAGAAAGTAACTGGGCGATACCTTCGGCCATTGACATATTGACCGTAGAAAATAGCTTATGTTTACGTTCGTACAGCTTTATGGTTCCAATTACTTCTTTTCCTGCTCTTAACGGAATGATCAGTGCGGAGCCAAGTTTGCAGTGAGGACTCAATGAGCATTGGTAAGGGTGCTCTTTACCATCAAGATAGATGATTCGGTCGTGTTTTAAAGAGTCCCAAGTACATTGTGAAGAGATAGGGGTATTAGGCTTATGGTGATCATCACCGATGCCGATAAAGGATAAGATTTTCTCTTGGTCGGTAATTGCTACCGCACCGACATTGGTTTCTTCATAGACGATACGAGCGATCTTCTCTGCATTCTCACTGTTGAAGCCGTTCGTTAAGATCCCTACAGAACGATCCGCTATGGTTAGTGCACGGCGAGAAAATGCGGCTGAGTATTTCTCGACCATAGTTTTTCTGTCTTGCAGGATGTTCATAAACAAAGCCGCGCCCACCGAGTTAGCGATGATCATCGGGGCGGCAATCTCTGAAACTAGGTTATAAGCCTGGTCGAAGGGCTTGGCGACTATCAACAGAATCAGCATTTGAACCACTTCGGCAATGAAAGTGATCCCAAAGACAATCGCTGGATTAAACAGGTATCTACCGAGATTTTTACGCAGTAAATATACATGCAGTAGACCACCGATGAGACCTTCCGCTGTGGTTGAAATAGCACAAGCGAGGTCGGTAAATCCTCCCAAGGTATAGCGATGAATACCGCCCGTTAATCCCACAGCAAAGCCAACAACAGGACCTCCAAATAATCCACCCATAACAGCACCAATCGCTCTGGTATTCGCAATAGCATCGTTGATCTGCAAGCCAAAGTAGGTACCTAGAATACAAAATGCAGAAAACATGAAGTAACAGATAATACGGTGGCTAAGGTGGGAGGAAATGTTGAGTAGTGGAAGAACCAGAGGGGTTTTACTCAGCATGTATGCCAGCATTAAGTAGACGCACATTTGCTGTAGAAGAGAGAGGATCAATTCCATGGTTACTTTCCGCTGTTAGATAGAGGTTCAAAGTATCAAACTTCAACTTTGGGCGTGAGTTTAGGATTATTTAATTGAGAGCTTAGTTTGACTTTCTAGTGGGGTGAAACAACAAGAGCCTGCACGCAGCTGGCTCTTAGGGTTAAAGAGTTTCACTAGGCTGTTTTAGTTGTACCTGAAGGTTTCTCTTCATCAGCAAGGTCTGTTTCACCTTTGCCTTTCGAGCTCTTAATGACATAAGTCGCTACCGCTAGGGTAAATAGCATGCCTGCAATTGTTGATATTTGCATAGGCAAGCCGAATCCTAAAGTACTGTTGTTCAAAATGAAGGTGACACATACCGTAGTCATAAACATCGCAGGTACTGTGGTAATCCAGTGGTTCTTGTTATGACGAAGTAGGTAAGCTGAAGCTGTCCACAACATCATTACCGCCGTTGATTGGTTAGCGAAACCGAAGTAACGCCAGATGATACCGAAGTCCACTTGAGTCAGAATTCCACCGATAACGAATAGAGGTAGAGCCATCATCAGGCGATTACGCAGTGTCTTTTGTTCCATGTTGAAGTATTCAGCGAGGATCAGACGGCTAGAACGGAATGCTGTGTCACCTGAAGTAATTGGTAGGATAACTACGCCAAGGAACGCAAGTACACCACCTACGACACCTAACAGGCCAAACGATGCGCTGTACACGACATTACCTGGGCCACCATTCTTAACTGCTTCTGCAAGGCCATCCATACTGCCGAAGAAAGAAAGTGCTAGTGCACACCAGATGAGCGCAATCACACCTTCACCAATCATTGCTCCATAGAACACGAAGCGCCCGTTCTTCTCATTCTCCATACAACGCGCCATCAGAGGTGACTGAGTTGCGTGGAAACCAGAGATAGCACCACAAGCAATGGTGATAAACAGTGCAGGCCATAGCGGCATATCGTTAGGGTTTAGGTTAGAGAACATATCGCCTACTTGGAACTCACCCATAACAGTATGTTCACTTGAGAAAGCAACCGCTGTCATCAGACCTACTGACATGAAAATAAGTAGAGCGCCAAACAGTGGGTAGAATCGGCCAATAATCTTATCAACAGGAACAATGGTAGCGATGATGTAGTAAGCGAAGATCGCAATAACCATGGTACTCATGCTGATCGTTAGGTCAGTTTGATCATTGATAAGGTTTGTTAGCATGCCGGCAGGTGCAGAAACGAACACCACACCAACAAGAAGCAACAGGATAATAGCAAAGACGTTCATAAAATGTTTAGCGCCATTACCCAGGTAGCGACCTGTGATGGTGGGAACCGAAGCACCACCATTGCGAACCGATAGCATGCCTGAGAAGTAGTCATGCACGGCACCAGCAAATATACAGCCAACCACAATCCATAGCATCGCTGCAGGGCCGTATAGAGCCCCCATGATTGGACCAAAGATAGGACCCACACCAGCAATGTTCAATAGTTGAACGAGGTAAACCTTTTTAGTCGACATTGGGACATAGTCAACGCCATCAGCTTTGGTATGAGCAGGGGTCTTACGCGCTTCATTGATACCGAACACTTTCTCAATGAATGCACCGTAAATAAAATAGCCACCGATAAGAGCAGCAACACAGGTTAAGAACCATAACATAGCAATTATCCTTAATTGAATGGATTAAGTTTCACTTTCATAGTGCAGTCTATTGTTCGGAAGGTTTCCTTTCATTGGTCTAAAAGGTGAGTGGTCGTATAGAGAATTAAGTGGTTTCGTAAGATGTCGACTCGATCGCATTTTGAACGAGAGACTGTTATTTTATGTTGAATTAGTTGTTAAATATATTTTGAAATGTCGTGCTGTATTACTCAGGGATGTTTGATACATTTACAACAAATATGTTTATTTAGGTTCATGGGACCCTAGTCAGCAAGGAGTGCTGCATGTCGTTACAACCTTTCTTCTATGCCAATGGACATCTATCCATTCGCGGGCGTCTCGCCACGGTGTTCTTTGTTTTGGTTCTACTGACAGCGACGGCTGTTGGTGTGAATTACTACTCCTTTTCCAAGCTCGAATCCTCGATTCAAAACTATCGAGTAGATGTGGTTCAGCGACAAACAATGTTGACCGATATCCGTAACCAATTGGGTTATGGGGGGGCAATTCACCATTTCAAAAACTTCGTTCTTCGAGGGGAAACCCGTTATCTCAGCGCCGCGAAATCCGGATTTAAGAATGCCCTTTCTACCATTGAGCATTACCATGACCTAGAACTCACCGCAGAAGAATCAAAGGCACTAGTTTTATTAACGGGTGTAATTCGTCAATACCAATCTCAGCTAACAGACCTTTATCGTGAGGGGTATGACTCTTCATTGATTTCTATGACCGATGAAAAGGTCAAAGTGGATGATGAACCTGCTATTCGCGCCATCAACCTTCTTTATGATGAAATGAATAACATGCGCCGTAATGCATCAGCCAATAATGATGTTTTGATGAATAACTCGATAGATCTCACCCTGATTGGTGGCACGCTGATCTTTTTAGCCTGTCTCATCGGCTTAGCGTGGGTATACCGTAGTGTCCTAAAGCGCATCTCTAGTTTTGCTGCCTACAGTCGTGAATTGCATGATGGCAATATTCGCTCTGCAGATACCAGTAACTGGGATGAGTTGAGTGAAATTGCTGATAACTACAGCGCCGTCATTGAAGAGCTGAGTATTGAGAAAGATAAAGCAGAAAGCTCAGCAAAGGCGAAATCAGCGTTCTTAGCCACGGTATCTCATGAGATACGTACGCCAATGAATGGTGTGTTAGGGGTTGCGCAGTTACTTGAGAAAAGCCAGTTGAACTCAGAACAACGTTCGCAATTACGTAGTTTGTATGAATCTGGTGAACACATGATGGTATTGCTCAATGAGATTCTCGATTACTCGAAGATTGAAGAAGGGAAGTTGGAACTCGATAAGGTTCCGTTCGCAATGTCTTCTGTGGTTGGCTTCATCCAGAGTATGTATTACTCGATTGCGAAGGATAAAGGCTTAGAGCTCCATATTAATAGTTCTATTGCGTCAAACCGTTGGTACAAAGGTGATCGCTCTCGTCTTCGACAAATTATTTTCAACTTGCTCAACAACGCCATCAAGTTTACCGACCGTGGATATATCGAAATTTCATTTGATGAATCGCAACAGGGGGATCGTCTACGCTTGGATATCGGCGTGAAAGATACCGGTATCGGTATGTCCGAAGAGGTGCAGCAGCGTATCTTTACTCCATTTGAGCAAGCAGATAGCTCGACGACACGTAACTACGGTGGTACAGGACTTGGATTATCCATTGTCAAACGTCTCGCTGAGTTGATGCATGGCCAGGTTTCGGTAAATAGCCAAGAAGGAATGGGGAGCTACTTTAAAGTCTCTGTATACCTTGATGAGACAGAGCCGGTTGAAGATTCGGTCGTACAGACTAAACGCCTAAGTTACGAAGGACTTAAGGCTCTCATTGTTGAAGACAACCGAGTCAATACATTAGTTATAGAGTCTATGCTCAAGCAAAAAGGCTTTGAGGTGGCAAAAGCGGGTAATGGGCGTGAAGGTGTTCAGCTAGCTAGTCAAGAAAGCTTTAACTTGATCTTGATGGATAATCACATGCCATTGATGGATGGCTTGCAGGCGATGCCGCTGATTCGACAGCAAGAGCATAATAAGGATGTTGTGATGTTAGGTTGTACCGCCGATGTGTTTCAAGAGTCTAGAACTAAGATGTTGCAAGCGGGGGCTGACGAGCTAGTCGCTAAACCGATTGTTGAGCGAGAGCTTGATGAAATGTTGGGTGTGTTTGCTAAAAGGTTGTTCAGTGGTGCGGTGGTGTTCAAATCCAACTTTCAACTGAACAATCCGCAACCTACGTTCAATGTTGAAGAGACGTTGCGTAATATTGGATTACCAATGCACATGGCAGAAAACTTCTTTTCGACTGTGATTGAAGAAACTCAAGCTCACCTTGCTATGCTAGCTCAAGGAGTACAGCTAAATGAGCAAGATAAGGTAAAGCACTATACTCATACAGTAAAAGCGACTTGGCGAAATTTAGCCGCTTGGCATCTAGTTTCTATGGCTGAGAATATTGAGCTACAAATTCTGCAACAAGAGCATATCGATACGGTATTGATTGAGAGGTTCATTGAACAATCAGAGCTGCTATTGTCTGAGATTGCTGCTAAAACTCGAGTGCTTGCAGTATCTTAGCTCTGGATAAGCTATGATTGCAGGGTATTTGTAAAACAAAGATTCTGTTTAAGGAAAAGCAATGAAACGAATCGCGATTCTCGCCTCACTGGTTCTACTGTTTGGCTGTAGTGCCAGTGTGCAACAATTAGCTGATGATAACAATTGGTATCAAATTGGCTACCAAGACGGTGTCAAAGGCTCCACTCATCGTTCATATGACGCGTTGAACCGTCTCGGAGATGCGAATATCACAGACTACGAGCAAGGCTACCTTGTAGGGGTAGAAGAGTATTGTAACCCTGATTTCGCATACCAAATTGGATTATCGGGTAGCTACTATGAGGGCGTCTGTGAGGGTACTGAAGATGGTCAGCGATTCCGAATGGAGTGGCAACGTGGCTGGAGTGAGTATAACCTCTAAGCGTTAAACGCCAAGTTCAGAAAGGGCTCAAAAGAGCCCTTTTCGTTTATTTATGGTTACTTATTTGATTCAACAGCGCGGCGTAAGAATCCTTGCTGCTGACGAAGTTGCAGCTTGGCGGTCGTAACGTCCAAACCGGTTAGAATCATTAAGATGGCCAGTTTCACATCGTAATCTGTTTGCTCAAGTGTTTGAGTCGCTTCTAGGGTATCACAGTCGGTCGCTTGCATTACAATGCGTGCCGCACGAGCCACAAGCTTTTTGTTGGTGGCCTTCACATCTACCATCAAGTTTTGATAGCTTTTGCCCAAGCGAATCATACTGGCTGTCGTCAGCATGTTGAGCACGAGTTTCTGTGCGGTACCTGACTTAAGGCGCGTTGAACCTGTTAGTGCTTCAGGGCCAACAACTGGACTAATGGCAATCTTAGCTATGTCAGCAATAGGAGATCCCGGGTTACAAGACAATGCTACAGTGGTAGCGCCAATATCGTTTGCATAACCCAGAGCACCAATTACGTAAGGAGTGCGGCCGCTTGCGGCAATACCCACCACGACATCTTTGTCTGTAAAATCAATAGACTTAAGATCTTCGATGCCAAGTTCAGGTGAGTCTTCTGCCCCTTCTTTGGCCTTTAATATCGCCTCTGGCCCACCTGCGATTAGGCCAATAACCATTTTATCTGAAACGCCGAAAGTCGGCGGACATTCAGAGGCATCGAGTACCCCGAGGCGACCGCTTGTTCCTGCTCCCATATAAATAAGGCGACCACCTTGCTTAAATGCTTCGGTAATTTTATCCACTGCCAGAGCGATTTCTGGTAGCACCTTCTCTACCGCTAGAGGGACCAGTTGATCTTGTTGGTTAATTCTCTGAACGATCTCAAGTGAGGACAATAGGTCGATGTCCATGGTTTCAGGGTTACGACCTTCTGATACAAGATGAGAAAGCGCAGTGATAAGCGCGTCGTTAGTCATAGGTGTCCTTATTTATCCGCAAAGTACATCACACCGAGAGAAGCTAAGCGCGATGCTCCGGTGACCTCAGGCAAGTTGCTTGGCAAGTTATGAATGCGGCAATAGGCGAGCCAAGCAAAGGCCATCGCTTCCATATTGTCGCTATCGACACCTTTATCGTTGGTGGTCATTACGGTCCAATTGGACAGAAGGTCACGGATTCGTGACATCAATAGTGGGTTTTGAGCCCCACCACCGCAGATCAGTAGCTCTGGTTGGCTACCAAGCTGAAACTTGTCCACTTCTTGGGCAATGGTGATTGCGGTGAACTCACACAGCGTGCGTTGAACATCTTGGCTACTCAATGAGTGTTTCGCAAGTTTGCTCTCAAGCCAAGGAAGATTAAACAGCTCTCTTCCAGTGCTTTTTGGGGCTGAAAGTTGTAAGTATTCCTCATTGAGAAGATCGTTGAGTAGGGTCGGATTAACACTACCTTGTTTAGCCAAGTTCGCGTCTTTGTCGAAAGCTTGGTTGGTATGCTTATGACACCATGCGTCCATTAGCATGTTGCCTGGACCGGTATCATAACCAATAGCTTTTTCACCAGGGCGTAATACTGAGATATTAGCGATGCCTCCAATATTGAGTACTACAGTGCTCGAATCAGAGCTGGAAAATAGCGATTGATGGAAAGCCGGAACGAGCGGCGCACCTTGTCCACCTAATGCCATATCTTTACGCCGGAAGTCAGCGACTGTGTCGATACCCGTTATTGCCGCAATGAGATTGGCGTCGCCAAGCTGAATAGTAAATGGCGATTGTCCGTTAGGTTGGTGGAAGACGGTTTGGCCATGATTACCGATCGCGGTGATCTGCGATGCATCAAAGCCACTGTGATTGAGTAACGCTAGGACCGCATCAGCATAAAGCTTACCTAGCTGGTGGTCTATTTCACCCACCTCTACTAAATTGGTTTGTTGTCCTAAGCAGATAGCCAGAACTCTCTGCTTTAAACCTTCTGGATATGAGTACTCGTGTGATGCAATCAGCTTTGGGCAACCGTGTGTAAATTCCACTAACGCTGTGTCTATTCCATCAAGACTCGTTCCTGACATTACTCCAATATATAACTCTCGGCTCGCCATCGTGTGTCCTAAATTCAAAGCGTTAAAACTTATTGTAAAGCTAATTTAAACAGAATAACCTCGTTCAACAACACAAATCGAATCAAGAGCTAGGAGTTTGTATGGGGCCATTATGGGTTGATGTTGAAGGTTACGAGTTGACTGCAGAAGATAAGGAGATTTTGCAACACCCTACGGTAGGTGGCGTGATTCTTTTTGCCCGCAACTATCATGATAGTGAACAACTGTTAGCGTTGAACAAATCAATTCGTGAAGCAGCTAAGCGACCAATCTTAATTGGCGTCGACCAAGAAGGTGGGCGAGTGCAACGTTTCCGTGAAGGCTTTTCCTTGATCCCCGCAGCAGAGCAATACGCTAAGCATACCAATGGTGAACAACTTGCTGAGCTTGGTGGGTGGTTGATGGCCGCTGAGCTGGTGGCGCATGATATTGATTTAAGCTTCGCACCTGTATTGGACAAAGGCCATCAGTGTAAGGCGATTGGTAGTCGTTCGTTTGGTGAGGATATCGACTCAATCATCCGTCATAGTAGTGCTTATATGAAGGGTATGAAGTCGGTTGGTATGGCAACAACAGGTAAGCACTTTCCGGGGCATGGTGGGGTAGTGGCTGACTCGCATCTAGAAACCCCTTTTGATGCTCGAGACACTATTGTTGAACAAGATATGGCTATCTTCCAAGCGCAGATTGAAGCGGGCGTTTTGGATGCAATGATGCCTGCTCATGTAGTGTTTCCGCACTATGATGACCAGCCTGCAAGTGGTTCAACATTTTGGTTGAAACAGATCCTGCGTGAAAAGCTCGGTTTCAAAGGCATAGTTTTCTCTGATGACCTGACGATGGAAGGTGCTGCAATCATGGGTGGGCCAGCAGAGCGTGGACTTCAAGCACTGAATGCTGGCTGTGATATGTTACTGGTATGCAATAAGCGTGATGCTCAAGTTGAAGTGCTAGATAATCTTAAGATCAGTGATATAGCCCCTCACCTTTCTGGTCGCGCTGTCAACCTAATGAAGAAACAAAGCTTTACGCTGAGTGAACTGCGTTTGAGTGACGAATGGAAGCTAGCATCTGAAGCTATGAAGCGGTTGCTTGATTAGCAACCTTGCTGTTGTCAGAACAAGTTGAACAATAAAAACCAGAATGATTACATTCTGGTTTTTATTTACTGTAAATTTTAATTTACAGTAAATGTTTTTTGTAATTTACACTTGCATCTGTTTGTTGATAGATATATGTTGTCTTCAAAGGGAGCAGCTGAAGCTCTGTAAAAAATAATATACAGGCAAGAATATGCAAAAAAGTGAACTAAGCAATATCAACATTAGTGATGAACAGGTTCTAATTACTCCAGAAGAACTAAAGCAAAAGCTACCACTGAGTGACAATGCTCGTCGTTTTATCCAAGAGTCTCGTGAGACGATTGCAAACATCATTCATAAGAAAGATCATCGCCTACTTGTGGTATGTGGCCCATGTTCTATTCATGATGTTGAGGCAGCGAAGGAGTACGCGAAACGTCTTAAAGCCCTTTCAGAGCAACTAAGTGACCAACTGTATATTGTAATGCGTGTGTACTTTGAGAAGCCTCGTACAACGGTAGGCTGGAAAGGTCTTATCAATGACCCTCATCTAGATGGTTCATTCGATATCGAGCACGGTCTGCATGTAGGTCGCGAGCTTTTGGTTGAGCTTGCTGAGATGGAAATCCCACTAGCAACAGAAGCGCTAGACCCAATCAGCCCACAGTACCTAGCAGATACGTTTAGCTGGGCAGCAATCGGCGCTCGTACTACGGAATCACAAACTCACCGTGAAATGGCAAGCGGTCTTTCAATGCCAATCGGCTTTAAGAACGGCACAGATGGCAGCCTAGCTACCGCAGTAAATGCAATGCAGGCAGCATCTTCAAGCCACCGCTTCATGGGTATCAACCGCGAAGGTCAGGTAGCGCTTCTTACTACGCAAGGTAACCCGAATGGTCACGTTATTCTTCGTGGTGGTAAGCAAACTAACTACGATTCAGTGTCAGTAAATGACTGTGAGCAAGAGATGGCGAAGTCTGGTCTTGATGCGTCACTCATGGTTGACTGTAGCCATGCGAACTCTCGCAAAGACTACCGTCGTCAGCCGCTAGTTGCTGAAGATGTTATCCACCAAATTCGTGAAGGCAACAAATCGATCATTGGCCTAATGATTGAAAGCCACATTAACGAAGGTAATCAGCCATCAGATATCCCATTGAGTGAAATGGAATACGGCGTTTCTATCACCGACGCATGTATCAACTGGGACTCGACAGATGAGCTTCTACGCCATGCTCATAAAGAGTTAGTACCATTCCTAGAAGACCGTCTAAAAGGTTAATTTAGGTCTTAATTATCAAATGAATACGCGCCACAAGCTGACACAGCTTGTGGCGTTTAGGTTATGATGCCTCAAAGCTAGAACAATAAGGGATATCGATGGCTGTAGAACTTAACGAGCTGCGTGATCAAATTGATGCCGTAGACAAGCAGATCTTAGATTTGCTGACGCAGCGCTTGGCGCTAGTAGAAAAAGTTGGTGAAGTAAAAAGCGAGCACGGCTTGCCAATTTATGCTCCGGATCGTGAGGCAGCAATGTTGGCTTCACGTCGTGCAGAAGCGGAAAAAATGGGTGTGCCACCTCAACTGATTGAGGACATCCTACGCCGAGTGATGCGTGAGTCTTATGCTAGCGAAAAAGATTCTGGCTTTAAGTGCCTAAACCCAGAGCTGCGTTCAGTTGTGGTTATTGGTGGTCGTGGTCAACTTGGTGGCCTGTTTGCTCGTATGTTCCAGCTTTCTGGGTACGATGTGAAACTGCTAGGCAGCAAAGACTGGGATAAAGCGGACGAGATGCTTTCTGATGCTGGCCTTGTTGTTGTGACCGTGCCAATCCACTTAACGGAAGGTGTGATTGATAAGTTAGGTAATCTACCTCAAGATTGTATCCTTTGTGATTTAACCTCCATCAAGTCTAAGCCATTAGAGAAAATGATGAAGGTGCATCAAGGTCCTGTTGTTGGCCTGCACCCAATGTTTGGTCCCGATGTTCCAAGCCTTGCGAAGCAGGTAATTGTTTACTGTGATGGCCGTGGTGAAGAAACTTACCAATGGCTGTTGAAACAGTTTGGTATCTGGGGCGCTAGCTTGTGTCAGATTGATGCCGCAGAGCATGATCATGGAATGACCCTAATTCAGGCTCTACGCCACTTCACTTCATTTGCTTACGGCTTGCACTTGAGTAAAGAGAATCCAAACATTGATAAGCTTCTTCAGCTGAGCTCACCTATCTACCGATTGGAACTGGCGATGGTTGGTCGATTGTTCGGTCAGGACCCTAACCTATATGGCGATATCATTCTTGCTTCGGATAACAATATTGAAATGATTAAGCGATTCCACCAGCGCTTTGGTGAGGCTTTGGAGATATTGGATAGTAAGGATAAACAGACCTTTGTTGAGAGCTTTAATCAAGTGAGTGATTGGTTTGGTGACTACTCCCAACAATTTTTGGATGAGAGCCAAAATCTACTCAAACAGGCGAACGACTCTATCCATCGAGGCTAACGACATCGGATTTAAAAAGCGCGCAAATACTGGCTCATAACAAGAGACTGGTATCTGCGCGCTTTTTTATGCTTTCAATCCGAAGCTAGTTTGAACCTAGAGCAATTAGACTTTCTAGGTCGCGGTTAAGTAGCTCTTCATCTGCCATATTGAGCTCAACTAATCTACGTAAATGAGCGATGCTATCTAGGTCAATCTTATCAATACGAATATGAAGTTCTTTGTCTAGAGCGGCAACAAGCTGACCAGTGAGAGTTAGTGATACTTCTGAGTCATTGAGCATGACTGACGCAGTGAGCCCTTGTTCTTGAGAGAGCTGTGAGGCATTTTCAGAACTAACAAGTAACCCATGCAGTGACAGATCACGGACAGTGCCACTTACAGTAGTGCTGCCTTGTTGAATAGAGGCCGGTGCCTCAAAAGAAATTCGGGAGAATTTTCGGCGTTCAATCATCCTGATGTCACCTTAATTGGAATAGTATGCTGATTAATATAGACCTATTGCCGGTGAAATGCATTAGCTTATTGTGCAATCTATCGAAGATGCCAAAATAAAAAGCCGCTCATGTGAGCGGCCTATAGCATATTGGGTACTTTTTGCTGATTACTTAGTAACGCGCTTGTACTTAATACGATGTGGTTCAGCAGCTTCCGCACCAATTTCTTTCTTCAGCCACTCCATGTACTCGTTGTAGTTACCTTCGTAGAAGTTAACTTGGCCTTCATCACGGTAGTCGATGATGTGGGTTGCAATACGATCAAGGAACCAACGGTCGTGCGAGATTACCATTGCACAGCCAGGGAATTCTAGAAGCGCTTCTTCTAGTGCACGTAGTGTTTCAACGTCGAGGTCGTTGGTTGGCTCATCGAGTAGCAGTACGTTACCGCCTGCTTTAAGAAGCTTAGCAAGGTGTACACGGTTACGCTCACCACCGGATAGCTCACCAATGATCTTCTGTTGGTCTGAACCTTTGAAGTTGAAGCGAGAGCAGTATGCACGAGCTGGAATTTCGAAGTTGTTGATCTTGATAATATCAGCGCCTTCAGAGATCTCTTGATACACTGTCTTAGTGTCATCCATAGAATCACGGAACTGATCAACAGAAGCCAGTTTAACCGTTTCACCCATATCAATCGTACCTGAATCAGGTTGTTCAGTGCCGCTTAGCATCTTGAACAGGGTAGATTTACCTGCACCGTTAGCACCGATGATACCGACGATAGCACCCTTAGGCATGTTGAATGATAGGTCATCAATAAGAACGCGACCGTCAAAAGACTTAGTCAGGTTGTTTACTTCAATAACCTTGTCACCTAGGCGCTCACCTGGTGGGATGAACAGTTCATTAGTCTCGTTACGCTTCTGACGATCGCCGCTTTGTAATTCTTCAAAGCGAGCCATACGAGCCTTTGACTTCGATTGACGACCTTTAGGGTTTTGACGAACCCACTCAAGTTCTTTCTCGATAGTCTTTTGACGAGCTTTTTCTTGAGATGCTTCTTGTTGTAAACGCGCATCTTTTTGCTCAAGCCAAGAGGTGTAGTTACCTTCCCATGGAATACCTTCACCACGGTCAAGTTCTAGGATCCAACCTGCAGCGTTATCTAGGAAGTAACGGTCGTGGGTAATCGCAACAACGGTACCACTGTAATCCACTAGGAAGCGCTCTAGCCACGCAACAGATTCTGCATCTAGGTGGTTGGTTGGTTCGTCGAGTAGTAGCATATCTGGCTTAGACAGCAGTAGACGACAGATAGCAACACGGCGACGTTCACCACCAGATAGGTGTTCGATTTTTTGATCCCATTCCGGTAGGCGTAGTGCATCGGCAGCACGCTCTAGAGCATTATCTAGGTTGTGACCATCTTTCGCTTGGATAAGAGCTTCAAGCTCACCTTGCTCTTTAGCAAGTGCGTCAAAATCTGCATCTGGTTCTGCGTAAGCTGCGTAAACTTCGTCTAGACGCTTCATTGCGCCAGCAACGTCTGACACTGCTTCTTCTACGATCTCACGAACCGTTTTTGATTCATCAAGAACCGGCTCCTGAGGTAGGTAGCCTACGTTTAGACCTGGTTGTGGACGCGCTTCACCATCGATATCGGTATCAATACCTGCCATGATGCGGAGTAGGGTTGATTTACCTGCGCCGTTTAGACCCAAAACACCAATCTTTGCGCCTGGGAAAAAGCTAAGAGAGATGTCCTTCAGAATTTGTCGCTTTGGTGGCACGATTTTGCTCACGCGCGACATGGTATATACGTATTCAGCCATTGCCGATCGATCCTAAATAAACAATTGTCTTCAAACCCAATAGTGTAACTCAAAGCGGCCTAATATGTTACTTATCGACTTTATTTTGCTTGCATTTTCCGATGACGAACTGATGGGTTTATCAAGAGTAAAGAAACTGTAAATAAAGTTAATAATTATTACACCTATCCCCTTTACAATTGCATATCGATCAGGCTCTATATCTTACAGTGAGAAACATCTGGGATGATGATAATGAAAGTGAGTTCAACGCGAACAATGCCAAACTGGTTAGTTAGAAGTACTCTAGGTATGTTGTGCTTGGGGGCTAGTGTGGCGAGTGCTTCTCCACTTGAGGAGCAGCGCAAAATATACGAGCAAGCCCAGTCATCGATAGACAAGGGTGAGTTGGACAAAGCTCTAGCGTTGAAAAAACAGATTCCAGATTACTCGCTAACCCCTTATTTGGATTACCGTTTATTTCTTCGTGATTTAAATGATCAATCACCCGCTCAAGTCGAAGGCTTCATTTCTCAATATAAAGAGTTTCCTTTTTCCACACGTGTTCGTGCCCCTTACCTTGATGCGTTATATAAACGAAAAGATTGGCAGGCCATCGGAGCCTTTCAACAGCAAGAGCCAAAAGGGCAAAGCTATCAATGCATCTATTATCGAACACAGTTTGAACTTGGTAATCAAGATCTCGCATTCGAGGGGGCAGAGAAGCTGTGGCTAACGGGGAATAGCATTGCTGACCAATGTGACGCCCTGTTAAACGAATGGGATAAAGCGGACCGGCGTAGCGACGATAAGATATTAACTCGAATGTTGCTAGCCTTTGAGGCACGTAATAGCAATATGGTGAGGTACCTTGCGAAGCTACCTAAAACTGAGGCGGCTAAGAAACAAGCGAAAAGCATGTTGACGCTGTTTAACAAGCCTGACGGCGTGGCTAAGTTTGCGAAACAGTCGAAAGTTACCGAAATAAATCGCGAACAATCTAAGCTTGCGTTGCAAAAGCTGGCTCGTATGGATGTGGAACAAGCACAGCAATCATATGATGCTGTTATTTCAGGGCAAAAGTTCTCTCAAGATGACGCTCAACGCCTGGCGGACTACATTGCATTTCGTCTAACTCGTACTGAATCGGAAGAATTGGCTAAATGGCGTGATGAAGTAGTGAAAAATAGTAGCTACAAACCATTGACGGAGACACGAGCTCGCTTAGCGGTGCAGAATCAAGATTGGGAAGGCGTCTTGTTTTGGATATCTAACCTAAGTGAGACTGTTCAAGGTCATAAACGTTGGAAATACTGGCGTGGTCGCAGTGAGATCGAACTGGGACAAGTTGAGCAAGGTAAAGCGCGACTCAAATCGATTCTAGGGGAGCGTAACTTTTACAGCGCAGCCGCGGCTGAGGAATTGCAAGTACCAATTACATACCCCAAAGGGACAATCGAACTTGATAAGTCATTGATAGAGCCTTATCAAGCCTCGTTAGATAGGATTGAGGAGCTTATTGCTCTGGATAAGATTGCTGCCGCAAAATCCGAGTGGCGTTTTCTACTGGGTAATGTCACCAAGGACAAGCGAGAGATGCTTGCAAAATTTGCTAGCCAGAAGCGCTGGCACCACCTTAGCGTAACAGCTAGCATTCAAGCCAAAATGTGGGATAAGTTTAACGTTCGTTTCCCTATCGCGCATCAATGGTGGTTTGATTTTTATGGTGAAAAAAATGACGTTAGCTCTATTACTATGCTATCCCTTGCTCGACAAGAAAGCGCTCTAGACTCTGAGGCGAAATCACCTGTCGGCGCGCGAGGTCTAATGCAGATTATGCCAGCAACCGCTAAAGCAACAGCTAACAAGTACAAGATCAAGTACAGTGGGCCAAGCGAGCTTTATGAGGTACAAAAAAATATAGAGATCGGAAGTCAATACCTTGGCAGCTTACTCAAGGAGTACGACAACAACCGTATCTTCGCTTTTGCTGCCTATAATGCGGGTCCAAGCCGCGTAAAAACATGGCGAGGACGTACTCAGGGTAATGTTGATGTGTATAGCTTTATCGAATCGATCCCATTCAAAGAGACCCGTGGTTATGTGCAGAATATTTTGATGTTTGAAACCTACTATCGCGATATCATGAATGTAGAAGGTAGTTTCCTCACTAAGAGCGAAGAAAGCCTAAAATATTAGTAAGATTGGCCAAAGCCTGATTGGCCGAGCAATGAGGAAAGTGAGTGTCTGAGAAACCCGACTACCAACAATGGCAACAGATAGAAGAGTTGGTAAAGACAGCTGTTGAACAAGGTGAACATGGATTTTTGCTTAAGTTGTTGATGACCCCTGATGAGCGCGATGCCTTGCTAGCACGTGTAAACATTTTGTCTGAGTTGTTGAAAGGTGAAATGTCTCAGCGTCAGATCAGTCAAATGCTTGGTGTTGGGGTGGCAACCATCACTCGTGGTTCTAATGAACTGAAGAGTAAAGATGAGCAACAACGCACTCAATTGAGTGCGTTGTTAAATCGTGGCTTAGAGGACTCTAAGTAACTTGTTTTAACTCGAATTAGGGACGTGAGTCCCTAATAGTGTTCAGGGTTTATGAAGGGAATCAAAGCCAGAATTAGCGCTTGATGATATACAGAACTCCGAGTTAATTGGTTTTGTGTTAATAGCCCAATAGCTCCGCCTTTTTGCTTAATGTTCTGAGTGTTAAAGACCTCATCCATCACATCACCAAGCTCATTAGCTAGCTCCAGTTTTTCTACAACAATCGGTGGCAGCATAAGGCTTGCAGAACGCGACTCTCCGCGAGTTCCATCTTTAGCTTCAATAATCATCCACGCAAAGGTGGTATGCCCTTCTATCCCAGCTTCTAACCCTACGTAGTAATCCGCATCTGGTTGCGCTTCTAGCGCGTTAAACACACGGTTAGTGGCACCAAGATACGTTTCGGCATTAGACATCGGTTGGTCCGATACGCCACTTGGTACAGACACCCCTGAAAACGTAAACTCTTGTCCCGGAAAAGCTGAATTAAAAGCACTTTCAACGGCACTTAATTTCGCAGGGTTAAGAGAAGCGATAACGACACTCTTCATTTATTGTTCTATTCCTTGTCTATTTTTATACCAGCTATTTAGCTCTGAGATCGACATTGGCTGGCCGAAGTAGAAGCCTTGCATATAGTCACAATTAGCTTTTGTTAACCACTGGTGCATAGCGGCGGTCTCTATCCCTTCTGCTGTCACAGTCATTGATTGTGAGTGACATAGTTCAATCAAAGGGCCAATAATCTGAGTTTTTTGATTTTCCTCTAGAGAGAGTAAGAATAGCCTATCCAACTTGATTTTTTGAACTGGATACTTCACCAATTGTGTAAATGAGGTATAGCCAGATCCAAAATCGTCGATGGCCAACTTGAAGCCTTGAGCCGAAAGCTCCTCTAATAATGGATAGGCTTGAGAGTCTGTCGCAAAGGTTTCTGTTATCTCAAACTCTATGTGTTGTGGGGGGACTCGGTATTGCTCGGCTTTGTCAGCAATATATTGTCCCAGCCCCGATGAGCTAATTAATTCCGCAGCGGATAGGTTTATTGAGATATGAATATCGTCTTCAAGTAATTGATTAATGGTATGGTACTGGCTAAATGCGGATTCAATGACCCATTTATCAATTTTTTCAAATAGCCCAGTCTGTTCAGCGATAGGGATGAACTCTGCTGGTGAAACAAATCCAAGAGATGGTGAGTGCCAACGAAGTAGGGCTTCAACCCCCGTCGTTTTTACACCCTTCTGATCCAAGATAGGCATAAATACTAGTGAGAACTCGCTATCGACACAGTTATCTCTTAATGCCCTTTCTATATCGCCTCGACGCTGAACAGCTTTATCCAGATCGAGCGAATAGTTGGCAAACTGGTTCTTACCGCGACTCTTCGCTAAGTACATTGCTGTATCAGCGTTAGAAACTAAGCGATCAAACTTATTGCTGTCTTCTGGATAGCATGAAATACCGATACTTGCAGTAATAGGGAAGGTACCTTGGTCACTGACGAAACCATCTTGCATCGGCTCTAGCAACTCTTTTGCGAATACTTCACCTAGCGGTACGCTGTTATTATCTAATCCAGATACGATAACCGAAAACTCATCACCAGAAAGGCGTGAAGCAAAGCTGATCCCCTTGTAACGCTGATGAAACTCAGTCGTCAGCTTTATCAGTCGCTCTGAGAAATTAACTAAGAGCGCGTCACCAACTTTGTGGCCATACTTATCGTTAACAAATTTAAAATTGTCTAGATCGATATATAGTATCCACGCCTTTTTATTTCTCGTCAGGAGTGGCAGCTGCTCCACTACCAAGTGTTGGTAGTGGTGGCGATTCATCAGGCCCGTAAGGTGATCGGACTCTGCTAATAACTTAGTTCTTTGATAGGTATTGGTGAGCTCTTGATACATATCGAAAAAGCGTACGGAAAGGCGACCCACTTCATCATCGCTTTTGAGCTTATCAATGTTTGCCCGTTGTTTGTTTTCAACTTCTCTAAGCTGCTCATCGAGACGAGAGATTGGTCGAGTTACATTTAAATTAAGCAGGACCAATATCAAGATAAGAGTAATAATCGCGGAGCTTAAACAGGCATAAACCAGATCATTCCAGATCGAGTCTAGTTTGCTTTCCAACAGGAAAGTTGCAGGATCTACGGTAGCGTATAAGCCTGGGTAGAGGCGAACAGAGTGAATTAAGCGATTAGCATGAAAAATTGGGTGGTCAGTGAAGATAATCGCAGTTTGATTATTGAACTCAATTTGTCGCCTTAGGTTATTGAAGGATTCAAGTGATACTGCAAACACCACGAAGAATACATTATTTTGGTTGTAGCTCAGCGGCTTGTCTAATGTACGTTTATCTAGGGCTTGGTATTTGACCAGCATCCCTTCGCCTTGTGAGTTTCTAACATAGCTCGTGTGCGTTGCTTGTTTGGTAGCGGTGAAAGTCTCACGTAAGTACTGAGTTATCTTTGGATCAATATCAGCAAAGGGATCGTCACTATTCTCAGCATAATAGAGAATATCAAAGTTCGAATCGGAGATAGCGAGCGAGCTGTAGTTTGTATTGTCTTGCTGCAGTATTGATATGGTGTCTTGCAGATTATCCACCAATTCAAGCTCACGATAAGGGTTGTTCTCGTTCCGGAAATATTGCTTCAAGATCTCACTATGCGTAAGGGTGTAAGAGTAGCTGTTAATGAAGGATGCTGCTTGCTGAAAATAACCCCGTAGCTGCTCCATTTCAAGCTGCAATGCGTTCGACTCTAAGTTGATCAGAGCCTTTTTCTGGTTGGTATAAATTATGTAGCTAGATGAGATAGCACTAATGAGTATAACCGGTGCTATCAACATTAATATTTTAGTGCTTAGCTTCATGAATACTAACTATGCTATTTATAATCTTAGCTCGTAAGCTTATGTTCTTTTTATCTAAAGCTCTATCAATAAAGCTTTTATCGAGCACATCTTGTGAGGGGAAAAGGGTTTTATCTTCTGTATAGCTCGCAGGTAAGTGTTGCATAGCCGCCAGGTTGGTGGTCGCTGCCATTACTTGTAGCGCATTGATAGCTGCAACTTGTTCATCAAGAATGAAGTTTAAGAACGTCCTTGCTTGCTTAATATGAGGTGAGTATTTATTGATTGCCAAGCAATCAACCCAGATGGTCGTGCCTTCTTCTGGTACCACAAACTGCCAGTCTTTTATCTCTTCATACTCATTTAGCGAATATTGATCGCCACTGTAGCTCATCGCTAAATGCAGCTTGGAAGCATCTCGATGGCTGCGAACAAAACTGATCGAGTATTCGAAGGTGAGAATATCATCCGTCACACTAGAGGTAGTTTGGTACGCTTGTTTGAGCGCTGGCATAGAGGTGGTGTATGGTGCGTGACCGTTTGTCATCAAAGCGGGTAGTAGAGTTTCTATTGAGTCATTGATGAGTCCAATATGCCCGGATAAGTCTGGATCTGGGTTAATTATTGTGTTCCATGAACTTGGTGTTGTGTCAAAGTGTTGTTCTCGGTACACAATGCCTAATACTCCCCAAAAGTAGGGAATAGCATATTCTCCACATGCTTGGTTCCAGCGTTGGTGACTATTGGTATAGTTTGCTAGGTCGTTAACTTTAACTAGCGATCCATTCGAGCCGTAAAAAGTCGCAGAGACATTATCAAGCACGATAATATCAAAAGGAAGCTCTTCGCTATTCAGCATTAAACGGTTGCGTTCATCATCATTGTCAAAGTAATCGAGTCGTAAGGCAGGGTGGTCTTTCTCTTTCCATAGAGTTTGAGCTTGTTGAGAGAGGGAGTCTTCCCAAAGGTACAATCTGAGTGGGTCTTCAGACGCGATTGATAATGATGAGCTTCCGGCAATGAGTGCTGTGAGAGCGTATTGAGATAAAGGTAACTTCATTATTTTTGTGTTAACTGTTGATGCTGTTTGAGAATTGAGTTGCTAATACGGCTTCTGGTGGTCATTGAAACCCCCGACATTTCAGAATAAAAATGAGAGCGCTCTAAAATCGATTCATTTGGAGAGGTTTGAAGTAATTTGGACTGACTCTCAACTAAGATTTTATGCGCTTGCTGATTAGTCGTGTTGTTACCAAGTTCGATTGCATTTTGTGCAGCGATAGCCGGATCGTGAAGAAAGTTGATGAAGTGACTTGCAAGGTCTTTGTTTTCTGAACTTTCAAGTATCGCTAGGCAGTCGACCCATAAAATCGTCCCCTCTTTGGGCGTAATGAACTCCCACTCATATCTACCGTCAGAGAGTTCATTCATGGTCTCTTCATCACCGCTATAAGCCATCACCAGGTGAAGGTCTTCTCCTTTGTTAGGGTTACTCTCCAAAAAGGTAATTGGGTACTCATAGGTCAATACATGAGGGACTTGCTGTTTTAACTCTTCAAAAGCGACGGTAAGTTCAGAGCGTTGTGTTGTATCTATGTCGATATTATTGATGAATAAAGAAGGCATCAACATATCGGTATAATCAGCCATCATGCCTATATGACCTGAGTGTTGAGATTCCGGGTAGAGAATGTTTGCCCAGCTATCGGGGGGCGTGGAGAATTGATCCTTTCGGTAAACTAAACCCAGCGTCCCCCAAAGGTAGGGAATACTATGAGTGCCACATTGTGCCTTCCATCGGTTTGGTATGTATTGGTAATTTAATTTTTCAGGAAGGTCATACAAGGCACTGAGCTTGCCTTGCGCAGCGAAGTTACGACTAGCAACTTCATCCAGTATGGCGATATCAATGAGGTTTTGTTGTTCTTTGTTTAGGGTTCTATCTCGATCGGTATCATTATCGAAATAGATTTGTTCAATGCGCGCACCAGTCTCTTGCTCCCAGCGATCAATCACTTGCTCTGAGAGATAATACTGCCAGTTAAAAAGCGTCAACACCCTTTCTTCTGCCAATGCAGAAAAAGAGCATAAACTAACAGCTGTGAGTAGGGTTTTGTTTAACATTAGACATACAATCAATCAACATTAATTGATTGTATGCCGTTCTGATTACTTTGTCAGCCTTTAAATCAAGCTATTTAAGCTTTACTTGGGTCGGCTTAACATTCTCACTTGGGTATGAACCAAGAACTTTCAGATGTTTTGTGAGCTTGGTCAACTCGGATAGTGCATGCTGCATTGCTTCTGAGTTTAGGTGAGCTTCTAAATCGACGTAAAACATCTCCTCCCATGGGTTGCCCATGATTGGACGTGATTCAAGTTTCGTCATGTTCACGCCGTAGCGTTGCAGCACAAGTAAGCATTCAACCAATGAGCCAGCTTGTTGTGAGGTCGACATGATTAGCGTAGTTTTCGCTGGAATTTGTGTTGAAACCTCGACAGGTTTACGTGCAACAATAATAAATCGGGTATGGTTTTCCGTCTGGTTCGCAATATTGCTTTGCAGTGGTTGTAGGCCATACAGCTTTCCACTTGAGGCATTACCGATAGCGGCAACATCAGAGCGGTTCATCTCTTTCACTTTTTGCATCGCATCCGCTGTGCTTGCACAAGACTCTAGCTGAACACCTTTTAGACGACTCAAGAACTCACTGCATTGTTGATGTGGTTGAGGGTGAGAGTAAAGGATCTTGAGATCTTCAAGTCGAATATCTGAAGTCGCGACTAAGCAGTGCTCAATAGGCAGGGTTAATTCACCGACGATGCTCAGCGTTGTATGTTGTAGTAAGTCATACACTTCATTGATTGAACCAGAGCTGGTGTTCTCAATAGGTAACACACCATAATCAGCATGACCCGACTCTACTGTATTGGCCACTTCTTTGAAGTGCTCGCAGTTTAATTCGATCAGCTCCATATTCTTGCGGCTAAAGTATTCACGACTTGCTAGATGAGAGTATGAGCCTTTAGCCCCAAGAAAAGCGACACGAGCCAGCGGTTTACGGCTCAATTCTGGGTTGGCTAGATTTTGTAGATAAGATTGCTGAAGTAGTACTGAATCTTCGATGATCGTGTGGAATAATTTGGTGATGTACTGTGCATCGAGTTGGTATTTATCTTTGCCGTTATTGATAAGCTTGACGAGCAGTTGTTGTTCACGTGCAGCATCACGAACGGGTTTTGCTGTCTCAACCTTACTTTTAGCAACCTCAATACTTAATTGACGGCGTTCAGACAGAAGGCATAAAAGCTGGTCATCGAGTTCATTCAGTCTTAATCGAATCTCATCAAGAGAATATTTTGCGGTTGTCATCTAGCGTATCCTTATAAAAGAAAAGCCTCCCAGTGGGAGGCTTTCTGTTCGTTTTTGATTGTCTTTCTCTATTGAAGTGCACTCAAACGACCAAGCCTCTCTGCTTAGTTGCTAAAAAAGAAATCAAAAAAGAACAGTGATTTGTGTTGCATTGGCGTTTCCTTACTGAGTACCTTTCCACCATATAAAAAAGCGTGTGGAAGCGTCAAGCGAAAAAGGAGCCTATTGGCTCCTTTTCTATGATTGATAACCGTTATTTGCTATCAATCGATTTCTTCAGCTAGCTCAGGCTTCTCTGTACGGCGAGCTTCTGGCTTATGACGAATTTTGTTCAGTTGTCTCTCTAGCTTTTGTTCAACCTCATTGACCGCTTTGTAGAGATCTTCATTGGTTGCAGAAGCGACGAGTTGTCCCTTCGGAATAGAGATCACCGCTTCGAATTTTTTTTGCTTGTTGGGCTCTTCACTAAATGTTGCTTGGCAGCTAGTAATGTCTACTTGCCATTTTTCTAGTTTTTTTAGTTTCGTTTCGATGTGTTCACGAATCGCAGAGGTAATGTCGATGTTTTTGCCAGTGATGTTTACTTTCATAAGTGCTTTCCTCTGTGGCGTCCTTCTCTAGGACCTTGTTTGTTAACTTCAGAATACGGATTTACCTACTTTAGAATGTGATATAAATCACCTTTTGAGGCTCGATTATTGAGATAGATGTGAAGTGTGATGAGTCACTAACAATTCTCAATAAAACCTCAATAATTACTTGTAAGTGCGAGAAATATCCGTAGATTGGGAAGGAGAGCAAGCTAGAAATTACTGGATTTTTAGGGATTTAATACGACCTAAATTATAGCCTGTGTAAATTCTATACGATAAGAAAGTGTGATTCATATCTCACTCCGATTTAATGACAAAGCCCGCAGTTATTTTGCTGCGGGCTTTGTTGTGTTTGGGTGTTAATTTCGATGCAGTTAATTAGAACTGATCGATGGATATACTCTCTACAGGAGTGAGTTGTGCGTTGCCTTCATCGCGCATTGATTGGATGGTTGCAAGCTGTTTGTAGATAACATAGTAGCGGTTGATATTAGCGACATACTTTACAGGCTCACTGCTCACGTGTTGTCTGGTAACGATTTCGACATTTTTGAACCATACATTGGGGTTATAGCCTTTCTTTTTCGCCAAGTTTCTCATTTTTCTAATCTTCGCTGGGCCGGCATTATAAGCGGCAAGAGTGAAATAGATCTGGTCATCGGGAGATATTTCTGGATTATCGAAGTAGCGACTCTTGATAAAGCGCATGTATTTAATACCAGCGTGGATGTTGTTATCGACCTTGTGAATATTCTTTATATTCACGTTTTTGTCTTTTGCAGTGCTTGGCAGAACCTGCATAACGCCGATTGCCCCTCGATGCGATACCTTGCTCTGATCTAATCCAGATTCTTGGAAACCTTGCGCAGACATCATCAAATGATCGAACTCATATTCACTTGAGTAATGTTCGAATATCTCAGTTAAGCGCGCCAGTCGCTCAATTTTTTTAGGGTCTAATGCACGGCTCAACCAACGAGTATCGTTGATATATTTGTTATAGATAACATTACCCAATAAGGTGCCCGTGCGAGCTTTTTTGATGTAGTTATTGATCTCTTTTTTCAGCTGAGGGCTATCTTTTCGTAGCGCCCAAGCGATCTCTCCACCTTCACGCAGTGGGAAATCATCATGAACTTTAATATTGTCCATGACATTAAGCCAAAGATTGGCTTTGTGACTATCTAATACTGTCCCACTGATGTAGCCCTGATTCACCATCTCGATTAATTCGTAATCTTGTAGGGTCTCTTCAATAAAGTGCACAAAAACAGGAGGTAAACCCTTGGCATTAAGGTTTTGGTTAATTAACTGAAGACTCTCGAAGTAACTAGAGCTAGCTCGAACCCAAATTTCTTTACCACTGAGTTGTTCAAGTGAGGAGATTGAATCTTGGTTTGACGAGGTGATGATCAATTCTTGGTTGTTCTTGATCATCGGGTCACTAAAGTCGACCTTTTTTAGCCTAGGCTTGGTAATGGTTAGATTGGCGACTGCGATATCACCGTAACCCGCATTTAATGAAGGGAGCAGATCATCACGCTGCACAGGGATTATCTGTACGTTCATCGTTCTGTGTGTTTTTTTGAGATTCTTCTCGAAATGGTAAAGCATCTCAGCGACGATGCCTTTCGGCTTGCCACCCTCGATGTAATAGAACCCAAGGTCTGCAGATACAAGAACGCGGACTACGCCAGTCTTCTTGAGCTTGTCTAGGTCACCTGTGTATGGTTCATTGCTGAGAGGAGATAGCTCGAGTGCTAAAGATAGTGGTGAAAATATTCCCAAAGCAATGATGAATAACAGCTTTCTCACATCACACTCCATGTTGATGTTTTGTTAAAATTTATTTGCTAAAGATAACTTTTGTCGCCTCCAGTATCAAGTTTTTGAGATCAAGATCAAAAAAGAGCGCCAGAGCGCTCTTTCTAATAAATTTGAAATGAGAGATTTAAAGTGGATTTAACTCAATCAATTCTTGAGTTCTTGTCACTGCATCTTCTAGGCCTAGCTGTTCGTAGGCTTGTAATTGAATTTCCAATGATTTACGAGCTGCAATGGTATCTGGGTAGGTTTTTTGAATCTCTTGAGCACGGTTAATTGCTGCAATCCAAGCCTCGCGACGAAGGTAGAAATCTGCAGTTGCAAGGTCGTACTCTGCCAGGCGGTTTTTAAGCGCGCGCATACGCATTTGAGAATCGGCAGCGTAAACACTGTTAGGGTAGCGTTCAAGCAGACGTTTGAAGTCAGCAAAAGCTTTTTTTACTGGTTCTGGATCTCGGTCGCTACGGTCGGTACCAAACAGATCGTGCATAAAGTTACGATCTTGTGCCATGTGCGTCAGACCACGCATGTACAGTACCCAATCAGATTTTGGGTGAGTAGGGTTCAAACGAATGAAGCGTTCAATCGTAGCTAAACCCAGCGCTAGGTCATCGTTTTTGTAGTATGCATAGATAAGATCGAGCTGTACCTGCTCAGAGTAAGCACCAAACGGGTAGCGTGAATCTAGCGCTTCTAGCTTATCAATTGCAGTAATCCAGTTACCGCCTTGCAAGGCCGTCTTAGCATCGGTGTAAAGTTCAGATGGTGGTACATCAGGTACAATTTCTTCGCTGCTTGAGCAACCAAAAAGCATCGTTAAGGCTAATAGGCCAGTTAAAGCTTGGTGTTTCATGTCTAAATAGACTTCCTTGCAATCAAATAATTCTTCGGTGTTCGTTACTTTCTAACCAGTAACGGATACAATCACATAATTATGTATTGTATCCATACTCATGGGTATTAGTCTCACGGTTTTTAAAAAAGTTCGATATGGCCCAGCAGATAGAATTATCAAACACAGTAAAAGAGAGCCAATTAGGCCAACGATTAGACCAAGCAGTTGCTGAACTGTTTGCGGATTTCTCACGTTCACGCATCAAGGAATGGTTGCTTGATGGAAAAGTACAGGTAGATGGCGTTGTTGTAACAAAACCTCGTACTAAGGTGATGGGCGGTGAAGTGATCACTGTACAAGCTGAGCTAGAAGATGAGGAACGCTTCGAGCCGCAAGATATCCCACTCGATATTGTTTTCGAAGATGACGACATCATCGTAATTAATAAACCGCGTGACTTTGTTGTTCACCCTGGCGCAGGCACACCAGATGGTACTGTGCTCAATGCCTTACTTCATCACTACCCGCAAATTGCAGAAGTACCTCGTGCGGGTATCGTTCACCGTCTGGATAAAGATACAACCGGCCTAATGGTGGTTGCAAAGACAGTTCCTGCTCAGACTCGTTTGGTACGTGCGCTGCAAAAGCGAAACATTACGCGTGAATATGAAGCGATTGCCATTGGTAAGATGACTGCTGGTGGCCGGGTTGAGAAGGCGATTGGTCGACATTCAACTAAGCGTACTTTGATGGCGGTAAATGAGCTTGGTAAACCTGCTGTGACCCACTACCGTGTAGCTGAGCACTTCCGTGAGCACACTCGTATTCGTCTGCGTCTAGAAACAGGTCGAACTCACCAAATCCGTGTTCATATGGCATATCTACAGCATCCACTGCTTGGTGATTTGGCATATGGTGGCCGCGCTCGTATTCCTAAGGGAGCTTCTGAAGAGCTGACAGCCATGATTCGTTCTTTCGATCGACAAGCGCTACACGCGGTGATGCTGAAGTTCGAACACCCAATCTCAGGTGAAGAGATGACGTTCCATGCTCCAGTGCCTGATGACATGATCGTTATGGCTGAAGCACTGCGTCAAGATGCAAAGCAAAATCCAGAAGACGAGCTTTAATAATGATTATCCCTAACTGGAACGCACCAGAGAATGTTAGAGCAATCAGTACGACTCGTGCTGGTGGCTTTTCAATAGGTGTCTATCAAGGTTTAAATCTTGGTAACCACGTTGGGGATGAATCTGAAGTTGTATTGCAAAACCGTCAAGAAGTGGTGAAGTTGGCTAACATGCCATCTTCACCAATCTGGCTGAATCAAACTCACTCTAACGTAGTGCTATCTGCAAGTGAGCCATTGAATGCCGTTCAAGATGCAGATGCCTGTTTCACAGAAACTAACGGTGTCGTTTGCTCTGCGATGACCGCAGATTGCCTTCCCATCTTGCTTACCAATGATTTAGGCACTCAAGTCGCTGCTGTGCATGCGGGCTGGCGTGGTTTAGCTAATGGTATCGTGGAAAACGCCGTTGCCAAGTTTACCGAAGGTCAAATCATGGCATGGGTTGGACCTGCGATATCTCAGTCTGCTTTTGAAGTCGGTGATGATGTCGTAAATGCCTTTATTCAGCATGATTCCCAAGCAATATCAGCATTTGAAGAAAAGCCCCAACCTGGCAAATGGCTCGCTAATATGACATTGCTGGTTGAACAGCGTTTGAATAGTGTTGGTGTTACTAACGTGACTCAAAGTGGTCTGTGTACCTTTAAAGATGATGAACAATTTTATTCCTATCGCAGAGACGGTATAACAGGCCGCCAAGCCAGTTTTATTTGGTTAGATTAATTTTTTATATTCATCTCGTTTCCCTACCTCCTCCCCTTGAAAATGCGCTTTACCGTATCCATCTTTTAATGTGTATAAGTACTGTTATGTAATAGCAACATATTCGAAGTAGGAGGGGACAATGCGCCTCGATCGATTTACCAGTAAATTTCAAATGGCTATTTCAGACGCTCAATCATTAGCGTTAGGCCGTGATCATCAATATATTGAACCTGTTCATCTGATGGTGTCTTTGCTGAACCAAGATAGTGGCTCTATTCGCCCTCTTCTGACTCTATTAGATGTTGATGTTGTTCAACTGCGTTCCAAGCTCAGTGAAATGCTTGACCGTTTGCCAAAAATTTCCGGAATCGGTGGTGATGTGCAACTCTCGAGTGGTATGGGGGTATTGTTCAATCTGTGTGACAAAGTGGCGCAGAAACGACAAGACACCTACATATCTTCGGAGATATTCCTTTTAGCTGCTATCGAAGATAAAGGGCCTCTAGGTAACTTACTTCGTGAATTAGGGCTAACCGAGCAAAAGCTTTCTGCTGCTATCGAAAAAATTCGAGGTGGCCAGAAAGTAGATGACCCAAATGCGGAAGAGACACGCCAAGCCCTAGATAAATTCACCATTGATCTGACCGAGCGTGCTGAGCAAGGCAAACTTG
Source organism: Vibrio maerlii (assembly GCF_003415655.1). Taxonomy (GTDB): domain Bacteria; phylum Pseudomonadota; class Gammaproteobacteria; order Enterobacterales; family Vibrionaceae; genus Vibrio; species Vibrio maerlii. The sequence continues at coordinate 126,691 of NZ_QRHC01000012.1, forward strand.
ATCCTGTTATTGGGCGGGATGATGAGATTCGTCGAACCATTCAAGTTCTACAACGCAGAACAAAGAACAACCCTGTGATCATCGGTGAACCCGGCGTTGGTAAGACAGCAATCGTGGAAGGGCTTGCTCAACGTATTATCAATAACGAGGTACCTGAAGGACTTCGTGGTCGACGCGTACTTTCCTTGGACATGGGCGCATTAGTGGCTGGTGCCAAATATCGTGGTGAGTTTGAAGAACGCTTAAAAGCAGTCCTCAATGAACTGTCAAAGGAAGAGGGTAATATCATTCTCTTTATTGATGAGATCCACACCATGGTCGGTGCAGGCAAAGGCGAGGGCTCAATGGATGCCGGGAATATGTTAAAACCGGCGTTAGCGCGTGGTGAACTTCACTGTGTAGGCGCAACCACGCTAGATGAGTATCGCCAATATCTAGAAAAAGATCCTGCACTGGAGCGCCGATTCCAAAAAGTGATTGTTGATGAGCCAACAGTAGAAGATACCGTTGCGATACTTCGTGGCCTCAAAGAGCGTTACGAGCTTCATCACCATGTTGAAATTACAGATCCTGCAATCGTTGCTGCGGCAAGCCTATCGCACCGATATGTTTCAGATCGTCAGTTACCCGATAAAGCCATAGACCTAATTGATGAGGCGGCATCCAGTATTCGAATGCAAATCGACTCTAAGCCTGAATCACTCGATAAGCTTGAGCGCAAAATCATTCAACTTAAGATTGAACAGCAAGCGCTAAAGAATGAAGCGGATGAAGCAAGTGAAAAGAGATTGATGACGCTTAATAGCGAATTGAGTGAGAAAGAGCGAGAGTTTGCTGAGCTAGAAGAAGTGTGGAATGCGGAGAAAGCGGCACTATCTGGCACTCAACATATTAAGGCCGAACTAGAGCAAGCTAGAATGGATATGGACTTTGCTCGTCGTGCTGGTGATTTAAACCGAATGTCTGAGCTACAGTATGGTCGTATCCCAGAGCTCGAGAAGCAACTCGATTTAGCCACTCAAGCTGAAATGCAAGAAATGACCTTGTTGCGAAACAAAGTAACCGATGCTGAAATCGCCGAAGTACTTTCTAAGCAAACAGGTATTCCAGTGTCTAAGATGCTGGAAGCGGAAAAAGAAAAGCTTCTTAAAATGGAGGATGTGCTCCATGGACGCGTGATTGGTCAGCACGAAGCGGTTGAAGTGGTATCGAATGCTATCCGTCGCAGCAGAGCCGGTTTATCCGATCCAAACAAACCAATTGGCTCATTCTTGTTCTTGGGTCCAACTGGTGTGGGTAAAACGGAGCTTTGCAAAACGTTAGCGAACTTTATGTTCGATAGTGAGGATGCAATGGTGCGCATCGACATGTCGGAGTTCATGGAAAAACATTCAGTGGCGAGACTGGTAGGTGCGCCTCCAGGTTACGTCGGATATGAAGAGGGCGGTTACCTTACAGAAGCAGTTCGTCGTAAACCATACTCAGTGATTCTATTAGATGAAGTCGAGAAAGCACATCCAGATGTATTCAATATCCTGCTTCAGGTGCTTGATGATGGTCGATTAACCGATGGGCAGGGTAGAACCGTAGACTTTCGGAATACAGTTGTCATCATGACATCAAATCTTGGTTCGGACCGAGTACAAGAAAACTTTAGTCATCTTGATTATCAAGGAATAAAGAATCAGGTTATGGAAGTGGTTGAGAAACATTTCAGGCCAGAGTTTTTAAACCGAGTTGATGAAAGTGTGGTTTTCCACTCATTAGGGCAAGACCATATAAAATCGATTGCAAAGATTCAATTGAAGCATCTGGCAAACAGAATGGAAGATAGTGGCTTCAAACTGGAAGTGGGTGAGCAAGCTCTCGATTTGATTGCACAAACGGGATTCGACCCTGTTTATGGTGCGCGACCATTGAAAAGAGCGATTCAAACTAATGTGGAGAACCCACTAGCGAAAGCAATACTGGCTGGAAAAGTTGATCCAACCAGGACGGTACAACTATTAGTACACAACGAGAAGATAATCGCACATCAGAGCTAGCAAAGTTATAGCGATAAGTAATAAAAGTGAGGCTAAATGCCTCACTTTTGTTTTATTTATAGACTCTTTGGTTGTAATGTGAGCGAACGAGTCGAAATTTCTATTTTATTTTTTGTTTTCCCTTGCACGTTAGGAAGAGTTCCCTATAATGCGCTTCCACTGACACGGCAGAGCCGATAAGGCTTGAGCAATGAGTCAGAAAGACGAATAAGACAATTTAGTATTTTAATTTTCTTTAGATAGATAATTAAGAAAAACTTCAAAAAAGTGTTTGACACTGAAGTATGAATCGCTAAAATGCACGTCCGCTTTGAGAGAAAGCTCAAAGTAAAGCTCTTTAACAATTTAAACCTATCAATCTGTGTGGGCACTCGTTGATGATAATCAAAAAATGAAACTCCGGTTTCAACTTTGGTTTCAATGTACTGAGTGACCAATCGATAATTTATTATCGGCACAGTCAATTCAAAGTCTCTAGGAACTAGCTTCTAGTCACTAGGAACTTAAATCAGTATTCATTGAGCCGACAAAATCTTAAATTGAAGAGTTTGATCATGGCTCAGATTGAACGCTGGCGGCAGGCCTAACACATGCAAGTCGAGCGGAAACGAGTTATCTGAACCTTCGGGGGACGATAACGGCGTCGAGCGGCGGACGGGTGAGTAATGCCTGGGAATATGCCTTGATGTGGGGGATAACCATTGGAAACGATGGCTAATACCGCATAACGCCTTCGGGCCAAAGAGGGGGACCTTCGGGCCTCTCGCGTCAAGATTAGCCCAGGTGGGATTAGCTAGTTGGTGAGGTAAAGGCTCACCAAGGCGACGATCCCTAGCTGGTCTGAGAGGATGATCAGCCACACTGGAACTGAGACACGGTCCAGACTCCTACGGGAGGCAGCAGTGGGGAATATTGCACAATGGGCGCAAGCCTGATGCAGCCATGCCGCGTGTATGAAGAAGGCCTTCGGGTTGTAAAGTACT
>NZ_QRHC01000013.1 GCF_003415655.1 Vibrio maerlii
TTTTTAACGTAATCGGCGTGTCCTGGGCAGTCTACGTGTGCGTAGTGACGAGTTGGAGTGTCGTACTCAACGTGAGAAGTTGCGATTGTGATACCGCGCTCACGCTCTTCTGGAGCGTTATCGATAGATGCGAAGTCTTTCGCTTCACCGCCGTACACTTTTGAAAGAGTAGTACAGATTGCAGCAGTTAGAGTTGTTTTACCGTGGTCAACGTGGCCGATAGTACCAACGTTTACGTGCGGTTTCGTACGTTCAAATTTTTCTTTAGACACGATCGTGTTCCTTCCTAGTTATGATTCGTCACGATCATTATTGATCGAGACGCGCCAGAAATTGCTATTTTATGCGCCAACTCGCGCTAGCGCAATATTTGGACGCATTGTTCTTCCAAAAAAGTTATTGAAAGATGCATCCAGTTTATTAACCACGCTCAGCAATGATAGCTTTTGCAACATTGTTCGGCACTTCGGCATACTCACTAAACTCCATAGAGTAAGAAGCACGACCTTGTGTCGCAGAGCGCAAATCAGTTGCGTAACCGAACATAACTGACAACGGAACTTGTGCACGAATTATCTTCAGGCCAGCTGTCCCCTCGTCCATACCTTCAATGATGCCGCGACGACGGTTAATATCGCCAACAACATCACCCATCCAGTCTTCTGGAGTAGTTACTTCAACTTTCATCACAGGCTCAAGCAGTACCGGTTGCGCATCAAGTGCACCGGTTCTGAAAGCCATCGAGGCAGCGATTGTAAACGCCATCTCACTTGAATCTGTTTCATGGTAAGAACCATCATATAGTGTAGCTTTGATATCCAAAACTGGATAGCCAGCAAGCACACCATTGTTCATCTGCTCTTCAACACCTTTCGATACTGATGCGATAAACTCTTTTGGTACAATACCGTTGTCAATTTCGTTAACAAAGACAAAGCCTTCGCCAACTTCTGAAGGTTCAATTTTAAGCCATACGTGACCATATTGTCCTTTACCCGCATATTCACGGATAAATTTACCTTCTGCGTTTGCTGTACCACGAATTGTTTCTCGGTACGCTACTTGCGGATTACCAACATTACAGTTGACGTTGAACTCACGTTTCATGCGGTCAACGATGATATCCAGATGCAGCTCACCCATTCCTGAGATCAGGGTTTGACCTGTTTCTTCATCTGACTCAACACGGAATGATGGATCTTCTGCCGCAAGCTTGTCTAACGCGATAGTCATCTTGTCCTGATCTGCTTGAGAAGCAGGCTCAACAACAATCTGAATTACAGGATCTGGGAATTCCATACGCTCAAGAACAATCTTATGGTCTTGGTCACACAGAGTTTCGCCTGTTGTAACGTCTTTCAAACCGATGATAGCAGCGATATCACCCGCTCGAACTTCTTTTACTTCTTCACGTTTGTTTGAGTGCATCTGTACGATACGACCTAAACGTTCACGCTTTTGCTTCACTGAGTTGTACGCTGTCTTACCGCTTTCTACGACGCCAGAGTAAACACGTACAAACGTCAATGTACCGACAAATGGGTCAGTTGCGATCTTAAACGCAAGAGCTGAGAACGGTTCGTTGTCATCGGCGTGACGCTCAACTTCATTTTCCTCAGCATCAATGCCTTTAATTGCAGGAACATCAACCGGTGAAGGAAGGTATTCAACAACTGCATCCAATACAGCTTGTACGCCTTTGTTCTTAAACGCACTACCACAAGTGGCAAGGACGATTTCGTTGTTCAGAGTACGAGTTCGTAGACCTTGTTTAATTTCAGCTTCAGACAGCTCACCTTCTTCAAGGTACTTGTCCATCAGTTCTTCAGATGCTTCTGCAGCCGCTTCTACAAGCTCAGTACGGTACTCTTCCGCCATCTCTTGCATATCAGCTGGAATCTCTTCGTAAGAGAAAGTCATGCCTTGGTCGGCTTCATTCCAGTTGATTGCCTTCATCTTGATTAGGTCAACCACACCCTTGAAGTTTTCTTCCGCACCAATGTTTAGTTGGATTGGAACAGGGGTTGCACCAAGACGATCTTTGATTTGTTCAACAACGCGTAGGAAGTCTGCGCCTGTGCGGTCCATTTTGTTTACGAATACCATGCGAGGTACGCCGTATTTGTCCGCTTGACGCCAAACTGTCTCAGACTGAGGCTCAACACCCGATGAACCACAGAACACAACAACGGCACCATCAAGTACACGCAAAGAACGTTCTACTTCAATCGTGAAGTCAACGTGTCCAGGAGTATCGATAATGTTGATACGGTGATCTTGGTATTGCGCTTCCATACCACGCCAGAACGTAGTGGTCGCTGCAGAAGTGATCGTAATACCGCGCTCTTGCTCTTGCTCCATCCAGTCCATGGTTGCTGCACCATCGTGAACTTCGCCAATTTTGTGAGAAAGGCCAGTGTAGAAAAGAATGCGTTCACTGGTAGTGGTTTTACCTGCGTCTACGTGAGCTACGATACCGATATTACGATAGCGCTCAATAGGGGTTTTACGAGCCACGGTTGAATCCTCTTAACTTAGAGACTTAGGGACTATTGCTATGTCTAATACTAGAACTATTTAGCTGGGAGCTAAAAAACACAGGTCCTAGAAATAGCAATAGTTCCTAGCTTGCGCATAGGAACTAAAGAAGTGGTGCAAGGAACCTTGCACCACTGAAAAGGTATTACCAACGGTAATGAGCAAACGCTTTGTTCGCGTCAGCCATGCGGTGAACGTCTTCACGTTTCTTAACCGCAGTACCTTTGTTCTCAGACGCGTCTAGCATTTCAGCAGCTAGGCGTTGAGCCATAGATTTTTCACCACGCTTGCGCGCAGCTTCAACCAACCAACGCATAGCAAGTGCGTTACGGCGAACCGGACGTACTTCTACAGGTACTTGGTAAGTTGAACCACCAACACGGCGAGATTTAACCTCTACCGCAGGGCGAACATTTTCAAGAGCTTCTTCAAATACAGCTAAGTGATCTTTACCAGATTTCTCAGCCATTGAATCTAGTGCAGTGTAAACGATTTTCTCTGCAGTAGATTTTTTACCGTCAACCATAAGGATGTTAACGAATTTTGCCAGCAGTTCTGATTTGAACTTTGGATCTGGAAGGATCTTACGCTGACCGATGACGCGACGACGTGGCATGGAATTTCTCCGTTGTCTTATTCTTCAGGTTATCCAAAACTTTACAGTTTCTTCAAAAATTAATATTAATTTTAGTGTTTGGCCTTACTTAACGCTTCTCTTTAAAAGAAAAGACGATTAAGACTTAGGACGCTTCACACCGTACTTAGAACGACCTTGTTTACGGTCATTTACGCCAGCACAGTCAAGTGCACCACGTACTGTGTGGTAACGTACACCCGGAAGGTCTTTAACACGACCGCCACGGATTAGAACAACTGAGTGCTCTTGAAGGTTGTGACCTTCACCACCGATGTACGAAGTTACTTCGAAACCGTTTGTTAGACGTACACGACATACTTTACGTAGTGCCGAGTTAGGTTTTTTAGGTGTAGTAGTGTAAACACGAGTACATACACCACGTTTTTGTGGACACGCTTCTAGTGCAGGCACGTTGCTTTTAACAACTTGCTTTGCACGAGGCTTACGTACCAACTGGTTAATAGTTGCCATTAACTAGCTCCTGATTTACTTAAAAGTAAGCTTTGTGAAAAATCTATCCCTGCAATGAGGGACGCAAAATTCTATTCAGGGATGGGAGGTGTGTCAAGGAAATAAACGGATCTTTTTTAATCAGTTTATGGCTATTTGGTAGGAAAAAGGATGAATAGCATTCTAGCCATCTAATTGCAGTTCAGATGGCCAGTAGATTAATCCCAAGTCATCGATTGAGTGTGTTGCTCTGTCAATTTCACAAAGCCGCTAAAATCGACTTGAGAAACGTTGTTGTCTATTAGTCGAGAGAGCCCTCTAGCGGCAATATCGGACTCTAGCAGGTGGACTTGAGCTAAATGCGATGCAATCAAACTAAAGTTATGGTGCGCAGAATTTGCAGCCGTTACGGCTTGCTCACACAATAGAACAGCATCGTTTTCACCTAGACAAAGCAACACTGAGCTTAACGCCGTGGTCGATTTAACGATATGAAGCATAACGGTCCTCTAAAACGTCAGTATTTTCTTGGTACTAGACAACTTGAGCTTGAGCTCCTCGGTTGTCACTGTTTCCGCATCAATAATCAGTTCAGCGTATTGGATACCCTGAGCTTGCAGAGAAGCATCATGTACATAGACCTGTTCAACATCATAAAGATCAAATAGCTTAAACATTGGCGCATAGTCTTTCATCAAACTCGATGTGGTATCTTGACCTACCAAAAGCTGATTTACGCCTTCATCCATGAAGATCACGCAGATGTCTTCACAATAAGCTGAGGCAGCTAGCAAGGCATCCACACCCTCTCGCCCAGCTGTCGAGCTATGTGGCGCACTGCGGAATACAAAAGTCATCGCACTCAAAACTGCACCACCCTATCTTGTGTCAGCATCGCCTCAGCTAGGCTACCTAGTCCCGCTTGCTCAAAGCCTTTCGCTATATTCTCGCCTTCCAGCTTATGCTGAGTTGCCTCATCATGCCCAACGATACCTCTACGCAGCGCGGCGGCAACACAGGTTTCTAGGCTAATATCATGCTTAAGAGCAAGCTCTTGCCAGGCTTTGACTAAGTTAAACTCATCGTTAGCAGGTACAGTCAGCGCACTTCCATTGCTCACGCCGTCGCGATAGAAAAACACACTCACTAATTTGTGTCCTTCCTCTATAACAGCATTAGCGAACTGATAGGCGTTATAAGCTGATTGACTGCCGTATACTGAACCATTCACCACTAGGGTGTAGTTTAAACTCAACTCTCGTCATCCTCTGTTTTACGCTGACGAATATAAAGGTAGACGGTGTGCTTGGAGATATTCAAGCGATCAGCCACACGATTTATCGCATCTTTGATATCAAAGATACCCTTGTCATAGAGTTCCATTACGATCTGACGGTTCTTAGTATTGTTAGACACAGACTTATCGGCATTGATTTCTTCAATCGTGCGCTCAACCGTTTGGTCAACCAGCTCTTCAACGTCACTTGCAAAGTTGACTGAAGACGCTGCTTCATTTGCTTCCTCAGTTGGCATGAACGATTGCAGAACTTGAGAAAAAGGTGCATCGAGGTTGACGTTGATACACAGTAAACCGATCACTCGATCGTCACCGTTACGAATCGCTACGGTAATAGACTTCATTAATACTCCGCCTTTTGCGCGAGTAAAATATGAACGAGAGAAATTACGCTTTGAGCCTTCGATATCTTTCAGCATTTTCAATGCAAGGTCAGTAATCGGAGAACCAACCTGACGGCCAGTGTTTTCACCGTTAGCAATTTTGATTGCTGACGTGTTCAGGTCTTCAAGAGAGTGCAGAACGATTTCACAAAAAGGGCCAATCAAGCTCGCGATGCCATCCACCACAGCTTCATATGAACGTAAGATGATTTTATCGTGCTCACTGAAAGGCTTTACATGTACCGACTCCATCTCAAGCAGCGAGTCAGTATTCACGGATTCCGTTGTTGTCATTATTTGCTTGCCTTAGCGCTTATTATCAACAAATTGATGTAAGTTTATCAGAAAAGTTTAAATTAACGACAGATTAAGATGCGAGAACTGTAGCCCTAGATCAAAAAAAGCGATGATCAAAAAAGCCAATGAGTCTCCCCATTGGCTTTGTACGTTAAGACATTACCCCAGGTTTTAAAAACCTTGAGATTATTGCGCCGCTTCTTCTTTAGCGATGCTTACTAGCTCAACTTCAAATACAAGTGTTGAGTTAGCTGGGATAGTTGGAGTGTCTTGCTCGCCGTATGCTAGCTCAGGCGGGATAACGAACTTGTACTTAGAGCCAACTTGCATTAACTGTACGCCTTCAGTCCAACCTGGAATTACACGGTTAAGTGGGAAAGATGCTGTCTCACCACGATCGTAAGAGCTATCAAACTGAGTACCGTCTGTTAGTGTACCCTTGTAGTGTACTTCTACAGTATCTGTTGCCAGTGGAGAATCACCCTCAGCTGACGTCATTACTTGATATAGAAGACCAGAATCAGTCTTAGACACGCCTTCTTGCTTCTCAAATTCAGCACGGAATTCTTCACCCGCTTGTACTGTTGCCGCTGCTTTTTCTTCTGCTTGTTGTTGCATCGTTTCTGCAACGCGCGCATCTAGCGCTTCAAGTGCAGCACGAGTTTCTTCTTCGTTTAGCTCGCCTTTTTCTGCAAATGCGTCTTCAATTCCTTTAAGAACTAGGTCTTTATTTAGAGTGATACCAATCTCGCTTGGCTTATCTAGGCTAGCGCTTAGGTAGTTAGCAAAAGATAGACCGATTGCGTATGCCGCTTTGTCATCTTCGCTCTGGAATACTACCGCTTTCGCTTCTTGTGCTTGCTCTGTTGCAGCTTCAGCTTTAGGTGCTTCTTCTTGCTGACAGCCTACTGCTAATGCAACAGTTGCTGCTAGCAAAGATACTTTAAAGAATGATTTCATTAATTTGCTCCAATAAATGGCCTAGCCAATTTTGTATTGCACACCAATCAGTTAACGGGTGTACTTGAATGTGTTATACCAATATAGCGACATCGTAGGGCGATCACCAAGAATAACTCCGTGTCGCTAAAAGTATTTAGATCATAACCACAGTGGATGATTCACCCAATGCGTGTAATTTCTCATTTAATCTTATGCTGTATTGTCATCGTTACGTTAAATGGTTGCTTCTTTTCTGATAAAGAAGACCAACGATGGGAGATTGAACCCAAAGGGTCCACCAGCTTTGCACTTAGTCGTGATGGTCGATTTGCTCTGTTGTACTCACAACAGGAGCAGTTATTACTATGGGACTTAAAAGAAGAAAAACAACTTGCTACCCTAGGTGAACAGGACGCTCAAGCGAGCTCTGTGTCACATATTCGCATATCCGATAACGGTCGCTTCGCGATTACCGCTACTCAAACCAACTTTGCCGTGTGGGATCTAACGATCAGTCAAGCCGATGGCTTATGGTCTATTTCGGATGGCCTGATTCGCGATGTCGATATTGCGAGTACGGGCGAGCAAGTGTTACTTGGTTTATCCAACGGTAAGGCAATCTTCATCGATTTAGTCACCGGGCGCCGCATAGAGTTCCTTGCACACCAAGAAAAAGTTAACACTGTGGCCCTCTCTCCCAATGGACGGTATGCCATTACAGGCGGAAATGACTACAAGGCCTACTTTTGGGATACCCGTAGCGGTCAAGCTTTACATGTATTTGAACACCCACAGAGAGTCAACCGAGTCGCCTTCCAAAGAGACGGTAAACTGGCTTTCTCATCTGATGGCGGCAACGATGCTTACGTATGGGATATCAAAACTGGTAATAAACAAGCGGAGCTGAGTTCTTTTTCACGCCAGCTTATTTTCTCTACGGCTCGATTTTCCGATGATGGTGCCATGCTGATCACGGGAACCCCTTCAGGGAGGGTCCAAGTCTGGGATACCTCTACTGGTGATGAACTTAATCGATGGGATGTTGAGCCGTTAAAAGATACTCGCCCTCCGCGTGCAGTCGTGTATGATGCTGCGTTCGATTCAGAGCAAAGAATTATCTCAGCCAGCTCGGCGGGAATTGCTCAGGCTTGGAAGCTTTAAGCCATAGAAGCTATGAGTCTTGGAAGCTATGAGTCTTGGAAGCTATGAGTCTTGGAAGATAGATATAAGTCTTGGAAACTATAAGGCCCTATTGGTAAGCAGAACCTAATATGAGTGATGATAAAGTAGAAGCGTTGCAACAACGTATTGACGATATGGAGTGTAAGATTGCATTCCAAGAGCAGACTATTGAAGAACTCAATGATGCCCTAACCCAGCAACAACTATTGATTGCTAAGATGCAAGATCAAATGAAGTATGTGGTTGGTAAAGTGAAGAATATGGATGAGGGCTCAAACATGTCTGATCCATCAAAAGAGCCGCCACCGCCGCATTACTAACCCAAAGCAAAACTGAATATTTGAGCTTGCGCTGTTAACCACACCACAAGCTCAACGATGAAGATCCTATTCGTCGGCGTAGATTTTAACGTCTAGTTTGCCCTCTACGTCGATACTTGCACGGTACATACCCGAGCTGTTCATTGCAAAATGGAGTTCACCATGGGTGTCTACTGCGATCAATCCACCCTCTCCTCCCATCTCTTTGAGTTCTCCTTGGATAATGGTTTCACACGCTGTATGGACATCTTCTTTTAGATAACGCATCCGCGCAGCAACATCACCAGCAACCATCTTTCTCATGAAATACTCGCCCATACCTGTGGTCGATACTGCAACATTTCCATTCTCAGCAATGGTACCTGCACCGATAATGGGAGAATCCCCCACGCGACCATATTTCTTGTTGGTAACCCCACCGGTACTTGTTGCTGCAGCTAGATTGCCATGTGAGTCAAGCGCCACCGCACCGACTGTGCCGTACTTTTTGTCATCTGGGTATTTGGCTTCGGAATCGTGCTTTTCATTGGAGTCGTATTTGGCCTCAGAAAGCGCAAACAAGCCTTTTTCTTTCATGGACTGCAATTGGTCATAGCGACGCTCGGTAAAGAAATAATCTTGCTCGGTATACGCATAGCCCTGCTCGAACGCAAATCGCTCTGCTCCCTCACCAATCATCAATACATGGTCACTGCAACGCATAACATCGCGAGCAAGCTCGATAGGATTTTGAATATGACGAACCCCAGCCACAGCACCAGCATCCATCTCACGCCCATGCATTACAGAGGCATCCATCTCAACAAACTCATCATGAGTTAATACCGAGCCTTTGCCAGCATTAAAGTGTGGACAGTCTTCCATCACCTTAACAGCAGCGACAACCGCATCTAAGGCATCACCATCCGCTTGCAATACTTGATATCCAGCTCTAACCGATAGCTCTAGCGCTGTAAGAATCTCGGTTTTAAGTTGCTCGCTCATTTGTTCACGCAAGATAGTACCTGCACCGCCATGGATTGCTATTGAAAATGGTTTGCTCATTCTTCATCCCTAAATATTTACTGCAGTACAGAGTCTGATACTCAGTAAGAAATGTCCACAAAAAAGCGCGACTCAATGAGCCGCGCTTTTAGATATTCTATTGATGCTTGGTTAGCAATCCGCTGTGCGGATTAGTGTGAACCGCAACCGCCGCCGCCACAACATTCGTGGTCGTCAGCTTTTTCTTCACCACCACAGCAGCCTTCTTCTTTATCGCCGCCACAGCAACCGCCGTCTTGGTGGATATGGCCGTGTTCGATCTCTTCTGCTGTTGCTTCACGTACTGCAACCACTTCAACATCAAATGTTAGCGTTTGGCCAGCAAGCATGTGGTTACCATCAACAACGACTTCGTCACCGTCAACTTCAGTAACTTCTACAGGGATAGGACCTTGGTCAGTATCCGCTAGGAAGCGCATACCTACTTCGATTTGGTCAACGCCTTGGAATACGTTAGCAGGAACACGTTGCACTAGTGCATCGTTGTGTTCGCCGTATGCATCCTCTGGAGAAACTGTTGCTGTGAATTTGTCACCCGCAACTTTACCTTCTAGCTCTTTTTCAAGGCCAGTGATTAGGTTGTTGTGGCCGTGTAGGTAATCTAGAGGTGCTTCAACTGTTGATTGATCGACAACGATACCGTCTTCAGTTTTCACTTGGTAAGCTAGGCTAGCTACAAAGTTGTTTTCAATTTTCATAGTTACTCCAAGGAGGGATAGTTCTAGAGCTTTAGGTTTCCCATAGGAAAAAAGCCCTAGCGAATAATCTTGTCTACCCGAGTATATGGGGGCGAATTAACGAATCCCAATCATTCGGGCTTAAAAATACCGATCATATTTGTAGCAGCTTGTTTTGGTACGTTATTTTTTTCTTCAATCGCTTTAGGCTCACGCTGTTCCAAAAACTCACACTCGACACACTCTACCCACTCGATGTTGTTTTCAATCCACCAGCGAAGTGTGTCTTGCTCGCTACAGCTTGGGCAATTTGCTCCGGCAATAAAACGCTTCTTCATTTAGTCTATCGCTCCCAGTAATTCTTGGACTGACTGTCGTTTTCCATTTCTCTATCGAAGATCTCTTCCAATTCTTTACGTGCTTCTTTTGCTCGTAAGGAGAGATCCTTATCTTCGTTGTGCTGAGGTATTAGCTCCTGCAGCATACTATTGTCTAGCTTTCTAAAGTGTGCCTGAGCTCTCGTGGCTTGATAAGGGTGCATACCCAACTCAATTAACGCCTGCTTACCCAAGTCTAGAGCGCTATCAAATGTCTCTCGGGAATAAAGGTCTACACCTAAGCTTAAGAGTTGATACGCTTCTACGCGGCTGCGCGCACGTGCCATTATCTTAAGATTTGGGAAGTGCTGTTGGCAGAGTTCTACCGTCTCTATGACTTGGTCCGGAGAGTTATTACAGATAATAATGGCTTCTGCTTTATCGGCCCCTGATGCTCTGAGTAAATCAAGGTGCGTTGCATCACCGTAGAAAACCTTGTAACCAAACTTTTTAAGCAGCTGCACCTGACTAGGATCACTCTCTAAGATCGTTACTCGAATCTTGTTGGCATACATTAATCGACCAATGATCTGACCAAATCGACCAAAGCCTGCGATGATCACCCTAGGTCTACGGTCAACCATGTCGCTATTGCTTGGAGTCTCTACCGTTGGATTAAGGCTACGAGAGAACCACCACTTCTGCCCGTTTAACAGCAGCGGTGTCGTCACCATGGATAAACTCACCACCACCAGTAAGAACGCCGTTTGCTCCGCCTGCAAGAGACCTTGTGAACTCGCCGCGGTAAAGATAACGAATGCAAACTCACCACCCTGACTCAAAATCGCGGCCATTTTACTTCGCGCCTTAGCACGCGTGCCCATGAGTCGCGCCAGCACGTAAAGGATTAACCCTTTGACCACCACTAAGCCAACAACGGCTGCTAATACATCGAGTGGCTGTAACCAAATCAATCCAAGGTTAACAGCCATACCAACCGCAATGAAGAACAGACCTAGCAATAACCCCTTAAAAGGCTCAATTGCAATCTCTAATTCATGACGGTACTCACTCTCAGCTAATAGTACCCCAGCAAGGAAAGTACCCAGCGCCATAGAAAGACCAAGCTTCTGCATCAATAGCGCGATACCAACGACAAGCAGTAGCGCAGCGACAGTAAAGAGCTCACGAACACCACTCATCACTACATATCGGAACAATGGACGAAGCAAGAAATGACCACCGACCAAAAGCCCAATGACCCCTGTTAGCATATAGACTGCACTGAGCCAGTCCCCACTGGTGTTGCCTGCCAACAGTGGCAACATGGCTAGCATTGGGATAACAGCAATATCCTGAAACAACAAGACGGCAAAACCAGACTGCCCAGCTTCAGAACCCGATAGTCCCTGCTCATCAATGACTTTTAGGGCAATTGCGGTGGAAGAGAGCGCTAACCCCATTCCCACGACCACACTCATCTGCCAGCTAAAGCCAAGCATATTAATGAAGGCCGCAATTAATGCCGTCGATATCACAACCTGCGCACCACCGAGCCCGAGAATGGGGCCCCGCATTTGCCAGAGCTTCTTAGGGTTGAGCTCTAAACCGATCAAGAATAGCAGCAGCACTACACCAAACTCAGCAAAATGCAGAATGGCATCAACGTCGCTGATAAGGCCAAGCCCCCATGGTCCTATAGCTACACCTGCCAGCAAATAGCCTAAAACAGAGCCTAAACCAGCACGCTGAGCAATAGGGACTGCCACCACCGCTGCAGTCAAAAAGATAACGCTGCTTTGTAGAAAGTCACTCTCTAGAGCCATATCAGTCACCTTGCTCCGAGTGTTCAATATTTGATAGCGGGTCGAGTAACCAAGAGCGATACAACTCCGCATGCTGATAGCGATCTAACTCACTGACATTACGAGCCCAGTAGAGAACCAGAGGCTCAATCCAAGTCATACGACACAAGGCTGCGGTCAGTTCGAAAGGGTGTAGGATTTGCTCAAGAGGGTATTTGTTGTAGCCATCCTCCGCGAAGGCTTCTTCATTACCACCGGTCGTAATAACGCTGCGCCAATACTTCCCTGCAAGAGCAGACTCTTCACCAAAAGCAAAACCTTTTCCTAGTACTCGGTCAAACCACTCCTTCAACAGCGCGGGACAAGAGTACATGTAAAGGGGGTGCTGAAAAACAATGACATCGTGCTGCAACAACAGCTCATGTTCATAATTCACATCAATGAAGAAATCGGGGTAGTTTGCATAAAGGTCATGGATGGTCACATGCTCAAGAGCGCCGATCTTTTTGAGCATCACCTTGTTTGCCACCGAGGTGGTTGGCTCAGGGTGAGCCACAATGACGAGAATGCGCGGCTTAACTGACGGGTTTTCCAATGAGGGCGTTGGGCGAAATATCTCTTTACTCATCCATGAGTTCCAATTTTTTATTGTCGTTTTTCTGCATCATAACCTAATTTCCAGTATGATCGACACTAGCACGGTATTTCACTCATAGAATCACCGGTATCCAAACAGCACTTTTCACGAGCATCTGCGTTTTATGATTACGTTTTCTGATATTCAACTCCTTCGTGGTGGCAAGCCTCTCCTCGACCAAGCAACGGCGACTATTCACCCAGGCGACAAGATTGGCCTAGTAGGTAAGAACGGTTGTGGTAAGTCGACGCTTTTTGCGTTGATTAAGGATGAGCTTTCTATCGATGCGGGTAACTTCCATAAGCCATCGCATTGGGAAATGGCATGGGTAGCTCAGGAAACCCCAGCATTAGAACGCCAGGCGCTAGACTACGTAATTGATGGTGACCGAGAGTATCGTCAGCTAGAAGAAGACCTACTTGCAGCAGAGCAAGCGGATAACGGTACCTTAGTAGCAGAGATCCACGGCAAGATTGAAACCATTGGTGGCTACAGCATAAAAGCACGTGCCGCAGAGTTACTTGATGGCCTCGGCTTTCGCCAAGAACAAATGAGCTGGAACCTGACCCAATTCTCGGGTGGTTGGCGTATGCGCCTTAACTTAGCACAAGCTCTATTGTGTCGCAGTGACTTACTACTACTCGATGAGCCAACCAACCACTTAGACCTTGATGCCGTTATGTGGCTTGAGCGCTGGCTACAGAACTACCCAGGTACGCTTATCCTGATTTCACACGACCGTGATTTCTTGGATCCTATCGTTAACCGTATCATCCATGTCGAGAATCAGGCACTGAACGAGTACACCGGTAACTACTCGTCGTTTGAAACTCAACGAGCACAAAAGCTGATCCTGCAACAGGCTCAATTCCAGAAGCAGCAAAAGCAGATGTCTCATATGCAGAGCTACATCGATCGCTTCCGCTACAAAGCATCGAAGGCTCGTCAAGCACAAAGCCGTATCAAAGCACTGGAGAAAATGGAGAAGGTACTACCGGCTCAATTTGATAACCCATTCAGCTTTGAGTTCCGTGAACCTGCAGCTCTGCCGAACCCAATCATGATGATGGATGATGTATCGGCAGGCTACGACGACAATCTTATCCTTGAGAAAATTCGACTCAACCTAGTGCCAGGCAGCCGTATTGGTCTACTTGGCCGAAATGGTGCAGGTAAATCCACCCTCATCAAGCTGCTTTCTGGCGAGCTCAAAGCACAGGGTGGTGACTTAACCTATTCGCAAGGTGTTAAAATTGGCTACTTTGCTCAGCATCAACTAGAAACACTGCACCCCGAAGAAACGCCGCTGCAGCATATGATGCAAATCGCACCAGATAAAAACGAGCTAGAGCTGCGTAACTATTTAGGTAGCTTTGGCTTCAATGGGGATAAAGCATTAGAGAAAGTTGCACCGTTTTCCGGTGGCGAGAAGGCTCGCTTGGTCTTAGCATTGATTGTTTGGCAAAAACCAAACCTATTGCTACTCGATGAACCAACCAACCACCTAGACTTGGATATGCGTCAAGCGCTTACGCTTGCTCTGCAAACCTTTGAGGGTGCTATGGTGATTGTATCGCACGACCGTTACCTACTGCGTGCAACTACCGATGACCTGTACTTAGTTCACGACAAGCAAGTCGCTCCGTTTGCCGGTGACCTCAACGATTACTACAAGTGGCTTACCGACCAGCAAAAGCTTGAGCGTCAAGATCAACAAGCTCAGCAGCCAGCCAAAGACACCACCAATAGTGCAGCAGCAAAGAAAGAGCAGAAACGTCGTGAAGCCGAGTTCCGCAAGCAAACAGCACCACTACGTAAAAAGCTCTCTCAGCTAGAAGCGAAGATGGAGACACTAACCGAAGCGCTTGAAGCAGCGGAACAAAAATTGTCAGATACTTCACTTTATGATGCAGAAAACAAGGCTAAACTAACAGAAGTACTTGCTCAGCAAGCCTCTGCTAAATCAGAGCTAGAAGACGTCGAGATGGAATGGATGGACGGACAGGAGCAATTAGAACAAATGGAGTTGGAGCTAAATAACGGATGACCATTAAGCATGCCCGAATATCACTGACCATAGAGCGACTGTGGCAATTCAGTTTGCAGTACTACTCTGTCTCAGAGGTCAAAGAGGCATGCTTACTAATTCAAAACCAACACCACGGTAATGTAAATCTACTCTTGCTGCTCATCTGGCTAGATGAGCAGCATGTTCGCTTCTCCAGTCAAGACTGGCCCACGCTCAACCTTTGCTTGCAGCGTTCCGAGTCCTTGCTTCATGATTACCGTGAGTTGCGAAAACAGTTCAAAACTCATCTGCCCGATTCGGTCTACCGTAAATCCCTCCAGTTTGAACTCCAACTAGAGAAGCAACAGCAGTCAGACCTCGTCGAATGTATCAATCAAATGACACTAACGAATAACAACACAGACCCGCTGACACTGGAATATTGCCGCCAGCATGGCGCTGAGCATCTCTACCAAGCACTGACGCACCCCCATCCACCACTTAAACTCGATTGATCAAACTGTCATTACTGATCAAACAACATCACTATTCAGTACAAACCCAAGTACCGATCAAATAATAGAATTAAGTCTATGCAAACTTTCACTCCTGCCACTGGCGCTTCTAATCCTCACGTACAAACCTTGCTACCGCGCATGATCCGTAAGCAAGCGTTATTTGCCCCCCTATGGGAGAGCTTCACCACAGACGATGGTGATTTCGTTGATCTTGCATGGAGTGAAGATTGGCAAAATGAAGCCGCTAAGCTCAAACCTATCTTTGTGCTGTTTCATGGCTTGGAAGGTAGCTTCAACAGTCCTTATGCCAATGGGCTGATGCACGCTTTTGCTGAGCAAGGTTGGTTGAGTGTCATGATGCATTTCAGAGGGTGCAGCGGTAAACCAAATAAATTAGCTCGAGCTTATCACTCAGGAGAGACAGAAGATGCTCGCCAGGTTCTTGAGTCGATTCACCAACGCTTTCCTAATTCGTCCAAGGTCGCTTTGGGGGTTTCTTTGGGTGGTAACATGCTGACCAATTACCTTGCTAAGTACGACAGCAACCCTATCGTCAATGCAGCAACAATCGTCTCTGCCCCTCTCGACCTTGGTGCCTGTTCAGTGCGCATAGAACAAGGTTTTTCTAAGGTTTATCGGACCTACCTACTCTCTTCAATGAAAAAGAATGCCCTGAAAAAATCCCAACTACTTGAACAGGCACTGGGGATTAAAGAGCTACATATCCAAAAGCTGACTCGATTGTATGAGTTTGATGACTTGATCACCGCTCCATTGCATGGCTACCAAGATGCCGCGGACTATTATCGCCGCTGCTCAGGCATTCAAAGGATTTGTGACATCTCGACCCCATTACAGATCATTCACGCCAAGGACGACCCCTTTATGACTGATGCGGTGATCCCAACCTTTAAGCTACCAAGCAACATTGATTATCGACTTTTTGAGCAAGGCGGTCATGTTGGCTTTATCACCGGCTCAATCTTCAAACCACGCTTTTGGTTGGAGGAAGCCATGCCAGCCTACTATTCGCACTTTCTAGAGAGCTAGAGAGCTAGAGAGCTAGAGAGCTAGAGAGCTAGAGAGCTAGAGAGCTAGAGAGCTAGTTTGAATACTTAGGAGTACAAGGCAAGTACCCAGCATCGCTTAGTTAGGTATAATTAAAAGTGACGATCATAACGTGAAGAGGTCTTTATGATTATTCCTTGGCAACAAGTCGCTCCAGATACACTGGAAAATTTAATAAAGGAATTTGTTCTGCGTGAAGGGACAGATTACGGCAGCAGTGAAATATCACTGCAAGATAAAATCGACCAAGTAAAGCATCAACTAGAAACAGGGAAAGCGGTGCTGGTCTACTCTGAATTGCACGAAAGTGTGGATATTCAGGTTAAACGCTAAACCTAACAATGCTGCGATGAGAGTTCATCGTAGCTTCACAACCTTCTGTTAAAGTATGCAATCCTATTAGCGGAACCACAACATTTTAGTTACACTAGCTAGTTCACTAAGCACTTAGACAGGGACTGTCATGTCAGCTAAACATCCAATTATCGCCGTTACGGGTTCGTCAGGCGCCGGTACTACGACCACCTCAGAAACCTTCCGCAAAATGTTCAACATGATGGATGTCAAAGCGGCATGGGTCGAGGGTGATAGTTTCCACCGCTTTACTCGCCCTGAAATGGATGTGGAGATCCGCCGAGCCAAGGAACAAGGCAAGCACATCAGCTATTTTGGCCCACAAGCGAATGACTTCCCAGCCCTTGAAGCCTTCTTTAAAAAGTATGGCGATGAAGGTGTGGGTCAGGTTCGCCGCTACCTACATACCTTTGACGAAGCGGTGCCATACAACCAAATGCCGGGGACTTTTACCCCATGGCAAGACCTTCCAACAGACAGTGATGTTCTGTTTTACGAGGGGTTGCATGGTGGCGTGATGGATGGCGACATCAACGTTTCTCAGCACGTTGACCTGCTGATTGGTATGGTACCAATCGTAAACCTAGAGTGGATTCAGAAGTTTGTTCGAGATACCCGTGATAGAGGCCACTCTCGCGAAGCTGTGATGGACTCGATTGTCCGCTCTATGGATGACTACCTAAACTACATCACCCCGCAGTTTTCCCGCACGCACATTAACTTTCAACGAGTGCCTACAGTAGATACCTCAAACCCACTTAATGCTAAGGGGATTCCTACAGCAGATGAGAGTTTTGTGGTCATTCGTCTGCGTGGCTTTAAAAACGTCGATTTCCCATATCTACTGGCTATGATTGATGGCTCATTTATGTCGCGTCATAACACACTGGTTATACCGGGTGGGAAAATGAGTTTTGCTATGGAGCTCATCATCAGGCCAATCCTACAACAGCTGATTGAAACAGGTAAAATCGGTTAACCGTATAGTGCCTAGCATAGGTTAATATTCATACCGTGATCATGTGCACAATTTTGCATGGTTAAACGCGTGATTGATACGATTAAAATCAAGAAATAGCTCGTGAAAAGGGTTAATATTCTTTATCGAAACACGAGATAGCTTGCGGCTAACAAGTAAGTGCTCTTATCCTAACTCGTCAGTATTATGGCTCAATAAAACGGATTATTGCGGCAAGCATGCCCTGCAGAGGAAGATAGTTATATGGTTCTAGGTAAACCTCAAACCGACCCAACATTAGAGTGGTTCCTTTCACACTGTCACATTCATAAGTACCCATCAAAAAGCACGCTAATTCATGCGGGCGAAAAAGCAGAAACTTTGTACTACATCGTTAAAGGTTCTGTTGCGGTTCTTATCAAGGATGAAGAAGGTAAGGAGATGATCCTTTCTTACCTAAACCAAGGTGACTTTATCGGTGAACTAGGTCTTTTCGAAGAAGACCAAGAGCGTACAGCTTGGGTTCGTGCAAAATCACCTTGTGAAGTAGCTGAGATTTCTTTTAAGAAGTTCCGCCAGTTAATCCAAGTTAACCCAGACATCCTAATGCGTCTTTCTGCGCAAATGGCAAGCCGTCTACAAGTTACAAGCCAAAAGGTTGGTGACTTAGCATTCCTAGACGTAACTGGCCGAATTGCACAGACGCTACTAAATCTAGCGAAACAACCAGATGCGATGACTCACCCAGACGGCATGCAAATTAAGATCACTCGTCAAGAGATCGGTCAGATTGTTGGTTGTTCTCGTGAGACGGTAGGTCGTATCCTGAAAATGCTAGAAGAGCAGAACCTAATCTCTGCTCACGGTAAGACTATCGTGGTTTACGGTACTCGATAAAAGCTAGAAAGCTAGAAAGCTAGAAATTATGAAGCCACCAATGGAGACATTGGTGGCTTTTTTTCTTGGAACTGAAATGAATTGAGCTCTTAGAGCTAAGATTTGAAAAATCTCACATCTGCTCCTAACCGTTAGTACTTTCAAAAATCTTATCAGCAGAGGCAGCAACAAAACCGCTGTAGAGTTCGCCATTGGGCATTGGATAGCGCTTAGCAAACTCATAGAAACCACCTGGGATTTCTTCAGCCTTGTCTGCAAACTGCACCGCTACTTTGTCGGCCATGGTTGATGATTGTTCTAAAAGTACTTCTGGTGTGCCTTTCACTTCACCACCAGATTCATTGATAGTAAAACCGGCAACTCTCAGATGGTCATTCACCTGCTTCACCTCATCAAAAGCATTAAGCTGGTTAACGCTAACGGTGAAATGGTTGGCCCCAAAACCATGTGCTGCTAACCAAGAAGCGTATTCACTCTCTTGAGCAAGCGCTTGATAATCCTCAGAATCAATCTGCCATAAACGACCGGAATAAAGGAATTCGTGAGCTTTTAGATCATCATGATCTATTTGCTCTACAAGCTGCTCAGCGATGCCTTGAAGCTGAGGCGAACACTCGTTTACTTTGAGCTCACTAATGAAGACTTTTGGTAAGGAAGGGTCATCGTGTTCAAAGTGCTTGGCAACCAGCTTTTTGCTTTCAAACAGGTAGTCACCACACGCCTTATACCCGAGTTCAATAAAAGGTTTGGCAAGCGTATCTAGGCCAATAGGCGCAAGGTTAAAAGTACGCAGAGCAATATGGTCATTGATAAGTGCTTCGTTTTCTTCAAGCAGGTCGTGGACTTTGTCTGCAGATGGGCACAAACGGGTAATGTAGTCTTGCCATAAAGCAGAAAACAAGGATTCAGGGGTAGTATGGACGGTCTTCATAGGAAACGCTCCATGTCGTTGTTATCGGTGTATGTCACGCTAATGCGCTTTGTTTATGTACTTTATTGTTATTACGTTTTTTAAGCTTATTATTTAGCTGTCTCGTCCTAAAATACGTTAAGTGTAGAAAGGCCACTGAGATGCTCAGCGGCCTTCAGACTGTGACGGACAGTTTAAGGCTTATAGCACCTTATAAGCTCAATCCTGGGCTAAAGGTGGCAGGCAGCACGGGAGCCTCCCCCTCCATCGATGCCATAGGGTAAGCACAGTAATCAGCCGCATAGTAAGCACTTGGACGTAAGTTGCCCGAAGCTCCTGGGCCACCAAACGGCGCATCGCCACTTGCACCCGTCAGTTGACGGTTACGATTAACGATACCGGCGCGAATATGATCAACAAAGTAATCCCACTCACTATCATCGGTGGAGATTAGGCCAGCGGATAGACCAAAGCGTGTATCGTTTGCCAGTTCTACCGCTTGCTCAAGAGTTTGATAACGCACTACCTGCAGCAATGGGCCGAAATACTCTTCATCGGGTAGCTGCTCAATTGCAGTCACATCGATGATACCCGGAGAGACAAACGCGGCCTCGCCTGCAGTTGCCTCAACAAGGCTCACTCCACCTAACAAGCGCAAGTTGTCTTGCGCAGAGAGAATAAACTGCGCCGCGGCTTCAGAGATCTGTGGTCCCATGAAGGGCGCCGGTTCTGCAAAAGGCTGATCCACTTTGATATTCTTAGTTGCAGAAACCAACTTCTCAAGAAGCAGGTCACCCTTCTCACCCACGGGGATATAAAGGCGACGAGCACAGGTGCAACGCTGACCAGCACTGATGAACGCCGATTGAATAATGGTATACACGGTCGCATCCACACCACCGAACTGCTCAGAGATAACCATGGGGTTGTTGCCCCCCATCTCTAGCGCAAGCATCTTGCCTGGTTGCCCTGCAAATTGCTTATGCAGCAGGTGACCCGTGTTCGCGCTACCGGTAAACAGTAAGCCATCGATACCACGAGATTCAGCAAGGGCTATACCCGTCTCTTTTGCACCCTGAACAAGGTTGATAACGCCAGCAGGTAAGCCAACTTCTTGCCATATTTTCATCGCAAGCTCACCTGTCCAAGGAGTTTGCTCTGAAGGCTTGAATACCACGGTATTACCAGCGAGTAATGCAGGAACGATATGACCGTTTGGTAGGTGGCCTGGGAAATTATAAGGGCCGAATACCGCCATCACTCCTAGAGGCTTGTGACGCAATACGATTTGGTTGCCTGCCGCTTCACGCTGCGCTTCACCGGTACGCTCATGGTAAGCACGAATAGAGATAGCGATTTTGCCTGCCATCGCAGCAGCCTCAGTACGAGTCTCCCAGATAGGTTTACCCGTCTCTTTAGCGATCACAGTTGCAATCTCTTCTGCACGCTCTTTTACTTTTTCAGCAAAAGCCAGCACATACTTTTCACGCTCCGTATAAGGCAATTTCTTCCAGCCAACCAGAGCCTCTCTAGCAGCTCGTACAGCGGAATCTACTTGAGCAGGTGTTGCTGCATCTCCTTGCCATACAACAGCATTGTCGTATGGACTTTGTGAGGCCATTGCTTCACCTTGCCCTGCAATCCACTCACCAGCGATCCATTGAGTCATATCTATTCCTTTTTATCTCTACTGCGTCAGCATTCGTACAAAGTCACCATCTTGTACTTTTAGGGCAATGGCCACTTCAGAAGTCAGGATGACGCTTTCGCTCTCAGCATCGTATGCCCCTTTTGCAGCGGCAGCACGGAAGTTCTCAAATGAGGTGTTCGCAATCAGGTAATCTTGCGAGCTTGAATGCTCGGCAACTCTTACCTTTGCCCGGAACGAGTGACGAACCGATTCAATATTACGTAGGTCACACTCTACAGTTGGTCCACCATCGAAAATGTCGACATAATCTCGGCAAGTAAAGCCTTCATTCTCTAATAGCTTCAACGCAGGGCGAGTATTCTCGTGTACCTCACCAATCACCGCCTGAGCTTCTTTACTGAGTAGATTCACGTAGATAGGAAGCTTTGGCATTAGGTCAGCAATGAAGCCTTTTTTACCAATACCGGTGAGATAATCAGCCAGAGTGAAATCGATAGAGAAGAAGTGCTCTTGGAGCCATTGCCAGAAAGGTGAATTCCCTTCTGCGTCAGAAACACCACGCATCTCAGCAAAAACCGTCTTTGAGAAGCGATGAGGGTGTTCTGCCATCATCAAGAAGCGACACTTCGACATCAAACGACCATTCAAGCCACCACGGAAGCTTGGACGCAGGAACAAGGTACAAATCTCACTACAACCTGTGTAGTTATTGCCAAACGTCAATAGCTTAACGACATTGTTAACCTGAAGCTTAGGTGAAGAGTGAACCACCTTGCTGATGTGGTATGAATAAAAAGGCACATCCCAGCCAATCGATGCTTCAATACCTGTGGTACCAGCGACTTCTCCCGTTTCGCTGTCAAAGCCGACCATTAGATAGCCTTCATCGCCAGGTTCTGTCACATCAGGTTTAGAGAAGCTGTACTCTGAATGAGTAATACGATTCGTTAACAGTTCTTCGTTAACGGGAAGTGAAGTGAATCCGTGTCCTGATTCAACTGCACATGTGTGTAAAGCCTCATAATCTGAGGTCTTAATTGGGCGAACAACAAGCATCAATACATCCCTCCGATGCTATAAGGTTTCTAGAAATTTGTTTTCTTAGTTCTTAAAGGAAATGCACAGTCCCCAGTTCAATCAGAGCATGCATGCTCTGACCACTAGGGACTCGGTACTAGGAACCTGAATCTATTTCTAAAAACTTAACCTACTAGCTTTGCTAGTGCTTTATCTAGTCTTGATAGACCTTCTTCTATTTCTTCTTTGCTAATAACCAGTGATGGCGTGAAACGAACCACGCTTGCCCCTGCAACCAAGACCATCAAGCCTTGCTCACCAGCAACAACCAGTACATCACGAGCGCGGCCTTGCCATTCTTCATTCAATGCAGCACCAAGTAGCAAGCCTTTACCACGAACCTCTGAGAAGACTTGGTATTTGTCGTTCAGCTTTTGTAAACCATCTCGGAATAGCGCTTCGCGCTCTACAACGCCCGCAAGCGTTTCTGGTTGACTGACCACATCTACAACCGCTTCTGCAACCGCACACGCCAGTGGGTTACCACCATAGGTAGAACCATGTGTTCCTATTTTTAAGTGTTTAGCCAGTTCAGTAGTGGTTAGCATCGCACCGATAGGGAAACCGCCACCGAGAGATTTTGCGGTACTAAGGATATCTGGAGTCACACCAAGGCCTTGGTATGCGTAGAAGTGACCGGTACGACCGTTACCAGTTTGTACTTCATCGAAGATAAGCAGTGCGTTGTACTTGTCACATAACTCACGAACGGTTTGAACGAACTCATCCGATGGTGGAATGATACCCCCCTCACCTTGTAAAGGTTCCATCATGATGGCACAGGTGCGGTCCGACATATGCTCACGAAGTGCATCAACGTCATTGTATGGCAGGTGAGTCACATCGCCCGGTTTTGGTCCGAAACCATCCGAGTAAGCCTCTTGGCCACCGACAGTTACCGTAAAGAAAGTACGTCCATGGAAGCCTTGTTTGAAGGCGATGATTTCTGATTTTTCAGGGCCATGTTCATCAGCAGCATAACGACGCGCCAGTTTAAGCGCTGCTTCGTTCGCTTCAGCACCCGAGTTAGCAAAGAAAACCTTCTCAGCAAAAGAGACTTCCGTTAATTTTTTTGCCAAACGTAATGCTGGTTCGTTGGTCATCACATTACTTAGATGCCAAATCTTATTCGCTTGCTCAGTAACAGCATTAACCATCGCTGGATGACAGTGGCCTAAACAACTAACCGCGATACCACCAGCAAAGTCGATATACTCTGTCCCCTGCTGGTCCCACACACGAGCACCTTCACCCTTCACTGGAATCATCTCCATTGGGTTATAACAAGGCACCATTACTTCATCAAATTGACTACGTTCTACGTTTTTTTCCACTGTCATTGCACATTCCCTCATAGACGACGAACTACAGCAATCTCGTTCTTTTGGCTTCTGCAAAATCAAACGGAATTTTCTACTGCTGCAGCATTGTATTTACAATTAATTAACCAATTCAAGAGTGAAAACATCTTTTCCTTCGCTAGTGAGCTGGATAATTAATGTCACATATGACTATTTATGCACGAATAGATCCGTTTTATGAAGTGTTTTTTGTTCTATAGGAAAGAATACGGCTATATACCGCCTGAGATCAGGCGATAACAGTTGAGGGGAGATTGTGCCGCGCATAATCTTGCTTAGTAATTTTATAGATTATTTAACGCAACAAATGTTAAAAAAGGTGATCGCTGTCAGGGTTATCGCTTGAGGAAATTAGCCAAGATTTGATGCCCTTGCTCAGTTTTAATCGATTCAGGGTGAAATTGTACCGCATCAATCGGCAAGGTTTTGTGCTGGTAGCCCATGATCTCATCAAAGCTGCCATCAATATTCTGGGTCCAAGCGGTAACTTCAAAGCAGTCCGGTAAGCTATCTTTCTCTACAACGAGCGAATGGTAACGAGTGACTGTCAACGGGTTGTTCAGCCCTGAGAACACGCTTTGGTTGGTGTGAATTATCGGTGAGGTTTTACCATGCATCACTTGCTGGGCTCGAATCACTTTTCCACCAAAGGCTTGAGCAATAGCTTGATGACCTAAACAGACACCAAAGATCGGTAGCTTACCCGCGAAGTGTTCTATTGCTTGGATGGAGATGCCCGCTTCATTCGGCGTACAAGGACCTGGGGAGATCACCAGATGACTTGGGTTCATCGCTTCAATCTCTTGCAAGGTGACTTCATCATTGCGCACAACTTTCACCTCTGTACCCAATTCACAGAAGTATTGATACAGGTTGTAAGTAAACGAGTCGTAATTATCGATGATGAGGAGCATAGCGTTTCAGAAAGCCTAAATAAGAAAACCGCCAGAGTTTAACGTCTGGCGGTTGATATTTCCATTACAACAAGGGGCCTTGCTTATGGGCGAGCAACAAAGCCTACCGCTGCGTATGCTTTCTTCAATGTTTCTGCAGCGCGAGCTGATGCCTTCTCTGCGCCTTCTTTCATCACTGCATCAAGATAAGCACGGTCTTCGCGAACACGGCGGTATTCTGCTTGGATAGGCTCTAGCATCTCAACCACTGCTTGACCCACATCCTTCTTGAATGGTCCGTACATCTCTACGCCTTGGTATTTCGCTTCAATCTCTTCAAAGCTCATACCCGTCGCCGCAGAGTAAAGACCCATTAGGTTAGAGATACCGGCTTTGTTTTCCCAATCATTGGCAATGCGCGGTGGTGTCTCAGTGTCTGTTTGCGCCTTATTGATCTTCTTAATGATAGATTTAGGCTCTTCAAGCAGAGTGATGACGTTCTTACGGTTGTCATCTGACTTTGACATCTTCTTCGTCGCATCTTGTAGGCTCATTACACGAGCATTCACAGTTGGAATGTACGGCTCTGGTACCTCAAAGATTGGTTGCTCTGGGCTGTAGATGTTGTTGAAGCGAGTCGCGATATCACGCGCGAGCTCAAGGTGTTGCTTCTGGTCGCTACCTACTGGCACTTGGTGCGCACCGTATAGCAGGATGTCTGCTGCCATTAGCACTGGGTAATCGAATAGACCCACGTTTACGTCGTTTGCGTAACGTTGAGACTTATCCTTGAACTGAGTCATACGGTTCAGTTCACCCATTTGAGTGTAACAGTTAAGAAGCCAACCAAGTTGAGCGTGCTCTGGTACATGTGACTGAACAAATAGCGTGCTCTTCTTAGGATCAACACCAACCGCAAGACAGATTGCTAGTGCGTCTAGAGTCGCTTCATGTAGGGCTTTAGGATCTTGACGAACCGTCACCGCATGAAGGTCTACAACACAGTATTGACAATCGTAGTCATCTTGCATTTGTTGCCATTGACGTAGAGCACCCAAGTAGTTACCGATACTTAGTTCACCTGATGGTTGAACACCACTCAATACAATGGGTTTGCTCATGGGAATAATTCCTTTGACTTCTTAATCTAAATAAAATGAAAAGCCGCATGATACCTAGGCTCAAGTACCTAGTTCACACGGCTTACTCAGTGTACTCATTAACGAGTATTTTGGAAGTAATTTCGTCGAACTTAAGCCGAAACAGCGATGACTTCTACCAATTGTGCAATGTTATCCGCGACATAATCTGGTTTAGATGCAGCAATAGGCTCACCGTGGTTATAACCATAGGTCAAACCAAACGATGCACAGCCTGCATTTTTCGCTGCTTTGATGTCATTGCTCGAGTCACCCACCATCAACATCTCATGTGGCTGACAATTATGTTTTTCAAGTAACCAATTCAGTGCCATTGGGTTTGGTTTCTTCTCCGGGAAGGTATCACCACCAATGACATCAGCAAAGTAATGGTCGATACCATGTTGAGCCAAAACATGAGGCACAAACTTAGATGGCTTATTGGTCACTAGCGCTATCACGTAACCCGCTCCGTGAAGTGCGGCTAGGGTTTCTTTAACATTCGGGTATAGATGACTCAGCTTGTGACCACTCTTCTCATAGAAATCATCAAATAGAACTCGTGCTTGAGCTAAAACTTCAGGGCTTAGCTCGCTGGAAATCGTCAAGCTCTGACTCAGTGAACGACCAATCAATACATCTGCTCCGTTACCGATATATTCAGATACTTGAGCCTCTGTCACTGCAGGATACCCCATTGCTTGCGCTGCTTGATCAGCGGCAATGGCTAGGTCTGGGACGCTATTTAATAGGGTTCCATCTAAATCGAACGCGATTAGTTTTATTGAGCTTAATGACATCTTACTTTCCTATTTATTATATTCGTCCGCTATTCTGCTATAGCAAGACGCAAAAAAGGGGCTAAGCGCCCCTTTCTCTGTATGCTTTAACGCTATTTGTACGTTTATGCGTCTACTTTTGCAAGCTCTGCACGCATCTCATCAATCACTTCTTTGTAGTCTGGACGGCTAAAGATAGCTGAACCTGCAACAAACATGTCTGCGCCTGCTTCAGCAATCTCTCTGATGTTATCAACTTTAACGCCGCCATCGATCTCTAGGCGAATATCACGACCCGACTCATCAATCATCTTGCGCACTGCGCGCAACTTATCAAGCGTGTTTGGAATGAATGATTGACCACCAAAACCAGGGTTTACTGACATCAGAAGGATCATGTCTACTTTGTCCATGATGTACTCAAGGTGCGCAAGTGGCGTTGCTGGGTTTAGAACGACACCCGCCTTACAGCCATGTTCTTTGATTAGTTGTAGCGTGCGATCCACATGTTCAGAGGCTTCAATATGGAAAGTGATCATCGACGCGCCTGCTTTTGCAAAGTCAGGGATAATGCGGTCAACCGGCTTAACCATTAGGTGAACATCGATAGGTGCAGTGATGCCGTAATCACGCAGTGCTTTACATACTGGTGCACCAAAGGTCAGATTAGGTACGTAGTGGTTATCCATTACGTCGAAGTGAACCACATCAGCGCCCGCTGCTAGTACTTTTTCTACGTCCTCACCAAGACGTGCGAAATCTGCAGATAAAATAGATGGGGCAATCAGGAAATCTTTCATTGTGGACCTCTACGGAATAGTTGCGAACGGAAGCGGATTCAATACCAAGCATTGTTTGCGCGCAATTCTACCTTAAGCGAAGAAAGAGATCCTAGTTTCTAGTCGCCAGTTTCGAGAAAAAGAAACTTAGGCACTTTAACTTTGTGGCTTAAACAGAGCCAGTAGCTCATCAACCTTGTTACGACCAGAGCCATTACGGCTGATTGTGCGTTTAACTTTCACCACGTTTAAGTCGGCTCCATGATACAAACGACGAGTCAGCTTCGTATCGTGGTTGGAAATGAGTACAGGAATACCGCGATCTGTCGCGGCTTTTTCTGCCACATCAGCGAGCGCAGCTTGGTCATCTAGGCTAAAACCGTTCCCAGCATACGAGGTAAAATTCGCGGTGTTTGAAAGTGGCGCGTATGGTGGGTCACAGTAAATTACAGAGCCTTTACGAGCACGGCTAAAGGTTTCAATATAGCCTTCACACACAAAGGTCGCTTTCTTTGCTTTCTCAGCGAAAAATTCTAGCTCTGCTTGTGGAAAATACGGTTTTTTATAGGAACCAAACGGAACATTGAAACCACCCTTCTTGTTATAACGGCACAAGCCATTAAAACCGAAACGGTTCATATATAGAAAAGCGACAGAGCGGAATAAGACATCATCCGTTTGGTTAAACTGAGCACGAACGTCAAGGTAAACCTCTTTGCGGTTATGCTCTGGGGTAAAAAGACGCTTTGCCTCTTCGATGTACTGTTCTGGATTCTCTTTAAGCAGGTTATACAGGTTAATCAGATCAGGATTAATGTCTGCAAGCAGGTATCGGTCGTAGTCGGTATTCAAAAACACCGAGCCAGCGCCCACAAAAGGTTCTACCAATTTACGCGCCTCAGGAAGGTGGCGTTGAATATCTTCAACTAAACCGTATTTTCCACCAGCCCATTTAAGAAAGGCACGTTGCTTCTTCATTTACTGCTCTGTATCTACATCGATGAAATAAGGGTGCGGAATGTAACATATTTCTCAGCTACTTCGCACGTTTTCGGCACAATAACCGCAAGGTTAATTCGCTAACCGCTCAATCTCCCTATGAACCTGGCTCATAGACTTGGCCCAAGGGCTGACAAATTGCAGCTCAGCAGAGAGTGCTTCGACGGCATCACGAGCTTGTTGGATTGTCGCAAAATCACGATAGGTAATAATGAACCACTCTCGCTCTGAGCGCATAGTTGGATAGACTCGCACCTTACCTTGAAGCTTGTGCCTACTAATAAAGGCTTGCGTTTCAGCTTCTGAAGTCAATGCAGCAAGCTGCAAGGTGTAGCGGTCGGCTGAGACCGCTAGCAGCTCATCTTGCGCAAAGGCTAAGGGCTCACTTTGGGAAGCTTGAGCGTCAGTTGATTGTTCTGAGGTTGCTTCACTTTTTGTCGTCGCTTCCTCACTGGCACTACTCTCGGCTTCAGTAGAACTACTCGCAGGCTCTTCTGGTTGCGCTTCTTTATCAATCAGAGCATCCACCACATCCGAAGTTACCACGATACGCTTACCGCTGTCTTCTTGGCTCTCCAATGTTGTTGTTCCTTCGACTACCGTTGGCGGCAGTGCAAGAGTATCATCTTGAACACCATCCTCAGAGAACTCACTTCCCTCACCTGTTACGTCTCGCTTAGGCACTTCGTCATGCAAACTCGCTCCAGGCTTTGGTGGAATAACGGTTTCTTCAACAGTAGAAACCGTCACCTCTGGTGTTTCTGGAGCAGGTTTAGATAACAACCACCAGTATCCAGCACCGATAAGCAACAATAGAATGAGCACAAGTGCTGCAATCTTGGCTGGTGAGCCGACGATAGAGCGAATAATAATCCTTTTTTCCACTTTCTGATCTCCCAATGCCATCAGAACTCCGGGGTACTTTTCCGTTTTCGGGAATGCTTTTAAAGCTCTTTTCTTCGCACCCTCATCAGCAATATAGCGCAGAACCTGAGACTCAAAGAAGGTTTGTGCCTCACTCTCACTTAGATACTCTAACTCAAGCTCAATAGGTTTGAGTTCAAAGGGTTGGCAAAGATTGCTAAGCGTCGATTCGATAGAGCCACTATTGCAAAACAGCACCACATTTACCGACCAGTGACTTTGTTGTTGTGAGTATTGTGCTAGATGAACCAGCTCAGACAACAATCGTTCACTGAGAAGATGTGCATCGTCCACCACCAAAACAATATCGCACGGCTCGCCATCTAGCATCCGCTCTAGGCTTTCGGTGATAGGGTCCTGTTCATTGAAAAGAGGATCATGTACAACCTGCTTTAACAAGATAGAGCGTCGCTGCTCATCGTCTTGATTGGCATGGCACATGAGCAGCAACTGATTCTTTTCGGTTGCCCAAGCCTCAAGAAAGCGTTGAGCAACCCAAGTGCGACCAGAGCCAGGTGCGCCATGAACAGTGATGATATTAGAGCCAAAATTCGTGAGTAGCTGCAATCGATTCAACAACTCGGTTTGGCTATCCAGTTCCAATACTCGCAATTCATGCGCAAAGCTCATGGTCTATCCTTAGTCACAAATCAGGCTTCTGATACAGAATCTTTTTGCTCTATCAATCACAGCTTATTGACGATAATAATCAATAGCTTGCTCTAGTATTTCTAATGGTACTCCCTTAACCACTTCAGAGGTGCCGATACTGGTTGGGAGGATAAGTCGAAGTTGGCCCGCTAGGGTCTTCTTATCACGCATCATATGCTTGATGAAGTCATCAAAGCTCATACTATCAGGGGTATGGATTGGCAAATTTGAGCGACGAAGCAGCGCTTCAATGCGCTCCACATCATGCTCTTCTACCAAACCTTGGAGCTGCGCAGTTTTAGCTGCCATCACAGTACCCGCTGAAACAGCCTCACCGTGTAACCATTTACCATACCCAAGTTCCGCTTCAATCGCATGGCCGAAAGTATGACCTAGGTTCAACAACGCACGAATACCTGACTCTTTCTCATCCTTAGCCACCACATCCGCCTTAATCTGGCAGCAGCGAGCAATTGCGTAAGTCAGAGCTTCGGTATCAAGTGCATACAGTTTTTCTAGGTTCTCTTCCAACCAGACATAGAACTCAGCATCGTAGATAATGCCGTACTTAATGACCTCTGCTATACCCGCCGCAAACTCTCGTTCAGGCAGAGTTTTTAAGCAATCCGTATCGATTACCACAGATTTAGGTTGGTAGAAGGCACCAATCATATTCTTGCCCAGAGGGTGATTGACGGCTGTCTTACCACCGACCGATGAATCAACCTGAGATAACAAGGTCGTTGGTACTTGGATGAAATCGACACCGCGTTGGTAACAAGAAGCAGCAAAGCCTACAAGATCACCAATAACACCACCACCTAGCGCAACCAAGGTGACATCACGGCCATAGCTGCCTTCGAGTAGAAAGCTCATTACCGTATTAAAGGTTTCGAGGGTTTTGTATTGTTCGCCATCTGGCAACTCAAGCAACGAGGTTACACAGCCTTGAGCTTGTAATTGTGAAAGGATTTTTTCTGCGTATAAAGGTGCAACCGTAACGTTAGAAATAACGACAACGCGTTGACCAGCAGTAAGAGAAGAAAACTGCGCCGAGTCATTGAATAACCCGGCGCCGATAGAGATTGGGTAGCTACGTTCGCCTAAGCTGACCGTAATCCGTTCCATGGTGTGCACTCCGCAAAATGAATCTGAACGTTATATTAACGTTCTTCTAGCATTTTTACGATCTGATTGGCTACCACTTTTGCACTTTGATCATCAGTACGAACTGTGTAATCTGCAACTTCTTCATAAAGTGCATTACGCTCTTTTGCCAACGCTTCTAGAACTTCGCGTGGGTTATCAGTTCGCAGAAGAGGTCGCTTCTTGTCGCGGTTAGTACGAGCAAGTTGCTTTTCAATAGTTGTTTCAAGGTACACCACAACACCGCGTGCAGACAGACGGTTGCGGTTCTCTTTACTATTTACAGAGCCACCACCCGTTGCCAGTACGATACCTTGTTCTTCGGTTAGGTCGTTAATGACCGTTTCTTCACGTTTACGGAAACCTTCTTCACCTTCAACATCGAAAACCCAAGCGATATCAGCGCCAGTGCGTTCTTCGATTACAGTGTCGGAATCTACAAATTCCATATGAAGTTGTTGTGCTAGGTGTCTACCTATCGTGCTTTTGCCGGCACCCATCGGGCCAACAAGGAAAATATTGCGTTTCTCAGCCATGTTCAGCAGTAATTTACAACGTTAATTCAATGACATCGCTACAAGATAAGAGGACAAAAAGTCGTCTTATAAATGCTTGTAGCACCTATTCCTCACAGATAATTCGTGATAAGACCCGAAATTATCTAGGTTAGGTGCTACTAATGCAAATGGTTTTTACTGTAGAACGACTTTTGGGGTGACAAAAATCAGCAACTCACTCTTGCCAACGCTTTCATAAGTGCGTTTAAAAAGGTGCCCTAGGTACGGGAGATCCCCCAATAACGGGACTTTATCGGTGGTATTGGTAATGTTATGTTGGAAAATGCCACCTAGTACCACTGTTTCACCATTGTTAACTAAAACCTGTGTGCCTATCCTCTGAGTATCTATTGAGACCGCTTCACCAATACCGGTTTTAACAGCTTGGCCTACTTTATCTTGTGTCACGCTCAGGTCGAGTACCAGTCGGTTATCAGGCGTGATTTGTGGCGTCACTTTTAAACTAAGCACTGCTTTCTTGAATGACACCGAGGTTGCTCCACTTGATGATGACTCCAAATAAGGGATTTCTGTCCCCTGCTCAATATATGCAGGTTTTTTGTTAGTGGTAATAAGACGAGGGCTCGATATGATTTCAGCCCGATTCTCGCTCTGAAGTGCCGAGAGTTCCAAATCAAGTAAGGTATCAGAGCCTAGCTTCGCTACCTGAAAGGCGATACTTGACGCATTAGGATTTGTCGCCCCAAGGTTTACATTCAAGAACTCATCAATCCCTAAGCCAGCACCTCCACCGTTATACAAACCAATCTGTGCAAGATTGCTTTCAATCGAACCACCAGCAGTATGACTGCCATTGGTACTTGTAAACCCCCAACGTACTCCAAGCTCTTCAATATCCCCCTCGTTCACTGTGACGATACGAGCTTCTATCTGTACCTGTTTAACAGGGATGTCTAACGATGTAACAATGCTCTTAATTACCTCGATGTTCTCTTCTAACTCCCTAACAAGCAGAGCGTTAGTTCGTTCATCGACCGTCAATGAACCTCGCTCTGATAACATCGAAGCCTCTCCATCACCAGTAATCATATCGGCAATATCCGATGCCTTAGCAAAATGAATCTTGATAAGTTCTGATTTCAAGTTACCCAGCTCTTCAGCCAGTCGTGCCCTCTCTAATGCCTTTTGCTCTTGCTTGTTAAACTCATCTCGGGGAGCGATCAGTACCACGCTGCCATCAACTCGCTTATCAAGGCCTTTGACTTGTAAAATGATATCCAGAACTTGTGGCCATGGCACGCCATCCAATCTGAGCGTCAAGTTACCAGTGACCGAATCTGAAACCACTAAATTGAAATCGTTGTAATCGGCAATCAACTGTAGAACATTACGTACAGGAATGTCCTGAAAGTTGATAGAGATTCGCTTACCCTCTTTTCGCTCAATACTCTGCAAATGCGCTGGTGTACCTTTTTCCTGAATGATGGTGAGCTCTAAAAACTTCCCTTTAAGGACATAGTCATACTGGTAGCCTCCCTTTATCGAAATCTGTAAACGAGTGCCGAGAGTGTCTCGGAAGACCTCTATATGACTAACTTGAGTAGAAAAGTCGGTCACATCAATAAGGTAGAGCGACTCATCCGCGACTTCGGTCTGCATCAGCTCTACCACTAATCCACCCTGCACCTTTTGCACATCAACTACAGCAGCCAGCTTGGCAAGCTCTACAATCACGACCGCTTCTTTGTGCTCATTAACCCTAAAATCGATACTCTCCAGTCTATTTGAGCCATTCTCTTCACTCAGCACATACGATGGCAACATAATTAACCACATCCCCAGTGATAGTCGTGCGATCCATTTCATCCTTGATATTATTCCTGTTGTTGTGTGTCTTGATTATCTGGACTTGCGAACTATCGCAGCGCCAGCCTGACGTCTCTTTGCTGCCAGCACCCCAATCCATCGGGTATTGTTTCTTTTAGTGTTAGGTAGTCTTTATCAACCTTGATGATCCTGCCGTGGTTGAGGCCAATGTATTGTCCGACCTCAACCTGTATAACCGTGCCGCTTGGGGTTTCAACCAACCCTGACATCACGCCTCCACTCGCTATTGAACCTTTGAGTTTTAAAGTCTTCAAAGAATACTTTTCTAACTCATTAGCCTGCCCCCGCTGACTAGGTTGCCAACAATCATTCTTGGCCTCTGGCTGATTCTGTACTAAGGCTTCAACAGGCAGCTGAAAAGGGTTTCGTGATGAATACTGGATGTATTCTTGTGGTAGAAACTCCCGTTGATTCGGCAGTGGCTCGGCCTTACTTCGCGCCTGGTGTTCAGTCTGCTGAACAAACGTTTCCAATGATTCTTGATTGGCTTGGCAACCGATTAGCAGGAGCGAAAGGGGCATTACATACTTTCTAGTCACTCTCTGCCTCCGGCTTAAACTGGTAGGTATAGGCTTTAACATGAAAATGCAGGCTACTACTCTCTTGGCTTACTCGGTGCCACGAAGCATCATCAAGATTTATAATGCGTGGCGATCGAGCAATCGCCTCAGAAAAATCTCCGATATTGTAATAATCACCCGTGAGTTCGATGTTTAACGGCAATCGGTATAGGAAGTCTTGTTCCTGCTTATCTCCCCAATCAATCCGAGTGAAGGTCAGGTTGTTTTCAATTCCATGTTCATTGACTGAAGCAAGCATACTTGCCAACTCTTTCTCCATCGGAAGCTGTTTAAGCAACAAATCATAGCGACTATTCAACTCATCCAGTTGAGCCTGTAATTTAGGTAATGCTGCAACTTGATTGGTTTTGGTAATAATGGTGGATTTGAGCGTCCCTTCCTTTTGTTTGAGAGCTTCCAAGCCAGCAACTTGTGGCTTGAGATAAAACCAAGCACCAACCCCTTGAATAACCAGCACGAGTAACACCACCAAAATAGACTGGGCTACTAATGGCCATTCAGTAATTTCATCGAGATCGAGTTCTTGAAGATCAACCATCACTTTCCTCCGCGAGATTTAAGGAAGGAGTAAACAAGAACGAAACACGGAAGGTTTGAAATGTTTTACCAAAGCGCTCTTTGTTATGAACGATAGAATGCATCTCGACACTAGATAACCAAGGAGAGCGTTCAAGGTTATCCAACATAGTGGCAAGCCTTGCAGTGCTATCACTAATGCCAGCAATTTCTAACTGACTTCCAGCCATAGTCATCTTGTCGACATACACACCTTGCGGAATTAACTGTGGTATGAGGTTCATCAACTCAGTGGTTTTACTACGCCCCATTTGCAGTCTTTCCACTACCGCCAAGCGAGCAATAACTGAAGCTCGATCCTCTTTTGCTTGCGCTAGAGAATCGAGCCGATTGTCGAGTTCAGCAATATGTTTGTCCAAATAGCTGATTCGAGCTTGCTGTACTTGTTGCTGGCTCTGAATGTATAAGCTTCCCACCCATTGCAGACCAATACCGACTATTAATCCCAAGATTAAAAGCTGAACAAAGCGCTTTCTGTGCTCGCATCGTTGTTGATCTCGCCATGCCATTAAATTGATTCTATGCAACATGGGAAGACTCCAGCCACTCTAGACCTGATATTGCTAAGCCCATCGCCGTGCTAAAGCGATGTCCATCATGCCCATTGCCAACAGCAGACGAAGGGTTGTTAACCAAGTCTTCAAATGGGTTCAAGATTTCACATTGCACTAACAGTTTTCGGCGCAATGCCTTCGCCAAATTGGGAAGTTTTGCACCACCTCCCGATAACCAAATCCCTTGAATGCTCTGCTCGTTCACCGAGCCATGCATTTGGATAGCGCGTCTCAACCTGTCGATGAGATCGTCAATAAAGGTATTGCTGGTGCCGACATCGAAATCGTGTTCGTTACCTTGCTGCAAACATTGTTTGGTACCCATAGGGAAGTCTTTTGAAAATGGAGTTTGAGCTTGAATGCCACATAAGAAGGTTTGGCTATAGCCAATATCTAATATCAACCAGTTAACTTGCTCAGGGTGTCGCTGTACCATTCTCTGGCAAACCTGCAGTAAGCCGTGGGCTTGTATGTCGATTAGCACCGGAGTCAATCCAGCCTCACTAGCAGCATCGACGCGTGACTCCACGACGTTCTTTTTGGTGGCATAAACTTGATAGGTCGCAGTGCGACTATGTGTATTTACCGCTTCATCGACCTTTACAAAATCAAGATTAAGGTCTTCTATTGGAAAGGGAGATTGATGAGCAAACGCTTGATAAATAGCAAACTCTTGCTCCCTTTCTTCTAGCTCGGCATCGATTTGTATGAACTTGCTCATAACGACACTATCGGGAACGGCAAGTGCGATATTGCGACGGAATAACGGCAGTGACTTTTTTAGCTCTTTCAGTTTTTTTACAGTTTCTTGATGATCGACCGTATGGTTTTCTGCGAAGATTCGCTGCGATATGGGAAGCTCCTTGTAGCTGACCAACACATACGACTCGCCTGCTTGTTTTAATACCACAGCTTTTATGCTGCTATGGCCGATGTCGATACCAGTAACTAAAGATCTACCCATTCAAGTAACTCCAAACAATTATCTTGCCGAGAAAGGTTGTTATTGCGGGCTAAATAAGCGTAAATAATGAAATATGCTTAATTGACAGCGTGTTCTGATGGATTACGCATGACCCAAATAACAACAAGCCAAAACTTTTAGCCAAGAGTACTAGGGTTTGTATCAAGACAGCCTCAACCAATCAGGGAATATCCGGTGAAGTTCATAAAGCGACTGTTTATATTTTCATTGATTTGCATCATTCTTGGAGTGAGCACAATATTTGGCTTTTACTTTTACGTAAAACCAGAGCTACCAGATGTAGCCACACTGAGAGACGTACAGCTGCAAACACCAATGGAGGTGTACAGCCAAGACGGTAAGCTTATCGCTCACTTCGGTGAAAAGCGTCGCGTACCAAAATCCATCGATGAGATCCCTCAAGAGCTGATTGATGCACTCATTGCAACCGAAGATAGTCGTTACTACGATCATTTCGGCTTTGACCCAATCGGTATTACTCGCGCTGCAATCACAGTTGTTGCATCAGGTAGTGCTAAACAGGGTGCAAGTACGATTACTCAACAGCTAGCACGAAACTTCTTCCTATCGAATGAGAAGAAGATCATGCGTAAAATCAAAGAGATCTTCATCGCGGTTCACATTGAACAACTGCTAACGAAAGAAGAGATCCTTGAGCTATACATCAACAAGATCTTCCTAGGCTATCGTTCTTATGGCTTTGGTGCTGCAGCGCAAGTTTACTTTGGTAAAGAGCTGGATCAGCTTTCTTTGAGTGAGATCGCGACGCTCGCAGGCCTACCAAAAGCCCCTTCAACGATGAACCCAATCTACTCAAAAGATCGTGCGACAAGCCGTCGTAACATCGTCCTTTTGCGTATGCTCGATGAAAAGTACATTACCCAAGAAGAATACCAAGCAGCTCGTGACGAAGAGATCATTTCAAAATACCACGGTGCAGAGATTGAGCTAAGTGCACCTTATGTAGCTGAGCTTGCACGTGCATGGATGGTTGAGCGTTACGGAGATGCTGCTTACGAGTCGGGTATGAAAATCTACACAACCGTCGACTCAAAACTGCAAGAAGCAGCGACAGAATCAGCGATCAATAATTTACTTTCGTACGACGAGCGTCATGGCTATCGTGGTGCAGAATCTGAAGTATGGGCTGAGGGTGCAGCTCCGCTATCAACCGATGAGATCGACAGTTTCCTACGTAAGCAACCTACTTATGGTAAGTTGATTCCTGCTGTAGTTCTTAGCGTTGAGGGGAAAACCGCTCAAGTTCAGATCAAGCGTAAAGGTGAACATACCCTAAACTGGGATGGTATTAAGTGGGCTCGTAAATTCATTACCGATGACCGTCAAGGAGCAGCGCCTAAGAGCGCTAAAGATGTGCTGACAGCGGGTGAACAAGTCTGGGTTCGTGAAATGAAGGTGCCGCTAGAAGAAGGTCAAGTAGCCATTACTATGGTTCAGTACCAACTTAGCCAAGTCCCGAATGCGAACACGGCTTTTGTTGCCATGAACCCTGATAACGGTGCAGTTCTATCTCTAGTGGGTGGCTTTAACTTCGTTCACAACAAGTTCAACCGAGCGACACAGTCTGTCCGTCAGGTTGGTTCAAGTATCAAACCATTCGTCTACTCTGCAGCGATTGATAAAGGCTTAACTCTAGCCTCTCTTATCAACGATGCGCCAATTAACCAGTGGGATCAGAGTCAAGGCACAGCATGGCGCCCTAAGAACTCACCACCGACGTATATCGGTCCAACCCGTCTGCGTATTGGTCTTGCTCAGTCGAAGAACGTAATGGCAGTACGTGTACTGCGTGAGGTTGGTCTTGATGAGACTCGAGACTACCTGACTCGCTTCGGTTTTGAGATGAAAGACCTGCCTCGTTCAGAAACCATCGCCCTTGGTGCGGGTAGCTTAACACCAGTGAAAATGGCACAGGGTTTCTCGGTATTTGCCAATGGCGGCTACTACGTAGAACCTTTCTACATTGAGCACGTTGAAACACCATTTGGTGAACTTGAGTTTGAGGCAAGCCCAACAACTATCTGTCGTGAAGACTGCACTATAGTTAACGATGAGCTTGCCAATGAGTTCAACGAGCAAGACGTGACGAGTGAAGAGCCAAACTATGCGCCTCAAGTGATTTCAGAGCAGACCGCCTTCCTTGTACGTGAAATGCTATACAGCAACGTTTGGGGTGGTGGTAACTGGTCAAAAGGCACGGGATGGAATGGTACGGGTTGGCGTGCACAGACATTAAAACGTCGTGATGTGGGCGGTAAAACCGGTACAACCAATGATTCTCAAGACGCATGGTATAGCGGCTACGGACCTGGCATTGTTGCAACGACTTGGGTTGGCTTTGATAACCCATCACGCAAGCTCGGTAAAACCAAAGTTAACTCTAACCTAGGTAAAAACCAAATCAGTGGTGGTGAAGCCGGTGCAAAAACAGCACAACCAGCATGGGTTGACTTTATGGCAGTCGCACTGGAGAACGTACCAGCAGAACGTAAAGTGGCACCAAAAGATATCGTGCGTGTTCGTATCGACCGTGAAACGGGTCTTCTAACTCAGAAGTCTAACAGCGATACCATGTTCGAATACTTCTTACGTGGCACTGAGCCAAAAGATTACGTGTCAGACTCTGTCTCACACAACATCTTTGAGGTCAGTGGTGGCGAATCAGGGGAAGGTTCGGAAGAATTATTCTAACTTCCCATAACTCGACTCAACCGAAAAAGCCTTCATTACGAAGGCTTTTTAGCGGGTGTTATTTAAACGTTGAATTAACCCTCTAGCTGCTCTTTGACTAACTGAGCCAGTTGTTCAAACCGCCCACGTAATGGTGAACCAGGACGGTATGCCAACACGATCTTACGCGATGGGGTTGGGTTTACTGCAGGTACATAACAAACACCATCTTTGGTGCGCTCTTTTGGCAGCGATAGCTCTGGGAGCAAAGTAATGCCACTACCAGCAGCCACCATGTTACGTAGTGTTTCAAGGCTCGTTGCTTTGAAGCGCTCATCATCTTTTGCACCAGCGGCAAAACAAAAACCTAATGCCTGATCACGCAAGCAGTGTCCGTCACCTAAAGAGAGCACGGTATGACCGTTAAGGTCGAGCATATCGAACTCTTTAAGCTGAGCCCATTCATGGTCACAGGGTACAGCGACACTGAGTGGTTCATCATAAATATCGATCTCCTTAAACTGCTCAGTTTCTGTTACGGCTGCCAAGATCAAGCAATCGAGCTTTCCATCTTCGAGTTGCTTCACGAGTTGGTGCGTCTGCGCCTCGTGTAGGTAAAGCTCGAGGTCAGGAAACTGCTGTTTCAATTCCGGTACAATGCGCGGCAGTAGGTACGGACCTACCGTAGGAATAAAACCAATATGCATTGGCCCCACCATGTCACCGGCATGACCACTCGCCATATCTTTAAATGCTTTCACTTCGGTGAGAATACGCTTCGCCTGCTCAACCAGCTGCAAACCAGATTCGGTAAAAATCACCTTTCGAGGACTGCGCTCAGTGAGCTGAGTGCCAATCTCATCTTCCAGTTTTCGGATCTGACCGCTCAGGGTTGGTTGGCTAACAAAGCAAGCCTCAGCCGCTTTACGAAAATGCTTATGCTCTGCCAGTGCGACCAAGTATTCAAAGTCTCGAATATTCATCACTTCACTCATTATTACGATAGAAATTAACTATCAAAACAATAGCATCATACGATTGTAACTATCAAAGGAATTTTATAATAATGGGCTCAACAGAACGAAACGGGACGGAAAAAACTGATACGCTCCCTATGAAGAATTTTAAAATTGATAAGGAAAACATCATGTTTGCATCTAAAGAAGGTCAAAATGTCCCTCAAGTTACTTTCCCTACTCGTCAGGGTGACGCATGGGTTAACGTAACAACTGATGAGTTATTCAAGGATAAAACGGTTATCCTATTCAGCTTACCGGGTGCATTCACACCAACATGTTCATCCACTCACCTACCTCGTTACAACGAGCTGTTCTCAGTATTCAAAGAACATGGCGTTGATGACATTCTGTGTGTTTCAGTTAATGACACCTTCGTTATGAACGCATGGAAAGCAGACCAAGAAGCAGAAAACATCACCTTCATTCCAGATGGCAACGGTGACTTCACTGACGGCATGGGCATGCTTGTTGAGAAAAATGACCTAGGCTTTGGTAAACGCTCATGGCGCTACAGCATGCTAGTGAAAAACGGTGTTGTAGAGAAAATGTTCATTGAGCCAAACGAGCCAGGCGACCCGTTCAAGGTTTCTGACGCAGATACGATGCTTGAGTACATCGCACCTGAGCACAAAGAACAAGAGTCAATCACCGTATTCTCTAAACCGGGTTGCCCATTCTGTATGAAAGCAAAACAAGCGTTAATCGACCACGGTCTAAACTATGAAGAAGTAGTTCTTGGTAAGGATGCGACAACAGTAAGTCTGCGCGCGATTTCTGGTCGTTCAACCGTGCCTCAAGTCTTTATCGGTGGTAAGCACATCGGTGGCAGCGAAGAGCTAGATGTTTACCTAGCAGAGAAGGCATAAGAGCTAGAGAGCTAGAGAGCTAGAGAGCTAGAATTATCTCTCATAGAGCAAAGATTTCAAAGGGACGCTACTGCGTCCCTTTTATCATTCTTAACCATACCATTTTAATAAGATGCAAAGCGAGCAAGCTGTTACAAGCGACCGACAACAGCAGCAATGCAACCGCCTCCACACTCTTTGGGTTATCAGCAAACAATAACCACCAACTCCCCCACCCCAAAACGCTCAGTACAAACAACTGAATCATGCAGCGCTTACAGCGGCCTATTTTTTTCCAGAACCAATTTGACTGACAGTATGGGCAAGACATGGGAGCAACCAATAATTAACAATGAACCATGATAACAGAGAGGCGGATAGCAGACAGAAAAAAGCCCCAACATCAAATCCGATATTGGGGCCTTCTTAGATTCTTCTAAGAAAAAGCAGTGGTATTTATGTAGACCTTGCTCTTTCTAAAAGGTTCAAAACAAATCGACGATTTTTAAAATATTTTGTCGATGCTTTTACTTTCAATCAGTTATGCAACATTGACCT
Source organism: Vibrio maerlii (assembly GCF_003415655.1). Taxonomy (GTDB): domain Bacteria; phylum Pseudomonadota; class Gammaproteobacteria; order Enterobacterales; family Vibrionaceae; genus Vibrio; species Vibrio maerlii. The sequence continues at coordinate 40,853 of NZ_QRHC01000013.1, forward strand.
TTGCAATTACTTTCTCTACAAGATTGATCTCTAGCGCAACCTCATCACATGCATGCTGACGTGGACACTGATCGCAATCCTTAAGCACCTTCTCAGGCAGCAAGCTCTTAGATGTTGGATTGAAGTCGTGATTCATAAAGAACTCTGGTGTGCGAGTCAGTACAAACACTTTCTTGATTGCCATCTGACGAGCCTTCTCTACTAGGTGCTGAACAATCGCGGTACCATGACCTTGTCCTTGCCAACCAGCTTCAATACCTAGTGAACGAATCTCTGCCAAGCCTGAGTCGTAAACATACAGCGATGCGCACCCCGTGACTTCACCATGGTGTTCAGAGACAGCGAACGAGCCGATATCGCGAACCAGTTCATTACGAGATCGTGGTAGGTTCTCACCAAGGTTAGCCCAGTACGCGACCATACCCTCGAGCTCTTCCACATCGGTCAGACGTGCAGGACGAACATTCACTTTAGAGGCATCACGCTGAGACAAACGCTGCTCTGCTTGGTCGACAGCAAAAGCAACCTGCTTAGGAGATACGCCACCCAGAGCGCTACGTTTCTCGAGACAAGATTCAATCGTCAGAATGTCGTAGACATCTTCTTCAATCACGTCAGAGAACTCTTTTAGCTCTGTAATTGATAGCTCTTCTAGGGCACAGCCTTTGGCAATCGCACCGACAACAGCAACACCTACGATATGGTGTGCTTCACGGAATGGAATATCTTTCGCTACTAGGTAATCCGCTAACTCAGTTGCGTTGGCGTAGCCTTGCTTAGCCGCCTCTAGAGTACGCTCACCGTTCACCTTGATGCCATCAAAGCACAGTGCCGCCATTTCCATACAATCGTTCCAAGTATCAAGAGCATCAAACAGCCCTTCTTTGTCTTCTTGCATGTCTTTGTTGTATGCCAATGGCAGAGCTTTTACTGTCATCATCATGCCAGCAAGAGAACCATACACGCGCCCGGTTTTACCACGGATAAGTTCTAGCGCATCTGGGTTCTTTTTCTGTGGCATCAGCGACGAACCAGACGTCACTGTGTCAGCAAGCTCGATGAAGTTTGATTCACCAGAGTTGTAGAAAATCATATCTTCAGCAAGACGAGAAAGGTGCAGCATTGAGATAGAAGCGATCGACATCAGTTCCATCACATGGTCACGATCCGATACGGAATCCAAAGAGTTACGTGTTGCACGGCGGAAGCCTAGGTTGTGAGCCAGCTGCTCACGGTCCATCGGATACGCGGTACCTGCAAGTGCACCCGACCCTAATGGGCAAGTATCCAAGCGTTTAATTGCATCACTCAGACGAGAGTAATCACGCTCAAACATTTCAACATAAGCCAAACACCAATGAGCAAACGTCACCGGTTGAGCACGCTGCAAGTGCGTGTAACCCGGCAGTACCGTACCTTGGTGTGCTTTTGCGACTTCAACCATCTGACTTTGCAGACGATCAAGTGCTAGAAGTAGCTGATGACCTTGCTGACGACACCATAGCTTAAGGTCAGTTGCTACTTGGTCGTTACGAGAACGGCCAGTATGAAGTTTTTTACCTAGATCACCGACTTTACCAATCAGTCTTTGTTCCACCCAAGAGTGAATATCTTCAGCATCTGAGCTTAGAATCTGGTGTGGGTCTTCCATCACCTCAAGCTTCAGCTCGTTAAGTGCAAGCTCTAGTTTTTGCTGTTCTTGCTCAGAAAGAACACCGACAGAAAGCAGTGCTTTAGACCACGCAATTGAACCAACAATATCTTGTTCTGCTAGTCGGTAATCGAAGCGCAGTGAATCGTTAAAGTCTTTAAACCTTGTATCTGCCGCTTGGGTAAATCTACCGCCCCATAATGCCATGGTGTCTCTCCTAACTGCACAGTGCTCACTGTGATCTCAAACTTGGTAATTCTGATTATATGTCAGTATTCTTTTGATGCTTCCAATCTACGGTATTTCCGCCGATAAATAAAGTATAAATTCATTATTTTTACATATTTATTCAAAATACTGCTATTGGATTATTATAGTCCTCCCGATACAAAAAATCGAAGCCCAATTCATCTAATCAATGAACTGGGCTCCGAAGGATTTTGTCTCTAAGTTACAACAACCTAAATGTTATTTTTGGCTGTTCAGCGCTCTGATACGGCTCGAGAGAGAGTAAAGACGAATGAAGCCTTCAGCATGGCTTTGATCGTACACCTCGTCCTCACCAAAGGTTGCAAACTCTTCTGAGTACAAGCTATTGTCCGAACGTTTCTGAGTAACTGTTGCGTGGCCTTTGTACAGCTTAACCACTACCTCACCATTCACATCTTGAGCTAGCTCTTCTGATGCAGCCAAGATTGATTTACATAGTGGCGTGAACCAACGACCATCATAAACAAGGTGAGAAGCCTTCACACCCAACTCTTCACGGAACTCGAAAGAGGCTTTATCCAGCACAAGTTGCTCAACCGCACGCAGCGCTTCCATCATGATTGTGCCACCCGGAGTTTCGTAACAACCGCGAGATTTCATACCCACAAGACGGTTCTCTACGATGTCGATACGACCAACACCGTGCTTCGCACCTTTTTCGTTTAGGTAAACCAACGCGTTGTATGGCGTCATTGTTTCACCGTCAACGGCAACCACTTCACCTTTTTCAATTTTGAGCGTGACAGTTTCAGATTCATTTGGTGCTTGCTCAGGGTCAACAGTCCATGCCCAGCAATCATCATTGGGTGCATTCCACGTATCTTCAAGAACACCACCTTCTGTAGAGATGTGCCACGCGTTTGCGTCACGAGAGTAGATCTTAGTCAGTGATGCCGTACATGGGATGTTGCGCTCAGCAAGGTAGTCTAAGCACTCCTCACGGCTAACTAGATCCCACTCACGCCAAGGTGCAATCACGTGTAGGTCTGGTGCTAGCGCTGCAAATGCACCCTCAAAACGAACTTGGTCGTTCCCCTTACCCGTACAACCATGACACAATGCATCCGCTCCCACTTTACGCGCCACTTCTACCTGCGCTTTAGCAATGATAGGACGAGCCATCGACGTACCTAGAAGGTATTTGCCCTCATAGTAAGCGCCCGTTTTTAGTGTAGGGAAGATGTAATCAGCAACCATTTCTTCTTTTAGATCTGCAATGTAGCACTCAGATGCACCTGAAGCCTTTGCTTTTGCCTCGATACCTTCTAGTTCTTCTGCGCCTTGACCAACATCGGCTACAAACGCGACCACTTCACAATCGTAGTTTTCTTTTAGCCACGGGATGATTACTGAAGTATCTAGACCGCCAGAGTAGGCTACGACTACTTTATTTACGTTTACTTTGCTCATTGTGTTCTCCTAGTTTCCTTACTGCACATGGCGGTCAGAGGAAATTGATAATAAATAGATTAAAATTCAAAACTGACTGAGTGATTCAATTTGCGCTCAAATAGTTGAAGAGCGTCTTGCTATCACTGAGGTAAGAACTGTGTTCCGATGCTCTTACCTGCAAATAATTGGTTTAATTTTTCTGGGTAACGCCACGTTGCTACCTCTATCGCTCGGCCTAAATCATTAGCCGCTTGTAGCGCCGCTTCAACCTTAACGATCATACCGTCGGTAATCACTTGGCCTTGGATTAGATCTTGAGCTTGCTGCTTATCTAGTGATGGGATCAGGTGTCCTTTACCGTCTAGCACACCGCTAACATCAGACAACAAAACAAGATCCGCATCAAGCGCTCCAGCAACAGCGACTGCCGCTTGATCTGCATTGACGTTCATCAATTGCCCCTGAGTCGTTAAACCGATAGAGCTGATGATCGGCATCGCACCAGCTGCCAGAATTGCTTGCAATACTTCGCCATTACCTGGCGTGGCTTTACCAACAGCACCTAATTCTGGGTTCAGCTCTTCAACCGAACATAAGCCGCCATCGGCCAGACTCAGGCCTACAGCATTTAAGCCATCTTTAATCGCTTGGCCTTGAAGCAGTTTGTTTGCTGTGCCCGCAAGTGCACCGGCAATGACAGGAATCTGCTCATACGGCGTGACACGTAGACCATCCTTTTTAACTGTTTCAAGATTCAACTTCTTCATAAGGTCATCAACGAGGTAACCACCGCCATGGACGATGACAATCGATCGTTGCGCACTTTTTTGATACTCCGCTACCGCTTTAAAAAGTTGACTTAAGGTATCGCTGCACTCTAAAGCTGCGCCACCAAGTTTCACTACTAATGGGGTTGAATTTACGTTATTCATCATCGTTATCCTTAAATCAGAGCGGTTAAAGCTGGGTAGCCGTAATGAATATTCAGACACTGCATTGCTTGACTCGATGCGCCTTTCAATAGGTTATCGATCGCCGAAACAACAATCAGGTGCTGACCTTGAATCTTCCACCCTAAATCGCAGAAGGGTGTATTCTCAACGTCTTGAATGCGTGGCAAGGTGTCGAGTAGGCGTACTGCAGGTTTATCTAGATAAGCAGTTTCAAATGCTTGAGCAACGTCTTGCTCAATCACACCCGGTGCCAGCTTGACGGTAATCGTCGCCAAAATGCCACGCTTAAAGTTACCTAGGTGTGGTGTGAAGATCACATCCGTTCCTAAGTGAGTCGCGATCTCTGGTTGGTGACGGTGATTAAATACACCATAAGGCTGCAAGCTCACCTCACAAAAGCTATTGGTCATGGTTGCTTTACGGCCTGCCCCCGTTACACCACTGGTCGCATTAATAACTGGCCATTGGTTTGGGTCTAGAAGCTTACCTTCAACAAGTGGTTTTAGTGCCAATTGTGATGCGGTCGGGTAACAACCGGCGACGGCCACAAGTTGCGCTTCTTTGATCGCGTCTTCATTCCACTCAGCCAGGCCATACGCAGCAGAATCAAGATACTGCGGGAACTGATGCGTAAAACCGTAATAGGTATCGTAGAAGTCTTCACCTTTAACACGAAACGCACCCGATAGGTCAAATACCTGGCAGTCCTGTTCAATGAAGGTTGCTGCTAAGTCGTGGCTAACCTCATGAGCGGTAGCAAGGAAGACAACATCCGACTCTTGAGCTACCTTTGCAGGATTTACCAAAGGTTGAACCGGTGCATCAATAATTCCAGCCAGTTTTCCGTGTAGCGCAGCAATAGGCTTATTCGCATCAACGCTGTTGGCGGAAACGTACAAACCTGCTAGCTTGAGGTGTGGGTGTTTCTCTACCATGAGAGCGAGCTCTGCTCCTGTATAGCCGCTTGCTCCGATAATCGCTGTCTTCAACATCACACCCACCTAAACCAACTTATAACCAATGACTAAAAATATACTTAACTTCGCTTTAAAGTGATTTTTTATTCACTAAAAATGATTTAGTATGTGTTTTACCGTGTTATGTGAACTCTGTCAACTGGAAAAGTGAAGATCCTATGCAGCAAGTACCAAAATTTCTCGATATCTATGGTGGACTGATTTCTACCTCTTCAATTAGCTCAACGGATTCCTCATGGGATGAAGGCAACGCAAAGGTGATTGAAAAGCTCGCCACTTGGCTGCGAGATATGCAGTTTAAAGTTGAAGTCATTGAAGTCGAACCGGGTAAACACAACCTTATTGCCAAACGGGGTAGTGGCGAAGGGGGTCTACTACTTGCGGGACACTCTGACACCGTACCTTACGATGAAGGCCGCTGGAACTTCGACCCACACGCTTTGACAGAACACAACAACCGCTTCTATGGCCTTGGCACCGCTGATATGAAAGGTTTCTTTGCGTTTATTATTGAAGCGGTAAAAAAGGTAGACTGGAGTAAACAAACTAAACCCCTCTATATCTTGGCTACCTGTGATGAAGAGACGACTATGCTTGGGGCACGTCACTTCACCGACAATGCGCCGTTTAAACCGGACTACTGTATTATCGGGGAACCAACAAGCCTAGTACCTATTCGTGGACACAAGGGTCATGTGGCCAATGCCATTCGCGTAACCGGTAAGTCTGGCCACTCTTCTGACCCTGCACTCGGCGTGAATGCGATTGAGATCATGCATGAAGTGTTGTTCGCTATGATGCAACTGCGTGATCGCTTGATCAAAGAATACCATCACCCTGGCTTTGCCATTCCGAGCCCAACCCTAAACCTAGGCCATATTCACGGCGGAGATAGCGCAAACCGAATCTGTGGCTGCTGTGAACTGCATTACGATGTTCGTCCACTACCAGGTATTAGCCTCGATGGACTAGACAATCTGTTAAAGGACGCACTGAAAGAGGTTGAAGCCAAATGGCCAGGCCGACTCTCGATCACACCACTGCATGAGCCGATTCCAGGCTACGAATGTGAGCATGACCATCCCTTTATTCATGGTGTTGAAACCATCTGTGAGACTAAATCAGAAACCGTAAACTACTGTACCGAAGCGCCCTTCTTACAACAGCTTTGCCCAACATTGGTTCTTGGCCCTGGCTCAATTGATCAAGCACACCAACCCGATGAGTTCCTGAGCTTCGATTTCATCGACCCAACCATCAAGGTACTCTCTCAAGCAATGTATCAGTACTGTTTCTAATGAAACTTCATAAAGGGTGTCGATACATGAGCTTTGTCTGTTCGCCACCCTTTTTTGTAATTTAATTTCAGATTGAGTACCCCTGCGCCAATGCAACGATTGCGCACCACCTATTGACCGAATCATTGAAAACTATTGAGGCTTTATTTGACTAACAGCCAAAGTTTTCGCTAGATTGTCTAGCTAACAAAGAACATTGGATGTAATTTTTTTACGAGGCAGGACGAAATGAATGAGAAATACTCCGCTTTAAAAAGCAATGTAAGCATGCTTGGACGCTTACTGGGTAACACCATCAAGGATGCACATGGTGACGCTATTTTAGATAAAGTGGAAACCATTCGTAAGCTTTCAAAGTCAGGAGCAGGGAGTGCTGAAGATAGACAAGCACTGATCGAAGAGATCAAAAACCTGCCAAACGAACAACTCACCCCAGTTGCTCGCGCATTCAACCAATTTCTAAACCTCACGAACATGGCTGAGCAGTACCACACTATCTCTCGCCATTGTGAAGAACAAGTCTGCGAACCAGACGCCCTAAACCACCTTTTCTCTAAGCTTTCTCAAAACAACATCAGCAAGTTAGACGCTGCTCAAGCCGTTCGTGAACTGAACATCGAGCTCGTACTAACCGCTCACCCAACAGAAATCACTCGTCGCACCATGATTAACAAACTGGTGAAAATCAACGAGTGTCTATCTAAGCTGGAGCTAAGCGACCTTTCCTATAAAGAACGCCACAAGACAGAACGCCGCCTTGAGCAATTGATCGCCCAAAGCTGGCACTCGGATGTTATCCGTAAGCAGCGCCCTACTCCTCTAGATGAAGCTAAATGGGGCTTTGCGGTTGTTGAGAACTCTCTATGGGAAGCAGTACCAGAATTCTTGCGTGAAATGGATGAGCGTATTGAAGGCTACCTAGGTGAAGGCCTGCCAATTGATGCACGCCCAGTTCACTTCTCATCTTGGATGGGTGGCGACCGAGATGGTAACCCATTTGTAACGCACAAAATCACTCGTGAAGTGATGCTACTATCTCGCTCAAAAGCAGCTGAGTTGTACCTGAACGACATCAACGAGCTCATTAGTGAGCTTTCAATGACTCAGTGTAACGACCAGGTGCGAGAGCTAGCAGGCGAAGACTCACATGAACCATACCGTGCAATCCTGAAAGACCTGCGTCAGTTGCTAAGCGCAACAGTAGAGATCCTGGAGACTAAGCTTGAAGGCCAAGCGCTTTCAGTTAAAGCACCGCTACAAAAAGTAGAGCAACTTTGGGAACCGCTGTATGCATGTTACCAATCGCTGCACGAGGGTGGCATGGGCGTCATTGCAGATGGCTCACTACTCGATACACTGCGCCGCGTAAAAGCTTTTGGAATCCACCTAGTTCGCCTAGATATCCGTCAAGAAAGTACTCGTCACTCAGATGCACTATCTGAACTGACTCGTTACCTAGGCATTGGTGACTACGATCAATGGTCTGAGCAAGACAAGGTCGCATTCCTGACTAACGAGCTTAGCTCAAAACGCCCACTGCTTCCTCGCGACTGGCAACCATCTCCAGAAGTACAAGAAGTCATTGATACTTGTCGTATTATTGCTTCTCAACCTCGTGAAGCCTTTGGTGCATATGTTATCTCTATGGCACGAACTGCATCAGACGTACTTGCTGTACACCTACTGCTTCAAGAAGCAGGTTGTCCTTACCGCCTAGACGTTTGTCCACTATTCGAAACTCTGGACGATTTGAACAACTCTGAAGCAGTTATCAAGCAACTAATGGGCATCGACCTTTACCGTGGCTTTATTCAAAACCACCAAATGGTGATGATCGGTTATTCTGACTCAGCAAAAGATGCTGGCGTAATGGCTGCGGGCTGGGCTCAATATGATGCAATGGACAAACTCGTTAAAGTATCGGAAGAAGAAGGCATTGAGCTAACTCTATTCCACGGTCGTGGCGGTACTGTTGGTCGTGGTGGTGCTCCTGCACATGCGGCGCTATTGTCTCAACCACCTCGCAGCTTGAAAGGCGGTCTTCGCGTAACTGAACAAGGTGAGATGATTCGCTTTAAGCTTGGCCTGCCAGAGGTTGCCGTAAACAGCTTCAACATGTATGCAAGTGCAATCCTAGAAGCGAACCTTCTTCCACCTCCAGAGCCAAAACAAGCATGGCGTGACCTAATGGAAGTGCTATCACAGGTTTCTTGCGATGCATACCGTGGTGTTGTGCGTGGTGAAGCAGATTTCGTTCCTTACTTCCGTCAAGCAACACCAGAACTAGAGCTAGGTAAACTACCTCTAGGTTCACGTCCTGCAAAACGTAACCCAAACGGCGGCGTAGAAAGCTTGCGTGCGATTCCATGGATCTTCTCATGGAGTCAAAACCGCCTAGTACTTCCAGCTTGGTTAGGGGCTGGCGAAGCGATTCAGTACTCTGTCGACCAAGGCCACCAAGCGTTACTTGAAGAGATGTGTCGTGAATGGCCGTTCTTCTCAACTCGCTTAGGTATGCTTGAGATGGTTTACTCGAAGTGTAACCTAGAGATCTCTCGTTACTACGATGAACGTTTAGCAGAGCCTGAGCTTGTATCACTGGGTGATCGCCTGCGTGAGCAGCTGCAAAAAGACATTAAAACGGTTCTTAACGTGGATAACCACGAGAACTTGATGCAAGCAGACCCATGGGGCCTTGAATCAATTCGCCTACGTAACATCTACGTAGAGCCATTGAACATGCTTCAAGCGGAGCTACTATACCGAACTCGTCAGTCTGAAGAGTCACAACCAGAGCTAGAAGAAGCATTGATGGTGACTATCGCTGGTATTGCTGCAGGTATGCGCAACACGGGCTAACCAGGAACTAGTGAAAAACTCCATGCAAGGAACAAAGGGTCGCAACTAGCGACCCTTTTATTTTGCCAGCAAGTAATTACTGAGTAATTTGTCACTTTTTATTGCAAAATGCGGATTGTATTCTACTTTATGCTTATTATTTAGATATACTACGCAGCCGCTCAAGCAAACTCGTAAAAAAATAATGACGCTGATGACACAAGTTGCCATCAAGAAAGGCGCTAAAGACGAAGAGCGAAACCTCAGTTGAACTTGTGACAACGGCTTACCAAGGTGACATTACTCTTGTAGCAAATCGCTATAGAGTACTGCTTACGCGCAGCACTATATCCCTTACCAACAGAAGTAAGGTTGACGCTTAAGTAGCTAGATTTCATTTATTTTGGATTGAAGACATGTCATTACCACACGTAATTCTCACAGTACTAAGTACACGCGACGCAACCGGATACGACATTACTAAAGAGTTTTCTGCAAGTATTGGGTACTTCTGGAAAGCAAGCCACCAGCAGGTTTACCGCGAGCTAAATAAAATGGCTCAGAATGAAATGGTAACATGCGAACTCCAGCCACAAGATGGTAAACCAGACCGTAAGGTTTATTCTATTACCGACGCAGGCCGTGCAGCGTTAGGTGATTGGTTTGAACAACCGATGGTTCACCCAACAGTTCGTGATGAGTTCTCTGCTAAATTGATGGCATGTAACATTCAAGCTTCTAACCCTTTCCAATTCCAACTATCTGAATTGGTTGAAGAGTCTAAGCTGCTAATCACTCACTACAAAGAGATCGAAGCAACACACTACGCTGATGCGGCATCACTCAGCAAGCAGATGCGACTTGAGCGCCTAACACTCCGCCGTAACCTTTTAACACGCCAAGCGTGGATTGATTGGGCAGAAGAAGTCTTAGACGAGCTACAAGCGGGTCATTAATGACCAACTCTCATGAATAAACGAAAGGCTGAAATCTTACGATTTCAGCCTTTTTTGCACTCGCTCAATCTGTCGATATTTGGCTACTCATTAAACCTGAGGACGCACACCCAATGTATGACATAACGCGTAGGTCATTTCCGCACGGTTTAATGTATAGAAGTGGAAGTCTTTCACCCCTTCTCGGCTCAGGATTCGCACCATATCAATCGCCTGGCTCGCACCAACTAACTGACGGGTTGTAGGGTCATCATCCAGGCCTTCAAACTGCTTCGCCATCCAACCTGGCACCTTAACGTTGTTCATTGCCGCAAAGCGTGAAGCCTGCTTAAAATTTGAAACCGGCAGGATACCCGGAACAATCTCAACATCAATACCAGCCGCAACACTGCGGTCACGAAAACGAAGGTAGCTTTCTACATCAAAAAAGAACTGAGTGATTGCACGGTTTGCGCCCGCATCGACTTTGCGCTTCAGGTTAAGCAGATCAGACTGCGCACTCTTCGCTTCTGGGTGAACCTCAGGAAAAGCCGCAACCGAGATATCAAAGTCATGGCGAGCTTTCAAAAGCTCGACTAGATCCGATGCGTACATCTCAGGTGCACCGCCACCCGGTGGAATGTCACCACGCAGTGCTACGATACTCTTGATGCCATTTTCCCAATAGTCATCGGCAATTTGAATCAGTTCTTCACGAGAAGCATCGATACAAGTTAGGTGTGGCGCGGCTACTAAACCGGTTTGATCTTTGATCTCTTTGATAATTGAGTGTGTTCTATCACGCTCACCTGAGTTTGCACCATAAGTTACCGAAACAAACTTAGGTTGAAGCGTTTTTAGGCGGTGTACAGAATTCCACAGCGTCTCTTCCATCTTCTCACTGCTTGGTGGAAAAAACTCAAATGATACGTTAATGTTGTCTGACAACTCAGCAATGTTCTGGTTTAGCGCATCAATATGGCTTGCGTGTGTGTATCCCATAACTCTCTCCCTAAATAACGATCCCTTCTCTACGAATCGCCAAAAATCTAAATTCCTTAGAACGACGTTTGGACGTCTATATGTCTACAGAATGTATTGGATAGGATTTAATGTCAACAGGATCGATTATGAATTTTATTCATGATGAAGGTGAGCAGATTTGAAGTAAAAAAAGGAAGCACTATTGATGCTTCCTCCTTATAAAATCGACTTAGATTTAGACCTTTAACTCTAGTTAGAACAAACCAGCTAAACGGTTCAGATCCGATTGGATGGCCCCTGCCGTGACTTCTCGTCCTGCACCAGGGCCACGAATAACCAGTGGGTTATCCTTGTACCACTTACTCTCGATAGCAAAGATATTGTCACATGGTAGTAAGTTCGCCAGTGCATGCTCTGCTGCAAGGTCTTCAATGCCTACTGTCGCCTTACCGTTTTTCTCTAGACGAGCAACATAACGAAGCACCTTGCCATCACGCTGCGCTCTCTTCAAACGCTCAGCCAAGATCTCACTTAGCAGCTCCGCCTTATCGAGAAAGTCGTCCAATGACAGCTCAGCAAGCTCCTCTGGCACCAGTGATTCAACCTTCACGCTCTCAGGTTCGATATCGAGACCAGACTCTCGAGCAAGGATAACTAACTTACGCATAACATCTGAGCCATCGAGGTCAGAGCGAGGGTCCGGTTCCGTTAAGCCTTGCTGCCAAGCAAGGTCTACCAACTGGTGAAAAGGTACGGCACCATCAAACTGCTGGAACAACCAAGAAAGTGTACCTGAGAAGATGCCGGATAAAGCAATGATTTCATCGCCGCTTTCTTTCAGATCGCGAACGGTGTGGTTAATCGGTAGGCCAGCGCCCACAGTAGCGTTGTATAACCAATGACGACCAATCTTAGAGAACGCATCCTGAACCTGATGGTAGTACTCACTTGAAGCTGAACCCGCCACTTTATTCGCAGAGATCAGGTGGATACCTTGCTCAGCAATCGCGACATAGTAACCCGCAAGCTCTTTACTCGCTGTGACATCGAGGATCACTACCTCATCATAACCTTGAATTGCACCAAGCTTCTCTAGCCAAGCGCTATCTTGATGAGCGACAGACTCTTCATCAAAGTGACTCTCAACATGAGCAGGATTAATTCCCGATTCATCAAACCAGTAAGTCTGACTATCCACGACAGAAACGAGCTCAAACACCATACCGTGACGTTTTTCTAGCTCCGTCTTTTGCTCTGCAAACAACTCAAGCCAGCTCGAGCCAATATTACCTTTGCCACACAGCGCGACCGCAACGCGCTTCTGCGCCTGGAACAGCTGAGAGTGGATACTTGAGACCAGGCTATTGGTATCTGCTTTACGCACTACTGCCGCTAAGCTAAGGCCAGATTCAGATTCACAGATGAACTCAACCTTGGCACTTTTGAGCTGCTGATAAAAGCCGTAGCAGTGATTTGGATTCTTAGTGACGCCCGCCCCAACAGCTGCTACAAAGGAATAGCCTTCTTGCAGCTTAATCTCTGCTTCAATCGCCGCATCCTGTAAATAGGACAAAGCGCCACCAGCGATCTCTGTAGTGTAAGCAAGGCGGATACAGTTTTGATCGGCTTGCGCCTCAAATGCCAACGGCTCGAGTTGAGCACGTTTCAGCTGAGCCATCACGTCTTTCTCAATGCGAGCAAACTCATGACCTTGAGAGAAAGTAAGCTGTACAATCAACACCTCATCCAATGAGGTGATAATCTTGGCACCACGCCCAGATGCAAGCACACGCTCAATACGTGTCGAGCCAGCTTCGGGTTGATAGCTGCAACGAAGACTCAAATCCATCGAGCTTTGCGCTACAGGCTGAAGAGTACGGCTATGCAGAACTGGAGCAGCCAAGCGAGCCAGCTCACTTGCCTCATCTAAGCGTAGTAAAGGGAGTAAGCACGCATCATTGACTACGCGCGGGTCTGCACTATATACCCCAGCAACATCACTCCAGATAGTGACACAATCAACCTCTGCTAAGGCACCAATCACCGTTGCAGAGTAATCTGAGCCATTACGGCCGAGAAGAACCGTTTCGCCCTCTTCGCTTTGCGCCATGAAACCGGTAATCACTACTCGATGATGCGAATGCTGAGCTAGTACTTCTTTTAGTAAACCGTAAGAGCGGCCACGATCGACCTCTGGTTGAGTGCCCACTTCTGCACGTAAGAATGCACGAGCATCTTGCGCCACGGCTGGCATACCTTGCTGTTCGAGTAGGGCTGCAAGCAGGCGAGATGACCACACCTCTCCATGTCCCATTACGGCAGATTTCTGCGCATTGGTTAACGGATAAGAAAGCTCACCCAATGCAGAAAACTCTTTCTTGAGCGTTTCTGCTAGCGGTTGCTGACGCTCACTTTCAAGCAGTTCTTCAATTAACGAAAACTGGAACTGACGCAACTCTTGTAGCTTCTCGTGCGCGACACGACCATCGTGATCAATCGCATCAAGAAACTCAATAAGACGGTTGGTTGTCTTACCGGCAGCGGATACCACGACCAAGTCGTCAGCCGCTGAATACTGTTTAAGAATGCTTGCCACACGCCGATAGCATTCTGGATTCGCCAGGCTACTACCACCAAATTTATGCAGTTGACGAGTATGGTTGAGAGAAGACATTAAAATGCCTCCTTGGTCTTGGCAAATGCCTGACGCAGGTCTTCAATCAGGTCATCGGCATCTTCAAGCCCCACCGATAAACGCAATAATTGTTGAGAAACACCGGCTTCAGCTAGCGCTTCCTCACCCATTGCGCGATGAGTCATAGAGGCTGGGTGACAGATAAGGCTCTCAACACCACCCAGTGACTCTGCGAGTGAGAACAGTTGAAGTTCACCAACAAAGAACTTCAATGCCTCAAAAGAACCACCAAACTCAAAGCTCAGCATTGAGCCGAAACCGGATTGCTGCTTCTTGGCTATCTCATGACCAGGATGCTCTGGTAGGCTTGGGTGGTAGATCTTGGCGATGAGTTCTTGCTGCTTGAGAAAATCAAGAATCGCTTGTGAGCTTTCTTCATGTACACGCATACGGGCACCAAGTGTACGAATACCACGCAGCGTCATATAGCTATCAAACGGTGTTCCGGTTGCACCGATGCAGTTGCCCCACCAAGCGAGCTCTTCTGCATGCTCTTCCGTTTTTGTAATTACTACACCGCCAATCACATCAGAGTGACCATTGATGTATTTAGTGGTTGAGTGAATAACAAAGTCAGCACCAAGCTCTAAAGGCTTTTGGTATATCGGGGTCAAAAAGGTATTGTCGACAGCAACTAGCGCTCCCACTTGCTTTGCTTTTTCACACACAGCGGCAATATCAACCACACGCACCAACGGGTTAGATGGCGTTTCTAGCAGGATAAGTTTTGGCTTCTTCTCAATCGCTGCATCGAACGCTTGCTCATCAGACTGATCAACAAACTCAACCTTAAAGTCACCCTTTTGTGAGCGAGTGTTAAATAGACGATACGTACCGCCATAGCAATCATGCGGTGCAACAATCAGGTCATCAGGACCAAGGAAAGCCGATACCCATAAGTTGAGCGCTGATGTACCACAGTTAGTCACCACCGCACCTTTACCAGATTCAAGCTCAAACAATGCAGTTTCTAACAGTCCACGGTTTGGGTTACCCGAGCGGGTATAGTCATAGTTTGGTACTTCACCAAATGCAGGAAAACCGTAGTTGGTCGATAGGTAAATCGGTGGGACAACCGCGTGATGTTGAGTGTCTGATTCAATCCCAGTACGGACAGCAATCGTTGCTGGTTTGCGAGCGCTCATAGGGTATTCCTTTCCTAATCAAATCTGTCGAATATTCTTGATTCGAGGATAATATATATCGACTATCAAGCTGGTCGGATATATCTTATTCTTTATTACTCCCTACTCTACCATCGCAAGATAAGACGTCAACACTTCCAGACGTCTATATGTCTTTGCTTATGGCAGTAAATCCCGCTAGAATCCCACTATCTATCCTATTTACTCTAACAATAACGAAGGTGTGCAATGGCAGACTGGAATGGCGAATACATTAGCCCTTACGCAGAACACGGTAAGAAAAGCGAACAAGTGAAAAAAATCACTGTTTCTATCCCACTTAAAGTATTAAAGGTTCTAACCGACGAGCGTACTCGCCGCCAGATTAATAACCTACGTCACGCAACCAACAGTGAGCTATTGTGTGAAGCATTCCTACATGCCTACACAGGCCAACCACTGCCAACCGATGAAGACCTACGTAAAGACCGACCAGACGACATCCCTGCTGAAGCAAAAGCACTGATGACAGAGATGGGCATCGAGTTCGAAGCCTTCGACGAAGAATAAAGGTAAGAGTGATTGAAGCGATTGTGATTCGGGGGAATACAAAAGTTTCAAAAGCCAGATAAAACAACGGGACGCTTGAGCGTCCCGTTTTTATTGTTAAGCCTTGCTACTATGCCATGTAGTTTTCTGGCATTTCGATACGAGCTACGCCCGCTACTACCGCTGCTTCTGCTACCGCTTTTGCCACACGTGGAAGTAAGCGCGCATCCATTGGTTTAGGAATGATGTAGTCAGGCCCGAACTCTAGCTTCTCAGCGCCTGCTGCTGTCAATACCTCGGCAGGAACCTCTTCTTTCGCTAGCTGACGAATAGCCTCAACCGCAGCC
This sequence comes from Vibrio maerlii, assembly GCF_003415655.1. Lineage (GTDB taxonomy): Bacteria > Pseudomonadota > Gammaproteobacteria > Enterobacterales > Vibrionaceae > Vibrio > Vibrio maerlii. The sequence goes on from NZ_QRHC01000013.1 coordinate 56,866, forward strand.
AATTTCATTTCATCATTAATCTCACTTGCACGCACATCCAGTGCACCACGGAAAATGAATGGGAAACACAGCACATTGTTTACTTGGTTAGGGTAATCAGAGCGGCCCGTACCCATAATTAGGTCATTACGAACCTCATGAGCAAGCTCAGGTTTGATCTCTGGATCTGGGTTTGAACATGCGAACACAACAGGCTTATCAGCCATTAGTTTAAGTGCTTCCGCAGGAAGCAAGTTTGGACCGGATACACCTAGGAACAGGTCAGCCCCCTCAATCACATCTTCTAGCGTACGCTTATCAGTGTTGTTCGCGAATAGCTGTTTGTACTCATTGAGATCATCACGACGAGTATGGATCACGCCTTTACGATCTAGCATGTAGATCTTCTCACGCATTGCGCCACACTTGATCAATAGCTCCATACAAGCCACTGCCGCCGCACCAGCGCCCAGACAAACGATCGTCGATTCTTCTAGTTTCTTACCTTGCAGTTCGATTGCGTTCAACATGCCTGCAGCGGTGACAATCGCAGTACCGTGCTGATCATCGTGGAACACAGGTACGTCACAACGTTCGATCAAACGACGTTCAATCTCAAAACAGTCTGGTGCTTTGATGTCTTCAAGATTGATCCCACCGAATGAGTCAGCGATATTTGCAACCGTGTCGACGAATTCATCAATTGTGCGATGCTTCACTTCGATATCAAAAGAGTCTAGGCCAGCAAAACGCTTGAACAGTAGTGCTTTACCTTCCATTACCGGCTTAGAAGCGATCGGTCCAAGGTTACCCAAACCGAGGATCGCAGTACCATTCGAGATTACCGCAACGGTGTTGCCTTTCGCTGTGTACTTGTAAACATTATCAACGTTCTGTGCAATCTCACGTACTGGTTCAGCAACACCTGGGCTATACGCCAACGCAAGGTCTGCTGCAGAGTTCGCCGGTTTCGTTAGCTCGACGGCAATCTTGCCCGGGGTTGGGTATGCATGATAGTCGAGTGCCTGCTGGCGAAATTGTTCTTCTGGAGACAGTTCTTGAGTCGGTTGGTTATTGTCTGAAGACATGAGATTGGTTTCCTCAATCTGAATTATTGTAATAGTCGCTGACCGCCAGGGGTCTGGTTGCCGTCAATAGTAATTGATGAGGTTCAAACTTCCTAGCTAGGGTTACATAAGATCGGCAAATAAAGTGTGAGGTCTGAGCACTTTAAATGTGTGAAAGTATTTCACTTTTTGGAACGTTTACAATTCAACCCATGTTATGAGCATAGAGCATGCGTTCGAATTTTGGGAAGTTCACGCAATAAGAACGGAGGAGTGAGGATAATTGGCAGATTTTGCAAGGTTATAGATACAAAAAAGGACGCCTTGGCGTCCTTTTTCTATGCTTACTTCAGAAGAATTACTTCTTAGAAGAAAGAGCACCGAAACGCTTGTTGAAGCGATCAACACGGCCGCCTGTATCAACGATACGTTGCTTACCAGTGTAGAACGGGTGACATTTGTCACATACGTCTAGGTGGATAGAATCTTTAGCTAGAGTTGAGTTGAATTCGAACTCGTTGCCGCAAGAACAAGTAGCTTTAACAGCTTTGTATTCTGGGTGGATACCAGGTTTCATAGGGATAACCTCAATTAGGCCGTGTCGCCATCCGATTCTAAGCCGGACACCACACGTAGTTAAAAAATAAAGCTAGTGTACCGCTGTGTTAGCCACGAGCCATAACACTAAGGCGGCGTATAGTAATGAATAGTGATACCTGAATCAACCAATTTGATACTTTTTTCGCCATTATTTTTCGATCTCCAGCCATTTGATTGATTCTATTCCGCCATGATTTAAACTGAATCGTGTTTTTGCTGACTTACCTTATGAATATGCGACCAACCATTGCCCGTGTAGCTCTACCCGTCCCACTAGACAAACAGTTTGATTACCTCATTCCGAGTCATCTCTTCCCTGTTGTTGGTGGCCGTGTGGCAGTGCCTTTTGGTCCTAAGACTCAGATTGGTATTGTCACCGCTTTGGTGAGTGAATCCGATTTCCCTATAGAACAGCTCAAGCCAATCAAACACCTTATTGATCTCCAACCTCTGTGGTCAAAATCGCTTTACCAACTTCTTCATTGGTGCAGCCAATTTTACCAGTATCCACTGGGCGATACTTTGTTCAATGCGCTTCCTTCAGCACTACGTAAGGGTAAAGAAGCCGAGTTTCAGTCACTGGTAGAGATTAGCCTGACACCACAAGGGCAAGATCAGCTGATGGCTGGGGTAAAAAAGTCCGCCATCAAGCAGGCTAAAGCACTCAACCTTTTACAATCCGGCCCCCTCTCTATTCACGCACTGCTCGATGAGGAGATCTCCCACGCCACCATCAAGGCTTTGGAAGAAAAAAACTGGATAGAAAAACGGGAGAAGCGCCCACAGATAAAAGCTTGGTCACACCAAGATGTCGAGACAGACCAATTCAAGCCCAAACTTAATGAAGAACAAGCTATTGCCATTGCTGCGGTAAATAACCATGATGGCTTTGGCTGCTTCTTACTAGAAGGGGTGACAGGCTCAGGTAAAACCGAGGTTTACCTTAACCTCATCAAGCCCGTTTTAGAGCAAGGTAAGCAAGCTCTGGTTCTTGTTCCTGAGATTGGCCTAACGCCACAGACCATTAGCCGCTTTGAAAAACGCTTCAACGTTGGTGTTGACGTAGTGCATTCCGGACTCAACGATACTGAGCGCCTCAATGCTTGGTTATCAGGGCGAGATAAAAAGGCAGGTATCGTCATTGGTACTCGATCAGCCCTACTCACACCATTTGCTAACCTCGGCATTATTATTGTTGATGAAGAGCATGACTCTTCTTATAAGCAACAAGATAGCCTGCGTTATCACGCTCGTGACGTCGCGATTATGCGAGCCAATAAAGAAGGGATTCCAATTGTATTGGGTTCGGCGACACCTGCACTAGAGACGTTACATAATGCTCTCAATGGTAAATATCATCACTTAGTTCTTGCTAAGCGTGCCGGCTCTGCGGTGCCAACAACCAACAAGGTATTAGACGTTAAAGGTCTATATTTAGAAAGCGGACTCTCTGCACCTTTAATTGCTGAGATGCGTCGTCATCTCAATGCTGGTAATCAGGTTATGCTGTTCCTCAATCGCCGCGGCTTTTCCCCTGCGCTGATGTGTCATGAGTGTGGTTGGATTGCAGATTGTCAACGCTGCGATGCTTATTATACCTATCACCAGAACAGCCGCGAGATCCGTTGTCACCACTGTGGCTCACAGAAGCCGGTAATTCATCAATGTCAGGGCTGTGGTTCAACACAACTTGTGACTGTTGGCGTCGGAACCGAGCAGCTTGAACATCAACTAGAGCAGCTTTTCCCTGATTTCAAAACTATTCGTATCGACCGAGATAGCACCCGTCGCAAGGGCAGCCTTGCTGAGGCACTGCGCGCCATTCGAAACAACGAATATCAGATCTTGATTGGTACCCAAATGCTGGCGAAGGGGCATCACTTCCCCAATGTGACTTTAGTATCCCTACTCGATATTGATGGCTCTCTATATAGTAGTGACTTCCGCGCATCTGAGCGTTTAGCGCAGCTGTTTATTCAAGTCGCAGGACGAGCGGGTCGTGAGAGCAAACCCGGTGAGGTTATACTGCAAACTCACCACCCTGAACATGCCTTGCTACATACACTGCTCAACAAGAGCTATCACCACTTTGCAGTGGAAGCGCTGAAAGAGAGAAAGATTGCCGCACTGCCACCGTTTAGCTTTTTGACGCTATTCAGAGCAGAAGGAACACAATCTCCCATCGTCGAAGACTTCTTACGTCAGGTCCGATTAACGCTAGAGTCACATCCATTGTTTGATGAACATTGTATGGTACTAGGCCCAACTCCTGCTCCGTTAGCCAAACGCGCAGGTAAGTCTCGCTGGCAGCTTTTGTTACAAACGGGGATGCGTTCGCAGATGCAAAAGATCCTCACCAGTGCAAAACCGGCGATCCAAATGCTGCCCAATGCCAAAAAAGTACGCTGGAGTATTGACATCGAACCTCAGGATCTCAGCTAAATCTTCAACAGGATCAAAGAACTATCCCTACAGAGATCCCCTACGGTCGCATTTACGAGAGAAAGATCACACTTGTGGTGTAATTTTTGTTAATCTCGCCGTAACTCTAGATTTATTAAATACATACACTAGACCCTAGCAACAATAGCACACTCACTCATATCACTGATGATTCACGAGTGGTAATGCAGTACTAAAGAGGAAACTAGATTATGGCGACAATGAAGGATGTTGCTCAACTGGCTGGCGTCTCAACCGCCACGGTATCCAGGGCGTTAATGAACCCTGAAAAAGTATCGATTGATACTCGTAAGCGCGTTGAAGCGGCAGTAATGGAGTCAGGCTACTCTCCGAACTCTCTGGCTCGTAACCTTCGCCGTAATGAATCCAAAACGATCGTTGCTATTGTTCCCGATATTTGTGACCCCTACTTCACCGAAATCATCCGTGGTATTGAAGACGCTGCTGTAGAGAATGGCTACTTAGTTCTATTGGGTGATAGTGGACAAGAGAAAAAACGCGAATCTTCATTCGTTAACTTAGTCTTTACCAAACAAGCTGATGGCATGCTCCTTCTTGGTACCAACCTTCCCTTTGACGTCAGCAAGGCAGAACAGAAAAACCTACCTCCAATGGTAATGGCGTGCGAGTTTGCTCCTGAATTAGAACTGCCTACGGTCCATATCGACAACTTGACCTCTGCATTCGAGGCGGTAAATTACCTTGCTCAACTTGGTCACAAGAAGATCGCCCAGATTGCCGGTCCTGAAGATGCAACCTTGTGCCAGTTCCGCCATCAAGGCTATCAACAAGCCTTACGTCGTGCCGGTGCAGTCATGACCGATGACTACGTTGTACACGGTGACTTTTCATTTGAAGCGGGGGCAAAAGCAGTGCGTGAGCTTCTCGCACTACCAGAGCCACCTACCGCTATCTTCTGTCACAACGACACCATGGCCATTGCCGCAATTAAAGAAGCAAAAATTTTGGGCCTGCGTGTTCCTCAAGATTTATCGGTTGTGGGCTTTGATGATATTCAATTCTCCCAGTATTGTGAGCCACCATTAACCACGATTTCTCAGCCTCGCTATGAGATTGGTCGCCAAACCATGCTGATGATGCTCGATCTACTGAGAGGAAATAATGTACAAACCGGATCTCGCCTGCTTGAGACCCAGCTCATCATTCGCGAGAGCGCCGCGCCTCCTAGACTGATTTAATCAGCACCAAAGATAACCAGCCCCTATCAACGCCCAAGCTGAAATTGAACCAAGCTTGGGCTTTTTAATTCACGGGCTGTCATCCAATGGCAATCTGATTTACCATACCAACAGTGTTCATTACTCTATTCAATATCAGTGGCAAATAAAGACTACGTACGACGCGGGCGAGGCACCAAAAAGCCAGCCAGAAAATCAGCGCCTAAACGCAAACCTTGGCGCAGCGGCATTGTGGCTATCATCTTGGTAAGCCTATTTGGTTATGGCCTTTACACCTTGAGCAATGACCCTGAACCACCGCAGCCTGCACCAGTAAGTAAACCAAAGTCGACGCCAAAGAAATCATCTCAACCGATCCCACCACCACCAACCGAGGATTGGGAGTACGTGAAGACCCTACCGAATAAAGAGGTTAAGGTTAAAGCGAAAGAGCAAGTGATTTCAGAGATCCCATACATCATGCAGTGTGGTGCTTACAAGCAGCTCAACCAAGCAGAGGCTCGCAAGCTCGACATCGCATTCCAAGGTATCAACAGCAAGATCCGCAAGAAAGAAGGCAGCAGCTGGTACCGCGTAGTGCTAGGCCCATACACCTTCAAGCGCGACGCAGAGCGTGACAAGCATAAGCTACAACGTGCCAAAATTGAGCCTTGTGCGATCTGGAAAGAGACGCAATAACGACTCAAATCGACCCCTTGAAATGCCTAGAGAGCGCTCTCTAGGCATTTTTCTTTCTGCCAATCGATCGAATTGCACAAACTTCTCTTCCGGCACTCTCTTTCATCTTGAATTCTAACTACATCATCCTCATATAGTTTTTACACAGAAAGCAAAATAACTATGAGGCCCTACTCGTGACTACTATCGTATCTGTACGTCGAAACAACAAAGTGGTTATTGCTGGCGATGGACAAGTATCGCTAGGCAACACTGTAATGAAAGGCAACGCGAAGAAAGTACGCCGCCTCTACAATAACCAAGTACTGGCAGGTTTTGCTGGCGGTACTGCGGATGCATTTACCCTATTTGAGCGCTTCGAAAGTAAGCTACAAATGCACCAAGGCCATCTAACTAAAGCAGCCGTTGAGCTAGCTAAAGACTGGCGTAGCGATCGTGCACTGCGCAAGCTAGAGGCCCTACTTGCGGTTGCTGATGAAACAGCTTCTCTAATCATTACTGGTAACGGTGATGTGGTTCAACCTGAGAACGACCTAATTGCTATTGGATCTGGCGGTAACTTCGCGCAAGCTGCAGCAACAGCACTACTAGAAAATACCGATTTAGACGCAAGAGAGATTGCGGAGAAATCACTAAAGATTGCTGGTGATATCTGTGTATTCACAAACCATCACCAAACTGTGGAAGAGCTGGAAAGTACGGTTGAACTACCAAAACCAGCATAGATCTAATCCGCTCCCACAAAGACACAGCACAAGAATTCAAGGGATATAACATGTCTGAAATGACTCCTCGTGAGATTGTTCACGAACTGAATCGCCACATTATTGGCCAAGACAAAGCTAAGCGCTCTGTTGCTATTGCACTTCGTAACCGCTGGCGTCGCATGCAGCTTGAAGAAAGCCTGCGCGTTGAAGTAACACCAAAAAACATCCTAATGATTGGTCCTACTGGTGTAGGTAAAACTGAGATTGCTCGCCGCCTAGCAAAGCTGGCTAATGCACCCTTCATCAAGGTTGAAGCAACCAAATTCACCGAGGTGGGCTACGTAGGTAAGGAAGTGGAAACAATCATCCGCGACCTAACGGATGCAGCAATTAAGATGACTCACCAGCAAGCAATGGAAAAAGTAAAGTTCCGTGCTGAAGAGCAAGCCGAAGAGCGTGTGCTTGACGCATTATTACCGCCAGCGCGCGATGCTTGGGGTAACAACGAGCAGGGCGATGACAACTCAAATACTCGTCAAATCTTCCGCAAGAAGCTGCGTGAAGGCAAGCTAGACGACAAAGAGATTGAGATCGATGTCGCTGCCCCTCAAATGGGTGTAGAGATCATGGCTCCTCCAGGCATGGAAGAGATGACCAACCAACTTCAAGGCATGTTCCAAAATCTTGCGGGTAATACAAAGAAAAACCGCAAGATGAAGATCAAAGATGCATTCAAGGCACTGACTGAAGAAGAAGCATCAAAACTCGTAAACCAAGAAGAGCTTAAAGAGCAAGCGATCTACAACGTTGAGAACAACGGTATCGTATTCATCGATGAGATCGACAAAATCTGTAAGCGTGGTGAGAGTTCAGGTCCAGACGTATCTCGCGAAGGCGTGCAGCGTGACCTATTGCCCCTTATCGAAGGCAGCACAGTATCAACCAAGCATGGCATGGTAAAAACTGACCATATCCTTTTTGTTGCGTCAGGTGCATTCCAGGTGGCAAAACCATCTGATCTGATCCCAGAGCTACAAGGTCGTCTGCCTATTCGAGTTGAACTTGAAGCACTATCAAGCAATGACTTCAAACGCATCCTAACTGAGCCAAAGGCGTCTCTAACAGAGCAGTACATCGCACTACTCAAGACAGAAAATGTAGATGTTGAGTTCAGCGAAGATGGTATTACGCAAATCGCAGAAGCGGCTTGGACAGTAAACGAAACCACAGAGAACATCGGTGCACGTCGCCTACACACTGTGATGGAACGTTTAATGGATGAAATCTCATTCGACGCAACAGACAAAGCGGGCACTAAGCTCGTGATCGACTCAGCATATGTGAAAGCGAAACTCGGTGATACGATTGAAGATGAAGATCTAAGTCGCTTTATCCTGTAATCGAAAGACCCGAATCGACTCCAAAAACCCGTCATATTTGGCGGGTTTTTATATTCGGCGTATACTCTGGCAACTTAATAAAATAAAAAATCACATGATTGCTAGTGACTTATGAAACAGTCGATTCAAATTTGGCTTGATGCCGCCCGACCAAAAACCCTCCCACTCGCTCTTGCTGCAATTATAACTGGCAGCAGTTTGGCGTTTGCTTCTGGTCATTTTTCTTTGCCAATTGCACTGCTGTGTTTACTCACCGCAACCCTACTACAAATCCTTTCCAATCTTGCCAACGACTATGGCGATGCAGAAAAAGGCACTGACAACGATCAACGCCTTGGCCCTATGCGCGCGATTCAATCGGGTGCGGTCAGCCTCAAAGATATGAAACAAGCTATTGGTATCAATATCGTGTTTATTTGTTTATCTGGCTTGGCTCTGTTGTTCTATTCTCTAGATAGCCTGCAGAACTTTTTTATTTTCATTGCCTTAGGGATTCTTTCTATTGTTGCCGCTCTCGCCTACACCATGGGCAGTAAACCCTATGGTTACGCTGGGCTTGGCGACTTATCAGTATTCATCTTCTTTGGCTTATTAGGGGTCTGTGGCACCTACTTCTTGCATACAGCAGGCATAAACCCTGATTTGTTGTTACCGGCTATAGGCAGTGGCCTATTCGCGGTTGCGGTGCTCAACGTCAATAACATGCGCGATATCGAAAACGATGCCGAATGTGGTAAGAAAACCTTGGCGGTTCGCTTGGGCTCTGAGAAGGCAAAACGCTACCATACGCAACTACTGTTTGGTGGATTAACAAGCTTTGTTCTGTTTCTTGCGGTCTCGACTCAGCCAATTTCAGCATTCCTCATGCTGATTGCTGTCCCGGTAATTCTTAAACATCAACAAGCGATTAACCGAGCTCAAAAGCCCATTGAGATTGCGCCAATGATGCCAGATGTCGTGAAATGCGCGATGATCAGCAACTTACTGTTCTCATTAGTTGTTATAGCTCAAACTCTGTTGAGTAATTAAACAGATGTCATTGCATTGACCCATTCGGTCGATATACTCAAATGAGTTTGTTGATTTTTGTAGAGAGAATTTGCGATGGAATACAACACTTCTGCACTGTGTGATATTTACCTAGACCAAGTCGATGTCGTCGAACCTATGTTCAGTAATTTTGGTGGAAGAGCCTCCTTTGCAGGCCAAATCACAACCATCAAGTGCTTTGAAGACAACGGGTTGGTTCGCTCTACGTTAGAACAAGATGGCGTTGGTCGTGTGCTATTAGTCGACGGAGGTGGTTCACTACGTCGCGCGCTGATTGATGCTGAAATCGCCTCGATTGCAGAAGAGAATGAATGGGAAGGTATTGTCGTTTACGGCTGTGTCCGAGAAGTCGATGAACTAGAAGACATGAACCTTGGCATTCACGCCCTAGCTTCTATCCCTGTTGGTGCTACCGCGCAAGATATTGGTGAAAACGATGTACCAGTGAACTTTGCAGGCGTATCTTTCTTGCCAGAAGATTACCTCTACGCCGACAACACGGGAATTATTCTTTCTCAGGAACCACTCGATATAGAGTTGGAGCTAGACGAAGAACTCGATGAAGAGTAGACAGGATTGAAACTAAAACGCCCGCTGAAGCCAGCGGGCGTTTTTCTTTTTCATCACTCTCATTGAGATTAGAGTAACAAAGTGTTCATTACTTCGCGAAGTTCACGATTGGGAAACACTTAAAGAAACCGTTGTCAGCACAGTTAATTAGACCAATCTGTACACCATCAATTTCGTCAGTCATGTTGAAGAAACCTAGCTGGAAGTTAGACTTCTCAGAGATACTTGCTAGGCCAACATCTGCCATTGTGTAGCCTTCAGAGTAGTTAACCGTACTTAGGTTAAGACCTTTAACATCGTTAGTGATGTTCACCGCACCAAGGTTTACACCCGTTGTAGAACCAGTGTTCCAGTTAAATAGACCTAAAGAAGCACCTTTCATCTCTTGGTTTACTTTAGAAGCACCAAAAAACAGACCAAAGTTAACACCTGTTGTACGGTCAGTTTCCGATAGACCTAGGACAGAGAAGTCCACACCTTTCACTTCATTCACTTTACCGTGAAGAACAGACAGACGAACACCGCCAACTGCACTATCATCAGGCGCGTTAAAGCCATTTAGAGTTGAGAACATTACTGGTGAGCTAGCCATTGCTGCTGGAGCTGCTAGTGCCGCTGCCATTGCTAGTGCTGAGATTGTTTTTTTCATTGGGAGTCTCCACTGCGATCTTGAGGAATGACTACATCTGTCACTCCTATTCCGTTATCTATACATTATTGAATACTGTAAATGTAAACGCAATGTAAAGAATCTATAATATAGAGATACATTCCCTACTGTGTAAACAGTAAATAGTTGATATCGGATGAGTATTTTCTGATATCAATTGTGAAAAAAAAACGGGAGCCGATTGGCTCCCGTTTATATTTAGTCTGATGACCTAGGCTTGTTACATCATGCCGCCCATACCACCCATGCCGCCCATGCCGCCCATATCAGGCATTGCTGGAGCATCTTTTTGTGGTAGGTCTGTTACCATCGCTTCTGTTGTGATCATTAGACCAGCAACTGATGCAGCGAATTGTAGTGCAGAACGAGTCACCTTAGTTGGATCTAGGATACCCATTGCGATCATGTCGCCGTATTCACCAGTCGCAGCGTTGTAGCCGTAAGAACCTTCGCCGCCTTTCACGTTGTTCGCAACCACTGACTCTTCGTCACCTGCGTTCTTAGTGATTTGACGGATTGGCGCTTCCATTGCACGTAGTGCAACGCGAATACCAACGTTTTGTTCTTCGTTGTCACCTTCAAGGCCAGCCACTTTAGAAGCAACGCGGATAAGTGCAACACCACCACCAGCTACCACACCTTCTTCAACTGCAGCGCGAGTTGCGTGAAGTGCGTCTTCTACGCGGTCTTTCTTCTCTTTCATCTCAACTTCAGTCGCAGCGCCAACTTTGATTACTGCAACACCGCCTGCTAGCTTAGCAACGCGCTCTTGTAGTTTCTCTTTGTCGTAGTCTGAAGTTGCTTCTTCGATTTGACCACGGATTTGAGCAACACGACCTTGGATCATTGCTTCTTCACCCGCGCCATCGATGATGGTTGAGTTTTCTTTAGTGATCGTTACGCGCTTAGCTTGACCTAGGTCTTCTAGCGTTACTTTTTCTAGATCTAAACCGATCTCTTCAGAGATAACCGTACCGCCAGTTAGGATAGCGATGTCTTGTAGCATTGCTTTACGACGGTCACCGAAACCTGGAGCTTTAACAGCAGCAACTTTCACGATACCGCGCATGTTGTTCACAACTAGCGTTGCAAGCGCTTCGCCTTCTACATCTTCAGCGATGATTAGAAGTGGACGAGATGCCTTAGCTACTGCTTCTAGAGTCGGAAGAAGTTCACGGATGTTTGAAACTTTCTTGTCGATTAGAAGAATGAATGGGCTTTCTAGATCAACAGAACCCGCTTCTTGGTTGTTGATGAAGTAAGGAGATAGGTAACCGCGGTCGAATTGCATACCCTCAACTACGTCTAGCTCGTCTTGTAGAGCCTGACCTTCTTCAACTGTGATTACGCCATCACGACCAACACGCTCCATTGCTTCAGCAATGATGTTACCGACTGTTGCGTCAGAGTTTGCAGAGATAGTACCTACTTGTGCGATCGCTTTAGTGTCTGCACATGGAACTGAAAGTGCTTTTAGCTCTTCAACAGCAGCAACCACTGCTTTGTCGATACCGCGCTTAAGATCCATTGGGTTCATACCCGCTGCAACGGCTTTAAGACCTTCGTTAACGATAGCCTGAGCAAGCACAGTTGCCGTAGTTGTACCGTCACCCGCAGCGTCGTTAGCTTGCGACGCCACTTCTTTAACCATTTGTGCGCCCATGTTTTGGAACTTGTCTTCAAGTTCGATTTCGCGCGCTACAGATACACCATCTTTAGTGATAGTTGGCGCACCGAAAGATTTGTCTAGTACAACGTTACGGCCTTTAGGACCTAACGTTACTTTTACTGCGTCAGCTAGAACGTTTACACCTTCAAGCATTTTTACGCGTGCGTCGTTACCAAATTTAACGTCTTTAGCAGCCATTTTTATTTCCTTTAAATTCTTTATTCAATCAGTTCAGTGAGTGAGGCGCGGATTACTCAACGATCGCCATGATGTCGTTTTCAGACATGATTAGAACTTCTTTACCGTCAATCTTTTCAGTCTTAGTGCCGTAGCCTTCTGCAAAGATAACAGTGTCGCCAACTTTAACGTCCAATGGCTGTACAGTACCGTTTTCTAAGATACGGCCTTTACCTACAGCGAGTACTTTACCGCGAGTAGATTTTTCCGCAGCAGAACCAGTTAGAACGATACCGCCAGCAGATTTAGATTCAACTTCTTGACGCTCAACGATAACGCGGTCGTGTAGAGGACGGATATTCATCGGTCGTTTCTCCTGATTAATATTTCCATGATATGAAGGTGCCATCACTATTGTGGCATTTGGTTATGACATTTATGTTGGGGAACAGAGCCGAGATCCCAAGGGGCAAAGAGAAAAAAATTGTGACTAAATTCGCAGTTCGAATCTGATTTTTACTACTCCCCGGTTTACCATTCCCCATAAAAAATGCCAACTGTTCACATCAGTTGGCACTCTTGTATTTTCTCGGAACAGTGTGTTTTTTTACTTTAAACGCTTATTCGGGTCATCTTCTTTACGCTCAAACTCGCCTTCAAAAGTACTACCATTCTCATCTTGTTTAGATTGAAATGGGTCATGGTTGAACGGGTTCTGGTCGCTGTGTGACGAGTGATAAAAGCCACCACCTTGAGAAAAGCCACCTTGGAAGCCAGAGCCACTGACCACCATCTTCGTCATTAGCTTCTTAGCGAGAATCGCACGAGGAGCAGGAAGCAGAACCAGCATCCCCATAGCATCAGTCATAAAACCAGGAGTCAACAGCAACACACCGGCAACAGCAAGCATCACGCCTTCTAAGATTTGTTGTGCCGGCATCTCTCCTTGTTGAAGGCGACTTTGTACTGACATTAGCGTTTGTAGACCTTGGCTACGAACAAGAGATGCCCCAGCGAATGCAGTGATCAATACAAGAGCAATGGTCGGCCATAAGCCCAAAAAGCCTCCCACTTGAATGAACAAGCCAATCTCAATAATGGGAACAGCAATGAATAACAGTAATAGGATCGGGAACAAGACGCTTACCTTTCTTTAGAATCTAATTTAGTTATGGGGTTAGGTGGCGGAAAAATCAACTGTCGCCAATACTTGCCAGTCTACGCCGCTACTGAGTCTAAACTCAAATTTAAGCCGCAAATTTGTTGTAGATCGCGCGTTATTGGAACCTGACTAAACATTAACAAATCAAAGCAAAAAATAGTGATCAGGCTACTATTATTATGTGCAAACTGCAGTATCATGAGCGCATAAGTCAGGACGGATTTAACAGCCAATTTATCTAGCGAATGGACTCTTAACGCTAAAATTGGCTACATAAAAAACAAATACCTAGAATTTTCCCCTAAGGATCCTGTTATGGCTACATTATATGCATCCCCACAAGCCTCAACACTTGCAACTCGTATTGAAGAAGACCTTCTTGGCGAGCGTCATGTACCCGCTGATGCGTACTACGGTATCCACACCCTACGTGCGATTGAGAACTTCAATATCTCCAATGTCACTATCTCTGACGTACCTGAATTCGTACGCGGGATGGTGATGACTAAGAAAGCTGCAGCCCTTGCTAACAAAGAACTCAGCGTTATTCCTAAAGACGTAGCTTCATACATTATTCAAGCATGTGATCTAATTCTAGACACAGGAAAATGTATGGACCAGTTCCCATCAGATGTGTTCCAAGGCGGCGCCGGCACCTCTGTAAACATGAATGCTAACGAGGTTATTGCCAACGTTGCGCTAGAGCTGATGGGTAAAGAAAAAGGTCAGTATGAGTTCATCAACCCGAACGACCACGTAAATAAGAGCCAATCAACCAACTGTGCCTACCCAACGGGTTTCCGTATCGCGGTTTACAACAGTGTGATGAAGCTGATCGAATCGATTGAATACCTAAAAGGTGCATTCGATCTGAAGAGCCAAGAGTTCAGCAAGGTTCTGAAAATGGGTCGTACCCAGTTACAAGACGCGGTGCCTATGACAGTAGGTCAAGAGTTCCACGCTTGGGCTGTTACCCTAAACGAAGAAATCAAGAACCTTGATTACACCTCTAAGCTACTTCTTGAGGTGAACATTGGCGCAACAGCAATCGGCACCGGCCTCAACGCAGCGGATGGCTATCAAGAGCTAGCGGTTAAACACCTTGCAAGTGTGACTGGTCTCGAGTGTGTTCCTGCTGAAGATCTTATTGAAGCGACATCAGACTGTGGTGCATACGTGATGACTCACGGTGCACTTAAGCGTTTAGCGGTAAAGCTATCTAAGATTTGTAACGACCTACGTCTACTATCTTCAGGCCCTCGTGCAGGTCTAAACGAACTTAACCTACCTGAGCTTCAAGCGGGTTCATCAATCATGCCAGCAAAAGTGAACCCTGTGGTTCCAGAGGTCGTAAACCAAGTTTGTTTCAAGGTACTAGGTAACGACAACACCATCTCATTTGCTGCAGAGGGTGGTCAGCTACAGCTTAACGTAATGGAGCCTGTTATTGCCCAAAGCATGTTTGAGTCACTCGACATCCTAAGCAATGCATGTGTCAACCTACGCGACAAGTGTATCGATGGCATCACTGTTAACAAAGAAGTATGTGAATCACACGTATTTAACTCTATCGGTATCGTCACTTACCTCAACCCATACATCGGGCACCATGAAGGCGATATTGTCGGCAAGATCTGTGCAGAAACCGGTAAGAGCGTCCGTGATGTCGTACTAGAAAGAGGTTTATTAACCGAAGATGAGCTAGATGACATCTTCTCTGTAGACAACCTCATGCGTCCACAGTATAAAGCCAAGCGCTACAACTAATGTCGAAATGGGCTCCCTCAACGGAGCCCCTTTTTTGGCCTCGTCGCAAAAACAATACTTTTTACATGGTTATTTGTTAGCAAAGCATTCTTGAAAGAATGCTTTGCTAACAAATATTCAACAGCTACTAAGGACTTAATTATGATTGTGGTCGAACTACTTGTCGTACTACTCTTTATTTACTTGGGTGCACGCATTGGCGGCATCGGCATCGGCTTAGCCGGTGGTGCTGGTGTGGTTGCGTTATCCCTAATCCTGGGTGTGCCAACCAGTCAAGCATACATCCCAGTCGATGTTATCTTAATCATCATGTCGGTGATTACCGCAATTGCAGCAATGCAGGTTGCCGGTGGTATGGACTGGTTAGTGCAAATTGCGGAAGACTTCTTGCGTAAGAACCCCGAGCGCATTACCTTCTATGCACCTATTGTAACCTTTGTCATGACGCTAATGGCGGGTACTGGCCACACAGCGTTCTCAACCCTTCCAGTTATTGCAGAGGTTGCGAAAGGCCAAGGTGTTCGCCCTTCCCGCCCTCTGTCTATTGCCGTAGTAGCCTCTCAGATCGCAATAACCGCTTCGCCAATCTCGGCTGCAGTGGTAGCTTTCGCTGCTATGCTGGCTCCATTTGGTGTTGATTACCTGACGCTACTTGCGGTTTGTATTCCAACCACTTTCATCGCTTGTATGATTGGTGCATTTGTTGCGAACTTCATGGGTAGCGAGCTGAAAGACGACGCTGAATACCAACATCGCCTAGAAGCTGGCCTGATCAAGATGGCTTCTGAGGGTGAACGTCGTGAGATTTCTGCAACCGCGAAGAAAGCGACTTTCATCTTTTTGGGATCAATCCTACTTGTGGTCTCTTACGCTGCAGCAATCTCGGGTTCAATTGGCTTAATTGAGGACCCTGCACTTGGTCGTAACGAAGCGATCATGACCTTTATGCTAGGCGCAGCAGCGCTTATCGTGATGACATGTAAGATCGACTCTGGCAAGATTCCAGCCGCCTCGACTTTCCGCTCAGGTATGACGGCATGTGTATGTGTACTTGGTGTCGCATGGCTTGGCTCGACCTTCGTACAATCTCATGTAGGTGAGATCAAAGAGTTCGCAGGTACACTGTTGGCAGACTACCCATGGATGCTAGCGCTAGTACTGTTCTTTGCTTCTATGCTGCTTTACTCGCAAGGCGCAACTACCGTGGCATTAATGCCAGCAGCACTTGCAATTGGTGTCGCACCGCTGACTGCGGTGGCTTCGTTTGCTGCCGTAAGTGCTCTGTTTGTACTTCCGACCTACCCAACACTATTGGCTGCAGTAGAAATGGATGACACGGGCTCAACTCGCATCGGTAAGTATGTCTTTAACCATCCGTTCTTTATCCCGGGTGTGGTTACCATCACTTCAGCAGTCGCATTAGGTTTCACCTTTGGTGGGCTATTTATCTAGTTGATAAATCATAAGTTAAGATAAAAAAGGAAGCTTCGGCTTCCTTTTTTTGTCTTAAGTGAAACTTAGTTGACTTATTCACGGTCAGATTAAGTTAAAATATCAACAGACCCTATTGTCCCGTAGTTATTATGCGCACTGTATTCTCTTGTATCTTATTGTCACTGCTCGCCTTTTCTCAACCTGCCCTTGCTCTATTTGGGAGTAATGATAATGGGATCAGCATTGGTTCGAACAATGATCGCTTCGTTCCAGTCGACCAAGCTTTTCCTTTTGATTATCAACAACAAGGCGACACTGTCTATCTCGATTGGGCAGTAAAGCAAGACTACTATTTATACCAAGAGCGCATCTCAATCAATGGTGAGAATGTGGCTGTGAAGTCTATCCAAATGGAAGATGGTCAGCCATATCAAGATGAGTTCTTTGGTGATGTAAACATCTATACTGAGCCGCTGTTTGTTGAGGTTAAGCTGCAAGATATGCAGCTTCCTGCCAAGCTTAAAGTGCAGTATCAAGGCTGTGCAAAAGCAGGCTTTTGTTATCCACCAGAGACGCGATTCATCGACCTTGTTGCCTTCACTTCGGATTCAAGCAACAATGACTCACCGCCAGGCCAACCGCTTGAAGTTCAAAATAAGCCAACGGCTAACACGACAACGCCACCAGCACCAATACCAGCAAGCAGTGATAACCTGACTGACAAGCTAGCAAACAACTGGTGGACACCTGCATTATTTCTACTGTTGGGTATTGGCCTTGCATTCACACCTTGCGTGCTGCCTATGTACCCAATCCTGACTGGTATTGTTCTCGGCGGTGGTAAGCTCTCGCAACAGCGCGCATTCGGTCTGTCGTTTATCTATGTTCAAGGTATGGCACTTACCTACACCTTGCTTGGTCTGGTTGTTGCCTCTGCGGGTATGCAATTCCAAGCGGCAATGCAGCACCCTTACGTGCTGATCTCCTTGAGTGTGTTGTTTGTGGCGTTAGCAATGTCAATGTTCGGAGTCTATACACTGCAGCTCCCAAGCAGCGTTCAAACTTGGCTGAACGAACAGAGCAATAAACAAAAAGGTGGCAATGGTTTGGGCGTGTTCGTAATGGGCGCGATCTCGGGTTTAGTTTGCTCACCGTGTACCACTGCCCCACTCTCCGGTGCACTCCTGTATGTTGCACAAACAGGCGATCTCCTGACTGGTGCCATCACGCTTTACGCACTCGCGATTGGTATGGGTATCCCGCTTATCGCTGTTGCGGTTTTTGGTAACAAGCTACTACCTAAAGCGGGCAACTGGATGGATCGAGTGAAAGTGGTATTTGGCTTTATACTTCTCGCTGCACCGATTTTCCTTCTTGAGCGTATTTTGCCTGAGCTATGGTCAACGTTGCTTTGGTCGACGCTTGGTATTGTTGCCTTTGGCTGGCTGTACCACATTAAGAATGCATTGCCATTTGGCGGCTGGAAGCAAAGTGTTGTCGGTATTGTTGCCGTACTGGGGCTGTTTGCTTCAGCACAACCAGCGCTCCACTACTACTTCCAACCACAAACCTCGGCAACACATGCTGAAAGTAAAATTAGCTTCGTTAGAGTAACCAATGTCACAGAACTAGAATCAGAGCTAGCGAAGGCAAAATCACAAGGCAAACCAGTGATGTTCGACTACTACGCAGACTGGTGTGTGGCGTGTAAAGAGTTTGAGAAATACACCTTCCATGATTCAAATGTAGAACCCAAGCTTGCTGATTTTGTGCTGCTTCAAGCAGATGTCACTAAGAACCAGCCAGATGACATCGCTCTACTACAACACCTGAAAGTGCTTGGCTTACCAACAATTGAGTTTTGGGATGCTCAGGGTAACCATGTGCCAAATGCTCGTTTAACCGGTTTTATCCCGGCTCCAGAGTTCCTCAATCATCTAAGCCAGCAACAACTCATCTCAAATTAACCGCACGCTTTGAGCGCTAAAAGTCGATTCGCTTCAGACTTTTAGCGCTCACTTATTGTCCTTACTGCAGAATCCACCGATAATCTTTTTAACCCTATGTTAAAGAGTGTTTAACGTCATGGATTCGACCTACACCATAATCATCGCTGATGATCACCCACTGTTTCGCAATGCACTGTTTCAGTCTGTTCACATGGCGATAAGTGGTGCCAATTTGCTTGAGGCAGACTCGCTTGATGCCCTACTCGATCTACTAAAGAAAGATGATGAGCCCGACCTACTGCTTCTAGACCTGAAAATGCCAGGGGCAAATGGGATGTCAGGCCTTATTCACCTACGTGCCGAATACCCCGACCTGCCTATCGTCGTAATCTCGGCAAGTGAAGAGCCGAGTGTCGTGACACAAGTGAAAAGCCACGGCGCATTTGGCTTTATTCCCAAGTCGAGCGACATGCGAGCATTAGTAAGCGCCTTAAATCAGGTGCTCGATGGCGAACCCTTCTTCCCAGAAGAACTCATCACCAACAATGCCGCCTGTACTGACCTTGCTGAAAAAATCGCGACCCTCACTCCGCAACAATATAAGGTGCTAGGAATGCTCTCCGACGGGTTGCTCAACAAGCAAATCGCTTATGAGCTCAACGTCTCTGAAGCGACGATCAAAGCTCACATGACCGCGATTTTCCGCAAGCTTGAGGTCAATAATCGAACTCAAGCTGTCATCTTACTGCAAGAGATCCACAATTAGTGGCTCTCTTGAGCTTCAGTCGATTCCGGTAGGCATAGTCCAAGCTTCATCACTTCATGGTCTTCTATCTCGGCGACGACCCAGTTAATATCGTGCCAGACAAAGTTATCTCCAAGTACAGGGTGTAAACCAATCTCTTGGGTCACCAACTCTCTCAGCGACATTTTCCCCTCTTCTTCGGTACCGAGCTCAATACCATACCAATCACTGACGTTCACGACTAATTGACTGGCATCGAGGAAGAAATCCCCAAAGAAGCGTGCAGCCTCTTCCGACTCAGGAGCCTCACTGAAAAGCACACTTAAGCTATCAAGATCCTTATCTTGACCAAGCACACAAAGAATATCATTCGCTTCTAAGACTGTACTGCCTGATGGGTGTAATAACTGGTCTTGTCGGAACATTGCCGTGATGCGCGTACCTTCTGGCATCGACAACTTCTTGAGGGGCTCACCCACACACCATTTTTCAGGTTTTAGCTTATAAACAAACATCTCCCATTCGCTTGCTGGGAAAATCTCTACCCCTGTTCGTGATATTGGAGTCGGTTTGGGAGGGAGTGTGACCTGCGCAACCCCAGCGACCTTCATCAAGGTCCCCCCCTGCACGATAAGAGATACCATCACCACGAAGAAGGCTATATTGAAATAGAGCTGTGCACTTGGCAACCCTGCCATCATAGGGAATACAGCAAGAATAATAGGAACCGCCCCGCGTAGACCAACCCATGAAACAAACCAACGTTCTTTAGTTGTAAAGCTTCTGAATGGCAGTAGACCCAGCCACACCGACAATGGGCGAGCAAAAATGATCATACCGAAAGCGAGGGCCAGAGCAGGCAATGCAATGTCCATTAAGGTCGATGGGGTAACGAGCAAACCAAGCACTAAGAACATCACTATCTGGCTCAGCCAAGTCATGCCATCCAGCACATTCAAGATGGCATGGCGACCTCGTGTAGGACGATTACCGATAAACAGACCGATCAAGTACACCGACAAAATACCACTGCCACCCAGCATATTAGAAAAGGCAAACAGCGCTACACCACCACTTAACACTAAGATTGAGTACAAACCATCAGCTAACTGCAGGCGGTTAACAATACTCCACAATAACCAACCACCAGCAAACCCGACGACAGTGCCGATACCGAACTGCATAGCGAAGCTCTTAAACAAGAAACTCGCCCCTAATTCAGTATCTGGGCTTCCAAGTAAAGAAATTAACGTCACCGTTAGGAACACAGCCATAGGGTCATTGGTTCCAGATTCAATCTCTAGAGTCGAACCAACACGCTCATTCAGGCTCTGACCTTTGAGCAGAGAAAATACGGCAGCGGCATCTGTAGAGCCGACGATCGCTCCGACTAAGATGCCTTGCATGAGTGTCAGTTCAAACAACCAAGCCGCCATTAACCCCGTGAGAGTAGCGGTTAATGCTACACCTATAGTGGCCAATGAAAGTGAAGGCCAAAACGCAACTTTAAAGCTCGCAACTTTTGTGCGCATTCCACCATCGAGGAGGATAACGGCGAGCGCAAGGTTACTCACCAAATAGGTAAGAGAGTAATCATCGAAGGCAATACGACCAGGGCCATCTTCTCCAGCAAGCATCCCAACGAAGAGAAAGATCAATAATATCGGTACGCCTATCCGGGATGAAAACTGAGAAAGCAGTACACTCAGTACGATAAGTACTGCGCCAGTAAGAAATAAATGATTAATGGTGACTGCGTCCAACTCTCCCTCCAATATATCGTTGCCGTGCTCGTTCACTATACCAAATAATTATCTACCATCATGGCCTTAGCACAGCCGTTCCGTTCTTTTATGGCAGATTAGTTGTTACTTCTTATGACACTCCCTATTTAATAGTCGCCCAATGTTAGACCTTTGGCTAAGTTAACAAGTAATTAACATCACAAAAATCACTCCCCTTCGAAAGAAAACCCTATTTTCTATGCGTTTTGCCCATTTGTTACCGCGACTAAAGTTGAACAGAGTTCTTGATATTAGGCTGCTATCTTTCAAACCGTAACATTACATTAACACAAACATCATTGGTTAAATGATATGGACACGGAAGGAGAAGGCCATGGCGTTCGAATCGACAGAACATGCTCAAGCCTACTGGAAAGAAAACTTGGGAATCATGGGAACACTATTAGCAGTGTGGTTTGCCGTCTCATATGGAGCAGGCATCCTATTTGTAGACGCTCTCAACAGCATTCAATTTGGTGGCTTTAAGCTAGGGTTCTGGTTTGCTCAACAAGGCTCAATTTACACCTTTGTCGCGCTGATCTTTGTTTATGTTGCGCGTATGAACTCGCTCGACAAGAAATACAACGTACACGAAGACTAGGGGTTAAAAATGGATATTCAAACTTGGACGTTTATTCTGGTCGGTATCACTTTCGCACTCTATATCGGTATCGCAGTATGGGCTCGTGCGGGGTCTACAAGTGAGTTCTACGTTGCGGGCGGTGGTGTTCACCCTGTAGCGAACGGCATGGCAACAGCGGCGGACTGGATGTCTGCGGCCTCTTTCATTTCAATGGCAGGTATTATCTCGTTCGTCGGTTATGACGGCGCGGTATATCTCATGGGTTGGACCGGCGGTTACGTACTTCTTGCACTTTGCTTAGCCCCTTATCTACGTAAATTCGGTCAATTCACTGTGCCAGATTTCATCGGTGAACGTTACTATTCTAAAACGGCGCGTATGGTAGCGGTGTTCTGTGCCATCTTTATCTCGTTCACTTATGTGGCAGGTCAGATGCGTGGTGTAGGCGTTGTATTCTCTCGCTTCCTAGAAGTTGATATCAACGTCGGTATTATTATCGGTATGGGTATCGTATTCTTCTACGCGGTACTAGGTGGTATGAAAGGCATCACCTATACACAGGTAGCACAGTTCTGTGTACTTATTTTCGCATTCCTTGTTCCTGCAATCTTCACATCAATCATGATGACGGGTAACCCACTACCACAAGTGGGCATGGGTTCAACCATATCTGGCACTGATGTTTACCTGTTAGATAAGCTTGATGGACTGACCGAAGAGCTCGGGTTTACCGCCTATACGGAAGGTAATAAGAGCATGGTAGATGTGTTCTTTATCTGTGCTGCTCTAATGGTAGGTACTGCTGGTCTTCCTCACGTAATCATCCGTTTCTTCACCGTACCTAAGGTACGTGATGCGCGTATCTCTGCTGGTTGGGCACTACTGTTCATCTCTATGCTTTACACAACAGCACCAGGTGTTGCAGCGTTTGCTCGTGTAAACATGATTGAGACGATTAACGGTCCAGACATGCAAGGTGTGGCAGCGGCAGAAGCACCAAGTTGGTATAAAAACTGGGAAAGCACAGGTCTAGTTGGCTGGGAAGATAAGAACGGCGACGGCAAAATGTTCTACTCGGGTGATGAGCGTAACGAGATGAAGATTAACCGCGACATCATCGTACTGGCTTCTCCTGAGCTAGCGAAACTTCCAAACTGGGTAGTCGCACTATTGGCAGCGGGTGGTCTGGCTGCAGCACTATCTACAGCAGCAGGTCTACTACTGGTTATCTCAACCTCTATCTCTCATGACTTGTTGAAGAAAGGCTTCAAGCCAAACATGACCGATAAACAGGAGCTAACCGCTGCGCGAATCGCCTCTATTATCGCAATTGTCGGCGCGGGTTATCTTGGTATTAACCCTCCAGGCTTTGTAGCACAGGTAGTCGCCTTTGCATTCGGTTTAGCAGCAGCGTCCTTCTTCCCTGCAATCATCCTAGGTATCTTCTACAAGAAGATGAACAAAGAAGGTGCTATCGCAGGTATGTTGGCGGGCATCCTGTTCACAGCAACTTACATCATCTACTTCAAGTTCGTTAACCCAGCAGCAAACACACCTGACAACTGGTGGTTTGGTATCAGCCCTGAGGGTATCGGTACGCTAGGTATGTGTCTGAACTTCATCGTATCAATCGCAGTAAACAAGGTAACTGCAGAGGTACCGAAGAATGTACAAGACATGGTTGAGTCAATCCGTTATCCAAAAGGTGCGGGTGCAGCTCACGACCATTAATCGGACATAAAGAATTAATCTGTAATTCACTTCTCGTTAAACAGGGAAGATGTTCAAAAGCCGAGCATGGGGATGCTCGGCTTTTTGTTTGCGCCAATTGTTCGGCATATCAGTTGTTCAATGCATCATTCATTTTCTGGTTAGAACCTAGAGTTCAATGAGCGCCAGAATGCTTTAACTTAGACGATTCAATACCGCTCTCAACTTCAGCGGCTTAACAGGTTTCGCAATAAAACCAAAGCCATTCGACTTGATACCTTCCATCATATCTGGCGTGCGATCAGCACTGATAATCACTCCTTCAAACTGGCTACCAAGTCTTAAGCGACATTGCTGAAGCACCTCTAAGCCCGTCCTGTCGTTATCTAACCGGTAATCTGAGAATATGACGTCAGGTGTCCAACCACTCTCAAGGTGCTGCAAACTCGTCACTAAGTCAGTTGCGGTTCTGACATCGCACTGCCAACGTTCTAGCAGGTTTTGCATCCCGACCAAAATATCGGTTTCGTTGTCGACGCATAGCACCTTCAGATGACTTAGCTCAGAGTGCTTGATTATCGGTTCAGTGCTGTTAACCAGCGATGGTCGAATATCGGCTTGAGCTTGCCTTTCAATAGTAATCGAGAATACGCTGCCTTTGTCCAACCAAGAGCGTAGCCCTATCTGGCCGTCGATCACCTGTGATAACCCCTTAGAGATCGCAAGCCCTAATCCCAAGCCTTGATCCGCTCTCGCTTGATCAACACGGGTAAACTCCTGAAAGATCAATTGTTGCTGATCCTCAGAGATCCCCATTCCGTTATCCCATACCTCGATCCGCACGGTTTCATTAACCCTGCGAGCACCGAGCACCACACGCCCTCTAGGGCTATAGCGAAACGCATTGGTGAGAAAGTTTTGTAATACTCGACGCAACAACTTAGCATCCGAGCGTACACACAAGCTAGAATCGAGTGCTTTGAAATGAATGTTCTGCTCTTCCGCAAGTACGCCAAATTCTGCTGATAGGTTGTCGAACACCTCTTTGATCGGAAAGCTCTGCATATTGGCTTTGAGCTTGCCAGACTCTAAGCGCGAAATATCCAACAAGTCACCAATCAGATCTTCTGCGGCCCCAAGTGCGCTCTCAATATGCCCTGAAAGCTTTTTAGTTTCTCCATCGTTGGCTACTTCAGACAGGGACGAAGCAAATAGACGCGCCGCATTCAAGGGTTGCATCAAGTCATGGCTGACAGCGGCTAAGAAACGGGTTTTAGATTGTGATTCTTGCTCAGAGCGCTGCGTTGCTGTCACGAGGCGTTTGTTGAGGTTTTCCAGCTCTTGAGTTCGCTCATGCACTCGCTCTTCCAATCTTTCATTGGCGTCTTGCAGGGCTTTTTCTGCCTCGCGGAATACCGTGATATCGGTAAAGCTCATCACGAACCCGCCACTTGGCATCGGGTTACCCTGAACCTCAATGACTCGACCATCGGGCCTGACACGAGAAGAGGTATGACGAGTGCCTTGTTCAAGGTGGTATATTCGCTTTTTGACATGAACCTCTGGGTCGCCAGGGCCACATAAGCCTTGTTGAGCGTTATGACGAATCACATCAGCAATGGGACGTCCCACTTGAATAAGCCCCGGCGGGAAAATAAACAACTCAAGATAGCGCTGATTCCATGCTACCAGCCTTAGCTGTTTATCTACGACCGCAATCCCTTGACCAATGTGTTCAATCGCACCTTGCAGCAAACCCCGACTAAAGTCATACAGCTCAGAGGCTTCATCGACAATGGTTGCCACCTCTTCAAGTTGCATGTTCTTACCTTGCAAAGCAGAAGTAAGCACTAACTTAGCAGAAGAGACACCAAAAACGCCGGCTAGCAGCCTTTCAGTGTGACGAATCAAGCCAGCAGGCGCTTGTTGATTGGGTAGCAGGGTTTCAGATTGCTGCTGCCAGAAATGATTGAACGCGTTCTTGGCTCGAGTTCGTCCAACAAACCTCGAAGCAAGCATCTCCAGTTCCGCAACAGTGACTCGACTCTGATAGAGACTGATATTCTCATTCTCAGGAAGCGGCATGCCGACAAAAGCCGCTGACTGTAAGCGCTCACTTAGGCTGGAACGTGTCACTAATGAAATAAATACATAGCACAAGGTGTTAAGGCCAATGCTTAACAGCATACCCCATTCTGAACTCTTCACTCCCCAACCCTGAATTACCTCGGGGGGGGTAATGAGACGAATCAAAACGTTACTTTGCGCATCGCCTGCCAATAGATGGGTTTGGCTCATCAAGGTGATTAGCCAAATGACAAATCCCATTAATAACCCTACGTACACCCCTTTTCGATTTCCTGAGCGCCAATACAAGCCACCAATAAGAGCTGGTGCAAACTGCGCAATAGCAGCAAAGGAAAGAAAGCCAATAACAGACAGTGACTCGATAGAATCCAATGCCTGATAGAAACCCCAAGCGCCGAATAGCAATAACAGTATCAAACCGCGGCGGACATTGAGCAACAATCCAGAGAACTGTTGATGCCCTTTATCAGCAAAGCGCATGCGACGTAGAAGTAAAGGGAGTACAAGGTCATTCGACACCATGATCGCTAAGGCAATCGTCGATACGATCACCATGCCACTTGCTGCTGATGTGCCACCAAGAAAGGCCAATAGTGCAATATCATTTGCCCCTACTGACATCGGTAAGCTAATGACAAAGGTATCTGGGGAGGTATTGGTCAGTAGGCTCTGCCCGGCCCAAGCGATTGGCAACACAAACAACCCCATCAGCACAAGATACAAAGGAAAGACCCAACGCGCGGTATGGAGGTCTTGCGCTCTTTCATTCTCCACAATCATGGTATGGAACTGGCGAGGTAAGCAGATTATCGCAATCATGGTCAATAAAGTATGAATCACTAGGGTGGCGATATTTGGTGATTGATAGGTTGCGATAGCGGTATCAATGAGATTGATGTCCTCTCGACGAATCGCCAACCAAACGATAAAGCTACCAACTAGAATAAACGCCACTAGCTTAACAATGGATTCAAAGGCCACCGCCATCATCATGCCTCGGTGATGCTCGGTATTATCGATATGGCGAGTACCAAACAACATAGTAAATACCGCTAGTGCTGCGACGACAAACCAGGAAACATGACGATCGAGATAACCAAACTGTGAAGCAAGATTGGGAGCAACGATATCTAACCCCATGGTGATACCACGAAGTTGTAAGGCAATATAAGGCAAGATACCTACCACTGCGATTAACGTAACGGTAACCGCAAGTCCTTGTGATTTCCCATAGCGTGCCGCGATAAAGTCGGCAATCGAGGTAATGTGTTCACGCTTCGCTATCAGCATCAAGCGAGCCAATACTCGCCAACCAAGGGTAAAAACAATAATCGGGGCAATATAGATGGGTAGAAAAGACCAAGGGTTACTGCTGGCTTGCCCCACCGTGCCGTAGAAGGTCCACGAAGTGCAGTATACCGCAATAGAAAGGCTATAGATCCATGGTCTCCATCGAGAAAGCCAACGGGTTTGGCGATCCCCATACCAAGCGATTAAAAACAAGATCCCTAGATAAGCTAGAGAAACAGGTACAACAATCCATCCTTGCATTGCGTTTCCTTTCAGCTTTCAGATGCACGAAAAAAGCCTCTCCGTAGGGAGAGGCTTTCATTTAACGTCTTAATCGTTGAATTAACAAACAATTCACATTAATTCTGTGGCTTAGGCTCCGCTTTTACTTCAACCTCAACGACTTTGGGTTTCTGCGGTTCAACTTTGATCAATAGTGCAACAATACCCATGATCGCCATCGCCCAGAAGACATTAGCCCCCCACGCTTCATACCCCCAACCACTCAGTGGAGTCATAACTGCAATAACAGCACCAAGAGGGATCGCGTTATACAGCGCCTGTAGTGCCACCATGCGGCTTTGCTCTGCTTGTTGAATGTATTGGATCGCAGCTAAGTGTGCCAATGCGAATGTAATACCATGCAAAGCTTGAATCAGAACCAGTGCCCAGATATCGGTCGTCATCGCAGTTAAACCCCAACGCACTACCACACCAACCGAAGCAATGGCAAACAAGGTTCTCAGTGACCAACCACCAAACAATCGCTTACTGAAAGCAAAGATGCATACCTCTGCCACCACACCTAAGCTCCACAAATAACCTATGGTACTCTCAGCATGACCAGCCCCTTTCCACATGATCGAACTAAAGCTGTAGTAAGCTGCGTGGCTTCCCTGAATCAAAGCCACTAGGGCTAAAAAGCGGATAACAGGCCACTCTTTGAGTAGTGCAGTTAGTTTAGGGCGAATCTGTTCTTTCTCACCATCCGAAACAGGCATAGGGTTAATATTACGGACACTGAATATCAATGAGAGCAGCACGCCAAACAGAGCCGTATAAACAATCATGCTCAAACCGAAGCCAGTCACCAAATAACCCACAACGGTAGAACCTGCGATGAAAGCCACCGAGCCCCACAGGCGCGTTCGCCCATAATCAAGCATATTCAGTTTGGCATAATGGTTCGCCATCGCATCAGAAAGCGGAACAATGGGTCCACAGCAAGCGTTGAATAGGATGGTTGCAAGAGCGAGTAGCCAGAAGTTAGGACCTGTAAGCAGATGAATCGCAATGAAAATCAAAGCTGCGACACTCAATACGCGCAATGCCGGAATAAGCTGTTCGACGCGATGTAGTCGTGGCGTGATCACTAGGTTTGCAACACAGCGAGTCGCAAAACCAATCCCCATCAACAACCCGATATCACTGGCGCTGATGCCCTGCCCCTCGAACCAAAGCGCCCAAAATGGCAAATAGACACCATAAGCGAAAAAGAACCCGATAAAGTACTGCGAAATCCAGGCGTACGGGGTGGGAGTGAACATAGTGAGCCCTAACTAAATTGAACGAAGAACTGAATTGGTGCTTATTATGCACCGCACATTAAGGGGGAAAAAGGGAATGTTGTGGATATTTTTGTTTCCGCTTAATCGTTTGGTATCAGCAATTCGCAACGAAATAGCTTCCAATAACAACTGGAATTTTAGCTAAGCAATAACGCTGCGGCTTCAAATATGAAAGACATATACTCAAAATAATTGGACTTGCGGCGCGGCAACAAGACAATTAAATCCTATGAGCATAGATGCTCTATGTGATTAGGGTGGCTTGACGCAGTTAACAAAGCTGCGGCTTCGAGTATGAAGAGTATAGACCAAAGTCGCCTAGCGAACTCTCACCACTTATTCGAAGATGAACAAGAGATCCAAGGAGAAGGAACACTCCATGCCGAGCAACTTCAATATTCAATCCCCGCCATTTGATCGTTTATCTAAAAGCCAGCAAAAGCAGTTGGTTGAATCTCTTGATGTTGCCTACTATCGCCAAGGGGATAACATCCTGAAAGCAGAACAACCATGCAACTCTTTGTTCGTGCTTATCAAAGGTGGTGTAGAAGAACGATCGGCAGATTCCGGTGAAATCTATGCCCATTACGCTGCTGAAGATCTCTTTGATGTACGTGGACTCGTCAATGAATCAGGCTTGAGCAAGCATACTTACGTAGCATTAGAAGACACCCTCTCCTACCTACTGCCTAAGGAGGTGTTTCTATCTCTATATCAAGAAAATGGTCAATTTGCTGCGTATTTTGATAACAACCTCGCCCGCAGACAATCTCTGTTGGAGTCGGCGCACAAGCAACAGAATCTTGCTGAGTTTATCCTTACTAAGGTCGATAGTAGCATTTATCACCCGCCAATCGTCTTATCTGCATCACTTAGCTTGCAACAAGCCACTCAAGCTCTGAAAGAGCATTCTGTAGACGCAGCCTTGGTCGAGCTTTCCGCATCAGACTCTCGTATCAACGCTATGCCGCAGCCTCAATTTGGCATCATCACAAGAACTAACTTGTTGCACGCCATCATGCTCAACGGGCATGCAGCCTCTGACCCACTCGGCCCAATCACCTCTTATCCAGTGTTCCAATGTCAAGACGGAGACTTCTTATTCAACGCCATGATCACCATGACAAGAAATAAAATGAAGCGTTTGATGGTCTGTGATGGTGATACTCCGATCGGTATGCTCGACATGACGCAGATATTGAGCTCATTCTCTACCCACTCCCATGTACTAAGTCTTCAAATTGCACGTGCCGACAGCATTGAAGAGCTGGCCCTAGCATCCAATAGACAACGCAAACTCGTTGAAGGGCTACTCAATAACGGCATTAGAACCCGCTTTATCATGGAGCTTATCTCTGCGGTAAATGAACAGATCATTGATAAGGCCTTTCAGCTTGTCGTTCCACCTGCTTTGCATGACCATTGTTGCTTGGTGGTGCTGGGCTCGGAAGGTCGTGGAGAGCAAATCCTTAAAACCGATCAAGATAACGCATTAATCATTCAAGATGGACTAGAGTGGCATCAGTGTGAGTCGGTGATGGAAACTCTAACCCACACACTGCAACAGTTAGGCTACCCGTTGTGCCCAGGACAAGTGATGGTCAACAACCCAAAGTGGGTGCGAAGTCAGGCACAATGGAAGCAGACCATTGAACGTTGGGTTGATAGAGCCACTGCAGAGACTGTGATGAATTTGGCTATTTTCGCTGATGCTCATGCTGTAGCGGGCAATCAAAGCTTACTTGACCCAGTGCTGTCCCACTTATCCAATTTAATGAAAGAACAAGAGCTTAAACTGGCTGAGTTCACTAAACCGGCTCTCAGCTTTTCGGTACCGCTCACCCTATTTGGCAACGTCAAGAGTTCAAAATCTGGCTTAGATATTAAGCAAGGAGGAATATTTCCGATTGTGCATGGCATTCGTGCACTCAGTTTAGAAAACGGAATTAAATCCAAAAACACCTTCAACCGTATTGAAACCTTGGTGCAAGCTAAAGTGCTAGAACCCGATACTGCCGATAACCTCAGTGAGGCACTCAAATTATTCTTCAAGCTCCGGCTCGGTCAGCAACTGGCGAATCAGCACACCCACAATAAGCTTTATACTTCGCAACTTGATCGTGGTGAACGAGATATCTTGCGCCATAGCTTGCACGTGGTGAAAAAGTTCAAACAATGGTTGGGTTATCACTACCAAATTAAAGATTAGGGGCAGAGAATGAATGGATTACAAAGGTTGTGGTGGCGTCATAAACTCAAAAACAACCTATTTGCCCCCTTATTTACCCCTTATCAGGGTGAGGAGTATGTTTCTCTCGACTGTGAGACCACCAGCTTAGACCCCAAAAGAGCTGAAATTGTCACTATCGCTGCCACGAAAATCGTCAGCAACCGGATTCTAACTAGCGCGCCATTTGAGGTTCACTTGAGGGCACCTGTTAGCCTCGATGAGTCCTCAATAAAGATCCACCAAATACGTCACCAAGATCTTAAAAATGGCTTACCTGAAAAAGAGGCCTTAGAGCGACTACTTGCCTTCATCGGTAACCGCCCTTTAGTTGGCTATCACATTCGTTATGACAAGCAGATTCTTGATATTGCCTTCAGAAAGCATTTCGGATTTCCGCTCCCCAATAGACTCATTGAGGTAAGTCAGCTATATCATGACCGATTGGAACGTCACCTCCCTAATGCCTACTTTGACCTAAGTCTAGAGGCAATATGCCGACACCTAGAGCTCCCCTTGCAACATCGCCATGATGCTCTACAAGATACGATAGCAGCCGCATTAATCTATGTTCGCCTAACCCACGGTGATCTCCCTGCGCTCACCTCCGCCGCTTATCGTACTTCCTAATGAATGCGACTCATGTCGCGAATTATGCCTCCATCTAATACGCAAAAACACCAATGTCCGCCTAAAGTCTAATTGTAGAAAATGACAGTGTGTTCGACAGTGTTAGGCATCAAGCGAATATGCTGATATTCGCCATCCGAAGAGCAACTCAAATCAAAACATAGCTCGTCATTAAGGGAATATGCCCAATTCAAAGGAGAGAAGTAATGAGTGAAGTCCATGTGTATCCAGTAAAAGAAAACATCAAAGCTACGACTCATGCTGATAACGATACGTACCTCACGATGTACCAGCAATCTGTCTCTGATCCTGAAGGCTTTTGGGCTGAACACGGTAAGGTTGTGGACTGGATCAAGCCTTATACTCAAGTCAAAAATACCTCATTCGATACGGGTCATGTGGATATTCGCTGGTTCGAAGATGGTACATTGAACGTCTCTGCAAACTGTATTGACCGTCATCTCGCTGAGCGTGGTGACGAAGTAGCGATCATCTGGGAAGGAGATAACCCAGCCGACGACAAAACACTGACATTCAAAGAGTTACATCAAGAAGTTTGTCGCTTCTCGAACGCTCTAAAAGAGCAAGGCGTACAAAAAGGTGATGTGGTTTGTCTCTACATGCCGATGGTACCTGAAGCTGCTGTGGCCATGCTGGCTTGTACCCGCATCGGTGCGGTGCATACCGTGGTATTTGGTGGTTTCTCTCCGGAAGCCTTATCTGGCCGTATTATTGATTCCGACGCAAAAGTCGTGGTGACAGCTGATGAAGGTGTTCGTGGTGGACGTGCTGTCCCTTTGAAAAAGAACGTTGATGAAGCGCTGACGAACCCAAATGTAAAAACCATCACTAAGGTGCTTGTTCTCAAGCGCACTGGTGGTGATATCGACTGGCATGAACACCGAGACGTTTGGTGGCACGAAGCAACCGCTAATGTTAGCGACGATTGTCCACCTGAAGAGATGAAAGCAGAAGACCCTCTCTTCATCCTATATACGTCTGGCTCAACCGGTAAACCCAAAGGTGTATTGCACACCACTGGCGGTTATCTGGTTTATGCCACGATGACTTTCAAATATGTATTCGATTACCAACAAGGCGAAACCTTCTGGTGTACTGCCGATGTAGGCTGGATTACCGGTCACACATACCTAATCTATGGCCCTTTAGCAAATGGTGCAAAGACTATCCTGTTTGAAGGCGTGCCTAATTATCCTAATACCAGCCGAATGAGTGAAGTGGTTGATAAGCACCAAGTAAACATTCTATACACAGCGCCAACCGCAATTCGCGCACTAATGGCCAAAGGTAATGATGCGATTGAAGGCACCTCTCGCTCAAGTCTACGAGTTATGGGCTCTGTTGGTGAGCCTATCAACCCTGAAGCTTGGGAGTGGTACTACAAGACAATTGGTAACGAGCAATCACCGATTGTTGATACTTGGTGGCAAACGGAAACAGGCGGTATTTTGATTGCTCCACTCCCTGGTGCAACAGACCTTAAACCTGGGTCGGCAACACGTCCTTTCTTCGGTGTTCAGCCTGCGCTGGTCGATAACATGGGTAATGTCATTGAAGAAACGGCCGCTGAGGGTAACCTAGTCATTCTCGATTCATGGCCTGGTCAAATGCGCACCGTTTATGGCGATCATGAGCGCTTTGAACAAACCTATTTTTCAACCTTCAAAGGCATGTACTTTACCAGTGATGGTGCACGTCGAGATGAAGATGGTTACTACTGGATCACCGGTCGCGTGGATGACGTACTAAACGTGTCAGGTCACAGAATGGGGACGGCAGAGGTTGAATCGGCACTGGTTGCTCACAGTAAAATTGCCGAAGCGGCGATAGTGGGCATCCCACACGACATCAAAGGCCAAGCTATTTACGCTTATATCACACTCAATGATGGTGAGTACCCAACAGCAGAACTGCACAAAGAAGTAAAAGATTGGGTCCGCAAAGAGATTGGACCGATTGCGACACCGGATGTATTGCACTGGACAGACTCTTTACCTAAAACTCGTTCTGGTAAGATAATGCGTCGAATCCTACGTAAGATTGCCACTGGAGACACCAGTAACCTTGGTGATACTTCAACATTGGCCGATCCAAGTGTGGTTGAGAAGCTTATTGCGGAGAAAGCAGAACTCGTTTAGCTTTCAAGTTAGAGCCTAAGTTACGTAAAAACTCTAAAAATGCAGCCAAGTTGGCTGCATTTTCTATTTTGGGCTGCAGAAAATTTAAGAAACTGTACTTTTTGTTAACTTGGTGGCAGAAATCACACCCTTAATAATGAGATTAGACCAGTAAATTGCTGCTAATTGTGGTGAATTAGCTATAATCTTGGTCTATTTTTAGAATTTGCCACGTTTTAACTTTAAACTAACAGGCAGATTCGGGTAATAAATGTAACATCGGAACTTGTTTCACGTTAACAGAAGATAACTACATAATGTCAGCAAAATCTCGCATCCTACTTCTAAATGGCCCAAACCTAAATCTTTTAGGCTTGCGCGAACCTGCGCATTACGGCTCACAGACGCTGTCAGATATTGTTACCACACTATCTGAACAAGCCGCAGAGAACGACGTAGAACTGGTCCATCTTCAATCTAACCGTGAATATGAGCTTATCGAAGCCATTCATGACGCATTCCAAAAAGTAGACTACATCATCATTAATCCAGCAGCATTTACTCACACTAGTGTTGCGATTAGAGATGCGTTACTTGGCGTTGCGATCCCATTTATCGAAGTGCATTTATCTAACGTACAC
This sequence comes from Vibrio maerlii, assembly GCF_003415655.1. Classification (GTDB taxonomy): domain Bacteria; phylum Pseudomonadota; class Gammaproteobacteria; order Enterobacterales; family Vibrionaceae; genus Vibrio; species Vibrio maerlii. Next base: position 90,811 of record NZ_QRHC01000013.1, read on the forward strand.
GCTCGCGAGCCATTTCGTCATCACTCTTACCTGTCTGATAAGGCACAAGGGGTGATCTGTGGGCTTGGGGCACAAGGCTACCAATTTGCTTTGACTGCAGCGATTAATGCGCTTAAGTCACAGTAAATAAAACACCACCGAACTTTATACGGCCTAAGCGGTCAACGCTTCGAGGCACATCAACTAAATTAAGAGAATCAAGCAATGGATATTCGCAAAATCAAAAAACTGATCGAACTTGTTGAAGAGTCTGGCATCGCAGAACTTGAAATTTCTGAGGGTGAAGAGTCTGTACGCATCAGTCGTAACAGCACAGCTCCTGTTGCTGCACCAGTACAATACGCAGCAGCCCCTGCAGCGGCTCCAGCTCCTGTAGCTGCTCCAGCGGCAGCACCTGCTGAAGCAGTAGAAGCACCAGCAGCTGCGCCAGCTGGTCACCAAGTACTTTCACCAATGGTTGGTACGTTCTACGCAGCACCAAGTCCAGATGCGAAGCCTTTCGTTAAAGTTGGCCAGCAAGTAACTGCGGGCGAAACTCTATGTATCGTTGAAGCGATGAAGATGATGAACCAAATCGAAGCAGATAAGTCTGGTACTGTTGTTGCAATCCTTGCTGAAGACGGTCAACCAATTGAGTTCGATCAACCACTTATCGTGATCGAATAATAGAGGTCACTGACTATGTTAGACAAATTAGTGATCGCAAACCGTGGTGAGATTGCACTACGTATTTTGCGCGCATGTAAAGAACTAGGTATCAAGACGGTTGCTGTTCACTCAACGGCTGACCGCGACCTTAAGCACGTACTTCTTGCAGATGAAACCATTTGTATCGGTCCTGCTCGTGGTATCGACAGCTACCTAAACATCCCACGTATTATCAGTGCAGCAGAAGTAACCGGTGCAGTAGCAATCCACCCAGGTTACGGCTTCCTATCTGAAAACGCGGACTTCGCGGAGCAAGTTGAACAAAGCGGATTCATCTTTGTTGGTCCTAAAGCGGAAACTATTCGCATGATGGGTGACAAGGTTTCTGCGATCAACGCTATGAAGAAAGCGGGTGTACCTTGTGTACCAGGTTCTGATGGTCCGCTTGATGACGACGAGAAGAAAAACAAAGCGCACGCTAAGCGTATTGGCTACCCAGTAATCATCAAAGCATCTGGTGGTGGTGGCGGTCGTGGTATGCGTGTGGTTCGCTCTGAAGGCGAGCTGATCGAAGCGATTGCAATGACGCGTGCAGAAGCAAAAGCAGCATTCAACAACGACATGGTTTACATGGAAAAATTCCTAGAAAACCCTCGTCACGTTGAGGTTCAAGTTATTGCAGACGGCCAAGGCGGTGCAATTCACCTAGGTGAGCGTGACTGCTCTATGCAACGTCGTCACCAGAAGGTTGTCGAAGAAGCTCCAGCACCAGGTATCACTGAAGAGATGCGTAAATACATCGGTGAACGTTGTACACGTGCTTGTCTTGAGATTGGCTACCGTGGCGCTGGTACTTTCGAGTTCCTATACGAAAACGGCGAGTTCTACTTCATCGAGATGAACACACGTATTCAGGTTGAGCACCCAGTAACTGAAATGGTAACAGGCGTTGACCTAATCAAGGAGCAGCTTCGTGTTGCTGCTGGTCAGCCTCTATCTTTCACGCAAGATGATATCAAACTTCGTGGCCACGCAATTGAGTGTCGTATCAACGCCGAAGACCCTGTGCGCTTCCTACCTTCTCCAGGTAAGATTGATCGCTTCCACGCTCCTGGCGGTATGGGTGTTCGTTGGGAATCACACATCTACACTGGCTACACAGTACCACCACACTACGATTCAATGATCGGTAAGCTAATTACTTACGGTGAAAACCGTGACGTAGCCATCGCTCGTATGAAGAATGCATTGGGTGAGATGATCGTTGAAGGCATCAAGACCAACGTAACGCTGCAAGAAAGTATCATGAATGATGAAAACTTCCAGCACGGCGGAGCGAACATCCACTATCTAGAGAAGAAACTGGGTCTACAGTAACTCAGTTCCGAGTCCCTAGTTTGCTAGTCCCTAGAGTATCAATGTCTAGGCACTAGGTTCTAGGTTCTAGGTTCGAGGTTCTAGTAACTAATATTAATGCTCACTTCGGTGAGCATTTTTTGTTTATGTCTATTCTATAATTTACGCAAAGTTCTGCTAAACTCTGCGCCAATCAAAATTTAACCACATTAAGAGCCCATACTATGCCTTGGATTCAAATCAAACTAAACGCGACCAATGAAAACGCTGAGCAAATCGGTGACATGTTGATGGAAGAAACAGGTGCTCTGTCTGTTACTTTTCTAGATGCACACGATACGCCAGTGTTTGAACCCCTCCCGGGAGAAACGCGCCTATGGGGTGATACCGATATTCTAGCGCTGTATGACGCTGAAGCGGACACCAACTTCATCATTGAGCAAACTAAGGCAAGCGGTCTGCTGCCTGCTGACTTCGCTCATAAAATCGAGCAAATCGAAGATAAAGACTGGGAACGTGAGTGGATGGATAACTTCCACCCAATGAAATTTGGTGAGCGTCTATGGATCTGTCCAAGCTGGCGTGACATCCCAGAGCCAGACGCCGTCAACGTAATGCTTGACCCAGGCCTTGCGTTTGGTACAGGTACACACCCAACGACGGCGCTTTGCCTTGAGTGGCTGGAAGGTCTTGATCTCCAAGGTAAGACAGTGATCGACTTCGGTTGTGGCTCTGGCATCCTAGCGATCGCGGCGATCAAACTCGGCGCAGAAAAAGTAATCGGGATCGACATTGATCCTCAAGCGCTACAAGCTTCTCGCGATAACGCAGAGCGTAACGGCGTTGCTGAACAGCTAGAAGTATTCCTTCCTCAAGATCAGCCTGAAGGTCTGATTGCAGACGTTGTGGTTGCAAATATTCTTGCAGGTCCGCTACGCGATCTTTCTTCAATCATCAAAGGTCTAGTCAAACCACAGGGTCAGCTAGCAATGTCTGGCGTTCTGGACACACAAGCTGAAGATGTCGCCAACTATTACCGTGACGAGCTTCACATTGACCCTATCAAAGAACAAAGTGAGTGGTGTCGTATCTCTGGTCAGAAGCAAGGCTAAACAAGACTTCACAGCTTAAGCGACTGATTTTTGAGCATTTTGCATAAAGAAATTGCAAATGCTCAAATATTAGTCTTTTCACGGCGTGAAAAAATGCGTAAAATGCGCGCCCTTGCTGGTACAGAACTGTGAAGATGTTTTGAAAATCGGAAACTACACACTTAAGAACAATCTAATCGTCGCCCCTATGGCTGGAGTCACGGATAGACCCTTTCGCGAGTTATGTCTTCGATATGGTGCGGGAATGGCCGTCAGTGAAATGATGTCCTCCAACCCAAAAGTTTGGAAAACCTCTAAGTCTCAACAACGCATGGTGCATGAAGGCGAATCGGGCATTCGTTCAGTGCAAATTGCAGGTGCCGATCCGCAACTAATGGCGGAAGCAGCACAATTCAATGTAGAGAATGGAGCCCAAATCATCGACATCAACATGGGATGTCCGGCTAAAAAAGTGAATAAAAAGCTAGCGGGCTCTGCACTGCTCCAATATCCCGATCTTATAGAAGAGATCTTGAAGGCGGTAGTTAATGCAGTAGATGTTCCTGTAACACTAAAGACGCGCACTGGCTGGGATACAGACAATCGAAACTGTGTTCAAATCGCTAAACTCGCCGAAGACTGCGGCATTCAAGCATTAGCGCTCCACGGGCGTACTCGTGCTTGTATGTACAAAGGCGAGGCAGAATATGATCACATTAAAGCGGCAAAACAAGCTGTATCTATTCCGGTTATCGCTAACGGTGATATCGATAGCCCTGAGAAAGCAAAGTTTGTACTGGAGTACACCGGTGCGGACGCTTTAATGATAGGAAGACCGGCCCAAGGTCGTCCTTGGATTTTCCAGGAAATCCAACACTATTTGGAAAACGGCACCACGATGCCTGACCTTCCAATTGCGGAAGTGAAAGACATCATGCTTGGTCATGTTGATGCTCTCCATCAATTCTATGGGGAGTTTTTAGGCCCTCGCATCGCTCGTAAGCATGTGGGTTGGTATCTAAAAGAGCACGAACAAGCCAGTGAGTTTCGCCGTACCTTCAACGCTCTTGAAGAGGCTCATTTGCAGCTTGAGGCGTTAGAAGGTTACTTTAATTTAGCCTAAATAGTTGATGTTGCAGCTAGGCGACAAGAAAATTCAGTCCTATGAGTATAGATATGCTATTCGATTAGGGTGAATTATCGCCGTTAACGACGCTGCAGCTTCAAATATGACGGCTATAAACGTTGCACATAATTAGAGAAGAGCTAGACCGAATATGTTCGAACAAAATCTGACTTCAGAAGCATTAACAGTAACTACAGTAACTTCACAAGACCAAATCACGCAAAAGCCACTACGTGATTCTGTTAAAGCATCTCTTAAAAACTACTTGGCTCAACTAAACGGCCAAGAAGTTACAGAACTATACGAATTAGTTCTGGCTGAAGTTGAACAACCACTACTAGATACTATCATGCAGTACACTCGCGGTAACCAAACTCGCGCAGCGACTATGATGGGTATCAACCGCGGTACTCTTCGCAAGAAACTAAAAAAATACGGCATGAACTAAACATCCACGTATAAATCAAATTCAAAGGTTAGGCATTTGCCTAACCTTTTCTTTATCCACACTCCCTCATACTCATTCATCTCTCCCCCTCAAAAACTCGCAATCGATTCCGTACGTTATTTCAGTAAAGTTAATAAAAATAAATAGTTAGAATGTGATCACTTATAATTGCCATAACTAAGTGATGCGTTAGAATAGCGCCTCGTTTCGAATAAAGGATGATTTGATGAGGACAAAAAATCGCGAAGAGTGGTTAGATCACCTACTCAATGCTTTACCTGATCATATTTTCCTACTTAACGAGCAAGGTTTTTACACCGACAGCTTTGGTGGTGACTACCATTCAGACTCTTTCGATGCCAAAAGCTACATTGGTCGCCATCTTAAAGACGTCTTCTCAGAGCAGAAGGCTATTGAGCTACAAGGCTATATTGCGCACGTTATCGAGACACAAGAGACGCTTACCGTTCGCTACAACATTGAACTGCATGACCACCAGCTACTTCCAATAGAAGATATCCAACAGTTAGATAACCCTGAAGATACATGGTTTGAGGCTATCATCAAGTATGTGCCGTCTTATGGTAATGATGAGAGCCTTGTAATGTGGTCAGTACGTAATGTCACTGAGGCCTATCTGCTCGAACAAGAACTCAAAAAGCTATCTGAAACCGATGAACTCACTGGTATTCTCAATCGTCGCGCTTTCGTACATGGTCTACAAAAAGATATTGAACGCGCTACCAGCAAAGGAACAAGCCTGAGCTGCCTGATGGTCGATATTGACCACTTCAAAGAGATCAACGATATCGTCGGTCACCTGGCTGGCGATACTGTGATTGAGCAGGTTGCACAACTCTGTCAGAGCCAGATTCGCGCTAACGATTACCTTGGACGTCTTGGTGGTGAAGAGTTTGGTATTGTCTTGGTTGGCACCAATGCTATTCAAGCTTATGAGGTAGCAGAGCGTATTCGCTTGGTGATTAGTGAAACAGCTTATCAGGTTGAAGAGCATGCTATTCGAGCGACCGTTAGCATCGGTGTAGCTGAATTGAATCCAAACGTCGAATCCGTTAAAGCATTACTCGTTGATGCTGATAAAGCGATGTACTACTCCAAACGTACAGGCCGCGATCAGGTTACGATCTATCATGACAACCTACCCGATCTTAAAATTCAGTCAGCCAGCAAGAGCCAGATCCTCAGAGCTTGCTAAACTCAACAACAAGGTTGCTCTTCATCATCTAGGGCTCCCAAAATGGAGCAATGGCTGGCGTTATCTGTTTCATGGCCACAACACGCATCATTGATCTTCTTTAACGCATTGCGAATACGAGTAAGCTCAGCAATCTTTTCATCAATAAGCTTAAGCTTTGCAGAAGTAATGGATTTTACTTCTGCGCAGCTGTGTTCTGTCGCCTCAAGACGAATATCGAGTAACTCTTTAATCTCATCCAAGCTCAATCCAAGTGATTTTGCATTGATGATAAAGTGAACCTGTTTTTCACTTTCTTCGTCATAATATCGATAACCTGACTCACTACGGTGCACTGGTGAAACCAAACCATTCTTCTCATAGAAACGCAGTGCGTCAGTCGTAAGATGACAGCGTTTAGCCAGTTCGCCTATCTGAAACATATCTTCCTCAATTAACTCTTTCGTCACTTTTTATTGCTAAAAAGGTGTTTTTGACAATTTATTTTGTGATGCCAAACGATTGCGCGAGCTTTTTTGTAATAAATTAGTTAGAATGTGCGCCATCAAATTTGGAGTGGGTTTCAAATCATTGAATTTGAAGCCTAGTCGCTAAGGTCTTTACCAAAACTGGCCAATATCCTAACGCCGATAATCAGTGTACAACGCAGATATCGCATTAGGAACAAGTTCACTTTTGGCAAATATCTTTATTTACTTTTACTCCCTGAATTTGAGGAATATAGAAGCATGAATAACGCTCGCCCAATTCGCCGCGCTCTAATTAGCGTATCAGACAAAACTGGTATCGTTGAGTTCGCACAAGCTCTAGCTAACCGTGGTGTCGATATCCTGTCGACTGGTGGTACTGCTCGCCTGCTTGCTGAGAAAGGCATCTCTGTAACTGAAGTCTCAGACTACACTGGCTTCCCAGAAATGATGGATGGCCGCGTTAAAACTCTTCACCCTAAAGTTCACGGTGGTGTTCTAGGTCGTCGTGGTCAAGATGATGAAGTGATGAACACTCACGGCATCAACCCTATCGATATGGTTGTTGTTAACCTATACCCATTCGCAGAAACCGTCGCCAAAGAAGGCTGTACGCTAGAAGACGCAGTTGAGAACATCGACATTGGCGGCCCAACTATGGTTCGCTCTGCTGCGAAAAACCACAAAGACGTGACTATCGTTGTAAATGCAGGTGACTACGATCGCGTTATCGATGAAATGGATGCTAATGAGAAATCTCTAACACTAGAGACTCGTTTCGACCTAGCTATCGCAGCTTTTGAGCACACCGCTTCTTACGACGGTATGATAGCAAACTACTTCGGCACTATGGTTCCTAGCTACGGCGAGAACAAAGAAGGTGACGCAGAATCAAAATTCCCTCGCACGTTCAACCAGCAGTTCAAGAAGAAGCAGGACATGCGCTACGGTGAGAACAGCCACCAGGCAGCAGCATTCTACGTAGAAGCAAACCCAGAAGAAGCGTCTGTTTCTACTGCTCGCCAAATCCAAGGTAAAGCCCTTTCTTACAATAACATCGCTGATACAGACGCAGCTCTTGAGTGTGTGAAAGAATTCGACGAGCCAGCATGTGTTATCGTTAAGCACGCAAACCCATGTGGTGTTGCTCTAGGTTCAGATATCCTAGAAGCGTACGACCGTGCATTCAAAACAGACCCAACATCAGCATTCGGTGGCATCATCGCATTCAACCGTGAACTAGATGCAGCGACAGCAACCGCTATCACAGAGCGTCAATTTGTTGAGGTAATCATTGCACCTTCTGTTTCTGCTGAAGCAGTAGAAATTGTTGCAGCGAAGAAAAACCTTCGCCTACTTGAGTGTGGTGAGTGGACAACTAAGACGACTGGCTTTGACGTTAAACGCGTTAACGGCGGCCTACTGGTTCAAGACCGTGATCAAGGCATGGTGTCTCAAGACGACCTTAAAGTGGTTTCTAAGCGCCAACCAACAGAAGAAGAGCTAAAAGACGCACTATTCTGCTGGAAGGTAGCGAAGTACGTGAAATCAAACGCAATCGTATACTCGAAAGGTGACATGACTATCGGTGTGGGCGCAGGCCAAATGAGCCGCGTTTACTCGGCGAAGATTGCTGGCATTAAAGCTGCTGACGAAGGTCTACAGGTTGAAGGCTGTGTAATGGCATCTGACGCATTCTTCCCATTCCGCGACGGCATCGATGCAGCAGCAGAAGCAGGCATCAAGTGTGTTATCCAACCAGGTGGCTCTATGCGTGATGATGAAGTTATCCAAGCAGCAGACGAGCACGGCATGGCGATGATCTTTACCGGTATGCGTCACTTCCGCCACTAATTAAGAGATAAGAAACGAGTTCCTAGAGCCTAGTACCTAGATTTCTCTCTAGCTACTAGGAACTATTTACTAGGAACCCTAAGTAACTTAAGGATTTATTGATATGAACGTTTTAATTATTGGTGCCGGCGGTCGTGAGCACGCACTGGGCTGGAAAGCAGCACAAAACCCAAACGTTGAAACTGTATTCGTTGCTCCAGGTAACGCAGGTACTGCACTTGAACCTAAACTAGAAAACGTTGCTATCGGTGTTGAAGACATTGAAGCACTAGTCGCATTTGCAAAAGAGAAAGCGATTGAACTGACTATCGTTGGCCCAGAAGCACCACTAGTCATCGGTGTGGTTGATGCATTCCGCGCTGCTGGTTTACCTATCTTTGGCCCAACTGAAGCCGCAGCACAGCTTGAAGGCTCTAAAGCGTTTACTAAAGATTTCCTAGCTCGCCACCAAATTCCAACAGGTGCTTACGCTAACTTCACTGAAATTGAGCCAGCTCTAGCTTACGTTCGTGAGCAAGGTGCACCGATCGTAGTTAAGGCTGACGGTCTTGCTGCAGGTAAAGGCGTAATCGTTGCGATGACGCTAGAAGAAGCGGAAGACGCAATCAAAGACATGCTAGCGGGCAACGCATTTGGTGATGCTGGTAGCCGTGTAGTCATCGAAGAATTCCTAGATGGTGAAGAAGCAAGCTTCATCGTAATGGTTGATGGTAAGAACGTTCTACCAATGGCAACGAGCCAAGACCACAAGCGTGTTGGTGATAAAGATACTGGCCCTAACACAGGCGGTATGGGTGCTTACTCTCCTGCTCCTGTTGTGACTCCAGAGATCCACAACCGTATTATGGAAGAGGTTATCTACCCAACGGTTCGTGGTATGGAAGCAGAAGGTGCGCCTTACACAGGTTTCCTATACGCTGGTCTTATGATTGATTCTGAAGGCACACCTAAAGTCATCGAATACAACTGTCGCTTTGGTGACCCTGAAACGCAACCTATCATGATGCGTATGGAATCAGACCTCGTTGAACTGTGTCTTGCTGCTATTGATGAAAAGCTAGACCAAGCTGAGTCTAAGTGGGATCCTCGTGCTTCTATCGGTGTTGTACTTGCAGCAGGTGGCTACCCAGCAGATTACGCTAAGGGTGATGTGATCTCATTACCTACGTCTGAAGTTGAAGGCCAAAAAGTGTTCCACGCTGGTACTGCAAACAATGCTGCAGGTGAAGTCGTTACCAATGGCGGTCGTGTTCTTTGTGCAACAGCACTAGGCAACAGCGTTTCAGAAGCGCAAGAAAAGGCTTATGCACTGACCAAGCAAGTAAGCTGGAATGGTATGTTCCACCGCAATGACATTGGTTACCGTGCAATTGCACGCGAACAAGAGAAGTAATCAACACTTCTCTCTTGGATAAACAAAAGGCGCTCATTGAGCGCCTTTTTCGTATTCAGTTAATTTGATACTAATTCCACAAATTAGGGCGTGGAATACAATCCTTACCGTCATCAGCGAGAATCAATAGAGATTCCACCTGTAAGCTCTTTAGAACGCTTTTACCATTTAGGACGACGAAGCTATCAAGTCCTTGGATTCGGTCAATCACGTAGCTTGGGAGCGTCTCTTCGAATGAAATCTTGGTAAACTCTTGCCCTTCACAGGTTTCAAAGGTTTCACCGTTCCAATAGCCCTGATACAACTTATTCTCACCACGGGTATTTGCCAGGACAAGATCAGCCGAGCCTTTGTATTGGTCAATCTCTTCCGGCCTTAATGGCAAGACACGATTATTTTCACGATATTGCTGATATACCGCCTCACCCGAGCTGTTAAAGCGAATATGAGCGCTGTAAGAGATTAAGCCTTGCCCTACTATTAACTTCTCTCCCTCACGGATAACCTCACGTAGAGAGTCCTCGCTCCACCGATAATTGGATTGATACCAACCATAATCACCTGCAGTGACATAGTCAGCTGCCGTCTCTGGCTTAGTTAATCGTTCTGTTACCCAATACAAGCTAACAGCATCACCTTGGCGCTGGCCAGAAGTAGACTCGGTAATTTGGCTAATATTTGGAGACGGTGTTGAAGAACAACCGAAAAGAAGAATAGTAAATAGTGCGGGTAGAATGCGTTTAAACATAAAGAAATACGCCGAGAAAATGTTCCTCGGCGTAGTATAAATTATTTTACTGAATCTTTCAGTGCTTTACCTGCTACGAATGCTGGTACGTTAGCCGCTGCGATTTGGATTTCATCACCAGTCTTAGGGTTACGGCCAGTGCGAGCTGCACGGTGGTTTACTTTGAAAGTACCGAAGCCAATTAGTTGTACTTGGTCGCCTTCTTTAAGTGCGTCAGTTACGCCGCCCAGAGTCGCCTCTAGTGCTGCTTTAGCTTGTGCTTTAGATAGGTCTGCTTTTTCAGCAATAAAGTCGATTAGTTGGGTCTTGTTCATTAGGTTTCCCTTCTCATATGTTATCGAATCCAACTCACTCTAAAACATAAATACCCCGTCTGGCAAAGGTTTGTCGTCGATCTTTGGCTCTTACGATGAACTTTTCGCCATATTCTGAGTAATAACTCACAGTTTGTTACGAAATGAACCCTCTCAAGCCTTATTCAGCAATGGCTGGACGCGAAATAATTAATGACTCAGTGCCAACCTATTCACTATAATCATCGCTAATTCGCTGCTAAAGCGTACAATTTATAAAGGGCAACTATGCTGCTGTTAACGATCTACGTTTCTATTTCTATTGGTGTTTCTTTCATCTGTTCGGTATTGGAGGCAGTGCTTCTGAGCATTAGTCCGAGCTATATTGCACAGCTGAAACAACAAGGTCACCCAGCTGCTGACCAACTGTCTAAGTTGAAGAATGATATTGATAGACCTCTGGCATCCATCCTGACACTGAATACCATCGCTCATACCATTGGTGCGGCGAGTGCAGGTGCGCAGGCTTCAGTCGTATTTGGTAGCCAATGGTTAGGTGTGTTTTCTGCAGTACTCACCCTAGGTATACTCGTGCTGTCTGAAATCGTGCCAAAAACCATAGGTGCTACCTACTGGCGTAAGCTTGCTCCTGCATCGGCAGTGGTTCTGCGCTGGATGGTTTGGGCACTCACACCGTTTGTTTGGTTCTCAGAGCAAATCACCAAGCGCTTAGCTCGTGGCCATGAGGCTCCTAAGATGCGTGATGAGCTATCCGCTATGGCTATCTTGGCAAAAGAAAGCGGTGAGTTCGCAGAGGGCGAATCTAAGCTGCTAAGTAACCTACTCAATATCCAAGACGTGCCAGCAACTCAAATCATGACGCCACGTCCGGTGGTATTTCGTGTGAACGCAGAGATGACGATTGATGAATTTCTGCTAGAGCATAAGGAAACGCCATTCTCGCGCCCTCTTGTGTACAGCGAACACAAAGATAACATTATAGGGTTTGTCCATCGCCTTGAACTGTTCAAGCTTCAACAGCATGGTTCTGGCGGCAAACAGTTGGGTTCGGTCATGCGTCCCATCCATGTGTTATTCAATGGTATTTCGCTACCGAAAGCCTTTGACCAGATGATGGCAAATCGCCTGCAGCTTGCGATGGTGGTTGATGAGTACGGTACCATTCAGGGCATCATCACTCTGGAGGACATCTTTGAACACTTGTTAGGTGAAGAGATTGTCGACGAAGCGGACAAAACCACAGACATGCAGCAACTGGCCTTTGAGCGCTGGGAAAAATGGAAAGACGAGCATGATGTGATTGAGAGTCGTGATGAGGATGAAGACGAGTCACTTCAGCAGGCGCAAACTGAACTTCAAGGGCGCGTGAACGAGGAGACGATTCTAGACGCAGATGAATCATCTCATCAGAGCGATTCCGAAGATAAACCTCAAAAAGCATAATTAAAAATGGGCTGTCCAATTGGACAGCCCATTTTCATCGACTTATAAAAAAGATTAAAGAGCAATACCAATGTTACTAATTGGCTCATCGCGAAGCTCTTGGCGTAAGTCCTTAATCAACTCAATATCACGCTCAATCGCTTCACGCAGTGGACGGAAGATCGCCCACTGTACATCCCACTCCGCACATACCGCTTCGTTATCTTTCTGATTCTCATTTGTGATTGGTTCTGCACCTTGTGCTTCTTCCAAATCCGCAACCGTCTTAACTGATTGTTGGCTCAGCTTTAGCATGTTTTCAAACAAGTGCTCACGATCAAGCAGACCATGAAGTAGTGTTGATAGCCCCTCACACGCATCCATGGCAGGGTAAACTGCATACATATCGAACTCTTCAGCTGATGGGAAAAGCTCCTCCAACTTCTCTAGCTGACGCTCAAAGTTCACCTTTGCTGTTTTTACAGTGAGGATTTCCCAGATACTGTCTAGAATGTCACGATACACTCGTGATTCTGCAAATTCAGTGTTTTCACAAAACATGGCATAGTTAGGGTACATACGCTCACAAAGACACGTCATGAAAGTGATTTGTTGCCATGGTTCCAGCCTCTCTAGGCGGATTTGCAAAGGGTTCTGTAACATAAGGGACTCGATAGTTGCGTTTAGACGGCGAAAGTGTACTTGATAACCAACAGGGAAAAAAGCCAAGCTAATGAACAATTTCAGTCATAAGGTATTTATTCTCACTGAGCAGGACGATGTCTACCATCACCTACTCTCAGAGCTCGATTTACCAGACCTCGAGATCACGCTTGATGCCAAAGAAGCAGAGATCTTACTGGCTGCCCCACCATTGGCAGCGAAGCACCTCGATAGTTTTGAACAATTAGAATGGTGCCAATCCATCTATGCAGGAGTCGATGCGCTTATAACCCCTTACCTGCGTGATGATTATGAACTCACCAACGTCAAAGGCATTTTTGGTCAGTCCATCGCTGAGTATGTTATTGGGTTAACCATAGAACACTTCCGTCATTTTGCGTACTACCACCAGCAACAGAACAATCACAGTTGGGCACCACTGCAGTACCAATCCATTAGTGACAAGCGTGTCGTTATACTCGGCACTGGCAGCATAGGAAGTTTCTTAGCAACCCGTGTTCAGGCTTTGGGTATGCATGCCATTGGTATTAACCGAACGGGGATTCCGGCTAAGGAAGCAAGCTTTGATCAAACGTTTCATATCAACGAGCTAGAAACAGCGCTCTCTCAAGCGGATATCATCGTCAATACCCTGCCGAATACCGAGCAAACTCACCTGTTACTCAACCAAGAATCATTAAACAAAGCCAACGGTGCTTTACTATTTAATGTTGGTCGCGGCAATACGGTATGTGAGCAAGGGCTGTTGGACGCCCTGCACTCAGGGGCTATCACACATGCCTATCTTGACGTTTTTCAGCATGAGCCGTTACCAAAAGAGCACCCATTCTGGGCGCATGACAAGATAACTGTGACACCGCATATCGCTGCTTTGAGTAACCCTAAGCAAGTGTTAGAGATCTTTGCAGAAAACTACCAACGCTGGCGAGATGGCTTCTCTCTTAATCATCGCATCGATTTCGATAAGGGCTATTGATGCTCAAGCAAGTATTAACGCAAGCAAGAGCATGTCGTCTATGTGAGCACTCACTATCTCATGGCATAAACCCAGTCATCCAGGCAGATACCCAAGCAAAACTGTTGATCATTGGGCAAGCACCTGGGATAAAAGTCCATGAGACGTCGATACCATGGAATGACGCTAGCGGTGACAGACTACGCAGTTGGCTAAGGATAGATAAAGAACACTTTTACGACCCAACCAAAGTCGCAATTGTGCCTATGGGGTTTTGCTACCCAGGGAAGGCAAAGAGTGGTGATTTACCGCCGCGAAAAGAGTGCGCACCAAAATGGCATGCTTCCATTCTCAATCACCTACCGAACATCGAGATGACCCTGTTAATCGGCCAATATGCTCAGAATTATTACCTCAGAGATAAACCAGTTACCTTAACTGAGACAGTGAAGTGTTGGCAGAAATGGGCACCGAAGTACATCCCTTTGCCTCACCCATCACCGAGGAACAATATTTGGCTCAAAAAGAACCCTTGGTTTGAAAATGACACACTACCCTATATCCGTCAGACTTTGAGCAAAGCCCTATAAAGCAGGATTACAAAACGAAAAAAGCGCTGATAGCTTTCGCCACCAGCGCTCGATATTCTTTCTCTAGGCTTACTTGTGGTAAGGCTTAGACAGCTCGTGTACCGCCTCGACAAACACGCCAGCATTTTCTGGTGGCACATCTAGATGGATGCCATGACCTAGGTTGAACACGTGGCCAGTACCTGCGTCACCAAAGCCTTCCAGGATAGTCGCGACTTCTTCACGAATGCGTTCAGGTGAAGCATATAGCATTGATGGGTCCATGTTACCTTGTAGAGCGACCTTATCACCCACGCGCTTAACAGCGTCTTGAATATTAATAGTCCAGTCTAGACCTACTGCATCACAGCCCGTTGCTGCGATTTGCTCTAACCACATGCCGCCATTCTTAGTAAATAGAGTCACAGGCACGCGGCGACCGTCGTTCTCACGGATCAGACCATCAACAATTTTATGCATGTATTGCAGCGAGAATAGGTTGTAATCACGAGGAGTCAGTACACCACCCCATGTATCAAATACCATGACTGATTGAGCACCTGCTTTGATTTGCGCGTTTAGGTATTCAATAACGCTGTCCGCTAGCTTATCCAGAAGTAGGTGCAGCGTTTGTGGCTCTGCATACATCATTTTCTTAATCTTAGTGAAGGCTTTTGAGCTACCGCCTTCAACCATGTAAGTTGCCAGTGTCCAAGGGCTACCAGAGAAACCAATCAGCGGAACGTCACCGTTTAGGTCTTTACGGATTTGACGCACTGCATTCATCACGTATTGCAGCTCACCTTCTGGATCAGGGATACCGATCTTCTCTACATCCGCTTTACAGGTAATTGGCTTGCCAAATACCGGGCCTTCGCCAGCAGCAAAGCGTAGATCTAGACCCATAGCATCTGGAATAGTCAGGATATCGGAGAATAGAATTGCAGCATCAAGAGGGAAACGGCGTAGTGGCTGAAGAGTAACCTCAGACGCAAGCTCCGCATTCTTACACAATGACATAAAGTCTCCTGCTTCAGCACGCGTTGCTTTGTATTCTGGTAGGTAACGACCTGCTTGGCGCATCATCCAAACCGGTGTGTAATCTACTGGTTGCTTCAATAGAGCGCGTAGATAGCGATCGTTTTTCAATTCAGTCATTGCTTATTATCCATTTCTGCTTTGTCTCAGAGTGTGGCGTATTCTAGCACCATTTTGAGTATTAACCCCACCCGCTTTGCAAGCGAGATCATGTTATTGATGAATAAAATACAACTTAGGTTGCCTATACCATAACCACATGTTAAAAATTTGTTCGCTAGCGAAAACTACAACTATATACTGAACATATAGTGTTCAGAAATCTCATAACGACATCTTACTTACCCCCTCCGTACCCGGAGGGTTTTTTTTATCTTTTTTACGCTAATTTTCTTTGCTTGCGAGCTCTACCGTCGTCTCGATCAACTCGCGAGCGATCGTCCCTTTTGGCGCAACCTCTGGTAACTCATCAACCTTAAACCAAGCCGCATCTGAGAGTTCGCTATAATCCGGTTTGACCTCACCTGAATCGTAATCAGCCAAGAAACCCATCATCATGCTCGATGGAAACGCCCAAGGCTGACTGCCGTGGTAACGAACATTAGTCACGGTTATACCTGTCTCCTCAAGCACCTCTCTTGCGACACATTGCTCTAGGGTTTCACCAACTTCTAAAAATCCTGCAATCACCGTGTACATGTTGCCCTTATGCCTTGGATGCTGTGCGAGCAAGATAGAATCCCCTTTTCGCACCGCGACAATAATACAAGGGAAAATACGAGGATAATGAAGGGTGCGACAATCACCGCACTGCATTGCTAATTGATTGTGGTTGAGGTGGTTGCGACCACCGCATTGCGGGCAGAAGCGCATGGTCTGGCTCATATGGCCAAACTGTATCGCCCGGCTAATCAAGAGAAACAACTCTTTAGAGAAGTCGAGCAGCTCACGCAGCGAGACCATCTCAAAACGTTCTTCAAACTCTGGACTAAGTTCAACCTCAGCCTCATCAAGCCACAGCACCGCTCGATTTTGATAAGTCCCTATCTTCCGGCCATTGACCGAGCCTAAGCCAAGCTCTACTTGATTTCCGAGTGGAAGCTCTCCATCAATCAGTGCGACATCGCTACCATTGACGATACACCAGTAAGCTGGCGCACCAATATTTTTATTACTTTTTTTTAACATCATGGCGTCTCTTGCTTGCAGTCCTGCCATTTTACTGGCAATCTAAATTCATACCACTACTGCCATTTGATTAACAGTAATGGTCTGTGAAATATCACAATTTAGACATTTTGTTAGACGGACTTTCGATCGCTTGCCGATCCGATCATGAGGGACATGGTCATGCTAAACAAATTCAAACAAGTACAAGAACAATGGGGCGGCTCAAGTGAGGTTATTGACCACTGGCTAGAAACACGCCAAGCACTGATCGTCGAATACTGTAAGCTCGGTT
This sequence comes from Vibrio maerlii, assembly GCF_003415655.1. Taxonomy (GTDB): domain Bacteria; phylum Pseudomonadota; class Gammaproteobacteria; order Enterobacterales; family Vibrionaceae; genus Vibrio; species Vibrio maerlii. Next base: position 107,602 of record NZ_QRHC01000013.1, read on the forward strand.
CCCTTCAACCTGCTCATGCCCAGTCCAATGTGGTTGAGCTTCCATCTCCAAAAGAAATCAGCTCTTTCTGCAATCATGTAGTCGACTACATCTCCGAAGGTCATTTCAGGATCTACGATATGGTGATGGAAAAGTGGCAAGCTACCGGGTTTAAGACCAACGAAGAGATCGACGCTACTTATGGCAAAATCGTTCTCACCACAGAGCCTCTATTAGAATTTAACGACAAGTATGTCAAAGTCACTGCCGATGATGAGCTACCGAGCTTTGAGCAAGATATGTCAGTTGTCGGTGAACTGCTTGAGCTTCGCTTTGAGGTCGAAGACAAACTGATCCAGCTCATTGCGGATAGTCTAGCGATCCCTCCAGGTGCGTAGAGCTAGAGAGCTAGAGAGCTAGAGAGCTAGAGAGCTAGAAGATATATTGAGGGTTGGCGTGAGAACGTCGACCCTTTTTTTGCAAAAGAGAACCAGACTAGAGACTAGAGACTAGAGACTAGAGACTAGAGACTAGAGACTAGAGACTAGAGACTAGAGACTAGAGACTAGAGACTAGAGAATTTTGTAGGTTGGACGTTTAACGTCAACACTTTTTGGTGCAATAGATTAAAGAATCTAGATATCTAGTTTTCTAGAAGCAAAGCGCTCTTCAGGACGAAGTCCGTTGTAGTTTTCTGCTGTTTAGAAAACAAAAAGGCATCCCGAAGGATGCCTTTTTTCATTCTAAACGAACAGTCGTTAGAGCTTATTCGTCAGAAGAGAAGCCTGCATTTAGAAGTGCAGCTAGGTTGTCAGTAGCTTGTTCAGCTGAAGGACCTTCTTGCTCTTCTTCGCGCTTAGCTTGACGATCTTGGTGGTATGCGAAACCAGTACCAGCAGGGATCAGACGACCAACAATTACGTTCTCTTTCAGACCACGTAGGTCATCACGCTTACCAGAAACTGCAGCTTCTGTTAGTACGCGAGTTGTCTCCTGGAACGATGCCGCAGAGATGAACGATTCAGTTGCTAGAGATGCTTTAGTAATACCTAGTAGTTCGCGTTCGAAGCGTACTAGTTCTTTACCTTCCGCTTCTAGAGCGCGGTTAGCAATCTTAACTTGTGAGTATTCAACTTGCTCGCCAGGTAGGAACTCAGAGTCACCAGCGTGCGTAATAGTACACTTACGTAGCATTTGACGAACGATAGTCTCGATGTGCTTATCGTTAATCTTTACGCCTTGTAGACGGTAAACTTCTTGAACCTCGTTCGCGATGTACTGAGTCACAGCGTGGATACCACGTAGACGCAGGATGTCATGTGGAGTCTCTGGACCATCAGCGATTACATCACCACGTTCAACCTTCTCACCTTCAAATACGTTTAGTTGACGGTGCTTAGGAATCATCTCTTCGTAATTATCACCGCCTTCGCGAGTGATGACTAGACGACGCTTACCTTTCGTTTCTTTACCGAAGCTCACAGTACCTGTGTGCTCAGCAAGGATCGCAGGCTCTTTAGGCTTACGAGCTTCGAATAGGTCTGCTACGCGTGGTAGACCACCGGTGATATCTTTGTTACCGCCAGATTTCTGAGGGATACGAGATAGTGTGTCACCAATGCCAACTTCTGCGCCATCTTCGATGTTTACAATCGCCTTACCAGGTAGGAAGTAGTGAGCTGGCATTTCAGTACCAGGGATCATTACATCGTTACCTTGCTCATCAACAAGTTTGATTGCTGGACGCATATCTTTACCTGCTGCTGGGCGAGCTGCCGCGTCAGTTACCTCAGAAGACGATAGACCTGTTAGGTCATCAGTCTGACGAGATACTGTTACGCCATCGATCATGTCAACGAATTGGATACGACCTGCCACTTCAGTGATGATTGGCATGGTGTGCGCTTCCCAGTTAGCTACTGTATCACCAGCAGTAACTGCATCGTTGTCGCCTTTGCTTAACAAAGAACCGTAAGGAAGTTTGTGCTTCTCTTTCGTACGACCGAATTCATCAATGATAGTTAGCTCAGAAGCACGAGACGTGATTACTAGCTTGCCATCTTTGTTGATTACGAACTTAGCGTTGTGAAGCTTAACGGTACCCGTAGTCTTAGCTTGGATGCTGTTCTCTGCTGCTGCAGTAGAAGCCGCACCACCGATGTGGAACGTACGCATCGTAAGCTGTGTACCCGGCTCACCGATAGACTGAGCAGCGATTACACCAACTGCTTCACCTTGGTTCACTAGGTGACCACGTGCTAGGTCACGGCCGTAACACTGTGCACAACAACCGAAGTCTGCGTCACACGTTACAACTGAACGTACTTTGATATGGTCGACAGAGTTGTCTTCCATAATCTGACACCACTTCTCATCAATTAGAGTGTTACGTGGGATCAGTACGTCTTCTGTACCTGGCTTAAGAACGTCTTCAGCGATTACACGACCAAGAGCTAGCTCAGAAAGTGGAACTTTAACGTCACCACCTTCGATGTGAGGCATCATGTCGATACCTTCGTGCGTGCCACAGTCATGCTCGTGTACTACAACGTCTTGAGCAACGTCTACTAGACGACGAGTTAGGTAACCCGAGTTCGCTGTTTTCAGTGCTGTATCCGCAAGACCCTTACGAGCACCGTGCGTTGAGATAAAGTACTGAAGTACGTTTAGACCTTCTTTAAAGTTCGCAGTGATCGGCGTTTCGATGATAGAACCATCTGGACGCGCCATCAGACCACGCATACCCGCTAGCTGACGAATCTGTGCAGCAGAACCACGAGCACCTGAGTCGGCCATCATGTAAATGCTGTTGAACGATTCTTGCTGCTCTTCTTCACCATCGCGGTTAACAACAGTTTCAGAAGAAAGGTTATCCATCATTGCTTTCGCAACACGGTCGTTCGTAGACGCCCAGATATCGATAACTTTGTTGTAGCGCTCACCTGCAGTTACAAGACCTGATTGGAATTGATCCTGGATTTCGCGTACTTCTTCTTCAGCAGATTCGATCTCGTCGTACTTCGCCTGAGGTACAACCATATCGTCGATACCAACAGATACACCAGACAGTGCCGCGTATGCGAAACCGGTGTACATGATTTGGTCAGCAAAGATTACTGTGTCTTTCAAACCTAGCTTACGGTATGCCTCGTTAAGTAGGTGAGAGATTTGCTTCTTACCTAGCTTCTGGTTAACGATGCTGAATGGTAGGCCAGATGGAACGATTTGCCATAGCATTGCACGACCGATAGTTGTATCAACCATCTTAGTCTCAGTTGTGCTGTTACCGTCTTCATCAACTACAGTTTCAGTAATACGTACTTTAACGCGTGCGTGTAGTTCAGCGCTCTTAGTGCGGTATGCCTTCTCAGCCTCTTCTGGGCCAGCAAGGTACATGCCTTCACCTTTCACGTTGATCTTGTCACGTGTCATGTAGTAAAGACCCAATACAACGTCCTGAGAAGGTACGATGATCGGATCACCTGACGCTGGCGACAGAATGTTGTTTGTCGACATCATCAGAGTACGAGCTTCAAGCTGTGCTTCTAGAGTTAGAGGCACGTGTACCGCCATTTGGTCACCATCGAAGTCGGCGTTGTACGCTGCACACACAAGTGGGTGTAGCTGGATCGCTTTACCTTCGATTAGCACTGGTTCAAACGCTTGGATACCTAGACGGTGAAGTGTAGGTGCACGGTTAAGCAGTACTGGGTGTTCGCGGATAACTTCGTCTAGGATATCCCAAACGATCGCTTCTTCACGCTCTACCATCTTCTTAGCAGCTTTGATTGTCGTCGCCATGCCACGAGTTTCTAGCTTGCTGTAGATGAATGGTTTGAATAGCTCTAGTGCCATCTTCTTAGGAAGACCACACTGGTGCAGACGAAGGTATGGACCTACTGTGATTACAGAACGGCCAGAGTAGTCTACACGCTTACCTAGTAGGTTCTGACGGAAACGACCTTGCTTACCCTTGATCATATCAGCAAGAGATTTCAGAGGACGCTTGTTCGAACCCGTGATCGCACGACCGCGACGACCGTTATCTAGAAGGGCATCAACAGACTCTTGCAGCATACGCTTTTCGTTACGTACGATGATGTCTGGAGCCGCTAGCTCTAGTAGACGCTTCAAACGGTTGTTACGGTTGATAACGCGACGGTATAGGTCGTTCAGATCAGAAGTCGCAAAACGACCGCCATCTAGTGGTACTAGAGGACGTAGATCTGGCGGAAGTACCGGAAGCACAGTTAGGATCATCCACTCAGGGTTGTTACCTGACGCGATGAACGCTTCAACAAGCTTCAGACGCTTAGTGATTTTCTTACGCTTAGTTTCAGAGTTTGTAGACTCTAGCTCTTCGCGCATTTCTTCTGCTTCTTGGTGCATGTCCATAGTAGACAGCAGATCTTTGATCGCTTCAGCACCCATTTTAGCAGTGAACTCATCACCCCACTCTTCTAGGCGGTCAAGATACTCTTCTTCAGTAAGCATCTGTGACTTCTCTAGGTCAGTCATACCCGGCTCTGTTACTACGTACATTTCGAAGTAAAGAACACGCTCGATATCACGTAGAGGGATATCCATTAGTAGACCGATACGAGACGGCAGTGATTTTAGGAACCAGATGTGAGCAACTGGTGAAGCAAGCTCGATGTGGCCCATACGGTCACGACGAACTTTAGTTTGTGTAACTTCTACGCCACACTTCTCACAGATAACACCACGGTGTTTCAGACGCTTATATTTGCCACAAAGACATTCGTAGTCTTTAACTGGACCAAAGATACGCGCACAGAACAGACCATCACGCTCAGGTTTGAACGTACGGTAGTTAATTGTCTCAGGCTTTTTAACTTCACCGAAAGACCATGAACGGATCATGTCAGGTGAAGATAGACCGATTTTGATTGCATCAAATTCTTCGGTCTTATGCTGCGCTTTTAGAAAGTTTAATAAGTCTTTCACAATCAGCTCCTGTAAGGAGTTAAAAGGGGCTCACCCGCAAAAGTGAGCACCTTCAACCAAATAATCAGCTTTCTTTTAATAGAAAGAGATTACTCTTCGTCTTCTAGCTCGATGTTGATACCTAGCGAGCGGATCTCTTTCAACAGTACGTTGAACGATTCTGGCATGCCAGGTTCCATGCTATGGTTTCCATCGACGATGTTCTTATACATCTTCGTACGGCCGTTAACGTCATCCGACTTAACAGTTAGCATTTCTTGAAGCGTGTAAGCAGCACCGTATGCTTCTAGTGCCCATACTTCCATCTCACCGAAACGCTGACCACCGAACTGAGCTTTACCACCAAGTGGTTGCTGAGTTACTAGGCTGTAAGAACCAGTAGAACGTGCGTGCATCTTGTCATCAACAAGGTGGTTCAGTTTCAGCATGTACATGTAACCAACAGTTACAGGACGCTCAAACGCATCACCTGTGCGACCATCAAACAGCGTTAGCTGACCAGATTCTGGTAGGTCACCTAGTTTTAGAAGCTCTTTGATTGATTTCTCAGAAGCACCGTCAAATACCGGAGTAGCAATCGGTAGACCGCCACGTAGGTTCTTAATCAGAGTACGAACTTCGTCATCTGTTAGAGACGCGATGTCTACAGTCTGACGAGTATCACCAAGATCGTAAACCTTCTGTAGGAACTCACGGAACTTAGCCAGTTCTTGTTGTTCCTTAACCATTTGGTTGATCTTGTCACCGATACCTTTCGCTGCCAGACCTAAGTGTACTTCTAGGATCTGACCGATGTTCATACGAGATGGTACACCCAGTGGGTTTAGCACGATGTCTACAGGCTGACCTTTCTCATCGTAAGGCATGTCTTCAACAGGGTTGATCTTAGAGATAACACCCTTGTTACCGTGACGACCCGCCATCTTATCACCAGGTTGGATACGACGTTTAACCGCAAGGTAAACCTTAACGATCTTCAGTACGCCCGGTGCTAAGTCATCACCCTGAGTGATCTTGCGACGTTTAGTTTCGAACTTCTTATCAAAGTCAGCTTTTAGCTCGTCCCACTGCTCTGCTAGTTGTTCTAGCTGAGTTTGTAGTGCGTCATCTTCAACAGATAGCTCTAGCCACTTCTTACGGTCAACTGAGTCCAATTTCGCTTCAGAGTAACCGCCTTCAAGCAATACAGCTTTAACACGGTTTAGAAGACCACCTTCAAGAATCTGGAATTCTTCTGTCAGGTCTTTCTTCGCTTCTTTCAGCTGCATTTGCTCGATTTCAAGCGCACGCTTGTCTTTCTCTACGCCATCGCGAGTGAAGACTTGAACATCGATGATCGTACCTGAAACAGAGTTTGGTACACGTAGAGACGTGTCTTTAACATCCGATGCTTTTTCACCGAAGATTGCGCGTAGTAGCTTCTCTTCAGGAGTCAGTTGAGTTTCACCCTTAGGTGTCACTTTACCAACTAGGATGTCGCCACCCTTAACTTCAGCACCAATGTAAACAACACCTGACTCGTCTAGTTTAGACAGAGCAGATTCACCTACGTTTGGAATATCAGCTGTGATCTCTTCAGAACCCAGCTTAGTATCACGCGCCACACAAGATAGCTCTTGAATGTGGATAGTTGTGAAACGGTCTTCCTGAACAACACGCTCAGATACAAGGATTGAATCCTCGAAGTTATAACCATTCCAAGGCATGAACGCGATACGCATGTTCTGACCAAGCGCTAGCTCACCAAGATCTGTTGAAGGACCATCAGCAAGAACGTCACCACGTGCTACTGGCTCACCAGGTAGTACAGTTGGGCGCTGGTTGATACATGTATTCTGGTTAGAACGTGTGTACTTAGTCAGGTTGTAGATGTCGATACCGGCTTCGCCTGGTACTAGCTCGTCTTCGTTAACTTTAACTACGATACGAGAAGCATCTACTGATTGGATAGTACCGCCACGTTTAGCAACAGCAGTTACACCTGAGTCAACAGCGATGTTACGCTCGATACCAGTACCAACTAGCGGCTTATCTGCCTTAAGCGTTGGAACTGCCTGACGTTGCATGTTCGCACCCATCAATGCACGGTTCGCATCATCGTGTTCTAGGAACGGGATAAGCGAGGCAGCGATCGATACGACTTGGTTTGTAGCAACGTCCATGTAGTCAACGTGTTCGCGAGGGTGAAGACCAGATTCACCTTTCTGACGAGCTGTGATTAGCTCATCTGCAAACGTACCTTCTTCTGTAAGAACGGTGTTTGCCTGCGCGATGACGAATTGACCTTCTTGGATAGCCGATAGGTAATCAACTTCGTCTGTTACTACGCCATCTACTACGCGACGGTATGGAGTCTCTAGGAAACCGTACTCGTTACAACGCGCAAACGCAGATAGTGAGTTAATCAGACCGATGTTTGGACCTTCAGGAGTTTCGATAGGACATAGACGACCGTAGTGTGTTACGTGTACGTCACGTACTTCGAAGCCAGCACGCTCACGAGTTAGACCGCCAGGACCCAATGCAGAAATACGACGCTTGTGCGTTACTTCTGAAAGCGGGTTGTTTTGGTCCATGAACTGAGACAGCTGTGAAGAGCCAAAGAATTCTTTAACTGCTGCAGAGATTGGCTTAGCGTTGATTAGGTCTTGAGGCATGATTGCATCAAGATCACCAAGGCTTAGGCGCTCTTTAACGGCACGTTCTACACGAACTAGACCAACACGGAATTGGTTTTCTGCCATTTCACCAACAGAACGGATACGACGGTTGCCAAGGTGGTCGATATCGTCCACTTCGCCTTTACCGTTACGGATCGCGATCAGTTTCTTCATTACAGCGATGATGTCAGTTTCGTCAAGGATACCTTGCTCACCTGCATCTTCACGCTCGATAGAGCTGTTGAACTTCATACGGCCAACAGTCGATAGGTCGTAGCGCTCTTCTGAGAAGAATAGGCTTTCGAATAGAGCTTCTGCTGCTTCTTTCGTTGGTGGCTCACCAGGGCGCATCATGCGGTAGATTTCTACTAGTGCTGAGATGCGATCAACTGTGCTGTCGACACGCAGTGTGTCAGACATGAATGGACCGTGGTCTAGGTCATTCGTGAACAGTACTTCTAGCGCTTTGTGGCCAGCTTGAGAAAGGTTAGCTAGAGCTTCTAGGCTAATTTCTTGGTTTGCGCCAACAATGATCTCGCCAGTTGCTTCGTTGATGTAATCTTTCGATGCAACTTTACCTACGATGTACTCTACTGGTACTTCGATGTGCTCAACGCCATCTTTTTCAAGTTGACGGATGTGGCGAGCTGTTACGCGACGACCAGTCTCAACGTAAGTTTTGCCGTTTGCTTCAATGTCGAATGACGCAGTTTCACCGCGTAGACGATCTGGAACCAATTCCATTAGTAGAGTTTGGTCTTTCACTTCGAAGTTCACTTTTTCGAAGAACAGATCCAGGATCTCTTCAGTCGACTTACCAAGTGCACGAAGGATGATTGAAGCAGGTAGCTTACGACGACGGTCGATACGAACGTACAGGTTATCCTTAGGATCAAACTCGAAATCAAGCCATGAACCACGGTAAGGAATAACACGTGCGTTATATAATACTTTACCTGATGAGTGAGTCTTACCTTTATCGCTGTCGAAGAACACGCCTGGGCTTCGGTGCAGCTGAGATACGATAACACGCTCAGTACCATTGATTACAAAGGTACCATTGTCTGTCATAAGCGGAATTTCGCCCATGTAGACTTCTTGTTCTTTAATGTCTTTTACGGTGCCTGCTGGTGCATCTTTATCAAAGATAACTAGGCGCAGTTTTACACGTAGTGGCTTTGAGTACGTTACACCACGAATTTGACATTCTTTAACGTCAAATACTGGCTCACCAAGACGGTAGCTAACGTATTGCAGCTCAGAGTTGCCGTTGTAGCTCTGGATTGGGAATACAGAACGGAAAGCAGCTTCAAGACCGTATTGACCCTCTGGATCCTGTTCGATGAATTTATCGAAAGAATCAAGCTGGATCGATAGCAGGTATGGAATGTCCAAAACTTGTGGACGAGTACCAAAGTCCTTACGGATGCGCTTTTTCTCGGTATAAGAGTAAACCATGGGGTTCCTCAGCTCGCTGATAAGTGACCCAAACTACCCAAAAACCTCGCCTGAGGGGGTAGTGACTAACGACTGTTTATTGTAGTGACCGCTCATTTCTGAAAAATGAAACGGGTTTTGCTCAGAACCAGGTGACTAAACAGCGGAAAATTCACCAGACCCCTACAGCGCAAAAAGGCCGGTGGTTATTTAACCACCAGCCATTAGCCTTTCGGCTAAGAAATTAAGTAATAATTACTTAACTTCAACAGAAGCGCCTGCTTCTTCTAGCTGTGCTTTAAGAGCTTCAGCTTCAGCTTTGTCAACGCCTTCTTTTAGAGGAGCTGGAGCTGAGTCTACAAGACCTTTAGCTTCTTTCAGGCCAAGACCTGTAGCGCCACGTACTGCTTTGATTACAGCAACTTTGTTACCGCCAGCAGCAGTTAGGATTACGTCAAATTCAGTTTGCTCAGCAGCAGCTTCGCCACCAGCAGCACCGCCAGCTACAACAGCAGCTGCAGCAGATACGCCGAATTTTTCTTCCATAGCTTCGATAAGCTCAACAACTTGCATTACAGACATTTCTGCAACTGCGTCTAGGATTTGCTCGTTAGTAATAGACATAACAATTCTCTTTTAAATCAACAATAAGTATATTTTGCAACCAGTAGAAAGCAAGGCAGATTAAGCCGCAGCTTCTTCTTTTTGGTCGCGTAGTGCAGCGATAGTACGTACCAGCTTGCCTGCAGAAGCTTCTTTCATGCACATCATTAGGCGTGCGATAGCTTCGTCGTAAGTTGGTAGTGTCGCTAGTACTTCAGCATCAGTTACTGCGCCTTCAAATGCAGCAGCTTTGATCTCGAAATCTTTGTTCTCTTTAGCGAAGTCTTTGAAAAGACGCGCTGCAGCACCTGGGTGCTCGTTAGAGAACGCGATTAGAGTAGGACCAGTGAAAGTGTCAGTAAGACACTCGTAGTCTGTACCCTGAACCGCACGGCGTGCTAGTGTGTTACGCACAACTTTCATGTAAACACCCGCTTCGCGAGCTTGTTTACGTAGAGAAGTCATTGCGCCAACTTCAACGCCACGAGAATCAGCTACAACTGCAGAAAGTGCACCAGCGGCTGCTTCGTTGACTTCAGCAACAATTGCTTTTTTGTCTTGAAGGTTTAAAGCCATTTTGGATTTACTCCTGGTTGTCGTTACACCACTCACTATCATCACGACAGTGAGAGTAATTTAGGTGCAGTCCCAGAAGAAAGAATCTATTTACATAAATTGCTTTCTGTCAGTTCGGGCACCATCTACGTAGGTTTTATTAAGTCTTAACCAATTAAGATTCAGACGCCTACGGTCTTGGACGGAGACTGGGTCATAATTCATATCAAACCGAAAAACAGTTTAAAGAACCAAAGTTCAGCCCCAACCACAAATATTAGGCGCAAAATTATACACTAATTTTGCACCTAAGCAAATTGAATTAGCTAGCTTGAGTGTTCAGGCTCGCTTGATCAACAGCAACACCAGCACCCATAGTAGTAGAGATGCTTACTTTCTTCAGGAAAGTACCTTTCGCTGAAGACGGCTTAGCTTTCTTAAGAGCGATTAGAAGAGACTCTAGGTTCTCTTTTAGTTGCTCAGCAGAGAAAGATGCTTTACCGATAGTAGTGTGGATGATGCCGTTTTTGTCGTTACGGTAACGAACCTGACCAGCTTTAGCGTTCTTAACTGCTTCAGCAACGTTAGGAGTTACAGTACCAACTTTAGGGTTTGGCATTAGACCGCGTGGACCTAGGATAGTACCTAGTTGACCTACAACGCGCATTGCATCTGGAGAAGCAACAACTACGTCAAAGTTCATTTCGCCCTTCTTCACTTGCTCAGCAAGATCTTCCATACCAACGATATCTGCGCCAGCTTCTTTAGCTGCTTCTGCGTTTGCACCTTGAGTGAACACAGCAACGCGGATTTCACGGCCAGTACCGTGAGGTAGTACAGTTGCACCACGTACGTTTTGGTCAGATTTACGAGCATCGATGCCAAGGTTAACAGCAACGTCTACAGACTCAACGAATTTAGCAGTAGCTAGTTCTTGTAGAAGAGCAACAGCTTCGTTGATTTCGTATTCTTTAGTTACGTCAACTTTTTCGCGGATTACGCGCATGCGCTTAGTTAGTTTAGCCATGTTATTAACCCTCTACCACTAGGCCCATTGAACGAGCAGTACCAGCGATTGAACGCTTCATTGCTTCGATGTCAGCACCAGTCATATCAGCAGCTTTAGTTTCTGCGATTTCTTGGATTTGAGCGTCAGTTACAGTACCCACTTTTTCAGTGTTTGGACGACCAGAACCAGACTTAACGCCAGCAGCTTTCTTAAGAAGAACAGCAGCAGGTGGAGTCTTAGTTACGAACGTGAAAGAACGGTCGTTGTATACTGTGATAACAACAGGAGTCGGTAGACCTTTCTCAATAGATTCTGTTTTTGCGTTGAACGCTTTACAGAATTCCATGATGTTCACACCGTGTTGACCTAGAGCAGGACCAACCGGTGGCGACGGGTTTGCCATACCAGCTGCAACTTGCAGTTTGATATAAGCTTCAACTTTCTTAGCCATGATATTTCCTAATTTTGGGTTCAGACGCCAACCGCTAGGTCAGCTCCCCGTATTTCATAAAAATCTTTTTACAGACTTGCTGTAAAAAGGCGCGAAATTATAAGCATAATTCGCGCCTTAAACAACCCTAAAAAGGTGGTTTTTTATACTCTTTTTAGCGAACACCTTGTGCAGAACTTATCCACAACTTGCTCACTACAATTGAGTCTTAGTCTAGTTTTTCAACTTGACCGAATTCAAGCTCAACTGGTGTTGCACGACCAAAGATCGATACAGACACTTTCAGGCGGCTCTTCTCGTAATCCACTTCTTCAACGGTACCGTTGAAGTCAGCAAATGGACCTTCGTTAACACGAACCACTTCACCAGCTTCGTACATAGTACGTGGACGCGGTGCTTCACTCGCTTTCTCAAGACGGTTCAGGATTGCGTCAGCTTCTTTATCAGTGATAGGTGCTGGACGATCAGAGGTACCACCAATGAAGCCCATAACACGAGGAATACTGCGAACTAGGTGCCATGATTCATCGTTCATGATCATTTGAACCAGTACGTAGCCAGGGAAGAATTTACGCTCAGATTTACGGCGTTGACCCGCACGCATCTCTACAACTTCTTCCGTTGGTACTAGTACTTCACCAAACAGTTCTTCCATGTTGTGCATTTTAATATGTTCGCGTAGAGATTGTGCTACACGACCTTCAAAGCCAGAAAAAGCTTGAACTACATACCAACGTTTTTTTGGAGCTTCACTCATGAATCAGAACCCTCTATACCCCAGTCGCAAATGCAACAAGACGAACCATAATGCCGTCAATGCCCCATAGCGCTAGAGCCATAACAATACTTACAGCCAATACGATCAATGTTGTTTGCATCGTTTCTTGACGCGTAGGCCAAACCACTTTGCGAACTTCCATGCGAGATTCGCGTGCGAAATTGATCGCGGCTTTACCTTTTGTTGTTGTTGCAGCCACACCAAGTGCAGCAGCGATAAGAACAACAACACCTGCAGCACGGATAACTACAGACATTTCACCATACAGGTAATTACCCACAACAGCGGCTGCTAGCAGAGCAAAAGCGACAATCCACTTAAAAATGTCTGCACCGCTTGAGCTTTCAGGAGCTTCAGCATTTGCTTTCATAAAACCAACCTGTGATAAGTCTTAAATATAGACGACAACAACCCCGCCGTTGCAGGGCTAACTCTAAATTGAAGTTTAACCTATAGAAGGAAAAACAACATTTACCTTAGCGATCAAGAATTTACTTAACCAAAACTCGACGCCAAAACAAGAAAATATTAATAGTAATAATAGCCTCTTGTTTCAGCGCAGAAAAAGGGCATCAAATGATGCCCTTTTTACTAGTGTCTCGTCAAATCTTATTCAAAGATTTTCAGAAGCCTTCGATTAATTCTTATGAATTAGTCAAAGATCTTAGCAACAACACCAGCACCTACAGTACGGCCACCTTCGCGGATTGCGAAACGTAGACCTTCGTCCATAGCGATTGGAGCGATTAGTTCAACAGTCATTTGAACGTTGTCACCTGGCATTACCATTTCTACGCCTTCTGGAAGCTGGATGTCACCAGTTACGTCCGTAGTACGGAAGTAGAACTGTGGACGGTAGCCTTTGAAGAAAGGAGTGTGACGGCCGCCTTCGTCTTTAGAAAGTACGTATACTTCAGACTC
>NZ_QRHC01000014.1 GCF_003415655.1 Vibrio maerlii
TGTCTAAAGAAAAATTTGAACGTACGAAACCGCACGTAAACGTTGGTACTATCGGCCACGTTGACCACGGTAAAACAACTCTAACTGCTGCAATCTGTACTACTCTTTCAAAAGTGTACGGCGGTGAAGCGAAAGACTTCGCATCTATCGATAACGCTCCAGAAGAGCGTGAGCGCGGTATCACAATCGCAACTTCTCACGTTGAGTACGACACTCCAACTCGTCACTACGCACACGTAGACTGCCCAGGACACGCCGATTACGTTAAAAACATGATCACTGGTGCTGCGCAAATGGACGGTGGTATCCTAGTAGTTGCTGCAACTGATGGCCCAATGCCTCAGACTCGTGAGCACATCCTACTTGGCCGTCAGGTTGGTATCCCTTACATCATCGTATTCATGAACAAGTGTGACATGGTTGATGATGAAGAACTACTTGAGCTAGTAGAAATGGAAGTTCGTGAACTTCTATCTGAGTACGATTTCCCAGGTGATGATCTACCAGTAATCCAAGGTTCTGCACTTGGCGCACTAAACGGCGAGAAAGAGTGGGAAGACAAGATCGTTGAGCTAGCTGAAGCACTAGACAACTACATCCCAGAGCCAGAGCGTGCAGTAGACCAACCGTTCCTACTACCAATCGAAGACGTATTCTCGATCCAAGGTCGTGGTACAGTAGTAACTGGTCGTATCGAGCGCGGTATCCTAACTGTAGGTGACGAAGTAGAAATCGTTGGTATCAAAGAAACAACAGTAACTACTTGTACTGGTGTTGAAATGTTCCGTAAGCTTCTAGACGAAGGTCGTGCTGGTGAGAACGTTGGTGCACTTCTACGTGGTACTAAGCGTGACGAAGTAGAGCGTGGTCAAGTACTAGCAGCTCCTAAGTCAATCAACCCACACACTAAGTTTGAGTCTGAAGTATACGTACTTTCTAAAGACGAAGGCGGCCGTCACACTCCTTTCTTCAAAGGCTACCGTCCACAGTTCTACTTCCGTACTACGGACGTAACTGGTGACATCCAGCTTCCAGAAGGCGTAGAAATGGTAATGCCAGGTGACAACGTTCAAATGACTGTTGAACTAATCGCTCCAATCGCTATGGACGAAGGTCTACGTTTCGCAATCCGCGAAGGTGGCCGTACTGTAGGTGCTGGTGTTGTTGCTAAGATCTTTGACTAATGACCGCCTAGCAGCTTGGGGAAAATCTATCCCACATCCCACATCCCACATCCCACATCCCACATCCCACATCCCACATCCCACATCCCACATCCCACATTTTTTTCGATTATTTTTCCAACAGGTCTTGCATGGGAAAGTGTGATCTGTATAATGCAGCGCACTGGTTATCCAGTTGTGAACCAATGAGCACTGAGGAGTAGGTATTGCTATACCTAGTAATGTAGACTCAGCTTATGTTCGCGGTTAATACAATTAGCCCATATAAGTGTTAATAGAAAATTAGCTGACAATGCTTCCTAATCTTGGAGGCTACGGTTTCACATAAATCAATCGTACATTCTCTCGTCTTAACGAGTCTGAGTGGCGATATTGTTTGTGTAATTTTTAATTATTGGAGCTCTGTCTCATGCAGAACCAACGTATTCGTATCCGCCTTAAAGCTTTCGATTACAAACTAATCGACGCTTCAACTGCGGAGATCGTTGAAACAGCTAAGCGTACCGGCGCACAGGTTCGTGGTCCTATTCCACTACCTACTCGTAAAGAGCGTTTCACTGTTCTTATCTCTCCACACGTAAACAAAGACGCACGTGACCAGTACGAAATCCGTACTCACAAGCGTTTGATCGACATCGTAGAACCAACTGACAAGACTGTAGATGCTCTTATGCGTCTAGACCTTGCTGCTGGTGTTGATGTTCAAATCAGCCTAGGTTAAGGGAGATTAGAAGAATGATTGGTCTAGTCGGACGTAAAGTGGGTATGACCCGCGTATTTACCGAAGAAGGCGTTTCTATCCCAGTAACTGTTGTTGAAGTTGAAGCTAACCGCGTTTCACAGGTTCGTACTGTTGAAACTGATGGTTACGCAGCTATCCAAGTTACTGCTGGTACTAAGAAAGCTAGCCGTGTATCTAAGCCAGAAGCTGGTCACTTTGCGAAAGCAGGTGTTGAAGCTGGCCGCGGTCTTTGGGAATTCCGTTTAGAAAACGGCGAAGAGTTTGAAGTTGGCGCTGAGCTAAACGTAGAACTTTTCAACGACGTTAAAAAAGTAGACGTTACTGGCACATCTAAAGGTAAAGGCTTCCAAGGCGCTGTTAAGCGTTGGAACTTCTCTACTCAAGATATGACTCACGGTAACTCATTGTCTCACCGTGCACCGGGTTCAATTGGCCAATGTCAAACTCCAGGTCGCGTGTTCAAAGGCAAGAAAATGGCAGGTCACATGGGTGCTGAGCGTGTAACGACTCAAAACCTAGAGATCGTACGTGTTGACGCTGAGCGCAATCTGCTTCTTATTAAAGGTGCAGTACCAGGCTCAACAGGCGGCAACGTGATCGTAAAACCAGCTGTTAAAGCTTAACGTCTAGGAGTAAGTAATGGAACTTATGGTTAAAGGTGCTGATGCACTGACTGTTTCTGAAACTACTTTCGGACGTGACTTCAACGAAGCTCTTGTACACCAAGTAGTTGTTGCATATGCAGCAGGTGCTCGTCAAGGTACTCGTGCTCAAAAGACTCGTTCAGAAGTATCTGGCGGTGGCGCTAAGCCATGGCGTCAAAAAGGTACTGGCCGTGCACGTGCTGGTACAATTCGTAGCCCAATCTGGCGTACAGGTGGTGTTACTTTTGCTGCGAAACCACAAGATCACAGCCAAAAAGTAAACAAGAAAATGTACCGCGGTGCTATGAAGAGCATTCTTTCTGAGCTAGTTCGTCAAGAGCGTCTAATCGTTGTTGATAACTTCTCAGTAGAAGCACCAAAAACTAAAGAGCTTGTAGCTAAGCTGAAAGAGCTTGAGCTAACTGACGCTCTAATCGTGACTAGCGAAGTAGATGAGAATCTATTCCTAGCTGCTCGTAACCTATACAAAGTTGACGCACGTGACGTTGCTGGTATCGACCCAGTTTCACTAATCGCGTTCGACAAAGTTGTAATGACTGCTGAAGCAGTTAAGCAAGTTGAGGAGATGCTAGCATGATCAGTGAAGAGCGTATCCTAAAAGTACTACGTGCTCCACACATCTCTGAAAAAGCAACTATGGCTGCAGAGAAAGCGAACACTATCGTTTTCAAAGTAGCAAAAGATGCAACTAAAAAAGAGATCAAAGCAGCTGTAGAAAAGCTTTTTGAAGTTGAAGTTAAGTCTGTAAATACTCTTATCACTAAGGGTAAGACCAAACGTCAAGGTCTACGCGAAGGTCGCCGCAGCGACGTTAAGAAAGCGTACGTTACTTTGGCTGAAGGTCAAGATCTTGACTTCGTTGGCGGTGCGGAATAACAGGAGTAGTTAAACAATGGCTATTGTTAAATGTAAGCCGACTTCCCCTGGTCGTCGTCACGTAGTTAAAGTTGTTAACGCTGACCTTCACAAAGGTAAGCCTTACGCTCCACTTCTAGAGAAAAACTCTAAGAACGGTGGTCGTAACAACAACGGTCGTATCACAGTACGTCACATCGGTGGTGGTCACAAACATCACTACCGTGTAGTTGACTTCAAACGTACTAAAGATGGTATCCCAGCGAAAGTTGAGCGTCTTGAATACGATCCAAACCGTAGCGCAAACATCGCTCTAGTTCTGTACGCAGACGGTGAGCGCCGCTACATCATTGCACCTAAAGGCATCCAAGCTGGTGATTCAATCCAGTCTGGTGTTGATGCGCCAATCAAAGCAGGTAACACTCTGCCGATGCGCAACATCCCTGTAGGTTCTACAGTTCACTGTGTTGAACTGAAGCCTGGTAAGGGTGCACAAATTGCTCGTTCTGCAGGTGCGTACGCACAAATCGTTGCTCGCGACGGTGCATACGTAACTCTACGCCTACGTTCTGGCGAGATGCGCAAAGTTCTTTCTGAAGGTCGTGCTACGATCGGTGAAGTTGGTAACTCTGAGCACATGCTACGTGAACTAGGTAAAGCTGGTGCTTCACGCTGGCGCGGCGTACGTCCAACCGTACGTGGTGTAGTAATGAACCCAGTAGACCACCCACACGGTGGTGGTGAAGGCCGTACATCTGGTGGTCGTCACCCAGTATCTCCTTGGGGTCAGCCAACTAAAGGCTTTAAGACTCGTAAGAACAAGCGCACTGACAAGTACATCGTACGTCGTCGTAACAAGTAATCTATAAAGAGGAATCGCCATGCCACGTTCTCTCAAGAAAGGTCCTTTTATTGACCTACACTTGCTGAAGAAGGTAGAGAAAGCGGTGGAAAGCGGAGACAAAAAGCCTATTAAGACTTGGTCCCGTCGTTCAATGATCATCCCAACAATGATTGGTTTGACCATCGCTGTCCATAATGGTCGTCAGCACGTACCAGTATTCGTAACCGAAGAAATGATCGGTCACAAACTGGGCGAATTCGCACCAACTCGTACTTACCGCGGTCACGCTGCGGATAAGAAAGCTAAGAAGAAATAAGGAGTAGATAATGGAAGCTTTAGCTAAACATAACTTTGCTCGTATTTCTCCACAGAAAGCTCGCCTTGTAGCGGATCAAATCCGTGGCAAGAAAGTTGATCAAGCTCTAGAAATCCTAACTTTCAGCAACAAAAAAGCTGCTGAGCTAGTGAAAAAAGTTCTTGAATCAGCAATCGCGAACGCTGAGCACAACGAAGGCGCAGATATTGACGATCTAAATGTCGCAAAAATCTTCGTAGATGAAGGTCCTATCATGAAGCGTATTATGCCTCGTGCTAAAGGCCGTGCAGACCGTATCTTGAAGCGTTCTTGCCACATCACTGTTGTTGTTGCAGACGCTTAAGACTAGGAGATAAGCAATGGGTCAGAAAGTACATCCTAATGGTATTCGTCTTGGCATCGTTAAGCCTTGGAATGCTACATGGTTTGCTAACACCAAAGAATTCGCTGACAACCTAGACGGCGACTTCAAGGTACGTCAGTTCCTTACTAAGGAACTAGCAAAAGCGTCTCTTTCACGCATCGTAATCGAGCGTCCTGCTAAGAGCATCCGTGTGACTATTCACACTGCTCGTCCAGGCGTTGTGATCGGTAAGAAAGGTGAAGACGTTGAGAAGCTACGCGCAGCTGTAGCTAAAATCGCAGGTGTACCAGCGCAAATTAACATCGCTGAAGTACGTAAGCCTGAGCTAGATGGTCAATTAGTGGCTGATAGCATCGCGTCTCAACTAGAGCGTCGTGTTATGTTCCGTCGTGCTATGAAGCGCGCGGTACAAAACGCAATGCGTCTAGGCGCTAAAGGTATCAAAGTAGAAGTAAGCGGTCGTCTAGGCGGCGCTGAAATCGCACGTTCTGAGTGGTACCGTGAAGGTCGTGTACCTCTACACACTCTTCGTGCAGACATTGATTACGCAACTTCTTCGGCTCACACTCAATACGGTGTGATCGGCATTAAAGTTTGGATCTTCAAAGGTGAGATTCTAGGCGGTATGCCAGCAGCGAACGCTGTAGAGCCTAAAGGCGACAAGCCTAAGAAGCAGCGTAAAGGCCGTAAGTAAGGAGTCGAACGATGCTACAACCTAAACGTACTAAGTTCCGCAAGGTTCAGACTGGTCGTAACCGTGGTCTAGCTAAAGGTACTGAAGTAAGCTTCGGCGAATTCGGTCTTAAAGCTGTTGGCCGTGGCCGTCTAACTGCTCGTCAAATCGAAGCGGCACGTCGTGCAATGACACGTCACATCAAACGTCAAGGTCAAATCTGGATTCGTGTATTCCCAGACAAGCCGATTACTGAAAAACCTCTTGAAGTTCGTCAAGGTAAAGGTAAAGGTAACGTTGAATACTGGGTTGCTCAAATTCAACCTGGCAAAGTTATGTACGAGATGAACGGTGTTTCTGAAGAACTAGCGCGTGAAGCATTCCGCCTAGCTGCTCGCAAACTACCATTCAAAACTACATTTGTAACTAAGCAGGTGATGTGATGAAAGCACAAGATCTACGCGAAAAAAGCGTTGAAGAGCTTAACGCTGAGCTATTGAATTTGCTACGTGAACAGTTCAACTTGCGCATGCAAGCTGCTACTGGTCAGCTTCAGCAAACTCATACTCTAAAAGCTGTACGCCGTGATATCGCACGTGTGAAAACTGTTTTGACTGAGAAGGCAGGCGCATAATGAGCGACAAAATTCGTACTCAACAAGGTCGTGTTGTTAGCGACAAGATGGACAAGTCTATCGTAGTTGCTATCGAGCGCATGGTTAAACACCCAATTTACGGTAAATTCGTAAAGCGCACGACTAAACTTCACGCACATGACGAAAACAACGAGTGTGGCCTAGGCGACACAGTTGAAATCGCAGAGTGTCGTCCACTGTCTAAGAAAAAATCTTGGACTTTGGTAAAAGTTGTAGAAAAAGCAAAGATTTAATCTAGCTTATCTATGATATAAAAGCGGCTCCAAAATTTTTTTTTGGGGCCGCTTATTTTTTGTCTACCCAATCACAAAAAAGGGTGGTACAATTCGCGTCCCTTTTAAAGAGGCAGCCCGACCCGAGAGGGTCTAGTTTTAACATTTAGCGGAGCACTAACAATGATCCAAATGCAAAGTACACTTGACGCAGCTGATAACTCAGGTGCGCGCAAGGTAATGTGTATTAAGGTTCTGGGTGGCTCTCACCGCCGTTATGCACATATCGGTGACATCATCAAAGTTACAGTTAAGGAAGCAATTCCTCGCGGTAAAGTAAAGAAAGGTGATGTTCTGAAGGCGGTTGTAGTGCGCACTCGTAAAGGCGTTCGTCGCCCAGACGGTTCTGTCATTCGCTTTGACGGTAATGCTTGCGTTCTTCTGAACGACACTACAGAGCAACCAGTCGGCACACGTATCTTCGGTCCAGTGACTCGTGAACTTCGTAACGCGAAATTCATGAAAATCGTTTCACTAGCACCTGAAGTACTGTAAGGAGCGAAACAATGGCAGCTAAAATCCGTCGTAATGACGAAGTAATCGTTCTTGCTGGTAAAGATAAAGGCAAGAAAGGTAAAGTAACTAAGGTTCTAGCAACTGGTAAAGTTATCGTTGAAGGTATCAACCTTGTTAAGAAGCACCAAAAGCCTGTACCGGCTCTAGGTCAACAAGGTGGCATCGTTGAACAAGAAGCAGCAATTGATGCTTCTAACGTTGCAATCTTTAACGCGGCTACTGGTAAAGCAGACCGTATCGGTTTCCGTTTCGAAGATGGCAAGAAAGTTCGTTTCTTCAAGTCTAACGGCGAAACTGTTTCTAACTAATAGAAGTAATTTGGAGTCCTCCTATGGCGAAACTGCATGATTACTACAAGTCGTCTGTAGTCGCTGAACTGACCAAAGAGTTCAGCTACACAAGCGTCATGCAAGTCCCTAGAATCGAAAAGATCACCCTAAACATGGGTGTGGGTGAAGCAATCAACGATAAGAAACTGCTAGAAAACGCGGCTTCTGATATGGCAACGATCTCTGGTCAAAAGCCACTTATCACTAAAGCACGTAAATCTGTTGCAGGTTTCAAAATCCGTGAAGGCTACCCAATCGGTTGTAAAGTAACCTTGCGTGGCGAACGTATGTGGGATTTTCTTGAGCGTTTGATTAACATCGCTCTTCCACGTGTACGTGATTTCCGTGGCGTTAGCGCGAAGTCTTTTGACGGTCGCGGTAACTACAGCATGGGCGTTCGCGAGCAAATCATCTTCCCGGAAATCGACTATGATAAAGTCGATCGTGTACGCGGTCTTGATATCACTATCACGACTTCAGCGGGCACAGATGCGGAAGGCCGAGCTCTGCTGGCTGCCTTTAACTTCCCATTCCGTAAGTAAGGTGAAGGGTTACTGTTATGGCTAAACAATCTATGAAAGCGCGCGAAGCAAAGCGTGCAAAGCTAGTAGCTAAGTTCGCTGAGAAGCGTTCTTCTCTAAAAGCTATCATCAGCGATGTAAACGCATCTGAAGAAGATCGTTGGAACGCAGTTCTTAAACTGCAAGCTCTTCCACGTGATTCAAGTGCATCACGTCAGCGCAACCGTTGTAACCAAACTGGTCGTCCACACGGTTACCTACGTAAGTTCGGTCTAAGCCGTATTAAGGTTCGTGAAGCTTGCATGAAAGGCGAGATTCCGGGTCTTCGTAAGGCTAGCTGGTAATTGCCACTTAATCATTTGGAGTAAATCATATGAGCATGCAAGATCCGATTTCGGATATGCTGACCCGCGTTCGTAACGGTCAGGCAGCAAACAAAGTTGCTGTAAAAATGCCTTCTTCAAAGCTTAAAGTTGCAATCGCTGCACTACTGAAAGCTGAAGGTTACATCGTTGACTTCGCTGTTGAAGGCGAAGCAAAACCAGAGCTAGAAGTTACTCTTAAGTACTTCCAAGCGAAACCTGTAATTGAGCAAATCCAACGTGTATCACGTCCTGGTCTGCGCGTCTACAAGAACAAAGACTCGCTACCTTCTGTGATGGGCGGTTTAGGTATTGCTGTAGTTTCCACTTCCAAAGGTCTTATGACAGACCGTGCTGCTCGCAAAGCAGGTCTTGGTGGTGAAATCATCGCTTACGTAGCGTAATAGGAGTAGATATGTCTCGTGTTGCTAAAGCACCTGTCGCTATTCCAGCTGGCGTAGAGGTGAAACTAAACGGCCAAGAAATCACTGTTAAAGGTGGTAAAGGTGAGCTTACTCGCGTTCTTAACGACGCAGTAGTAATTGCACAGGAAGAAAACAACCTAACTTTCGGTCCGAAAGAAGGTGTTGCTAACGCATGGGCACAAGCTGGTACAGCTCGCGCTCTAGTTAACAACATGGTTGTTGGTGTTACTGAAGGCTTTACTAAGAAGCTTACTCTTAAAGGTGTAGGTTACCGTGCTGCTATCAAAGGCAAAGCTGTAGCTCTAACACTAGGCTTCTCGCACCCTGTTGAGCATGAACTGCCAGAGGGTATTAAAGCTGAATGTCCAAGCCAAACTGAAATTGTTATCACTGGTTGTGATAAGCAAGTAGTAGGTCAAGTTGCTGCTGACATTCGTTCTTACCGTGAGCCTGAGCCTTACAAAGGTAAAGGTGTTCGTTACGCAGATGAAAATGTGCGTACTAAAGAAGCTAAGAAGAAGTAAGGTAACGCTATGGATAAGAAAGCATCTCGCATCCGTCGTGCTACACGTGCACGTCGTAAGATTGCAGAACTTCGCGTTGAGCGTCTAGTAGTACACCGTACTCCTCGTCACGTTTACGCACAAGTTATCGCGGCAAACGGCTCTGAGGTTATCGCAGCTGCTTCTACTGTAGAAAAAGCGATCCGTGAGCAAGTTAAGACAACTAGTAACATCGATGCAGCTAAAGCAGTTGGTAAAGCTGTTGCTGAGCGCGCTCTTGAAAAAGGCGTGACTTCAGTTGCATTTGATCGTTCTGGTTTCCAATACCACGGTCGAGTAGCGGCACTAGCAGATTCTGCTCGTGAAGCTGGTCTGAAATTCTAAGGTAGGGTTGATCGATGGCTAAAGAACAACAACAAACTTCAGATTTGCACGAAAAGCTAATCGCTGTTAACCGTGTTTCTAAAACGGTTAAAGGTGGTCGAATCTTTAGTTTCACTGCACTAACAGTAGTTGGTGACGGTAACGGTCGTGTAGGTTTCGGTTACGGCAAAGCTCGTGAAGTACCTGCAGCGATTCAAAAAGCAATGGAAAAAGCGCGCCGTAACATGGTTACAGTAGCGCTTAACGAAGGCACTCTTCACCACGCGGTGAAAGGTCGCCACACTGGCTCTAAAGTTTACATGCAGCCAGCAGCTGAAGGTACAGGTATCATCGCAGGTGGTGCGATGCGTGCAGTACTAGAAGTTGTAGGTGTTCATAACGTACTTGCGAAAGCGTACGGTTCTACGAACCCAATCAACATCGTTCGTGCTACGATCGATGGTCTGAGCGGCATGAAGTCACCAGAAATGGTTGCTGCTAAACGTGGTCTAACTGTTGAATCAATTTCGGAGTAAGAACACCATGGCAACTATTAAAGTAACTCAAACTAAAAGCTCAATTGGTCGCCTACCTAAGCACAAGCTGTGCTTACGTGGTCTAGGCCTTCGTCGCATCAACCACACAGTAGAACTTGAAGACACGCCAGCAGTTCGCGGCATGATCAACAAGGTTTACTACATGGTTAAAGTTGAGGAGTAATCAGAAATGCGTTTGAATACTCTATCTCCGGCTGCGGGTTCTAAGCCTTCTAAGAAGCGCGTAGGTCGTGGTATCGGTTCAGGCCTAGGTAAAACTGGTGGCCGTGGTCACAAAGGCCAAAAATCACGTTCTGGCGGCTCTGTTCGTCCAGGTTTCGAAGGCGGTCAAATGCCTCTGAAACAACGTCTACCTAAGTTCGGCTTCACTTCTCGTAAGAGCCTAGTGTCTGCTGAAGTTCGTCTAGCTGAGCTAGCGAAAGTTGAAGGTGACGTAGTAGATCTAAACAGCCTAAAAGCTGCTAACGTAATCACTAAGAACATCGAATTTGTAAAAGTTGTTCTTTCTGGTGAAATCAGCAAAGCTGTGACTGTTAAAGGTCTTCGCGTGACTAAAGGCGCTAAAGCTGCTATCGAAGCTGCAGGCGGTAAAATCGAAGAGTAATCTTCGAAGGAAAGGTACAGATGGCTAAAAAACCAGGACAAGATTTTAGTAGTGCGAAAAATGGATTGGCGGAATTAAAATCGCGCCTATTGTTTGTATTAGGTGCACTTTTGGTATTCCGTGCAGGTTCTTTCGTACCGATCCCTGGTATTGACGCAGCTGTACTTGCCGATTTGTTCGAACAGCAAAAAGGTACCATCGTAGAAATGTTTAACATGTTCTCCGGTGGTGCTCTTGAGCGTGCATCTATATTAGCGTTGGGTATCATGCCGTATATTTCGGCATCGATTGTTGTCCAACTGCTAACTGTAGTTCACCCAGCGTTAGCTGAACTCAAAAAAGAGGGTGAAGCTGGCCGTCGTAAGATAAGCCAATATACGCGTTACGGCACGCTTGTACTTGCAACATTCCAAGGCATAGGTATCGCAACTGGCCTACCAAACATGGTCAACAATCTGGTTGTTATCGACCAAACCATGTTTACGCTAATTGCTACCGTAAGTTTAGTAACCGGCACCATGTTCCTAATGTGGTTAGGTGAACAAATTACAGAGCGTGGAATAGGTAATGGTATTTCCATCCTAATTTTTGCAGGTATTGTTGCTGGATTGCCTTCAGCAATCGGTCAAACAATCGAGCAAGCGCGTCAAGGTGAATTGCACGTACTTCTTCTGCTGTTGATTGCGGTATTGTCTTTCGCTGTAATCTACTTCGTTGTTTTCATGGAGCGTGGTCAACGTCGAATCGTTGTTAACTACGCAAAGCGTCAACAAGGTCGTAAGGTTTTTGCAGCGCAAAGCACTCACTTGCCACTGAAGATAAACATGGCAGGTGTGATTCCAGCAATCTTTGCATCAAGCATTATTTTGTTCCCAGGAACATTAGCACAGTGGTTCGGCAACACTGGTGGTGAGGACAGCGCGTTCAGTTGGTTAACTGACGTGTCTTTGGCCCTTAGCCCAGGTCAGCCATTGTATGTTATGCTTTATGCAGCAGCGATTATCTTCTTCTGCTTCTTCTACACGGCGTTGGTATTCAACCCGCGTGAAACAGCAGATAATTTGAAGAAGTCTGGTGCATTCGTACCCGGTATCCGCCCAGGCGAGCAGACAGCTAAGTATATTGATAAAGTAATGACGCGTTTAACCCTAGCGGGTGCGTTATACATTACCTTTATCTGTCTGATTCCCGAGTTCATGATGGTCGCGTGGAACGTACGTTTCTACTTCGGCGGTACATCTCTACTAATCGTAGTAGTTGTTATCATGGACTTTATGGCACAGGTACAGACTCATCTGATGTCTCAACAGTATGATTCTGTGTTGAAAAAAGCGAATCTGAAGGGTTACGGCCGTTAATTCGGCGGTAGTCCCAGATTACATTACGGAGTTTAGCAATGAAAGTTCGTGCTTCCGTTAAAAAAATCTGCCGTAACTGTAAAGTTATCAAGCGTAACGGTGTCGTTCGCGTGATTTGCAGTGAGCCAAAGCATAAGCAACGCCAAGGCTAATTAGCAGAAATTTTTACTTGAAATATAAGGTAGCGTTGAGTATATTACTCGGCCTACCTTTTGCGTGCAAAAGAAGTAGTATGCCGCAGCGTATCCATAACGGGCTTTGCTGCGGATAATTCTTTTAAGAAACATTGGAGTGAATAATGGCCCGTATAGCAGGCATTAACATTCCTGATCAAAAACATGCTGTAATCGCACTTACTGCGATCTACGGTATCGGTAAAACTCGCTCTCAAGCTATCCTAGCTGAAGTGGGTATTGCTGAAGATGTTAAGATCAGTGAACTAACTGAAGAGCAGATCGATCAACTGCGTGATGGTGTAGCTAAGTACACTGTAGAAGGTGATCTACGTCGTGAAGTATCAATGAACATCAAGCGTCTAATGGACCTTGGCTGTTACCGTGGTCTTCGTCATCGTCGCAGTCTACCTCTACGTGGACAGCGTACTAAAACCAACGCTCGCACCCGTAAGGGTCCGCGTAAGCCGATCAAGAAATAATCGGGAAGGGTAGAGTACAATGGCAAAACAACCAACTCGCGCACGTAAACGCGTTCGCAAGCAAGTAGCTGATGGCGTAGCGCACATTCATGCTTCTTTCAATAACACAATCGTGACCATCACTGACCGTCAAGGTAACGCACTAGCTTGGGCTACTGCAGGTGGTTCAGGTTTCCGTGGTTCTCGTAAGTCAACTCCGTTCGCAGCTCAGGTTGCAGCAGAGCGCGCTGGCGAAATGGCTAAAGAATATGGCCTAAAGAACTTGGAAGTTATGGTTAAGGGCCCAGGTCCTGGTCGTGAGTCAACTATCCGCGCACTAAACGCTGCTGGATACCGCATCACAAACATCGTTGATGCTACTCCGATCCCTCATAACGGTTGTCGTCCACCTAAGAAACGTCGCGTATAACGTTTCGTTTTTAGGAAAACTGGAGAAAGAACATGGCAAGATATTTGGGTCCTAAGCTGAAGCTTAGCCGTCGTGAAGGCACTGACTTATTCCTTAAGTCTGGTGTTCGTGCGATCGATACCAAGTGTAAAATTGATAACGCACCAGGTGTACACGGCGCTCGTCGCGGTCGTCTATCTGAATATGGCGTTCAGCTTCGTGAGAAGCAAAAAGTTCGTCGTACTTACGGCGTTCTAGAAAAACAATTCCGTAACTACTACAAAGAAGCTGCACGCCTTAAAGGCAACACAGGTGAGAACCTGCTTCAGCTTCTAGAAGGTCGTCTTGATAACGTAGTTTACCGCATGGGCTTTGGTGCTACTCGCGCTGAATCTCGTCAGCTAGTTAGCCACAAAGCTATCCTAGTTAACGGTAAAGTTGTAAACGTTCCTTCATTCAAAGTTGCGGCTAACGACGTTGTTTCTATCCGTGAAAAAGCGAAAGCTCAATCACGTATTAAAGCTGCTCTAGAAGTTGCTGAACAACGCGAAAAACCAACTTGGATTGAAGTAGATGCTGGTAAGATGGAAGGTACATTCAAGCGTATGCCTGAGCGTTCAGACCTATCTGCTGACATCAACGAACACTTGATCGTCGAGCTTTACTCTAAGTAAGGTTAAATTAAAGAGAGGACACAATGCAGGGTTCTGTAACAGAATTTCTTAAGCCACGTCTTGTTGACATCGAACAGATCAACACGACACACGCAAAAGTAACTCTTGAGCCATTAGAGCGCGGTTTTGGCCACACTCTAGGTAATGCTCTTCGCCGCATTCTTCTATCTTCTATGCCAGGTTGTGCTGTAACAGAAGTAGAAATTGAAGGCGTACTTCACGAGTACAGCACTAAAGAAGGCGTTCAAGAAGATATTCTTGAAATCCTACTTAACCTTAAAGGTCTAGCTGTTCGCGTTGCCGAAGGCAAAGATGAAGTATTCATTACGCTGAATAAATCAGGCTCGGGCCCTGTTGTTGCAGGTGACATCACCCATGATGGTGATGTAGAGATCGCTAACCCAGAGCACGTTATTTGTCACCTAACGGATGACAACGCTGAGATCGCTATGCGCATCAAAGTTGAACGTGGTCGTGGTTACGTTCCAGCTTCGGCTCGTATCCATACTGAAGAAGATGAGCGTCCAATCGGTCGTTTGCTTGTTGACGCTACTTACAGCCCGGTTGATAAAATCGCATACGCTGTAGAAGCGGCACGTGTAGAGCAGCGTACTGACCTAGACAAGCTTGTTATCGATATGGAAACGAACGGTACTCTAGAACCTGAGGAAGCAATCCGTCGCGCAGCTACTATCCTAGCTGAACAACTGGATGCGTTCGTAGATCTTCGTGATGTACGTGTACCTGAGGAGAAGGAAGAGAAGCCAGAATTCGATCCAATCCTACTGCGTCCTGTAGACGATCTTGAACTAACAGTTCGCTCTGCTAACTGTCTGAAAGCAGAAGCGATTCACTACATCGGTGATCTTGTACAGCGCACTGAGGTTGAGCTACTTAAAACGCCTAACCTTGGTAAGAAGTCTCTTACAGAGATCAAAGACGTGCTTGCATCACGTGGTCTATCTCTAGGCATGCGTCTAGAAAACTGGCCACCAGCGTCAATCGCTGAAGATTAATCGAAAAAGTTAGAAGGATTAGATCATGCGCCATCGTAAGAGTGGTCGTCAACTCAACCGCAACAGCAGTCATCGCAAAGCGATGTTCAGCAACATGGCTAGCTCTCTTGTTCGTCACGAAGTTATCAAAACTACTGTGCCGAAAGCAAAAGAACTACGTCGCGTAATTGAGCCTTTGATTACACTAGCTAAGACTGACAGTGTTGCTAACCGTCGTCTAGCATTTGCACGCACTCGTGATAACGAAGTTGTTGCAAAACTATTTAACGAACTAGGTCCACGTTTTGCTGCTCGTCAGGGCGGTTACACACGTATCCTAAAAGCTGGCTTCCGTGCTGGTGACAAAGCTCCAATGGCTTACATTGAGCTTGTAGATCGCCCAGCTGCTGAAGAAGCTGCTGAGTAATCTCAGTTCGTAAGAATGAAAAAACCGCGCATTAGCGCGGTTTTTTTATATCTGTAGTTTACATAAACCTTCTATTTGTTTTCATATGACTAGAGACTAGAGACTAGAGACTAGAGACTAGAGACTAGAGACTAGAGACTAGAGACTAGAGACTAGAGACTAGAGACTAGAGACTAGAGACGACTAGAGACTAGATAACTAGCGAGTTTAGAGAATAACGAACCAGGAGCGGATTCCCAGTCCATTTAGTTCTTAAGGTTCACAGTCTACATCTACTAAATCTCGTTCTGCTTTTTTCGCTTTCTCGATCAATGGAACAATGGTTGAACCTTGTATCAGGATAGAAAACACCACCACCGAATATGTCATTACCATCATTATCTCTTTCACGTCGATGAGCTTTTCTTCTATAACCCAAATGCCTGAAGGAATTGAAAGTGCCATTGCAATAGCTAAGCCTCCACGTAAACCACCCCAAGTTAAGATTTTTACAGAGTAAGGGTTATAGGTTCTAAACTTTTTGAACCCAATGTACGCGCTGCTTACGCTAAAGAAACGAGCAAATAGAACTAGTGGGATAGAGAATACCATTAAGATCCAATCCTCCTGATGAAATTGGAACAGTAGCATCGACATACCGATTAATAGGAATAGCACGCCGTTAAGAAATTCATCCACCAACTCCCAAAAGTGGTCTAGGTGCTCCTCACTTTCTTTTGAGAAACCGACGAATCGAGTCCAGTTGCCGATCATAATGCCAGACACTACCATTGCGAGAGGGCCAGATACACCGATGATGTCTGCGAACACGTAACCGGCTGTTGGAATGCCAATGGTAAAGAGCAATTCCATTGAGTGATCATCGGTTGCACTGATTAAGTAGTGGAATAACAACCCAAGTACAAACCCATAAGCAATGCCGCCGAGTGCCTCATGCAAGAACAGCAGAGTGACACTACCTACAGTGGGTGCTTCAGTACCAAAGGCAATGGTGTATAAAGTTACAAATAACACTAAACCGAAACCATCATTAAACAGCGACTCTCCCTCAATCTGAGTAGAGATACGCTGTGGTGCATCGAGTTTTTTTACTATTGCCAGCACAGCAATTGGGTCGGTAGGAGAGATTAGGGCACCAAACAATAAGCAATAGATAAAATCAAAAGGGACGCCCACGATTTGGCAAAAACCATAAAGTAAAGCACCGACGGTAACAGTTGATATCAAAGTCGATGCTAGGGCTAATGTTGTAATCTCCCATTTTTGCTCTTTTAGGTTCGGCAGCTTAATACCTAACCCACCCGCAAAGAGCAGGAACCCTAGAATCCCCTTGAGTAGGAAGTCTTCAAAGTTGATGGTTGCCACTGTGCTTGCCGCTACCGATGTGAGTTGGAACCAATCAAACTGACCCGCAATTAATATAAGTAGCGATAGCATCATTGCTCCCGCTGTGATCGCGATAGTCGTTTGTAATTTACTTATTTTGCTGTTTATAAACGCGATCAGCATTGCCATCGCTGACAAAATGCAGAGTGTGTAATAGAAAGACATAATGCCCCTAAATGTAACAATTCGTTAATGGGTAAGTGTGCAAATAAGGTTGGAGAAACACAAACAGATCGTGTCAGTTATTTGTTAATAAAATGATAGTATGGAATTCAACAATAGGCTGATGAAACGACGTTTAGACGTCTAGATTCCTATTCAAACTGTGATAGGATGAAAAGTAGTAAATTTAGTATTCCAAGGAACGAGGTTGTACGGTGGGAATAAGTATTAGACAACAGATTGAATCACAGTTGAGAGAGCGAATTCTTTTGATTGACGGTGGTATGGGCACCATGATTCAGGGGTACAAGCTCGAAGAGAATGACTATCGTGGTGAACGTTTTGCTGATTGGCATTGTGACCTAAAGGGTAACAATGACTTATTGGTTCTGTCACAGCCACAACTGATCAAGGATATTCACTGTGAGTATCTTGCCGCCGGCGCAGATATTCTAGAAACTAACACCTTTAATGCGACCACTATCGCTATGGCTGACTATGATATGGAAAGCCTAAGCGAAGAGATTAACTTTGAAGCGGCTAAATTGGCTCGCCAAGCGGCAGATGAGTGGACGGCAAAAACACCTGAGAAACCACGCTATGTTGCGGGTGTGCTGGGTCCTACGAACCGTACTTGTTCAATCTCTCCAGATGTAAATGATCCTGGTTATCGCAACGTTAGTTTTGATGAACTAGTGGAAGCGTACTCGGAATCTACACGAGCTTTAATCAGAGGTGGCTCTGATCTTATCCTTATCGAGACTATCTTCGATACTCTGAATGCCAAAGCGTGTGCATTTGCGGTCGATAGTGTATTTGAAGAGCTTGCTATTACATTACCAGTGATGATCTCCGGCACGATTACCGATGCATCAGGTCGTACACTGTCAGGGCAAACAACAGAAGCTTTCTACAATTCACTGCGCCACGTTGACCCTATTTCATTTGGTCTTAACTGTGCGTTGGGTCCAGATGAACTACGCCCTTATGTTGAAGAGCTTTCTCGCATATCAGAAAGTTTCGTCTCGACACACCCGAATGCAGGTTTACCTAATGCCTTTGGTGAATACGACCTATCACCAGAAGATATGGCCCTTCATGTCAAAGAATGGGCGGAAAGCGGATTCTTGAACTTGATTGGTGGTTGTTGTGGTACCACGCCTGAGCATATCCGTCACATGGCCCAAGCGGTTGAGGGTGTGAAACCTCGCCAGCTTCCAGAACTGGTTACGGCTTGCCGTTTATCTGGTCTTGAGCCATTGACCATTGAGAAAGACACCTTATTCGTTAACGTTGGTGAGCGAACTAACGTCACCGGTTCTGCTCGTTTTAAGCGCTTAATTAAAGAGGAACTGTATGACGAGGCTTTAGAAGTTGCTCGCCAACAAGTTGAGAACGGTGCTCAGATCATCGATATCAACATGGATGAAGGCATGCTAGATGCCGAAGCATGTATGGTTCGCTTCCTTAACCTATGTGCCTCTGAACCAGAAATCTCCAAAGTGCCGATTATGGTCGACTCTTCAAAGTGGGAAGTGATCGAGGCTGGCCTAAAATGTATTCAAGGTAAGGGCATTGTTAACTCTATCTCACTCAAAGAGGGCAAAGAGAAGTTTGTTGAGCAAGCGAAGTTGATTCGTCGCTATGGTGCAGCCGTTATCGTGATGGCATTTGACGAGGTAGGCCAGGCTGAGACGCGTGAACGTAAGCTAGAGATTTGTACCAATGCTTATCGAATCCTTGTAGACGAAGTTGGTTTCCCGCCAGAAGACATTATCTTTGACCCTAATATCTTTGCTGTCGCAACGGGTATTGAAGAGCATAATAATTACGCCGTAGATTTTATTGAGGCGGTAGCTGATATTAAACGTGACCTTCCACATGCGATGATTTCCGGTGGTGTGTCTAACGTTTCGTTTTCATTCCGCGGCAATAACTACGTTCGTGAGGCGATTCACGCAGTATTTCTATACCACTGTTTTAAGAACGGTATGGATATGGGTATCGTTAATGCTGGTCAGCTCGAAATCTATGACAACGTACCAGAGAAGTTGCGTGAGGCTGTAGAAGATGTGGTACTCAACCGCCGTGATGATGGGACAGAGCGTTTACTAGATATTGCGGCTGAATATGCAGGAAAAGGTGTCGGCAAAGAGGATGACGCCTCTGCTCTCGAGTGGCGTAACTACCCTGTTGAGAAACGTTTAGAGCACGCTCTTGTTAAAGGCATTACCGAGTTTATTGTTGAAGATACTGAAGAGGCGCGTCTAAAGGCTTCTAAACCTCTTGAGGTTATTGAAGGCCCGCTGATGGACGGTATGAACGTGGTTGGTGACTTATTTGGTGAAGGAAAGATGTTCCTTCCTCAGGTAGTGAAATCTGCTCGTGTTATGAAGCAAGCAGTGGCGCATCTTGAACCATTCATTAATGCATCAAAGGCAAAAGGTTCGAGTAACGGTAAGATCTTACTTGCGACCGTAAAAGGAGATGTTCACGACATTGGCAAGAACATCGTGGGCGTGGTTCTTCAATGTAATAACTACGAGATTATCGACCTTGGGGTGATGGTGCCATGTGAGAAAATCCTTAAAGTTGCTAAGGAAGAGAATGTCGACATTATTGGTCTTTCTGGCTTAATCACACCTTCACTCGATGAGATGGTTCATGTCGCTAAAGAGATGGAACGTCAGGGCTTCGACCTACCTCTATTAATTGGTGGCGCAACAACCTCAAAAGCTCACACTGCTGTAAAGATTGAACAGAATTACTCACAGCCTGTTGTGTATGTGAATAATGCCTCGCGTGCCGTGGGTGTGTGCACATCACTTCTTTCTGATGAGTTACGCCCAGCATTTGTTGAGAAGCTTGATCTGGATTATGAGCGTGTGCGCGACCAACATAACCGTAAGACACCACGTACTAAACCAGTGACTCTTGAGGCGGCTCGTGCCAATAAGGTAGATATTGATTGGGTTAACTATACGCCACCTCAACCGGGTAAGCCTGGTGTTCATGTATTTGATGACTTCGATGTAGCCACACTGCGTAATTACATTGACTGGACTCCATTCTTCATGACTTGGACTCTAATGGGTAAGTACCCAGCAATTCTAGATCATGAAGAAGTCGGTGAAGAGGCACGTCGTTTATTCAAAGATGCGAACGATATGCTCGATCGAGTAGAGAAAGAAGGTTTGCTTATAGCTCGTGGCATCTGTGGTTTGTTCCCTGCAGCTAGCGTTGGTGACGATATTGAAGTCTACACCGATGAGTCTCGCACAGAGGTTGCTAAGGTGCTGTACAACCTTCGTCAGCAAACTGAGAAGCCAAAGGGCTTCAACTATTGTCTGTCTGACTACATCGCACCGAAAGAGAGCGGTAAAAAGGATTGGATTGGTACCTTTGCAGTGACTGGTGGTATTGGTGAGCGTGAATTAGCGGATGAGTACAAAGCGCAAGGTGATGACTATAACGCGATCATGATTCAGGCTGTGGCAGACCGCTTGGCTGAAGCCTTCGCTGAATGTCTGCATGAACGAGTTCGTAAAGAGATCTGGGGTTATGCTGCAGATGAATCTCTATCGAATGACGAGCTGATTCGAGAAAAGTACCAAGGTATTCGCCCGGCTCCTGGTTATCCTGCTTGTCCTGAACATACAGAAAAGCAGGCTATTTGGGATTTGATGCAAGTTGAAGAGTCGATTGGAATGTCGCTAACAACAAGTTACGCAATGTACCCAGGTGCTTCAGTATCGGGTATGTACTTCTCACATCCTGACTCCCGTTATTTCGCGATCGCACAGATCCAACAAGATCAAGCACAAAGCTATGCCGACCGTAAAGGGTGGGGTATGCAGGAAGCTGAGAAGTGGCTCGGGCCCAACCTCAACTAACCGCATTTTCGAAGCAAAATTAGTCGTAAACAAAAGGGTTGATGTAGTCATACATCAACCCTTTTAATATTCTAGTTTCTAGTTTCTAGTTTCTAGTTTCTAGTTTCTAGTTTCTAGTTTCTAGTTTCTAGTTTCTAGTTTCTAGTTTTCAAACAGCTCTCGATGAAGCTTCTGTATCGCTGACTTTGAAACCGATTCATGCAATAGGAAACACAAGTTATGTGGGCTTGCGCCATAGCAGATCATGCGTAGGTTAAAGTCTTCTAATGTACTGAACACTTGCTTCGCATAGCCTTTGCTTTCACTCATGTTGTTGCCGATAAGGGCAACAAGACAAAGGTTCTGCTCGATTTCTACCGTACATAGCTCTTCAAGTTCTTCTCGTGCCGCTTGTGGTAATTCCGGCGCGCCGCCAGAGGTATCCGTTTGATCGAGAGTTAAGGATACACTGATCTCGGATGTCGTAATCAGATCGACGGAGATCTTGTGTTTCGCTAGGATCTCAAAGACCTTTGCCAGGAAGCCATAAGCATGGAACATGTTAGCACTGCGCAGAGTCACCATTGTTTGGTTGCAACGAAGCGCTAAAGCGCGGAATAGTGGTGAGCTTTCTACTTGGTGACGAATCCAGGTGCCACCTTTTTCCGGCTCTTTTGATGATCCTACAAAGACAGGAATATCGTGACGCAGAGCTGGAACAAGTGTTGATGGGTGTAGAATCTTAGCCCCGAAGTTAGCCATTTCAGATGCTTCACTAAAGCTTATCTCAGGGATAGGTGAAGCCTTTGGTGCAATTCGTGGGTCGGTTGTATAGATACCTGGAACATCAGTCCAAATCTCCAAGCCTGCTGCTTGTACAGATTCTGCAATTAATGCGGCACTGTAGTCACTACCACCACGACCAAGGGTTGTAGTATTACCTTCTTCATCGCTACCAATGAAGCCTTGTGTCACAACGACTTGCTGTTGGCAAAGCGGTACCAGCTTATCCTGGGCAAGCTGCGCAATCGCATCCAGTTGTGGTTCTGCTTTGCCGAAATTGCTATCAGTGCGCAGCACATCACGGATATCAAACCTCACCGCGTCAATATCTCGTTCACGCATGAGTTGAGCAAGGATGTGCGTGGACATCAACTCACCACAAGCAACGAGGTGATCAGTGAGCTTCGTACTGGTTTGGTATGAGGCGGCTTCCGCTGCTGTTGCAACGCTATCTAAGATAATATGAACTTCTTTCTCAACAGAAAGTGGGTCGGCAAGTTGGTCTAAAATCTCATTATGGATTTGAGCTAGTTGGTTTAATACTTCTTGTCGACGTGCTTGATCCGCAACACCATTAGCAAGCTCAACCAATAGATTGGTGACCCCAGAACA
This sequence comes from Vibrio maerlii, assembly GCF_003415655.1. Classification (GTDB taxonomy): domain Bacteria; phylum Pseudomonadota; class Gammaproteobacteria; order Enterobacterales; family Vibrionaceae; genus Vibrio; species Vibrio maerlii. The sequence continues at coordinate 22,063 of NZ_QRHC01000014.1, forward strand.
GGCGCTGCTGACGACAAGCTTTGTATTTGGATTATTTTCGATAATAGCGGCACAACGGCTCATTGCTTCAAAGTTGGCAACGCTGGTTCCACCAAACTTCGCGACATTGAATGCACTCACGGCATTTCTCCCAAGACTTCCTAATAAAAAATAGTTGGCTACGAATAGGTAACCCAACATCCGATGTTGAAGAGAGTATTAGAGCAGTAAGAGAGGTATATAGAATGATTTGACCTCAGAAGCTCTTCACCATAATGATGGTGACAGTTGAAGGGATTCAGCCCTTACAACCGATAATCTGAACCCTGCAATTTCAGTTTATCTCGGCATTGCTCCCCCTGAGTAATCTGTATTGGAGTGAAGGCTCCACAAATAACCTGCCTGGGCAATGCTCCTCTTCTGCTAAGTAAGCCCCTTCATTGAACGTGTTTCAAATAAGAATGTCAATCCGTAAGTTGTCATAAAACTCAAATAATTTTTAACGAATTTGTGACACTGGTTTGACCTGTATACTAAAGCCGAATTGTTGTCGTTATGGTTTTCTTTTACGCTTAACGTTCGATCACCAATCGCATGGAGCAATTATGACAATCAGTAGCTTTATTCCACCGCACAGAACCTTGATGGGACCTGGTCCTTCCGATATATCACCACAAGTTTTACAAGCATTGAGTCGACCAACTATAGGTCACCTTGACCCACTGTTTATCGGCATGATGGATGAACTTAAGTCTTTATTGAAGTATGCCTTTCAGACAGATAATGAGTTCACTATCGCAGTGTCTGCTCCGGGTAGTGCCGGGATGGAAACCTGTTTTGTTAACCTCATAGAGCCTGGTGACAAGGTGATCGTATGTCGCAATGGGGTCTTTGGTGAGCGTATGCGTGAAAACGTGGTGCGAGCAGGTGGCGATGCCGTGCTTGTCGACGACCAATGGGGTGAGCCTGTTAGTGTAGATAAAGTTGAAAAGGCATTGAAAGAAAACCCTGATACCAAGATCGTTGCTTTCGTCCATGCGGAGACGTCTACTGGTGCACTATCTGATGCCCAAGCTTTAGGGGCACTGGCAAAACAGTATGGTGCATTAACGATTGTCGATGCGGTGACATCTCTGGGTGGTGTACCACTGTTGGTTGATGAGTGGCAATTGGATGCGGTCTATTCGGGAAGCCAGAAGTGCCTTTCTTGTGTACCCGGATTATCTCCGGTTACTCTTTCTCCCAAAGCGCTTGAAAAAATCCAATCTCGACATACACCAGTACAAAGCTGGTTCTTAGATCAAAGCTTGGTACTGGGTTACTGGAGTGGTGAGGGTAAGCGTAGCTATCACCATACCGCGCCAGTTAATAGCTTGTACGCTTTGCACGAGTCCTTGGTTTTATTGAAAAACGAAGGGCTAGAGAATGCTTGGCAGCGTCATCGCACTATGCATACCAAGTTGAAACAAGGCTTAGAAGCTCTGGGTTTTGAGTTTGTGGTGAAAGAACCTTATCGCTTACCTCAACTCAATGCGGTTTATTTCCCGCAAGGCATTGATGAGGCTTCTGTACGCTCACATTTACTTAATGAATATAACCTTGAGATTGGTGCCGGTCTTGGCGAGCTTGCTGGTAAAGCGTGGCGTATTGGTGTGATGGGATACGGTGCTCGAAGTGAAAACATTAGTTTGTGTCTCGGAGCCCTAGAAGAGTCGCTTCGCTAATAACGCCTTTCTAGAGTCAATCAAACCCACCTTACCGCTATTGATTGTAGAGTGATTAGGTGGGTTTACTACTTTACTTATCTGCCGGTTGATTACTGTGAGTATCTGATGCTGAGTTAGAGATCGCCTGCTCTTTTGGGCGATAGTTGATTAGAGTGAAGTCTTGTTTTGGAAACAGGAATTGTGCTTCAGCTCGAATTTGCTCAGCTTTGCTTGAGTCTCCAAGGCCTTGATAAGCAATGATCAAGTTTGTGTATAAGCTTGGGCGTGGCTGGCGCTGGATGAGATCGAGTGACCAGTCAATGTATGGCTGAATGAGAGCAGGGTCCTTTCTTGATAAACCCAAATGTAGATAGGTCACATAGATATCCCAATCATAGCGATTCTGCCAAGCATGAATATTCGACACTTGAGATAGAACGTCTGGGTTCTTTACCTTTGCGGTTTCGTACTGCATCAACACGTAGTTGCTATGCAGCGCGGTCAGCATGTATATAGCGGTAACGAATGGCAGGATAGGTGCGCAAACCTTCAGACCTATCTTTGTGAACAATGAAATATTGAACACTTTGGACATTGAGGTGCGTTGGTCGACCCAAAAAACCAATAATATGAAGGTGAACCAGTGTATTGCAGAGTGGTAGAACGGATACTCCAGTTGGGTGTGTAGCAATATCGGTAAAAATAACGCGAACATAGCTAAGCGAGTGCCTTTGTTAGCGCTAGAGATGTGAGACAACACCAAGATCGCGGCCAGCAGTAATCCGAGAATCGGCACAATACCTCCCTCAACAGCCCAAAGTAGGGTTTCATTGTGAGGGTGATCCATTGATGGTAGTCCAGCAGGGTAGCTATTATTGAGCTGATGTTGTCGAGCGGTATAGAGAATATACGCTGGCTCGAACTGACCATATCCGTACCCCGATATTGGTTTTTCGATAAACATATCTAGAGTCTGAGGAAGCGTGTATCGGCGAGGGCTCTCAAGGTCTGCTTTTGCCACAATAAACTCTGACTTACCACTACTTTGTATTGCGATAAACCCAAGCAGTAAGCCCACAACAATAGAAATGCACCAACCCCAAAAACGTTTCTTTCCTGCGAATTTAAATACGTAGGGCAGCATACACACCACAGCCAATGCCGTGCCGAGCCAGCCCGTTCTTGAGCCTAAAACAATAAGCAAAGGGGTGAGAATTGCCGGTGTGAGATAGAGCAGAGCAACCGCACTGATGGTCCTGTGATATTTTTTTGGATGACGTGCTAGCAGGTAACCTGATAATACCAAGCCAGTAGCCAAGAAGCTGGCCATTACATTCGGTTGTTGAAAAACACCGTAAGGACGATTAACTAAGGTGTCATACCCAAAGGCATTACCAGGTTCAAGTAAAAAGTATTGTATGTAGCCAATGATTGCTTCAACCAGTGTGGCAAGAACGACAAACCAAAGTAGTCGCTGACGGTGTTTGTTACTGAATTGGAACTGCTGCAACGTAGAAAAAAACAGTAAACCAGCCCATAAGCCAATGATTCTTGAGCTGGATTCCACCACATTACTGTCACTGTATAAGAGTGGTAATGACATCAGCAAACAGGAGATGAACAATCCAATCGTTAGTTTGCTGTAGTGAAAGGCTCTGGTCTTTGCTGTTTGAACCAGGCCCATTGCAATCGCGAGACTGATCATTATCCAAGTTGGATGGTTAAAAGTTAGGTCTAAACCCGAGCCGCCTGGGTTCTTCATTACAAAGTGCATCGCAATGAGGTAGAGCAATGCCATGATCACCAAAAACGGCTTATTTAAGGGAATCGACTTTGTTTTTTGTGCAAGCCGAGTGCCCGCAACGTGAAGAGTAACCATAGGTATTTTTTATTCCATAAATGAAAAAGTCCAGCGTATAGCTGGACTTACTTTACCTTGTTTTCTTAACCTAACATAGGCTTTAAGAATCGTGCAGTATGCGAACCTTCGACCAAGGCCACATCTTCTGGCGTGCCTTGAGCGATAATCTCACCGCCACCTTGTCCGCCTTCGGGGCCTAAATCGACAATCCAGTCTGCTGTTTTTATTACATCAAGGTTGTGCTCAATGACCACGACGGTGTTACCGTGGTCGCGCAGTCGATGCAGAACGGTCAACAGCTGTTGAATGTCATGGAAGTGTAGACCTGTCGTTGGCTCATCTAGGATGTACAATGTCTTACCGGTATCACGCTTCGATAATTCCCTTGCGAGTTTCACACGTTGTGCTTCACCACCCGATAGGGTTGTCGCAGCTTGTCCAAGGCGGATGTAGGAAAGACCCACATCCATCAGGGTTTGCAACTTACGAGCAATGACAGGAACAGGGTCGAAGAACTCACGAGCATCTTCGACGGTCATATCTAGCACCTCATCAATGGTCTTGCCCTTATAGCGGACCTCTAGTGTCTCGCGGTTGTAACGCTTACCTTTACATACATCACAAGGGACATAAACGTCAGGTAAGAAATGCATCTCTACCTTGATAACGCCGTCGCCTTGACAGGCCTCACAGCGACCACCTCGCACATTAAAACTGAATCTACCGGGTTTGTAACCACGTGAGCGCGATTCTTGAGTTCCCGCAAATAGCTCGCGAATTGGTGTGAAAATTCCAGTGTATGTTGCTGGGTTAGAGCGAGGTGTTCGACCAATAGGGCTTTGGTCGATATCAATGACCTTATCGAAATGCTCTAGTCCCTCAATCTTCTTGTAGGCTGCTGGCTGTGCCGTTGTTGCACCGTTCAGCTGGGTGTGTGCAATCTTGAAGAAGGTGTCATTGATCAGCGTTGATTTTCCAGATCCTGAAACACCAGTAATACAAGTAAACAAGCCAACAGGAAGGGAAAGATTTATATCCTTAAGGTTGTTACCACTCGCTCCAAGCAGTTCTACTGTCTTGCTTAGGTCGGCTGGAGTACGCTCTTTTGGCACCGCAATCTCTTTGGCACCGCTTAGGTACTGACCGGTTAAAGAATTAGGGTTGGCGACGATCTCCTCCATGGTGCCTTCAGCGACCACGTTACCACCGTGTACACCGGCACCAGGGCCGATATCGATGACATGGTCGGCCATACGAATCGCGTCTTCATCATGCTCAACCACCAAAACGGTATTACCCAAATCACGCAAATGGGTCAGTGTCTTGAGCAGTCTTTCATTATCACGCTGGTGGAGGCCAATCGACGGCTCATCAAGCACGTACATAACCCCAACAAGGCCTGCACCGATCTGGCTTGCAAGTCGAATACGTTGCGCTTCACCACCAGAAAGGGTCTCGGCACTGCGAGACAGGTTCAGATAGTTCAAGCCTACATTGACCAAAAACTGTAAGCGGTCATTGATCTCTTTCATCACCTTTTCGGCGATCTGAGCGCGTTGGCCTTCTAGCTGTAAGCTATTGAAGAACTCAAGTGCCTCAGCAATGCTAAGCTCAACAATATTTGGTAATGGTGTATCGTTAATGAACACGTTGCGAGCCTCAAGGCGTAACCTTGTGCCATTGCAGCTAGAGCATGACTTTGTTGAGATGTACTTCGCTAGATCTTCACGAACCGAGTTAGATTCGGTATCACGGTAGCGGCGCTCCAAGGTGTTGAGGATCCCTTCAAACGGATGACGCTTAACCCGAATATCACCACGATCATTGATGTAATTGAACTCGATCTCGGTACGACCTGAGCCTTTCAGGATGATCTCTGTGATCTTCTTTGGTAGTGACTTGTATGGTGCGAACAGATCGAAATCGTAATGCTTAGCCAAAGAGGTCAACATTTGGAAGTAGTAGTAGTTCTTTTGATCCCAACCCTTGATCGCACCCTCTGCGATGCTGAGATCTTCATCAAGGATCACTCGGCTAGGATCGAAATATTGTTGGACCCCTAAGCCATCACAGGTCCCACACGCACCCGCTGGGTTATTGAATGAAAACAGACGTGGCTCAAGCTCTTGCATGCTATAACCACAGTGGGGACAAGCAAAATTTGCCGAGAAGACGATCTCTTCTTGTGATGGATCGTCCATCGAAGCGGCAACCACAATACCACCGGAGAGTTCGAGTGCGGTTTCGAATGATTCTGCTAGTCGCTGTTGTAGATCGTCACGCACTTTAAAGCGATCAACCACGACTTCAATGGTGTGCTTCTTGTGCAGTTCTAGCGTTGGTGGATCGGATAGATCGCAGGTCTCCCCATCAATTCGGGCACGAATAAAACCTTGAGCTGCAAGGTTTTCTAATGTTTTTACGTGTTCCCCCTTTCGCTCTTTAACGATCGGTGCAAGTAGCATCATCTTACTACCGGTGGGCAGTTCTAGCACTTTATCAACCATCTGGCTGACGGTTTGTGCAGCTAACGCTACATGGTGAGTAGGGCAGCGAGGTTCGCCAACACGTGCGTAGAGCAAACGCAGGTAGTCGTATACCTCGGTAATTGTACCTACGGTAGAGCGTGGGTTGTGCGATGTTGACTTCTGCTCAATAGAGATAGCAGGCGACAAGCCCTCAATATGGTCGACATCAGGTTTCTCCATTAGAGAAAGAAACTGACGCGCGTAGGCAGATAGAGACTCAACATAACGGCGCTGGCCTTCTGCGTATAGAGTATCAAATGCGAGAGAAGACTTACCTGAGCCTGATAAACCGGTAATGACGATCAGCTTATCGCGTGGAATGGTGAGGTTGATATCTTTGAGGTTGTGGGTTCGCGCACCACGGACTTCAATTTGATCCATATTCTACTTCTCTCTTCGTAGTTGCTACTTGCGACGGGATCTGGCAAGTATTACACACAGTGTAGAGAGTGCAAAGAATTTACTGGATAAAAAAACAGTAAGGTGGGGAGCCTTACTGTTTCTGTGAATTATCTGGATATGGCTTTGAATTACGCTTTTTGAGTGGCGTGCTTACCTAGTTCAGACTTCTTCTCATCTTTCAGGTAAAGGTTCTCAAAGCAGTAGTTTGTTGCTTCGATGTAACCTTCAACGCTACCGCAGTCGAAACGCTTGCCCTTGAACTTGTATGCTAGAACACAGCCCGCTTGCGCTTGCTTCAACAATGCGTCAGTGATTTGGATCTCGCCACCCTTGCCTGGTTCTGTTTGCTCGATAAGATCGAAGATATCTGGAGTTAGGATGTAGCGACCAATAATAGCTAGGTTGCTTGGTGCTGTCCCTTTTTCTGGTTTTTCAACCATGTCATCAACGCGGTAGATGTCATCTTTGATCATCTCACCTGAGATAACACCATACTTGTGTGTTTCATCTTCTGGTACCTCTTGAACAGCAACGATAGAACAACGGAACTGCTTAAACAGAGCGACCATTTGAGCCAGTACGCCTTGTTGCTCATTCACACACAAGTCATCAGCAAGCACGACTGCAAATGGTTCGTCACCAACAAGCTCTTTACCCGTTAGGATTGCGTGACCAAGACCCTTCATCTCACGCTGGCGAATGTACGTGAAATTCGCAGATTCGATGATTTCACGAATATCAACTAGGAGCTCTTCTTTGTTCGTACCACTGATCTGATGCTCTAGCTCGTAGTTTTTATCGAAGTGGTCCATGATTGAGTGCTTACCACGGCCGGTAACGATACACATACCGTTCATTCCTGCCTGAATCGCTTCTTCAACACCGTATTCAATCAATGGTTTATTTACCACTGGCATCATTTCTTTAGGCATTGACTTGGTCGCTGGTAAAAAGCGAGTTCCATAGCCAGCGGCTGGAAATAGACACTTCTTAATCATGAAAGAGTTCCCTTAACTGTCGATTTATCATTGATATAGGCCTACTGTACCACGTTCTGCGTGAATCAAAAATGAACGAACTCATAATGATAAATAGTTAGTACTCCTGACAGAGAGTACTAACGATAACTGTAAAGAGTAGTAGGCTTGTCTAATACACAACGTTTTGGTGAGCCCAAGCAATGGCTTGTACTCGATTTTTGACAGAGAGTTTTTTGAAGATGTGATAGAGGTGAGATTTTACCGTGAACTCACTGATACATAGCATGTCTGCAATCTGCATGTTGGAAGATCCTTGTTTAAGGCACTTGAGAATATCAACCTCACGAATCGTCAAACTGGCGGCATTTGGGCTTGTTTGGGTATGAGTCATATTGCGGTAATAGTGCAGAAGTTGGCTAGTTACATGACGCGGAAGCCAGTTCTCACCAGCACAGATACGCTCAAAGCCCTTAATCATGTGCTCTAGAGATTCTTCTTTGTAGAACAGCCCTTTAAGTTGACCTAGTTTGAGTAGTTGGGTTGTAACCAATCGGTGGGGCACATTGTAGATGATATATTCAAAGTTCTTGTCGAGTAGTAATAACTCTTTTACTTGATTAAGGACACGATCGTGTTGATGGTAGTCCATCAGTAAGATTTTATGCTGGTGGTGCTGAGCAGCAAGCATCAGGTCATCAACAGGCATTGTTGGAATATCTCGTCGATACTCTCGTTTGATCGCTTCTAAATCCGTCGGTACATCACGATCGTTTGGGTGGATTAAGTAGATAGTTCTGGCGTAGCTGCGTTTACTCATATTTCAATTCCTTTTGCCTGAGTGTTATCAATCGCTGGGCGTTACAAACTTGGCATGGAATGTTAAAAGTTGGAAAACTCAAAAACAGAACTGCGGGACGTTTAAATAAGAAAAGTAATTGATAGTTTTAACAAAAGCGTGGAGTGAGATATGAATTCAAAAACTGAGCCGTTTTACTCCTGATTGACTCGATAAAATTGGCCAAATATCTAGATTAAGAATCTAATTTAAGAGCTTTAAAACGTGTGCTATTCTTAGCGGCTAAATTTAGAACTGAATTAGATTAACGGAGCAAAACATGGCAAGCCGTGGAATCAATAAAGTTATCTTGGTGGGTAACTTAGGTAATGATCCAGAAATTCGCTACATGCCTAGTGGCGGTGCTGTAGCAAACATTACAGTTGCGACTTCAGAGTCTTGGCGCGATAAAGCGACAGGCGAGCAACGCGAAAAAACAGAATGGCACCGTGTTGCTCTTTTCGGAAAGCTAGCGGAAGTTGCTGGTGAGTATCTACGTAAAGGCTCTCAAGTTTACATCGAAGGTCAACTGCAAACTCGTAAATGGCAAGACCAAAGTGGTCAAGACCGTTACACGACGGAAGTTGTAGTTCAAGGCTTCAACGGTGTAATGCAAATGCTTGGTGGTCGTGCTCAAGGTGGCGCTCCAGCACAAGGTGGCATGGGCGGTGGCCAACAGCAAGGTGGTTGGGGTCAGCCTCAACAACCAGCGCAGCAGCCATACAACGCACCGCAGCAACAGGCTCCTCAACAAACGGCTCCTCAACAACAGGCGCCACAGCAAGCTCAGCCACAATACAATGAACCACCAATGGATTTCGACGACGACATTCCGTTCTAAGCTTAACCGCAGGTTCAACTCAAAGATCAAAACCGCGCTTGTCGCGGTTTTTTGCATTTTTTTATCTAAAGTCGCTGTTTTTCAAAACACTATCCAATATACTCAAACAAAGTTAACGTTCTGTTAACGCCTGATGAATAAGAAAAGGATTGATTATTCGTGAGATATACACCTACGCTTAAACTCAGCACACGTCTAACCACGTTCGTGACTATGATAGTGATCAGTGCGATGTCGATTTTGTTTATCGGCGGCACCTTATCATTCAAGCGTATCGGCCAAGAATATATGAACCACTATCTCAACGGTATCGTTGAGGTGGTTGATAAAGAACTAGAAGACCCTGACGCCGCTTATTCTATGCAGCGCTGGCTGCCAAAAATGCTTCAGGCAAGCAACGTAGTGGAGTTGCAGCTCAATTCCGAAGTTGGGGTTGTATATCGTTTCAAAAATACGGCTATTCGAGTTGAAGAAGGTCGAACTCATGAACATGTTTACCCTCTCCCAAGAAACGAGGGCTACTCGTTACGCATCATCTCCGCTCCTCCATACCTAAGCTACAGCTATTCTATTGGCGCTCTTTGGTCAATTACCTTGGCTGTAGGGCTCATTATTTTTTGTCTAGTTCGAGGCTTGAATTGGATGCGCGAACAGATGTTAGGTTCTGAAATGCTCGAAGAGCGTGGTCGAATGATCCTTGCTGGCAGGGTAGAAGAGTTTGCCAAAGGTGATGAAAAAGAGTGGCCATATACGGCAAGCGATGCGTTAACGCTACTCATTGAAGAGCTGCAAGATGCACGTCAAGAACGGAGCCGTTTTGATACCTTTATTCGCAGCCAAACTTTCTTAGATCAACTCACTGGAACCGCGAATCGGGTTCTATTTGATAACAAGTTAGAATCGGCACTGCATGAGAGTGGTTCTCATGGTGGTGTTATGTTGGTTCGTATCGATGATTGGCAGCTAGTTTTGGAAGAGAATGACAAAGCTGATAGTGATCAGTTTATTGTCGAGGTTGGTAAACTGCTTTCTAATGCTGTGCAGCGCTTTCCTGATGTAATCTTGTCTCGTTATTACAAGGCAGATTTTGCGATTTTTATTCCTCATCAAAGTAGTAAAGATGTAGCGAACGTTGCAACGCAATGTTTAAAGCAGTTGGACAAATTGAATCCAATTACCCCTCTTCCTGAAGACAACTGGTGCCATATTGGTATCAGTATGTATCGTGAGGGCGAGAAGCTGAATCATATTATTGATGAGGCAGAAACCGCACTGAAAAGTGCCCAGCTACAGCACCTCAATACCTGGAGCCGTTATGAAAAGCAGGAACAGGCGCAAAATGAACGAGGTAGCGTTCGCTGGAGGACTGTGTTTGATCAGGCATTGCAACCGGAAAAGCTGCTTCTTTACAAACAAGAGTGTCGCCTGATATCAGAGAAGGATGACAGTAGTACACTACACTATGAGGTTTTTGCCCGTATTCAGGACCCCGAGCGCGGTGAGCTCAAAGCTTCACAATATATGGCCGCGTTAGAAACCGTTGGTTATCAGGTTCAGCTTGACCAATCGGTATTACAGGTACTGTTCAGTTATCTGAAAAATACCAACGATAACGTTAATTATTCTGTCAATCTCAATGTGTTACCGTTTAAGAACAAGTGGTATAGTCGCTGGTTGAGAGATGAATTATTACAACTTCCTCGGCATCTACGACAGCAGCTGGGGTTTGAGTTTGTTGAGGGACATTTAGTCCAACATCTCGACTACATGCGTCCTGTTATCAAGATGCTTGCAGGTTTAGGTATTAAAATAATAGTAAACCAAGCAGGTCGAACGATAGTGAGCACTCACTATATTAAGGATTTGTCAGTCGACTATCTTAAGCTACATCGCAGCCTAGTCAAACGTATTGATCAACGTCCAGAGAATCAGTTGTTTATCCGTAGCATGCTAGGCGCGTGTTCTGACCTACCTACCTCTGTTATTGCTGTAGGTATTGAAAACAGCAAAGAGTGGAAAGTGCTTCTTTCACTAGGCATTCAGGGTGGTCAAGGTCGTCGATTTGATCAAGAAACTCAGTTTTTACCACCAATGGTGAAAAAGCCAGAGCCATTTAAAAGCAATGTAAAGGTCGGTCGAAGAAACCGTTGGCGAAAATAAAAATTCAGAAAGGAAGCGAATCAATCTATGAGTATTTCATCATTACTCAGCAAGTTTAAAGCGACAGCAAACACTCAACAGGGTGGTTATTTTGTTGTGCTTCCTGATGCCATCTACTTCCATTCCGTTGAAGACGGTGTTGAAGACATGCGCCTCGAAATCTCAGGACAACCTTGGGAGAAGGTACTGGAAACAGCACTTAGTGGTTTGTCGCTATCAGGGCAATCTGTTTCTTTCGTTCTGTCTACTCAACATTATCAAACCTATCAGATAGATAAGCCTGAATTGCCAAAAGAAGAGTGGCCCGTCGCGCTTCCTTTCTTACTGAAAGATATGGTCGCCGAGCGAGTTACCGATATTGTTGCTGATGCCGTTGAGTTGCCGAATAGTAATAAGATTCAAGCGTATGTTATCAAGCTCTCACTGATTAACCAGGTCCTAGAGGTGTTAAATAAGTTCAACATCACTCTTGGTCCAATTATTCCTGAAGGTGAAGTTTGGGGCTATGTTTCTAATGAACACAGCGACTTCATGCTTTTGCAGCGTAGCGTTAAGGACCATTTTAAAGTCGGCGCTTATGTTAATCACAACGCGACTTTTCAGCGCGCAATTCGCAGTGTGGTGCCACCTTTAACCGGGACGGCAAGCAGTGCCTTACAGATTGATGGGTTGGCACTAGAGCTGCAGCGCTCAGTCGATTACCTATCTTCTCAGCTTAAGCTAACAAAAATAAATAAACTGCTTCTTTGTTGTGATGAAGAGGAACAAGCTGAGCTGGCAGAACAACTGGCAGAGCGTTTAAGCGTGAAAGTGTTGGTTGCACCAATCTCTGAGGATGCTGACTCTGGTGAGGTATTAGCAAAGATAGTCTCCTCAGATTACCAAGGTGTTATCAATCTTTACCCAACTCACCTAAAGCCTAAAAAAGAAAACTTTACCTTTACCAATGTCGCGATTGGCTGGGCGCTGCTATTAGTTGTGATGCTGAGTTTTTATGGCTTTAATCAATACCAATTGATGCAAGTCGAGCAAGAGCTGAGAACGGCGCAAACTACCAACGATGAGTTCCAAGCTCAGCTCGGGGAGTTGCAAGAGAAGCTGGCTAAGCACAAGCCATCACCTGCAATTCAGGCAAGCATTGAGCGCCTAAAAGAAGATATCAAACTTAAACGAGCTTCTTTAGATGCGATCTCTCGTTTTGATGATTCATTGCAGGTTGGCTACTCAAGTGTCTTAACCTCGCTGGCTGAGCTTGGGCGTAATGATATTTCCCTTTCTCGAATCATTATCAAAGATCAAATCGTTGATCTAAACGGTTTGGCTAGAAACCCAAGCGCAATTCCGAACTGGATTAAACAGTTTAAACAGCAACCAAGCTTGGCTGGACGTAGCTTTGAAACAATATCGATTGGTCGCAATGAACAAGATATCGTGACGTTTGAGCTTAAATCAAAACGCTCGGAGGCTAAATAATGAAAATGTTGCAACAGCTTTCAGAGAAGTTTGCTGATCTAAGTAAGCGCGAGAAATGGCTGATTACCCTATGTGGCACGGTTGGGATCTTCTTTGTCGTGCTTACGTTGCTGATTGATCCGGTAATGAATACCTTGAGTGCAAAAGAGCGACAGTTGCAGTCAACTAAGCTGAGCTCACAACAGCTTCAAGGTCAGATTTTAACGATTACTGCGCAGCTGAGAAAAGATCCGAATAAAGAACTCAATCTTGAGTATGACCGCTTGATGGATGAAAGCATGGCGCTATCTGAGGAGCTTGCGTCAAAAGTCGATGGCTTAGTTACTCCAGATAAGATGGCAGAACTGCTCGAACAAGTTCTAATTAGTGGTAATAAGCTTCAGCTTCAATCACTCGCTTCATTACCAGCTGAGCCCATTCAATCAAGTGAGGCTTCGGCAATTTCAGGATATTACGTACATCCAGTGAAGATTGCTCTCAAAGGTAAGTACTTTGATGTTGTTGAATACTTAACAGCATTGGAAAGTCTTCCGGTGAAATATTATTGGCGAAGTTTCCATTATTCAGTCGAAGAGTACCCACAGGCTCAGCTTGAGTTTGAGGTATACACGATTGGTGGAAGAAAGGAGTTTATTGGTGGTTAATAAAAATAAGCTGTTAACTTTTGCCATTGCTTCTTGCATGACAACTTTTTCGACGATGGCATCGCAAGACCCTACGGCTCCTTTGGGTTGGGCTGCACCGGTTGAAAAATCGCAACCTAAAAAAGTCGTGCGCTATTCATTACCTCAGCTACAGAGCATTGTCTGTGGTCAGGCTCGATGTAACGCGATTATGAATGGAGCAGTGGTTTCCCAGGGAGAGCAGATTCGAGGCTATCGAGTCGTGAGTATCAACTCTGAATCTGTGACATTGAATCGCAACGGTAAGCACTGGACGCTTAGCGTATTTGCTAAAGATATTAAAAATTAAGGTTTCCAACAATTATGCGCAAATTTGTTTTAAGTATCGCTATCGCATCTCTGTTTGGTTGCTCAATGGGCCACCAAGATCCTGTCGAAGTGAAACAAGCCTTAAATGAAGCGATCAACGAGTCAGCGAATCGCTCATTGGATGAGTTACCTGATTCGGTTCAGGCTGATTTAATGCCAGACTTGAACTCATCACTAGGATCACAAGCGGAGACACTGCAACGGTTTCGTATTCAAGCCAAAGATGTAGAAGCGAAAGCATTCTTTACGAGCCTCGTTAAGGGCACAGACTTCAGTGCGGCCATTCACCCTAATGTATCAGGGCAGATCACCGTCAACTTGACGGATGTTTCTCTCGATGAAGTGCTCGAAGTCGTACGTGATATCTACGGTTATGAGGTCGTGAAGAAAGGTAAAGTGATTCAGGTATATCCAGCTTCACTAAGAACTGTGACGATTCCTGTCGACTATCTGCAGCTTTCGCGCAAGGGACGCTCTCTAACCTCTATTACGACCGGTTCTATTACCAACAATGACAGCTCAAGTGGTGGCTCTAGTTCTGACTCTAGTTCAAGCTCAAGCAGCTCTAGTAGTTCGTCTTCATCGTCTACAACCACCGGTGGTACTGAAATTGAAACCATTAGTGAAAGTGACTTCTGGCCTCAACTACAACAATCGGTTGCGCAGCTGATTGGCAGTGGTAACGGTCGCAGCGTGGTTATTTCACCTCAAGCTAGCTTAATCACTGTTCGTGCTTACCCAGATGAGTTGCGCGAGGTACGTGAGTTCTTGGGGATTTCTCAACAACGTTTGCACCGTCAGGTCGTGCTTGAGGCCAAGATCCTTGAAGTCACCTTAAGCGATGGCTACCAACAAGGCATCAATTGGGCTGCTCAAAGTAGTAATGGTAAGTTCGGTATAAACCGAGGTATTGACCTCAATAACCCAGATGCTCAACCTTTCCCTACACCAGGGGCTTTGCCACCATTAGATGCTATATCTACTTTACTTGGTGGGCAAACTAACCTTGTCTTTTCAGATGGGAATTTCAGTGCTGTAGTTAGCTTCATGGAGACACAAGGCGATGTGAATGTTCTTTCTAGCCCGCGTGTGACGGCATCCAACAACCAGAAAGCCGTGATTAAAGTGGGTGAAGATGAGTACTATGTGACTGACTTTTCGACTGATATTACTACCGGTAGCAACAGCGATACGGTGACACCAGATATTGAATTAACGCCTTTCTTCTCGGGCATCTCTCTCGATGTGACGCCACAAATTGATGACAAGGGCAATGTACTGCTTCATGTGCACCCTGCGGTTATTGAAGTTGAAGAGCAAACCAAAACCATTACTTATGCTGGTCAGAACATTGAACTACCGTTAGCTCGTAGTTCAATTCGTGAGTCTGACTCAGTGATTAGAGCCAGAGATGGTGACGTGGTTATTATCGGTGGTTTGATGAAGTCAAATCGTATAGACCAGACGACAAAAGTCCCATTTTTGGGTGACATACCAGCGTTGGGCTACCTGTTTCGAAGCATAGCGCAGGTTACCGAAAAAACGGAATTAGTCATCTTACTAAAACCGACCGTTGTGGGCGTGAATACTTGGCAGAATGAGCTTGAGCGTTCTCGCGACCTGCTTCTGGAGTGGTTCCCAGAAGAAGACTAACTGCAAAGTTTAGATTAAGAGCCCCTATGTATCTTGATTACTACGGCTTTGAGCAAGCACCGTTTGGCTTAACGCCAAATACGCAGCTGTTTCATGCGTTGCCTTCACACTATCAGGCGATTCAAATCGTGCTAGCCGCGATTTCGATGGGTGAGGGCATAATCAAGGTGACAGGTGAGGTGGGTACTGGCAAGACTATGGTATGCCGGATGCTGATTAATCAATTAGGTGAAGACGTTGCTCTGGTTTATCTACCAAATCCTGCCTTGGATGGAAATCAACTGAGATTAGCGATTGCATCAGAGCTTAACCTTGTTGATGTCAGCGAAAGCTCAGTGGTGGATGAAATCCAAGAGCAGCTACTTAGATTAAAGTCTGAAGGGAAGCGAGTTGTAGCCTTGGTCGATGAGGCTCAGGCGTTGAGTGATGACGCTCTTGAAGCTTTGAGGCTTTTTGGAAACCTAGAAACGGAACAAGAGAAGCTACTACAGATCGTGTTGGTTGGTCAGCCTGAGCTGGATGAACGTTTAGAGCAAAGCCACCTACGACAGCTTCGACAAAGGATCACCTTTAACTGCCAGATTAAACCATTAACACTCGATGAGACCGTGGCGTATATCGATCATCGAGTTCAGCAAGCTCGGAATGAATTACCAACAGAATTGTTTTCACTGAGTCATAAAAAAGCCATCTGGTATGCATCACAAGGAATACCGAGGCTGATCAATCAGATTTGTCATAAGTCTCTGCTGTTTGGTATGACCACGACACAGAGCCAAACCCTAAAGAATCAGCATGTCTTTGAGGCGATGCATGATACGTTTGATGCGAAAAAGCCCAAGTTTAAATCCCCGATCATTTGGGGCTGGAGTTGATAAATGAGTGCCATCAATAAAGCCCTCTCAGATTTAGCGACACAAGAATCAGCACAAGCAAAAGAGTTGAAGCTTGCAGAGATCCCAAAAGTTAAGCGCTTTTCACCTAAGCTTTGGCTCGGTGTGGGTATTGGCTTTAGTTTAAGCATTGGTGTTGGCAGTTGGGCGATGTCTCAACAGCAAAAAAGCATCGTGACGAGTAGCCCCGTTCAATCAGAGGCAACTGAAGTACCGCGCACTGTGGTAACCGTTGATGTCGTTGACGTTGAACCAAGTTCACCAACCAACAAAGTGGTGGAAAGCCAAGTTGAAGTTTTCTCGCGACCAGAATCAAAAACGATTAAGACAGAATCGCTAATCGCTTCTACAGTGTCTTTAGAGTCAACAGCAAAGAAAACAGCAACTAAGACAACTGACAAAGCTCCGGTTAAAGTCGCTGATTCACCAAAAGTTTCCGTAGAGAAAAAAATTACTCAGGTACCTGAGCCATTTTTGATTGCGAAAAATAGTACACCTCAAAAAAATAACGGTGGCTCTATTGTGATTGAGAAGGTCCAGCTTACTCCGACGCAATTGGCTGAACAGTCAGTTCAACGTGCCGAAAAGGCACTAGACAGCAATGAGCTTGAAGAAGCTCTAAACCATTATCAGCGCGCACTTCGCTACACGCCAAATGATGAAATTATTAGACAGAAGTTGGCAGCGCTCTACTACGGCAAAAAAGACCCATCCAAGGCGTTTGACTTATTGCAAGAGGGCATAAAGCTCAATGAAGATAGTGAGCGTTTACGACTTAATCTTTCTCAGTTGTTGATTAAAGAAGGTCAAGAGCAGGCTGCCCTTACCCCTTTAGTGCATCTAAGCGAACAGCCGAGTATCAAGTATCTGTCTATGCGGGCTGCACTGGCTCAGAAGCTAAAACAACAAGACATTGCTTTAACTAGCTACCAACAATTAGTCAAACTGGATGAGAGCAACGGTCGCTGGTGGCTAGGGCTTGGTATCCAACTTGAACGCAGTAAGCAGTTCGCAGAAGCTAAAACGGCTTATACAAATGCGCTAGGGCGTATGGGAATCTCTAGTAAAAGTCAGGCCTTTATCCAAGACCGTTTGTCGCTGTTAAATTCTCTAGAGGGGAACCCAAATGCAAATTAAGCTAAGAAAGCGTCTTGGTGACCTCCTTGTTGAAGAAGGGATCATAACGGAGCTTCAAGTTGAGGAAGCGCTAAGAGCGCAGAAAAGTTCTGGTCGTAAGCTCGGTGATACCCTGATTGACCTAGGTTTTCTTACCGAACAACAAATGCTGGCATTCTTGTCTCAACAACTTGATATTCCATTGATCGATCTTAATCGTGCCAATGTCGATATGGATGCCGCGCAATTACTTCCTGAGGTGCATGCTCGTCGTTTACGTGCGCTTGTGATTAGTCGTGACGATTATACGTTGCGTGTTGCGATGAGTGACCCTGCGGATCTATTCGCTCAAGAATCATTGGCGACACAGTTAGGTGAGTACACACTTACCTTTGTTATTGCCTCTGAAAGCCAGTTGGTGGATGGCTTTGATCGCTACTACCGCCGAACTAAAGAGATTGCTTCTTTTGCTGAACAGCTACAAGCCGAGCATCAGGTTACCGAAGCCTTCGACTATGACGTTACCGACGAAGACAGTGATGAAGTTACCGTCGTAAAACTGATTAATTCGCTGTTTGAAGATGCGATTCAAGTTGGAGCTTCGGATATTCACATCGAACCAGATTCAAATGTTCTGCGACTTCGTCAACGTATCGATGGCATCCTGCATGAAACCTTGTTGAACGAAGTGAATGTTGCTCCTGCGCTGGTGCTTCGCCTCAAACTCATGGCTAACCTAGATATATCTGAAAAACGTTTACCACAAGATGGCCGTTTCAATATCCGTGTGAAAGGTCAGTCGGTGGATATTCGTATATCGACCATGCCGGTTCAATATGGTGAGTCGGTAGTAATGCGTTTGCTTAATCAATCGGCTGGGGTACGCAAGCTTGAGGAATCGGGCCTGCCCGCGCATCTGCTTGTTCGTTTAAGAACTCAGTTAAAGCGCCCTCATGGCATGATTTTGGTAACCGGTCCAACGGGTTCAGGTAAAACGACGACCCTGTATGGCGCATTGAGTGAGCTGAACATTCCGGGGAAGAAGATAATTACCGCAGAAGACCCGGTGGAGTATCGCCTACCACGTATCAGCCAGGTGCAAGTTAATCCAAAGATCGACCTCGATTTCTCAACCGTGCTGCGTACTTTCCTGCGTCAAGACCCCGATATTATTCTAGTCGGTGAGATGCGTGACCAAGAAACAGTGGAAATAGGCCTACGTGCAGCACTGACGGGTCACCTTGTATTGAGTACCTTACATACCAACGATGCGGTAGATAGTGCGCTGCGTATGATGGATATGGGCGCGCCAGGCTATTTAGTCGCGAGTGCTGTCCGTGCCGTTGTCGCGCAGCGATTGGTCCGTAAGGTATGTACTGATTGTGCCACCACTGACCAGCTAGATGATGCTCGTCAGCAGTGGCTGAGTGAGCGTTTCCCAAATCAAGTTGGTGCGACATTTACACGTGGTCGCGGCTGTCAAAGCTGCAACCTCACTGGCTATCGTGGGCGTATTGGTGTGTTTGAGCTGCTTGAACTTGAGCCAGATATGATGGACATGCTCCGCGCGAACGATGCGGTTGGTTTTTCTAAAGTCGCCCGTGCGTCGAAATCTTATAAACCACTTCTCGCTTCCGCGATGGAGCTTGCATTGCAAGGCACTGTGAGCTTTGAAGAAGTGATGAACCTGGGTGAAGGTGACTCTTCGGGTTCATTTGAACCGATTTATCTTTGATAGGAACTAAAGGTCGAGTATGGCAACGTTTCAATATCAAGGGCGTAATTTAAAAGGCGATAAGGTTGCAGGGCAGATTGACGCTGCAACCCAAGAGCTGGCGGCCGATGCGCTAGTCAATAAAGGTGTTATACCCATTTCTTTGGTTGAGGGAGGCTCGGGCAGTGGCCTAGACTTTGATTTGAGTAAGCTGTTTGTACGCTCAGTGCCATTAGAGATATTGGTGATCTTCTGCCGTCAGTTATACAGCTTAACCAAAGCAGGGGTTCCCTTACTGCGCTCAATGCGTGGTTTGACACAAAACTGCAACAACAAACAACTGCAGGAGGCGTTGGAAGAGGTCTGTAATGAGCTGACCAATGGCCGTGGCTTATCGGCGTCATTGCAAATGCACCCAAATGTGTTCAGCAGCCTGTTCGTTTCTATGATTGGTGTGGGTGAGAATACCGGTCGTCTCGATCAGGCCTTGATGCAACTTGCCAATTATTACGAACAAGAGGTAGAGACTCGCAAGCGAATCAAGACCGCAATGCGTTATCCAACGTTTGTCTTGACGTTTATTACTATCGCGATGTTTATCTTGAATACTCAGGTTATCCCCCAGTTCACCGGTATGTTTGCAAAATTCGGTGTTGAGCTACCCTTGCCGACACGAATATTGATCGCGACCTCAGACTTCTTTGTTAATTATTGGCCCCTACTACTCGCTATTATCTTTGGTGGATTATTCGCATTACGTACTTGGATTAACACCGTCCCAGGGCGCATTAAGTGGGACCAGTTACGCCTAAGAACACCCATTATCGGCGGCATTATTAATCGCGCTCTGCTGTCGCGCTTTTCACGAACCTTCTCATTAATGTTGTCTGCTGGCGTACCTTTAAACCAAGCGCTAGCGTTAGCGGCCGAAGCCATTGATAACAAGTTCTTGGAAGGAAAGCTTCTGGAGATGAAGTCGGCGATTGAAGCCGGTAGTACCATTACCTCTACGGCGGTTAATAGTGGCATTTTTACACCGCTGGTTATTCAAATGCTGACGGTTGGTGAAGAAACCGGCCAAGTAGATCACCTATTATTGGAGGTTTCAGATTTTTATGATCGCGAAGTCGACTACGACCTCAAGACGCTCACCGCGCGCATTGAGCCTATATTGCTCGCGATCGTTGCCGGTATGGTACTGATCCTAGCGTTAGGTATCTTTGTTCCAATGTGGAGCATGATGGATGTCATGAAGTAGGGTATGAGACAAGCTCAGGCTGATATTCGACATCTCAACTGGATACGCTATTTAGTCGGTAGTGCTCTAGTTATTTTGTTGATGGCCATTTTTCTTCGCACCTCAGATTCGATAGACAACAATGCTGAGCGTACGGCCCTAGCTGCAACAGTAAGAGGTATGCAGGAACAACTAAACCAGTATCACAATTATTGGATGGTAAATAAGCAACCCAAATCAGCAACAATTGCAGGTCGAGACTTACAATTCGATAACAAAGGGTGGATCGTACCGTTAAATAATGGTAAATATGATTGTAATCTTTTGCTTGAATTGGCGCTAAAAGGTAAAAAAGTATTCGGTAAACCGATTAAACTACTCTATTCGGTTGGCTGGAAGGACGGTCGTTCGTGTCTCTATACTTGGGGCGATGAAAGCACCTACATAGAGATAGAAAAGCGAGTGAGCTACACCGTAAGCGTAAAAAAATTGTCGCAAACAAAAAATTGACACAAATTAGCTTATTCTTTTTGTCAGTAATCGTTAGAATAGTAACAAATCATTACTAGGATTGAATAAATGAAAAAGAATCAAGGTTTTACATTGATTGAGTTGGTAGTCGTAATTGTAGTGCTTGGTTTGCTTGCAGTTGCCGCTCTTCCTCGTTTTGTTGATGTAACGGACAGTGCGAAAGAAGCGAGCATTGAAGGTGTTGCGGGTGGCTTCGCCACGGCAGTATTATCAGCACGAGCTCAATGGGAAGGTAACGGTCGTCCCGTTGATGAAGATGATACAACTAATTACTCTGTTGACTATGATGGACAAGATTTTTGGTTAACAAAGTCGGGTGGTGATTTTCGCGATGGCTACCCAATTTCAGCTAAAGGAGCCGGTACTGGCTTTACGCAAGTGTTCGTGGATACAGTAAATGCATCACGTTGTGTAGTTCTAATGGAAGAACTTTTACAAAATCCACCATCTGTTTCTGATACAGAAAATGATGGTTCTAAGTTCTGGGCTCAAGCTAACCCAACTGATGCTGCGAGCTCTGTAGTTTGTCGATATACGCAACAAGAAGGTAAAGGGCATTACTTTGATTATGATGTGACCAATGGTTCTGTCACAGTCACTTTAGACAACTAATTAATCCCGATCTTAAATTTTTACTCAAATAAGTGAGAACGTAGTTATGAAAAGACAAGGTGGTTTCACCCTAATCGAATTAGTAGTAGTTATTGTGATTCTAGGTATTCTTGCGGTTACCGCAGCACCTCGTTTCCTTAACTTACAATCAGATGCACGTGCATCGTCACTTCAAGGCCTAAAAGGTGCAATGGCTGGTTCAACAGGTATTGTTTATGGTAAAGCCGCAATTGATGGTTTAGAGACACAAGAAACAGTAACTAAAGCTAATAACCCTGCCGGCATTGCTCTAGCATTTGGCTATCCAGACGAATCAACAGACGGTATTGAGATTGCCGTTGACGGTTTAGGTGGCACTGATGGAGATTGGGAGAAAATTTCTGGAGGTGTTTCTACGGATGGTGTTGATTACACATTCAAAGGTCAAAGCACTACAGGTTACGGTAATGATACTGGTTGTCACGTTAACTACATTCAAGCTGCAAGTAGTACGGCAGCACCTACAATTCGTGTAGTTGATGACAAGTGTTAATTAAGTCCTAGTATTTCAAAAGGCCAGCGATGCTGGCCTTTTTCTTACCTAAAATACCGTTTGTCCCCACAGACATTTCTCAACCTCTGGTTTACAATTAATCAATGACTTTCAGTTGGTTACTAGGCAGGACGCTGTAGTGAAAATCTCTCTTCCTCACAGTTCTAAAGGCTTTACCATGATCGAGTTGATTGTGGTTATTATCCTGTTGGGTATCGTCGCTGCTGTTGCCACGAGCCGATACATCGGCCGTGATAGCTTTTCTGCCATTGCGACACAAGATCAAGTGATTTCGGTGATTCGTCAAGTACAACTTAATCGGATGCAGTCCAATGTCGACCTTGGTGCGACTACGGGTAATACCAATTTTACCTTACTCGTACAGAGCGATTGCGTGGGATCTCAATCATCTTGTATCAACCGAGATGAAGGCCGCAGCGATTGGGTATCGGTCGACAATGTGACCTTTTCTATTTCTCCAAACAACTCAACGGTTAACTTCGATCTATTGGGCAACCCTATTGATGGTGCAATCAATGGTGTGACCATCACAATTCGCTCCTCTGCGAGTACTTGCCTTGTTGAGGTTAATGAACAAGGCTATGTGTCTGCTGGGGTATGCTCATGATTCGAGGAAAAGGATTTACCCTCATAGAAAGCATTATTGTCATAGTAGTGATGGGATTGGCAATGGTGACAATCACAAGCTTTCTCGTACCTCAGGTTTCTCGCTCTGCTGACCCTCATTACCAAGCCCGAGCGTCTGCTCTTGGCCAAAGTGTGATGTCTCTTATTCTTGCACGTAGTTTTGATGAAAATAGTGATCGTAGCGGAGGTGAACTGCGCTGCGGAGAGGTTACCGCGGAACCTTGTTCAACTACCCTTGGTGACAATGGGGAAGCAAGCGTGGACCTTTATAATGATGTTGATGATTATAAAGGTTGTTGGGAGCCGAATAGCGCCAACAATTGCAAAGATCTAAACGCATTAGTTGGGGAGGCTGGGACGACGACGTATCGTAACTTTCGTCTCGATATCGATGTGACGTACGAAACCGTCGATCAACTAAAAAGAATTGACCTAACGGTATCTGCGAGTAATCAAACCCCCATTAACCTAAGCGCTTATCGAGGTAATTATTGATGAAAGCTAAAGGTTTTACACTGATTGAAATGGTGATGACCATTATTGTCGGGGCCATTTTAGTGTTGGGGATCGCAGGTTTTATCCAACTTGGAGCGAGCGGTTATTCCGATACTGTGGAGCGTCAGCGAATTCAGACTCAAGCCAAGTTCTTGATTGAAAAAATATCCCGTGAGGTTCGCCATGCTGTGCCTAATATGTTAGATGACTTGATTACACTAACGGGAGCAGATAGCTGTGTGAACTTTTACCCTATCTTATCGTCTGGTTTCTATGCGATTTCTGGCGATGATATTCAGTTTATTGTTGGTCAAGAAGGTGTAACAGTCGCTGACATTACTGGTTTGAATTTCGTCATCAACCCTACGGAAGCAACCCCTACCAACAATAACTTTGCTCTGACTGGCGTAACTAGCAGTAATGACACATTTTTACTTCCGGGTCAGGCTGCAGCAATAACCGGGCATTCAGTGTCGAATCGCCACTACATTTTTGACCAGAGCAATAGAGTAAGTTACTGCTTAATGAATGGGCAAGTCGTTCGCTTTGATGGTAATAACCGAGTTATACCTATTTCAGATATGGGTGTCAGTGGTCAGCTAAGTTATGTTCCTGCTACCGTTCAGCGCAACGGAATTGTCCACCTCAATCTGGCATTTAGTAATCAACAAGGTGATGAGTCGACGAACTATCAGCAAGATGTGCAGGTGTTAAATGTCCCATAGAAGAAAACAACAAGGCAATCTCATCATTGTCGTAGTATTCGTGTTGGTCGTTATGGGCTTCCTGGCCGCAAGCTTGAGCCGTATTGAGCAGTCGAACAGTGACTCACACACTAAAGAAGTGATGGGAACTCAAGCGGCACTTTTAGCTCATTCTGCTATCGAGAGTGCTCTTACTACTGTGTATCCACCAAGAGCTAACATTACTGACCAATTTGATGTCGCTGCTGCATGCACAGCGATTGATGGCAGTAACCTGAGCTTTGAGACACAGGTGAGTTGTCAGAATGTTCAACTTGCGTGTGAACAGCGGGGTGGGACACTAGTGGATGATACACAGCTATTTGTTATCGAGGCCGTATCAATTTGTGGAACCGGAATTAATCAAATGCAGCGTCGCCAAGAAGCGTGGTTGAGGAATTGATATGACAATCAGATTCATTTTTTTGTCCCTGTTGGGCCTAATACCTTATTTGACTTATGCAGGTGCCGATTGGCCACTACCGAATGATGAGCGGCCGAGAACTTCTGCTCAAACCTGGGATAAACAGAAACCTAAAGTGGAATTTAATAGTTCGGGGCAAATAGCTGGTGCTGTCAATGGTAACTTGATTGGGTACGATAAAGACGGCGACTTTGATAATAACCATTCTAGCTCATGTATTGATACGGAGTGTAAAGCTGACAAGGATTACAAGTTAGATGATTCTCCTGATTTTGATGCTCCTGAAGGAGCTCAAGGTATTAATTTAAAAGATCGTTCAGGCACACTTTCTGGCGGCGTATATAAAGCAACCCAAGAGGTTCAATTAACATCAGGAGATAAGCTAACTGTTACAGCGCCTTCTACACTTTATGCTGATGTCTTTACTCTCGATGGCGGTGAAATTATTGTTTCTTCTGGCAACCCAGATGATCTAGTAATTGTTACCAAAGAAGATACAAAGTTCATAAACGCAAAGGGTGTTATTGATGCTCATATCCTTTCTAAAAAATACCTTCAAATTAACAACAGCCATGTTTCAGGTTCAATCGTTACTAATACTCTGAACTTTGATGGTGGAGGCTCATTAGGTGGGCGACTGCCTTCCGTGCCGCAAGAGCTGCCATATATGTGTGAAGAGGAAATACGCCTTGATGAGGAGTTCACAATTGAAGCGACTTATCACTTTGAAGAGCTTCGATCGGGAGAGGTGATAGAAACTGATGTTGATACTCTGTATTTGTCTCACAACCACGACTTAGATAAACCAGATGGTGGTCATACACTTGAGTTATGGTCTCAGAGCCGAGATAGCGCAATTTTTTATGCACCTGAAGTCGATCAAAATGATGTCAATCAGATTAAGATTTTGTTCTTTCCGAGAGGTTGGCGCGACGGTGATGTTATTGGTGACTTTTATTACTACTTGAATGTTAATGCTCAAGGGTGGCAGCTGATTGATACTAAAGAGAACTTTGATCTTAGTATGGACGGCAAGGGCTCAAAAGGTTGGGTACATGAGCAGAGGGAAAAGTGGTCTTTACCTTCATGTATACAAGACGCCGAAAATCCAACAGATTATGCAGATCCTGCTAAGTACGAGTTCGGTGTTAAAGAGTGTACATCGATGCCATGTACCATCGATTTTGATCCTTCTATTGAATATGAATTCACGCCACTCGTCTTCGTTATGCCAACTATAGATGAAAATGATCCAGATACTGATGCTCCTTCCCGTTTGTATATTCAATCCGAGCTCAACTCGAATTCAACTAGCGTTACTATCGACCAACATTCAGTATTAACTGACGGTAACGGGTTTCGTCGAAAGGAAATGACATCGATTTCCTATCTAATCATTGAGCCCGGTATTGTTGAGATTGATGGCCATAAATTGGTCGCAGGGTTCGTCAATACTGCTGAAATTGGAAGGCGTCAAAATGGTGCTTCAGCAACCAATGAACTTTTCTCTAACTTTGGATTGGATAATTTCGATAGCGGTGACCCCGTCCTCTTGCATCAAATTCAGTCAAATAGAAACCTGGGTAAGTGGATGACTTCTGGGCGTTTACCTCAACCTACTAATTATCAAAGAAATCGTTCTGTCGATTTGTTTTTAGAACTATCAGGTTCTTATGACGATTCACATAACTATGCTGAAGAGAAAGTTGCTTTTTTGGCCTCAGATCCTTCAGATGTCTTGTATTCAAATGGCTTCAAGATGCAGTTTCGCAATGATTTTACAACTCGCCGCCAATCAAACGGAGGCTCATTAGCCAATAGCTGTAATGAATTTGCAACGACAGATTTGGTCAATATTGATGGTGTTATAGGTAACAAACAAGAGCGTTCTGGAGGATATGGTGGGTGGCTACGAAGGTGCGACATCGAAGAAAGTGGAGTTAGTTTCATTATTGATGAAGATGCCACTGAACGTGGGCATAAACCAGAGAAAGTCGGTTTTTTTGCCTTTGAAGAATCTCAGTTGGAGTTTGATAGTTGTCGTTACTTCCCTGAAGCGGTTCAGTCTAACCGATATTATCAATCAGGCAATGAGTGGGTACCTTGGGATGGATACCTAAACATATCTAGTAGTGACAATGAGGGTAACCGATTGAATCTTGAACATTTAACAAAAGATCAAGCTCTTGCTTTCTCAAGTTCTATTGTGAGTGGTGATGATAAAAATGGTTGTTATTATTCAGATGGGCAGAATTCAAACGGTAGATGTCTTGTAGATGCCACCCGTAACTTATTTCCTGATGGGCCGCCAAATGAAAATGCATTTGAACCACAAGGTGATGATATCGAAGTTGATAGGGATGAGTATACTTTGGATTCCCCGTTAAGACCCGGTAATTACAGATCCATATCATTTGATGATGATAAAACAACTTTGGTTTTGGCTGGAGGAGAGTACTGGATAGGGGAGTTAAATTTTAACAATAAAGAAGTCAGTATAGCGGTAAAAAATACTACGATTATTCATTACAATTCGATTAAGTTTAACCAAAAACACAAATTATACCTTAATGCAGGTAAATGGGATGGCAGTGAAGATGAGTCAGGCTTCAACCCTGCTGATTTAACCTTAATTGGTCATGGCAGCGCTTCTTATTTTTATCCAGAAAAAACACATGACTTACGATTCATTGGTAACTTGTATGTATCACCTAGCGCTGCAAGTGTTGGTTTTAATACAGGCAGTGCGCATCGGTTTGAAATGACGGGGGCATTGACTGCCCCAATTATTAATTTTAATGCGCACAAAGACAGCTATATTAATGCGCAACCTTTGGAAAACTGTGGAACTAATCCTAGTCCTCAGATTGATAAGATAACGATCAAACCGTTTAATTTTCATCTGATTTGTGATGTATCGGAAGTACAAGTTATCCTCGAAGGGGAGGGTGAGCTCTCTGGATATACCCCGGAGTTAATTTTACCTACAGGCTTGACACTGTTGGAGTCGACACCTTCAGACTCTGAAGGCAAAGCCATATACAAAGTTTCTAACACTACTCAAAATGTTGGTGATTACACGTTGAATGCAATTCTTGCCCTAGGTAGTTCATCATTACAAGCAGATCCCCAAGATATGGTTTATGTACCATACAAAATCGATTTTAAAAATAATGGTGTAGATTGGGTAGAACCAGGAGAAGAAGGTTATAGTGATCAAAGTGTAGTTTCATTTACAGCTGGAAGGGAAGCAAGAATAGATGCTCGGGTGTTGGGTTGTAATAGTGGTGGTTCAGAAGTACTAAACTACAACAAAACTCTTACTAACGATGACGTGAGTATCTTAGTCCACCCAGAAGGTGGTGCTGGGGACTTTTCTCTTACAGATTTAGTTTTCGGCTCTGGTATGACCGATGAGGAAAGTCCAAGTAGTGTGCGCTTTAATAACTCTGGGGAAGTAGTTGTAAAAGTTACTGATGAGGACTTTGATTGCTCAACTGCTGTAGAGGATGACTGCCCTATAGACGGGAGTACTTTACAGGGGGCATTCACACTAAAAGTTCGCCCATGGAAGATTGCAATATGTGAAGTTAAGTCCGAACACAAATCGAAGGTTTTTACCAATAGAGGAACAACTGATTCGGGATTAGGTTTTATGCCAGCCGGTGCTGAGTTTAATATCACTTATCGCCCAATAGTGTACGCTGATTTTGTGACTGGTGGTGGTAAATGTGCTTATCCTATCGCTACTAATTATGCAAAGGATAATGGTCCATTATCAGTTAGTACCTCTGTAGTTTATCCATTGGTTCATGACCCGGATGCTCTACCAAATATCGAAGAAGGAAACTTCTCCTCTAGCGATATTGATGTAAAAGTTACCACTCAGAGCTTCTGGGATGAAGTTGGAAGTTTCGACTTAGAAACGTCAGCAACCTATTTATCTATGGCTCTTGATACTGATACTGAAACCATTGGTCGCTTCTATCCTGATTACTTTACTGTTGTTAGCAACAGTTGGAATGATCCAGACAATCAAAGTTTCACCTATATGAATCAAGAGTTCGGCAGTGTTGAAGCTGAAGTAGCAGCCTATAGTTTCTTAGACAATGAAACGACAAACTATGGTGAATTTGCCGCTGATCTCCAAGCTGTATTTTCTCTAGATGATGACGATGAACGTATAGTTAATGCTGATGCGGGTAGTCTATCGACAGTGTCATCTTACACTGGAAGTCGTTGGCAACTGTCTAGTTCAGAGATTAGCTGGTCTAAAAGAACAGATTTTGTCGCGGATGGTCCCTTCAATGTGAATAGTAGTGACTTTGACGGTAGTACGGAACGCCTTACGTTCATTGAAATATCACCATCACTTGCTGGTGACCCAGTGCAGTTCAAATCTGATGCAAATGATCCTGATGATGTAGTGAGAGAAGAGTTGCCTGGTGATCACCCACGAGTTGTGTATGGTCGAGTGAATTTGAGTGATGCTGGTGGTGTTTCAGGAAGTCGAATTACCGTTCCGCTTCAAGTTGAATATTGGAATGGTGTGACATTTGTTCGTAATGATGCGGATAGTTTTACCGATATCGAAGCTGAAGAAGCGGATGCTGAAGTCATCTGGCCGGCAGGTGCTACGACGACAGCAACGTTAAGTGGAGAGGCTGATATCATTCGTGGCGTTTCTAATGAGTTCATTGCGGAACAAACCACAGAGACTAGAGAACAAGTCGAAATATGGCAAGAGCTAGACTCAACAGATAATCCAATGCCGTGGCTAATGTTCGATTGGGATCAAAACCAAACCGACGAGGAAAACCCGTCGACGGTGGTCACCTTTGGCATTCACCGTGGTAATGATAGGGTTATCTATCGCGGCGAACCGGGTCTCTAAATCAAGAAAAATGTCATTTTCTGGGCTTTAGTCAGGAATTTGTAAGAAAATGGGGTATTCAGCCCATGTTTCCTTCCCAATGCCTTGCTGTAATTGCAAGGCATTGGTACATTTAGTGCAATTTTTTATCTTCTAATTCTTGCAGGATGAGCGAAGGATATGTTCAAAAAACTTCGTGGCATGTTTTCAAACGACCTATCGATTGACTTAGGTACTGCCAACACTCTTATTTACGTAAAAGGACAAGGTATTGTTCTTGACGAACCCTCTGTTGTAGCTATCCGTCAGGACCGTGCAGGTTCTGCCAAAAGCGTTGCAGCAGTGGGTCACGCGGCTAAGCAAATGCTGGGTCGTACTCCTGGTAACATTTCAGCAATTCGTCCTATGAAAGATGGTGTAATCGCCGACTTCTACGTGACCGAGAAAATGCTGCAGCACTTCATTAAGCAAGTGCATGACAACAGCTTCCTTAAGCCAAGCCCTCGTGTTCTTGTGTGTGTTCCTTGTGGTTCAACGCAAGTTGAGCGTCGTGCGATCCGTGAGTCAGCACTGGGTGCCGGTGCTCGTGAGGTATACCTCATTGATGAACCAATGGCAGCCGCAATTGGTGCAGGTCTACGTGTCTCTGAGCCTACGGGTTCGATGGTAGTAGATATCGGTGGTGGTACGACAGAAGTTGCTGTTATCTCTCTAAATGGTGTTGTGTACTCTTCTTCTGTGCGTATCGGTGGTGACCGTTTTGATGAAGCGATCATCAACTATGTGCGCCGTAACTACGGTTCTCTGATTGGTGAAGCAACCGCTGAAAAGATCAAACATGAAATCGGCTCTGCGTACCCAGGTGAAGAAGTTCAGGAAGTCGAAGTTCGTGGTCGTAACCTTGCTGAAGGTGTGCCACGTAGCTTTACTCTGAACTCAAATGAGATCTTAGAGGCACTTCAAGAGCCTCTAACGGGTATTGTATCTGCCGTTATGGTTGCACTAGAACAGTGTCCACCAGAGCTAGCGTCTGATATCTCCGAAAACGGTATGGTTCTTACTGGTGGTGGTGCACTACTGCGCGACCTTGATCGTCTACTGACAGAAGAGACTGGCATCCCAGTCGTAGTGGCTGAAGAACCGCTAACGTGTGTTGCACTTGGTGGCGGTAAAGCGTTAGAGATGATCGATATGCACGGTGGTGATCTCTTCTCTGAAGAGTAATTGGTTCGGGCTTTGCGAGAGCGTGATTGTTCAACTCATACCATGAAAGGACTTATCGTACCGTTGTCGTAAAGCTATCTAACATTGCTCAAAAACAGAGAGAAAATCAGGATCAAGTAGATAGATGAAACCTATTTTTGGCAGGGGCCCTTCTCTGCAACTGCGTCTGTTTTTTGCCGTCATGATATCAGCCAGCCTTATGCTGGCTGATAGTCGTTTAGACACATTCTCAAGCGTACGTCATTTATTGAATAGTGCCGTGGCGCCAATTCAATATCTTGCTAACACCCCTCGCTCTATGTTTGATGGTCTTTACGAGCGTTTAGACAGTCGTCAAACCCTATTAAAGAAGAACACTCAGCTGAGACGTGATGTTCTTGAGCTAAAAAATGACTTGTTGCTGCTTGAGCAATATCAAGAAGAAAACCAACGCCTAAGAAGCCTACTTGGCTCATCGTTTGTTCGAGATGAGCAGAAGGTAGTCACTGAGGTCATGGCGGTGGATACCTCACAATACACGCACCAAGTTGTGATCGATAAAGGCTACATTGACGGTGTTTATGAAGGTCAGCCAGTTCTGAATGAGAAGGGTGTTGTCGGTCAGGTGACTTATGTTGGAGCGCATAACAGTCGAGTTTTGCTGCTTACGGATAGTAGTCACGCGATTCCTGTCCAGGTGGTTCGTAACGATATTCGAGTGATTGCGACGGGTAATGCGCACGTTGACCAGATTACGCTGCAACATATTCCTACCAGCACAGACATCATTGAAGGTGATTTGTTAGTGACGTCAGGCTTAGGTGGCGTGTACCCAGAGGGTTATCCTGTGGCATACGTAAACCGAGTTGAGAAAGACAATCGCAAACCATTTGCCACCATCGAAGCCGACCCTGTCGTGGAATTCGATCGTTTACGTTACTTGCTGTTGATTTGGCCAAACGAAGGCCGCAAGGAACAGGTTGAAGAGGCGTTAGCAACAATGAACGCTGAGGGAGAGACACATGGCGAGCGGTAATATCTTCCGTAATCGAATCATTATTTGGTTGTCATTCTTTATCGCTCTGATACTACAGACCATTCCTTGGCCAGGTGTGCTCGAGTTCTTGCGTCCATCTTGGTTGCTACTTGTCACTTTTTATTGGGTTCTGGCGCTACCACATCGCGTGAACGTTGGGACGGCATTGGTGCTGGGTTTATTGTGGGACCTACTCGTTGGTTCAACCTTAGGTATTCGTGGCATGATGATGGCTATCACCATTTACCTAGTTGCTTTGAACTTCTTGGTGATTCGCAACATGGCTCTGTGGCAACAGGCGGTGTTGGTTGGTGTGTTATCAGTACTCTCGGAGCTACTTATCTTCTTTGGTGAATACCTAATTCAAGATGTGACTCTGAATACCATGACCTTGTGGAGCAGTGTGATTGATTGCATCTTATGGCCATGGTTATTCTTGTTGATGCGCCGTGTGAGACGCCATTGGCATATACGTTAGACTAGATAGTTAATTAAATAGGACCCAATAATGACCGCCCAATTGAAACTGGTTTTAGCTTCTGGCTCACCACGAAGAAAGGAACTGCTTGAGCAACTTGGGTATCAGTTCGACATCGTTAAGCCCGATGTTGAAGAGACGCAACAGCTTGGGGAATCACCGAGCGATTATGTTGTCAGACTATCAAAGGATAAAGCGTTAGCCGGTTTGAAGTTAACATCCGCAGGTAGTGTGGTTATTGGGTCTGATACCATTGTGGTCGCAGGTGAAAAAGTACTTGAAAAGCCTACGGATTACCTAGATGCTAAGCATATGTTAATGCGTCTTTCATCTGGTAAACACCAAGTCATGACCGCAGTGACTATTGCAACAGAACAAAAAATAAAATCGGTCATGGTTAAGACCGATGTTTGGTTTAAGTCCCTGACAGAACAAGAAATAAAACAATATTGGGACTCAGGAGAGCCTTGTGATAAAGCGGGCAGCTACGGCATTCAAGGCCTAGGTGGACGCTTTGTTACTCGAATTGATGGAAGCTACTATGCCGTTGTAGGCCTACCTCTCTTTGAAACCGAGCAGCTATTGCACGAATTCATTTAAAATTTCCTACATTGAGGTGCACTATGAGTGCTGAACTGGTACTGAACGTAACACCGAGCGAGACTCGTGTTGCGATGATAGAGAGTGGCGTTTTACAAGAAATCCATATTGAGCGTGAAGCACGACGAGGCATCGTCGGGAATATCTATAAAGGCCGTGTGAGCCGTGTACTGCCTGGTATGCAGGCCGCTTTTGTCGATATTGGTCTAGAGAAAGCGGCGTTTCTTCATGCCTCTGATATCGTTCCTCATACTGAGTGTGTGGCCGAGAACGAAAAACAGCAATTCCAAACCCATAATATTTCTGAGTTGGTTCGCCAGGGTCAGGATATTGTGGTGCAAGTTGTCAAAGACCCACTGGGTACCAAAGGTGCACGCCTAACCACCGATATCACTATCCCTTCTCGCTATCTCGTTTTTATGCCTGGTGCTAGCCATGTAGGTGTATCTCAGCGTATTGAGAGTGAGTGTGAGCGAAAGCGACTGAAGAAAGTGGTTGCTGATTATTGTGACGAGAACGGTGGCTTTATCATTCGTACTGCAGCTGAAGGTGCAGATGCAAAAGAACTGGCGCAAGATGCAGCATTTTTGAAGCGCTTGTGGCTAAAGGTGATTGAGCGTCGTAAGAAGTACAAAACACGTTCAACACTTTATGGCGAGCTTGGCCTCTCTCAACGTATCTTGCGTGATTTTGTCGGCACAGAGCTAAGCCGTATCCAGGTTGATTCTCGCCTAGAGTTTGAGAACCTCAAGGAGTTTACCTCTGAGTATGTTCCAGAGCTGACTGATAAGCTGGCTCTTTATGAAGGTGACAAACCTATCTTTGATATGTACGACACCGAGAACGAGATTCAGCGCTCACTCGATCGTAAGGTAGAGCTTAAGTCTGGCGGTTACCTGATTATCGATCAAACTGAAGCAATGACGACAGTCGATATCAATACTGGTGCGTTTGTTGGTCGTCGTAATCTTGAAGAGACGATCTTCAATACCAATATTGAAGCGACTCAGGCGATTGCACGTCAGCTTCGCTTACGTAACTTAGGTGGTATTATCATTATCGATTTCATCGATATGGCCTCAGATGAACATCGAAATCGAGTACTTGTGTCACTTGAAGCTGCCCTAAGCAAAGATCGCGTGAAAACTAACATCAATGGTTTTACTCAGTTGGGCTTAGTAGAGATGACGCGTAAGCGTACTCGCGAAAGTATTGAACATGTTCTGTGTTCGACTTGTCCAACCTGTGAAGGTCGAGGAAGCGTGAAGACGGTAGAGACTGTTTGTTTTGAAATCCTCCGTGAAATCACACGTGTAAACCGAGCATATGACGCAGATAAGTTTGTTGTCTATGCATCGCCTGCAGTCGCTGAAACTCTTGAAGGGGATGAGTCACATGCGCTGGCTGAGCTCGAAGTATTTATCGGTAAGCAAGTGAAGATTCAGGCTGAACCTCTTTATATTCAAGAGCAGTTTGACGTTGTCATGATGTAATGGAGACTGTGTGACAGCCTTTACAACCCGTATATTGAAAGCCCTATTATGGCTAGTAATGATCGCAATGGTCTTACTGGCCATAATTGTTACGTCTCTACGAGTAACGCTACCTAAGCTGAATGATTATAAAGATGAGATTGATGCTTGGGTAACCAAAGGTACTGGCATCGAGTTTAATATCAGCTCGGTTGAGGGGTATTGGCGTAATACACACCCATCTTTAGTCCTGAAGGGGATCGAGGCTCAAGCATCAACAAGTAGTGATATTCAATTTTCACTTGACGAAGTGATCGTAGAGTTTGACCTTATCTCATCAATCCTAAATTTAACCCCTAAGATCGCTGATCTTCGCTTGTCACAAATGACACTCGATGTCAGTTCTATCGACCTATTTAATGATGAGTCTACCCAACAAGAACCTTCTTCAGGTGAGAGAAAGGGTGGGCAGAACCTTGTTAAACAGCTTGATAATTTATTGTTACGACAACTTAATCAATTCTATTTGTATGATTCGCGTATCACTTACAAAGCAATCTCAGGCGATATTCGTACGCTAGAGCTTGATAGCCTCAAATGGGAAAATGATGGCCACTACCACTTAGCTGAAGGCTTGATAAGCGTTGCCGGCACGACAATCAACTCTTTGTCCGTCTCCGCTAACTTTGAAGACCATGGTTCTCTCGTCGATATTAGCGGTGATTTTTTTGTTCAAGCCGAAAACATTCGTATTGGTCAATGGTTAACGACTTTCCTGCGCTCTGAAACGGGTATTGAGGAAGGCCATGTTAGCTTTGATAGTTGGTTAACATTAAAGCGTAGCCGTCCTGTGAGCGGTATGGTTGAACTGCAACCTTCAGAACTAATCTGGCGTGTGGACGAAGCGAGTGAGCAGCAAGAGCTGATTGTAGAATCTGGTGTTGTTGAACTTAAACCATTCAATGATAGTGACATAGAGGTAAGTGTTCACCAACTTAATGCCCGAACCAACAGTGATGAATGGCCAGAGCTTGATGCCGTGTTGCGAATGAGTGAGCAAGGTTGGATAGGCAACATCTCACAAATCGAAGTTAACTACCTGCTTCCCCTTCTAGATCTAGTACCTGAGCAGCAAGGAACCAGTGATTTTCTTGAAGAACTCTCGCCTCATGGTTTAGTTGAAGACATTCGTTTGTCGCAATTGAAAGGTGAAGAATTAAAGTATTCCGCGTCTATTACTAATTTAGGTATGGCTCAATGGGAGCTGTTACCTGAGGTTCATCATGCATCAGCCATTCTCGCCGGCACACCAAGCAAAGCCAGTGTGAAGCTGTCATTGATTGATGACACCTTGCCTTACGCCGATGTGTTTCAGGCACCCTTGATGATTAAGCAAGGGCAGGTAGATATCGTGTGGGAGAGCGACGAACAAGGTTGGCGTTTGTGGGCTGATAAGGTTACCGCTGCTACGCCAGATCTTCAGGTGCTTGGGGCCTTTAGGCTCGATTTTCCAAATGACCGCTCCCCGTTTCTGTCGTTCTATGCTGAAGCTGACCTCTACAATGCGAGCCAAACATGGCGATACTTGCCAACGCTAGCATTGGGTCAAAGTCTAACGGATTACTTATCTACAGCCATACAAGGTGGCAGAGCCATCACATCAAAGTTGCTATGGTATGGTGAGCTGGGTGATTTTCCTTATGCCGACAATAACGGCATGTTCCAGGCGTTTGTCCCACTCAAACAGGCAAAATTTAGCTTTGATACGACGTGGCCGGTAATCAACGATTTACAGCTGGATCTATTGTTCCAAAACGCTGAAATGCATCTTGATTCGAGCTCAGCTCAGTTGATGGATATCTCTGCTAGCCGTATTACTGGTCGTATACCCGATTTAGCCGGGGATGGTCATATTGAGATTGAAGCCAAGGCGACTGCCGAAGGGACTGATGTTCGCAACTATATGACATCATCTCCCTTGGTCGATTCTGTTGGCGCCGCACTGACAGCTGTTGATGTCAGTGGTGATGTGTATTCGGAGTTTCAGCTTTACATCCCATTCTCTGAAAATGAAGATGCTAGAGCTTGGGGTTTTGCTGACTTACTTGGAAACCACGTTGAGATTGATGCACCACCTATGACGCTCGAAGGTGTTAAAGGGCGTATTGAATTTGATAATGACGTGGTGACCGCAAAGGCCTTGGATGCTGATTTATTGGATCAAAAAGTCGCGATTGCTTTCCAAGGAGAGAATCAAGCCCAAGGTTACGGTGTTGATATTGATGTGAAAGGGGATTGGAAACCAAAGCCTCTTGAGCCGTATGTTGGATCTCGATGGCTATCCCAGCTAACAGGCCACTCTGTTTGGAATGCCGGTGTCGACCTACAGCTTAATGATGTCGGTTTTACTTACCAATTGGATGTAAAGGCGGACTTAGTCACTTTAGGAAGTAAGCTACCAGCACCATTAGCCAAAGATTTTGGCGAAAAAGGGTCTGCTCGCCTACAAGCTTCTGGCAATCAAGAGACCATATCTTCGCGCTTACAATTGCCGAATGCTAAATATCAAGCCGAGATCGATATTACGGGTGAGATCCCTGTGATTGAAGGAACCAACCTCGTTCTCGGCCAAGGTGCGTTTAGAGTCAGCCCTGTAGTGGGACACCATGCATTGGTGCGTATGAATCAGTTTAATCTAGATGATTGGATTGCCCTAATAAGCCAAGGTGCGCCTAAAGAGACGAGTGTCGTTTCTTCCATGCAGACACCAGAAATTCCGACCCCACAACGCATCAATGCTCAGGTTAAAGATCTCAAACTAGCCAGTACCGATTGGAACGATGTTGATTTCCGAGCTCGCAAGAAAGCAATGCAATGGGAGTTCACATTAGACAGTGCCCAGGCCAAAGGCCAAGCAAGCTACTTAGCACCCTATGACCTTAATGTTGCGCTAGAGCGACTACACATCAATATACCTGCTCTAGATGAGATGGAAGAAGGCGATAACCTACCTTCAACTGACTTGAGCCAACCATTGATTTCTAGCCTAGACCGCCAGCTTCATCAACAGCTGCCTAACCTGACGCTATCGATTGATGATTTCTGGCTGCAAGGCTATAAGGTTGGTACTGCGAAGGTTGATATGCAGCGCAAACAAGATCGCATTGAGTGGAAAGAGATCGCCTTTAAGAGTGGTGATAACGAGGTCAATATTAATGGCGATTGGCTGCTTAATGATCAAGTGAGTCAAACCAACTTTAACCTTAAGGTGAAAAGTAAGAACAACTCAGAGCTAATGGAACGTTTTGGTATTTCTTCTGGTATTCAAAAAGCCCCGTTTGAGCTTAATAGCGACTTAAATTGGGATGGTGCACCTTGGTCTCCTAAGGTGAATACGATGAATGGCAAGCTAGCATCGGAGTTTGGCAAAGGGGTCATCTCAGATGTCAGTGGTGCAGCGCGTCTCCTTGGTCTGTTTAGTATCGACTCTATCATTCGCAAGATGCAGCTCGATTTTACCGACGTGTTCGATAAAGGTATGGCATTTAATTCAATTAGCGGCAGTGGTGAGCTCGACCGCGGTGTATTTGTGACCAACAATATTAAGATGGACGCCGTCGCCGGTGAGATGAATATTCGAGGCCTGGCCGACTTGAATACTCGAACTGTGGATGCCGAAGTGGACTTTACACCAGATATTACCTCTGGCATTCCTGTACTGACCGCCTTTGCGGTAACGCCACAAACAGCGCTTTACGTACTCGCAATTACCACGGTGATTTCTCCAGTGGTCGAGGTCTTTACTGAGGTTAACTATTCCGTCAAGGGACCGCTTGATTCCCCAACCGTAACCGAGATTTCTCGTAGTAAAGGTGAGTACTCGCTACCAAGTGACTTCAAAGAGAAAGCGTCTAAGTAGCTCTGGATAAGCTGATTTATTCAAGGAGGGATAATGAGCACAAAATTGATGATTGGCATTGTTCAGATGACATCTGGCTCTGATCCTGAATCAAATGTTGAGTACATCGAACGTTGTGTTCGTCAGTTAGCATTGGCTGGAGCTAAGCTTATCGTGACACCAGAAAACGCCATCGTGTTTGGGAGTCGCGCAGACTATCATCATTATGCAGAACCTCTTGGCGCTGGCCTTATTCAAAATCACCTTGCAGTACTGGCAGAAGAACTGAACATTGATTTACTGATAGGTTCTATGCCGGTACGAAATCATGAGAGGGTCATGACGACGTCGCTACTCTTTACTCCCAGAGGTTTAGCCGATCACTACGACAAGCTGCACATGTTTGATGTTGACGTTGCTGATGGCCATCAGCGCTATCGTGAATCTGAAACCTTTGAGGCAGGCTCGAATGTCGTTGTAGCTAAGCGCGACGGCTTTAATCTTGGGTTGAGTATATGTTACGACCTGCGCTTCCCTCACTTATTTAACCAGCTCGCTCGCCAAGGCGCAGATATCATTACCGTACCGGCAGCCTTTACCGAAGTGACTGGAGAGGCGCATTGGGAGGTACTGCTGCGTGCCCGAGCAATTGAGAACCAATGCTTTATTGTCGCAGTCGGCCAAGGTGGAACTCATCCATGCGGGCGTAGAACCTGGGGACACTCGATGGTGATTGATCCTTGGGGACGTGTAATTCAGCAATTGGACCAAAAACCTGATACTCTGCTAGTAGAGATCGATCTTGGCCAAATAGAGCCACTAAAAAGGGACATGCCAATTCAAAGTCATGCCCGTTTTGAAAATAAATTTAAAGAGAATAACTAATGAGCACCAACCGTATTCAAGATGCGCTTCTTAATCCTAGTGGATTAAGTGAACAAGACGTTGCCGATACGCTTGCGATGATCGCAACGCGTCAGATTGATTATGCTGATATCTATTTCCAATCTAGTTGGCATGAATCGCTGGTGCTTGAAGATAGCATTATCAAAGATGGCTCTTTCAACATCGATTGTGGCGTAGGTGTTCGTGCCGTAACGGGAGAGAAGACCGGCTTTGCTTATTCTGACCAAATTAACTTGGAAGGTTTAAAGCAGAGTGCGATTGCTGCTCGCGGTATTGCTCAGCAAGGTCAGAACGGCAAGGTTCAGGCGTTTAAACGCACAGAGAATCAAGCGTATTACCAAGCGGTAAATCCATTAGAGAGCTGGGAGAAACAGCAAAAGATTGACCTTCTTAAAGAACTTGATGCTTACATCAGAGCGAAAGAGCCTTTGATTGAAGAAGTATCGATCAGCCTAAGTGGTGTATATGAGCAAATGCTGGTGGCGGCAACTGACGGTACCTTCGCAGGTGATGTTCGCCCTTTGGTTCGTCTTTCTATCAGTGTGTTAGCGAAGAAAGGCGATCGCCGTGAACGTGGTAGCTCTGGTGGTGGTGGCCGCTTTGGTTATGACTTCTTACTCAATATGAGCGGTGATAAGAAGGTGGCTTTTGATTATGCGGACGAAGCGATTCGCATGGCGCTGGTTAATCTAGAAGCCGTAGCGGCTCCTGCTGGAACGATGCCTGTTGTACTCGGTTCTGGCTGGCCAGGTGTGTTACTTCATGAGGCTGTTGGTCACGGCCTTGAAGGTGACTTTAACCGTAAAGAGTCTTCGGTATTCTCTGGAAAGATTGGTGAACAGGTGACTTCTGAGCTTTGTACTATTGTTGATGATGGCACAATGAAAGATCTGCGTGGTTCTCTAAATATTGATGATGAGGGCGTTAACGGTCAGTACA
This sequence comes from Vibrio maerlii, assembly GCF_003415655.1. Taxonomy (GTDB): domain Bacteria; phylum Pseudomonadota; class Gammaproteobacteria; order Enterobacterales; family Vibrionaceae; genus Vibrio; species Vibrio maerlii. Next base: position 61,823 of record NZ_QRHC01000014.1, read on the forward strand.
ACACGCTAATTGAAAATGGTGTGTTAAAAGGCTACATGCAAGATAAGTTGAATGCGCGTTTGACGGGGGTTAACCCAACAGGTAATGGTCGCCGTGAGTCTTATGCTCACCTGCCTATGCCTCGTATGACAAATACCTACATGCTGCCGGGTCAACACACTCCAGAAGAGATAATCTCGACGGTGAAGAAAGGTCTGTATGCGCCAAACTTTGGTGGTGGCCAGGTTGATATAACCTCAGGTAAGTTCGTATTCTCGGCATCAGAAGCTTACCTGATTGAAGATGGTAAGATTACTGCGCCTGTGAAAGGTGCAACTCTAATCGGCTCTGGTATCGAAGCGATGCAGCAAGTGTCTATGGTAGGTAACGATCTGAGTATTGACCGTGGCGTCGGTGTCTGCGGTAAAGCAGGTCAGAGTGTTCCAGTTGGTGTTGGTCAGCCAACGCTGAAGCTAGACTCAATCACTGTGGGTGGCACAGAGTAAGTCCTGCACATAAATCTAAATTCGTCATTCCCTACAGTGAGGTCACGAACGAGATAGGGAATCTGATTTGGGAAAGCGCTATAGGACGACGTCAGTTGTTTAGGTGCGGATATTTAAAAAGGATTGATGTTTTCACATCAATCCTTTTTTGCTTCTAGAAGCAAAGCGTTCTGTAGGACGAAGTCCGTTCTACAATCTCGCAGCGAAGCGTTCTAAATTAAAACTCTTCTTCATTCAGTTCTTTAAGAACCTGGAAGATTTCACGGTACGCTTTTGCTGGTTTACCTGCTTTCTTCTCTTTTGCTGCTTGGCGAGCTAGCTGACGTAGGCGCTGACGGTCTGCAGATGGATATAGTTCCATCACGTCTGTAATAGCGCTATCGCCTTCCTCGACTACACGGTCGCGAAGCGCTTCTAGCTTGTGCAATACCGCTGTTGCTTGTGAGTGCTTATTACGTACTTTGTCTAGTGCCGCTTGGATTGGTTCAGGGTCAACAAAACGCATAAGCTTGCCGATGTATTGTAATTGACGACGGCGAGCTTCGTTTTTGAAGCGCTGAGCGTCAGCGATGGCTTCTGCTAGGTCTTCCGTTAGAGGGAACTTAGCAAGGACTGCCGGTTTTAATCCAACCAACTCTTCACCGAGCTTTTGCAGGTCTTCCATGTCGTTTTTCATTTCGGTTCTGCTAACCCAAATGATCTCTTCTTCCTCTTCCCAAGGAGCTTTCTGGTTTTTACGTGCCATGATTTCTGTCTGATTGGTTACTTATGTCAGCTATTTTAGCAAGAATTATGGGGTGTTGGCTAAAAGCTTGTTATTCTAATAGACAATCTTCGAATATTAATATGACGATAAAGATAATATGGATGTAAAAGCACAGGTTGCTCAGCAACAGAAAGAACTAGAATCCGCAGTAGCTCAAGCATTAGAGTTGGCTGCTGTTGGCGCTGAGGCAGCTGAAGTTGCTATCACTAAGTCGACAGGCTTGAGTGTTTCAACTCGTATGTGCGAAGTGGAAAACGTGGAGTTCAACAGTGATGGTGCGTTGGGTATCACGGTATATCGCGGTCAGCGTAAGGGTAGTGCATCAACTTCAGACCTAAGCGAAAAAGCGATTCATGAAACGGTCGCCGCTGCATTGGATATTGCAAAGTACACCTCTGAAGACCCATACGCGGGTCCTGGCCCTGAAGAGTTAATGGTAAAAGAGATCCCAGACCTGGATCTATTCCACCCGGATACACCAGACCCAGATAAAGCTGCAGAAATTGCGATTGCTGCAGAGAACAAAGCGCTCAGCATCAGCGATAGGATTAAGCAGAGTGATGGCGCGAGCTACGACAGCCACTACGGTCTTAAGGTATATGGTAACAGCCATGGTTTATTAGCCAGCGTAGCATCAAGCCGTCACAGCACGAGCTGTTGTGTGATTGGCCATGGTAACAATGGTGAGATGGAGCGTGACTACAGCTACACGGTTGCTCGCCACGTTGATGACCTATGGACACCTGAAATCGTTGGACAGCAAGCTGCAGAGAAAACCTTATCTCGTTTGGATGCGCAGAAGCTATCGACGGGTCAATTCCCAGTGATGTTTGCCGCAGATGTCGCTACTGGCCTAATGGGGCATCTAACGATGGCGATTAGTGGTGGGAATCTATATCGTAAAGCGTCTTTTCTACTTGATCATCTAGGCAAGAAAATCCTCCCTGATTGGTTCAATATTGAAGAGAACCCTCATGTGCTACGTGGTCTAGCATCAAGCCCATTCGATAGCGAAGGTTTAGCAACACACAAGCGCTCAATCATTACTGATGGTACATTAGCGACTTATCTTCTAACGAGCTACGCTGCTCGCAAGATGAAAATGCAGCCTACCGGCCATGCTGGTGGTATTCATAACTGGTTTGTGAAATCGACGGGTCAAAACTTCGAGCAAATGCTTAAAGAGTTAGGCACAGGTCTATTGGTTACGGAAGTGATGGGCCAAGGTGTGAATACCGTAACGGGCGATTACTCGCGAGGTGCAGCAGGTTTCTGGGTTGAAAATGGTGAAATCCAATATCCAGTATCAGAAATCACTATTGCAGGTAACCTTAAAGATATGTTCCAACAAATCGTTGCTGTGGGTAACGACGTTGAGACACGCTCACAGATCCAAACCGGCTCTATCTTGATTGAGTCTATGAAGATTGCTGGGGAGTAGAAGCAAAGGTTCTAGATTTCGAGGCGCTGCGCTCTAGAACCATAACTTCTTTGAAAAAAGAGGGTTGACGTATTCACGTCAACCCTCCAAATTTATAAGCTCTCTAGCTCTCTAGCTCTCTAGCTCTCTAGCTCTCTAGCTCTCTAGCTCTCTAGCTCTCTAGCTCTCTAGCTCTCTAGCTCTCTAGCTCTCTAGCTCTCTAGCTCTCTAGCTCTCTAGCTCTCTAGCTCTCTAGCTCTATATCAAAATCGTCGCTAGGCCCAAGAACACAGATAAACCAATCACATCCGTCACGGTCGTCAATGCCATCCCCCCGGCAAGGGCAGGGTCGATGTTCATCTTCTTGAGCATAATTGGAATGGTTACACCTGCGATACCTGCTACCAATAAGTTAGTCATCATAGCTGCGGAAATGATGCCGCCAAGCATCCAGTTCCCCTTCCAAACGACAACAATACCACCGATGATCAGTGCCCATAGCAAGCCGTTTAAGAAGCCGATTGCCGCTTCTTTTAGTAGAAGTTCACGCTTGTTACTGTCACCGATATGACCTAACGCAAGGCCACGAATAACCAGTGCCACGGTTTGGTTACCTGCAACACCGCCCATCGATGGCACGATAGTCATTAAGACAGCTATAGCAGCCATTTGGTCTAGTGTGGCTTCAAACATGTTGGAAACAGACGCTGCAGCTAGAGCCGCAAGCACATTGGCACCAAGCCACACACTGCGCTTGCGTGCGGACTTTACTACGGGTGCGAAGGTATCTTCTTCGTCATCCATACCAGCCATACTCATCATTGAGTGCTCAGCGTCTTCACGAATAACATCAACCACGTCATCGATGGTGATACGGCCAACTAGGTGGTGCTTATCATCAACGATAGGTGCAGATACCCAGTCACGACGCTCAAACAGGCTAGCGACATCGGTAGCACTAGTATCGACCGAGATCGCTTCGTCGGCATCATCCATGACTTCTGAAACTTTTACGTCTGGCTGAGTAGTCAGAATAGTCATGAGAGACAGATGACCGGTGAGCTCACCATCTTCGTCGACAACATATAGAGCATCGGTTGCTTCTGGCAACTCACCTTTCATACGCAGGTAACGCAAGACTACTTCGATCTCGACGTCACTACGGATAGTAATAACATCGGTGTTCATCAAACCACCGGCAGTATCCTCAGGATAGGATAGGGCGGTCTCAACTCGGTGCCTTTCATCGCTGTCCATCTGCGATAGAACTTCGCGAGAAAGGTCGTCAGGTAAGCTACGAAGTACGTAAGCAAGGTCATCGGTATCCATACCCTCAGTCGCTTCCGCAAGCTTCTCCGGTGCCATTTTGGATACAAGGCTGTCTTTTACGTCCTCGTTGAGTTCGTCGAGGATATCACCGTAATCTTCTGGATCAGTTAATTGCCAAAGAACATCACGGCTTTTACGTGGGGAAGCTTCAAGCAGGTGTGCGATGTCTTCCGGTTCCATGTCTTGAAGTTGTCTACGTACATGGACAAATCGGCCGTTTTCTAGCGCTTCGCTAACTTCTTGGAGAGTTTGGTGGGCTTGGTCAAATTCTAATTGCTCTGCCATTTATGCCCCCTGAAGGTGGATATGAATAATGATCGAATAGTAACTTAATTCTAATCGCTATTTAATAAGATATTGTTAAATAGACGAATTAAATGTCCTTAGGGGTTACTCGTCTTCTTCAAACTTGTTTTCGATAAGATCGCAGACCGCGGTTAGTGCTTCTTGAGCTTGGGCTCCTTCTGCATTGATTGTCACGTGTTCACCTTGAGCGGACTCAAGGAGCAGTAAACCCATCACACTGTCAGCGGTGACTTCTCTATCTTCATGATTGATTAAGGTTAGTGTCGCATCATAGCTTTGTGCAAGTTCGACGAGTTTGATTGCTGCTCGAGCATGAAGGCCGAGCTTGTTTTGAATTAAAACGGTTCGAGTCGTTGGCATATTATTGGGTCACTGATTGTGATGTTGTTCGAGTGAGGTGTGACGAATTTGAACTTGATGACCTTGAGATTTGAAGTACTGTGCAACCTGTTCGGTTAGGTACACTGATCGGTGTTTACCTCCGGTACAGCCAATCGCGACGGTTAAATAACTGCGGTTGTTCTTTTCGAGCATAGGGAGCCAGTTACCGAGTACTTGCTGGATGTCTCGTTGAACCCCAATAACTTCGTCGTGACCAGATAAAAAGTCTTGGATAGGTTTATCTAGACCGGTTAAAGGACGCAGATTCGGTTCCCAATGTGGATTGGGTAGGAAGCGAACATCGAAGACATAGTCAGCATCGTTCGGTAGCCCGTATTTGAAACCAAAGGATTCGAATACCATCACCAACTCTTGCTTTTCACGCCCTAGGACTTTGATTCGTACCGACTCACTCAGATCATGCAACGACTTATTACTGCTATCGATAACCAAATCTGCGTGTTCTTTCATTGAGGAAAGCGCGATACGTTCTTGGGTGATCGCCTGGGCGAGAGAAGTGTTCTCACTCTGTAGAGAAAGGGGGTGAATACGACGGGTCTCGCTGTAGCGTTTAAGCAAAGTTTGTTCACTTGCATCTAAAAAGAGCACACAAACATCAAGCTGCTTCCTAAGCTGTTCTAGTTGCTTAGTGACCATTGACTCTTCTTTTGGCAGGTTGCGAATATCGATGCTTACCGCAACGTTCTGCTTACCCGCTTGTACCGAATCGACAAAGGATTGAAAAAGATTGACTGGGAGATTATCGACACAGTAATAGCCGAGATCTTCAAGTACGCGCAAGGCAACACTTTTTCCTGCACCGGATTGGCCGCTGATTACAACGAGGCGCATCTTTTGTGAAGGAGTTTGAGCGGTAGTATTCAAAATCTGCTTCTCTTTTTTGGGCAGCTTACTGGGCTGTCATCACTTGATAAAGTTCTTCATCGCTTTGAGCTTTACGCAATTGCTTTAGAACTTGTTTGTCATTGAGACGCTCTGCCATGGAAGAGAGTGTTTTTAGGTGTTGCTTACATTGATCTTCCGGGACCAAAAGGGCGAACAAAAGGTCAACAGGGCGATTATCGATGGAATCAAACTCGATCGGTTCTTGGCATTGTAAAAGCACTGCGACAGCTTCATCACTTGAGAACATTCGAGCATGAGGGATAGCAATACCATTGCCGATGCCCGTGCTGCCCATTTTTTCTCGACTTAACATACACTCGAACAGTTCAGTGGAGCTTTGCCCTGTATGCTCAGCGACGATCTCACTGATCATCTCAAGTGCTCGTTTCTTACTTGTACACTGGACTGCACTTTTAGTGCAGTCCAGTGATAATACTTCGCTAATTTGCATGGTTAGTGTTGGTTTAGTTTTTCTTTGTGTTTATTCAGTTGTCTGACGAGTTTGTCTACGAGCGAATCAATCGCAGCGTACATGCTCTCGTCTTCTGCGGTGGCATGAATGTCACCTTGGCTAACATGAAGTGTTGCTTCTGCGATTTGGTTAATTTTTTCTACGCGGAGCACAACATTTACATTGGTTATATGGTCGAAAAAACGTTCTAGTTTATCAAACTTTTGGTGAACGTAGTCTTGCATTGAATCGGTTAGATCAACATGGTGGCCTTGAATATTGATTTGCATAGACTTTCCTTCTTCTGTTGTTAGCCCTACAGCAGGCGTTTGCGCTGACTTGAAGGTGCGATACCTAAAGATTCACGGTATTTTGCAATGGTTCTGCGTGCGACCTGAATCCCTTGGTCAGCAAGTAATGCAGCAATTTTGCTGTCACTTAGAGGCTTGGCAATGTTTTCAGCTGCAACAAGCTTCTTGATCAGTGCGCGGATTGCTGTTGATGAGCACTCGCCGCCATTGTCCGTACTAACGTGACTAGAGAAGAAGTATTTCAATTCAAAAATACCCCTTGGCGTGTGCATAAATTTTTGCGTTGTGACGCGAGAGATGGTTGATTCATGCATGTCGACAGCAAGTGCAACATCATTCAATACCATCGGTTTCATCGCTTCTTCACCGTGTTCGAAGAAATCATGCTGATGTTCAACAATGCAGCGAGCTACTTTCAATAATGTCTCGTTGCGGCTCTCAAGGCTCTTAATTAACCATTTTGCTTCTTGAAGGTTAGTACGGATGTACTGGCTATCTGCGCTGTTACCTTTGCCAAGTTGAGCGTATGTCTGGTTAACCTTTAAGCGAGGAATACTGTCTGGGTTGATGTGTACTACCCACTTGCCATTGTCTTTGAATACAGAGACATCCGGCACCACATACTCGGTTTCGTCTGGAGTGATCTTACTACCTGGGCGAGGATCGAGCTGTTGAATTAGCTTGAGTACCTCACGCAGCTCAGCTTCTTTGAGCTTACTCTCTTTGATCACCAGTTTGTAATCACGATTACCCAGTTGATCAATATGATTAGTGAGCACCATTTTAGCTTCAGCAAGCCAAGGTGTTTCAATAGGGAATGTCGCTAGCTGCAGTAATAAACAATCTTGAAGATTAACTGATGCCACACCAAGAGGATCAAACTGTTGAACACGTTTACGAACCGCTTCTACTTCGTCGAGTTCTAGCTCTTCATTGCCGAAGCTTTCTAAGATCTCTTCAGGAGAAACTGTGAGGTAACCGTAGTCATCAATCGCATCGATGATCGCGAGTGCGATAGTACGGTCAGTTTCGGAAAAAGGGGTGAGGTCGAGTTGCCAAAGCAGGTAGTCTTGAAGGCTTTGGGTAGTTTCACCTTGATAGACTGGCATGTCATCATCAAGGGCAATCCCAGTATTACCTGTATTTGCGCTGTAAACATCTTCCCAACTGGCATCCATTTCGAGATCAGAACTGATTTCTGATTTTTCGATGAGCTCTGAGCTGTCTTGCGCGGTTGCTTCAAACTCTTCGCTGCTGGCACTAGCCTCTTGTTCATTTGTTGTCGGCTTTTCGGCATCGTTCGATGAGGCTTCTTGGTTTGCCGGTTCTTCAACGCCTTCTTCGACATCAAGCAGTGGATTTGAATCTAGTGCTTCTTGAATCTCTTGTTGAAGGTCAAGCGTTGACAGTTGCAACAAACGAATCGCTTGCTGCAGCTGAGGTGTCATTGCTAATTGTTGGCCTAGCTTGAGTTGTAATGATGCCTTCATTCAGTACTAATTACCTTGTTATTATTATTTCCTTGGGCGCTGACTTTCCGTGTTTTATCGACGACGTATGTAATGGTTCTCAGCTTTCTGCTGTTTATTCTAATCAATAATTGTGCAGTATCTGTGCGCTCACTAGCAAGAAAGAACGCGGATTTCAGACCTACACTTTAATCATAGTCGGAATTGTTCGCCAAGATAAACTTGTTTAACCTGCTCATTATTGAGAACGTCCTCAGGAGAACCTTCAGCGATAAGGTGCCCTTGGCTCACGATATAAGCACGTTCACACACGTCTAACGTTTCACGTACGTTGTGGTCGGTAATTAATACACCTAGCCCACGGTCACGCAGGTGTTCGATGATTTTCTTGATATCAATAACTGAGATCGGGTCAACACCAGCAAAGGGTTCATCAAGCAAGATAAACTGAGGGTTCGCAGCAAGTGCTCTCGCGATCTCTACACGGCGGCGCTCACCACCGGAAAGTGCCATACCTGCGCTTTTGCGGATGTGCTGAATATGGAACTCATCCAGTAGGTCTTCAAGCTTGTCTTGCTTCTCTTCCTTGGACAATTCATTACGCGTTTGCAGAACGGCCATGATGTTATCTTCGACAGAAAGCTTACGGAATATCGATGCTTCCTGAGGTAGGTAACCAATACCAAGGCGCGAGCGACTATGCATAGGCAAGATGCTGATGTCGTGGTCATCAATCATGATGCGGCCTTCATCGCGAGCAACAAGGCCAACGATCATGTAAAACGACGTTGTTTTACCTGCACCATTAGGGCCTAGTAAACCAACGATCTGACCGGCTTCAACTTTGAGGCTAACGTCGGTAACAACCTTACGCTTGCCATAAGTTTTTGCTAGGTTTTCCGCTTTCAATAATGCCATAGGTTAATTCTGCTGCGTCTGTGGCTGAAGGATTGTCGATACGCGCTTTTTACCATCGCTGTCGGCAACCAGTTTTTGCGAAGTGATTTCGTAGTTGATTTTAGAACCACGAATCTCACTGCCACCTTGTGACAACATTGCACGCTTAATCATGGTGAGTGTATCTTTAGCCATGTCGTAGTATAGCTCTTCCGCTTCACCATATAAGGTCTTACCGTCATCAGTTAGCTGAGAAAAGGTTGCGAGATCGCCGTATCCTTCAATCTCTTTAATTGCACCGTCTTCTGGTGAACGCATCACGATGACCTTATCGGCATTGATATTAATGCTGCCTTGCTTAAGCGTTACGTCACCGATAAAAGTCACGGTGTTGCTCTTCATGTCTAGTTGTTGGCTATCTGAATCAATATACACGGGCTGCTCTGAGTCCGTTGATAACGCAAATGCATTGCCAGCCGCTAATAGACAACCGATTAGGCTAAGGTGTGAGATTTTCATATCTGCCCTGTACTTGGTTATAAAGGGTGGCATCGTTGGTGCCGAAGTTGCCTTTCATGGCATTCCCTTCCGTTTCAAACTGTGGACCTACAAGCAGTACTTCTTGGTCAGCCCAAAAGTCCCTATTATTCAAATTAATGAAGAGCTTGTCTGTCGACATAGTATCAAATGCTGACTCTGGGAGGAGATTTCTTGCAAGTACATCATCATAGAGTGTCAGTACTTGCTCTTCTGTCAACACGCCACGCTTGGCTGTGATTTTCCACTCTTCTTCGCTGCCGAGTTTAAAAATGGTTAGCTCAGGTTGATCAAAAATCGTGTCCCCGCTTGATGCATAGTGCTCAAGGCTGGTTGAAATAACGCGATAGCTACGAACGCCTTTTTCGTTGTAGTTGATGTTCTCAAGCCCGCGACCAGTAAACATTGGCAGCTCTTGATCCGGAGCGATTTGTACCGATTCAGTATTACTTTTTTCTAACAGATAGTACCCTGCACCGCAGATAACAATAATCAGCAAGGTGTAGAGGATACGTGAGAAACTCATATACTCAGGCCTTTGTGTACGTCTAATTCGTCACGAGCTTGTAGGATAAGGTCACAAACTTCACGCACAGCACCGTGGCCGCCTTTGATTTTAGTGACATAGTTTGCACGTTTAACAAGCAGAGGGTGGCCATCAGTTACACAGACTTTAAGCGCAACCTTCTCCATAACGGGCCAATCAATCAGGTCATCACCGACATAACCGGTTTGCTGTGCGGAGATATTGAGCTTGTCGCAGATGTCTTGATATGCCTTTACCTTGTCGTCTTGACCTTGATAGATCAATGAGATGCCCAATGCGCGCATTCGGTTTTCAACGATCTGAGACTTGCGGCCGGTGATAATGGCAATCTCAATACCTGCATTCATTAATGATTTAACGCCATAGCCGTCACGGGTGTGGAAGGTTTTGAGTTCTTCACCGTTGTTACCCATGTAGATTAGGCCGTCTGAAAATACACCATCGACATCACAAATAAGTAGTTTGATATCTTTTGCGATATCGAGAATATGTTGTTCTACCTCTCCGTAGAGGGTTGAAACGAGCTGTGTCATTACATCACTCCAGCTTTTAATAGGTCATGCATGTTAAGTGCGCCGACAATGCACCCTTCATCGCAAAGCATTAAGCCATTGATGCTCTTGTCTTGCATTAGGTTCAGGCCATCAACGGCTAACATAGAAGGTGAAGCAACCGTTGGGTTTTGTGTCATCACCTCACCGATAACAGTATTGTGAATATCGATACGTTTATCCAGTATTCTGCGTAGATCACCATCGGTGAAGATTCCGAGCAATTGTTGGTTTTCATCTGCCACGGCTGTCATACCCAAGCCTTTTTGTGAGATTTCAAGCAGTGCATCTTTGATTAAAGCGTCTGGCGCTACGATTGGTAGCGCTTCACCTGTGTGCATCATATCGGATAGACGAAGCAGCAGCTTACGACCTAGAGCACCACCAGGGTGTGATAGGGCGAAATCTTCAGCAGTAAAGCCGCGAGCTTGCATCAATGAGATAGCAAGCGCATCCCCCATTACCAATGTTGCAGTTGTACTTGCCGTTGGTGCGAGTTCAAGCGGGCATGCTTCTTCTGGTACTGTAATCTGCAGGTGAAGATCAGCCATACGAGCCATGGTTGACTGAGGTTTACCCGTCATGCTGATAATTTGGATTTTCAGGCGCTTAAGCACTGGGAATAAGCCTAGGATCTCTGAAGACTCACCTGAGTTCGAGATTGCAATCACGATGTCTTTTGGCGTGATCATTCCTAAGTCACCATGTGCCGCTTCACCTGGGTGAACAAAAAACGCCGAGGTACCCGTACTGGCTAGGGTGGCAGCAATCTTTTTACCGATGTGGCCAGACTTACCCATACCCATCACAATGACTTTACCCTCAATTTGGGTAATCGCTTGGCACGTTGCAACAAACTCATCATTAAAGTATTGAGAAAGTTGTTGTAAACCTTTCATTTCAATATCAAGAACTTGTTGTGCAGCTTGGCGAAAATCAAACGCTTGTGACATCAGAGAATCCTTAAAAATTTAGCTGGGTAATGAATGACTAGATTAGGGTCTATGCCGCCATATTGGCGAATAAATAAATTTGGTATGCCAAGAAACAGACAAAGAGCACGCCACCTTCGATTCGATTGACGCTACGAGACTTACCAAGACACATTACTACGAGTAATAGAGACACAGCCAGCATCACCCAGAAGTCACGCCCCATTGCGTACTCGCTTAGGACCGATGGGTTTAGGATGCCAGGGATACCCATTACCGCAAGGATGTTGAAAACGTTTGAGCCGATGATATTACCTACCGCCATATCATCTTCGCCCTTAAGCACACCGGCGAGAGAAGCCGCCAGTTCAGGTAAGCTTGTACCAATAGCGATAATGGTTAGACCGATAACTAGGTCGCTCATGCCGAAGTATTTTGCGATAACAACCGCACTATCAACCAGAGCATCGGCGGAAAGAGGGAGAACGATAAGCCCGATAACAACCCACATGGCTGCTTTGCCGTTGCTTACACCTTCTGGGATCTCAGACTCTTGCTCTTCAACAAATTTGTCACCTTGCTGCTTCTCTTTCTGGCTGATGCGCAGCATCGCAATGATGAAAGCGGTAAATAGAACGAACAGTAGAATGCCTTCTACAAAGCCAAGGTGATTGTCCCAAAGGATTGCACCAGCGATGAGGGTAACGGCAATCATCAAAGGTAATTCACGACGAATCACCCCTGAACTAATAGAGAGCGGCTTGATGATTGCGGTGATACCGAGAATAAGCGCAATGTTAGCAATGTTTGAACCTAGGACATTACCCACAGCTGTATCTGTTTTTCCATCGAGAGCTGCTGTTGCAGAAACCATCATTTCTGGTGCTGAAGAGCCCATTGCGAGAATGGTCATGCCGATCACTAAAGGTGAAATACCAACGTTGCGTGCCAGCGCAGCTGCGCCGAAAACAAGCTTGTCTGCACTCCAGACAAGGAATATTAATCCAACGATGAGAAACGCAACGGCTTCAAGCATAATGATCCCTACGAAAACAAATAAATAGTAAATATGTAACCGTTAATTTTGACCTTTCCCCATTTAAAAGGGAAGTAAAAATGCATGGAAACGTCGGCTATTTAAACCTGATGGTGTATTTAGTTAGCTTGTTTTTTGAGAATCAATCAGGATCTTGTGACGTGACGAGGCAAATTTTAGCTAGCCTTTCATACCAACTTGCTTATCATTGCGTAAACTAATTACTTGATAATAAAGCTATAGCTTGCTGTAGTGACGTTTAAAAGACTATCCAGCCAGAGGATGATGTGATGGATGGAAAGCCGTTAGTATCGGTAAATAACCTGACATTTTCACGTGGGGAGCGCGTGATTTTCGACGACATCAGTTTAGAGGTTCCTGAGGGAAAGGTAACCGCAATCATGGGGCCATCGGGTATTGGTAAAACGACCCTGCTTCGATTGATCGGTGGTCAGCTTTATCCAGATTCAGGCGATATCATTTTTTCGGGAAGCAACATTCCTACGCTTTCGAGAAAGAAGCTCTATAAAACTCGTGAACGAATGAGCATGCTATTTCAATCTGGTGCGCTTTTTACGGATCTTAATGTTTATGACAATGTCGCTTTCCCTCTTAGAGAACACACCGAACTTGATGAATCTATCATCCGCATCATTGTCTTGCTTAAACTGGAGGGCGTTGGGTTGCGTGGTGCTGCAGAGTTAATGCCAAGCGAACTGTCTGGAGGTATGGCAAGACGAGCCGCTCTTGCCCGTGCAATTGCACTCGACCCAGAACTCATTATGTACGACGAACCATTTGTTGGCCAAGACCCAATAACAATGGGTGTGTTGGTGGAACTCATTCGCAATCTCAACCAAGCTCTTGGGCTCACGTCTGTCATTGTCTCTCATGATGTACCAGAGGTGATGAGTATCGCGGACTGGGTGTATATTTTGGCAGATAGCCAGGTTATCGCCGCGGGGACTCCTGATGAGCTATATCAACACCAAGACTCAAGGGTTCAGCAGTTCTTACAGGGATATTCCGATGGTCCAGTGCCATTTCGTTTCCCTGCTCAGTCACTAGAAAAGGATCTATTTCTATGAGTTCTGGTGTGATTCAAATGATTGAAAATGTAGGTGCGCGGACTTTGAGCCTCGCTCAAGCGTGGGGGCGAGCGACCTTCATGTTGATTGGTGCTCTTGTTTCCAAGCCACAGCCAGTTAAAAACTTCCCATTGTTAGTGAAACAGCTTTATAGCGTTGGTGTGCAATCACTCGCAATTATTATTGTCTCCGGTTTGTTCATTGGTATGGTCTTAAGTCTGCAAGGCTTTGTCATTTTGGTGGACTATGGTGCTGAAGGCAGTTTGGGCCAGATGGTTGCGCTATCCTTATTGCGCGAGCTTGGACCGGTAGTCACAGCGTTGCTATTTGCAGGGCGAGCAGGCTCGGCATTAACTGCTGAAATTGGCTTGATGAAAGCCACAGAGCAATTGTCGAGTTTAGAGATGATGGCGGTCGACCCACTCAAGCGCGTGATTGCCCCTCGTTTTTGGGCTGGCTTTATCTCGATGCCGTTATTAGCCATGATATTCATGGCCGTCGGGATTTGGGGTGGTCAAATTGTTGGTGTTGATTGGAAAGGTATAGACCACGGCAGCTTTTGGTCTGCGATGCAGTCGTCTGTCGACCTAAGTAAAGATATTGGTAACAGTGCCATAAAATGTATGGTTTTCGCTGTTACCGTGACATGGATTGCGCTCTTCAATGGCTATGATGCGGTGCCGACTTCAGAAGGTATCAGTAAGGCAACCACAAGAACGGTTGTTTATTCTTCATTGGCCGTTTTAGGTTTAGATTTTGTGCTTACAGCACTGATGTTTGGGAATTGATCATGCAGCAAACAAGAAAGTTAGAATTATGGGTCGGCGGTTTTGTTATCGCTGGAGTATTGGCCATTTTGGTGATGATTTTTCAAGTTGCTGACGTAAAAAGCATGGGTTCAGGTAATACTTACACCTTGAAAGCGGAATTCGACAATATTGGTAGTCTTAAAGTTCGTTCTCCTGTCAAAGTCGGCGGTGTGGTTGTAGGACGCGTAGAGTCTATTATCCTTAATCCAGAGACTTACGTACCTGTGGTGAGCTTATCAGTCGACTCTCGATACAACCAGCTCCCAGAAACTTCGAGTATCAAGATACTGACTTCAGGCTTGATAGGCGAGCAGTATCTTAGTCTAGTTCCGGGGTTTGTATTTGATGATGAAGAGATGCTGGTGGATGGTGATTTCATCGAAGATACCAAATCTGCCCTGGTTATTGAGGACCTTATTGGCCAATTCCTCTACCAAACGGGTGGTAGTGAAGATGCGTTGGGAGACGAATAGTATGTTGAAGCGATTTGATATGTTGAAGCAAATGAGTGTATTGCTCATGACTCTATTAGTGAGCACTTTGTCCTTCGCACAAGAAGTGGACAAGACTCAGCCATATAACATGATGAAGCAAGTCGCTGAGGATACGTTTGACCGCCTTGCTACTGAGCAGGAAGCGGTGCGAGCAAATCCTGAGCTATTAAAGGTGATTGTTGAAGAGGAGCTAATGCCTTACGTCAACAGTCAGTACGCGGCGTTAAAGTTATTGGGCTCTAACGTTAAAAAGCCAGGTGTGAAAAAGAAAGACGTCTACACATTTATTGAGTCTTTCGAGCGCTACCTTGTGACGTCGTATGCTCAGGCGCTAACACTCTACACTAATCAAACGATTGAGTTTGAACCAGAGAAGCCAGTACCTGCTGACCGTCGCATTATCGGTATCAAGGTCGATATTATTGATGCTCCGGCGCCAAACATTAAGCTGGAGTTTAAGCTACGTAAAAATAAGAAGAGCGGTGAGTGGCTTGCATTTGATATGAGTGCCGAGGGCATAAGCTTACTTGATAGCATGCAGTCTGAGTGGAACAGCCAACTGCGTACGGAAGGTATTTTGGCTGTTGCCAAAGAGCTTGACCGACTAGCAGATACCAAAATCACATTTGAGGGGCAGAGTGAATGACCGCAGCGATATTCTCTGTAGAGTCAGATACTCAAATTGCCCTTAAGGGGAAGATTGACCGACATAATATTCCGTCAATTTACCCGCAAATTATGGCATGGAACCAGAGCGCCTCACAGGTCGAACTTGAGTTACAACACGTTTCTCGTATTGATTCGGCAGGGATGGCGCTGATAATTCAGATAATTGAGCATGCAAAATTACGAAAGTGTCATATAATGCTCAGTTTCATGCCTAATCAGTTAAGAACATTGCTTAGTTTGAGTAACGCAGAGTCGTTGCTGCACGAGCATATCAAAAAGTAAATAGGACAAATTTGTGGATAGCGCAAAAGTAAAACAACTATTGGATGAAGCACTACAACTTCAAGAGATTCAAGTGAAAGGCGAAGGAAGCCACTACGAAGTTATTGCTGTTGATGCCTGCTTTGATGGTATGAATCGTGTTAAGAAACAACAGCTGATTTATGGCCCATTAATGGAATACATTCAACGTAATGACATCCATGCACTTTCAATTAAAGCGTACACTCCAGAAGAGTGGGAGCGCGACAGAAAACTGATGTCTCTGTAAGGTTTATTGATGGAAAAGTTTCGAGTTATAGGTTCCGATAAGCCTCTTCAGGGTGAAGTAACCATTTCAGGCGCGAAAAACGCAGCGCTGCCTATCTTATTTGCTTCGATTCTGGCGGAAGAGCCGGTAAAGGTAAATAACGTACCACACCTACGTGATATTGATACTACGATGGAACTGCTAAAGCAGCTTGGTGCAAAGGTTGAGCGTAATGGCTCAGTTCATGTTGATGGTCGTGAGATCAATGAACTGTGTGCACCATACGAGCTAGTAAAAACCATGCGTGCATCAATCTGGGCATTGGGCCCGCTCGTTGCTCGTTTTGGTCGTGGTCAGGTTTCACTACCAGGTGGTTGTGCGATCGGTGCTCGTCCTGTTGACTTACATATACACGGCTTAGAAGCACTTGGCGCAACAATTACACTTGAAGACGGTTACGTAAAAGCGGAAGTGGATGGTCGCCTAAAAGGTGCACATATCGTGATGGATAAGGTGAGTGTTGGTGCAACAATCACAGTCATGTGTGCTGCTACGCTTGCTGAAGGTACAACGGTTCTAGACAACGCGGCTCGCGAACCAGAGATTGTTGATACCGCAAACTTCCTAAATACGCTGGGTGCGAAAGTATCGGGTGCTGGTACCGACACAATTACCATTGAGGGTGTTGAGCGTCTGGGTGGAGGCTCTCACGACGTTGTGGCTGACCGTATTGAGACTGGTACCTTCCTTGTCGCGGCTGCGGTATCTGGCGGTAAAGTGGTATGTAAGAATACACATGCTAGTCTATTAGAGGCTGTATTAGCTAAGCTAGAAGAAGCAGGCGCTAAAATTGAAACTGGTGATGATTGGATTAGCCTAGATATGACTGGCCGCGAACTAAAAGCTGTCACGGTTCGTACCGCTCCACATCCTGGCTTCCCTACCGATATGCAAGCACAGTTCACACTCCTTAACCTTATGGCTAAGGGGGGCGGTGTCATCACTGAAACGATCTTTGAGAACCGTTTCATGCACGTGCCAGAACTTATGCGTATGGGGGCGAAAGCTGAAATTGAAGGTAATACCGTAATCTGTGGCGACTGTGATCACCTTAGTGGTGCGCAAGTGATGGCGACGGATCTACGTGCATCAGCAAGTTTGGTGATTGCCGGTTGTATTGCTCAAGGTGAAACGATCGTAGATCGTATTTATCACATTGATCGTGGTTACGACAAAATTGAGAACAAATTAGCGGCGTTAGGTGCAAACATCGAACGCTTTAGTGACAGCCACTAATTCGTTAATATGTCTACTAAGCCGAAACTGAGGTTTCGGCTTTTTTATGATTACTATAAGAATTAACTAAGAATTCAGCAGTACCTTTCATTGTCGGTTAGTTTTTACTTATTCGATAAGTCAGGTTGATTCGGAGAAAGAAATGATTGCTCTATTGAGAATAATCGCAGTCGCTATTTTCGCTGTGCTTATGTTCGTGTTTGGATGTGGTTATTGTTTATTCAGCCCACGTAACCCTAAGCACGTTTTCACGTTTGGCCGTTACTTTGGGCGTATGTCTAAGGTGTTTGGTATTAAGCTAGATTTACGCATACCAGAAGACGCATACAACCGAGGCCAGCATATTTATATCGCTAACCACCAAAACAATTGGGATCTGTTTACAGTGTCATCAGCTGTAACGCCTAAGGTCGTAACGGTGGGTAAAAAGAGCCTAGCTTGGATGCCGCTATTCGGCCAGCTTTACTGGCTAACCGGTAATATCCTGATTGACCGGGCTAATCGCAGTAAGGCAGTAGGTACGATTGACCAGGTGGTAGATAACCTTAATGAATCTGATGTGTCTGTTTGGATGTTCCCAGAAGGTACACGCTCTCGCGGTCGCGGCTTGCTGCCGTTCAAAACCGGAGCATTCCACGCAGCAGTAGGTGCAAAACTGCCAATCATTCCAATCGTTTGTAGCTCGACAGATGGTATTAAACTTAATCGTTGGAACAACGGTCATGTGATTGTCGAGATGTTGCCACCTGTAAGTATTGAAGGTTACGACAAATCAAATATTCGTGAACTGGCGAACGAGTGTCGTGAGCAAATGAAGACGAAATTAGCTGAGCTTGATGAAGAAGTTAAGCAGTTAAATGCTAAGTAGCTTATCAGTCTATAAAGATTGAGCAGACACAACAAAACGGGGAGCCACTGGCTCCCCGTTTTTTGTCCGATTACTTACGAACCGCAATCGCTTCGATTTCGATACCCACATCTTTTGGTAGACGTGCTACTTCAACACAAGAGCGAGCAGGGTAGTTTGCAACTTTGTGCTCATCGAAGAACTTACCGTAAACCTCGTTCACTGTACCAAAGTCGTTTAGGTCTTTAACGAATACCGTCATCTTAACGATGTCTGTAACGGATAAGCCCGAAGACTCAACAACCGCTTTTACGTTCTCTAGAGATTGACGAGCTTGCTCTGCGATATCTTCAGATACTTCGCCTGTTGCTGGGTTTACAGGGATTTGGCCAGAAGTCATAACCATACCGCCAAGGTCTACACCTTGAACATAAGGGCCGATAGCTGCTGGTGCTGATTCTGTGTGAAGTACTTTAGTCATTGTATTTTCCATGTAGATGTAACAGTGGATTCAGTGTGCCGATAAAATATCGAAGGGTAAAGATTAAAATACCTCGCTAAGGCGAGGTATTTCATAGTTCTGACATGTGAAAGGGAGAATTCTTATCTCTCAGTCACAATTTCACGTGAGAACACTTTTTCGCAGTACTTACACTTCAATCGAATATCTTGTTTCTTCTCAATGACCTTGAAGCTGCTTTCAACGGGTTCATTGTGAGTAATACAGTTGGTGTTTGGGCACTCGAAGACATTGTTCACTTGCTCTGGAAGTTCAAGTGCAAGCTTCTTCACCACTTGATATTCTTCGATTTGGTTTACCGTTGCATGTGGCGCATACAGAGCAAGTTTGTTCGCTTGCTCTTCATTGATAAATACGTTTTCAATCTTAAGCAGGTCTTTCGCACCTAGGGCAGATGATGGCAGGTTAAGGCCTACTGTTACGCGTTGCTGTGAGTTATGCATGTTGAAAAGCTTAAGTACCTTAATGCCCACTTGAGCAGGGATATGGTCGATAACCGTACCATTCTTGATAGCTTCTACCTGCAATTGAGTTTCTTTAGCCATATTTATTCTCCTCGATTACAGTGTTTCGTTAAGTACTAGGGCCAGCAGAGCTTCACGAGCATAGACGCCGTTTTCTGCTTGCTCAAAGTAGTAAGCGTGTGGGGTTTTATCTACGTCTACCGTGATTTCGTCAACACGTGGCAGTGGGTGTAGAACCTTAAGGTTTGCCTTTGCATCTGACAGTAGGTTCGCTGTTAGGATGTAGGCAGACTTGATATGCGCATACTCAGATTCATCGAAACGCTCTTTCTGTACACGCGTCATGTAAAGAATATCCAGCTCCGGAATCACGCTCTCCATGTCTGTGTGCAGACTGTATTGGATACCTGCTTCATCTAGCTCTTCACAGATGTAATCTGGCATTGCCAGTGCTTCTGGTGCGATGAAGTAGAAGCGTACGTTGCTGAACTTCGCTAATGCTTGTGTCAGAGAGTGGACTGTACGGCCATATTTGAGGTCACCAACAAATGCCACGTTGAGGTTGTCTAGGCGACCTTGTGTCTCAGCAATTGAGAACAGGTCAAGCAGTGTCTGCGTAGGGTGCTGGTTAGCACCATCACCAGCGTTAATCACAGGTACACCATTAGAAAACTCAGAGGCAAGGCGTGCTGCGCCCTCTTGAGGATGACGCATAACAAACGCATCGACGTAAGAAGAGATAACCTGAACAGAGTCCGCCAGCGTCTCACCTTTTTTTGCTAGAGAAGTATTACCGCCGCTATCAAACCCAATAACATCACCACCGATGCGTTGAATTGCAGTCTCAAATGAGAGGCGGGTACGGGTTGAAGGTTCAAAGAAGCAGCTTGCAATGACTTTATTTTTAATCAGCTCAGGCTGCGGAGAGGCTTTCAGTTTACCAGCCGTATCAACAATCAATTCTAGCTCATCACGAGAGAGCTCAGGAATTGAGATAATGTGCTTTTGAAAAAGCGAGTTAGCCATAATCTTCTTCCCTTTCAATTTTCAGTAGGTACAAAAAAGCCCCCCAAATATGGGAGGCTTCAAAAAACGGAGGAAATAGTGAAAAGGCCAGCATCTAAGCGCGATAGCTTAGCTTTAAAACATTCTGTAATACACAAACTGCGTGGCATTGAGTCACTACCTCCAGACAAATTGCAGAGAATTATACGCTGAAGAATTGTGAGCGCAAGCGATTACATCACTCTTTACAAATAGCTTTTAAGAGAATGCTAACTCTCTGAATTAACTGCCTAAGGTTGCCACCATCACCGCTTTTATTGTGTGCATACGGTTTTCAGCTTCATCGAACACGATAGAATAGTCAGACTCAAAAACCTCATCCGTCACTTCCAAACCATTCATACCGTATTTCTCAGCAACTTCTTTACCGACGGTTGTTTCATCATTGTGGAAAGCCGGCAGACAATGCATAAACTTCACGTTTGGGTTTTCAGTTGCCTTGATGACATCCATGTTCACCTGATAGGGTTTCATCAATGCCACGCGTTCATCCCAAGCTTGTTCTGACTCACCCATCGATACCCAAACATCGGTGTAAAGATAATCACAGCCTTTTACACCTTCTTGGACATCTTCGGTAAATACCAGTTTAGCACCAGTCTTTTCTGCTATCGCTAAGCATTGGTCTATGAGATCTTGCTCCGGCCAGAATTGTTTGGGTGCGACCATATGGATTTCCATCCCCATTTTTGCAGCACCAACCATCAACGAGTTACCCATGTTGTTGCGAGCATCACCAAGGTAAGCGAAAGTGATTTCGTGCAGTAGCTTGCCTTTGCCGTGCTCGAGCATGGTTAGGAAGTCAGCAAGTATTTGTGTCGGGTGAAACTCATTAGTCAAACCGTTCCATACTGGAACCCCGGCATGCTCTCCAAGCTCTTCTACGATCTCTTGACCATAGCCCCGGTATTCGATGCCATCGTACATACGACCTAATACACGTGCGGTATCCTTCATCGATTCTTTGTGACCAATCTGCGAACCTGATGGACCGATATAAGAAACTTGTGCACCCTGATCAAAGGCTGCAACCTCAAATGCACAGCGAGTTCTAGTTGAAGCTTTTTCGAAGATCAAAGCAATGTTTTTACCTACCAAACGTCGCTGCTCTGTGCCTGCATATTTCGCTTTCTTAAGATCCACTGATAGATCGATCAAAAATTGGATCTCTTTAGGGTTGAAGTCGAGCAGTTTTAAGAAGTTCCGATTACGTAGATTAAAAGCCATACCTTGGCCTCCAGTTGTTAGGGAATAGTTTAAGTGTAGTAAAACATAAAAATGCTATATTTGTGAATAATTATTTTGTTTGTGTTGTAAAAAAGCCAACTCGAAAGTTGGCTCTGGATCTGAATTGATTAGATAGAGTCTCGTTCTATTGGGCAACTCATACAGCGTGCACCGCCGCGGCCTCTTCCTAGCTCATTACCTGGAATCGTCAGTACCTCAATGCCGGCTTTATCGTACTTTTCATTGGTGTAAACGTTACGCTCATAGCCTATGACTACGCCAGGCTTAACCGTAAGTACGTTGTTCGCATCGTTCCACTGCTCACGCTCAGCCTCATAGCTATCACCACCCGTTGTGATGATTCTCAGTTGGTCGAGCCCTAATGCAGATTCTACGGCCTTAACATAGTTGGGCATTTGCTTGACGTTGAGTGAGCCATCAGCCTTAGGTGTAAGCTGCCAGGTATCTAAGTCTTGGCGCATGATTTCTGGATAAACAGAGAAGGTATCGATATCCATGTGTGTCATGACGGTATCAAGGTGCATGCATGAACGGTGCTTTGGAAGATCAATGGCAATCACTTGAGAAGCTTGTCCGCTTGCGAATAGATGCGCTGCGAGGTTTTCCACGCCTTGTGGTGTCGTACGTTCAGAAATACCAATCAGAACCGCACCCTTACCAATAACCAATACGTCACCGCCCTCAATGGTCGCATTGTCATAGTGTCGGTCTTCATCACCGAAGTAGCGAATAAATTCTTGTCCAGCAAAGATAGGGTGCCATCGATAAATCGCTCGTAGGTGGTTAGTTTCACGCTGGCGAGCAGGCATCATCATTGGGTTTAGTGAAACACCACCATACACCCAACATGAAGTATCACGAGTAAACAAGTGGTTAGGCAGAGGTTCAATCACGAAGTCCAACGGACGGTGCATCTTCGGCAACATAGATGAAGATTTGATTGGCAACTCAGAGTAAGCCAAGCCACCAAGTAGAATAGTCGCGAGATGATCGTTGGTCATATCTGCTAAGTAGTGCTTGAGATCAGTCGCAAAGGTAGGGCCATAGCGATAATCAGAGATCTGTGTATTGAGAAGCCAGGTTTTTGCTTCTGGAACGGCAAGCGTTTCCACTAATAGATCGTGTAGATGAAGTACCTCGACACCTTGATTGGTGAGTGTCTGAGAAAAAATATCATGCTCTTCACCTGCAGCCTCTACAGCCAATACGTCATCAAACAGCAATTCATGACAGTTTGATGGGGTGAGGTGAGTCAGTGCTCGCTCTGGGCGGTGGAGCAAAACGCGTCGGAGTTGTCCTACTTCCGAACCAACGTAAAGTTGAGTCATTGTGTATCCTTACTGTTTCAACAGCCTGTATTTATGACAAGCTTATCGCCAAGTTGCAAGTCTGTTATGTAGGGAGTAATGGGTGTTGATATCTGATAATGCAGTTTATTTCACTTAGAAAGCTTATGGATATGGTTGATTTTACTTTTGTGTTGCTAGCTTACGAAGCCGCTTTTTATGCAAAAAATATCGAGCAGGTTATATGAATGGAATTATGTTTATTCTGACTACTAAATCAACCAGGCTGCAGGTTTTTTATAAAAAGTTGGGTAATTAGTCATGAAGCACAGCTAAGGATTAATGTGAAATGAGTAAGGTTCTATGCTTTTTAATGGTTTTGATAAGTATAAATTGAAACAGTTTAAAAGCGTCTATTGAACTTTCTTCAATCTATGAGTGTTTCAAGATATTTTTGTTATAAAAATGTGAACCTAACAAGGTCGGTTTTTAGGAGCTATGATCTTTTGAGCGAAATAAGGCAAGATCCTCCGTAAGTAGGTAGCTTTTCACCGGGATCCATGCCATATTCCCTCGGTATTTTATGTCTAAATTATCCAACCATTCTGGAGCCAATATCATGTCTCATGAAGATGAATATCTATCAGTTGAAGAGTTAATCGAAATCCAAAAAGAAGAGACTCGCGATATCATTGCAGCATTGATCGAAGATGGCAGTGACCCTGATGCTCTTTATGAGATTGAACACCACCTATTTGCAGAAAACTTCGAAACGCTAGAGAAAGCAGTGGTAGAAGCATTCAAGATGGGCTTTGAAGTTCTTGAAGCAGAAGAAACAGAAGATGAAGACGGTAATAAGCTGCTTTGCTGCGATGCGACAATGGAAACAGCGCTGAAAGCGGAACTTATTGATGAGCAAGTTGAGAAACTCGTTAATCTCGCTGAGAAGTACGACATTATTTACGATGGCTGGGGTACTTTCTATGAGGGTGAAGATGCTATCTACGATGAAGAAGACGACGAAGAATAATTGTAGAAAAGTCACATTTTGTAGATCTAAATGCTATTGATGATTAAAGCTATTTTATAATTGGTCGATATGAAATAGGCGAATTTAGTTTCATAAAGAAATGTGATGCACAATTGAAATATTGTGTGAAAGAGAATTTCGAAGTGGGCGAGTATCGCCCACTTTTTTTATTTTCAGGGAGTAATACAGTGAGAGTTTCACTTATCCAACGAATCGTAATCGGATTTACGGTGATTATGTTGGCGGTCGCTGCAATCAGCTTTTCAGCGTATCGCTCTGATATCAAGATGGCCGAACAGCTAGAGTTGACTGCAGCGACATTACCGACTGTCTTGGACCACTCAAATACATTGATGCAGCATCTACAAGATGCAAACCGTTTGATGTTGGTTCATGCGAACCAACAGTCAGAGTCTAATCGCCAGCAGCAAAGAGCCGCGTTTGAAGCCGCTGCACAACGCTACGATGAAATGTCAGCCCAACTGAACTCAGAAGTTACGAACTTTCCGCGTCTGAAGACTCTACTTGCTGAAATAGATGCTAACGCGCAAAACTTTTTCTCAGTTGCTCGTGAGCAACTTACCACTCATGATCAACGTATCAAGGCTCGCCAATCATCGAATGATCAACTCAAGCGTTTTGATGAAGAATGGATCTTCTTTGAACAAGATATGAAAGATCTTTCTTCAGAAGCTAATGCTGATGGTGATAGTCGCACGGCATGGGATGTTGATTACTTGCTAAATCAAGGTCGTGGTGCTGCTTCTTATATCAAGAATTTACTGGCAGTAAGTGAAACCGCAGAGCTCAATAACTTCCAAGCTGAACTTAATGCCCACTTACAGCGCTTTGATGAAAAAGCAAAGAATGTAATTGCCTCTTCTGACTATTATGCAGAAATGGTTGAACCATACCTGAACGTTCTCAACAAAGAGATCCTTGACCCACAAGGCACACTTCAACTTCATTTAAGCTATATTGAGCTGAATGAAAGTAGCCGTACATTACTTTCTCAGCTCGCAACTAAGATGGACATCCTGATTGCAGAATCTGTAACGCTGGTGGACTCGATTCGTGATGTATCTTCACAAGCTCTACTAGAAGCAGAACAAGAGGCAGAACAAGCTCTACTGATTAACACCGTGCTTGCACTCATCTCTGTTGTTGTTGCCGTGACGGTGGCTCTAACTGTGATTCGTGCGATTCGCCGACCTCTTGTCGATATTACCCAAGCGTTAGATTCATTAGCAATGGGCGATCTCACTTATCGAGTTGAATCTAACTATAGCTCAGAGATGAATCAGATTGCGACCTCGATTAATCACTTGAGTGGCAACTTAACAGGCCTTATTCAGAAGATTCATACTTCGGTAGAAACCATCAATGGCGTAGCGAATGAAACCATGAGCCTAGGCCAAAAGACTCGCTGTGATATTGAACAGCAGAAGTATGCGACGGATTCTGTTGCCACAGCGGTTACTGAAATGGAATCAGCGGTACACCAAGTTGCGAGCCATGCATCTGATACGAGCCATGAAGTTGAAGCATTAAGTGATATGGCTGAGACCAACAAACAAGGCATGACCAGTAATGTGGAGTTCGTTAATCAGCTGAAATCATCATTGGAAGAGGCGACTCAAGTGATCAATGAGCTGTCTGCTGAATCGAATCAGATCAGTGAAATCTTGACGGTCATTCAGGGGATTTCTGAGCAAACGAACTTGCTCGCATTGAACGCAGCGATTGAAGCGGCACGTGCAGGTGAACATGGTCGAGGTTTTGCTGTTGTTGCCGATGAGGTGCGCACACTGGCTAATCGTTCGCAGCAGTCTGCTAATGAGATCAGCGATATGATCAACCGCTTACAAGGTAAAGCAAGCCAGGCGGTGAGCATTGTTGAGCAGAACCTTTCACATGCCGATAAATCAGTAGAGCAGACGCAATCAGCGAGCATGTCACTACAACAAATGGTTGAGCGTTTGGCGCTGATCAACGATATGAGCCGAGCTATTGCAACAGCATCTGAGCAGCAGAGCGCTGTAGCGAAAGAGGTCGCTGAGAACATTGTCGGCATTTCAGATACAGCTCAAAGCATCGCTTCAGATGCAGAGAAGTCTGCACAAGTGAGCCAGTCACTTCATGAACTATCATGCGAACAAGGACAGCTCGTATCGACCTTTAAAATGGCAAACTAACGCGATACGATTACCTAATTAGTGTTATCTATTTGTATTCAAACACCCGAGAAAATGTTACTTTCTCGGGTGTTTTTATATCTAGTGCATTCTATAGCGGGTAGTTTATATACTCATTATTAAAATGAGTGCCAAAGAAAGTAGATAAAAGGATTTCAATGCGCCTATCTCTCGCAGGGTTATGGCAAGTCTCACCACTGACTGACCTATCCATTCCTCAAGATGATATTACCTTTCCAGCACCACTGAGCTCCGTTTTACCTGAGGCTCTGAGTGAGTCGATGATTGCTGCTCAGGAGTGGCACCTTATGCACGATATCGAGGTTGATGAAGCCATGTTGGCCATACCTTGTGTCGAGTTGGTGCTTGCAGGTATTGATTATAATGCTGAAGTGCGTTTAAACGGTCGAGCATTGTTTGATTGTGATGGCACTCAACGCGAATATCGCAAAGAGGTTCAAGATTACTTGCAGCTGGGTCGTAACCGTTTTGAAGTGTTATTCCTAGAAGAAGATGAAGACCTACTCTTTGATGAGGATTTTGCAGAGAGCGATCAAGCAACGAAGAAGTTAGACAAACAAGATGAACGTATGGGGATCTGGAAAGAACCTTATTTGCAGTTCATTTCTAATGTTAGGCTCGATCAGGTGGTGACTGAACAAATCTGGCACCATGGTGGTGGTTGTGAGTTCAAAGTCGATTTGATCTACCGGACATTTAAACCCGGTTTAGTCTCTGCATCGATTAAGTTTAATGGGATGAAGTTTGTATTACCGATTGATGTGCGAGCTGAGCACACGGGTATTATCTTTCAGGTCGAAGCGCCTATCATAGGTGATCCTCAGCAACCGACTGACGCGAGTGCATATATGTTAGAGGTTGAGTTAGATGGTCAAAAAGAGATAAGCGCTATTGTGCTCAACCCTTCTGAGTGTGTAAGTCAGTTCTTGCGAGATTAATTGATAATTCGAGTGTTTAGAAAGCGACATATGAACGAAAAAGAGCAGCCATTGTGCTGCTCTTTTTCTATTAGTTATCAAGAGCCTCGTTATCAAAAGCTATCAGTTATAAAGGATTGATGCCTTGTTAAGCCATCGCTGGAGTGGGGTGCTCACGCTGCCAAACTTTTTCATGGAAGTAATAAGCGACAGTATTCACACTTGGTTCAAGCATGGCCATCACACCACCAATAAATGCATCACCGGTTAATAGGTAAACCACACCAAAAGCGACACTAAAATGGATGGTAGCAAAGCTTGCTGTTTTTACTTTAGTCATCCATTCACGTTTTCTCAGAGCAGGGATTGTACCCCATGCCTTTTCGTGGAAGTAGAAAGCGACACTGTTAACCGATGGTTCAATCAAAGCAATCAAACTACCGATTAAGATCTCGCCTGTTAGCAGGTAAGCCACAGTAAAAGCAATAGTGAAATGTAATGCTGCAAAGGTAAGTGTCTTTTTCATAATGATGCCTCAATAACTGTTGATGTAAATATTATTGATAATCATTATCATTTAATCAAGGTGTTTTTTGTAATTAGTTTGATAGGGGGAAGCTATTGAAAGGCATGGGAAGTGTCTAGTGAAGAGCAGTTCCTAGTTTCTAGAGAATAGTTCTTAAAGAATGGTTTCTTGAAATAACCTCAAGGAACTAGGAACTCGTTTCTAGGAACTCAAAACCGAGGTAGTAAAAAACAAAAAGGCCGACATTTTCATGTCAGCCTTTCTGTTTCAGCTTAGTACTTAGAGTGCAGTGCTATTAAAGCGCAGCAATCGTCGCTTTCTGCTCTTCTAGCTTAGCTAGTGTTTCCTGGTAACCCACTAGCTTTTCACGCTCTTTCGCAATAACCGCTTCAGGTGCTTTGGCAACGAAGCCTTCGTTACCTAGCTTGCCTTCGATACGTTTGATTTCGCCGTGAGTTTTCTTCACTTCTTTATCAAGACGAGCAAGCTCTGCATCTTTGTCGATAAGGCCTGCCATTGGGATCATCAGCTCAGACTTGCCAACTAGTTTAGTTGCACATGCTGGTGTGTCGGCATCTTGAGCAAGAACTGTCAGGCTATCTAGCTTAGCAAGAGAGTTTAGAACGACCTTGTTTGCTTCGATACGCGCTGCATCTTTCTCATCTGCTACTTTGATCATAACTTCTAGGCCTTTGCTAGGAGCAATGTCATATTCTGCACGTAGGTTACGGATAGCAGTGATGAACGTCTTAACCCACTCGATGTCTTCTACGATCTCAGCGTTGAAGTTATCTTCGTTAAACTGAGGAAGCGCTTGAGTCATGATTGTCTCGCCCTCAACACCGTCTACTAGCGGCTTAACGCTCTGCCAGATAGATTCAGTGATGTAAGGAAGAACAGGGTGAGCAAGACGTAGCGTCTTCTCTAGAACTGTAATCAGCATGTGGCGAGTTGCAACTTGCTGCGCTTCAGTGCCTTTCCATAGAACCGGTTTAGTCAGCTCTAAGTACCAGTCACAGAATTGGTTCCAGATGAATTCGTAAAGCGTGTTCGCTGCCATGTCTAGACGGTAGTTGTCTAGGTGAGCGTTAAACTCTTTCGCTGCTAGCTCAAACTGAGATTCAATCCACTTATCTGCTAGAGAGAACTCAAGGTTAGCGCGCTCTTCAGTCGATAGTGACATGCCACAATCGTGCTCTTCTGTGTTCATCAGTACGTAACGGCTTGCGTTCCATAGCTTGTTACAGAAGTTACGGTAACCTTCAAGACGCTTCATGTCCCAGTTGATGTCACGACCAGTAGAAGCCATCGCAGCAAGAGTGAAACGCAATGCATCTGTACCGTATGGTTCGATACCGTTTTCAAACGTCTTACGTGTGTTCTTCTCGATCTTCTTCGCTAGCTGAGGCTGCATCATGTTGCCACAACGCTTTTCAACTAGAGACTCAAGGTCGATACCATCAATCATGTCGATAGGGTCAAGAACGTTACCCTTAGACTTAGACATCTTGTCACCGTTCTCGTCACGGATAAGACCCGTTACGTAAACCGTCTTGAATGGTACTTGTGCTTTACCATTTTCATCTTTGTTGAAGTGCATGGTCATCATGATCATACGCGCAACCCAGAAGAAGATGATGTCGAAGCCTGTTACTAGAACGTCTGAAGGGTGGAATGTCTTCAGGTCTTCAGTTTGCTCTGGCCAGCCTTGAGTACCGAACGTCCATAGTGCAGAAGAGAACCATGTATCCAGTACGTCGTCGTCTTGGCGAAGAACAACAACAGGTGCAAGGTTGTTGTTTGCACGCACTTCTTCTTCAGTACGGCCTACATATACGTTGCCGTCGTTGTCGTACCATGCTGGGATACGGTGACCCCACCAAAGTTGACGAGAGATACACCAGTCTTGAATGTCACGCATCCAAGAGAAGTACATGTTTTCGTACTGCTTAGGAACGAACTGAATGTCACCATCTTCAACCGCTTTAACAGCAGGCTCTGCAAGAGGTGCAGCACGTACGTACCACTGGTCCGTTAGCATTGGTTCGATAACCACGCCACCACGGTCGCCGTAAGGTACTGTTAGATCGTGATCTTTGATTTCGTCTAGAAGGCCCAGCTCTTCGAATTTAGCAACGATCGCTTTACGAGCAGCAAAACGCTCCATACCTTGGAATTCTTCAGGTAGGTCAGTTGCGTAAACATCGCTTGCTTCGCCGTTCGTGCAGAACACTTCAGCTTCGCTGCGGATGTTTGCATCGAACGTCAGGATGTTGATCATTGGTAGCTTACAACGCTTACCAACTTCGTAGTCGTTAAAGTCGTGTGCAGGAGTGATCTTCACACAACCAGTACCTTTCTCCATGTCAGCGTGCTCATCACCTACGATAGGGATGCGACGCTCAACAAGAGGAAGTAGGATTTCTTTACCGATCAGATCTTTGTAACGAGGATCTTCTGGGTTAACAGCAACGCCAGTATCACCAAGCATGGTTTCTGGACGAGTTGTTGCAACGACAATGTAGTCTTTGCCTTCAGCCGTCTTAACGCCATCAGCTAGTGGGTAGCGGAAGTGCCACATGTGGCCTTTTTTATCTTTGTTTTCAACTTCAAGATCAGAGATAGCTGTGTGCAGCTTAGGATCCCAGTTTACTAGACGCTTACCACGGTAGATTAGGTCTTCTTCGTATAGACGAACAAACACTTCTTGAACTGCGTTAGACAGGCCGTCATCCATAGTGAAACGCTCACGGTCCCAGTCTACCGATGCACCAAGGCGACGAAGCTGCTTAGTGATCGTGCCACCAGACTCGTTCTTCCATTCCCAGATCTTGTCGATGAAGGCATCACGACCGTAATCGTGCTTAGTTTTGCCTTCTTCTGCAGCGATCTTACGCTCAACAACCATTTGAGTTGCGATACCAGCGTGGTCAGTACCTACCTGCCAAAGGGTGTTTTTGCCCTTCATACGCTCAGCACGGATCAGAGTATCCATGATCGTATCTTGGAACGCGTGGCCCATGTGTAGGCTACCAGTGACGTTCGGTGGCGGGATCATGATGCTGTATGATTCTTTCGTCGTGTCACCGTGTGGCTTAAAGTAGCCTTTCTCTTCCCAAGCTTGGTAAAGAGCTTGTTCAATTGAAGTTGGGTTGTATGTCTTTTCCATAGTACTCATTTACTGGATACGTTGATGGTTATCGTAGTCAATCTTTATAAGTGAACTCTCTAGAAGGAGAGCTTAACTATAAGGATTGACGGTTAAGGATGCTGGATCTCAATGGTTTGCAGTTGATACCCTGCTTGACGGTAAATTTTATACCTTTCTCGAGCCAGTTGCTTAGCTTTTTCTTCGCAAGGGACGAAGTCTACCACTTGAGCAAAGGCGTTCGCAAAGGTTGTCTGATTATCCGCCAGATTTATTACGAGTTGTCGGTTCCAACTGTGTTTGGCTCCGATAAAGCCTATTTCAACATTGGTCGCATATTTGGGGCCTTCTCCCACCAAATTGTGGGCGAGATAATGCTCGGGTGGTTGCTGCCAGAACAGTTCAGCCAGTTCTTCTGCATGTGTACGGTCATTGCAACTAAGCAGAACTTTTGCTCCTTGGGTTGCGAAGTGGCGTGCTAGAAAAATCACATACTCATTGAAACCCGTTGAGTTTGCCTGAGGCGAGTTTTCATTCACTATGTAAAAGGTTGCGGTCTGATTCATCTTTGTCTCAACACACCTAAGCCACCGGCTTTAGCTGAAAATCGGTAATAAAAAAGGGCGCTTAGCGCCCTTTCTGTGAAGATTTACTCTTCAATCTCGTCGCCTGCTCGGTTCAGTAAGAACTGGACAAGCATTGAGACTGGACGGCCTGTTGAGCCTTTCGCTGCACCTGACTTCCATGCAGTACCAGCAATATCAACGTGTGCCCAGTTGTACTTCTTAGCGAACTTAGACAGGAAACAACCCGCAGTAATAGTGCCACCAGGGCGACCACCGATGTTTGCCATATCTGCAAACGGGCTGTTTAACTGCTCATGGAATTCGTCAGCCATTGGTAGACGCCATGCGCGGTCACCTGCTTGCTCAGAAGCGTTTACTAGCTCGTGAGAAAGTGGGTTGTGGTTTGAGATAACACCACTGATGTGATGACCAAGTGCGATAACACATGCACCTGTTAGTGTCGCAACGTCAACAACACACTCTGGTTCAAAACGTTCAACGTAAGTTAGCGCATCACAAAGTACTAAGCGACCTTCAGCATCCGTATTTAGAACCTCAACTGTCTGACCTGACATGGTAGTTAGGATGTCACCTGGACGGTAAGCGTTGCTACCTGGCATGTTTTCACACCCGGCTAAAATTGCTACCACGTTGATAGGTAGGTTTAGTTTAGCCAGCGCTTTCATTGTACCGAATACCGATGCCGCACCACACATGTCGTACTTCATTTCATCCATACCTTCGCCAGGCTTAAGCGAGATACCGCCTGAATCGAATGTTAGACCTTTACCGATCAGTACGATTGGCTTCGCGTCTGGATCTGGATTGCCCTTGTACTCCATGATAGACATCATAGATTCATTCTTAGAGCCACGACCTACTGCTAGGTAAGAAGTCATGCCCAGTTTTTCCATCTCTTCTTCACCGATGATCTTAGTCGATACGGTTTCGAAATCGTCAGCTAAACGACGTGCTTGAGAGGCAAGGTATGCAGGGTTAGCAATGTTTGGTGGCATGTTGCCAAGGTCTTTCGATGCTTTCACACCTGAAGATACCGCTAGCCCGTGAGCAATTGCCTTTTCACCAAGGTTGAGCTCACGACGTGTTGGTACGTTAAATACAAGCTTGCGCAGCGGGCGGCGAGTTTCTGGTTTGTTGCTCTTGAACTGATCGAATGTGTACAGACCGTCTTTCGTTGCTTCAACCGCTTGACGTACTTTCCAGTAGGTGTCGCGACCTTTAACGTGCAGCTCTGTTAGGAAACATACCGCTTCCATAGAGCCCGTTTCGTTTAGCGTGCTGATCGTTTTTTGGATGATCTCTTTGTATTGACGCTCACCTAGTTCACGCTCTTTACCGCAGCCAACAAGTAGAACACGTTCTGACAGTACTCCAGGCACTTGATGCAGAAGCAACATTTGGCCAGGCTTACCTTCTAGATCACCGCGACGAAGTAGTGAGCTGATGTAACCATCACTGATCTTATCAAGCTGCTCCGCTACTGGAGAAAGACGACGTGGTTCGAATACGCCCACAACGATACATGCGCTACGTTGTTTTTCTGGACTGCCACTTTTTACACTGAACTCCATTTGTACTCCTACATCCTGAAGACAAATCAAACTAAATGTTAGATAATGAAATCTTACTTGTTGAATCCTATAATGGAATCAAGTGACCAGTAAGCATGAAACACTTAGTTAAAAATTAAAAAAATAAAAGGTTCAACGGGAAATTATAGTGATTCAATCAAAAAAACAAGTTTTGTATAGGTAATTTCAGCGTGATTATTGTCAGATATTTGATCCGCGAGACACTCAAAAGCCAATTTGCGATCTTTTTTGTTCTATTTTTAGTCTTCATTAGTCAAAAATTCATTACTGTTTTGGCTGATGCGTCCGATGGTGATATCCCCGCGCGTCTAATTCTTTCTATTGTTGGTTTGAATATGCCAACAATGGGTCTACTCATGCTTCCATTAAGCCTATTTATTGGCATCTTGCTCACTTTCGGCCGTCTGTATGCAGAAAGTGAAATTACGGTAATGAACGCAACGGGTATTGGTAATAAATTTCTAATTCAAGCGGCACTATATCTTGCATTACTTACCGGTGGTGTCGCAGCATTCAATTCACTGTGGCTTGCACCATGGAGTCAGGACCGTGAAGCTCAATTAATGGAAGAGGTCGCGGCACAAAATAGTGTCGATTTGATCAAGAAAGGACAGTTTCAACGCACTCCAGATGGCTCGTCGGTAGTGTTCATTGATGATATTGAAGATAACAAGTTGACCAACGTGTTTGTTGCTCAGCTGCGCCCGCGTGATTCCATACTTCCAAGTGTTATGTTTTCTGACTCGGGTGATGTAAAAGAGTACAACGATGGCCGCCAGGTAATAACCATGTATGACGGTACTCGGTACGAAGGTGTGCCAACACGCGTTGATTATATGGTGACTCACTTTAATGAATACGATGGCTTAATTGGTCAACGAGAAGTGAAGCAAAAAGGTCGTGATTGGGAAGCGTTACCAACGTTGGCACTTGTTGGGCATCCTGATCTTTCTGCCAAAGCTGAGCTTCAATGGCGTATCTCGCTGATAGTGTGTATTCCTCTTTTAACCATGTTGGTGGTTCCGTTATCAGCAGTGAACCCCCGCCAAGGTCGTTTTGCTAAGATGGGGCCGGCAATTCTGATATATCTTGCTTACTTCCTCGCGATGAGTGCAACTAAGTCAGCAATCGAAGATGGTGGCATCCCTGCGTATATTGGAATGTGGCCAATCAACATTGCACTTTTCTTGGCAGCTGTAGTGGCCAACTCTATGGATAGTATTCCTGTTCGTCGTTTCAAAGATAAACTCAAGCAACGTAAGGCAGCATAATTCGTGTTTAAGATTTTAGACCTTTATATAGGTAGAACCATTATCGCGACCTCAACCTTGGTACTGGTTACCTTGGTTGGCTTATCGGGCATCATTAAATACGTTGAACAATTGAGAAAGGTAGGCCGTGGTACTTTCGATCTGTTGCAGGCGCTTTACTTCGTTATTTTGAGTATCCCTCGTGATATCGAGATGTTCTTCCCTATGGCGGCGCTATTAGGTTCTTTGATTGCACTTGGTATGTTAGCATCAAGCTCTGAATTAGTGGTCATGCAAGCTTCTGGTTACTCGAAGCTTGATATCGGTTTGTCAGTTCTAAAGACAGCAGTTCCCTTGATGTTAATCGTTATGCTGCTTGGTCAGTGGGGCGCACCACAAGCGCAAAAGATGGCGCGTGAGCTAAGAGCATTCTCTATCTCTGGTGGTAATATTGCATCGGTATTGAGTGGTGTCTGGGCAAGGGATGCGAATGACTTTATCTTTATCGGTCGTGTGGATGATGATGAGCTGCGTGTGCTCAACATGTGGCGCTTCGATGATGAAAAAAATCTCGATACTGTTATTTTTGCTAAGAAGGTTGATTACATCGGTGACAATGAGTGGATGATGAAAGATGTGCAAATCACTCATATGGACAATCAACAAGAGCTATATAAAGAAGAACTACCAACATATCGTTGGAAAACTTCTTTGGCTCCAGACAAGTTGCAGGTCGTTACGGTGAAACCAGAAGAGTTAGCGCTGAGCGGATTGTATGATTATGTGACTTACTTGAAAGCTTCTGAGCAGGATGCCTCTCGTTATGAATTAGCCTTCTGGCGTAAACTGACACAACCTCTCTCTATCGCCGTAATGATGTTGATGGCTCTGTCGTTTGTATTCGGTCCGTTACGAAGTGTGACGATGGGGGCTCGAATACTATCGGGTGTTATTGCTGGATTCACCTTCTATATATCGAGTGAGTTTTTTGGGCCACTCAGCCTCGTTTACGGTTTTCCTCCAGCACTCGGTGCCGTCGCTCCAAGTTTGGCTTTCTTAATGGTAGCTATCCTGCTGTTAAGACGAAAACTCTAAAATGTGTGAATAATAAAAGAGGGAAGGCAAATGCCTTCCCTCTTTTACATGTGTTTGTCGTTGAACTAGTTTGCTTTTGGTAGTACGACAATCTCTGTATTCGCCCAAATGTCTTGGAAACCGCGTTTCTCTGTATCAAACGGAACGGTAAGATTCGCCAAACCAAATGCTGAAGTAGCGATACGGATCAAACACTGAGTCAGGGTAATTGGCTTACCAGTGGTGCTTTGAAGTCTAAGCTTCCATGCTCGCATACCGAGAGTTTGTCCCGCACGAGTCCAAAAGAAAACAAAGAAGTAGACCCAGATAAACGCTAGGTAAGCGGTGTAGACTAAACTCCAAACAGGGTGGTTTGAGAGCAGGTCACTTACATCTACGTAACTGCCATAATTCATAATGCCAGTCGCCACGAGAGCTTCAAGAATGGCAATTACAATACCTGCAGCCATCATCTCAATAGCGATAATAATCAGGGCGTCATAAAACAGGGCAGCCAAGCGTCGGAATAAGCTGGCCTTTGGAAGAGTTGTTTCTGTCATAGTTTCTATACAAGATAATGAAGTTGCAGCAAGGTTAGCGAGTTGAGGATTCACTGCAAAGTAAATTTCGTATCAATAAATGAGTTTATGATGAAATTGTGCTCAAACAAACGCTTTTTCAATATTTTGCCCTTGCTTGCCTGATAGGCATACGTATAATGCCAAACATCGAAAGGGGAAACCCCAAGATGCCGGTATGGTGAAATTGGTATACACGACGGATTCAAAATCCGTTGCCTTCGGGCGTGGCGGTTCAAGTCCGCCTACCGGTACCATATACAGAAAGGTCGCTTCTAAAGCGGCCTTTCGTCGTTTTGGGTGTTTGAAGCTTGAGTTTGTTGCCCTTCGTTACCTTCGCGGTGGCGGCAGGAATGCCTGTCCAATCATTCCGCCTACCGGTACCATATATAGAAAGGTCGCTTTTAAAGCGGCCTTTCGACGTTTTGGCTACTTTAAAAGTTATATCCCATACGTATCTCAGGCATTCATGCAGAAGTGCCTTTATCTACATTGATTTTTACTTATCTTAATATGAAGTGAATTCTTCCTAATAACTTCCATCTACTTGTCTATGATTAAACCAAGACAAACGAAAAGGAAGTTGTGAATGTATCAATTAAATCCGTATCTCTTTTTTGCAGGACGTTGTGAGGAAGCATTAGAGTTCTACCAAAAATGCTTTGGTGGTGTTGTTATAACAAAGCAATTATTTAAGGATGCGCCTCAACAAATAGAGGGAGCAGATCCTGATTGGGTCATGCACTCTGAGTTTGAAGCCTTTGGTATGAAGCTTATGCTTTCCGATGGAATGGTTGCGAAAGAGTTAACGGGTAATAATGTGGCTTTGTCATTAGTGCTTGATGACTTGGATGAGCAAGCAAGACTGTTTGATAAGCTCTCTCATGGTGGACACATTATGATGCCACTGGCAGATACTTTTTGGGGTGCTCGATTTGGTAAAGTAGAAGACCAATTTGGTATTCGCTGGATGCTCCATTGCGAGTTGCTTAAGTAGAAGCATCGGTGATTAAGTTGGAATGCATCATTAGCACCAATTACAATCATTAGTAAAAATGATCAGTGTAAGAGTCGGAAAGGTCACTTTTTAGTGGCCTTTTATCTTTTCTGGTATCGGCAGATTGAGAAAGGTCTATATAAAGAGAGCATAAGAGGGGAGAAGAATAGCTAGTTATCCACAAGTGTTTGTGAGTAACTTGAGGGTGAAATGTTCGTAAATAAGCCTTTGGTTGGTTTTTTGTTCAAATGGCAGGTTTTTTGAATTTATTTGCAAAAAGGGCTTGCTAGTGTGACAGCGATCTCTATAATGCGCTTCCACTGACACGGCAGAGCCCACAAGGCTTCAGCGAGTAGTCAGAAGGATGAGTAAGACAAATTAGTGATGAGTTTCTGAATAAAAAGAAATTCAAAAATAATCTCAAAAAAGTGTTTGACACTGAGATTTGAATCGCTAAAATGCGCATCCACTTTGAGAGGAACGCAAAACGCTTCTTTCTTAAAGAATTAGCTCTTTAACAATTTAAACCTATCAATCTGTGTGGGCACTCGTTGATGATAATCACTAAGTTTGTTTTCGCTTTTATAAGCAAAGACAAACAGATACTTCGGTATCAAAATGGTTTTCAATGAACTGAGTGACCAATCGATAATTTATTATCGGCACAGTCAATTCAAAGTCTCTAGGAACTAGCTTCTAGTCACTAGGAACTTAAATCAGTATTCATTGAGCCGACAAAATCTTAAATTGAAGAGTTTGATCATGGCTCAGATTGAACGCTGGCGGCAGGCCTAACACATGCAAGTCGAGCGGAAACGAGTTATCTGAACCTTCGGGGGACGATAACGGCGTCGAGCGGCGGACGG
>NZ_QRHC01000015.1 GCF_003415655.1 Vibrio maerlii
TGAAGATATCCGTCGGGCCATTTACACCACCAATGCGATTGAGTCTCTGAACAGCGTAATACGGAAAGCACTCAAGAAACGTAAGATCTTCCCAAACGACGAGGCCGCAACCAAGATGGTGTATCTAGCGATCAAAGACGCAAGCAAGAAATGGACAATGCCCATTCAAAACTGGCGTCAAGCTATGAGTCGATTTATTATCGAGTTCGAGGAACGATTAGAAAAATACATTAACTAGATGGCAGATACACAGAATCTGTTACAGCCTCGAGGGGGATGCATAAACAACACGCTTGTTTGCGTGCTGTTTCGTTATGAAGAATAGACTATGTTACCTTTTCGCGTTTCGTTGCTAAGCTCAATCAGCTCCTCCAACGCGACTTTTGCGCTGTCTGATAAGGTCCAAACTGACAACATTCTCTGTAATGCAGCGCGGTACTCGTAGCGTTTCAATAATAAAAGAATAATCTTGTTGTGATGCTCTAACACATTCGTTTGTACTTCCAACAGCTCTTCTTTATTTTCAATCTCAATTTGCGTCAGCTTTTCATATAAATCGAACGCTTCTTCATACCAACAAGAAATCACTTCTCGCATTTCTAGCTCCTCCGGCGGAACTTCTTCTGAGGTTAGCACTCTTTCCGGTGGTACTGACGGTGTATATGTCGCATCTAAAGGGTGTTTAACAAATTTATACATTGAGCTCTCCACTACCGTGGCCTGTATACAGCTATATCAAACTATCGTCCTTATTCCACTGTATTTACGTGCTAGTAATTCGTACTGATAGATTACTTACAATAGAAGTATAGGAAACATTATTATAACTTCTAAGACCAACTACAATTTCTCACAGTTGAGACAAGTAGACCTTACTACTTTATGGCTAAATTTCTATATAAACAGTGAGCGATAACTCAATTGCCACATATTAGTGCATGCTATTCTAAAAACTAAATCTTTGTATAACAGTCACTTTATACTGAAACACTAACCATTAATCATATTAATTAATAAATTGAACACGCTTTAACATAAAGAAAATGAAGAGGATATTATTTTTTGCAAACCGCAACTTTGATATTCAGCTAACCTAAGACTAAAGTTAGTAACTAAGGGATAGGTTTTATAACATCGTTTATCTCTTAGAGTCATACAATACGTCAGTAGGTTACGGAGAGACCGCTATGCAAAAAGCATCACACGACGTTGGGATCTCAAAACAATACATACAAGCAGATTCCTTCAAACACGACCCCTATGCAATCTATATCAAGGATGTCACAGGCGTCGATCTACTCACCCCAGAACAAGAAGTATACTACGCAAGGCGCTCACGTGATGGCGACATCGCTGCTCGAGATGTGCTTATCGAATCAAACCTCAGATTAGTAGTAAAGATCGCCAAAAAATACGCTAAACGTGGTCAACAAAACCACAGCATTTTAGACCTAATTGAGGAAGGTAATATCGGCTTAATCAAGGCCATTGAAAAGTTTGACCCGGAGCTAGGATATCGGTTTTCAACTTATGCAGTGTGGTGGATTCGTGAATGTATCGAAACATCACTCATGAACAACTCGCGAACAATCAGACTACCTGTCCATGTTCAAAAGGAAATCTACAAACTATCTCGTGAGTCCCGAGAAGTGAGACAAGACCTAGAACGCGATCCGTCTATATCTGAATTAGCAGAATACTCCAACCGTAGTGTTAAAGAAGTCAATGAGCTCGTAGATTACAGTGGCAACATTTCTACAAAATCAACGGTAGAACATGTGGAGAGTGCCCCACTCCCACTTGAGCAGATCCCAGCAGAGAACACCAATAATCCTAATGCGATTTGCGAAAAGAAAAAGTTAATCACAAAACTTGAAAGTGTCATACACAAGTTGCCTGACAGGTACAAAGAAATCATTATCTGCCGATTTGGTTTGTTTGGTCACGATATCAAAACGCTTAACGATCTTGGAGAGGAACTCAATTTATCAAAAGAGCGCGTTCGTCAATTACAAACAGAAGGGCTCAAAAAGTTGAAATTCAAACTTACACATGATGGTTGGTAGTACATATTTTTCTAAACTGTACTAAACACCCTGTTTTAAAACAGGGTGTTTTCATTTAAATATTTAACCTTATCAGTAATCATGTTTTTATAGAGAACGGTCGTATTATTTTATAAAGATTAATTCCTCTAAAATATAGAACCACAACCTATTGGATAATATAAACATTGTCTAATTGAATTATGCAAGTATGTCATCAATACTTAAGCAGTATCTAATATGAAAGGATAGGTTTATCATGGAAGAACGCGTAGCCATGTAGAAAGTGGCAATCGCAAAGCCGTTCGGGACGAACAGCAAAAAGTTGACTCAACATCCGAAAAAGAAGGAAAAACTATTCATTCCTATCGCCAATATTTCGACTTAGGTCTTGTCGGTATGGCACTCCTTTCAAAGTCTTTACAAATAAAAGAAGCCAATAAGGAACTCGCTCAGTTACTAGGGTATGAAGCTAGAGAGTTAATCAATCGTTCGTTAAATGAGTTTATTCACTTAGAAGATCGTTGTGCACAATTAAGCAACTTCGACAAACTTATAAAACGAAAATTTAGAGCTTATCGAGGGAACCTAAAACTCATAAATCGTCATGGTGTTAAGGTTTATGCCACAATTTCTGCGACGCTTAATAGTACGCATGAAACAACAGAAAATCAGATACTTATATTCATAGACGACCGAACTCAAGAAGTTGCTTCCAATAAAAGCTTAAAGCATGCTCTGATTAAACTACGCAAAGCCGAAGGGATTGCTAAGGTCGGCCACTGGAGTTACAGGCTCTCAGATCACTTTATTACTTGGTCAGACCAACTTTGGTCTATTTTTGAACGAGACCCACAAGACACTGTTATCACTAACGAAAAGTTGATGTCCTGGATTAGACCAGATTACGTTGAGCAGTACCCTAAGATATTTGCCAAGATGTTAGAGATGCGTCCTGGTAGCAAAATAGATGACATTATCTATCCAATCTCCACGCCAAATGGTCAAGAGAAATGGATTCAAGTCAGTCTAGAAGCGGAGTTCGACGAAAACGGACAGCCTCAGCACTTTTTTGGTATCGTTCATGATATTACAGACTCTTATACACATATGCAGTCTATTGAAACACTAAATAATGAACTGTCACGCTCAAATGAAGACCTAGAAAGATTCGCGTATGTCGCTTCTCATGATCTCAAGGCTCCGTTAAGAGCCATTAAGAACCTCGCCTCTTGGGTATCAGAGGATTTACAAGATGTTGCTGACTTCAACTCTAAGCGCCACCTTGCTCTGCTAGAAAATCGAGTACAAAGAATGGAGGGACTGCTTGATGGGTTACTTCAATATTCCCGGGTGGGCCAGGTAGAAGCCGATATCACGTGCATCAACATGTCTGAGTTTATTGCTGAGATATGGAATGTACTTATCACCTCTAGTGAAATCAACGTAGGCCTACAAGCCAAGATTGATATAGCATGTGTCAACACAGCACAAACCCCATTACACCTTATCCTGACCAACCTTCTCGGTAATTCCATTAAACATGGTGGCAGAGACTTAGATAATATAAAAATACACGTCGAAAAAGTTGATTCCAACTATATAAGAGTCAGTATCGAAGACAATGGCCCCGGCATTGATCCTCGTGATCACGATAGAGTGTTCGAACTATTCCAATCCTTGACACCCAACGATGAGGTAGAAAGCAGTGGTATTGGGCTATCGATTGTTAAGAGGACAATTGAACAGTACCAAGGAAGTATTGAACTAGCGTCTAACCCTTCGATAACCAAGGGCACACTCATCAGCTTCACATGGCCAGTATTCCAGTAAGGGTGAAGGTATTAATGAAAATTTTAATCATAGAAGATGATTGCGTTGACCAAGAAAAAACCCGTAGAGATTTGTCCTCTTTAAACCATCTATCATTAAGCTATGCGACCAGTGGAACCAGCGCTTTGCTCTTGGTCGCTAATGAATCTTTTGACTGCATCTTGTTAGACTATCAATTGAGTGACTACGATGGTTTAAAGTTAATGGCGTTAATCAAACAGTTCGGAAGTTCATCCATCACACCTATTATTTTCTTAACCGGTCAGGGTAATGAAGAGATTGCTGTTAAAGCCATAAAATCAGGTGCCTCTGACTACCTCGTCAAAGGTCACTATGAACCCTCTGAACTGCTAATAGCCATCAAAAATGGCATTACCGCTGCAGAACAAGACCTAAAAAAACGTCAACTTCAAGAAGAAATAGAAAAAACAGAGCTCATTAACCCCGCCAGTGGCTTAGGGACTCAGTTATTAATGAATAACGACTTGCGGTTAACCGTAGAGCGGGCAAAAAGAACGAATAGT
The DNA here is from genome assembly GCF_003415655.1 of Vibrio maerlii. Classification (GTDB taxonomy): domain Bacteria; phylum Pseudomonadota; class Gammaproteobacteria; order Enterobacterales; family Vibrionaceae; genus Vibrio; species Vibrio maerlii. Next base: position 4,403 of record NZ_QRHC01000015.1, read on the forward strand.
CAGTTCATCTTCGCTACTTTCACACTACACAATAAGCTCACGCTAAGTGGCACTATGCCTAACAATCACTTACACAACATCATTAAAATGACTGGAGAGACGTTAAAACAGGTAGATGTTACTGATTCTTTCTATCAGACGGGACAAACAGAGTTTTCGGCAATCATTAACTCAGTTCAAACACGCGAAGACGCTCAGGGATTGATTGGACGGTTAATAACCTCGATTAATTACCAGTTGCAGGTGCGAGGAATAGAGTGCGAACTAACAGTCAATGCAGGACTAAGCCAGTTCCCCTATGATGGCTTTGATAGTATTGAAATCATGAAATCCGCATTTCAACTACAATACAATTTAAACAGCCTACATTAATATATTTTCAGTAGGCTCCGCTTCCTATTTTTTTGTTCCTGCATCTGTGACATCGCCTTCGCCACCGTCACTTGGTAATTACTCGCATCGTTCTTCGCTATTCCCCAACTCCATCCAAGTCGAGGGTAGGAATCTTTATAAGCATTATGAAACTTCTTATTGATGTCTTTCATTCGCATCAATATCGACTCCATTGATAGCTTGCTGTCACATAATATGACGAACTCATCTTTGCCTAGCCTTGCAATGAAGTCTTCGTATCTAAAAGAGTTATCAATAAGATCACCAAACTTCTTGAGCACTAGGTTGCCTTCAACATGCCCATACAGATCATTGACGTATTTAAACTCATCTAGGTTAATGTATATCAAGTGTTCATTAGAATTGACTGATGCTTGCATATGCTCGACAAACGAAAATTTATTGTTCAATCCAGTTACTTCACAGGTTCTGTTTCTTTTTTCTGAAATGAACTCGTTCGAACTAACAAAATAGTCATAATTATCGTCATCTTTGCCTAGTTTGACGAAGTTCACCACCAGATAACCTTCTTTGCTAAAGAACTCGATGGAATTGGGCCCAGATTGATTGGTCGCTGAAGTATTAACCATCTTTTTTGACAATAATTGAAGCTTCTCTGTGTAATCAAGTTGGTTAGTATTGTTCTCCTTCGCCCCATCAACCACGTTATTACTATCAATCCAGTCACAAAATGTTTTATTGATGTAGATACACGCCCCTACGCTGTCAACGGCAATCACATATCCAGGAAATCTTTGTTCAAAATGTTCTTGGGAATCTATCATCATGCTCATCCAAAACCCCTTTCCAATAGAAGCGTCATCTCAGTGAATACTGGTTCAGTATCAATCCTTGTACTTGCAATAAGTAAGTTAGTACATCAGGGGATATTTCAAGTTTAAATCGTTAACTATTCGGTTTTTGTAAAACTTGAGTAACAACGAACAAGCAAAAATGAAAACGCTTACACCACAAAGCATACCAGTTGCATATGTGCACAATGTTTGTTCGTGATACTTGTCGCAAAAACATGAAATACAGTTGTAAGCATGGGATATAAAAATACTATGAAGACATCAAATTTATAAATTATAAAAATATAAAATGAGTGTAGACACAAATAATCGCGAAGAGCTAACGTCGTTCAGAAAGCTTTGCCACTACCCCGCTAAGTCCGAGCATGAATCAGAGTTGATCGAGGTGTTAAAAGTGTGGTTCAAAGATGGATTTGAACCCCTGATTAAATTAAAGGCCTCCTCTATAGAAGATAAAGAGAAGTACATTGATATTCAGACTAAAGTGCTTGAGCGAACAGACAAGATTGTTTTCTTACTGCTGCAATCTGAGGTGTACCGTAACGCGCTGAAAAGCATCCTTGATTCCTGGGAGCCCTGTGAGGAGTCAGATTACATAAGAGAACTACTCATATTGTCTGAAGAGAAAAAAGCATCCACTCTCAATTAAGCACTCATACCGTCATATCAAGCTCCTTGTATTGTAGAACTTGATTTATGTTCTCCCTTTTTTGATATTCGCTGATAGGCAGTGGGCGGGAGAAAATAAAGCCTTGGACATAATCTACTCCTATCCCCTTCACAACATTTAACTCTTCCTCTAACTCAACACCCTCAGCAACGACTTTAATCCCAAGCGCATGAGACAACTCAGTTAACATCTTCACTGCAAAGAATTTGTGTTTAATCAGATGGATATCTTGAATAAACTCTCGATCAATCTTGAGCACGTCAAAGGTAAAATCATTAAAGTAACTAAATGACGAGCTGCCCGTACCAAAGTCATCAACCGCTATACCTATGCCGGCTTGTCGCATCGCATTGATCAAAGCGGAATTTTCGACCGCACTGCCGAAATAATTACTCTCGGTAATCTCTATGGTGATATCAAAATCATGGTACTTGGCTGCATTTATCAAACGATACATATCACTTAAATACTGGGAGCCCTGCTCGTGGTCAGCTAATGAGCAGTTAATAGAAAGCGACAGCTTATCGGTACTGAGAGGAACCAGTTCACTGAATAATTCAATGGCATGGCTACATACCATTTTATCAATCGCATGAACCACTCCAAGTGATTCAGCTGTGCTTATCAACTCTTGAACACTGTAATCGCCACCAGCCGTGTTAAAACGACATAATGCTTCAAATTTCTCAATCCGCCCTGTTTTGAGGGAAACAATCGGTTGGAAGTGAACATCAATATCACTGGTTCTGACCGCTTCAATAACTTCCTTCTCGATTTTCCTGGTTCTGACAGAGTTCTCAAACTGACTCTGTTCGTAGAAATTAATATTCGCTTCTCTTCGATCATGAGTCATCATCGCTTTGATACTATGATCTATCACTTCATCTATTGAGCTTTCACCCAACCCGTATACATCAGCCCCAACAAACCCATTTTGGACATCCCGATAGATACTCTCGTCCACATAACGTTTTAATGTGCGTTTAAATGAGCGAATGGATTTCGCAAAGCCACCTTTTTCATACAAGGTCGAGTCTGAATCAAGTAACACCAGTAAACTAGTATCGTTCCTAGTCCCAACGACCCAGTTCAAATCAGTATGCATCATTGCTATAGCGAGAATTCTTAGCTTCAGCATATAGGAAGAGCGGCAAAAATCAGGCTGAAGCGACATAAGTACAGATAGGCACTGTGTGGAAGCACGGTCACGCGCTACTGCATAAAACTCTTGTTCACTCAAAATATGAACGTCTTCCAAAGAATAGATATTATCTTCGGTGATGTTCGCATGACTGCTAATTGAGAGGCGACCAACATAGATAAACTCATGGGCACTCAAATTCACCTTGTCGATCTCAAGTTCATGAACAGCATGTTCACCTAAACGCCTTTGATATTCGATATACCCTAGCCAATGCTGTTCTTGTTGGAAGCTAGAGCGCATAGAACCAAGTAACTTTTTGGCGTTTTTTAATAAGTTGAGTGAACGAATATCTTTGCCAATACACTCAATAGGTTTGAGATTAAGACTCTCAAGAAATGCATTGTTTGCCTCTAATACAGTGCAGTTAGAATCACAAACAAACATCCCTTTTCTTGAGTCACTCACGAGGCTTTCAACGATCGTCGCCGAATCTGCTACATAGTGAGATTGAGCAATCGGCTCAATAAAACCAGCTAAAGTTTCTTGACTCGATATCCAAGCGACAAAGCGGAAATAGGTTGGTATGTCTTGCGAGCGGGCTATAAGGCAAGTTACAAACTCATTACTCTGCGAGTATTGGCGATGTCTTCTAAAAAACTTGAGGAGTTTCTGTTTTGACCCTGTAGATAAGGTTCCAACAAAACTTTGAAATGAGAACGCATCAGAGATGCTAAATTGCCCGGTTTCACAATCCACAATTCTAGTTCGTAGGTTATAAGACCAATGAACCATTGAGGAACTCCACTCTACTTTTACCATAACGCACAATCCTTGTATTCATCAGTGGTGAAAACGATATCCTCAAAACTAAGTGCTGAGGGTGATGTAGGAACTTCGGTTGCAAGCAAGGTGACTCTTAGTCTTTCCAAAATAGCTCCTAACCTTTTTGTAAATATTAAAGAGCACCGCCGCCATAGCTGTTCCAAAGCTTGGTGAAGCCAGCTGCAGAAAATGGTACGCCTCTATTGGTGTCTTTGTACGGTATATGTATGGAGACAGTCGATGCGCGTTTAAACTCATTTACCACATAACTGGTGCCCGTTGCTGTTGCTATCGTGTAGTAGGCATAGTTAATCAGGTTACAAGCTGCGTTGAATCTGACGTTCTGACCATTCACCTTCAATACTGCAGTCTCACCGCTTCGATGTGTAGCTTCACATGGATACGTTGTCACTATGTACAACTGCTGCTGACCATCAGTGTTATAACCTACGCGAGCATCAAAGATGTGGTGTGTGTTCAAGCGACTACTCGGGTCTGGAAAAAATTGAACAGACGAGTTAGCCAAACCGCTTTCTTCAGAGTCTGAGAAAGACTGGCCGCTTATTTGAGTGTACGGGTACCAATCCTGGAACAGCTCTGACTCAGGATCGTCAAGGTATTGGTCCCAACTCACTACAATTGGTGAAAAAGCGATTGTTGTCGCCAATAACGCTGCTTTGACTGTTTTCATGGTGGCATGCCTTCTGACGTCATTAGAGCGACAACACCCTGCCCTAGGTATTTATTATTTATTGGTGAGAACCAATCTCGACAATCGATAAAACCGGTATCTTAATCTTCACACTCTCCCAATTGGTCCATTGATTCGAATGTTCTGCAATTAAACGGTTGATACTCCTAGATTGAGCAACCTGTCGTGTTGGTCATTTACAGCAGCTTAGTAAACTCGATGCATGAATCAATAATTTCTTGAATTCGAATTTTCCTTTCCTAATTTAATGAACAAGAAAAGAGATCGAAGGGATTGAGTGATCATGAGTTCAAAAGAAGGGAAAATTTTGATTGCAGAGCCTTGTCGGAGTGCAGCAGAACTACTTTCACATTCGTTGAAAGAGGTAGGTTACTTTGATCTCGATTTAGCGTTCAACACTCAAGACGTCTCTAGACTTTGTAAGAAGTACCATTACGCCTTGCTGATTATTGACTATCACTTAGACAAAACGTTGAGTGGCACAAAGTTACTGCAATCACTAGAACAGGCGAAGCTACTCGCTAAAGATTCCAGTGTGCTTTTCACCTCATCTGACAGTCAAATGTCGACCATTCTAAGCGCCATATCCGGCCATAGAGCTTCTTTCTTGCTTACCCCTTACTCCAAGCAAGTTCTGCAAACGAAAGTACAAGAGCTGTTAGTCGTTCAAAGATCCTTCAAAGAGATCTACAAGCACTCATGCAACTTCGATTTTAACAGTGCTCTTAGAGAAGCATGGAAAACGACGCACAAGGTAAGAGAAAACAGCCGCCCTATCGACTATATCGTGCAATATTTCCGCTCGAACAAGGATTGGGCTGGATTACGGACGTTTTGCTATCGATGCGAAGGGATTCCTAACCTTGTTTTGTTCGAGATCGAAGCGAGTTTTCGACTTAACGAAACAGCGCTAAAGGAGGCGCTAGAACGCACTAAGTTATACATACAGGAGCACCCCATACATATTGAAGCCTACGATTTCATGTTTGAGCTTTATCTACAACAGGGCGAGTACGATTTGGCGTTAAAGGCTTATGATATTGCTATTGAGCTCAACCCACACGTCCCTCAAAGACCACTAGATTATCTAGAACTGATGGTGACTAAACGGTGTGGAGACTATGAAAAATTCATGCGGTTATCAAAGCTGTTTCTCAATAGTTTAACGACAAATGATAACGACTGGATGGCAATGCTGGCAGTTCACCTCAGACTTTCGGAAATTGTGTTTTCCAGGTTGGGACAGCGATCCAATCAAGAGCAGTTCCTAAAACACCTCGACCGAACTCTTTCCCTGTTTTCCCAACAACTGAACGGAATGGACAGCACTAACTTTAAGATTTTAAGATCTCTATCCCTAGCCAAAATTACTATGTTCAACGGCCAATGGGTTCGCGCTAAAAAAACGTTACTGGATGAAGTCTATCCGCATATTGATAAGCTAACTTCTCTTTCGAACATCGTTAAGCTCGACTTGCTGGTTTTTGCAATGACCATTGGTGAATTCTGGCTGGCACAGAAAACCATCAATAGCATGGGAACCATTTCACTCGATAATCGATATATCACCAACTCCATTAAGTACATCAACAGCATCAAAAGTCACTATATGACGTACGCCTACTTAGTCAGAAAAATGAATCATAAAACTGATAACAAAGCCAAGCTTCCCTTCGATGTTGTTTACAGCACCATCAACGCCTACCCAATATCTTCAGAGACGAATTTACTGCTTTTAAAGTACTGCATAAACAACACCAATCAATACTGCGACCTTCTGTTTTACCAAGGCTCTAGAATTGTCAAAAATATTAGTTTAACGGACAGCTTGTCGAGAGAAAGAGACATTACATTGAGCAAACTGGTAAGAGACAAGCCAGAACTGGCTAAGCCGTGCGACCAAAGCCAGTTTATTCTCAAAGACACCATGTCGAGAGATATTTTGCTCCACCACAACAACGCAATTTCGACCATATAAAGAGGACCGCACTATGATCGATATGAACCAAATCAGAGAAATTTTTGAGCAAGATGATGAGTCGATCAATCTGATACTATCAATGTATATCGAGGAGTATCATAGCGCTCACAAGAACATTGAAGAGCTGTACTCGAAGCAGAAATGGGATGACCTTTACATGCTGACTCACTCTCTCTATGGAACCCTTGCTGGTCTATCTGAGGAGAACGTTTCGTCCCACCTCAAAAATATTGAAAACGACATCAGAATGAACTGTGAGCCTAATATAGAAGACATCAACTTATCAGTAACTGGGCTGCATAAAATCAAGGAAGAGATCAGTTCTTATCTGTAGTTCCAAAAGAGATACTGACCAGTTACACATTCGAACACTTTCTTAAGGTCATTCATTACTTTTTTATAAATTTAAACCTAGATTACATGATAGCTTTATGTCTCCTTATACATTGCACCTCATAGAGCTCTCATGTCTTCAAAATTAAGAATTAGTATTGCTGCGCTATGCGCTTCTTTTGCAGCGAGTGTTGCTGCTGCTCCAACTATTGTCCCGCAAGCACCTGCCGTTTCCGCTAAAGGCTATGTTCTACTCGATTACAACTCTGGGCAAATCATTGCTGATAAGAGTGCCCACACGCCTCTAAAGCCAGCCAGCCTAACCAAGCTTATGACCAGTTACGTAACCGGTCGTGAAATGAAATCAGGCAATATCGCGATGGACGATAAAGTTGTGATCAGCAGAAATGCATGGTCAAGAAACTTTCCCGACTCCTCCAAGATGTTTATTGAAGTGGGAAAAACGGTTGAAATGTCTGACCTATTTCGTGGTCTGATTGTTCAATCGGGAAATGACGCATCGGTAGCGATTGCGGAACACGTTGCTTCATCAGAGCAGTCTTTCGTTGACTTGATGAATGCATGGGCGAAAAAGCTTGAGTTAAACAATACTTACTTTGAAAACTCACACGGATTAGATACGCCAAACCAAGCCTCTACCCCTTACGATATCGCAAAGCTAAGCCAAGCATTGATTCGCGATTTACCAGATCTTTACCCTATCTATAGCGAAACGTCATTCTCTTATAACGGCATCACACAAAACAACCGTAACCGACTCCTTCACGATAGATCGATCAATGTAGACGGACTGAAAACAGGCTACACCTCTGGTGCAGGCTATAGTCTCGTTACCTCTGCCACTCAAGGTGATATGCGCTTAATCTCGGTAGTTATGGGCTCAAACAGTACTAACTCTCGAGCCGCTGAGTCTAAAGCATTGTTGAACTACGGCTTCAGATTCTTCGATACTGTTAAACCACATCAGATGAATGAAACAGTCATTGAACAACGCTTGTATATGGGCAGTGAAAATCAAGTCGCACTTGGCCTGAGCGAACCTATCTACATTACTACGACACGCGGTGAACGAGCACATATTCAAGCTGAAGCGAATGTGAATTCAACACTCAAAGCCCCGATTTCAAAAGGGCAAGTTCTGGGTACCGTTGACTACCTAGATCGCAGTGGCGAAGTCATTAAAAGTGCAGACTTAATTGCGTTAGCCGACGTGGAAAAAGGCGGCATTTTCAAGCAGTTGTTAGACTGGATTAAGTTGCTGTTCGTCTAGTACGAAAATTTATGTCTTGCAAAAATGGTCAGCAATGCTGACCATTTTTTACTTCTAGGCTTCTAAAAGTTACTTATTGAAACGATTCGCGGTCCAAACATAAAGCAGCTCCAGCGCGATAGTCGCTCCAGCTAAAGCAGTGATATCACTTTGGTCATACGCTGGAGACACTTCCACAACGTCCATGCCCACAATATTCACGCCTTGTAGGCCACGGATGACCTTCAGAATCTTGTCGGTGTTCAAGCCACCACAAACGGGTGTACCCGTCCCTGGAGCGAAAGCAGGATCGAGACAATCAATATCAAACGTTAGGTACACAGGTTTGTTCCCTATCGTTTTTTTGATACTAGCGATAATCTCATCAACGCTCATATCGTTGGCTTGCATCGCGTCAATGACGTTGAAACCATGCCCTTCTCTCGTGTACTCAGTACGAATACCAATTTGAACCGAATGCTCAGCTGAAATCAGCCCTTCATTTGGTGCGTGGTAGAACATGGTTCCGTGGTCAAAGCGACTGCCTTGCGCATAGGTATCGGTATGAGCATCAAAGTGAATCAATGCCATTTCACCATACTTCTTATGGTACGAGCGCAAGATTGGCAAGGTCACAAAGTGATCTCCACCTAACCCAAGCATTGTTTTGCCGCTTGCTAGAATCGCATCACAAGCCGCTTCAAGGCGCTGTGTTAGGTCTTCAGCATCCCCCGTGTCAAAGACCAAGTCACCCGCATCAATCACCTTAGTATGTTCGAAAACATTGAAGTCCCAAGGAAACTTCTTGCTCTCCCACGATAGGTTTACTGAGGCACGACGAATCGCATCAGGACCCATTCTCGCACCCGCACGTCCAGACGTTGCCATATCGAACGGCGCACCGAGAACGACGATATCGGCTTCAGCATCAACGGGGTTTTGCACCAGCGGGCGCCTCATAAACGTCATCGCATTGGAATACAATGAATAATCCGTTTTAGTGAAAAGGTCGTTCATCAAAAATCCTCTAAATAGGTATAACCTTGCAAGCCTTGTTCGAGTTCTTGCAACACGTTCTCTTGTTCTTCATCTGGGACTTTGTCTGTCACCATATCGCGATAGTGTTGACGAATTGAGTCCACGTCGATATGCACGTAGCGCATCATGTCTTCTACTGTGTCGCCTTCATTGATGAAGTTGATTTGAGACTCACCGTTCTCATCAACATTGACTACCACACTGTGGGTATCCCCAAACAGGTTATGCATATCTCCCAAAATTTCTTGATAGGCTCCCACCAAGAAGAACCCCATCAAATACGGCTCATCTGGATTCCATGCTGGGACTGGTAACGTCGTTTCAATCCCTTGACCATCGACGTATTGGTCAATGGTGCCATCAGAATCACAGGTAATATCCAATACAACTGCTCGACGCTCATCAGCATTATCTAAACCACTCAACGGCAGTACAGGGAACACTTGGTCGATACCCCATGCATCAGGTAGTGATTGGAACAAAGAGAAGTTCACAAAGAACTTGTCTGCTAAACGCTCACTCAGTTCATCAAGAATCGGCCGGTGATAGCGGTTTTTGGTACTCATGCGCAAACTCAATTCGTAGTTAATACGCAAAGACATCTCTTCCGCCCACGCTCTGTGATGAAGGTTCACCATGCCTGCTGCGAACTGATTATGTACCTCTGCCAAGTCGTTTTGTGTGCCATTGTAAATTTCAATCAGCGCTCTATCGTCATTGCCATCACGCAGTGCTAGGAAGTTGTCCCACATGTTCTGCAGCACAAGCGGTGAGTCTTCATCAGGAGCGGTAACTTCACTCGGCGCATAGCTTTCGGTACCAATAACATTGGTGATCAATACCGCATGGTGCGCAGTCAAAGAGCGACCCGATTCAGAAATAATCACTGGCATCGGCTGCTCGTATTGCAGACAAACATCTCCAATGGTCGTCACGATGTTACGTGCATATTCCAGCAAACCGTAATTCATCGAGTTAGATGATTGACTACGCGTGCCATCGTAATCGACGGCTAAGCCGCCACCAACATCGACGTACTTAAGCTCAGCGCCAATATCTCTTAGCTCACAATAAAAGCGTGCAGCTTCACTTACCCCGTTGCGTACGTCACGAATGTTTGCCATTTGAGAACCTAGGTGGAAGTGCACCAGCTCCAACGCATCGAGCTGGCCTTCAGCTTTGAGACGATTAATGACGGTTAATACCTGAGAAGCCGCCAAACCGAACTTGGACTTTTCACCACCACTTGCTTGCCACTTGCCTGCTCCTTGAGATGCAAGACGAATACGAACGCCTAGACGAGGCTTCACGCCCAAGGCTTTCGCCTCTTCAAGCACCAAATCGAGCTCGGACAGCTTCTCTAATACGATAAATACTTTATGCCCAAGCTTCTCACCGATTAATGCCAAACGAATGTATTCCCGGTCTTTGTAACCGTTACACACGATGACCGAACTCGCCTTTTGAGCCAATGCGAGTACGGCAAGCAGTTCTGGTTTACTGCCCGCTTCAAGACCCAGTTGTTTTTGTTCGAGTTTTGCTTGGCTCTCTAAGATCTCATCTACTACTTCTTTTTGTTGGTTAACTTTAATTGGGTAGACGAGAAGATAGCGATTGTCGTACTCGTACTCTTCAATCGCTTGGTTAAACGCATTACAAATGTTGTGCACGCGTTGATGAACGATTTGAGGGAAACGAACCAACGCTGGCAGGCCAATGTTTCGTTGTTGTAATTGACCGACGATGTGACTCAGCGGCACTTGATGTTGGTGCTCACTAGGGGAAACATACACTTCGCCATCATCGTTGATGCCGTAGAAGCCTTGGCTCCAGTGCTTTACATTGTACTCAGCGCGAACGCGCTCTAAATTGCCTGACTGTTTCAAATCGATAGCCTCTTGCTCTTTGTAAATAAATCACAGGCCAGCATAAGAAAACCCCTAAAAATCAAAGGGGCAACACCTAACATTCAACGCTGCTGCGCGATATGTTGGCCGCATTAACTAATAATGTTATCAAGGAGTCCAATTGAAACTTTTATTCGTCACGACAAATAAAACTGGTCCTCTTAACGACAGGGAACACAACAACGCAAAGTAAGTATACGAAACATAAAAAAAGTTGGATCGAAATAAACCAGTGGCTCAGAAACACGACCGCAAGCAGACAACGTTTTAGGTCAAAAAGAAAAGAGCAGCACGAGGCTGCTCAATGAATCAACTAAATAGACTCGGTTACTTACTCAGGACTCTTTCTATTTCGGCAAGACTGGTTGGGTCATCAATGGTAGAAGGCACTACATACTGCTCACCATCGGCAATCTGTCTGATAGTTCGACGTAAGATTTTCCCTGAACGGGTTTTAGGTAATCTATCGACCACTTTCGCGTGTTTAAAACACGCAACCGCGCCAATCTCAGAGCGAACTTTATTGACCAGTTCGCCTTCAAGTTCAAGGTCGTCGACATTGACCCCATCTTTGAGTACCACAAAGCCAAGTGGCAACTGCCCTTTAATATCATCGTGCACGCCTACTACCGCGCATTCCGCAATCGCAGGGTGACCACCTACGATTTCTTCCATCTCACCAGTAGACAGACGGTGACCAGCCACATTAATCACATCATCGATACGCCCCATGATGAACAAGTAGCCATCTTCATCCAGATAACCACCATCACCCGAAACGTAGTAGCCCGGAAACTGGCTTAGATATCCGGTTTCAAAGCGATCATGATTACGCCATATCGTCGGTAAACAACTTGGCGGAAGCGGACGCTTCAATGCAACGAACCCTTGTTGATTAGCTGACGCGGTCTCTCCTAACTCATTCAAGATCTCCACCTGATAACCCGGTATCGGTTTAGTGGCAGAGCCTGCTTTCACCGGTATCATCTCAATGCCCGTTGGGTTGCCCGCAATTGCCCACCCCGTTTCGGTTTGCCACCAGTGGTCAATCACCGGTTTATCGACTTTGCTCTCTACCCACTCCAAAGTCGGTGGATCAAGTCTTTCTCCTGCCATAAAGATAGAGTGCAGTTTTGATAGATCATATTGCTTGATGAACTCGCCCTCTGGGTCTTCTTTTTTAACAGCACGGAAAGCCGTTGGCGCAGAGAACAGTACGTCGACTTTGTACTCCTCACAAACACGCCAGAACGCACCTGGATTAGGGGTTCTAACAGGCTTGCCTTCATAAAGGATGGTCGCACAACCATGGATTAACGGTGCATACACAATATAGGAATGGCCAACAACCCAACCTACATCTGACGCGGCCCAAAACACACCATCTTGAGGCACGTTGTATATTGAGGTCATGGAATACTTCATCGCTACGGCATGACCACCATTGTCACGCACCACGCCTTTCGGTTTACCTGTTGTGCCAGAGGTATACAGGATATAAAGAGGATCTGTCGCAAGTATTGGGACACACGCATGAGGCAAAGCCTGCGCGTATTCTTGCTGCCAATCTAAATCACGCTCAAGACTAAGTTCGGCTTCACACTGTGGGCGCTGAAGAACAAAGACTTTCTCTGGTTTCCAACGACTGTCCATAATGGCTTTGTCGACCATTGGTTTGTATGGAATCACCTTATTGATTTCGATGCCACAAGATGCCGACATGATGACTTTGGGTTCCGCATCTTCGATTCGAACTGCTAACTCATTCGGGGCAAAACCGCCAAATACGACCGAATGAATCGCACCCAATCGAGCACACGCCAGCATCGCCATTGCTGCTTCTGGGATCATCGGCATGTAGATGACGACACGATCGCCTTTGGTTACGCCTTGATTGGAAAGCATGCCCGCGATCTTTGCCACTTGGTCACGCAGTGCTTGATAGCTGTACGTTTGTTTTTGACCCGTCACTGGTGAGTCATAAATCAAAGCAGTTTTATCGCCTCTGCCTTGCTCACAATGATAGTCCAACGCGAGCCATGACGTGTTCAACACGCCATCAGGGAACCAGCGCTCAATGCCATGTTCATCAGCTTGTAAGATGGTGTTTGGCACTTCAAACCACTCGATGTTTTCAGCTTGAGCACGCCAAAAGTTTTCCGGTTCATTTTGTGCCCAAAGGTATTCTTTTTGATATGCAGACATATTGCTTCCTCCAGTATGTCCTGACATTGCATCACTACCATGCAATTGTGTTATTCAAAGACATTGGAGGGAACACGCACAAAGCCCTCCATCAGTATTCTCGCGCTGCGGCTCATGATGGCTTTCTCAACCACCCAACCTTGTTCTGTTTGTTTGGCTTTTGCCCCCACCTTAAGCGTCCCTGATGGATGCCCAAACGTCACTGATTCTTTCTCTCCGCCACCAGCCGCTAAGTTGACTAAAGTCCCTGGGACGCATGCCGCGGAGGCAATGGCGACCGCTGCAGTTCCCATCATGGCATGGTGAAGTTTGCCCATAGATAACGCTCGGACGAGAATATCGACCTCACCTGCTTCTACAGTTTTACCACTCGACGATAAATAGGATTTAGGTTGAGAAACAAACGCAATCTTAGGCGTGTGTTGACGTGTTTGAGCCTCTTCGAGCGAATCAATAAGACCCATTTTTAACGCACCATGAGCACGAATAGATTCAAACCTCGCAAGTGCAGATTCGTCGTTATTGATGTCATCTTGAAGCTCGGTACCTTGGTAGCCAAGTGCTTCTGCATCTATGAAGATCGTCGGTATACCAGCGTTGATGAAGGTGGCATTGAAAGTCCCAACATCCGGTACGACCAAATCGTCTACTAGATTGCCCGTCGGAAACATGCTGCCTTCGCCATCAGTAGGGTCGACAAAATCAACTTGGATTTCTGCCGCGGGGAACGTCACACCATCAAGCTCAAATTCCCCAGTTTCTTGAACGAAACCATTTGCGATCGGCACATGAATCAAAATGGTTTTTCCAATATTTACCTGCCATACGCGAACAGTAACGATGCCGTTTTCGAGAATACGATCTTCGTCGATCAACCCTGCATGAATGGCGAAAGGTCCGACTGCAGCAGAAAGATTGCCACAGTTACCACTCCAATCGACAAACGGCTTATCTATCGATACTTGCCCGAACAGGTAATCAACGTCGTGATCGGCTCGCTGACTACGCGACGCAATCACAGTTTTACTGGTGCTGGAAGTTGCGCCGCCCATGCCATCAATTTGTTTAGCGTACGGATCTGGACTGCCAACCACACGAAGTAGCAGTTTGTCTCTTGCCTCGCCTGCGACTTGCGCTGGTTGTGGCAAGTCTTCAAGGTTGAAGAACACACCTTTGCTCGTACCGCCGCGCATGTAAGTCGCCGGGACTTTGATTTGGCTTTGCATCTTGCTATCCATATCTTGCTCCGTTATTGCGCTATTTTTTATTGAGCTAACTATTGCGAAAGGAAGTCTTGAGCAAAGCGCTGTAACACACCGCCCGCTTTATACACATGAACTTCATCTTCGGTATCGAGTCGACAAGTCACCGGCACATCGATCTTTTCACCATTTGCACGTGTGATGACCAACGCCAAGTCAACGCCGGGAGTGATATCGCCGATAACGTCATAAAGTTCAGTGCCATCTAATTCGAGCGTCTTTCGGTTCACGCCATCTTTAAATTGCAGAGGAAGTACGCCCATTCCGACTAAGTTGGTACGGTGAATACGCTCAAACCCTTCAGCGACAATGGCTTCTACACCCGCCAAGCGAACGCCTTTCGCCGCCCAATCTCGCGACGATCCTTGACCATAATCCGCACCTGCGACCACGATAAGCGGTTGCTTGCGATTCATGTAAGTCTCAATCGCTTCCCACATGCGTGTCACTTTGCCTTCAGGTTCGACTCTCGCTAACGATCCTTGCACGACTTCGCCATTTTCCTTGACCATTTCGTTGAACAGTTTTGGATTAGCGAAAGTGGCGCGCTGCGCGGTTAAGTGATCGCCTCGGTGAGTCGCGTATGAGTTAAAATCTTCTTCTGGTACACCCATCTTCGCGAGGTATTCACCTGCGGCGCTGCTTGCCAAAATTGCGTTCGACGGCGACAAATGGTCGGTTGTAATGTTGTCACCTAGAACGGCGAGAGGACGCATTGAAGCTAGAGTTCGCTCACCCGCTAAAGCACCTTCCCCCTCTTTTTGCCAGTAAGGAGGTCGACGGATATACGTGCTCATCGGGCGCCAATCGTAGAGCGGATTCGGGTTACGAGCCTCATCATTCAGTTTGAACATTTGAATGTAGACTTGATTAAACTGCTCTGGCTTAACGTATTCACCCACCACAGCATCAATTTCTTCATCCGTTGGCCATAAGTCGTTGAGATAAACCGGCTTGCTATCTTTGTCTGTGCCTAAAGAGTCACGTTCGATATCAAAACGAATCGTACCGGCTAACGCGTAAGCAACGACCAAAGGTGGCGATGCTAAAAATGCTTGTTTTGCGTAAGGATGAATTCGACCATCAAAGTTGCGGTTACCAGAAAGTACCGCCGTTGAATACAGATCTCGGTCGATGATTGCTTGTTGGATTTTTGGGTCAAGTGCACCACTCATACCGTTACAGGTTGTACACGCATAAGCGACGATACCAAAACCAAGCTTTTCTAGTTCAGGGAGTAAGCCAGACTCTTCAAGGTAGAGTCGTGCCACTTTAGAACCCGGAGCAAATGAAGACTTCACCCAAGGTTTGCGTACCAAGCCAAGCTCATTCGCTTTCTTAGCAACCAAACCCGCTGCCACAACGTTTCTTGGGTTACTGGTGTTGGTACAAGAAGTAATCGCCGCGATGATCACCGCCCCATCTGGAAGCTCGCCTTCTTTTTCTTGCCACTCGCCAGAAACGCCGCGCTCAGCAAGCTCTGAAGTAGGCAAACGACGGTGAGGATTAGATGGACCAGCCAGATTGCGGCCGACTTGGGACAAATCAAACTCAAGCACACGTTCGTAAACGGCCGTGTCTAAATCATCAGCCCATAGACCAGTTTGCTTGGCGTACTTCTCGACCAAGTCGACCTGTTGTTCGTCACGCCCCGTCAGTTTGAGGTAATTAATGGTCTGCTCATCAATGTAGAACATCCCAGCGGTTGCGCCGTATTCTGGTGTCATGTTTGAGATGGTCGCACGGTCGCCAATGGTTAGGTCTTTCGCCCCTTCACCAAAGAACTCGAGATAGGATGAAACCACGCGTTGATATCGTAGGAACTCGGTAATCGCCAGCACGATATCGGTGGCGGTAATACCCGGTTGACGCTTTCCAGTCAGCTTCACGCCAACAATGTCTGGCAGACGCATCATCGACGGACGACCAAGCATAACCGTCTCCGCCTCTAAACCGCCGACACCAATCGCAATAACGCCAAGAGAATCAACGTGAGGTGTGTGACTGTCTGTGCCGACACAGGTATCTGGGTAAGCAATGCCTTGCTTGGCTTGCACAACTGGAGACATCTTCTCCAAGTTGATTTGGTGCATGATGCCGTTACCCGCAGGAATAACACTGACGTTTTCAAACGCCGTTTTACACCATTCAATAAAATGGAATCGGTCTTCGTTTCTACGCTCTTCTATCGCGCGGTTTTTCTCAAACGCCTCTGGATCAAAGCCTGCGTGTTCAACTGCCAGTGAATGGTCGACAATCAATTGCGTTTCAACCACTGGGTTTACTTTCGCTGGGTCACCGCCTTGCTCGGCAATCGCATCACGCAAACCCGCAAGGTCGACTAAGGCAGTTTGTCCAAGAATGTCATGACAAACCACGCGCGCCGGATACCAAGGAAAATCAAGGTCACGCTTGCGTTCAATCAACTGCTTTAAGCTATCAGTGAGCGTACTTGGATCGCAGCGACGAACCAACTGCTCAGCTAAAACGCGTGAGGTGTATGGGAGCTTTTCATAGGCTCCCGGTGATATATCATTAACCGCTTCTCGAGTATCAAAGTAATCGAGTTGAGTGCCTGGAAGAGGCTTGCGATATAACGTATTTATATTTGAGGTTATGCTCATAAACTTGATTCCATTCCATCTGCATTACTATCGTTGCTCGATAGGCACCCAGTCTTGATGATCCGGTCCGGTATAATCCGCACTTGGACGAATGATTCGGTTGTTAGCACGTTGTTCATACACGTGCGCCGCCCAACCTGTCAGTCGGCTCATTACAAAGATTGGCGTAAACAATTTGGTTGGAATATCCATGAAGTGGTACGCCGAAGCATGGAAGAAGTCAGCATTACAGAACAAACCTTTCTCGCGCTTCATGACGGATTCCACGCGCTCAGAGACGGCGTAAAGATGCGTATCACCCACCTCTTTCGATAGCGTTTCTGACCAGCATTTAATCACTGCATTTCGTGGGTCACTTTCGCGGTAGATCGCGTGACCAAAGCCCATGATTTTATCTTTGTTCTCTAGCATCTGCAGAATGTTGGCTTCTGCTTCATCTGGCGTTTGCCAATCTTGAATCATCTCCATCGCCGCTTCGTTAGCTCCACCATGAAGAGGACCACGCAACGTGCCAATCGCTGCCGTGATACAAGAATGAAGATCCGAAAGTGTCGAAGCACATACGCGCGCAGCGAATGTTGAGGCATTAAACTCATGCTCTGCATAAAGAATTAAAGAACAGTGCATCACCTTTTTGTGCGTTTCGCTTGGTGCTTTATCGGTAAGCAGCTTTAGGAAGTAGCCACCAATGCAGTCTTCGCTGTTATCATGAGTTTTGATTCGCACGCCATCGTGGCTGAAGCGATACCAGTAACAAATGATGGCTGGGAAAAGCGCCAGCATTCGCTCAGTAGCATGAAGCTGTTGTTCGAAGTCCATTTCTTGCTCTAAGTTACCCAGCATGGAGCAACCTGTACGCATAACATCCATTGGATGGGCATCAGCAGGAATAAGCTCTAACGCTTGTTTAAGTTCTGCTGGTAAGCCACGTAGGCTGAGCAGATGGGTCTTATAAGCATCAAGCTCTTGCGTGTTAGGCAGGTGACCGCGTAACAATAAGTGCGCGACCTCTTCAAATTGAGCATGATTGGCCAGATCAGTAATATCATAACCACGATATGTTAGACCCGTCCCCGTTTTACCGACCGTACATAAAGCGGTGCTTCCAGCGCTTTGACCACGTAGACCTGCGCCACCTATCTCAGCTTTCTTTTCTACAGAATGAGGCATTGTTGAACTCCTTTTCTGTCTGATTTGGCTCTATTACTGATCTCTTTTGAATCAGGCTCTTTTTAAATCAGACAATTTTCACGTTATTGGATTAGAGATTCCGTTTATCTATCTTTATCTTGGGCTTCCGTTTGTTTCTTTTTGACCTTATTTACCCTCTGAGAACAGCTTGTCTAGCTTATTCTCGTAGTCGTGGTAATTAAGGTACTCATACAGCTCTTTTCGTGTCTGCATCGAATCAAGCAACGCTTCTTGGTTACCTACTTCTAGCAAGTGTTTGTAAACCATTTCGGCGGCTTTATTCATTGCCCGGAATGCGCTCAATGGGTACAGAACCATGTCCACTTTAGATTGCGCTAGCTGTTCACAGCCGTAAAGCGGTGTTTGACCGAATTCGGTGATATTGGCAAGGATCGGCACGTACTTCCCTGTGACTTGTTCTAGCGCTGTCGAAAACTGTTTATACTGGTCTAGCTGATTCATCGCTTCTGGGAAGATCATGTCTGCGCCTGCTTCCACACACGCAATCGCACGTTCAATCGCGCTGTCCATGCCTTCCACCGCTAGCGCATCGGTACGAGCCATAATGACAAAGCTCTCGTCATTACGCGCGTCTACCGCCGCTTTCACTCGGTCGACCATTTCTTGTTGGCTCACAATCGCTTTATTTGGACGGTGACCACAACGCTTCTGCGCTACCTGGTCTTCCATGTGCACTGCCGCCGCTCCCGCTTTTTCCATCGCTTTAATGGTGCGAGCGATGTTAAAAGCACCACCAAAGCCGGTATCAATATCAACCAATAACGGCAAGTCACACGCATTGGTGATGCGGTCTACATCTACCAAAACATCGTTCAGCGTTGTGATGCCAAGATCTGGCAAACCGTAGGATGCGTTAGCGATGCCGCCACCCGACAAATAGATAGCTTGGTGACCCAAATTTTTCGCCATCATGGCGCAGTATGGGTTAATGGTACCGACGATCTGCAGTGGGTTATTTTGCTCAATGGCGAGTCTGAACTTCGCCCCCGGAGATAAGCGCATGACAATGTCCTTCTAGTCTTGTTCTTTCGTTTCGGAATCTGAAATCTGTAGTTCAATGAGTTTGCGGCTACCAGAGATGTGTCTTCTCATCAGCATTTCTGCCAGTTCTTCATCACGCTTGCGAATCGCTTGCAGAATGAATTTGTGTTCGTTAAGTGCTTCATTAGGGCGAGATTGCGCACGCGGTGATTGGTAACGATACATGCGCAACAAGTGATACAGCTCGTCGCAAAGCAGAGAGATAAGCTTACTGTTTCGACTCGCTTGAATGATTCGATAATGGAAGTCGAAGTCACCATGCTGGTGGAAGTAAGACGAACCTTCGACTTCGTCGATATGTTTGGAATGTGTCGACAATAGCATTTCCAAACTCAGCAACTCTTCTTGAGTGATATAACGAGCAGCAAGCCTTGCAGCCATGCCCTCTAACGCTTCGCGGACTGAATACAATTCGATGAGTTTTTCTGGAGAGAAAGTGATAACACGAGCGCCAACATGCGGAATGCGCTCAATCAAGCCAAGCCCTTCAAGGCGCATCATGGCTTCACGCAAAGGACCTCTACTCACTTGATATTTCTTAGCTAATTCAGGCTCTGAAATCTTACTGCCTGGTTCGATTTCACCACCAACGATCGCTTCCACCAATAGTTCAGTTAACGATTCTGACTTGGTATTTTCTTTGACCGATTCTGATGGTTTGCTTCGAGAACCTAACTCTATATTCATCTTCAACTAACTCACTTAAAGTAGAGATGTGTCTACAATCTCTTTTTGTTGAACATAAAATAGACGATCAAATTGTCGACAATCAAGTAAATTGTCGACAATTTAGACTAAGGTATGAGTTCCCACACTAACACAAGGGTTAAAAAAAGCTCAATATCGAAGGATTGGTGAATTAAAGAAATGAAATTGTAGACAACCAGAGATGAGAAGCGAGGCTCTTCTCCATACGATAGTTTATAAGGATTTGTCCATGCCTCTTAACTCGTTGTTCAGCTTTGACACGAAAGCCAAATCTTTCAAAAAACGGTCGAGCCGTGATGCTGACATTGGAATAAAGAACGCCAATGCCTTGATGCTTCGCTTGTTGGAAGATCTTCTCCATAAGCAAACGACCAACACCCTTTCCTTGGTATTCGTGATGACAAAAGAAGTGATCGATAAGCCCGTCTGGCTGCAGGTCAGCATATCCTAGAACGTTGCCATCTTTCTCCGCAACAAATGGATTAATCTGCATCATTTTTAGTTTCCACCCATCAAGATCTCTTGTACTAGGGGCCCAAGCATCGAGCTGTTGCTGTGTATAATCTCGAACATTTACTTGATGAATGGTATTGAAGAAAAGATGCCACAGTGCTTCGGCATCACTTTCACGAAATTGCCTAATCGTCACCATCTCAGCTATTCTTCTTAATCGAATTATTGTTAGACAAGAGCCTTGCCATTTTATGGCCGATTGCGAAGCTAACAATAACAAGCGTTAAAACAATCAGCGCAGAGTAAACATGCCCTATAGTTGGTGAAACTCCCATTCCCCAAACAATTGAAAATACGAGTCCTTGATACGCTTCAACCGGCCACTGCTGAATAGAAAAGTGAGTACCACCTACCATGAAATAGGTAAACCCTATCAAGCTCAAAACCGCAAATATCACTCCAGTAAGATTCGCCTTGCTCATAGTTTATCTCTCTTCATCATCTTCAATCGTTATACGCACTAAGGTCTATTCAGGGCGAGCTAGTAGGATAAGCAACTCTGAGTTGTCTGCTAGTAGATCTTGAATAGTACAGCCATCTAACTCGGCCAAGAAAGCTAACTTTGCTTGCGCAAGTTTATTTTTCAATCGGCAAGCAGGAGTGATATGACAAAACTCAACAGAACAATTCACAAGATCGAGCGGTTCTAGCGCTCTTACTATCTCACCGACAGATATTTTTTCTGCCGGCTTACTCAATCTGACTCCCCCGTTTTTGCCACGAACAGTATGTAAATAGCCGAGCTGCCCAAGTCGATTAACCACTTTTACCATGTGGTTCCTAGAAACACTAAATAATTGAGATATCTCAGAAATATTACTGAGCTCTTCATCGGGCAATGAGGCGAGGAAAATCAGTGTTCGAAGTGAGTAGTCTGTAAAGCTGGTTAATTGCATATGTCATTATTCAGAATGGTAAGGCTATAAAATAGTGTAAGTCTTTTCTTGCTTAAAAGATATATTTGAGATACAACTTAAAACATACATTACAAATACATCTTTAAAGGATGACCAATATGCTCAACGCAATGACTATCGAAATCGTCAAATCTACGGCTCCACTTTTGGCAGAAACCGGCCCAAAACTTACCGCCCACTTTTACGAGCGCATGTTTAAACACAACCCAGAACTCAAGGATGTGTTTAATATGAGTAACCAACGTAACGGTGATCAACGTGAGGCTCTCTTCAACGCAGTATGTGGTTATGCTGCGAACATCGATAACCTTGAAGTTCTCCTGCCAGTTGTTGAAAAAATTGCTCACAAACACACCAGCTTTATGATTACGGCTGAGCAATACCAAATCGTTGGTTCACACTTATTGGCGACGATTGATGAGCTATTTTCACCTGGGCAAGAAGTGTTAGATGCATGGGGAGAAGCCTATGGCGTGCTTGCGAATGTGTTTATCAATCGTGAAGAGCAAATCTATACTGAAAACCAAAAGCTTGAAGGTGGATGGCGCGGATTGCGTGAGTTTGAGCTAGTAGAAAAGGTTCACCAAAGCACGACGATCACCAGCTTTGTATTTAAGCCAACCGACGGTGGTAAAGTAGCAACCTTCAAACCGGGACAATACATTGGTATCTACCTCACACCTAGCGAGTTTGAAAACCAAGAGATCCGCCAATACAGCCTTTCTGGTGCTCCTAACTCTGAAACGTACCGTGTCTCAGTGAAACGAGAACAAGGTGGCAAGGTATCGAACTACCTTCACGACAAACTCAATACCGGTGATCTTGTAATGCTTGCGCCACCCGCGGGCGACTTCTACTTAGAAACAGACAACAAAACACCTATCAACCTAATCTCGGCCGGTGTTGGTCTAACACCAACCTTATCTATGCTCGAAACTCTGACTGAACATGGCGCACAAGTAAACTGGCTTCACGCGACAGAGGATTCTAATCAACATGCGTTTAAGTCTGAAGTTCAATCGTTGAAAGAGAGCCACAATCACATCAACAGCTTTGTTTGGTACAACAATGTCAACGAAACCGACATTCTAAACCAAGACTATGACTTTACTGGTTTGATGAATTTTGAAAGCATTAAAGACCACATCTTGGACCCACAAGCAAAATACTACTTCTGTGGTCCAGTCGGCTTCATGCAACACGTAGCCACACAACTACTAGAACTTGGGGTGAACCAAGAGCAGTTGCACTACGAGTGCTTTGGTCCTCATAAGGTTATCTAACCAATAACTTCCAAAATACTACTGAATTGAAGTAATACCAGTCAGTAAAGCTGACTGGTATTTTTACTATTTGTTGAGTATTCCTTAGGTTTCAACTACACCCAACGAGGATAGCTTCTAGGTGGCAGGGTAAACATAGAAAGGTTAGTTACCGTAGTAATACATCGTAATGTTTGGGGCCTTTCCCTAGACTTGTGAAATGTTAAGCTGCAAGCATAGAGTCATCGCCTTCACGCACTTATCTTTCAGATAACCAACAACATTATATCCGGTCTACTTCAGAAGGATCTAATGCACATTATTTTAATCAAGTGTCTTTCTTTTTAGTGTCACCCTTCCTATTAGCGAAGGGAGTTACCAATGTTCAATTAGTTAATTTTGTTTTTAAGGTGCAAGGGTTGCCAGCAGCCATGCTATAAGCAGGAATATCTTTTGTAACGACGCTGCCTGCGCCAATAACCGCACCGTCTCCGATACACACCCCAGGAAGAACAATACATCCGTAACCGATCCAGACATCGTCTCCAATTGTGACAGGCTGAACCTTAAGTCTATCAAGCTCATTCGGTTGGCCTCGATTTGTAAGTGTATGGCCGCTACAGTCCATAATTACTGTGTTCGGCCCAAAAATAACATTGTTTCCTATTGAAAATCTTTCGTAAGCGCAGATGGAAGTTCCTTGAAGTACACTCCCTTTTCCAATGGTTATTTGACCAAAGGGCTTGTTGTTAACAGAAACACTTGTAAGTTTGGTGAGACCGGAAGGAAAGGCCGGAAAATGAGATGATTCTATGTAACATCCTGAGTCAATTGAGATAGCTTCTCTTCCATTCTCCAAATACTCAAACCCAGTTGAGCCGACTTTGGTCAAAGTTATCGAAGGGCAACCAGAAAATGTTACCCAATTATCCGAGCCAAAGTGCTTGCCATACTGTTCCATCAATTCAACTTCAGATAACGCTGAATGATTATCTGGACAGAGTATTCTTTCGTGGTTATACATCCTGAGCTTCCTGCTTAAAATTATTTGGGATTTCCTGAACTAGACCACCTTCCATGAGTAATACTCGATCAGCCGATGCTATAGTCTCTGGACGGTGAGCAATCAAACTCTCGGTCTCTGTCGGTTTAAATTCTTTGAATTGGAAAAGGCATTTCCTCGATAACACATTCAATAAAATCTAGCATGTTAGCGACTGTACGGCGTGAATAGCACCGCAGAACACGGCAGCGAGTACAATAATCTATTGCCGTGTATTGATAAACTCAAGGAGCTACCTTACAAGTATTTATTTGCAATCTGTCGCCAGGAATTGGGCGTTCATAGCGCTGAAAATCTTGCTTCTTACGGTATGTGACAATGGGGGTAACAGCATTGGAGGTTAGCACTTTATGGATTGTTGCGGTGCTGAATTGAAGACTATGAAGGAATGTTAATTCAGATTGCAGCCTTCTTGCTCCAAGGTTTCTATTTTTCCTCATATCCAAAATAAACTTTTCAATATCAAAAGTGATTTTACTGTTAGGAGTAGAATGAGGCCTTCGGCTAATGCTTTTTTAACCCCGATAAACCATCGTTTCATATAGAGTCAGTCACCCACTAGCGAAGTATTGGTCTTGAAATATCACAATGGCGGCAAACCACGCCTGCATCACCACATTCTTGATAGAGTTTTACTCACTTTAATCTCTTTTGAATTTCTCTGTCCATAGACATCCAGTATAGTGAAAAGATGTCTATGAATCACACACCTAAGCACTTGAATGCTAAAAAACTCTAGACCAGTGATTGTCCCACATTACGTTGTATTGCTCGCTCACAGCTGATTGCTCGCCCGATTCAATTACCACGCGACCAACACCAGAGCTAATAAAGAAACGTTTTCCTTTCACAACAACACCCGATGCATCAGGCAATGAAACGATTTTCTTCAGAGCCAATGAGTTTTTATACCAGACACCGTAGCAATTTCCTCTTGGCGAAGTGGCAACAATAAACTCGTCATTGCTCGCGATACTTGCAATGTAATGATTAAAACGAGCCCAATCCTCCTCTTCTCCCCCAAGATTTGATAAGCCACCGCTTCGCTCAGCCGCTATTAGTGCAGGATAGTCATCGGGATTTCCACGATACTGCTGGCCGCAATAAACCGTACCTTCGGAGTCTATCGAAAGGTGGCGAATGCTGAGCTTATGGTCTACTAGTTCAAACTGCCCTTTAATCTTGCCATCCGTTGTTAAATACACCAACGCGGGTTTCATCGTCTCCAAGTTTACTGGTTTACGACCACGAGTTTGAACGCCACCGACCCCAATGGCTAAATCACCATTAGGCAACATCACCACTTCATGAGGTCCAATACCAAAATTCGTTAACTCTCGAACTTTAGTATAGCCATTGTGAGCATCGTAAACGCCAATGACCCCTTGACTCGTTTGAGATTCTCCCTCCGTCGCGTAAAGCCAACGACCATCAGCAGAATAACAACCATGACCGTAATAATGACGATTGTTCGCAGCGAGCTTCAAACAAACGATCTTGCCTGATGAAACATCAATAACTTGCATGAAACTGCCGGGGCGACGCGCAAAAACAGCAATATGGTTATGGGTTGAAGACGCTACCCCGTGACCTCTTGCTGGTAAAGGGAAGCTCTCAATTTCCTGTCCACTGCCATCGGCGAGTGTAAATGCATAATCATCAACACCACGAATTGAACAGCCTGCTAGTTCTGCCGATGACGATGTCAATTTCGAGCTACAACCGAGCAGCCAAGACGAGCTTGCAACACCCAAGCCCGCCTTTAGTAGACTACGGCGATTGATTTGCACCTTAATCCCCATCTGTCGCATTAAATCCAACAACCACACCAAGCGCCAAAGCCGCTTCTTCATGAATGAGATACTTAAGTTGCTCAAGCTTGTTATACTGAGCCATGGTCAGTTGATAGCCTTCTTTGGTTTGCAACAAATCAAATAAACCCTGCTCTTGTGGCCATGTGAGCAGAGCAAGCTCGAACTGGTCGGTAATACTGTCTGCAAGCTGGTCGTGCCCACTCGCTCTTAAGGTGGCATCAAGACTGGTCGCACTGCCACTCGTTAAGTACAGGCGTTGAGCAGCAGCAATGTTGTATTTAATGTTGGCAAGCGAGGTTTTCGAACGCCACGATTCCGCAAAGTAAGGTCTCGGTTGTCCAACTTTAGCTAAGGGACGTTCCATCTTCTTCAACGCATACTCGAGTTGATTAGATAAAAGACTCACTAGCTCAGCATTCCACTGCTTATCGTCGATATCCTTCCAAGGATTAATTTGCCACGCTGTTTCAATCGCTTGAGTGTTAATCATCACTTCTTGAGTCATCGCCAAAGCCAAGCCACAACCATCTTTTAAATCGCCTTGAATTAGCGGTGAGTCGTCGTCATAAAGCATCCATTCAACGGCGCCTAGCCCTTGAACGGCAACACTCTGTGAAGACAGCCCTTGCTGAGCCCAATCAGCTTCTGTGGCCAGTAGCTGAGATACTTTCCGTCCCGTAGTATTCTTCTTGTCCGGCCAAAACTGGATTGCCCAACTCTTGTCTAGAGCTTCCGTTGGCCCTCGCTCTTGGCCTTGCAACGCCATCCAGCTGTGCATAGCTTGCTGCCAACGTGCTTGCACATCGGTAAGACTAGCTTTCTGTTCACAATAGCCATTTATTGCGCTGTTCAATTGCTCGGCATTGGCCTCTAATTGAGCAGCAGCGTGATACTGCAACTCATAAACTGCTTGGCTTTGGTGGTTGGTTTGCTCAAAACCATCAGCGACAGCTGTATTCTTGCCATCATTAGACTGGCATCCGACTAAAGCAGCACTGCATGACAACGCTATTAGGTGAATCTTATTCATCAGTGCACCCCTGACTTAAAGTGAGTTAAGAAACGCGATTAATGCGCTACGCTCAGATTCATTAAACGCCAACACCTTTTGCTTAGCATTCTCAGCTTCTCCGCCATGCCATAACACTGCTTCTAAAGCATTTCTTGCTCGACCGTCATGAAGAAGCTCTGTGTGTCCATTCACTTCTTTGGTGTAGCCCAACCCCCAAAGCGGAGCAGTACGCCACTCACGACCATTGGCAAGAT
This sequence comes from Vibrio maerlii, assembly GCF_003415655.1. Lineage (GTDB taxonomy): Bacteria > Pseudomonadota > Gammaproteobacteria > Enterobacterales > Vibrionaceae > Vibrio > Vibrio maerlii. The sequence goes on from NZ_QRHC01000015.1 coordinate 31,375, forward strand.
ATTCTGGTCGATGGTCGGCCAATCCCTCACCCATATCATGTAGTAACATGTCTGTATACGGGTGGATCACTTGCTCAGACAAGGCCGGTAACCCTGGACGCTTTGCCGTTTTGATGTTCACACGATGACAACTTTCGCAACCGGCTTGTACAAACAGGCCTTTCCCTTTTACCACCTCTGACTCTTTGATGTTTCGACGCTTGGGAACTGCTAGATGCTGTGAGTAGAACTCGACAAAGCTGAGAATATTGTCGCTAACCTCTGGCGATCCACCGTTTGGCATATCCTTACAGATCGATTGATTCGCCGTGCAGTTCTCATTCGGAAAGAGGGAGGTGGTTAGCCCAACATCACCATTGAACGCTGCTGCATTTTGTTGATTAAGAGTTGGCTGACCAGCTTTCCAACCAAAGCGTCCCAACATATGCTGACGGTACTCAACGCTCCATACTGTGTTCGCTTTCCCCGTTACACCATCGTTGTTGGAATCGGTAGCATCTACGAAACCCAGAATGGTTTCTTCTGGAATCGATTCAAGCAACCCGAGGCCAATCATTGGTGGAGCTACTCGCGCAGAAAACATCGTGTCTGGGTGCATTTCACCATAACCCAGTTGATCAATGACCAACTTTGGTTTTCTCAATACAAGCTCAGTACCGTCATTAAATGTCACAGGGTAATCACTATATTCAATTTGAATACGTGCTTCTGGCTGCTTGTTTGGCAGAGCAAAATCTTGAATTTGGCCACCATATGTAGGCTCTGGGACCACACCATCTCGAATAAAAGCTTGTTTTTGCTCGGGTGTTTCGGCTGGAATACTAATGCGCACAAGCATTGATACGATGTGATCATCTCCTGGCTTTGGAGTATGTCCTCGGCCATCCTTTATATGGCAGTTTTGGCAACCGTTGGTGTTGAATAACGGGCCTAAACCGTCTCTCGCATCCGTTGATGCTGGAGCTGGTACCCAAGGATTACGAAAAAAACTGTTACCCACACTGAAATCTAAACGCTTAGTCATAGGTAAATTGGTTGCCGGCATCGAAAAGGCATTTGCCCCTTCTTTATTCGTTGTTGTTTTGCCACCAGAGTGAGTGGAATATGCCTGAGCGGAAAAGCTGAAAAAAGAAGAGACGATCAGGGCTGCTATCGCTGGAGTCAAAAAACGAGAATTGAGCTTATTAAACATCTTGAATTGCACACATATTATGGAAACGACAAAAGGGGTTCATAAAGAAACCCTTTTATTATTGATTTTGTTCTTAGAATTCGTGGTCAGCAGTATCTGGATTTAGGCTTGTGATACCAATAACTCCAGCGGCCTCTTCAATCGCAGCAGTTTGCTGAACCAGAGCTAGAATCGTCTCGTTAACCAGCGCGTTCCCTGCGGTATTACCTGAAGCGATCAATTGATCGAAGTGTTGACCTTGTTTCTCCGCAGAGTTCACTAACTGACCAACTTGAGCTCGAGTTTCGTCGAACTGCTTTTGAATACGTTGAGCCGCGTCTTTGTCCTGTTGCTCAACAAGGTCATGAAGGCTTGGGCCTGACAACAAAGTACCATCCTCACGCTTGTATAAACCTGTATAGACGTTATAGATACCTTGTTCGTTGTAGTAGTGAGAGTTGTGCGTGTTATCAGAGAAACAGTCGTGCTCGTCTTCAGTTGAATTCGCTTCTAGTGCAACCTTCATACGCTCACCCGCAAGCTCACCTAGAGAGAGTGAACCCATACCAAATAGCATTTTACGCAGGCCATTTGTTGTATCTTCTGCTAGCAGTTCGGCGCGGTAGTTGCCCGACTCCTGTGCAGACCACTGTTTCTCCATCCACTGCAAGTCTTGGATAAGAAGCTCAGCAGACGCTTTCAAGTATGCACCACGGCGGTCACAGTTGTTATTCGTACATTCTGAACCCACAACAAAATCTGTGAAAGCACGTTGTCCTGCCCCAGCATTGGTACCGTTTAGATCTTGGCCCCAAAGCAAAAACTCAATCGCGTGGTAGCCAGAAGCAACGTTAGCCTCAGAGCCACCAATTTCGTTCAGATCTGCGATGAGCTCAGGCGTTATTTCTGAAACATCTACCGCTTGAGAACCCACTTTTAGCTGCGTGTTAGCAACGATATTCGCAAGTGCACCTTCGTTACCTAGCTCATGCTGATAGTCTGATGAAACGTAATCGATCAGACCTTCATCTAATGGCCATGCATTTAATTGCCCTTCCCAGTCATCCACAATCGCATTACCAAAACGAAAAACTTCGGTTTGTTGATAAGGTACGCGAGCGTCAATCCAAGCTTGCTTAACATCAGCAAAGCTCTTTTCAGTTGGCGAAGCTAGAAATTGATCAATCTTGCTTTCTAGCTGTACTGCTGTCAGATGTGCGTCTGAAAATACAGCATGAGCAAGATCTGCATAGTGAGTAACCACTTGTTTCTCACTCACAGCAGAGAAAGCTGATTGAGAAGCAAACAAAAGTGAGGTAGCAAGAAGAGTCTTAGTAACCTTATTGAGCTGAGGCATAAATAGCGTCCTTGTTGAGCATTAATTCTATACATTGTAATAATTATTGCGCCAGTCAATGATATTGATAACTACTATCATTAGCGCTTTAGATTGAGAATCATACTTATTTACAAATTTATTGCAAATTATTTCAAAAGGTTTTCTAAATATTTCAACAGAGGAAGTAAAAGTAGAGATTTTGGTGTCGGAACCTATACAAAAAAACCCGCTCATCCTATGCGATAAGCGGGTTTGAGGTGTGCTTTACTACACTTTAGTACCGTAGGAAGCTACAAGTCTAAATCGTGTTTACCGTGCGAGACTTTGGCCTTTAGGTAGCTCTCGTTACCATCTTTGATGTGTGCAGAGGTATTGAGCGACTCCACAAGTTCAATACCATGTTGTTGTAGCTCACGGATCTTTTTCGGGTTGTTCGTAATTAAACGAACTTTTTCAATACCAAGCGCTTTCAACATTTCAGCCGCTTCGGTGAAATCACGAAGATCGTCACCAAAACCTAGATGGTTGTTCGCCTCATAGGTGTTCATGCCAGCACTCTGAAGCTTGTAAGCGTCGATCTTATTGTATAAACCTATTCCCCTTCCTTCTTGGCGTAGGTATAAGATAATGCCTCCTTTCTTGCCCATTAGCTCAATCGTTTCATCCAACTGCTCCCCACAATCACATCGCGAAGAGTGGAAAACATCACCAGTGAGGCACTCTGAGTGCATACGTACTAGAGGAATATCTTGTGTATCAGCTTGCTTGAAGATCAAAGCTATATGTTCTTTGTCTGTCTTCAGTCCATGAAAGGAAAGGATCTCAGCATCAATGTGGCTTTTACTTCCGACTTTTAAATCAACTCTGGCTCTAACCTCTGCCATACGGTTTCCTATTTTAATTCTCTTAGACACGTGTCGTCTCTTGTACGTAAATATGGGGAAAACATCCCAGCATTTCAACCCAAAACTTCAAATTGTTATAATATAACAATTAAACTTAATATTTAAACAAAAAAGGCTTCCTTTGAGGAAGCCTTTCTAGAAATCTGTTGTAAGTAAGTTCTTATAAAACCTTATAAAGTTTGCGCTTTTTTCCACAAAGCCAGATCTATCCACGCTGACTCTAGCTCCGCTAACTCTTCTTCAGTCAAGTGATTAAGAGTTGATTGACCTTGAGTAAAGGCACGAAGCTTTGAATAAAATTCCTTTTTCAATTGTGATACTAACTGTTCCATGTCTTTAGCTCGATATTACTTACATAAAGCCAATAATAACATCTTACCTAATATAACTACAGGAATTTATTAATGAAATGTAAAGCAATGATAGATCTTAAGTTTGCAGAAAGATCACAATATGATCTTTATAAACGTGCAGATACCCATCATTTTTACGATTGCTATTTATCGTAAAAATACTCTAGTGAGTTTTCATTGATTACATTACAATCGCGACCTATTTACAGAATGAATAACCATTAATCGTTTTATATAATATGTCCAACACCTTTAAAAATGCTTTGTTGCTCATCGCCGCTTTTTCGCCGTTACTCTGCAATGCTGCACCAGCCCCAACTCCACTGCGGACCTACGCTCAATCTCCTGAGCAATCAATAAGCCTTACAACTGAGCTACGCTCAGCATTTCCTGTCGGGCATAACGGAGTAGAACTATTTGCATCTGGCACTATCGCAAGCGTGTGGGGACATACTGATGTGACGAGTTTGGATTATTATCAGAACCACGCTTTCGTTGGTGCTAACTGGCAAATTGATTCTAGGTTGCAGGCTGAAGTGAAATATCAATATACCTATGCAGCCAATAACCATTTAGATTCACTTACTATTAGTTTTCATGACTTCTTCAACATTGGTCAAAACGGACGTGATGAAACTGGTAAGCATCAGTTCCATATTTCTAGTGAAAAATACGGTACCTCAATTGATGATTTTGAAGGGGAAACCCTAGCCAGGGCACTTCATGGTTACATGCAATACCAATTGATCTTGGCGGGTCCACACGCTTTAGCAGTCGGTGGTAGCATTTATTACAAAAACGTCGATGATGGTCCTTTCAAAACAAGCACTTTTGAACAAGGTTTACAATTAAACTATACCTTTGCGAATGGCCCACACTCTCTGTTCAGCACTTATGGTGTAACTCATCGTGACGAAGACAGTTTATTGGTTGAAGCCGAATCACGAGACTTAACTAGTGCATTTGCACTGGGCTATGGCTATAAGTTTGGCCATTTTCATGAAGTACTTATGGAATATCACTGGTATGAGGGATTTCTTGAAGAGGAAGGGGCTTTTTCTGAAGCATCAAACGAGTTTGTATTGGGGTATCGTTTGAATCTGGGCAATGCCATGTTAGAAGCTACAATGATTGAGAACCTCATCAATATGGATAATTCGACAGATATAGCTTTTGGTCTCGGCATTCGCTACTTCTTGTAACTACCACTACGCGAAAAGCATTCTTAAAGCCAATCACTTGATTGGCTTTTTTGCTGTCACTTATACCCAAAAACAAAGCAATCGCAATTTTGCAACAACAATGCAAAGAAACAGTCATACTACTCATTCATTATTCGCGTGTTCTATAAATTACACTCTAATGAAAAGGAAGTTACTGTGAAGCAGCCAGCGCAAACCATCAATCACGACCAAAGAGAACTCTCTCAAGAACCAGAATTTAACCAGTTTGTAGAAGCGTCGCTCTCTCGAAGACAGTTTTTGAAACGCTCAAGTGCAGCCGCAACAGTAGGCTTTTTCGCATCATCACCATTAAGCAGTGCTATTGCGAGTCAAGTAAGCCCATCTAATCTACTAGGTTTTACTGGAATCCCAATTTCAACATCAGACGATATCCATGTGCCTGAAGGGTACAACGCAAAAGTACTGGTTTCATGGGGTGATGCTATCTTTTCTGATGGTGCTGCTTTTGCTCAGACCAACAACGCTAAACAGCAAGCGACTCAGTTTGGGGATAATAATGATGGTATGACACTTTTCCCTATCTCAGATACTCGCGCAGTCTTGGCGGTGAACAATGAGTACACCAACAATGAGTATCTCTACCCTCATCAAGGTAAAAGTATCACTAGTGATGATGTGATGAAGGCACAAGCTGCGCACGGCGTTTCCATTGTTGAACTTCAAAAAGACGATAAGCAGTGGGTGATTAACCCAAAAGGGCGTTTAAATCGACGCATCACTGCTTACACTGAGATGCAAATTACTGGACCCGCTGCTGGTCATGACCTACTAAAAACCAATGCAGATCCTTCAGGTAAAAAGGTATTGGGTACATTTAATAACTGTGCAAATGGTCAAACACCGTGGGGCACCTACTTAACCTGTGAAGAGAACTTCAACGGGTACTTTGGCTCATCAGAAACAGTCACTCTCGACGATAACTACAAGCGCTATGGAATTAGCGAGAATGATCGCGGTTATGATTGGTTCAAACATGATGAACGATTTGACCTATCAAAAGATCCAAAGGAACCCCATCGTCATGGCTGGGTAGTGGAAATCGACCCTATGAACCCGAGCTCAACACCGAAAAAGCGTACTGCACTAGGGCGCTTTAAACACGAGAACGCTGCTGTGACACTAGATGAAAGTGGTCACGTCGTTGTTTACCTTGGCGATGATGAGCGCGGCGAGCATTTATACAAGTTCGTTTCTAAGAACCGCTACCAAGAAAGTGCGAGCTCAAATGTGGATCTACTTGAAGATGGAACACTCTTTGTCGCCAAGTTTGACGGTACGCTCGGTGAATCTAAAGGCCACGGTGAATGGCTCGAACTCACTTGGGGAAAAAATGGGCTTACAAAGGAAAATGGATTTGCAGACCAAGCATCCGTTCTGACTTTTGCTCGCAAAGCTGCGACACAAGTCGGTGCAACGACGATGGACAGACCTGAGTGGGTTGCTGTGCACCCTGACAACCGCTCCGTGTATTGTACGCTTACTAACAACAAATACCGTGGTGTAAGAGATACTCAGCCGCTAAACGCTGCTAATCCACGTGAGCAGAATCCTTATGGCCATATCATTCGCTGGCAACCAAAAGATGGTAATCACACCGCTCATGAGTTTGAATGGGACATCTACGTGATGGCGGGAAATCCGGATGTACACCAAGAGGGCCTCATGGCTGGGAGTGATAACATCAACAAAGACAACATGTTCAACAGCCCTGATGGTATTGGTTTTGATATCTATGGACGCTTGTGGATTCAGACAGATGGGAAATACAGCAATGAGGGCGATTTCTCTGGAATGGGCAACAACCAGATGCTGTGTAGTGACCCTCAGACTGGAGAGATTCGTCGCTTCTTAACAGGCCCAATCGCATGTGAAATCACTGGCCTAACGTTCACACCAGATCACAAAACGATGTTTGTGGGCGTTCAACACCCTGGTGAAGGCTTAGCTCCATCTCACTTCCCAGAAGGCGGTTCGTCAATACCGCGCTCTTCCGTGGTAATGATAACCAAAGATGATGGTGGGATCATCGGAAGCTGATCTTAACTCGCCTCACTTGCAGGAACAAAATAGCCCCGCTCTTGCGGGGCTATTGTTATTTATTTCTATTCGCTCGTTATTTCGATTGATTAACGAGGGTTACCAGGCGAATTAAACTGCTTTGTAGATAACTTTGTTGCCTGCTAGTTGCTCTTTCACTACTAAGTTTTCCTCGAGTAGTTTTTTCAGAGCGCCTGTTGCCCAAGAAGCTGCTTTTGTATCTTCTTGACCAGCTTCAAGGCCAATACCTTTAGGGTTGATACCGTCTACGTTCTTAACAACGATATCAAAAACTTGTTGTTGCTTTGGAGTTAGAGCAACAGACGCCGCTTTAGGTGCTTCAACTGCTTTCGTCACGACTGCAGCTGGTTTTTCTGCTGCTACAGGTTTTGCTGTTTTCGTCGCTGCAACTGTAGCTACAGTTGCTTTAATACGTTTTTGCAGTTTTGACTGCACTTTACGCTTATGAGCAAGTCTCATTGTGTCTTTTCTCCGCTTCACTGCTTCAACGCAGTGGTAAAAATTTTAAGCGCGTTTTATATCAGATATGGAGACTCATTTGTAGGCTTAGACGGTGAAATTGCTACTTTCTCATGTTAAATCGCGCAAAGTTTAACAGATTCGCTGCTTTTACGAACGTTCATTACCGACCGATAACCTACAATTAACGTATAAATCTTCGGCAGGCAAAGCTAGGAGATGAGTATGCCATCACTACATATCGTTAATAATAAGCTCTATCGCTACCTACCCTTGATTACGCGCTGGGGGGCATTTGCAATTGCGATCGTGTCTTTGTTGCTCCTTAATTCGCTCGAATGGTCAAAGGCTCTAGTTTGGAGTGGGTTATTGGTGCTGAGCTGGATTACTGCTGTTTTTATCTTACGAAAAGCCATCATCTCTTACACTCTAACGTCTACCCACTTCCACCAACAGTTTGACAAAGGGGGTTGGCTATTACGTTGGCAAGACATTGCTGCTATTGAGCTATGCACATACAGTCAGCAAGGATGGCGCACACCACTTCCCTGGATTGGTATTCGCTTAAAAGATCACTCACATTTCCTCAACGCAATATGTCCGCGCATCACTACTGACATTTTAATGAGTCAGCGTGCCCTGCTTTATTTGGGGTTTAAGCAAATGAAGGAAGAAAATCAGGAGTGGGAATCAAAAGAGTTTGAAGATGTCATCCTAGACAGCTCCGAATATACAGACCGCTCAGGGGTTCGATATACCGGGCTCAAGGCCATGATGGCAAATAGAATGCGTTACCAACGACAGTTTCACGGATTTGATTTGTTTCTATCAACGTCAGATCTCGACAGAAGCGGAGAAGAGTTTGTAGGATTGTTGCGCCGCTACCTTGCAGCAGCGCAACCGATAGAGTTCAAGTAGTTGCTTTTAGTAAAGAGGCATTTCATCGGCAACGAAAGGGTTTGACGCTCTTTCTCGACCAAACGTTGACTCAGGACCGTGACCGGGAATGAACGTCATCTCATTACCAAGTGGCCATAGCTTTTCTTTAATTGAGTTTATCAACGTATTGAAATCACCTTTCGGGAAATCTGTACGACCAATTGCACCATTAAACAGTACATCACCAACAAACGCTCGCTGCGCTTCTTGATTGAACAACACCACATGACCAGGAGTATGTCCTGGTGTATGAAGAACAGATAACGATTCCTCGCCAAAAGTGACAACATCACCCTCATCAAGCCATTGGTCTGGTTCAAATGCTTCCGTTAAAGGGAAACCGAACATTTTACTTTGACCTTCTAGACCTTGCAGCCAGAAATTATCGTCTCTATGTGGCCCGATCACTCTCGCATTCAATTTTTTTGCCAATGGTTGCGTGCCACCAACATGATCTAAGTGACCGTGAGTCAGCACTAATTGCTTTACCTCGACACCCAGTTCTTGAATGATTACAGCCAATTGCTCAACATCACCGCCCGGATCAACGACAACACCTTCCATCGTTTTATCACACCAAACGATGGAACAGTTCTGAGAGAAAGAAGTAACGGGTACAATTTGATACTTAAGTGCCATGACCTAACCTATGGAAATACAATAAAACTGGGCAAACTATGACACTAGACCCCACGGATTACAAGGCTACTACCATGATCTCACAGGGCCTGTATCTATGTGCACAAACTGACTTGTTGGATAATACCCTACTCCACCAGCTTTAAGACTTAGTGCTGCTTCACGCACATGCGCTAGCTTGACACCCTCAATACGAAAATCGATCGCTTTACCAAACATGTGGTAGCTCTTCTTAGCAACACCACCGCTTGATTGAGCACGTAATGCTTCATTCGTTGCTGGTGATCGGTAACCCGAGATTATCTGTACTTCGTTGGTGGTCCCAAGAAGTCTTTGAATCTGTGTTAGGTGATCGAACAACTCTTTGTCTATTGGGTGAACTTCATTGCGACGGAAATCACGACATAGATGATTCAAACGAGCAAGTTCTTTATTTACGTACTCTTTACCATCGAAATAGCAAGATTCTAACGCTTCACCAGTATGGAGGTTGTTCATTGCAATAACTCGAGGTTTATCTGGATATGCTGCAAATGATACTGAAGGGAAAAAGGCAACCGATGCTGCCCCAGCCGCTGATAATTTTAAGAAATCACGGCGAGAAAATTGATTAAAACTCATAAATTTAGCTACGAACTTCCAAGTGTAGTATGGGCGAAAAAACACAGAGCGCTCAAAAAACACTCAAAACATAGGTCTCGAACTTTAATCAATTCCTTTTAAATGGTCAAATATCGATCAACTCAAACACGTAAGCAAACCTTACTCACCTTATCTAACAAGCTGTATTAAAAGGTAAAATAAAATTGTCAGATTTTAGTCAGCGTTTGCTTGTATAAAAATCGCTAAAAATAGACTTCTCATCACAAAAACCTTTGATAGTACCGATATCCGTCTCTTTACTACTAAACCCAAGTCACTGATTTTTCTTACCTAAATATTTTATTTCGATTTTTTTAGAAATAATTCTTGATCGATGGCCTTATATTTCTATAATTACCGAAATAAAGAGTTACACAACCACTGCTCAGGCAGTATAGGAATCAATCATGAATGAACAAATTTGGACCATGCTAAGCGAAGCTTTAGATATGTTTGCTTTTTTAGCTGTTGAATTAACGATACTTTTCTTAGCTATTAGTTACATCGTAGGCGTACTTCAGGAATTTCTCACACCAGAAAAGATCCAATCGATCTTAAGCTCACGTAACGGTAAAGGTTATTTTGTTGCGGCGTTATTGGGGTCAATTACACCATTTTGCTCTTGTTCAACCATTCCTTTCTTAAAAGGTCTTTTAAGAGCGCGAGCAGGTTTTGGTCCTATGATGGTGTTCCTATTTGCCAGCCCACTGCTTAACCCAGTCATTATTGGCTTGTTTGTCGTGACATTCGGCTGGCAGGTTGCTGTGTTCTACTTTGCCATTGCGATGTTTGTCTCTGTAGTATCAGGTTACATACTAGAGAAACTAGGTTTTGAGCGTTACGTGAAGGAAGAAGCTTACCAAGATTCTCCTGTAAGCTCTTGTGGAACAAGCGCAAGTTGTGGTGAAACCAAATCGACCACATCAACTTGCGGAACACCAACTCCTGCGAAAAACAGTTGTGCGACAGCGGAAAACACTTGTGCGACAGCGGAATCCAGCTGTGGTGAACCAAAAGTTACTGTAAGTTGTTGTGGTACAGGTGAAGCAACAATGAAAATTGAAAAGGTGGAACCAAGCCGTTGGGTGAAAATCTGGCACTCGACATGGAAAGACTTCAAGCAAGTTCTACCTTACTTGATGATGGGTATTGCAATTGGTTCTTTTATTTATGGCTTTATCCCAACCGAACTCATCGCTCAATATGCAGGTGAAGGTAAGTGGTATGCAATTCCAGTCGCTGCTGTGATCGGTATTCCGCTATACATTCGAGCTGAGGCGGTAATCCCACTGAGCGCGGCACTGGTTCAAAAAGGAATGGCGTTAGGTTCAGTAATGGCGCTTATCATTGGTAGCGCTGGTGCAAGTTTGACGGAAGTGATTCTACTCAAATCACTATTTAAGAACCAAATGATTGCAGCTTTCCTAACGGTAATCCTGGGCATGGCAATCAGTGCTGGCCTGTTATACAACTACTTGTTTGTATAAAACACATTAAAAAGCGCCGTATTCTCGAATACGGCGCCTTCGTTTAGTGTTAATAAGCTATTATCGAGTTAAATGTCGTAGACTTATCTGCTCTAATTTTCTGAACATAAGAGATAGCGATAAGCAGATCAACAAGTAGACCAAGCCTACGATTAACCAAATCTCAAAGATCAAGCCCGAAGAATTCGCGATCTCCGTCCCGACAAAAGTAAGCTCTTGAATAGAAATCAAAGACACTATGGAGGTATCTTTAACTAATGAGATCGCCTGACCTGCCAATGCGGGGGTAATTGCGGTTAACACTTGTGGTGCAATCACAAACCGGTACTTTACCCAACGCGATAGACCTAAAGAATCTGCCGCTTCCCACTGGCCTTTTGGAATTGAAGCTAAACCCGCACGAATAACTTCAGCCACGTAAGCCGAAGATAGCAAACCCACACACAGTACCCCGGATACTAAGTTCTCCCATAAAGAGACAGGACCAAATAGGAAGGCTTGTAAGGCGTTCGGCTCTTGGTTGTAATCTCGAAGTACCGCATCTAGTCCTAATAACGGAATAATCTGATTAGAGATAAAAAAGTAGAAAATGAACACAAAAACGAGTGGCGGAATATTTCTCACCAATTGAATAAATGCGTTCGCGGGGACTCTAAACACCGATATACTTGATTGCTTTGCTAAACCCAGAGCGGTGCCGAGTACGATGGCAAGCAACATACCCCACAAACTCAAACGCACGGTTGAAATCAGGCCTTGGAAAAAATAAGGTAAACCACCGTCAGCTCTGGGAGTAAGAATCAATTCAAAAGCATCACTCCAACGCCAATTGTAATTTACACCAATAGAAGAGCGATGGTATAACCAAGCGACACCTACAATGATCACGGCAAGTAAGACAAGATCAAGTGTGTTTAGACGGAGTGAGAACTTAGCCGTATTAGGCTTAGTTTGAGATAGCAAATTCGACATAAGAGCGAATAATTAACCCGATTTAAGGATAGTTAACGCTGGTGATAAACGCCTTACCACCAGCAGAATAGCCAATCACCAGAGTAGTATCCCTGTAATCACTGGCCTGATGCGATTTGGTCTTGCCAATCTAGCGTTGAGAACCAATATTCATAGCGCTCGCTCAACCAGCCGTCTTCTGTACGTGCTTGAATCCAAGCATCAAAGAATGCCTTCTTGTCCTCTTCTCCAAGTCGAACAGCAAAAGCTTCATTGCCCTTAGCTAAACGCTCATCAAACGGGATAAACAACTTATCGCTATTTTTAACCGCCTCATGCTCTGGTTTTGGGCTTGAGGCAATAACAGCATGAGCATTTCCATTTAACACTTCTTGGAATGCTTGTGCGTCGTCATCAAACTGCAGGATCTTTGCTTTAGGGAAGGTATCTCGCGCCACTTGAACAGTATGTGCACCGCGACGAGCTGCGATCTTGATACGACGAGAATTGAAATCACTGAACTCAGAGAAGCCGGCAGCTAGGTCAGTGTTCGCTGCAACCTGTACGCCTGAGTGTGAGTATGGTTCTGAAAACAATACACTCTTAGAGCGTTCTTCTGTGATAGATAGACCGCCGATGATTACATCAAACTTTTGAGCAAGTAGTGCAGGAATGATCCCGTCCCATGCTGTAGGAACAAACTCGACTTTCCAACCTGAGTCTTCAGCTAATCGCTTCGCTACGTCTATCTCAAAGCCTACGAGTTCACCTTGCTTGTTACGCATTGCCCAAGGTACAAACGTTGACATACCCACTCTGATCGTTCCACGTTCATTTATCTTATCAAGATTTGGGGTTTCAGAAGCTATTGCGTTACTTGTCATCAATGGAAGAGTGATTGCTAAGCCTAGTAACGCTGTAATACTACTCTTAAAGCTGCGCTTACACAGCGAACTAAAGTAATTTGATTTTCCTTTCATTATTAATTTCCTTAATTGATAAATTATTGAGCGCGCCACTGCGCACCTAACCTACGTTCGAGTAAAGCGGAAAAAGCTGACAGACTTAAAGTTAACACCAAATAAATGGCGGCGACGGTGAACCATATCTCAAACGGCATCGCTGTCTCAGAAACGATATTTCGACCTTCTGTTGTAAGGTCAAATATTGCCATCACACTGACGATAGATGAGTTTTTAATCAGAGATACCACTTCGTTCGTCAGCGGAGGTAGCGTGCGCTGCAAAAGTTGCGGCAAAATGACATCGTAGTAGGTGTAAAACGTTGAGAGTCCTAAAGATTTTGATGCCTCAAACTGCCCCCTATCAATGCTGTTCAATCCTCCCCTGAATATCTCCGCCGTATAAGCGCCCTGGAACAGAGCCAGAGCAAGTACAGCGGTTGAGAATCGATCTAAACCAATCACAGGGCCAAAGATAAAATAGAGAAGGTAAATTTGTACCAACAGTGGCGTGTTTCGAATCACCTCTATGTAAATATTGGCAACCCCCCTACCCACGACAGAGTTCGACAGCTTTAACATTGCCGTTACCAGACCTATCACCAGAGTAAAGAACAAGCTGATAGAAGAAATCTTAAGCGTGACAACCAGTCCTTCCATTAACTCTGCAGGCCACCACTCACCATCCTCATAAAAAGCGATGTAGTCTGGTACCCTTTCCCACTGCCAGCTGTAACCCATCGCCTGAGCACCTGAATCGAGCAACCAAGTAAGGCCTGCGATGAGCAAAATGATTTGCAGTAGAGCAGATAGTACTGGCTTGATTAACGTATACATATCAGTGACTCAAAATCTGGTCTAAGAACTTTTGAGTTCGAGGGTGCGTTGGTGAACTGAACAGTTGATTTGGCGTCCCCACTTCTAGAATCTCGCCTTCGTCCATAAAGATGACACGATCTGCGACTTTCTTCGCAAAACCCATCTCATGAGTCACACACATCATGGTGATGCCGTCTTTGGCAAGATCTATCATCACGTCCAGCACTTCTTGAATCGTTTCTGGGTCGAGCGCAGAAGTCGGTTCATCAAACAGCAAGACTTCTGGCTGCATACATAAAGAGCGGGCAATCGCGACTCGCTGCTGTTGTCCGCCAGAAAGCTGCACCGGATACTTATCCGCTTGCTCTGAGATCTTAACCCGCTCAAGGTAGTGACGAGCACGATTTTCCGCTTCCTGTTTAGAAAGCTTGAGTGAACGAACTGGAGAGAGTGTAAGGTTCTCCATAACGGTGAGGTGTGGGAATAAGTTGAAGTGCTGGAATACCATACCGACTTTACCCGCATTAGTAGAGGTATTATGGTTATTCAGTACCTTAATTGTTCCATCAGAAATACCTTCAAGTCCGTTAACCGTTCTAATTAACGTTGACTTGCCTGAGCCCGAAGGTCCACATATGACGAGTATTTCACCTGTTCCGACGGTTAAATGAATATTCTTTAATGCATGGTAGTTTCCATACCACTTATTGACGCCGCTAAATTCAATTGCGTTCATGCCGATGTAAGTTGTTGTTCTTATGCTGAGTGACTAGAAACCACCATATCACAGTGATATAAAACTGCTATTACTAACGCATTCTGTACGGGTAAACGTTCAAATTTACACCATCTCAACAATAAGACTGTGACCAAAACACACCTTTATTCCTATTGTCGAATCTATAGATATTACCTAATTAAATAAGACCCAAGAATAATTAGGTACAGCGTCATGGCTATATCCCATTCCATTGTTCCATTAACATTGTGTTCTTTGTTTATTGCACCACTGTATGCAGAAGATGATCAACCAAAGCGTCCTCAAACCGTCACCGATGTAAACCAGCGCTCTGGTGTACTTACTCCAAAAGGTAAAGTGACTTTCGATGCTTCAATTAGTTACACGCAAAACTCATCCAACAATGTATCCGTCGTAGGCTATACCATTCTTCCAACTCTGATTGTCGGGTTAATTGAAGTCAGTGATGCAGACAGAACGACGATTACCGCAGGGCTAACAGCTCGCTACGGTTTATTTGATGATACTGAGTTGGAGGTTCGCTTGCCTTATGTGTATCGTAACGATCAGATATCGACTCGCCCTATCGGACAAGGTGCAGGAGACGATGATGTGGTTAATACTTCAGAGAAAGGCGGTGGATTAGGTGACATCGAGTTTGCCATAAGACACCAGTTCAACTTTGATACCACGCCATATTGGGTAGGTAGCTTGAAGTTTAAGTCAGATACTGGCCGCTCACCTTATGACATTGATATCGACCCGAGTACTCGTGAGTTTGATGAAGTGCCGACAGGTTCCGGCTTTTGGAGCATCGAGCCAGGGCTTTCAATGATCTACCCAACCGACCCTGCCGTTCTCTTTGCAAACCTTGGTTATACCTACAATATCAAAGACACTAAAAGTATCGGCGATACATCGGCAGAAATTGATTTAGGAGACACCATCTCTCTTGGAGCTGGGATGGGTTTTGCTCTTAACCCAGACCTTTCATTTTCCTTCGGAATTAGTCATAGAACGATTTTGAAAAGTAAAACTGATGGACAAACGTCCGATGAAGCCAAAGTTTTGCAATTGGATACGATTAACTTTGGTATTAACTATGCGTATTCAGAAACTTCCTCCTTTAACATCAGTGCTCAGGCAGGGTTAACAGAAGACACCCCCGATTTTCAATTAACACTGAGGATGCCTTTTGCTTTTTAGTTGGTACTCCAGCTAGTATTGTCCTATGAGAAGTGCATCTTGCAAACGTCTATGATTGACCCTTTGCTTGAGCATTTCTCCCACATTAGCATCAATATCTACAATGGTACTTAATCCTAAGACACTATTATCTAGCGTATTTTGAATTACGTTTGTGATGTTTGATGCTATAGCGGTAGACGATACTGCATTAACGTTGCTGCCGATCGTGCTCTCTACTTCAGAAGTTATGTCGACCAATGAGTCTGGGATAATGGATTCACCATTAGTACTTTCAATAGTGTTACCCTCACCTACCTGTACAACATTCACTAAACGATCATCGACTGCTTGTACAATTTCATCGTTTGTCGGAATAACAGGCTGTCTCTTCAACGCTCCATTTTCAATGACTAACTCTGCAATTTGATTGTGAAAGACTAACTTGCCATTAATGGAGGTTTGCACGCGTAAACCTATATTAACAACGTAGTCATTACTGAATCGAAAGCCTCCTCGATATTGAGAGAGCTGCGCCTCTGACATTGGAAGTAGATCTTGTGATAGTTGAAGCTCATCTGCGTTTGCAACACTACTCGCAAACAATAGGCTACAACCAACAAGCCACGCTTTGGATTTCATTGGTTAGTAATCTCCAGCTTGTGGCAAAGTGATGCTGATTACACCTAAAGACTCTCTAGAAACACCTCGCTCTACAGGTGCTTTCTGGTGAATCGCATACTTGTCATCCGTAATAAATGTTTGTTTCCCAATATTGGCATGATTTCGTATAAGTAGGACTATTCCCTGATAATATTGCTCGAACTCTTCAAAACTCATCATCATCGTGCCTCTAGACGGATCACCGAGAATAATGGATGAGCTATTCATTCCTTTAATTACAACGAAGTGCATGTAGCCGTCAAAGTTCACTAACGTAATGCCTGGGACACCTACTTTTCTGATCGTATCAATATTGACCTTAAAACCATCGGAATTAAAACCAAGATCAGCTAAATACGCTTTCATATCCAATAGAGAAAACCCCTTTTGCTTAATTATCTCCTTATTCCCTTTTTCAAACATTGCTGCAAAGATATCTCCCTCGTAAGAAGGTGTATCATAGTGATAGGTTAATAATGTTGCTAACGCTGCTGATCCACAGCTAAAGTCATATTGTTGGCGATGAACATCACCAAACTTCATCTCTTGAAAACTCTTTACTGGAACCTTATATAGTCCACGTTCTGGCAAATAATTGAGAGCTGAACAAAGTGGGCTAAATAGCCCACCTATTATTAATAGTGCCGTTATCTGTTTCATAATCACTTCATCGACATATTAACGACGGTTGCATTCTGAATTAGAACGTTATTTCCACTATTTTGAATAACGCTCGTGATCCCCGAGCTCTCCATTAAAGCCCCTGAGGCAATGATATTATTACCGGTCACGGAATTATTAACCGAGTTACCAGCACTTATCCCTTTGATGTCTGAGCTTGCAACCACATTGTCGATATCGAGATGATATTCTCCACCGCGAGAGCTTTCTAACAGAACATTAGAAAGCTCGTCATGAGAGATCTCGATGTCATCGGCATAAGCAGATAGCGTAACTAGCACACAACAAGTAAGTAATACCGTACGCATCGCTTTCTCCTATTTTTTACTCACCTGTAAACACAGATGCATTAGTGCTAACAGCTTGTTGAGTCAAAGAGTTAGCTCCGGCGTTTTGCGAAATCGTTGTGATCCCCGCCGCACCAGTAAAGCCATCCATCGAGTTAGTATTGTCCACACGAATGTTGCCACTCAGAGGTGTACCATAAGATACGGATACCCCTCCAACACTACCCGCGAGATCAGCGCTAGCCGCAACACTATTGGCCTCAATATCGATCATGAAAGTGTTGGAAGTAGTCGTGGTATTAGCACTGTTGTTCCAAGTATTGTCGTTATCGTTACTTGCATCAGTTGCAGTATTACCACTCAATAGATTTGCTGTGTTACCGCTATCATCAATACTATTGTCAGTGTTGCCACTGTCATCAACGCTATTGTCAACATCAGTATTTGCGCTGTTGTTCCAAGTGTTGTCATCATCGCTACTACTATCAGTCGCGGTGTTACCACTTAGCAAATTAGCCGTATTGCCACTGTCGTCAATGCTATTATCCGTATCAATACTATTATCAGTATCTGTATTAGCACTTCCATTCCAGGTGTTGTCATTATCATTGCTACTGTCAGTCGCAGTGTTACCACTCAACAAGTTAGCTGTATTGCCACTATCATCAATACTATTGTCGGTGTTACCACTATCATCAACACTATTGTCAGTCGCAGTATTACCACTCAAGAAGTTAGCGGTATTACCACTGTCGTCAACACTATTGTCCGTCGCGGTGAGAGTATTACCACTATCATCAACACTGTTATCTGTCGCGACTAGTGTATTGCCGCTGTCATCCACACTGTTGTCAATGGCCGTATTGTCACTTAAAAAGTCATTGTGGCTCGCTAAGTCATTACTACCATTATTATCATTTGAGTTATTTGCTAGTGCATTACCGGTTAAAAAAAGTGCCGACAACGCAATTGCAATTCCTGATTTTTGTAAGTTCATAACATTTACTCCGTTACTAAATGTCACATTCATTTCTGATGATTGGTGCCCGAAAGCAAGGTGATTATAGGTATGAGTAATTGGTATACGATCTCACTATTAAGACAATTAAAAGTGATCAGAATAAAATTAGAGTAACATTGAAATTAATCCAGTGATAATCTCTTAAATATCAATAATTAATTAGCAAACATTTAATAAGGTTGGATAGTCTTGACTATTTTGTACGACAAAGTATTAACAGACAAATAGTGTATTTAACCTAACTAATAGAACCAAGAAAATAAATACTTCTTATCTGGTATTTTCTATAAGAGCATAAATATAAAGGATTTTTCTATGTGTTCCCTATCGGATTTAATCACCTCCTGTAACATCTAGCACTTTTATATTAATTATTTTACAGTAGGGGTGCACTAATTCTCATCCGTACATTTACTCTCTGAGCAAACTATACTCACCCTTATCCAGTTAGGGTTAAGGAAATAAAATATCCGAGATCACGTCCTGTTACTTTTAGGGATACGGAAAAATGCAACCACGTCAGATAACACTTCTTGCGCCAGAGGGCTTACAGCGCTGCTTGATTGAAAAGCAGCTTTCAATTATCAACAATACGAGTATTACGTCCTGTTCCACACATCAGCTGATTGTAAATACTAACAGTAGAAAACCGGACTTAGTCGTGCTCGATTATCACTACCTTGTTCAGTTACAAGAAGGATCGACGTTGCCGGACTTCGACTTATTGGACCTTAATATACTGATTCATAACGTCCCTAAAACAGGTGAAGACTATAGCTTTATGAGGTGGGAGTCTTTGAAAGGAATGTTGTTTGAAACAGCTTCGATTGACCACCTTACCGAGAGTGTGATGTACATTCTCAATGGCGGGCTTTGGCTACCAAGGCAGTGCCTTGAAAGCATGATTAACTACTACCGGACTCCAAGTGTATTGAGAACTGGAGAGGTTGATGCATTAACTAAGAGAGAAAGGCAGATTCTTGAGCTACTAGGAAGGGACTATTCGAATCAGAAAATCGCCGATCAGCTCTTTCTTGCTGAAAGTACCGTGAAAACACATATTTTCAAGCTTTATAAAAAGCTCCATGTACACAAACGCGAGGATGCGGTTAAAGCATTAAAGCTTATGAGAAAGTAATCTTCTTGAACCATTAAAAAACGCGACCTAATTGTCGCGTTTTTCATTCTATTCAACAATGTTTAGCCATCAGCCGTAATTGAGGTGATCAGCTCTTGCTGCACTTGCTCTGCTTTATCAACATCAATCTGGCATGTACCTGCGGCAATATGACCACCACCGCCATACTTAAGCATTAACTCACCAACATTGGTTTTTGATCCGCGATCAAAGATCGATTTGCCAGTCGCAAATACAATATTTTGTTTCTGGAAACCCCACATCTTGTGAATAGAGATATTACACTCAGGGAAGAGTGCATAAATGACAAATCGGTTACCCGCGTAGATCACTTCTTCGCTAGTCAAATCCAGAAGAACCAAGTTATTGTGGACAGTCGCACAGCGTTTGATCTGCTCTTTGAACTTCACTTCGTGTTCTCGGTAAAGCTCAATACGTTCTTTCACATCTGGTAGCTCTAGGATTTCTTCAATGGAGTGATCTTTGCAGTAGTCAATCAGGTCCATCATTAACGCGTAGTTTGAGATACGGAACTCGCGGAAACGACCTAAACCTGTACGAGCATCCATTAAGAAGTTCAATAGATTCCAGCCTTGAGAGTCCAACACCTCATCCATATTGAACTGAGCAGAATCCCCTTTATCTACCGCAGCCATCATGTCTAACCACGCTTCAGGGAATGTCTCTAAGCCGCCATAGTAATCCCATACTACACGAGCAGCAGAAGGAGCATCGGGATCAATAACGTGATTTGGTCGCTCACCTGTATTACGGATCGTTTCAGATAAGTGGTGATCAAAAGTGAGATGTGAAGCCTCAACATAAGGCAAGTTAGTCACAATGTCGTTTGAGGTTATTTCAATCTTGCCATCTTGCATGTCCTTCGGGTGGACAAACTTAATATCATCAATGAGTTCTTTTTGCTTTAGTAAAACCGCACATACTAAGCCATCAAAATCACTGCGAGTTACTAATCGGTATTTGGTTTGTTCTGACATCGTTTATTCTTCCTTTAATTGTGTCTTCGACATCGGTCGATAGAACTTTCTAGCCGAACTTCAGCTAACCCGTAAAGCTGAACTTGTTGGTTTAAGATAACCGTACTCAATCCTCAAAACAAGACTTCAGCATACAGTCTGCTAACATTTATTTAAAGCCTAGGTAATATAATATAAAACTCAGATAATAAAGGCTTAATGAACAAAGAAGGTTATTCAAACGTAACAGTTGTTACCGTTAGACTTTGGGAGAGTGTGTGAAAAAGTGGGTAGCAAGAGGTATATCGTTAGCAATAGGCTTAATGACTAGCGGATGTCTATGGCAAGACGAACACGAAGCTATGTTTAATGATTACCAAGATCGGATTAGCAATGTCTTAGGCGTTGAGAACAGCACTGCTCCAGACATTCAGCTCATCACAATTCCGAGTAAAAGAAAGGTGCACCACGAGATCCCGCCTGTCACTTTAGGTTTATTAGAAAGTTATCAGCTAAGACGCTGCGGCCTATTTCAACTCATTGCCGAGAAAAACTCTCAGCTTGGTAAGGTTCAAGATCAGTTCCATCACTTAGATTATGAGACAAGATTACTGAATACGCTGGAGCGTTGCTTGGTCGACGAGACCTTCAGCCTTAAGGAACGCCAAGAGCTTGAGTCAGTGCAGAAGACCAAGCAAAGCCACTACCCGCTACATGTTCGAAACCTACTGGTGTCAAGTAAAGCGATGTCAGCACAGTTATCCGGATCCGCCTGGCTTTCAAACTCTTCAGCAACATCTTCTGTGATGCACGCGATAGACAGCATTGCTTTGCTCACGAGTTCGTCTTTGAGTTGGCAAGAGAAATCCACATTAAACGTTAAGCAATATCAAGAGGTCTTGGAAAAATCTAAAGTTATCGGGGACTTGTATTACTCAAAACAACGTGCAGTTCAATGGCTAGATCTCACCACGGAGACAATTCGAAACAACTCAAAATTAGTACCTTGTGGCAAGAATCGCGATACGACGAAACTTAAATATCTGAATAACGTGTTCCAACTCTACTATGTCGAACAGGTGCAGCCCTATCTTGCATACCTCAACAAAACACATCATGAATTGAAGGACGCTAGTACCCTCATCAATACTCTGTTCATTGAGCTCAATGAGTCTTACCCGAACGATACTATTCACCAACAGTTTAAACAAGCATCCAAACGGCACGTTAAGGCGTGGCAAACGCTATTCAAACGCTGTGATGTTTCACCTGCGGCATTGAAGTCTTAAACTCACTTGGCAGCAACTAGAGCTACTTAGAGGTAAAGTCAGCTTGACACCTTACACCGGCAGATAGATCCCCTTTATCGTTACTTAGTGAAACCGTCACTGCAAAGGTATTACTCGCGGCATCAATGATAGGGTCGATAATCTTAACCGTTCCCTCGTAAGGTTGTTGGGTACCAATTGGGGTTAGGGACACTTTTTCACCTTTCGACACTGAGCCATATAACTCAGCCGGAAGAACAATTTCGGCATGCATTGGATTCAACGTTGCCACGCGCAGAAATGGCGTTTCATCCACAAACTCACCAGGGTCCTTAATTCTTTCGATGACGACACCAGAGATAGGACTGCGCGTTTTTCGTTGTGCTAGTCTCACTCGCGCTTCCTTTAGTTGATAAGCAGCAAGGCGCTGCTCCGTTAGCATCTCATCCTGCTCGTTGTCTGAAATGAGATTTTTTTTAAAAAGCTCAGCGTTTCGTTTCACTTTACGTGTTGCAAACTCTAATCGTGCTTGAACGGTGTTCACAGCTGCTGTTTCGACGGTCGACTTTAACTCCATGACCACCTGACCTTTCTTAACGGTATCGCCGCGCTGTACGTTCATCTCTTTTATTACGCCCTGCACTTCACTACTGAGCTCAACGTCAAAACTCGGCTCTAGTAAGCAGCTTAACGGTTGTGACGGAAACTCATTAGGGAATGTCTCCGCATAGGTATTGCTCACAGATATTGATGCGATAGTTGAGACTATCACTACTGGTAAGAAGGCAAAATTCCATTTTCTCGTTTTCTTCATAGCTTGTTATACCTTATGCCCAAACAGGGCTACACCTTGCGCTCTGAAAAAGACAGCACTTCCTGCTGCTGCTCGTCGCGAACTAATAACTCTTTTCGCATACGTTCTTGCTGTTGCTCAATTCGTGTCTGGCAACGGCGAATCCCTCTTAACAATAGCTTGTTTTTCAACCTCTTGGAAAGGGGGAATTGATAAATGGTCAATAATATCTTGGCCCATTTATGATTTATAACCTCATCTTCAAGTGATAGTTGAAATTCAACACTGCCCCTGTCTCCTTGTCGGGCACAACGCCCTTCAAGTTGCCGATCGACTCGTGATGAATCGTGTAAGCCGGTAATGATGACATGCAAGCCTCCCTCTGCTTCAACTTCATCATCTAACTTAATATCTGTACCGCGGCCAGCCATACTGGTTGCTATCGTCACCCTGTTAGCATGACCTGCGGCTTTAACTATCTCAGCCTCTTCTTGGTCTTGTTTTGCATTGAGTACTTGGTGAGGAATCCCACGAAACTCAAGTAGTGAGCTTAATTGCTCAGAGGATCTCAGTGACTGTGTTCCGATTAAGATCGCACGTTCAGATTGAGATTGAAAATCAACCACTCTATCGACAACGGATTGCCACTTGTCTTGATCGGTTCGATGGACCGTTGTCCCTAACTGTTTTCTCTTAGATGGCTTGTGTGTGGGTATGTCTACAACGGGTAACCCATAAATACGCCAAAACTCCGACTTTACCTCATCTGCTGTTCCTGTCATTCCTGAGAGGTGATGGTAATAGCGGAAGAAATTTTGGAAACTGATACTTGCTAATGTTGACCTTGGGTTACTCAGCTCGCAATGTTCTTTAATTTCGATCAGTTGATGCAGACCTCGCTCCCAAGTCCGGTCAGGCATTCTGCGACCCGTGTGTTCATCAATAATGATGACTTTGCCATCGTCGACTAAATAGTGCTTATCTCTTTCAAATAAGTATTGTGCCGTCAGAGCTTGCCTTGCCAATTCAAGGCGTCTCACCTGGCCTTTCCACAGAGCACCAAGTCCTTCCGTCATCTTCTCGATATTTTGCTTGCCTACCACGGTCAGCTCAATAAACCTTGGTTGCTTTATTACTCTAAAATCTTCATTTTCAACCAACTGTTCAACCAACGAATAGGCTTGTTGATACATCAGCTCCTGTCCTTCTTGGGGGGTTTCTTCACCAGAGATGATTAACGGAGTGGAAGCCTCATCCATAAACACACCGTCGGCTTCATCGACGACTGCAAAATGAAGCCCTCTCAACATGAGCTTATTGATACCACTATCGGTATGGCTACCAAACGCGCGTTGAGCGTGGAGTTGAATCGCACTGTCAGTCGACGCCAGCTCAATACGATCTTTTAGGTAATCGAAAGCCAGCTCATTATTGGTGCAATAAACAATGTCGCAACGATAATTGTCCTGACGCTCTGCCAATTCTTGGCCTTGTATAACCACGCCAACGGTCAATCCCAAGCGCGTATATACCGGATTCATTAGCTCTGCATCACGTTCAGTCAGATAATCATTAACCGTCACAACGTGAGTTGGAACTCCAGCCATTGCCGCCGCTGCGACGGGTAAAGTTGCGGTGAGCGTTTTACCCTCACCTGTTTGCATCTGACCTATATTGCCGTGCAATATTGCCAACCCACCTAAAATTTGGCTATCGAAATGCCACATCCCTAACTCTCGACCAGAAACTTCGCGAATCAACGCGAAACACTCTATGAGCAACTTAGTTGTGAGTCCGTCGCGATGTAATTGACGTTTGTTAACCTCAATACGAGTGTCTAGCTCCTGCTCTGACAAGGCTTCCAATTCAGACTCTAAGCGCTTAGTACGCCATAAAAGGGGGCGATAGAACCACACAGAAGAACGAATTGGTCGGCTTGTATAGGAAGTTAACGTATTCCACCAGCGAACCATGCGTTCGCTTTTGGCAATACTCTTTTGTGGCCTTTCAAGCTCAGAGTTTGGAAGTCGACTCGGTCTGCTATACATCAAACTGCCTCAAGAACACTCGTCGAATTTCACGCCCCCAACGATAAATGATGGGTTCCGGTTGATGTTCAAACAAGACATGTACTCTTTCATCAAAGCGAAACTTAGGTGTCTGATCACTTTGCATCTCTAGACGGAAATAATTTTGATACGCCTGAAGTTCTTGTGATCGGTTTGGATCGAGCGCGATCAAACCACCACCTTCTGTTGAGAGCGTGGCACTAGGTAAGATTTGGGTAGACGCAGGAAGAACTCGTTGAATACTCGCTTGATATTCGTGGTATGGGTCGGATGCAAGCTTAAGTTTTACACCTTGAGTTTGGTTACGAACTAAATCGATATCATCTTCGGTAATCATCACAGACAACGGAAGGTTTTGATAGTCAACAACATAACCCAAAATATCACCACGCTGGAAGAATCGACCTTCAGTACCTGAGCCCTGAGGAATCACAAAATCTCCTTGCGTAGTGCTGGTAACCAAAAGTGCATCTAACCGTGACTTCATGTCTTGATATTCTTGTTCGATGAAGTCCAGCTCTTGCTTGAGAATCTCCGACTCACTACGGTTATTAACACTCGCTTCATAGCGTACACGAGCTTCCCTTAATTGGCCTTCTATGACTTCCACACGAGTGAGTGTATCTGGGTCGGCCATCTGAAGAAGTACCTCGCCTGATTGTACCCTTGCTCCATCCTCAACAAGTATCGACTCCACAAACCCACTCGCTTGAGCTCGAACATAAGACTCTTGAGGGACATAGAGCACACCTTGAGCGTATGTTTGAAGTGGTACAGGTAGATAAAACAATACCGCCAAAATAGCCGTCACCACAGACAGTGAAATAGCATAAACCCGTGTTTTTTTCCTTTGCATATATGAATCCTTCAAAGGGCTGACACTGACTTTCAAAATAGGTGCAATCAAGCTACTCCAAATAGACCAAGCCGCTAGAATAACACCAATAAAGAAGTACTTACTTGCAACAAATAGTGAAATTATGACCATCACAAAGAGTCGGTAGATATAGGCTGCGATAGCATAACTGGCTAACCACACCGACTCTTTGCGACTGTACGCATTGCTTCTCACTTCGCTAATTCGATAGACATAACGTTTCACGAGGTAACCCACCTGTACGTTTCCTCGTGAAGCTAAGTTTGGTATCTCCAAGTAATCCGATAAGACATAGTAAGCATCGAATCTAAGTAGTGGATTACCGTTGAATAGAAGTGTCGAAATACCACCAATCAACATGACGTTATACGCCAAAGAGCGCATAAGCCCAGGTTCGACCAACGTCCAGATAATCATGGCGATGGAAGCCATCAATAGCTCTCCAAATACACCAACGGCACCCACAATCATTCGCTGATATTTGTTTCTGAATGAGGAAGCTGAAGTAGCATCTACATAAGGGACAGGGATGAATATCAACAGCATCACCCCCATTTCGTGAACCTCTCCACCCCATCGTTTTACGGCATAACCATGCCCCAACTCATGAATGAGCTTTACTACAGGATAAGCGAGAGCCATAAGAAACAGGTTCTCAACACCGAGTACTTTGTCACTGAGGTTGTTGGTTAACTCTTGCCAATTAAGCGCAGCCAACATAACACCAGCTACCAAAATCAACACAGAAACGAGAGCACCCAATTTAGAAAAGACGGCTGTCGCAACCCAACGAGTGGAGTGCAAGAAACGTTGAGGATCAAGAAGTGGGATTTTAATACTTAGCGGAGACTTAAGCTGCTGTAGCAACTTTTTGGTTTGCTCTTGTCCCCGCCTTTGATCGAGCTGCTGAACATTAGGAAGTTTATCTGTTTGAATGACATTGGCTTTATTGAGTTGTCCTAGCAATTGAATCACTTCATCTTGCGTCGGTATGTCATCCCCTAGCTGCTCGCAAGCAAGGCCCCAAACTTGGTCAAGCGTTCTATTGCCATCCATCAAACCAATCAACTGATAGGCCTCTGGTGTAAAACGTTGAAACTGCCCAGTTACATGATCTTGCAGCACGAACCACACCTTCCCCCTATAAACATGTCGGTGGATATTGGCGTGCTTGCGAATACGAACCTTGAGATCGGCAACTTTATACCAAGAAGGACTGAAGAGTGATGCTGACATACATTAGCCCCACCAAGTCCACAGCTGAATTTTCACCCACTCCACGAGCTCACGAGTCCAAACTTTTATCCCAAGTCGGTCATCTATGTAGACTTTTCCAATCCCTTCCATACCAGGGCGTAACTGATCACTCGACGAGAGCAGATCGGCCTCCACAACGAAGTAAGTTGTCCCTTCAATCGCTTCCGTTAATGGTGTGACTTTATTAACTTTAAATGCAAATTTTTGCTCAGGTAGAGCCGATAAATACAGCTCGCCAGTCTGCTCCAACTTAAGTTCTGAGATTCGACTATCTTTCACCAACAATTTGATTCGATAATTTTCATCCGGAGCAACCTCAAACAACACATCTCCCTTAGAGATTGCACTACCCAACCTTTGGCTAAGGTCTCCACTGACAATTAACCCTGGATAAGGGGCCGTTAATGCCCCCCGTTTGAGTTGACTGTTGATTAACTCTAATTGAGCTGTGACTTGCTGCTGCTGGGCATTAATAATATTGATCTTTGCTCTGTCACGTACTGCCACCGCTTCAAGATACTGTCGATTGAGCTTACCCTGTTCACTTAACCACTTGAGTTTTTCGAGTCGTAAATCACGATCATCCATTTTGACCAAAAGCTGTTCAGCTTCAACTCTATCACCCGCTCTTGCCGTCGCTTCATTTATATAACCATCATAAGGCGCAACAACCGCTTGCAGTTCAGCACTCTCTACAACCGCATCGGTCGAGAGTTTGTAAGGAATCACCCAAGTAGCGAGCAAGTAACAGATTGCAGCTAAGCTTAGAACAACTAGCTTTCGTCCAAGATACCTCGGTCCTAGTAAACGTCCTAACTGAGTAGCGGTTGCATCTAACGTCTTTCGTAACCAAGATTTGTCCTTTTCTTTTTTATCAGCCAAGGTTGGGATCACTAGGCTTACTAGACTCTGAGCCTCTTCTGCAGTTTTCTGACGCCAAACTTGTCCAGCCTTTCCTTCGACAACAACGGCTCCTGCGATCTTGCCATCGAGATAGATGGGAAGCGACATGATAGATATATCCCCAAGGTGTTCGGAAAGGGCTTTGTGTGCATTAACAATGTCACCATTTGTGTCACCGTTGAGTACCTTATCTGCTCTAATAGGACTTTCGGTTTCCGCAGCACTACCAAGAAAACAAATAGGTCGACCTTGATCGATACACTCATCCATCACATTTTCGATAAGACGAACCTGATTCATTTTCTTACCAAACTGAGCACTATGGGAGAGGAATTGCAACTTTGAGCGCTTGCGCTTGTATTCACCAATACTGGTGCGATCGCAGTTGTAAAGCACCGTCATTTCCGTGACTAATCGCACTGCAGCGGCGCTGTAACTAGACTCTGATAACACGCTAGCAAGTATGTCTACCTTCTGTTGATTGAACGTTTGCTGCTCGGAAAGCAACTTACTTCTTTGCTGATACTCAACCACCTCAAGACTCGAGGTACTGAGTTCAAGAAGCGTAATGGCTTGGGTAAGCTCTTGTTGCGAGCGCACATTGACAGCCATAGCGACGAAGGCAATGAGTTGCTGTTGATTGTCTTGAACGGGGTAGACCAAACCGAAGGTAGAAGTTTGAGACTTCGCTTGCCCAAGCGCTGACACTTGAGGACTGGACAGTGAAAACTGATTTTCTGCTAACTCGGTAAGTTGATTAAAAACATCACTGCCAGGGGCGAGTGTTGCAGTAGGTATGAGTCCATTATTAGTTGGCAAATAGATAACAGCTGCTTTCACCCCATCAATGATGTTTTGATGATGTACTAGCCACTCTTGGTAATAACTTAGATTGAACTCAGTATCATTGTTCTGACTCTCGGAAAATGCCGGCTTTTCAGCCGTACCGACCTGCTCCGTCATACTTATGTCCCTATAAAGTAAAACAGTCTCTCAATAAAAAGCTGCATTCAACCTAAGGCTGAACACAGCTTTTCTTTAACATAATGTTGTAATTATGTGAAAAGCTTACACTAAATCTAGACCACCTTCGATGTTGGTGTCCAGTTCTGTGTCATGGCTTAACTCTGCTTACGTCCCTTAGGGGTCGCCTTTGAGTCCGCTCGCATCACCATCCAGCCACCTAATCCAGCAACCGCCGCTTTTACATCAATATTACTAGATGAAGTGTCTGCTGGGGCTTCCTGTTCTTCTACCTCTTCCTCAACTTTACACTCTGTTGTTTCTGGGTCACATTCTTCCTGAGGCTCTTGAGTTGGCTCACCTTCTGATTGCTCGCCTTGAACTTCCAAAGGAACAACCGTTGGCTCTGCAGCTTTTGTCTCAGCACCCTCTTCGTTGATCACCTCTTCAGAAACTTCTTCTCCGTCTTCAGGCAATGTTTCAAAACCTGCCGCGGTTGGATCGGTTGGTATCACAAAGTCTGCACCTTCAGAGCCTCCAGAGCCATTGGCTTGGAAGATAGGACTTAGGTTGGCAAAGGCTTGGTCGGCGCTCAAGTCAAACACTGTTGTCACGGCCGTTCTACTACGAGCCGCTTGACCAAGGTTCGATTCTGCGTAAACCTGCTTCGCATAACCACCAAACAGACCTGACTGCGTGCGACGAATAAGGTCTAGATTACCCTGAGCGAGCGAAATGATAGATGCTGGGGTTGACTCTGATTCACTATCAACAAAGGTAAAGCGACCGTATTCACCAACCAATACGTCCTCACTAAAGTTGGCGAAGAACAAGTCACTACCAAAGTGACCTTGCATCTGATCTTGACCAGCACCACCAAGCAAGGTGTCATCACCACCTACAAACAGATCTACAGACTCAAAGATAATCGTATCTTCATTGACGCTTAGAACAGAACGCGTTACTTGAGAACCATCACCACCCAGGATGTCGTTTCCTGCGCCACCATCAAGACGGTCTGAACCAAAACCACCAAACAGGATATCTCGGTCTGAACCACCCGTTAATGTATCGTTACCACCAATCGTTGTATCGCCAGTGCGAACACCCACATAACGACCTGCAGCATCACTGAAGATGACACCATCATCACCAATAACAATGGTTTCACCAGATTGGTTAGTCACATTATCACTGCCTACACCTGCGATAACCTGATCTTGACCCGCACCTACCGAAATCACATCACTGCCACCGGTAGCATTCGTGGTATCCGTAGAGAATACTTGACGACGAGCGCCATCCACAAAACGAACCTCACCATTGTCACCGACAACTGTATCTTGACCCGCCCCCGTTGAAATTGAGTCGCTGCCGAAGCCAGCTAGTACGATGTTTTCTCCATCGCCAGCACTGATTGCATCTGCCCCCCCTAGCGCCAAAGACTTAGTCTTAGCGTTCGTTATGACACCTTGGTCGTCGTACAACAACTGGCCATTATCACCTATGATGTGGTCATCACCGCCAACAGTAGTGATATTATCGCTGCCTTCACCTGCGATAACCTTATTATCACCAAAGCCCAATACAACAACGTCAGAGCCGCCTAGGTTATCTTCCGTCGTTACCGCCTCTATCAGAATACCTTGGGCGTTGTAGCTCAGCACGCCGTTGTCTGCTAGAACATGCGTATCACCCGATGTTGAGGTCACAATGTCACTACCAAGACCCGCTATCACTTTGTCATTACCAGTACCTAAGGTAATGATGTCTGAGCCTGTGGTGGTTTCATCTTCGTCAGTGCTTTGCATTACTCGGATAACACCATCTACTAGGTCGATTTGACCATTGTCCCCAATCACGATATCGTTACCTGCTCCGGTTGTTACTTGGTCGTTGCCATTACCTGCAACAACGATATTGCCACCGTTGCCCGCATCGATGACGTCATTGCCACCATTGATTAAAGAGGTACTCAGCGCTTGCGTCATAACGCCAGCATCGTCGTAAGTGAATTGGCCGTTGTCACCAAAGATATGGTCAATACCTTCGGAAGTAGTAATGGTGTCGTTACCCTGACCACCAAGCACAACGTTGTTACCGTTACCTAGTGTGACATCGTCATCACCACCGAGGCTCTCTTCAGTCGTCACCGCTTCAATTAGAACGCCTTGGGCGTTGTAACTTAGTACGCCGTTGTCTGCTAGTACATGTGTATTGCCAGATGCAGACTCAATCGAGTCTCCAGCGACAATCGCGTCTGTTGCTTCTTTTTCAAGAACACCATCTACCCACTCGGCAGGTTGCGCATCGATGTTTGAACCCAGGCCAGCAATAACTCGATCATTACCAGTGCCAACGACAATCGTGTCGTTACCAGCTGTAGAGTCATCCATATCCGTACTACGGATTGAACGAACCACACCAGCGACAAGGTCTACTTGGCCATTGTCACCAACAATAGTGTCATCGCCGCTTGCCGTAGTAACGCTGTCATTGCCATACCCCGAAATGATCAGCTTATTTCCATTGCCAGTGACAATGGTGTCATCTCCACCCTCTGAGTGTGATTGACTCATTGCTTGGACAAGAACGCCTTGATCGTCGTAGGTCAACAGACCGTTATCAGAGATAATATGGTCAACACCATTCTCAGTCGTAATGGTATCTTCACCATTACCGGCCAGAACAGTATTGTCACCTGAACCTAGTGTTAGCGTGTCGTTACCACCTAGAGAAACATCTGAAGTTTGTGCAGAAACCAAGATTTCTTGAGCGTTGTAATTCAAGCTACCATTGTCCGCAACAACATGCGTATTGCCAGAGGCAGATTTGATAACATCACTACCTAAACCACCTAACACTCTATCGTTACCAGAGCCAGCGTGAATGGTGTCGTCACCAAACGCATTTTGGTCGCCCTCTTCGGTCTTAAGAACTGCAGTACCATTGCGAAGGTCAACCTCACCGAAATCACCCAGAATTGAGTCATTACCAGTCGAACCTTTGACAAGATCACTGCCAGCACCGGCAATTACAATGTCGTTGTCTTCTTGAGCATAGATTTCATCTGCATCACCGAGCGATGTATCTGAAGACGCAACCAAGACTACAATGCCAGAATCTAAGGTAATCGTACCCATATCACCTAGAATCGTATCTGCATCGTCGCCGATAATCGTCGAACCTTGAGCACCGTTTCCGCCATATAAGTAATCTTGGCCTTGACCGCCAAGGATCATGTCATTGCCTTCATTACCCACAACGGTGTCGCTTCCACCCAATGTAAACCCAGTGTTGCTGACACTTAGTACATCATTCAATGTACTAGACAGAATACGGTTAGTATTAGCGGCTTGATTGATAACACCCTTATCGGCAATCACGATGTCATCGCCTTCACCCGCATTGATGATGTCATTACCAACAGTCAGATCATCGGATGTTTCTAGGTTATCCGTTTGGGTGTTTGCATCATTTACAACCGTCAACATCTGAGTCGTCAGGTCAAGACGAGTTGATGTATCAACATTGAATCCGGCATCACCATAAATATGATCCGTACCACCTAGGCCGTTAATCGTATCGTTACCAGAACCACCTGCTAGGTGATCACCGTATTGACTGCCAGTAATCTGGTCATTACCTGCACCACCGTAGATAACAACTGAACCGCCAGCACCCGATGCATCAATAATGTCATTGCCAGGGTTAGCAAACTCACGAGCTTTATCTGTTTTTTCATCAGAAGTCGCGTCATAAGACCAACCGTTCTGACCGGTTTCACCAAACAAAATTAACGCTGACGCTGCATCACTGCCTGTTACAGACAAGGTGTCGTTACCGCCTCCACCGTGAACAACAGTGATAGAACCCGCCGCGGTTCCTTCGACTGTCAGACTATCGTCTCCCTGACCTAAGAACAGCTCTACAACTTCGATATCACTGTATTCAATACCTTCACCCATGCCGAGGCCAGTTAAGCTTGAGCCAGTCAAGATACCATTATCGCTCTCAACACTACCGTCATTGAAAATATTCAATTCATCCGTCTGTTGTGATTCATTAATCTCGATATCTTTCACTGGAAGTTCAGAATCAGTTTCCGTTGGCAGCATGACTGCCACGCTCAATGCTCGGTCTTTACCAGATGATGATCCTCCTTCGATAACCAATTTACCGTTGATGCCTGTTAACGTATGGGGCTGTAGAGGTGGATTTTGTACCGGTTGACCCTCTTGCTCTTGGTAGTCTGGGTTTACCGCTAGAGAGATCGTAATTGGTTGATCCCAGTTGGTCGCATCAAAAGTCACGGTATTATCGAGGGCATTAAATCGGCTGTCTGCACTTGAGAACAGGGTTTGACCATCATTCAACAAGTTCACCGTTACTGGAGCGGTTGGCGCTTTACTCAACACGATCGTATATTCATCGGTTTGAGTCTCACTCACTAGTGTCGAACCATCCGTTTGCTCAATAATCACTGCGCCGCTGTCGTTATCGACCACCGCTACCATTTGTTCGACTGAATCAAGTTGGTTGTAATCAGAGCTATTCAATGAGCTACTTGTTGATATTGACACACCTGCTTGGTAAACGTTTTCCACATCTAAGTCATCTAATGCTGTAACTGTGAATGATTTGACTTGGTTCCAATCACTCGAATCGAAGGTTAACTCTGCATTAGCTAAAGAAAGCTGCGCTGCTGCACCTTGACCAATGATTTCAGCAATCGATACTGTTACAACCTCACCAGCTTCAGGCTGTGTAGTGAGACGCACATCGTAGGTAATACTCGAACCACCCTCTACCACTTGCTCACCTTGCTGAGGAAGCACAATCAGGTCAGCTTGATCATTGTCGTAAACTTGGACCTCTACATTGGCAATGTCCAAGTTATCAAACTCAGGATTATCGCTGGTTACGCTATGGCTTATAACGTAGTCACGTGCACCTTCCATTGCGCTATCATCAGTCGCTTTCACGTAGATAGTTGTATTGTCATCCCAGTTAGATGTTGAATCGTAAGTCACTACTAATGATTCGTAATAATTGATTCCGTCTAGTGACACTAGGATGCTGGCAGCTTCGCCATTGGTACTGTCTTTATCACTGCTGGATGCACGCGCTGCAGATACCGTTACATAGGCCACGGTTGCAACGGTTGGCTGGTCCACATTCAGCGATAGTTCATAGCTGTCCGTCACACCGCTTTCATCAACGACTAGTGTCTGCTTATCAACGCCTACCGCACCATTATCTTGGCTTGCCACATTCAGTGAAATACCTTCAACAAAGATGCCGTTGAACGCTTCATCTTCACTAAATACACTGTGATTAATGAAGCTGCTACGGCCTTCTACCGCGTAAGACACTATCGGTTTCGTTACGTCGCTTGCAACATTGAACTGGTCAGCACCTAGACCACCGATAATGGTTGTTTCTACATCTTCATTGGTACTTAGAACATAGAAGGTATCATCGCCTTCTAGGCCATCGACCTCTGCAAACTCAACGCCTGTGTAACCGATGTTGAGACCTGCACCAAAAATGCCGTCCTCAGTGATCATAAAGTTATCATCACCTTCTGTACCCAAGACCACAACTCGGTCGTTACCTGCACCACCATCAATTTTGAGAGCGGCATTGATGCTGTACTCAATGGTGTCTTCACCTTCACCACCGAATAGCTCAACATCGACGCTGTTATTAATCAGACCACTGTCTGCTAACAAGAATGCACGAACAACAAAACTATCATCACCTGCTTCACCATAGAGTTTGGTTACCGCTTTGTTTGAGTAAACCTTGATGCTGTCTTCACCATCGCCACCGTAAATAACCATTGGCAAGCTGTTACCGCGGCTTAGGTAGCCTAATGTTGTTTCAGTAGTTTCAATTTCATCACCGGCAGCCACTGTTCCTGCGCTGAGGGTGCGCTCGCTACCGTATAATTGACCAACTTGGAAGCTATCGTTACCTGCACCACCATCAAGCGTCACAATGGTACTGGTGTCATCACTATAGAAGCTATCTGCACCATCTAGACCATTAATGATCAAACGAGCATTGATAGAGCTGTCATAGTTGATACGTTCTACCGTATCGCCATAACCACCATTTCCATCGTCATGCATCGCAGCGACAAAATGCGCACGTAGTAAGAAAGTATCGGCTTGTGCTAGACCATTAATTTCTAGTACATCCGCACCGTCATTTTTAGCACCCGAATCACTCACATCGATAGTGTAATCGGCATCACTACCGGTACGGTTGATGATGTAGCTATCAGTACCACCTTGTCCATCAAGAACAAGTGCATCATCACGGCTATGAAGTTGGTTAACGATAATCTCATCGTCACCACTACCCATGTTGACATAGACATCACCAACCAATGAGGCAGCATCTACCATGACGTAGTCATCTGATTCAGCCATATTGATGGTAATGGTCTGAGCTTGAAGTGAACCCGTGATCGTCAGGCTATCTTCATCATCACCACCTAGGAAGTTAATCGTTGTTCCTGCGTTAATTGAACCGTGAACCTCAGAGACAGCACCTTGTGCATCAGAGTTTCCTGTATCACCCTTATCGACATCTATATTCACACTCATGTCTGCGTCCAACACAGCCCCCGCTTCGAGGATGAAACCATCGCCAGAGTTAATGTTGATATTTGATTGAGTCTCCAGAGTCACACCGTTTACGACAGTAATATTGTCGTCTGCTGAGTTATCCGTTGAGATAAGGTTGATATCGCCAACAGCGGTAATGTTCTCTGTAATTGTAATAGGACTGCGAGTGACAATATTGACGTCACCACCAGCCAACAGACCATTCGGTAGTCCGTTTACGACACCACCGACACTCAGAGCACCAGTATTTTCAATATAAGTACTGCCTGCCGTTGATTGACCTTGGATATTGCCAACTTCTGTCGTAATTGCGTTATCTGATTCACCAATATCTTTAGCGGCAAATAGGTAAGCCATGCCTGAGGTTACATTATTGCCGCTGCTATTATCATTCAAGATTCTGCCAGCTGGTGCTGCAATAAAGGCAATGGCCGCTGCACCAGTCTGAATTGTGTTGAGATATAGATCGCCGGTGGTTTCGGTTATGTGCGCATTATTTGCACTTGAAAGCGTTAGATTGTCCCCTTCGGCTGAGCCAGTATCGATATCAAGATCGTTACCAATTTGACCTACCGTATCTAAACGCGCAGTTAACGCGATACTGTTAGCAATGACATCAGCCTCAACGTCATTCAGTGCGTCTAAAATCGCGAGGTGTGCGATTAGCTCAACATCACCATTGGTCGATTCCACTTTATCGATATCTAAATTTTGTTCGGTTTCATTCACGCGAATATCGTTTAGAGCCGTCGCAGTGAACGTGCCACCAATCAGATTGATATCAAGTAAATTACCTATTTCACCAATCGAGCCAATGTTCGAAGTGAGAACGATATTTACCGCTCGAATATTCTCGTAATCATGGTTAAAGGCATCAACGATAGAGCCGTTCAGCGCCAGTAGGTCCACCGTACCACCACTCGAGTAAATCGTTGCAACATTCAAATTCGAATCTACTTCAGTAATGTAGATGTCTTGCTGAGCTCGTGCTGTTAATGTGGCATCGCTATCAAGATCGATGTTGAATCGGTTAGATGAACTACCAATAGCACCTGAGCCTGCCTCTAGAATTAAGGTACTGCCTGCATAAACCGATGCAGATGAACCAGTGCCATCCGTAAGACTCTGCTTAGATTTAATACGAACATTCTCACCAGAGATAGAATCGATCTCCATCGATTGTTCTGACCCTAGGTAAACATTGCCTGATGCCGTTGCTGAAATAGTGCCTGCGACAAGTACATCGATATCTTCACGTTGATCGATCACGATCTTCGTTACATTTGCAGTACGATAATCAGAGTTGCTTAACGTTGTGACTGCTGATGAAACAACAGATGGGTCAACTTCTTCCAGGTCAATAACCAAGCCACTCATGCGTACGATTTGGTATGTTTCACTACCTACCTGTACATAACCGTCTTGTACTAAACCGACATCGGCCCAATTCGCGTCATTGTCATTGATCAAGGTGATCAGATCAGGGGTGCTGCTGATTGCCGCAACATCAAGAGTCACATTGATTTCTACTGATAGGTCGGTTGATGTCAGTGTCATCGTCGAGTCGGTGACCGTAGCGACTTCGTAGAAGCTACCTTCGTCATTCGCATTTGAGCTATCACCGGCGATTCGGATTTGCATACCAGCGACAAATCCATCATCAATCCAACTGCCCGAGTCACGAACCAAAGAATCTCCACTATCGGATTCTTCCACATCAACAGTTACATTCTGCGCTCGTTCTTCCAGTAAGAAGTAGACGTCATTTCGTTCAGCTGCGGCAAGTTGAACTCGCTCGTCATCGGTATAATCACCATCAAGATCAATCTCAACCGCTCCCGTTGCGCTACCGATATCATTTTGAGTCACGATAGTAATATCGCCACCCGCCGAGATATTTGCATCTTCAATAGAGGCTTGAGTATTGGTGATAGGTTTCAGCAAGCTACCACTGATGAGGTTTAGCAGTTCATCTTCCGTCCAAACATGGACACTACCTTCTAGCTCCGCACGTTTATCATCTGACAGGGTATATTCATACTCAATGTCGTATGCTTCTTGGCCATAAGTCGCATGCAAAGAATGGTACTCAGCATTGCGCTTGTTGTTTAAAGTGGTAATCGCATCATCAACAAACGTCTCGAGCTCTGTGCCACTAAGACCCTGCTCTTCACCTTGAGCTTGGTACACCTCACGGTAATATGTTTCTTCACCTTCCGAGATAGTCGCGACATCAGACACATCATAATCACCCTCAAACTGACCATTTCGGATATTCCAGTAAGTGCTGTACTCCAGTTCACGAGCCGTAATGTAAGCTTCAACCACATCATCAATCTTATCTTGAGCGGAGTCACTACCCTCAATCAGACCTAAGTTGACCCACAAGCCCGTGCTGAGTTCTTCGTAAGTGCGCTCATCACGAATCGCAGAGGTATTTGCGTCTTGTAGTGAGCCTTTCGATACCGTGATGGTGACATCACCAGACTCACTTGAGATTTCCTTCGCAAGGAAGTCGCCGTCAAGCTCAGTTAGGTAAATATCGTTTACAGCCAACACGGTCACTGAATCGGTATTGAACACACCGCTGTCTATGGTCAGAGCTTGGCTAGACGAACCGACATGCGCTTCTGAATTGAGATGGATGATACCACCACGCACCACACCACTCGTGCCAGACTCACCCTCAATGCCACCGACAGCAGATAGGTAAACCTTTCCGCCCGTATCACGCAATGAATCATAAATGCTCGCCGAAGAAATGTTGTTAACGACAAGTGGTCCGTCTATCTCAACGATATTGATACGCCCACCAAACGTTCGAGCCGTAATGCCACCATCCGCATCATTTGTTAAATTCGTTCGCAATGCATTGGTCGCTGCATCGATGCTGCCATCAACATTGGTAATCGCAACACCACCGATCTTACTCGCGGTTATAACGATATCTTTACCGCCCACAGAACCATTAGACTGAGTGTAAACCTTGGCATTAGTATTGATTGTAGTTGTACCCTCAGAGTTACTAATTGCACCCTGAACAATCACATCCCCCCCATTAGTTGAGGTGATATCTATGGCTCCAGCCTCAAGACCAGTGAAGGTGATGTTAACGCCGTAATCTGCCTTGATAGAGTGAATTGACTCTGTACGGACCTTGCTCTCATTAACAAACTTCGCGTAGTACGTTTTCTTGCCCCACCAGGTGCTCTTAGTCCATTTCTTAACTAGTGACGTTTCAGAACTCAACGTAATGTCGTTCGTATCGAACGTATAGTCCTTGTTTTTGTCCAGAGGCACGAATTCAAAGTATGCACCTTCTCCGCGCAATGTTGGGTCACCTAATGGCTCAGGATCACCATCAAACACAACATCGTTCGGGTCTTTAGCAAATGCATCGATACCTAACCAAGAAGATGTTGCTTCCGTGGTGTAACGGCGATCGAAACGTTCTTGCCCCATACTCCAAGAGTAACGCCACCCCTCTTTAGGCAAGTACTCCATCGAATCTGAGCCACTTGAAGTTGATTTGGATGAGCCCTCAGCGTATTCCGTAGTTACCGACACGCCAGTTTCATCTTTGATATAGGTGGTCACTAAGGCTTCACCCGAAGAGTTGGCTTGCGCCTTATCTCGCAAAATCAACGTTCCCTTACCACGCTGAGAAGCATCCAAACCGAGAATCTTAATATCAAGATCAGTGTTGTTGTTTACCTCAATCTCAGCGTAACCGCCAAGCAACTCAATTTCAGAGTTTTCATTGGTATTTAATATATGACCGTTTAATTCGATGTAACCACCGCTAACCCGCATATCACCAACAACAATTTGGTCGTTGGTCGCATCATAGAAAACAGAGAAGTCTTCGCTACCAACATCTAGACGAATTAAACCCGTTGCTCCTGAATCTTTGAGATCTTGAATTGTGTCTTCCATTGATTCATCAATATCAAGCACAAAGCTTTCTTTACCACTTTGAATTTTACCGTTGATATTGATGTATTCAGCAGTAATAGAAATGTTATCTGCATAAATACTTGGGCCAGTAATCGTGCGACCGATGAGGTCATCTACTTGACTATCTGTTGCTTCATTGAGACCGTTATTACCAATTTCTGAGTTCCATTTAGCGTACTCAGAACCATCGACAGAATAAGTTGAACCTGGTGGCAGGCTGATCACAGTCGAACCACCCGTCATCACAACCTGATTCTCGACATCAATATCCGCGTAGATATTGATGTCACCCTTACCTAAAGTATTCGATCCTTCACCACTGAGGGACTTCAGCTCTAACGTGCCAGAGCGGTTAGTAACGTCACCATTCACCGTGATAGAAGGCCATGTAAGAATCGCGTTGTTATCTGGATATTGAGACTGGAGTTCAGCAAGCTCTTTATCAAGATCGACATCATTAACGATACTAATTAATGGTTGGTTATCCACACCTGCATCTTGTCGTTCTCCATTGAGATAAACCCCACCATTCTCTTGAGGAATTGTTATGTCGTTCACAACCAGTGAAGCGAGTGTATGGTTAATTATCGTTACTGATGCGTCACCTGGCGCAATAATATAGCCCGCATAGCCTTCATCCGCACTTGCGCGGATATCAACACGCCCAGCTTCAGCATGGATGTCATCAATGGTAATTACCGAAGTGGAAAGTTCTACTGGGAAATACTCACCACCAGCAGATACGTCCATCAAGCCTTTCTCTAACAACAATTGCTGGATGCGGTCGATTTCAGATTTGTAGAACGCTTCGATATCCGTATCGCTAGACTTGCCATCATTAAAGATTGACAGCTGCTCTTGCGCATAATCTAAGTCTTCAAACAGGCTTGAG
The DNA here is from genome assembly GCF_003415655.1 of Vibrio maerlii. GTDB lineage: Bacteria > Pseudomonadota > Gammaproteobacteria > Enterobacterales > Vibrionaceae > Vibrio > Vibrio maerlii. The sequence goes on from NZ_QRHC01000015.1 coordinate 71,650, forward strand.
CTCAGTGCTTCGATAGATGTCGAATACGTCACTCCATCTGTTTTAACCACTTCATTGACCGTCCCATCATTATTCAAGCTAATGAACTCGATGGACTGATCACGGCGAATACCTGTTTCCAAAGTACCGTAGTTGTAGACAGAACCCGTTGCGCCACTGGTCACGTCTCCCCCCAGGTTCGCTGTTCCACCTAATGCCGATGCCCAGTTAACTGTCTTAGTTTGTGCATCCATATCAGCGAAGCCAAAGCGCTCAGCATGAAGGTTCATTTGGCGGGCTGTTTTCACGTGCGCACCAGAAGCAACAGTGATGGTATTGGTTTGGGTTAATGTCGCGTAAGCACCCGCATCATCGATTGGAATTACGCTATCTGAGAAGCTATCAATTAATGCATGAATCTTATAATCGTCTCGGTTGAAGTCAGTATCAGTACCGGTAGACAGATTCACATCACCGTATGCGGTAATGTCAGCACCCTCGTCAATTAAAACGATATTTTCCGGTGTGATATTTACATTGGCATTGGTGACTGAAACAGAAATCGCACCACTTGAATCCGCCTCCACATTACCAACGACTGTACCTTGACCTCGAGCGGAGAGCTGCAGATCACCTACTGATTCTAGAATCGCGTTCTTACCAATGCGTACTTGCGCTAAAAGCTCATCGTCAGTGATTTTCACTGTCGCACCAGTACCAGCCAAAGCACCTGACGCATTAAGAATCACTTTATCGGTAATATCGAGGTCGTTTAGAGCATTGAGTGAGATGCCGTCATCATCGCCTGTGCCCCACGCAGTTAGATCGGCATCGTCACCTACATCAATGGTAGTTGCCATATCAAGCACTGTGCGGCTGTCCGCTCCAGCAGCACTTGCAAGACCAACTGCTACCGCTTGGATCTTGCCACCTTCATTTTTGTATGCGCGGTTAATCGCATCGGTATTAATATCTAACGCAGTGATCTCTAGGTTATCACTGTCACTCGAACCATCGCCCAAGATAACATTGACATCCGCTGTGATATCGTGGTCAATCTCAGCACCAGAGCCAGAAAGTAGACCACCAGAAGCAACCACAACTTTTGCGTCGAACTTGGTTAGATGCTCAGCTTTCACATCAAGAACACCAGCACCTGAGCTTTCACCTAATGTGATAGAAGATTCATCATCTACCTCAACCTTCGTTGTGCTGGTCGATTTAGTATCTGCACCAACACCAGCGCCAGCAGCCAGTCCACCGCTACCCGCTACTGCAAGTACGTAGTTATCTTCTGTCGCTTTAGCGACCATGGTTAAGTCACCGCCACGATAATCAGTCGCAGACATAAGCAGAATGGTATCGACATCGGTTTCGCTATCGGCAAACACCACACCCGCAGCAATAAAGCCTGCTGAGATACCATAGCCTTCCGATTTTTGCTTCGCATTCGCTAACGCTTTAACTGAACCCTCACCATCAGCTGTGATGTCAGAATCCGTCATAGACACGCCGATGTCACCTGTCACAGTAGTTTCGACGAACACACCTGCACCCGCAAAGCCAAGACCAGCAGATACCGAGGTCGCCACACCCATCGTATAAACGTCATCCGTCGAGCTTGCTGTCACTGTAAAGTCGCCAGAAGCATCTAAAGTTGAATTGCGGATATCACTGTTAAGACTGACTTCTACATCATTGATCACTCGGGTTGCAGACAATGATATTGCGACACCCGCAGGGGCAAGGTTGACTGTTAACGTTGCGGTTGCAGCTGTTGCATCAATATCTGATGTACTAGATGAAGTTACTGAAATGTCCGTTGCACCGATATAAGAACTGTCTTCAATGTAGCTATCCACTTCCGCGTATACATAGTTCTCAACCCGAACGGCAGCACCTGCGACAGCCACACCTGCAGCGCCACCCGTAGCAGCAGCACTACCGGCACCAACACCAGCGTCGATCGTCATATCTAGGGAAGAATCGACTTCTAATGTGCCTGATGCATAGATAGCACTGTTATCGATATAACTTGAAACAGCAACCTTATTAGTGTCGTCACCAATTTCGTTGACTGCAACTGAGCCACCTAACGATACACCAACGCCACCCGCAGCACCGCCAGCACCTGCAGCAGCGACAGAAGCTATCGTCGCTTCAATACTTGACGTGTTAACTGCCAAGACCTCAACTGCGCCCACTTTATTGTCTGATGCACCAATTGTTGTATCTTCAATGTAGGCAGTGGTATCTCCATAAATGTAGTTTACTGTTTCTGCACCTGCACCACTTAGCGCAAGGCCACCACCTGCACCACCAGCTGCCGACACGGAAGCTGCAACCGATGTAGCCTTGATAGTATTATCGGTATCAGCGGTTACGCTTACATCCCCCGTTGAGATTTCATTCACATCAGCAATGTAGCTTGCAGTATTTGCATCGACCGTATTTTCAGCGAGTGCGACACTTACCGTACCGGCCACACCACCACCTGCACCAAAGCCTGCTGCTAATGATGCCGATGCCGTTGTTGCAGTGATCTTGTTGGTGTTGTCTGCATCTAACGTAAGGCTCGCACTATCGATAACCTTGCTAGAGGCTGAGCTGTTATCGATATAAGTTTCTACATCGGTGTAGACAGAGTTGGTTGTGCTTGCACCTGCACCTGCACCAGATAGACCGCCGCCAGCACCACCAGAGAGCGCCATACTGCCAGCACCAACACCGGCATCAATTGTCATCTTGCCAGTAGCATCAATCGAGAGGTCGCCAGATGTTGTGATGCCGCTATTTTTAACAAATGAACGAACGCCCTGACGAGAGTTACTGCTACCGATATTATTCGAAGCAAGCGCAGCACCAAGAGCAATACCAACACCCCCACCCGCGCCGCCGGCACCTGATAGTGAAGCTGCCACAACTTCTGCATCAATGTCAGAAGTGTCTTTTGCGTTGACCGACACACTTGATGCACTGTCGATTTGAGAGCCTTGGATATAGCTCTGCGTCTCACCATAAATATTGTTTACAGCTTCTGCGCCAGCACCACCAATGCTGATACCGCCACCTGCTCCACCTGCAATAGAAGAAGTGGCAGCAACCGAAACCGTATCAATGTCATTGTCAGCAATAGCATCAAGCGTAATCGCGCCTGTGCTATCTACTGATTTCGCCTCCTTGATGTAAGCAGAAGTGTTTACATCAACCAGGTTTTCAGCAATAGATAGACCGATATTAACGGAAATACCACCACCGCTACCCCCAGCAATCGCAAGAGATGCAGAGCCAAGGTTTGCCTCGATGGACGAAGTGCTGGATGAGTTAATATCAATCAGTGCCGCATCAATAACAGCAGAACTTGCACCAGTGTTATCAATGTATGCATCAATTGCTGCATACACATCATTGGTTGCAACAACACCCGAACCAGCTCCTGAGATACCACCACCAGCCCCCCCGGCGATCGCCATACCACCAGCACCAACACCTGCGTAAATCGTCATGTTGCCGGTAGCTGTTAGGCTTAAACCTCCAGTTGTCGTGACGCTTGAGTCTTCAATATAAGAAGCAACCGTCAGGCGATCGTTCTCAGTACCGATCTCGTTTTCAGAAACCGCCGCACCAATTGAAACACCAACACCACCACCCGAGCCACCGCCACCGGCAACACTTACCGCTGCAACTTGAGCCGTAATATCTGAGATGTTTTCCGCTGTCACTGCTACGCTATTGGCATCTTTTACATCAGCATCGCTAATGTATGCCATAGTATCGCCACTGATGCTGTTGATTGAGTTTGCACCTGCGCCACTTACCGCAAAACCACCACCAGAGCCAAATGCAACGGCGACCGAAGCAGCTACTGAGGTTGATTCAATTGTGTTATCTGCCGAAGCATCAATATCTAGTGCGCCCGTCAATTCAACGTCGGCGCCCGATACATAAGCGCGTGTATTGTTGTCCACTTCATTACGCGCGAGCGCAACACCAATTGTTCCTGCAATGCCACCACCGGAACCAAAGCCAGCAGCAATAGAAGCAGCGCCTGCGTCAGAATCAATATCTGAGGTATTGCTTGCTGTCACGGTAAGATCAGCCGCTTTAATTTGATCGCTATTTGAAGTGTTATCAACATAGGCATCTACATTGGCATAGATACTATTCGTCGCACTTACACCAGAACCCGAACCTGCGATACCACCGCCTGAGCCGCCAGCGATTGCCATTGAACCAGCACCTACACCGGAATCAACATCGAGATCGGCAGTTGCGGAAACAGTAACGTCACCCGTTGCATCAAACTCTGATTCAATAATTGACGCCGATACCCCCAGGCGAGAACCAGAATCTCCAATGTAGTTTTCCGTGACGGCTGCGCCAATCGAGATGCCTAAACCACCACCATTACCGCCAGCCCCTGAGACCGATACTGCAGCGACTTCTGCATTGATTTTAGAAGTATTCGTTGCTGTAACCAAAATATCATCGCTGCTATACACTTCACTGTTTGAAAGTGTTGCGTTAGTTTCACCTTTAATCGTGTTAATTGCATTTGCACCCGCACCAGAAACGGAGATTGAGCCAGATGTGCTGTAGCTAACGGCAAAAGAGGCAGCAACCGAAGTCGCAGTAATAGTTGAATTTGTGGTTGCAACGACATCTACAGAGCCCACTCGATCATCTGAGGCGCCTAGTGCCACATTATTGATCGTTGCGTTGGTATCGTTGTTGATGTCGTTTTCAGCCAAAGCGACACCGATACTCAGTGCTCCAGAGCCAGATGCTGGAGAATAGCCGCCAGCAATCGAAGCACCAACAACAGCACTGGTGATTGTGCCGGTGTCTTTTGCTTTCACCGCTACAGAGTCAGCTTTGATTGTTTTATCAGCCTGAGTTGCTGATATTTCTGATGTAGTGTCGATCATTACACTGTTGTTGGTATCTGCGCCAACACCGCTTAGTGCCCCTGCAGAGCCTGACGTTGATTTAGCAAGCGCGACAGACGCGCCAACCACAACTGAGGTGATTTCTTGTTTGCTTTCAGCGAAGGTATCAACCGTACCTGAAACATCAATATCAGTATCTGTAATCAGAGCACTGATCTTATTCGCTTCGCCATTACTGTCGCCGATCTTGTTTTCAGCGATAGCAATGCCAATGCCACCAGAAACACCCGTTCCCGTTGTTGCTCCAGCATAAGCAAAACTTGCAGAAACCACACTTGAACTGATATCGCCATCTGCCACTGCGCTAACAAATACGCCATTTTCTGCATCGGATGCTGCGTTAGCCGTCGTTTCTTGAACGATGGTTGAATCATCAATTTGCGCAATGGTGTCACCATACACTTCATTTTGAACGTAGGCGCCAGATCCAGAAAGCGTCACTGTTGTCGATGAACCACTTTGTAGACCAACAGAAGGCGCAACCACCACCGCGATGATATCCGCTTCATTGTTCGCTTTTACATCCAAACGTGCGCTATCAAGATCTTCACTTGGTAAAGTGATCGTACTATCAACTACTTTCGATCGTGTATTCATGCGAACTTTGTTATAGCTCACGGCCGCAGCGACAGAAACACCCACTTGAGTATTAAAGTTTGCTGCCGTGTCTTTACTTACACCTGCACCAATCGCTACTGACAAAATATCCGCTTCGCTGATTGCGCGCTGACGAATCTTGCCCGTTGCGGCAGTGATATCGCTGTTGTTAACTAGCGCATCAATATCGCTGACGATGTTATTTTCAGCGTAAGTGACACCGACGGTACCATTTCCTGCGTATGCCACACCAAGGGCAATAGCGTAAATATCAGATTCATCTTTTGCCTTAATATCAGCGGCAAAACCATCACTGTTCTTGCTATTAATGGTTGCCGTTGTGATGTCAGATAGGAATGCATCGACATCATTTGTCACATTGTTAATGGAGACATTACCTGTGATTGCAATGCTACTTGAATTCTGGCTACCTGATGTTTCTGCAATACCAGACAGCGCAGCGGAAATAGAGGCAGTAACGACCGTACTGTTATTAACCGCATTGATTGATAGTGAATCCAGCGTCAGTGTATTTATCGCCTTCATACCCGCATCAATATCGAATTCAACGTCGTTACGTAAACCAATACCCGCCGCCGCAAGCGCAAATGAGTTAGCTTCAGAGCTTGCGTAAGAGATTGGGAAAGCAAGCACTAATGAATTTTCTGTTGCCTCTAACGTCAACGCGTCGGCATTAAAGCTATTTAGGTTGTTGACCGATGCTTCAGTTGTGTGGTCCGCCTTGTTGAAGATAAACGCACCAGACACCGAAATACCGTATTCGCTGTTCGCTGTTTCTGGCTCTTCACCACCCGATGGGGCAACTTTGCCCGTCGCCCACGCTGCACTCATTGCGGTACCAAATACAAAGCCATCTGAACTTGCCGAGACTTTCGCATCACCGTTTACATCGACATCACCAGAACGACTTAATGCATCACTATTACCAATTTGTGCTTTGGTCACCTTAGTTACGTCATTCATAATTGCTGACGCACCAACACCAATTGCACCGCCAGATGCACCACCACCAGCGACAGTGAGAATGTCAACTTGGTTATTCGCCGTGACACTTAACTTTTCAACACCGCCCAAGTTGTTGATGCGCGTTGCTACATCCAACTCAACACCAGAATCCACACGAGCATTCACATTGCTTTCGATGTAGTTACCCATGAACAGACCTGAGATACCCAAAGTGCCAATACCGTAACCGGCAGAGTAACCAAGGTTAATTGCGAATAGGGTGTTATCTGCATCCACACTCAATTCGTCCGCGTAAACCTTTGCACCATTCTCTATAACCGAATCACTGTTCATGGTGACGTTGTTAATGTAAACGCTGGCACCTGAACCATTAAGACTTTGAGAAGCACCGCTAGCAGCATAAATCTGTTTGAGAACAGGAATATTCGACGTGGTGTCCGTTAGCAGACCTACGTAGTCGACCGATTTGTTCACAGTTGAAGAGGAAACATCTAAAGCACGCACACCAATTTGTGCATTTGGGAGAAGGCTATCAACGAGAGTTTTTGAATCAACGGTTGCAAAAGGCATATTTTCAAGCGCGGTTCTTTGGTTGATTTCTACGCCACCGCCCACTTTCGCGTCAGCATTCTGATTCGAGTTTAAGTACGCAAAGTTCAACCCAATTGAGACTTTTGCACCTGCCGCTTCAGTTTTAATCGAGTTGTCAATCAAGTATAGATTCGACTCACCGCCGAAAAGCTGATTTGGGATACTGGTGATTGAATCACCAAGTAGCTCCCAGCGCGAGGTATTAGTGTAATCTTCCGTTGCAAACTGGATGGTGTCGTCGGAACCAACGAACTTATACACAGCACCGAATAAACCAATATCAGGTTCTTTGCCATTAATTACAGGATCCCACTCGTAATCTCCTGTCCCAAACTCAATCAGATCACCATTTTTGATTTGATAATCAGTATCGATATCACCCGTACCAATCTTGGTTGGTTTTACATATTTAAACGTCGTATCCGTGCTAATTAAGCCGGTGAGGTTTTCGGTGTGGGCATCAAGGGTGATCTTATCCAGCACATCTAGGCTTGTATCACCCACCATCAAGGCATTAGCGTTATTTTTCAGATTACCAATAGAAACTGAAACAGCCCCACCAAATGGCACTTGGCTGAACTCGCTTTTGGTACCGGTGGAACCTTCAAGCTGCTTAGTGTTAGAGATTGAGCTTGAAACAGAGTTCACGCTCGTCAGTAATCTTGCGTCAGAAGAGGCAGTCTGTGTTAGCGAACCGCCCACTTGTATATCACTCGATTTGCCATCGATACCAATATAAGAGTTCACATTGTTCGTGTCTTCAGCATAAGCAAACGCAAGGCCTAGAGTAAACTTGGTCGGCTTTAGTCGGTCACTTGGAGAGGCTTTTTTACCTAGCCATTTTAAACCGGTTGAGGTAATAACATTTGACGCTTTTTGCTTGTACTTATCCGTGAAGTTATCAAGGATACTCGGCACACGGTCAACAATCGCTTCAGATAAAGTACCCCAAGCACCACTGACGCGACCTTGTTTGTGCTCAGCATTAACCGTTACGTCACCTAATACAAACACATCCCCTGCCAAGATAGCTTGGGTATCTCCATGTTCGATATGCACTGCAACACTTGCAGCAAGCTTACCTTTTGCACCTGCATCGCTAAGTGCCCCAACATAAGTGAAGTCGGCAGTATTTGCCGTAACATCTAGGTCGCCACCCGCTACAATGGTAGCGGTATCGGAAACTGTCACTAGTGAATCAGAATCCAGCAGACCAACAGCAACACTTGCCGAGAAACCTTTGTAGCCAAAGAACTGATCAGCATTGACGTAAAGGTAGTTTTCGGTGTTTGACGCAACAGTGACATCACCTTCCGCTAAAATCGTACCGTTCATCTCTACAACGGCTGAAGATTTAATACTGCCGATAGCGACAGATAGCATGAAAGCGAGAGGCTGAGAGGTAACTCGCGCAATTGAGCGAGCTTCAATCACAATGTCATCGCCCTTAATGATAGCGCCTTCAGCGATCGTGATGCTGGTGCTGACCTCTGAGCGAGAGTAACCAAAAAACAGACTTGTGTTCTCCAGTTCGTTTTTAAAGTCATCGATACTCGGTACATTGCTATCTATAGGTTCACCACCATAGTTCACGGGACTATCAGGGTTAGTTTCCGCCATCGCAATAATTTCGATGTCTCTACCCTGAATCGTGGCATTACCGATCGTGATGCTTGCTCCTACATTGTCGTAGTTGTAGAAACCCAAGCCCTTAATCACGTTGCGCGCATCAGAAGCAAACAGGCGAATATCCCCACCACTTGCTAATGTGTCACCTTGAGCAGAAATAGTGACACCGTCACTCACCTCAACATGACGAGCGTAGAATTCAATGTTACCCGCACTATCACCATTGAGGCCATCAGTAACCATATCGGCATTTACAATGATTTTATTATCACCTGCTCGAAATTTCAGAGACTGACCTTCAATAGTGATCGCACTACCAATCGTCAAGTCACCACTCGACTCTGTAACCAAAGAGTAATTACTACCCGTCACGCTTGAGTAGTCGAAATCAGTCACATCAAACGTACTCGAACCGCCATAGAAAACAATATCGTTTGATGTCGCACTGTCGTTAACCGTGACATCTACGCTATCTGTAGCTGTATCGCTACGCAAAGAAACATCTAATCGAAACTCGTTATAACCACTACCACCCACTAGGTCAGCGTTAGTTTGTCCAGCATCCAGGACCACGTCGATAGTTGCATCAGTTGCGTCTAGCTTAGTCGCTCCGGAAGTGGCTAGAACTTCAGCTTTATCGACACCAGATAGCGTCAGTGACTTGTCTGCCTCTGCGTTGGAATCCGCAGTATCTTTCCATGTTATCGCGCTGTCAGACAGTGAGACCTCATCATGAACTGAGGTGCTTTCAGTACTAATCACATCGTATCCAGTCCCACCGATTACGCTGATATCATCGCTATCGACATAGAATTGGTCGGCACCTTGGGAACCAGTAAATGTATCGGAACCGCCGTTACCGCGCTGGGTAGTAAGCTGCACAGAGGCCACTAAACTCATAGTGACACCGGTAGCAACAGTATTCGATACCGATGCAGCATCTAAGCCTAAAACTGCGAGAATGGAGTCATCACTACCTGCGACACCAAAAGAAGATATTCCAGAAATTGAAAGCTTGGCATCAACCTGATCAAACTGGGCCTGCATAGCGCCCGTTTCACGGTCATCGGCGGCATTAATTAAGGCAATAAGCTCTTCAAGCGTTGTTGCTCCCTGAACATCGATATCAATAACTGCTGAATCATCATCCAAGGTAAAGCGTAAAATGTGCTCTGTTAACTCTTCCCATCCTTCGACCAATGCTAAGCTAGTCGATTCAGACACACCGTAAAAGTCACTCGCATCAAAGATATCATTTCCAGCAGAACCAATAAGCTCAGCAGTTTCAATGCCGTCTAATCCAATTAAGATACTGCCACCGATTTCAAGTTGGTGGTTATCCAGATCAAACGTCAATCCACCGCTGAGATCAGAGCTCATATCGCTTAAAAGCGTATCTTCACCTTCACCACCAATGATAAAGTCGTTTGAGTTACCCGATACGTAAATAAAGTCATTTCCATCGCCAGCATCAATTGTGTTGACACCTTTCGCACCACGAATGGTATCGATGCCTGCTTGAGTGGAAATCTCAGCGTTTCCATCAAATGCCGACAGGTCAACATCATCTGCACCAAAGCCGCCCTCAATCTCGATATAATCTTCAGTACCAAAATCAATCAATGTGTCAACGACAGTCTCTCCTTCCTGCGACAGCAAAGCAGTTACATCGTTTAAGCTGGTTGTGACATTGGTAAGAATCGCTTGTCCTGCATATAAGCCAGCAAATTCAATCGTAAAACCATCAGTCGTATCAAGAACGATGATCTGACCGTAATTCAGGTTCAGTGCTTTCTCTATCGCACGCGAGAAATCACGAGTAGAAGCATCCCAATCGATTTCTTCAGTCGTATAGCTATTGCCATCAAGATAATTAAACGTGAGGGTATAACCTGTTCCTGTCTTTGAATTAGGCAGCGTCACTGTCACCAGTTCATTCGCGCCATGAGAAAGATCGAGTTTGTAGTTGAGTCCAGAAACTGCAATATGAGCGCGACCAGAAAATTCTTCTTGTAGGCGATCAACGCCATCTCCCGCTGTAATGCTATCAGTACCTTTGAGCCCAATTAGAACATCACCATAGTCAGAGGCAACGAGGGTGTCATCTAGATCTGTCCCCTCTAACGTAATATCATAATCATCAGACGCATTTGCATCTAAGGTATAACCCTCAGTGTCAGTATCCTTCTGAACCGCTTTCAGATACACCGCTTTTATGTTGGCATAAGTATCTGTTTCATCGCTTGAACCATCACCATCTAGGTCAACACCTAGCGTAGCGCCCGATAGGTACATATCTGCAGAGCGAGCCGCGATAACCTCGTTATCACCACCATTACCTGTGATAGTGTCATCACCCGCTCCCCCGACAAATACATCGTCTTCCGAGCCACCAATTAATACGTCATCCCCGTCGCCACCCACAAGGTATGCAGACACGTCAATCGTAGAGAAATCAAAATAGTTATCACCAGTTCCGCCTTCAGCAGAGAGCAGATCGACGTCCACTAAGGTAATGGTTTGATCAGCCGTATTAGTGAAGGTAGTACCGTCCCAATTACCGCCTTGATAGGTAAAGTCCTCACCGGCTTTATCCACGCTTACGGTAATATCGACACCTGTTGACCCGGTATCACGGAACACAACAGAATCACCACCACCTGCACCATCGACACTGTCTCCAAACCCTACGACGAACAGGTTATTGTTGGTATCGCCAGCCAATACATCATTGAATGATGAGCCGATGATAGTATTGAAACCACTAACACTGTCGAATCCCGTTGCCGAGCTATTTTCAAGGTCAACGGTCACTCCTTCGGTGTATTGGCTGTAATCAAGATAGTCGGTACTACTACCATGGATTTCATCGAAGCCAGTAAAGGTAACTTGAGTCGAAGACGCACTATCGACAATGGTTCCTAACTGACTTTCTAGCGTCGATAAAACGCCATCACCTTCATCTGTTATCTGCCAGTTGTAGCTGTTATTTATCGCAGAAAGCACATGTTGTGATTCATCGGTATTGGTCACCTCAAGCGCTTCAGCATTTAAGAACTCAACGATTCCATTTGTACCCATGGAGCCAGAGTTGTCACCACTAATTTGCCAGTGACTCTCTGTCACTGCGGAATCTGCAGCAATGGTATCTGTGCCTTGTGCGCCATCAAACTGGACAATGAAGCTGCGCTCACCAAGGTCGAGAAAAGATTGATCAACGGTAAATGTGTCATCACTGTCTGTGCCGGTAACAGTGATGATGCTGCCGTCAGCGATGCCCGTCAGAGCGCGCTCGCCTAATACAGCGCCGTTGTCATTGTTGTTGATAAGTTGGATATATTGCTCGTTGGCTTTTTCAACCACTTGCAATGTCACATCATTTTGTCCATCCACCAAGACGGCCATCGGATCAGCTGACAAGAGCAAGCGTGGCTCTAGTTGCTCAATAGCAAACAGGTGGTTTTTAACAGGGGAAAGCTTCCACTTATCTCTTTGGATGGCTCGGTTGATCCCTGCCATCAAAGTAGAGAGTTGAGGATGAAGATTTTGTTCACCCTTTGAACGCTTCTTCGATGACGTTGTGGTGTCCAGTTGTGTATCCATAACATTTACCTTTTTCGGGCATTTGGCACTAAATAACCCTACACTTCCTATGCCTTTTGCTACCACTTAAAGCAAAAACGCACAGCTCGACCGAAGCTGTGCATGTTCTATTTCTTTCTAGTAGCCCATAGCCCTGGGCTACCAAATTGTTCACGATTAATGAACTTCAACATCTTGAGTGTTTGGCTCATCTGTTGGTGCTGCGTTCAAATTCTGCAGCATTTTTTGTAGATTACGCAGAGAATGCAGGTGCAAATACGCAAGCTCTAGACCGTCACTTGAGAACAGCTGTTGAAGATCTTCTGCCTTGATCGCTTTCAGTTTCTCTTTATTGATCACTTTAAAGCCTGTTAACGTGCGCTCTTCACCAGTCGGTAGAGTGAACTTCGCTCCCATATCTTCGAATAGATCGAGCTCAGCGAGCTTCTTACAAAACGCTTGAGTACGCTGGTAGTGGCCTTGGTAATCCTGAAGGAAGTCCAAAACCTTGTTTAGATACTGAGTTTGATTCCCTTCAGAATCGAACAGACGTTCACCTTTGTTATCTTGGTTACATCCCGCGTAAGATTCATCAATACACAGGGTCAACGTTTTACCCTCATCACCGCTCGCAAACACAAACGGATAACGGCGAACAAATGCGGGTACATACTTCGCGACCCATTGGCCTTGATCGTTTACGTAAAGGTTTTGATCTTCACTAATACCCATAACAACAACAGGAAGAAGCTGGTCGCCCTCGCCTGCAAATACAATCGAGTAATCTTCAGCTGCATGAGGAAACTCTACAGCCATCAAGGGTACTGAGTTCACTTTCTTGGCGAAATCGTAGTTGTTCTCTGGCTTAATTGCCCAATCCAAGTGACGTTTCTTGTTTACTGCTTCAACCTGACCGTAAATTAATAGTTGCGTAGCCACATCGAACTCCTTTTCAAAATATTTATAACTGATGTTTATGAAGTATCATGCTAGTACAAAGCTAGTCTTGAAAGCTCAAGGTCTTCTTCCAGAGCTCGTAAGTCAGTCGGGACCTCCTCTCCCTGCAGAGCACTATTTATCTGCTCTAAATCAAACTCGGTTAGTGTCCCTACCGCTCTTTTTAGGCGTAGGTTGTTATAAAGATAGTCATAGCGTGCTGCTGAATATTCCGTTCGAGCAATGAACAAGTCACGCACAGCATCAAGCACGGTAACACTGTTCGTAACACCAGAGTCGAAAGACTCTTGCTTCACTTCAACGGCTAGTTCATAGGCTTCAACAGACTTTTGCAGCGCTTCGACTTTGCGAATAGCGCTGTTTACGCCCGTAAATGCAGCTCTTGTCTCACGAGAAGTCTTTCTCCAAACCTCTTCGAGCTCATCTTTTGATTTGCTGTATAAGCTAGAAGATTCACGAACTTTGGATGACACTGCACCACCCGCATAAAGTGGAACGTTAAGCTGAACCATATAGCTTTGAGTATCGACTTCACTGCCACCACCAAACAACGAACCGTCGGTTTCGCTTTTGTTGTAGCTAGCGACAAAATCTACTGTTGGATAGTGGCCGCCCTCTTGTCGACGAATCTCTTCACGAGCTGCAGCCATTGCACTTTGCTTGGCTAAGATAGAAGGGTTGTTTTTTTGAGCGCTTTCAATCCATGAATCGACACGCAATGGATCGGGTGTAACCAATGCAAGCTCTTCTCCAAGCGTTGCCATTGAAGCAGGCAAAGTTCCTGTCAGCTCATACAAGCCTTGAAGTGAATCACGAAGCTCATTCCCTATTTCGATCTTACGCGCTTGTGCTTGCAGAAAACGAGCTTCTGAATCTAATAGGTCAGTCGTACGAGCCAAGCCATTGTTCATTTGTAGCTCGACACGCTCATAGTGTTTCTCTAAGGATTTAACCTCGGCATCAATACCAAGATAGGTATCGCGTTTCTTGAGCACATTAAAGTATGCCTCAGCAACTCGAAGAATCAGCTCTTGACGAACATCCTCTAACTCCGCTGCCACGCGTTTAACGTCTTCTTTGGCTTGTGCGAAGTACGCCCAGTTACTGAAGCTGTATATAGATTGGGTTAATGAGAGATTGTAATCGTATACGGGATAATCAGTATCATCGGATTTAAATACTTCGTTATCCGTACTTACGATGTCTTCGTATACCTTGGTATAGCTGGCATCAAACTTAATGGTTGGTAGCAACACAGCCAAAGCCTGGTCGTAGACCTCTCTGTCTGCGTCGTGCTGTGATATACCCGCTCGGTAGATCGGGTCGTAGTCGATGGCTTGACGATAGATATCAAGCAAATCTTCAGCATGGCTGCTCGAAGCAGCCATGGCTAATATAAGGCCAGAAATTGCATTCTTTAACATCTATACTCATCCCTGCTATAGATAGGTGAAAATCAACGGCATCCGTGTGTTGAATAAGCCAAAAGAACGAACCTGAGCTAACTAAGACTATTTAAGTTTTATTATTCTTTAATTTAATTTTAATACTAGCCGAAAGCATCAAACGCACAACCATTATTTTAACAAAAACATTACATTAGTTTGCGCTAACATTCAGCCTTTCGATCAACTTCATGGCTTTAGTACTAATCACGGAAAAGGACTATACAAAAAGAGTTTTGTGGTTATAAGACTGGTGCTTTCTATATCTCAAAATTCTAAGGCTACGTCTTATTAATGAGACTATCAACAAGGCGTTACATTGACAAATGCAATGGGAAACACATTAGCAACAGTTGCATTTATAAAATCATCAATAACCAAAGCAAGCATTAAGTCATTATAAAAACTCAGGTTTTTATACAAAGAGCAGCAGAAAGGAATCATAGAGTTGAGAAATACAAAAAAGGCAGACTTACCGCAGAAAGTCTGCCCTGTTTGTCAGAGACCATTTACCTGGCGAAAGAAATGGGCACTCTGTTGGGAAGAAAAGAGATACTGCTCAAAACGGTGCTACAGTATGAGAAGTTCTGTAAACCGTTCATAATATTAGTTTACGCAGTCACTTCCTCAAAGGTTGTTACAACACTGTTATCGCTACCTAACCCATTCCAAACGTAATCATCGGCCTGATGATCGTTCTCCCACGTTTCTTCATTGATCAGATATCTAAACTGGAAACTTGAATCTTTCGCCAGTCTTGTTTTATAGGTAAACACTTTTTGGCGATTCAATTTCATTGCAACAGGTTGCCAATCACTAAAGTCACCACAAATCGCAACACTAGAGATATCATCCTCTTTCGTCCATTGAAAAGTCACTTCAACTTCATCTTTGGTTTTAAAAAAACGTTTCTTAAACATATCTACTCCCTGATAAAAAATAATAAACTGGCTATTACAATTAGTGCGCCCTGGAAGCGCCTGTCACCTTCAAGATAACGATCGCTTTCAAAAAACTATCACCTTGAAAACGTTTGCAATCTTTGCGCCAGCAAACAAAAATTGGACATATAAGGGTCAGCATACCTCGAAAAAATATTATGCAATACGAGCAATATCAAAAATGCACAACAAATCATCAGATTGCAACATTTTTGGGCACAGCCCTATAGCGCCCTCTTTCCACCCACCAAGTAATCTGAACCAGCTTTGTTGAATGACCTATACTAACAAGTAGAACAAATAGGCAAATACATAAGTAATTACACAACAATGAGGCATTAGCCCTTTACTTCTGACGCCAAGCATAGAAGACTGCGTCTCAAGATGTACATGAGTCAGTTAAGATATGAACACCACCACGGCAAAAAAATCCAACCCTATCAGTGAAATCCTCTTTAACGTTCTGATCCCATCTCTCATATTGATGAAGTTCAGTGGAGAAGAGCACCTAGGAACAGTCATGGCACTTGTTGTTGCGTTAATGTTCCCTGTGATCTACGGCGGTATGGATCTCATCCGAAATAAGAAATTCAACCTTATATCGATTCTTGGCTTTGTCAGCGTATTGTTGACAGGTGGCATCGGTCTATTCGAGTTAGATACAAAATGGCTAGCTCTAAAAGAAGCACTGATCCCAGGCTTGATTGGCCTAGCAGTATTAGGCTCAACTTTTACTCGCTACCCTTTCATGCAAAAGATGATTTTCAACGGCAGTATCTTCAACTTACCTCTTATCAAAGAGCGTCTAGAAGAGAACAACAAGACACAAACTTTCGAGCGCAGCTTGTCGATGTCTAACTACTTCTTCGCTGGCACATTCGCTTTCTCTTCAGCGATGAACTACTTCCTCGCAACTTGGATCGTAACGAGTCCATCAGGAACCGCAGCATTTAACGAAGAACTCGGTAAGCTTACCTTATACAGCTACCCTGCGATTGCCATTCCAAGCATGCTCATGATGATGGCTATCTTTTACTATCTATGGCGTCAGATTCGTCAGATGACCTCTTTGGATGCTGAAGAGATCTTTATAAGCACTAAGTAACCTCAGCTCTGGGTAATTGAAGCTATTCAGCATGTGAACTAAGAACAGAAATATCACCCAAAAACCATTAAGTAAAAATGCCAACAAGAACATCTTGTTGGCATTTTTAATCCCACCATTTTTGCTTTTATAACTGTGCTAGACTGCCTCAGCTACCTGTTGAGGCGCCTCTATTGAACCACTCAATGAGACATAGCGAATCTTGCCCTTACCAGCCTTCTTCGCTTGGTACATCCCCTTGTCAGCAACGGAAAGACTCTCTATCAAGTCAAAGTGTTTAGTATCAACCACCACCACTCCAAGACTACTACCCAAATTGTGTTTAACCTTCTCGAGAGCCTTCAATTGCTTCTGAGCGGTAATCGCCAAAATCTCTTCAGCTAAGGCTTTCACTTTTGCTTCATCACTTGCATCACGAATGAAAACCGCAAACTCATCACCACCTAAACGGCCAACATCATACTCACGTACTTTATCTTCACCGAGCACCGTGAAAACGGTTCTTTTTAGCTGAGTCGCATACTCTGCTAGAACTTCATCACCAAAGTCGTGATTGTATTCATCGTTAATAAGCTTAAAGTTATCTAGGTCGATATAAATAAGCCCTGTGTATCTAGTACTGCCTAATTGAATCTCATGGTAGAGCACAGAACGGAACGTCACTCGATTGGAAAGCATAGTGAGAGAGTCTAGATACGCGAGACTGGCAATTCCGCCTTCGTGCATATCTAAGATTTGTTGGTCTGCTCGGCCTTGAAAAAAAATCAGGATGTGACACATACCACTCAAAGCAACCAGTGTGATGACAACTCGAACTGAGATTACGTCGCCATATTCCACTCGGCTCAATCCAAGCTCATATCCAACCATGAGAATGACGGCGGTTATCAGCAAGAACATAGAATTGAGGATTAACCCGTTACGAAAAGAGTTAATAAATATCCCAACGGCCACCAGCAAGTAACACCAGAGCATACCGGTAGACTCATGTCCCCCCGTATAGAGGAGCAAGATCGCAAGCGAGTAGTTGATGGCCGTAAGGCCAATTCGCCCTGCCTCTCGATTTCTGTTCATCAAGAAGACATTAAACATGGCGGCAACAGAGAAGAATCCCAAGATGCCGCTAAGCAAGTCATCGTCACCGAATAAGTACGCGTTTAAAAACAAGAGAACAAGAAAGAACAGGCCAAATACGGTAAACGAGTTCACCATAAGCTGCATCCTGCGATGTTTATCTTCTACTATGTCGACTAGTTTATCGGCAACAAAGTTGTGGGCGTTTATCGTCATCCTGTTTACCGAAGTGATTATCCTTTACGCATATTACATTTATTTAACGAATATATCGACTGGGAGTGTGTTGTCTACAGAAAACCTACTTATGGAGATTACCTGAATCTCAATTTGACATGAAGGCTATTGAATCAATTTAGCTTACAAACGAATATTCATAGCATACATTCAATTAACTTCATTGTGCCAAATGATTGTAATAAATAATAACCTCTTAAATTGGTACCAAACCAAACATGTCGACTACCTGGGGGAGAACCCAATAAGCCCGCAATCTGAACGCCAGCTACAACGCCTACAAAGCGATATAATTAGGCCACTTCAAACCCAGCTCGGCGCGGTAGATATTACCTACGGCTACACCAGCCACTCTTTGCTTCGTTGGATATTGAAGAACAGCCCAGGTGACATGGCTCCTGATATTGACCAACACGCTTCGATGGAACTCAACAGCAAAGGCAAACGCATTTGTAAACGCGATGGTGCAGCCTGCGATTTCTATATTGAAGGCTATGAACACCGAATGGATGAGGTCGCGAAATACATTTGCACTCACCTAGCGTTCGACCGCCTCTACTTTTATGGAAAGAACAAACCGATTCACATCAGCATCGGGCCTGAAAACAGCCGATATGCACTGATTCGACAAACACGAAGTGATGGGCTTCGCGTAAATACGAAAAGTGCAAACGGCAGCGCCACACAGATCTTATTCGATGACTTATAATCGAAAAAACATCTGAGAGGACAAGGAATGAACGAAGAACTGTTTGCTGAGTTGGTGGCACAAATCAAAGTGGGAAAACAATTGCCGGATGCCGTTTACCTTCACAGAGACGCCTTTAATGCCCTTCCGAACGTTCTCACTCAATTCATTCCTGCTGTTGCAAAAGCCGTTAGCTTAGAAGATGACAACTGGAACCTAGTTAAGCTATTCAAGAAAGAATTCCGCTTATCCCTGCTTCACTACCCTGACTTTTACACCGATTCTTACCCGGCTTTAAAACAGAGCTTAAACGTCGACCTCTCTAAACTCAGCCATAAAATTATGAGCTACGAAGGCTCTGATAACCCTCCGATTTTGCACCGCAAAGAGACCATGATTCAGCCCGACAGCGAATACTTCGAGCACTTCACCTCTCTAACACAAGAGGGGGAAAATGCAGGGTTGTACGAGAACAGCCGCTTGATTGGATTTAAGCGCTCTTGGGAGAACTTGATTGCACGCCATGGCTACGAGCTCGTCGATGGCCGCCTATTTCGTAGCTCTGCAATCTCGCAAGTAGAAGATGCAGGCATAGACAGACACAGAACCGCGCTAGTAAGACATGAGCTGTCTGCCCCGATGAAAACCTTGGTAAAGCATGGTTACTTGGAAGGATCCTACTCTATTTTCGACTACGGTTGCGGACGAGGTGACGACTTACGAGAGCTTGAAGCGCACGGTTTAGATGTGCTTGGTTGGGACCCGAACTTTCAACCGGACAACGATAAAGTTAATTCCAGCATCGTTAACTTAGGCTTTGTGCTTAACGTTATTGAAGATCAAGATGAACGGTTAGAGGCACTTTTAGGAGCTTGGGAGCTAGCCGACAAGTTCTTGGTGGTATCTGTGATGCTGGCGAACGAGAACTATATTGCGCAGTTCAATCCCTATAAAGATGGGGTGATCACCTCTCGTAATACCTTTCAAAAGTACTACGCGCAATCTGAAATAAAAGCATACATAGAAAGAAGCCTTCAAGAAGACGCCATTACCGTCGCACCCGGTATTTTCTATATATTCAAAGACAAACTTGAAGAACAGCAATACTTACAGAGTAAATACAAACGACACCACAAGTGGCAACAACTGACTTCGCCAGAACCTATCGAAGCGAAAGATAAAGCCAAGCTACTTATCACTAAGCATCAAGACTTGTTCAACAGCTTTTGGAATACCTGCTTAGAACTAGGCCGTATTCCTTCCAATGACGAATTTGAACACTCCGACAAAATCCGAGAGATCATCGGCTCACACAAAAAAGTGTTCAACTTGCTGCAAGAGATGTTCGATACCCAAGAGTTTGAGCAAGCGGAAAAGAGCAGGAAGGAAGACCTGCTGCTGTACTTTGCGATAGGACTGTTTGAGAAGAGAAAGCCTTACACCCAGCAGCCAGAGCCACTAAAGCGCGATATCAAAGCGCTATTTGATGACTACAAAACTGCCATTAATCTGGCCGCTGAGCTGCTGTTCGCGATTGCCGACACCGACTTAATCCAGCAGCAGTGTGAGAAAGCACACAACCAGTTACCAGCCAGCCTTCTGAACGACGGGCACTCATTGATTCTGCACCGAGACTTTATTGATGATTTGCCATTGCTGCTGCGAGTCTACGTAGGCGCGGGGCTACAGATGTATGGTGAGCTGGATGAAGAGATAGACCTAATTAAAATTCATATCACATCCGGTAAGCTCACCCTAACCGCTTATGACGACTTTGAAAGATCGGTTCCTTTCTTAGTCGAGCGCATAAAAATCAAGATGGCCGAGCAAGACATCGACTTCTTCGATTACGTTAATGAAGAACGCAGGCCGCCATTGCTGAATAAGCATCTTTACATCCCAACCGAACATGAGAGCTACAAGAAACAACAGAGCTTCGACAAACGATTGGCGAAGCTCATGGAGTTTGAATCAAATGAAGAAACGCAAATGGTGAGAGCAGAGTTTGAAGTGCTTTTAGGTAAACACAACAAAGAGATCAAAGGGTTTACTTTGAGTTCCTCTACTAACTAGCGAATCAACTATAAATAAGGTCGAGGCTGTAACAGATTCTGTGTATCTGCCATCTAGTTAATGTATTTTTCTAATCGTTCCTCGAACTCGATAATAAATCGACTCATAGCTTGACGCCAGTTTTGAATGGGCATTGTCCATTTCTTGCTTGCGTCTTTGATCGCTAGATACACCATCTTGGTTGCGGCCTCGTCGTTTGGGAAGATCTTACGTTTCTTGAGTGCTTTCCGTATTACGCTGTTCAGAGACTCAATCGCATTGGTGGTGTAAATGGCCCGACGGATATCTTCA
>NZ_QRHC01000016.1 GCF_003415655.1 Vibrio maerlii
GCTAATCTTGACGCGAGAGGCCCGAAGGTCCCCCTCTTTGGCCCGAAGGCATTATGCGGTATTAGCCATCGTTTCCAATGGTTATCCCCCACATCAAGGCATATTCCCAGGCATTACTCACCCGTCCGCCGCTCGACGCCGTTAACGTTCCCCGAAGGTTCAGATAACTCGTTTCCGCTCGACTTGCATGTGTTAGGCCTGCCGCCAGCGTTCAATCTGAGCCATGATCAAACTCTTCAATTTAAGATTTTGTCGGCTCAATGAATACTGATTTAAGTTTCTAGTGACTAGAAGCTAGTTCCTAGAGACTTTGAATTGACTGTGCCGATAATAAATTATCGATTGGTCACTCAGTTCATTGAAAACCATTTTGATACCGAAGTATCTGTTTGCCTTTGCTTATAAAAGCGAAAACAAACTTAGTGATTATCATCAACGAGTGCCCACACAGATTGATAGGTTTAAATTGTTAAAGAACATTCCTTCTAACAAGAAGGGCCTTTCGGCTTGCTTTGTGATGTAACTCTCAAAGCGGATGTGCATTCTAGCGTTTTGAACTTCAGTGTCAAACACTTTTAAGAAGTTTTTTTGAATTTCTTTTCAATTCGAAACTCAATGCCAGATTGTCTTGCTCATCTTACTGACTATTCGATAAAGCCTTGTGGGCTCTGCCGTGTCAGTGGATGCGCATTATAGAGATCGCCGTCACATTGGCAAGCCCTTTTTTGAAAAAAAATGGAAAAAGTGGCATTTAATTCAATTTAACTTTGAAAGCCTTATTTATCCCACTTTGCCCCCCTATTAAAGAACAACTTACTCACAGAGTTATTCACATTAGAACAAAAAAGCAGCACAACTGCTGCTTTTCACTGTTCACGGTGAAAACTTTAAAGACTATATACCTGAACCGTAGTTCTCGACGTTGTCATCTTCATGTAGTCCACACTCACGCTTAAGCCCAAAAAAGCGCGTTTCTTCTTCCGTCATTCCAGGTTCCCACTTCTTAGTGGTATGTGTATCACCGACAGTTAGGTAACCTTCATCCCATAGAGGGTGATATGGCAGGTTTCTTTCCTCCAGGTAGTAGTGGACATCTTTATTAGTCCAATCTATTACCGGTAGGAATTTGAATACGCCGTTTTGCACCGAAAGAATGGGTAATGTTGCTCGTGAGTTTGATTGCTCACGCCTTAGGCCTGAGAACCAGATGGATACATCAAGATCATCTAAGGCTCTACGCATCGGCTCAACCTTATTTATCTTATTGTACTTATCTATTCCCTCTAGCCCCTGCTCCCACAGTTTTCCGAAGCGAGCTTCTTGCCATGCTGCAGATTGATGAGAACGGTAAACTTTTAGGTTCAAACTCAATCTTTCAGTGAGAGTGTCAATAAAATCGTATGTCTCTTTAAATAGATATCCGGTATCCGTCAAAATAACAGGCATGTCTGGAGAGACTTTTGTCACCAGATCTAGCATCACGGCAGACTGAATACCAAAGCTACTCGATACCGCCGCTTTACCTTCTAGGTTTTTAAGAGCCCACTCTATACGTTGAATTGGAGTTAACGCTTCTAGCTCAGCATTGACCTCTGCAAGACGGAGTATTTGTTCCGTCTTGGTCAGTTTGACTAGTTCCGCTAACTTCAAGCTTGAAGTCGCTGAATCATGCATGAAAATCCCTCTTAGATACTTTCACTTCAGAGATGATGCCAGCACGGATAGTGAAGTCACCAAACCCTTCATTAGTTTCTCTTTCTTTAGACCAACGCCCCACCAAACTATCGATTTCTTCTAGGATTTGCTGCTCTGTAATATTCTCTCTATACATCTTAGGCACACGCGTACCTGCTTGGTTACCGCCTAAATGTAGGTTGTATCGACCTGGTGCTTTACCAACGAGGCCAATCTCAGCCAACATTGCACGGCCACAGCCATTAGGGCAGCCCGTTACACGTAAGATAATGTTTTCTTCTTTATCTAAACCATGCTTATCAAGGATACCCTCAACATGTGTAACAAACTCTGGTAAGAAACGCTCTGCTTCCGCCATCGCCAGCGGACAGGTTGGAAACGCCACACATGCCATTGAGTTTTTACGCTGCTCACTAACTGTGTCGTCCATCAAGCCATGTTCACGAGCGATCTTTTCAATTTTGGCTTTTTGACTCTTAGCTACACCAGCAATAATCAGGTTTTGGTTTGCAGTCATGCGGAAATCACCTTTGTGGATCTTCGCAATCTCAGCCACACCGGTTTTTAGTGGCTTACCTGGATAATCAAGTAGACGACCATTCTCTATAAACAATGCAAGGTGATGTTTACCATCGATTCCTTCCACCCAACCAATACGGTCACCGCGATCGGTAAATTCATAAGGACGGCTCTCTTCAAACTGAATGCCCGCTCGTTTTTCAACTTCAGCTTTAAAGACGTCACTACCAACACGATCTAGTGTGTATTTGGTTTTGGCATTTTTACGATTTGAACGGTTACCCCAATCACGTTGAGTCGTCACAACCGCAGCGGCTACATCAAGTGTCTTTTCTAAAGGTACAAATCCAAAATCATCAGCACGACGTGGGTAGGTCGAAGTATCACCGTGCGTCATTGCAAGACCACCACCGACGAGCACATTGAAACCCACCAGCTTGCCATCTTGTGCAATGGCAACAAAGTTAAGGTCGTTTGCATGCACATCGACATCATTCTGTGGAGGAATTACCACGGTTGTTTTGAACTTACGAGGAAGATAGTTACTGCCCAAGATTGGTTCTTCATCTTGGGTATCTTCTACTTTCTCGCCGTCCAACCAAATCTCTGCGTATGCACGGGTCTTTGGAAGTAGGTGTTCACTGATCTTCTTCGCCCACTCATACGCTTCTTGATGTAGTTCAGATTCTACTGGGTTGGTCGTACACAACACATTGCGGTTTACGTCACCCGCTGTCGCAATTGAATCAATACCAATACTGTTAAGCGTTTGGTGCATTAGCTTGATATTGGGCTTTAATACACCATGGAACTGGAAAGTCTGGCGAGTGGTTAAACGAATACTTCCATACAGAGTGTGGTCCGTTGCAAACTTATCAATCGCCAGCCATTGCTCTGGCTTAATGATCCCACCAGGCATACGAGCACGTAACATCACGTTATGAAGTGGCTCAAGCTTTTGCTTAGCTCGCTCATTACGAATATCTCGATCATCTTGTTGGTACATTCCGTGAAAGCGAATGAGCTGGAAGTTATCCGCCGTAAATCCGCCAGTAATGCGATCTTGCAGATCGTTCTCGATTGTTCCACGAAGGAAGTTACTTTCTCTTTTAAGGCGTTCGTTATCTGCTAATGGGCCCAATACCTGCCCTAATACTTCTTGTTGTGCGATATCTTGCTTGCTCATTAGTACACATCCCTTTGGTAACGCTTCGCTTTACGTAGATCGTTGATATATTCTTCTGCTTGTTCTCTTGATAAGTTGCCTTGTTGTGATGCAACCGTGATCAGAGCTTCATGCACATCTTTGGCCATTCGCGTGGCATCACCACATACATAGATATAAGCCCCTTCTTGCAACCACCCCCAAAGCTGTTGTGCTTGCTCTAAGATTCGATGCTGTACATAGACTTTTTCATGCTGGTCGCGGCTAAACGCGACATCAAGTTGGGTCAACAGCCCCGATTTAAGATACTTTTGCCACTCGACTTGGTACAAGAAATCTTGCGTAAAGGTACGGTCACCGAAGAACAACCAGTTCTTACCTTCAGCATCGCGGTTGTCACGCTCTTGAATAAAGCTACGGAACGGTGCGATACCTGTACCTGGTCCAATCATAATCACTGGCACATCATCACTTTCAGGGAGTTTGAAGTTATTGTTGTTCTCAACAAATACCTTCACTTCACCGCCTTCTTCAAGGCGATGGGCTAAGAAGCTTGAAGCACCGCCAAAGCGTTTTTCGTCACATTTGTCGTATTCAACCAACCCAACCGTTAGATGCACTTCTTCATCCACTTCTGTTTGGCTTGAAGCGATAGAGTACAAACGTGGGGTTAACTTACGAAGTAAGCCGACAAGCTCTTCGGCCGACAATTTGGTTTTCTTCTCTTTCAGTACGTCAATTAACTGAGTATTTCCTGCGTATTCGCGCAGCTTGTCTTTGTCATCAACCAATTTAAGCAGCTTCTTACTGCCTGACAGCTCGGCATACTTAGTTACTAATTGAGGGTTCGACGCAGTAATCTCATACTTACTCACCAAAGCACTGTGGATAGATAAGCTCTCGTCATCGACATCAATACTTTCGACACCTGATAGTCCCACCTGAGCTAGAATCGCATTGACGAGATCGGAACTGTTTTCAAACCAAACCCCAAGCGCATCACCTGGCTGGTAGGTAAGTCCAGATTCTTCTAAGTCGATTTCAATGTGACGTACATCCTTACCTGAATCTCGACCAGTAATCTTTTGACTCGTTAATAGCGTTGCCGTGTATGGGTTTTGCTTGTTGTATTGAGAATGAGCAGCCTGTGCAAGAGGAAGCTGAACTACCTCCGCTTCAATTCCAGAGGAAAGTGCTTCTTTCACTTGTTCAAGTGCTTTTGCTCGCCAAGTTTGAGCCTCGCCTTCATAGTCCACATCACAGTCAATACGATCAATAAACGATGTCGCGCCTTGTTTTGCTAAGAAGGCATCAAAGTCTTTACCTGTCTGACAGAAGAACTCATAGCTAGAATCACCGAGGCCGATAACACCATATTTAAGGTTGGGTAGCTTAGGTGCTTTCTTTGATTGCAAGAACTCATGCAGCTCAATGGCATTGTCTGGTGCCTCACCTTCACCATTGGTCGATGCGACAATAATGACGTGCGTTTCTTTGGCTAGGTTCTTACCTTTGTAATCACTGGCATCAAATAACTCGACAGCGATACCTTCCGCCTTCGCTTCAGCTTCTAATGCTTCCGCCACACCTTTAGCGTTACCGGTTTGAGATGCAAAGATAATCGTCAGTTTTCCAGCCGGCTTTGCTGCAACTGCTGAAGCAGCATTGGCAATAGGAGCAGCTGCAGCTGAAGGTTGGGATTGACTTAAACCCCAAAAGTAGCCACTCACCCAAGCGAGTTGTTGGGGTGATAATTCAGATACGGTTTGTTGAAGTTGACCAAACTGTTGGTCATTGAGTGGAGCCGTCAAGCCAGCTATCCCTGATGGAGCGCTATTCTCTGGCGACGTATTATTTTCTTTCTTCTGTAAAGACATTGTCACGACATCCCTATTCATTGCGTGACGTAAGATTAACCACCTTTACTAATAACAAGAAAGAATAGAAAAGTATGTTTTATAACTTTTTGGAAGAAATATAAGAGGAGTTAAGATTCGATTCGAACCTGACTAAAACCGACTGCCATCGCTGAACGCGATGCGGAATCAAGGTTTTCATAATGGCACTCTTCGCCGTTCGCATCAGTAAGTAATACAAAGCCACCACGAGCATGACGAAACTCAACAATGTATGCATCTTCCTGGGAAGAAGGCTCGATGATCGCTTCTACCAGCTCTCTTTCGCGGTATAAAGCGCGCAGTTCATTAATGGTCATCGTTGCTCCATGCCACTAGACAGCTATTCCATTCTAGCTATAAGCATGGTCCAAAGTGAGCAAAGTGAGAAATGTTGTGAAGGGTTTATAATCAAAAGATATAAAAAAACGCCGCTAATAAAGCGACGTTCTAAAGAACCAAGACGATTAAAAGGTTACATCCGCCCCTAAGAACCAACCATCAGCAAAGATAAACTCTTTCCCTTTAATACCATCTTCTGCTGACGAGATGGCGAAGTCTTCAGACTCAAGATCAATCACTCGGTAGCCGCCACGGAAGTTGACGTCCACTTTGCCCATTGGGACTCGGTACTGCACACCAGCCATCAAGTCGGTACTTTTAATGCCGCTGCTGTCACCAAAGTTCATCTCACCAATGATCTCTAACTCAGTATTTGGGACTTTAATTTCACCATAGCCATACCAAGCCCAAATGAACGAATCGAAATCCGTTCTGGTGTCGTTATTAGCATCTCGATATAGCGTGTTTCCAAGATCACTGAACGTTAGCCCGGCATCAAAATGCAGTAGTTCATGATCCATGAGCTGGTATGATAGAGTCAGGTCATACTTATCAAACGCCATGTAGTCAGCGTCCACCGACGAGTAGCGCACGCGAACGTTCGGTACGTAATCAATATCATTTCTTACTGACAAATAAAAGCTTGGGTTGTCTGAGTCATCACGACGGACTTCGTTTACCTTAGTACTGGTCCACCACATTTCAGCACCTAGAGTGACATCAAAGTTCTTGCTCTCTGACGCGATGCTTTCTGGAGCATCGGTATTTGCGAATGCAGGAATTGCAAATGTGAAAGCAGCAACCGATGCAGTTGCCAATATTTTGAGAGTCATTCAGGCGTGCTCCAAGTTTCTATTAATTAATTCAATAACATCGAAAATAGTAGCACAGACTCTCTTAGCATCTATAGCGATTTCCGTCATTGCAAATTCAAGCTTTCGTTAGGAACGTTCCAACACTAGGGCCTATTCACCTAATAACGACGAGACTGCACCACGTAGTTTTTGAAGAACCAATAACCAACAGCAATCACAATGATCCACGGCAGCAACTTAAATACCATCCCTACCATACCGAGTATAAACATCACGGCAAATGCTAAGAAGGTAGCGCCAATCACAGTCACCATAGTAAAACCCGTAACAAGTAACGTCGCTGCAAATACAAGAATAAATATCAGCTCAAACATGGCTTAACCCCTTAAAGTCATATCGATTATTTGTTCTATTGCAGCAACCAAGCCAACTATGAAGAATTAACATAAGATCATGTTTTATAATAGAAATAAAAAAGAGCACTTAATCTAAGCGCTCTTCCTTATTACATGGTGTGGTATATATCGCCAAATAGGTGTAAAAAATACACCCTGGCTTACTAAGCTGGTTATTCTGTCGGGATCTTCTTTAATGCCGCTTCGACTACTTCAATACCTGCGCCTTTCTTATGCGCATTTTCACTGATATGACGACGCCATTGACGGCCACCTGGTTGAGCATGGAACAGCCCAAGCATATGGCGCGTGATATGACCAAGGTTCGCCCCTTTTGCCATTTCACGTTCAATGTATGGATACATCAGTTCAACCGCTTCATGACGAGATAATACTGGCGTTTGCTTGTCGAAGATTTGCTGATCTACCTGAGCCAAGATATATGGGTTGTGGTAAGCCTCGCGACCAATCATCACGCCATCAAGATGTTGAAGATGTTCTTTTGTTTCTTCAAGCGTGGTGATACCACCATTAACACCAATGTTTAGGTGTGAGAAATCTCTCTTAATGTGATAGGCGCGTGTGTAGTCTAGAGGTGGGATCTCGCGATTCTCTTTCGGGCTCAAGCCACTTAACCAAGCTTTACGAGCATGGATAGTAAACTGCTCACAGCCGCCTTTTTCTGAGACAACAGTGATGAAGTTAGTTAGGAACTCATAAGAATCTTGCTCGTCGATACCAATACGTGTCTTCACTGTCACCGGGATATCAACCACGTCTTTCATCGAAGCGACGCAATCTGCCACCAGCTCTGGTTCTGCCATTAAGCATGCTCCGAAGCGACCATTTTGCACTCGGTCTGACGGACAACCAACGTTAAGGTTGATCTCATCGTAACCACGCTCTTGAGCCAGCTTGGCACATTCTGCTAGCTCTTTAGCATTTGAGCCACCCAACTGCAGTGCTAGTGGGTGCTCTTCTTCACTATAAGCAAGAAAATCGCCTTTACCATGCAGAATTGCGCCTGTGGTCACCATCTCGGTGTAAAGAAGCGTCTCTTTAGACAGCAAACGGTGAAAGTAACGACAATGACGGTCAGTCCAATCGAGCATCGGGGCGACTGATAAGCGGTTAGCTGAGTACATATAAATTAACCTATATAATTTCAACGCCTTAGCTTATTCCGTGCATTGTGGCATTTGAGAGTCTAAATGAATTCGTTTGAGGACATACGCTAAACATAGCTTCAGCCCTATTTTGAGACAGGGATTATACATATCTGCTCGACCAGCGACAAACGTGATGGTACTGAGAAAAATGCTAATATTGAGATATTGTAAAAGCGTACAAAATTAGAACATGATATATTATTACGATCGTCACAAAATGATGGTATAACGATTGGAACAGTTAACGACCGGGCAGATCGAGAAAATCTGTCAGGCTCGAGGAGTTCGACTTACTCCTCAGCGTAGAAAAGTATTTGAACTCATTTGCGAAAGCAAAAAAGCATCCAGCGCTTATGAGTTACTAGAAAAGCTAAAAGTAGACGAGCCTCAAGCAAAGCCACCAACAGTGTATCGAGCGCTTGATTTCCTGCTTGAGCAGGGCTTTATTCATCGAGTTGAGTCAACCAACAGTTTTATCTCTTGTTGTGCGTGCAGTGACCACAAACACTTTTCCCAGCTATTGGTTTGTGATCAGTGTGGCAGCGTGATAGAACTCCAAGACGATAACTTAATAGCTTTATTAACTAAAAATGCACAAAAGCAGGGCTTTCAACTGACAAATCATGTCATCGAATCTCACGGTACCTGCGAAGTTTGTTTATCGAAGTGATAACTCACGATTTAAGAAAGAAGTATTATGCGAGCTGAATTTGTAAACCCGTTTTTAGCCTCTCTAATGAACGTACTAAAAACGATGGCTTCTATGGAATTGAAGCCTCAAAAACCACGTATTAAGAAAGATGAAATCGCACGTGGCGATGTATCTGGCCTAATCGGTATGGTTGGCCCACAGACTCGTGGCTCAATGTCGATCACTTTCGATGAAGCTCTTGCACTGCAAATCATGGAAAACATGCTGGGCGAACGTCCAAACGGTGTAAACGAAGAAGTGACTGACATGGTGGGTGAAATTACCAACATGGTAACTGGCGGTGCAAAACGCATTCTTGCAGAAAGCGGCTTCGACTTTGATATGGCAACACCTGTTGTGGTTTCCGGTAAGGGCCATACCATTCGTCACAAGTGTGAAGGTGCGATCATCATCATGCCATTCAACTCTGAATGGGGAAATGCTTTCATCGAGATTTGTTTCGAGTAAAAGCTAGAGAGCTAGAGAGCTAGAGAGCTAGAGAGCTAGAGAGCTAGAGAGCTAGAGAGCTAGAGAGCTAGAGAGCTAGAACTTTGAAGGGTTGACGATGTTCGTCAACCCTTTTTTATAGCTGTCATCCTCAAGAGGGAAGAATGACCGAGTTGGGGATCTTCAAACACTCACGCTAAGATCTCTTACTACGCTCCTTCGTCGCTATAGGTGATGACAAATATGAAAAAACGCCAGCATCAATGATGCTGGCGTTTTGCTATAACTTGGCTTCTGACTAACTTACGCTTTGAACGCTTTAAATGCGTTAATTAGACCGTTAGTCGAGCTGTCGTGAGAGTTGATTTCCGACTCGTCTGCTAGCTCAGGTAGGATTTGGTTTGCTAGTTGTTTACCTAGCTCAACACCCCACTGGTCGAAACTGAAGATGTTCCAGATAACGCCTTGTACGAAGATCTTGTGCTCGTACATTGCGATTAGGTTACCTAGAGAACGAGGAGTGATCTCTTTTACTAGGATTGAGTTAGTTGGGCGGTTACCTTCGAATACCTTGAATGGTACTAGTTCAGCCACTTCTTCTTCCGTTTTACCTGCCGCTAGGAACTCTGCCTTCACCGCCTCTGCTGACTTACCGAATGCTAGTGCTTCAGTTTGAGCGAAGAAGTTAGACATCAGCTTCTGGTGGTGATCGCCAGTTGGATTATGGCTTACTGCTGGAGCAATGAAGTCAGAAGGGATTAGCTTAGTACCTTGGTGGATAAGCTGGTAGAACGCATGCTGACCGTTAGTACCTGGTTCACCCCAGATGATTGGGCCAGTTTGGTAATCTACTGCGCTACCGTTACGGTCAACGAATTTACCGTTTGATTCCATGTTACCTTGCTGGAAGTATGCCGCAAAACGATGCATGTACTGGTCGTAAGGTAGGATAGCTTCAGACTCAGCGCCGTGAAAGTTGTTGTACCAAATACCGATTAGAGCCAGGATTACTGGGATATTGCTTTCAAGCTCTGTTGACTTGAAGTGGTTATCCATCTCGTGAGCGCCCGTTAGAAGCTCAACGAAGTTGTCGTAGCCAACACCTAGGATGATCGACAGACCGATTGCAGACCATAGAGAGTAGCGACCGCCAACCCAATCCCAGAATTCGAACATGTTTTCTGTGTCGATACCAAACTCAGAAACCGCGCCAGCGTTAGTAGAAAGTGCTGCGAAGTGCTTAGCAACGTGTGCTTCATCACCAGCAGAAGCTAGGAACCAATCACGTGCAGAGTGTGCGTTGGTCATTGTTTCTTGCGTTGTAAACGTCTTAGAAGCCACTAGGAATAATGTGGTTTCTGGGTCTACCTTCTTCAGAGTTTCCGCGATGTGAGTACCATCAACGTTAGAAACAAAGTGCATGTTTAGACGCGTTTTGTATGGTGCAAGCGCTTCAGTCACCATGTAAGGACCTAGGTCTGAACCACCGATACCGATGTTTACAACGTCAGTGATTTCTTTACCTGTGTAACCTTTCCACTCACCGCCAATCACGCGCTCAGAGAAGCCTTTCATCTTTTCTAGAACAGCATTAACAGCTGGCATTACGTCTTCACCTTTAACAGTGATTGGTGTGTTGCTGCGGTTACGTAGTGCTACGTGTAGAACAGAACGACCTTCAGTTTGGTTGATCGCATCACCGTTGAACATCGCTTCAATCGCTGCTTTAAGCTCAGTTTCGTTAGCTAGAGCGAACAGGTGCTTCAATGTTTCTTCATTGATAAGGTTCTTTGAGTAATCCACAAGCATCTCTTCACCGAAGCGAGTAGAGAACTTGTCAAAACGTGCTGCATCTTGAGCAAATAGCGCTTTCAGATCCATATCTTGTGCAGATTCAAAATGCGCAGTTAGCGCTTTCCAAGCTTGTGTTTGCGTTGGATTGATGTTTTTCAACATGGTGTCTATCCCATTAGTTCTTTTAGGTTTTAATTCCATCAGCACCGCCTAACGGCCGATTAGAATTCCCAATTTTAGCAAAACAGTTTGACGAGTCAGTGTAATTTTTTGTATCAACTGATAAGCCTAGAGGTATATCGCTGACTCTAAGAGCCCAGTGCGCTAAGTCACTAAACTTCGTAATATTTTTTCATCGTTAATCATTTGAGCGGTGTACATTATCGCCAATGTCACTTGCACTCACTTTGAGGTAGGTCACGTTAAGCAAAGTACTTTTCACTGCATAGCGTTATCTGTGTCACGATGAATGCCAATAAAGATAGCGACAAAGCCTCACTATTTCCAACACATTTCAAGGTATACACCATGTGGTTTCAGAAGCAATTCCAACTCTCAGCCCAAAAACGTGGTTTTCATCTCGTCACTGATGAAATTGAACAACATATTTCAGAAATTCATTCCCTATCTGTAGGCTTGGTTACCCTGTTCATTCAGCACACCTCAGCAAGCCTAACGTTGAATGAAAATGCAGACCCAACAGTCCGGCAAGATATGGAATCTCACTTTAATCAATTTGTACCTGAACGCGCCGCTTATTATCGCCACACCTATGAGGGCGACGACGACATGCCAGCACATATCAAATCGTCTTTGCTCGGTAGCAGCGTGACCATACCGATTACTAATGGGCGATTAGCACTGGGGACCTGGCAAGGAATTTACCTCGGCGAGCACCGTGACTATGGAGGCTCTCGTACCATCATCGCGACAATTCAAGGTGAACACGGATAACTAGATGACTATTCATACCAGACAGTTCATACCAAGTAGATAATAGCCACATACCTATAGTAAAAAGCCGCTCATCGAGCGGCTTCAAGCATAAAAGGATTGATATTTAGAACGGCTGATTGATCATGACTCTAAATAAACCTTCTTCTTCCCCGCGGGATATCTCTGTACGAACAACAATACCTTCAACCTGAAAACGTACTGCACCACCGATACTCCATTTCATATCCGTGTGTAATGTCTTGATGTCGTACTCTTCTGCGACACGTCCTACGTCAGCAAACACAACCCACTGCCACCAAGGTAGATCGTAATAATTGATAATTGGGATATCATCGAGTGGTTGCCAATCGGGAAGCACGCGATACTCTGCCGAATAATGGATCGCCGAGCGTCCGTGATATCGACCTCCGGTATAGCTACGCAGTCGGTAGAGGCCTCCTAAACGAACTTGTTCATGCTCTGGCGGACGAGCCCTATCTGATGTATAGCTTGCATTCCACGTTGGGGTGTCAGCCGTGTAAAAATCAAAAGCTAACACTTGCTTATCAAATATATTGCCCAGCGAGCCGATGTCAAAGTAGTGGCTGTTTTGGAACTCCAATTTCAACCATGGCTCCAGCGTGCCTAAGGTTTCAGAGCCGAACGTCAAATCGAATCGGGTGTGAGAACCTGTAGTTGGGTTTCGTGAATTATCACGATTGTCCCAATCAAATGCGATCTCTAAACCCGTCGTTTGTTTGCGTTCGTCGTCAATATCGAGATCTCGCGAAGAATAGAACGGGGTAAAGCTGATAGAGCTCACACCGGAGTCAACCGGAGAGGCAAAACTCACATCGCGATTCGCTTGAAACGCACCTAATAGGCCATTGTCCCTAACCGAGCCCCATGGAAGAAGATAGCGGAAAGTGGCTTCGTATCGATTTTCTAAGCCATTGGTGACGGTGCCTTGGAATAGCGGATCAGAGTCATTATTGCCTTGGTCACCAAGATAATAAGGATTCTCGTTGAATTGAGCCTGATAAAGCTGAGAGCTTACTAACCAATTGTCGGAAACGGCATAGTTTAAGGCAGATAGGAAGCCAACATAGCTATCTTTATCTGTGTACAACCCCATACCGAAGAGGACAGCCTGTGGTTGCCCTACCCCTTTCATTACACCTGCAACACCAAATGAATTGCCTAGTGTTTCAGTGCTGAAATAAAAAGGGACAAAAGCAGAATCTTTTGGCTCTCGGGGTTCTTTCTGCTCTTCCGCATATGACGGTAAACAGAGAGTTGAACAAAGTGTTGCTGCCAGTAACGACTTATACAGGCTTTTCATTAATTCGATATTCCATTTCGACACGTGAAGTTAGCTTTGTCACTAGCTCATAAGCGATAGTACCAATATGTGCAGCAACCTCTTCACTCGGGAGTTCCTCTCCCCAAAGAATAGCTTCATCGCCGACTTTATCTAGCGCACTCGGCCCAAGGTCAACGGTCAACATATCCATCGAAACTCGACCAGAGATCGGTAC
This sequence comes from Vibrio maerlii, assembly GCF_003415655.1. GTDB lineage: Bacteria > Pseudomonadota > Gammaproteobacteria > Enterobacterales > Vibrionaceae > Vibrio > Vibrio maerlii. The sequence continues at coordinate 13,402 of NZ_QRHC01000016.1, forward strand.
TCGACGACCATTAACGAGAACAGGAGTGCCATTTGGTGCAGTTCTAGGGTACCCATCACCATAACCAATAGCGATAACACCGACCTTAGTATCTCGCTCGCTGGTCCAGATTCCACCGTAACCAACACTCTCGCCAGCTTTAACTTCACGAACAGCAATCAAATGGGATTTGAGTGTCATTACGGGCTTGAAGCCAAGTTGTTGCGCGGTTTTATCACCAAATGGTGACACGCCATACATGATGATGCCAGGTCTCACCCAATCGAGTTGGCTTTCAGGCCAAGCCAGGCAACCAGCAGATGCAGCAAGGGAGCGCTCCCCCTCACAACCTTCAGTCAAAGATAAAAAGCATTGCGTTTGCTCAGCGCTCACTACGCTATCGAGTTCATCAGCGCTCGCAAAATGACTCATATAACGCAATGGTTTAGCAACATTAGGACAGGCCTGTAGACGCGCAACCACGTCTTGAAACTGTTCAGGACGAACGCCTAAACGGTGCATACCACTATCGAGTTTTACCCAAACAACCACAGGAACTTCCAGCTCCGCTTGCTCAAGGGCTTGGAGTTGCTCCTCACAGTGCACCACAGTTTGGATATTATTGGTGATAAGTACCGGAAGATCGCCAGCCGAGTAAAAACCTTCAAGTAGCAGAATAGGCTTTACTATGCCTGATGCACGAAGCTGTAATGCTTCTTCAATACGTGCCACACCAAAGCTGTCAGCCCCATCTGCATTTTTGGCAATATGACGCAACCCATGGCCGTAACCATTGGCTTTCACCACAGCCATCACCTTACTCTTTGGGGCTTGGTGACGAATCTGTTTTAGGTTGAATCTGAGTGCATCCAGATCGATCGCTGCCGTAGCAGCCTTCATATAACTCATCCTTGGTTACTCATCGTCATAATCGAAAGCAGGACCTGCATAATCATCAAAGCGAGACCATTGACCTTGGAAGGTCAGACGCACTGAACCGATAGGGCCGTTACGCTGCTTACCAAGAATGATTTCAGCCGTGCCTTTGTATTGGCTATCTGGGTTATAAACCTCATCACGGTAGATAAACATGATCAAATCGGCATCCTGCTCGATAGAGCCTGATTCACGAAGATCCGAGTTCACAGGGCGTTTATCCGCACGTTGCTCTAGGGAACGGTTAAGCTGAGATAGTGCGACAACCGGAACGTTTAGCTCTTTTGCTAGCGCTTTAAGCGAGCGTGAAATTTCGGCGATTTCCAAAGTACGGTTATCCGATAGAGCAGGAACACGCATTAACTGAAGGTAATCGACCATGATCATCGACAGACCACCATGCTCACGTGCAATACGACGCGCGCGAGAGCGAACTTCGGTTGGTGTTAGACCCGAGCTGTCATCGATGTACATGTTCTTCTTCTGCATCATCATCCCCATTGTCGAGGAGATACGAGCCCAATCTTCGTCATCTAGCTGACCAGTACGGATCTTAGTTTGGTCGACACGAGAAAGGGACGCCAGCATACGCATCATGATCTGTTCTGCAGGCATCTCTAGAGAGAAGATAAGTACAGGCTTTTCTTGCACCATCGCTGCGTTTTCACATAAGTTCATCGCAAAGGTGGTTTTACCCATCGATGGACGTGCGGCGACGATTACTAGGTCAGAACCTTGCAGACCCGCAGTCTTCTTATTGAGGTCAACAAATCCCGTGTCCACACCCGTCACACCATCTTGTGGTGACTTATACAGCTCTTCGATACGCTCTAACGTTTTCTCAAGAATAGAATCAACGTTTTGCGGACCTTCATTTTCATTGGTGCGCGCCTCCGCGATCGCAAAAACCTTGCTCTCTGCAAAGTCGAGCAGCTCTTCTGCATCGCGACCTTGTGGATCATAACCCGCATCGGCAATCTCATTCGCAACGCCAATCAGGCTGCGAACCTGAGAGCGCTGCGCAACAATTTCAGCGTAGGCATTAATGTTTGCTGCACTTGGTGTGTTCTTCGCCAGGTCAGCCAAGTAAGCAAAGCCACCCACATCATCGAGTTGTTCTTTTTGCTCAAGTGCTTCGGATAAGGTGATCAGATCCACCGGCTTGCTTTCTTCAAACAAGGTTTGAGCAGATTCAAAAATAAGGCGATGAGGTCGGCTATAGAAGTCTGACGGTACCACGATCTCTGCCACTGTATCCCAACGCTCATTATCAAGCATTAGGCCACCGATCACCGACTGTTCGGCTTCGATAGAATGTGGAGGAACTTTAATTGCGTCGACTTGAGAGTCTCGTTTGTTTGTCTGCGGTACGCCTGCCATGACTTCACTCGATAGATTTGTGCACTAGAACCGCCCATTATAACGAAGATATAAGGATTGTAATTAACTGATTCATTTTGGCTGCCTATCTCTTTATACTCATGAACTTTTGACGATTGGCTGACGTATTTTCGATTTGTTTGCCTACAATTAGGTCAGTCTAAATTCATTGATGAGGGTGATGTGTCGAATAAGTGGTTTCTAGGTATTTGGTTTTTCGGATGCCACCTCGCATACGCTGAACAAGCAAGCGAAGACAATACGACGCAAACGGAAATTGAAGTACCCTCTCCTCTTAAAACAGAGGTGGAATTCGGCTATCAGGCGCACTCCGGCAACTCTGATTCTAAGTCGATGAACTCACGACTCGGTGGTGAGTATATAGCTGGTCGTCACCGTACAACAGGTGAGTGGAAATACTACCTGCTGTATAAAGATGGTGAAGAAGACAAACGTCAATCTACCTACGCAATGCAGAGTGACTACAAGTTAGGCACTCAGACCTACCTGTATGGTAGCTTTCAAGGTATCGATTCCCGCTACGGCGCATACTTCAAGGATTACACTTTATCTGGTGGTCTTGGTTATCAGTTTTTCAATACTGATGACTTGGTACTAGAGGTGGAAGTCGGTCCGGGTTTTCGTTATCAAGAACCCAATCTCGATGAAATCGATGATGATGACTTGATCTTCCCAGAAATTGTTGAGGAAGGCATTTTTCGTGGACACATTAATGCACGCTGGCAAATGTTGAAGAACCTTGCCTTTGAGGGGGATTTAACGGTTATCTCTGGTCACAGCAATACAAGAACGGATACCGATGTGAGTGTGGTGAACAACATCACCGAAGATATTGCCCTGCGTGTCTCTCATACTCGAACCTACCATAACCGAGTTCCTGAAGGGCTGAGCAATGACGACACAATTTTCTCCGTCAACCTACTGTTCAAGTTCTAAAGAGTGATTGCTTCAGACATAAAAAAACACCCGCCGAGGCGGGTGTTTAAATTAGTCACGAATCAAATTCGTTTCTAAACTGAATTACTCAGCAGCAACTACTTCTAGGTTCACAGTAGCGAAAACTTCAGAGTGAAGTTGAACGCTGATCTCGAACTCACCAGTGTTACGTAGAGCGCCTTCAGGAAGACGAACTTCGCTCTTAGCTACTTCAACGCCTGCCGCAGTGATTGCGTCAGCGATGTCACGAGTACCGATAGAACCGAATAGTTTACCTTCGTCACCAGCTTTTGATGCGATAACAACAGCTTCTAGAGCGTTTACTTTCTCAGCACGAGCTTCAGCAGCAGTTAGTTGCTCAGCAACTTTTGCTTCTAGTTCAGCACGACGAGCTTCGAACATTTCAACGTTAGCTTTAGTTGCCATTACTGCCTTATTTTGAGGAATAAGGAAGTTACGAGCGTAACCAGATTTAACGTTAACAGTATCGCCAAGACCACCTAGGTTACCGATTTTATCAAGTAGAATAACTTGCATTGTTTAATCCTCTTTCTTAATAAAACGACCGATTACTGATGCTTATCAGTGTACGGTAGTAGAGCTAGGTAACGAGCACGCTTGATAGCGCGAGCTAGTTGACGCTGGTATTTAGCGCTTGTACCAGTGATACGGCTAGGTACGATTTTACCAGCTTCAGTGATGTAGTTTTTAAGAGTTGCTACGTCTTTGTAATCAATCTCTTGTACGCCTTCTGCAGTGAAACGGCAGAATTTACGACGACGGAAGAAACGAGCCATGGGCTATCTCCTGATCTAAATTTTGATGATGTTGTCGGCATGTAACACTAATTTTCCCAAGCCATTTCGGCCGGTTTGATAAGCAACAAAGCCGCTTACCTTAATGTGACTGCCTATAACTAATTCTTGAGTTAATTCTTTTGACCTTAGCCCACTAACAACAACCGGCATTCGACAATAAACTTGTCGCGGAAGGTTAGCTTCAACCACTGTAGAGCGATGTTCTAGCCAAAATCGGCAATGCTCAACACCCGCAGGGCTTTGGCTTCGAATCGGATCTTTTGCGACGGTGCCGCTAAGCTCCATTCGATTGGTCATAAGGGTTATTACTCAGCAGCTGCTTCTGGCTTAGCTTCTGAACGCTCTTCACGACGAGGAGCACGCTCTGCACGCTCTTCTTTTTGCTTAAGCATGATAGATTGCTCAGTGATAGCCGCTTTCTTACGCATGATCATGTTACGTAGAACTGCATCGTTGAAACGGAAAGCAGTTTCTAGTTCATCGATTACAGCTTGGTCAGCTTCAACGTTCATTAGAACGTAGTGAGCTTTGTGAAGCTTGTTGATTGGGTAAGCCATTTGACGACGACCCCAGTCTTCTAGACGGTGTACAGTACCGCCAGCTTCAGTGATTGAACCAGTGTAACGCTCGATCATGCCAGCAACTTGCTCGCTTTGATCAGGGTGCACCATGAATACGATTTCGTAATGACGCATGTGTTGCTCCTTACGGATTACTAGCTTCCACGTTTGGCCCGGTCGTCCAGAGGAAGCAAGGAACTAAAGATAAATGACCGAGTTTTAAGGACGGCAAATATTATAGAAGTCGACGGGTATTAGCAAGCGGAATTTGGTGAATAATGAAACAGTTTTTAGGAAGGAAGTTCCTGGAAGGAGTGGTTCCTAGTTCCTAGAGGTTCGACGCTCTAAAAACTAGGAACTAGTAACTAGTAACTAGTAACTTGGTACTAGGAACTAAAGATTTCGCTGGCGCACAGCTTCAAACAGACAAATACCGGATGCTACCGATACGTTAAGGCTCGAAACACTACCTGCCATTGGAATCTTAATTAAGTCATCACAGGTTTCACGCGTTAGACGGCGCATACCATCACCCTCGGCCCCCATAACAATCGCTAGTGGACCCGTGAGCTTGGCATTGAATACGTCATGAGTTGCCTCACCCGCAGTACCCACAAACCATACACCTTGTTCTTGCAACGCACGCATCGTACGAGCAAGGTTAGTTACACGTACAAGTGGTACCGTTTCAGCAGCACCCACAGCAACCTTGCTTACTGTCGCAGTCAGTGGAGCGGATCTGTCTTTAGGTACAATAACCGCAGCTACACCCGCTGCATCCGCATTACGCAGGCAAGCACCTAGGTTATGCGGGTCAGTGACACCATCAAGCACGAGCAATAACGGCTGTTCATGCTGGGCTAGAATTGCATCAAGGTCATGCTCATTGAGTTGCTTAGCCGGCTTTACCTTTACGATAATGCCTTGGTGGTTCGCACCCTTCGCTTTGTCATCAAGTACTTTACGACCCATCTGTTGAATCGAAACACCGCATTGCTGCAGTTCATTCAGCACTGGCATTAATCGCTCATCTTGGCGACCTTTTAGTACATAAGCTTCGATGAAGCGTGCTGGATCATTTGCCAGCACAGCCTTCACCGCGTGGATGCCGTAGATAAATTCGTTACTCATTTAATCTGTTCCGCGTTTATTTCTTATTACGAGCTTTATGCTTCTTCGCTCGTGCTTTGGCTTTGCGGGCTTTCTCCGCAGCTGATGTCTTGCGTTTCTTGTTACCAGAACCTGCCTCATCACAGCTTCCATCTGGACGCTTAGTTGGCTCTACCATAGGTGTTGCCTTGCCCGCATTACGGCTTTTCACTGCTGCGCGTTTTTTGCCTTGCGCTTTCTTCTTCGCGTCAGCTGCACGCTTCTTCGCCGTTTTTCCTTTGCCGCGTAGCTTACGGCTTGTCTCGGCAATTTCAAAGTCAATTTGTCGACTATCTAAACTAACAGATAGTACTTTGACTTTAACAGCATCACCCAAGCGATAAATCGCACCGGAGCTCTCACCTACCATACGCTGACCAATTGGATCGAACTGATAATAATCATTACCCAAAGAGGACACATGCACTAAGCCGTCAATGTGCAGTTCGGATAATCGAACAAAGAAACCAAAGCCAGTCACATTCGCGATCACACCGTCGAGTACTTCACCTACGTGGTCTTGCATGTACTCACACTTCAACCAATCAGCCACTTCACGGGTTGCATCATCGGCGCGACGCTCTGTCATCGAACATTGTTCACCATAGACATCCATATCATCGAATGAATAATGGTAACCACCAGTTGGTGTCCAACGGTCTTTGTTACGACCTTCTTGCTTAGCAATGAGGTATTTAATCGCGCGGTGCAGTAGCAAATCAGGGTAACGACGAATAGGGGATGTGAAATGGGAATAACGTTTCAGTGCCAAACCGAAGTGACCTACATTATCCGCGTTGTATACCGCTTGCTTCATTGAACGCAGCAGCATGGTTTGAATCAGCTCTTTATCCGCACGTTCGCCAATTTGATGCATGAGGTCAGCATAATCCGTTGGTGATGGCTCTAATCCCCCATTAAGAGACAAACCTAGTTCACCAAGAAAATCTTTAAAGCTTTGCAGGCGCATCTCACCCGGAGACTCGTGAATTCGGAACAACGAAGGCTCTTTGAGTTTTTCCACCAGCGATGCTGATGCGATGTTTGCCAAAATCATACACTCTTCGATGATCTTATGGGCATCATTACGAATCACAGGCTCAATGCTGTCGATCTTACGCTCCGCATTGAAGATAAACTTGGTTTCTACGGTTTCAAACTCAATCGCACCGCGCTGATCACGTGCGGTTTTCAGCACCTTGTACATTTTGTGCAGCTCTTCAAGATGCGGTACAACTGCTCCGTAGCGAAGACGAAGTTCCGCATCGCCATCTAGGATCGCTCCTACCTTGTTATAGGTTAGGCGAGCATGTGAATTCATCACCGCTTCATAGTGCTTGTAACCCGACAATTTGCCGCTTGCAGAAATAGTCATCTCACAAACCATACACAGGCGATCAACCTGTGGGTTTAGTGAACAGAGACCATTTGAAAGTACCTCTGGTAACATTGGTACCACTTGGCTTGGGAAATAGACCGAGTTACCACGGTTAATGGCTTCTTTGTCTAGCGCTGTGTCCGGGCGCACGTAGTAACTTACATCGGCAATGGCTACCCATAGACGCCAACCGCCACTTTTTTTCGCTTCACAGAACACGGCGTCATCGAAATCTCGCGCGTCTTCACCATCAATAGTGACTAGTGGCAAATCACGCAGATCCACACGCCCCTCTTTTGCTTCCTCAGGAACGTGTTCACCTAGGTTCTCTAACTGTTTAAGAACTTCGTTTGGCCATTCATTTGGAATCTGATGGGTACGGATAGCGATTTGCGTCTCCATACCTGGGTCATTGCTCTCACCGAGAACCTCAACCACCTTACCGGTCATGCCACGCGATCGACTACCACGATCAGTAACTTCAATCACTACCACATTACCCATACGAGCAGCTAAGCGTTGATCATTTGGAATGAGAATATCTTGGCTAATACGTGAATCATCAGGCACTACATAACAATAGCCTTGCTCTAGGAAGAATCGACCAACAATCTGCGTTTTACGCTCTTCTAGTACACGAACAAGACGTCCCTCTCTACGGCCGCGTTTACTATTATCTGTTGGCTGAGCTAATACGTAGTCACCATGAATGATGGTGCGCATCTGATGGTGTGGTAGCAAGATATCGTCATCTTTGCCTAAGCTGCCTTCTGGGCGAACCCAACCATGACCATCTTTATGGCCAATCACATAGCCCTTAACCAGCTCTAACTTTTCTGGAAGAGCGTAGCACTGGCGACGAGTAAAGATCAGCTGACCATCTCGTTCCATCGCACGCAGGCGACGACGTAGGCCTTCATACTGCTCTTCACCCGAAAGCTGTAGCGCTTCAAACAAATCATTGCGATTCATTGGCACATTCGCTCCCGTTAAGAATTCAATAATGAACTCTCGGCTAGGAACTGGATTTTCATAATTCTTTGATTCACGTTCCGCGAAGGGATCGTTATTGATAGTCTCTGACATAGGTTGACCTACTTAGAAGAGAGGGGAATTAAAGCTAGTATATCTGAGTAACGAGATAACCTACAGATTTGCTTTAAAAAAGCTGCTCAACCACCCCAGCCAATGCATATCACAACATAAGTTTTCACAACTTCACTTAACTCGAATCAAGATCACTTGCGACGCAGCAAACGTTTGCAATTGATAGAGAAGTCACTATCATTCGCGCTTATAAAACACCATACTTTGAGAGTTATTATGAATATTAAGCAAACGCTATTAGCAGCGACTATCGCTGGCTTAAGCACCTTCTCGCACGCTGCACAAAAAGTTGATCTAATGATCACTGATGCGTTGGTTCTTACCATGAACCAAGAGAAAATTGTGTATGAAAACGGTACGGTTGTTATCGATGACAACAAAATTGTAGCAGTCGGTGATCAAGCGCTTGCTAAACAGTACCAAGCTGAGCAGACGCTTGATGTTGATGGCGATATCGTTATGCCTGGGTTGATCAACACTCACACTCACGTATCGATGACGGTGTTCCGCTCACTTGCCGATGATGTGCCTGATCGCCTGCACCGCTACATCTTCCCTCTTGAAGCGAAACTGGTTTCTCGCGACATGGTTCGTATTGGTGCCAACCTGGGTAACGTTGAGATGGTTAAGGGTGGCGTGACTACTTACGCAGATATGTACTACTTTGAAGACGAAGTGGCGAAAACAGTAGATGAAATCGGTATGCGTGCCGTGCTTGGTGAGACAGTCATTAAGTTCCCAGTAGCCGATGCAGCGAACGCTGAGGAAGGTATCAAGTACGCTCTGAACTTCATTGAAGAGTACAAAGATCACCCTCGTATTACGCCAGCGTTTGCTCCTCATGCACCATATACCAACACAACCGAGATCCTACAGAAAGTTGCAAAACTATCGCTAGAACATGATGTGCCTGTGATGATCCATCTTGCAGAATCACATCGTGAAGAAGAGAAGATCGCAGCACGTGCTGAAGGCATGTCTCCGGTTCAATACATGCACAGCATCGGCGCACTAAACAAAAACCTGGTTGGCGCACACATGATTCTTGTTGATGATGAAGACATCAAGCTAGTGAAAGAGTCTGACATGGGTGTGGCACACAACATGAGTGCGAACATTAAGTCAGCAAAAGGCGTTTCACCAGCGCTGAAAATGTATGACGAAAATGTACGTATCGGCCTTGGTACCGATGGTCCTATGTCAGGCAACACACTCAGCACAATTGATGAGTTCAACCAGGTTGCTAAGGTTCACAAGCTAGTCAACAAAGACCGCGCTGCAATGCCACCAATCAAGGTTATTGATATGGCGACTATGGGTGCTGCAAGAGCACTGCACATGGAAGACAAGATTGGTTCTCTAGAAGCAGGCAAGCTAGCCGATGTCATCGTTGTTGATACTAAGGCGCCGAACATGGTTCCAGTCTACAACCCATACTCTGCATTGGTTTACTCAGCAAACTCTGCAAACGTTAAGCACACGATTGTTGACGGCAAGATCATCATGAAAGATCGCAACATGCTGACAGTCGATGAAGACAAGATCCGTGAAGAGGCGCTAGAATTCACTAAAGTGGTTCGCGAGACTGTCATCGAATCAGGTGAAGTCGTACAGTAATAACACTAAGTAAATGATACTAGATCAGCCGTTTGGGATAGCCCCAAGCGGCTTTTTTGATTTCATGACGGGACATACAATACGAAAAAGCCACATTGATTCACAATGTGGCTTCAGATTTAAGAGTCGTTTGGATTTGGAGAGTGTTACCAGAATGTCTCGCGGCGTTTGGCTCTTGCGATCACATTCTGTGGCATACGATTTTCTAAGCCATTTCGCAATACAGCGATGCGCTGATGTTGGCGTTTATCTGCCGTTACTGAGTTATACAACCAGCGGTAGGCATCTTCATAATCGAGAGGACTACCATAATCACGTAGTAGAAGCTCTGCAAGATGAATACGTGCTTTAAGATTACCCATCGCTGCTGCTTCACGAAGGTATGGGATTGCGCGTTCTTTATCTTGCTGGACTAATGTGCCACGCGAGTAATAACGACCAAGCTGCTCAAGAGCACTAGGTAAGCCTTGGTGAGCTGCATTTTCCATGTAGTAGAGACCAAGCTCTACATCTTGCTCAACACACACCCCCCAAGCCAACATGTCCCCGTAAAGGAACTCATAGGATGGCAAGCTTATGCGCGTTGCTCGAGCAACAATGTCTTCCACCAGCTGACATTGATCCGCTTTGACACGTTCAAGGTGCTGGTTGTTATCAATTAGTTTTATTAGTTCTGCTTCAGTGTAGATAGGTACCGGAGCTCCCACATCCGCTAAGTTAGCTTTCGCTAGGGGAGACATCACCGATATCAGCAATGAAGCAGCCACTGCTTTTATCTTCATACGAATACTCTTAAATCTCGACAAGCTGCATTTATCAGCCTGATAACATTATCGGCAAGCGTAAGGTTATCTTTAGACAATAATTGCCGCTCATGGGCAATATTTTGCCAGATGAAGTATGAAAGATCATCACGTGCAGTGATAGGAATGGAAACAACATACAAAAAAGCCGGCAATAAAGCCGGCTTTTGTAATCTAGATAATGCTACGCATTAAGCTTGGTATGGGTGAACCTTAATGATTGTTTCATTACGGTCAGGGCCCGTTGAGATGATGTCAATTGGCACACCAGTTAGCTCTTCTAGGCGCTTGATGTAGTTTAGAGCCGCTTGAGGCAGTGCATCGATAGTCTTAGCACCGAAAGTCGTCTCAGACCAACCAGGCATTGTTTCGTAGATTGGCGTCGCTTCTTCGAAAGATTCAGCAGCCATTGGAGAAACTTCTAGGATTGAGCCATCAGCCATCTTGTAACCAGTACAGATCTTAATTTCTTCAAGACCGTCTAGTACGTCTAGCTTAGTTAGACACATACCTGTTAGTGAGTTGATTTGGATCGCACGACGCATAGCAACAGCATCGAACCAACCTGTACGACGTAGACGACCGGTTGTTGCACCGAACTCATGACCAACATCACCAAGGTGCTTACCAACAGGGTCTTGCTTGTCTAGGCCATCGTAAAGCTCAGTCGGGAAAGGACCAGAACCAACACGAGTACAGTAAGCCTTAGTAATACCAAGGATGTAACCAATGTGACGAGGACCAAAACCAGAACCTGCAGCAACACCACCAGCAGTCGTGTTAGAAGACGTTACGTATGGGTATGTACCGTGGTCGATATCTAGTAGCGTACCTTGAGCACCTTCGAACATGATCTTGTCGCCACGCTTACGTGCCGCGTCAAGTTCGTCAGTTACGTCCATAACCATAGACGTTAGTAGGTCTGCGAAGCCCATGCATTGCTCAAGAACTTCTTCATAGCTTACTGTTTCAGCTTTGTAGAAATGCTCTAGCTGGAAGTTGTGGAATTCCATTACTTCTTTTAGTTTCGCGGCAAATGCTTCTTTATCGAAAAGGTCACCAACGCGTAGACCGCGACGAGCAACTTTATCTTCATAAGCAGGACCGATACCACGACCTGTTGTACCAATAGCCTTTGCACCGCGCGCGATTTCGCGAGCTTGGTCGATAGCTACGTGGTATGGAAGAATTAGAGGACAAGCTTCAGAAACGAAAAGACGCTCGCGTACTGGGATACCACGATCTTCTAGAGGCTTCATTTCTTTAAGAAGTGCTTCAGGCGAAAGTACAACGCCGTTACCGATAACACATTTAACGTTATCGCGTAGGATGCCTGATGGAATTAAGTGAAGAACGGTTTTTTCACCGTCAATTACAAGTGTGTGACCTGCATTGTGACCGCCTTGGTAGCGAACCACATATTTTGCATCTTCAGTTAAAAGGTCAACAATTTTACCTTTACCTTCGTCACCCCATTGGGTGCCTAGAACGACTACGTTATTTCCCATCTTTCCAGTATCTGTTGCTAGTTAAAAATGGATTCTAGCACCGAATCACAATTCTTGCAGTCATTTTTTGTTCACAATAATGGCAACTCAAGCTTTGTTTCGATTGGCTTCATTTTCTAGCCGTGGTAATAAGCTGATATCTTTGTCATTTTTAAATTCAGTGAGAAATAAAATGTCACACTCTATTTGGATCGCACTAGGGCTAGTATTGATTGTCGAGGGACTCGGACCGCTCATTGCTCCCAACGGCTGGCGTAATATGGTGGCTCAACTAAGCGAGCAGCCTGATAACCAATTGCGTCGAATCGGTGGCTGTCTAGTGGTTGCGGGTGCAGTGATTGTGGGGATGATGATTTAAGTGCCTAGTGCCTAGTGCCTAGTGCCTAGTGCCTAGTGCCTAGTGCCTAGTGCCTAGTGCCTAGTGCCTAGTAGAGCAAGATAGCCACCTTTATTCTAAAAACAAAAAGCGCAAATTGAATCAACAATCTGCGCTTTCTCTTACCTATAGGAAGAAGTCCGTTCTATAGCGAAGCGTCCTTCAACCTTTTCGCTTACTCAGCTGTCGCGCCTTTTGCGTTGTTCATGTATTGGAAGAAGTCGCTCTTCGGATCCAATACAAGAATGTCGCTCTTATCGCTGAATGATTTCTCGTATGCTTTCAGAGAACGCAGGAATCCGAAGAATTCTGGGTCTTTGTTGTAAGCATCAGAGTAAATCTTAGCAGCTTCTGCATCCGCGTCACCTCGAGTTACACGAGCTGTCTTGTCTGCTTCTGCAAGTACTGTTGCTACTTCTAGCTCAGCTTGTGCACGGATAACTTCGGCTTTCTCACGACCTTGAGAACGGTGACGACGAGCCACAGACTCACGCTCAGCTCTCATACGACGGTAGATAGACTCACTGATCTCGTCAGGAAGGTTGATTTTCTTCATTCGGAAATCAACAACTTCAACACCAAGGTCAGACATTGCGCTATCACGTGTGCCGTCTAGAACGTTTTCCATGATTTTATCACGCTCACCATCGATCTCTAGAGCTTCGATTGCCGCTTCAGTTGCACCCTCTTCAGTATCTAAACTTTCAGGTAGAACGTCCGCGTTGCGAGGACCAGATACGATTTGCTTGATTTCACGAGCACCGATCTCAGAACGAAGTACGTCAGTTACTTTACGCTCTAATAGTGCTTCTGCTGTTAGTGCGTTACCGCCACCTGTAGTTAGGTAGTAACGACCAAAGTCAGCAATACGCCATTTCACGTAAGTATCGATGATAACGTCTTTTTTCTCAGACGTTACGAAACGGTCTGAACGACCATCCATTGTTTGGATACGTGCATCAAGGATCTTCACACGGTCAAACAGCGGCATCTTAAAGTGAAGACCTGGTTCATAAGTCTTCGAAATGCCGTTTTCATCAAGTACACGGCCGAATCGGATTACTAGGCCACGCTCACCCTCTTGGATTACAAACATTGACATCAGCAATAGTGCAATCGTTACGACAATTACAGGGATCATTAACTTACGCATTCTTAATATCTCCCTTGACGTGAACTAGTTGAACGAGACTGTGAATCTGAAGTTGAATCGCTAGGTTGAGTTTCTAACTCAATCTGATCGTAAGTTGAAGATGATCTCGTGTTACGTTTAGTTTGAGTTTGACCTTCGCCTGCCAACTTATCGATAGGTAGGTACAACAGATTACCGCTCGACTCTGAATCAATCAGAACCTTAGATGTACTGCTGTATACTTGTTCCATCGTGTCTAAGTACAGACGGTTACGAGTAACTTCTGGAGCCGCTTGGTATTCAGGAAGCAGTTTTTCAAACTGAGCAACTTGACCCAATGCTTCGTTAGTTACACGCTCAGAGTAACCCAATGCTTCTTTCTTCAGACGCTCTGCACGACCTGTTGCTTTAGGTAGGATGTCATTTCGGTACGCTTCTGCTTCACGCTCGAAACGTTCCTCATCCTCTCGCGCTGCGATTGCATCATCGAATGCGTCTTTAACTTGCTCTGGCGGACGAGCCGACTGGAAGTTGACATCGACAATCACAACACCCATATCGTAGCTATCGACGATTTGGTTTAGTGTTTCTTGCGTACTTTGACGAATTTGCTGACGACCACTTGTTAGGATGCTATCCATTAATGAGTCGCCCACAACCGCACGTAGCGCAGAGTCGGTTGCTTGACGTAAGCTGTCGTCTGCATTTGTAACGCGGAATAGGTATTTGTATGGGTCCGCAACACGGTACTGAACGTCCATCGCAACAGTTACTACGTTCTCATCTTTAGTCAGCATTAGACCCGATGAACGTAGAGAACGGATTGCTTGTACGTTTACTGGAGCCACTTCATCGATGAAGCGAGGACGCCAGTTAAGACCTGGATCAACGATACGGTCGAACTTACCAAGGCGTAGTACTACACCACGCTCGGCTTCGCCAACAGTATAGATACCTGACAAACCCCAAACAAAAATAGCAATAACGGCAATCAAGCCAAAGCCAATCGCACCACCATTGCCAATCGATGGTCCATTACTACCACCACCTTTCTTACCAAATTTACCACCAAGCTTCTGACTCAGTTTACTAAAAACTTCGTCCAAGTCCGGTGGGCCTTGATCTCGGCCACCCGAGTTACGGCTTCCGCGATCATTATTACCCCAAGGGTCATTATCGCGGCCGTTGTTGCCGTTGTTATTACCAGGCTCATTCCACGCCATTAGAAAGCTCCATCATTTGATATGACGTTATACTGTAGCAGTCCTTTAAGTAACTATAAAGTCACGTAAAACTGCTTCTTCTCTTTTTTCAAGTCTAGACCAATCTACCTGTTGCATTCGAATATCGATCAACAGGTTTCCTTCTTCATCATATTCTTCTTGTTGAATACATTTCATGTTGAAGAAAGTACTACGAAGGCGGCCTTGAAATTGTGGAGGGATACGAAGTTGATACTGAACCATTTGGCTCGCTAAACGTTCAGTTAGCGCTTCAAACAGCAACTCAATACCGATACCTTCCATCGCCGATACCCACACTGCACGTGGGATACCTTCCTCATCTCTTTCAATACGAGGTTTTTGGCCTTCTAGATTATCGATCTTGTTCATCACGACTAGAGATGGGATCTCGATTGCATCGATCTCTTCTAGCACGTCATGGACAGCTTGAATATTCTCACGAAAACGCTCATCACTGGCATCGACAACATGTAACAAAATGTCAGCTTCTTGCGTCTCTTGTAATGTTGCTTTAAATGCGGCGACGAGGTCGTGAGGAAGATGACGGATAAAACCTACTGTATCAGCCAAGATCGCAGGTCCTACATCGGCAAGATCAATCTTACGCAGTGTTGGATCCAAGGTTGCAAATAGCTGATCAGCGGCATATACGCCCGCTTCAGTAATTCTGTTAAATAGTGTTGATTTACCTGCGTTGGTATACCCCACTAAAGATACCGTTGGTATTTCTGCTCGGTTTCGTGCTCGACGACCTTGTTCACGTTGCTTGGCTACCTTATCAAGGCGGCGCAAGATCGCTTTAATGCGATCACGCAATAAACGTCTATCCGTTTCTAACTGCGTTTCACCTGGACCACGTAGACCGATACCACCTTTTTGTCGCTCAAGGTGCGTCCAACCACGAATAAGTCGCGTCGAGATATGGCGTAGCTGAGCTAGCTCTACCTGTAGCTTACCTTCGTGAGTACGTGCGCGTTGAGCAAAGATATCCAGAATCAGCCCTGTTCGGTCGAGTACACGACACTTACAAAGTTGCTCTAGGTTTCGTTCTTGGGCAGGCGAAAGGGCGTGATTAAAAATCACGATTTCAGCACCAGTCAGCTGCACGGCTTGTGCAATTTCCTGAGCCTTACCCTCTCCAACGTAGTATTTAGGGTGTGGGGACTGACGACTACCCGTTACAACTTGTAAGGTAGAAACGCCAGCCGAAGAGACCAACATCTCAAACTCGTTGAGATCTTCCCACTCCCCTTCTTGCGTGAAGTTGATATGAACAAGTACGGCTCGCTCACCGGATTCATAACGGTCAAACAAGCAATCAACTCCTTCTTAGAAAACTAAGATGATTGTTCAAAAAGATTAATCTTCCGACTTTTCTTGTGAACGCTCTGCTGGGCGCTCACCACTGTGATGGCTCACTGCTCGAGCCGGAACAACAGTAGAAATCGCATGCTTGTACACCATTTGATTTACTGTATTCTTCAGCAAGATAACGAACTGATCAAAAGATTCGATCTGACCCTGTAGCTTAATTCCATTTACTAGGTAGATAGACACTGGGATACGCTCACGGCGTAGCGCGTTTAGAAATGGGTCTTGTAGAGATTGCCCCTTAGCCATTTTATTTTCCTTTTTAAAATTGTATTTGTTGTTATTTAGCTAGTGGTGCTGCGATGTTGCTGCTTTTGCATCTGAGCTAAACGATAAAACTTCCCCAAATCGACCTTGAACGAAGATCTCTTCAGGTCATTTACGCAAAAACGATCACATTATACACAGGATCATTGAGTAGATACTATTGCATCTGACATCAAATCAACGGCTTGTTCAATGTTCTCGCTATCTAACCAAGTTAAATCATCCCAGCTGCGTAACCAGGTAATTTGTCGCTTGGCCAATTGACGGGTTGCACAGACACCTTTAAAAATAGCATCATCCAAGGTGCAATTCCCATCCAAATAATCCCACATCTGACGATAACCCACGCATCGGATAGACGGCAGATCAGGGTGAAGATCTTCACGAGCATAGAGTTCTCGCATCTCTTCTTCGAACCCGGCTTCCATCATTTTATCGAAACGTAATTCAATACGACGATGTAGTTCAGCCCTTTCCTTGGGAGCTATAGCAAACTGTTTTACTCGAAACGGTAGAGGTTCACCCTGTGTTTGAGTCAGCTCTGTTAGAGTTTTACCTGAAATTCGGTAAACTTCCAATGCTCTCGACAATCTTTGCGGATCATTCTGGTGAATTCTTTCTGCAGAAACTGTATCAATCGCACGTAATTGTTCATGAAGCGCCGCCCAACCTAACTGTTGAGATTCTTTTTCAATCTGAGCACGGATCTCTGGATCGGCTTTTGGCAGAGGTGATAAACCCTCAAGCAGTGCCTTGTAGTAAAGCATTGTCCCACCCACCAGTAATGGGATCTTACCCTGAGCAACAATCTCATCCATCGCCTCTAGAGCATCACGACGAAAGTCTGCTGCTGAATAGCTTTCACTTGGATCCAAAATATCAATTAAGCGATGCGGTGCTTGTTCTAATTCCGTTTCATCAGGTTTAGCGGTACCAATATCCATCCCTTTATAAATCAATGCAGAATCGACACTGATAATTTCGACTGGATACTTTTGGCGTAAGCGAATGGCAAGATCCGTTTTGCCTGATGCGGTAGGCCCCATTAAAAATAGCGCTAACGGTAATTGTTTTGTCATGAAATCTATTTATCTATTAAAGAAGAGATTGTTGCAGCGAAATCGACCGACTGAACAAAGCTCGCCTCATTTAAAGGTAGTTGACCGTGGTAAAGCTGCTCAAGTTCCGCAATAAGTTGAATTGCTTCAGATAAAGTGTAGTCGCTTTTTATTAACGTCACATGATCTGCAAGCCAATGAGCGAGCTGAGAAGGCTCTACGGTTTGTTTATAAAGCGCGTAAGATAACAGATCTGGAATTAAGTTTTGTAAGTTTTGCTGCCTTAAAGGTTGAGGCACTCCCATCACCATTATAGTGGTGTGGTTACGAGCTTTAATCTGAATACCAAATGGACTAAATAAAGCATTCAGTTTCTCTAGCGCTTCAATCACAGCTTTGTCTACTTTGAGTGAAAGCGGCACCAGCAATGGCTGACTTTTCAGCCCTTCTTGATTCGGCAACAATTGTTGATAACTGCGATGCCACTCAGCACGAACCAGAGAGACTAACGCGGCCCCATTTTTATTACCGACCAGTAAATACTGATTGTCGACCACGCAGATGGCCTTACCTAACTCTGTGACAGGCTCGTTCTGCTTAGTTGGGGCACTTTTTGTTACCAGCGGCGCAGCTTCGCTTGCTTGAGCATCCGGCTCAGGCAATGTCTGCATTAGTTCAGAGTAAGCTTTGGCCTCTTTATAACTTGGTGCCTTATCCTGTACCTGCCCTACAGGTCTAGGCTTGCCCTTATTGCTTTCAACCCAATCATTACGAGTTGTAGATGGTGATGATACTTCCGTAGAACTCTGCCCATCAGAATAGCTGCGAGATTGATAATCGGATTGACCCGGGTAACTCGGTACGCTCTCCGCAGCTTGATATGATTGAGGAGAAACTGACAGTTGCTTATCTTCTGTATCCGCAGCTAGCTGCTCAACCGGCTCACGATAGTCATCAAAAGGCACATTATCCGATTGTGTTTCTGGTTGATGATATGCGGACTCTGTTTTCTGTGGTGCATCAATATGACGACTTTGCGCTAGTGCATCCGCTAAAGCTTGATAGATGAAATCATGGACCAAACGAGCCTGATGAAAACGAACCTCATGTTTAGCTGGATGAACATTCACATCAACATTGTGTGGGTCCAACTCAATAAACAAGATGTAAGCGGCATATTGGTCAGGTCGTAAGCTGGTCTCATAGCTCTGACGGATAGCATGATTGATCAGCTTGTCACGCATCATTCGACCATTCACATAGCAAAATTGAAGGTCGTTTTGCGCTCGGGCCCCATCAGGCGTGGTAATCCAACCGTGTAATTTTAGCCCTTGATGCTCAAGCTCTATTTTAAGCATGTTACGCACGAATGCAGTACCACACACGGCAGCAATACGTTTTTCAGCCTGAGCTTCAGTTTTTGCAGCACGATACTGTCGGACCATTTTTCCGTTGTGACGTAGGTTAATCGTCACATCAAATCGGCTCAGAGCAATGCGCTTAATCAGCTCATCAATATGAGTAAATTCAGTTTTCTCGGTTCTTAAGAACTTACGACGCGCTGGCGTGTTAAAAAACAAATCCAGCACCTCAACACTAGTACCAATAGGATGAGCTGTCGGCTGGAGTTTTACCTCCATATCTCGCCCTTCGCTATAGGCAGACCAAGCTTGTTCTTGCGTAGCAGGGCGGGAGGTCATAGTTAAGCGTGAAACCGAGCTGATACTCGCTAATGCTTCACCTCGGAAGCCCAGGCTAACAATAGCCTCGAGATCATCCAGAGTATGAATCTTCGATGTAGCATGACGGCTAAGTGCTAAGGATAATTCATCCTTATCGACACCTTTACCGTTATCTCGGATACGAATAAGCTTACTTCCGCCCTTTTCGATATCAATATCGATCCGAGTTGCACCCGCGTCGAGGCTATTTTCTACCAACTCTTTTACGACCGAAGCCGGACGCTCAACTACCTCGCCCGCGGCGATTTGGTTGGCAAGTCGAGCCGGAAGAATTTTTATGCTCATCAAAGAAACCTTATCCGCTACTTATTCGGAATCACCAGAACTTGGCCAACAGCCAAAGAGTCAGAACGCAGTTTGTTCACTTGTCGAATGCTTGATACCGATACGCCATATTTACTCGCGATCTTGCCAAGGTACTCGCCACGTTTGACGGTATGCTTGCGCACCGGTAAGTCTTTCAAGCTGACTGTTATCTTGAGCTTCTGACCTTTACGCAATGTATCGCTACGTAGATTATTCTCTCGCTTGATACTCGCGACACTCACCTTGTACTTGTTGGCGATCTTTCCAAGGTACTCACCCGATTGAACGGTATGAGTAATAGTCTTAGTTTCAACCGGGTTCGAAACCTTAGGCACCGAAACCGCAGATAGCCCACTCGAAGGCAGTTTTAATACCTGACCAATTGCCAGAGAACTACTCTTCAAGTTATTCAGTTTCATCAATGTGGAGGTCGAAGTGCCGTATTTCTTAGCGATGACAGATAACGATTCACCACGCTGGACTTTGTGGGTACTGATTTTACCTTTGTTTGCTAACAAGGTGCCTTCAGGTGGATTCGCCTCAAAGTATTTTACGATCGCCTTAGTCAACGAGCGTGCTAGCTTGTCTTGATGCGATCGCTGGAACAACAATCGTTCTTCTGTTGGATTGGTAATGAATCCTGTTTCTACCAGTACCGAAGGAATATCCGGAGACTTCAATACAGCAAGGCTGGCATTAACAGGTTCTTTCTTATGAAGGTGAATCCCAGCACGACTCATTTCACTCAGGATATTCTTCGCAACCTTGTAGCCTTCTTTCTGTGAGTGACTAAACTGCAGATCCAGTAACGTTTGACTCACGTTTCGATCATTGGTGTTTTTCGCTAGTACATCCCCAGCACCACCCAGTAACTCTGATTGCTTCTCGTGGTTTTCGACCCAACGGGCGATCTCTGAGTTAGCACGACGAGTGTTCAATACAAATACCGAACCACCACGCGGTTGCGGCGTGCGGAAACCATCCGCGTGGACAGAGACCAACAGGTGCGCTTTGTTCTTACGGGCAATCTCTGAGCGCTTATTCAGATTCACAAAGTAATCACCACTTCGTGTTAGAACCGCCTTCATACCAGGGATCGCGTTAATTTGTGCTGCTAACTTCTTTGAAACAGCTAGTGTCGCATGTTTTTCATACTTCTTGGATGGCCCGATAGAGCCTGGGTCTTCACCACCGTGGCCAGCATCGATAGCAACAACGATATCGGCAGTGCCAAGTAGCTGAGACGCATCACGGCTAACCGCTGTCGGACTGCTTGATGAAGATGTGCTAGTGCCACTTGCTGAAGACCCATGTGGAAGATCGATCACCAAACGGTGGCCATACTGACCACCAGGTGTTGGTTTTAACTTAAACAAGTTCGCACTGGTTTTGCCCTTGAGCTCGAAAACCAATCGGAAAGTGCCCGACTTTGGTGGTGAACTCTTACGGACTCGCTTAAGTATTTTACTGTCCTTAACTTCAAGAGGAAGCTTGGCATCGATATTGGTATTTTTAAGATCCACAACCAAGCGATGCGGACTGGTTAGCGTGAAGTAGCTAAAATCAGCCTCTGACTTAAGGTCAATAACAACTCGTGTTTCATCAGGCGATGGCCAAGCTCGCACTCCTTTAAGCGTGTTAGCGTAGCCATAAGATGAAAAGAGACAAAGTAGTAATACTGTAGAGGCAATGAATACCGACAGTAATCGCTGGGGAATAAAACTCAACATAACTCCATTTGAGCAAGAAGCTGATTTCCATATTCATTATTAGCACGAATAGTTGCCTCTCGCTCCTCTCCTTGGTAGCGAATATCGATATCTAAATCAGGTTGAGGAAGCATACCCTCACCTTTCTCAGGCCACTCAACTAAGCAAATTGCGTCTGGAGTGAAATAATCTCGGATCCCCATGAACTCTAACTCTTCAGGATCTGCTAAACGATAAAGGTCAAAGTGATATACCTGCCACTTATCCAACTGATAAGGTTCAACTAATGTATATGTTGGGCTTTTCACATTCCGCTGATGGCCTAAGGCACGCACAAAGCCACGACTGAAGGTCGTTTTTCCTGCCCCAAGATCACCGTGCAAGTAGATAGTGGTTTGTTGAGAGCAAATCATTGCGAGTGCTGTTCCTAGCTTAACAGTGTCTTGCTCATCTTTAAGGTGAAATTTTTGCGTGCTCATTAATGAATTACTCTAAAATTTGATCGTTGATTGTATAAAAATCAATTAAGTTGGAATAGTAAACCGTGTTGCTTTTGAGAGACAAGATCTGTTGTGCAAGTTATAAGAAAAACTTTCTTTATTCTCAATGTACATAGATGAAAATCCACACCCAAATAGCATAGATCCATCATAAAAGATCTTGTAAGATCCGTGCCCCTTTGACCACTCACCGAGTCTAATCATGGATTACCAGCAGTTAGCACAAAACATCAAACTTTGGGGCCAAGAACTCGGCTTTCAAAAAGTCGGTATCTGTGACGTTGACCTTAAAGAACATGAACCAGAGCTTCAACGTTGGATCGACGCTGGCTATTACGGTGAGATGGATTGGATGGCTCGCCACGGCATGATGCGTGCCCGCCCAGATGAGTTGCTGCCTGGGACAATACGCGTCATTAGTGCTCGTATGGATTACCTTCCACCTGAAGCACAGTTTGCTTCTAACCTAAAAGACCCAAACACAGCCTATATTAGTCGCTATGCACTCGGCCGAGACTATCACAAGCTAATACGAAACAGACTTAAACAGCTTGGCCAAAAAATCGAAAACGAAGTCGGTAAGCTTGGCTATCGTCCTTTTGTTGACTCTGCACCAATCCTTGAACGCCCATTGGCTCAAAAAGCGGGCCTAGGTTGGACTGGCAAACACTCCCTAATTCTGGATAAAGAAGCAGGCTCTTGGTTTTTCCTTGGCGAACTTCTCATTGATATCCCTCTACCCGTTGATACACCAAGCACCAACGAGTGCGGTCACTGCAAAGCATGCATTACTTCTTGCCCAACGCAAGCCATTGTAGATAACGAAGTGGTGGACGCACGCCGCTGTATCTCTTACCTAACCATTGAATATGACGGCGTCATTCCCGAAGAGTTCCGCAAGGCTATGGGCAATCGTATCTATGGCTGTGATGACTGCCAGTTAGTCTGCCCCTGGAATCGACACGCCGAGCTGACCCAACAATTCGATTTCCACCGCCGCGAAAGTTTTCAAAAAAGTGAACTACTGACGTTATTTAATTGGGATGAAGCGACTTTCCTTAAATCAATGGAAGGGTCGGCTATTCGTCGCATTGGCCATCTACAATGGCTACGTAACCTATCCATTGCAATTGGTAACGCACCGTACTCCCAAGATTACATCAACGCACTTGAGGCTCGTTTAGGCCTATCCGAAGTTCTCGACGAACATTTACACTGGGCGATCGCACAGCAAACCACTCAACTACCAACTGAAAGCACCCAAAAACAATCCCGCTTGATTCGAATTATCGAGAAGGGTCTACCGAGAGATGCGTAAGTTAGGCAAGTGATATATACAAGATAATTTCCATCAGTTTGCACTACAAATCATGACACACATCAAGATTTGACCTAAATGTGGAAAAACTTCGTTTGCGCAACAACTTCAGCATGACTTATGAAAGTTAAGCACAAGGCGAATAAATGATTAGGATCAAAAAACAACAAGTTATTGATCCTTCAATTTACGTTACCTAAATAACAAAAGTCAGATATAAGTATTTAAAATCATAAGGTTAACTGGATTAACCAAATTTACCATTAGCTTAATGTGAAGAGAAGATCCTGCTGAGCCAATAAAAAATGGTCGTGTTATTTTTGGTTATCAACCAACTTATCCACAAATTAAGTAATGTGGATAACTCTGTTAACTAAAACCGTAAATAGGCTCAAACGMACCATAAAGCTTAGCTTTTGGTGTTAAGAAATTTGCAATCCAATTGCAAAGATAAAATGTTAGAGACACAAAAACACCCCAACATTGTTGGTTAGTCATTTGTGTAGGGATTCATGCTTCTCAGCATTAGAAAGAGCGAAGCCGTGAGGCTTAAGACCAATCTAGGATTGGTAGAAGAATTTGGAGCGACACACGAGGTTCCCGATTTTCAAGGAACTAGGCGTGACCTCAACCTTGGCAAGGTTGCGCTTAACCAGATGAGATATTTCGCTTCATGTCATCATTTAAAGCATGATGATGGGCTTATTCCTCTCTCTTCGAAAAGAAAGTGGAGCGACACACGAGGTTCGAACTCGTGACCTCAACCTTGGCAAGGTTGCGCTCTACCAGCTGAGCTAGTGTCGCATAATCAACAGCAATCGCTATTGATTTAAATTTGGTTGCGGGGGCCGGATTTGAACCGACGACCTTCGGGTTATGAGCCCGACGAGCTACCAAGCTGCTCCACCCCGCGTCCGTAGTTCACCATTCAAAGCATGATGAAAGCTTATCAATTTGGAGCGACACACGAGGTTCGAACTCGTGACCTCAACCTTGGCAAGGTTGCGCTCTACCAGCTGAGCTAGTGTCGCTTCGTATCATCATTTAAAGCATGATGAGAGCTTATCAATCTGGAGCGACACACGAGGTTCGAACTCGTGACCTCAACCTTGGCAAGGTTGCGCTCTACCAGCTGAGCTAGTGTCGCTTCGTATCATCATTTGAAGCATGATGAGAGCTTATCCCGCTCTCTTCGAAAAGAAAGTGGAGCGACACACGAGGTTCGAACTCGTGACCTCAACCTTGGCAAGGTTGCGCTCTACCAGCTGAGCTAGTGTCGCATAATCAACAGCARTCGCTATTGATTTAAATTTGGTTGCGGGGGCCGGATTTGAACCGACGACCTTCGGGTTATGAGCCCGACGAGCTACCAAGCTGCTCCACCCCGCGTCCGTAGTTCATCATTCAAGGCATGATGAGAGCCTATCAATTTGGAGCGACACACGAGGTTCGAACTCGTGACCTCAACCTTGGCAAGGTTGCGCTCTACCAGCTGAGCTAGTGTCGCAGAGTTAATCGCTAATGCGCTTAACTGTAATTTGGTTGCGGGGGCCGGATTTGAACCGACGACCTTCGGGTTATGAGCCCGACGAGCTACCAAGCTGCTCCACCCCGCGTCCGTATTGTGTCACCGTTAAGTACCGTGAGAACTTTCCCTCTCTCTTCGAAAAGAAAGTGGAGCGACACACGAGGTTCGAACTCGTGACCTCAACCTTGGCAAGGTTGCGCTCTACCAGCTGAGCTAGTGTCGCATTCTGAAACGTCTTTCGTCGTTCAGGGCTGCGAATTATAAGAGCATTTTTTTGTGATGCAAGTCCTTATGCGAAAAAAGATCCTTTTTTTTTCTGATTGATGAAAAAGAAACCAACAAACAAATGATTTGTTTAGGTATTCATCACTTTATTGAGGTTCTCACCATCAACACATCATGCTCAACCAAGTCACCCTTAAATAGAAATGATCGTTTTTCGGTAATATTGCAACTCGGCGATCGATTCTCGAATGTCATCAAGAGCCAAATGAGAACCCGACTTACTAAAGCCGTCCAATACTTCAGGCTTCCAACGACGGGTCAGTTCTTTCAGCGTGCTCACATCGATATAGCGGTAATGAAAGTACTCTTCCAACTCAGGCATGTGCTTATACAAGAAACGACGATCCTGACCGATGCTATTACCACAAATTGGCGATTTGCCTTTTGGTACCCAGTTTTCTAGAAAGGCGATAGTTTGGCGAAGTGCCTCTTCCTCACTCACGGTACTTTCTTGGACACGCTTTACTAAGCCGCTATTCGTGTGTGTTGTTGTACACCACTCATCCATTTTAGCCAGTTCTGATTCAGGTTGATGGATAGCAAGAACCGGTCCCTCAGCAAGAATATTTAGCTCACTATCTGTCACGATAGTCGCTATCTCGATAATTTTATGTTGCTCAGGATCCAGACCTGTCATCTCCAGATCGACCCAAATTAGGTTCTGTTCGCTAAAGGACATCGTCGCCTCGCCTATTTGTTTAGTTGTAAAACAGGTACTATAACCAAATAAAACGGTTACTATAAGCCAATTCTAACGCCCCCCTTGCAGGGTGTTACATAACATTTAGACAAATTACTTAAGTAGAGCATTGTGGCAAAAAAGAAAAAGCTAACAAAAGGTCAGGTACGACGCGTTCGTAGCAACCAGAAGAAACGCTTAAAGCAAGAAGATTCGGTTCAATGGGATGAAGAGATGCTGGGCACAGCAAAAACTGGTCTCATCATTACTCGCTTTGGTCAGCATGCCGATGTCGAAGACATGGAAACCGGCGAGATCCAGCGCTGTAACTTACGCCGTGGCATCGAGAGCCTTGTTTCTGGTGACAAAGTTATTTGGCGCCCTGGTCTTGAATCTATGGCTGGTATTTCTGGCATCGTTGAAGCGGTAGAGCCACGCACATCTGTACTAACACGTCCTGATTATTACGATGGTTTAAAGCCAGTTGCCGCCAATGTCGACCAGATGATCATTGTTTCTTCAGTGCTACCAGAACTGTCGCTGAACATCATCGATCGCTATCTTGTCGCATCTGAAACACTAAAGATCGCTCCACTTATCGTACTTAACAAGATTGACCTTTTAAGTACTGAGCAAAAGTCGGAATACAAAGAGACCTTAGCTAACTATGAGAAGATTGGCTACGAGGTTCTATTTGTGAGTAAAGAGTCTGGCGAAGGTATCGCTGAGTTAGAAGCGAAACTAAGTGACCGTATAAATATCTTCGTTGGTCAATCTGGCGTTGGTAAATCGAGCCTAGTCAATGCCTTAATGCCTGAGCTCAATGTCGAAGAAGGTGCTGTCTCTGAGAACTCAGGGTTAGGCCAACATACAACGACCGCAGCGCGCCTTTACCACATCCCTAGTGGCGGTAAACTTATCGACTCTCCGGGGGTACGAGAATTCGGCCTTTGGCACTTAGAAGCTGACGAAGTCACTGAAGCTTTCATCGAGTTTCGTCCATTCCTGGGGGGCTGTAAGTTCCGTGATTGTAAGCACGATGACGACCCAGGCTGCATTATCCGGGGCGCAGTAGAAAGTGGTGAGATAAACGAAACCCGCTTTAAGAACTACCATCGCATTATCGAAAGCATGGCTGAGAACAAGGCAAATCGTCAGTACTCACGGAATAAAAAAGCTGACCTTTAGTTTCTAGCGATTTTAACCCGTTCAGAAAACATACTGACATGGCGTGGTGATTTGAGTAATATCACGCCCCTTAACCTCGAAAATAGATCGAATATTGGAACACAAACATGATTGATAAGATTAAAGTTGGGCTGCAATACTGGATCCCACAACACGGTTTAACTCGCCTAGTGGGTAAGTTAGCATCTGCAAAAGCAGGCGGTCTAACCACCAGCATTATTCGCTGGTTTATCAAACAATACAATGTGAACATGGACGAAGCGCTACATTCCGATCCTAAGCACTTCAAAACGTTCAACGAGTTTTTTGTGCGTGAGCTTAAAGAAGGTATGCGCCCTATCGTGGAAGGTGATGATGTTATCGTTCACCCTGCCGACGCTCGCGTTAGCCAGTTTGGCCCTATCACTGATGGTCGCCTAATCCAGGCAAAAGGCCACGACTTCTCTGCTCGTGAATTGCTCGGTGGTGATGCCGAACTAGCAAAAGAGTTTGAAGATGGTGAATTTGCAACACTTTACCTATCACCAAGCGATTACCACCGCGTACATATGCCTTGTGATGGCACACTACGCCAAATGATCTATGTTCCTGGTGACTTATTCTCAGTAAACCCATTAACGGCTGAGAATGTACCAAACCTATTTGCACGCAATGAGCGTGTCGTTTGTATTTTTGATACCGAATTTGGCCCTATGGCTCAGGTATTGGTTGGTGCAACCATTGTTGGTAGCATCGAGCAAGTTTGGGCTGGCACAATCACGCCACCACGCGGCAATACAATCTACAAGTGGGATTACCCAGCAGAGGGCAACAAAGCTATTGTTCTTAAGAAAGGTGAGGAGATGGGTCGCTTCAAACTAGGCTCAACCGTTATCAACTTATTTGCCAAAGATGCTATTACATTTGATGACAGCATGAAAAATGGCGAGAAGACCGTTTTAGGTACTGCTTACGCACACACAGCAAAATCCGAGCAACAAAATTCATCAGCTGAAGAGCACGCTGAACAAGAATAAATCTGCTAAACGAGTCCTTGATATCTTTAAGGACTCGTCTCTTTCTCTCCCGTCATTGCGCTGTAATTAATTGACCCAAAACAAGTTTTGCTTCGAAATACGCAACCAGTTTACAAAACTCCAACTCCCCTCTAAGACCAGCACGTGGTGATAATTTACTCTAATTTGAGTTAATTTCTCCTGGGGTCTTGTCCAATGTCTAAGCTCAATTCGGGCACGCTGATCAAGCTATTGATCTGCTTTGCCATCCCGCTAGGTGTGTTATTGATGCCAATCGATGCCATTCCTATTGCGGATCTCACTCTTATTCAACATCGATTACTTGCCATATTCTTACTCGCTGCTTTGTTATGGGTATTGGAGCCGGTACCGGTATTTGCCACCTCGATCCTCATCATCGCCTTAGAGTTGATTATGATTTCCAACAAGGGCTTGCATCTGTTTCGGCAACCACCAGCGGGGCATGAACTCGGCGAACTGATCAATTATACCGATATCTTTGCATCCTTCTCTTCACCTATCATTATCTTATTCATGGGTGGTTTTGCTCTTGCTATCGCCGCATCTAAATATGAACTAGATAACAACCTCGCACGGGTCTTGCTCAAACCCTTTGGCACACAACCTAAATTCATTATGTTAGGGCTGATGCTTATTACTGCCGTGTTCTCCATGTTCATGTCGAATACTGCGACAACCGTTATGATGCTTGCGTTGCTCGGGCCGATCGTTGCTTCTGCACCCAAAGGTGATGTGGGTATCAAGGCATTGGTGTTGTGTATTCCGATCGCGGCCAACACTGGTGGTATTGCAACCCCAATTGGCACCCCGCCCAATGCCATTGCGCTTCAATATCTCACAGGCGAAAACACCATCGACTTTCTAACTTGGATGATGATGGGTCTACCATTCGTTATCGTTCAGTTGACGATTGCATGGTTCTTACTCCAAAAGTTCTTCCCATCGACCCAACAAAACATGCAACTGAAACTCGATGGTAGCTTCAAGAAGAGTTGGCGCGCGATTGTGGTGTACATCACCTTCGCAACCACTATCCTGCTATGGATGACAACCAAGTTGCACGGAATGAACACCTACGTGGTGTCTATCTTGCCGCTCGCTGTCTTCACCCTCACAGGAATCATGGGGAAAAAAGAACTCAAGCTCATCAACTGGGATGTACTGTGGCTAGTCGCCGGTGGTATCGCCATTGGTATCGGTTTAGATAAAACAGGGCTAGCCTCGGCCCTTGCTCATGCGATTGATTATGAGTCCTTAACACCTGCTGCGGTGGTCATTACCCTATCGATTGTGTGCTGGCTAATGGCAAACTTCATGTCTAATACCGCAACAGCCAACTTGCTGATGCCAATTGCAGCTGCAATTGGAGCATCAATGGAAAGCCTATCAGCAATTGGCGGCTTGCAAGGTCTGCTCGTTGTTGTCGCGTTCTCTGCATCACTGGGTATGATACTGCCAGTTTCAACGCCTCCTAACTCTCTTGCTTACTCAACAGGCCTTGTTGAGAGTAAAGACATGGCGAAGATGGGCATCATCGTTGGCCTTATCGGTCTAGCGATTGTATACCTTGCGCTGTTTATTCTGACGTAGACACATTTATAAACTTGGTGCATCCTGAGCGACTACTTAATGGAATGAATGGATGCACCACCGATGGGATTCGAATGGCTGGCACTGGCCGCTGCTTTTCTTTGGGCTATAGCTAGCCTAATGTCTGTGACGCCTGCACGGCACCTAGGAACATTTGCCTATAGCCGTTGGCGTATGGGCTGCACTGCACTCATGCTCTCTACTATGGCTTGGTTAACCGGTGGTTGGTTCACTGTTGAAACCAGTTATATCACACCCATGCTGCTCTCTGGTCTCATTGGTATCTTCATTGGAGATACCGCGCTTTTTGCCTGCCTCAACCGCATGGGGCCAAGACAAGCTGGCCTGCTCTTTTCATGTCACGCGGTCTTCTCTGCGGTTCTTGGCTACTTCCTGTTTAGTGAGTCGATGTCTGGTATTGAGCTGATTGGCTCCGCCCTTGTTTTCTCCGGTGTTGTCACTGCCATCTTCTTTGGCCGTAAAGGAAACAGTAAAGGGTCTGCTACAAACAATGATTCCAGCAAGGCTTCTCAGTTGGAAGCTATCAAAGGAAACGTATGGGTTGGTGTCGCGTTGGGGCTTTTAGCCGCGTTATGTCAGGCACTTGGTGGCATTATCGCTAAGCCTATCATGCTGACAGAGATCGACCCCGTTGCGGCTTCTGCGATCCGAATGATCTCAGCATTTGTCGCACACTCACTGTTTCGTTTAACCGGAGCAAAACTGGCGAGACCCGTCCAACTGATGAATTCACGCATTTTCGTTATCACGGCCGTTAATGGCTTCTTAGCAATGGCTGTCGGGATGACTTTAATTTTGTATGCATTACAGGAAGGGAATGTAGGTATGGTCGCACTGTTGTCTTCGACCACACCCATTATGCTGCTACCAATACTATGGGTTTATACCGGCACACGTCCAAATCGGTATGCTTGGATGGGAGCAATATTAGCGGTTGTAGGTACAGGAATCCTGGTCGGCTGATAAGAGCGAGATTCCCTATAACTTGCGTGCATCGGGGATCTCACTTTTTATCAACACAAAAAACTAATAATCAAGTCCGTTCCATTAACTACGCAATTGGAAACGGAAACGCGGTTACCTGATCGATATGATCGCTGCCGATCGCGAGCATAATGAGACGATCGACCCCGAGTGCGACACCGGCACACTGTGGGAAGCCCGCTTCCAATGCCGCAATTAAGTTATGATCGATCGGTTGAGCGCTTAATCCCATGTGTAGACGCTTTCGGTTATCGTCTTCAAAGCGTTGAAGCTGTTCTTTGGCGTTATCTAACTCATGGAAGCCATTTGCCAATTCGATGCCTTTAAAGTAAACCTCAAAGCGATCAGCTACTCGCTCATCATTAGGATTAATCTTCGCTAATGCCGCCTGGGAAGCAGGGAAGTCATAAACAAAGGCTGGTGAGTCATGTTGACCTATCTTGCACTCAACTCCAATGCTGAACAGCAATTGCAGCAAAGTATCGCGGTCTTCTTCCTTATCGGCAATATCCGATAAGCCTAATGTTCCCGCGACTTGTTTGAGCTCACCCATCGACGCTTCAAGAGGACACACATTTAGAACTTGCAAAAAGGCTTGCTGGTAAGTCATTCGCTCTGCTGGCTGACATTTCAAAGTTACCTGGAGCAAATCGTCCATCTCATCCATCAAATCATGATGATCAAAGCCAACTCGATACCATTCCAACATAGTGAATTCAGGGTTGTGGTAGCGACCATTCTCTTCATTACGAAACGATTTGTTCATTTGATAGATAGAACCGCTGCCAGCTGCAATCAATCGCTTCATATGAAACTCTGGACTGGTCATCAAGTACAGAGTTTTCCCGCTCGCATACCCCGGACCATGAAACTCCGTCTTGAAGGTATGCAGATGAATATCGGTCACCGTGGCATGGCTCAAAGCGGGTGTATCCACCTCCATTACATCTCGTTCATAGAAAAACTGACGAATAGCGTGAGTAATGTAAGCTCGCTGTTTGAGCTGATCAACGGACGCAGTGGGTTGCCAGGTAGATTGAGTCATACCTTGTTCTCTTCTTACATAAGGGTTACCGCGTGGAAAGTATCACTTTTTCATTCTCGCACTCAATAGTATCGTTCAAGGTAATGATATTGACCTGCCAATTATTGATAATTCGCATTATTTTCTCTCATTCATTTAGCTCGAAAAACTAAGAGAAATAAGGCCAGTTTTACAGTATATCGGCAGCTCAATATATCCCGTCTAGGCCGTGACCCTACTCACATATCACAGAAACTTTACTCTCTCAGTTGCACTAGTCGAACAAAAGCGTAATCACATCAATTTTTTTGTGGTTTCTACCTCTTACACTGCAATTACCACTTTTGAGCTACAAGGTTGTATAACCTTTCCTCAATCAACTATAACGAGCGGATTTTTCCGCACACACACTGGAGGATAACTGTGAAAGCCATTACCACAGATATCGCAGTCATCGGCGCCGGCGGCGCTGGTCTTCGAACTGCCATTGCAGCGGCTGAAGCCAACCCGGATTTAGAAGTTGCACTGATTTCAAAAGTATACCCAATGCGTTCACATACCGTGGCAGCAGAAGGTGGCTCAGCAGCAGTAATCAAGGATGAAGACAGCCTAGACAACCACTTCAACGATACCGTTGGTGGTGGCGATTGGTTATGTGAACAGGACGTTGTTGAATATTTCGTTGAAAACGCAACCCGAGAAATGATCCAAATGGAGCAGTGGGGTTGTCCATGGAGCCGTAGGGAAAACGGTGAAGTGAATGTGCGTCGTTTTGGTGGCATGAAGGTTGAAAGAACCTGGTTTGCCGCCGATAAAACGGGTTTCCACATGCTTCATACCCTATTCCAAACATCCATGAAGTATGAGCAAATCAAACGCTTCGATGAATACTTCGTTGTAGACCTATTGGTTGAGAAAGGTGAAGTTCAAGGCCTTATCGCCATCCATATGTCAGAAGGTGAGTTAGTTACGATCAAAGCCAAATCTGTCGTACTAGCAACCGGTGGTGCAGGTCGCGTTTACCACTGTAATACCAACGGCGGTATTGTAACGGGTGATGGTATGGCGATGGCATACCGCCATGGCGTGCCTCTACGTGATATGGAGTTCGTTCAGTACCACCCAACCGGTCTTCCTGGCACAGGTATCCTAATGACCGAAGGTTGTCGTGGTGAAGGCGGGATCATCGTTAACAAAGACGGCTACCGCTACCTACAAGACTACGGCATGGGTCCTGAGACTCCAGTAGGCCAACCAAAAAACAAATACATGGAACTGGGCCCTCGTGACAAAGTCTCTCAGGCTTTCTGGCACGAACAACAGAAAGGCAACACCATCAAACACCCTCTTGGTGATGTGGTGCATCTTGACCTTCGTCACCTAGGTGAAGAGTACCTGCAAGAGCGTCTACCGTTTATCTGTGAGCTAGCAAAAGCTTACGTGAACGTTGACCCAGCAAAAGAGCCAATCCCAATTCGTCCAACCGTTCACTACACCATGGGTGGTATTGAGACCGACGGTCAATGTGAAACTCGTATTACAGGTCTGTTTGCAGTTGGTGAGTGCGCATCTGTTGGCCTCCACGGTGCAAACCGCTTGGGTTCTAACTCGCTTGCTGAGTTCGTAGTATTCGGCCGTGTTGCGGGTGAACACGCAGTGAAACGCGCAGAAGAGTTCAAAGGTTGGAATGACGACTCTATCGCTAAGCAAGTGAAAGCGGTGGAAGAACGTATAGCCGCTTTGATGAATCAAGAAGGTGATGAGAACTGGGCTGATATCCGCACTGAAATGGGCCACACCATGGAAGCCGGTTGTGGTATCTACCGTCAAGAAGACTTGATGCAAGCCACCATCGATAAGATCACTGAACTGAAAGAGCGCTACAAGCGCATCAGCATCAAAGACAAAGGCAAAGTATTCAATACCGACCTTCTGTACGCCATCGAAGTGGGTTACGGCCTGGAAGTCGCAGAAGCGATGGTTCACTCAGCGATTCTCCGTAAAGAGTCTCGCGGTGCTCACCAGCGTCTCGATGATAACTGCACAGAGCGTGATGATGAGAACTTCTTGAAGCACTCTCTGGCGTTCTACCAAGAAGGCGAAGCGCCATCTATCGACTACAGCAAGGTGACAATTACCAAGTCTCAACCAAAAGCTCGTCTATACGGTGAAGCGGCTGAGAAAGCGGCAGCAGAAGAGAAAGCAAAAGCACTGCAGGCTCAAGCTGAGAAAGCTGAACCTCAAAGCACTGAACAAGAGGAGCAAGCATAATGTCAGCGAATCGTATTCAGAAAGTCGATATCCTGCGTTACGACCCAGAAAAAGACGCAGAACCACACATGCAGACCTTCGAAGTACCCTTTGATGAGACGATGTCTATCCTTGATGCTATCGGCTATATCAAAGATAACTTAGACAAAGATCTGTCTTACCGCTGGTCTTGTCGCATGGCGATCTGTGGTTCGTGCGGCATCATGGTCAATAACGTGCCAAAGCTTGCATGTAAAAGCTTCCTGCGTGACTACCCAGATGGCGTGACCATTGAACCGCTGGCAAACTTCCCAATCGAAAAAGATTTGATTGTCGACATGACGCCGTTCATTGAGCGTCTTGAAGCCATCAAGCCATACATCATTGGCAATGATCGTAAGCCTGAAGATGGCACCAACATCCAAACACCTGAGCAAATGGCGAAGTACAAACAATTCGCTGGCTGCATCAACTGTGGCCTCTGCTACGCAGCGTGCCCTCAGTTCGGTTTGAACCCAGAATTCATTGGTCCTGCCGCATTGACTCTTGCACATCGCTACAACCTAGATAGCCGTGATAACGGCAAAGCGGAGCGTATGGGTATCATCAATGGTGATAACGGCGCTTGGGGCTGTACGTTTGTAGGTTACTGCTCTGAGGTATGTCCGAAGAACGTAGATCCTGCTGCTGCGGTAAACCAAGGTAAAGTGGAGTCTTCAATGGACTTCGTTATTGGCATGTTCAAGCCTGACGGCAAAAAAGTCGCTGAGGAGGTGTAACCATGAGTAATCGTAAACCTTATGTTCGCGATGTGAAGCGCACTTGGTGGAAGGATCACGCTTTCTATCGCTTCTACATGCTACGTGAAGCAACGGTATTACCGGTGATCCTGTTCACCCTGTTCCTGACTATCGGCCTAGGTGCTTTAGTAAAAGGCCCTGAAGCGTGGCAAAGCTGGCTCGGCTTTATGGCGAACCCAGTGGTTGTAGCAATCAACATTGTCGCACTGGCAGGTAGCTTGCTGCATGCACACACCTTCTTCAATATGTTCCCGCAAGTGATGCCTATTCGCTTCAAAGGGAAACCTATTGATAAGAAGATCATCGTTTTAGCTCAGTGGGCCGCAGTTGCGTTCATCTCACTGGTTGTTCTGATTGTGGTGTAAGGAGTAAAACAATGAAACCGAATTTCAAAGTCGACCGCACACCAAAACGTTCAGACGAGCCGATCTGGTGGGGGCTATTTGGTGCAGGTGGTACATGGTTTGCCATGATCACACCAATCACAATCCTGGTGCTAGGTATTCTCGCACCACTTGGTATTATCGACGCTGAAGCACTCAGCTATGAACGAGTGTCTGCCTTTGCGAAAACCATCATTGGTGCGCTATTTATCATCGCGACACTAGCGCTACCAATGTGGCATGCAATGCACCGTGTTCACCACGGTATGCACGATCTAAAGATCCATGCGGGCGTACTAGGTAAGGTGATCTGCTACTTTATTGCAGCATTGATCAGTGCGTTGTCAGTGATTTTCTTGATTATGGTATAAGAGCAGAGCGCTGCGCTTAAAGATTTTAGAACGCTGCGCTCACAGAAAGATCAAAAAGGCCGATGCAATCTGGATTGCATCGGCCTTTCTTTTAGAAGCTAGAAAACGTTCTTAGCTAGAACCTTATTCTATTTTACGCGACCAACGTACTCAGCAGAGCGAGTATCTACCTTGATCACTTCACCGATAGCGATGAATAGAGGTACACGTACTACAGCGCCTGTAGATAGTGTTGCTGGCTTACCACCTGTACCTTGAGTATCACCTTTTAGGCCTGGATCAGTATCAGTCACTTCAAGCTCAACGAAGTTTGGTGGTGTTACTGCGATTGGGTTACCGTTCCACAGTGTGATCATACAAGTGTTGTTTTCTACCAACCACTTAGCGTTCTCACCAACCGCTTTTACGTCTGCAGCGATTTGTTCGAATGTTTCGCTGTTCATAAAGTGGTAGAATTCGCCGTCTGTGTATAGGTAATCTAGATCGATATCCATAACGTCAGCAACTTCAACCGTTTCGCCAGACTTAAATGTCTTCTCTAGCACCTTACCAGAAAGAAGTTTACGAATTTTCACACGGTTGAACGCTTGGCCTTTACCTGGTTTAACATATTCGTTTTCCAAGATTACGCAAGGCTCGCTATCAAGCATTAGCTTAAGACCGCCTTTGAATTCATTAGTGCTAACTGTAGCCATTATTTCCTCTTACATTGTTAGAGTTTAATCCAATGCCGCACATAATAACCCGAAAAGCCGATTCTGTTGAGCAAAACTGGCTCAAACAACTAGCTAATGGGATCTCAACCCCTGAAGAATTGCTCAAGCAACTCGATATTGACCCAAGCAATTGGCAAAACGACTTTTCTGCTCGTGAGTTATTCCCGATGCGAGTCCCTCAAAGCTTTATCGATAGAATGGAAAAAGGCAATCCGCACGATCCACTTTTGCGTCAGGTATTGCCTATCAGCGATGAGTTTAAGATTAAGAAAGGCTATTCCCAAGATCCTCTGGAAGAGCAGAGCAACGATACGCCAGGGTTATTGCACAAATACAAAAACCGCGCATTGATGATTGTGAAAGGTGGATGTGCGATTAATTGTCGATACTGCTTCCGTCGTCACTTCCCGTACCAAGATAACAAGGGCACGAAGGCGGTTTGGCAACAAAGTCTAGATTACATTTCAAAGCATCAAGAGCTGAATGAAGTGATTTTATCAGGCGGCGACCCATTAATGGCAAAAGATGGAGAGCTTGAGTGGCTCATCAATCATATCGCTGATATTCAACACATCCGCACTCTGCGCATTCATAGCCGTTTGCCAGTTGTCATTCCTGCGCGAGTCACTGAAGAGCTGTGTAATTTATTGGAATCATCACGCTTACAGGTAGTGATGGTCACGCATTTGAATCACGCCAATGAGGTCAATGACGAGTTTCGAGAGGCAATGGCAAAGCTTAAAAAAGCTGGAATCATTCTGCTTAACCAAGGCGTTCTGCTCAAAGATGTGAATGATAGTGTTGAGGCACAAGTTGCGCTGAGTGAAGCCCTGTTCTCCGCTGGAATTTTGCCTTATTACCTTCATGTATTGGACAAGGTTCAGGGGGCTGCGCACTTTTTCGTTTCTGATCAAGAAGCAAAAAACATTATGTCGGGTCTAATTAAAGAGGTTTCTGGTTACTTGGTGCCTAAGCTGACTCGTGAGATTGGTGGACGCGACAGTAAAACACCACTCGATTTACACCTTGAATAGCTTTTTGCATGTTGAGTAAGTAATCGTTTAGACAAACATAATTCGTTAGAGCCTCGTAGAAGAAGTGTGCATAGTTCGCCGTTTCTGGAGGCCGACATGAACCCACATCCACTTAGCGATATTTTCAACTCAGACCTACTCAGTATCGAGCCATTCAATTGGCTGGCTCTGCTGTGTTGCGCCATTACCGGCACCTTGATTGGCAGTGAACGCCAAACACGCGGCAAGCCAGTTGGTATCCGAACCTCTATTTTGATAGTAGGTGGTACCTATGTGTTTATGACGCTGGTTGTGTCACTTTCCCCCAACTCACTCGATCAATCACGAGTACTCGGGCAAATCATCACCGGTATCGGCTTCTTAGGTGCGGGGGTAATGATGACTCGAGATGGTAAGATCCACGGCGTGACATCGGCGGCTATCATCTGGGTATTGGCAGGTTTAGGGCTGATGATCGGCTTAGGTTACTTCAAGCAATCCATTATCTTCACACTGCTGATGCTGAGTGTGTTACTTGGCGTAGATAAGTTAGAAAATAGCTTCCAGGCTCTGCGTCGTGGCGTTCATCAAAGAATGAAACTCACACGCAAACGCCATCACAAGTAATCGAAAACGAAAAAAGGAGCCATCGGCTCCTTTTTCAACATTCTGCGTTGTAGAGATTACTCTACTTCGTCCATCTTACCTAGAAGACCACGAATACGCTCTTGCCAAGCACCGTGCTCATCACGCATGCGTTGGTTCGCTTGTTCTAGTTCTTCACGGTTTGAACGTAGCTCGTTTGCTTCAGAAGCAAGCTGCTCTTTTTGTTCTTTTAGTTCTTCAACTTCCATTTGCAATAGTGCAATGGTATCAACTGCAGTTTGAACTTTTGCTTCTAGTTGCTCTAGCACTTCAAAAGACATGTTAGCCTACCTATAATTATCTGGTGTTCAGTGAAGTTCCCTTCACAATTTCTTTGTTCCATTCTACTCAGACAGCGGTTAATAGATACTCCCTAAACACGCTTTTTTTGTCATTTGGTCAAAAAAACAACGCAAATTAACAAAAGTCTTGCTTAAGTATTGAAACCAAGAGATTTAAGGCTCTAATAACCCTTCAATTTAGACACCAAGAATTAATCTATATCAACTCATCAGTCCACTTGCTCTAAAAAGGCAAACGTTTACTTGTAACTGTGGTAGAATATGCGCCGAAATTTTCCGTTCCTTTCAATCTAAGTTGGAGTCAACATGAAACGCGATTTAGCAATGGCATTCTCTCGTGTTACTGAAGGCGCAGCACTTGCTGGTTACAAGTGGTTAGGCCGAGGTGACAAAAACGCTGCAGATGGTGCAGCGGTAGAAGTAATGCGTAGCCTGCTCAATAAAACCGAGATCAGCGGTGAAATTGTTATTGGTGAGGGTGAAATCGACGATGCTCCAATGCTGTATATTGGTGAAAACGTAGGTATTGGTGGTGATGCTGTAGATATCGCTGTCGACCCTATTGAAGGAACTCGCATGACTGCAATGGGCCAAGCAAATGCACTGGCAGTACTTGCTGCGGGCGAAAAAGGTAGCTTCCTAAAAGCTCCTGACATGTACATGGAAAAACTGGTTGTCGGTCCAGCGGCGAAAGGCTGCATTGACCTCGATAAGCCACTAGCAGAAAACCTACGCAACATTGCAGATGCATTGGGTAAAACACTAGACACATTGGTTGTTATCACCCTAGCAAAACCTCGCCACGACGAAGTGATTGCAGAGATGCAAAAAATGGGTGTTCGCGTTTTTGCTGTGCCAGATGGTGATGTAGCAGCGTCTATCCTGACTTGTATGCCAGACAGC
Organism: Vibrio maerlii; assembly: GCF_003415655.1. Lineage (GTDB taxonomy): Bacteria > Pseudomonadota > Gammaproteobacteria > Enterobacterales > Vibrionaceae > Vibrio > Vibrio maerlii. Next base: position 52,336 of record NZ_QRHC01000016.1, read on the forward strand.
GAAGTTGATGTGATGTACTGCATCGGTGGCGCACCAGAAGGTGTAGTATCAGCAGCCGTTATCCGTGCGCTTGATGGCGACATGCACGGCCGCCTACTACCTCGTCACGAAGTAAAAGGCGATACAGAAGAGAACCGTAAGCACGGTGAGCTTGAGCTACAACGTTGCGCAGAGATGGGCGTTGAAGCAGGCAAACTTCTGAAGATGGAAGACATGGCTCGCAGTGACGATGTTGTATTCTCAGCAACTGGCATCACGAAAGGTGACCTACTTGAAGGCATCGGCCGTCAAGGTAACATCGCGACAACAGAGACACTGCTTATTCGCGGTCGTTGCCGAACGATCCGTCGCATCAAATCAATGCACTACCTAGAGCGTAAAGATCCGGAAGTACGTGATAAGATTCTTTAAGAGCTAGAGAGCTAGAGAGCTAGAAGAATTTAAGAGGGTTGATGTGAGAGCATCAACCCTCTTTTGTTACGTAAGTGTGAATTTCTCGCCCTTGAAAGCTAGGAACTTAATGCACTTTCCCCCATAATGCCCCCTGTAATACCAATTGCATCAATTAGATGTTCAGAAAATTGCTCAGGAAAAATCGCTTAGAACAAGGCAAAGATTGCAGCTAGCTAGTTGTTCTACCTACAAAATCTTTAACGCGGTTATCAGCGATTTTAACAAGCAAGAATGATCAGATAATTGATGTTATTGGTATAAGTAGGGAAAGAAGTATGAAGACCAGTGACAAAATCATCGACAAAATAAAGCGTGAAGGGGCAATCACTGCCAAACAGATCGCCGAAAGCTTTGGTATCACCTCGATGGGTGCACGGCAGCACCTACAAGGGCTAGAAGATGATGGCATCGTCGAGTTCTACGACCAAAAAGTCAAAGTTGGCCGCCCTACCCGTCACTGGAAACTGACTGAAAAAGGCCATCAGCAGTTTGCAGACCGTCATAGTGAGCTCGCCATTCAAGTCATTGATGCCGTAGAAGAGTTATTTGGTGAAGCTGGACTCACCCAAGTGGCGAACCAACGCGAACAACAAACCCTGCAACGCTACCTTCCTCTATTTTCAAACATTGATGACCTTGAAACTCGTGTAGCAGAGTTAGCAAAACTGCGCAGCGCAGAGGGCTACATGGCGGAATATCAAGCTACTCATGATGGCTTTCTACTGATAGAAAATCACTGTCCTATCTGCAAAGCCGCCACTCGCTGTGAGGCTCTGTGCCAATCCGAACTCAGCATTTTCCAGACATTGCTTGGGGATAATGTTTCGGTTTCTCGCACCGAACATATCGTGCAATCTCAACGTCGCTGCTGCTATCAAATCACGCAAAATCAGTAATTATCCATTCGTCAATTAATTGACACCGATATCAAACCTAGTCTATTCCTTGTATATGAGCACACCACATAGCTCAGCTATGTTCATAAACAAGGATGTGATGATGGGACGCATTTATACACACCAATTTTCTCGAGCAGAGAAGCCTGCAGAACCACTGTCTGGTTCGCTTCCGAGCTTCGATGAACTAGTGAAAATGGCGCAGGCCGACCCAGAAGCCTTTGAGGACTACCGTAAGCAGTGTTGCGAAGAGTTTATCTGTAGCTGCTCAGAGTCAATGCAAAACCGCTTGAGGGCGCAGCAATCTCACATAAATCGCCTCATCGATAACTGCAGCAATCCTAACCACGTCAATGTGGTGCTTTCTCAAGAGCTCGGCAAACAAGTCGAAAAATTTAAGCAGGCACTATCCGGAGAGCTAGCAACGCAGCGCAAAGATAGCGGGAATGTGGTTTCGTTTGCAGATCGTCAAACAAAGGGTATCCACTAAATGAAGAGCGAGCTTGCGAGTGCATAGAGGATCTCGCTCTTTTCTTTCTCTGTAAGCGAAGCGCTCTATAGGACGAAGTCCGTTCTACAAGCGCAGCGCTCTAAAATCTATATGTTTAATCAGGCTGCGGCCCATACTTATTCGTCCCAGTCGTGCCCTTCATAAAGCCACACTCAATCAAAATCCAAATACCACAAATCAATGCGCTGATAGAGACAGCGCTTTGTAGCGTGGTCATAGATTGCGTAGCAGCATCAGCACCACCAGAAGGCAACACCACTCGCCCGAGGATAAGAGGAATGTTTAAGGCTAGCCAATAAGCCGATTTGTTTCGGTCATGCCATCGCTTTAAGGTGATCACCAAGTCAGGAATCGCGAGAGCTATAAGTATAACGGGCAATATTAAATAGCTGTATGCAGGAAACAAGGTGTTCACGCCAACCGCTGAACCCAGAATGGTGATGTAATAAACCGCATTCCACATCCAAAAGGTCTTGCGGTTAATACGCCCTTGAGACGAAAACAATAATGCTTTTACAGACATTTCTTACCCTTAAAACTGGCGAATCGCCAACAATCAATTAATCACTTTTTGAAAACAGGTGGTATCCATATCTCGGATATTCACCGTTAAACTATATACAGAATGGGCTTGTTCTTGAAGCACTGCCATTAGTTGACGAGATAATTCTCGCTTTTGTTCTTCTGTTCTTCCTGCTAAAAGTTCGAAGTTGATATGGATAAAGTCCACATCATCCTCTTTATCGCCTATCAACCAATTATGGCAACGAAGCGTTCGTGATTTCACCGAAGGAACATCAAACAATCCGCAGTTAAGTACCACCTGATGAAGATCCTCAAGTAGACCTTGTACATTGACCCTTTCATCAACGGAGTTTGAATACTCTAGAACTAGATTCGGCATGACATGCACTTCCCTTTGCTTCATTCAAAAACGTAAAACTACCTTATCTCATCGTTTTCTCCGAGCAATATAGAAGAACTTAGCTATGATTTGTTTACTGGATCACTGAGCGCTTTTCCTCTCGATGAGCAAAAAACACTCAGGGTAATAAGATCCAGAAAGTCATGACCAGTATCATGATCTATACAAATTAATCTGTTATATTCCTACGAAGATTTTTTACATTAATTGATTAAATACGGAGATATTCCTATGCGTCGTCCTGTAGTGATGGGTAACTGGAAACTAAACGGTAGCAAAGCAATGGTAACTGAGCTACTAACTGGTCTTAACGCTGAGCTTGAAGGCGTTGAAGGTGTGGACGTAGCAGTAGCTCCACCAGCACTTTACATCGACCTAGCAGAGCGTCTAATCGCTGAAGGCGGTAACAAGATCATCCTTGGTGCACAAAACACTGACCTAAACAACAGCGGTGCATTCACTGGCGACATGTCTCCAGAGATGCTAAAAGACTTCGGTGCTTCTCACATCATCATCGGTCACTCTGAGCGTCGTGAATACCACAACGAATCTGACGAGTTCATCGCTAAGAAATTCAAGTTCCTACAAGAGAACGGCCTGAAGCCAGTTTTCTGTATCGGTGAGTCTGACGAGCAAAACGAAGCAGGCGAAACTGAAGCAGTATGTGCACGTCAAATCAACGCAGTTATCGACACATACGGTGTTGAAGCTCTAAACGGCGCAATCATCGCTTACGAACCAATCTGGGCTATCGGTACTGGTAAAGCAGCAACAGCTGAAGATGCACAACGCATCCACGCTTCTATCCGTGCAATGATCGCAGAGAAAGACGCAGCAGTAGCTGAGCAAGTAATCATCCAATACGGTGGTTCTGTTAAGCCAGAAAACGCAGAAGCTTACTTCGCACAACCAGACATCGACGGTGCTCTAGTTGGCGGTGCAGCGCTTAACGCTCAAGGTTTCGCAGCTATCGCAAAAGCAGCAGCTAAAGCGAAAGCTTAATTTAAGCCTCTCGGTTTAAATTGATGAAAAGGTCAGCTTCGGCTGGCCTTTTTTGATCTTCATCGCACCTCTTTTCTCAATATCCTTCCAGTAAAATCATCCCACCTAAACTTGCTTATTCTGTTATATGAAAAGGCAATGGAATGAACAAAATTTACACCCGCAAAGAAATGCTACCGATACGTGTGAAACTGCGTAATCAAATGCCTGAACCCGAAAGAAGACTTTGGTATTTTTTGAGAGCTCACAACTTGGTGTCAAATTCCGTCGTCAACATAGTATCAAACGCTATATAGTTGATTTCTTTTGTAAGGAAATAAAGTTGGCAATTGAGATTGATGGTAATAGCCATTTTAAGGAGGACTCAAAGAGCTCTGATGCTGTAAGAGATGATTATCTCAACGGGCTCGGAATACGTGTACTGCGATTCACCAATAGCGATATAATGCAGAACTTAGAGGTAGTGCTTTCTTCAATTAGGTCGGCGATTAACAGTCGAAAGTTCGATTAAGCATATATGCAACAACCCCTCCCAGCCTCCCCTTATCTCAAAAAGCATCGTTCACAAGACCTTCGCCGTTCAAGGGGAGGAGCTTTCTCTGTTCACTCACCATTCCATGACCAAAGCATCAACGACAAAGAAAAATACCATTCTCACAGCAATAATCTCACTCGGTGATGGTCAGTCAAATATCAGCAGCAGAGAATATCCCTCCCCTTTAACACCATAGTTTGGAGATCGAAGAAGCTTATACAAGGGGAGGCTAGGAGGGGTTGCTACAAAGAAAAAGCCGCTGCTCTCACAGAAATAGTCTCACTCGGTGATGGTCAACCAAGTATCCACAACAGAGAAAATCCCTCCCCTTTTACACTATAGTTTTGAGATCGAAGAAGCTCATACAAGGGGAGGCTAGGAGGGGTTGTTCCAAAGAAAAAGACGCTATTCTCAAAGTAATACTCTCACTCGGTGATGGTCAACCAAGTATCCGCAACAGAGAATATCCCTTCCCTTTAACACCATAGTATTGAGATCGAAGAAGCTCATACAAAGGGAGGCTAGGAGGGGTTGTTCCAAAGAAAACGCTGCTATTCTCAAAATAATACTCTCACTCGGTGATGGTCAACCGAGTATCCGCACAGAGAAAATCCCTCCCCTTTAACACCATAGTATTGAGATCGAAGAAGCTCATACAAGGGGAGGCTAGGAGGGGTTGTTCCAAAGAAAAAGCCGCTGTTCTCACAGCGGCTTTCAAATTCTAATTCAACGCTATTAATGAAGCGATTAGAACAACTCTTCTGCAACCTTGAATAGGTCGTCGCGAGAAGGGTTTTGCATTTCATTGATGCACTCGATGATGTCGTGGTGTACCAGTTCTTCTTTCTGGATACCAACACAACGGCCGCCTTGGCCTTCTAGCAGTAGGTGAACAGCATAGTTACCCATGCGAGATGCTAGAACACGGTCGAATGCTGTTGGGCGGCCACCACGTTGGATGTGACCAAGAACGGTTGCACGAGTTTCACGACCCGTTGCCGCTTCGATCTCTTTCGCTAGTTCGTTCGCATCCATCATAAGCTCAGTTAGAGCGATGATTGCGTGCTTCTTGCCTTTTTCAATACCATCTTGGATATTTTGGATCAGCTTGTCTTTATCTAGACCAGTCTCTGGAGTGATGATGTACTCACAACCACCAGCGATAGCAGACATTAGAGTCAGGTCACCACAGTGACGGCCCATGATCTCAACGATAGAGATACGTTGGTGAGAAGAAGACGTGTCACGCAGACGGTCGATGTTGTCAATAACTGTGTTAAGCGCAGTTAGGTAACCGATAGTGTAGTCAGTACCCGCGATGTCGTTATCGATAGTACCTGGAAGACCGATACATGGGTAGCCCATTTCAGTCAGCTTAAGCGCACCCATGTAAGAACCGTCACCACCAACAACGACTAGAGCTTCGATGCCGTGCTTCTTCAGATTTTCGATCGCTTGTTGACGAACTTCTACTTCTTTGAATTCAGGGAAGCGTGCAGAACCTAGGAACGTACCACCTTTGTTGATCACGTCAGAAACGCTAGAACGATCTAGTTTTTTGATACGGTCTTCGTATAGGCCTAGGTAGCCGTCGAATACACCGTAAACTTCCAAGCCTTTAGATAGTGCTGTACGTACAACGCCACGTACTGCTGCGTTCATACCAGGTGCGTCACCGCCACTTGTCAAAACACCAATCTTCTTAATCATGCTCACCCTCGATTTTTCAAAATCAATTTTAATAAAATTTGTGTCCTTTGGCCGCCTGCAGGAGCATAACCAAAGCACGGAAATTGTCTGTCGAATATTTTACCTACCCAAAGGGGCTAGGTCACTCTTTACGCATTAAATTACGTAACTTTTCTACTTATGTAAGAGTATTACAATTTTAACTGAGTAGGTTGTTGATTAAAATCAGGATCACACTCTATTTACCTTTGGTGCAACCGTTGTAACGCAGACTTGATTACTTTATCAACAACTCTTTGAATACTGACTAACGACGCATCAAACATAGTCAAACTCTGGCCATTTGTCTGCTCACAAAGTGTAAATTATCTTCTCTATGAGAGCACTTAAGCTACCAATCTTGTCGCTTTTGTTCCTTCTCTGGACCGAACACGACGGAGTAAGGATCCTGATGGATCAACACGTCCGCCTCAGGAAAGACCTTCAGCAACTCGTATTCTACGTTGTCTGAAATCTGGTGGGCTTCAATCAGCGGCATTTTGTCATCAAGCTCAAGGTGAAGCTGAATAAAGCGGATCGGCCCTGATTGCCGAGTCCTTAGCTGATGTACACCCAGAACCCCTTCAATGCTCAACGCCACTTGCTTAATTTGGATGATTTCCTCATCTGGCAATTTATGGTCAAGCAAAGATTGAATCGCTTCGCGTACCATTTGATAAGCGCTATAGAGGATGTAAAAGCCAATGCCGACAGCGAATACCGCATCGGCTTTACCAAAACCGTACCAGCTTAAGCCCAATGCCACCATCACAGCGGTATTCATGTAAAGGTCAGTTTGGTAATGAAGAGAATCGGCCGCAATGGCTTGGCTACCTGTTTTCTTGACTACATGTTTTTGAAAGCGCACTAAAGCAAAGGTCACGACGATAGCAAACAAGCTTACGTAGATACCGACTTCAGGTACTTCAAGATCATGTGGCCTAAAGAAACGATCAACTCCATTGAGGATCAAGAAACACGCCGAACCAGAGATAAACATCGCCTGAGCTAATGCCGCCAAGGACTCTGCTTTACCATGCCCAAAGGTATGCTCTTTATCCGCTGGCTGCAGTGAGTAGCGAACAACGATCAGGTTGACTAAGGAGGCGGCAATATCAAGGGTTGAATCAATAACAGAAGCCAGCAAGCTAACAGAACCCGTTACCCACCACGCTCCTAACTTACTGATAAGTAGAACCGTTGCGGTAATAGTCGCCGTCCATGCAGCGATAGTGACTAAGCGTGCGTACTGAGCTTTAGAAATGTTGTTTGACATGAAATTGCTATACGAAGCGGTCAATGAATGAACGAGATTATAGCAAGATTTAATACGAGCTGCGCCATGCAGATATGAGAACGCTTCGTTAAGAAAGGAGTTGGTCCTGCAGAAAAATAAAACACCGCCCTACGATTTTGATAAACCACAGGGCAGCGGAATATTCTTATAACTTGTTAAAACGTAATGCTATTTGTTCTTACGCTTTTCCATTTTCTCTTGGCACTTCTGCATTTTTTCGGCTTGAAGCTCTTTGAACTTCACTTTTTGCTCTGGAGTCAGGATGCTCAGCATTTCGTGTTGTTTCTTAAGCATGTTTACACGACGCTCAGTTTGTTTCTCAACCATTTCAGATGCTAGTGCACGAGCTGCTGCTTCATCGAAGTTGTCCGCCAGTACTAGATCGCTAACCTTCGCTTGTTGAGCTTGGCGAGCAGCCATCATGTCAGCACCGTTTTCAGCAAACTTTGCTTTCATCTGTTCTTTGCCCGCTTTACGCATCTCTTTGAACTGCTCTTTTTGCTCATCAGTCAGGTCAAGGTCGCGCATCATGCCTTTACCCATATCACCGCCGCCACACATACCACCTTTGTGTTGACCGCTATCTTTACCACCAAATGCGTATGCACTTGCTGAAGTTAGAGCCATTGGAAGTACCGCTGCTGCAATTACAATTTTCTTAATATTTTTCATGTTCAAATCCTCAATAACCTTTATGTTCGATTGCTGACGGTCTGTGCCTCAGCGCTTGTATATAAGATTAGTCGACGCAATGTAAAGTGACGTCTAGAGCACGTAAAGAATCGTAAAGAGTGTCAAAAGGTAGAGGTTTAGCAGTAGAATTTAACCATACCTGCTGAAATCAATATCTAGAATAATAGTAGATAACATTAATACCAAGAAAGAGAGGATAAGATGGCGCACATCCTATTAGTTGATGATGACAAAGAGCTTACAAGCCTACTGCAAGAGGTGCTCTCTTTTGAAGGCTTCACCGTATCTGTTGCCCATGACGGTGAAGAAGGGTTAAGTAAAATTACAGATGAGATCGACCTTATTCTTTCAGATGTCATGATGCCTAAGATGAATGGTATGGACATGCTCAAAAAGCTGCGTGAGAAATGGGAAACACCGGTATTAATGCTGACAGCTAAAGGTGAAGAAATTGATCGTGTGATTGGTCTAGAACTCGGTGCAGATGACTACCTACCCAAGCCATTCAGTGATCGCGAGCTTACCGCCCGTATTAAAGCTATTCTTCGCCGCACACAATCGGGATCATCGACAAAGTCATCCGGTGATCACCTTATCTACCAAGACATCAAAGTCCACCCAGGTAAACAAGAAGCATATTGCCAAGATACTTTACTTGAGCTGACGACTACCGAGTTTGCTCTTCTCACTTACTTTGTACAAAACCCAGGAAAAACCCTAACCAAAGAAGAGTTGAGCCTAGAGGTATTAGGCAAACGATTATCGGCATTTGACCGCGCCGTTGATATGCATGTTTCTAATCTAAGAAAGAAACTCCCAGAATTCGAGCCAGGAAAGCCACGGATAAAAACCTTACGAGGGCGAGGCTACCTATTGGTCGAAGAAGCTTAGTAGGTAAAACATAATGGCATTTCGCTCTAAAGCGCTCCCGAAGATAAATAGCTTATACGGACGCATCTTTGCAATTTTCTGGTTTACCATGTTCTTGGTGTTGATTACGGTACTCTCCCTGCCTCACCTAGACCCTCGCCGTGTACGTGAGGTGCCATCCGATCACATGGAACGGGTGGAACGAATTCGTGATGATGTGCAAAACCACTACGCCAAAGATACCGACCTAGGCCGAGTGCTATTCAAGATTGAGGGTAAGCACCCACGCGATAAAGATGGCCGACCTAGCATCTTATTTACCGACCTCGAAGGTAATATCGTCACTACTCGTCCAAAGAGAGATTTCAAGCTGCGTGCGTTAAATTCATTTTTGGCTGATACCGAAGACTTTTCGACACCACAACAAAAGCTATTTGGCCGCTTCATGCTTGCAGGTCCACTGCCAATCACGCTGGTTGATCAAGAGCTATATATGTATATCGGCATTCGCTGGAATGAACCTTCTCCTTTCTTGTTGAGGCTGTTTGATCACCCCTTCCAGCTACTGCTCGCTGTCATGGCAGTAAGTACTCCCTTACTTCTATGGCTCGCTTATGCCTTGAGTCAACCTGCACGACGATTGGAAAGAGCTGCTGCTCGCGTTGCTCAGGGTGAGTTTGAAGAAGACCCGAACCTTGAGAAAGGCACGAGTGAATTCAAAGAAGCAGGTCGCAGCTTTAACCAGATGGTGAATGCCGTGAATCAAATGGTCTCTGGCCAGCAAAGGTTGCTGTCGGACATCTCTCATGAGCTACGCTCACCGTTAACCCGCCTAAGAATGGCAAACTCATTAGCGATTCGTAAACAAGGTGACAGTACGGAGCTTGAACGTATTGATACCGAGGCGCAGCGTTTAGAGCAGATGATTGGTGAGTTGCTGGAACTGTCTCGCATGCAAGTGAACAGTCACTTATCCCGAGAGATACAACCACTAAACAGCTTATGGGAAGAGATCTTAAAAGATGCGCAATTCGAGGCTGAGCAATCAGATAAAAAATTAACCTTCAACACCATTCCAGAGCGAAATATTTCTGGTACACCAAAGCTACTAATGAGTGCATTCGAAAACATCGTGCGTAACGCGGTGAAATACGGTGATGACAAGATCGACGTTGCATTCAGCGTGGCTGGCAATCGCCTAACCGTCATCGTTGATGATAATGGTGAAGGGGTTCCTGACTCGGAATTGGATTCTATCTTCCGCCCATTCTATCGTGTTTCCACAGCGCGTGACCGCCACACTGGTGGAACGGGGTTAGGGCTTACTATTACTGAAAGTGCGATTCGCCAACACAATGGATCGATTCAGGCATCACGCAGCCCGTTGGGTGGATTGCGTATGAGGGTTGAATTGGAGTTGGTTGAAGGTTGAAGGTTACGGTGATTATGTCTTTTTAGAGACAGGCCGTTGCAACTCTTCTTTCCCTGTAGAACGCAGCTCGTCCCGTAGCGAAGCGTCCTGTTACCTTTTACCTCGAACATCTAGGACGAAGCCTCCCGTTGGCGTTATAATCTCCCAAAATCAAATAACTTACAGACAACACCATGCTTGATATCGCACTTTACGAACCAGAAATTGCTCCAAATACAGGTAACATCATTCGCTTATGTGCCAACTGTGGAGCGAACCTCCACTTAATTGAGCCGCTAGGGTTTGATTTGGAAGAGAAGAAAGTGCGCCGTGCTGGTTTGGACTACCATGATTTAGCTCGAGTAAAGCGCCACAAAAGTTTGGAAGCTTTCATTGAATATCTACAGAATGAGCGTGAAGGAGATTACCGCCTTATCGCTTGCACCACCAAAACGACAGGTCATCACACCGACGCCAAGTTTTCAGAGGGTGACGTATTATTGTTTGGTCCAGAGAGTCGCGGCTTGCCAGCAGACGTTATTGAAAGCTTGCCAATGGAGCAACGCATCCGTATCCCTATGATGCCGAATGCTCGTAGCCTCAACCTGTCAAATGCCGTGTCTATCATTGCATATGAGGCTTGGCGTCAATTCGGTTTTGATGGCGCACTATAGTTGCTGCCCACCACTTCAATTTTTATCGGTAAAGGCTGTGTATCATGAAAGATAAACACGGCCTACTCAGCGCACCTATTCATCTCGTACTGCGTCAGATGACTGTACCCATGGTGTTTGGTATGGTCGCGATACTGATGTTCAACCTAGTGGACACCTTCTTTATCTCGCTACTAGGTACCGAGGCGCTTGCGGCAATTAGCTTTACCTTCCCTGTGACCTTTGCCGTCAACTGTATCACCATGGGCATGAGTATGGGTATCTCTACCAGCATTGCTCGTCTGCTCGGTCAAAATGCCGCCCAAGATGCCGCCCGCTTTTCTACTCATGGCTTAATGCTTGCTGTCCTGCTCATTATTATTGCGTGTGTTATTGGAATCAGTTCAATTGAGCCGCTATTTTCTCTGCTTGGTGCTGAGGCGAGCTTACTCGGTTACATTCATGACTACATGTCTATTTGGTATCTGTCGATTCCCTTATTGGTTATCCCAATGGCGGGTAATAGTGCTATTCGAGCTACCGGTGACACCAAAACACCCGCTAAGGTCATGTTGCTAGCCGGACTCATTAATGGGGTGCTCGACCCATTACTGATCTTTGGTTACGGCCCTTTCCCAGAGTTAGGCATCCAAGGCGCTGCGATTGCCAGTGCCATCAGTTGGTTCGGTGCACTAAGCGCTTCACTCTACATTTTGAAATCTCGAGTTGGGCTGCTTGCATTACCCAATTTTCGATACATTATTGATGACTGGAAGCTGATCTTAAAAATCGGCACCCCAGCAGCATTATCAAATGCAATGAACCCACTATCCGGTGCAATTCTGATGATGATGCTTGCCACTCACGGCACTGCAGCAGTTGCGGCTTATGGCGCTGCGCAACGTATTGAGTCAATACTGATACTGGTACTGATGTCGCTGACCTCTGCATTAACCCCATTCATGGCGCAGAACATTGGTGCGGACAAACCTCAACGCGCATTCAAGGGGTTATTCCTTAGTATGCGATTTGCAGTGATGTTTCAATTACTGATCTTTTTAATGATGGTGCCATTGAGCACACCTTTCGCCGCACTGTTCTCTCAAGAGCCTCAGGTGCGTGATCTACTCTGGCTATATTTGATTGTAGTACCAGTCAGTTATGGCTTTCAGGGGATCGTTATGATGTTGGTTAGTGGACTGAATGCGATGCACCGCCCATTTGATGCATTTAAATGGAGTTTTATGCGTTTATTCGTATTCACCCTACCCTTTGCTTGGATTGGCAGTTATTGGTTTAGCATTGAAGGGCTGTTTATCGGTATTGCCGCAGGTAATGTAACGGGTGGCGTACTAGGGTATTTGTATGCGTTACGAGTGAAGAAGCAAGAATGTTTATCTGAAGTCACGAGTTAAGAGCTGTTCCTAGTACCTAGAGAAATAGGCTCTCGGTACTAGGCTCTCGATACTAAAACTCTAGACCTATATCCCATCCCCACCGATGAAGCTTTGAGAACGACCATTGAAATTCTGGTCCATATCCATTGATGGCATGTCTGACTTAGGGCGACCAACAATCTTCGCTGGCACACCTGCTGCCGTCATATGTTCAGGTACAGGTTGGAGTACCACAGAACACGCAGCAATCTTCGCACCCTTACCGACTTCAATGTTACCAAGCACTTTGGCACCCGCACCAATCATGACACCTTCACGGATTTTCGGGTGACGATCACCAGACTCTTTACCGGTACCGCCAAGTGTTACGTCCTGCAGGATAGAAACATCATTCTCAACCACGGCAGTCTCACCTATCACGATACCCGTTGCGTGGTCGAGCATGATTGCACGGCCAATCTTCGCAGCAGGATGGATATCGACCTGACATGCTACCGAGATCTGGTTTTGAAGATAAGTTGCAAGAGCAATGCGGCCCTGTTTCCATAGCCAATTCGCGACACGATAGCCTTGCAGCGCATGAAAGCCTTTCAGATAAAGGAGTGGGATTGAACACATTGCCACAGCAGGATCTCGAGTTACCGTTGCCCAGATATCACACGCTGCAGAGTCAGTAATCGATGGGTCTGCGTTAAACGCTTGCTCAACCACTTCACGTACCGCCATTGCTGGCATCGATGCTGTTTTTAGTTTATTCGCCAGGATGTAGCTTAGCGCAGCACCTAGGCTGTCATGGTTGATGATGGTTGCATGATAGAAACTCGCAAGCATTGGCTCTTGTTCAGATTGCTCTTTCGCTTCACGAACGATTTCACGCCATACATGCTGTTTGTTGCAATGTTCCACTGTAAATTCCTTGTACCTAAGACCTACACTGTAGAAATCTATTCTACTTTTCATATATCGAGTTATTTTAAGGTTTGCAGTTATTACACAGCAACCCCACCTAACCTCCCCTTATGTTAGCAACTCATGCCATATAAGCTATCTCACTCCATGGGGAGGAACTCTCTTTAGCGCGGCGATTCACTCGCAAACACAAAAATCAATACATCAGCGCTTTTAGCTCTTAGCCTTCTGACTTCTTATCACGCGCTAATAAATCTTGAGCAGCTGCGCGCGCGTCTTTGCCCTGGTAAAGCACTTGATAGATCTGCTCAACGATCGGCATCTCAACGTCCATACGATTGGCTAGCAACCACACTTCTTTTGTATTGCGATAGCCTTCAACCACTTGACCGATTTCATCTTGCGCGGCTTGTGCGTCTTTACCTTGGCCTAACGCCAAGCCAAAACGGCGGTTACGCGATTGGTTATCGGTACATGTTAATACTAGGTCACCAAGGCCTGCCATACCCATAAAGGTTTCAGGTTTTGCTCCCAAGGCAGCGCCTAAACGAGACATCTCAGCTAGGCCACGAGTAATCAATGCTGTACGAGCATTAGCACCAAAACCGATACCATCAGACATACCCGCACCAATTGCGATTACGTTTTTCACTGCGCCACCAAGTTGCATACCAGTAAAATCCTCGTTCGCGTAAACTCGGAATGTTTTGCTACAGTGAATTTTCTCTTGTAAATCTTTCACAAACTCAGCATCTGGCGAAGCCACTGAAATTGCAGTAGGCATGCCCATAGCGAGCTCTTTGGCAAATGTAGGACCTGAAAGCACAGCCAACGAGTAGTCTTCACCAATAACATCATAAGCAACTTCTTTTAGTAGACGACCAGTCTCAGGCTCTAAACCTTTCGTTGCCCAGCAGATGCGTGTATCTGCGCTTAGGTGTGGTTTGATTGAGTTCAACACGATACCAAACACATGACTTGGTACAACGATCAACAAGTCACGACTCGCTGTCACTGCTTTTTCAATGTCAGATTCGACAATCAGTGTCTCAGGGAAAGCGACACCTGGTAGAAACGCCTCGTTTGCACGGTCAGCTTCGAGCTGATCCATATGTTCTTTTTCATGCCCCCAAATCACGACATTCTCGCCATTTCGAGCAAGTGAAATAGCCAGTGATGTACCGTATGAGCCGGCACCGATCACCGTCATCGCGATCTCTTTGCCATAAGCGTTTGAAGGATTTGTATTTGTCATTGTTCCGCCTGAATCTAATTCAAATAGTACAGCGTCATCCCCTACAGCAAGGAACGAGCGTGATAGGGAATCTAACCGCAGCGATCACCCTAGTTTAGGTGAGCACTGTGGTTAGATCCCCGATTTGGTTATCGTTACCTATCGAGAAGGATAACCAGTTATCGAGTTTTAGCTTGTTGTTACTTTACCTTAAAACTAAGTGACGCAAATAAAAAATGCACATCACATCGTAATTTGATGCTCTGTGCATTCTTCTTTAAAGCTAGATCTTGAGTCTACTTATCTCAAGAATTACGCGTCAGCTTGCTCGCCCTGTTGTGCAGCTTGCTGTTGTAGGTAGTTCATGAACAGTGCGTCGAAGTTAACTGGCGCAAGGTTCAGTTGAGGGAAAGTACCCTTAACTACTAGGCTTGAGATAGTTTCACGAGCGTATGGGAATAGGATGTTCGGGCAGAATGCACCTAGGCAGTGTGCTAGTTGACCTGCTTCCATCTCACCAGCAGTGAAGATACCGCCTTGTTGAACTTCACATAGGAATGCAGTTTCTGCTTCGTTCTTAACTGTCACAGTTAGACGTAGAACGACTTCGTAAACGCCTTCACCTAGCTCACGGCTTTGAGTATCTAGGTCTAGCTTAACGTCTGGGTTCCATTCTTTTTGGAACATGTTTGGAGAGTTAGGCGCTTCGAAAGATACATCTTTTAGGAAGATACGTTGAATTGCGAAGTTTTGTTGTGCTTCTTGTTGTGCTGCTTCAGCCATTTTTTAATCCTTAACTTTTAATTCCGGTATCAAAGCAAAATTTCGCCTTGTTACTCAAATTCATTATAAATTGAACCTAAACGCCTCTTGAGTCGTCATCCTCGAGCGCGAGTCGACGAGCCCATCGGGGATCTCGCTTTTAATCAATGCACGCAGACACTGAAAGTAGATTCCCTATCACGTTCGTTCCTCACTGTAGGGAATGACGTATCTGGCTAAGTTCTAACATTGAGGTAACCAATCACTTTTGACTTATTACCTTCAACTTAAAATTTACTTCTTACCACGAACCAGTGGCATGTTCGCTTCGTTCCAAGAAATTAGACCGTTTTTAAGAACGAACACTTGCTCGAAGCCTGCTTTTGCTAGGTCGTTTGCAGCGGTAATTGCTGTTTGACCAGTCTTACATACAACAACGATTGGGTCAGCTTTCTTACTTTCAAGGCTTCCGAACGAACCAGACTTAATATCTGCAGGTAAAATGTGAACTGCGTCAGTAATGTGGCCTTTTTTGAACTCGTCTTTAGAACGAATATCGATCACAGTACCTTCTTCGCGGTTGATCATCTGCGTTAGCTGCGCAGGCATAATCTCTTTGTATTGTGCTGTTTTTGTTTTCACGATGTTCATGATCACAGCAATCACAAGGCCTACCCACACTAAAGATAGGATCATATTCTGTTGGAAAAAATCTATGTACTCTTGCATATCCTGCACTCTTGCCAATTGGGCGAAAAATCGAAAACCGAAGTATAACGAGGTTGCAAGCACGATGCGAGCGAGGAGTATTACTATCCGTCGAATTGGTAATGGCTATCACAGTAATTGTGCTAAACGAATAGTCATCCCCGCGATAGCACACTACATTTAGTATCAAAACAAGTCTTCTAATGCCTTTAATGAAAGCTAGCAACACCAAAGGCCAAAGAATATTTGATCTTAACCTACAGTTTTGGTTAAAAAGTGTAGTAAAATTACGCTAATTTAGTTTTAGGAAGGTGAATTTACGAGTTCGTTTTCCAACAGTTACTTAAATTTGACGAGGTCACTACTATGTCAGCTAAGAAGCCTATGGCTCTAGTTATTCTTGACGGTTACGGTCACCGTGAAGACACAGCAAGCAACGCAATCGCGAATGCAAAAACTCCATTCATCGATAACCTATTTGCTAACAAACCAAACACTCTAATCTCTGCTTCTGGCATGGATGTTGGCCTGCCTGACGGTCAAATGGGCAACTCTGAAGTGGGTCACACTAACATCGGCGCTGGCCGTGTTGTATACCAAGACCTAACTCGTATCACTAAGTCTATCGCTGATGGTGATTTCGCTGAAACTCCTGCGCTAGTTGAAGCTATCGACTCTGCAGTTAAAGCTGAGAAAGCGGTACACATCATGGGTCTGATGTCTCCAGGTGGCGTACACTCTCACGAAGACCACATCTACGCAGCTGTTGAAATGGCAGCAGCACGTGGCGCTGAGAAGATCTACCTACACTGCTTCCTCGACGGCCGTGACACGCCACCACGCAGCGCAGAGAACTCTCTGCAACGTTTCCAAGACCTATTCGCTAAACTAGGTAAAGGCCGCGTAGCTTCTCTAGTAGGTCGTTACTACGCAATGGACCGTGACAACAACTGGGATCGCGTTCAAGTTGCTTACGATCTTCTTACTCAAGGCAAAGCTGAGTTCACTTTCGATTCTGCGGTAGCAGGTCTTGAAGCGGCTTACGCTCGTGACGAGAACGACGAGTTTGTTAAAGCAACAGCTATCAAAGCTGAAGGTCAAGAAGACGCAGCTATCGTTGATGGCGATGCGTTAATCTTCATGAACTACCGAGCTGACCGTGCGCGTCAAATCACTCGTACTTTCGTACCTGCATTTGATGGTTTCGAGCGTGCTGTATTCCCTGCAATAAACTTCGTAATGCTAACTCAGTACGCAGCTGACATCCCACTAGCTATCGCATTCCCACCAGCGTCTCTAGAGAACACTTACGGTGAGTGGCTATCTAAGCAAGGTCAAACTCAGCTACGTATCTCTGAGACTGAGAAATACGCACACGTAACATTCTTCTTCAACGGTGGTGTTGAGAACGAATTTGCAGGCGAAGAGCGTCAGCTTGTTGCTTCTCCAAAAGTAGCAACTTACGACATGCAGCCTGAAATGAGCTCTGAAGAGCTAACAGAGAAGATGGTTGCGGCTATCAAATCTGGTAAGTACGACACTATCATCTGTAACTACCCTAACCCAGATATGGTTGGTCACACTGGCGTTTACGAAGCAGCAGAACAAGCAATCGAAGCTATCGATGCCTGTGTTGCTAAAGTAACTGCAGCTATCGAAGAAGTTGGCGGTCAAATGCTGATCACTGCTGACCACGGTAACGCAGAGATGATGGTAGACCCAGAGACAGGTGGTACTCACACTGCTCACACTAACCTACCAGTACCTCTAATCTACGTTGGTGATAAAGAAGTTGAGTTCAAGGAAGGCGGTAAGCTGTCTGACCTAGCACCAACAATGCTTTCTCTAGTAGGTCTAGAAATCCCATCTGAAATGACTGGTGAGATTCTAGTTAAGTAGGTATCAGTTTCTAGAAAACTAGACCCTAGCTCCTAGAGAGATTACTACAGCTTAATGAATACCCGCGCAACGGTAGTTGTGCGGGTATTTCTTTAAGGGCGATTACGCTTTGTAGAAGGTAGAGTGCAGAACGCTTCGCTTGTAGAGAGCAGAAAAAGCGAGATTCCCTCATCTTTTACCTGTAGGCGAAGCCGTCCTTCCACCTGTAGCGCAGCGCCCTACCCGATCCCTCTCTACAACAACCGTAGCGCCCTTTTCTCTAATTCTATATACTGATTTCACTCGTCTTAACCGGCTAACTTAAATGGAATTTTCACGAAAACGATTACTGACAGTGACTCTTATTGGAGCCCTTTGTGGTGTCAGCACGACTAGCATTGCTGCTTCAAAGACGGAGCTTAGCGGTGTTAAGAGTGAAATTTCCCGCCAACAGACCTCATTATCGAGCCAACAGAAAGAACTCGATAAGCTGCAAAAATCGCTAAAAAGTGAAGAGCTTTCTATCTCTAATTTAGAGAAAGAGATCAAAACCACCAAACAACAACTTGCGACTTTAGAAGCTAACCTTAAGCAGTTGAAACAGCAGCAAGCACAGCTTCATAAGTTAAAGAAAGTACAGACGGAAAAGCTCGAACAGTTGATTCAAACCTATTACGTCACAGAACGCGCTAAAGCCCCTTCCAATGTGCTTAATAGTGGAGTGGAAGAGGACCGTATGAGCCAGTACTTCCAGCACCTAGCTAAAGAGCGCGGTAAAACAATCAAAGAGTTAGAAACGACTCAACAGCAGCTCGATACGACAGAACAACAGCTCAGTGCAGAGCAACAACAAATAGCAAGCCTAATAAAAAGCCAAACCACCAAGCGCGATCAGCTAGCTAAGTCTCAATCAAGTCGAAAAGGCACCGTCTCCAAGATTAAGAAAAGCATCTCTAGTGACAGAGTCTATCTTGCTGAGCTACAGCGCAACGAAACCCGCCTAAAAGCAGAGATAGCCAAAGCCGCTAAACGCAATGCAGTTCCAATGGATGGC
Source organism: Vibrio maerlii (assembly GCF_003415655.1). Lineage (GTDB taxonomy): Bacteria > Pseudomonadota > Gammaproteobacteria > Enterobacterales > Vibrionaceae > Vibrio > Vibrio maerlii. The sequence continues at coordinate 71,252 of NZ_QRHC01000016.1, forward strand.
CTAGCAAAGCAGAAAAAGAAGCTACCTTGGCCAATCAAAGGCAAGGTCCTACATAACTACGGCAGTACCCAAACAGGCCAAATCAAGTGGAACGGTATGGTCATCGACGCGAATTATGGCCAGCCTATCAAAGCTGTCTATTCCGGTACGGTGGTATTTGCGGAATACCTGCGTGGCTATGGCCTAGTAGTTCTTCTTGACCACGGTAAAGGCGACATGACCCTTTATGGCTTTAACCAATCGTTAATGAAGAAAGAAGGCGATAAGGTACGAGCAGGTGAGACCATCGCTTTGGCTGGCGATACAGGCGGTCAATCACAAGCGTCACTCTACTTTGAGATCCGCCGAAACAGTAAAACGCAAAATCCGAAGAGTTGGTTGAAGTAGGTAAACGGATTACGGATTTACCTCTAGTAGCTCAATTGGACCCACAAACTTTCAACACCAAATAATATTCTCCCCCTCTGTCGATATAGCTAAGAGAGCGAAGAAATCAATGTGAGGGGGAGCTAGAGGGGGTGGATACTACAGAATCAACAACCAGCAAGGATTCATTAGCCTGTTCAAAGTTAAGACGAAAATTATCCGGTAAGTGGTTCCAATCAAACACCTGAACAAAAATCGGAATATTTGATTCTCTCAACGCTTCCTGAAAGGTAAACAGATCATTTACTTCTCCACTGGGAGTAAACATCATCAAATCCAAATCAGAGGTATCCAAAGCCGTTCCTTTGACACGACTGCCATAAGCTCTCAACTCCGTTCCGGAGACTAGATATTTCTGAGCCAAAGTCTCTATCGCATGCAAATCTTTCTCTCTCAGATCAATCATACTTCTTCTCTCTCAGCACCAACTCTAAGGAAGCGGCATCAGCAATAAAGCTAGGTAGTAAAACAAGCGTCTGTTTCGCAAAATCGACACCATAATCATGCGCTACATGATTTCGATTATCTCGATATTCTAACCATCGCTCTGCTTGCTCTAGAGTAATCAAGTCGAACTGGGCTGCGTGTCTAAAGATGTCTTTAAACACCAAACGATTGACCGCTCTTGGGCTATGCATATAAGGAGCAAGAGCTTTCTTAAGTAACTTACCTGATTGCTCAAGGATAATTTCGAATTCTTTCACACATGCAGAACGATACATTTCATACTGAATAGATTCAGGCTCAACTGTATTCAATAGAGAATGGGCTTCTTTTAGTGTCTTTATACAGCGTAGTAGAAAAGTGGTGTCAATAGTCATTGTTATCAATCACTGATAAATAAAAGGGAGAATCAAAGCAATGATACTGCTCTCTTGACTGTAAGCCTAGATCCATTAGCACCAAAGAACATAATTAACACCCAATGAGGCATTTCCTAGAAGGGCATAGGGGATATAGTCCAAATTACTGCCTAAAACACAAAGCGAGATTCCCTATCTCGTTCATTCCTCACTGTAGGGAATGACGAGCTTATTTTCATCCTGTCTATCAAGTAATAGCGAAACTATATCCATAACTTAAAGCTCAGTCATCCTCGAACGCGAGCCCACGAGTGCATCGGAGATCTCGCTTTTAGTCTTTTACCCGAAGCGTAAAGGCCCGTTACCTTCTACCTATAGTAACTCTCTACCGCTTCAATAAACGCTTCAACTTGTTCTTTTGGTAGTGCATTCACCCCAGCAGCAGCTGCGCGCCCCCCCCCTGTTGGAAAACTGCCACAAATACCTCCAGCTCCTTGCTTGTTGCTCAAAGGCGCTCTTAAAGAAACGGTATAAGTAATCTCTTGATTCTCAGGGCAAGGCACATTCTCAGTAAGAACAGCATGGGCGGAATCTGGGTTCTGGTTAGCAAGAAGGTTGCCATATACGCCACTGATTCGACGAGAAGCAGCAGTATTTGGTAACTCAAACATACCTAACAATGCACTCTGATGAGTTGGCTTAACAGCTAAAGCTAGTTCCATATCTTGCTGATAGGCTTTCTGAAGTTGATAGTAAGGCGAATTTGAATCTGCAATCACGTCAAAAGGTGATGGATATTGAAGTAAAGCTTTGAATAATTCATCAGGAGAAAAATGCAGATCTTCTACCTTTGCACCGTAGCCATTGTAGTTAATAAGCGTACCTAGCTCTTTAAGCTGTTCTTTTTGCTCTTGTGAATAACCTGCTTTATCCGCTAACTCGTCTGCCTTCGCAATCAGGTTGTCACCATACGCAGCCGCAATCGCCCAAGCGTGAAATTTCCCTTCTAACAACTTATCAATGATCAAAGCCGTACAAGTATTCGCATCAAGGTCAATATTCGCATCTAAATTTTCATGTTGCGGAATATCACCAGCCTGATGATGGTCCGCATAAAATACTTTTGCGCCAGCATCCAAAGCACGGTTTAAACCATCGATATTTTTAGCCATAGAGATATCAAGCACAGTAAGCGTATCGGCCTCGGTCGTATCCACTTTCGCAACTAGATTGATGTCACGCTTTACGCCTGTCACCAATGTTGACTGTTTCGGCTCGGCTAGACGAAGTTGAAGAAGCGCAATAATGCCATCGGCATCACCATTAAACACATCGTAGTGCATGATATTCCTTAATAGATAAAATTAATGCTTTCAGGATACTACCCTAAAAGCATTAAAAAGAAGACTTAATTTAAATTGATTGAATAGAGCTAAACCAGCTTAACTTCCACACCATTTGCCAATAACTCTAATTGCTCACGCCCTTTATCTGTCGCAACTGGAAGCACCACCGAAATCATCTGCAACATACCTTGATGAATTACAGACTCAGTAATCACTGTCTTTGGAGACATGGCTGATTGGTAACCCAACCAGCTTGTTGCAATGAGATGTAGCGATTTCACTAACCCATTAAGTTGTGATGGCTCAGCCTTTAGCAACTCAAGATCGACGAATGCCTGCATGATGTTAATGAGATTACCCTGTAAGCGCTCCTGTACCTGTATGTAGTCATCATGCAACTGTTCGTCACGCTGCAAAATTTCAGGAAGGTTGGCGTAAAAGAAGCGGTACTTCCACATCAGGGTGAAAATCGAATCTAAGTAGTGTTTGAGAAGAGTGAGAGACTCTTGTTGCCCATGAATTGGGGTAAAACGCTCAATGAGTTCCGTCGAGTAAAGAGTAAAAATCTCTCGGACAATTTCTTGCTTATTGCGAAAGTGATAGTAGAGGTTACCTGGGCTAATCTCGATATGAGCCGCAATATGGTTAGTCGTAATGTTGCGCTCACCATGCTCATTGAATAGTTCCAATGCTGCATGAACTATCTTCTCACGAGTTTTCATATGCCCTCTTACCCCAGTTCTATTCTGACCCTAAATACGGTAACGTTCGAACTAAAGATTGTCGAGATAAATATGGTACGAGGAGACGCGTGTGTCTAAATTAGGTAATGCTTTGAGAATTGATAACAACACTCTGACGGCCATACCGAGACTATGCTATCATAATCACAAATACCAATAAGCACTCGTTTGATGAAATCTCACAATATCTTTAAATATCACTTTCTAGCTATTGCGACCATCAGTGCTATATTGACAATTTGGTCATTGCTGTACTATCCAGCATTTCCAGCAACAATAATATCTAGCTTAATCACTGTTGTAATTGTCTTTGTATTTGTGGCTATTTCCTTACCTAAACCTACTCCGTTCATTTTGAACTCCTTTTCTAGCAGGGCAATACCTACCGTATTATCCACATATGGTATCGCTTTTTTCTGGGCCTTAATTTTTCGAATTGATTACTCTAGGCCAATATTGATTATGGGAATGACTCTAACCACTTTATGGTTTCTTTCTTTCTACTTATGGAAAGAAAGAAAAATAAAAGCCGAGTTATACGTAGTAGGGAAACCAAAGCAAAGCCTCAAATCATTGAGTGACAATATAAAACTACTACAAATCGACAATAATACCCCACTATCAGCACTAAAAAGCGGAGTATTAGTAGATTTACACAGCTCACTCAGTTCGGCAGAAGAACGAATAATTGCAGACTGTACGCTAGCGCAAATCCCTATTTACCACGTAGACCTTTTAAGCGAACGATTAAACCACCGTGTATCGGACTTTAACCTCTCGCATACATCATTAAAAAGTATGCACCCAAACGTGCAGTATGCTCAATTAAAAGTAGCACTAGAGAAAACTCTGATTATTGCACTATTGCCTATTATTTTACCTATTGCACTCTTTATCTCACTGGCAATATTTGCTCAACGAGATGGCCCAGTGCTATTTAGACAAACAAGAGTCGGTCAGCACAATAAAGTATTTACACTATTCAAGTTCAGAACTATGGCAGACATTAAAGCAGAGCAGAAAGAAGCCTTTGCTACCCATACCCAGCATAGGGTATCAACATTGGGCCGCTTTTTGAGATCAAGTAGACTAGATGAGTTACCTCAACTTTGGAATGTACTAAAGGGGGAAATGTCTATTATTGGCCCCAGACCAGAACAACCAAATTTTGCAAAACAATATAGCTTAGAAATTCCTTTCTACAGCTTCCGCCATACACTAAAACCAGGTATAACAGGCTGGGCTCAGGTCACTCAAGGCTATACTGATAGTACAGAAACGACTAAAGCGAAGCTAGCTTATGACCTGTATTACTTAAAGTATTTTAGCTGGAGATTAGATTTTGAAATTTATGTAAAAACTATAGGAGTCATGCTTACAGGGAAAGGAGCAAAATAACTATCAAATCGTAACTACTAATAAATCATTCTTCAATAAAGATGAAACTAAGAATAATCAGTAAAAATTACTAATAGTGATGAATCAATCCGTTCCAAGCATAAAAGATAAAGTAGTAGACCGATCGAATAACATTCAAGCGCTCACATTTTCTATAGACCGCCCATTGATAAGGTAGAACTTTACATTTGTTCGATGAGAGAGAACTGTCACCTATTCTATAATAGGCTAGCGGCTCAGATACTCCACCAGACTTAGCACCTAACCGCACTAACTTCAACCAAAGAGCTAGATCTTGTCTCTTCCTAATTTCAGGCATGAAAACTTTACCCAACCTCTGAGTATCGTAAATGGCAGTCAAGCAGCCTATTTCGTTGCATTTCAATAGACTATGATAACTAACCTGATTAGGAGCTTGCCTAAGCCTCAATGTTTTTCCCTTGCTACTTACCACATGGTAGGAGGAATAGCATAAATCGAGATTATCTGAATTCATTACCTCAAGTTGCTTCTCTAGTTTTAGTGGATCCCACAGATCATCTGCATCAACAAATGCAATGAATCGCCCTTTAGCTTGTTTAATACCAGCATTACGCGCCGTTGCTGCTCCTGAATTAACACTAAGACGAATTAATATCGTGTTTGGAAAACTACCCACTAATGATTGAAGCTCCCTGTCATTCAATTTAGAAGAGCAATCATCAATTACTATATGCTCATAGCAGGTATACGTTTGACGAGCGACCGACTCTAACGTTTCTTTTAAACAGTTTAAGTTATTAAAATGTGGCGTGATAACAGATACTAACTGCAATTACTTTCTCCAAGATAACAAGTAGTGCTTTAGATAAAGCGACAGCGCAGGCCCTAAGCGTGAGTGCTTAAATAACAGAAGTGACTTTTTAATAATAAAGGCTAAAGACCACAGCCAAGACAACTTCAAATGCGCCCTATCGAACATAACAAACTTGCTTTCAATGCTTAAATCTGACCGGTAGAAAAAAGCTCCAGACGAGGGACCTATATGGATACTACCTATAACTTCACTCTTAACTGCTCTCAGCCCTTTATTAAGAGCGTCTAGTAAAAATATATACTCTTCCCCAGAAACATAACGAGCTCCCAGCCCAAAACTCTCATCAAACCTGATCACCAGTTTACTGCTTACAATCATATCAATTGATGAAACAGATAGTGCTGATACATAACTATGTCCCTTCACGATTGTCGTAGGCGAAAGGTGAACTCCATACACACAAGGCTCTTTACTATGTTCAAGTGTGAGTATGTCTGGTTGATGCTTTGAGAGCATCGCTCTTATGCTTCTCATCGCCGTCAGGTTAAGCTGGGTATCATCATCCATTATCCAGATGTAATCTGCCTGGCTGAGGCTAAGAGCTAAGTTACGACTTACACTTAGTCCGCTTTCCGCACTCTGCATGTATCGTACGCTAGACTCAAAAAATGAGCACTCCGTGTACTTTTGATATTCTCGCTCCCTGCCATCTGTTACCTGGTGGACAATTAAATATTCAACTCCCTCTTGTAGGCGAATATTGTAAAGGCCTTGGTTTATTGTAGAAATAGCGACTTCAAGGAGCATACCGTTGGATCACTCGCTCATAGAACATGATATTTTCTGCAACTTTTTTTTCGACAGAGAATTGCTGAAAAATCTTCTGCTGCCCGCATATCGCCATCTTTTCAAGCTTTTCTACTGGTTCTGAAAGTACGTATTCAATCGCCTCCTGAATAGCTTGAGGGGTGCATTTGGCAATCAATACTCCATCAATATTATCTTCTATTAACTCTTTTGCACTGGTTTGGTCGCTGTATAACACCACTTTTCTCATCGCCATACTCTCCATTGGTGCGAGAGAGAAGGCTTCAGCTTTACTAGGAAAAATACAATAATCAACGTTCACATAGTGCCGTAACAACTCAGTTTTGGGTACATGACCAAAGAATTTAACGGTAGTGACACCATTTTGGGCTAGCCTATGCTCAAGCTCTCGACGTCTATTCTCGATATCTTTACCAAAAACCCAAAGCTCTATATTCTTGTTTATCAAGCCAACGGCTATCCAGCCATCGATAAGTTCCTCTATGCCTTTCTTAGCGATAAGAGACCCCGAGTAAGCGAATACCCTTATATCTCCCTGAGTATTACTCACATCACAGCTAAAATTGCAGGAGATCCCATTGTGAATAACAGGTATTTCCTCTTTTATGGAGAATAAGCGTTTCGTTTCTTGAGCAGTAAAATGGCTAACCGAAACGATGTCTGTAGCGTTCTTTAGTTGGGATTGCTCTAGCCACCTCCACACGTAGTCTTTCCAACGCTTTATACCTAACAGAGATTGAAAATAGGTCACTGAACCATGTAGGCGGGTCACTGTTGGTATACCCAAGGAAGGGTAAAAGGCCAGAAGCCCCTGAAAATCTTGTACTTCGAGTAGTTCAATCTGATGTTCTTTGATAATTTCCGAAAGAGAAAAGTAACTGAGTACCCTGTTGACAATAAACCCACAAAGGCCTTTATAACGAGGCTCTTGGATAATGTGGACACCATTTTTTAGATGTTCCACTCGCGAACTGATGCCATCAACCAAACTATAAATCACTACTTTATTTTGATGACTCTTCGTCACTATTGCTTCAGCGACCTCTTGAGTGAAAATACCGACCCCGCCACTTTTCGCTGGCGGATATTCATGGCATAGGTAGAGTATATTCATACTAAAATTGCCCTAGCCATAGATCAATTTCCTTCTGAGGCAACCTAATGTCTGTAGTTATTGGTTCTTGCAACCCTGCTTGCATCTCCCTTCCTATTTGATTAGGCAATATGATAGGAATATTAAAATCTTTGTGCTTCTCGATAGCACGGTTATCTATTGCAACTATTTTAGCTCTTCGGCGGTGCTGCAAAGCTCGTATTCCGGCATGTAATCGCGTGCCAACAAAATCGACCTCAATATCTGATACTAGTAGATCGTCGTAACTTTCAAGACTAGCCGGCAAAATACTGATCCCACTGGTTGATAGCTGATTTAGATAAAGAAGATCACCACTCCCTTGCGGCCAAAAGTAGATGTCTTTGTAAGTCGATTTCAAAACATCAATGAGTGCTTGGTCACGTTCAATATTTGGAGAATAGTCGGTAAGCGTAAACACTACGTTTTCTGCTATTAGTCGAGGGATCGACTGACAGTGCTCAGGGTTAAGGGGCCAAATAGTAGGGCAACCAGTATTGAGCACCTCTTTCACCCCACATTGCTCTAACTTTACCTTTGTATATTCATCCCGAACAGAATGAGTGTAACGAGAGGAAAAGAGCTGCCTATATAGGGCTTGTGTGAGAAAATCAGGCGTGGAAGAGTAACGAAACCAACCTACACCCATTAGAGTCAGTGGTGTCAATCGAGCGATATCCAAAGGGGAGATATCCCAATTCCCGCTACGCAGTAAGTTTCTCCTTAATAAATTACTGCCGCACACCAATCGCAATCGGCAATTGTTGGCAAAATAAATGGACTTCCCTGATACTCCATTGTGAGACGAAACATCAAAAAACTGCTCAGAACTAAATACCTTTCTCAGTTGTGTTTCAGCGCTGCCATTAATAATTTCATCCCCTAAGTTTAGAGAAGAAATCCCTGTATCAAAACGACATATGACGTGGGGCATCTTCTGACCAGAGGGAATATATTTGTTCAATCCCAACCTAGCGATCATTCCATCAAGTGTCATACAGCAATCCTTTAAAAGTACACCGCGCTTCCCGATCAATCACGAGAAATAGTACGCTACCAAATGCAAGACTGAGCACAGAAGCAACTATAACTCCATATACGCCAAATATCTTCATTAACCAGAAACTTAACAGAGCATTGAGGGTTAGTGCATACACATTTCTTTTAAAGGCCACTTTAGTTAAGCCCTCAACAACCAAAATACGCCCCGTTGACGATAAAAAGTACGAAAAGAAGATAATAGGAGATAGACCAAGCGCATATTGATAAGCATTAGGGTACTTATCACCAAATACGTAGTTCAAAAATATGGCTGAGACTACGGCACCTAGTAACGTCATAATCGTTCCAGCGACAAACGTTTCAGACAATAGAGCTCTCACTGATTGACGGTATTGCTCTGTATTCTTATTCAGCTTTTGAGCGTATCCTAGGTTAAACGCTGAGCTAGCAAGAACAAAAAAACCAATACACTTCACCGCCATTGCATAGTTAGCCATCATGACGCTGTTACCGTAAGTACCAACTACTAATTGATCTATTCTTGCGGAAGCAAGCAGGACGAAGCTTGACAGAATAAGGAAACGCCCTTCCCGGAAGAGGTGGAGCATAAAGTTTTTGTTATATGTAAAGCCTGTATTAGAAGTAAATTTCGCCCCCCCCCAGTACAAGACACACAATGAAAAGCTATCGGCCACAAAAAAAGTTGCATATAACGTCAAAGTATCTGAGGAATGTAAAACAAGCAGCTTGTACAAAAAAGCAACTGTGGAACCTAATACACCTAAAACCATATAGTGCACATGCTTCCCAGCTACGTTGAATGTACTAGATATAAATTTGAAACTACTAAAGACTATTGCAGTGCCCATAATTAATAACAGCACCGCTTGTTCAGCATTGGTGAAGATTAAAATAAGACTAATTACAACAAGGAATACAACTAGGGAAACAAACTTAAGCAACAAGGCTCCACCCAGTATATCTGCCCTATCTTCTGGCCTCGAAACCAATTCACGTTGAATTAGAGGATCTAAGCACTGTAGGGCGAAAGCCGAGAGTATAGCCAAAATAGCTTGATAGTACGCAAATAGGGCAACACTTTCAGTCGAAACTTTAGCAGCAAAATAAAAGAAAAATATCGAAGAAAGACTAACGCCCCAGTATCTTTCAAAAGAGTATGTAAGTGTACTAAGCGATACCCACTTCACTATACTCGATCTCCTGCACCTTTTCCTAAAACCGTCTGAAAAATGTAAGTGAAATAGAGTTTGGTCGTAAGTGTTTCAATCATCTTTTGGTCCCACTCTGCTAAGTTAACCGGTGTAGACATATCAATCTCATTGACTTGCGCCAGCCCCGTAATCCCCGGGCGAACGTCAAATACCCCTCTTGATTGACGCTCTGTAATTAACTCTTCTTGGTTATACAGACAAGGACGAGGGCCAACCAAGCTCATTTCCCCTTTTAGCACATTCCATAGCTGTGGTAGCTCATCTAGCTTGGTTTTGCGAAGAAAGCCTCCTAACTTAGTCACCGAACTTGCACCAACAAGATGAGTGGCAACAGACTTGGTCTCTACCGGCATAGTACGGAATTTCACCAGAGTAAATGGCTGTTGATTTCGGCCTACACGAGTTTGCCTAAAAACAGGGGCACCTGTATCGAAATAACCTACGAGACAGATGACGATAAACACCGGCCAAAGAAATAGAAGGCCGAATAAAGCAAATAAAAAATCTAATGTACGGATCAAAACTCTCTCCGGTAGGACTATAAGGATACTAATGAAAAACTATTTAGTTTTTAGATAAGCATCAACCGTTCTTTGGATACCTTCTTCAAATGAAACGCGGGGGAACCATTCCAGCAAAGCTCTTGTCTTAGTTATATCAACCTGAAGATTACCACATAGACGTTGTGAGATCTGTGGCCTACCAATGAGCTTGGCAGACAAATCAATAAGTGATGTAGGGATAGGCAACAAAAGTGGCCTTTTCCTCATTGCACCTGCGACCAATCTCAGTAGTTGCGTGGTTGAAACATCGTATCCATCAGAGACCAAGAAAGTTTCACCCGCTGCTCGAGGGTGGGTGCAGCAAGTTAATATCAAGTCAACTAGATTATCTATATATACCAAGCTGCGCCTGTTTTGTATCGCCCCTAACGGAAGCGGAATCCCCTTATCCACCCAGCGTATCATAGACAAGAAGTTAGCTTTTACCCCTGGTCCAAAAACCAAAGGAGGACGAACAATTACTACCTCAAGACCGGTTTCTTTCGCTAACTGGCGAAGTTGGATCTCGGCTTCATATTTGCTTAGGCCGTAGGGATCATCTGGTACATACATCGAGTCAGGGGAAAATGGTTGTTTAGGGCTGGAAAACTCACCATTGACTTTAATTGAGCTAACGAAAACGAAACGCTTAACTCCGGCTTTAGCCGCCTGCCTCGCGAGATTAAGTGTCCCTTGAGTGTTAGTTTCTCTATAAGCCTTTAAGGCATCCACTTTAGACTCTTTCATTTGGTGGACACGGGCCGCACAGTGAACTACGCAGTCAATACCTTCGAATGCACCGAACCAGTCAGTAGCACCATTGATACAATCGACAACAAAAGTGCTTGGACAACGATTATCTTGAGGTCTGACTCTAGAAACTGAGCATACTTCCCACCCGTTCTGGGCACATTGTTTAGTAAGTTGACGTCCCACAAAGCCCGAACTACCTGTCACTAATAGTTTCAATATCTACTCTCTTCGCACTTAACACATTTGCATTCATACTTCAGGAAAATGATACCGTTTTCTTCTAGCTATTAACATTAAAGCTTTCTAGAATACAGGCGACAATAATATAAGATAATCACTAACTGGCTATAGTTGCATATATGTTCACTCCGTTCCGGCTTCTTCTAAACGCAAATAGAAAAAACAAACGATTAATCAGCATTGGTTACGACATCATCGCCGTCCTGTTTTCTCTGTACCTTGCCATTGCACTGAGGCTCGGGACAGCAAGCTTTCATGTAGGCTTAGATGAGGTCTTTAGCCTGCTAGTAACACTATTCGTTACAATTTACAGCTTTATTAAACTCGGGATGTATAGAGCAGTACTCAGATATATGATGCTACCTGCTGTAGGGCACATATTTTTAGGAGTGTTCTTATCAGCACTAACTCTTGCCCTAAGTGGATTCTTTTTCCATTCGTTCATCCCAAGAAGCGTACCGTTCATATATGCAGGGCTAGCCATATTGACCCTAGGTGGACCTCGTATTTTAGTACGAAGCATCTATTACCACTACTATAAGCGCCAAAAGCCAAACGTATTAATCTACGGGGCGGGGGCGACCGGAAGGGATCTCGCTTACGCTCTAATACAAGGAGACGAATACCACCCAGTCGCCATGCTTGATGACGATAGGAGTAAATCTGGGCAAGTCATGTTTGGCATTCGAGTCTACCACCCTAGCGAATTCTCTCATCTTCAGTCCCTATATCAGCCAGTGAAATTATTACTCGCTATAAACAATATTAATAAAGGGAAACGCTTGAGGCTTGTTGAAAAGCTATCTTCCTGGCCTATTGAAATACAGTCGGTTCCGTCTGTAGAAGACATAGCAGCAGGGCGAGCAATAGCTACTGAAGTTAAAGATTTAGACATTGCCGACTTATTAGGAAGAGAGCCTGTAGAACCCGACCCTCAGCTACTATCAAAAAACATTACAGGCAAAAGTGTTATGGTAACTGGGGCTGGAGGTTCAATCGGTTCGGAGCTTTGTAGACAGATACTCACCCAAAAACCCAAAATACTTGTACTATTTGAGTTGAACGAATACAACCTGTATCAAATTAACCAAGAATTAAGCAGTATCAGAACAGCCCTGCAGATTGACACCGAGATTATAGCAGCTTTAGGCTCAGTTCAACGTCAAAATAGACTGGAAAAATTACTTTCAGCATACAGTGTTAATGCATTATATCATGCAGCAGCATATAAGCACGTACCCTTAGTTGAGGACAACATTGTAGAAGGAGTACGCAATAACATTTTTGGAACCCTAGCTTGTGCCCAAGCAGCAATCAATACAAATGTTAATAATTTCACTCTAATATCGACAGATAAAGCAGTTCGTCCTACAAATATAATGGGGGCGAGTAAGCGACTTGCAGAGTTAGTCCTACAAGCTCTAGCTGAAGAGGGTTCTGAAACCAAATTTACCATGGTTCGCTTTGGAAACGTACTTGGCTCATCCGGTTCGGTAGTGCCATTGTTTAAGAAGCAAATTCGCTCTGGAGGGCCAGTGACAGTAACTCATCCAGATATCATCCGTTATTTTATGCTCATCCCAGAAGCGGCACAACTCGTGATCCAGGCTGGAGCACTGGGCAACAATGGACAAGTTTTCGTCCTCGATATGGGTGAGCCTGTGAAAATCCTAGACCTTGCCCAGAGAATGATTCATTTAATGGGGATGTCCGAATCAAAAGAAAACAAGCTTGAAGAAGGTGATATTGAAATTAAATTTACCGGATTAAGGCCCGGAGAAAAATTATATGAAGAGCTTCTAATAGGAAAGGATGTTGCAGGCACAGGCCATAAGAAAATCATGACTGCACAAGAAGATAAGCTTTCATGGGAAGACATGAATAACATCCTAATGGAGCTTGATCAATATTGCCATAACTTCGATGTTAAATGTATCAAAGAGCTTTTGAAAAGAGCTCCCTTAGGCTATCAACCAAGTAAAGCTCAGGTGGAACCAAAATAAATGCTACGTTTTCAGAGAGAAATGATGATATTTCGCTACCTAAACTGAACATACCCTATAGCTGAGCCTGAAGTAACATTACAATCAAAAAGACTAAAACATATGCTAAATAAAGCCCCTAATGACGTAACTAGTAGTAAAAAGATTAAAATACTGTCTATCTTCGGTACGCGCCCCGAAGCAATAAAGATGGCTCCGGTAGTTAAGCAATTAGAGGCCGATAAGCGCTTTGAGAGTAGAGTTTGTGTAACTGGCCAGCATAGAGAAATGCTAGATCAGGTGCTGAATCTTTTTAATATTACTCCAGACTTCGACCTGAATGTAATGAGCACGAACCAGAGTTTGTCTCAAATAACTTCCGCTATAATTTTAGGATTACAGCAAACATTTGAGTCTTTCCGTCCAGATTATGTTCTAGTACATGGGGATACATCGACTACTAGCGCTGCCTCATTATCTGCATACTATCACCAGATCAAAATAGCTCATATCGAAGCTGGCTTACGCACAGGAAACCTATTGTCTCCCTGGCCAGAAGAAGGGAATAGACGCATTACGGGAGCAATAGCAGATCTTCACTTTGCTCCAACAAAGCAAGCTAAGGATAACCTCATCAGTGAAAATATACATTCTAGCCAATGCTTTATAACAGGAAATACTGTTATTGACGCGCTGCTAATGACCAAAAAAAGCATTGAGAGTAATGATGATGAACACAAACTACTTTCTGATAAATTTTCAAATATTGTTAGTGAAAAGATGGTCCTTATCACTGGACATAGAAGAGAGAATTTTGGCATAGGATTTATTAACATTTGCTCCGCTATTGCTCAACTCGCTCACAGACACCCAACAGTTCATTTTGTTTACCCTGTGCATATGAATCCCAATGTCCAATCGGTGGTTAAGGAGCATTTAGGAGATATAGCGAATGTTTTCTTAATCGAGCCACAAGACTATCGCCCTTTTGTTTATCTCATGACTAAATCATCCATAATCCTCACTGATTCAGGTGGTATTCAAGAAGAAGCGCCCTCATTAGGTAAACCTGTACTCGTGATGCGTGAGACAACTGAAAGGCCAGAAGCTGTTAAAGCGGGGACAGTTAAATTAGTAGGCACCGATAAAAAATCTATCGTCGAAAACGTATCTTTCTTATTAGAAAACCAAAAAACTTATACTACGATGAGTGAAGCACATAATCCATATGGTGATGGCACTGCTTCAAAACAAATATCTGATTTACTCTATCAACATATTACAAACGCTAAATGAATGTAGGGTGTCAATCAACTTAACACACGGGGCACACTAAAGAGCGTGTCGTCCCGGTGCTGAAGCTAGAAATCAAAGTGAGTCGCCATGAAGCAGGGCATTTCGGAATAAAAACCAAGTCAAGATCTAGTGGTAAACACCCGTACAGAATGCACACTTAATACGATATAAGCTTTCTACCAGGAGAATAACAAACACGCCAAAGGATAATGATCGTCAATATATAAACAAATTTAAATAGTAAACAAATAGAAAAAGCATTAATAATGAATAAAAAATCATCCTTGATTCTACATTAAATTCCTTGCCAAAAAATAACAACAACCTAGACTAAAGTATAGAGGCTGTAACAGATTCTGTGTATCTGCCATCTAGTTAATGTATTTTTCTAATCGTTCCTCGAACTCGATAATAAATCGACTCATAGCTTGACGCCAGTTTTGAATGGGCATTGTCCATTTCTTGCTTGCGTCTTTGATCGCTAGATACACCATCTTGGTTGCGGCCTCGTCGTTTGGGAAGATCTTACGTTTCTTGAGTGCTTTCCGTATTACGCTGTTCAGAGACTCAATCGCATTGGTGGTGTAAATGGCCCGACGGATATCTTCAG
>NZ_QRHC01000017.1 GCF_003415655.1 Vibrio maerlii
GCTAATCTTGACGCGAGAGGCCCGAAGGTCCCCCTCTTTGGCCCGAAGGCATTATGCGGTATTAGCCATCGTTTCCAATGGTTATCCCCCACATCAAGGCATATTCCCAGGCATTACTCACCCGTCCGCCGCTCGACGCCGTTAACGTTCCCCGAAGGTTCAGATAACTCGTTTCCGCTCGACTTGCATGTGTTAGGCCTGCCGCCAGCGTTCAATCTGAGCCATGATCAAACTCTTCAATTTAAGATTTTGTCGGCTCAATGAATACTGACTTCAAAACTACTAATGTAATTCTAAAGCTATTATCGTTCCAACAGAACGATAATGAATTGACTGTGCCAAGTCTTTCGACTCGTTTGGTCACTCAGTTCATTGAAACCAAAGTTGAAACCGGAGTTTCATTTTTGATTATCATCAACGAGTGCCCACACAGATTGATAGGTTTAAATTTTTAAAGAGCTTTGCTTTAAGAGCTTCTCTCAAAGCGGACGGTCATTTTAGCGATTCAAAGTTTAGTGTCAACCACTTTTTTCAAACTTTTTTCAAGCATTTCTGCTTGGCTTTGTGACCTTACTGATTGGTTACCGTTTCTTTCGAAGCGTTCCCGTGTCAGCGAGGGGGCATTATAGAGATCGCGATCTGATTGGCAAGCGTTTTTTAGAGAAAAACTCACTTTTTTTGCCTTTCGAGCAAATAACCATCAAAGGGCGCTAAAAACACCTGTCTTGTTTACATACTTTTAAAGTTTTTGGCAAAAATAGCCACTTTATCCCAGTTAGTGTACTCAACTTCTTTGGTGATATCTGTTTCACCACCTGTCATCTTCATAATGAATTTGATCATGGTTCTATCGAACAGGTTGTATCTCGGGTAATAGAGCGCTCCAGCAAACACTCCGATTAACGCAGGTTGCCAAGGGGATTTGATAAGAAACTTACGAATGTATGCGCTACCTTCAGGTGTATCTTTCCCCTGGTCTTCTTTACGCGCAGTCAGATTGACGCAAAAGAAAGCAACCTTATGGCTCTTAAGTTGTTCGAGATTGCTCTCTATAAACTGATAGAGCTTTTTGTTTAGGTGGCCATATCGGATCGAAGCACCAATCAATACACGATCATATAGAGAGAAGTCTATCTGATTAACTTCATGAAGATTAACAAGCTCACATTCGAGATCTGGTAGCTGCTCATCTATGAAGTTCAGGATTTTCTTGGTTTGGCCTTCTCGGCTTGAATATAGGAATAATGCTTTTGACACAACTTGTCCTTAGCTACGCCAGAAAGTTGGCGTGAATAAGATTAAAAGAGTAAATACTTCTAGACGACCAAAGAGCATGGAGACGACCAGTACCCATTTAGCTTTGTCATTTATATCGCCAAAATGGAGAGCAACCTCGCCTAAACCAGGGCCTAAATTATTGAGGGTGGCAGCGACAGCTGAGAATGCACTGAGCTCATCCATGCCTGTCGCAATAAGCGCCAGCATACACACCACAAATACTAATGCATAAGCAGAAAAGAACCCCCAGACCGCATCCACAACTCGTTGAGGTAGTGCGCTACCACCGAGTTTGATGGTGTATACCGCTCTAGGGTGGATTAAGCGCTTCATTTCACGCATTCCTTGAAGGGTCAAAAGAAGGATACGAATCACCTTCATACCACCGCCTGTAGAACCTGCACAACCACCTATAAAAGAAGAGAACAATAATAGGACGGGTAAGAATAGTGGCCACTCTGAAAAGCCAGTTGTAGTGAACCCCGCCGTTGTCGAAATAGAAACAGTCTGGAATAACGCCTGATCGAACGCATCATAGTAAGAGTCATACGAATGATGGTTGAGTAACAACAAGAAACAAATCAAGAATAGCCCAGCTTGAATACCAAAGAAGGCTCTAAATTCTGGGTCTTTCCAATAATATTTGGGATTCACACCACCAGAAGCAAATGCGGCAAAGTGCAATGAATAGTTACACGCGGAGATTAATAGGAACACCACGGTAATCATATTAATTGCATGGCTATCAAAATAACCCATGCTGGCATCGTGCGTTGAAAAGCCACCGATAGCGATAGTGGAGAAGCTATGACTAATGGCATCAAATGGCGTCATGCCAGCAATCCAGAAAGCGACAGCACAAGCAATAGTAAGGCTTAAATAGATATACCAAAGTGCTTTTGCCGTTTCGGCAATACGCGGGGTCATCTTGCTGTCTTTTACTGGGCCAGGGATCTCGGCGCGATAAAGCTGCATACCACCGATACCGAGTACTGGCAAAATAGCTACGGCAAGCACGATGATACCCATACCACCAAACCACTGTAGAAACTGGCGATAAAATAGGATCGCTTTTGGTAGTTCATCTAAACCAACGATGACCGTTGCACCGGTCGTTGTTAATGCTGAGAAGGATTCAAAGAAGGCATCGGTTACTGATACATTTGGGTTATCAGCAATGAGAAAAGGCAGAGCTCCGGCACTACCAATAACGGTCCAGAACAGAACCACTATCAAAAAGCCATCACGAGCCTTCAGCTCATGTTTATGTCGACGATTGGGGAACCAAAACATACCGCCACAAAATAGCAGTACAAAGAATGTGGTGACGAATGGTACACCAGCACCATCTCTATATATAAGAGCAACTAAAGCGGGTGCCAACATAGAAACACTGAAGATTGCGAGCAGCAGTCCAACAATGCGTATAATAGAGCGAAATTGCATGAGGTTAATTTATTGAAGCGTACGCTTCATGCTTCCTTGTTATTCTTTAACTTGACTCACCAGTGCCTTGGCACCGCTTTTATTGATCATCGATTGGGTAAAGGAGTCAACTTCACTCACTTCTATTTCTACGATTAAAGTTACTTGCACGCCGTAGTCTGATTCAACTTCTATCGCTTGATGTTGAGCCATGATTGACTGCGCGATAGACATAAACCCATAGTCTAACTCTAGCCGCAAGTGAGTGGTTATTTTTTTCTCTAATGTTTGAAGCAGCTTAAGTGCTTGTTGCACGCCGCCACCATATGCTTTAACTAAACCACCCGTACCTAGCTTTATTCCGCCGGAATATCGTGTGACGACCGCACTGATTTCACCCACACCAGAACCCGACAACTGGGCAAGGATCGGTTTCCCTGCAGTTCCAGAGGGTTCTCCGTCATCACTAAAGCCCCATTTCATCGAGTCTTCAGGTCTACCCGCCACAAAACCCCAACAGTTGTGTCTTGCACTTGCATGCTCAGCCTTCACACCCTCTATAAACGCTTTGGCAGCCTCTACACTAGGGGTATGAGCCAGGTGAGTAATAAAGACACTCTTTTTAATTTCTTCTTCAAAGACTGCTGATTGAAGGGGGATTAGATAGGGCTGTACGTTCATAACATTCGATTAATGAAGAGAATGAGCAAATTGTATCACGGGCGGTATAGATGTGTAGATACCTGTCCAACCACACAATGTTAAACACTTGTTTAAAAAATGTATTGAAATTGAACTTGTCAGCGTTCAAACTCTAATCACTGGTCTAACCACTAGTCTGACAAAAAACCAAAATACAACAATACTCTCTTACGCAATCATGGATTGTATGTCACGGAGATAGACAATGATTTACCAAGCTGAAACCCTACAGGTAAAGGAAGTAAAAGACGGTATTGCAGAACTGAGTTTCTGTGCACCGAAGTCGGTCAACAAGCTTGACTTGGCTACACTAGAATCGCTCGATAAAGCCCTTGATGCTCTCAATAGCTATGAAGGTCTAAAAGGAGTAATGCTGACCTCAGATAAAGACACCTTTATCGTTGGTGCAGATATCACTGAATTCCTTGGATTGTTTGCCAAAGAAGAACAAGAGCTCGATCAATGGCTACGATTTGCTAATAGTATCTTTAGCAAATTAGAAGATCTTCCTGTCCCAACTCTCTCAGTATTAAAAGGCCACACCCTCGGTGGCGGTTGTGAATGCGTTCTAGCAACCGATATGCGCATTGGTGACAAGACCACCAGCATCGGCTTACCAGAAACAAAACTCGGCATTATGCCAGGATTCGGTGGTTGTGTTCGCCTACCTCGTGTCATTGGTGCGGACAGCGCGATGGAAATCATTACCCAAGGTAAGGCATGTCGCGCAGATGAAGCTCTAAAGGTTGGCCTACTCGATGCAATTGTCGATACAGATGCACTGTATGAGTCGGCACTACAAACGCTAACCTCTGCTATCAATGAGAAAATTGACTGGCAAGCACGTCGCCAGCAAAAAACATCGGCACTAACGCTCAGCAAGTTAGAGGCGATGATGAGCTTTACCATGGCCAAAGGCCTCGTCGCTCAAAAAGCAGGACCACACTACCCTGCACCAATGAAAGCGGTTATCGCAATTGAAGAGGCAGCACGTAGTGCTCGCGATGAAGCACTCGATATCGAGCGCAAACATTTCATTACCCTAGCCAAATCAGAAGAAGCAAAATCACTGGTCGGCTTGTTCCTCAATGATCAATACATCAAAGGTCTTGCTAAGAAAGCATCGAAATCAGCAAGTAAAGGGACAGCGCGCGCGGCGGTATTGGGTGCCGGTATTATGGGTGGCGGTATTGCTTACCAGTCTGCACTTAAGGGCGTGCCAGTTATCATGAAAGATATCGCTCAGGCGTCACTTGATCTCGGCATGAACGAGGCTTCGAAGCTGCTGAATAAGCGCCTTTCTCGTGGTCGAATTGATGGCTTTAAGATGGCAGGTATTCTTTCGTCGATTACACCAAGCCTCCACTACGCCGGTATTGAGAACTCAGATGTAATTGTTGAAGCGGTAGTTGAAAACCCTAAGGTGAAATCTGCAGTGTTAGCTGAGGTCGAAGAACACGTCAGTGAAGAGACGGTTATCACCTCCAACACCTCAACTATTCCTATCAACCTGCTAGCAAGGTCACTCAAGCGCCCGGAAAACTTCTGTGGCATGCACTTCTTTAATCCTGTGCATCGTATGCCTTTGGTTGAGATCATTCGTGGTGAGCACACCTCAGATGAAACCATCAATCGCGTTGTTGCTTACGCAGCGAAGATGGGTAAATCCCCTATAGTGGTCAATGATTGCCCGGGCTTCTTCGTAAACCGTGTTCTTTTCCCATACTTTGGTGGTTTTAGCCAACTACTCAACGATGGTGCTGACTTTGTTCAGGTCGATAAAGTCATGGAACGCAAGTTTGGCTGGCCAATGGGACCTGCTTATCTACTTGATGTGGTGGGTTTAGACACTGCGCACCATGCACAAGCTGTAATGGCACAGGGGTTCCCTGAGCGTATGGCGAAAGATCAGCGTGATGCGATTGATGCACTGTTTGAAGCGGATCGCTTCGGTCAGAAAAATGGTAGTGGTTTCTACAGCTACACCCTTGATAAAAAAGGTCGCCCTAAGAAATCGTTCAATGAAGACGTCCTGCCATTACTCGAATCCGTAAGCAAACCACGTCAAGAGTTCGATGACCAAACCATTATCCAACGCGTGATGATTCCAATGATCAATGAAGTCGCACTGTGTCTTGAAGAAGGCATTATCGCTTCACCACAAGAGGCTGATATGGCGCTTGTTTATGGTCTTGGTTTCCCTCCATTCCGTGGTGGTGTTTTCCGTTACTTAGATAGTATTGGAATTGCTAACTACGTAGAGATGGCAAAAGGCTATGCAGATTTGGGTGCAATGTATCAAGTACCACAACTGCTGATTGATATGGCGAGTAAAGGCGAAAGCTTTTATGACGCTCAACAAGCATCGTCTCTATAAACCACGTTTGGAAAAGGAATAACAAAATGAAAAATGTAGTTGTTGTTGATTGCCTTCGTACCCCGATGGGCCGCTCCAAAGGTGGTGCGTTCCGTCATAAGAGAGCAGAAGATCTTTCAGCTCATTTGATGAAAGGCATTTTAGAACGCAATCCTGAGGTAAACCCAAGTGAAATCGAAGATATCTATTGGGGTTGTGTACAGCAAACATTGGAGCAAGGCTTCAACGTTGCTCGAAATGCTGCTTTGTTAGCAGGATTACCGATTGAAATTGGTGCTGTTACAGTCAACCGTTTGTGCGGCTCATCTATGCAAGCTCTGCATGATGCTACCCGTTCAATTATGGTTGGAGATGCGGAAATCTGCTTGATTGGCGGTGTTGAGCACATGGGTCATGTTCCTATGACTCATGGTGTCGATTTTCACCCAGGTCTGTCGAAGAACGTTGCAAAAGCTGCAGGCATGATGGGTTTGACGGCTGAGATGCTTGGCAAGCTTCATGGCATCAGTCGTGAGCAGCAGGATGCATTCGCTGCACGCTCGCACGCTCGTGCACAAGCCGCAACGGTTGAGGGTCGCTTTAAGAGCGAGATCCTACCAACAGAAGGTCATGCTGCTGATGGCACACTGTTTACTCTTGACCACGATGAAGTGATTCGTCCGGAAACCACTGTTGAAGGTTTATCTCAATTACGCCCGGTGTTTGACCCTGTCAATGGTACAGTGACAGCAGGTTCCTCATCAGCCCTGTCTGATGGCGCCTCAGCGATGCTAATCATGAGTGAAGAAAAAGCTAAAGAACTCGGTTTGAAGATCCGTGCTCGTGTTAAGTCGATGGCGATTGCTGGCTGCGACCCATCGGTAATGGGCTATGGTCCTGTACCTGCTACACAAAAAGCATTGAAACGAGCGGGCCTTACCATTGAAGATATGGATGTCGTTGAGTTAAACGAAGCATTTGCGGCTCAGTCTCTACCATGTGCTAAAGACCTTGGGCTACTTGATGTGGTTGATGAGAAGGTAAACCTGAACGGCGGCGCTATTGCACTCGGGCACCCACTGGGGTGTTCAGGCTCTCGCATCTCGACGACGCTTATCAACTTGATGGAAGCTAAAGACGCCAAATATGGCCTAGCAACTATGTGTATTGGCTTAGGTCAAGGTATTGCGACGATATTCGAACGTCCTTAACTCTCTATCCCGTACAGATAGTCTTGGTGAGCAAGTAGCGCAGCTTCGGCTGCGCTTTTTATTTCATGCAACGTAGTATGCATCACACGCATAGATTCGATGTTTAAGTTTCATTATTTTTTCTCACCGTTGTCGACTATTGTTATTGGCAGACAAACGAATTATTCCTCTAACGGAGATCACCATGTTTAAAGCACTAGTACTAAACCAAGAAGAGAAAAAAACCATTGCTGCTGTCACTGAGATTGAAGAATCTCAACTTCCAGAAGGCAGCGTTAAGATTGACGTAAACTACTCTTCTCTAAACTATAAAGATGGTTTAGCTATCACGGGGAAAGGTCGTATTGTTCGCCAGTTCCCAATGGTTCCTGGTATTGATCTAGCAGGCGTGGTTTCTCAATCTGATGACCCTCGTTACAAAGAAGGCGACGAAGTGGTACTGACCGGCTGGGGCGTTGGTGAAGGTCACTGGGGTGGCATGGCTGAGAAAGCGAGCCTAAACGGTGATTGGCTAGTCCCTATGCCAAAAGGCTTAGATGCGAAAAAGGTAATGGCGATTGGTACTGCAGGTTTCACGGCTATGTTGTGTGTTCAAGCTATTGTTGATGCAGGGGTAAAACCAGAAGATGGTGAAATCCTAGTAACAGGCTCAAGCGGTGGTGTGGGCAGCGTGTCTATCACTCTACTTAACCAACTAGGCTATAAAGTAGCAGCTGTCACAGGTCGTGCTTCTGAAAACGGTGAACTATTAAAGTCGCTAGGTGCAAGTCGCATCGTTGAACGTAGCGAACTAGAAGAGCCAGCTAAACCATTAGAAAAACAATTGTGGGCTGGTGCTATCGATACTGTAGGCAGCAAGGTACTGGCTAAAGTGCTTGCGCAGGTTGATTACAACGGCGTGGTAGCAGCGTGTGGTCTAGCGGGTGGTTTTGACCTGCCAACAACAGTAATGCCGTTCATCCTTCGTAATGTGCGCCTACAAGGTATTGACTCTGTAATGTGCCCGCGCGAAAAACGTATTAAAGCTTGGGAGCAATTATCTGAGCTACTGCCAGAATCGTTTTACCAGCAGGCAACAAAAGAAGTTGCATTAGAAGACGCGATTCAAGCTGCTGAAGATATTACTAATGGTCAAGTAACCGGCCGTGTATTGATTAAGCTGTAAGATGTCTTAACAACAAAAGAGTATAGGGTCACTATGTTGTGACCCTTTTAATTTGTTTTGGATAGTTATCCAAGCCCGATATCTTCGATACGCTTTTGTATCAGCTTGCCACACTCTTCTTTCAATACCCTTCTCAGCCATTTTTGCGACTCCGATGTATCACAGCGTGTGTGCCAAATCAGTGAGTAATCAAATGGCGTAAACTCAAATGGCAGCGGTTTAACGACTAAGTCATAACGCTCAGCAACTAAGTAAGCTAAATCGGCGGGCACCGTAATCACCAATGGCATTTTATCGACGATCGCCAGTGCAGCTTCAAGGTGATACGCTCGTAGCACCATGCGACGAGGCTTTTGGTTGACTAAAGCATTGTCCAGCAACGCCTTGACCCCATCACTGATCGCTATCATGGCATGCGGGAAGGAAATATAGTCCTCAAGGCTCAATGATTGATTGGCTAGTGGGTGCTCTTTCGACAAAAGGCAAAGCACACCAACCGGACCTAGCACTTGCTGATGAAGTGGCGTGACCGAACCCGTTGGACGGCAGATCGCCATATCAACCTTTTCAGTGCTGAGTTGACGAAATAGGTTCTCATGCTGCAAGGGGATAAACTCAAGCGACACATTGGGCGCTTGCTCATATACCTTCGGCAGAGCGTAAGGCAAGATCGTCTGCATCGCATAGTCGGTGGTGGCGATTTGAAAGTGCTCATCGCAATGATATGGATCGAAATCGCTCGGGGTTAACAGCTGTCGGAAAGACTCTAATGGCTTATCAAGGCGTTGGCCAATCTCTAGAGCCTTGGTGGTTGGAATCAACCTTTGCCCCTGGCGAGTAAAGAGAGGGTCATCGAGCAGATCACGCAGCCTTCCTAGCACACGGCTGGTTGCAGATTGGCTGAGATTGAGCCTCACCGCTGCTTGACTTACACTCCCCTCTTCGATCAACACCTTTAAGGCCACGAGCAAGTTGAGGTCACGACGATAAATATCTTCTAATTCCACGCTTTAACATCCGTTCAGAGTTACTCCTTCTAGTGTACTCTTCAGGCAAAAAAAATCCCGCCTTTCAGCGGGGAAGCCCAAGAAAAATGGGATAGTGTCGGAATATAAATCTAGTACGTATTAGGATTAGTATTCTTGTTCTTCTGCAGCACCATCATAACGGCGCATTTCAAGCCAGATGCCAATGACACTGGCACTCATCCCAATAAGTGGAAGAAGAGAAAGATTGTGCGTGGTTTGCGAAACTAGAGCACAAAAAGAGATAAAACAAAGTACTGAGTACACAGTAAGACGATCTAACGTTGTCAACATAGCTACTCCTTAGCTCAAATGTTACCAACTTGTTAAACACTAAATCATATTAGGTTCTTTGCCAAGTGGTTATTGAATATTTTTTCTTCGACAGTATCATTCGACGAGTAAACGTAATCAGAAGAGATAATCATGACATTCAATCCTGAACAGGCGACACATACACTGGAAGCAGAAGGACTGCGCTGCCCAGAGCCAGTAATGATGGTCAGGAAGACAATTCGCAACATGAAAGATGGTGATATTCTGTTAGTTAGTGCCGATGATCCGTCAACAACACGAGATATCCCAAGCTTTTGCCGCTTCATGGACCACCAGCTTGTTGGTGCTCAAACAGAACAAGTACCATATCAGTACTTGATTAAGAAGGGTCTTAATTAGACTCATTCCAAAAACGTACGTACAGAATACCAAAAAAGGCAGAATCAACAATCTATTAACATAGAAAGTGTGAAGCTGCCTTTTGTTCTATCTACGATTACGGAACGAGAATCAATAATCGACAAGGTCTGACGATGACCTAGTTGTTGTCGTATTCGATGGTGCGAATCTCGGCTTGTAACTGAGAAATCTGCTTTTTCATGGCATTCATCTCATGATGCATCGGGATAATATGAGTCACGCGCATCCACGCCTCGACTGCCAACCCCATCAGAATAATCGCTCCCGCTACCATTGGTAACCACATATCAGTCAGCATCATTCCTAAAAAGGTTAACGCCAAGCCGAATGTGAATAGATAGCTCTGACTCTTAACTGTCATTCCCATATAACGTGTAAGCATGTGTTGCCCTCCGTACAGGTCACTCTTGATGATAAGTCTACCGACAAGATTAAGGTATCATGACAATTATGACACAACTATTTCAGTCACTCTTATTTCATCAAATTCGGTGCAATTTATGACCAAAATCAAATAATAAATCACACCAAATCAACGCTTAAAAGAAGGCTGCGCCAACCGCAAGTGCGAGAAACAAAACTGCGGTGATCTTACGGATAAGATCCAGTGGCATTTTGTCCGCAGATAGCTTACCAATCAGTACCACGGGTACATTCGCTAGTAACATACCTACCGTTGTACCAAGCACTACCCAAGTCAGCGCATCGGCATACTGAGCCCCAAGGATAGAAGTTGCTATCTGCGTTTTGTCACCAATTTCAGCAATAAAGAAGGCAATAAAGCTAGCGACAAATGGCCCTCGATTAGAGATCTCTTCATCGTCATCCAGCTTATCGGGGATTAGAATCCAACCAGCCATCGCCAAGAAGCTGGCTGCCACTACCCACTTCAATATTTCTGGTGATAAGTAATCGGCAACCACTACCCCTAACCATGCAGCCAACGCGTGGTTTGCTATGGTTGCAAAAAATATCGCTGCAATAATGGGAATGGGTTTACGGTAACGGCTGGCTAACAGCAAAGATAGAAGTTGGGTCTTATCCCCAATCTCGGCTAGTGCAACAGTAGTAATTGATATAGCTAAAACGCTCACGACATGCTCATTTGGGGCAGGATAATTATTTTTAACCATAGACAAACCTCGCGCCCCACCCCGGTTCACGATGTTTATCTAAGGTCTTGCTAAATAGGCATGGCTTCCAGCATGTCTATCTCGAACGCCACGGTGATTTTGCACCGATTATGTTGACGAACGAACCTATTACCAGTCGGTAATATCACCCAGCGAGGTATTTGAATAATTTGCCGAGTGAGTTAGGTAAGCTACTCCCCAAAGATGGGCGGGATTTTAATCAGCTCTTGTTCAGATCTCAAGACGCAAAAGTGTAACTTTTTCCCTTTTTGGAAAAATAACGCAATAAAGCTGCGATTTTTCTATTAAACGACATTTCTGGCGACGAAATAGTCAAGATTGCCACTACTCGCCTGAGCAATATCTCGCTATACTTGATTGTTATTTTTTCAAATCATTTAGAAGAATCGCGCGAACCTGACTATGCAAAAATTCGATATCAAAACCTTCCAGGGAATGATCCTCGCGCTGCAGGATTACTGGGCACAAAACGGTTGTACTATTGTTCAACCCCTAGATATGGAAGTAGGTGCTGGCACCTCTCACCCAATGACATGTCTACGTGCACTTGGCCCAGAGCCAATGTCTACGGCATACGTTCAACCTTCACGTCGTCCGACCGATGGTCGCTACGGTGAAAATCCGAACCGTCTGCAGCACTACTATCAATTCCAAGTAGCTCTAAAACCATCTCCAGATAACATTCAGGAGTTGTACCTAGGCTCTCTTGAAGTTCTTGGTATCGACCCGCTAGTACACGACATTCGTTTCGTAGAAGACAACTGGGAAAACCCAACGCTAGGCGCATGGGGTCTTGGTTGGGAAGTATGGCTAAACGGCATGGAAGTAACTCAGTTTACTTACTTCCAGCAAGTTGGTGGTCTTGAGTGTAAGCCGGTTACTGGTGAGATCACTTACGGTATCGAACGTCTAGCTATGTACATCCAAGAAGTAGACTCTGTTTACGACCTAGTGTGGAACATCGCACCAGACGGCAGCAAGGTAACTTACGGTGACATCTTCCACCAAAACGAGGTTGAGCAATCAACGTACAACTTCGAGCACGCTGACGTAGACTTCCTATTCACTTTCTTCGACCAGTGTGAGAAAGAGTGTAAAGAGCTACTTGAGCTAGAGAAGCCACTTCCGCTTCCAGCTTACGAGCGCATTCTTAAAGCGGGCCACGCATTCAACATCCTTGATGCGCGCAAAGCTATCTCTGTTACAGAGCGCCAACGTTACATCCTTCGCATCCGCAACCTGACTAAGTCTGTTGCAGAAGCGTACTACGCATCACGTGAAGCACTAGGCTTCCCCATGCTTAAAAAAGACGTGTGCCGTAAGGAAGAGGAGAAGTAATCATGGCTAAAGAATTTCTAATTGAACTGGGTACTGAAGAGCTACCACCAACGCAGCTTCGCACTCTGGCAGAAGCTTTCGCTGCAAACTTCGAAGTAGAGCTTAAAGGCGCTGACCTAGCACACGAAGGTGTGAAATGGTACGCGGCTCCTCGTCGTCTAGCGCTTAAGATTGCTGGCCTTGCTGAAGGTCAAGCTGACAAAGTGGTTGAGAAGCGTGGCCCTGCGGTTTCTGTAGCATTCGATGCTGAAGGCAATGCGACTAAAGCTGCTCAAGGTTGGGCTCGTGGTAACGGCATCACTGTTGAGCAGGCTGACCGTTTAGTAACAGACAAAGGCGAATGGCTTCTTTTCAAACAAGAAGTGAAAGGCCAAGCAACGACTGAAATCGTTGTTGAGCTAGTAGCAAAAGCACTGGGCAACCTACCAATCGCTAAGCCAATGCGTTGGGGTAACAAGACGACTCAATTCATTCGTCCAGTGAAAACGCTAACGATGCTAATGGGCTCTGACCTTATCGAAGGCGAGATCCTAGGCGTAACCTCTGACCGCACTATCCGTGGTCACCGTTTCATGGGTGAACAAGAGTTCACTATCGATTCTGCAGAGCAATACCCAGCGATCCTAGAAGAGCGCGGTAAAGTAATGGCAGATTACGAAGCGCGTAAAGCGATCATCCTTGCTGATGCTGAAAAAGCAGGCGCAGCGGTTGGTGGTATCACTGAGCTAGAAGATGACCTAGTAGAAGAAGTAACATCGCTAGTTGAATGGCCTGTAGTTCTTACTGCGAAGTTTGAAGAAGAGTTCCTGAAGGTTCCTTCTGAAGCACTGGTTTACACCATGAAGGGTGACCAGAAGTACTTCCCCGTCTATTCACATGAGAATGGCGACGAAAACAAGAAGCTACTACCAAACTTTATCTTCGTTTCAAACATTGAGTCTAAAGAGCCTCGCCACGTAATCGAAGGTAACGAGAAGGTTGTACGTCCACGTCTAGCGGATGCAGAATTCTTCTTTAACACTGACCGTAAGCGTCCTCTTATCGACCGTCTATCTGAGCTAGACCAAGCTATCTTCCAGAAGCAACTTGGTACTATCAAAGACAAGACAGACCGCATCACAGAACTTGCTGGCTACATCGCTGAGCAAATCGACGCTGACATTGAAAAGTCTAAGCGTGCCGGTCTACTAGCGAAGTGTGACCTAATGACATCAATGGTATTTGAATTTACAGATACTCAAGGTGTAATGGGCATGCACTATGCAACTCACGATGGTGAAGACGAGCAAGTTGCACTGGCACTGTACGAGCAGTACATGCCTCGTTTCGCTGGTGACGACCTACCAAGCACAGGCATCTCATCTGCAGTAGCAATGGCTGACAAGCTAGATACTATCGTAGGTATCTTCGGTATTGGCCAGGCGCCAAAAGGTTCTGATCCATTCGCTCTACGTCGTGCATCACTAGGTGTGCTGCGCATCATCGTTGAAAACGGCTACAACTTAGATCTAACAGACCTAATTGCGAAAGCTCAGTCTCTATTTGGCGACAAGCTGACTAACGCGAACGTTGCAAACGACGTAATCGACTTCATGCTTGGTCGCTTCAACGCATGGTACAAAGACGAAGGCTTCAGCGTGGACATCATCCAAGCTGTACTGGCTAACCGTCCAACGAAGCCAGCAGACTTCGACCAACGCGTTAAAGCGGTATCTCACTTCCGTGAGCTAGAAGCAGCAGAAGCACTAGCGGCAGCGAACAAGCGTGTAGGTAACATCCTAGCGAAATTCGACGGCGAACTAGCAGCAGAAATCGACCTGGCACTTCTACAAGAAGACGCAGAGAAGACGCTAGCAGAAAACGTTGAAGTGATGACAGAAGCACTTGAGCCAGCATTTGCGACGGGTAACTACCAAGAAGCACTAAGCAAGCTAGCTGAGCTACGTGAGCCAGTAGATGCATTCTTCGATAACGTAATGGTAATGGCTGACGACGAAGCTCTGAAGAAAAACCGTCTAACGCTACTCAACAACCTGCGTAACCTATTCCTACAGATTGCGGATATTTCACTTCTACAGAAGTAATAACGACCGTTTGTAAGAACATTCTCAAGCCCAACTCATCCGAGTTGGGCTTTTCTTTTATAAATACCTACAAATAGTGCTTTTCGTCGCAAATTCGTTGCGGTATGTTCGAAGTACACTTATTCGCTGAGTTTGCTTCCTAAACTCAGTCCATTCACACAACAAAAGATACACAATGAATTAGGTAACAAGACACATGCAGTTCTCTCAATTTGGTGAAAAATTTAATCAGTACTCAGGTATTACGCAGTTAATGGATGATTTGAATGATGGTCTACGCACACCAGGTGCCATCATGCTAGGTGGTGGTAACCCAGCAGCCATTCCTGCCATGCTCGATTACTTTCACCAAGCCGCCGGAGAACTCCTCGCCAGTGGCGACCTCATAGGGGCGCTCGCCAACTACGATGGTCCTCAAGGCAAGGACGTATTTGTTAGAGCATTAGCTAAGCTGCTAAAAGACACTTACGGCTGGGACATCAGCGAAAAGAACATCAGCTTAACGAATGGTAGCCAAAGTGGCTTCTTCTATCTGTTTAACCTGCTTGCGGGTAAACAGCCTGATGGTTCACATAAGAAGATCTTGCTACCACTGGCGCCGGAATACATTGGATACGGTGATGCTGGCATTGACGACAATATCTTTGTCTCTTACCACCCAGAGATTGAGCTATTAGAAAACCGCCAGTTCAAATACCACGTTGATTTTGAGCAGTTAAAGGTGGATGACTCTGTTGCTGCTATCTGCGCTTCACGTCCGACCAACCCAACTGGCAACGTACTGACCGACGAAGAAATCCACAAGTTGGATAAGCTAGCGCGTGAGAACAACATCCCGCTGATCATTGATAACGCCTACGGCCTGCCATTCCCAAACATCATCTTTGAGGATGTGGAACCATTCTGGAATGAAAACACCATCCTTTGTATGAGCCTATCTAAATTAGGTCTGCCAGGGGTGCGCTGCGGCATCGTGATCGCGAGTGAAGAAGTTACCCAAGCGATGACCAACATGAATGGCATTATCAGCTTAGCGCCGGGCAGTATTGGCCCTGCTCTTGGTCATCATATGATTGAGAATGGCGATCTACTGAGGCTCAGTGAAGAAACCATCAAGCCGTTCTATCAACAGAAATCACAGCGTGCGGTTGAACTGCTACAAACCACAATCACTGACCCGCGCTTCCGCATTCACAAGCCTGAAGGAGCGATCTTCCTATGGCTGTGGTTTGATGAGCTGCCAATCACCACAATGGAGCTATACAAGCGCTTGAAAGCACGTGGCGTATTAATTGTACCGGGCGAATACTTCTTTATTGGTCAGGAAGATGAGTGGGACCACGCTCACCAGTGCCTACGAATGAACTACGTTCAGGATGATGAGATGATGCAGAAAGGCATCAAGATAATTGCTGAAGAGGTAGAAAGGGCATACCAGCAAGGCTAAGTATTCATTTCCTTTAGATACAAAAAGAGCACCCATTCTTTGAAAAATAGTGGTGCTCTTTCACTCTTATTCCCGATATATCTGGCTAGTTAAAGCCTGAAGTGGTTAACCCTCAATGAGGTTGTTGCCACCAATTGCAATCTTACGCGGCTGCATCGCTTCTGGGATCTCGCGCTCTAGGTCAACGTGTAGCAGACCATTCTCCATGCTTGCACCTACTACTTTTACGTAGTCAGCTAGCTGGAATTTACGCTCGAAATCACGCTCTGCGATACCTTGGTACACGTATTTCTTCTCTTCTTCTGTTTTGCGCTCACCCTTAACGATCAGCATGTTTTCTTTTTGAGTCAGGTCTAACTGTTCTTCAGCAAAGCCTGCAACTGCCATGGTGATACGGAAGTTGTTCTCATCTTTCTGCTCGATGTTGTATGGAGGGAAACCGCCAGAAGTGTTCTTTGAAGAGCTCGATTCCATCATGTTGAATAGACGGTCAAAGCCAATTGCGTTGCGGTAAAGTGGAGTGAAATCTACAGTTCTCATAATGCTATCCTTTTAGTAAGCAATAGTCTTAGCCGTGAGTTTGCTCGGATCGATTCTGTGTTCGATCATTGCCGACTAAGGGACTCTTTCTCTACTCCTCTGGCTCTCTTAGCGCTGGGACATAGGATTAAGTCAATTTAAGTTGTGTGCCTCTAAGATCATCCTCTCCTGAGCGATACCTTATTGGCGATTTGATATCAATTCCATCAATTATCTGAACGTTCTCGCTTGTTAAAATCACTGATAACTTCGTTGTAGATTTTATAGGTAGAATAACTAGCTATCACAATCTACGCCTCGTTCTAAATGATTTTCTCTACGCGATCTCCGGGCATCTAATTAACGGCATTGATATAGAGGTTCTGTTTCTTCTCTCTTGAGCAAGACAGCCATCCCTCTTCACAACTAGATATGTGGATTGGTCAAAATAGTTTCAAGGGATTATTTTCAATTATTTTTCCAACTCAATAATTTTCAATACCTTAACAAACGTAAAAAAGCACCATCCAAAGGATAGTGCTTTAAAATGATTTTAGTTTTTTGAGACGAAGCTATTTTGGCTTTAGTTCAAGGAAGAGGCGCGGAGCATACGAATGTATGTGAGCACCTCTGACACAGAAATTAAGCGAAAGAGCGAAGTATCAAAGATACTAAACGTCTAAGTTTGCAACTTTCAGAGCATTCTCTTCGATAAAGTTACGACGAGGCTCTACTTGGTCACCCATTAGCGTCGTGAACAGTTGGTCTGCACCGACTGCATCTTCAATCGTTACCTGCATCATGCGGCGCGTCTCTGGGTCCATAGTGGTTTCCCAAAGCTGATCAGGGTTCATCTCACCTAGACCTTTGTAGCGCTGTAGGCTTAGACCACGACGTGACTCTTTGATCAACCAGTTCAGTGCATCAACAAAGTTTGAAACCGGCTGAGTACGCTCACCACGTTTAATGTAAGCACCCTCTTCAATCAGGCCTTCTAGCGCCTCAGATAGATCGGCTAGCTTGCCGTACTCTTTCGAGTTAATCAGGTCTACCGACAGAACATGCTCGTGCGTCACGCCGTGAGTACGAACAATAATCTTAGGTACGCTTAGACCAAGCTCTGCATGTTGCTCGACCTCAAGGCTATATTGGCTTGCACCCACTTCTTTTGCATTCAATTGCTCAACAAGTTGTTTGCCCCAAGCTTCGACCGCTGCTGCATCGTGGCACTGCTCTGCTGTAATACGAGGTACGTAAGTCAGTTCGTGTATCAATGCGTGTGGGTAACGGCGGCTCATGCGATCCACCAGCTTCATACCTGCATTGTACTGTTGAACCAGTTTCTCTAGAGCTTCACCAGCAAGCGCTGGTGCGTCAGCATTTACATGTAGTGCCGCGTTATCTAGCGCAAGAGCAACCTGGTATTGATTCATTGCGTCTTCGTCTTTGATGTACTGCTCTTGTTTGCCTTTCTTCACTTTGTATAGTGGCGGCTGAGCGATGTACACGTAGCCACGCTCGATAAGCTCAGGCATTTGACGGTAGAAGAACGTCAGAAGTAGAGTACGGATGTGAGAACCATCGACATCAGCATCGGTCATGATGATGATGTTGTGGTAGCGCAGCTTATCTGGGTTGTACTCTTCACGGCCAATACCACAGCCTAGTGCAGTAATTAGTGTTGCAACCTCTTGCGAAGAAAGCATCTTATCGAAGCGTGCTTTCTCTACGTTAAGGATTTTACCTTTCAGTGGAAGAATCGCTTGGTTCTTACGGTTACGGCCTTGTTTTGCGGAGCCGCCTGCCGAATCACCCTCCACTATGTAGAGTTCAGACAGCGCAGGATCTTTTTCCTGACAGTCAGCAAGTTTGCCTGGAAGACCTGCTAGGTCCAGTGCGCCTTTACGACGAGTCATTTCACGCGCTTTACGTGCTGCATCACGCGCACGAGCTGCATCAATGATCTTAGTACAAACTGTTTTCGCTTCTGTTGGGTTCTCAATCAGGAACTCAGACAGCTTCTCACCCATTGCTTGTTCTACTGCAGACTTCACTTCAGAGGAAACCAGCTTGTCTTTTGTCTGGCTAGAGAACTTAGGATCCGGCACTTTAACCGAAATAACTGCTGTTAGACCTTCACGAGCATCATCGCCTGATGTTGCAGTTTTCGCTTTCTTAGAGAAGCCTTCTTTGTCCATGAACGAGTTCAGGGTACGAGTCAAGGCTGCACGGAAACCAGCAAGGTGAGTACCACCATCACGCTGAGGGATATTGTTGGTAAAACAGAAGATATTTTCTTGGTAGCCATCGTTCCATTGCATTGCCACTTCTACCGTGATGCCGTCATCACGCTCGTTGTCGAAGTGGAAAATCTTCTGGATGATTGGTGTTTTGTTCGTGTTTAGGTGCTCAACGAATGCTTGAATACCACCTTCAAACATGAAGTGATCGCCTTTGTCTTCTTCACGCTCGTCACGCAGCTTGATTGATACGCCAGAGTTAAGGAAAGACAGCTCACGTAAACGCTTCGCTAGGATATCGTAGTGGAACTCAACATTGGAGAACGTATCTTCACTTGGCCAGAAACGAATTTCAGTACCCGTTTTATCTGTCTCACCAATCACTGCTAGTGGCGCTTGAGGCTCACCGTGGTGGTATGTTTGAGTATGAATTTGACCACCACGATGGATGGTTAGCGTTACTTGCTTAGAAAGTGCGTTTACTACTGAAACACCTACGCCGTGCAGACCGCCCGATACCTTGTATGAGTTGTCATCGAACTTACCACCTGCGTGAAGTACCGTCATGATAACTTCTGCCGCAGATACTTGTTCTTCTGGGTGCATTTCAGTTGGGATACCACGACCGTCATCTCGAACAGAAACCGAGTTGTCATCGTGAATCGTTACAATGATGTCGTTACAGTGGCCAGCTAATGCTTCATCGATCGAGTTATCTACGACCTCAAAAACCATGTGGTGTAGACCGGTACCATCATCCGTGTCGCCGATGTACATTCCAGGACGCTTACGAACTGCATCCAGACCCTTCAGTACTTTAATACTCGATGAATCGTAATTCTCTGACATTAGTTATCTTCCACTATTTACTTTGGCTCTATTGTGCCATGTTCCACATGAAACATCTTGCCATTTTCGTCGACCATGTCGGCTATTTGGCCTTCAGTTATAGAGCTTACAAAAACTTGTGCCCCCGTCGACTTCAAGCAGTCAGCAAGACGCTGGCGACGTTGGCTATCTAGTTCGGATGCAAAGTCATCTATTAGGTAGATACATTGCTTTCCAGTCACCTTAGTCAGATGCTGCCCCTGCGCTACACGCAATGCACACACCATCAATTTAAGCTGACCACGTGACAACACATCCTCAACAGGAGTGCCATTCACTTTAATCTTCAAATCGGCCTTGTTCGGGCCACTAAAGGTATACCCTAGCGCTTGGTCACGCTCGAAGTTACCCTCTAGGATCTCTTGGTAAGGGGTGTTTTTATCCCAACCTCGATAGTAGTTAATCTGGATATCAAACTCCGGTAAGAAGTCCTTGCAGATATCTCGAGCTTCTTCCAGCAATTGTTCCACGTAGTTAGCTCGCCACTCGCTGATTTGCTCAGCAAGCGCTGCCATCTCGTTGTCCCAGTATTTGAGCT
Source organism: Vibrio maerlii (assembly GCF_003415655.1). Taxonomy (GTDB): domain Bacteria; phylum Pseudomonadota; class Gammaproteobacteria; order Enterobacterales; family Vibrionaceae; genus Vibrio; species Vibrio maerlii. The sequence continues at coordinate 20,067 of NZ_QRHC01000017.1, forward strand.
CTCGATAGCTGGAAGCGGTTTTCAGCAATGCATTACGTTGTTTGCTGAGGCGCTTGAATCGGCCCCACGCTTCATAAAACTTAGGCTCAGTATAGAACACACCCCAGTCGATAAATGCACGACGAAATTTAGGTCCATCGGTCAACAAATCGAACCCTTCAGGGTGGATCAACTGTAACGGTAATACCTGGGTTAACTGAGCAAGCTTTTGTCCAGACTGGCCGCCTATTTTAACCTCTGTTGTGCCATCGCGCTGCTTATTAATGCCAATGGGCAGCTCAAATTGATCAGATGTCAAAAAACGACCATGGATAAACAATTCTGGGCAGTCATTTTGGATGATTCGACCGGTCAATGAGCTCTTAAATGAGCGACCGTGACCCAGCAGGTAAATGGCCTCTAACAGGCTCGTTTTGCCACTTCCGTTGACGCCAATAAGAAAGTTAAAGCCTGATGACAGTTCAATGTCACAGGCTTTAATGTTTCTAAACTGCTGAACGATGATTCGTTTAAGAGGCATGATTAGTTGTTGTCAGAGCCTTATAAGCGAATTGGCATCACGACATACATCGCGCTGTCATCATCGGCATTTTCAATCAGGGCACTCGCATTGGCATCTGACATCGAGATACGTACTTTCTCACAACGAAGCGTATTTAGCACATCGAGTACATAGCTGACATTGAAGCCTATCTCGATAGCATCACCCTCAAAGCTGACATCTAACATCTCTTCGGCTTCTTCTTGCTCTGGGTTATTTGCGGTAATGCGCATCTCGCTGTCCGCCAGGTTAACACGCACACCACGGAACTTTTCATTAGACAGAATAGCTGCACGAGAGAAAGCTTGGCGTAGCTCATCACAGTTTGCTTCAAGTGTCTTAGTGGTGTTTTGCGGCATTACGCGACGGTAATCCGGGAAACGACCATCAACTAGCTTAGAGGTAAATACAAAGTTGTTCACCTCTGCACGAAGGTTTGAATTACCAATCTGCAGCGTAACAGGTTGTTCTGGTGCATCTAACAACTTAACCAACTCCTGCACACCCTTGCGTGGCAAAATGATCTGTTGCTTTTCGAAGTCAGCACCCATTGAAGCCTGAGATACCGCCATTCGGTGTCCATCAGTTGCAACACTGCGTAAAATGTCACCATCGATCTCAAACAGCATGCCGTTAAGGTAATAACGCACGTCTTGGTTCGCCATTGAGAACTGTGTCTTCTCGATTAGGCTACGTAGCTCGCCTTGTGTTAGGGAGATTTCAACCTCGCTTTGCCAATCCTCAATGTTCGGGAAGTCTGACGCAGGAAGTGTGGATAGTGAGAACCGCGAGCGGCCTGAACGCACTTGAACACGATCAGCCTGCAAAACGACAGTAATGTTTGCACCATCAGGCAGACCACGACAGATATCAAGAAACTTACGAGAAGGTACGGTAATGCTGCCAGCCTCAAACTCACCCTCAAGTGTCACCTTACTGATCAGTTCAACCTCAAGGTCGGTCGCTGTCATCGATAGTTGACCGTTTTCAACTTGGATAAGTAGGTTGCCAAGAATTGGTAACGTTGGGCGTCCACCAAGAGCACCAGACACTTGTTGGAGCGGTTTCAGTATATGACTGCGTTCGATGGTAAATTTCATTTCGTGCTCTTTTTCTTTCTGCTCTTTGTACACATAAAGCCATCGGAGTTCGATGGCTTTAGTCATTAGTTTAGATTAATTGTATCCAATGCGTTTGGAAATAATTAAGAAGATAAAGTGCGAATCAAATTCGAGTAATCTTCTTTAATATCATGACTTTCTTCACGAAGCTGCTCGATTTTACGACAAGCATGCAGAACCGTTGTATGGTCACGACCACCGAACGCATCACCAATCTCTGGTAAGCTGTGGTTGGTCAGCTCTTTTGCTAGCGCCATCGCTAGCTGACGAGGACGAGCGACAGAGCGAGAGCGACGCTTAGAAAGCAGATCGGCAACTTTAATCTTGTAGTATTCAGCAACCGTCTTCTGGATGTTATCGATAGTGACCAGCTTTTCTTGCAGTGCAAGTAAGTCACGCAATGCTTCACGCACAAAATCGATAGTAATTGGACGACCCGTAAAGTTAGCATTCGCAATAACACGGTTCAATGCACCTTCTAGCTCACGAACGTTAGAACGTAGACGCTTAGCGATAAAGAATGCCACTTCATCAGCTAGATGAATTTGGTGGTCTTCTGCCTTTTTCATTAAGATCGCAACACGCGTTTCAAGCTCAGGCGGCTCGATTGCAACCGTTAAGCCCCAACCAAATCGAGATTTCAGGCGATCTTCTACCCCGTTGATCTCTTTCGGATAACGGTCGGAGGTAAGAATGATCTGCTGATTACCCTCTAACAGCGCGTTAAAGGTATGGAAGAACTCTTCTTGAGAGCGCTCTTTATTAGCGAAGAATTGGATATCATCGATCAATAGTGCATCAACACTACGATAGTAGCGCTTAAATTCTTCAATCGCGTTGTTTTGCAGCGCCTTAACCATATCTTGTACGAAACGCTCAGAGTGCATGTACACCACTTTCGCATTTGGCTTGTTATCCACAATCGCATTACCGACCGCGTGCAACAGGTGAGTTTTACCTAGGCCAGTACCACCGTACAAGAATAGAGGGTTATATGCGGTACCAGGGTTATCCGATACCTGACGTGCTGCTGCTAAGCCAAGCTGATTCGACTTACCCTCAACAAAGTTATTGAACTTATGTTTAGGATTCACGTTTGAGCGGTGATTGATATCAGCAACCGCTTGTGCATCATCATCCCATGTTTTATGGATAGGCTTACGAGCTTGCAGTTGGGCTGGTGCTGAAGATTCAGCAGCAACATCAGCGGGTGTTCGAGTTGGCTTCGGTGGTGGTGCCGATACAGGCTTGCTACCAACTTCAAAGCGCAGGCTTGGCATATCATTACCGCAGTACTCTTGAAGCAGGCGGTTAATGTTGTTGAGGTACTTATCTCTAACCCAGTCTAAAACGAAACGGTTAGGTGCAAATAAGGTGAGCGTGTTGTCATTGAGCTCAGCCTGAAGTGGGCGTACCCACATACTAAATTCAGTCGCTGGTAGCTCTTCTTGAAGCTGTTGCAAACATTGCATCCATAACGAAGATGACACTTTGACCTCACCCTAAAATCAAAATCTGAAAAGACGGGCAATTTTACCTGTTGATAACCGAGATCGCCAGCGATTGATCGACGATCCAGTGAATAAGATCGAAGTTATTCACATATTTTTTCGAAATATGCTCGGATCCACACAAGATGCACCAAAACTATACACACAATGATCCACATAAAGCCAAGATCTGTCCTTTTATACGCCATTTAATAAAGATCCCTTTTCTGGTGATAAGTCTGTGAATGAAAGTGTTTCATCAAGCCAATAAGGATCCTTTTTTGCCGCTTACTTTTCACAAACAGCACACAGATAAATGATTGATGCTATAAATGGTAAAGCATCGATTACCTAACTTATTCTCTATCGCTCTAGGTTATGGCACTAAGTTATTTATCTATCGATGCTAAGTAACAGTAGTATTCCGTTCTAAAGAATTTCGGAGCTGTATTATGAAAAACTGGATCAAGGCTGCAGTAGCAGCAATCGCACTATCTGCTGCTACCGTTCAAGCAGCAGCGGAAGCTAACCTAACAGAAGTAAAAGTTGGCATGTCTGGCCGCTACTTCCCATTCACTTTTGTTAAGCAAGACCAACTGCAGGGCTTTGAAGTTGACCTGTGGGATGAGATTGGTAAGCGTAACGACTATAAAGTGGAATACGTTACCGCGAACTTTTCTGGTTTATTCGGCCTACTAGAAACAGGTCGTATCGATACAATTTCTAACCAAATCACCATGACCGATGCGCGTAAAGCGAAGTACCTATTTGCTGACCCATATGTGGTTGATGGTGCACAAATCACTGTACGTAAAGGAAACGATGCAATCCAGGGTGTTGAAGACCTAGAAGGAAAAACTGTTGCAGTAAACCTAGGTTCAAACTTTGAACAGTTACTTCGTAGCTACGACAAAGATGGCAAGATCAACATCAAGACTTACGACACGGGTATCGAGCATGATGTTGCACTAGGTCGTGCAGATGCATTTGTGATGGATCGCTTATCAGCACTTGAGCTAATTAAGAAGACAGGTCTACCGCTACAACTTGCGGGCCAACCTTTCGAAACGATTGAAAACGCATGGCCGTTTGTTAACAACGAGCGTGGTTTAGAGCTACAAGCTGAGGTGAACAAAGCGCTCGCAGAGATGCGTGAAGACGGTACTCTGGCTGAAATCTCAAACAAGTGGTTTGGCGCAGACATTACTCAAAAGTAATCCTGACTTGTAAACCTTGTAGCCCACTGCTTTGCTTGAGCAGTGGGTTTTATTTTTTCACCCCTCCAGCAAAATGAAAATCAAAATAGAGATGTATTATGGGTTTTGACTTTAATTATATGCTTGAGCTGTTGCCTATTCTGCTCAAGTATTTGGGTACCACTATGGAGATGGCGATCTGGGGATTATTTTTCTCCCTTATTCTCTCAGTGATCCTGGCGAATATTCGCGTATTCAAGATCCCTGTGCTCGACCAGCTTAGCCAGCTTTACATTAGCTTCTTCCGTGGCACCCCATTATTAGTGCAACTGTTCCTGCTTTATTACGGTCTACCTCAGGTTTTTCCGTTGTTAGTGGGTTTAGATGCGTTCAGTGCAGCCGTTATAGGCTTAACCCTACACTTTGCCGCTTACATGGCAGAGAGTATTCGCGCAGCGATTATCGGTATTGACCGTAGCCAGATGGAAGCAAGCTTGTCAGTCGGTATGACAACTAGCCAAGCGATGCGCCGTATCATTCTTCCGCAAGCTACACGTGTCGCTCTGCCTTCTTTGATGAACTATTTCATCGATATGATTAAGTCGACCTCACTTGCCTTTACGCTGGGTGTAGCTGAAATCATGGCCAAAGCTCAAATGGAGGCGTCATCAAGCTTCCGTTTCTTCGAGGCTTTCCTCGCGGTAGCACTAATCTACTGGGGCGTGGTGGTTATTCTTACGCGAGTACAAATTTGGGCAGAAGCCAAACTGAATAAGGCGTATGTACGATGATCAAACTGCATAACATCCATAAAAACTTTGGCGATACAGAGGTTCTTAAGGGTATCGATATCGAAATCAATCAGGGTGAGATAGTGGTTATCATCGGTTCTAGTGGTACCGGTAAATCCACCCTGCTCCGCACGGTGAACTTCTTGGAACAGGCGAACAAAGGCACTATCAGCATTGATGACGTGAGCGTTGATACAGAAAAGCACACCAAGGCCGAAGTACTCGCTCTACGCCGAAAAACAGGCTTTGTTTTCCAAAACTATGCTCTCTTTGCCCACCTTACTGCGAAGCAAAACATCGCAGAAGGACTGATCACAGTACGCGGTTGGAAGAAAGAACAGGCTTATGAGAAGGCACAACAAATCCTCAATGAGATTGGACTTGGGGATAAGTCAGAAAGTTATCCAGCGGCTCTTTCCGGTGGTCAACAGCAGCGTGTGGGTATCGGCCGAGCGATGGCACTAGAGCCAGAATTATTGTTGTTTGATGAGCCAACATCGGCACTGGATCCTGAATGGGTTGGAGAAGTTCTCCAATTAATGAAGGACTTAGCGAAGAAGCATCAAACAATGTTGGTAGTAACACACGAAATGCAATTCGCCAAAGAAGTCGCTGACAAGGTGATCTTTATGGCTGATGGCCATATTGTTGAACAAGGATCTCCACAGGATATCTTCAACAATCCACAAGATCCTAAGTTGCAGCGCTTTTTAAATCAGGTTGGTGTGTAACTAAGATCGAAAGAAAGGATCAATCGATCCTTGTGATTTAACTCACAACCCGTATAATCCGTCGACCGGAATTTTTAAAAACCCAATCATTGACTATTTATAGGACAGTGATTACAATTCCGCCTCTTTGTTGAGAGACGTCGGATTTTCTCTTTATATAAAGAAGAAAAACTTAACCCACGTCGGGTTTGTATAAACCTAAAAACTACTGATCAGTAAAGGTAATAACCATGTCTAAACGCACTTTTCAACCTTCAGTTCTAAAGCGCAAGCGTACTCACGGTTTCCGTGCACGCATGGCGACTAAGAACGGTCGTAAAGTAATCAATGCACGTCGTGCAAAAGGCCGTGCGCGCCTATCAAAATAATTCGCGATTATTTTGAATAAGTACGCATTTAATCGGGAGTTACGCTTGTTAACTCCCGAGCATTATCAAAATGTCTTCAAGCAAGCTCATCGAGCTGGCTCCCCACATTTCACCATCATTGCTCGCAAAAACTCTCTTTCTCATCCACGCCTCGGATTAGCCGTTCCAAAAAAACAGATTAAAACTGCTGTTGGCCGAAACCGTTTCAAGCGATTGGCTCGTGAAAGCTTTCGTACATCTCAGCACAAACTTCCTAACAAAGATTTTGTTGTGATTGCGAAGAAAAGCGCACAAGATCTCAGCAATGACGAAATGTTCAAACTATTTGATAAGTTATGGCAGCGCCTATCTCGCCCGCAACGCGGCTAGCAATCGGATTCGTCCGTTTTTACCAAGGTTTCATTAGTCCTCTTCTTGGACCACGCTGTCGTTTTACCCCAACTTGCTCTACATATGCCCTAGAAGCGTTGAAAGCTCACGGTTTTGTAAAAGGGAGTTGGTTATCAAGCAAACGTCTATTAAAATGCCACCCTTTGAATAATAAGGGTTGGACTTACGACCCCGTTCCACCAGTGAAAAAACAAGACAGAGATAAATAACGATGGATTCTCAACGTAATATCCTGTTAATCGCATTGGCGCTCGTTTCTTTCATGCTATTTAACCAATGGCAAGCAGCAAAGAACCCAGCACCTGCGGCACAACAGGCACAATCAAGCAGTACACTACCTGCACCATCTTTTGCTGATGAGCTAGACCCGGCACCGGGCCAACAAGCAGCTTCAGCGAAAACAATCACCGTGACTACGGACGTATTGACTCTGTCTATCGACACAGTTGGTGGTGACGTAATTACAGCGAACCTAAATGAATACGCTGCAGAGCTTGAATCAGAAGAAACATTTGTTCTTCTGCAAAACGAGCAAGGCCATCAATTTATTGCACAAAGTGGTCTAGTTGGCCCTCAAGGTATCGACCTAAGCAGCACAAACCGTCCTGCTTACTCCGTATCTGCAGACAGCTTTAACCTAGCTGACGGCCAGGATGAAGTTCGTATTCCACTGACTTACCAAGCAAACGGCCTTGAGTACACCAAAACATTCATCGTAAAACGTGGTAGTTACGCTATCGATGTTGAATACGATGTAGTGAACAAGTCTGGCAACAATGCAACATTTGGTATGTACGCGCACCTACGTCAAAGTGTTGTTGATGCTGGTGGTAGCCTAACAATGCCAACTTACCGTGGCGGCGCATACTCAACTGAAGATACTCGTTACAAGAAGTACAGCTTCGATGACATGCAAGATCGCAATCTGTCTCTTAACCTAGCGAACGGTCAAGGTTGGGCAGCAATGATCCAGCACTACTTCGCAACAGCGTGGATCCCACGTAACGAACCAGGTACAAACCTATACACTCGCGTTATCGGCAATCTTGGCGATATCGGTGTTCGTATGCCAAACAAAACCATTGCAGATGGCGACTCAGCAAACTTCAAAGCAACGCTTTGGGTGGGTCCAAAACTTCAATCTGACATGGCAGAAGTTGCGCCTAACTTAGACCTAGTAGTGGACTACGGCTGGCTATGGTTCATTGCAAAACCTCTTCACACACTACTGTCTTTCATCCAAGGCATCGTGTCTAACTGGGGTATCGCAATCATCTGTCTAACCTTCATCGTTCGTGGTGCTATGTACCCACTAACGAAGGCTCAGTACACCTCTATGGCAAAAATGCGCATGCTTCAGCCTAAGCTACAAGCAATGCGTGAGCGTATCGGCGACGACCGTCAGCGCATGAGCCAAGAGATGATGGAACTGTACAAGAAAGAGAAAGTAAACCCACTTGGTGGCTGTTTACCAATCCTTCTACAGATGCCTATCTTCATCGCACTTTACTGGGCGCTAATGGAGTCGGTAGAGCTTCGTCACTCTCCATTCTTCGGTTGGATCACAGACCTTTCAGCGCAAGACCCTTACTACATCTTGCCTCTACTGATGGGTGCTTCTATGTTCCTAATCCAGAAGATGAGCCCAACGACAGTAACGGATCCAATGCAGCAGAAGATCATGACATTCATGCCTGTCATGTTCACATTCTTCTTCCTATTCTTCCCATCAGGTCTGGTTCTTTACTGGCTAGTATCGAACATCGTAACCCTGATTCAACAAACGCTGATTTACAAAGCGCTTGAGAAGAAAGGTTTGCATTCTAAGTAACGCTTCCAGCAAGGCTTAGATAAGTAAATAAAAGAAAGGCGGCCAAAAGGTCGCCTTTTTCTATTGTGCTGATTACAATTCAGCTAACGAATTAAGGTTTCATGACCTATATAGAGTCAACAAACTCTATCTAGCAAACAAGATATTTGGCAAAACTATGACCACAGATACTATCGTTGCTCAGGCAACAGCATTAGGTCGCGGCGGTGTAGGCATCATCCGCGTCTCTGGCCCTCAAGCAGCGCAAGTTGCTTTAGAAGTGACAGGTAAAGCACTTAAGCCTCGCTATGCAGAGTACCTTCCTTTTAAAGCTCAAGACGGCACACAGCTTGATCAAGGTATTGCCCTTTACTTCCCTAACCCTCACTCATTCACCGGTGAGGATGTACTCGAGCTGCAAGGCCATGGCGGCCCTGTCGTTATGGACATGCTCATTAAGCGCATTCTGCAAATTCCTGGCATTCGTACCGCGCGTCCTGGTGAGTTCTCCGAGCGTGCATTCCTCAATGACAAGCTCGACCTTGCTCAAGCTGAGGCGATTGCAGACCTCATCGATGCAAGCTCTGAAGAAGCAGCAAAATCAGCTCTTCAATCGCTACAAGGCGCATTCTCTAAGCGCATCACTACGCTGGTGGAATCTCTTATCCACTTACGCATTTACGTTGAAGCGGCTATCGACTTCCCTGAAGAAGAGATCGATTTTCTAGCTGATGGCAAGGTAGCAGGTGACTTACAACGCATCATCGATAACCTTGCCGATGTTCGCAAAGAAGCCAACCAAGGCGCAATTATGCGTGAAGGTATGAAGGTGGTGATTGCTGGTCGCCCTAACGCAGGTAAATCGAGCCTACTTAACGCATTATCAGGCAAAGACTCTGCGATTGTGACCGATATTGCCGGTACCACTCGTGATGTATTACGTGAACATATCCATATTGATGGTATGCCACTGCACATTATTGATACAGCGGGGCTACGTGATGCATCTGATGAGGTCGAAAAAATCGGTATTGAGCGTGCTTGGGAAGAGATTGAACAAGCTGACCGTGTTCTTTTCATGGTAGATGGCACGACAACTGAGGCCACCGATCCTAAAGATATCTGGCCAGACTTTGTTGATCGCTTACCGCAAAGTATCGGCATGACCGTGATCCGCAATAAAGCAGATCAAACCGGCGAGTCACTCGGGATCTGCCATGTCAACGACCCTACCCTTATCCGCCTTTCGGCAAAGACTGGCGAGGGAGTTGATGCGCTAAGGAACCACTTAAAAGAGTGTATGGGATTTGCAGGTAGCAGCGAAGGAGGCTTTATGGCTCGCCGTCGTCACCTGGACGCGCTTGAACGTGCCGCAGAGCACCTTGACATAGGTCAGCAACAACTTGAAGGCTATATGGCAGGTGAAATCCTCGCAGAAGAACTGCGTATCGCTCAGCAGCATCTCAATGAGATTACAGGAGAGTTCAGTTCTGATGACCTTCTAGGTCGCATCTTCTCTTCTTTCTGTATTGGTAAGTAATTAATCTAACGTACAAAAACGCGGCTACACGTCGCGTTTTTTATACCCAGAATTCAGAATCAAAGGACTAAAACGATCATGATCCACATTATTACAGGTAGCACCCTAGGCGGTGCTGAGTACGTAGGTGACCACCTTGATGATCTATTGACGGAGCAAGGTCTAGAGACAACAGTGCACAACCAACCAGCTCTTGAAGAGATCCCACCACAAGGAACTTGGCTTGTTATCACTTCTACCCATGGCGCAGGAGAATACCCTGACAACATCAAGCCTTTCATTGAAGCAATCCAAGCAACACCACCAAATACCGCGGAGCTTAAGTTCGCTGTCATTGCTATTGGTGATTCTAGCTACGATACCTTCTGTGCTGCAGGCCAACACGCTTACGACTTATTAGAAGATATAGGTGCAACACCGATTAGTGATTGCCTAACTATTGATGTTTTACAACAAGCTGTACCTGAAGATGCTGCGGAAACTTGGTTAGAAGAACACCTATCTGCTTTCAGCTAACAGCACTTTTCAGGGAAAAATAAGCGACTTCGGTCGCTTTTTTTGTCTCTAGAGCATGCATTGTGAATAACTTTTTTGATCACACATGGTTTAAGTGGTGATATTTTAAGCAAACCATCTGTGGATAAGTATGTAAATTTACCGTTATAAACCTATAGTTATCCAAAGTATAACCCTTAGGACAAAATGTCTCTGTGCATAACCCCCATTTTTGATCCCAGAAAACTCTCATCTTGATCCAAGTTAGATCACAAGAATAGATCCAAAAAAGATCCATGATCTTGTTGATCATTTTCTAGTTATCCACAGATAGCCTCGATCCTAATAGTAGATCTAATAAAAGATCTATATAAAGATCTTATATATATTTACTCTTTTCCTTCTCGATCGATTTAAACAAAAACGATGTTCTCAGACCTTAAAAACAGGTAGAATACTGCTCCTTTTATCAAACCGTTTTTCATTGAATACCTGAGGTCGGTTCATGCTTTATCACGAAAAATTTGACGTCATCGTTGTCGGTGGCGGACATGCAGGAACGGAAGCCGCACTCGCATCAGCTCGTACGGGACAAAAAACCCTATTGCTCACACACAATATTGATACGTTGGGACAGATGTCATGTAACCCAGCAATCGGTGGTATTGGCAAGGGTCACCTAGTCAAAGAAGTGGATGCAATGGGCGGTCTAATGGCTGAGGCTATTGACCATGCAGGTATTCAATTCCGTACTCTAAACGCATCGAAAGGCCCAGCTGTTCGTGCCACTCGTGCTCAAGCTGACCGCGCACTTTACAAAGCGTATGTACGATCAGCACTAGAAAACACACCAAACCTGACTCTGTTTCAACAATCTGTCGATGATCTTATCGTAGAGAACGATCAAGCCGTTGGTGTAGTGACGCAGATGGGATTGAAATTTTACGGCAAAGCGATCGTTTTGACTGTGGGTACTTTCCTAGGCGGTAAAATTCATATTGGTATGGAAAGTTCATCAGGCGGACGTGCCGGTGATCCTCCATCGATAGCGCTTGCGCAACGTTTGAGAGAACTGCCATTCCGTGTTGATCGCCTTAAAACAGGTACGCCACCCCGTATTGATGCTCGCAGCGTGGATTTTTCTCAACTTGAAGTTCAGCACGGTGACAACCCGACTCCGGTATTTTCTTTCATGGGCAATCGTGCGCAACAGCCTCGACAAATCCCATGCTACATCACGCACACGAATGAATCGACACACGAAGTGATCCGTAACAACCTAGATCGTAGCCCAATGTATGCGGGTGTGATCGAAGGAATTGGTCCTCGATACTGTCCTTCAATTGAAGATAAAGTGATGCGCTTTTCGGATAAAAACAGTCACCAAATTTTCATTGAGCCTGAAGGCCTAACGACTCATGAGCTATATCCAAATGGTATCTCCACCAGCCTACCGTTTGATGTTCAGGTTCAGATTGTTCGTTCAATGAAGGGTTTTGAGAACGCACACATTGTTCGACCTGGTTATGCAATTGAATACGATTTCTTCGACCCGCGTGACCTGAAACAAACTTACGAAACTAAGTTTATTAATGGCTTGTTCTTTGCGGGTCAGATCAATGGCACAACCGGATATGAAGAAGCGGCAGCACAAGGCCTAATGGCTGGATTGAACGCAAGTTTGTACAGCCAAGAGAAAGAAGGTTGGAGTCCACGTCGTGACCAAGCTTACATGGGCGTATTGATTGATGATCTGTCTACCATGGGTACTAAAGAACCGTACCGTATGTTTACATCACGAGCGGAATATCGTCTGCTGCTTCGTGAAGATAATGCCGATCTGCGCCTAACGGAAAAAGCCCGTGAATTAGGCCTGATTGATGATGCTCGTTGGGCTCGTTTTAACGAGAAAGTTGAAAACATAGCAACGGAGCGTCAACGCCTGAAAGAAACGTGGATGAATCCAAAATCTGAGGGTGTAGAGGCACTGAATGCATTGCTAAAAACACCAATGGCTCGCGAAGCGAGTGGTGAAGATCTTCTGCGTCGCCCTGAGATGTCATATGATCAACTGACTCAGCTTGATGCATTTGGCCCTGCACTTGAGGATCAACAAGCAGCTGAGCAGGTTGAGATCCAAGTGAAGTACGAGGGTTACATCAAACGTCAACAAGATGAGATTGAAAAATCACTCCGCCATGAGAATACCAAGCTGCCAGCTGACTTGGATTACGCTAATGTAAGTGGTTTATCGAATGAAGTGGTTGCTAAATTGAATGAAGCGAGGCCTGAGAGTATTGGTATCGCATCTCGAATTTCAGGTATTACCCCTGCGGCAATCTCAATCTTGTTGGTTCACTTGAAGAAACATGGCCTGTTGAAAAAAGGCGAGGAAGCATAATGAGCGTACTACGCACCCAATTAGATGCACTGATTGCTCAAACTGACTTAGACGTGTCTGAGCAGCAGCGCGAGCTGCTGGTTGGTTATGTAGAAAGACTGGATAAGTGGAACAAGGCTTATAATCTGACATCGGTTCGCAACCCCAGCGAGATGCTGGTTAAGCATATTCTCGATAGTATTATCGTAAGCACTCACTTACAGGGTAAGCGCTTTATTGATGTAGGTACTGGCCCTGGTCTTCCTGGTATCCCTCTGGCGATCATGAATCCAGAACATGAATTCTTTCTGTTAGACAGCCTAGGCAAGCGCATTCGTTTTATCAAGCAAGTGATTCATGAGCTTGGTATCAAGAATGTAACACCAGTTCAAAGCCGTGTTGAAGAGTTTCAACCAGAAGAAAAGTTCGATGGTGTATTGAGTCGAGCTTTTGCTTCAATGACGGATATGGTTGAATGGTGTCATCATTTACCGAAAGAAGAATCGGGTGTGTTTCTAGCACTGAAAGGTGTACACCCTAAAGATGAAATAGATCAGCTTCCTGAATGGTGCTCTGTGACCGAAATCAAAACTTTGAACGTTCCTGAGCTTGAGGGTGAGCGCCATCTAGTAATCTTATCGCGCAAGGACTAAAGCGAGGCCACCCGTGGGAAGAATTATATCCATCGCCAACCAAAAAGGCGGTGTAGGGAAAACGACAACCTGTATTAACTTAGCAGCCTCCATGGCTGCTACCAAGCGCAAGGTATTAGTGATTGATCTTGATCCTCAAGGCAATGCTACTATGGCGAGTGGTGTGGATAAATATCAGGTAGATGCTACTGCCTATGATCTTCTTGTTGAAGATACCCCTTTCTCTGAGGTTGTTTGTACCAAAACAACCGGAAACTACGACCTGATCGCTGCAAATGGCGATGTCACCGCGGCTGAAATCAAGTTGATGGAAGTGTTTGCGCGTGAAGTGCGTCTCAAGAATGCATTAGCCCCAATTCGCGATAACTATGATTTCATCTTTATCGATTGTCCTCCATCGCTCAATTTACTTACTATCAATGCTATGGCTGCGTCGGATTCGGTGTTGGTTCCGATGCAGTGTGAGTATTTTGCATTAGAAGGCCTAACGGCATTGATGGATACCATTAGCAAACTTGCTGCAGTGGTTAACGATAAGCTCAAGATTGAAGGTCTACTTCGTACCATGTATGACCCGCGCAATCGACTGTCGAACGAAGTGTCCGATCAGCTAAAGAAGCACTTTGGTGATAAGGTGTATCGCACCGTGATCCCACGTAATGTACGTCTTGCTGAGGCTCCAAGTCATGGCAAACCGGCGATGTATTACGATAAGTATTCTTCAGGAGCAAAAGCCTACTTGGCATTGGCGGGCGAGATGCTACGTCGAGAAGAAGTTCCAGCCTAATACTCAGTTCATAAGGAAACGTATCCCATGTCTAAACGTGGTTTAGGAAAGGGGCTTGATGCATTGCTATCAACAAGCTCTTTAGCTCGAGAAAAACACCAGGTGGCTGAGCAAAGCCAAGAAAAATCTGCGGATGGTGAACTGCGTGAGCTTGCGGTTGCACATTTACAGCCAGGTGTTTACCAACCGCGTAAAGAGATGTCATCCGAGGCGCTAGAGGAACTTGCAGCTTCGATTCAATCACAAGGCATCATTCAACCGATCGTGGTTCGTCAAGTAGATGAACACAAGTTTGAGATCATTGCAGGTGAGCGTCGTTGGCGTGCTGCGAAACATGCAGGCTTAAAAGCAGTACCATGTTTAGTTAAGAACGTTCAAGATCGTGCTGCGATTGCGATGGCTTTGATTGAGAATATTCAGCGTGAAGACCTTAATGCGATCGAAGAAGCTCAAGCACTAGAGCGCTTACAAGATGAGTTCACACTTACTCACCAGCAAGTTGCTGAGGTAATTGGTAAGTCTCGAGCTACGGTAAGCAACCTATTGCGTCTAAATCAGCTAGAAACTGACGTAAAAAGTCTCGTTTCGGAAAAATTGATTGAAATGGGGCATGCTAGGGCTCTGCTTGCTCTTGAGGGTGAACAACAGGTTGATGTTGCAAATCAAGTAGCGAAAAAACAGCTAACAGTACGACAAACGGAAGTACTTGTTAAGAAAGCGTTATCGGGAACGTCAGAAAAGGTCGAAAAACCAATCGATGAGCAAGCGAACATATGGGCAGAAACCCTAAGTTCGCAATTGAATGGTCAAGTTTCCATCACTCGCGCGAATGATGGGAAATCAAAAATTACAATTAGTCTTGATGAGCCTCACAAATTAGAGCTCCTTATTGCAAAGCTACAGGGCTAAATGAGATAATTGACATAAGTCAAAGAAACCTTAATTTGTTTTTTGTGCGGAAGTTGACGGTTTGTAAATGAAACTGTAACTATTTGCTGCGTTTATATTGCAAACGGTTTGTATCAAAACGTATAATTTCTGCAATTTCCCCGCACGGCGAAGCTAAGTGCATAGTGGATTTTATTAGAGGTATGAATACATGGTAACTACGCTGGCTCGACCAGGACGAGAGCTTGCTAAGCGATTGATGTTGATTCAAGTGAGCGTGGTTATTTTTGTGGCAGCAGGGATGGCTTTAGCCGTTGATGTTGATTGGGGGATTGCAGCACTGATTGGCGGTGGCATTTTTGTCGTCGCGAATATGGTGTTTGCTGTCTTTGCGTTCTTATTTAGCGGTGCTCGCGCAGCTAAATTGGTCGCAGCTTCTTTCTTTGCCGGAGAGGCATTGAAGATCCTTATCACAATCGCATTGTTCTCTTTTGTCTACGTGTATATGCAGGTGGAACTCGTTCCCCTCAAACTAACCTATTTGCTGGTATTAGGTATCAATATCTTTGCTCCAGCGCTATTCATTAACAACAAAAAATAGGATGAGTTATGGCTGCGCCAGGTGAAGCGCTAACATCGTCTGGATACATCTCTCACCACCTATCTAATCTTTCATTAGCAAAGCTTGGTTTGGTGGCTGAAGAGTCTAGTTTCTGGAACGTACATATCGATAGCCTGTTTTTTTCTTGGTTTACTGGTTTAATCTTCTTAGGAATTTTTTACAAGGTAGCAAAGGGAACAACAGCAGGTGTACCGGGTAAGCTTCAGTGTGCTGTAGAAATGATCGTTGAATTTGTCGCGCAAAACGTCAAAGACACCTTTCATGGACGCAACCCATTGATCGCTCCTCTAGCACTGACGATCTTTTGTTGGGTATTCTTAATGAACTTGATGGACCTTGTGCCTATCGATTTCTTACCGTACTCAGCGGAGCAGATGGGTATTCCTTATCTTAAGGTTGTACCGTCAGCTGATGTAAATATCACTATGGCTATGGCTCTAGGTGTGTTTGCTCTGATGATCTACTACAGCATCAAAGTGAAAGGCCTAGGCGGTTTTGCTAAAGAATTGGCATTACACCCATTCAACCACTGGACAATGATTCCGTTCAACCTACTTATTGAAGTGGTATCGCTATTGGCGAAACCTCTGTCACTAGGTATGCGTCTATTCGGTAACATGTTCGCGGGTGAGGTTGTATTCATTCTTTGTGCGGCAATGCTTCCATGGTATTTACAATGGATGGGCTCACTACCGTGGGCGATTTTCCATATTCTGGTAATCTTGATTCAAGCATTCGTGTTCATGATGTTGACAATTGTATATATGTCAATGGCACACGAAGATAGTGATCATTAATTTTTAAAAGCTTTTTATTTAGGCATTAAGCCGACAACTATAAATTGGAGATAGTAATGGAAACTGTACTGAGCTTTTCAGCAATCGCAGTAGCAATCATCGTAGGTCTTTGTGCAGTAGGTACTGCAATCGGCTTCGCAATCCTAGGCGGTAAGTTCCTAGAAGGCGCTGCGCGTCAACCAGAAATGGCACCGATGCTGCAAGTTAAGATGTTCATCATCGCAGGTCTACTGGATGCGGTTCCAATGATCGGTATCGTAATCGCTCTACTATTCACATTCGCAAACCCATTCGTTGGTCAACTAGGTTAATCACTTTTGACTTGAGACAAGCCTCGCTTGTCACAGATTAACATTAGGTCCAATTAAAGAGGGGTAGCTGTTGTGAATATGAACGCAACTCTGCTAGGTCAAGCAATCTCATTCGCACTGTTTGTGTGGTTCTGCATGAAATATGTATGGCCGCCAATCATGGATGCAATCGAAGAACGTCAGAAGAAAATTGCTGATGGTCTTGTGGCTGCAGAGCGAGCAGAGAAGAGCTTAGATCTAGCTCAAGCCAACGCTTCTGATTCATTGAAAGAAGCGAAGCGCACAGCAACTGAGATCATCGAGCAAGCAAATAAGCGTAGCGCTCAAATTGTTGACGAAGCTCGTGAAGAAGCTCAGGCAGAACGCCAGAAGATTCTTACACAAGCGGAAGCTGAAATTGAAGCTGAACGCAACCGCGCGCGTGATGATCTGCGCAAACAAGTTGCAACTCTGGCTTTAGCTGGTGCCGAGAAAATTCTAGAGCGCTCTATTGATAAAGAGGCGCACAAAGATCTTCTCGACAACATTACTGCAAAACTTTAAGGCTGGGGGCGCATATGTCTGATTTGACTACTATCGCACGCCCCTATGCTAAAGCAGCATTTGACTTTGCTGTAGATAAAGGTGCACTAGACCAATGGGTTGAAATGCTAGCTTTTACTACAGAAGTTGCTAACAACGAACAAGTTCATGAGCTTTTAACAAGCTCAACGTCAGCTAAGAAATTAACTGATATCTTTGTCGCTGTTTGTGGCGAGCAACTCGACGAGTTTGGCCAAAACCTGATCAAGGTAATGGCTGAAAACGAGAGGCTGCTAGCCCTACCGGATGTATACGCTGAATTCTTGCGCCTGAAACAGGAGCATGAAAAAGAGATCACGGCTGACGTTATCTCTGCTACAGAACTTTCTGAGCAACAACAAGCTGACATCATTAGCAAACTTGAAACGCGCCTTGAGCGCAAAGTTAAGCTGAATTGCAGTGTAGACGAGACCCTACTTGGTGGGGTTATTATTCGAGCCGGAGACTTAGTCATCGATAACTCAGCACGCGGTCGTTTGAACCGACTGAGCGATGCATTGCAGTCTTAATGGGGATTGGAGCATGCAACTTAATTCCACGGAAATTAGCGATCTAATCAAACAACGTATCGAATCTTTCGAAGTTGTTAGTGAAGCTCGTAATGAAGGTACTATCGTATCGGTAAGCGACGGTATCATTCGCATTCACGGCCTAGCGGACGTGATGCAAGGTGAAATGATTGAATTACCGGGTGGCCGTTATGCACTAGCACTTAACCTTGAGCGTGACTCGGTTGGTGCGGTTGTAATGGGCCCATATGCTGACCTTAAGGAAGGCATGAAAGTAACAGGTACTGGCCGCATTCTTGAAGTGCCAGTTGGTCCAGAACTGCTAGGTCGCGTAGTGAACACACTAGGTGAACCTATCGATGGTAAAGGTCCAATCGAAGCGAAACTGTCTTCGCCTGTTGAAGTGATTGCACCAGGTGTAATCGACCGTAAATCGGTAGACCAACCTGTACAAACTGGTTATAAGTCAGTTGACTCAATGATCCCAATCGGTCGTGGTCAGCGTGAGCTTATCATCGGTGACCGCCAAACTGGTAAAACAGCAATGGCGATCGATGCAATCATCAACCAGAGAGATTCTGGTATTTTCTCAATCTACGTAGCAATCGGTCAGAAAGCATCGACTATCGCTAACGTAGTACGCAAACTAGAAGAGCACGGTGCGCTAGCGAACACTATCGTTGTCGTTGCTTCGGCTTCTGAGTCTGCTGCGCTGCAATACCTAGCGCCATACTCTGGTTGTGCGATGGGTGAATACTTCCGTGATCGCGGTGAAGATGCACTGATTGTTTACGATGACCTATCTAAACAAGCGGTCGCTTACCGTCAGATTTCTCTACTACTTAAGCGTCCACCAGGTCGTGAAGCATTCCCAGGTGATGTTTTCTACCTTCACTCGCGTCTACTAGAGCGTGCAGCTCGTGTAAGCGAAGAGTACGTAGAGAAGTTCACTAACGGTGAAGTGAAAGGTAAGACGGGTTCTCTAACTGCGCTTCCTATCATCGAAACACAAGCTGGTGACGTATCTGCATTCGTACCGACTAACGTAATCTCGATTACCGATGGTCAGATCTTCCTACAAACTGAGCTATTCAACGCAGGTGTTCGTCCAGCGGTTGACCCAGGTATCTCAGTATCTCGTGTAGGTGGTTCAGCACAGACGAAAATCATCAAGAAGCTATCAGGCGGTATCCGTACTGCACTAGCGCAATACCGTGAACTTGCAGCGTTTGCTCAGTTCTCGTCTGACCTTGATGAAGCAACGAAGAAGCAGCTAGACCACGGTCAAAAAGTGACAGAACTGATGAAGCAGAAGCAATACGCTCCAATGTCTGTATTTGACCAAGCGCTAGTTATCTTCGCCGCTGAACGTGGTTACCTTGATGATGTAGAACTTAATAAAGTTCTCGATTTCGAGGCGGCTCTACTATCGTACGCTCGCGGTCAACATGCTGAATTAGCAGCTGAGATCGACAAGACGGGTGCTTACAACGATGAAATCGAAGCGAAGCTTAAAACGCTTACTGACGATTTCAAAGCAACCCAAACTTGGTAATAGGTCGGTGGCAGTAATGCCACCAACTAATGGAGAGTAACGATGGCCGGCGCAAAAGAGATACGTAATAAAATCGGTAGTGTGAAAAGCACTCAGAAGATTACGAAAGCAATGGAAATGGTAGCAGCTTCAAAAATGCGTCGCTCTCAAGATGCAATGGAAGCTTCTCGTCCATATGCTGAAACTATACGTAAAGTGATCGGTCACGTAGCAAACGCAAGCCTAGAGTATCGTCATCCATACCTAGAAGAGCGTGAAGCTAAACGTGTTGGTTATATCATCGTTTCTACCGACCGCGGTCTGTGTGGTGGTTTGAACATTAACCTGTTCAAGAAAGCTATGACAGACATGCAAAACTGGTCTGAGAAGGGTGCTGAAGTTGAACTTGCAATCGTAGGTTCTAAAGCAACAGCATTCTTCAACAACAGCGGCGCGAAAGTGGCGGCGCAAGTATCTGGCCTAGGCGATAGTCCTAGCCTGGAAGACCTAATCGGTTCGGTAAGCGTAATGCTTAAGAAATACGATGAAGGCGAGTTGGATCGTCTATACGTAGTGTTCAATAAATTTGTAAACACTATGGTACAAGAACCAACGATCGATCAATTGTTACCTTTGCCTAAATCGGACAGCGAAGAAATGCAGCGTGATCACTCGTGGGATTACATCTACGAACCTGAGCCTAAGTCTCTACTAGATGCACTATTGGTGCGTTATGTTGAGTCCCAGGTGTACCAAGGTGTCGTAGAGAACCTGGCTTGTGAGCAAGCAGCACGAATGATTGCTATGAAAGCAGCAACGGATAACGCTAGCAACCTGATTGAAGACTTAGAGCTTGTGTATAACAAGGCGCGTCAAGCGGCGATCACACAAGAACTGTCTGAGATTGTATCAGGCGCAGCAGCGGTTTAAGTTTAGGTAAAACTAATAAGTTAGAGGATTAACGATGGCTACAGGTAAGATCGTACAGATCATCGGTGCAGTAGTCGACGTAGAGTTCCCACAGAGTGAAGTACCAAGTGTATATGACGCTCTGAACGTAACTGAAGCGAAAGAGCGTCTAGTTCTTGAGGTTCAACAACAGCTAGGCGGTGGCGTAGTTCGTTGTATCGTAATGGGTAGCTCTGATGGTTTACGTCGTGGAGTTGAAGTAGTAAATACAGGCGCTCCAATTTCAGTACCAGTAGGTACTAAGACCCTAGGTCGTATCATGAACGTTCTTGGTGACGCGATTGATGAGTGTGGTGAAATCGGTGCGGAAGAGACTTACTCTATCCACCGTGAAGCGCCAAGCTACGAAGACCAATCAAATGAGATCGCTCTTCTAGAGACGGGTGTAAAGGTAATCGACCTAGTTTGTCCATTCGCTAAGGGTGGTAAAATCGGTCTATTCGGTGGTGCGGGTGTAGGTAAGACCGTTAACATGATGGAGCTTATCAACAACATCGCACTTCAACACTCAGGTCTATCTGTTTTCGCAGGTGTTGGTGAGCGTACTCGTGAAGGTAACGATTTCTACTTTGAGATGCAGGAAGCGGGCGTTGTAAACGTTGAGAATCCTGAAGAATCTAAAGTAGCAATGGTATACGGCCAGATGAACGAGCCACCAGGTAACCGTCTACGTGTTGCACTGACTGGTCTAACAATGGCAGAGCGTTTCCGTGACGAAGGTCGTGACGTACTTCTGTTCGTTGATAACATCTACCGTTACACACTTGCAGGTACAGAGGTATCAGCACTGCTAGGTCGTATGCCTTCAGCGGTAGGTTACCAGCCAACTCTTGCAGAAGAGATGGGTGTACTTCAGGAGCGTATCACGTCAACTAAGTCTGGCTCTATCACGTCTGTACAGGCGGTATATGTACCAGCCGATGACTTGACTGACCCGTCTCCAGCAACCACGTTCGCGCACTTGGATGCAACGGTTGTACTTAACCGTAACATCGCAGCAATGGGTCTATACCCAGCGATCGACCCACTAGACTCTACATCTCGTATGCTAGATCCACTAGTCGTTGGTCAAGAGCACTACGACATCGCTCGTGGTGTTCAGTCTACGCTGCAGCGTTATAAAGAGCTGAAGGACATCATCGCGATCCTAGGTATGGATGAGCTATCTGAAGAAGATAAGCAAGTTGTATCTCGTGCTCGTAAGATTGAACGTTTCCTAACTCAGCCTTACCACGTAGCGGAAGTATTTACTGGCGACCCAGGTATCTACGTACCACTTAAAGACACGCTAAGTGGCTTTAAAGGTCTACTAGCTGGTGACTACGATGACATTCCAGAGCAAGCCTTCATGTACTGCGGTAAGATTGAAGACGCTGTTGAGAATGCTAAGAAGCTATAAGGCTAACTAGGAGGCGATATGGCACCAATAACCTTTCATCTAGACGTTGTAAGTGCGGAGAAGAGCTTGTTCTCTGGCCGTGTTGAAACGTTTCAGGTGACCGGTAGTGAGGGTGAGCTAGGTATCTTTCATGGCCACACTCCATTACTGACTGCTATCAATCCTGGTATGGTGCGTATTGTTAAGCAACACGGTCAAGAAGAATTCATCTATGTCTCTGGTGGCATGGTTGAGGTTCAACCGGGAACAGCAACAGTACTTGCTGATACCGCTATCCGTGGTGAAGAACTAGACGCAGCTAAGGCGGAAGAAGCCAAGCGCAAAGCTGAGGAGAATATCCACAATCAGCATGGCGACATGGACTTCGCACAAGCAGCCAGCGAGCTAGCTAAAGCCATTGCTCAGCTACGAGTGATCGAGCTGACGAAAAAGCACCGCTAATCGCTGATTAGCGACAGCAGATACAAAAGGCGACCCTAGGTCGCCTTTTTTGTATTATAATTATCCAAATTTAAACAGGGACTTGGATCGTAGAATCAAGATCTGTTTTATAACTATTAACGTTTTTACTAGGTTGTTTTGATGAAATTTAGTGCTGTGATTCTGGCGGCGGGTAAGGGAACCCGCATGTACTCTAATATGCCTAAGGTACTGCATACCTTAGCGGGCAAACCTATGGTTAAGCACGTGATTGATACGTGCTCAGGTCTAGGTGCGCAAAATATCCACTTGGTTTATGGCCATGGTGGCGATCAGATGAAGCAAGCACTAGTAGATGAACAAGTGAATTGGGCACTACAAGAGCAACAGCTAGGTACCGGCCACGCGGTTGATCAGGCATCAATGCATTTTGCTGATGATGAGAAGGTGTTGGTTCTTTACGGTGATGTACCACTGATTTCAGAACAAACGATTGAAAACCTGCTTGAAGCGCAGCCTACCGGTGGTATTGCGCTACTGACCGTCGTTCTGGACAACCCAACGGGTTACGGTCGTATTCTTCGTCGTAATGGTCCTGTGGTTGCTATTGTTGAGCAGAAAGATGCGACAGAAGAACAGAAGCTGATTAAAGAAATTAATACGGGTGTTATGGTAGCAACCGGTGGCGATCTTAAGCGTTGGCTGTCTGGTCTTAACAACGATAATGCTCAGGGTGAATATTACCTGACTGATGTCATCGCGGCGGCGCATGATGAAGGTCGCGCTGTTGAAGCGGTACACCCAGCAAACCCTATTGAAGTTGAGGGTGTTAATGATCGAGCTCAGCTTGCTCGCCTAGAGCGCGCATTCCAATCAATGCAAGCGCAGAAGCTGCTTGAGCAAGGCGTAATGCTACGTGATCCATCACGTTTTGATCTGCGTGGTGAGCTGCAATGCGGTATGGACTGTGAAATAGATGCGAACGTGATCATAGAGGGTACAGTAACCCTAGGTGATAACGTGACGATCGGTACTGGTTGTGTACTGAAAGATTGTGAAATCGACGATAACACATTAGTCCGCCCATACAGTGTCATCGAAGGTGCAACGGTCGGTGAAGAGTGTACGGTAGGTCCGTTTACCCGTCTGCGCCCTGGAGCTGAGCTGCGTAATGACGCTCATGTCGGTAACTTCGTTGAAGTGAAAAACGCTCGCCTTGGTGAAGGCTCTAAAGCAAACCATTTAACTTACCTAGGTGATGCGGAAATTGGCCAGCGCGTAAATGTTGGAGCTGGTGCAATTACCTGTAATTACGATGGTGCAAACAAGTTTAAGACGATCATCGGTGATGATGTGTTTGTTGGCTCTGATAGTCAGCTCATTGCACCTATTACAATTGCAAACGGTGCGACAGTGGGCGCAGGTTCAACCGTTACCAAGGATGTCGCTGAGAACGAGTTAGTGATTAGCCGTGCGAAAGAACGTCGTATCGCAAACTGGCAACGTCCAGTTAAGAAGAAGTAATCTTTCTTTAGAGCGAATACCAAAAATGCCACTGACTCAGTGGCGTTTTTGTTTTTAAAGCTAGAATATTGAAAATAGACTAGTGGCTTGGAATCGCGATGCGTTTTTCTAGCCACCTGACCGCTTGAGAAACCACGAGTATCAAAATCAGATACTCTAATACTAAGAAGGTATATATCTCGAGTGGTAAGTACTCATTAACCACCAGCTCGTTGGCTCGCCGGGTTAGGTCACTTAAGCCAATAACACTGACCAGTGAGCTCATCTTTAGTATGTAGACAAACTGATTTCCCAGTGGAGGCAGGATCTGCCTGAATGCTTGCGGTAAGATCACTAAGCGCATCTTTTTCCATGGCCCCAATCCTAATGACTCCGCAGCTTCGTGTTGGCCTTTAGAGATCGCTTGAATTCCTCCTCGAAATACCTCTGCCATAAAGGCACTCTCTGCGATTGTTAGGGCAATAACGCCTGCCCAAAAGTGATTGAGGGAGATATCCATCAGTGTCGGCATGCCGTAGTAGACCCATAGCAATAGGACCAGCACAGGAATAGAGCGTATGACCTCGACATAGATTCGGTTAACCCACTGCAGTGCGCGGCTTTTCGCTAACGCTAACAACGATACAAATAACCCAATCAACATCGCCAGCAGCATACTGAGTAGCGAAACCTGAATCGTTTCAGAGAAACCTGTCACCAAGAACTTGAGGTTAATTTGGCCTTGGGCTGTGGTCGGATCGAGAACATACCAACCCCATTGATAATCGCTACACCCTGTGAGCAACAAGAGTGAAAGAAGCATCAGATATCGAAATTTCACTTATCTTTCCTAACAAAATCCATTTGTTGCTACTATGTTAACAGTGAAGTGGCATAAGTCGTTACTAATTAAAAAATATCTTAACTACAAAAGGAATTGGGATGAGAAAGCTTTTTTTAGCGCTTGGGGTATGTCTACTGGCTTTTAGTCAGGTAGCTGCGGCCCAAAGCCGTTTACATGACATTTTAGATAAAGGGGTTTTGCGAGTTGGCACCACTGGGGATTGGAACCCCATGACAATGAAGGATCCGGCAACGAATAGCTACCGAGGGTTCGACATTGATGTCACTACCGAGCTTGCTAAGGACCTTGGGGTCAAAGTGGAGTTTGTTGCCACTGACTGGAAAACTCTAGTAAACGGTGTGACTGCCAACAAATATGACATCACCGGAAGCGCCTCACTTAATATGTCACGAGCGAAAGTGGCAGGCTACAGCCAGCCGTACTTTTATCTAGCGTTTGTGCCCGTGGTACAAAAGAAAGACTTAGAGAAGTTCTCCGATTGGAGTGACTTTGATAACGCTGAAGTTAAAGTGGCGGCTACCTTGGGTACCGTGCAAGAAAAGATGGTGAAGGAGTTCTTCCCATCGGCGCAACATATCGTGATTGAGGCACCGGCACGAGACTTCCAAGAACTACTAGCGAAACGCGCAGATGTGTCTGTGACCTCAAATGTTGAGGCTGCAACGCTGGTGGATAAATTTAAGCAGTTGGCGATAGTGCCAGTGAAAGAGCCACGCAAACCAACACCGATTGCGATGCTGCTTCCACAAGATGACCAAGTTTGGATTAACTACATCAATCACTGGGTTGAGTTGAAGAAGACGCAAGGATT
This sequence comes from Vibrio maerlii, assembly GCF_003415655.1. Taxonomy (GTDB): domain Bacteria; phylum Pseudomonadota; class Gammaproteobacteria; order Enterobacterales; family Vibrionaceae; genus Vibrio; species Vibrio maerlii. The sequence goes on from NZ_QRHC01000017.1 coordinate 45,570, forward strand.
CTTCGACCGAGTCGCAGCAAAGTGGGGACTGAAGAGCCTTTAGTCAATTAGCAAACTTACAAAAGCCACCTTGAGTGGCTTTTGTCCTTTCTGAACATATACCATCTGAGGTTTGTGCCAAAAAATGGGGAAGGTTGGTTATTTTTTAGATTGTTTTCCTTTGCTGAATTGTTAATATGCAAGATGTAATTCTGTAAAGTTAGGGTGAATGAAACGTGAGAATGGTTGATAGAAAGTGGCAGACACTACCCATTCTGATCTTATCGCTATCGATGTTAGTTGGGCTGTATGTCTTCTACACAACATTAGAACGCTTGGTTGTTCAGCATGAAAGTGATCGACTAGGCTCTTTGATGTCCGATGTTATTTATGAGATCCGAGAAGACAGTCATACCTTTACGCCTGGTATGGATGTCGATGATTATATCGGAGACCTTACACAGGCAAGCACAAACCTGCGTATTCAGGTGATTGCGACGGATGGTGTAGTCATTGGTGATACTGACTTATCGGATCACGCTCTATCTAATGTTGAGAACCATGGTGACCGACCTGAGGTTATCCAAGCACTAAGCGATGGTGTTGGTAGTGATGTACGTTTTAGTACCGTAACTTCTACCGATCGAATCTATCACTCAGTTATAGAACCCGTTAATGGTACCGATTATGTGATTGTCATTTCCTCACCTATGTATCAGCTCAAACAAATGAACCTGCAACTGATGAGTATCTTGGTTGGTATGGGAGTATTGAGTGTAGGTTTTTTGGTAGCGATCTCTATCATCAGTAACCGTCAAATCAACCAAAAGGTTGAAGAAGAGCAGAAGAAGCAAGATGAGCGTATTCGCCAGCGAACTCATGAGATTGAGCTGCTGCACCGCTTAGCGAACATGCTTGCTGCGTGTAACAACATGGTCGAAGCACAGAAAATCGTCTCTGATATCTTGCCACGTATTCTAGGTAAGGTGAATGGGAGTGTCTCTTTGATGCGCTCCTCACGTAACCAACTGATTACCCAATTAGACTGGGGAGAAGCGTGGCCAGGTAGCGTAACCTTCGCCCCTGATGAGTGTTGGTCACTGCGTAAAGGCCGTGTTCATCAGTCGAACAATGAGTTTCACACATTGAGCTGTGCTCATATGCAAGATATCGAGCACAACCAAACACTATGTATTCCATTGACTGCTCACGGTAATACCATAGGTATCATGCACCTTTATTTTGGTCAGGGTGACATCGAGATAGACCCGATCACTGAGCAGCTGGCCTTTAGCGTTGCAGAGCACCTTGGTCTAGCGTTAGCGAATCTAAGCCTACAAGAGAAACTGCGTTCACAAGCATTGAGCGACCCACTAACAGGTCTATTCAACCGCCGCTTCTTCGAACAGAAACTGGCTGAGCTCACCATGAACTCAAGCAGTAATGATTATGAAGTGTCGCTCTTGATGCTCGATCTTGACCACTTCAAGCGATTCAACGACAACTTTGGTCATGATGCTGGTGATTACGTTCTTAAAGAGATCAGTTCACTGCTTAAGAACTCAGTCAAAGATGATGAGGTTGCATTCCGTCTTGGTGGTGAAGAACTTGCGATTCTTCTGCCTAGCTATGATGTTGAAGCTGCGACACTATTTGCTGAGCAAATCTGTCAGGAGGTACGTGGTATGCATCTAGAACACAAGGGATTGTCTCTGGGACAGTTGGGTGTCTCTATTGGTGTTTCTACTTTCCCACAACCCGCGTCGGACTCTGAATCCTTGATTAAGATGGCGGATAAGGCGCTGTATATGGCGAAAGACCTGGGTCGTAGCCGAGTGGTTAATCATCTCCAATATAAACATTCTAAGACTGATGCAGAGCTTTTAGAGCTTGAGTTGGCTGAGTTTATGTCTTCAACACAAGATGATGTGATTGTAGAAGAGGTGAAGGAAGCCTGATTGTTTTAGGATGGGACAAATTAAACTAAAAAAGGAACCGCAATTGTGGTTCCTTTTTCGTTTTCGCTGCGTGTTATCTGTTATGGGGTGATATCAGTTTTAAGATAAGAAGAATTGATAGGACGGGTTGTCCGTTTCATCTTTACATTGATAACCAAGCTCTAATAGATGTGCTGAGAAGCGACTTAAATCGGCTTCATCAAGTTCAAATCCACAGAGCACGCGGCCATAATCGGCACCGTGATTACGGTAGTTGAACAGGCTGATATTCCAGTGTGTACCTAATGTACTTAGGAACTTGAGTAGCGCACCTGGATATTCAGGAAACTCGAAGCTGTACAAACGCTCTTTTAATGGCTTAGAGGGTTTACCACCAATCATGTAGCGTACGTGCAGTTTCGCCATTTCATCATCAGACAGGTCTACCACCGGGTAGCCACCTTCGCGAAGGTCATGAATGATGTTATCCAGCTCTTCTTGACCACCTTGCAGGCGTACACCAACAAAGATGTTTGCTAACTCATCGTCGTTGTAGCGGTAGTTAAACTCTGTCACCGCTCGACCACCAATGATGTGGCAAAACTCGAAAAATGCACCTTGACGCTCTGGGATCGTCACAGCCAGTAGGCCCTCACGTTTTTCACCTAGCTCACAGCGCTCTGAAACGTAGCGTAAGCCATGGAAGTTGGTATTAGCACCAGATAGCACTGTGCCCAACTGTTTGCCCTCTAGCGCGTTCTGCTCGGCGAATTTCTTTAGCCCCGCTAATGCTAAAGCTCCCGAAGGTTCAGCAATGGCTCGCGTGTCCTCAAAGATATCTTTGACCGCAGCGCAGATCTCATCGCTTGAAACTGCAATATGGCCATCAATGAACTCTTGGCAAAGACGGAAGGTTTCTTCACCAATGCGTTTTACTGCGACACCATCGGCAAACATGCTGACTTGATCGAGTACCACTGGCTCACCTGCATCGAGCGCAGCTTTCAGACAAGATGAGTCTTCTGGCTCAACCGCAATCACTTTGATCTCTGGCATTAACTGCTTTACGAGAACCGCCACACCAGCGGCTAATCCGCCACCGCCAACCGGTACAAAAATATAGTCGAGATGACCATTTTGCTGCAGCATTTCCATCCCGATCGTACCTTGGCCTGCAATCACCAATGGGTGATCGAATGGAGGTACGAAGGTATAACCATGCTCTGCTGACAAGCGCTCAGCTTCTGCTTTGGCTTCATCGAAGTTGCTGCCATGCAGTACCACAATACCGCCAAAGCCACGAACCGCTTCAACTTTGATATCAGGGGTCGTCTTAGGCATCACTATGGTTGTTTTGATGCCTAGCTTAGTGCCAGAGAGCGCCATACCTTGCGCATGGTTACCTGCAGAGGCTGCGATAACACCCGCGGCCTTCTGTTCATCTGATAAGCTCGACACCATGTTATAGGCGCCACGTAGCTTAAATGAGTGCACAGGCTGACGGTCTTCTCGTTTGAGTTGTACTTGGTTATTGATACGTTCAGAAAGGCGAGGCATCTCCTGAAGAGGAGTGACCGTTGCTACTTCATAGACTGGAGCTCGAAGAATTTGGCGCAGATAATCTGCGCCAGATTGAGTTCCCTTATTCGCTGATAGGGTCTCGGTCATAAGCTAGCCCTCTAGCTTAGATTTGTCTCGTACAGCACCCTTATCTGCACTTGTTGCCATGCTTGCGTAGGCTTTCAGTGCGAAGGATACTTCGCGTTGACGATCGACTGGTTTCCAACCGAGCTCGTCTTGCTTTGCTCGGCGTGCAGCCATTTCATCGTCAGAGATTTCCAGTGAGATGCTACGGTTTGGAATGTCGATTGCGATGATATCGCCATCTTTTACCAGACCAATAGCTCCGCCGTTTGCGGCCTCTGGAGATGCGTGACCAATCGATAGACCCGATGTACCACCGGAGAAACGGCCATCAGTAAGAAGTGCGCACTCTTTACCCAGTCCCATTGATTTCAGGTATGTCGTTGGGTACAGCATTTCTTGCATGCCTGGGCCGCCTTTAGGGCCTTCGTAGCGGATGATAACCACATCGCCGGCTTTCACTTTGCCGCCTAAAATGCCATCTACCGCATCTTCTTGGCTCTCAAATACCACGGCAGGGCCAGTAAACTTGAGAATGCTTTCATCAACGCCCGCAGTCTTAACGATACAGCCATCAAGTGCAATGTTACCAGACAGTACTGCTAGGCCACCTTCTTGGCTAAAGGCATTTTCTTTGGTGCGGATACAACCATCTACGCGGTCATCATCTAAACGATCCCAGCGGCAATCTTGCGAGAAGGCTTGCGTAGTGCGGATTCCAGCAGGGCCTGCACGGAAGAACTTCAACACTTCTTCATCTTCGGTTTGGATGATGTCGTATTGTGCCAGTTGTTCTTTCATTGAAAGACCTAGTACCGTGCGCGCTTCATTGTGCAATAGGCCAGCACGGTCTAGTTCACCAAGGATAGCCATCACACCACCAGCGCGGTGAACGTCTTCCATGTGATATTTCTGAGTTGATGGTGCCACCTTACATAGGTGAGGAACCTGACGAGATAGACGGTCGATATCTTCCATATCGAAGTCTACTTCGCCTTCTTGCGCTGCAGCTAATAGGTGAAGGATGGTGTTGGTTGAACCACCCATTGCGATATCCAGCGCCATTGCGTTTTCAAACGCATCAAAGGTCGCGATATTGCGTGGCAGTGCAGATTCATCATCTTGCTCATAGTAACGACGAGTCAGTTCAACAATGCGACGACCTGCGTTGAGGAATAGTGCTTCACGGTCTGCGTGAGTCGCTAACATAGAGCCGTTACCTGGCTGAGAGAGACCTAGCGCTTCGGTCAAACAGTTCATAGAGTTTGCTGTGAACATACCTGAGCAAGAGCCACAAGTAGGGCAGGCACTGCGTTCGATCTGCTCGCTTTGCTCGTCGGAAACTTTCGGGTCAGCGCCTTGGATCATGGCATCAACAAGATCGAGCTTGATGATCTGATCAGAAAGCTTGGTTTTACCCGCTTCCATTGGGCCACCAGACACAAAGATCACTGGGATATTAAGACGCATTGACGCCATCAGCATTCCCGGAGTGATTTTGTCACAGTTGGAGATACATACCATTGCATCGGCACAGTGAGCATTCACCATGTATTCCACTGAGTCGGCAATCAGTTCACGTGATGGCAGCGAGTAAAGCATACCGCCATGACCCATTGCGATACCGTCATCGACCGCGATGGTGTTGAATTCTTTGGCGATACCGCCTGCTTTCTCAATTTCGCGCGCTACCAGTTGTCCCATATCTTTTAGGTGAACGTGTCCTGGTACGAACTGAGTGAATGAGTTTACAACGGCAATGATTGGCTTGCCGAAGTCTTCGTCTTTAACACCCGTTGCTCGCCATAACGCACGAGCACCCGCCATGTTACGACCATGAGTTGTGGTTGCTGATCTATATTTAGGCATCTTACTTCTTCCTTATTTGCCAGTGCGTTATGCTTGGTTCTCTGCAGCTGAATCGCTTGTTGGGTACACGTAATCTAACCAGCCCCACTTATCCTCAGTGGTGCCGTTAAATAGGCCAAAGTAAAGCTCTTGCATTACCTTAGTGATTGGGCCGCGTTTGCCTTCGCCCACTTCAATCTTGTCGATAGAGCGAACTGGGACGATTTCTGCTGCTGTACCCGTCATGAAGACTTCGTCTGCTAGGTAAAGCGCTTCACGAGCGATGTTTGCTTCGCGAACCTCATAGCCTCTGTCTTTTGCTAGCGTCATGATTGAGTCGCGTGTGATACCCGGTAGGATCGCACTCGTGGCTGGTGGTGTAGTGATGACGCCATCTTTAACAACAAAGATATTCTCACCGGCACCTTCCGATAGGTAGCCATCAACGCTTAGTGCAATACCTTCATCGTAACCGTGGCGTCGAGCTTCACCACCAACCAGTAGTGAAGATAGGTAGTTACCACCAGCTTTAGCTGCTGTAGGGATTGTGTTTGGTGCTGCACGGTTCCAGCTTGAGATCATTGCATCTACGCCATTCTCAAGAGCTTCTTCACCTAGGTATGACCCCCAAGGGAACGCAGCAATGATTAACTCCATTTCCGTGCCTTCAGGTGGACATACACCGAGGCCGACATTGCCAACGAAACCAAGTGGACGAATGTATGCCGATTCCAGTTTGTTTTGGCGCAGAGTTTCACGCGTCGCTTCCATGATCTCTTCTTCCGTGTACGGAATTGGGAAGCGATAGATTTTTGCTGAATCTTTTAGGCGCTTAGCGTGTTCTGGGTGGCGAAAAACCACTGGGCCTTTGGGCGTGTTGTAACAACGAACACCCTCAAAAACAGAAGTACCGTAGTGCATCGCATGAGTTAGGACGTGGACATTGGCCTCACCCCAAGGAACCATTTCACCATTAAACCAAATGTAATCTGCTGTTCTCTTGTTGCTCATCGCTGTCTTCCTTATGCGTTCACTTTGTGTTGTAGGTTGTTGTTCGGGAGTTCGTTGTTGTTGATCTTGATAACATCAACACTGATCACGTCCCAAAGTTTTTCAATTTGATTAGTTAAGAATGAGATTGGTCGGTCGCTATCGACAATAATCTCTACGCTGGCAATCTTGCTGTCATGATTCTGAGTGCCAGCCACTTGCTTAACGATAAATCCACGGTGACGAACTACGCGCAATACGCGCTCTAGAAGTACCGGCTTATCGTCCGCTTTGATGTCTAATAAATATCTTTCCATGAAACCATCTCCTAAGTGTTCTCTAACATATCACTGTTTGATGCACCCGGTGGTACGAGTGGCCAAACATTCTCTTCTTCATCAATGAGAACATGGAGAAGATAAGCGGTTTTACTCTCTAGCATTTCTTTCAGTGCTGGTTCTACTTCTTCTTTCTTAGTGATCACCTTACCTGGAATGCCAAAGGCTTTAGCAAGCATGACAAAGTCAGGGTTGTCATCAAGGATGGTTTCACTGTGGCGACCGTCGAAGAACAGAGACTGCCATTGGCGAACCATGCCAAGGCGCTGATTATCAAGTAAAACCATCTTCACTGGGATTTGACGACGCTTGAGTGTCCCTAGCTCTTGAACGTTCATCATGAATGAACCATCGCCAGAGATAAGAATCGATTGGTCATCAGGGCGAGCCACCGCCGCACCCATTGCTGCTGGTAGACCAAAGCCCATGGTGCCAAGGCCTGCTGAGGTGATGAAGTTCTGTGGCGCACGTGGCTGAATATGCTGAGCTGTCCACATCTGATGTTGACCAACATCGGTAGAGACCATTGAAGTAGCTGGCATCATGTCCGACAGCTGCTTTAAAAGTAGTGGAGCAAAGATGAGGTCACCTGGGTGGTCATAGCGCCACTTGAATGCACTACGTAGGCTCTCACTGTGGTGAACCCAAGGCGTGATCTCTTGCTCTAGTTTTAATTGTGGAAGAATCTCACGGATATCACCGCGCAGAGCAGCATGCGCATGACGAAGCTTGTTGAATTCAGCCGCGTCGATATCGATATGAATCACTTTTGCATGCGGTGCAAAAGTATCTAACTTACCGGTCACACGGTCATCGAAACGAGCGCCACATACAATCAGTAGGTCACTCTCTTGTACGACTAAGTTAGCGGCCTTGGTACCGTGCATACCCAACATACCTAAGTAGTGAGGATCGTTTCGCTCAATGGTGCCTAGACCTTTTAGTGTACTGACTGAAGGCATAGGGTTGTCAGCTAAGAACTGACGAACAGACTCTGTTGCGTTTGCCAATTGAACACCACCACCCACGTAAAATACAGGGCGTTTACTCTCGCGCAGAACGGCTTGTGCTAGACGGATGCTCTCAGGAGTCGGAACTGGGATTGCTGGTGGACGGAACGTCGGGAGTTCTTCAACAGGCGCTTGAGCAAGTTGAACATCTTTAGCGATATCAACGATGACTGGGCCTGGGCGGCCTGCTTTTGCTACTTCAAATGCTTCCGCTAGAGTGGGTGCAAGCTCATTGATATCAGTAACTAGGTAGCTGTGCTTAGTACACGCTAGCGACATACCAATCACATCAATCTCTTGGAATGCGTCGGTACCGATGTGGGTGCTGGCTACCTGACCTGTGATTGCGACCAATGGGATAGAGTCCATGAAGGCATCGGCAAGGCCTGTGACAAGGTTGGTTGCACCAGGGCCAGAAGTTGCGAGACAGACAGCTACTTCTTGAGAGGCTCGTGCCATACCAATTGCTGCCATCGCGGCACCTTGCTCATGACGGCAAAGGATGTGTTCTACACCACCGTCGTATAATGCATCGTAGATTGGCATGATGGCACCGCCAGGGTAACCAAATACTTGTTTAATACCTTGTTGCGCTAACGCTGCAACGACTAACTCTGCTCCAGTCATTCCGCCCCCTTTTTGCCTTGCTGGCTTGTTCCGTGTACTTGGCACATCGTGTGCTCCCATTCTTCCTGTTCGATTCTTCAATGAATCTTGAGCTTAAAATGACAAAAACCCCCGACCTTTCGGTGCGGGGGTTTTTAAAATCTGTGGTTACTTATCTCCCACATCCCCCCGTGCAGTCGGAATAATGACCACAATAATAAGGAGAATCAGCGCTGATGCTTTGGCGATAAGTTTCATTATTTTCTATTTATGTATGTCGTAATTTTAGTGAAAAATTATACGAAAATGTTTGCGTCTCTAGTGGTAACACACAAATCTGTTATCTGACAAGCAAAATGTCATTCTTTTTTCACATTTCCTCAGCATCTATCCACGCTATACAACAAGTTCACATGAGTAAGTGGTTCACTTTTCAGCGTAAATGAGTTCACAGCAGTTAGGGTAGTTAGAAATGGGGTTAGCGATTGTTCATAGTAGAGCCTGTGTCGGTGTTCAGGCTCCCCATGTGGATGTTGAAGTTCATATAAGCAATGGAATGCCAGGTTTTACCCTGGTGGGTTTGCCGGAGACCACGGTTAAGGAATCGAAGGATCGGGTTCGTAGCGCAATTCTCAACTCGAGGTTTGAGTTTCCAGCAAAACGGATCACCGTTAATTTAGCACCAGCGGATCTACCAAAAGAAGGGGGTCGCTTCGACCTGCCGATAGCTCTTGGTATATTGGCTGCTTCAGAGCAGATCCCTATCGATAAACTTGACCTGTACGAGTTCATTGGTGAGCTTGCCTTAAACGGTGAGCTACGATCGGTGAAGGGAGTGTTACCCGCCGCACTGGCTGCAAACAAGATACAGCGCCACTTAGTCGTGCCACACGCGAATGGCGATCAGGCTGCCTTGGTGGGTAAGGAGTACCATAAGTCAGCTGTATCATTGCTTGAGGTGTGTAGTGAATTATGTGGTCAACAGCTTTTACAGCTGCATCAATCGACGTCTTCACAAGTTGAGTCCAATAATGAACGTGACTTACAGGATATTATTGGTCAGCAACAGGGAAAGCGGGCACTAGAGATTGCCGCCGCAGGAAATCACAACCTGTTGTTTCTTGGCCCTCCGGGGACAGGTAAGACCATGTTGGCATCGCGCCTGTGTGACTTATTACCGGAAATGACCGATGAAGAGGCGATGGAGACTGCATCCGTTGCCTCTTTGACTCAGCAAGAGATTAATCAGTACAACTGGAAGCTTCGTCCATTTCGATCTCCTCATCACTCTAGCTCAATGGCTGCGTTGGTTGGAGGGGGCTCAATCCCCAGGCCAGGGGAGATCTCGTTGTCGCACAATGGCTTGCTCTTTCTCGATGAGATGCCCGAATTTGAACGCAAGGTACTCGATTCGTTGCGGGAGCCACTGGAGTCTGGCGAGGTGGTGATATCTAGGGCTGCAGGCAAGACCAAATTCCCAGCAAGGTTCCAGCTAGTTGGAGCACTAAATCCGAGCCCTACGGGTTACTATGAGGGCAACCAAGCGCGAACTAATCCTCAGATCATACTTCGTTACCTATCTCGACTCTCTGGCCCATTACTTGATCGCTTTGATATGTCTTTAGAGATCCCAGCGTTGCCGAAAGGTACACTGACCGAAGGTGGTGATAGAGGGGAGTCCACCTTGGTAGTGAAATCACGTGTTAGCAAAGCAAGAGAGGTTATGCTCCTACGGAACAATAAGGTTAATGCGTTGTTGGGTAGCCGAGAAGTTGACAAGTATTGCCCGTTAGAGAGACCAGATGCGGAATTTTTGGAGAATGCACTACATCGATTAGGGTTATCTATCCGTGCATATCATCGAATTATTAAGGTGGCTCGAACCATTGCTGACCTCGATGGAAAACAAAATATCGAGCGGTCACACCTAGCTGAAGCGTTAGGTTATAGAGCCATGGACCGATTGCTTAAGCAACTGACTCAACAAGCAATTTAGCTTGCCGACTAAATGAAATGATTGAATTGGATAGCAAAACAAATCAGACCATCGGTTCAGAGGCTTACAAGCGCAGGCTAGATTTGTATAATCATGCGCTGTTTTTTTGCCCATGTTTGTTTTTTAGGTTTATGTTCGGATATTTGACCCTAGTTCTTGTCGCTTCGTTGGTGATTCTAAATACTGCAGTATGCTCTTTACTGATCTGCGTGATGGCGTTGCTGAAGATTGTTCTACCCGGTCAGGCTGCAAAAGCGATGGCTACACGATGGGCAAATGGTTTTATGTGGCTGTGGGCAACAGTAAATACCTATATCCTTAACGGTTTTAATCGTGTTGAGTGGCAGGTTGAAGGGCTAGAAGGGCTCAAAAAGGATGGCTGGTATTTGATGATCAGTAATCATCTTAGTTGGTCGGATATTGTGGTGTTGTGTAGTGTGTTTAAAGATCGCATTCCAATGCCTAAATTCTTCCTTAAGCAACAGCTGATGTACGTGCCATTTGTTGGCCTAGCTTGTTGGGCGTTGGATATGCCATTTATGCGCCGTTACTCACGAGAATATCTGATTCGTTATCCTGAGAAGCGTGGACAAGACCTCGAAACCACTCGCCGCTCCTGTGCCAAGTTTAAAGACACTCCAACGACTGTGGTGAACTATGTGGAAGGGACCCGTTTTACCACAGAGAAGCAACTCCGTAGTAAAGCTGGATACCAACACCTATTGATGCCAAAGACCGGTGGTATTGCCTATACACTGGCGTCAATGGGTGACCAGTTTGAGAACATCATTGATGTAACACTCGCCTATCCGAAGAACACCGATCAACCTTTCAAAGATATGTTGATGGGGCGCCTAACTAAAATTGTGGTTAAGGTGAGAGTATTGCCTGTTGATGACAACGTCCGAGGTGATTATTTTAACGATAAGCCTTACAAACGTCAGTTCCAGCAATGGCTAGGAGATATCTGGCAAGATAAGGATGAAGTGCTCAGTCAGATTCACCACAAAGATTAGAACAATTAAAAAAGCAAAGGGAGCCAAACGGCTCCCTTTGTTGTGTAACTCATTGAACTAATTCGCGATAGCGATTATTTAAGCGTCAGTAGGTAGTTAACAAGAGCAAAGTATTCATCTAGAGATTTGATTTCGTTTGCTTCTACTAGGTAACGGTTGTTAACCACAACAGCTGGAACGCCTGATAGGCCGCTGTCTTTGAATTGTTTGTCAAAACGACGAACCATTGAATCTACGGCGAAACCTTTATATGCAGAGTCGAACTTCTTCGCGTCTACACCTTCGTCTAGGAAGATCTGACGCAGTTCTTCTTCGTTGCGTGGTGGCTGTTGTAGGGTGTGGATACGGTTGAATAGCACAGGTACCATTTTGTCTTCGATCTTAAGCGATACCATCGTTGCGTATGCCTTACTCATCGGCTTACCCATGTTGCCGCCCATGAAAGAAACGTGGTTCTTTACCAGCTTAGCATTGTCTGGCAGCTGAGCTTTTAGCTGCTGAATAATTGGCTCAAAGCTATTACAGTGTGGGCAGTAGAATGAGAAAAACTCAGTTACGGTTGGCGTTTTTGATGCTGGAACATCGAGCACGCGGTAGTGAGTACCTTCCGAGAAATCAGCGGCATGAACACTCAAGCTAAGCATCAGTGTTGTAAATAGGGCGAATAGCTTTTTCATTGTTTTATATTACTCCATGTTTAAATCGAGAAGCACGACCTACTTACCATTGGGGTGATAGGCTCAGTGGTGACTCTTCTAGTGCGGCCAATTGCTCTTTAATAGCTAGGACCTGTCCTTCCCAGTATTTCGGGTCATCGAACCAAGGAAATGCTATTGGGAAAGCTGGATCTTGCCATCTTTTTGCGAGCCATGCCATATAGTGCACCATGCGTAGACCGCGTAAAGGCTCAATAAGTTTCAATTCATTGTGATTGAATTGATGATATTCATCATACCCTTCAAGCAGCGTATCAAGCTGAATCAGCTTTTCATGGCGCTCGCCACTCAGCATCATCCATAAATCCTGTACTGCAGGGCCGTTGCGCGCATCATCCAAATCGACAAACATAGGCCCATCACGCCATAAGATATTACCTGGGTGACAGTCTCCATGAAGGCGGATTGAAGAGATATCGGCTGGCCATTGCTGCTCCAGTGCTTTGATCAGTAAATCGAGATCATTAAAGAATGCTGACTCTAGGTGCATTGGAATGAAAGTAGAGTTTTGTAAGATCTGTTTTGGTTGGCGCAGATATTCCTCGATACCTATGGTTGGTCGATAGGTAAACGATTTTTGACTACCTACCTTATGAATACGGCCTAAAAAGCGCCCAACCCATTCAAGGTGTTCAAGGTTATCAACCTCAAACTGGCGACCGCCAACACTTGGAAAGACCGTAAACCAATAGTCTTGGTACTCGTGCAGGGTTTGGCCATTGAGAACAAGAGGGGCAGCAAGTGGGATCTCATGCTCATTCAACTCTAGGCTGAACTCATGTTCCTCAAGAATCTGTTCTTTGGTCCAACGGTTTGGTCGATAGAACTTCACTACGTATCGAGCACGTTCTTCATCCGTAAACTGATAAACACGATTTTCGTAGCTATTAAGAGCGAGAAAGCCGGATTCTGCTCGAATGCCAACGCTCTCAAGGGCATACCACATGAAGTCAGGAGTTAGCCCATCAAAATTAAAGGTAGATTGTGTCATAAATAAAAAAGGCTCTGTTACCTAGATAGAGTAATGAGCCTTTCCTTACGTTAGTGGCTTTGGTTAGAGCTGTTTAATGAAACGGCTCTCAACCTCAAGTGTAAACTCATCATTAGTGGTGAGTATAAACTGAATTGTTGAAACAGGTGAGGCTATATCGTCTGGTTGAACCCCTAAACTCATTGGTAAGTTAAGTACTTCACCTGGCTTCACTTGTACTGTTTGACGGCCATACCATGAGACGTCACTCAAACCACTGACATTGAGTTTGTACTCTTGAGTTTGCTGGGTCTTGTTGATGATCTTAAGCGTGTAGGTGTTCTCTACCTCGCCCGAGCTGTTCACTCGAAATAACTGGGTTCTATCGCGAATGACGCTCAGCCCTGCAGGGTCAACAGCAGCAACTTGAGCAAAGAATAAGCCGATCATCACTAACAATACTGCGCCATAGCCAAGTAGCTTTGGACGCATCACTTTAGTGCTGTTGCCAGCCAGTCTGTGTTCTGTGGTGTAGTTGATCAGCCCTTGCTCATAGCCCATACGATCCATGGTCTTGTTACACGCATCAATACACGCACCACAGTTGATGCATTCGTATTGCAAGCCATCACGAATATCGATACCGGTTGGACATACCTGAACACACAGGTCACAGTCGATACAGTCACCCAAACCAAGTGCTTTATGATCGGCTTTGCGTGAGCGAGGGCCGCGTGTTTCACCGCGTTTGGTGTCGTAGCCAACAATGAAGGTGTCTTTATCGAACATTGCCGATTGGAATCGTGCATAAGGGCACATGTGCAGACAAACGATAGAGCGCATCCAACCAGCATTTGCGTAAGTACAACCGGCGAAGAATAGAACCCAGAAGCTTACCCAGAAACTGGTATCGAACGTGAAAAAGTCGATGAACAGAGATTTTACTGGCACGAAGTATCCGACAAAGGTGAGGCCAGTCACCAGGGCAATAGCAATCCAGGCAAGGTGCTTGAGCCCTTTGCGCATAATTAACTGGCTGGTGAGTTTACCCGAGTCTTGTTTACGACGCTTGTTGGCTGAACCTTCAAGTTTTTCTTCAAACCAGATGTACATGAAGGTCCATACGGTCTGAGGGCATAGGTAACCACACCATACGCGCCCTAAGAAGGTGGTAATGAAGAACAGCCCAAAAGCCGCGATCATGAACAGCAGTGCAAGAAGAGTGAGATCTTGTGGATAAAGGGTGGTGCCGAAAAAGTTAAACTGCTGATTACCTATATCAAGCAAGATAGCTTGGCGTTCACCAAAAGGAATCCAGGGTGTCAAAATGAATAGGGCAAGTAAGAACCAAGAGCCATAACGACGAAGCATTTGGAATGTACCTTTGCTTTCTCGCACATAGATACGATTACTTGGGTTGAATCTATCCCCTTTACCTTTATGGGTTTTGGGGTTGAACGTCTTGGGTGTGACATCCTTGATATCGATCTTGTCCTGACTCATGTTGAGGTTCCATTCGGCTGACGGTGTGATGTGTAATCACACTGATGACATTGCTTATATTGTTATTTTTACGCATTACACGATTATAGGGCGCGATTATAACGGTAATAACAATCTATTTTCTTTAACGCTATCAACCTTTAACAACAAATAGCCGTACAGATGAGTAATAAATTAGCCGAACAGTGAAACGAAAAAAGCGGCTGACGCCGCTTTAAAAGAGTATTGAGTAGGTATCGATTAATCGATAATACCGCGGGCACGCAGAATCGCGGTCTTAAAGTCATCCTCTTGGTCTTTCTTTAGACCTGGGATCATTTCGTCTTTTTCGCTGTTACGCATCTTAAGGTGGTAGATCAGCACATCATCAGTAAGATCTTCCAGCTTACCTTCATAACCGGCTTCGTTTGCTAGTTTGACGATCATCTGTAACAGGTTAAGGTCTTGATCTTTTTGCCACTCAGGCTCTAATAGTTCGATCAGTTCTTCAATGCGATGGCATTTCATTGGGCTTTCTCCATAGTTTTTATAATGTTTTATCGGAGTAAAGTAACAAATAACGCTGGGAATTCGAAGCAATAAAAAAGCGCAGTAGGACTGCGCTTTTTAGTTATGCTGCTTTTACAACTTGAGCGGAAGAAGGCTTACTTAGAGCTGCCTTTTCTACTAATGTCATTGTAGGAGCCGCTTGTTTTTTAACCGGTGCTGCAACGAAGTTGCTGCGACGGCGAGACGCACCACGATTCGAGTGCGAGAACCTGACAGTCATTGGACGCATTGAGTTACCTAACAGTCAGGCATTTCCATTGCCAATTTAATGGCCTGATTCACTATGAGCTGATGTAGGAACACCAATCACTCTTCTGGCATAGCCAATCCTATAGAGAATCAGGAAGATAGATATGATTGCATATCTAGTATTTAGGGTAGCACTGCGTACAACAGAGATCGACAGATATGATGTATTTTTCACCGCCAAATTAATAAATTAGTCAGTCAGTGAAAAACTAAAATGTTGACTCGGTTAGAGATTTTATTTGTATTAACGGTAGTATGAAGGTGTTGTGAGAAGGAGTTTCCGTTATGTCATTTTTTAAGAAAACACTAGCGAGCCTGGGGATTGGCTCAGCCAAGGTTGATGCAGTGCTCCAGCAAGAGATACTGAACCCTGGCGATCAGGTACAAGTGGTGATTCATGTATATGGTGGATCAACGGCGCAAGAGATCGGTAACATCAACGTGAAGCTATGCTGCCAATATAAAGAAGAAGTATCGGCGGATAACGACAATCGTAACTCTGGACGCAAAAAGATCGTTAACAAGAGCTACGTACTTTCTAAGTGGCAGTTGCCTTATGCCTTCACCATCGACTCGGGTGAGGAACGAGAGTTTGAGGTTACCCTTGATGTACCTTGGAATACGCCTGTGACGATTGGTGATGCAAAAGTCTGGCTCGATACAAGCTTAGATATTTCACTGGCGGTTGACCCTAGTGACAAAGATATTCTTACCGTGCGCCCCGATCCCTTGATGGACGGAATATTAACCGCATTGGAAGAGCAAGGACTACGTATTCGTCAGGTGGAGTGTGAAGCGGCGAAAGGCTTTGCTTTGCCATTTGTACAAGAGTTTGAATTTGTGCCGACTACTGGTCCTTATCATGGTCGCTGGCGAGAGGTAGAGATTGTCGCGTATCGTGATGAGTCTGAGCTAAAACTTTGGTTTGAGGTCGATCGTAGCCAGCGTGGTATTGGCGGTATGCTTTCTAGCCTTCTGGGGTTAGGGGAGCTAAAACGTCAATTGACTATTCCTGTTAACACCCAACCAGATCAAGCAGGTCAGCAGGTATTAGAGTTCTTGGAATCAACGACTTAATTCATTTACATTAAGACCCTCGATTCTAACTAGAGTATAAACTTAATTTTAAGCTTACACGTGTAAGCTTAATGTGTAATACTACCTCCTATTCAATAGGAGGTAGAACCATGTCACAGGCAAAATCTGCTTACAGCGTTAATGAAGAGGTCGCTAATACTTTGACACATGCCCTTGGCTGTGTGTTAGGTATGGTTGGTTTGGTTTTGTTAGTCATGAAGTCGCTAGCTGCTGGCGCAGATGCATTAACCATCACCAGCATGTCTATTTATGGTAGCAGTGTTGTTGTCTTGTTCCTCGCTTCTACCCTCTATCATGCCATCCCAAATCCTTCGACTAAGCGCTTATTTAAAACCCTCGACCACTGTGCGATCTACCTACTTATCGCGGGTAGCTATACGCCATTTATGTTGGTTAGTTTGAGAACACCACTCGCGGTTGGTTTGATGGCGGTGATCTGGTTGATTGCGCTGGTGGGTATTGTGATGAAGATAGCTTTTGTATATCGCTTCAAACGCTTGTCATTGGTCACTTATTTGTTGATGGGATGGCTATCTCTGATCGTGATTTACCAACTGGCAATTAGCTTGGAGGTTGGTGGGTTAGTGCTGCTCGCGTTAGGTGGTGTGGTCTACTCATTGGGGGTTATCTTTTATGTGAATGATAAAATCCCATACAACCATGCTATCTGGCACGTGTTTGTGCTGGCTGGCAGTATCTGTCATTTCTTCGCTATCTATTGGTATGTGAAGCCCGTTTAACGGCGCCAGAAAGCAGGGAAGAACAGTACCAATAATGTCAGTATTTCTAGGCGGCCCATCAGCATTCCAAAGCTGAGTAACCATTTCGCAGCATCAGGCAGCGGGGCAAAGTTACCCGTTGGACCAATCACGCTTCCCATTCCTGGGCCCACATTCGCGACCGCAGTAATAGCCCCCGAGATGCTAGTGATGGGATCGAGGCCCATAATGCTTAATCCGGCAGCAATAGCGATGATGGTGATGAAGAACATCAAGCCAAACGCAACCACTGAGCGAACGATATCATCATTCACTGGGCGCTTATTGTAGCGTTGAACGAACACCCCCGATGGGTGAATAAGCTTCATCATCTGTTTGTTTAGTAGGGTGATAGCGATCTGGAATCGGAATACCTTGATTCCACCTGAGGTTGAGCCTGAGCATGCTCCAGCCATCATTAAGAAGGCAAATAAGGTGGTTGGCAATGCCCCCCATGCTGTGAAATCTTCTAAACCAAATCCAGTGGTAGTGACAACCGAGACGATATTAAATGCTGACACACGAATGGCATCAAGGAAGGTGTAACCATCTCGAATGACTAACCAAGCAGCGACCATCAAGCTGGATCCAACAAACAGATAGGTAAAGCCTCTGACTTGCGCATCATGCACGAGAGCGTCGAGTTTACGCTTCTTCATTGCTGAAACAAACAGCAAGAAGGGCAAGCCCCCCAAGAACATGAAGAAGGTACCAACCCAATGAGCTGAGTTCGAGAAGTGGTTCATCGAGCCATCAGAGGTCGAGTAGCCACCAGTTGATAAGGTGGTAAACGCGTGGTTAATGGCATCAAACACACTCATCCCGGTAAACAGATAAGCAATAAAACACAGCGCAGTCAGTGTCAGATACACCAACACAATATTCTTGGCGACAGTCTTAGCGCGTGGGCTACTTTTATCTGACCAGTCAGAAGACTCGGTCTGGAACAGGCGCATACCACCGACGTTCAACATAGGTAGCACAGCTACAGCCATCACAATAAAGCCAATACCACCGAGCCATTGCAACGTAGAGCGCCAAAGAAGGATGCTTGGCGCCATGTTATCTAGCCCACTGAGCACTGTTGAACCTGTGGTTGTAATGCCTGACATGGTCTCAAAATAGGCGTCAGTGAAGCTTATGTGGTTGATGAACACAAACGGCAATGCCGCAAAGGCACTCGCTATGGTCCACACCAAGGATGTTATGAGGAACATATCCCGCACACTGAGTCTAAAGTGCGCAGTTCGACCCACAGAAAGACACGCAAAGGCGATTAGGTGAGTAATCAAAACGGATTGGCCAAATTCCAAAAAGCCATCTGTACCAGTGACGAATGCAACCAGTGTTGGCACATACATAAATAGGGCAAGCTTAGATAACACTAACCCTATGACCAGCAGAATGGGGCGGAAGTTGACCATTAAACACCTACAAGAAGAATGGACTAGGTTGGAATAGGGATTCCACGTCCGAAACGTATTTCTTATCAACCAAGAACATAACCACATGGTCATCTTGCTCAATAATGGTTCTATCGTGTGCGATCAATACCTCTTCACCACGAACAATCGCGCCAATGGTAGTGCCTGGCGGTAGCTTAATATCACCAATAGCCTTACCCACAACCTTCGATGTAGTTTCATCGCCGTGAGCTACCGCTTCAATCGCTTCTGCAGCGCCACGACGCAGTGAAGATACGTTCACAATATCAGCACGACGAACGTGGGTCAGTAGAGCGGATATCGTCGCTTGTTGGGGCGATATCGCTACATCGATAACACCACCCTGAACCAAATCGACATACGCACCGCGCTGGATGAGTACCATCGCTTTTTTCGCACCCATGCGCTTCGCCAGCATCGCCGACATGATGTTGGTTTCATCTTCGTTGGTGAGGGCGATGAAAACATCCACCTGATCGATGTTTTCTTCGTTTAGAAGCTCTTGGTCTGCGGCATCTCCACAGAATACGATGGTATTTTCTAGGGTCTCGGAAAGCTGCTCTGCACGTGCATAGCTACGTTCAATCAGCTTCACACTGTAGTTAGATTCAAGACGTCTAGCGAGACTCGCACCGATGTTACCACCACCGACAATCATGATGCGGCGATAGTTTTTCTCTAGGCGCTGCAACTCACTCATGACTGAACGAATGTGGTTACTTGCAGCCACAAAGAATACCTCATCATCGGCTTCTATGATGGTGGTGCCTTGTGGGCGAATAGGGCGGCCTTGGCGGAAAATTGCTGCAACTCGCGTATCGATGTGCGGCATATGCTCACGCAGCGCAGAAAGTGCGTTACCGACCAGTGGACCACCATAATAAGCTTTTACTGCTACTAGGCTAACCTTTTGCTCTGCAAAGCTTACTACCTGAAGGGCGCCAGGGTACTGAATCAAACGCTCAATATAAGCCGTTACTAACTCTTCTGGAGCAATTAGGTGATCGACGGGGATAGCACCAGATTTGAACAGGGCTTCTTTCTCTGCAAGGTATTCAGGTGAACGGATACGAGCGACGCGGTTCGGGGTATTGAAGAGCGTGAACGCAACCTGACATGCTGCCATGTTGGTTTCATCAGTATTTGTCACGGCAACCAGCATGTCGGCATCTTGCGCACCCGCTTCTCGTAATACGTCTGGGTGGCTCGCATGACCATTGACGACACGCAAATCGTATTTATCTTGTAGCTCGCGTAAGCGCTCGCCATTTTTGTCGACGATGGTGATGTCGTTGTTTTCACCAACGAGGTTTTCAGCCAGAGTACCGCCAACTTGTCCTGCACCCAGAATGATGATTTTCATAGTCGTATCTCTTCAATCAAAAAGCGACTCTGTTGAGCCGCTAATATTTGTCCCTGATTAATCTTAGTTTTTCACTAATACTGCGTAGTAGAAGCCATCCATATCTTCTTCACCAGGTAGGATCTGACGACCTGGATTTTCAGGGTCAGAGTCTACCAATTGAGCATCCGTAGTACGCCCTAAGAAAGCTTTTACTTGTTCAACGTTTTCTTGAGGAGTGATTGAACAGGTCGCATACACCATAGTGCCGCCCACTTTCAGTTGCTGCCACATCGCGTCCATGATCTCGCTTTGTAGTTTAGCCAGAGCCTCGATGTCATCAGCACGGCGTAGCCACTTGATATCTGGGTGACGACGGATAACACCCGTTGCGGAACAAGGCGCGTCCAGCAGGATACGATCGAACTTATCACCTTGCCACCACTCTTGAGGGTATCGAGCATCACCACAAATAACGTCTGCTTTTAGGTGCAGGCGGTCGAGGTTGTCATACACTCGATCAAGGCGTTTAGCATCAACATCCATCGCAACCACTTCAGTGTCATTGGTATGCTCTAGGATGTGTGCCGTTTTACCACCGGGTGCTGCACAACAATCTAGGATCAACTCACCTTCTTGCGGCTTAAGGTAATTGACCGATAGTTGAGCCGCTGCATCTTGCACCGATACCCATCCTTTATCAAAACCAGGAAGGTTATTTACGTCACAAGGTTTAGCTAATTTTATCGCGTCTGCCGCTTCTGGGTGGAGAGTGAATTCAATGTTTTCATCATTGAGATACTCAATGTACTCATCACGAGTGTGGTGCTGACGGTTTACACGCAGCCACATCGGCGCTTTGCTATTGTTCGCTTCAACCAAATCTTCCCACTTATCAGGGTAAGATTCTTGCAGCATTTTTAGCAGCCAGTTCGGATGACCATACTTACCGGCATTATGGCTGGTAGCCATTTCATCAAGCTCTTCTTGGTTACGAAGGTAGTTACGCAGAACCGCGTTAATTAAGCCGCGTAAGCTCGGTCCACGCAGTGTTTTAGTCGCTTCTACTGTTTCACCTACCGCCGCATGTGATGGGATACGCATGAAACTCAGTTGATAGATTCCTACCAGAATCAGGTGGTGAAACACACGCTTCTTGCCCTTAAGCGGATTTTCCATGAGCTCATTAGCAATCGACTCGAGTCGAGGCAAGTAGCGTAATGCGCCGTAGCAGATCTCTTGCAGTAGTGCGTGATCGCGTGGGCGAATCGTTTTTTGAGCGGCAGGGAGAGCGTGAGAGAGTGATTGACCCTTGTCGACCACTTGGAAGATGACATTAGCGGCAGCTGCGCGAACATTCATGTGAAGTACCAACATTTTGATGAAAAGATTGAGGGCATCTCTGCCCTCGCTAAGGTATTAACGGTTTAACCTCAATAAAGGTTAAGGGGTTAGCTAAGTTGCGAACCCACCTCAAACCAGCTTGCGCGAGAGTTGAGGATATCTTGTACTGACATTGCTTTTTTACCTGGCACTTGTAGCTGTTCTAAAACAAGCACACCGTTACCGGTTGCGATATAGATACCGGTTTTGTCTGCTTGTAGGATAGTACCTGCGGTTTTATCACTAGACTGATCTGCTACACGGCTCTGCCAAACCTTAATGCTGTTTTCAGCGGCTTCAAAGTGACTCATAGGCCAAGGGTTGAAGGCACGAACGCAGCGCTCAATATGTTCTGCATCATCTGCCCAGTTGATGCGAGCTTCTTCTTTGCTTAGCTTTTTAGCGTAGTTTGCTAATTCATCGTCTTGTTTCTCTGCTACTGCGTTGCCAGCAGCAATATCTGCAAGGCAATCAACCAGCGCTTCAGGACCAAGCTCTGCCAGTTTTTCATACATAGAAGCGCTGGTATCGCTAGCTTCAATCGGAAGCGTTGCGATTTTTAGCATATCACCAGTATCTAGGCCTATGTCCATCTGCATAATGGTGACACCAGTGTCTTTGTCACCCGCCCAGATAGAGCGTTGGATAGGTGCAGCACCACGCCAACGTGGCAAGATTGAACCATGAACATTGATACAGCCGAGTTTAGGAGTATCGAGTACTGCCTGTGGCAGTAGTAGACCGTAAGCGACCACTACCATGATGTCTGCATTTAGATCAGCAAGCTGTTGCTTTGCTTCATCAGACTTAAAGTTTTCTGGTTGGTAGACAGGGATATCATGCTCTAGGGCAATATTTTTTACTGGGCTAGCAGTTAGTTTCTTACCGCGACCGGCTGGTCGATCTGGCTGAGTATAAACCGCAATAACCTCGTGCTCCGAAGACAACAACGCCGCCAAGTGACGGGCGGCGAAATCTGGAGTACCTGCAAAGACAATTCTTAAAGACTGGCTCAAGGTAGGCTTCCTTTATTAATTATTTCAACTATCTAGAGGATAGAAGATTATGCATTCTTTGACTGCTTATCGTTGAATCGCTTGATCTTCGCTAGCTTGTCTTGGATGCGCTTACGCTTTAGTGGTGATAGGTAATCAACGAATAGTTTACCTTCTAGGTGGTCTAGTTCGTGTTGAACACAGATCGCAAGCAGGTCATCAGCATCAAAGCTGAACTCTTTACCGTCACGGTCAAGCGCTTTTACCGTCACTTCTGCAGCACGTGGCACAAGAGCGCGCGCACCAGGTACAGAGAGACAGCCTTCTTCGATGCCATCTTCACCACGTTTTTCGGTGATCTCTGGGTTGATAAGCACCATAGGCTCATCGCGAGTTTCAGAGATGTCGATAACCACGATACGTTGGTGTACATCGACTTGGGTTGCCGCTAGGCCGATACCTTCTTCGTCGTACATGGTTTCAATCATGTCATCGACGATCTTCTGGATTTCAGGAGTCACCTCAGCAACAGGTTTTGCAACCGTGCGTAGGCGATCATCAGGGAATGTTAATACTTGTAATACAGACATATACACTCGAAATGTTGAACTGTGCCGAAACAGCAAAAAGCTTGTTGGCTCAATTCTAGACATTTTATGACCTAAATGACAGCATCAAGTCAGGAAATCTCTCCTCCAATAGCCATAAACCAAGACCAAGGAAATCAGGTCATGCTCCGTTTAGCCCACTGCTTTTTAGGCGCTCTACTATCGATATCAAGCCTTGGCCACGCAAGTGAGCAGATACCTCTGTCTGTTAAATACACCGCACCGAAAAGTTATGTAGTAGAACAAGGAGATACCTTATGGGGAATATCTGCACTTTATCTCGATAGCCCCTGGTTATGGCCACAGCTTTGGCATGCAAATCCGAGGCTAGACAACCCTCACCTGATTTATCCCGGTGACCAGCTCAATCTTATTTGGCTCGACGGGCAACCTGTCTTGAGCGTGAAATCTGTAAAAAAGCTAAGCCCTCAGGTACGCATTTCTCATAAGCAAGCACCTCCAACCTTAGAACAAGACCTTGTTTTGCCATATCTGCCGTCTGACCGTCTTTTAGCAAAGCCTAAACTGGACAAGGCCAGTCGTATCATTGGTGCTAGTCATGGCCGATCTTACCTCGCTACAGGGGATACAGTTTATATCGATGGAGTTCATCGTCATAAGCTATGGAGTATCTATCGCTTGGTTACTGATTATGTAAGAGAAGAGAGTGGTGAAGACATTGTCGTGCTTAAGCAAGTTGCTAAGGCTCATTCGGTAACGATTGATGGCAAGATGAGTGCACTGAAAATAGGTAATCAGATCCAAGAGGTTCGGCTGAATGATATTGCTATTCCAGATCTAGAAAATGACCCATTGCAGCTTGGTCATAATTTCGCCCCTCAGCCCGTGCCTAAAGACATGACCGCGAACATTCTTGGCTCTATCGAGGGAAACCAATACTTAGCAGCAAAACAGGTGGTCGTGATTGACCGTGGTTTTAAAGATGGGGTGAAGCAAGGCTCGATGTTTGATCTGATGGACTTTGGTACCGAGGTGTTTGAGTCTCCTGGCGGTTATCAATATGCTCCCAATTTACAGAGCTCAGAAATCCACTTACCTAGCCATCATGTGGGCTCTATGATGGTGATCATCCCTTACGAATCTTTTAGCCTTGCTCTGATTACCCGAAGCAAAAGAGATATTGATAGAGGGTTCTTAGCCGTATCTCCTTTACGTTCAAACCAGCAAACAGATTATTCGATTGCAGTTACCACAAACGAAAGAGAGGGCTTTTGAGCGAGCAACGATTAGCGGCTTGGATGGCGTTGGCCTTTGTACCTCGACTCGGGCCACGTAAGTTATCTCAATTGCAGTCTATCGACTCTCCAGAGCAGCTAATTCAACTTCCCGGTCGTGAGTTGCACGCCTTAGGTCTTAGCTCCACACAGATTCAATTTCTTCATCACCACTCACAAAGAGAAGTTGAGGCTTGTTTAGAGTGGCGCGAGCGGTCAGATGGTCATATTCTTGCTCTGTGTGATCAACTCTATCCTCCTTTGTTAAAAGAGATTGCTTCCCCACCGCCTTTGTTATTTGTCAGAGGCAAAGTGTCTGTCTTAACTGACCCTCAAGTCGCAATTGTCGGCAGCCGCAATGCAAGCCTAGAGGCTTTAGAATTATCTAGTCGTTTTGCTTCCGATTTGGTTAAGAGTGGTTTGGTGGTTACGAGTGGTTTAGCTTTGGGTGTCGACGGTTACGCACATGATGGTGCGTTAAAACAGCAGGGTGAAACAGTTGCTGTGCTTGGCACTGGCTTAGAGAGAGTTTATCCAGCGCGTCATCGAGGATTGGCTGCAAGGATAATGGAACAGGGGGCTTTAGTCTCAGAGTTTCGTCCTATAACTCCAGCTCGTCCCGAAAACTTCCCTCGCCGTAATCGGATCATCAGTGGCCTCAGCGCCGGAACCTTGGTGATTGAAGCGGCAGAAAAGAGTGGGTCACTGATTACGGCTAAGTATGCCCTAGAACAAAACCGTGAGGTGTTTGCTCTGCCTTGGTCTGTCGACCATATAACAGGAAGGGGGAACAACCTGCTGATTAAGTCGGGTGCGACACTGGTACATAGTGCTGATGAGGTCGTTGCTGAAATTGATTCTCTGATTAACTGGTCTTATACCAAGCAGGGTGATTTGTTTTCTAAGCATCCAGCAACGCAGCCGGCAAGTAGCGAACTCTTTGTAAGTAATGAAGATGTCACACAAGAACAATTGCCATTTCCCCAACTGTTCGCTAACGTAGGAAATGAGGCGACACCAGTTGATATTTTGGCTCAGCGTACCAATATACCTGTGCATGAGGTCATGATGCAGCTCCTAGAGCTCGAACTCTTGGGGCACGTTGTTGCAGTTTCCGGTGGCTATATTCGAAATGGGGGGAGCAAGCTATGATGGATATTTTGATGTATCTCTTTGAAACTTATATTCATAGCGATGCTGAGTTACAAGTCGATCAAGATGAGTTAGAAGAAGAGTTACTTCGCGCTGGCTTTCATCAAAAAGAGATCTACAAAGCGCTAAATTGGTTAGAAGATTTAGCTGCGCTACAGCAAGAAGACTCTCGTTCTGCTATTTCAATGAGTGCGGCGACGTCGACACGTATCTATACCAAGCAAGAAATGGCTCGTATGGGTGTCGAAATCCGTGGCTTCTTACTGTTTTTAGAGCAGGTTCAAGTATTGACTACAGAGACGCGTGAGATGGTGATTGACCGTATCATGGGGCTCGAAACCAACGAACTTGAGCTTGAAGACCTGAAATGGGTCGTACTGATGGTGCTATTCAATGTACCAGGTAATGAGAGCGCGTACACGCAAATGGAAGAATTGCTGTATAACACTGAGCAGGGATTGGTTCACTAATTCACTTTCTTTTATCGAGTTGCCTGCCTAATGAGTAGTAAGATCGATCATCAACTGTTTTCTGCCCACGAGCATGCCCTTGAACATGAGCCTTGCCCTCAATGTTCAGGGGAGCTGCACATCAAGCATGGTAAACACGGCCCGTTCCTTGGCTGTAATCAATACCCGAGCTGTGACTACATAAAACCCCTTCACCAAAACGATGGTCATATTGTCAAAGAGTTAGGTGTACCTTGCCCGGAATGTGGCAGTGAACTTGTTCTGCGACAAGGTCGCTACGGGATGTTTATCGGTTGCAGTGGTTATCCGTCGTGTCACTATATCCAGTCGACAGAAGCCGAGAAACCAGAGTCTGGTCCACAACAGAAGATCACTTGTCCTGAATGCAAAAAAGGACACTTGGTTGAGCGCAAGACCCGATTTGGTAAGACATTTTACGCATGCGATAACTACCCAAAGTGTAAGTTTGCGGTGAACTCGCCACCCATTATCGGAGAGTGTGAGAAATGCCATTTCCCATTATTGATTGAGAAAAAGGTTGCGAGTGGTGTGAAGCTGCAATGCGCAGACCGAAAATGTCATCACAATCAGCCGTAAATCGATTCGGTGTTTAGGGCCAGATACAAAAAAAGCGAGAGATTAACCTCGCTTTTGTCTTTATTAGAATGTGAATTTAGCCGTTAAAAACGGGGAAGGCATTCTTATCGAGAACCCTACCTAGCTCAGCTAAGTTGTCAGTGAGCTTCGGGTAGTCATGACCGCACACGTTAATGTGGCCCATCTTACGACCTGGACGTTTGTCTTTGCCATACCAGTGGATATGACATGAATCCATAGCAAGAACCTCTACTGGCAGAGTATCTTCACCAAGGATATTGACCATGGTTGTTGGACGAATCATCTCAGTCGAGCCTAGTGGCATTCCACATACCGCACGCAGGTGGTTCTCAAACTGACATGTCTCCGCACCTTGTTGAGTCCAGTGACCTGAGTTGTGCACGCGAGGAGCGATCTCATTAACCGATAACGCGCCTTTCACGTCAAAGAACTCAAGCGCTAGAACGCCGACGTAATCTAATTCGTTAGCAACGGCAGTAAACATCTCTTTAGCTTGCTGCTGTAAAGCTGTCTCATTGATAGCCGTTGATAGACTGAGTACACCATTGATGTGAACGTTTTCGGCCAATGGATAAACCACCACATCGCCATCGCTGCTGCGCGCACCAACCAGTGATACTTCGCGATCGAAAGGAACAAATTCTTCAGCGACGATAGCTTGGGTATCAGTCGCTTGGATGCATTGCTCCATCTCAGACCAAATAGCATCCACTTGGCTTAGCTCTTTTAAACGCCATTGCCCTTTACCATCGTAGCCACCTAACGCACTTTTCAGCACCATTGGCAAACCAACGAACTCAATCGCTTGCTCAAAGTCGTGGCGAGTATTGATGATGTAATGCTTGGCATTATTTACCTTTGCCGCATCAAGCAGTGCTTTTTCAATGCGACGGTCGCCACCGGCTTTAATTGCATCAGCCGTTGGGTAGAACTTACCACTTTGCTCGCATACATCGAGGACATCATGTGGGATGTGTTCGAACTCAGCAGTAATGACATCTGCCTGTGCAATAGCATTGCTTAGGCCTTTACCTAAAACAGCCTGGGTGAGCGGGTGAACGATATTTTCGCTACCCACATCATACGCTGAGATCTCAATATTAAGAGGTGCGCCAGCAAGAGACATCATACGAGCAAGCTGACCAGCACCAAGTACTAATACATGCATGGTATTAGCCCTCAGATGGATCTGGGTTTGCAAGCACAGTTTCGGTTTGCTCTGTGCGGAATGCTTCAACCTTCGCCATCACTTCTTCATTGTGAGTACCGATGATCTGTGCTGCAAGAATACCTGCGTTTGCTGCGCCGGCTTCACCGATTGCTAGTGTACCAACTGCAATACCCTTTGGCATTTGCACGATAGAGTATAAAGAATCCACACCACTCAGTGCGCGAGACTGAACAGGTACACCCAAAACTGGAAGAGAAGTAAATGCCGCAGTCATGCCTGGTAGGTGAGCGGCACCGCCAGCACCAGCGATGATCACTTTAATACCACGCTCTTTTGCGCTTGTTGCGTAATCTGCAAGAAGCTGAGGGGTACGGTGAGCCGAAACAACCTTTGTTTCATACTCAACACCAAATTGATCTAGCATTTCCGCTGCTAGTTTCATTGTTGGCCAATCAGATTTCGAACCCATGATGATACCGACTGTAGTCATCTCAAACTCCTTCACGCTTTATTTAGGTGGGTGAACGAGGGCAAATGCCCAAACTTTTCGCGCATTATACGGAGAATTACCCCTCAAGCAAACGTTTGCGTTTGTTGGTAAGGATAAATAGATACAATTTATAAACAAATAGCTTTAGGTTGAGGCAAAGAATGTTTGTACACTTATTTGCAATAGTTAAATCGAGCACTTTAGGTGATTATTTTGAACAACTTTGAACAGTCATTAGCAGCACTAAAACAACAGGAAGTGATTGCATATCCAACGGAAGGGGTTTTTGGTGTTGGTTGTGATCCAGACAGTCCTGAAGCGATTCAAAAGTTACTCGAAATTAAACAAAGACCAGTTGAAAAAGGGTTAATCCTTATTGCAGCAAACTATGAACAGCTGCTGCCATATATCGATGAAGACAAATTAGAGCCGGAGCACCTTGAACAAATGCACGTCAGCTGGCCGGGCCCGGTAACATGGATCGTACCAGCAAGTAAAAAGGTGACCTCTTGGGTGAGCGGGCAGTTTGACTCGATAGCAGTGCGGGTAACGGATCACCCTCTGGTACAAGAGATTTGTAATGCCTTTGGTAAACCGATCACCTCAACCAGTGCGAATCTTACTGGTCTGCCACCATGCATAACAACCGAAGAGGTGAGAGATCAGCTTGGTGATAAACTGGTCGCTATCTTAGAAGGTCAAACCGGTGGTCGCGAAAAACCAAGTGAGATTCGTGACGCCAAAACAGGCCAAGTATTACGACAAGGCTAAAGGATAATTAGGATTGAAGATGTCAAAGGTAGACAAGAACACAGTAAAAGCCTTTTTACTAGAGCTGCAAGATTCCATCTGTCGTGAGCTTGAACAAGCTGATGGTTCCGAAACGTTTGTAGAAGACGCATGGCAGAAAGGCCCTGAAGAGCGCCTTGCAGGCGGTGGTCGCACCCGTGTACTTAAATCTGGTGCGGTATTTGAGCAGGCAGGGGTGAACTTTTCCCATGTTCAAGGGAGTGCAATGCCAGCTTCTGCAACAGCACATCGACCAGAGCTGGCAGGACGAAGCTTTGAAGCCATGGGGGTATCTCTAGTGATTCATCCCAATAACCCTTACATCCCAACCTCTCATGCCAATGTTCGTTTCTTTATTGCAGAAAAAGAGGGTCAAGACCCTATCTGGTGGTTTGGTGGTGGTTTTGATTTAACCCCGTATTACCCGTTTGAAGAAGACTGTCAGCATTGGCATGACACTGCGAAAGCAATTTGCCAGCCATTTGGTGATGACCTCTACGCCGAGCACAAAGCGTGGTGTGATAAGTATTTCTTCTTACCTCATCGTAACGAGACTCGTGGTGTCGGCGGTCTCTTCTTTGATGATTTAAATCAATGGGAATTTGATAAGTGTTTTTCTTATACCCAAGCGGTAGGTAAAGGTTTTACTCAAGCTTATGTGCCGATTGTGAGTAAAAGAAAGCAGACGGAGTTTGGGGAAAGGGAGCGAGAGTTCCAACTCTATCGTCGCGGTCGCTATGTTGAGTTTAACCTTGTTTATGATCGTGGCACTCTATTTGGTCTCCAAAGTGGCGGACGAACCGAATCCATCTTGATGTCTATGCCACCATTAGCTCGCTGGGAATACGCTTATCAAGTTGAGTCAAATTCTCCAGAGGCAGAGCTCTACGATAATTACCTTAAGCCAAGAGAGTGGTAACGCTTTTCTCCTTATATAGATAGTGATAGGGTCAATGCATCGCATGACCCTTTTTTATGTTTGTTAGGCAAGGATATGACACAGCAAATTGATAGTTACGCCGTTTTTGGTAATCCCATTGGACAGAGCAAGTCTCCTTTTATTCATACCCTCTTTGCTCGTCAAACTAATCAAATGCTGACCTATACGGCAAAGCAGCCAGAAGCTGGCACTTTCATTGAAGCAGCAACGGCTTTTTTCTCCGAGGGTGGTAAAGGCTGCAATGTGACAGCACCTTTTAAAGAAGATGCTTATCAGTTTGCCAATCGACTCACAGAGCGAGCACAACTTGCAGGCGCTGTTAATACACTAAAGAAGTTGGATGACGGTGAAATCATTGGTGATAACACTGATGGTGAAGGTCTAGTGCAAGACCTTTTGCAGTATCAGGTGACATTAGAGGGTGCACGTATTTTATTAATTGGTGCTGGTGGTGCGGCACGCGGTGTAATTAAGCCACTGTTAGATCAATCACCTGCCTCTGTTGTCGTTGCCAACCGTACCCTAGCGAAAGCTGAGCAGCTAGCGGAGATGTTCAAACCTTTTGGTCAAGTCGGAGCCTGCTCTTTGGAGCAAGTGGAAGGTAGTTTTGATGTGGTCATCAATTCCACTTCGTCAGGATTAAGTGGTCAACGTCCGGCAATATCTGAATCTATTTTTAGCAGTAATACGGTTGTCTATGACATGGTTTATGGTGCGGGTACGACGCTGTTTAACCAGTGGGCTCGAGATAATGGCGTACACAAAGCCTATGACGGGTTGGGAATGCTGGTGGGGCAAGCAGCAGAAAGCTTTATGCTGTGGCGTGGTCTAAGACCAGGGACTAAACAGATCTTGCGAGAGCTGAGAAAGAACCTAGAGGGTATGTAATGAACCAGTCAATCCTATTCCCAGACCTCCAAGAATGGAATGAAGCATTGCAGGCTGTTGTATTCCCAGCCCAACAATCGGGTGCACTGATCGAATGCGTGGTTTCACTCTCTCGCCTTAAACTGCTATCTCATCGTGATGATTTGACCGCAGAGCAAGCGCTCGATTGCTTTTCAGACCTACGCTTTGATCTAGAAGAGATGGCAGAAGAGGCTATTGAAGATGAAGAGTTCAATAGCCTTGGGCAAGTAGAGCTTTAAATTAGGTTTCTATTCTCTTCATACCTATAGAAGATAGAGACAAGAGTTAGATATCTTTTACCGTTTCTATGTAGTCGTTTTTGTTTTGTACATAGTTGTCAGCGGACTTTTGTAAAAATGCTCGTTCTTGATCATTAAGAGGACGAGCCTGTTTTACCGGGCTTCCAACGTATAAGAAGCCACTTTCTAATATTTTGTTAGGTGGCACGAGGCTACCAGCACCGATCAAAACCTCATTTTCAATCACAGCACCATCCAGGATGATGGCACCCATACCTACGAGCACGCGATCTTTGATAGTGCAACCGTGCAGCATGACTTTATGCCCAACAGTAACATCATTACCAATAATAAGAGGGTAACCCTCTGGATTCTGAGCGTTCTTGTGGGTGACGTGCAAAACAGAGCCATCTTGGATATTAGTTCGCGCACCAATCACAATATGGTTTACATCCCCTCTAGCAGCAACCAGAGGCCAAACGCTCGAATCGTCGCCAATGGTAATGTCACCTACTAAAACAGAGCTATTATCTATATAGACACGTTGACCAAGTTTAGGGTTGATACCTTTATAACTACGTAACGAACTCATAATTCTCCTTTCCATGCATAAAACTCAGTGCTTGCTGCTTAATATAGTAGCAAAAACAAGCCTTTTAGAGCATTAAACGTCCAAACGGTTAAAAACACAAAAAAACCTTCAAAAAGCGCTTGCCAATGTGATTCCGATCTCTATAATGCCCCCTCGCTGACACGGGAACGCTTCGAAAAGAACGGGATTGAGTTAGCAAGGTCACAAAGCCAAGCAGAAATGCTTGAAAAAAGTTTGAAAAAAGTGGTTGACACTAAACTTTAAATCGCTAAAATGGCCGTCCGCTTTGAGAGAGGCTCTTAAAGCAAAGCTCTTTAACAATTTAAACCTATCAATCTGTGTGGGCACTCGTTGATGATAATCAAAAAATGAAACTCCGGTTTCAACTTTGGTTTCAATGAACTGAGTGACCAAACGATGACTTCGGTCATTGGCACAGTCAATTTATTATCGTTCTATTGGAACGATAGTAGCTTTAGAATTACATTAGTAGTTTTGAAGTCAGTATTCATTGAGCCGACAAAATCTTAAATTGAAGAGTTTGATCATGGCTCAGATTGAACGCTGGCGGCAGGCCTAACACATGCAAGTCGAGCGGAAACGAGTTATCTGAACCTTCGGGGGACGATAACGGCGTCGAGCGGCGGACGGGTGAGTAATGCCTGGGAATATGCCTTGATGTGGGGGATAACCATTGGAAACGA
>NZ_QRHC01000018.1 GCF_003415655.1 Vibrio maerlii
TACACTCTTGGAACTCTTTCCATTTCGGCTGTTATTGGATTTAGAAGGTTGGTGTTTTTCATAGCCAAGATGCTCATCCATTTCAGCGTTGAGAGCAGCCTCAACAGTGATCTTTTTGAGCATCTGACTGAATTCAGTTAAGTCTTCGGGAGTTTTAATTCCCTTTGCAGCTTCTTTAGCAAAAGCTTCAAGTGCTTTCTTATCCATGTGCCTATCCTTAGCCATTACGGCTTTAAGTTTAGACAGTTACACAGAATTTAAGACAGTCTCTCCCCCTCAGATTACGCCTTCAGAATTGTTGCTTTAACCTGTCGCTTTTAACTTCTGAGAAACCATCAGCACTTCTTCTATCGCAGACTTCTTCAATGGCTTATAAATGACCGCGTTGGCACCATTGTTGATAAACTCTTGTCTAGCCAGTTCAGATGTATCTGCAGTACAAGCAATAATATTTGCGTCGGCGTCTACCTGACTAATGATGATATCCGTTGCTTCTGTACCGGTCATGACGGGCATATGGTTATCCATAAATATGGCGTAATACTGATTTCTTTTTGTTAACTCGATGGCCTCAGCACCGTTTAGTGCGTGGTCAATACTTTCAAATCCCAGATTCTTCAAGAACTTCATCAGTATCATGGCATTTACGCGGTTATCCTCAGCAACGAGAACGCGCTTTTGAGGTTTCTCAACTCGGCTTGAATTGCTTTCAATGGCAAGGGGTAGGGTGATCGATATTCGAGTTTGCCCCTTATCTTCTAAGTGTTCTAGTGAAAGTCGGCCGTTTAGTTGTTTGATGATTTCGTTTGCTAACTGAAAGCAGGAAGCCATACCGGCACTGACTTGTTTCGAGTTGGCAGCGTCAGAATGGTTAATGGCGTTAATTCTTCTATAACTCTTTCCATTGTCATCAACGGTGATCTCGTAAGCGATGATAGCATTTGTTGGTTCATTCTCTTGATTAAGATCGAGACATCTCATTTGAACGACTCCTTCGTTCATACTAGTGATGGTGTTGAGAGCGAAAAAATAGAACACATTGTGGATCAATTTCTCGTCGCCACAATATAGAGAATCTACATTGAGTGATACGTCTTTGATGAAATGAACCTGACGGTATCGGGTTAATTGAGAAATATGCGTAGCAATAGAGTTAACCGTTTTAGTTAATGAAAACGCTTGTTTGTTCATTGAGAGGGCATCTAAATCAATGCATGATAGAGCATTGAGGTTTGTTGTGATGTCTTGAATGGATTCACCAATTTGCATGACCTCTTGAGCAAAAGATTGGACGTTGGTATCTGAGCTTTCATTCTTGAAAGCCTTGGCTCTGACATTAAGGTCAGAGAGAGGACCGCTGATTTCGTGTGCCATGAGTGCCATGAAATGCGTTTTAGTCGTATTTGCTTGTTGAGAGATATTGACTCCACTTTCTAGGCGAAGCTCCAGCTGCTTTCGTTTCGTGATATCTCGTTCTACTGCAACAAATCTAACAAGCTCTCCCTTCTCAAATACGGGCGTAATAGAAATATCAATCCAGTACGGGGTGCCGCTCTTATGGTAGTTTATGATCTCGAGCTCAACAGCCTGGGCAGATTTCACCGCGTTGGAGAGTGTTTTTACTGCCATTAGATCTGTTTCAGGACCTTGTAAGATATCTCCGGGCTTCTTATTGATGACCTCGTCAAGCGTATAACCTGAAATATTAGTGAAACCTTTATTTACCCATGTTACCAAACCCTTTGCGTCGGTAATTATGATGGCATCTGTCGCATACTCAGCGACTTCCCCGAGGGTCGAGCGAAATTCTGCTACAGCCAAGTCAGATTCTGCTTTGGCTAGATTTCTTGCTTTATGAATCAATACCAGACTCACAATTGCGACAATCCAAATGGCATAGATAGCTAATATTCGGTTTGAAACTACTTTCCACGCTTCTCCGCCAAAAGGAGATAAATAAAAACCTGCAAGCGTGAGTAGGGTACAAATGATGGCCCACGAAAAGGTATGTGCTGGTTTACTGGTGATAAGTGCGAACAGTATGACCGTGATATAGGGAACACCCGCTGCAACACCAAGTGGTATAGTGAGATCTAAGATAAACACGACAGATGCGAGAATGGCTAAGCATGCTTGATACATCCACGGATTCAGTTCATTAATTCTTTGAATCATGCAGTCACCCTGCCTGTTGATGATTTTGGATCTGTTTGATCATTCGTTGAGTCTGATGGCTATTAACGAGCATCAAATTGATAAGCTTTTGGAGTATGTCACCGTCAGGAACCGTTCCATTGCGAGCTGATAGTTCAGCTTCTCCGGAAAGACTAGTCAAATTACTGAACTGCATTTCTGCCGAGCTCCCTTTAATTGAATGAAGCAGCGAATGAAGCTCTTTGACGTTGTTGTTCGAGAAAGCTTCGATGACCGCCAGAGACTTGGTTTCAAACTCCTCATGTACAGATTGTAATAAAACTATGGTCTCCTCATCGCTCAATTCCATTTCATTGATCATTGGGCTTTGAGAAAGTTCTTCTTCGGTGAGTGCAAGTCTTTCCACGCTTGGTCTAAATAATGAAACCACATTGCTTGCTTGGTCGCAGGAAGGTGAGGCGACTTTATGGCGATAAACGATATCTTCAAATTGACGAATAGCACGTTCAAGATTTTGTTTTTGCAGCGGTTTGGTCAATACAAAATCGGCACCCGCGGTTAGAAACTCATCGTGAGCCTCTTTAAATACATCAGCGGTATACGCGAAGATGGCGGTGTCTAGGTTTAACTCTTGTCTGACACGTTTAATCGTTTCGACACCACTTAAATTAGGCATATGATTATCCATCACAATGAGGTCAAAACGTTGTTCTTTGAGTTTGTCGATAGCCAGTAAACCGTCTGTTACCCATTCAATTGTGTGACCACAAGAGTTTAGGAAGCTTTGTGCGACAATCGCATTCACTCGATTGTCTTCTACTAAGAGTATGCTCAACGCGGGGAGGTTGTCGGTCTCATTTTGAATCGGGTGTTGTTGAGGTTGTTCATCTTTAATGACCTCGAAACCAATCGGTATGTTGAGTGTGAATTCTGTTCCTACATTGGGCT
Source organism: Vibrio maerlii (assembly GCF_003415655.1). Classification (GTDB taxonomy): domain Bacteria; phylum Pseudomonadota; class Gammaproteobacteria; order Enterobacterales; family Vibrionaceae; genus Vibrio; species Vibrio maerlii. Next base: position 3,103 of record NZ_QRHC01000018.1, read on the forward strand.
GACTAAATATCTCGACCTCTCCACCCATTAGCTCGGCAAGTTGTTTAACAATGGCAAGACCTAAACCCGTACCTCCAAATTTGCGTGTAGTAGAGAGATCCGCTTGCTCAAAGGGACTAAAGATGGTGTCGAGTTTGTGCCTTTCAATGCCGACACCTGAATCCGCGACTTGAATGTGTAGAAGCGATTGTGGAGTGTAATTGAGCTCAATTTTTACATCGACATGGCCGATGTTGGTGAATTTAATGGCGTTCCCTGCCAAGTTGAAAAGAATCTGCCTCAAACGAGCGGAATCACCATGCAAACGCACATTGCTCGGAATTGAATTGTTGATGTTGAATTCAATATTTTTATCGTCTGCCAGTGGAGACAAAGAGTGAATAAGGTGCTGAATGACCTCGTCGATAACAAACGGTCGGCTCTCTAGCTCCATTTTGCCTTCTTCAACTTTTGAAAAGTCTAAAATGTCATTCAATAACGTGACAAGGTGCTGGCCTGAATCCACTATGACTTTAGCATGCTCTCGAGACTCTGGGTCGGGTGATTCTTCTTTAATAATCTGCGCCAGTCCGAGTACACCGTTCATTGGAGTTCGAAGTTCATGACTCATATTCGCTAAGAACATCGACTTTGCGTGATTTGCCTTGTCTTTTTGTTTGAGTGTTTCCTCAAGTGCACGTTGGTTCGTTTTTATTTCCTTCATTCTGAATAAGTAAAGAGTGAAGGCAACGATGGCGATAATGAGTATAAAACTGGTCTCCAATTGGACAATATGACCCCGAGTTAGAGTCTCAAAATCATTCATTTGATGCTCTACTCGCTCGACAAAATTAGTGTTCTCATGATTGAGGAGAAAGGCAAACAGTGCTTGTTTTTGTTTTTCGACTTCTTGATAGCTGTTTATGATATTTGAGAGCTTGGGGTATTCTTCGATGTTTATTTGGGCAGATTGTAGCTTCCTTAATAGTATATTTCGCTGTGCTGAATTTAAGGTTGAGTTCTCCGCTTCATACGCTAGTTGCTTGGTTAATGATGCTAGCATCGACTCTTGAGCAACCAATAAGCCGATGACATGGTCTAAGGCATCGGTGATTAAGACCGCATCAACAGTAAACTCTTTAATGGCAGAATAGGTTTCTTGCTTGTACAAGCCAACGGTACCCTTGGACTCTCGTTGGTAGGTCGTTAGCATGTCTTCGATATTTTGCTCCATTCCCACCACTGCGTTGGCAAGGTAAAACGGGTCAGATGTTTGATTTAGAGCTTGTTTGGTCACTCTATCCTTGAGTTCAATCAACTCGTGACCAACACCACCTAGAGTCATCCTATGCTTAGCTAATCGCTCTGATTCTAAGTACAGAAAATACGCAGCTGTCAGCATCAATAACGTAATGACGAAGGCGGCCAAAAATAATGGCTTACTCTTGTTCATTAGCAAACTCCTTCAATATTGATGGGTTTTCACCTGATAAGCTGTTTAGAAACGCTACGATATCATCAATAGTTTGGGGTTCGAGTGTCTTACCTAGTTGACTCTCACCCATAATGGTGACTGCTTCTTCAAGCGATTGAGTTCTACCGTCATGAAAGTAGGGTGCGGTTTTCGCTACATTTCGTAGGCTTGCCACTCTGAATAAAAACATATCTTCTGCTTTCGAAGTGGTAAGGAATCGCCCAGTATCTTCGCTTCGTTTATTGCCCATTTTGTCTTCACCGAAAAAGCCGAATCGCATTACCATTCCACCACCGATGTTTTGCCCCCGGTGACACGTCACACAGCCTTCGTCTTGAAATTTCTGCCAACCACGTTTAGCGCTGCTATTCAAAGCCTCTCTATTGCCCAATAGGTATTGGTCAAAATCAGAGTTTGGCGTATTGAGTGCTTCCATAAACTCAACCAAGGCGGACTTGATGGATTGTTCAGATATTTTCAAACCGAGCTTTTCGAAGTCATCCGAATAGCGTTTGGACTGTTTGACATAGGTTTCGATATTGTTCCAGTTCGAATCCATCTCTTGTGGATCATGAATAGGGCCATCAATCTGCTCAGAGAGACGATTCACACGACCATCCCAAAAAAAGCGGTAGTTGTAGGCGACATTGAACACCGTCAAAGAGTTACGAGTACCTTGGCCACCAACTCCAACAGATACCTCGGTAAGTTCAGCGCCGTTGGTGTTGAGGTTATGGCAGGTTTCGCAGCTAACGCGGCCATTTGAAGAAAGATTGGGGTCCTTAAATAACTTCCATCCCAGTTTGGCTTTTTCTTTATCTATATGATCAATAGAAGTAGGAATTGGGATAATGACGCTTTGGTTGGCAGTGACCGGATTATAGGACTCTGGGTGGTGCGAGTGGTCATGGCCGACATCTGCGTGCTCGGAAGTATGACTATCTGCTTGAGAAACGTCTTGGTGGTGATCAGAATCGTTGTTCGCAGGATGGAATGCATGAGAGAGCAGAAGGCCTACACTCCCTAAAACGATCACACTGCCAGAGAATATCCATTTCTTGTTTTCCATGCTTTGTTCCGTTTTCTATAACTGCAACAAATTCCATAAAGAGCAGTAAATATAAAAAGTGTAGGATATCCATTTGTGTTTTCTACAAAATCACTGCCTTAATTACTCTTTTATGTCCATGACTTTTATAATGTTAAAGCGCCAAGGCTAAAAAACATAATTAAGCATAATAGTGTATAGATTGGCTGACTGACCAAAGCCAGTCGTGAATGAACCTCGTCGAGATCCTTCTTCGACTGTATCAAAGTACTGCCATTCGGCATTGAGCGAAACGCTTGGTCTAAGGTTATATCTCAGCCCTGCTGTGAAGCTGTCAGAGGATTTGTCGTTATCTTCACCATAGATTTCGCCGTACTGCACATAAGGAATCAGGCTATGGAATGTGGTCTGGACATTGGTATACCAGGACTTTGACACCCGATTTCTTTGGCCTTCAATAGACAGCGTTAAGTGTTCAAACTCATACATGCCACCTAATGTCCACACAGAGATATCTTGGTCTTTGAAAGTGGGAAGAGTCATACTGCCCAGCGTTACGGTCATATCGTATTCTGACTCAAGGTAGGTTGTGCGTAGCTTGCCCCTATCAAACTCCAAATCAACAGATACACCATACATTCTTTTGGTATCAAAATGGTACTCTTGGAAGTCATTGAAGCGTACATCTGAGTCTCGCTGAATCGCATAGAACGGCTCAATAGATAAGGCCATCTCGTCATTGACCTCGGTGCTGTATTGTATGCTCCCGCCATCGAAAGAAGTGATACCAAGCACGCTATTATACACTTCATCTGAAGGTCGAGCTGTGGTGTAAGCATGGCCAACATAGTAGTACTCAGATAGCAAGAATAGCGGGAGCCTTAATCGACCTAGTCGAAAGTTAAAGTTGTCGGTTTCGTATCCAATATAAGCCCATTCTACCTCTGGAGAGCTCCATTCATCTTGAGGCCTTTTAACGACTTGAAGTGATGTGCTGAACGCTTCGTAATAATAATCCAGCTGAAGTCCAAAAGTGGTATCACAATCCCAACATGATTCGTCGTTTATTTCTCTATTGATGAGCAGATCATTCTCGTTGTCAGATTTGACCCACGAGGTTGAGCCAAATCCGCTGACGAACAGATTGTCCGTAATCTCTATAGCAGAAAATGCCGGTGTAGATAACAAGGTGGAACAGAGAAGATAAGGTCTAACATTCATATTATTTCTCCGCTTCGATGACGTAAATAACATTGGCTGATTCGGGTAAAATGTAGAGTGGGGCATATCCTAATCGGTTGTTTTTCTGAGACATCCAGTTCAATAAGTAGGTAACATCAGGCTCTGATATTTCTTTGGGTGGGCGAGTCCCTGAAAAAGTAAGGCTGGCCCAGTGAGAGTTCATCTGAGCAGAGTCTTTTCCCAATAACTCCTGATAGAAGTTATCTCGTATTTTGCTGTTCTTGGGCCAGTCTGATAACTCAACCCGTTTACCACTGAGCCTGGTGGTTTTGCCTCGATATATCTTTCGTGCTTTCACTTTGGATATGGGTTTTATCGAGTCATCTAGCGTGAAAATAGCTATATCCGCGTTGGCTTTGGCTTCCCAGTTGGTAAGCACTGATAGAGAAATGAGCAATACCATTGGAGTGATGGACCGACAGAGATTTATGCACATGCGTTACGCTCCTGCCTATGTAGCTTATGGATTTCATCCAACAGCTTTTGTTTCTTGATGGGTTTAGAAACATAGGCGTCCATGCCTGAATCGAAGCAAAGCTTAATATCATCATCAATTACACTGGCTGTTAATGCGATAATAGGGGTTCTATCAAGGGTGTTTTGTTGCTCAAAGTCGCGAATACTACGAGAGGCTTCAAAACCATCCATTACTGGCATCATGCAATCCATCAATATGATGTCGTACTGATTGTGTTGCTTCATAAGGTTTAGAGCTTCTAATCCGTTGTCAGCGATATCGAGGTTGAATCCTGCCTTGTTCAGCAGCACAGAAGCCACTTTCTGATTTACTCGGTTGTCTTCTACTAGAAGAATTTTACTCGCTGAGTCGGATGGTACCTGAATGGCCGTTTGCTCAGAGTTGCTGCTACCATCCTTAGCCTGGTTAATTGCTTTATTGAGCTTCTCTTTGAGGATGTTCGATTTAAAGGGTTTAGGGATGTAGTCGTTCATTCCAACATCAAAACATCGAGTGATGTCGTCTTCTAAGATACTCGCAGTAAGTGCCAATATCGGAATGGGTTTTTCTACCTTGATTTCTTGCTCAAATGCCCGGATTCTTTTGGTAGCTTCAAAGCCGTCCATCACTGGCATCATACAGTCCATTAAAATCGCGACATAGGCATTGTTTGAGCGATACTTTTGAACACCCTCTTGCCCGTCGTTGGCAAATTCGAAGTCAAAACCAGCTCGTTTGACGTGCAATCCTGCAATCTTTTGGTTTACTGCATTGTCTTCAACAATGAGTATGGTTTTGTTTGCAGATCTATCAGGAGAAGCATCTTGCTGAGGTGAGTCTATGAGACATTGTTCCAATGCATTTAAAAGGCGGGAGCCATAAATAGGTTGGTTTATCAATGCATTGATACTGTTCCCAAAGTCGTGAGTATCTGACAAAAACATACGAACTAAGCAAATAGGAAAGCCGGCTTGTTTCAAATTGCTTAATGCAGAGTCTTTTCCTTTCAAGGTGAAATCTTGCGATTCGACAATCAATAAAACAGGTTTTGATGATTTGCTATCAAGATAATCATTCTGGTCTGGTAGTTGATTGATGACCGATAAAGAGGAGTGAGGGCAAAGTAACTGAACTTCTCGTTCTATTATCCCAATAGCATTGGACTCTTGCCCAACAATGCATATCGCTCGGTTTTGGGATAGGTGACTGTGTTGTCCTGCTTCATCAATCTTTACATCAACATCGAAGTAAAAGCGGCTTCCTTGTCCTTTTTCCGATTCAAGCTGAATTTTTCCACCCATCAATTCGACAAGTTGTGTACTGATGGCAAGGCCAAGGCCGGTTCCACCAAATTGGCGTGTTGTTGAATCATCCTCTTGGGAGAAGGGTTCGAAGATCTTTTTCTGTTGTGTTTTGTCAATGCCCAGCCCAGTATCTTGAACCGAGAATTCAAGTGTTGTGTTATCTGGGTTATAGCGTTTAACTTTGACCCCCAAAGTTACGGTGCCCTCTGAGGTGAACTTGACCGCGTTGGACATGAAATTCATGAGGATCTGTCTTAGACGATGATCATCCACCATAAGGCGATAAGGTAAGCGTGGGTCGATATTCACCTCTAAGTCGACTTGTTTTTCTTTTGCTTTGGGTGCAACGATTGATGCAATGTCGTATAGCGTCTCTTTAATGTTAGTTGAATGAGGACTAATCAATAGCATTCCCGATTCAATCTTAGAAAAATCCAAAATATCGTTGATTAAGCTAAGCAGTAGTTGCGATGAGGTTTCTATGGTATCGACATAATCCCGCTGCGTTGCCGTCAGCTTGGTATCTGAAAGAACCTCGGAAATTCCGATTACGCCATTGAGCGGTGTGCGTATTTCATGGGACATGTTGGCGAGGAAACTGCTTTTGGCTTTACTTGCAAGGATGGCCTGGTCTTTTGCTTTCTCAGCGGAAGTTTTAGCTGTTTCAAGTTTTGTATTTGCTTCTTCCTTTTCGGCGGTTAATCTCAATACCTCTCTGGCGAACTGACTGAGCTCGTTTCTCCCATCGCTGATGGAGGCAATGAACTCACGTGAGGCTTCTGGACTGTCTTGTACGAAATGCAGGATGTTATTCAGTTTGCCGGTGATGCCAGATGCAAGCTTCCAAACGATGAATGCAGCAATGGTAAAGGCAATGAAAAGAGCAGATACGTATAGGTAGATGAGTTTTTCTGCGGTATAAGCTTCTTGGTTAATCGCGACTAGAAGTTCAGATTCTATGGTTCGTCCAACGTTGTCCAATAGATTTAATCTCGCTCTTAACTCAGAAAAACCGAGCTCTAATGTTTGTGTTGCCAGAGGTGTGGTGAATTTGTGGTTGAATACGAGTTCTTTGAACTCTCGGCTCGAGTTGAAAATGGGGTTTGAGAACACTTCTACCATAAGCTCTACTTGAGTTTCATTGGCATTCAGATCAATAAAGCGTTTTAATAAAAATGCTTGATTGAGTTGTAACACCTTTGCTCTCTCTTTGAGTTCTTGGGCGTATTCAATGTCTTCTTTTGCAATGGCGACAAAGGCTTCCGTTAAAAGCTCCTCTTCATGAGCCCAGAACAATATCCATTCGATTTGAATCAACGCTGTTAAATGGCTGGCTGTTTCACTACTTAAGTCACCAATTTCGATGGCTTCTAGTTTTGTGAGGAGATCGGAGTAAAGAGATGCTCGCCACTCGTCATTATCGATACTTTCATATATATCTTCGGGTTCGTGGATAGTAGCTTGTTTGAACTCATCAAACGTACTCGAGACAATTTGACTATTCTCTGTGAATAGATGTTCGATTTGATGGTCAATCGATTCACTCGCTGCCAACTCTTGTTGTTGGTGATTTACTGAGCTTTGATAGACATTAGACAGATGCTTGAGGTAACCGGCATAGTCTTTAGTTTTGTCTAAACTCTCTATCTTGGTGTTCAGCAACATCAGTTCTACAGCTGAAACGGCTATAAGTAACGTGACGGGCATTATCACAATCGCCATGAGTTGTTGCTTGATGGTGAGCTTACTCATTAGTTGGTCTAGTTTCATAGGTAATCCGTTACATTATTCCGTAGCCAATCTGACACTCGATGAGATCTGTACTTGAATCTGCATGAGCCGTAAGTATTATCGGTAATACTTTTGAATAACTTAGGAGATGAGTTGGAGTTTCCAACTTTAATTTACTGAGAAATTAACAATTAAGATTGAATGTCTAAGAATTTGAGGGCTTCGAAGAAAAGCCGTTAGGGTAAGAAGGGCTGTATAGCAGTTATATTGAGTGTGAAAACTATGGATGTTTTGGTGTTCTGAATTGGAGTAGAGCGCCTTCTGGAGGAGCTTGCTCCAATATTCGCTCACCTTCATGTAAGTTAACCTGTAACAGATTAATGAGTTGTTGAACGGCTTCACTCGGTGGAAGGATGCCGTTTCTAACCTGTTCGTCTAGGCTGAGCACTAGCTTTGAAAGGGTAGGTAGGTTCATACTGATACACATGCCTTTGAGTGAGTGCAATGCTTTGTGTAGCGGTTCCAACTCTTTAGTCGCATAGTTGTCGAGTATGATGTTCATGGCTTGTTCAAATTCAAAGCACATCAATTTAACCAGTTCATTTCGCGAAGCGATATTACCTTTCAGGCCTTTTAACGTTTCTGAGTGCGTCAGTTCTTCTTCAGTCAATTTGAGTTCATCGACAGGCTGCCGGTGCAGGATAGACATATTGCTCTCAACTTTGTGACTGAGTTTGTTTCTGTTGAGCCTGGTTGCAAATCGATCGAGAGCACTCAAAAAACTGTCATATTGTAGTGGTTTAGTGAGCACATGATCAACGCCAGCGTGAATCAGTTTATCGTGAGCCTCTCTAAATACATCTGCAGTGTAAGCAAAAATCAATAAGTCAGAGCTAATGTGTTTGCGAATATAGTCGGTAGCTTCAACCCCATTCATGTTTGGCATATGGTTATCCATGACTACTAAGTCATAGTGCTTGGCCCTTAGCATTTTTGTCGCGATGACACCGTCTTCGGCAACGTCGACTAAGTAACCGAGATCCTCACAAAAACGGCGGGCTACGACGGCGTTAACTTTGTTATCTTCCGCAATAAGAATATTGAGAGATAGGTTTACGCTAGAATGTTTGCTGTCCTTTTCGTCGTGCGAATCTTGTTTGGTGAAGCTTTCACTCCATTGTATTGGAAGCTGCACTAAAAACTGGCTCCCAACACCGACTTCGCTGGTTAGGGTGACTTCACCATCCATCAAGTCGATCAGCTTTTTGACAATAGTTAAGCCAAGCCCTGTACCCCCAAATTCGCGGGTGGCCGAGTTGTCTACTTGTTGAAAGCTACTGAATATCGCGATGTGTTTGTCTTGCGGAATCCCTATGCCAGTATCATGTACAGATAGGTTTAAGATACCGCGATTCTTATTCAGGGAAACTTTAATGAGTACATGCCCTTGCTGCGTGAACTTAATGGCATTGCCAACTAAGTTGAACAGTACTTGTCGTAGTCTTGCGCTGTCCCCTGTAAATCCAATATTTCTTGGCAAGTCATTCTGTAAAAGAAGCTCAACGTTTTTATCTTGTGCAAGAGGGGAAAGGGTATTCCACACAGGTTCAAGCACTTGGTTAAAGAAGAAGTGTGAATAATCGAGCTCGGTTTTATTCTCATCAATCTTAGTGAGATCGAGGATGTCATTCAAAATAGTAAGGAGATGCTGACCAGAGTTGAGAATCATCTCTGAATATTCTCGAGTCTTCTGTTCATTGGTTTCATTATTGATGATCTGCGCGATACCCAGCACCCCGTTTAACGGAGTGCGGATTTCGTGGCTCATAGTAGACAGAAAATCGCCCTTGGCTTGAGCTGCAGCTTCAGATTTCTCAGAGGCCTTGATGAGCTTTTCGTTGTATTCCAGCATCTTGTTGTCTTTTTCGACCAGGCTTGTTGTCATGTAATAAAAGCTTTCTGTTAGTTCACTGATTTCATCTTTTTTGGTGTTTCCAATGTGACGACTTAACGATTCAATCCCTAATTGCAAGTGCCCCGAAGAAATGTCTTTAGTCGTTTTTACTAATGACTTTATTCGTCTGTTAATTCGAGAAGAGGAAAGGACAGAGACGGCAATAGAAATGAGTGCCGCTAATATGGTTCCGGTGAAAAGAATGAAAGAAGTCGATTGCGCAGAATACTCTGATTTTGCGGCTTGTATCTCGATAAGCTGCTCTTCAACCCTGACAAAAGCGTTTAACTCGTTACGTATTGAGTCAATAATTTCTTTGTTGGCTCGAGCCTTTATTATGTTGTTCATTGAGTCAGCAGGGATAACGCCTTGACCAATTAATCGACGATGGTCTATCTCTTGCTGCCCCGCGATAGAGAGCCACTGCAAGTACAGTTCTTTTATGCGTTTTAATCGATCAACTTGCTGTGGGTTGTGACTAACTTGCTTGGTGAGCACGCCGATTTTGTCACCTAATAACAAGTTGGCTTCATTGTACGGTGATAAAAACTCCTCTTCACCGGTAATGAGAAAACCCCGCTGACCATTTTCCATATCTACGATAAGGATCAATACTTCTTGAGCTCTAGCGATAGTGAGATGGGTATCAACGACACGTTTGTTGTCGTCAGACATAGATTGAGTGTTTCTGTGAACCGCAATAGACACCGATAGCATCAAAATCACTGGGATACTAAAGCAAATAAAGAGTTTTGAACGTAATGAGATTTCGTCAAACCATCGCGAAACTGATGACATGTACTCTACCTATTTGGGTGTTTAAAACAGTCTAGGATAAGAACAATAGTTGACCACTAATTTGGGCAAGAAAGATTAACGCCTAACGATAGACCTTACATCGAAAATAATAAGAGTAGCTGGGCGTTAAACTAATATTGTCTAGTGCCTCAATCTCTCAAGGACATCATTGGGTAAGCGAATTTGTGTATTTTCTTGTCCGACTAATTGAACGAGCTGACTCACGATATACTGCTCTGCAAAATCAATGAACTTGGCATCATCATCAATGACATACAAATCGATCGCTTTACACATTGTTTGTTGTGCGACATCAATAAGGTCGATGAGGTTGAACTGCTTATGCACCAGTGGCAGTGTTTTTCGTGCTAGATGGACAAGTAAAGGTAGGTGCCGTTTTACGATGCGTTGTAAAGCTGCATCATCACCGATTTGGGCAAGCTTACATTCAAGAGCGTCTGGGTCGTAGACATCTTTCGGTGACGATCCTGATTGGAACACAGTATCTGTGATTGCGTAGTTTATGTTGGCTACTTTCTTAGGGTTCAATCTCGAATTCCTTCTCTGTGTACTTTAAGAAACCAAAGATCCGTCATTTGGTAATGCTTCATCAAAAGTAGATAGGTTGTAGACATAAAGTTTATGTAAAGAACTAGTCGTAAGACTCTTTAATTACATATAAGACTAGTTGCAATCCTATTAATGGTCAATTAGACCAACAGCGCATATTGTAATTATTTCGAACTTGTATGGTTTTAGATTAAATGCTCGTTTTTATTTGGTTTTTACTAAATTAAAGTGTTTCTTCATAAGTATCTGTTTATATTTATGTATTATGACGCCCTTGTGATCTTAATGTCTTCTATAAATTATTATCATTCATATAAATTTGATGAGTGCATCAATTAATAACCCTCTAAATTAGTATGATTAATACTTTATGGTTACTTCAATTGTTTGTTGAAGACCAGTTCTTTCTTCCTATCTTGATTATATGCCCAATGAGCTAACTTACTGACGTGTTAATAAGGATATGAAGGTTATGGATAAGAAAAAAGCAAAACGCGTAATCACCTCTCTATTGATATTTATATCCCAAACAACCTTAGCGATAGACTTGGTCAAAGTTGATAAGTCTGAGCGCAGAATGTACTTATTGAAAGCCACTGAGGTGGTGATGGAGTTTCAGGTAGCACTCGGCAAACAACCCAAAGGACACAAGTTACAGCGTGGTGACCAGCGCACACCTGAGGGCAGGTATGTACTTGATTATGTGAAGCTTGATTCGGACTTCTACCGAGCGATGCGTATCAGCTACCCCAATGAGAAAGACATAGAGCATGCAGTTCAACGTAATGTATCTCCAGGAGGGAGTATCATGATTCACGGTATTAAAAATGGTGAGACGATTCCTGCAGAATATATCCAAAGATTTAACTGGACCGACGGCTGTATCGCGATTACCAATCCGGAGATGGATATATTTTTGGACTTGGTGAAAGTAGGGACGCCAATCGAAATCCAATGGTGATAATTCTAGAGAGTCATCATGCACAGTAAAGGAGCGAAAATGCTGCTTTTTTGTCCTGATTTACGCAAGTTTCGAATCATGTCCCGTTAAAAAACGTATTAATTAAATGAACCTCCACTACGGGAGGCTCTTTGATAATCGCAAAGTTTTTAATTATGAGTTGGAAGAGTCATCAGGGAAGTTGATCAACTCTTGAGATGAGTCAAGCCACAATCCAACCTCTTGCCCGGCCTCGTTCTCAAAGCGGTAACCATAGAGCGTACCGGTGTCAATATCGCTCGCTTGATAAATACTTTCGAGTTGAGCTCCCATCTCAATATTGCTCTCAATTAGATGCCAACCTGCTCCTGATATATCGATAGTAGATGCACCAGAGACAACAAACTGGCCTGCTGCTTCGCCTGTTGTGTTGTTCGCTGCAATCTTATCGAGAGCGATTGCTACATCTGTATCTGATGCACTGATGCGTAATCCCTCAATTTCCTGTATCGACGTATTGGTCATATCGATGCTTTGACCACTTGAAGACTCATTCACTACGAGCACATCAAAACCGGATCCTCCGCCAAAGTTGACCATACCATCTTCCACTACCAAGTCTTCCGCATCATAAATCAAGGTATCATTCCCGGCGCCACCATAGAGAACATCGGTACCGCTACCACCATCGAGTAAATCGTTACCAGTTTGACCGTAAAGTGTGTCATCACCTTCATCCCCAGAGAGCTGATCGTTACCTAAACCTCCGTCGAGGACATCTGCATCAGCATTACCGCTTATGATGTCATCACCTTCTGCGCCAGATATTTCATCAGAGCCTGAACCACCTTGCATCATATCGTTACCCTCCATGCCGTAGAGTTTATCGTCACCGTCTCCTCCCGAGACAATATCGTTACCATCGCCTGCATAAACGGTATCTACGCCATCGCTACCAAATACGGTGTCGTCACCTTCTTCGGCTTCAACAGTATTGTTGCCAGTCGCTAGGGTAATGGTGTCATCGCCCAGGCCAGCATTTACCGTGTTGTTTTGACCAGATACAGTGACCGTATCGTCACCTGTTCCTGCATCAACGATGTTACTTTGACCGGTGAGATTAATGGTGTCGTCGTCTGCACCCGCGTTGATTTGGGTGTGATTGTCACCACTGATATTGATGACGTCATCGCCATCACCGGTATCTAATGAAGTGCTATCGGCTGTGATATTAACGGTGTCATTACCAAAGCCTGTATTGATGGTGTTGTAGTGACCCGTCACCGAAACCGTGTCATCACCTTCGCCTGTGGTTACAGTGTTGGCTTGACCATGAAGTACGACAGTGTCGTCGCCATCACCGCCATCAACGATGTTGTAATGGCTTGAGTCTTCAATGTAATCATTACCTTCACCACCTTGAAGATTATCGACACCAGCGCCGCCGAATATGATGTCATCACCAACGCCACCTTGGATTAAGTCGTTGCCGTCACCACCATCGATAGTGTCATTACCTTCGCCGCCGAGTAGGGTATCTTGACCGTCGCCCGCACTGATGCTGTCGTTGCCATCGCCTGCGTCGACAATGTTTGAGCCGCCACTTATGCTGATGGAGTCATTACCTGAACCGGCATCGACTGTATTGTTGTGGCCGACGACTGTGATGGTGTCATCGTCATCTCCCGCAGATATCTGGCTGTTATTGTTACCCATGACTTGGATATTATCGTCACCTTTACCACCAGAAATATCGTTGTTTTCACCGGAAACTTGGATAGTATCGTTACCTTCACCACCGATGATCGTGCTGCTACCAGAATCATCTTGAATCAAGTCATTGCCGGTACCACCATCAAGCGTATCCATGCCAGCGCCACCAACTAGGGTGTCGTTACCGCTGCCACCAAGGAGTTGGTCATCGCCTTCTTCACCGTACAGTTTGTCACTGCCAGATCCGCCATCTAGCGTATCGTCACCGGTACCGGCCCACAAGGTATCTGAGCCACCGTTCCCTTCAAGAGCGTCATTACCCTCGTTAGCAATCAGCGTATCTTTACCAGAGCCGCCTAGCATGGTGTCGTTACCCAAGCCGCCGGATAGGGCATCGTTGCCGTCGCCGCCGGATAGAACGTCATCGCCATCGCCACCAGAGATGGCATCGTTACCGCCACCGCCAGAGATGTTATCTGCGCCGATGTCACCGTATAGGGCGTCGTTGCCGCTGCCGGCAGTAATGGTGTCATCACCAGTACCGGCATAAACGGTGTTGGAGCCTGAGCCTACAGTTACGTTATCGTCACCTGATCCTGAATCTACAATGTTGCCATCACCTGCAACGACAACCGTATCCGCGTCATCGCCAGAAGCGATTTGGGTATTGTTGTCGCCAGTGACGGAGATTGTGTCTTCACCTGCACCACCAATAACGATGTTGTCATCACCAGTAACGGAGATGGAGTCGTCACCGATGCCGCCATCAAGGGTATTACCGTCAGAGTTTGCAGAAAGAGTATCGTTGCCTGCCTCACCGTAAAGGGAGTTTGCGCCTGTTCCGGCGTTGATCACGTCGTTACCAGCACCACCAAATATGGAATCATTACCAGAGTCTGTAGTGACGGTGTCACTGCCATCGCCAGCTAGGATGGTATTTGAGCCACCTGTCGCATTAACAGTGTCATCACCGTCGCCAGCATCAATGGTGTTGCCTGATCCGGTTACGGTGATATTGTCAATATCGTCACCGCCAGAGACCTGTGAGTTGTTACCGCTCAGCTCAATGGTGTCTTCGCCGTCACCACCAGAGATAGTGTTGGCGTTACCTGTGACGTTAATCATGTCGTCGCCAGTGCCACCACCAACTTGGTTGTTGTTGCCTTCGACATCTATGGTGTCGATACCAGCGCCTCCGGTTACGATATTTCCGCTGCCGTTAAGCACGATGGTGTCTTCACCTTCACCACCATCAACGATGTTGTTGCCTGAACTGTCTTCAATGTAGTCGTTATCGGCACCACCTTTGAGGGTGTCGGCGCCTGTGCCGCCGAGTAGGGTATCGTCACCTTCACCACCTTCTAGGACGTTATCACCGCCTTCAGCAAGCAGTTTATCTTCGCCTTCACCGCCATAAAGGGTGTCGTTACCAATGCCTGAGTAAAGCTCATCATTACCAGCATCTCCAGATAGGGTATCGTTGCCAGCGCCGCCAAAGATCAAGTCGTTGTCGTCACCACCAGAAACCGTATCGTGACCTTCGCCAGCATCGATAAGGTCTTCACCTTCACCGCCAGAGAGATTATCGTTACCGCCTGCGCCTGATAGGGTATCAGCGCCCAAACCACCCGTTGCGGTATCCGCGCCATCACCACCGTAGAGGGTGTCATCACCTTCGCCTAGGGCAATGGTATTACTGCCTGATTCGCCGTAGACCGTGTCATTGCCTGTACCTGCATCGATTTGATCGTTGCCAGAACCTGCAAATAGGGTGTCGTCGCCACCTGCGCCTGTAATGGTATCGCTGCCTTCACCGCCATAGAGCGTATCGGCTGAATCGCTACCAATTAAGGTATCATCACCTTCGCCACCAAAGATGTTGTGGCTACCGCCTTCTGCAGCGATTAGGGTATCGTCACCACCTTCACCAAGAATGAAGTCTTCGCCGTCATCTTGGATGGTATCGTTACCTTCACCACCGGCTAGGAAGTCGAATCCGGCACCGCCGACAAGTGTATCGTCGCCATCGCCGCCGAATAGGGCATCATTACCTTCACCACCGTGAAGCGTATCGTCACCAGAACCAGCGTCGATGTGGTCATCACCAAGACCAGCAGCAATAACGTCATCCCCGTCACCAGCGTAGATTTGGTCGTTGTCTGCACCGGTATCTATGTTGTCACTGTTTACACCGCCAAATACAAGGTCTGAACCTGCGCCAGTTGTAATGGTATTACTACCAGCTTCACCGTAAACCGTGTCATCGCCGTCACCGGTGTCGAGGGTATCGGTACCAGAGCCTGCGTAGACCGTATCGTTACCCGCACCGGAAGAGATTTGGTCATTACCGGCACCACCAGAAAGGATGTCGTCTTGGTCAGAACTGATCAGGGTATCGTTGCCGTCTTCACCGTAGAGCTCGCTTCGACCTTCGCCACCGTCTAGGGTATCGTGACCAGTACCACCGACAAGAATGTCGTCACCGGCTTCACCACGGAGGATATCGTCACCATCTTCACCGAGTAGAACATCATTACCTTCACCACCGAGTAGGGTATCGTTGTCGCCACCACCAAACAGGGTATCGTTACCTTCACCTGCGGTAATAACATCATCACCTTGGTTACCTTCGATAACGTCATCGCCGAGGCCTGCACTAATCACATCATCACCGCCGCCACCGTATAGTTGGTCACCCTCTACTGAACCGGTGATGTCATCTTGACCTGTACCACCGTGAATGATGCTTGCGTTTAGACCGGCGACAATGGTGTCATCACCGCCTTCACCGTAGAGTTCGTTGTTACCTGATACACCTTGGATATCATCGTTACCTTCGCCTGCATACACGGTATCGCTGCCTGCACCGACGTTGATTTGGTCATCGCCGGATCCAGTAAACGCCGTATCGTGACCATCACCGAGGTCTACGATGTCGGCATCCGCACCGGAATAAACCGTGTCGTCGCCAGCGCCAGCAGTAATCGTATCTTCACCAGCACCGCCGTAAAGCATGTCAGCTTCATCGCCACTGATGATGGTGTCGTCACCGTCTTCGCCGTAGATTTCGCTGCGGCCAGTGCCGCCATCAAGGGTATCGTTACCGGCGCCACCAACAAGAATATCGTCGCCAGCTTCGCCCTTGAGGATATCGTCACCGTCTTCACCGATAAGGGTATCGTTACCAGCGCCACCCAAGATGGTGTCATCGTCGTTACCGCCGAATGCTACATCGTGACCATCGCCGGCGTTAATGACATCACGACCATCGTTACCTTCGATAAGATCATCACCAGCATTGCCTTCAATAACATCATCACCTTGACCACCGTAAAGCTGATCACTCTCGTCTGAGCCGGTAATGGTGTCATCACCGCTGCCACCGTAAACTTGGCTGGCGTTCGTCCCTGCGTAGATAGTGTCGTTGCCTTCTTCACCAAACAGTTGGTTGTTACCTTCTGTGCCGTAAATAGTATCGTCGCCTTCGCCTGCATAGACTTGGTCATTACCGCTTCCGGCTGTGATCGTATCTGTGCCATCGCCGGTAAACGCAGCATCGTTACCAGAGCCTAGTGTGATAGTGTCATCGCCGCTGCCTGAGTAGACGCTATCGTGGTCATCACCAGAATCAACGACGTTATCGCCATCGCCAGCATAAATGGTGTCGAAGCCTGCACCGGTTTGAATGTCGTCATTGCCGCCTTCGGCATACATCAAATCGTCGCCTTCACCTGTGCGTAGGACGTTATCACCGGCACCTGAGTAAATTTCGTCATGGCCTTCGCCAGAAATAATGTGGTCATCGCCTGCGTCAACGTAGATAGTGTCGTCACCGGATGCGGAATCAATTTGGTTGTTGCCCGTTTCACCGAAGATGACGTCTGAGCCTTCACCGGTCGAAATAACATCATCACCGTCGCCCGCGTAAACTTGGTCATTACCTTCACCAGTGGTAATGATGTCGTCACCCTCGTTAGCGTGGATAATATCGTCACCAATACCACCATCGAGTGTATCGTTACCCTCACCACCAAACAGTTGGTCGTTGCCTGCGCCACCGGTAATGGTGTCATCACCAGAATCACCGAACATGGTGTCGTGACCTTCGCCACCGATGAGGGTGTCGTCGCCGTATTCACCGACTAGGACATCATCCCCCTCATCACCGCGAATGATATCGTCATCGTCGCCACCAAGAAGCAAGTCGTTGCCTTCACCACCACTGATGTCATCTTGTCCGGCACCACCTAAAACCAGATCATCGCCAGAACCTGCGCTGATTACATCGTCGCCTTCTTCACCATGGATCTCATCGGCTCCTTCGTTGCCTTCGAGAATATCAGCACCTTTACCACCAAATAGCTTATCGTTGCCTTCGCCGCCGTAGAGCTTGTCCGCACCATCATCACCAATAAGGGTGTCATTTCCGACATCGCCGTAAAGAACATCGTCTCCGATTTCACCCATTAATAAGTCGTCACCTTCGCCGCCAGAAAGTACATCATCACCATCGGAGCCGAGTAGGGTATCGCTACCGGCATCGCCTTGTAGCCTGTCGTCACCACGACCACCAATTAAGACATCATCACCTTCGCCACCGTATAGGGTGTCATCGTTAATATCGCCATCAAGGAAGTCGTTACCTTCACCACCAAAGATGGTGTCATTGCCTTGTTGCCCTTTAATGATGTCGTCACCGGAACCACCATCAATGGTGTCGTCGTAGATTCCGCGAACGGCAATATTTAAACTCAGCATGGTATCGATGACGTTATCTTGGTCGTCGTAAAAAGTGAATGTCGCGAGTCCATCATCAGGTAAACTGCCTTCAGGGATATCGATCTCTGCCATCAACATGCCATCTTCAGACGTTTTGATGTCTTCTGTCGCAATCACATTGCCCGCACTGTCTGTAATCACAACCGTCACGACTTGGTCAGCTTCAAAGCCAGAACCGGACGCTGAAGTACTGACGTTCTGATTCACCGCGTAGCTATTATTCATCTGAGTGGTATGAGACGAGCGCCCACTACTTTCGCCTCCCTCATCGCTAGAGCTCCCGTCATACTCATAAACCGTTTGACCGTTACCCCAAGAGTCATCATTAGATGCGGGTTGGTTTTGATCTTCTTGAGGGTACTCAACATCGCCTAATACGGTATCGGCGCCGCTACCGGAGTTAATTTGGTCACTACCTTCGCCACCAGCAATAAAGTCATCGCCTTCCTTGGTATCGATGTAGTCATTACCGGCTCGGCTGTTTACTGCGTCAGCTTGGTCGGTACCGATGATCACGTCATCGTTCATGGTTTCTTGATCAACAGAGTTGATCATTGATTGGTCTTGTTGTTGATTGCTCTGTGAAGAGGCGGAATTGTCCGATGTGTTTCCTGCCATGACACGTCTCCCTTATTTGTGACAAGCGGGTGCTTGTTGCGAGTGGTCTTAAAGGCAAGTTAGTAATCGAGAGAGTAAAATCCACGAAATTTTAAGGATATTTTCGGTTGGGTAGGGTTAAGCATTAAAAATCGAAGCTATAAGCAATCATAATTGAACCATGTTTAAATAAACCGGTATCTTCTGCCCTTTCACTTGATCGCCAGCGATTGCCCGAATAGTTGTTGTATTGAACAGTAATGGTGCCAGGCCGCCAATCAAAATAACCAAAACCGTAAGTAAAGTCTGGGTTCCACGGTTGTCTTTGTTCTTTATCGAAGTAGTAAAAAGCCGTACCGTTGATATACCAATTACCTACGATTGAATACTTGCACCCAAGGCTAAGGGTTTTGTGATGATTCTTGTAACTGGTTGAAGCAAGATCAAAATATTCAGGGGTGTAGTTAAAATCGAACTGACAGCCAATAGAGCCATCATCGGTAAAAGTCAGAAGTTCTTTGAACGGAGATGTGATGGGAAACTTCCAACCTAACGCCCATGTACCTTGTTGAAACTCGGTCACTTTATTCCCATCTTCTGGGTTGAATCTGTTCCCCCCATAGTTGGAGTAAACCAAGCTAAAGGTATACGGCCGCCAATCGCTGTAACCAAAGACATAAGTAAAATCAGGGTTCCAAGACTGCTTTTGGTCCTGGTCTATGTAGTAATAAAAGCTACTTGAAACAAACCAGTTACCAATTATCGAGTACTTGAGAGACAAAGACGCGACCTGATTGTAGTTAGATGCACTCTGGCCGCTACCCGCCGGCAAATTAGCCGGTTCAGTTTCCGTTAGCGGTTGGTTGAATGCGATATTCGCCGACCAGCGATCCCAAAAGCTTCCATCTTCCCACTCTTCAAATGGGAGGCTGAAGGAGCTGTTTACGCCATTCCAAATATCGTCAAACGTTTCACTTTCATCTTGCTCATCTTTCGATTTTTGATTGTCGCTGTTGCCCCAATGGTAGGTTGGAGCTTCTTTTTGAACTGCGATGGGCGCAGTTTTAGTCGCATAATCATCGGCTTGAGCTGAAATTGATATCAGCAAAGCACCGTATAAGCAGAGTGAACGGTTAGACCTCTTTAAGTGGCGTAAGCTTTTGTAAAACATGAGTTAAAAATCCATTTCAATTCAGTCTTTGCGTTGCTCTTTGGCCTGTCTATAAGCAGCCGAAAAAGAACGATATACATAACTTAGGAGATAGAAAGTGAAAGTCGATTCTTAAAATTTAGAAAAAATATTTGAATCATAGAATTACCTACCTAACTTACCTTTTAACTACTCAACACAAAGGCCGTAACGAAGGATTCGTTACACAAGGCCAGAATGATAAGAATAAAAGGTTACACATGAGCACTATTTTATTGGTCGATGATAACCGCACAATATTGGTATTTATGGGTACGCTTCTGAAAAAGCGGGGCTACCAACTGCACACTGCAACGAGCGGTGAGCAGGCTCTCGAGATTTTGGCGGAACATCAAGATATACAGTTTGTACTCAGCGATTGGGAAATGCCGGGTATGAATGGTGTAGAGTTGTGCCAAGCGCTCAAGTCAAAAGACTTCAGTCGTTATATTTTCTTTGTTTTGCTTTCATCGAGAAGCGACAAACAGTCAATTATTGATGGTATTAATGCCGGTGCCGATGACTTCGTTGATAAGAAGACATCCGTTGATGAGTTAGAAGCACGCATCAAAGCAGGGTTTCGAACCCTTGATTTGCACAATGAAATCACTGAAACCAACAGACATCTAGATAGTGCTTACGAAACAATGAAGCGAGATTTGGATTCCGCGAGCGATCTTATTCGTCAAATCTTACCGAAATCACGCAGCTTTCCTGCTGTTGAACTGAGTTACGTTTCTTTACCGAGCGCCCAAATTGGTGGGGACATGTTGGGCTATATGCAGCTCGATGATTCCCATATTGCTTTTTACCTTCTTGATGTAGCGGGTCACGGTGTGTCTTCGGCTTTAATGTCCTTCTCTGTGCAAACCACGCTATCAGTCATTAATGGCAGTTCATCTATTGTTATGACAAATGACGATGACGGTTCACATATTACGCCACCTCAAGAAGTCGTATCGCGCCTTAACCAAATGTATATGGGTAGCGAAAATAGTCTGCTTTATTTCACCATGATATACGGCGTGTTGGATATAGAGTCAGGTCAACTCTCATATTGTAGCGCGGGTCATCCACCTCTTGTGTGGTATCACAGCCATTCGGGACAAGCAGAATTAATCGGCCAAGACAATTTTGTTGTTGGCGTGTTTGATGAAGCGGATTACGAACCGGCAACCATTCAATTGGAGCCTTTCGATAAGGTTTGGTTTTACTCGGATGGCATTACAGAAGCAGAGCGCAATTCCGCTCAATTCTCGGAAGATGGATTGAAAAGCACAGTCGAGGAGTTGCACCCATACCCAACTCATCAACAAACCCAAATGGTAATCAACAAGGTAAGAGACTGGCAAAAATCTGAGTCATTTGAAGATGATGTCAGTGTTCTTGTCGCCCAATGGACCGGTCCTTCTCAAGGAGTTAGACAATGCAATATGAAATTAGTCAACAAGGCAACAGCACAGTTCTTCAAGTAAATGAAGCGCGTTTTGATGCGAAGTTAGCACCTGAGTTTCGAAATCAAATTGAATCGATCAAAGAAGATCTTTCGGAAAACCTGATTTTGGATATTGAAAGTGTGAGATTTATGGATAGCAGTGGCCTAGGAGCTGTAATGGGAGTGTATAAGTTGTTGAAAGACAAACGTATCCTCGTTGCGAATGCTCAACAACCGGTTCTTGATTTATTCAAGCTGACTCGAATGGATCGCTTAATTAAGACATATCCGAGTTTGGATGAAGCATTACACGTGGCAGTTTAAGGAGGCTGTTATGAAAGGGATGATTCTCGCAGCGGGTAAAGGAACTCGAGTTCGACCAATTACTCAGTCGATACCTAAACCTATGATCCCAATCTTAGGTAAGCCTGTCATGGAGTCTATGATAGAGCTCTTTGCTCAACATAGCATTGATAAAATCGTTATTAACACTAGTCACCTTGCAGAGGCGATAGAAGGTTACTTTGGTGATGGTCACCATTTTGATGTTCAGCTTTCTTACTCTTATGAGCGAGAACTGATAGATGGTGAATACCAAAGTAAGGTCTTAGGTTCCGCTGGTGGGATGAAAAAAATCCAACAGTTTTCGGGTTTCTTTGACGATACTTTTGTCGTTGTTTGCGGTGATGCTTGGATTGACTTGGATCTCTCCGAGGCCGTTAAACAGCACAAGCGAAAAGGCGGTATTGCCACGATTATCACCAAGCAAGTTCCCATTAATGAGGTAGAAAAATACGGTGTTGTCGTCACCAATAACCGAGGCATGGTAACCAGCTTCCAAGAGAAGCCGAAGCAAGAAGATGCTCTGTCTCAGCAGATTAATACCGGTATCTATATCTTTGAACCAGCGATTTTCGACCATATCCCAGAACAAGGCGAATACGATATTGGTAGCGAGCTATTCCCTGATCTGGTTGAAAAGCACCTACCGCTTTACGCGATAGACATGCCATTTCAATGGTTAGACGTGGGTAACGTTACTGATATATGGAGTGTGACCCGGGATATTCTTGATGGCAAAGTGCCTGGTTATCGAATTCCTGGAACTCAAATACGTTCAGGTATCTGGCAGGGTATTAATACATGCATTAATTTAGACGCTTGCAATATCGAGCCTCCGGTAGTAATTGCCAGCGGATGCAAAATTGAAGATGGTGCAACGATTATTGGTCCTGCAATCATTGGCCCTAATGGTGTAATCGATAAAAACAGTGTCGTCGAAGAGTCTCTCATTTTCGACTACATACACGTCAAAGAAGGGGCTCATGTTAAGAACCAAACCATCTTTGGTGATTACAGCTTTGATCACAACGGTGTTGCTTGCCCGAAATACGATTGGGAGCACTTGCGTTCAAGTGGTCAAAACAAGCGAGTAACCGATCTTCTTACAGCTCTGTAGGAGTGGGATGAGATATGAAACAGTTGAGATTCGAATCGACTTACCCGAGTTCTTTGGATGCTTCAAGAGAAGCTGGTGAAGCGTTGACTGATTTCCTTAACACGCACCACATTGATGATATTACGGTTACTCAGGTGGAGTTGTGCATCGTTGAGATGGTCAACAACGCATACGAGCATGCGTACCAAGAGCAAGAAGGTAAACCTGTAACGGTTTCTTGCGTGCTTAGTCCGAGAGTTGACGGGCACTCGTTAGAGATTGAAATTGTCGATTCGGGTGAAAGCTTGACTCAACAAGAACTAGAAACTGCGTTGAGCAAAGACTTTATCGAGGCCGATCCTGAAGATGAAACCACATGGGAAACATCAGGTCGTGGTTTTACCATCGTCAAAACCATCATGGACTCTGTGCAGGTGAATACCGAAGGCAATCTCAATCGTTTCTTGATGAAGAAAGCACTCGTCACTGGATAAACATAATGTCACGTTGATTAATATTCAGCGCAACACCTTTGGCTAGGTGACCCAAAACAGGGAGTGAACAAATGGATAGATATTTTGAAAAGTTCGAGCATCGAACGCCACCGGAACCCGTTCCCCACAGTATTCCGAGGGAACTACTCTATCAGTACTTAGCAACATGTAATCTGACATTAGGTATTTGGTACTTGGGTTGGCGGTGGATGTATGCGCTTAACTATGAGGCCTTGTGGTTTTCGTTGCCATTAGCCTTTGCGGAATCCTGTGCATTTATTGGCTCTCTACTATTTACCTATAACCTTTGGCGTACTGACGACGAACCCAAAAAGGCGCCACCTTTTAAGATTGCGGAATGCACCAAAGATAATGATGAAGAGAGACCAATCAGTGTCGATATGTTCTTTCCATCTTACGATGAAGAACCAGAGCTTGTTCGTTTAAGTATCCGTGATGCAAAGAAAGTGCGTTATCCGCACCCTATCGATATTAAGATTTATATCCTTGATGATGGCAATCGCCAGGAAATGAAAGAGCTTGCTGAAGAGATGAATGTAGGTTACATCACTCGTGATGGCAATGTTGGCTTTAAAGCCGGTAATCTTCGTAATGCGATGGAACGAACCAGTGGTGACTTTGTTGTTATCTGTGATGCAGATACTCGTCCATTCCCAACCATGCTCGAAAATACACTTGGTTACTTCAGAGATCCAAATGTAGCTTGGGTTCAAACTCCGCAATGGTTTTTTGACCTTCCCGAAGGCGAGCGTTTACCAGACTGGATGGAAAAGCGTTTAGGTAGATGGTCTCGTTTCATGGGGAGTGGCTTCGAGAAACTCTATGGTCCGGTGACATTAGGTGAAGATCCTTATGTGAATGATCCTCAGATGTTTTATGACGTCATCCAGCGTCGTAGAAATGGAGCCAATGCGTCGTTTTGCTGTGGTGCTGGTTCTATTCATCGACGCGAGGCGGTGATGGAAGCAGCGTTGCGAGCTTATGCAGAGCAGATCACCAAAGAACAAGATGAAGTAGAGAAACAGATTCGTAGTCTAACCAAAGAGAAAAGCGTGGATAGTGCGATATCTGAAAACCTGCGCAATGAAATACTGTTTGATACTGAGTTTACACCATATAAATTTCATGTATCGGAGGACTTGTATACCTCAATCGTTCTGCATTCCGATAGCGAACGTAATTGGCGCTCGGTGATGCACCCGCAGGTAGAGAGTAAAATGCTTTCACCTCAAGACCTACAAACCTGGATGGTGCAACGTTTTAAGTACTCCGGTGGCTCAATTGATATCTTCATGAACGATAACCCTATCTTTCGTAAAGGGCTGAGTTTGAAACAGAAGCTGATGTACGGCGCGAGTTTTTGGTCTAATTTGTCGGCCATTTGGAATATCATCTTCCTTGCCTGTCCGATTATCTACTTCTTGACATCGATTGCACCAGTGAGTGCTTATGATGTGACCTTCTATCTACACTTTTTGCCTTATGTCATCACGGCGGAGCTCGCGATGATGGTGGGTACTTGGGGCGTGGCAGGTTACAAAGGGAAAACTAACTTCCTTTCCTTCTTCCCAATCAACTTTCGAGCGTTATGGACGGTTTTGAGAGGGAAGAAGATTAGTTTCCCAACCACACCAAAAGAGCGCCAGACCGGTAACTTCTTTAAATTGGTCATACCGCAGACTGCCGTGTTCTTACTGAGCTTGTTCAGTATGTGTTTCGCATGGTGGGGCTATCTAACAGGCATGTGGGGCAACTATTCTGCTGGAGGACTGATTTTCAACTCATTTTGGACTTTGAACAACATGATGGCGATGTGGGGAATGATTGCATCCGCCTTTTGGACACCTGAGGGACAATCAGACGGCGGGCAAGAAAGCACGGTCGAGTCTGAGGAGGTAAACTATGGCATTTAATAAATCACTACTGGCTGCACGCCACCACATTGTTTTTCTAATTGGTTTGATGAGTGCACTTGTTATTGCATTCGCTATAGAGTCACGCGAATACAAAAGAGTACTTGGCAATATTACGTTCGAGGCATCAGAAGAGATACCATTTAAAGAATCGAGAGTCTTGTCATCTAAGGAGTACGATTGGGCAACGATTGCTTGGCAATACTTTGAAAACAACTATCAAGAAAACACCGGGTTGGTTAACTCTGTTGATGGTTATCCTTCAACAACGATGTGGGATACGGCGTCATACTTGATGGGATTAATTGCAGCTGAAAAGATCAACGTTGTTACTCAGGATGTGTTTACATTGCGTATGGAGAAGGCACTCACAACCTTGGCTCGATTGCCACTAGTGGATGGCAAGTTGCCAAACAAGGTATATAACACCCAAACCCTTGAGATGGTGGATTATGCCAATAACCCTCAAGAGTATGGTATTGGATGGTCAGCAATTGATATTGGTCGAATCTTAGTGCCAATCAATATTTTGGTTTGGCAGTACCCTCAGTTCAACAAACAAGTAAACGACATTTTAAATCATTGGAAAATCAGTGAAATGCTGATTGATGGCTATATGTACGGTGCTCGCAACCTACATGAAGGTTCACAAGAAATGGAACTGGTACAAGAGGGTCGAATTGGCTATGAAGAGTATGCGTCTAAATCGTTGGCTTTGATGGGCAGAGATGTATTTAACTCAATGAAGTATATCGATTTTCTAAATCTGGTTGACATCTATGGCGTTGAAATCCCAACAGATTATCGAGACCCTGACAAATACCACGCGCACAACTACGTGGTGAGTGAGTCCTATATTCTCGATAGCATCGAGTTTGGAGCAGATAGTGTATCAAAAGTGTTCGCGCATCGAGTCTACAAAGCACAAGAAAATCGCTTTGAAGATACCGGAATCTTAACGGCCGTCAGTGAAGATAATGTCGATGAGGAACCTTACTTTGTCTACAACACGGTCTTTTCTGATGGTAAAAAGTGGAATGCGATCTCTGATGATGGTAAAGACCAATCACATCTTAAAACACTATCAACCAAAGCTGCATTCGGTTGGTATGCCTTGTACGACGCTAAATACACCGACTTATTGATAGATGCTACTTCCGACCTCTATACAGAAGAAAAAGGCTGGTATTCAGGTCGTTATGAATCTGACCAACGCATCAACAAAGCAATCACAGCGAACACAAATGGAATTGTCTTAGAGTCACTTGCCTATATCGAAAATGGTCCGTTGCTAAAGGTAGGCGAGAGCGATAAATAAGGATGAGCTATGAAAGCAAAAATACTCAACATATGTATGGTATCTCTGTTAGCCGCAGGTTGCGGAAATAAATATAATCAATTTTCAGAAGATATCGTAGAAAGAAAATCTCATTGGGATGTACCAAGTGCACGATTTGGTGACTTAACTGAAGAAGAGATGAAGCTTGCTAGAGTGGCCTGGCGTTACTTTGAAAACAATTATCAAGAGAGTACCGGTTTAGTTAACGCGGTAAACAATTATCCGTCAGTAACATGGTGGGATGCTGCCTCTTACTTGGCAGGTATGGTGAGTGCGAGAGAGCTAGGCATTATCGATAAGCAAGAGTTTGATCGCCGCCTTGTTGCTTTTCTAACGACCTTGAATACGCTCGATCTGTTTCGTGGCGAATTACCAAATAAGGCCTACAACACGCAGACAGCAGAAAAGGTGGATTACGGTAACCAACCTGGTGAGATTGGCTATTCCGCTCTCGATTTGGGGCGCTTGATGATTTGGCTATATATCATCAAACAGCGATACCCTGAGTTTACAACTAGCATTGATTCTGTGCTGTTGAGATGGAATTACTGCAACGTGGTCGATGAAAACGGCACCATGTTTGGTGCATTACTTGAGAAAGATAAGCCAGTTCAATATCTACAAGAAGGTCGGTTAGGTTACGAAGAATATGCAGCCAAAGGTTTTGAGCTGTGGGGCTTTAACACTAAGCAAGCCGCAATGGCTGAACCTTATGCAACAATTAACCTGTTTGGTTACGATGTACCTTATGACACACGAGACCCGCGCAAACTAAAGGCACACAGTTATGTGGTAACTGAGAGCTACGTTCTTGATGGTATTGAACTTGGTTGGGATCTGGTTGAAGATCGAACTCCTCATGATTACAGCTACAGTCACGATTGGGTTGCGGAATTTGCACTGCAAATCTATCGAGTTCAAGAAGAGCGATATAAGCAAACCGGTATTATTACCGCACGTACAGAGCATCAATTAGATAAAGCGCCTTACTTCGTGTACGACACGATCTACACAGACGGCTTTGCTTGGAACACGATATCTGAGCCAGGAGACTACCTACCTCAATACGCAGCAGTGGCAATAAAAGGTGCGATGGGCATGTGGGTGCTTTGGGATACGCCATACACTGACCTTTTGTATGACCATGTCTCGACCGCTTATCACCCTGAAAAAGGGTTCTATGAGGGTATCTATGAAAATGGTACAGGGATGATCAATACCTTTACCTCGAATAATAATGGAATCACTTTAGAAATCCTCTTGTACAAGCAGCAAGGCAAACTTCTTACTTACAAAGAAAACCCAGCGCCAAGCTTGTGGGAGAAAGCGCTAGAGTCTCCATTTGGTTATGAGGGTCAGTGCCTGCCAAGAAAAAATGTAGCCTTGACGAAGTAAGGGCTCCCTATGCGAAAGGAATTGATTGCTATGGTTTTAGCTCTATCTGTTTCTGGGTGCGGGGTTATCTATCGAGGTGTGAGTGAAGGCGTGACGGCTATAAATCAATCACAGTTTTTACGTCAAGGTAGGTATGGCCAGTTAACGGAACTTGAAGTGGCCTGGGCTCAAACCGCATGGAAATACATAGAGAACAACACCCAAGTGTCAACGGGCCTTGTCAATAATTTAGACAAGTATCCCACTACCAACATGGAAGGGGTGGCGGACTACATTATCTCGCTGCTTGCCGCGAGAGAGCTAGAGCTGATTACATCAAAAGAGTATGACGAGCGCCTTACGCTGGTATTACGTTTCTTGAACACGATGGATCTTAGTTATGGTCGGGCTCCAAATCGTGTTTATAGCACTGAAACAGGGAAAAAGGTTAACTATGCCAACCAAGAACAAGATATCGGCTATTCCTCACTTGAAGTCGGTCGTGTATTGGTTGCTTTAGCGTTGGTAAAACAATATTCACCAGAATTCTCAGAATATGTCGATAAAGCGGTATTGAGATGGAATTTTTGTCACTTAGTGGGTGAAGATGGTGAGCTATATTCGGCAACAGTTCATGATGGGCAATTACAGCGTCATAAAGATGGTCGGCTAGGAATCGAAGAATACGCTTCTTATGGGTATCTCGAATGGCAAATCATTCCCTTTAAAGCCATGAGCATCGAACCCTATGATGTTGCAACGATATACGATGTAGACATCCTTTTCGATGGGCGAGATCCACGGGAATTTGAATCCTTAAGACCAGTGTATAGCACGCCTTATCTGCGGATGGGACTCGAGTACAATTGGGATTATCATGACGATGTTAGTTCAACCGATGCAAGCCACAGTTATCAAACCATGTCTGCCATCGCCGACTCAATCTACCGTGTTCAAGAGTTGCGCTGGGAAAATGAAAGAATCTACACTGCTCGTGCTGAACACGTGACGACTGAATATCCACACTTTGTTTATGACGCCATTTATGCGCTTGGCACTCCATGGTTCACGGTTGCTCCTGATGCTACTTCATATGACGAGTTAGCCCTAGTATCGACTCGTGTTGCCTTCCAAATGTGGGTGTTATGGGAAACTGATTACACCGACAGACTTGTCACATTGGTGAAAGAGCTTTATGACGAGCAGCGAGGTTGGTATGAAGGGAGATATGAGCTGACTAGTGCCTATGAGCGAAGCATCACGCTTAAAACAAATGCTGGTGTGCTCGAAGCCTTGTTGTACAAAAAACAAGGAAAGTTAAGTAAACAGCGAGACGTGAAAGAGTACAAAGACGTCAGATTCGATTCTCGCTTTGACCATCCGGGTAACTGCTTTGTGGAGACATTCCGATGAAAAGTTATGCCGTCACAGTCTTTTTGTGTTTATCGACTTTCGTTGTGTGTGCGAAACCAGTATATGAGGAGCCTGTATATGAGGACATAGTTATCGCGACCCCTCTGGACGTGCAACCGGTGATAATTGAGTTTGACTACGTTTCTGGTGAAGAATTGCGTATTGAACATAACCTGATTAGTAACAACTCTGAACTACAGACACCATCTTCTCAACCCAAAGCTTCGCAGATTTATACAGGCAAACCAACAACGGTAGAAGGCGGCCCGCGCCATTTTGCAAGGGGTATGCGTTTGAACAACACTGACGAATAATACGGAGCTCGCATTTATGACGCTAAAAGGATGTATTCGACAGATAATGCGTAAGATGCTTATAGGCAGTGGCATTAGTCTGCAAGTGGTATCGGCAGGAGAGTTTGAAGATTCTCTTCAAGCATTGGAAACAGAAAAATGGCGAGTGGCAGATGGTTGGGGAAATGGTTATCCCTTTGTCAACGATTGGGATGATGGAGCGATAACCTTTAACGAGCAAGGGATGGCGATAACCTTAATGACTCAGTCTTTGCCCAAGACCCCGATGATGTCCGGTGAGATAAGAAGTCATGGGTTCTATGGCTATGGTTGTTTCGAAGTCGATATGAAACCAATAAAAGCCCCTGGGGTGGTGAGTTCTTTTTTCTTGTTTTCAGGGCCACATGATAAACCGGAAGATGGAAATGGGATACATAACGAAATCGATATTGAATTTTTGGGCTCGAATACCAACATGGTTCAACTTAACTTTTGGACCGACGATGACGCTTATGAAAACAGCCATGAAAGCTTAGTTTTTTTGCCGTTTGATGCCTCAAAATCTTTTCATCGTTACAGCATTGACTGGAGCGAAAAGGGGATAGATTGGTTGATCGATGGTAAATTGGTTCTAAGAGCCAAAAATAATAAATCCGATCCAACCCCAAGTGTGAACAGCTCAAAATTAAGAATAATGAAAAATGTCTGGGTGGTAGATAGGAAGTTGTCAAATTGGGCTGGAAAGTTTAAGTTAGACAAGAAGAAAACGTATTCTGCATATTATAAAAATTTCAAATACACACCCAATAAAAAATGCTCGTTATAGAGTGAATTAAATTTGAGATTAAAAATATTCATCCTAATTTATTTTTGAGATATTCAAATAGTTAGGAAAAGAATATGGAAACTCAACTATCTAGAACAATGGATTTAATTAGTAATGCTAACCAAGAGTTTGATCTTACCAATCCATTTCATCAAAAAAGTCTCATATCTTTATCTGAGCATTTATTACAGTTAAATAAAATTACGATTGATAATCACAAAGAGCTCATTCGTAGGTTGAATACGCCTCTTGAATATCAACTTGCTGTTAAGCTACTGGAGTCGCGTCGTTGTATAGAGAACATTGCTCAACCTTTGAATATCGCTGTCGTCTTCGCGATGTGGGGAGAGCACAATCGCTTGCTCCCCAAGACGGAACAAAATCAGAATGGTGAAGACTCATTAATCGCTAAAATATCTCAACTTGAGTGGATCACTCGTGGCACCAAGGTTAATTGGCATCTTTATGCTGTTGATGATGGATGCCCTCATCAAAGTGGTGCAATAGCCCAACAACAACTAGAACGCTGCACACAAGCCACAAGGGAGAAAGTAACGGTTCTTCATTTGGAAGATGCGTTACCCGCAGAATCGGGGCCGCTTGTTAACCTTAAAAGTGCAAACGATTCGAGAAAAGGTGGTGCTATCGTATATGGATGCCACCAAGCATTAGCGCAAAAAGTCGATGCAGTTATTTATACCGATGCAGATAACTCCGTACACTTGGGTCAAGTGGGTCTACTTTTAGAAAAGTTTGTCGAACAAGGCTCCCATGTCGTACTTGGGAACCGTAAACACCCGGACTCAATTCTTGTAAAACAAGAAGAGCGCTGGGGTATTGGTATTAAAACATTGCGCCATATGCAACGCATGATTGGTTCAGAGATTTTTGAGAAAGGTATCAAAGACACTCAAGCCGCGTTTAAGCTTTACAGTGCAGATGCATTAGAGGTTATTCTCGCAAAACCAACGGTTTATGACTTTTCTTTCGACACGGATTGGATATTCGCCGCGATGGAAAAGAACCTACCGATTGTCACGGTACCTTTTGCTTTCATTGATTCTGCGGCTGAATCAGCCTCTATCGTGCAAGGGCCAATGACAACCTGGTACGTTTTACTTGATGGTTTAGTACAAGCAGCTCGGGCGAGAGGCATCTCTCATAGTGAGGAAATGGCGGATGTATTTAAAAGTGAGATTTCATCGCATGAAGATCTTGAGTTGATCATTGACACTTTACCTCCTGAGCTTGCTTCGGCCAAAGAGCAAGATCTAGGTAATCCAGCAGTGATGTCGCCTCAATCGGTGAGAATGTGGTTGCACAGTGCCAAGTCTATGAAAGCTCAAGCTGCGATGTAAACTGTCTCGACTAATAAAACCCATAGCCAACACTGTTGGATATGGGTTTATTGATATTGGTAGAAAGGTGAGAATGGGGGGATAAGGTTGAGTGAAACTTGTTGGTTAAATTTCAAAGGTACATTTCTCTCTTAAAATCAGTCACTAATTGGGTTTGTATTTGATATTTAATATCGATGAGTCCCATAATCGATAACTTAATATCTTCTTCATATGGAACATTATCTCCTTTTGATGAGTGCTCAATTTTTCTAATGTACCGCGCAGTTTCATTTTCACATAATAGATGTAATGCGTAGGATAGGTGGTGAGTTAGGTGATAGAGTTTTCGCCACTGATGATTTTTATATAGTAGGTTGATGTCTTCATGGGCAAATTTATTCTTCTCCATATATTGATTTAAAATGGTTTTAACTGCTTCTTGGTCGTTGTGCAAACGCTCGTTTAATTTAATCATATTAATCATAACAAACTCCGATTTAGTAAGTGTTTATTGATGATCTAAGTTAACCTAGTGATAGGCATATTTAGGCTATGTGTCTTGGTTATCTATCTCTTTATTGCCCGGAGTGTAAGTCAGAGAGATAATGCCTTTAAATTCGTAATTAGGATAAAAGTCGTAACTTTTTTGAATAGAAACATCATCAGATATGGAAACAAATGAATCATTGGCCAGATCGATTAGCTTTCCATTACGTACTTGCAAATCAAATGCTAAATCAGAAGATATTTGTGAGAGTGGGGTGCCTTTTAGAATAAGGTTTGGATCAATGGACTCATAAGCCATGGTGAAGCTTTGAATCTCAATGTTGGTGATAGGCTTTTCTTCATCACAAAGCTCGAGGTGTTCATATTCACTGCCTAATACCGCTAAGCTACCTTCTTTGATGACTAAGCCTTGAGACAGACAGGCAGAAGCAATTTGTTGATGGTTATCGAACAGTAATAGCTTGCCATCCTTACTATCCCATGTGATCACAAGGTTGTGCTGCTGGCCATCGTTGACGTTGATTTCCTCAAAGGCAACGCGACTATCTGAGTCAAAATCAATACCCAGTCCACCGGTTTTATTAAGAACGTAAAGGCTTATCCCTTGCGTATGTTGGTGGTCGTTACTTACACCGAAAATATTTTCTATTAGACCTTGATGCTCGCCCGTTGATTGGTAACTAAATTCGATAGTAAAGGCGTCGTAAGACTCTAACGTATCGGCAAGCTTTATCTGTCCTAAGCCATTACCACTGAATGTGATGGTGTTGTTTTCAACCAATTTTCCTGCGTTACCTGAGTATTGAAGGTTATGGATTTGTTCTTGATCGTTAAGCTCAAGTCCCAAACTTTGCTTAATTTGGGTGGAACTTAGATGAAACTTGACCTGATTTGGTTCAATCTTGGTGTTGATACAGTCATATCGGGTTCGTCTATCTTCGACACTTTCCTCTAGTCGTGAAACGATGTGTATTGATTGAAATTCAGTAAAGGAGTTCGCAGCTGCGTAAGTTTGTAGATCGACAATGTCGAGTGGCTGAAGATTATCGCTGTATGAGTAATGATTAGAATCTAAGTCACTCGATGAGTACGTACCTTTGGTATCGTCGAGTGCGTCCCTGATTGGGTTAAAGTTTCCAATTGACATTCCATTGCTCACTTTTAGTGTCACTTTATCTAGCAATATAGGAACAAAAAACGTTATTTCTAATAAATTTTCAGCTCAAACACGTATTTATCCGTTTGGCATCGAAAATCTTAAGTGATTGATTTTAAGTGGTATATAAAGTGAACAAAAATTTGTCTCTCAAAAACTATCTACTAGACTGCCTTTTACAAAAACACGCGATCATACATTGCCTTTAATTTTCACTTTGTACTTAAGTCACTTTTAACTTCAAGTCTTGAGAGGAGAAACGGGAGAGTGATAAGAGTTATTGGTTTGTGTTGAGTATTTTGGAGTGCTAGTCACTCCGTTTTTTTTTGCTCGTTTAGTATCGGTTGATTGCCCCTTTGCTTGTACCAGAGGGCGACAAGGATTAGGGAGTTCGTGTTAATGTTGAACGCAGTGTTTAGTCTACCATCCTGGTAGATGCCCGTCGGAATTGAGCGATAGGTAAGGCTACTATCCAATACTTGATTGAACAAGGCATGACTGTAGTTGTCATTGAATAGGACACTAAACCCGATAGCAGCTTTACTGCTGAAAGTTTGTGGGTTGTCTATTTTGTTGCCACCCGGTGAGACACTTACCCATGATCTTCCAGCATAATGAACATTGTTATATGCAAACCAAGGTTTACGATTCATCGCATCTTCTGCATAAGCGGTAAGAACACCAGAATCCAACCATTGTTCTTTATGTAGCTGATAAAAATGGTCTAGCTGATTCCATTGCCTATCGATACCGTATTCTAATGCTGCCAGTATTAGAGGGTCACTGGTGAGATAAGGTAAGTTGCGACTATCGATTTGTATGGAAACGCCTTCTATTTCGACAAGTTTAAGGAAACCTGGGAGATCAGGTAGGTCAACATCAACCCCATGCAATCTAAAACCATGAGCCGCATACTCGAGATAGCCGTGCCGCCCTTCCTGGCGATAGTACTCTTTTGATTTAGTTAGCTTGGTACCAAACAAAGTGCCTTTGTTTACTGCAAGCTCTAATGTCCAATCGTTAATAATTTCAGCCACTTGTAGTTCTAGATTCGGATGGTATTGGGTAACAATATCAAGCCAAATCAATAATCGCCCAAGATCTAATGCAGACCAACCGTTACCATTGGACGTTGACTGACTGTATCTTCCGGCAGGCAGGGCATCTTTGGTGCTGTACTCTCGGTTTGGAAGCTTGTCCTTGTACAAGCGTAAAGATCTGATGGTAGTCAGTAGCTTTTCTAAGGTAGCAGTTGTTTGCTCATGGCTTTCCATCCCCAAACCTTCTAACGCCAGCGTTGCTGCAATCCCGCTGGCGATATCCCACATTGTCGTGTAAGGGTATCCCTGTACAGAATCCCATAGGCCTGTATCTGCTCTTAAATTTCTAGAGAAGTAGTAACCTGCCTTTTTTGCTAGAAGGCGCTCGTTACGGCTCAGCGGTTGGATAATGTTGGGGATCTGCTTTGGCGAACTTATTGTGTCTAAGCTTTCCAATTGTGCATCGATAGTGAGTTTATCGATAGGCGGAGCGATCGCCCTTTGCGTGAATCCTAGTTGCTTCTGTTGAGTTTGAGGTGCATGAAAGACACTTCTTTGGCCGTAGAAGCTTGCTTCTTCATCAGGGTGCGCAGATACGTCCTCTACATTTGCTAAACATGTAGAAGATAAGAAGGATAAAACGCAAAGTGATGTGAGCCCTTTGGACTTGATTGTTCTTCCTGACAATATGCTGTCCCTAATTAGCACGTCCTTAAATGATAATAAGATAAAAGCGTAATGTTTCGAGGTTAATTGTCAGATTTATCTTGGGAAGTGAATAAATTAGCCATCGTTGATTGCCATCCTATACTGCTGAAAATGACACAACGTAGATGGCAATAATTATGAAAAAAGGACCTTTTTCTGCTGTACGAAAGGAGTGCTGGGCAGCGTTTTCGTTTAGTGCAGGGATCAGCTTATTGGCGCTTGCGGTACCGGTGTACAGTTTACAGTTGTTTGATCGAGTTATGAGCAGCGCGAGCTTAAACACTTTGTTTGCTTTATTGGCGTTGACAGTAGGTTTGGTTGTTGCGCAGTCGTTGCTTGAATACATTCGAACTCTATTATTGCAGCGATCTGCACTCAAACTGGATACGCAATTAAGTGGCCGTTTGTTGGACCTTAGTATTTCTCAGTCCTCTGTCACCAACCGCATAGCAAAAGAGCCGTTGCAAGATCTAACAACGTTAAGAAAGTTCTTAGTATCCCCCTCAACTTCATCCATTCTGGATTTACCTTTCACACCATTATTCCTTGCTCTGATTTTCTTTATGCACCCTTATATCGGTGTTGTTGCTATTAGTGGTGCTTTGGTTTTTTCCCTTCTTACCCTGCTGATGATGTTGAGCGGGCGCAAAGCGAGTAGTGAGGCCCAACAAGAAACCATGCGAGTCAGCATGGAACTGAATGATTATCTACGAAATGCCCCGATGCTAAGAGCGATGGGCATGAGTAAGAACATTGGTGATGTCTGGGAAGACAAAAATGCTCAAGTGCTCGAGCTTCAATGGAATGTTAACTCCAGAGTAGGCTTGCTACTGTCACTCAGTCGATTCTTTAGGACCTTGTTGCAAGTGGTGGTTTTAACTTTAGGCGTGTATCTCGCGTTGAACCAACAAATTGGTTTAGGTGCTGTCATTGCAAGTTCAATCTTGATCGGTCGTGTTTTAAGCCCGTTTGAGAGTGCCGTCAGTGGTTGGAAGCTTTGGTACAGCGCGTATCAAGCATGGAGACGCTTGACCAAAAATACCAATCTGAATGAAAGTACCAAAAAGACTTTGTTACCCAAACCAGAAGGAAAAATTGAGTTTAATAATGTGGCATTGCAGTTCCCGGGAATAAAAAAGCCCGCGCTGCAGGGTATCAGCTTCAAATTAGGGGCGGGGAATGCACTGGCGATTATGGGCAACTCGGGATCCGGTAAGTCAACCTTTGCTAGCTTGTTGATGGGTATTCATAAACCAAGCGCTGGTGAAATACGAATTGATGGTGCAACTGTCGACAATTGGGATCAGCAACAGTTTGGTCAATACATCGGTTACCTGCCACAGCATGTTGGTCTGTTAGCAGGGACTGTACGTGACAATATTTGTCGTTTTTCTGATGGTGATGATGAAGCGGTCATTGCAGCCGCAAAACTTGCCTGTATCCATGAACTTATCATAGGTTTACCCAATGGTTACGATACATATATTGGAGAAGGTGGAGCTCTACTTAGCGGAGGACAAAAGCAGCGTATTGGTCTTGCGCGTGCTATCTATTCAAACCCTAAAGTTCTGGTTTTAGATGAACCCAACTCTAACCTTGATCCAGAAGGTGAAACTGCGCTTTCTATTGTTCTTCAATACTGCAAAGAACAGAAAATTACCGTCATTATGATCTCTCACCGTCCTGGTGTGCTTCGACAAATGGATTGGGTCGTCAAACTGAAAGATGGCCAAATAGAAAAAGCGGGAACCTGTGAGCAGTTCCTGGGACTTCACCTCAGTGATAACCCTGAGGCTGACAACAATGTGTCTGATCTGCGTCAATCTGCAACAGAGTGAGGTGAATGATGAAAGCGTCTTTTAATACTAATCGTTTGATTGTCGCCGGCACCTTAATTTTGGTGGTCACTATCGGTGGGTTTGGTTTCTGGTCTCTTACTATGCCGCTAAGCTCTGCTTCGGTGGCTCAGGGAAATTTGGTCGTGGAGAGCAAACGCAAGCAGATACAGCATTTACAGGGTGGTTGGGTCAAAGAAGTGTTCGTTAGAGACGGTGACCGGGTCACTTCAGGTCAATTACTTGCTGAGCTGTCTGATACCAAGTCTGAGTCGGAGCATCAAAGGTATCTGTTGAGAACGTATTCTTTGCTTGCGCAACAAGCTTGGCTAGTCGCGTTACTAGAAGATCAGGTTCAGCCCAAGTGGCCAACGGAGGTATTAGACCCCTCTGAAATGGATGCATTGTCTGTTATGGCTATCCTCAAAAGTGAAAAGC
The DNA here is from genome assembly GCF_003415655.1 of Vibrio maerlii. GTDB lineage: Bacteria > Pseudomonadota > Gammaproteobacteria > Enterobacterales > Vibrionaceae > Vibrio > Vibrio maerlii. The sequence goes on from NZ_QRHC01000018.1 coordinate 40,448, forward strand.
TACAGTTCGAACAGGCCGTGCTCAAGCGTCAGCTCATTGATTCGGTTTACTCGCAAAAATTAACCCTCTACCAAGAGAAGATCCGAGGCAATTCTTTTCAACGTAAAGCTATCGATTCTCAGCGCCGTTTGATCAGCGAAGAAATAGAGATGACAAAAGGTTTGGTAGATAAAGGGTACGTGTCAAAGACACGAATGTTGGAGCTTCAACGTCACCGAGCCCGAGTCGATGCGGAACGCGCAGAAGTGACGGTTAATATTGACGTAGCAAAAGGAGAGCTAGAAGCGCTCAATCGCAGTTACAAGACGCAACTACTGGAGCAAGATCAAGATTACTCTCGGCAGTTAGCGGGCATAGAATCTGAGCTTAGAGATATAGCTCAAGTGCTGAGAAACCTGGATGACGTTCGCTCTCGCATAGAAATTCGCAGTGAGTTCGACGGTACTGTAGTTGGGCTTAATATGGCAAGTGTAGGCGGTGTGGTTAAACCCGGTCAGGTTTTGATGGAGATCGTTCCACACAGCGATGAACTGATAATTGAAGCTGTGTTGTCACCGAAAGATATTGATGTTGTTAGAGCGGGGCAACAAGCAAGAGTGCGCTTGACTGCGTACAGCTCGCGCAATGTCCCAGCGGTATTAGGGGAAGTCGTCAATGTTTCAGCCGATAGAGTGTTAAGTGAGGGAGATGCCAATGGAGTCGATCAGGGTTATCTCGTGAAGATCAAGTTTGATCGAGATAATCTCGAGCGCATTAAAGCTAGCAACGGTATAGAGCTCTATCCAGGCATGATGGCAGATGTACTGATACTAGTGGAAGAACGAACCTTATGGGACTACCTAATTGGGCCAATCACTTCCAGTCTTGAGCTAGCGATGAGGGAAGTATGATGGAGAGTCCAATGTTGTTTTGGCTAACGTTTTATTTGCTCTTTTTTCTAGCGAGCTCGTTGGTGGGATATTACAAAAACCAAACGGTAGCGGGTGTCTTGTTAGGTTACGTGTTCGGGCCCATTGGACTATTACTTCTGCTAATGAGCTCGGATAAGAGGCGAGGGAAGTGTAAACACTGTGGCTCTATGGTGGATAAGCACGCTTACTATTGTCCCAAATGTAAAAACAAGTGCTTTAAACAATTGATTTAGGAGCATGATATGAAAAGTACGAGGACAGTTATTTATGGAACCTTAGTCATTGTATTTGTGTCTGTTCTAGCGTTCCAATATCGATTCTTTAAGGATGATGCCAAAGTTGTAGAGCAACATATCTTGGAGCTTAAGAAGGTCAATCGATCACTTCAAGACGATATCACTATTGTGACTGCTGAGCGTGATGCTCAACATGAGAACTGGATACTGTTATCTAAAAAAGTTGAGAAGCAATCAGAGGTAATATCTTCCCAGTCCCAACAAATCTCACGTTTGGAAGGCTTATTGGCAAACAGTGAAAAACGTTCCAAGGAATATCAAAACAAATACAACAATCAACGAGCTGAGTCCCAAAAAGCGCAGTTAGCCTATGAGGAGCGGTATCAACAAGACAAGCAAAACCTAGAAGTACAAACCAATAAACAGCTACAAGAAAAGCTTCAGGCCTTAGAAAGCGAATACTCTGATGTCGCGACCATTAAAGAAAAAGAAGAGCGCGTTGATGAGCTAATGGAAGAGTTTACCGATCTAAAAGTGAGTCTGGATGTGATGAACGTGTGCGATAAGAGCTATGTTGAGCGTTACAACCAAGCCAAAGGTATGCTGAGCCACATGCGAACTTATTTAAGGCAGCATGAGCTCAATAAAGATTTTTATCACTTTGTTATTTTGAACGATGCACAGATAACCCAACAAGCAAGGGAGGTCTGTATCGAGCCCGTATAGTAGGGTTTTAAGTAAAGACTGTTTTGGTCAAACTGCAAACGGTAAGCCCTTGATGTTCATCAAGGGCTTTGTTCATTATTTGAGTTTACCTATTCTGTGAATGACTATCGAATAGTCACTGAATGCCAATGGCTAATATTGGACTGAGAGACTTGTCTGTAAACGTAATTGTTTTTCACGCGACTCGAAATCGCGGGGGTATGAATCGAGACGTTAAACTCCTCTAGAACTTCCATAGCATGATGAATCTGTGATGCAATCACAAGTGAGTGTGCTGAAATCGTTACGTGAATTGTACTTTGCTGAAGACCAAAGTAGTCCTCGGTAAAGCTGAGCAACTCCGCCCACCAAGATGCTTCTTCAATGCTTGCGATGTTTGATAAATGGATGTTGATGCACTCGTTGATACTGACCTTCTCCAGATAGTTGAAGTAGAAGTAGAGCGCAAAGTCAGTGAGGGCACATGATGTCTTGTGGCCCTCAATGTCAAAAGAAGGTTCTACGTCATAGTAGACTCGAGAGTCGAACATGGTGATAGGAATAGCAGGCTTTCTTTTGGGACTTGGTTTGCTCTTCGAGGTCGAGCGTTTTTTGGGTTTGCTCTTGTCTTCATTACGTTTGTTGCTTGTTATTCTGGCGTTTATCAATACAGACATACGAGCAGCAAAGCGGTTATGAAGGTGAGTGATGAACTTCAGGGATTCCTCTGGCAAGGTCTGTTGATCTGTAGAGAGAGGTAGACAATTAATGTCTACATTGATGTATGACTCAGACATAATCGTTAGTTCCTTTTAACGCTAGATAGTCGGCTATCTATCTGTGATGCAAAGTAATATAGGAAAGAAAACCATCAAGTCATTTAAATTTAATATGCAACTTATTTATCTGACTGTTCTTTAAAGATTTGTTTGTATTGAGTATCAACTCGTATGTTTTGGTTGCTTAGGTTGTTAAGTTGTACCTAATAGTTCATTAGGATCACACCGACTTATTTTATGGCCCACCTACTTATACTTAATGACGAAACGAATCAAAGGGAGCCTAAAATGAAAAAATTAATCCCACTTACCTTACTGTAGACTTTTCTTTTTTCATCTGTAAGCATCGCAAGCACCGAGTATGTGAACAAACAGGCAGTTCAGGATGCCGTCGCGATCAATCAAGAGTCTTTATGGGTAAAACCACAAAACCCAGTTGCGAGTGGCAGTGAAAACAGCGAAGCATTAAAGGTTGTGCAAGGCTTCTTTGCTGCGTATGCCAACGAAGATACTGACGCAATGAAAGAGTTTGTAGCAGAGGATATTGAGTGGTATATCCCAGGACGTCATAAACTAGCAGGAACCAAGCGTGGTATTAAAGAGTTTACGGAGTTCTTCGCGAAGTTAGGAGAAGCGAGCTTCAAAGCTGAAGTTATGATCTTGGCAGCGAATGACAACTACGTCATTCGCTGCACACCGCGGGTTCAGCACTACTTCAGAGCAAAATATTGATATTAATTGGATCCTCTTATATCAAGTTGAAGATGGAAAGATTAAGCGCGTACAAAACTTTTCCGGTGACCTTTATGCTTCAGATGCGTTCTTCAACGAATTCTCACTGAGTAAGAAATTACTCTTGTGAGCAAGTTTATATGAGTATATGAACAAGCAGCCTAACGAGGCTGCTTGCTGTTATTGTGCAACGTACCTTGCTTCTTGCTCTCCATGTTTTGATATCAGCCTTTCAGGGTCATGTATCGCATCTTTTGTTTCTACATTGATGGTAGGAATTGAGTTAAATCGTTCAGCATTTTTGATCGCGACATCATTGGCGAGAATGGCGAATCGCGCATTCTGGATGTCTTTGTCTGTGATGCGATTGATAATACCGTTTGCGCCTTGGGTTTCGACTTTAATCTTTATGCCCATTGAACTCGCGGCTTTCTCCAAAGACCGTGCGGCAAGGAAGGTATGCGCCACTCCAGATGGACAAGATGTCACGGCGACGATTTCTGCTGTTCCTTCTTCCATGGTCGCTGTGTCGGATTCTATAGTGTTGGTAGATTCAATTTCTTGGGTAATGTCTTTCTTCAATGAGATAACAATGGTCGCTGTGGTCATAGCGCCGATAAGTGTACCGACAATATAACCAAACATTCCATCAACAACAGGGAGAACTATCCAGCCACCCCAAGGGGCATGATTGACCACATTAAACAGAAAGCCTGTGACATTTCCGACGATGCCTCCAGCGACGACGGCAGGTAATACGCGAGCGGGGTCACTTGCTGCGAATGGGATTGCGCCTTCACTGATGCCGATCATTCCCATAATCCCCGCGGCTTTTCCAGCTTCGCGCTCTTCTTGATTAAACTTGCGTGGAGACAACCAAGTAGCTAATGCCATGCCCAATGGCGGGGTGCAAATTGCAATGCCTACACCTCCCATCAACCATGGTTGAGTATTGATTTGAGTTTGAGCGAACAGAGTTGCGATTTTATTAATTGGACCACCCATATCAAATGCCGTCATTGCACCTAATACGCTCCCTAACACTATCTTTCCCGATCCCGCCATACTGGCAAGCAGTAAGTTCATTTGCTCCATTGCGTAAGAGATAGGTTTGCCGATCCCCCACATCACAATACCGCAGGTAATGAAAGTGCCGACTAGTGGATAGATAAATATCGCGCTAAGTGATGCCATACTTTCTGGAAGCTTAATTCGTTTTAATGTTTGTACGGTGAAGCCGGCAACAAACCCTACGACGATAGCGCCGAGAAAGCCGGTTTGGTAATGCTCCATAGTGACCCATGAACCAATCATTCCCGGAGCAAGGCCCGGTTTATCTGCAATGGAGTAGGCTATATAGGCACCTAAGACTAAGGTGAACAGGCTCAAGCCACCTTGTCCCATCTTAGCAACATCCGCTAAAAAGCCGGACTGAGGTAAACCGCTACTGCCGCTAAGCATGACTGATAAAGAAAGGAGTACACCACCTGCAACAACGAAAGGGATCATATGAGAAGTCCCATATAAAAGGTGCTGCTTTACACGTCTTAATTGAATCTTGTGGTGAGATATCGAGGGTTTGGTTATCGTGGGTGAGTGAGGTGTGAATATCGGCTCGTCTGATGAGTCGTTTGAGAAAAGAGAGAGAATCTCTTCTTTGGACTTCGCTTTCTTCAATTTTGTAACAAAGCCATCCTCAACCAGTTTTGTAGAAACTTGGGCAAGAACTTCTATGTGATGGTCATCGTTATTATCTGGTGACGCGAGCATAATGAATACATCTGAGCATTCACCCGTTTCAGAACCGTAGTCTATGCCTTGCTGACTTATTCCTATCGCAATGCACGGAGCAATTGCCGTTTCACTTTTGGCGTGAGGAATTGCGATACCTTCATCAAATCCCGTATTACCAATGTATTCACGCTGCCATAGAGCATCCAAGAATAGTGTTCTATTGGTAAGCTTGCCTGTACTGTCGAGCATATCAACAAGTTCTTCGAAGACGTCTTGTTTGTTGGCCGCTTTTAAGTCTAGGCAAATAGTATCTGGGTCAATGAAGTCGATGATGTCCATGTCTATCACTCTTACTCAAACTATGGACAGATTATCGACCAAGTAACTTGGGTTATATAGCAATAAAAACTCATTAACTGGATTTTTGTAACCAAGAATCAAGAGTGTGACATTACTCTTTATCCTAGCTCAATTTTCCCTTTAAAATTCAATGGTTTTTGCTTGAAGCACTATATTTATACCATAGAGAAAGTCGATGAGAATTGTAGCGGTAACGGCATGTCCAACAGGAATTGCCCATACTTACATGGCAGCAGACAAGTTAACCAAAATGGCAGCGAAGATGAATATCTCCATTAAGGTTGAAACGCAAGGCGCGATGGGGGTAGAGCATCAGCTCACAGCCGTCGATATTGCTCATGCGGATAAAGTGCTCATTGTTTCTGATATTGAAATCGAACAACCCCAACGTTTTGACGCAAGCAAGACGGTTTACATTGAGATGGAAGATGTGTTGCTCAATGTTGAAAAAGTACTTGTTCAACACTGTCGCAGTGTCTGAGCTATCTCTGTGAGAGTCCAAGTATCCTGTGAATAGAGAGTACCAACTGACCTTCTTTGTTGAAGATACATCGGCTACTAGTTTTGTAGCTCAGCCGCTTTGTAAGCTGGCTCGTCAGTTCAAAAGTCAGCTCCAGATCATCAACATCACTCAGAATAGTCAGGCCGACTTATCTAATTCATTGGCGATGCTGCAGGTGGCGCTGAAGAAGGGGGATTTGGTTCAGATTACCGCGACGGGTATTGATGCTGAACTTGCTTGTTTTGTGCTTAAGGATCTCGTAGTGGAGCACTATGTTTTGGTTGGTTCGCAAATTACACATGAGTTTTCCCCTGAACTGACTCAACGCTTCCCGCAAATAAGTCCAAGGTGTGAGACGCGCTGGCTTCATGCTAAGGCGCAAATGCCGTTGACAAAGTTCGAATGTTTAAAGGGACTTGCAAAGTTAGTCTATCCAGATGATCCAGACCAACTCCTCCTGTCATTTATCAAACGTGAGGAGCGCTCTTCAACCAGCGTTGCTCATGGCGTGGCATTGCCTCATGTGATGTTCGAGCATGTGGATGATGTATCAGTTGCTGTCATTACCACTGACAATGAAATTGATTGGGGCTCTCGTATGGGACCTGTGACCGTTGCGATTGCATTGGTTTTGCCTGTTGCACCAAGCCGAGAGCAAATCATTGCATCGACGACATTAACTCGCAACTTACTCAACGATAACGTTTTACTGCGTTTGCAAAAAACGCGCAGTAGTATCGACCTTCAAGCGCTACTCATGTATCTCACCCTACGGTTGATCTAGGGGTTAGCTCACACCGCGGTACTCGCTCGGAGTTCTCCCTGTTCTATTCTTGAACACCCGACAGAAATAGTTAACGTCTTTAAAGCCACACCGTACCGAGACCTCATTAAGTTTAAAGTTGTATTTCTTCAGCATGAACTTAGCACGGTCGATACGCACTCGTGTGATGTACTCTGCAAGCGTCATGTGGCCTTGTTGTCTGAATAGGCGAGATAGATGGTTGGCTGACAAGCTGAATCTATCGGCGATACAGTCTCTGTTAAGCGGTCGGTGAAAGTTCTCTTGAATATAGATACAGATACCTTGATACAGGTCTTTGACTCTGTTTTGTGGTTCTGCAATCGGGCTATCAAGCATAGTGCAGCTGTATTGAAGCAAAGCTTGGATTAACGACTCATCCATCGGCTTTTTGTTGCTTTCGCGAGAGAGGGAGTTTAACGCCTCTAGAATGCTATCGATCGCAAAGCCAGAGCGAGTTTGTAGGCTGTGCTTCTGAATATCACTGAATCCAGTTTCGCCATGGACTTTACTCACATAACTGAAACCCAGCTGGCTGCGACCAAACAATAAACTCAGTACAGAGCAACCTTGCTCCCAGTCTGGCTTGTTCCAACAGTTTGGTGGGATAAAAAACACATCACCCGCCTTGGCAGTAAGCTTTTCTACCTTACGCTCATGATTTTCTATTTCATTAATGTACTCACCGTTTAACACGATTTCGAGCCTCGGAAAGTTAACCTGGTAACTAAAAGTTGGAGGGGTATGGAAGTCACCTGCAAACCAAATCTTGTTGTTGGTTTGACGTTGCTCAAGGACCGATGAAAGTACAGATTGGAAGTTCATAAAGCGCACCCTGCGATGCATGAGGATAATAAGCGTATATATACAGTGGTAGATAAATTACGTCTATTACTGTCGGTCACACTTTGTATTCTTAGATACAAAAATCCAGTTAATAAAACTAAATTACAGTTTTATTTCCATCTTTTTAGTCGGCGTGTTACCAGTAATAAACGGTGTCTCAGCAGGGTTTGCTGCTTTGTCGCCTTGGAGAACGTGCAAAACGTCTGTGACTTAAGGTTCTGAAGATACTTAATCAACACAATCGCCATTACTGATGATTTACTTTCGAATTTCATAGTCTAGTGAGATATTTATCACACTTGATATTCAGTGATACAAAAATACTATTTTTGCTTTTTTATTACTATTTCTGAAATTTTATTGTTCTTTTAAATTTAACTCATCAAATCAATACAAATGAGTTAAACCATGCTTGACCAATTAACAAATACCCAACTAATTAAGCGCCAGCTTAGTGCAACATCGAAAACAGAAGTATTTGAAGAATTAGCCCAAATGCTGTTCGACAATCAGTGCATCAATAATAAAGCTGCTTTCCTAGATGACATCCTGACTCGTGAATCTTTGAGTGTGACCTCTATGGACGGCATTGCTTACCCACATGCCAAGAGTAAGGCCGTAATAGAACCTGCAATTGCTGTTGGTGTGAAGCAAGAGGGGATTGATTACGGCGACGAAGATGGCGTGAATCCAACGGTATTTTTCATGATTGCCTCACCTGATAACGGTGCCGACCACCATATTTACGTTCTTCAAGAGCTGTTCGGCAAATTTGAAGAAACGTTTATTCAAAACATCCAAAACGCGAAAGATGAAACTCAGATCCTAAATATTCTAATTAATTCATAAGGTCATACACTATGAGCACTCTAACAGCACAGGCTACTAATAATAGTAGCGATTTTAAAAAGCTTTTAAGCACGATGAAGGGACACCTTTTATTTGGTACTTCACACATGTTGCCCTTCATTGTCGCGGGTGGTGTTCTACTTGCACTCGCCGTTATGGCGTCGGGTAAAGGTGCCGTTCCTGCTGACGGATTATTGGCTGATATTTCCAACATCGGTATTAAAGGGTTAGTACTTTTCCCAATTATCCTTGGTGGTTTTATTGGTTATTCAATCGCAGATAAACCAGCTCTGGCTCCTGCAATGATTGCTTCTGGCATCATGGCAGACATGGGGGGGGGGTTCCTTGGTTGTATCGTAGCGGGTTTTATTGCTGGTGGCGTGGTACATCAGCTTAAGAAGATTCCACTTTCAACCAACATGACAGCACTTGGTGCCTACTTTATTTATCCGCTAATCGGCACCTTGATCTCTGCAGGCATTGTCTTGTGGGGTATCGGTGAACCAATCAAGCTGTTTATGGCATCAATGAATGAGTTTTTGGCATCTATGGCGGGTGCTTCGAAGGTCGTTCTTGGTTCAATCCTAGGTGGTATGACAGCATTTGATATGGGCGGTCCAATCAATAAAGTTGCAACTCTATTTGCTCAAACTCAAGTAGACACTCAACCTTGGCTAATGGGCGGTGTTGGTATTGCGATCTGTACACCTCCATTAGGTATGGCGCTAGCAACATTCCTGTTTAAGAAGAAATTTACTAAACAAGAACAAGAAGCGGGTAAAGCGGCAGTCATCATGGGCTCGATTGGTATCTCCGAAGGTGCTATCCCATTTGCTGCGAATGACCCAATGCGTGTTCTTCCGTCAATCGTAGCAGGTGGTATTGTTGGTTGTGTGTTTGGTTTCCTAACAGACGTGTTACTTCACGCACCATGGGGTGGTTTAATTACAGCGCCTGTATCAAGCAACATTCCAATGTACGTAGTAGGTATCGCGTTAGGTTCATTAACAACGGCAGTGATCGTTGGTTTCTGGAAACCAATCGCTGAAGAAGAATCAGAAGAAGAGATGGTTCAAGCAACGCCTGTACAAGCGGTACCTCATGCTGGTGAAGGCGAGTACGATATCGTAGCAGTAACTTGTTGCCCATCGGGTGTCGCACACACCTTCATGGCAGCCAAAGCACTAGAGAAAGCGGGTGTTGCAGCGGGTCTGAAGATTAAAGTAGAAACTCAGGGTCAAAATGGTATCCAAAACCGAATAACTGACCTAGATGTCGCGAATGCGAAACTGGTGATTCTGGCTCATGACATTCAAGTGAAAGATGCACATCGCTTTAGTAACGCAAACGTCATTGAATGCTCAACGAAAGAAGCAATGAAAAACGCAGCAACACTAATTGTTGCTTAATCTAAGTAAGCTCCTAAGTATAGAGTCCTTCCCAAGGACTCTTTTTTTATTCACAAGTTAGATACCCAGTTAGTCCAGTTTCCAAAGAACCTCATAAACATTGATCGTTACAAAGAAAAAGCCCATCCAATGATGGGCTTCAAGTATGAAAGACGTATTCAATCTTAACTTATTCGTGGTTTAGGTAAGCCTTGGTTGAGATGTTAGTCCATGCACGCACTTTCTTTGCATAGTCAGCTTGAGAGTCGATAATTTTTTTTGCTAGAGGATCCTTTGCCGCTTGCTCTTCAAGAAGTTCGTTGGTTGCCGAGCGCATAGTCTCAAGGACCTCTGGCGGGAAATCACGCACTTTGATATCTGGGTAATCAGACTGCATGGTCGCCCAACTGTTTGCGTTCGCATCTAACGCTTGAGTGTACATATCAAATGCAGCAACACGGAACGAGGTCTCCAAGATCAACTGAAGATCTTTAGGTAGTTTATCCCAAGTCTTTTTGTTTACTAGGAATTGAGTCTCCGAACCTGGCTCATGCCAAGCGGTGTAGTAGTAAGGGGCAATTTTTTGGAAACCCATGCGTAAATCAAATGCTGGGCCCACCCATTCAAGCGCATCAATCGTGCCTCGCTCAAGCGAGGTATAAAGTTCTCCAGGTGCTATGTTCGTTGGTTTCGCACCAACTTTTGCAAATACTTCTCCTGCAAAACCGGGAATTCGCATCTTCAGACCTTTTAAGTCCTCGATTGAGTTGATCTCTTTTTTAAACCAACCTCCCATTTGAATATCCGAGTTACCTCCAGGGAAAGAGAGCAGGTTGTGTGGAGCGTAGACCTCTTGCATCAATTCCATGCCACCGCCTTGGTAGAACCATGCATATTGCTCAGTTGTCATCATTCCAAAAGGCATAGAAGAGAAGTAGAGAGTATTTGGTACCTTGCCTTTCCAGTAGTATGAACTCGAATGACCAAGGTCATACTGGCCTGACTTCACCATGTCAAATACGCCTAGCGGCGCTTTGTGCTTGTTCGCTGAGTCGATACGAATCTGTAAACGGCCATTGGACATTTCATTAGCAAGTTTTGCCATGTTCTTGCTGGCGTCACCAAGTATTGGTGTGTTTGGCCCCCAAGTTTCAGCAAGTTTGAGTCGAAATACTTTTTCTGCTGCTTGAGCAGAGAGAGACATTACCGCAATAAGAGCGACTGAGGTGGTTTTTATAAAGGGAATTATTTTACTTCTGACTGTCATGAGTTTTTCGTCCTTGGTTTTAATAATTATTGTCCAACCTTAGATTTACGACTTCTATCCATGAGGTCAATGTAACAAGAGTGTTGGCGGTCTATTTTTTGTAGAGTATTTGGTTGACATTTAACCGATTAAAGGGTGCTTTTATATAGTGGTTTGATGCTCATCCAGAAAATTATGCTGATAAATGAATTGAAATGAAGTGGAAATATTTATTGTCTAATTGTTGGCCTGGTCACATTACCTTAACAATTACTAGATGGAAGCTCCTCCAGCGATTTGACCCCAGCATGCCTCTCGATAAACAACCGGGGTAATATTTTCTTAACAATTATCCATTGACTGTAAAGTTAAGTTCAGCGTAATAAATGTCTGATTATTCGTTTATTTTGATCGTCTGCCTTTGTGTGTAACATTTAATTTACATTTCAAGTTATCTTTTATGACATTCTCCATCTTTCTTCAATGCTTTCCAATATTTCAGGTTGTGGGCCAAATTTAAGTGAGGACAAAACAACACTTAAACACGTAAATACAAATCAAGAGATACAGGGAGAAAGCTCATGGTGGACACATACAACCCCCTCGGTACGGATGGATTCGAGTTTGTTGAATACACCGCAGTCGACCACAAGGGAATTGAGCAGCTTAAAGCACTGTTTGTGTCACTTGGTTTTGCGGAGATTGCCAAACATCGCTCTAAAGAAGCTTGGTTATATCGTCAGGGTGACATCAACTTCATCGTCAATGAACAACCACATAGCCAAGCCGAACATTTTGCTCAGTTACACGGACCATCGGTATGCGGTATGGCTTTTCGTGTGAACGATGCGACCACGGCAATGACTCAGGCATCTAAGGGCGGAGGCGAAGAATACAAAACAGAAATTGGGCCAATGGAATTAAGTATCCCGGCTATTTATGGCATTGGTGAAAGCTTGATCTATTTTGTTGACCGTTACGGCAAGCAAAGTATTTACGACGTAGATTTCCGATTCTATGAAGATGCTGAAGAACGTATGGCAAAGGCCGATGCGGGTCTATATGAAATCGACCACCTTACTCACAACGTAAAACAAGGCAACATGGACTTGTGGTCGGGTTTTTATGAACGTATAGGTAACTTCCGTGAAATACGTTACTTCGATATCGAAGGTAAGCTTACCGGTTTAGTAAGTCGTGCGATGACATCGCCGTGTGGCAAAATTCGAATTCCTATCAATGAGTCATCAGACGACAAATCGCAGATTGAAGAGTTTATCCGTGAATACAATGGTGAAGGCATTCAACATATCGCCCTGGCAACAAATGACATCTACAAAACGGTGAAGACCTTGCGAGACCGCGGCATGGACTTTATGCCGACGCCTGATACTTATTATGAGAAGGTTGATGAGCGAGTGAAAGGGCATGGTGAAGATACAAACCAACTTCGTGACTTACGCATTTTGATCGATGGTGCGCCAATGAAGGACGGAATCTTACTGCAAATTTTCACGCAAACGGTAATTGGACCTGTGTTCTTTGAAATCATTCAACGTAAAGGCAATGAAGGCTTTGGTGAAGGTAACTTCAAGGCGTTGTTTGAGTCCATTGAAGAAGATCAGATTCGTCGAGGGGTATTAGACGATGCATAAGTGGATCTCCTTTCCTCATCGGGAAGGGGTGTGCTCGAAACAAGCGCATGCCGACTTCCCCACAGAGGCAATTTATGAGCGAGAAGCTGGCCGGAGTGGTTTTTTCGGTCCTGCGGCTCACTTTCATCATCAACATGCACCAACAGGCTGGTCTGAGTGGGAGGGCGATTTGCGTCCACGTGCTTTTGATTTCACTTTAGTAGAGAACGCAAGCCAGAGTTCGCCTTGGCGGGTACCTCACTTGTTACACAATGCGGATTGTAAAATTCGCGTCTGGCGGGTGGATGAAAAGATGGACTTTTTAGCGCGAAATGCTGATGGCGATGAGCTCTTATTTATTCACCAAGGTAGCGCCAATCTATACTGTGACTATGGCCACTTGGAGGTGAGCGAAGGGGATTATGTGATGATCCCACGCTCGACCAGTTGGCGACTAGAGCCTAATGAGCCGATGTTCGTTTTGATGATTGAAAATACAGATGCGGCTTACTCGTTACCAGAGAAAGGCATGGTCGGGAATCACGCGGTATTCGACCCAGCAGTGCTTGAATTACCATCAATTAATGATGAATTTCGTGCTCAGTATTCAGAGAATCAAACCCAAGTTCAGGTGAAGCGCCATGACCAAGTCAGCGTGATTACTTATCCATTTAATCCACTCGATGCTATTGGGTGGCACGGTGACTTGGCGGTGGTGAAAGTCAATTGGCGTGATATCAGGCCGTTAATGTCACATCGCTATCACTTACCGCCTTCTGCACATACCACCTTTGTTGGCGACGGTTTTGTGGTGTGTACTTTCGTACCTCGTCCAATTGAGAGTGATCCCGGAGCGTTGAAAGTTCCTTTTTACCATAACAATGACGATTACGACGAAGTGTTGTTTTATCACGCTGGTGACTTTTTTAGTCGTGACAATATTGAAGCGGGCATGGTGACTTTCCATCCTTCGGGCTTTACTCATGGACCGCATCCTAAAGCGTTTAAAGCAGGGCAAGAACACAAAAAGAAATTTACTGATGAAGTGGCCGTGATGATTGATACCCGCCATGCGCTGCAGTTCTCGAACGAACTCGATAGTGTTGAGAACAAAGAGTACGTGTATAGCTGGCGAGATATTGAATTACAAAAGATGAGCCAATAAGCCGCTGATAAGAGATAAGGAACAAGGATGAAACTAGCAACCAAGAGAAATGGTACTCGTGACGGCTTGTTGATGGTCGTGAGTAAGGACCTTAAAAAATGCATGCCAGCCACTGAAATATTTCATGCGATGCACCTAGCTCCAACCATGCAAGTGGCGCTGGACAACTGGGATAAGGTGGCTAGCCAGTTAAATGAACTATATGAGTCGTTAAATAAAGGCCATGTAACAGGTAGTGAGGTTTTTAACCAACAATTTTGCGAGTCACCGTTACCTCGTGCTTATCAATGGGCGGATGGCAGTGCTTATGTAAACCACGTCGAGTTAGTCCGAAAAGCGCGTGGTGCTGAGATACCAGAGAGTTTTTGGACTGACCCTTTAATGTATCAAGGTGGTTCAGATGCTTTTATTGGACCTTACGACAATATTGAGTTTGTGAGCGACGAGTGGGGTATCGATTTTGAGGGTGAGGTTGCTGTTGTAACCGGAGATGTCCCTATGGGGGCGAGTATTGAACAGGCACAAGATTCCATTCGCCTATTGATGTTAGTTAATGATGTGTCGCTTCGGGGCTTAATTCCAGCAGAATTAGCAAAGGGATTTGGCTTCTTCCAATCTAAACCCTCGTCCGCGTTTTCTCCCGTAGCGGTAACGCCTGATGAACTCGGTGATGAGTGGGCGGATAGTAAGGTGCATCTACCGCTGATATCAACCTACAACGGTACGGCTTTTGGCTGTCCGAATGCCGGGGACGATATGACCTTCAATTTTGCAGAGTTGATTGTGCACGCATCCAAAACACGTCCTTTGTCTACGGGGGCAATCATAGGCTCGGGCACAGTTTCCAATAAGCAAGGTACCGATTATGGCACTTCGATTGCGGAAGGTGGCGTTGGTTACTCATGTATTGCCGAGGTACGTATGATTGAGACGATTCGAGATGGGAAGCCAACAACAAAGTTCATGTCTTTCGGTGATTCGATTCGTCTAGAGATGTTCGATACTGCAGGTGACTCTATTTTTGGAGCTATTGACCAGAAAGTTTCCCAATATCAAGCATGATAACCAAAGAGGCCAAACTATGAGTAAGGGAATGACGCTCTTTGGTTATTGGCGCTCGTCAGCGGCATACCGTGTGCGTATAGGTTTAAATCTCAAGCAGCTGAACTACGAGTCTATATCGGTACACTTAGTGCGTAATGGCGGTGAGCAGCATGCGCCGCAATATCATGAACTTAACACCAGTGAGTTAGTTCCTGTATTGGTCGATGGTGACGTTCAACTCAATCAATCTTTGACCATTCTGCAGTATCTCGATGAAACCTATCCTGGCAATCTGCTTATCCCTGAGCTGTCACCGCTTCGATACCAAGCATTGGCGATGGCACAAGACATCGCAATGGAAATCCATCCACTCAACAATCTGCGTGTGTTGCAGTATCTAGAGCGGGAGCTTTCGCACGGGCAAGAGATCAAAATAGATTGGTTGCACTATTGGATGAACCAGGGCTTTTCTGCGCTGGAAGAGAAGTTGGCTAAGCATCGAAAAGTAAACGGTGATAGGATTTACAGTCTTACCAATTCACCAAGCATTGTTGACATCTGCTTGGTGCCACAGGTCTATAACGCGCATCGCTTTAATGTTGATATGGCGCCTTTTCCTTTGATTAACTCGATTGTTGAGGCCTGTAATCGGTTACCGGCTTTTATTGAGGCGATGCCCGAGAACCAAGCGGATGCAGAAGTTTGAGCGCAGAGTCTTAGTGGATTGTATTTAAAGCATGAGTGCTAAGCCTAATGACTCACTGAACTCGAAAATAAATTTATGATCACCACGCCTGCCAGAATCAAGGCAATGCCAATGATCGCGTAGATATCGAGTTTTTGTCCGTAGACCAACCAAGATAAAGCTGCGACGAGCACGATTCCTGCGCCACACCAAATTGCGTATGCGACACCAAGCGACATGGTTTGCACTGTAAGAGACAACAGGTAGAAAGCACTACCGTAGCCGACCAATACTGCTGCAGTCACGGGTAGAACAGTAAATTGTTGGGTCTTAGGCAATAAAGAAGTGGCGACAACTTCAAGTACAATTGCAAGTGACAGCATCACGGCTGGTGGGAGAGATAGGAGCATACTTAAGTCCACTATATTAAAAAAGGCGCACAGAATATCTTAGTTTTATGTCGAATTCATTTCATTTTCAGTAAGGAGCTATTTCAGGTATTAGAAGGGTTTAGCAACGATAATTTTAAGCAAGCTTAAGGAATGTTATGAATCCCTATGTATGTAACAACTACTGTAATGGTTAATAACTGCCGATATGTCGAAAAACCGAAAGAATGCATGGTTCTTACAGGAGCGCTGTTTTCTTTTCTGGTTGGAACGGATCGTGATGGCAATTAGAGACTGTCTTAAATTCTGTGTAACTGTCTAAACTTAAAGCCGTAATGGCTAAGGATAGGCACATGGATAAGAAAGCACTTGAAGCTTTTGCTAAAGAAGCTGCAAAGGGAATTAAAACTCCCGAAGACTTAACTGAATTCAGTCAGATGCTCAAAAAGATCACTGTTGAGGCTGCTCTCAACGCTGAAATGGATGAGCATCTTGGCTATGAAAAACACCAACCTTCTAAATCAAATAACAGCCGAAATGGAAAGAGTTCCAAGAGTGTA
>NZ_QRHC01000019.1 GCF_003415655.1 Vibrio maerlii
GGCCTGCCGCCAGCGTTCAATCTGAGCCATGATCAAACTCTTCAATTTAAGATTTTGTCGGCTCAATGAATACTGACTTCAAAACTACTAATGTAATTCTAAAGCTATTATCGTTCCAACAGAACGATAATGAATTGACTGTGCCAATGACCGAAGTCATCGTTTGGTCACTCAGTTCATTGAAACCAAAGTTGAAACCGGAGTTTCATTCTTTTGATTATCATCAACGAGTGCCCACACAGATTGATAGGTTTAAATTGTTAAAGAGCTTCTAGCTAGTTGCCTTTGCCACTCAGCTAGGGGTGCGTATCTTACGCTTTAAAAACATAGTGTCAAGCAGTTATTTCAACTTTCTTTCAACTTGTTTTTTTAACCGTTTTTTCACTGTGTGACTTTCGTCTCACTCCGTGTCGGTGGATGCGCAGTATAGGGATTTGAGAAAACCGTGCAAGCACTTTTTTGAATTTAATTTCCGTTCGATTACTTTGCGAACAAAAACGATAATTACGGATAAAATTTCAACATTTGAATTACATCACAGCATTAGATTGGAAAATCAAAAGACATATACGTAAGATTCATGTGTCTATTTTGTTAATAGCGCACACTCTCGTTTTTTTACTTATATGTAGTACTTGATATGAATTCCAAAAAATCGATGTTATTACTCACCGCGCTTATTGTTCTCGGTGGGATCACCATTTCTCAATTCACCATTCAACCTGCTATCGCATTTATTCTTGGTGTTGTCGCAACGGCTTTTCTTCTTAACTTATCTACTTCGACACCATCTTCAACTGATAAAGATGCAGAACAATCGACTCAAACTCTTTATGTCGGTAACTTACCTTATAAGGCCAATGAATCTCACGTACGTGATTTGTTTGCTGAGCATGGCGAAGTTTTCGCTGTACGCTTAATGAAAGATAAGCGCACAGGTAAAAGAAGAGGGTTTGGTTTTGTTGTGATGGCAAGCAAAGATGTCGACAACGCTATCGCTATGCTCAATGAAAAGGATTATATGCAGCGTACACTAAAAGTTCGTATTGCTAACGACCCTAAAAGTGAGGGATCTCGCGAAGCATAACGTCTTCAAACCCTAAATAAGAAAGCGTTCGATTGAGCGACTCAGGTTTCCACGTTGGAGCCGTCGCAAAAATTGGATGCTTTTTTTTGTTTTCGCTTTCTCGGCCTTTGTCCTCAATTAGACTCTTTACTCTTCTCGCTATCGCTTCTCCGGAATCGATCAGCGTTACTGACTCACCCAATACCTGTTGGATCTCTTGTTTGATTAACGGGAAATGAGTACAGCCTAAAACCGCCACATCAATTTTGCCGACCAAAGAACTAAGTTCAGATGCCAATATCTCTTTATCTAGAGGCATCTCTCTTAATTTGGCTTCAGCGTAATCCACCAGCTTAGTCGAACCAACAAGTCTCACATCTTTATCATTAGAAAAGTCTTTGATTAGATCATGGGTGTATTGGCGCGTCACTGTTGCGGGCGTGGCAATCAAACCAACCGCTTGAGAAGATAACCCTGAAGCTGGCTTGATGGCAGGAACAACTCCTACTACCGGGATCGATAATGATGAGCGAAGGCTGGGAAGGACGATCGTACTCGCCGTGTTGCAAGCGATGACAACTAAATCGACATGATATTCTTCCATCACACTATCAATACACTTATGTACGCGCTCGATCAGAACACCCTGCTCTAACTCCCCATATGGGTAGGCTTGATTGTCGAAGATGTAGATATAGTTAACGTGAGGCAGCAGGGCCGCAACTTCTTTATATACCGATAGGCCTCCGACGCCAGAGTCAAAGATTAATACAGTAGGATTGTTTGATACCACGATAAGCACTCGTTTATTGATTCAGCGACAGTTTAACTACCCTCTTTAACTAGGTAAATAATAGGCTAGTTATCCCATCGATAAATGAGATGGCTAAATCTTTGCTCATCTTTTGTTGAAAAGTCGAATAGATGAATGGATTCACTGAAGCTCGCACTGTTTGTGACCAGTGTATGGAACTCACCGTCTTCACCGCAGGGATCAACGTTTACAGGTAGCCTTTCCACCAGCTCTTTAGTATAGAGAGACCCTAATAGTTTATTGCTCAGTACATTTCTATCAACCGTTACTAAACGCGTTTCAATCCCACGTTCGATGATTTCATTCGCTAGCTGTGTACTGTCTTCACCAAGTAAAGGAAATATACATTCCCAACCCGCTTTCTCTATATAGCTGCGGCGATAATCAGCAATCCCATTACAGAACATGTCACCGAAAGCGACACCATCTACAGGCAAATCAGAGTTCTTAACCCCTTCAACTACAGTGCTTTGGTAAATCTCGTTAGGTGGAAAGACTTCTGGTAGCTCTATTAATATTAACGGTAGTCCTAGCCGCTTAGCTTGCAGTTTAACGAGGTCAATTGGCGTGACTTGAAATGGTACTTGTTGACCAACATAGGTGGTGTAAAGACCAACTACGTTATAGCGTTCATCTTCTTGTAATCGTTCTAAAGTTAGAGTTGAGTCTTTGCCTGATGACCAGCTTATGATGATGTTCTTTTTCATATTAGATATCTATCGGTAAGAAAAAACCGCCCGAAGGCGGTTTGGTATTATTAGAACTTGTAATTAAGTCCAGCAAAGTAGCTACGTTCTTGAGTATTGTAGCCATAGGATGTTTCATACTCTTCATCAAACAAATTTGCAATCTTGCCACGAACAATAAAGTTGTCTGTAATGTAGTAATGGGTTGCAAAATCAACTAAAGAGTAAGAGTCCAACTTAATGCTATTGTCAGCATTGTCGTAGCTATCACCACGATATAGATAACTTAAATCAAAGTGCCAGTCCTGATATGCATAACTAATGTTCCATTTAGCACTATATTTTGATCTTCGAGCTAACTCTTTACCCGTGTCCTTATTCTCGGTGTCCATAACATCAACACTTGCAGAATGGTAGATATCACCCGTTGAAAACTCTCCAACTAGTTCAAGACCTTTTATCTCGGCCTTTGCAACATTCTCATATTTACCACTAGAGCTAGAAAGTGATATTAGATCTGAAATTTCATTCTGATAAAGCGCAACTCTAAAATCAGCAACGGTTGGAGTTATCTCCAAAGCCACTTCATAGTTTACTGATTCCTCTGGGGACAAGTCCGGATTTGCAGAAGACGGATAACAAGTTGAACCATAGCAAGAATCTGGGTAATAAAGATCATTAAAAGTTGGGGCTTTAAAAGCTGTCCCTGCCATAGCAGATAAACGGTAAATTGGAGTGAGTTTGTAGCCAGAGCCAACTTGCCAAGTAGTATAGCTACCATATTGTTCATTATCATCGACACGAAGACTCACTTCGGCTTGAACTTTGTCCTTTGAGTATAGCCCGGACGTATACAACCCCAGATTCGAGCGACTCGTCTCAGCATATTCTGTAGTGGATTCAGAAACATCTTCATTTACCCACTCTACACCACCTAGTAATAACAAATCAGAATTTAATTGATAGCCGTTTTGCCAAGCAATGGAATTTCGGTTTGTTTCATAGTTACCTGATGAGCCTACGTAAGAAGATTGATCCCGACTCGTTGATAGAATCAACTCACTGCTCAACAAATCAGTTTTGTACGCCCCAACAATTGAACCGCTGAATATTTTCTGTTCTTTCTCACCCGTATCGTACTCGATATCACCTTCTGTATAATTAGAGTTTAACTTGAAACTGATCTCATCTGTCGGTCTAAAACCAAGCTCAAGCATCAAATCAGTATGATCATAGCCATCATCATCGCCATCAACTGCAGGGTCGTGATATTCGTACTTTTCATTTGTCGCAGAAAATCCATCTGTTTTTTCACGGTTAACAGAAGCCTTTATCCAACCTTTTTCACCAACCTTATTTGCTGTACTTGCAGAGTACTTTTGAAAATTATCGCTACCACCCTCAACCCATAGCTCAGTTTCGTCACCGGTATATGAAGTAATTATATTGATTACACCGCCAATAGCATCCGAACCATAGACAGCTGTACGTGGCCCCCTAACATATTCAATTCTCTCCACTCCGTTTAATGGCAGAGAACCAATAGCCGTTGAGCCTGTAGTTGCACTGTTGATGCGTACCCCATTTACTAGTATGAGTGCATGATCTGATTCTGAGCCTCGAATATAAACGCTAGCAGTTTGGCCGTAGCCACCATTGCTAGACACTTGAATTCCAGGCAGTCGACGTAATACTTCTTCAATCGATTTTGCTTGAATAGATTGAATCTCATCCTTAGTTACTACAACAACTGGAGCAAGAGTAGAGTCTATCGATTGTTCAAATCGATTTGCCGTCACCACCATGGTCTCATCGACAGTGACTTCTTGGGCGTGTGAAAAAAAGGTAGGTGAAAGCAGCGATGCAACAGTGATCGCTAAAAGGGACTTGTTCATTAAATTTTCCTAAATCGCGTAAATCCTACCAAGTACTGCTTATTTAGCTTGAGGGTACTTGGCTGCTGGCAGGTATTCGGACTTAAGAGCTTTAAATTTTTCCTACTAACTCGACTTCCCACATAATGCTATATGCAGTGTCATTTGAGTATTCGTTCTCTTTTACCGCTGCGCGTCAGTTCTGGATTCTCACCAGATTCCCTTTTCAGCATTAAAGCCATCTAGACTTCTCTGCCACCAGCTATTCGGAATAGTATTCATGTGTAAGCTTATTGTCTAGTTAAAGATTAAATTGGACTATTCTTTGTTACATATCGAATACGGGCGAATATCTGTCATTATTGGATAAATCGAGCACAAAACTGGACATGAGCGGTGTATTGAATAAAATCTGCGCTCCCAATTAAATTGCGATAATGCAAAAGGTAACACCATGGCCAATCTTGAAGTAAACCCACAACGCTACCAAGAACAGTTAGCAGAGAAGAAGCAACGTCTTACTGAGATGTTCGCTGGATTCGATGTACCTGAGCTAGAGGTTTATGAATCTCCAGAGCAGCATTATCGTATGCGTGCAGAATTTCGCGTATGGCACGAAGGGGAAGACATGTACTACATCATGTTTAACCAAGAGACTCGTGAAAAATACCGTGTTGACCAATTCCCAGCCGCTAGCCGTATCATCAACGATTTGATGCCACTGTTAATGGAAGCAATGAAACACAATGACTCTCTTCGTCGTAAGTTGTTCCAAGTTGACTTCCTGTCAACGCTAAGTGGCGAAGTACTGGTATCTTTGCTTTACCACCGTCAGCTAGATGACGAATGGATTGAAAACGCCAAGGCACTGAAGCAGCAACTGAATGATGAGGGTTTCAACCTAAACATCATCGGCCGCGCTCGCAAGATGAAGATTGTGTTAGATCGTGATTACGTTATCGAGAAACTGGATGTCAACGGCAAGCCATATGTCTACCAACAAGTAGAAAATAGCTTCACGCAACCAAACGGAAAGGTTGCCACTAAGATGCTGGAGTGGGCAATCGACTGCACTCAAGATAGCACGGGTGATCTACTGGAGCTTTACTGTGGTAACGGTAATTTCTCGCTGGCACTGGCGCAAAACTTTGACCGCGTACTCGCTACTGAGCTAGCCAAGCCATCAGTGGTATCGGCACAATACAACATTGCAGCAAACGAGATTGATAACGTTCAGATCTTACGTTTATCAGCAGAAGAGTTTACCCAAGCAATCGAAGGCAAGCGCGAGTTCCGTCGTTTGCAAGATGCGGGTGTCGACCTGAAGAGCTACAACTGCAACACTATTTTTGTCGATCCACCGCGTTCAGGTATGGATATCGATACCTGTAAGATGGTTCAAGGCTACGAGCGCATCATGTACATATCTTGTAACCCAGAGACACTGCAAGAGAACCTTGAAGTACTATGCGAAACACACAAGATCACTCGCTTCGCTTTGTTTGACCAGTTCCCATATACCCACCACATGGAAGCGGGTGTTTTCCTAGAGCGTAAGGCTTAAGAGTTCATCAAACGACAGTCATTAAAAAACGAGCCAATTGGCTCGTTTTTTTGTATCTATTGGTAGCGATTGATTAGTTACGACCAATGTAACCCATCTTCTTCGCAATCCATGTCATTAGCACGAGTGAAACAATAATCGCAAAGAAGTTACCACCCGCTTCTGGGTGTTGTGCTTTTAGGAATGCAGAGTGACCAAATGCACCAACGAAGAAGCAAGCTATACCAACTAACGGCACATCTTCAGCCAATGGCTTTCTTAGATACTCTTGGTATAGCGATTGAACCGAAAGAATCAGTGCAATCCATGGAAAAATAGAAAACAGCACATCGCTTACTGTCATCCAAGACAGAATCGCGTTACAGCTCATACCTGCTACAAGAGCCAATACTAAAGTTTTCTTCTCTGAGCCTTGCTCTTTATTCGTAGTAGTGTCAGACATAGTTAAAGCCCTTCTTTTAGTCGTTTTCGTTCACGTTCTTTGTGGTACCAATAGGCACCTTTTGCAATCATGCGTAACTGCATGATCAGACGCTCAGCCAGTTCTTCTCGCTCACGCCTATCTAAATCTAATGCTTCGGCACCCGAGCTAAATACCAAGGTAACGGAGGCTTCCGCTTGGGTGAAGGCTTCATCACGGCTTGTACCAGTACTCATCAAGTACTCGGTCATCTCCGCGACAAAATGTTGGATCTCTCGGGCAACGGCCGTTCGAAATTCGAATGAGGTACCAGAGCGCTCACGAAGCAACAAACGAAATACGTTTGGACTGCTCTCGATGAACTCCATAAAAGTTTCAACCGACGTTCGGATGACACTGCCTTCAGTGACGATACGTTGACGAGCCTGACGCATCAGTTGACGGAGCAATAAACCGCCTTCATCCACCATGGTTAAACCTAGCTCATCCATATCTTTGAAGTGACGGTAGAATGAAGTCGGTGCGATACCGGCTTCACGCGCAACTTCTCGTAAGCTCAGATTGGAAAAGCTGCGATCAGCACTCAACTGGCTGAATGCAGCATCAATGAGGCTACGTCTGGTTTTCTCTTTCTGTTGCGCTCGAATTCCCGTACTTTTCATGTATCTTTTATCTTTAGCCTTGTAACTGCGACCTATCATACCTCAGCGACAATATACCGTGAAAGCGCTTCATGGATAAGGACGACATTGTGATAATGAGTCTGCACGCACATCAAATCATGGTAAAACTTACTCCAATTGTATTGACATGCTGGATGCTTAGAGTCATTACACTTTCTTCGTGATCCCCTGCACCCTATCAGTAGACCTCTATTTACCAACTAAAAGAATAGGTTAAAATCTCGCAACAATAATGTTAATAACGATAGCAAGGCAGCAATATGACAAACTCTACGCATTTTGACGTAATAGTAATTGGTAGTGGTCCCGGTGGTGAGGGAGCCGCGATGGGGCTGACCAAGGCAGGCTTGAATGTTGCTATCATAGAAAAAGAGAGCAGCGTTGGCGGTGGTTGTACTCACTGGGGTACTATCCCATCAAAAGCACTGCGTCATGCTGTCAGCCGAATTATTGAATTCAACGCCAATCCTCTTTTTTGTCATAACAACTCCAGCCTACACGCAACCTTCTCCGATATTCTTGGCCATGCAAAAACTGTCATCGATAAGCAGACTCGTCTACGCCAGGGGTTTTACGACCGTAACCATTGCACCTTGATATTTGGTACTGCGCAGTTCACCGATTCACACACGGTTTCGGTAACTCAGTCAGATGGTACGATTGAACAGTACAGTGCTGACCGCTTTGTCATTGCTACAGGATCACGCCCTTATCAGCCAACTAATGTCGACTTCCTCCACGACCGTATCTACGACAGCGACTCTATCCTTAGCCTAAAGCACGACCCACAGCACATCATCATTTATGGTGCTGGTGTGATTGGCTGTGAGTACGCTTCGATCTTCCGTGGCCTTGGGGTCAAGACGGATCTTATTAACACACGAGACAGACTGCTTTCATTCTTAGATAATGAAACCTCAGATGCGCTCTCTTACCACTTCTGGAACAGCGGTGTCATTATCCGTAACGACGAAACGTTCGAGAAGATTGAGGGGACTGACGACGGTGTAATTATCCATCTTGAATCAGGCAAGAAGATGAAAGCTGACTGCTTGCTTTATGCAAACGGACGTACTGGTAATACGGACAAGTTGAACTTGCCTGCGATTGGGCTAGAGTCAGACTCACGTGGTCAGGTCGCGGTTAACAATAACTATCAAACCTCGGTTGAACACGTCTATGCTGTTGGTGATGTTATCGGCTACCCTAGCCTAGCAAGTGCTGCCTATGACCAAGGGCGCTTTGTTGCTCAAGCAATCACTAAGGGCGAAGCCGAAGGCCGACTCATTGAGGATATTCCTACCGGTATCTATACCATTCCAGAAATCAGCTCAGTGGGTAAAACGGAGCAAGAATTGACAGCGGCAAAGATTCCATATGAGGTGGGACGTTCTTCATTTAAGCACCTTGCACGAGCTCAAATAGCGGGTAAAGATATCGGCAGCCTAAAGATCTTGTTCCATCGTGAGACCAAAGAGATTCTTGGTATTCACGTCTTTGGTGAGCGTGCTGCGGAAATTATCCACATCGGTCAAGCGATCATGGAACAAAAAGGAGAAGCGAATACCATCGAGTACTTCGTCAATACCACCTTTAACTATCCCACAATGGCAGAAGCGTATCGTGTTGCAGCGCTTAACGGTTTGAATCGTCTTTTCTAATCATTAGTCTGTTCTAACGATCAACTTACTCACTCATTCCATGTAAAAATGCCCAACATCTTGTTGGGCATTTTACGTTCGGCTCTAAGCCTCTAAGAACTCATCTCTCTTCCACTGTCTGGCAAAGACTAATGCTAGGCTTATACCCCGCATAGCCATAAACGACAGCATCGCAAGCCACAGGGCATGATTGTTCAGGCTAATGAATAAGAAAAACACGGCAAAAAAGCTACACGTAGCAACGAACATACTGTTTCGCATCTCCTTGCCTTTGGTCGCGCCAATAAAAATACCATCAAAGAGGAAACACCACATAGAGACCAATGGCATCGCCACCAGCCAAGGCATATACACACTCGCATTGCTCTGTACTTCTGGGATATCAGTGATCAAATTGATCATCGCCGATCCGCCCAGGGCGAATACTACGGTGAGAGCCAAACAAATAACCAGACTCCAAAAGAAGGTACCAATAAGCGATTGAGTCAGCTCATTTCGGCTCTTCGCACCAATCGCTTTGCCAACCATCGCTTCCATCGCATAGGCAAAGCCATCCATACCGTATGAAATCATCATCAAAAAGCTCATTAATACTGCATTAGCCGCAACAATGTCATCGCCAAATGAAGCACCTTGGAAAGTCATAAAGGCAAAGGTTGCTTGCAGGCATAAAGAGCGCAAGAAGATATCACGGTTCAATTTCACAAAACGACTAATTCCATCGAACCAACCAGACAATAGGGATGAAATGGAATCCAAGGCATTACGACGCCAGTAACGCACTACGCAAATAAGGCCAAAGACGCAGCCACTATAATCAGCAATAACTGATGCTAAGGCTGCTCCCTCTACTTTCCAACCAAAGCCTAATACGAATAGAAGATCCAACAGAATATTAGTGACGTTCGAGATGATCACCATCCACATCGGCGCTTTGGCATTTTGGGTACCAAGCAACCAACCAAGCAATACATAGTTGGCTAAGGCGGCGGGCGCACTCCAAATACGGATAGAGAAATATTGCTCTGCATAGAACTTCACTTCGTCACTGGCGTCACTAAAAGAAAAAATGAGATTAGAAAGGGGGGATTGAAGCAGTAAAAACAATATCGCAAACAACAGTGCCATGGTGAGGCCCTGCAGCAATACTCGTGCAAGCTTGTCTTTTTCCTCACTACCGACGGCTTGCGCTGTTAACCCCGTCGTAGACATACGCAGAAAGCCGAGCAACCAAAAGCTGACGCTAATCAGGGTACTCCCTAAAGCAACACCCCCTAAATACCAGGCATGCTCGAGGTGACCAATGACAGCCGCATCGACTAAGCCGAGCAGCGGAACAGTAATATTTGACAACACCATAGGTATTGCGAGCAACAATACCTGTTTGTGTAATTGGGGATTAGATAACGCAATTCGTACTGAGCTATTCACACTTAACCTCTCATGGTTGACGAGGCGAGTGTAACGCAACTGAGAAAGATTCGCTCAGTACTCTTACATTACCACTGCATAGAAACGACAACTGGTGTGTAGCGATACTTCAGCATTTGGCTTTTGGCGAGACACTTTTGCCACCACTTCCAGCGCATACAGGTTTGATCCAACGGAGAGATTTGTTTAACTACTTTTGCCCAAGGTAGACCGTTTAGCATCGATTGCGCAGGATTTTCAAAACCGTGCTGATAGGGTTCGGTTCCGAATTTATGACCGATAGGTGAATCGCATTTATCACCCGCTAACACGAAGCAGGTATTCGCATGCAGAAAGTGGCGACCTAGCGCCTGTAAGAGCTGCGTTATCTGACTGTGATTACAATCTAAAAGAGCCATTTCAGAGACAAGCAGTACAGGTGTATCTTCCGGGATCTTCAATTCGCTTAACCAAGATAAATCTTCAACGGAACCGTTGTGATGCTTGTAGCGTTCACAACGATGAAACAACTGCTCGCGCCAAAGTAGATGCTCAGTAACATCCAGCTCAATCCAGTGACAGCGTCCATTATCTAAGCGATAGAAACGCGTATCTAACCCTGCCCCAATATTGATAACCCATGCCTCTGGATTTTGGTCTAGGAAGTGCTTTATCTGAAGGTCACAAAGATGTGTCAGGGTGACATGCAAAAGCTGTGATTGGGAAACGTTACCAGAAAGACACTCTGGGTTGATGGCACACTTAGCACAGGCTCGAGCAGCAATAGGGTCATAGACTAACCCATCATCAATCAAGCTTTCTCGGCTACGCAACCACATGGGTTTAAATAAACGAGCCGGCACCTGATGACTCTCGGAGTTAAGGATTGAGAAGCGAGTTTTATCCATGATGACCATCTCCTAAGCAACAAGAAGATGATAATGAATATCAATAACAAAAACAACTTATTGAGAAAAACTCTCAATAAGTTGTTAAATAGAGTGTTTTCGCAGCGCTCGATTACATCCAGTCAGTATTACGGATAATACCGACTGCAATGCCTTCAATCGCCATTTGCTGATAGGTTAAATCAACCTGAATCGGGGCAAACTCTTCATTTTCAGCATGAAGAAGAACCGTCGAACCTTTGCGCTCAAGACGCTTCACCGTTACATCATCCTCGACGCGAGCAACAACAACTTGGCCATCACGAACGTCCTGAGTTTTGTGCACTGCAAGCAGGTCACCGTCCATGATACCGATGTCCTTCATACTCTCCCCTTGGACACGGAGTAAAAAGTCAGCCTGTGGCTTAAACATACCAGGGTCCACTTGGTAGTGTGCTTCTACGTGTTCTTGAGCCAAGATTGGTTCACCTGCCGCTACTTTACCGATTAACGGCAAACCTTCATCATCATTCGCCGCTTCGTCTTGCAGTAGTACACGAATACCACGAGACGCGCCAGGGATGATCTCGATAACTTCTTTACGAGCGAGCGCTTTTAAATGTTCTTCCGCTGCGTTGGCTGAGCGAAAGCCGAGTTCCCGAGCAATCTCCGCGCGAGTTGGCGGCATGCCGGTCTGATCAATTTTATTCTTGATCAGATCAAATACTTGTTGCTGGCGTTGCGTTAACGGCTTCATAAGTCACCTGTCTTTTTATACAGTTAACTGTGAGTATATCCAGTATCTGATTAAATGAAAAGCGAATTGCTTGAATTAGTATCGGCTTGATTTCACTCGGTTAGCACCGCTTTGTTATCACGTTTAAAACAGAATTGAAAAAACTCTCCTCCTTAGAGGCATAAAAGAAAACGATTAACTAAGATTATTCAGTAGTTGAGTACGATTAAGTTGGATAATCATTAAAAGGTTCGACCAGTTTCTGGTATTCTTGCAGCGTTTTAATTTCATACACAGTTCGACGAGATTTTCGCCAGAAAACATGATGGCGGCCGGACTTAATCAATAAAATTTGAGGCTTTGCTTCTTTATGTCTTCAGGACTTACTTTCACACGATCATTGCTGCAACTACCCATTTCAGCGATGGTTAAAGCGACAGCTATTCCTTCTAACCCAATAGAAGACTTGGATATAGATATCAACAAGCCGATTGTCTATGCCCTTCCGTTTCGTTCCAACGTCGATCTTTTATCATTCCGTAGCCAAGTATTGGCTCTTGGATTACCCGATCCGCTCGAACCACTCGAGATAGCGGGCAAAACGATTCGTCGCTATGTATTTATAGCCTCGCGCCCTTCTTTGTTTAAAGAAAGAAAGCACGTACCAAGCTCATCGATTGAGATCTTCACTGAGTTACTACGCCTTCACGATGAAGACAGCGAACTGGATGTGCAAATGATCCCTGCAACCGTACTTTGGGGTCGTAAGCCGGGTAAAGAGAATGAAGATAAGCCACATCTGCGAGCACTAAACAGCCCGCAAAAAGCCCTGGCTGTACTCATCTCTGGACGTGACTGCTTGGTTCGTATCAGCCCATGTGTTTCTCTTCGTTACATGGCAGAGTCTCACGGTACTGACGAATCTATCGCACACAAGCTAGCGCGTGTAGCACGCATCCACTTTTCTCGTCAAAAGCTGGCAGCTTCGGGTCCAAACCTACCAGTTCGTGAAGAGCTATTCGCTCGCCTAATGAAATCACAAGCTATTGAGAAGGCAATTCAAGATGAGGCGAGTTCAAAAGGCATCTCTCTAGAGAAATCCCGCAAAGAAGCACACTCCATCATGGATGAGATTGCGGCAGATTTCTCTTACTCACTGGTTAAACAAGGCGACCGTATTCTTGGCTGGCTTTGGAACAAGCTTTATCAAGGTCTGAACATCAGCAACGCATCGACAATTCGTCGCCTTGCTCAAGATGGCCATGAAATTGTGTACGTTCCATGTCACCGAAGCCACATGGACTACCTACTGCTTTCTTATGTGTTGTATCACGAGGGCATGGTGCCACCGCATATCGCAGCGGGTATCAACCTTAACTTCTTCCCAGCCGGTCCTATTTTCCGTCGTGGTGGAGCATTCTTTATTCGCCGTAGCTTTAAAGGCAATAAGCTGTACTCAACGATCTTTCGTGAGTACTTGGCAGAGCTATTCACCAAGGGTTATTCAGTGGAATACTTTAGTGAAGGTGGTCGCTCGCGTACTGGTCGTTTACTGCAAGCGAAAACAGGTATGTTGGCAATGACTATTCAGGCGATGCTTCGTGGTCTGAATCGCCCTGTGACTCTTGTGCCAGTGTATATTGGTTATGAACACGTGATGGAAGTAAGCACTTACGCAAAAGAGCTACGTGGTAAACGCAAAGAGAAAGAAAATGCCGGTCAAGTGCTCCGCACTATTCGTAAGCTGCGTAACTTCGGTCAAGGCTATGTGAACTTTGGTGAGCCAATTCCGCTTAACCAATACCTAAATGAGCACGCTCCAGATTGGCACCAAGATATCGATCCAATCGGTGCAACCAAACCACAGTGGATGACACCGGTGGTGAACGACCTCGCAACTAAAATGATGACACACATTAACGATGCGGCCGCAACCAATGCTCTCACACTGTGTGCAACAGCGCTATTAGCGTCTCGTCAGCGTGCTCTATCTCGTGACTCTCTGATTTCACAGATTGATTGCTATTTATCACTGTTACGCAATGTTAAGTATTCAGAGACAAGTACTATTCCAGAGTTATCAGCAGAAGAGTTAGTTAATCACGCGGAATCGCTGAACAAGTTCATGGTTGAGCCAGATGTAATGGGTGACATCATTTCGCTTGATCGCGAACAATCGATTCTGATGACTTACTACCGTAACAACATCATTCATCTATTTGCTTTACCTTCATTGGTTGCACAAATGGTGGTACGTGAGCAAAGTATTAGCATTGAAAAAATTCAGAACCAAGTTGCAATGCTTTATCCGTTCTTGAAGAAAGAGCTGTTCTTGAGCATTGAAGAGGACGACCTAAACAATGTTATTGAGCAGGTCATCGAGGAGCTTGAGGCACAAGGCTTAATTGCTATTAACGGCGATAAAGTTAAACTGGTGCAAACGCAGTTCCAGATGCTGATGCTACTGGGTCGTACGATTGGTGAAACGCTTCAACGTTACTCCATCTCACTGAATCTATTGGTTGCTTATCCAGAGCTAGATAAATCTGACCTAGAACAAAAGAGTCAACACATTGCACAGCGTCTAGGTCGCCTGCACGGTATCAATGCGCCAGAGTTCTTTGATAAGGGTGTATTTGCATCGCTATTCTCAACGCTTAAGCAGCAAGAGTATCTTGATAGTGATGGCAATTGCGAGATTGAAAAATGTCGCAAACTCGCTGATGCACTAAACTCAATGCTCTACTCAGAAATCAGAATGACTATTCATGAGGGTGTTTGCCAGACAGAAAGCGGTGAAGAACTGCAAGATCTTTAAGGTCGTCTACAGCAGGAACCGAAAATCATAAACAAAGAAGGCGTCCAATGGACGCCTTCTTTTTAATCTCGGTATCTTCACTACCAACCAAATGACAAGCTAATAGCCAACCCTATGGTTACCGCCATGCCCACATAGTTATTATTAAGGAAGGCTTTAAAACACAGTTGGCGGTCGCGATGACGAATCAACTGCTGTTGATAGACAAACAAGCCGCCAACCACCAACAAAGAGATGTAGTAACTACTACCAAGCTGATAAATACTGCCAATCACGATCAAGAGTAATAGCGTTGCAAGCTGCAGCGCACCGATAATCATCTTGTCGCGCTTACCAAACAAAATAGCTGTCGATTTGATACCGACCTTTAGATCATCTTCTCTATCAACCATCGCATACTGAGTATCGTAAGCAATCGTCCACAACGCATTGATGACAAACAAAAGCCAAACCATTGGCGTTAACTCGCCAGATTGAGCAGCCCAAGCCATCGGCATAGACCAACTAAACGCAAGGCCTAGGAACAGCTGCGGCAAATGGGTGTAACGCTTCATAAAGGGGTAGATAAACGCTAGGAACAGACCAACAAATGAAAGTTGGATGGTCAGCGTATTCATGGTTAATACCAAAACGAATGACAACACACTGAGCAAGGCAAATAGCGCGAGCGCTTCTTTACTTCCGACTTCACCAGCAGGGATTGGACGCAGCTTGGTTCTTTCAACATGACCATCAACTTTGCGGTCTGCGAAATCGTTGATCACACAACCTGCTGAGCGCATCAGTACTACACCTGAAATAAATACGATAAGCACCTTAGGATCCGGTAAGCCACCGGCAGCGAGTAATAGTGCCCACATGGTTGGCCACAACAACAAGAGAGAGCCAATCGGTTTATCCATTCGCATCAAGCGCCAATAAGCATTGGCCTTGTTAGATATCATTTATTCCATTCCTCTTGATAAATAGGCGCTTGAGGTAAAAACAGTTCTGCGACTAGCATGGGTTTATCATTCATCCATAAGCGTGAGCGTCGAGCCAGTAAATAACGTCCATCTAGCTGTGCAAAGCCAAACTCCAGCTTGTCACGTCTAACCTGATCAGCGCTAAAAATCGTGTTACCCAGTGGAATATCTCCTTGAGTGGAGAAATCATGCTGCTGGTTCTTTAACGCGCTTTGCGGAATCAATGTGCGCCCTAATACCCACTCTTGATCATCACCACATAGAATCACTTCACGCTGCAAACACTTTTCATCTGGTAATCTTTCCCCTTCTTCGGTTGAAAGATCTAGCTGAGAAACCATCTCTTGTTGCATGCGGCTGACCGATAACACACAACAATGTTTTTCTAATCGACGGGAGAGTGAGCCTTGCTCTGTCAGCCACGCATGCGCAAGGGCATTAGGTAGCTCAACATCCTCAGGGGATTGCCACTTCACCTTTCGAATCGCATCAAGATAAAGTGCGTACTGCTGGTTCATATTTGTATTCAATTAGTGATGTTATATCGTACAATATCGATGTGATGTTGCTAGGCAATAATAAGCACATCATATTGTTTATGAGTTATTTTCCATTAGACTGGCATTGTAACAAGAGTCAATCAATTCGAATATCGTCAGAATAAGAAAGAATCACAGAATATGTGTAAACGTTATGCAGCCCTAATTATCTGCGCGCTTAGCCTGCTCTCACCAATCACGAGTTTTGCAGAAGAGGAAGAAATAGCACCAAAGTTAGCCTACTTCACCCTTCAGCCAGACCTAACAACCAATTTCCACACCAAGGGCAAGCACCTTGGCTATGTGCAGGTGCGCATCGACATTATGGTAGCCAATAGTGCAGACACTAAAACCATCGAACTGCACCAGCCTTTAATTCGTAATGCGGTTGTTGAACTACTGGGGCAGCAATCAGAAGATACGATCAAATCACTCACAGGGCGTGAAGATCTGCGTAAAGCATTGGTTGAAAAGCTTAATGAAATCCTACTCGCAGAAACAGGCCGCATGATTATTGCAGATCTGCTATTCACTAAGTACTTGTACCAATAACAAGCCTTAGGCACTTCGGGATACAAATGCTTTTGTATCCCACACTCCGATCGCTACACCCGACAGTAATCCTACCAAGTGCGCTGTATTCGCAATCGCCATAAATGGTTGGACGAAACCCAAGATTAGCCACACCAACATAAAGACAAATACCGGCTTTTGCATCTCCAACCCAGTGCTTGGCTTGAATCGCCCCATAATCCATACATAGCCGACTAGCGCGTAGACCACACCTGACAGGCCACCAAAGTTAGCGCCTTCGACCCAGTATTGCCCCGCTCCAGATAATGCTGCTGAGACTATGAAGAGCTGCAGTACTTTAAGCGTTCCTACCCTTTGCTCTATATCTCCACCAAGCTGCCACCACCACAACAAGTTAAATGCAATATGCATCACAGAGAAATGCAGCACCGCGTGGCTTACCCAACGCCACAACTGCCACTGTTGATGTTCGAAAGCAGGGAAATGTAATTGAGAAAAAATCGCTTGGGAGTAGCCGATCTGCTGAAGAATGAAAATCACACCACACACCAACATCACACTGAGCGTTAGTATGCCCGCTTTTGCCTTCAGCATATCCATCATGCTTGGCATGTTATAGCTGAAGTTATTGGTGCGTGTTTCTGCCATATCCCAAGATGCCGCTTGATAACGAGGGTGTCCTGGCTCAGACAGAAATCGCTTTAACTCGGCCTCAACTTCAACAACATGCTCAGCATCAGGTAGCCATAATGCAAACTGTCCACTCCCTTCTGGCATCATTTGCACCGTGATTTGACGCTTTGCCATATAGTCAATAAACGCCTGCGCTAACCTAGGGTTATCTATAGTGAATAGCCTATGCATTATTTACTCCCAATCCGAGTACTTCTATAAACCGCGGTTGATCGGCAGTTCTGCTCGTTGCCACGCTTCAAAGCCGCCATCGACACTATAAACTTCTTCGAAGCCTTGGTTAACCATATACTGCGCAGCACCTTGGCTACTGATACCGTGATAACACATCACCAAGATAGGCTGATCAAACTCTATTTCATCCATGAAGCCAACAATCGTGTCGTTGGTAAGGTGGAAGGCATCCTCTGCATGTGCCACAGCAAAAGATTGCGGATCTCGAATATCAGCAAGCCTTGCTTTCCCTTGCTTGATCATCTCAAACGCGCCCTGTACATCTATATGCTTAAACTGGTCCATATTTGCTTCTTACTCAAGTGATACGTTGATTCCATTGTAACCTATCCAAAGCCAAACAAGCACAAATGAAAGGTAAGGTTATCCACCTATGGTCAATTTAAAAGCATTTGTGGATAACTCTGTGGATTGCGTTAATAAAGTATGGATCGAAAAAATGATCCACTATATGTTGTGTTGATCTTGATTTAGCTGTGAGTGAATGAAGAGATATCCCCATCAACAAGTCGACTCCCGAGGCTGAATACACCCGGTGTTTTTACAACTGTTGAATAATTACCTCACAGAGTTATACACAGGCAGCATGGAAGAAACAGATCGACTTTATTGTAAATTTTCGATCAAGCATAAAAAAACCGAGATCAAATGATCTCGGTTTCTATCAAATCTTTGCTGGGGTGAATTACATCTCACCAACCGCTAGTTTTAGCTTCTTCATCGCATTCTTTTCAAGCTGACGAATACGCTCTGCAGAGACACCGTACTCTTCTGCTAGGTCTTGTAGCGTTGCTTTCTTGTCATCTAACCAACGAGAACGCACAATACGCTGACTGCGTTCATCAAGACTAGCAAGCGCTAAACCAAGGCGGTTGTTGGTGT
The DNA here is from genome assembly GCF_003415655.1 of Vibrio maerlii. Taxonomy (GTDB): domain Bacteria; phylum Pseudomonadota; class Gammaproteobacteria; order Enterobacterales; family Vibrionaceae; genus Vibrio; species Vibrio maerlii. The sequence goes on from NZ_QRHC01000019.1 coordinate 18,468, forward strand.
GAGCTTCCCAGTTATCAGCTTCTACGTTTTCTGCAACGTCTGATGCTTTATCTTCTAGGTAGAGCATTGGGGCCGTGTATGAGGTTGCACCAGTGTCATCATCATCGACTGTCAGCTCAAACGCTGAGTCTTGCGCTGCAAGACGAGATTCCATTTCACGCACTTCTGATGGCTCAACACCTAGCTCTTTTGCAACTGTCTCGACTTCACCGTTGTTGAACCAACCAAGACGCTTCTTTGACTTACGTAGGTTGAAAAACAACTTACGCTGAGCCTTAGTGGTTGCGATCTTCACGATACGCCAGTTACGTAGCACGTACTCATGGATTTCAGCTTTGATCCAGTGCACAGCAAAAGATACCAGGCGAACGCCAACCTCAGGGTTGAAGCGTTTCACTGCTTTCATCAAGCCAATGTTGCCCTCTTGAACAAGGTCAGCCATTGGTAAGCCATAGCCTGAATAGCCACGCGCTACGTGAACAACAAATCGAAGGTGCGAAAGGATCAGACCTTTTGCCGCATCAATTTCACCGTTGTAATGTAATCGCTCCGCCAGACCACGCTCTTCTTCAGCCGTTAGCATCGGGTAGCTATTAGCTGAGCGAATGTAGCTGTCTAAGCTGTCTTGTGTGACTAGAGCCATTGGATACGCTTGGTTTGTCATTCTGTTCCTCGACAATCTTTGCTGCTTAAGTATTGCAAACCCTTATCTATAAGCATTTTCTAATAAGGGGACAATCATTATGCATAGATCAATTTGTGATACAAGTAAAAAAGTATACGCTACCGTCTACTTTCCAAATAATGTGACCACAATAGCTTATACAGGTTCAATTTCTTTTAGATGACGTTTAGCAGAAACTCTTGCTGCTGCGCAGCCAATAAAGGTTCCAGTCATCAAAAGTAGTAATGATTCATCCCAGTTCAAACCGACCAAACGAAAGCGACTGTCATACAACATGGCAAGATTCTCAACCGCACCATTCAAAATAATCGTGATAACTGCGGCCAATAGCCAAGCCGTCACTGCGCCCAAGAAACCAAACCAGAAGCCGCTGTATAAATAAGGGCGTAAGATAAAGGTATCCGTAGCACCAATCAGCTTCATGGTTTGAATTTCATCTTTATTAGCTAACACATTGAAGCGCAAGGTGTTACCTACAATCAGAAATACAGCAACCAGCATCAAAATCGATAGTGCACTCACCACTGAGATTGCTAGGGTTTGGATGGCGGTAATCTTCTCTAACCAATCTTCATCTAAACGTACATCGGTAAAGGTATTCATCGACTGTAAACGAGTCGCTATCTGTTTAATGAGAACCTTGTCATCGACCGATGGTGAGATAATCAGTACAGCGGGTAATGAATAATCATCCAACAGGGAGAGTGCTTGTTCAAAGCCAGAATAGCTGCTGAGGTCTGCTAACCCTTGCTGTGAGGAGATAAACTCGACAGACTCAACGTTCTCCCACCCTTCAATGTCATCCTTCATCACCATAATTCTAGCTTCAGGCGTCGACTCTTGAACGTAAGCACTCACTTGCGATGGTGAAGTAACATCGTCAGAAATTAGGGCAATATTCTTACCTAACAGATAGAGACATGCCGGTAACGTTAACGCCATTGCGATCACAGCTAGGGTCAAGATATTCCCTAGAGGGCGGGCCCAAAGTTCTGAAAACGACGCTTTAGCTTGCTTGATATGAAGCTTAAAGAAGCCATCGGTATGCAACGATTGTGGCTTACGCGATGACGTTGCTGGCTTCTTGGCTTTCGTCTTGTTCTTGTTCTTGTTCTTGTTACGTAGGTTAACCATAACTCTCAACCTCACTTAAGAAGCCTTGGCTCAGCTCCATATGGCGGTACTGAGGGCGTTGATTGACCAGGTTGATGTCGTGCGTTGCCAAGATAATGCTCACACCAGCACGGTTAAACTCTTCAAACAGCTGTAGCACTTTATTCGAAAGCTCAGGGTCTAGGTTACCCGTAGGCTCATCAGCCAGTAGCACGGTTGGTCGATTGACCACAGCACGAGCAATACCGACACGCTGCTGCTCACCACCCGATAGCTGATTAGGCAAGCACTTCGCTTTATCCAAAAGACCCGTTTTATCCAATGCCGCCGATACTCGACGCTTAATCTCATATTCAGACACTGCGCCAATTCGCAGTGGCAACGCAACATTTTCGTAGATGGTGCGGTCCATCAATAGACGGTGGTCTTGGAAGACAATACCAATATGGCGACGCAAGAACGGTATATCCTTGGAGGGAATCTTGGTTATGTTATGGTCGTTAAACCAAATATTGCCATCGGTAGGTCGTTCGATGGCACAAATCAATTTGAGCAAAGTACTCTTACCTGCTCCTGAGTGCCCACCTAGAAAGGCCATCTCGCCCTTCTTAAGGTGAAAATCTACTTTTTGTAAAGCCTGTCGACCACCACGATAGGCTTTACTCACTTGATCAAATTTTATCACTCACACCCTTCCTATGGCTGCCTATTGTGTTGTGGCTATAGAATTGAATCTATTATTCTTCGCGGCTAAATAGTGCGTCGATGAACTCTTGAGTCTCAAACGGACGTAAATCATCAATACCTTCGCCGACACCAATATAACGCAGTGGGATCTTGAATTGGTCAGCTAAAGCAAAGATCACCCCACCTTTTGCCGTGCCATCTAGCTTCGTCAGCGTGATCCCGGTTAGCGGTGCAACATCGCTAAATAGTTTCGCTTGGCTAATCGCATTTTGTCCCGTACCTGCATCAAGCGTTAGCATGATCTCGTGCGGTGCTGAATCATCAATCTTCTTCATCACACGTACAATCTTACGCAGCTCTTCCATTAGATTAGCTTTATTTTGTAGGCGACCTGCTGTATCGGCAATCACCACATCAACACCACGCGCTTTCGCGGCTTCAATTGCATCATAGATTACCGATGCGCTGTCTGCGCCAGTGTGCTGAGCAATCACTGGTACGTCATTACGCTCACCCCAAACCTGAAGCTGCTCCACTGCCGCAGCACGGAAGGTATCACCTGCCGCAAGCATCACTTTCTTACCTTGGCTCTGGAATTGCTTCGCCAGCTTACCGATAGTGGTTGTTTTACCAACGCCATTCACACCCACCATAAGGATAACGTAAGGCGTTTTGCTGGTATCAATTTCTAGTGGCTGCTCGACAGTTGATAAGATTTCTGCCATCTCTTCTTTCAGCAGGCCATAAAGCGCTTCGCCATCTTTCAAGTCTTGGCGAGATGCCTTCTCAGTGAGGTTATCGATGATCTTGACGGTGGTATCCATGCCCACATCAGCAATAAGAAGTTGCTCTTCTAGCTCTTCGAATAGCTCATCATCAATCTTCTTATCCTTGAACAAACCGAAGAAACCTGCACCAATATTCGCTTTTGTTCGGCTTAGGCTACGTTTTAGGCGAGCAAAGAAGCTCTCTGTTGGCTTTTCCTGCTCAACAACTCGTGGGGTTTCTACCACTGGTTGAGGCTCTTCAACAACTTCTGCTTCTGCTTCTGCTTCTGCAGTCTCTGGCTCCGGTTGCTCCTCTGCAACCAGTTCTTCCTGTTCAGATTCAACTTCTTGCTGTTCAGGTTGCTTTGCTTGTTCTTCTTCACCAAAACCAAGCCAAGAGAGTAAGCCGCCTTTTTTCTTTTTTGTCATGTGAAAAATTACCTAAAAATCTGTGTGCCAGTGACAGCACATTAATAATAAAAATGACAAAGCAGTGATTTTTATTCGCTCAGCTTGATACACTTTGCCATTATCAATCTGTTTAAGAGTCTGTTTGGAGCTTCTCTCCATGCAAACAGCTTAGCTAAGCCCAAAATTTAATGGGTTATAGTATCACTTAATTAGCGGTCAAAAAATCTATGGTAAGACGTCGCCAGCAAAACTCATCACAAAAAAAGCCTTCTACAGGCTTTGTTCGTATTATCAGCGGGCTATGGCGAGGACGAAAACTCCCAGTTCATGATGCTGAAGGTCTAAGACCGACCACAGATAGAGTCAAAGAAACCGTATTTAACTGGCTAGCACAAGATGTACCAAAGGCACGTTGCTTGGATCTGTTTGCTGGAGCTGGGGGATTAGGTTTCGAGGCGGCTTCTCGCCAGGCTCAGCTTGTCACTATGGTTGAGTTAGATAAACAAGCCCACGCTCAATTGAAAAACAACATTGCCACACTAAAAACCGATTCGATTGAGTTATTGAACGATAATGCGCTGACAGTCCTGACTAAATCACCGTCTGAACCTTATGACGTGGTATTCTTAGATCCTCCTTTTCACAAGGGGCTACTTGCAGAGTGTATCGAACTGCTAGAAAAGAATAATTGGCTGACTGAACACGCCATGATTTATATCGAGACAGAGAAAGAGCTCGCTATCGAGAACATCCCGCAACATTGGCACCCTCATCGCGAAAAAACAGCCGGTCAGGTTTGCTATCGATTATTTGAAAGGAATGCTTAATGAAAGCTCTCATTGTATTAGCAAAAGCCGCCATTGCTTTTGTTTGGTTTGTGCTTATTTTTAATATCTTTCACCCATTCCCAGGTAAAGCTGCGATTGCCCTCTACATCATGACGGCATTCTTGTTTATCATGCACGGCTTACAGATGCTGATCTTTATCGGTGCATTTGGTGACAAGATAAATATGAGTAAGTGGGAAAAGTGGTCCATATTAGTATTTGGTATCTTTGCACTACTCGACATTCGCAGAAAGCACATGTCATGAGCAACTGTCCCTTTAGAGTCTAATCACTCTAGTGCAATTGTGCCGCTTACATTGAGCGGCATTTTTATATAACAAAAACACACTTTATGCTTCTGCTAACGCAGTGCAATTAACTTTTATATTTAGGCGAGAGCATTAACATGGATACTATTTCCGCTGCAGCCATGCTGTTTCTCATTATGGACCCTATGGGTAACCTTCCCATTTTTTCGTCCATCCTCCGTCATCTAGACAAAAAAAGAAGGCGTATCGTTTTAGCTCGCGAGCTAGTCATCGCTTTGGGCATCATGCTGCTGTTTTTGTATGCTGGTGAGACCATTCTTGGGTTCTTATCACTCAAGCAAGAAGCAATATCGATTTCAGGCTCTATCATCCTGTTTTTAATCTCGCTAAAAATGATTTTCCCTTCTGATGGCCAAGGTAGCCTCTTAGCAGCGGGTGAAGAACCTTTCATCGTGCCACTCGCCGTTCCAATGCTCGCAGGCCCTTCGATTATCGCTACATTGATCTTACTGGCTCACCAAGATGCCACTCGGATGTCAGATTGGACCATGGCACTATTCATTGCTTGGGGTGCTTCTGCGACGATACTGATGCTAGGGGAAGTGTTTGAGCGTATCGTGGGTGAAAAGCTGCTTAAGGCGATAGAGCGCTTGATGGGTATGTTGCTATTGATGCTTGCGGTGCAAATGTTCTTAAATGGTATAGAGAGCTACTTCCATCACTTCGGCACCGTTGCCCAATAAACACGTTGTAAGCTCGATTGCAAAAGCCCCGCCAATTTAACCTGGCGGGGCTTTATCATTTAATGTCGGTTAATCGTTAAATTAATGGCTACAAACTCGCTCAGCATTAATATTGAGCTTACCATCACGCTCAATTACCTTCTCACGCTGAAGGAAGAAAGTGACCAAGCTTTCAAAATCAAACCCATCGAGCTTACAAGTTCTAAAACTCACCTCTGCACCAAACTCAGCTTCAACTCTTGATTTTAGCTCAGCCTTCGTCATTGACTCTTCACGAAGCAAATTCAGTACTTTATGAGCATGAATATCTGTAGACATAATTAACTCCTCACTTATTGGATGGTCAGGCTAGCTTAGCTCTGACATATCAACATTGACTCAACGCAAGCCAGATTTAAATCGTCCAGTTCATCACCACAAACAACAAAGCAAACGTTTGCATCAGATATACCTTACAAAGCCATGACTTTACTAGGCTCACTTTGAATAACATAAATAAAAAAGCACACTAAACTGAAACGACCAACAATTAAAAACAATAATAAACAAACACTTAACCAATAAAACAAGAAAAACCTTAGGTTTTACCTCAGGAGATAACTAAGAAATTCGACTGAAAGAAATCTATAAGTACGGCATTCACTTACCTAAGTTTAATGCAAAACACTATCAACAACAGCACACCTACGCCTTGAAAAAACAATAAAAACAAACAAAACCCAACTATGAAACCCAAAAGCACATAATTGACAATAAAGGTTATGACAACTTATTACACAATCAAAATATAAATTAAAAACAACAACTTAGATTAGAAATAAAGAGTAAAGTCAAACTAAGGTTATAATTAAACCAATCAAAAACAACAACAAACTCAGTCAATAAACTTAGAATCAAACCAGTAAAGATGTAATTTTGAAGCTTACAAATAAAATATTTGACCAATCAGTGATTTTAGTGATACTGTATAAAGCATATCAGATAATCATTGAATTAAAGGAGCAGTGTTATGATGACTTCTGAACAAAAACAAGGACTTGTAATGATCGCGGTAGTTTTTGGTCTTATGACTCTGCCGATGATGTACTAAGTCGAATATAAAAAAGAAAGGGACGCTAACGCGTCCCTTTCTTTTTTATATAAAATCTATGAGAAAAGCTGAATCAATGTATCCCAATGGATAAGGTAGAAAAGCGCAGCAGTCAAAGTAAACACGCCCATCAGTAAAAGAGCAACTCCCCAGATAAATCGACTAGAGCGTGGAAGAAGCAGTTTCTCACACTCATCACAGGTATTAAAAAACGCCGCCTTATCTTCCAGAACAAAATCTTCCTCATGGACGATTTTATTTCTAATTGTCGCCACATAACGCAACTTCTTAATGACTTCATGCGGCAAGCGTTCTTCACTACTGGTGATCAATTGGTGTAACCCTTTTCCTTCTGCATGGTATTGAGTTCTCAACAGCTTTTCGAAACGGCGAGTGCGTAACACCACCTTCTCAATATCCGACATCGCTGCCCTCCTTTGCTAAAACCTTTCTGAATAAATCCTACATGCAGAACAGGTAGAACTAACACAATATGTAAAATACTAAATCGACCATGTGAAGCAAGTCGTGTTTTTTGCATCGAGCGTTTATCTGAAGGCGAATTATGATCGCCGCTCTCTATCTCTTCATCGTCTTAACGCTAAAATAGAGAAAATCCATGGAGGTCCTATGCCACTCACCCTGATAATTTCACTTGTTTTACTTGCACTGGCTGCAGGCTGGTTCTTTGTCGGTTTCTTCAGAAAGCACATGCAAGGCGAGAATGCACCAGAACAAACTGCAAACGTTATTGTTCTAGATAAGCAGTCTATCCAGATCGAAACCCAACACCCAAATCAAGAGAGTGAAGAATATTGGATCTATGTACAACGCGGTAAATGGGGACCAAAGAGGGAGTTTCAAGTCGGAATTCATTACTACCATGCACTCAATCCAGGTGACAAAGGTGCCTTGACCTACCAAGGCACCAAATTCCTACACTTTGCCCTTCAGCGTTAAGGCAATAACCAACTTGTCTTATTTGAGCGCGAGAATAACCAACTCACCCAAAGCGACGCACCACCACTGATCACAATCCACACAGGGATAACCCACGCAGGGTGTCCCTGATACCAGCCAAATTCTTTCATCGGCCACAAGAAGATAGGGTGAAGAATGTAAATCCCCAAACTGTGTTGGCTTATAAAACCAATCACCTTGTTAGCCTGATCAGATAATCCCTCACCAAAGTAACGACAGAGCATAAACACCATGCTCGCTGCCAGCACTACGTTAAGTGTCTTGTAGGATAACCAACGACCCACCTTATACTCACCTAGATCAACACTGGTACTCACCACCATGTAAACCGTCGTAATTAATGCCAACGCTCCAAGCAAACCTACAACACTCACAACGCCTCTTGTATTGGGAAGCTTCTGATACAAAACATACCCAAGCAGTAAATAGCCACTGTAAAGCCAAAGCTGGTGACTCCATGGGCCATCAATTCGGAACAAGAACAGTGTTGTCGTCAGAAGCCAAGCACCCAACAAAGCATAAACTGCGCTGTCGGAGCTTCGTCGTACAAATATTTGTAAGAATGGAATCACGAAATAAAGTGGAATGAAATAGTAGAAGAAACCGAGATGGTAATAGGTACTGTGATGATAACTCTCACTAAGTACTTCCAGGCTAACCGATGAATCAAAGCCACCCTTGGAGAACCCAGATAGCACCACATAGAACAAAGACCATATAATGAAAGGAACAAGCACTTTACCAAGCCGTCTCTGCACGTAATATTTCGCATCAAACGGGCGCTGATCAGATAGCATTAAAGCACCGGTAATCAAGATGAAGACAGGAACTGCCCAGCGACTGATTCCATTGACACCTACTGCGGTAAACCACTGGTCAAAAGGAATAACACCCAATTCATGACGATAGGGAGCAAGAACATGAATAGCGATCACGGCAACTGCTGCTACACATCGAGCCAAGTCAAAAAATAATACGCGCTGTTTCATCTAAGTCTCTGAATAGAAAGTACCTAACCATCAGCATAGCAATAAAAAAGGCTGACGTCGGGTTTACCTACGTCAGCCTTGAGTCATTTTTCCAATTGAGAGGCTTTTACGCAGTTTTTACTTGCGGCACCTTCGGTAATTTAAGTGAAATAAGTGTTGTTAGTGCAAGGAAAGCAAACGACACCCAAAGACACGCCGCCAATCCTGCCATCTGGAATACCCAACCTGACAAAATCGTACCGATCAGGCGACCCATTGCGTTCGCCATATAATAAAAGCCAACATCAAGCGATACACCATCACCCTTGGCGTAACTTACGATTAAGTAAGAGTGCAGTGATGAGTTAACTGCAAAGATGGCACCAAACAGCATTAAACCGCCAATGATTGCCAACTCTGGTTGCCAGCCGATTTGGACAGCGTAAGCAATGCCTGCGGTTACCGCAGCCAGACCACCAGCCCACAATAATGCTGCATGACCATCTGGTACCTTGCCTTGCGCCTTACCGGTGATCTTAGGGGCTATGCCCTGCACGAAACCGTAAGCAATGGTCCAAGCAGCAAGGAAGCCGCCAACCATTGAGTGATCCCACCCAAACACAGTTCCTAGATAGATAGGTAGTGCAATCACAAACCATACATCACGCGCCCCAAACAGGAACATACGCGCAGCCGATAAGATGTTGATCGATTCAGACTTAGAGAACAACTGGCTGAACTTAGGTTTAGTCTTCGCCTTACCCATATCCGCTTCTAAGCTCAGTACGCTACCAATGAACACGAGAGCTAGCACCGCAGCCATTGCTAACACGGCGTATTTAAAGCCGATTAACGACAACAATAAACCACCGACAAAGAAGCCTGCGCCTTTTAGGGCATTCTTAGACCCCGTAAGAATTGCAATCCACTTATACAGCGCACCTTGCTGCTCGTCCGGCACCAAGGTCTTTATTGAGCTCTTGGCACTCATCTTATTCAAGTCTTTCGCAATACCAGACAACGCCTGCGCTGCCATTACCCAAGGGATGGTCAGCATCGCACTTGGCACTGCAAGCATGGATAGAGCCACAATCTGCATTCCAAGGCCGAGGTTCATGGTCTTGTTAAGGCCAAGACGTGCGCCTAGCCACCCACCAATGAGGTTGGTCACCACACCGAAGAATTCATAGAAAAGGAACAGCGAGGCGATCTCAAGCGAGCTATAACCAAGACCGTGGAAGTGCAACACCACCAGCATGCGAAGTGCACCATCGGTAATGGTGAAGTTCCAATAGTTGAATGTCACCAACATGTATTGGCGAACGCTTTTACTTAGGTTTGAAAACATATCGAATCTCTGGTTTATCTTAAGTAGAGAGATGCAAACAAAAAGAGCTTTTGGCTTTCCTGTCTACAAACTAGCAGGCGCCCAAAAGCTCTATTTCCTTCTATTCCGCTTAGAACTCTAATTAAGCAGAAGCAACACCGTTGATGTAATCAACTTGAACTGGCTTAGTGAAAGCGCCTGGGCGAAGTGCTTGAACTTCTTGGGTAATCTTGTCCAGATCCCAGCCTTTCTCTAGCAGTAGGTGTGCAGCGAATAGACCAGTACGACCAGAACCGCCCATGCAGTGCATCGCTACCTTGCCACCGTTATCAACGATTTTGTGTAACTCTGGGCTTGCCGCAGACCATTTCGCTGCAAACTCAGCACCTGGTGCACAGTCGTCTTCGATTTCGATTTGGAACCACTGCATACCAAGAGCACGTGTTTTCTCGCCTAGCGCTGATACATCTTTGCTTGCTAGTTCTGAATCATCAAGTGCTGTTACGATTGCTTCAACGCCCTGCTCTTTTAGTTGCGCAAGAGACGCATCAAGGTCAGCATCTTTTGTACCTGGGCATGGAGTTAGGATTAGCGCGCCTTTCTCAAGGTCAAGTTGCCATGTTGGGTGTGTCATTGTGTCTTCTCCAAATTCTTAATTAAGCAAGGCCAACTGTACGTACTAGTTCAGATGTACGTGTTGCGTAACCCATTTCGTTGTCGTACCAAGCGTAGATCTTAACCATGCGCTTACCCACTAGCATGGTTGATAGTGCGTCAACGATGGTAGAGCGTTGGTCGCCTTTGTAGTCGATAGACACAAGTGGACGCTCTTCAAAGCCAAGAATGCCTTTTAGCTCGTTCTCAGATGCTTCTTTAAGTAGTGCGTTGATTTCTTCTGCTGTCGTGTCTTGCTTCACTTCGAAGATGATGTCAGTAAGAGACGCGTTCGCCAGCGGTACACGTACTGCGTGACCGTTGATGCGGTTTTCTAGCTCAGGGAAGATCTCAACAATCGCTTTCGCAGAACCCGTTGTTGTTGGGATTAGGCTCATACCACAAGCACGTGCACGACGTAGGTCTTTGTGCGGCGCATCTAGGATAGTCTGAGTATTCGTTAGGTCGTGAATCGTCGTGAATGACGCGTTCTCGATGCCTAGCTTCTCGTTGATTACCTTAACCACAGGTGCAATACAGTTTGTTGTACAAGACGCTGCGGTTACAATCTTGTGCACTGCTGGGTCAAAGATTTCATCGTTAACACCAACCACGATGTTTGCAATGCCGTCTTCTTTCACTGGTGCAGAAACCACAACGCGTTTAACGCCTTGGTCTAGGTACTTGTTTAGGAAAGATGATTTACGGTGAACACCTGTTGCTTCAATCACAACATCACAGCCAGACCAGTCAATCGCGTCAATGTCGCGCTCTTGCGTTGTCTTGATGCGTTGACCGTTGATGATCATCTCATCACCCTCAGCTGTTACTTCATGGTGCCAGCGACCTTGAACTGAATCGAATTCAAGAAGGTGTGCCAGAGTTGCTGTGTCGCCAGCAACGTCATTGATTTGTACAAACTCTAGCTCTTCCCAATCGAAAGCTGCGCGAAGTGCTAGACGGCCGATACGACCAAAACCATTAATACCTACTTTGACTGTCATGTTCTTTTCTCTCAGTTAATTGCCTTCATATTTGTAGCCGCAGCGTTGTTGACGGCATTCACTTCCCCTAATCACATAGGAAACCTATGCTCATAGGGATCAGTTCACTTGTCGCCTAGCTGCAACTTCAACTATCTTGGCAATAGATTTTTGTATATTTAAACGCAACACTGCGGGCGCGAAGTCATCGCTTCTAGGCGCTCAATGTCTTGTTGATATTCGGTTTTCAAACAGTTGGATGCGATAAGGTCATCAATTAACTTTAGCATCCAACCTGGTAAATCTTTGGATAAGCGGTAGAAAACCCACTGCCCTTGACGAATGTCTGTCAAAATTCCGCTCGAGCGGAGTTGTGCAAGATGACGGGAGATTTTTGGCTGACTCTCTTGGAGCGCTTCAGTGAGCTCACCTACCGATAAGCAATCGTGGCGAACAACCAACATCAAGCAACGCACTCGCGTTTCATCAGAAAGCAATTTAAAAAATTGATGAGGAAGCATTGTTAACACTCTCGTATATGGATATGCGCATATATTAGCCGGAATGAGACATGCGTCAAGGCATATATATCGATTGTCATAAAAGTTTAATGGAAGAAAAGAGAGCTAGAGAGCTAGAGAGCTAGAGAGCTAGAGAGCTAGAGAGCTAGAGAGCTAGAGAGCTAGAGAGCTAGAGAGCTAGAGAGCTAGAGAGCTAGAATATTGAAAGGGTTGACAGAATGCGTCAACCCTTTTGATGTTTGGAGGTAATCGGAATATAGGTATCTAGTTTTCTATAAGCAAAGCGATCCAGCACTCCTGAAAGCGAAGCGCCTTTTATTATGCCTTCGCTGCGGCAAGCAGAGCACCGCAGCCAACAAACATAGAGCCAAAGACCTTGTTAACCTTACCCATGATGCTACCTGAACGGATGTAGTTACCGATTCGCGCTGCGAGTGAGGTGTAGCCGAGCATCACAATGCTATCAATGACGACAGTGGTAACGCCAAGTACCAACAGCTGGGTGAACTGATCGCCTTGAGGGTTAATAAACTGAGGGAACAGCGCGACTAAGAACACAATAGACTTAGGGTTCGTCAGATTAATAAGCACGGCATTACGCAACAAAGCAATGCTCGATACCTGCTCTACATCAACGTCCGCAGCCAAACTTGAAGTGTCACGCCATTTTTGAATGCCAAGCCAAACCAGGTAGATCACCCCAACCCACTTGATTATAGAAAATGCCACCGCTGATTTAGCCACCAGCGCGCCAATACCAGCACCAACAAGCACAATGTGAAATGCGAGGCCCAGCTGTAAACCGGCAATCGCCGCTAGGGACTTTTTAGTACCGTAGCTAATGCCATTACTGATGGAGTTTACCGTGCCTGAACCCGGTGCCAAGCTGAAGACGATCGCGGTAACGACATACGGTAGCCAAACATGCATATCCATTGTGTTTTCCTTTCGACAATTTAAACTTGTACAAAACCAGAACTTTATCAGGCAAACCGTCATGACCGAGCCAAGTCCAAGTCTTAATGCTCCTTATACTCAAGAGTCAAATTTTGAGCAAGCAATCCATTCTACCATTGCTCAATTTTGGCAACAAAGGGAGCACGGTCATACCAAGACCAAAGATAAGGTCTCATTGCACTGGGTAAAATGGCACAACCCTGACCACAATAAAAACTTATTAGTAGTGAATGGGCGTATTGAGTGTGCTGAGAAGTACCAAGAGCTATTTTATGACCTGTACCAACAGGGGTTCAATATCTACTCCTATGACCATCGTGGTCAAGGGATCTCAGACCGCCTCACCGATAATAAAGATATCGGTCACGTCGGTGAGTTTGAAGACTATCTCCAAGATGTACGCCATTTAGTGAAGCTGTTTGGCTTAAGCTCTGAAACTGACAATTATATCCTTGCGCACTCCATGGGGGGCTGTATAGCCACTCGATATGTACAAACAACACCAAATCACCCATTCAAGGCGCTCTCGGTTAGTGCTCCAATGTATGGCGTCAACCTTTCACCACTAATGAAGCCTGTCGCAATGATGATTGCCCAGCTTTTGACAGCCTTTCATGCTAAACCGGCTTACGCTCCGGGTCATAAGCCATACTATCGAAAGCCGTTTGAGGGTAATTATTTAAGCAGCTGTGAGATTCGCTATTGTTGGTTCCGTGACCTGTATGAACAAAAACCGGAAATCCGTATTGGAGGCCCCAGCACTCGCTGGGTATGGCAAGGGCTGATGGCGGCAAAACAATGCATTCAGCAAACCCGTCAGGTAAAGATACCATTATTACTCATGCAAGCTGAGGCGGATGAAATCGTCTCAAACCAAGCACAGAATCAGTTTATTAATAAGTTGATGAAAACCAACTCTGCGAGCCGCTTGGAAGTGCTTACAGGCTCTCGCCACGAGCTGTTATTTGAAAGAGATACCATTCGCAATCTGACTTTAGATGCCACCATCAAATTTTTCAATCAGCATGCTTCTGAATAAAGCCAATACTATATTGTTCAAAAGAGGAAAGATGACTTTACCCTCTTTTTCGCTCACGCTTTAGCATAAACTGACTGTGATAAAAAATACCAACCACATTGACCCCAGTAATTCAGCGTCAGTGTGAAACGCCCATGAGGACACTATGCCGACACCATTACAAGATAAGTCTCGCTATCAACTCGTTGCTTCTGATTTAGACGGTACGCTTCTCGCACCTGACCACAAACTCAGCGCCTTTACTCTTGCGACACTCAAAGAGCTTCATGACAAAGGCTTCACCTTTATTTTCGCCACTGGTCGACACCACGTCGACGTTGCAAGCATTCGTCAATCAGCTGGTATCCCGGCTTACATGATCACCTCAAATGGTGCTCGTGTTCATGACCAAAATGACAACCTGATGTACAGTAAGAATGTACCAGAAGATCTTGTTCAATCGATTGTTGACGTTGTCAAAAACGAGTCTGATATCTTCATCCATATCTATCAAAATGAAAGCTGGTTACTTAGCCAAGAAGACGAGAGCTTGAAACAATTTAACAAAGACTCCGGCTTCCACTACACGCTGTTCGATGCGCAAAATACTCCAACAGATGGTTTGGCTAAGATCTTCTTTACTCACCAAGGTCGTGAGCATGAACGTCTGGCAGAGATCGAAACAGCTCTAAATGAGAAATTTGGCGACACACTGAACGTTGCTTTCTCTACTCCTTGGTGTCTAGAAGTCATGTCTGCAGAGGTGTCAAAGGGCAATGCACTACAAGCTGTAGCAGAATCTTTGGGTAAAGGTCTTGAGAATTGTATCGCCTTTGGTGATGGCATGAATGATGTGGAGCTACTTTCAATGGCGGGTAAAGGCCTAGTGATGGGTACAGCACACCACCGTGTTTTCGAAGCACTGCCTAATAATGAGGTGATCGGCGCTAACGCTGACGATGCGGTTGCACACTACCTAAAGGATCATTTGTTCTAACCTCTGCCCCCTATCAGAGATTAGTCCAAGATAGTAAAAGAGCTCAACCGGGCTCTTTTATTCAATATCGTTAATTAATCTAGGATTACGGCACGTTGCATAATCGCCTGCCACTCCGGCTCTTGCACAGGCATGATCGATAAGCGATTACCTCGCTTCACTAGAGGCATATTCTCCAGTTCTGGCATCGCCTTGAGGACAGCAAGCGGTATCACTCGCTTAAACTTCACCACAAACTCAATATCGACCATCATCCAGCGTGGATTATCTTGAGTAGATTTCGCATCAAAATAATCGCTTTCTGGGTCAAATTGGAAGTGGTCTGGATAGGACTCTCTTACTACTTTCGCTATTCCAGCGACCCCAATTTTCTTACATGACGAATGATAGATAAACACTAGGTCATCTAAACGCATCTCATCGCGCATCATATTACGTGCTTGATAATTCCTAACCCCTTCCCAGCACGATCTGTTTTTCACTCGCAGAGTATCAATTGAGAACTCATCGGGTTCAGTTTTAAACAACCAATATGCCATAATAGTTTTATCCTGCTGTGTAGATAGAGAACAAGGGAATGAAACGCTACCAATCGATAACGACCTTAGCAACCTTATTTGGTTTATTGGCTTGTAGTTCAAGCCCCACAGACACTCAACAAGTCAAAAATGAATCCCAAAGTGGGCAAGCTCAAACAGAGCTCGCTCCTACTTTTGTTATGCGCGGCGAAGTGGTTGTCGGCCACGAGGTACGCTCATTTAAACCATGTGGTAGCAATCAGCAGTTTTGGCTATCCATGTATCCAGAAGATCAGAAACTCGCAACTGCGCTCACTCGTGCTCCTTATCAACCTCTGTATGGCGAAGTCATTGGACACTTAGAAACACCAAGTCGTGGTGGCTTTGATGCAGATTTTGCGGCTCGATTTGTGGTTGATAGCGTTAATCACTTGAGCGCCGAAAATCCAAACCGCTGTAATCAACCACAGCGTCCCACTCGAGCATTTGGTAATGAGCCTTTTTGGTCTATGCAATTTAACAATCAAGGACTCGTTTACCAACCAATGGGCGGTCAGGCTGAGCAATTCAATATCCAGAAAAGCAACATTTCTTCTGACAAGCGTGTATATACCTTTGAACAAGGCTCGCTAACCTTAACTAAAGCGCAATGCAACGATAGTATGAGCGACAGTGTCTTTGGCTGGACTTCAATGCTTAGACTCAATGACCGAGAGTTAAAAGGCTGCGCTACTTTATCTAACATGGATGCGACCGCCGATTGGAGCGGTACCTATGAGGCTGCATCAACCGAAAGCGCTGGATTTACTATCTCACTGACGTTAAATAGCGACCACAGTGCAATCACCCAATACGATTACAGCAATGATGACCCATCAATTGTTGAAAAAGGCTACTGGCAGCAAACTAAGGATGACGAGGTGAGTGTGGTTATGACACGTCACCAAAGCCAATATTTGGTATCTGAGCGCCGTTTCACACGTCAAGGTAACCAAATCACGGCAAAAGAAGAGATTGTCAGTGGTAAGCGCTACCCAATAGCCAATGGTGGTCTGAACCTGTTTAAATCAGGCCAATAATCACTTGTTTGTAGGCTGTATGTTTGGGATTAAAAGCATACAGCCCTACTTTATCGAAACACAGCATCTAATGAATCAACTTGTTACTCCCTGCCCACACTGCGGCCTCAAGCATCAATGCTTATGCTCAGCAATACCTAATCTTGACTCACACTGTGAGGTTCTACTGCTGACCCACCGCAATGAAGAAACTCGCGATACCAATACCGGGAAGCTGCTGTTACAAACATTGAAGCACAGCAAAAAGGTCATCTGGCACAGAGGCACTCCAGCAGAAGCAATAGATGAGCGGTTAATCAATAAAGATTGGCAACCCGTTGTGTTGTTTCCTCACCCAGAGGGGCAATCCCTGCCAATGACCACATTTGCTGAGAGAGCGGAATGCCGTCAGTTACTGTTTATCATTATTGATGCGACCTGGCAGGAAGCGAAAAAGATCTATCGTAAGACACCGTGGCTACAGGCCTTACCTCATCTAGAGCTACACATAGAGAGTATTTCGAATTACTCATTGCGACGTAATCAGGAACAAGGTCACTTATGCACCTGTGAAGTAGGTGCGGAGATATTGGCCGAGCTTGGTGAACAACAACAAGCTCAGCAATTACAAGACTACTTTGAACTGTATCTTAAAGCTTTCAAAGCCGATAAGAGCGGGCACTCTCTAAACAAGCTCTGACAAACTAACACCTAAAATAGGCGTGTTGGCTCTGCAAGGTAGAAGCCTTGTAGATAGTCGACACCCATATCTTCAACCATCTCACACACTTGCTGGTTGTGTACAAACTCAGCCACGGTTTTCGCCTCAAACACTTCACACAAACGCACCAGTTGATTAGTGATCTTTCTCTGCTTTGGGTCTTGGTCGAGCGATTTAATTAAGCTGCCATCGAGTTTAATGATGTCAGGGTTTAGCTTAATGATTTCGTCGATATTGGAGTAGCCCGAACCAAAGTCGTCAATCATGATTTTAGTGCCTAAGCCTTTAAAGTGGTTACACACCTCAATCATGCGACCATAATCTTTAATCTGCTCTGATTCCAAGACCTCTAATCCTAAGCGACTTGGGTCGTTGAGCTTAGCTATCGAGCTTTCAAGAATGCTCAATGTGCGTTCGCTGAGTAGATCTTGTGGCGAAAGGTTAATCGAGAACGACTCCTCTCGGTTTGCCATATACTCAATAGTACTCTGTATCATATGGCGACTCAGTCGATTGTATAGGTGTGTCCCTTCGACGATGGGTAGAAACAATCCAGGTGATACTACTTGTTCATCTTCGACAATTCGCACCAAGCATTCTTGTGAAGCCTGCTCACGGCTATGAGCATGAAAGATGGGTTGGCTGTACGTCACGATATTCTGTTCTAACACCGCGCGACTGACACATCCAAGCCAAGACAATTGCTCTTTGCGCTGACTCTCTCGCTGCAATACATCTTTCGCATTACAAATATGGCGGTTGTCACTCATCGCGATACGACGCGCTTCAATTGCCTTAAGCAAGATGTCACCACCGTCATCATTAGGAAAGTCCACCACGCGGGCGAACCCACCACTTAAGGCAACTGAAAGGTAATCCACCTCAGGTAACCCATTCGGTTCAAAGTTAATATGCTCTATTTCATCGGCAAAACGGCTAAATCGTTGATGAACCTTAGCGCTATCAGCTCCCTGCATATCAAATACAACAGCCCACTCACCCACACCAATGCTAAACAAACGCTTACTTGCTTCATTACCCATTTGAACCTCTAATCGCTCACTAAAGTGTTGCGATAGTTCTTTGAGCAACTGATCACCTACTCGATAGCCATAGATATCGTTAACCTGATGGAAGTTGAGTAACTTGAGCGTAAGAATACAATCATTATTACCGAGGTGCGCTAAGCGCTCTTTCATCGCTTGGCGGTTAAGCAAACCTGTACGGGAATCAAAGCGATAATTATCTACCATACGCTTGGTTTGTTGGTCTAGTCTGCTCTCCATCGCTGCATTATTAGCATTGAGGTCGGCTATCGACTTTCTAATCAGAGTGAACAGTAAAGAGAGCGAACCTTGGTCTTTGCTAACGGACTGTAATGACTCCTCTAAAGCTGCTGGGCAAATGGCCTCATCGCCTTCACGCAATGCGAGGTAAGTCATACTGTGATGTAGGATCTCCTGACGATTGTCGGTTTGGAAGAATTCCCCCATACAGTACACACCATTAACCTCATTCGACTCAGCAAATGGTTCTAATTCCCTATCCGCATCAATAAAGTCTAAGCGGGAAGCACAGTTATAAATAAACAGACTTTCAGGACAATGAATCGCTAAGGAATCCGCTCCCTGACGAACCTTATCAACAGTTAGAGAAGGATGGCTATAGGCAAAGCGAACCTCATCGCCAATTTGCCACTCACCATCAAAATCAATGCTGTCATCCTCATTGCGCTTCATTGGATGAAGAATATTTTGCTGGTGTATATTCCCAGAAAGATACAATGGGAAACTCGATAACTGCTCCAAGGTTAATGGGCGACCATCCGACAGGCACTCTTTATAAACTTCATAGGCTGGACGATAATCTAAGCTTACAATGGTTCGGCCATAGGCCTCTGTCACTCGATAGGCTCGACCTACAGGGTGCCACTCAGCAAAGCACTGCTTCCAAGCGTGCAGATTATTGCTGTTTAGAGTCACCGCTACACAAGCTTGGTCATAGACCTGACCATTCAACATGACCCACTTCCCGTGTTGGGTCATCTGTGCCAGACCACCAGAAATCGCAGGGGTCTTACCCAGACGAACAAAGCCTTTAAACAGCGGGTAGTCACCTTCTTCGGTCAGGGTCATAAAACTGATGATAGCTTTTGTATCGCTACGCACATTAAGCGCAGATAGCAATGCACTGCCATCTGAAACAGGCAAGCCAGAGTATTGCTGCGAGGCTGCAGTAATGGCGACAGAGTCGAAGGTGGAGATTAAAGCAATGGTGCCGTTCGTTACCCTCTTACTTTTGTAGATAAGGTTTTCACTACTTTGCCCAATAACCGTGACACTATTATTTAGTTCTAACAATACTCGACTATAGTCACTGACGTCTTCGGGCGATTGGGTTGAGAACAATTGGACTAGAATACTCGCAGGCTGAACTGAAGAGTATTGCGAGAGCTGTTGTTTTAGTTCAGAAATTGAATCAAACAGCAATGCGGCAGTTTGCATCTCATACCCTTAACGACGATCGGTGGTGATTGCGTATAGGATACGTGCAAATGAAAATGATTGCATTACTCACTGACGACTCTGGGTACTGCTTCTCGGTTTTGGGAAAAGCACGTGCAACATTGTACACAGAGTCATCAAACGGCTATTAAACCAGGTTAAGTAACTGCTCTAACTGAGTAATTTCTATATTAGGTAAGCTTCGTGACTTAGAGCGATGCTTAATCGTGCAACCGGTCAGATTAATCCAACAAGAGCGGAATCCCGCTAAGTTAGCGCCATGCACATCAGAGATTAGATGATCGCCGATATGTAATATCTCGCTTGGGTGAACAGACAATGCATCAGCAGCCTTATCAAACATATCCGAGTATGGTTTCGAGCGTCCATCTGGACCCGCACGATAAATCGCCTTGAAGTAATCCGCTAAACCAATCTTCTCAACATCGACGTTACCATTGGTGATTGCCACCAGCGGCAACTTCTCAGCTAATATAGACATAACCTGGTGCGTTTCACGTGGAACATCTACCTGATTTCTCAATGACATAGCATGAGTCATGCCTTCATAGCTGGCTTGCTCTGCCTGAGGCTGTGAATAGCCTAAATGAATTAGTCCTTGCTCAATCTGCTGTTGGCGCCAACGTGTGACATCATGCACTAAATCCGGTTGTAGAGTTGCTAGCTCACGCTTTAACCCAGCCCACTGTTGTATCGACCATTGTTGAGCGACAGGGTGCTGAGTAAAAAGCCACTTGGCCATCTCAGACTCAACTCGCATGATCACTGGGTGGTTATCGTAAAGCGTATCATCGAGGTCAAAGGTTAGCGCTTGAATTTGTTGCCATGGACGATAGTACTTCATTCCTGGTTGCCTTTTTTCTTGTGCGCTCTTGGATGAGCATTGTCGTACGCTTGAGCTAGATGCTGGAAATCTAAGTGAGTATAGATTTGCGTTGTCGAAATATTCTCATGACCCAGCAACTCTTGAACGGCTCTTAGGTTACCACTTGACTCTAGTACATGGGTGGCAAATGAATGGCGCAGTTTATGTGGGCTAATGTGGCTACTTACCGCTTGCTTTTGCCCCCATTCCGCCATTCGCTTCTGCACGTTACGATGAGAAATACGAACACCCAGCTTGGAGACAAACAAACCATCTTCATCGGGCTTAGCTAGGGTTCCGCGAACCTTCAACCATTTGCCAACCCACTCTTTTGCCAGTCCAGAGAATGGAACTTTGCGCTCTTTGTCACCCTTACCAATAACTCGAATCTCACCTCGCATCGTGCTGATGTGCTTAACATCAATACTTACGAGTTCAGCCAGACGCAGTCCCGCCCCGTACATAAGCTCCATCATGGCTCGATCACGTATCGCAAGAGGGTCATCCTCATTCACATCTAAAAGCTGGTCAACCTCATCAACATCTAGGTTCTTCGGTAATGGGCGCTGCTTACGTGGTGCACTGACCCCTTTAGCTGGGTTCGCCGTCAGCTCACCTCGTAAAATAAGGAAATCAAAAAAGCTACGCAGCGACGACAGTCTGGTCGCGATACTGCTCGCCTTCATCCCTTCTCGCATGCCTTTACTCGCTAATTGCCGTACCCATGCCGCATCAACATCAGACCAACGAGTAATGCCAAGGCTAACAAGATGCACAGCCATTGTTTCAAGTTGCTGTTTGTAGTTGCGTTGAGTATGCAGGCTTAAGCCTTTCTCACTTCTAAGGTATTCATAAAAGTGAGAAAGAGGCTGCTGTAAGCTAGTTGGCAGTTGAGCACTTGAGGCACTGTTCATTGTCTTGCCAAGAAAGAGTGTAGATAAGGTGAGAAACGACCAATGAAAGGTGATGCAGGAATAAGGTATCCATACTTGGTTGGAAATGACCACCGTCTTCGCTGGAAAATGCCAAAATACCCAGAGATTCACCTTGCTTGATCAACGGCAGAATAACGTAAGAGCCCATTTCTGGTGCTCGTTGGTCCTTGAAGAGGCTTTCACGATCAACCTTTCTTAAACGTCCAAGATAGGATTCTTTGCCATTGAGATGGTTAGTCGAAAAACGAGCCCAAACTTCTTTGGAGATCGATACGTGTTCTTTCTCGTGCTCAATCAAGCGAACGTAAGAGCGTAAACCAAGGTCACGGGCTTTCGCTTCTACCGCTCCAATTACCCCCATCACTGAGGTACATTTGAGAACCGTTTCTTGAAGCTCCATAAAGTCGTTAAAGGTACGATCGTTATTCGCCGCCAATGACATCAGCTGAGTGATCTCTTCTTCCAACTCTTCAATACGTTGACGTTGACGCCCCATCTGCACCTGAACAAGAGAGACTGCCCCTTGCTCGTGATGCGTGAGTGCAAGGCGATCAAGCAGTTCACGACGATAATGAAAGAAATCCGGATTATCATGCAAATACTCGGCGACTACTTCAGCGGTAAGTTCGTCCGCTAAAGGTGCTGATGTTGCTTCGTTTTCAAGTAATTCAGTTGTCATAGTGTTAGCAGGAAAGCTGTCCGTCAAATACGTGAGTTGCTGGACCGGTCATGTACAAAGGCTGACCTGGGCCTTGCCATTGAATGGTTAATGAGCCACCCGGCAGATGTACCGAGACCTTCTCATCTAAGAGACCCTGAACAATACCAACTGCGACAGCGCCACAAGCGCCACTACCACAGGCTTGCGTTTCACCCGCACCACGCTCATAAACACGTAAGTTCACTTCATCACGAGTTAGGACTTGCATGAAACCCGCATTAACGCGCTCAGGGAAGCGTTCATGGGATTCGAGCAAAGGTCCTAGATTATCGACATCATCAGTCGCAACGTCGTCTACAACGGTCACAACATGAGGATTACCCATGCTTACTGCTCCGCAGAAGAGGGTTTTGTCATCAGCTCGAAGAATATAGGTCTTTTCTTGCTGCTTGGCCTTAAATGGAATTTTACTTGGTTCAAACTCTGGTACACCCATGTTTACGGTCACCAAGTCATCTTCTTCGATCTTAAGAACCATTTTGCCTTTTTTGGTGCTCACATTGATACTGTACTTATTCGTCAGTCCTTTCATGCGAACAAAGCGAGCAAAACAACGTGCTCCATTACCACACTGTTCTACTTCGCTGCCATCAGCATTGAAGATTCGGTAATGAAAATCAGTTTCCGGATCATAAGGTGCTTCAACCACTAGCAGCTGATCGAAACCCACACCGGTGTGACGATCCGCCAAACGGCGGATCAAATCAGGGGAAAAATAGATGTTTTGGGTAATACAGTCCACGACCATAAAGTCGTTACCCAAACCATGCATTTTAGAAAAGTGGAAATGCATATTGTTATCTTATTCTGGTAGTACGCTTTCTAGAGCCCATAGGCTTGAAAGCTCTTCTCGTTGTCTCACAAGGTGTGTCTTGTTGCCATCAACCATCACTTCCGCAGCGCGGCAGCGAGTGTTGTAGTTTGATGACATCACAAAGCCGTATGCACCTGCAGAGCGCACCGCCAGCAGATCACCTTGCTCTAACACTAATGAACGGTCTTTACCTAAGAAGTCACCTGTTTCACAGATTGGGCCGACAAGATCGTAAGTCACCGCTTCACCCTCACGAGGTGATACCGGCACGATGTCTTGCCATGCTTGGTACAATGCTGGGCGCATCAGATCATTCATCGCTGCATCGATAATAGCGAAGTTTTTGTGTTCGGTGTGTTTTAGGAACTCAACTTGTGTGACGAGTACACCTGCGTTTGCAGCAATTGCACGGCCAGGCTCGAAAATCAGTTCAATATTAGGGTGGTTGTGCAGACGAGAAAGCAAGGCTTTAGCGTAATCAGAAGGCTGAGGAGGCAGCTCATCACGGTAAACCACACCCAGACCACCGCCAACATCAAGGTGCTCAATGTTAATGCCGTCTGCTTTTAGGCTATCTATCAAAGCAAGTAAGCGGTCAGTGGCGTCAATGAAAGGTTCAATATCTGTCAACTGAGAACCGATGTGGCAATCAATGCCTTTTACTTCGAGGTTTTCTAGGCTATTGGCAAACGCGTATACCGCTGGTGCACGATCAAAAGCAATACCAAACTTATTATCACGCAATCCCGTTGAGATGTATGGGTGAGTATTCGCATCAACGTCTGGGTTAATACGTAGCGAGATAGGTGCTTTCACACCAAGCTCACCAGCTACCGCATTCAAGCGCTCGAGTTCTGGTTCTGATTCCACATTGAAACACTTGATACCAAGTTCAAGTGCACGCTTCATCTCAGCCGCAGTTTTACCCACGCCAGAAAAAACCACCTTGCTTGCATCACCACCAGCTGCAATAACACGCTCTAGCTCACCACCCGATACGATATCAAAGCCTGACCCCAAACGAGCAAGGGCATTCAAGACACCGATGTTTGAGTTAGCTTTCACTGCATAACATACAAGATGAGGGTGGTCGCCGACTGATTTATCGAAGGCATTCCAGTGACGCTCTAGCGTAGCACGCGAGTATACATAAAGAGGTGTACCGTATTGCTCTGCAAGCTCGGTAAGTGAAACCTGTTCGGCCCATAATTGGCCATCATCCTGATAGTTAAAAAAGTCCACGTGCTGCTTCCCTAAATTTGTCTGATTTACCTAAATAATTACGATTGCTGTTCTTCCTGAGGTGCATCCTCAGGCATGTAGAGTGAACCGCTTTGTCCACAACCCGCTAGGCCGAGAAGAGACAATAAAAAAAGTGCTGAAAGAGTCTTTTTCATTTTGGATATCGTGATTATTGATTCAATGCCCCCTATAATCGCACCACACTCAGGAAAAGCAATAGGACATAAGGGATGAACGATACAGAATTTCATCAACTTGTAGATATTCAGATGCAGAATATCGAAGAAGCGATCGATGACTCGGGTGCAGACATCGATTACGAAGTGACTGGCAACGTAATGACACTTGAGTTCGAAGACCGCAGCCAAATCATTATTAACCGTCAAGAGCCAATGCATGAGATCTGGCTAGCGTCTAAATCTGGCGGCTTTCACTTCAAGCTGATTGATGATGTTTGGACTTGCTCAAAAACAGGCAAAGCACTGTTTGAGATGGTAAAGGAAGAGTGTGAAAAACACGCAGATGAAGAGATCGAGTGGGTATAATCCAGCCTTCCTTCAGTAACAGCTAGATACAAAAATAGGACACCGAGGTGTCCTATTTTTATATTCTGATGTTAACTCGCTCGTGCGGTCTTGTTGTCATTTCGGTATGGGAAGATGGTATCTGGCGCACCACCCTCGCCTTTCACAACCTGATAGTACTGTGGCAGGTTGAAGTTAATGCTACCGACGCCTTCAGCTTTCGCCGAAGTGTAGAAGCTATTCACACTCGAAATCATCTCATCTTTTTCGCCATTCAGCTGATGGTAAACCTCGACCTCGTTCGACTCATCTAATACATATATATTGAAGCCGACCTCAGTATCTTCAAAGAAGAACTGCACCAAGCCTTCACTTGCATAACCATCAATGACTTCAGGTAATTGATAGTCTTGCTCCTGGTCAAGCTTTTGCAATGGTGAACCTTTTAGCTTGTTCGTTGAGATGCTGCGATAGAAATCAACCGAGTTCTCTAGCATCTGAACAGAAACACCACGGCGCTCAAAGAACAGACCAAACATCTGTTTACCTATCTTCAAGGCTTTAAAGCGACGGCGTTTCTCAGGTTCAACCGGCTTGAGACGTAGCTCAATACACTCAGCTAATAGTTGATACACCACATTGCGCATCACCCCACGTAGGTTTTGGCTGTAACAGAATACATCCACAGACTCAGGCGGGATCGCATCTTGGTGCATCTTACCCAGAACCGTTTTCAATGCTTCAAGCATTGCTGTTTCACCAGTAAAGTGCAGCGTACGAACTTCATGCCATGAGTTGCGATAAACCAAGTCGACACTGCCTACCAAGCTCTTGCACTCTTCACCATAGCTAAAGATATCGATGTTCTTCATATCGACTTTGTTAGAGCGACCACCGAGTTCGGAGGTTGGATCGTTCTCAAAGTTAATGAACAT
Source organism: Vibrio maerlii (assembly GCF_003415655.1). Taxonomy (GTDB): domain Bacteria; phylum Pseudomonadota; class Gammaproteobacteria; order Enterobacterales; family Vibrionaceae; genus Vibrio; species Vibrio maerlii. Next base: position 44,324 of record NZ_QRHC01000019.1, read on the forward strand.
CGCCAACTGACTAATCTCACACGGGCTTGCAAGTGCTTGCATTGAAGGCTGGCGTTTACGTAACGAGAAGGTATTACGCAGGTCACTCACCATCTGATAGAACTTATCGATATCCAAGTGAGCGTCTCGCACTACAGAGTGCAAACGCGTTGACTCAGTGATCAAGCCATTAAAAAATGACCACGCGACCAGTTTACTCAGATATTCGTGATGCTCGATGTGCGGTTGACCTAAAATCTTATGAGCAATCAAAGGCTGCTTGTACAGGTACCAACCCGCTTTGTTGATACTGCCTTCACGCACTTCGATAAAGCTCAGGTCCGGCTCATGTAAATCTGGAGAGATCTGAGGGTTAAGCAGCGTAACTTTACCCGGTAGCACTTCAAAAGAAGCATACAGCTTACGAGCAAGAATACTGATGTCCTGAGGGCTAATCGCTGAGGTAATATCGTTACGACGAGCGAACTGAATCAGGTTGCGATAGCTTTGCATCAACGCATCAAGCAGAGCATGGTGCACTACCTTAACCTGCTCTACCTTCCAGTTACGACGGTCATCAAGTTCTTTGATAACGTCAATATCCCAGTCCCATGACTTGATCATCTCTCCTAGCGCTTCGCGACGCCAAGGCACCGAGCCGCTTTCAGGGTCACGTGATAGCTTTTCATGAGTTTTAAGATAGAAACAACGACGTACTAGGTCGAGGCGAGCATGGTCATCGATACGTTCAAGGTAACGCGTTACCTTTTCAAGCATCAAATAGTAAGCATCCATACCATAGAGATCAGGCTCTTTGGCAAAGAAACGGCGCTTAGTATCTAGGCTCAATAGCTGAGTATGTGGGTACTCCCACGAATAAGCTTCGAGCAGAATCGCTTTTAATACCGACTTATATGGCGAGTCGATACTCTTATATAGCTGCCAAAGGTTAGAACCGAAGTACTCTTCCGCAGGAATGCGATTAAGCTGACCAAAATCGATCCACTCAGAACATTTGATATAACCCTTACCACATAAGTCTTTCACATACTCGTCATAGCACTCTTCCATCTCAGGTGGAACGATTTGCCATAACAAGCGCTGACCCGCTAAGCGAACAGCCGAGCGGTAAAACTCATCGAGTAAAAGTAAGTGTTGTGACGAACCACAATTGTCACCCGTCATTTCTTCTGACTGATTGGAACGGAAGCGCTCTTCATCCATTAAGAAGAAATTCGCTTCTACACCTAATGTCTTAGCCCACTCGGTGATCAGCAAACACTTGTTGCTGAGCATCGCTCGGTCATCAGAATCCATTTTTGGCGATACACACACCCAGATATCGAGATCACTCGAGGTACTTTGGCCAATAGAAGAGGTACTGCCCATTGTGTATAGGCCTAAGATTTGCGATGTCTCAGGGGTAACCAATGGCTGAGCAATCGTAACCTCAGTATCGGCTATGTATTTCTTTTGGATGTCGTTGAACGCCATTTGGTCAATGCCAAACGGGGTCTTCTTGTCATGAAAGCCAGGTAAGATTGGGTGATTAAAGTGCAGTAATATCGGTATCAGGTGGAATACCGACTGACTATGAGCATCCATCAACGCCAACGCACGTTCAGTACGCTGTTGGTTCAGCTTATCTAATCGCTTTACGATGGTATTGGTGTATGCCTGCAAGGTAATTCCTTGGTCGTGAATAAACTGCGGTTATCTAGGATAGGAAGATATCGCCACAAAGTGTGATCAATCTAACACTTTTTGTTCTTTTGGTAAAGAAATCACCAATAAGTAAACACAAAGAAGGGAATAGATAACCGATGCAATAAGATGCCACAGATTCTGAATTTAGGAATAGAACCCGACGATAGCCCTGTCATAACTGAGATACCCATCACACTCTCGCCATAACCCTTTCGCAGCTTAGCAACAGCAGTGAATCCAACACATCAAATATTAAAACTTTGGCGCATTGAGTGGTACGATTAGAACAATTGAAATTGAGGAAACACTATCATGACCCAACTGAAACCCGTTCGTATTGCTACACGTAAGAGTCCACTCGCTTTATGGCAAGCGCACTATGTGAAAGATGCTCTACAAGCGGCGCACCCTGGCTTAGAAGTTGAACTTGTAACCATGGTGACTAAGGGCGATGTCATCCTTGATACACCACTTGCTAAGGTTGGCGGTAAGGGCCTATTCGTAAAAGAGTTAGAGGTCGCAATGCTGGAGGGTCGTGCTGACCTAGCCGTACACTCGATGAAAGATGTACCGGTCGACTTCCCTGAAGGTCTGGGGCTAGTGACCATTTGTGAACGTGAAGACCCACGTGACGCTTTTGTCTCTAACACTTATGCATCAATCGATGAGCTACCGCAAGGTGCTGTTGTCGGCACTTGTAGCCTACGCCGTCAGTGCCAACTAAAAGAGTACCGCCCAGACCTTGAAATTAAAGAACTTCGCGGCAACGTCGGTACTCGTTTAGGTAAGCTCGACGCAGGTGAATACGATGCGATCATTCTTGCAGCAGCGGGCCTGAAGCGCCTTGAGCTAGAAGCGCGTATCCGTAGTTTTATCGAACCAGAACAATCATTGCCAGCAGTTGGTCAAGGTGCAGTTGGTATTGAGTGCCGCATTGATGATGACTATATCCGTGGCCTACTTGCACCACTAAACGATGCAGATACCGCGGACCGTGTGCTGTGTGAGCGAGCAATGAACCTTACTCTTGAAGGGGGCTGCCAAGTACCAATCGGCAGCTACGCACTATTAGATGGTGATGATATCTGGCTACGTGCTTTAGTAGGCGAGCCAGACGGTTCGAAGATTGTACGCGGTGAGATCAAAGGCTCGCGTTCAGAAGCCGAAAAGCTTGGTGTAGAGCTTGCCCATCAACTACTCAATGATGGAGCAAAAGAGATTCTCACTAAGTTGTACGAATCTCACGACTAATTGCCATGACAGTGCTCGTCACTCGCCCAGCACCACAAGGTCAAGCATTGTGTCAGATGCTTGACCTAACTGATATACCCACTCTTTACCAACCTCTTATCACTATCCTACCCGGCGCCGAATTAGACCAGCTCGCAACTATGCTAACGTCTGCTGATATTGTTATAGCGGTAAGCCAGCACGCGATTGAACATAGCCAAAATGTGCTTTCTGCGCACAATCAGGCTTGGCCTAAGAAAACATACCTTGCCATTGGTCAAAAAACCGCACATTCCTTGAGCACGGTAGCGGAACAGAAAGTAAACTATCCGGAAACAAGTGATAGCGAACATTTTCTCTTATTGCCTGAGCTGCAACATATTGATGGCAAGAAGGTTCTGATTCTCCGAGGTAATGGAGGACGTGAACTCATCAAGCAAGCGTTAGAAGAGCATGGGGCGATTGTTAGTTATTGCGAAACTTACCAACGAGCGCCACAAGAAATAGAATGCCAACAATTGGTCGCGAGCTGGCAGCAGAATAGTGTCGATACTATCGTCGTCACTAGCGGAGAACAACTTCAGCTGCTGATGGAACAATTACCATCAGTAGAACATTCATGGATCACTCAACAATACCTTGTCGTTCCTAGTAGCCGAATTGCGCAGTTAGCGAATCAATTTGGCTTCAACAAAGTAGAGATATCTCAGAGTGCCAGTAATCAAGATATAACGACTGCTCTCCAGTCAATTTATAGGACTAGAAAATGACAGATAAAAACAAAGAAAACCCAGTCCCAGAAGAGAAGACTCAAAAAGTCGAGATTGAACAACCTAACTCTGATTCTCAAGAACCAAAAAGCGAGGCTGAGGTAGAATCAACCAAGATGGAGAAACAACCTAAAGTTGAGTTCGAAGAGAAACAAGGTAAGCGCGGTGTTAAGCTCGGCACCATTGCAATAATCATCGCACTATTGATGGGTGGTGGCGCAACTTACCAAATCCAACAACAGAACCAAAATTACCAAGCACAGATTGATGCTCTTACTCAGCAGCTTCAAGCAAACAATAGCCAAATGGCAAGTAAGCTGGATTCTGTTTCTAAAGAAACTATTTCTAAAGCTGAGCAATCTACCCACAAAGCAGAAACTCTGATCGAGCAACAAGAAAAGAGTATCCAAAGCCTACAGTTAGCTATCTCTGAGCTAAAAGGTCGCCGTCCAAATGACTGGCTGCTAGCTGAAGCGGATTACCTAGTGAAGCTCGCAGGCAGAAAACTGTTCCTCGAAAAAGATGTTGTTAGTGCGACACTTCTAATGGAAAGTGCAGACCAACGTATTGCGACACTCAACGACCCTAGCCTAATGCCACTTCGCCAAACCATGGCAGATGATATCACCAAGCTAAAGAGTGTCGACATCATCGATAAAGACGGTCTAGTGCTGCGACTAATCGCACTACAAAAGCAAGTTGACGAACTTCCACTAGCCAACGCCATCCTTCCTGACGCGCCAGTTGAAGAGAAAAAAGAAGTATCGGGTGATATTGTCGATTGGCAAGATAACCTAATGACATCGCTAAAAGACTTCTCTGAGCACTTCATTACATTTAGAACCCGTGATGGCAACGTTATTCCTCTACTATCGCCAGAACAGCACTTCTACCTGAAAGAGAACATCAAGGGCAAGATCAACACTGCAATTCAAGCTGTTTACAAAGAACAGGGCGAGATTTACCAACATTCTCTAGATATCGCCGAAGAATGGACAATGTCTTTCTTCGACAGCAACGATTCCAAAGTGGTGAAATTCAATCAATCTCTTGATGCGTTGAGTAAGCAAAACATTGCCGTTGAGTATCCAGTTAGTCTCGCAACACATAAACAATTGTCTGATGTTATCTCTGAACGCCTAAGACGTAATGTCACGTCTGTGATTCAAGAAGGAGATGCGAAATGATTCGACTGATCTTTTTATTCGTCGTTCTAGGACTTGGTTTATTTGTTGGAACTCAGTTCTCTGGTCAACAAGGGTATGTGCTGATCTCTATCGCCAACAAAACCCTAGAGATGAGTGTTACCACTCTGGTGATCTTTATCATCGCGCTTTTAGCTGCTTTGTTCGGTCTTGAGTACTTATTTAAGAAATTGATGTACGCCAGCTCAACTACCTGGAACTGGTTCAGTGTACGAAAACTGCGTCGCTCTCGTCGCTACACTAATGAGGGTATCATCAAGTTACTAGAAGGTGATTGGAAGGCAGCAGAGAAGAAAGTAACACGCTGGGCAAACCACCACGATGTTCCACTTCTTTGTTACCTAGTAGCATCTGAGGCAGCTCAAGGCCAAGGGGACACCAGCAAACGAGACAAGTACTTAGAGTTGGCAAGCCAACAAGAAGATTCTTACTTAGCTGTTGAGCTGACTCGAGCAAAACAACTTGTTCGTGAAAATCAGTACGAAGCGGCCTTCGATACCCTTCAAACACTACAAAACAAATACCCAAACAATGGTATCGCTCTTAACCTGCTTAAGACGACCTATGTCCAACTCAAACTTTGGCAACCATTGATCGATCTAATGCCAAGACTCGTTAAGGGTAAGGTTGTAAGTAATGAGGAAGCGGCAGAACTATCGCAGAGAGCACAATGCGGCCTACTTAGCGATGTTGCGCATCAGCAAGGTAGTGAGGGCCTAATCGCTCACTGGAATGGACTACCGAAAAAGGTTAAGCAGGACTCACACTTGGTTGGTTGCTTTGTTAAACAACTCATCGAGCGTAAGGCTGATGCTGAAGCATTTACCGTATTAAAAGAGTCAATCAACAAACATGGTAATGCTGAGCTATATTCACTTCTGCCTAAGTTAAATCTTGCAGATCCTCACCCGCTTAATGTAATGCTAGAGAAGATTATCAAGAAAGATGCAAACAACGCAGAAGCTCATAGTGCACTGGCACAGCAGTACTTCAAGCAAGAACTATGGGAAGAGTCGCAACAACACTTTGAGGAAGCACTAAAAGCACGCTCTAACGTCTCTGATTATGCCTACCTATCAGACACCCTACAAAAGCAGAACTTAACCTCTGCAGCGCATGAGGTGTCACGTAAGGCGCTAACACTGGCTCAATCGAGCTAAGACAAACTATTAGAATACAAAGGCCAGCAAATGCTGGCCTTTTTTATACCTGAGAGCTAGAGAGCTAGAGAGCTAGAGAGCTAGAGAGCTAGAGAGCTAGAGAGCTAGAGAGCTAGAGAGCTAGAGAGCTAGAGAGCTAGAGAGCTAGAGAGCTAGAGAGCTAGAGAGCTAGAGAGCTAGAGAGCTAATTTTGAGGGTTGACGTTAGTACGTCAACCCTTTTTAGTGCGGTAGGTGAAAAGATCTAGAGTATCTAGTTTTTTACAAGCGAAGCGACCTACAGGACAAAGTCCGTTCTCAGCTCTTACATACAAAAAATCTTAAAGCGCTGAAACGAAGAAAGCCTCGTCATTTGACGAGGCTTTCAGAATAAGTGGCGGAGAGATAGGGATTTGAACCCTAGAACCGCTATTAACGGTTGCCGGTTTTCAAGACCGGTGCTTTCGACCACTCAGCCATCTCTCCACTTGTGAAGCGCATAATATAGACCTAAAGACAGCTTGTAAACCCCTATATAATTCAAGTGATTATTTATTGGGCTATATGGGCAAAAATAGTTTGTGGTGAGAACTAGAGAACTAGAGAACTAGAGAACTAGAGAACTAGAGAACTAGAGAACTAGAGAAAGTTTGAGGTTCGGTTTGAGCGCGTCAACAATTTTCGCTATTGAAGATACAGCTCTAGATATCTAGCTTTTTACAAACGAAGCGATCTGCCAGACAAAGTCCATTCTCAGATCGTTAGAACGAAAAAAGCCTCGTCTTTCGACGAGGCTTCTTAATAGTGGCGGAGAGATAGGGATTTGAACCCTAGAACCGCTATTAACGGTTGCCGGTTTTCAAGACCGGTGCTTTCGACCACTCAGCCATCTCTCCACAAATTGTCATCAACAGATTAGTACACTGAAGATGTGGTTACTTGTTCCACAAGTAACGATATTTAAAGCCTGGCGATGACCTACTCTCACATGGGGAAGCCCCACACTACCATCGGCGCTGTTGCGTTTCACTTCTGAGTTCGGCATGGAATCAGGTGGGTCCACAACGCTATGGTCGCCAAGCAAATTCTTTAATTCGGAAAGCTGTTTCGTTCTACACTACATTCAATGTTCTTATTTGAGTCCATCAAAACCCCTTGGGTGTTGTATGGTTAAGCCTCACGGGCAATTAGTACAGGTTAGCTCAACGCCTCACAACGCTTACACACCC
>NZ_QRHC01000020.1 GCF_003415655.1 Vibrio maerlii
GTGTGTAAGCGTTGTGAGGCGTTGAGCTAACCTGTACTAATTGCCCGTGAGGCTTAACCATACAACACCCAAGGGGTTTTGATGGACTCAGATAAGAACATTGAATGTAGTGTAGAACGAAACAGCTTTCCGAATTAAAGAATTTGCTTGGCGACCATAGCGTTGTGGACCCACCTGATTCCATGCCGAACTCAGAAGTGAAACGCAACAGCGCCGATGGTAGTGTGGGGCTTCCCCATGTGAGAGTAGGTCATCGCCAGGCTTTAAATTATGGACACTTGCTTAATAGCGAGTAAGCCACTGCGGAGTGGTAGTTCAGTTGGTTAGAATACCGGCCTGTCACGCCGGGGGTCGCGGGTTCGAGTCCCGTCCACTCCGCCACTTATTGAGAAGCCTCGCTTAATGCGAGGTTTTTTCGAATCTACAATGTGATAAACTGTAGGTCACACAGGAGTGCGCTCTAATTCGAAAGAACAAAGCGCAGCGAATTCCCCAAGTACCTGTGATAGGACGTGTTGGGAGTTCGAGCCTATTGAACTTGATTGTAGAAAAATTTAGGGGTGTAGCTCCAATTGGCAGAGCAGCGGATTCCAAATCCGCGTGTTGGGAGTTCGAATCTCTCCACCCCTGCCATACTTAAGGCCTTAGTCGAAAGACTAAGGCCTTTTTGCATTTTAAAGAGCGTAGAGTAGTCTATCTCATAGAGAACCTTAGAATACTTAAAGGTGACTCCTGTAACTTTTTCATTTCTAAACACTATTAATCCATTTATTGCTTATATTTGTTCTTAACATAAGCAGGTTGCGAATTAAAATTTAACCAGATACTTATTGGGAGTAATCATGGGACAGTTTTCTATTTTAGGCTTTATCGCCATTGGTGGGGCATTTGGTGCATGCTCTCGTTATCTTGTATCTGAGTTTTGCGTAATGTTGCTTGGTCGTGGCTTTCCATATGGCACATTAACGGTGAATATTGTTGGCTCATTTATCATGGGTCTGTTGATCGCAGCGTTTGAAAATGGCTCTTTGGCAACTGAACCATGGCGCCAGATCATCGGTCTTGGATTTCTTGGTGCACTAACTACTTTCTCTACTTTCTCTATGGATAATGTGCTTCTAATGCAGCAAGGCGCATTCTTTAAGATGGGCCTAAACGTTCTATTGAACGTAGTACTGAGCATCTCTGCTGCTTGGATTGGATTCCAGCTCTTGATTAAAGGCTAATCATTGCAGCGATAGTGTTGCTTAGCTCACGAATGTAATTTCTTTTACAATTCCATCCTTATGAATCTACAGGTCGGCTTGGTTTAACCAAGCCGATTTTATATACTGCTGCTACTTGTCGGAGTGCCTTAGTGCTGAGACCGTTAATTCGGGATCCGTTGAACCTGATTCAGATTAATATCTGCGAAGGGAACAGGAGAAGATACCTATATCAGTAGTCCTACTGATCTGACTATCGAGTAAATCAACTAGACTCTTACTATCTTGATTTTACTCACCCTCTTGTCGCATCTATCCGCCAAGCATTTTTATCTAAATATAATCATTTAAGGAAAAATGCTATGTCGAGTCGCAAACAAGCGAGACTGGAAGCAAAACAGTTTATTGAAACTCTCTCGGTACAGCCGTACCCAAATTCAACCAAAGTCTATGTAGAGGGCTCACGCCCTGATGTTCGTGTCCCTATGCGAGAAATTGCTCTTGCAGACAGCCTAGTGGGTGGTAGCAAAGACAACCCAATCTTTGAGCCTAACGAGCCTGTACGTGTTTATGACACCTCCGGTGTATACACAGACCCTGAGCATGAAATAGATCTATACAATGGCTTACCGAAGCTAAGAGAAGCATGGATTGATGAGCGAGGAGATACAGAGCTTCTCGATGATGTTAGCTCGGTTTATACCAAGGAACGTTTAGAAGACTCGACACTGGACGACTTACGTTACGGTAATCTACCACGTATTCGACGTGCTAAAGATGGCAACTGTGTTACTCAGTTGCACTATGCTCGCCAAGGGATTATCACGCCTGAAATGGAATACATTGCACTGCGTGAGAACATGGGACGTGCTCGCTATCGTGATGACGTTCTTACTCAACAGCACCCAGGTCAAAGCTTTGGGGCAAATCTACCAAAAGATATCACGCCCGAATTCGTGCGTAAGGAAGTAGCGGAAGGTCGCGCAATCATTCCTTCTAATATCAACCACCCTGAATCAGAACCAATGATTATTGGTCGCAATTTTCTGGTTAAAGTAAACGCTAACATTGGTAATTCATCGGTCACGTCATCGATTGAAGAGGAAGTAGAAAAGTTAGTCTGGGCAACACGTTGGGGTGGGGATACAGCTATGGATCTCTCTACTGGTCGAAACATTCATGAAACCCGTGAATGGATACTTCGCAATAGCCCAGTACCAATTGGTACCGTTCCTATGTATCAAGCTCTTGAGAAAGTGAACGGCATCGCTGAGAACCTTAATTGGGAAGTGATGCGTGACACTTTGATTGAGCAAGCAGAGCAGGGCGTTGATTACTTTACTATCCATGCTGGTTTGCTACTGCGTTATGTTCCGATGACCGCTAAGCGTGTTACTGGCATCGTTTCGCGTGGTGGTTCTATTATCGCGAAGTGGTGTCTGGCGCATCACCAAGAAAGCTTCCTCTACACCAACTTCCGTGAGATCTGTGAGATCTGTGCGAAGTATGATGTTGCCCTATCTTTGGGTGATGGTCTTCGTCCTGGTTCAATTGCAGACGCTAACGATGAGGCGCAGTTTGCGGAATTAAGAACCCTTGGAGAGCTCACTAAGATTGCATGGGAATATGATGTTCAGGTGATTATTGAAGGTCCTGGTCACGTGCCAATGCATATGATCAAAGAGAACATGGAAGAGCAGCTAGAGCATTGTCACGAAGCACCTTTCTATACTCTTGGTCCACTTACTACCGACATTGCCCCTGGTTATGACCATATTACATCAGGCATTGGTGCTGCGATGATCGGTTGGTATGGCTGTGCAATGTTGTGTTATGTAACCCCTAAAGAGCACCTTGGTTTACCGAATAAAGATGACGTTAAGACAGGCATGATCACCTATAAACTTGCCGCTCATGCGGCGGACTTAGCGAAAGGTCATCCGGGTGCACAGGTTCGAGATAACGCATTGTCAAAAGCTCGCTTTGAGTTCCGATGGGAAGACCAGTTTAACCTTGCGCTTGACCCTGATACCGCGCGCTCATTCCATGATGAGACGTTGCCACAAGAGTCAGGTAAGGTTGCCCATTTCTGTTCTATGTGTGGTCCTAAATTCTGCTCAATGAAGATCTCTCAAGAGGTTCGTGAGTATGCAAAAGACACAGAGCAAGTAGCAGCGGATCAAGCCATATCCATCAAGATGCTAGATGACCCGCTAGAGGGGATGCGTAAGAAATCAGAAGAGTTTAAATCGACAGGCTCAGAGCTTTACCATCCAGCGGTTACCTCTGAGGTCGATTAATGAAAACGCGTATCTTAATCCCACGTTCTTTGATTGAGCTAACGGGAGAGATACAAGCGTGTTTATCTTTAGCGAAGCTGCAAGGCTTTAATATTGATAAGTTTGAGTTGGGCGTAAGCTCAACTCAAGCGATTGAGCTTGAATCTCCTGACCGAGAACAGATTATAGTAACGACTGATCTTATCTCCTCCGATTGCAATCTTAGCCATAAGGCTACTTATAACCTTGTCTACCAATCAGCATCGATTAGTCGTGTAACGCGACGGTCGTGTGAAGACATTTACCTGAATGTTAGTGATGTTGGGTCTCAATTAGACGTATGGACTCACCCGATCACAGGCGAAAGTCGTGCTCTTAAGCGTGATAGTAAGAGCTCCTCTGATAATGACAATCATCGTCACCTTGCATGGGTGACTACCTTGTTAGCGCTCGATTTTCCTATTGAAGATTCATTAACGTTAGCTCGAGCGATGACAAGTGTTTCACGTGAAACATGGGCATTTGAATTTGATGTATTTCCAACGCCAGTGCTTGAAGACGGTCGACTCGATATTAAAGTTGGTTGGTCGCTTTCACTGTCATCAGCATTAATTGAGTTCCCGACACTGACTAAATCAAGTTTAGGACTTTATCCCGTTGTTGATGATGTCACGTGGATAGAGCGCCTGTTACCTATGGGTATCAACACGATTCAATTGCGAATTAAAGACCCAGATCAATCAGACCTTGAACAGCAGGTTGTTCGAGCGATTGAGTTGGGTAGGGAGCATAACGCACAGGTTTTCATTAACGACTATTGGCAACTCGCGTTAAAACATGGCGCTTTTGGCATCCATCTTGGACAAGAAGATATCGATGAATCGAATCTTGAGATATTGGCTGATGCAGGTATCTGTTTAGGGCTATCGACCCATGGTTATTATGAGTTGCTCCGCATCATTCAAATCCAACCTAGCTATATTGCACTGGGTCATATATTCCCAACGACGACTAAGAAGATGCCTTCTCTGCCTCAAGGGTTAGTCCGTCTCAAATTGTATCAACAGCTGATTGATACCATTCCTTATGGGGAAAAAGTCGGATTTCCAACGGTTGCTATTGGTGGCATCGATGCAACGAATGCAGATCAAGTTTGGGATAGTGGCGTTTCAAGCTTAGCGGTGGTTCGAGCTATTACCTTAGCCGATGACCCTCAACAAGTGATTGATGAGTTTGCTCAAGTGATGAAAGCCCCTGCAAGGGTTATCAAGGATGTTGAGGTGGTCTAGTCATGTCCGAAAACAATAGATTGAGTGACGCTGCCTTTTTGCGCTATCAACGACAAGTCTCACTCACAGAAGTCGGTGAGCAAGGGCAACTCAAGTTGAATAAAGCACACGTACTCATCATTGGATGTGGTGGACTAGGTAGTGCAGCTGCCCAGTATCTTGCCGCATCGGGTGTGGGGCGTTTAGTTATTGTGGACGATGATGTAGTAGAGAGTAGCAATCTGCAGAGGCAGACTGTCTACCGAGAGTCAGATCTTGGACGGCCAAAAGCAGAATCAATGCGTGAGCAACTGATGAGTTTAAATTCCTCGATTAGGGTTCGTTCTATCTGTGAACGTCTTGATGAAAAAAGGCTAGGGCTCGAGGTCATGCTTGCCGACGTTGTGTTGGATTGTAGCGATAATATGCCGACACGCCAGCTCATCAACCTCACCTGTTTTCAGCAAACGACAGACTTAGTGTCTGGGTCTGCGATTGGTTGGAAAGGGCAGTTTGCGGTTTTTGAATACTCAAATCGCGCAACGGTAAATCAAGGTGAACCTGAACACCGACGCGAGTCGAAGGTGGCTTGTTATCGCTGTTTATTCCCATTCGATGAAGTACCAAATACGGCAAAGTGTAGTGAGAGCGGAATCGTGGGACCCGTTGTTGGAACGATAGGAAACTATCAAGCGCTCGCAACGATTCAAAAACTTGCGCGCGGCAGATATACACTAACACCTCAAACCTTACATCTTTTTGATGGGCTTTCTCTGCAATGGCAGACCTTGGCTATTGCTCCTGATCCACAATGCACAGTATGTGGGTCACCATTTACATCATCAAACTCAAACCAAAAACAACAAACTGGAGAGCTATCATGAGCTCCATATCGATCAAGATTAACGAACAGCTTCAACAAGTCAGTGTTGATGCCAACCTAGCTCAGATAATAGAAGCGTTCGCTTTGCCAGCCGTTGGTTGCGTGTTTGCTATCAATAACCAAGTTGTCCCTAAGAGCGAGTGGAACAAAACAACGCTATCCGAGGGTGACTCAATTTCTCTATTTCAAGCGATCGCAGGGGGCTAATCGTTATGCTGACTATCGGGGATAAACAATTTCAATCACGTCTATTCGCAGGCACAGGCAAGTTTGCCAATAGCCAATTGATGGCGCAGTCGATTCTGGAGTCTGGTTCTGAACTTGCGACTATGGCACTTAAACGTGTCGATGTGAATGATCAACAAGATGATATTTTGAAGCCATTGCTTGCGTCCGGTGTGAACCTACTGCCAAACACATCCGGAGCAAAGAATGCCAAAGATGCGATTTTCGCAGCACACCTTGCTCGTGAAGCGTTAGGCACGAATTGGTTAAAACTAGAGATACACCCGGACCCAAAATACTTAATGCCAGATCCAATCGAGACATTGGCGGCAGCTGAGCAACTGGTAAAAGATGGCTTTGTTGTACTGCCATATTGTCATGCTGACCCTGTGTTATGTAAGCGACTTGAAGAGGTTGGCTGTGCAGCCGTGATGCCATTGGGCGCACCTATCGGTTCGAACAAAGGTGTGGTTTCTCAAGACTTTCTCGAAATCATCATCGACCAAGCAAGAGTACCAGTAGTCGTTGATGCTGGTATTGGTGCGCCATCTCATGCTGCAAGAGCGATGGAAATGGGCGCTGATGCCGTGCTAGTTAACACAGCAATTGCCGCGGCTGCCAATCCTGTTGCAATGGCAAAAGCATTTAAGTTAGCAGTAGAGTCAGGAAGAATGGCTTATGAGTCTGGGCTTGCTGGTCAGGTGTCCCATGCGGTAGCTTCAAGCCCTCTGACATCATTCTTAGATGAGCTTTGAGGAGATAGACCATGAGTTTTGTCGATACCTTTAATTCGCTTAACTGGGATGACATCTCAATGTCGATCTACGCTAAAACAGCGCAAGATGTTGAGCGTGCCTTAGCGAAACCCAAACGAGACCTAGAAGACTTTAAAGCACTCATCTCTCCGGCTGCAGAAGGCTATCTCGAACAGATGGCACAACTCTCTTATGCCGCTACGCGAAAGCGATTTGGTAATACCATGTCGCTCTACATCCCGCTGTATCTTTCTAACCTTTGTGCCAACTCTTGTACCTACTGTGGTTTCTCAATGGACAACCGGATTAAGCGCAGAACCTTAAATCAGGAAGAGGTGTTAGCAGAAACTCAGGCTATCAAGAAGATGAAGTTTGATAGCGTGTTATTGGTAACCGGTGAGCATGAAACTAAGGTAGGTATGAATTATTTCCGCCAGATGCTTCCTATCATCAAACCTCACTTCAACTACCTTGCGATGGAAGTTCAGCCACTAGACCAAGTTGATTACGCAGAGTTAAAAGAACTTGGTCTCGATGCGGTCATGGTCTACCAAGAGACTTACCATCCATCGACCTACGCCGAGCACCATCTGCGTGGAAACAAGATGGACTTCAACTACCGCCTTGAAACCCCTGATCGCTTAGCAAAAGCGGGCATCGATAAGATTGGTATTGGTGCGCTGATTGGTTTGGAGGAGTGGAGAACGGACTGCTTCTACGTAGCGGCTCATCTTGATTACCTAGAACGAACCTACTGGCAAACCCGCTACTCGATTTCGTTTCCACGCCTGAGACCATGTGAGGGCGCTCCCATTAAAGGAGAGGTTCAGCCTAAATCGGTGATGACAGATAAACAGCTAGTACAGCTTATCTGTGCCTACCGATTACTAAATCCAGAAGTCGAACTGTCACTCTCAACTCGCGAATCAGAAAAGTTCAGAGACAATGTTTTACCACTTGGTATCACCACCATGTCGGCGGCATCCAAAACCCAACCTGGTGGCTATGCACTAGAAGAACAAGAGCTAGAACAATTCGAAATCAGCGACGAGCGCAGTGCAAACTCTGTGGAAAGTATGATTCGCTCAAAAGGCTTCGACCCAGTATGGAGAGATTGGCACTCAGCGTACTCTGGATAATAGTCTGTATGTTTCACGTGAAACATAAAAGAGGGGCTTGATGATATTTCATCAAGCCCCTTAAGCTTTTCTAGTTTCTAGTTTCTAGTTTCTAGTTTCTAGTTTCTAGTTTCTAGTTTCTAGTTTCTAGTTTCTAGTTTCTAGTTTCTAGTTTATGAATGCGCTAGTGGTTGGGTTCCATTGCGCAGCCACTCTTTCACATCGCCTTCAACAAGTGGGCTTACTTCATCCCATACTTTTTGATGGTAGTCGTTTAGCCATGCTAGTTCTGGTCGAGTTAGCATATCAACGTCGATGTTGCGTGCATCGATTGGACAACGAGTTAGTGATTCAAATGCCAGTACAGAGAAATCACCGTTTGTCTCTTTTTCTACGACCAACTCTAGGTTTTCAATACGGATACCAAACTCGTCAGCACGGTAGTAACCCGGCTCGTTTGAAAGCACCATACCTTTGGTTAGTGGAACATCAATCAGACGCTTTGAAATGCTGATAGGACCTTCGTGAACACTTAGGAAGTGACCAACACCGTGACCGGTACCGTGGTCGTAATCATAACCTTCAGCCCATAGGTGTTGACGCGCTAGGATATCCAGTTGGAAACCGCGCGTACCTTGTGGGAAGCGTGCTCGTGCAATACCGATGTGACCTTTTAGCGCTAGAGTAAATTGCTTGATCATCTCTTGGCTTGGCTGGCCAATCGCAATGGTACGCGTGATGTCTGTTGTGCCGTCTAGGTACTGACCGCCTGAATCGACTAGGTACAGCGTGTTCATCTCAAGCTTGCCTGGTTCAGGTTGGTTTTCATGATTGTAGTGACACATTGCTGCGTTACCGCCAGCCGCAGAGATGGTATCGAAGCTCAGATCTTTTAGCGTTGGGTCTTGGAAACGAATCGTTTCCAGTTTGTCTGAAAGTACTGCTTCATCATGCAGGTTACCTGCCGCGACTTCTGCATCTAGCCAGCATAGGAACTGCGCCATCGCTGCACCATCACGTACGTGAGAGGCTTTCATGCCAGCGATTTCGGTATCGTTCTTCGCAGCCTTTGGCATTAGACATGGGTCAGCTTTACTCACTACTGTCGCGCCGGCATTTTGTAGAACCAGTTTGAACCATGCGTTGCTTGTTGCTGGGTCAACCAGAACCTTCTTACCTTCTAGAACTTCTAGACGCGCTTTTAGTGTTTCAGGGTGGTGAACACTAACGCCTTGACCAACGTGTGCCTCGAACTCAGCAGGGATACGTGCAGGGTCTAGGAAGAATTCAGCCGTAGAATCTGAGTGAAGGATAGCGTGAGAAAGCAGTACCGGTAGGCGAGATACATCCAAACCGCGAACATTCAGTAGCCAACAAATCGAATCCAACGCTGTGATAACTGCGCTGTCTGCCCCTGATGCTTTTACGAGTTCTGCAATCTCTTCACGCTTGCTTGTGCTTGATTGACCAACCGCTTCGGTTGCCATCAGCAGCATATCTGAAACTACCGGTGCCGGACGGTCTGCCCACAGCTCATCGATAGGGTTGCTATCTAGAATCTTCAGTTCTTGCTTTTCTGCAAGCTTAGCTTGTGCGTTGTCGAGCCATGCTGAGTTATGCATGCGTGGGTCAATAGCAACAGATGCGCCCGTTGCTAGATTTTGAGTGATCCAGTCTAGAGCAGGCTCTTCAATAAGGTGGCGGTATTCGAAAACATCACCCGGAACCTGTTTAACAACTTGCACTGTGTAACGACCATCCACAAAGATTGCGGCTTTATCTTGAGTAATAACCGCAGCACCTGCTGAGCCTGTAAAGCCAGTCAGCCAGTGAAGACGCTCATTATGCGCCGGAACGTATTCGCCTAGGTACTCATCTTCGTGTGGGACCAGTAGGGCATCAATATTGTTTTGAGCAAGCCACTCGCGAATAGCTGCAACGCGGTTTTGGGTATCATTATGCATCTGTTTTTATTCCTTCAAATTTCGCTTAGTCCGAGATTTAGTAAGCAGCTAATTCTCGCCTTACGATACTTTATTCTATGTGCTGTTAACCTACTTACTTTACGCCGAACGAGCAAAGGGAACATCATATTTTTAGCGAAGATGATGGGTTTTTTGTGTGATCAGACTTCTTAGCCAAGTAAGCGCTGGATCATTCTCTCTATCCCGGTGCCAAAACAGCGTATAAGCCATCGGTGGAAATTCGAGAGGCAGAGGCAGCAGTGTGAGGTCATATTGTTTGGCTACCAACTGGACAAAATGGCTTGGCGCAGTAAACACGAAGTCAGTGTAAGAACATAAGCTCGCCGCGCTGTTAAAGTCAGGGACCGTCACAGCAATGTCTCGTTCGCGACCAATATCTGCCAGTCGGTAATCCAATAGCCAACGGTCGCTGCCATCGCAACGTACTTGAATGTGACGCAACGACAAGTAGGTCTCTAGATTCCATGGTTGGGTAATGGCAGGGTGATCTTTACGTACGATACACATCTGAGTATCGCGGTAAATTTCTTGTTCGCAGATATCGTCAGGTGGCAGCATAGTGAGTTTTGCGTCGTTGATGTCGATGTCTTTGCCTGTCATCCCTAAATCAAGCTCACCGCGCTGAATCATCTTAAAGGTTTGCTCAGACCATGGATGAGTCGAAATAGTGACCCCCGGCGCTTGCTGAAAAATCGCAGGCAAGAAGTGCGGAAGAATCAGAGGATAGACACTTTCTACTGCTGCGATCTGAAAGCGGTATTCACTGTTGTGGGGAGAGAACTCCTCTGGATGTGTCAGAGCTTCAAGCTGATTGATCAGAGTATCGAGTTTCGGTTTAAGGAACAGTGCTCGCGGTGTTGGCGTTAAGCCGTGTGCATTACGAGTAAACAACGGATCATCAAACTGTGTTCTCAGTTTGGATAATGACTTGCTTACCGCAGACTGGCTGAGACATAAACGATGCGCCGCACGGGTGACGTTCAATTCTTCCAGTAACACCTTGAGACAGACCAATAAGTTAAGGTCGAGGCGAGCCAGCTTCTCAATACTCATAATTCATGAATTTCCACCATGGAATAATGGTCATGAGTATACATCATTTCCATTCATATCACTTGGTGGTTAATCTAGCCGAAATTTTTAGAAGGTTTGGAGAAGTAGGGTGTCTGGAACGATGTCGAAGAGTAAAACACAGATGGTGTTATTAACCTTGTTGGTGCTGTTTAGCCCATTGGCGATCGATATCTATCTGCCTGCACTGCCAGTAATGGCTGAAACGTTTAATGTTGAAAATGCATTGGCACAGGACACGATTACTTGGTTCTTGTTTGCGATGGGTGTCGGCCAGCTGTTTGCTGGTCCACTAGCAGATAAGCTTGGACGCAGAACCGTTGCTCTTGGTGGCATCGTAATTTATGGCATCAGTGCTCTATTGGCGTGGAGCGCACAGTCGATTGAATGGATGCTAATGGCTCGTTTAGCACAAGGGCTTGGCGCTTGTGCAACATCGGTTGCTGCCTTTGCAACGGTTCGCGATATTTTTGGTCCTGAGAAAAGCGGTCGTATGATCAGCTACCTAAATGGTGCGATCTGTTTTATACCTGCACTAGCACCTATCTTGGGAGCATGGCTAACCCAAGAGTTTGGCTGGCGTTCTAACTTTAGTTTTATGGCTGGTTTTGCGCTGTTTGTCGGTTTAGGCATGCTGTTAGGCATGAAAGAGACCAACCCAGCAACTGAGAAACAAGCCGTATTCAAGCTAAGCCGTTACTGGTCAGTATTAAGCACACCATCATTTACCTTCCATGCGAGCCTTTGTATGTTAGCGATGGCAGTAATTCTGGCTTACGTGACCTCAGCACCGATAGTATTGATTGAACAACGTGGTCTGTCGATGAATGAGTTTACGCTTTGGTTTGGACTGAACGCTGCCTTCAACATTCTGGCAGCTTTTACGGCACCTAAGTTTATGGACCGTTTTGGTTCACACAAAACATTGGTAACAGGTGTTGTTGTTATCTCAATTTCGGGTGTATTGATGTTAGTGTTGCAAAGCAACCTACACCCATTAGCCTTCATGCTACCGATATTCTTATCATCTATGGGCTTTGCGTGGATTCTCGGTGCCGCAGCAGGCAAGGCTCTTGAGTCATTCGGTGACAAAGCCGGTACAGCCGCGGCGTTACTTGGTTTGTTTCAAATGAGCGGTGCAGGTTTCTTTGTCGGTACGATGCAGCGCTTAGATCTTAAAGCAACCGAAATGATTGCGTTGCAGATGCTGATTATCGTGTTGAGCTTGTTTATCTTGTTATCTAAACGCACTAAACACTGGTACCAAGCGATTGCTGCGTAAATTACTGTCAACGCCCGTGGGCTATAGCTTTTCCTTTTGTCACAACGCGTGTATATTTGGTGTTCTATAAACTGTAATTCCCAAATATTGATTTGAATTGGAAGGGTCATGGCGTTAACTGCGTATGAAGTTGCTCGTAATTTAGAGCAGATGGAAGAAGCTCCAGAGAAGGTGATGTTTGGCAAACTGCTTGCTGAACTTGGCAACCAAAGTGCTGAAAGAATTCAAAGTGCGGCAAAGCAAGTACCACTCAGCACGCTTCGTGATATCGTTTTTCAATTCCAAACCGTGATTGAATCGAGAAAAGGCGAGCAGGTAGGTACGTTAGCCAAAGAGTTAATGGAGCAAGGTATCTCAGCAGAAGAATTGCAGAGCTTCCTCGCTTCTCGCTAAGCTTTCTAAATCAGAAGAAATTATAAACGCCATCTAGCACTCGCTAGATGGTGTTTTTATTTGGTAGTAGTCTTAATCAGCAATCTTTTTTCGTAATAGGTAATCAAAAGAAATAGCCCCCGCACCCCAAACGATATTAATCAATATCATCAAACCCCAGAGTTGGTGGTCATAGAAGCCTTTCTCCCACAAGACTGGATAAGAAATCACGGCTATGGCATTAAAAACAAACAGAATCGCAGCCATTGGTCGAGTAAATAAGCCTATAGCAATAAACACCGGAAGGATTAACTCCGCAGCTGTTCCCATATAAGCAGCTAACTCCCACGGTAATAGCGGTACCTGATATTCAAGTTCAAAAAGATATAGGGTGCTATCCCATGACGCTATTTTGGTTAGTCCCGAGTTAAAGAACACCCATGCAACCCATAAGCGACAAAAGACGAGTAGCAGTGGAACAAAGCCGATCTGTAGCTGGTTAACGGCACTATCATACCGTTCCATCATATTTTGTATGCTGGACATAATACTCTCCTAGATATGGTTATTAAGGCTTTAAGTCAAAGCCACTAATAAGATGAAGGGTGATGAGTTCGTTCAACGAAGCGAGTTCTTTTGGTGGAATCTCACTTAATGAATATTGCCGCTGCATCTTTTGCAGCAACTGGAAACTGTTGTTGTCTAATACCTGATACCAAGGTATTCCTTCTGAGCCACAAACAATCACGCCGGATTCTTGGTTGTGGATATCTAACCCTTCTAATTCTTGTTGTTTAACGGCTTGATAGAGGGAGAAGACGGCGTAGTTTGATGTGAGTAACTCGACATTCTTGTGTAAGGTAAAAGTCACATTTGGATGCAGTTCGACATCAAGTTCAGCAAGAGCCTCGAGTGGATAGCGCGGGCTAACATCGTCGTTCACATAGCGAACTTGATCCATTTTCCACTCAAACTTAGCGATAGTATTGATGTAAGGCGCTGCACTTTGAATTTGTGAAAAGGCATTCAGACTAGCATCGAACTGCTCCCCATATTGGGTCACATCACCTTGTTCTAAAGGATGAGTAAGGACGTAGTGACGTGCGACCTGGTTGAAGCATTCTTCTCCGAGTAACGCCAACGTCACGGGGTAGGTGGCAGCTAATACCTCTTGCAAGCTAATAATGAAGTTGTTGCGGTATATCTGGATACGTTGCTCTGCTGAAAAATGATCTGAGGTGATACCACAGTCTTCACCGCTTGCCTGATAGTGCAGCGCACTTGCAAAGTTTGCTTGAAGTTCTGAAAGAGTGAGGCTCATAGCAATACCTCACTTAATAATGTTTGCGTGAGTACCTGCTTCGCTTTTTCTGCTTCTTCGAGCAGTACCTTTGGCTCTGGAATATCTAGGTCCCACTCGATAAGTGTGTGCCTCACACCGTTATTTTCGATCCAAGCTCGGTACAATTGCCACACGGCTTCACTCACTGGTCGATTATGGGTGTCTATCCAGATCTCCCCTTGTTCTAGCTGTTTTACCGTGAACCCCGCGAGGTGGATTTCATCAACTGCATCGGCAGGTATCGCATTGAGATATTGCTCGGCACTAAAATCATGATTAAACGCAGATACATGAATATTGTTTAGATCAAGCAACAAGCGGCAGTCCGTACGTTTATGCACCTCCGCGAGAAACTCCCATTCGCGGATGGTTGAATGATTAAAGGCTAAATAGCTGGAAGGGTTCTCGATCAGCAAAGGTCTTTGCAAGAAGTCTTGTACCTCCAAGACGTTGCGACAAAAGATGTTCAGTGCCTCTTCAGTGTAAGGAAGCGGTAATAAGTCATTGAAGTAGTGACCCCCAGTTTGACTCCAACTCAAGTGGTCAGAAACAAATAGCGGGTTTAGTGCAGAGACTAGGTCTTTGAGTCGCTTGAGATGTGATCGGTTTACTCGCTCTACACTACCAAGCGACAACCCAATACCGTGGCAACTGATTGGGTACTGTTCGCTGATACGACTGAGCTGTTGTCTTTCTGGTGTGTGGGGAACGAAATAGTTTTCACTATGGATTTCCAACCAGCCTGTCGAAGGCTCGTTGGAACCGAAGAATTCCAAGTGAGGAGAGCGAAGACCAACGCCAACATAATCATGTAATTTTGGGTTTGTCATGGTGCTCTCCTTGCGGTGGTATCAAAGTAAAGAAAGGGTGAAACTGAGCAGCACCACCCTTTATTGGGCTAGAGTTATGTCTGGACCTAAGCTGACTCGGTACTACCACCTGAAAGCTTGCCACAAAGCCCTTTAGGTACCACCACAAAGGCATCTTTTTGGTTATCTTCTTTTGCTGTACCTGCACATGAGCTTGATTTGGTTGCACAGTCATTCTTACCTGCTTTTGCTACGCCATAGCATTTCTCTTTATCCATTGCGACAGCGTGAGTTGCAGTAAGCGCGGTGCCGCCAAGAGCCAATAAACCTGTGATTGCAGCAGTTACAGCGATATTTGATTTACTCATAATAATTTCCTCAACTAGATCCTTTTGGTGGTATCGCAAGTTAATGATTTGTTAATTATCAGCTTGCGTATCCAATAAGATGGGAACAGCGAAAGAAAACTTTCAGAAAATTTATTAATCCCAAGATATTTATTGAATATTTATATCTAAGTGTCTGTTTTTAATGGTGCAAAAATAGTCATATTTTTTTAGTCAACGAGTCTGAATTCTCCTGCATTTGCGGGTATAATCTTGCGATTATGTATAAATAAACAGTAGGTAGACCATGTTGGATCCCTCTCTTTTGCTCGATGGCCTAAACGATAAACAGCGTGAAGCAGTAGCGGCACCCCTGGGTAATTTCCTGGTATTGGCTGGGGCAGGGAGTGGTAAAACACGAGTCTTGGTTCATCGTATTGCTTGGCTGCAGAGTGTAGAGCAAGCATCGCCATTTTCTATTATGTCGGTGACCTTCACCAACAAGGCGGCGGCAGAAATGCGTGGCCGTATTGAAGAGCTAATGATGGGTAGCGCTTCTGGTATGTGGAACGGCACTTTTCATGGTATTTGTCACCGTATTCTTCGTGCTCATTATCTCGATGCGAAACTGCCAGAAGATTTCCAAATTATTGATTCTGATGATCAAATTAGATTGCTTCGCCGCTTGATCAAAGCGCAAAACCTCGATGAAAAACAGTGGCCAGCAAAGCAAGCAAGCTGGTGGATTAATGGCAAGAAAGATGAGGGTTTACGACCTCAACACATTGATGCTTACCATGATCCAGTGACGCAAACCTGGCTTAAGATCTATTCTGCTTATCAAGAAGCGTGTGATCGTGCTGGCTTGGTCGACTTTGCTGAGATTCTATTGCGAGCTCATGAGTTGTTGCGTGATAAAAAGCACATTCGCGAGCACTATCAAGCACGCTTTAAACACATTCTGGTGGACGAATTCCAAGATACCAACAACATCCAATACGCTTGGCTACGCATGATGACGGGCAAAGACTGTAACGTGATGATCGTGGGTGATGATGACCAATCAATCTATGGTTGGCGTGGGGCTAAGGTTGAAAATATCCAAAAGTTCTTGGATGAGTTCCCTAGTGCATCGACCATTCGACTCGAACAAAACTACCGTTCTACCAAGACCATTCTTCAAGCCGCGAATGAGCTGATCTCCAACAACACCGAGCGTATGGGTAAGGAGTTGTGGACAGACGGTAATGATGGTGAGTTGATCTCAGTGTATTCCGCTTACAACGAGCTAGATGAGGCTCGATTTGCAGTGAGTAAAATTAAAGAGTGGCAAGAGAAAGGCGGAGCGTTAGAAGACTCTGCCTTGCTCTACCGCAATAACGCCCAATCACGTGTGCTTGAAGAAGCGTTAATTCAAGCTGGTTTACCGTATCGAATCTATGGTGGGATGCGATTCTTCGAACGCCAAGAGATCAAAGATGCCTTGAGTTACCTGCGCCTAATGGCTAACCGTAATGATGATGCGGCATTTGAACGTGTAGTAAATACGCCGACTCGTGGTTTGGGTGATAAGACATTAGAAACCATCCGTTTTGCTGCTCGAGATCGCGGTGCGACGATGTGGCAGGCGAGTGTTGCTTTGATCGAAGAGCAAGTATTACCGGGTCGTGCTGCAGGCGCGTTAGGACGCTTTATTGAGCTTATCAATGCACTCGAAGATGAGACACAAGAGCAGCCGTTGCATGAACAAACGGACCATGTCATCAAGTCTTCTGGCTTGTTTACCATGTATGAGCAAGAAAAGGGTGAAAAATCTAAGGCTCGTATTGAGAACCTGGAAGAACTGGTAACGGCAACACGTCAGTTTGAGAAGCCAGAAGAGGCTGAAGACATGACATTGCTGACCGCATTCTTGACTCATGCAGCATTAGAGGCAGGCGAAGGTCAGGCCGATGAGTTTGATGATGCGGTTCAATTGATGACATTACACAGTGCGAAAGGTCTGGAGTTCCCATTAGTCTTTATGGTCGGCGTTGAAGAGGGGATGTTCCCAAGCCAGATGTCTGCAGAAGAAGCGGGGCGCTTGGAAGAAGAGCGTCGCCTAGCTTATGTAGGTATGACGCGTGCGATGGAAAAGCTCTACTTAACTTATGCGGAAATGCGCCGCTTATATGGGCAGGATAAGTATCACAAGCCATCGCGATTTATTCGAGAGCTACCTGAAACTTGCCTTGATGAAGTCAGAATGAAGGCGCAAGTTAGCCGTCCAACCAGTACCGGACGCTTCAGCCAAACCGCGGTTAAAGAGAACTTTAATGAGACTGGCTTCACGCTAGGTTCTCGAGTGAACCACCCGAAATTTGGCGAAGGGACCATCATTAACTTTGAAGGCTCTGGCCCACAAAGCCGAGTGCAAGTGGCATTCAATGGCGAAGGCATTAAGTGGCTAGTGACTGCTTACGCTAGGCTTGAGAAACTGTAGTTCCTAGATACGAGTACCTAGTTCCTAGAATGATGTGTTTTCTCTAGGAACTAGAATCTAGGTACTAGGTACTTATTAAAAATAAAGAAAAACCCCGAGGGCATAAAGCCCTTCGGGGTTATAGTCTTACTCGCAGCAATCCGGCTACTAAGTGTGCTCCATGCATCAAATCCATGATAGTGTGCTGTTATCCGTCAGCGTATTCCTTTCGTCGCCATCCTAGCGGTGTCCAAATGATCGAATCCTGATCTGCTAACAATCCTCGTTAGCGCACTCACTTGTTCCTTGAGCGGTGTCCCTTTCATCATCCTGATGACAGTTCCATTCCTCATCCAGAGGTGTCCATTGTCTTTCCTTAGTAGTAACCATCCTAGTTACTATTGCGTCCGTTCAATGTCCAATTCGCTTTCCATGCCGACCATTCATCCTGAATAATCGAATCTTCTTCCTGAAGATAACCAAGTCCGTGGTTGTTTCCTGTTCCGTGTCAGCATCCTTCCGACAGGGTTAATATTACGTGTTCGCCCAAAGTTCACAACCGACGATAGCAGAACTTTCTCACCAAACTAACGGTTGATATATAACCATGTCTATGTTTTTCAGTAGCTTAGGATTGTTTTGCTATAGTTAACCTACAAAAGTTACTTAAAGCTCTTACTTGCTTGTGAGAGATCTCGCACAAAGGGTTTGGTTGATATCAGTATCTATGCCATCAGCGACATTGCTGTTTGCCAAAGAATGCTAGCACCAACAATAGTAAATACCGCACCACAAAGTGCATCAATATAGATAGATGCTTCTTTTAGGCGAGTTTGGAGCTTCTTCGTTGATAGCATCCAGGCCAAAAGGGCGAACCAGAAGAAAGACAAACCCCAGAGTATGATCAGTGCGACGCCTTTGCCGGTTAAAGACATATCAACAGGTACAAGACTCGACATCAGACTGACAAAGAATACCAGTGCTTTCGGGTTGAGGATGTTGGTCATAAAGCCCTTGGACAGCGCCTCTCGCTTATTGGTTAGCACAAGGTCATTGCTAGCTTCGTTAGTTTGATCCTCTTGATGATTGAAGATATTGGCAACCGTTGCGCGCAGTGCACCATAACCTAGGTAAAGCAGGTAACTCCCCCCAGCGAATTGAACAATAGCGAACAGAGTCGGTTGGGTATGTACCAAATAACTGATGCCAGTAAGGCTAAATAAAGAGTGAACGAGGATGCCTAGAGAAAGGCCTAGAGCAATGTAGATACCGGTTTGTCTGCCATGACGAGTAGCATTCTGCACTACCAGAGCAAAGTCAGGACCAGGGCTCATCAACGCAATAAAGTGAATAGACGCCAATGTCATTAAGATTGTGATTTCATTCATTTTAATTTCTCAATCAAGATCTTATTTTGCCTTTAGATCGCAAGTGATCTTGATGATCTAAAGGCAGCTTATGCGATCGCTAGCGTTTACGCTTAGCGTTGTTCTTTAAACCATCGAAGCTGAAGATAACTAAAGCACCCCATATAAAGGCAAAGGTAATCGCTTTGTCTGCTGAAAAGGCTTCGTTATATAGCGTTACAGCGAGCAAGAACATTAAACTTGGGCCGATATATTGGAAGAACCCCAGTGTGGATAGCTTTAATCGAGTCGCGGCACCGGTAAAGCACAATAGCGGTAAAGTCGTGACAACACCTGCTGCGATCAACAACAGATTCAAGTTAAGTGGATTACTCAATAAATCCGCGGTTGGACTATTGGCAATAAACAGGACAAAGATCGCTGCGAGCGGCAACATGACTAAGGTCTCGATGAATAAACCCGTTTGGGCATCTAGTGCGACTTTCTTTCTTAAAAGCCCATAGAAACCAAAGCTAAAGGCCAGTGCCAGCGCAACGACAGGGACTGAGCCAAAGCCGATGATTTGGATCGCCACGCCAATAGCGGCCAATGTCACTGCAAACCATTGCAGTTTTCGTAATCGTTCCCCTAGGAAACACATCCCCAACACTACGTTGATTAGCGGGTTGATGTAGTAGCCTAAACTCGCATCCAGCATGTGGTCGCTATTGACTGCCCAAATGAAGATCAGCCAGTTAGTGCCTACTAAAACCGATGTACTGAGAAGATAGGCCATCTTTTTCTTTGATTTCAGTGTTTCTCTCACATTCCTCCAGCTCTTGCTGAAATGCACCAATAAGGCTAAGAGAAAGAAAGACCAAATAACGCGGTGGCTAAGAATCTCCAATGGAGAAACGTCACCTAACGCTTTGAAATAAATAGGGGCGATCCCCCACATGGTATAAGCAGCAATCGCTAACAACACCCCGTGACGGGTTCGCTGCTGTTCTTCTGGAGTCATGAATGTTCCGGCGCAAAAATGGATTTATAAAAGAAGAGGGTGAGTATAGGAGGCAAAAGCCAATTCACCTAATAATTTGCGGTTTTATTCGCCATCATTCCCAACTACAATGGCGGGCTATTTTTCTGTTTCGCTACCCAAGTAAATACTCGTTAGGATAACCAATGACCGCAACTTTAATGGCAGAGCAAACCTCTGAAACTCTCACCGCGCAAGGGGTGCTAGAGGAGGTTTTTGGTTACCAATCCTTTAGAGATGGGCAACAAGAAGTTATCGAATGCGCCATTCAAGGACAAGATAGCTTAGTTATTATGCCAACGGGTGGCGGTAAGTCTTTATGCTACCAGATTCCAGCGTTGGTACGTGAAGGGCTTACTTTAGTAATCTCTCCACTGATCTCATTAATGAAGGATCAGGTTGACCAACTTAAAGCCAATGGTGTGGCGGCGGAGTGCATCAACTCCTCTATGCCAAGGGAAGAACTGATCTCGGTATATAACCGCATGAATTCAGGCCAGTTAAAACTGGTTTACGTCTCTCCAGAACGCGTGTTGATGCGCGACTTCATTGAACGTCTGCAAAGCCTACCATTGTCGATGATCGCCGTGGATGAGGCACACTGTATCTCGCAATGGGGGCATGACTTTAGACCAGAATATGCCGCGCTAGGGCAGCTTAAACAGACGTTTTCACATGTCCCGTTTATGGCATTAACCGCAACGGCCGACGATGCTACGCGTAAAGATATATTGAGCCGTTTGAGCCTAATAGAACCTCATATCTATTTGGGTAGCTTTGATCGTCCTAACATCCGCTATAACTTGGTTGAGAAGCACAAACCTGTTTCCCAAATTGTTCGTTATTTAGAAACTCAGCGCGGTAACTGCGGCATCATTTATTGTGGCAGTCGTAAGAAAGTCGAGATGGTGACCGAAAAACTCTGCAATAACGGTATTCGCGCAGCAGGTTACCATGCAGGGATGGATGCTGATGAGCGTGCTTACGTTCAAGAAGCTTTCCAACGCGATGATGTTCAGATAGTCGTTGCGACCGTTGCCTTTGGTATGGGAATCAACAAACCGAACGTGCGCTTTGTGGTGCACTTTGATATCCCGCGCAATATTGAGTCTTACTATCAAGAGACAGGTCGAGCAGGGCGGGATGGATTACCTGCTGAAGCGATGATGCTTTACGACCCTGCTGATATTAGTTGGTTGCGCCGTATGCTCGATGAGAAGGAAGAAGGCCCACAAAAAGTGGTCGAAACTCATAAGCTCAATGCGATGAGCGCGTTTGCAGAAGCGCAAACCTGTCGCCGTCAGGTACTACTGAACTACTTTGGTGAGTACCGAGAGAAGCCTTGTGGTAACTGTGATATCTGCTTAGATCCGCCCAAGCATTTTGATGCCACAGAAGAGGCACGTAAGGCACTTTCTTGTGTTTATCGAGTAAACCAAAGTTTTGGTATGGGTTACGTGGTAGAAGTGCTGCGCGGTATGCAGAATATCCGAGTGCGCGAGAATAGCCATGATAAACTCAGTACTTACGGTATTGGCCGTGACCATAGCCACGATTACTGGATCAGTATCTTCCGTCAGCTGGTTCATAAGGGGATGCTTTTCCAGAACATTACGCGCAGTTCTACCTTGCAGCTAACTGAAGAAGCCCGTCCACTACTACGTGGGGATAGGACTCTGGAACTCGCTGTGCCTCGTTTGGATGCTGCTGCAAGAAGTGCTAAGTCAGACAAGCTGACCAGTAAGAACTACGATAAGAAGCTGTTTGCTAAATTACGCAAGCTGCGTAAGACCATTGCTGATGAAGATGGGCTGCCGCCTTATGTGGTCTTCAGTGACGCGACTCTGATAGATATGGCGGAGATTTTACCAACCTCATACGGTGAGATGCTTGCCGTCAACGGTGTAGGTCAACGAAAACTAGAGAAGTACGCCGACGAATTCTTGGATCTAATTCAAGAGCATATTACCAACCATGGTTGATTAGCAGGAAAGGATATCTATGAACCAATTTAGCTTGAGCGAATACAGCCAACAGGAAGGGCGCATTATTATCTCAGCACCAAGCTTTGATTACGACTCGTATCCAGAGCTTGGTGAGAGATTAGTGAAACTGCTTTCTGCGACTGTGATTGAAAAACAAAGCGATGCAGACTTGCACTCATGGTTGATTGATTTTGAAGGCTGCCGCTTGTTCCTTCGTTCTGAACATTATAGTGAGTCGCTTTGGCTTGAATCAGTGAATAAAGAAGAGAGCAGGGAAGAGATCGACTATTTGGCAGGTTTATTCAAGCGCGGGTTTTAACTTTCTGTAATTCTACTTTTTATGCTTAGTAAACGATTGCATTTACTCTGAACATTGCAGCTTAAATTGATTAATGTATAATCGCCCGCCGCTCGAAAGAGTAATTTTTGTTTAACATTGTTGGTAAGAAGTCTTGCATCTAGGTGTTATGAGCTTCGATTTGGGTTCCCTCACCCCCAAACCAAACTAAAAAGGTATCGCATGAGTAACTTTACCACTGCGCAGCAGCGCAAAGCCCTTTTATTACTGGTTCTATTTCACTTGGTCATCATTGCATCAAGTAATTATCTAGTACAGCTTCCCTTTACTATCTTTGGTTTCCATACCACTTGGGGCGCATTCACTTTCCCATTTATTTTTCTCGCGACAGACCTGACCGTACGCATCTTTGGTGCTCAGCTGGCTCGTAAAATCATATTCCTAGTCATGTTGCCTGCGTTAGTTGTCTCGTATCTGCTATCTGTTGTATTTTTTGAAGGAGCATTCCAGGGTTTTTCTCAGCTAGGTGAATTCAATCTGTTCGTGGCTCGAATTGCGGCAGCAAGCTTTATGGCTTACCTACTTGGTCAGATCTTAGATGTCCACGTATTTAATCGTCTACGTCAATTGAAACAATGGTGGGTGGCACCAACGTGTTCAACACTGTTTGGTAACGCGCTGGATACCATTGCTTTCTTTGCGATTGCTTTCTACCAAAGCCCAGATCCATTTATGGCGGAACACTGGACTGAAATCGCGCTGGTGGACTATGGTTTCAAGCTAGTGATTAGTCTAGGTCTGTTTGTACCTATGTATGGTGTGCTTCTGAACTACTTGATTAAGAAACTGACGGCTGTGAACCCAGACTTTAAAGTATCTGGTGCTAAAGCGTAGTAATAGTGATTAACCAAAGTCTATTGGAAAGGCCCGAGTTCGGGCCTTTTTATTACTTGGCTAGAAGTCGCTCGTAAGACAGAAAAAAAGCCCGAGTAATGCGTCATTACTCGAGCTTGTTTGTTGTTCTGAGCGAACTTACACCAATGAAATCGATAACGGCCAACCAATATCCGTCTGTCGGTTGGCCTCAATTTCTAGCTCAGCTGCCGTCAATGGATTTTGCTTTAGCCATGCCTCGTTGATGGATAACGTTAGTGAGTCTTTATCTGCTGCAAGAGCAAAAGGAGGCTCTAGATTGACGTTACGGCGATGGGTGAGTAATACCGCCAGTCTAAGTAATCTTAATAAACGCTTTGCACTGCTTCCGGAAAGCGCATGCTGCTCTGGCAGTGAGGTTAATTGCTCACGATAGCGACGAGCGACCTCGGCAATAAAGTACTTTTGTGCACGGGTATAACCTGGCAAATCAAGATTGCGAAGTAAGTACGCACTATGCTCTCCACCCTTTTTAAAGTCGATGGTTAAACCGATTTCGTGTAGCTGTGCTGCGGTCGTCAGAAGCATCTCTGCTTGCGGTTCTTCAACCCAGTCCAGACCACCACATTGAGTAAGAAGCTTTTGTGCACAGTCTGCCGTTTGCTGGGCATATTGAACATCAAGCTGGTAGCGAGCTTGAACGCTGCTAATGGTGCGGCTACGAATATCATTTTGTCGCAACTCTTCGACCATTTCGTAAGCGAGACCTTCACGAAGGGCACCGCCAGCCAGCGTCATAGAGTCAATGTTCAGTAACTCAAAAATCGCAATCAAGATAGAAAGACCACTTGGGAATACGAGCGCGCGTTCAAGGGTCAAACCCTCAATCTCTAGTTCCTCTAGGCGTTCGTCCTGCATGGCTTGTTTTTGCAGACGCTTAAGCTTAGCTAAGGTGATGATCTCATCCATACCTTGAGCCAACATGATCTCTTGTAGTGCTTGTACTGTGCCTGATGCGCCCACGCATACGTCCCAACCAATATTGGTATATTGGTCTAGGATTGGGTTGAGTGTCGCTTTAGCTGCCTCAATGGCATTGTCGAAGTTTGCTTGGCTAAGCTGACGATCTTTGAAGTGCTTCTCCAACCAAGTTACACAGCCCATCTTGAGACTGGTTAATGCTTTGGCTTCAAAGCCTTCACCGATAACGACCTCGGTGCTTGCGCCACCAATATCGACAACTAAGCGGCGGCCCATACCACCAGAGGTATGAGCAACACCTTTATAGATGGTTGCTGCTTCTTCTTCACCTGAGATCACTTCTATTTTATGACCTAGGATTTGATTTGCTTTAGCAAGGAAAATATCCACATTGGTCGCAGTACGCAGGGTCGCGGTGCCGACAATGCGGATATTTTCTGCAGAGATATCTTGTAATCGTTCGGCAAATAAACTCAAGCAATCCCACCCACGCTGCATAGCTTCTTGGCTTAGCGCATTGTTTTCATCTAAGCCAGCAGCAAGGCGAACCTTGCGTTTAATTTTAGCCATGGTCTGGACGCTGCCATCGATATGACGCACAACGAGCATATGAAAGCTATTCGACCCGAGGTCGATGGCGGCATAAAGCGGTGATGAAGCTGCTTGTTTCATAGATTACTCAGATTCCCTGTTCTATTTACTGCTGGTTTTGTCGTGGTTGACGCGGACGACGATTGTTTGGTCGACGATTTCCTGAACGAGGACCACCCGTGTTCGTGCGGCGTTGCTGCGGGCCACGGTTATTGCGCATACGAATTGGTGCTGGTAGATCTTGGATCAGCGCCGATGCATCATATTCTGATGTTGGGATTGCATGCTCAATATATTCCTCGATAGGAGGAAGGTTAATTGCGTAGTCTTCACAAGCAAAGCTAATTGAGTGACCACTTGCACCAGCACGACCTGTACGGCCAATACGGTGAACGTAGTCTTCGCAATCGTCTGGTAGATCGTAGTTGAATACGTGCGTTACCTGAGGGATATGCAGACCACGAGCAGCAACGTCTGTTGCAACTAGGATATCTACATCGCCTTTAGTGAACTGTTCTAAGATTTTCTCACGCTTCTTCTGCGGAACGTCACCCGTTAGCAGGCCAACACGATGACCATCAGCGGCTAGGTGACCCCAAACTAATTCACACTTGTGCTTGGTGTTAGCAAATACGATTGCGCGATCTGGCCACTCTTCTTCAATAAGGGTTTGTAGCAGCGCCATCTTGTGTTCATTCGATGGGTAGAACAGCTCTTCTTGAATGCGGTGTCCGGTTTTCACTTCTGGCTCTACAACAACATGCTCTGGGTTGTGCATGTGTTCGAACGCGAGCTCTTGCACTCGGTAAGACAGAGTGGCAGAGAACAGCATGTTCAGACGCTCTGATGGCTCAGGCATACGACGGAACAAGAAACGGATATCCTTGATAAAACCAAGGTCGAACATACGGTCCGCTTCATCCAGAACCACAGCTTGAATATGGTTCAGGTTGAATACCTTTTGCTTGTAGAAGTCGATAATACGACCTGTGGTACCGATCAGTACGTCAACACCAGCCTCTAGCTTCGCAACTTGCTTATCATAAGGTTCACCACCGTAAGCAAGCGCAGCTTTAATGCCAGTGCTCTTAATAAGTGGTTCTGCGTCGTTGAAAATCTGAATCGCTAGCTCACGCGTTGGTGCCATAATGATTGCGCGCGGCTGCGTTGGTTTACGGCCTTCGTGTTCAGGCGTTTTCAACAAGTGGTTAAAGGTAGCAGTGAGAAACGCGAGGGTTTTACCAGTACCCGTTTGGGCCTGGCCTGCAATATCTTGGCCGGTGAGCAGTACCGGCAGCGCCAAGGCTTGGATCGGGGTACAGTAATCGAACCCTTTTTTCTCCAATCCTTCAATGACTTGGGGATGTAAATCCAAGTCGGCGAACTTTTGCTCTGTGATATGCGTCTTTTTCATTGCTATAGAATATCAGCTTAAGCTTGCAATACGAAAGTAAATACATTCCAATAGGGCATCTATTTGCTGGTTATCATCCAACCAGTTCTATAAAAATACATTGGAGTGGAAGATGAGTGATAAGATTTTGCAGCTTTCTGATGAAGGTTTTGAGAACGATGTAATCCAAGCTGCAGGCCCAGTTCTTGTTGATTTTTGGGCAGAATGGTGTGGTCCATGTAAGATGATTGCGCCGATTCTTGACGAAATCGCAGACGAGTACGAAGGTAAACTCACTATCGGTAAACTAAATATCGACCAAAACGCAGGCACACCACCTAAGTTTGGTATTCGCGGTATCCCAACGCTGCTGCTATTTAAAGATGGCGGTGTGGCTGCGACAAAAGTTGGAGCGCTTTCTAAGACCCAGCTGAAAGAATTCCTAGACGCGAACCTATAAGGTTGGCGCTTGAGAAATGAAAACCGTGCATCACTCAAAATGCGCGGTTTTGTTTTTTCTACGCTATAGACTAGTCTTATTTTTAGTGCTAGTTTATCGCACGTTAATTAAACAAACGTTCACTTCTTGGTCGATCCTGAGACCAAATCCATCTTAACTTACAAAACAGATCCTATTTTGACTAAAAAACTATCCACCACTATGAATCTAACAGAACTCAAGAACAGACCTGTCTCTGAACTTGTTAAACTTGGTGAATCTCTAGGTCTAGAGAACCTTGCTCGCCTAAGAAAGCAAGACATTATCTTTGCCATCCTAAAAGCACATGCGAAAAGTGGTGAAGACATTTTTGGTGACGGCGTTTTGGAAATTCTACAAGACGGTTTTGGTTTCCTACGTAGTGCAGACAGCTCATACCTAGCGGGTCCCGATGACATCTATGTCTCACCGAGTCAGATTCGTCGTTTCAACCTGCGTACAGGTGATTCGATTGCCGGTAAGATTCGTCCACCAAAAGATGGTGAGCGTTACTTTGCACTTCTTAAAGTCAATACAGTTAACGATGATAAGCCAGACAATGCGCGTAACAAGATTCTATTTGAAAACTTGACGCCACTTCATGCGAATGAGCGCATGGTGATGGAGCGTGGTAATGGTTCAACTGAAGATATTACAGCTCGTGTTCTAGACCTAGCTTCTCCTATTGGTAAAGGTCAGCGTGGTCTGATTGTTGCTCCGCCAAAAGCGGGTAAGACAATGCTTCTGCAAAACATTGCTCAGAGCATTGCCCACAACCACCCAGAATGTGAGTTAATGGTACTTCTTATCGACGAACGTCCAGAAGAAGTAACCGAGATGCAGCGCCTGGTGAAGGGTGAAGTAGTTGCATCGACATTCGATGAGCCAGCATCTCGCCACGTTCAAGTAGCAGAAATGGTTATTGAGAAAGCAAAACGCCTTGTTGAACACAAGAAAGACGTAGTCATTCTGCTTGACTCAATCACTCGTCTAGCGCGTGCATACAACACCGTTGTACCTTCATCTGGTAAGGTTCTAACTGGTGGTGTTGATGCCAACGCCCTACATCGC
Organism: Vibrio maerlii; assembly: GCF_003415655.1. Taxonomy (GTDB): domain Bacteria; phylum Pseudomonadota; class Gammaproteobacteria; order Enterobacterales; family Vibrionaceae; genus Vibrio; species Vibrio maerlii. Next base: position 27,437 of record NZ_QRHC01000020.1, read on the forward strand.
CCTAAGCGCTTCTTCGGTGCGGCACGTAATGTAGAAGAGGGCGGTAGCCTAACTATCCTTGCGACAGCATTAGTAGATACAGGTTCTAAGATGGACGAAGTTATCTACGAAGAGTTCAAGGGTACAGGTAACATGGAAATCCACCTAAACCGTAAGATTGCCGAGAAGCGTGTCTTCCCAGCTATCGATTTCAACCGCTCAGGTACTCGTCGTGAAGAGCTACTAACTAAAGCGGATGAGCTACAGAAGATGTGGATCCTACGTAAGATTGTTCACCCAATGGGTGAAATCGACGCGATGGAATTCCTAATCGACAAGCTAGCAATGACGAAGACTAACGATGAGTTCTTTGATGCTATGCGTCGCCAGTAATTACTGGTTATAGCTTATGCAACAATGCCACCTAACTAGGTGGCATTTTTATTTGCATTTCATTATTGAAGAGCGCAGAATATCTGCAAATGTTACAAGGAGGTTAACAAATGCAACAAGGACTGTTGGCATCGCTTCTCCTATCTATCTCATTGTTATCTTCGCCGAGTATGGCGACCGATATTGCACCTAGCTCTGTACAAATCTGGGTTACGGATGCTCAGATGCAGGATAAAACATCTGAACTGCTTCAGTACGTCGTCATGGATGAGATAGACAATCTCAACTTTGCGCTAGAGCGTCTCGCATTCCCTCAACAAGAGGTTGTTAGATATCTACTATTGCAAAAACTCGAACAGCAAAACTTTATTCTCACACCAAAGATGGCGATCTTCGTTGAGCAGCAACGTGCTTTACCCACCACCTATAATGTGGTGGAAGATGGTGATGGCTATGAAGTGAGTAGCCCGGCCTTTAATTATCCGGCGATAGCACATCGTTTATTGAAAGCTTGGAAGCGCGATCAGCAAACCATGACATTTGTAATGGCCGCTGAGCGAAAAGAACTGATTCTTTCTGAGTGGCTGTCAGGACCCTCACATCAAGTCAAAGCACGAGAGCAGTTATTGATTCGAGAGTTAGATAGCTTATCACCAGAAGCGGTAAACACACTGACTCAACAATTAACTCAGCAAGGTATTACTCGCTGGATACCCTCATCAGAGGTTCTGGTTCGTCTAGCGCAGGTTAGTGAAAGTGACGATTTGTATAAAATTCTGTGGCGTAAGAAAGTCGATCGCCACAGCAGTGCTGAACTCAAGAGATTAGCTTCTCTATCTAGCCCATTCGCAACCGAGCAAGTAATCCAAGCGGCGAGTAACCCAGGTTTGAATCAACAGGCACTGAATTTATTAACTCGAATGGACCCTTTGCCGCAGAATGTGAAGAGTTACTTGATTTCACAAATGGCCATTCCCGAAGAAGCCTCACGTGTTGCCCAGCAGCTGGCGAATCAAGGGCATGAGACCTGGCTAAAAGAGCTGTTAAACGACAATCAACAAGTACGCTCGAATTCAATTAGGCAGGTGCTTTCCCAGTATTAAACCTGACCACCTTTGATTCATATCAAAAAGAGAGATCGTTCGATCTCTCTTTTGTTATAATGACGCCAGAATCAATAGCCAGCAGAAGGCCTATGAGTTTTAAGGATTTACGCGATTTTATTGGACAACTTGAGCAGCAGGGTTTGCTCAAGCGCATTAGCCATCCAGTTGACCCTCATTATGAGATGACGGAGATCAGCGATCGTACATTACGCGCTGGTGGACCTGCTCTATTATTCGAAAACCCAATCGGATACGAGTTTCCTGTACTCACCAACCTATTTGGTACGACTGAACGAGTTGCTTTAGGTATGGGACGCAATGAGGTCACTGAACTTAGAGAGGTGGGTAAATTACTCGCTTACTTGAAAGAACCCGAGCCCCCAAGAGGCTTCAAGGATGCGATTGATAAAATTCCAGTTTTTAAACAAGTCCTTAATATGCCAGCTAAGCGCCTGCGTAAAGCGCCGTGCCAAGAAATAGTTTGGCAAGGTGATGACGTCGATCTCGACAAAATCCCAGTGATGAGCTGTTGGGCTGAGGATGTTGCGCCATTATTGACCTGGGGATTAACCGTAACTCGAGGTCCAAATAAGAAGCGTCAGAATCTGGGTATTTACCGACAACAGAAAATCGGTAAAAACAAGATCATTATGCGTTGGTTAGCTCATCGTGGTGGTGCGCTTGATCTGCGTGATTGGATAGAAACGAACCCTGGTAAACCTTTCCCTGTATCTATAGCGTTTGGCGCCGACCCGGCGACTATCCTAGGTGCGGTCACACCCGTGCCAGATACACTCTCTGAGTATGCGTTTGCTGGCTTACTCAGAGGCAGCAAAACAGAAGTGGTTAAGTCCGTTAGCAATGATCTCGAAGTTCCGGCGAGTGCTGAAATTGTTATGGAAGGCTACATTGACCCTAATGAGTTTGCTGATGAGGGTCCTTACGGCGACCATACGGGTTATTACAACGAGAAAGAAAAGCATCATGTCTTTACAATTACCCACATTACTATGCGTAAAGACCCGATCTACCACAGCACCTATACTGGTCGCCCGCCCGATGAGCCTGCAGTACTCGGTGTTGCTCTCAATGAAGTCTTCGTTCCTATTCTTCAGAAGCAATTTCCGGAAATAGAAGATTTCTATTTACCACCGGAAGGGTGCTCGTATCGTATGGCCGTGGTCACGATGAAGAAGCAATACCCCGGTCACGCAAAGCGCGTGATGATGGGAGTATGGTCTTTCCTGCGTCAGTTTATGTACACCAAATTTGTCATCGTATGTGATGAAAAGGTCAATGCAAGGGATTGGGGCGAGGTTGTTGCAGCGATGACGGAACATATGGACCCAGTGCGCGACACCCTGATGATTGAGAATACGCCAATTGATTCGCTTGATTTCGCTTCACCTGTCGTAGGTCTTGGCTCCAAAATGGGCTTAGATGCTACCGAAAAGTGGGATGTCGAATTAGTAGAGCGAGATGTGATACAGGATGTGGAGGCTGCTGAGCACGGGAGTATTGACGCTTTGAAACAGAAGTGCCCTCAGATCATCGACCTATACCTTCCTGATACGGCAAAAAACTCTAGCTTTGCGATTGTATCAATGAAGAAAGAGAAAGTTGGGGAGTCTCAACTTGTGGCTGAGGCGGTGCTGAGTTACCTGAGAAGTTTTACCCAAGAACGCTTTGTTATCTTGTGCGATGACGATGTTAATGCTCAGGATTGGAATGATGTCATTTGGGCCGTGACTACCAGGATGGATCCTGCGCGCGATACTCAACAACTTGTAGATAAAGAAAAAGGCATATCGAGCTTGATTCTTGACGCAACTAATAAGCTTGAGGGTGAAGTTGCGCGTGAATGGGGCAAACCGATTGCAAAAGATCCTAAACTTGTTGCCCGTATCGATGATATTTGGAATGAGTTAGGTATTCTATGAACCATAGGGTTCAACTAGTCCCTCACAACATCACCTTTGAGGTTAATGAAGGTGAAACGATATTGGAAGCTGCGCTCAACAATAATATTAGCTTTCCAAATCGTTGTCAGGTAGGGGCGTGCGCGGCATGTTTGTGTCGCAAGCTCAAAGGCGAGGTGAGTTATCACCTTGAACCTATGCTCACAGAGAATGAGCAAGCGCGTGGTTGGTTGTTTGCCTGCCAAGCGTATCCAACAACAGATTTAACGCTTACTTTTGACGAGTAAGAGACTTAAGGAAGACCATGACTATCAAATGTAAAGTAAAGTCTATCGAGCCTTTGGCTTGTAATACTTTCCAAATTCTATTGCACCCAGAAGAACCTGTAGAGTTTAAAGCTGGCCAATACTTAATGGTTGAAATGGGTGAAAAAGACAAACGCCCATTTTCGATTGCAAGCAGTCCATGTCGCCACCAAGGTGAACTAGAACTACATATCGGTGCGGCAGAGCATAATGCTTATGCGATTGAAGTCGTTGACGCGATGAAAGCGGCACTCGAAGATGGCGGCGATATCTTGATTGATGCTCCTCATGGCGATGCATGGGTAAAAGAAGACAGCGAACGTCCACTATTACTCATTGCTGGTGGTACCGGTTTTAGTTACGTGCGCTCTATTCTCGATCACTGTATCAGCCAAGAAAAGACGCTTCCTATCTATTTATATTGGGGGGCAAAGGATGCATGCCAACTATACGCGAAAGAAGAGCTAGCGGAGATCGAAGCTAAATACTCAAATATCCACTTTGTACCGGTGGTAGAACAGGCGAGTGGTGATTGGGCGGGCAAAACAGGCAATGTGTTGCAAGCAATTGAAGGTGATTTCGAATCACTAGAGACTTTCGATATCTATATTGCAGGTCGATTTGAAATGGCGGGTGCGGCTCGAGAGCAGTTTACCCAGGTTAAAGGTGCACACAGTGACAGAATGTTTGCCGACGCCTACGCATTTATCTGACCAAAAGTAGAGTCTGGATAACAAAAAGAGAGCTGGAATGCTCTCTTTTTGCACATTTGGATGCAAATTTAATCGAAAGAATGTTTTTTTGAATTTATTTGAAAAAAGTACTTGCCAATGTGATTCCGATCTCTATAATGCCCCCTCGCTGACACGGGAACGCTTCGAAAAGAACGGGATTGAGTTAGCAAGGTCACAAAGCCAAGCAGAAATGCTTGAAAAAAGTTTGAAAAAAGTTTGAAAAAAGTGGTTGACACTAAACTTTGAATCGCTAAAATGGCCGTCCGCTTTGAGAGAGACTCTTAAAGCAAAGCTCTTTAACAATTTAAACCTATCAATCTGTGTGGGCACTCGTTGATGATAATCAAAAAATGAAACTCCGGTTTCAACTTTGGTTTCAATGAACTGAGTGACCAAACGATGACTTCGGTCATTGGCACAGTCAATTCATTATCGTTCTGTTGGAACGATAATAGCTTTAAAATTACATTAGTAGTTTTGAAGTCAGTATTCATTGAGCCGACAAAATCTTAAATTGAAGAGTTTGATCATGGCTCAGATTGAACGCTGGCGGCAGGCCTAACACATGCAAGTCGAGCGGAAACGAGTTATCTGAACCTTCGGGGAACGATAACGGCGTCGAGCGGCGGACGGGTGAGTAATGCCTGGGAATATGCCTTGATGTGGGGGATAACCATTGGAAACGATGGCTAATACCGCATAACGCCTTCGGGCCAAAGAGGGGGACCTTCGGGCCTCTCGCGTCAAGATTAGCCCAGGTGGGATTAGCTAGTTGGTGAGGTAAAGGCTCACCAAGGCGACGATCCCTAGCTGGTCTGAGAGGATGATCAGCCACACTGGAACTGAGAC
>NZ_QRHC01000003.1 GCF_003415655.1 Vibrio maerlii
TACACTCTTGGAACTCTTTCCATTTCGGCTGTTATTGGATTTAGAAGGTTGGTGTTTTTCATAGCCAAGATGCTCATCCATTTCAGCGTTGAGAGCAGCCTCAACAGTGATCTTTTTGAGCATCTGACTGAATTCAGTTAAGTCTTCGGGAGTTTTAATTCCCTTTGCAGCTTCTTTAGCAAAAGCTTCAAGTGCTTTCTTATCCATGTGCCTATCCTTAGCCATTACGGCTTTAAGTTTAGACAGTTACACAGAATTTAAGACAGTCTCCACGTCAACCCTTTTTAGTGCGGTAGATTAAAGAATCTAGATATCCAATTTTCCAGCAGCGAAGCGATCTAGTTATCTCTTACGCTCTTGCTTGCGCAGTTCTTGTTCAAACTCATCAGGGTAAAGGATCACACCTTCCTCATTTGAATTTGGGAATACTACAACGGACAACTCATCATCCTCTAGACCGTAAGTCCAACGGCTATACCACTTTGCTGTAGATATAGGTTCAGGCTTACAATGTTCCCACTCCCCCGTCGCCCACTGGCTTGCAAACTCTTCGTTTGGCCACACTGGTACACAGTCTTCATCTTCAGTGTTTAGCATTACACAGCCATGCTCATCGGTAAGAATCCACACTTGGCGGTTGCTTACGATCTCTTTCATGCAATAGTTGAAGCGTTGCTCTTCATTCATCGCATTCACTTGTTTGATTTGCTCTTCGGTCAAAGCTTGAGACATGATGTTCTCCGATTAAAGTAGTGATTGAGCAGCAAATAAAAAACGCCCACAAGTAAAGTGTGGGCGTTTATAATTATGCGTTACGAACAAGCAATTAAGCTAGTTCACCTTGTAGCCAAGGCCAGCCTTGCTTCTTACGGCTTAGCGTATTTTCCATCATAAGCACGCCATCTTTCTCGTGCTTAACTAGCTTCTCAGCCCACTCACCTTTGTATAGTAGACGAGTTTGCGCGGTTGTGATGTCTGTAAGCATTACTGCAGCGAAAGCAAGACCATCTTTCTCACAACGAGACTCTAGGTCAGCTTCAAGTGCTTCGATCATGCCATCAACTTGCTCAAGAGTTGCAAGCTCAACTTGGCCTACAACAACGTCACGGCCGTTGAATGGGTAGCCTTTAAGATCTTTCTCTACTAGCTCAGCTGCAGATAGACCTTCGATGTTCGTCTTAGCAATTAGAAGATCTTTGATGAATGCATCAACATCCGTTACACCAGCGATTTTAGCTAGCTCAGCAACTGCATCTTTATCTTTTTGAGTACAAGTTGGAGATGCGAAGCCTACTGTATCAGATAGGATTGCAGACATCATTAGTTTAGCAATTTGCTCAGAGATCTCGTGACCTTCGATCTTGAACATGTTGAATAGTACTGTGTTAGTACAACCTACAGGCCAGATCCAAGCTTCCATTGGGTTTACGGTCATCACATCACCTAGGCGGTGATGGTCAACGATACCTAGAATTTCTGCTTCAGCTACGTCGTCAGGCGCTTGCGCTAGATCTGAGTAATCAACTAACCAAATTTTCTCACCCGCAACAGTTGTACGTAGCTCTGGAGACTCAGCGCCAGCGACTTCTAGAATGTGTTGAGTTTCACGGTTGATCTCGCCTTGGCGAATTGGTTTTGCTTCAACACCACGAGCTTTAAGAAGCTCAGTTGCAACTAAAGCACTACAAATACTGTCACTATCAGGGTTCTTGTGACCAACTACTAGAATCATCTTGTTTCCTATTTCACTTCCAATAATGCCTCTAAGCATTAGAGACAATTTCAATGGTCAGTACTTTACCCTATTTTTTTGCTTTGGTCATTTCTGGTACTCATTTTCTCAGCGAACACATGTCATTTCGCAACCCGTCATTTCGCATTCGTGAAATTGTTCGACTCAAGTAGGTAAAAAGCCGACATTATTATGCGTTTCTTTATCTTGATCCTTCGGAATCTGCATGTAGTCGCCATACATCATCGATAAATATTGATCATAACTCGAGATGCACCAGTACTCTCGATCTTCGAACTGATATTTCCTATAAGACTCGTATAGAGTCGAGGAGGTGTATTCTTTGTCAAGATACCGGCTACCAATACTGACCGAATATCCCTTCGAACTATTCACCGACTGAACGCAAAGCTTCTCTATCAACGACAGCAAATAAAGTGTTGGAATCCGATTAGCGGTATTTTGGAGAGATGAATACGCTGTATCTAGCCATCGATCACAAAAGGTCTTTTTCGACCTCTGCAGCCTAACGACGGCATTCAGTAACTTCATAGTATTAAAACGTAGTTTTGAAGTCAGCTTACCGTTGCCCAAGCTATCGATTGGGAAGATATCAATATTAATACCCACTCCTTTGAGTCTGCCATTAGAGAGCTTCGTGTTATTCAATGACAGCTTACTAAAAAGAAAAGGATAATTGTTGCGTTCACTTTTATGGTGAAAAATTGAATAACCGGAATGCTGGGCAGTAAAGTGTTTGATCAGATAGTCGTAATCTTTTCTTAGCATCATGATATCTATGTCATCATCCCAAGGAATATAGCCTTTGTGGCGAATAGCACCTAATAAAGTCCCTCCGGCCAAAGAGTATCTGAGCTTGTTTTTTTGGCAAAACTCATGCACTTCATCAAGTATTTGCATCTGAACGTTACGAAGTTCATCCATCGTTAACTCTCTCATCATTCAGCCTCCATGTAAGCCAATGTCTTCTCTAACCCCTCTCGTAAAGACACTTTAGGCAGCCAACCCAAGCCTTCGATTTTTGCAACATCAAGCTTGGTTCGTTGATACTGGCAATAGGCACTATCGCTAACAATCTTGTGCTTAACAGGAATGGTGCCTTCTTTTAAATCAGAGAGGAGGTGTGAAAGCTGGAGTATGGATATCTCCTCTGTTTCATTGGCAATATTGAACGCTTGGCCTTGCTCACCTTTTAATAACACCAACAGCATTGCAGACACAGCATCCGTCACATAACAAAAAGATCGCATGGCACTTCCATCGCTATTGAGAACTATCGGTCTAGAATGGACCACATCGCCAACAAGGTCTGACATCACTCTGCCGTCATTAAGGAACATGACGGGTCCATAGGAATGAGCAATACGAACACAACTATAAGGGACCTGATACTGTGTCGCATAAGCTTGAAGTAGGGTCTCAGCCAGTCGCTTACTTTCTGGATAACATGAGCGGGAATCTAACGGATCAAAGGTACCAAAATCTTGTTCGGTGAGATACTCCAAGTCTTCAACCCGGCCATACACTTCTCTCGTAGATAGGAACATAAAATTGCGAATATTTTTATTCCGTACTAGCTCGAGTAGATTAAGTGTGCCTTGAACATTGGCTTTGATGATACCAACTGGATCATGTTTGATATGATAAGGACTCGCACTACTCGCAGCGTGCACGACGTAGTCTATGTTTCCTTTATATTGGACCGGCTCACACACATCTTGAACAACCAAGGTAATTTGGTGGAAGATTTCAGCAAACATTCGCTTGGCTTTATCTTGATTTCTAACCAATACCACGACGTTAATACCCAGCTGATCTTTCTGGTTCAAGAAAACAAGGAAGCGAACCAAACAGGCTGCCAACATACCCGTTCCCCCCGTTACTAGCACGGCTTTATTACTTAGTGCCTGCCAGGAGTCTAATGTCTGGTAAAGCATTTCGTTGTCTTCGTAAACAATATCCATTTGTTCTTTCATCATGATTTAACCAAATACCTGTAGGTTTTCTTGTGTATCGATGATCGCTTTGAAAATAAAGAAATCGATCGGTGAAGTGATTTTAATATTTTCTGAAATGCCTGGGACAAGGCGCACATCATGACCGTATTGGGTCATCAACGAGCACGAATCAATCGCTTCGAAGAACTGATCTTCGAGTGCACGTCGATGAACAGAAATAATGTCTTGGAGATAAAAGCTTTGTGGTGCTTTGGCAAGGCGAGAAAGAGAGCGGTCATGAACATCTTTCACAACATCATCGTTATCCACCAATACGAAGGTTTCAACAGGAGGACAGGTGGTAATAGCGCTACCATGGTTCTTAACTGCGTTGATATTACAATTGATAATCTCATCGTTGATCAACGGACGAACACCATCATGGATCAAGACAATTGAATTGTGATGGAATTCTTCTTCAATCTTACACAATCCTTGAAAAATCGATTCTTGGCCTGTCTGCCCGCCGGGGATGACAAATTTCACTTTAGTGATATCAAACTTGAACAGCAGCTTATTCAAGTACTCTATCCAAGGCTCAACGCACACCACAACCACGGCATCGATATTTGAGTTCTCTTCAAATTTCTCCAGGGTGTAGATAATAACTGGCTTGTTATACAACTCTAGGAATTGCTTTGGCTTGGTGCTGTTTTTCATCCTAGTACCCACACCACCAGCAAATATTAATGCAACATTCATAGCTCCCTCCAAATTGACTGACGCATCAATCCGACTGATCAATAGCAGCAAACTAAGGAAACCGCGTTAACTCAATTCAGAGTCTTCTTTGAAAGCCACAAAGAAACCTTCATTAAGTGTTAACTTAAATGCCATCAATCTGTCACAGATAACCACTTGACATTAATGTAGCCAACATCGGTTTTCTATATCCGCGATGACTCGTAATACGCCTTTCGTACTTAATTCATGGAGTAATAAAAACAGAGTACTAGTATTGAATGATTTTAACGCTCTAAGCCGCTTTAAATGTCTTAATCTTCTCACCTTTTTGAATGAAATTTTTCTAAGTTTAGGTATTCACTGATTAAAAAAGACATAAAAAAATCCCCACAGGAAGCCCTGTGGGGATTTTTATTTTAAGCTTTTGCTTGGTTACGCTACTTCGATTGGTCCACCGAATGATGTTACAGGCGGTAGCTTACCAGTGAACTTCTCGAAATCTACTAGACACGTGTTCGCAGACGTTGCCTGTGCGAGCTCAGAAGAACCGATATCCTGAGTTAGTGTGTTTGGATCGCCGTAAGTATCTAGCGCGCCCACTTTCTCGTTAATCGGACCGTACCAAGCACCTTCTTCGATACGTACAACACCAGGAGCGTAGCTATCCATTAGAACAGCGCCTGCTAGTAGTTGACCACGATCGTTGAATACACGTACTACATCCCCATCCTTGATGCCTTTCTTCTTAGCATCTGTTGGGTTGATGTAGATTGGCTCACGACCTTGTACTGCATATGTTGCACGAAACTCTTCTGACTCACACATTTGCGAGTGAAGACGCTTGTCTGGGTGACAAGATTGTAGCCAGTACGGATGTTTATCAGAGCCAGGACCACCGTGTGAACGCTCAGATTTTTCGAACCACATTGGATGTTCTTGACAGAATTCGTAACCCATGTTGCCAACAGTACGGCTTGTGATTTCGATGAAACCAGAAGGAGTACCTAGTGCGTTAATCTCCGGGTCTTCACGGAATGAAGCGTGACGAGTCCATGGCTTACCTTTGCCGAAATCTAGGAAACCTTTCTCCCAAAACTCAGCAAACTCTGGCATCTCGAAGCTGCCTTCATTTGAAGCGCGACAGTTGTCATAAAGTGATTTAATCCACTGCATTTCGTCCATACCACGTGTGTAATCGTCGTAACGACCCCAACGCTTAGTTAGGTTAGACATAATTTCGAAGTCAGTCTTTGACTGGAACAGTGGGTCCACTAGTTTTTGCATCGCGATTAGACCACGACCTGAGTATGCGCCATAACCATCAATATCATTGCGCTCAAACTGAGTACATGCAGGCAGAACGATATCAGAGTGACGACACGTCGCCGTCCAAGCAAAATCAACAGCGACTACCGTTTGTAGGCTCTTGAATGCTTTACGCATCTTGTTGCGATCTTGATGGTGATGCCAAGGGTTGTTACCACTGAATACCATCATCTTCACGTCTGGAAGTGTTACTGTCGCGCCATTCGCTTTGATTTTCTTACCTGGTTCTAGCAGGCTATCAACCCAACGAGCAACCGGAATTACACGGCTGTAACCGTTGTAATCTGTATTCGTGTGCTTAGGCGATTGACCTTGGTCGATGTTCAACGGGAAAGAACCCGGAGCAGCGAAACCAGTTGAAGATACACCGATACCAGAGTAGTGGTGACCGTAAGAAATACCACCGCCAGGTAGACCAATTTGGCCAACCATTGCTGCGATAACTGCACACATCCAGTATGGCTGTTCACCATGTTCTTGACGTTGAATACTCCAACCTACAAGAATCTGTGTACGACCGTTGACTAACATTTTAGCAAAGTCACGGATAGAGTCCGCGCTTGCACCACAGATAGCAGATGCCCACTCAGGTGTCTTCTCAACTTTATCTTTCGTTTCACCTTGAACGTACTTGATAAAGTCTTCAAAACCTAGGCAGTAAGTATCAATGAACTTCTTGTCGTATAGGTCTTCGTTGTAAAGAACATGAGCCACACCTAGCATAAACGCCACGTCAGTTTGTGGGTTGATGTAGAACTGTTCGTTTTCTAGGTAACGACCTGTTTTGTTCTTAACAGGGTCAACAGAAACAACGTTGATTTCTTTGTTAGCAACTTTTTCTTTCAGCTGCTCTAGGTATGCAAATGACTCGTGAGTTTCACATGTCCAGCCTACTTGCAGGTTCTTAACTGGATCGTTACCCCAAAGAACAATGTTGTCACTGTTTTCTAGGATAAGTTCCCAAGATGTACCTTGTGCGTAAACCTCAGTAGAACCTAATACGTAAGGCATGATCGTTTGACCAGCACCTGTCGAGTAGTCACCGATTTTCTTCACTGAGTAACCGTGAAGCGCCATTGCACGCTGCATGTGGTTATTACAGCTGTGGAACTGACCTGTTTGTCTCCAACCAGTTTGACCTGTGTGAAGTGCCCATGGACCGTAATCTTTCTGTACGCGCTCTAGCTCGCGGTAGAAAAGATCCAGAGCTTCGTCCCAAGTTACACGGATGAAACGGTTGTTACCACGTGTATCTGCACTGTATTTGTGCTTCTTCAACCAATCTAGGCGAACCATTGGGTAACGCACACGAGATGGGCTGTAGATAATGCCTTTGATACCGTTCAACATTTCTGTTGGGTGCTTATCAAGCTCTAGAGGTTTAATCTCTTGTACTTTACCTGCGTACACTCGAGCGCGGAATGCGCCCCAGTGTGAACCTGATACTTTCCAAGTGCCTTCTGTTTTAGCCGCTTCATTCGCGCTAGCTAAAGTAGGTGCTAATAAGCTTGAACCGATGACCGATGCAGCACTCGTTGTCGCGACACCTTTCAGAAAACTTCTTCTTGTAATTGCCATTGTGTTACTCCAATTGACGTCTTATTAGTGATGGCCTTCAGAAAAATCTGATGAGTGCTTCTGTAGATACTTAAGAACAAGTGCTTCTGTATCAGTGTCGAAGTTAACGAATGCGATCATACCATCTAGCATGCCTACCCAACCGTTAGCACTAAAGTGCGCTTCATCAGGCTGTGAGTGACATGTTGAACAGTTAGACTGGTATGCTTGGCCTGCTGCATCCCAGATTGGGTCATAGTTATCAACCATAGATTCTTTCTTCATCCATAGCGCTAGGTTAACTTGTTCCCATGGAAGACCTGTTAGTTCGTCTTCTTTCTGTTCACCAACAGTGATAACGTCGCTTTGAGATACTTCTTTGGTCAAGATTGCAGTAGAAATGTTCATACCGAAATCTTCTTGAATTACACGACCGAAACCTTTCGACTTACGCCAGCCATCGATCTGAACCTTGATCATGTCGCCTTTTTCGTCGATCACGGCAACTTTACTTGCTGGGCTTAGCAGACCAGCTTCAACTTCAGCCGTTTCATCTGTGTACATTGGAAGGTGACGGATAGAGATCACATCAGAACCATTCGCGTAAGAAGTGCTACCTGCCACTTGCTCAAGATCACCAACGATACCGCTCGCTGAATCCATATCTAGTGGAAGGTTGTGTGCGATACCTTTATGACAGTCAACACAGCTTTGGTCTCGTTCCGCAGCATTCTTCATTTGAATACGTGCAGTAGGACGCATGTTTTCGAAGTCCATAGAGTCGTAGTTGTGACAGTTCTTACACTCTAGAGATTTGTTTGCAGAGAAACGATCCCATTCGTGTTTTGCGAGCTCAATACGACGCTCTTCAAAGTGACCTGGTTCATCGTAGTTACCAAATACTTGTGCGAATACTTCCTTAGAAGCTTGCATCTTACGAGCGATCTTAGCCGTCCATTCATGAGGAACGTGACAGTCAGGACAAGTTGCACGTACACCTGATGTGTTTTTCCAGTGAACTGTTTCTTGTAGCTCTACGTAAACATTGTCACGCATGGTGTGACAGCTTACACAGAACTCTTCTGTGTTGGTTGCTTCTAGTGCAGTGTTAAAACCACCCCAGAAGATAACGCCGGCAATAAAACCACCCATGGTTAGTACACCCAAACTGATGTGTACTGCTGGGCGTGTCATAGTGCGCCAAATTTTAACTAAAAATGATTTCATGTTTAGCTCTCTTCAAAAAATTCAATCAAAAATGTGGATGAGCAGGTAGCAATTAAATGCCGTGTGCGCCAGGAGGACCAAAGAAGAACACTTGAAGCATCCAAACGATGAATCCATAGCCGCCAACTACAGCAACACTCAAGATTGGGAAGAGAACGACTGCGATGAAGAGGAATGACTTCCACTCCAGAGAGCGTTTTTCGCCACTTTCTATTTTATTAACATCACTCATACATTTGCCTATTTTGTACTGTGCAATTCAATTTAGTTTAGCTCAATGAGCTGAACCTATAACAACTTCTGCCACGAATCTTAAACCATACAAAATCTAAGGTTCAACGGGTAAACCCTTATCAAACCTAGTTATTCAATACTTTTTTGAGCTGAAACGGAGATGTGTTTGATTAACATTTCATGTGTAAAAATATGAACAAATATGAAATTATAATACTTAGGGGGTAGGTTAAATTCTGGTTAAGTTGCTGTTTTATTATCTGAGCGATTTTCGCTTAAAAATGAAACTTGTTGCTTACTTAGCTAGCTCGTTTAGGTGTCTATCCAACGTTATTTCGGTACACTTGTCTAAATAGCTTTTTCAACAGAAAGGACACACATTGATCGATATCCCATGGTTGGCATTAGGGCTGTTTTCGTTAGTTTTATTGATTCCTATTTCTTTACTGAAAAGCATGGGAATCCATTTAGGCAAAGAACTCATAATCAGTATCGCCAGAATGACTATTCAGCTCATTCTTGTTGGCTTTTATCTAACCTATCTATTTGAACTCAACAGCTTAACGGTAAACGTTCTGTGGTTAGTCGTGATGACGGTCGTGGCTAGTTATTCGATCAGGTCGAAAGCGAAGCTGTCATCGACCACAGTTTTAGTGGCGATCTTGCTTGGCCTATTTACTGGACTACTCCCTATGCTTGCAATCATTCTCGCTGGTGTAGTCAATGCTGCTCCATTGTACGATGCCCGTTACCTAATCCCTTTGGCGGGCATGTTGCTGGGTAACTGCTTGAGCGCAAACATCGTAAGCCTACAAAACTTCACAACCTCACTGGAAGACAACAGAGACCAATATTATGCAGCGATTGCATTAGGTGCCTCTCCCCTATTTGCAACACAACATTTTATTCAACAAGCAGTCAATAAATCGATAGTGCCATCGCTCGCGAGTATGTCTACAATGGGAATCGTAACCTTACCAGGGATGATGACAGGTCAGATTCTAGGTGGTGCCGATCCAATCGTCGCGATTAAATATCAACTCATGATCATGATTGCGATCTTCACTTTAATTACACTTTCTAGTGCAGTAACACTGAAAATCATTGGGAAAACAGGCTTTGATGACAATGGAAAGATCTTAATCCACTAATCAATGAGTGACCAAAATAGGTTATCCACAAAAGATGTGGATAACCCTTCGGATTAAATTTTAAATCAAACAATAACAATCACTTATAGTTAATAATTTGAATTGCAATCACTTTTTAACATTAATTTGATGGCTACAAAAATGGCGCTAACCGAAGTCGCGCCATTCTATAAATCGAGTTATTTTTGCTCATCTCGCAAGTAGATCATCCAATACCACATTCCAACAAATGCACCACCACCGATGATATTGCCAAGTGTCACTGGTAGCAGATTATTCAGAACAAAGTTACTAATAGTCAAATCCGCATAATCTGCAATATTTGCACCGGTCATTTGCCAAAACTCAGCTGGTGCAAAGGTTTTAATGCCGATCGCTAAAGGCACTTGGAACATGTTTGCAATACAGTGCTCAAAACCTGCGGAAACAAACATCGCCACTGGTAAAATCATCACCAGAATTTTATCTGTGAGCGTCACACCGCTGAATGTCATCCAAACTGCAATACAAACCAATACATTACACATGATGCCCAGAGCAACAGCTTGGAAGAAGTTGTGATGCAACTTGTGTTGAGAAATCGCCATCGCATTGAGGCCAACTTGGCCATGATCGAACATGTATTGACGTGCGATCAACATACACACAACCAACAACACAGCACCGGCCAAGTTACCAAGATAAACAACAAACCAGTTCTTAATGAGTGTCTTCCAAGAGATCTTGCCGCTTGCTCGAGCGACTAAGGTGAGTACTGAACTGGTAAATAGCTCACCACCTGTTACAACAACTAGGATCAAGCCAAGACTAAACGCTAAACCACCAACAAAGCGGGTCATACCCCAAGGCATATCCCCAGCACCCGTGGTGACTGTGGTATAAAAAATAAACGCAATACCAATATGGATACCTGCGGATATCGCCAACAAAAATGACTTCACAGGATCTTTTGTTGCTTTACCAACGCCAATCTCAGCTGCACGCTCGGCAACCTGTGGTGGTAATAAAGAATCAAATTGGTTCATGAATACGCTCGTTACATTTTGAAACAGGTTTAGAAAGGACGCGGATAATCGCGCTGTTTAAATGCAATTTCAAGGGGTGAAATCAATGTTTACTCATATTGTTGTAAATTTGATTTGAAGCATAGTTCTTTCGAGGTAGTTCAGCGGTTTAGCCATTAATAAAGCTTATGATATCGATTAGAAAAAGTCCGATCTTGCGTCAGGTATCATTTCTTTAAACTATTATTTGCGCTGACTGAGTGCTGCTCTTATGGTGAAAGAAACGCTTATACAGAAGGTAATTCTATGAAATATTCAGAGCAACATATCGCTGAACTTAACCTACTTCTACAATTCGACATCAGCAGCGCGGCAACAGGTATTAAAGTACACGGCGAAGCGAGTCAAGAAGCGCAAGATGCAGTCAAGCGTCTATACGAGAAGAACTTATGCACGCTTCCTGACGGTGGTTACCTAACCGACGAAGGGATTGAAGTTGCTGAGCACGCAGACAAAATTCTTCGTGTATTAAGCGCTTAACTTTGGTTTCCGCTTAACTAGATCTTAGAATAACGTTACCCTAGCCTATACACTCTTGAATGGATTTGAGGTTCACTATGAATGTTCTCATCATAGGTGCTGGTTGGTTAGGGTTGCCATTGGCAAAGCACCTCTCTCACCATCATCACGTTACGGTTAGCAAAACCTCCGCACATTGTCTTAGCAATCAACCCTTTCCTGCCATAGAGCTCGACCTTTCACGGCCAAAGACACTTGATAATATTCCACAAGATACTGATGCCATAATTGGTTGCTTTCCTCCAGGCTTTCGCAAAGGAAACGGCGAAGAGTATGCAGGCTATTGGCTCGCGCTTTGCCAATATGCTAAGCAGCGTGACGTCAAAAAAGTGGTAATGGTGAGCTCTACCACAGTATATCCATCGGGTGCACATGACTATTCTGAGAGCGATGCAACGCTTGAACTTGCCATCAAGAGTGGTAAGTTCAGTGATAATGCACGAATAATGCTGACAGCAGAGCAACACCTTATCGACAGTGGTTTGGATTACGCAATCGTGCGTTGCAGTGGTCTTTTTGGACCTAACCGTCACCCCTCTCGCTTTGCTTCCAAATTAAAGCAAGTCAGTACACAAGCGCCTGCAAATATGCTTCACCTTGATGATGCTGTGGGTGCGGTGAGTTTCGCCCTTACCTCACTCAATCACGAAGTCGTCAATGCCACCAGCCCTATTACGGTTCCTAAGGCGGAGTTTTACCAACATGCCATAGATGCGGCCAAGCTCGACACACCTTTACCACCCATAGTTGATGCTGCAGATAAAAAAATTCTCACCAACAAGCTCATTGAACTGGGCTATCAGTTTAGGCATCCTTCATCAGTCGAGGCATTAGCAATCGATGTTTAAACACATATACCTATCGGAGACACTCTATGAAGCAGTACCTATATAAGGACATAGAACAAGTCTGGCGCTACATGCAGCTTGGGCATGAACTCAAACCTGCTGACCTTTTATTTGTCATGTGTAGTAACGACCTTCGAGTCGCCAAATATGCTGCCGATCTTTACCATCAAGGGCTCGCTCCTAAGGTTCTTTTCTCTGGTGGTGTTGGACGATTTACTGGTGGTTTATTCGATTCAAGTGAAGCAGAAACTTTTGCATCGATAGCGAAAGACTGTGGCGTTCCGGAATCGGCTATATTGATAGAAAACAAATCAACCAATAGTGGTGAAAACGTCACGTTTAGCCAAAGATTACTCACTGAGCAGGATATTCACTGCAAACACTTTATCTTGGTGCAAAAGCCATTCATGGAGCGTCGCGCCTACGCCACATTCTGTAAACAATGGTCAAGCGATTACGAATCTGTCCAAGTCAGCTCGACTCAAACTCCTTTCTTTGAATACATCAACGAAGAAATGCCTTTAATGATGGTTCTAGAAGCTCTGCTTGATGACTTCCAGCGCATCGTTGATTACCCCGCAAAAGGCTTTCAAACCGAGCAGGAAATACCTAACAAAGTGATGGAGAGCTATCGACGACTAAGGGATTGGATTGAGAGGTAGATAAAAACGAGATCCCCTATCTCGTTCGCCTCTGACTGCAGAGAATGAAAATTTTGATATATCAATAGGTGAATCGTCGTCTTCCTCGAGCGCGAGTCGACGAGTGCATCGGGGATCTCGCTCTTACACATCTCGCTCTTAAACTCAGTCACTCAATAAACTCATCCTCAAACAAAAAATCCCCATGAGCTCTCACTCATGGGGATTTTTATCAATTATTGGTTAGCCTACCAATCAGCTAATTAGAGCTAAGCTAACTCTTCTACGAGCTCATCGGCACTGGTTGGTTTTGGCTTAGGCTCTTGACCAAAGCCCTTCAAACCAACAACGTGGACGTGTTCATGGTCTTTAAACACCTTACGTACCAGCTTATAGGTTGTACCCTTCTCTGGGCTGATGTTCTCTGGTGCTGCAATCAGAAGTTGCATATCTAGACGATCACATAGCTCAAACAGTGTTGAGATCGATTTCGCATCCAGACGTGCTGCCTCATCCAAGAACAGTAGACGACAAGGCACAATGTCTTTACTGCGTAGACGACGCGATTCTTCTTCCCAGCTTTGAACCACCATCAATAGGATTGACTGACCAGTACCGATCGCTTCACCCGTTGATAGCGCTCCAGATTCCGCTTGTAGCCAACCTTCTGAACCACGGTTTACTTCAACACTTAGCTCTAGGTAATTGCGGTAATCGAGTAGCTCTTCACCCAAAACCTGAGGTGAGCGCTGGCCCATGTCGATGTGTGGGTTCACTCGTTGGAAAAGCTTCGCCATCGCTTCAGAGAAGGTAAAGCGAGAGGTTTCAAACAGATCTTTGTGTTGCTCTTGCTGAGACGCTAGACCATTAAGCAGGATCTCGTGGCTCTCACGAACCTTCACGTTTAGACGTACACCGTTAACCTGACCAAAGTTAATGTTGCTCAGGCCTTGGTTTAGCATGCGAATACGGTTCTGCTCACGCTGAATCGTCTTCTTGATAATGCTTGCTACAGATTCGGAACTGATTGCTAAGCGATTTTCACGTTGTGTAAGCTCTTCCGTTAGACGAGCCAGTTCCACTTCCATCTCTTCGATTGCTTCAACAGGGTCATCGGTATGGATGATATCCTGACGAATACGTTCACGAAGATGTTGGTAAACCGCGATGTAGAATAGAACCTTACGTTCAGGACGAGCCGTGTCTTCCGAAGCGCGTAGTGCATCACGTAGGTCTTCGTTGTCGGCAACGGCAAGACGAAGTGCACCTAATGACTTATCCGACATTGAACGCAGCTCGGCTTCTGTCATGTAGGCTAGCTCGCGCTTATGCAGACGACGTTCAACATCGTTCTCTTTCGCTAGGCGAAGGACAGCACACCAGCCTGCTTTTGCATTAACTACAAACTTGCGCAGTTCCGCGTACTCTTTCTGCACTTTCTTGAGACGCTTAGCAACCGACTTCATCTCTAGTTCGGTTGAAGTAATGGTGCGCTCAAACTCACTCTTGCGTGCACGAGAAGTATGTAGACGCTCGTGTAGCTCTTCCTTGCGACGCTCTGCGCGTTCAAACGCAGTTTCGTCAGCGGTTACGCCGTATTCTTGAAGCTCTTGCTTAAACTCTTGAACCGTTTCTAACTTCGCTTGGTGTGAGCTCTTAAGCGACGCCAATACTTGGTTGTACTGGTTCAACTGCCCTTGAGCTTGCTTCAAAGCTTCACGGCTAGACGTACGCTGCGCTTCTGCTTGCACCAGTTTCGCTTTTAGTTGCTCACTCAGTTCACTGCTCTTATTCAGCAGGTCAACCGAATCGGCATAAGCAAAGTACTGACGGCGTTCAACTAAATCAGCAACAGCAAAGATTTGCTTTTTAAGCTGTTGCAGTGCTTGGTCTGCATCATTGTATTGAGCCTGAAGGTTATCAAACTGCTCTGGGTCAGCCTCAAGTGCATTGACCATGCCCTCGAGCTTATCCAGCGCTTTTTGATGCTGAGATACATAACTCTTCGCATCGTTTAGCTTAGAAAGTTTCCCTTCAAGTTCTTCATAACGAGCTTCTAGCGTGTCATCTTCTAGGTAGCGCATTAGCGGCGCCAGTTTGCCTAGCTGAGCCAATGCTTGCTTACTCATTTGAATTTGCGAACGCTGTTGTTGCTCTTTCGCTTCTAACTCTGCACTTTGACGCTGAGCATGACTGCGTTTTTCACGTAGCTCTGTAATTGCCGCTTCAGGGTCTGCATTAAATGCAACATGGATGTGCTTAGCCACAAAGTCATTGAAGTTCGCGTAGATACGCTGAAGCTTCTGAGCATCGAAAGACGCTTTGGCGTGCTTCTCTACCACTTCATCACGCTCTTCACGCAGCAGTTCAAGGCGCTGCTCACGGGCCGCGCGACCAAACAATGGGATTTCAGGGAAACGAGAATAACGCAGTTGACGTTCGTTTAGCTGAACGCAAACCGCACCTTCCAGTTCGTCCGCATTGAACGAGCTGTCATCAAATGCATCCACATCACCTTCGATGATGTAAAGGTCTTCTGGGCAGTCATCCAGTTCAACTAACTTCTCTTTCAAGCCTGAAAGATCAGAGACTACGATGGCGTGACGAGCTGGGCCGTACATCGCACTGAAGTATGGTGCGTCTTCAATCGTGATATCGTCATAGATCTCAGACAGTAGCACACCGCCTAAGGTATCCGCTAAGCCCTTGAGACGAGGATCGTTTGAGCCACCTGGAGAAGCCAAGCGCTCAATCTCTGACTCTAGTTCCGTACGGCGAGTTGCTAGCTTTTCTTTATCAAGCGATTGCTGCTTTTCTTGCTCAAGCACTTGCTGCATTTCGCTCATCACAGCAGCGCTATCGTTTAGCTCGGCACCACTTTGATCTCGCAGTAGGTCAAGCGCGTCATTGGCTTTAATCCATGCAGGCGCTAGCGCTTCTAATGAACGGATTTCATCACTCAGTTGCTGCTCAAGGCGTTTTGCTTCGCCGCGCTGTTCGCGCAGAACCTCTTGAGATTCTTCAACACTTTCAAGCTGCTGAGCATGACGCTCTTGTTCAACTTCCAGTGCCATTTCATCTTCAAGCGTAATGTTGAATTGAGACTGATATTGCTCAAGCGTTGCTTTTGCGCCTTTCTGTTGTTCAAGGCTGCGCTCGATATCACGAGATTGCGCGCGCCATTGTGCTTCATTCTCTAGCAATGTTTTTGCGTCGCGATACTCAACCAGGGCTTGCTTAGCGGCGTTGGATGCGTCACCACGTTCGGTTTGACCAACAACTTGCTTAACAAGTTGGAATGCCTGCTCGAACTGCTCTGCTGCTGCCGATGAAAGATCAAGCGTGTGCTTAACCGACAACAGCGTTTGAGTCTGCTCTGCTTCTTGCTCTTTAAGGGTACTAAGCAGTTGTGGAGCACTGTCTTGGGTAAGATCATCACTGTTCGCTAGCTGCTGCGCTTTATCAAGTGCCAGCACGGCTTGTTGATACTGCAAAGCACGAGTTTGCTGAACGTCGAGTGCTTGCTGATAATCAGCAAGTTGAGTTTTCAGACTATCAACTTCATCTTCACTCAACGTCGCTTGCTCTTCCGCCGCGAGAACACGCTCTTGCGCCTCTTCAACCACCATCAGTTGCTCTTCAAGACGCTCGTTGAGCTCTTCAAGGTCTTCTTGGTAGCGTTCGATCTTCTCTTGTTGGCGCAGCGCGTTTTGCACCAGTTGCAGGTGATCCGATGCAGCTTGGAAATCCTGTTCGAGGGCAGATTCACCTTCAACCAATAGTTCAAGTTCTTCTTGAACACGGTTGAGTAGTGCGTTTTGCTCAAGCAAAGTCTCTCGCGAACCAAATAGCTCGCCACGCAGAGCCATGGTTTGCTCAAGTTTGCTACGGCGATCGTTAGCAACACGCATGTAGTCGGCGGCAACGTAGTTGGTCGACTCGGTAATTAGGTGTTTAAATAAGTCACGATCGGCTTGAGTTGTTTTGATCGCCTCAAGCGTCATACGGTTTTCACGCAGCGCCGATTCCATATCTTGGAATGCTTTCTTCACACCACCGTTTTGAGGAAGAAGATAGTCACGCAGTGAGCGAGTAATCGCACTTGAAATACCACCGTATAGCGACGCTTCAATCAGACGATAGAACTTAGAACGGTCACTACTGTTGCGCAGTTTCTTCGGTAGAACGCCAAACTCAAACATTTGAGCATGGTAATCAACGATAGAAGAGAAGGCTTTAAAGGTTGCACCTTCGATTTTCGCTACTGCTTCTTTTACTTCGTTAATTTGACGTACACGGGCGTGTTTATCAGAAACCGTTTCAATCAGAATATCGCTTGGCTTGATATGGCTTGGAAGACCTTGGATTACAAAAGGTTTGATATCCACTTTCTTATCACGACCTGCCACTTGCTGCAGTTTTACTGCGAACAATAGACGTTGCTTGCGTGAGTTCACCACGTCCAGTGCTGAGTAACACGCACCTGGTTGTAGTTTACCAAATAGACCTTTATCGCGAGATGCTTGTGAGCTGCCCGCTTCCGTTGTATTGCGGAAGTGTAATAGGCTTTGGTCTGGAATCAATGATGTAATAAAAGCAGCCATCGTGGTCGACTTACCTGCACCATTACCGCCAGATAGTGTTGTTACCAATCCATCAATATCAAAAGTACGAGCAAAGAAACCGTTCCAGTTGATCATGGTCAGCGATTGATACTTACCTCTTTCAATCATGCTTCACCCTCTAATTCTGTCTGCTCGTGATCGTTCTCATCTTGCTCCGTAAGCAAGCTGCCTTGGCTAGGCTCTGGCGTATGTACTACTGCCTCGCCATCACGAATTAATCTCAACTGTGCATCACGCATGTCATCGCCAATACGAACGTCAGCACCGAAGCGGAATACGGCTTCGCTGATATGGAACTTACCTGATTCCCCGACCGGGATAATCATACCAATACGGCGAAGGCGACGTAGTGAAGTACGTACCTTCTCAAACAGCTTCTCTTTATCTAAATCAGAACCCGTGGCACGGTTAGTCGTTAACTTCAGTAGTTTCTTTTCATCAGCCAGAGCCAATAGCTCTTCATAAAGCTCTTGGTTGGTGAAGATACCCTCGTGAGCCAGACGCTCCGGGCTTAGGTAAAGGAAACACAAGACCTTTCCTACCAGCATGTCTAATTCAGAAAGAACACTACGGCTAATTAGGGATGTTGAACGTGGACGCAAGTAAAAGAAGCCTTCAGGCGCCTTCACTAGCTCTGTGTTATAGCGTTGATAGAATGTCGCTAATTCTGTTTCAAAATCAGCAAGTAGTGAGTGATTGTCAACATCCTCACTTGAAATATGTTTGCCAGCGCGCAGCATGCTATCTAGCGCAGGAAAAAGCGGGTTTGCGATCGCTTTTATCAGATTATCTGGCATGTAGTCGTCAGTATTTGTTGATGACATTGGCTTGTACCTTTGCTCCAAAATCGTTGATAGCCTGCCAGTCCGGTTGGATGGCTTGATAGTCCGACTCGGAATAACCGAGTTTCACGGCTTGATCGACAACGATCCTAGCTAAATCAAAATGGTGGGTGTATGGGTGACTCGCGAGGTAATCTCGAAGCACCATCCCTAAATCAATTGGCGTACCTTGATTCTTATGCACGCTCAACATATCAGCAATACGCGTAGAAAGCGCATCATTTACCTGTTGGAATTCTTCGTATTCAACCTCAAGCGGAACTTGACCCGTTACTTCGTCATCACGAAGCACTAGCGCCTCATCACGCAAGTCGCTCAAACGTTCTGCATCAGCATAAGTTAGGAACCATGGCATATCGAAATAGTCCTTCACCGATTGACGAAGACGCTGACTAAACGCACGGTTCTTATCCATATCGATTGCGGTACGGATAAACTTATGAACGTGGCGGTCATAGCCAATCCACAAATCGATCGCTTGCTGACCCCAGCTCGTGATGCGGTCAAGCTTCATCTGAAGGCTAAAGAGCGTTTCAGAGATGAAATCAAGCTCTTCGTCACCGTAAACAATCTCTTGTATATCCAAGATTTGTGTTTGAAGCTCATCACCCGCAGCTTGAAGTGTATCCTGTAGCTCTTTTAGTGTGCCTGAGGTTTCAGACAGCAGTGCTTCACAGTTGTTGATAGCTTCACGCCAATCCTTGTTCAGAAGGTCTGCAATTTGCTGCTTCACAGACTGCTGCTGCTCATCCATCACGCGCTGGTTGAGGTCAATCTGGTCAAAGATTTCCCCAACTGAGTAGCGTAATACGCCATCTACGTTCTTTTTCCAATGTCCTGGCGTTCCACCCTTTTGAGCAGCCTCAATCGCTTTCGCCATTTCGTCGGCAACCATAGAAAGTTGAATGGAAAGTTTGAGTTTAGAAAACTCTCGGTGACGGACGTAGTAATCGGTAATACCGATCGCTAATGGTGACAATCGATAAATGCTCGCGCCATCATTCACTTCGCTGGTGAAGCGACTGATTAAACGCTGTTTAACCATCTCATTGATGGCGTTGTTAGCACGGAAAGCAGACGCTTCGCCCGTGTCTTCAAACATTCTAGTTACAATGGTGAAGGCATCATGTAATTCCCCTTCACCTAACTCTTCATCGAACCTTTCATTACTCAGAACGGCGATAGCGATCAAAAAGGCTAAGCGCTCTGTTGAAAGGTTTAAGGAAAAGTCATGCTGCTTTACCCATGAGACCAACTCATCAATTGGTTGATCTGCGTCGGCATTTTCCGCAGTCATCTGAGTTATCTCACTCATTATTATTCCTGTTGTTGCATGTGTGCAGACACATAGCCAAATACTCGGTCTTACACGTCAGATTTTTGAGCCCATACATGAATGTATCGACCCAATGAGAGGTACGGCTCTTGGCGGCAAAGCTGCCTTTCCAACGCCAATACATCCTCAAATTCATAATCACCCATATACTCCATATTCCCTATGTAATCGTTAAATGAGCGAATTCCCGCTTTACCTTTAATGGTAAAGCCTACCTCCTCAATCCATTGATAAACCTCTTCGGGCATCAAACCTTTTTGAGGTTGCAGCTTAAATCTTTTACGGTGCGGCATCCCTTTTAATACATGTGGGATATTTCCGCAAATGACATTTTTTAATACCAAGCCATGATGGTTGTAAAACATCACTGAAGCAATACCGCCAGGCTTTACCTGCTCAAGCACTTTCTCCAGTGCGGTTTTAGGGTCAACTAACCACTCCATCACCGCATGAAATAAGACCAAGTCCACTTGAGAATCGAGGTGTTGGTCTATCTCCTGAACCGGAGAGTGAATCAGCCGATACTGCTCAAGCAATCCTGCTTTTTCAATATCCTGTTTCGCTAACTGCAGCATTTCAGAAGATAGATCACATAATGAGACATTATGTCCAAGCTTTGCTATCTTCTGCGAGACTTGTGCTAAGCCACCACCCGCATCTAATAACTCCAACGGTTTTCCATCATGGGTATCAATACTTGATACTCCAAGTTCGGTTAGAGCATCACTCAACTCTTCCCAAACGATGGTCTGACGGATGCCACCTTTATCGGAGCCGTAAATATTTTTTGCAAATTTGTGGGCGATATCGTCGAAATTGCGGTCTTGTGTCACGGTAGCTTGGGTTATCATGTCGAATCGTGCTGCTATTCTGTCACAAGGATGGTAGGAATAAAGAGGGCTTTTCTCTTTTTCAATGTTAAGTGATGTTTTTTCGGACTATTTAGTATGTTTGAGCTGAAAAAAGTAGTTTCATCTCTTTTGATGCCACTGCCAGCAATGTTAATCCTAGGTTTTTTCGGGCTGGCGCTCGTCATGTTTACGTCAAAACGTAAAACTGGCAGCCTCTTTACTTTTGCAGCCCTGCTGGGCATTTTTCTCATTTCTTTCCAACCGGTCACCACCAAGCTTCTTAAACCTCTGGAGCGACAATACAGCGCTTTCTTGCCTGAACAAACTGAAGTCGATTATGTGATGGTTTTGGGTAGCGGTCATGTTGTCGATAGCAGTATCCCACTCACCTCCGAACTTAGCCGTGCTGGTTTGATGCGCTTGAGTGAGGGCATTCGTATTTTACGCCTGTACCCGGGGTCAAAACTGATTCTTTCTGGTTACGCTGCAGGTTCGGAAGTCAGCAACGCAAGAATGATGGCAAAAGTGGCGCTTGCGCTAGGCGTGTCGAAATCAGACATCATATTATTGGAAACGGCTCAAGATACGTGGGAAGAAGCTCGCCAAGCCGCAGCCTTCATTCAAGATAAATCTTTGGTGCTTGTAACCTCCGCGTCTCATATGAAGCGTGCTTTGACTGAATTTCACAATGCAGGAGTAAAACCAACTCCTGCTCCGACCAACTATTTAGCTCAGACAGAGATCAAGCAAGCTTGGGAAAAATACACGCCTAAAGCACGCTATCTTGAACAAACCGAGCGCTACTGGCATGAAACGCTTGGCGCATGGTGGCAAGTACTACGTGACAATTTAGCGAAAGACGATGTTGAGCCTGTCGCAGAAGCCGTAGAAACAGAGGTTTAGAGCTAGAGAGCTAGAGAGCTAGAGAGCTAGAGAGCTAGAGAGCTAGAGAGCTAGAGAGCTAGAGAGCTAGAGAGCTAGAGAGCTAGAGAGCTAGAGAGCTAGAGAGCTAGAGAATCTTGAAGGGTTGACGTTTCACGTCAACCCTTTTTAGTACGGTAGGTTGAATAACCTAGATATCTAGTTTTCCAGCAGCGAAGCGTTCTAGACACATGTAAATATAAAAAGAGACCCCGCAACTATGCGGGGTCTCTTTATATCAATGGTGGCTTAACTCAGCTTACTAGTTAGTCACCAGCAAACATGTAGCCTTCACCGTGAACCGTCACAAAAATCTGTGGGTTCTTAGGGTCAAATTCCATCTTCGCGCGCATACGACGAATCAGCACATCGATGGTGCGATCGTTAGGAGCATCAACACGATGACTGATCATGTTCAAGATACGATCACGACTCAGAACTTGATTTGGATAGCTAGATAGAGCAACAAGCAGTTCGTATTCTGCTTTGGTCAGCTTCACTGGCTCCCCGTTTTTACTCAATGCACGACGCTGAATATCAAACGTCCACTCACCGAAGGTTACGTAGTTATCGTTATCTTGAGCAGCTTTATCGTTCTTATCTGTTCTTGCAGCAGAAATACGCCACAATAAGTTCTTAACGCGAACCAAAAGCTCTCGAAGTTCAAAGGGTTTCGTTACGTAATCGTCAGCACCCATTTCAAGGCCAACAATTTTATCAATACTATCGGTACGTCCTGTTACCAAAATAATGCCAATATCAGATTGACTACGCAGCTCACGAGTTAGCATTAACCCGTCTTCGCCTGGTAGATTGATATCAAGCATAACAAGATCGATGCGATTTGTTTCCAATACATCGCGCATTTCAGCACCACTTTCCGCTTCGCTTACGTCATAGCCTTCATTCTTAAAATAGCCGACTAGCTTGCTACGAGTGACCACATCGTCTTCAACAACCAATACGTGATAGTTCATTATCAACCACTTCTGTTCTTATAAAGATTACTGCCCACCTAACTATAGGCAAACAAATGAGTTCATGTGCTTTATATCCTTCACACTTGAAGGCGAAGGTTTTATTAACTGCACCAATAATTTTGGTACAGAAAAAGCACATACCTCGAATTTGGTATGACTATTCTATTAATATTTATTCACATATCAATTCTCGTGGTACGAATTCTTTACGTTTATTGATTCAAAACAAATTGCGCCAGCTAATATCACCAGCTAAAGGCAACCACACGCATAAGTTTTGCCCTGTTAATGAAAAGCCATAAACGGACATTTTTCTTAATGAATACCCTTATCGTTATTCATCTTTATTCGTTACACTATAGGTAATTGAATATTTGGGGTATTAACCAATGGAACAGCTACAAGAAGCAAAGAGTTTTAACGAGAAACGTGCCGAGATTTACTGGTGGCTCTCTAGTCTTTTTGCAAACGAATTAACGCAAGATGAACTTGCTCAGTACCAGAGTGCAGAAATTCGTTCTTTCCTTTCTGGTCTAGGCGAAAATGAATCTCTAAAGCCGGCTATTGAAAAGCTAGTCGATGCACTTAACCGCCTTCAAGACCGTGAAGACGCACAGCTTGAGCTTTCTGCAGACTTTTGTGACCTGTTCCTTAAATCTGACAAGTACGCTGCATTGCCTTACGCATCTATCTATATCGGTGAAGAAAAGCTGTTGAATGGCGCTCCGGCGAAAGAGATGGAAACCATTCTATCGGAAAGTGGTTTAGCCGTTCTTGAAGGCTTAAATGAGCCTGCAGACCATATTGCTATTCAGTTGGATTACCTAGGTAACCTGATCATTCGCTCAAACGAACTTGAGCAAGTGAAACACCTAGATGAAGCATTCGCTGAGCAGAAAGCCTTCATTGAAAAGCACATCCTTAACTGGACACCTGCTTTCGCTGCATCAGCCAAAGAACACGATGAGTTTGGATTCTATGCTGCAGTTGCACAGCTATTGGTTGCGTTTTCGGAACTTGATTGCACCTACCTTCAAGGTGAATAACAGAAACAAAATCGTTAATAAAGCGTAAGTATTGTGACTTGGAGTCTATTTTACTTCTAAGTCACTTCAGTTTTACTTATAAATTGTTGATAGCGAGATTGAGCAAAGCTACAATATGTGAACGCAAACGATAAAATATGCACACGAAATGAAAGCGTAACAAATACGAGTTTGCAAAAACCGAATCGACTTTAAAAGCCGCCATCTAAGAGCGGTTTTTTGTTTTCTGCGATATCCAATCGTAGATTCCTTATAGGACCTAATTATGGCAACAATTAAAGACGTAGCACGCCTTGCTGGTGTATCTACTACGACTGTTTCCCATGTGATCAACAAAACACGTTTCGTTGC
Source organism: Vibrio maerlii (assembly GCF_003415655.1). Lineage (GTDB taxonomy): Bacteria > Pseudomonadota > Gammaproteobacteria > Enterobacterales > Vibrionaceae > Vibrio > Vibrio maerlii. The sequence continues at coordinate 23,954 of NZ_QRHC01000003.1, forward strand.
TGAAGCGACCCAAGAAAAAGTGATGGAAGCGGTAAAAGAGCTGAACTATGCACCAAGCGCAGTCGCTCGAAGCCTGAAGTGCAACACGACTCGCACTATTGGTATGCTCGTAACTCAATCGACCAACCTCTTCTTTTCAGAAGTGATCGATGGTGTTGAGAGCTACTGTTACCGTCAGGGTTACACTCTGATTCTGTGTAACACAGGCGGTATCTACGAAAAGCAACGTGATTACATCCAAATGTTGGCTGAAAAGCGCGTTGATGGCATCTTGGTTATGTGTTCTGACTTAACAGAAGAACTGCGTGAAATGCTAGACCGTCACTCAGACATTCCAAAGGTGATCATGGACTGGGGCCCTGAGAGCTCACAAGCTGATAAGATCATCGACAACTCAGAAGAAGGTGGCTACCTAGCAACCAAATACCTAGTTGAAAAAGGTCACACCGACATCGCATGTTTAAGTGGCCATTTTGAGAAACTAGCCTGTGTTGAACGTATTGCGGGTTACCGTCGTGCACTCGGTGAAGCAAATATCGATGTGAACGAAGACTGGATCCTAGAAGGGAACTTCGAATGTGATACTGCTGTTTTAGTTGCAGACAAGATCGCGAACATGGACAAGCGCCCTACCGCTGTTTTCTGTTTCAACGACACTATGGCACTAGGCCTAATGAGTCGCCTACAGCAGCGTGGTATTCGCGTACCAGAGGATATTTCTGTGATTGGTTACGATAACATTGAGCTTGCAGAGTACTTCTCACCACCTCTCACTACGGTCCACCAGCCGAAGCGTCGTGTTGGTAAAACAGCGTTCGAAATCCTTCTAGAGCGCATCAAAAACAAAGAGCACGACAAACGCATCTTTGAGATGCACCCGGAAATCGTCGAACGTGCTACCGTTAAAGACTTAACCAAATAATCACTTGAAAAGCATATCTACTCGATATGCTTTTTTCTTACATATAAACCCGCATGCATAATGGGTGTATCATTTATTGAATCAATATCACATTTAATGTCCGAGTCATGTGAGCTTGAGGTGAAAAATCCTTATTCTAAGCAAGTCACGAACAGGGCAAACCAATCGAAAGGTTGGGACGCAAAGCCACCGGCCTAAACTGATATCATGTCTCGACATACATACAGCAGGGCAGCGGAGTTGCCGATGGCGAGGTAAGCCTCCCTCCGTCAAGTTTTGTATACCTGACGCTTAATTGACAGAGCCATCAACAAGCTCTGATACACTCTCGGACCTGATTTAAAGTGGCGGATGATTATAACTCCGAGACTCATACATGATTAAACCAGTACTAAAAGATTCAATGAAGCTCTTTGGTTCGCTTGGCACAGTCAAATCTCGCTCGATGTTTGGCGGCTTTGGCATTTTTGTCGATGAGACCATGTTTGCACTAGTGGTTAATGACCAACTGCACATTCGTGGCGATAAAGAATCAGAGCAACGATTCAAACAGCAAGGCTTCGAACCTTATGTCTATAAAAAGCGCGGCTTCCCAGTAGTCACCAAGTACTTCTCACTACCTGAACACTACTGGAATGACACTGATGATATCCTAAATGAAGCGACGCTCGCTCTTGCGGCCGCAAAAGAAGACAAACAACAACAAGCAACCGCTAAGCCTACTCGCTTAAAAGATTTACCAAATTTGCGTCTTGCTACGGAAAGAATGTTAAAAAAGGCCGGAATTGAGTCGGTAGATGAATTAGAGCTACAAGGCTCATTAAACGCTTATCGAGCTATCTGCGACTCACAGGGGTCAAGCGTGAGCTTAGAGCTTCTATGGGCACTAGAAGGCGCAATCAATAGAACTCACTGGTCAGTCGTACCTAAGCAGCGCCGAGATGAGCTTCTCGATCAGCTCAATTAAACAAAATAAAATAGCTTCATAAAAATACCGCGATTAATCGCGGTATTTTTTTGTTTTGTTGAAATTATTTTTGCGATGCGCGTTTCTATATAGTTAACTGAAAGTATTCATGAGCTAAGGAAATACAGCATGAACAAGAAATTACTTCTAGGTATCGTTTTAATCGCCGTCATTGTTCTTCTTGCCATCAATTTTGGCCAACATCTGACACTTGAGAATGCTAAAGCCCAACAAGCACTTCTTGCTGACTATATTTCCAATAACCTGTTTACTGCAGCGACTATCTACTTCCTTGCTTATGTCGCCGTTACCGCGTTCTCCATTCCTGGAGCAGCAGTAGTCACGCTACTGGGTGCAGCACTGTTCGGCTTCTGGACTAGCTTATTGTTAGTTTCATTTGCGAGTACTATCGGGGCAACCATTGCTTTTCTAAGCAGCCGCTATTTACTTCGTGATTGGGTGCAAGGCAAGTTTGGTAATAAGCTGGCTACCATTAACCAGGGTGTAGAAAAAGACGGCTCTTTTTACCTATTTTCTCTACGTTTGATTCCGGTGTTCCCCTTCTTCCTAATCAATTTACTGATGGGACTTACACCGATTAAAGCATCACGTTTTTACCTCGTCAGCCAAATCGGTATGCTGCCAGGCACAGCAGTGTATTTAAACGCAGGTACTCAACTGGCGGAGATCGATAGCTTGTCGGGAATTGTCTCTCCTGCAGTTTTGGCTTCATTTGCCCTACTTGGTCTTTTCCCGATTATCGCTAAATGGGTAATGTCAAAGTTTAAACAACAACCTCATACAGCCTAGTAAGAAGTGTCTATGAAAGTTTTTACGGCCAGTAACCCAACAGAAGCTCACATCGTATGTGGGCTTCTCACGTCCAACGATATCCAAGCTGAGGTGCGAGGCGAACAGCTGTTCGCCATTCAAGGTGAGGTTCCCTTCGATGATTCAACAAGCCCTAGTGTTTGGTTAGTTGAGCCGAGCTCCGCAATGGAGGAAAAGGCGACAAGTATTGTTCAAGACTATCTAGACTCGATTAACCAAGAATCGAGCTGGTTTTGCCAGAGTTGTGAAGAGGAAAATGAGGCGCAGTTTGGATTGTGCTGGAACTGTGGTCAAGCCGCTGGAACTTAAGGTGTGAAAAGTCTAGTTCCTAGCTTTATATAAGGAACTAGGAACTAGGAACTAAATTATGCAAAGCTATTTTGCTGTATAAACTTAATAGAGTGATAGTTAAACTCATTTGGGCGCTCAACATTACACACGTGACCACAGTTAGGGATCTCTAACAACTCACTCTCTTTATGCTTTTCAACCATCTCACGCACCGGCTGGATGAACATATAGTCCAACTCCCCCATCAGATACAGCGTCGGAATACCGAGATCTCGCTCTTTAAAGTAGCGCATTAATGGATTCACGTCTGCTGCCATCATGAACCAACGCTTAAACTCTTTCTGACACAATTTTTTCGCTTCACGGATGAATAGGTGTCTAGATTCGCGCTGATTTCGCTGCGGCATCACGATATAGGCAAACAAGCTATACAGCCACATGTAAGGGATGATGTGTTTACTGAGGTTTCCAAGCCGTACCAAAAGCTGAGAGCGTACATTGAGGCGGGTTACTGCACCGCCTAGCACCATGCTTTGCACGCGCTCTGATGCGATTTCAGCAAGGTTACGCACGATGATGGTTCCCAACGACATACCCACGAAGTGTGCACGTTTGATATTTAGATGATCTAGCACCGTGATGACATCTTGCGTAACTTCTTTAAAGGTATAGCGATTGGCGAGGATCTCTTTGATGATTTGATTTGAACGGCCATGACCGCGCAAGTCGAGCAGCAAAACGTTAAAATGTTCTTTATATGCCTTTATCTGTTTAAACCAGATCGACGAACTGCCCCCAGCGCCGTGGACAAAAACAACCCACTCTTGGCTTGTAGGGTGATCATAGGTTTTATGGAAAAGAAGAGCTTCAGACATAATTTAAAGATAGCGTTATAACGAATCAAAAGAGTAGCACAACTGTACTAAGGTTATTACAGAGGCTTGTAAGATAATGTGACCTTTCAGCACGAATTTCGTCGCGAAAATCGGAATTTCGCTAATAAAAGTATTTAACATCAGCCAGATAAACAAAAAGCACCGATAGGCTCGGTGCTTTTATAATTTATGTGGAAACGATTATGTTTGGTTAAACAAACATCAATTGGTACATCTCATGATATTTATCCGCGGCATCGTCCCAACAAAAGGTTTGCTTCATAGCATGCAGTTGCACACGCTTCACTTCTTTCCGGTTTTGACAATAAAGCAGTAAAGAGCGTTGCATCACTGTTAGCAACGCTTCTGGGTCTGGGCTTTCATACACAAAACCTGTCGCGGATTCTGGGTCAGTATCATAATCAGCAACACTGTCTTTCAAACCACCTACCGCTCGCACGATTGGCAGTGTGCCATAAGCCATGCTGTAAATCTGGTTCAAGCCACACGGTTCAAACTCAGACGGCATCACGAAGAAATCTGATGCGGCTTCTACCAGATGAGCAAGCTGGTTGTTGTAAGCCTCAACAAACACAAACTTCTCAGGGTAGCGCTCTGCAATATGATGCAATTGGACAGCCAGTTTAGGATCACCCGTACCTACAATCACCATTTGAAGATCGTTCTTAAGGAAGCGATCTAGAATTGGCAATAAGTAGTGAACACCTTTTTGATGCGTTAAACGACAAACCATACCGTATACCGCTACTTCCTCTTGAGGAAGGCCGAGCTGCTTTTGAAGCTCAATGCGACACGCTTTCTTACCACGAGCCATGCTCTGCTGATTCGCTTTATAGGTCTTCGGCAGATACTCATCAACTTCTGGGTTCCATGCGCCGTAGTCACAACCATTCAAGATACCATGAAGGTCAGCCTCTCGGCTCTGGAACTCATAAGCCATACCGTGGCTACCCAATTCGGTTTGTAGCTCATGCGCATAAGTAGGAGAAACTGCATTCACCTTGTGAGCCGTCAACACACCTGCTCGAAGCATACTCACATGAGTTTCACTCACTGCCGCTTCAGGGCTCCACCGATTCGCAAACTCTGGTATCTCACCCAATTCGTCGTAACTGAATACACCTTGGAACACCGCATTATGAATCGTTAAAACACTCTTCATCTCACGGTAGAAGCACTGCTTACTGTAGCGATACTTGAGTAAGAAAGGTACAAAGCCTGTGTGCCAATCGTTCGCATGAACAACGTCAGGCTGGAAGCCTAACTTTGGTAGCATGTCTAAACTTGCTGCACTGAAAAACGAGAAACGCTCACCGTTGTCACGGTAAGCTTGGTTATTCTCCGCATACATCTCAGCGCGACCAAAGTATTGAGGACAATCGATAGCAAAAACGTCGATTCCAGCCACTTCTAACTTTAGAACGCGGTAAGGTGTGTAAGGGACAGCGTCTAGCGCCGTCTCCAAAAGAACCTCTGCATCTTGAAGGCCAGCAATCTTATGATATGCCGGCATCGCGATACGAACATCATAGTTCAACTTCAACAGAGCTTCAGGCAAAGACTTAGCCACATCGGCTAAGCCTCCACTCTTGATTATTCCTTCAACCTCGGATGCAACAAACAGAACTGATTGCTTAGTATCCAACGCGAGCTCCTTTAGGAATCACAACCACGCCTTCATCAGACACGTGGAACAATTTACGGTCTTCCGCAAGGTTCACACCCACCTGAGTGCCAGGAGCAATGATCACATCTTTATCGATAATCACGCGGCGCAGAACACAGTTTTCACCTATTTTCACGTCACCAAGTAGAACCGACTCAGAGATATCACACGCTGACGCGATATTACTGCGGAAGCCCAGTACTGACTTCTCAATACGAGAACCACGTACGTAGCTACCGTTACAAACAAGGCTATCAATGATTTGAACACGGCCATTGTCTGAATCGGTAAAGGTTGCAGGTGGTAGTGGTGGGTAATAAGTGTGTAGAGGCCACTTGCGGTTGTATAGCGAGAATGGCGCATCTTTTTCAAGAAGGTCCATGTGCGCTTGCCAGTACGAATCAATCGTACCTACATCACGCCAGTAAACTTCTTCTTTCTCACCAGTAATGCGGTTCATGCTGAAATCATAAACAAACACGTCGCCATTTGGGTACATGTTTGGAATGATGTCTTTACCGAAATCGTGAGAAGACTCTTCGTTTTCCGCATCGATGCAAAGCTCTTCAAACAGCTTGTCCGCTTCGAATACGTAGTTACCCATAGAAACCAACGCAAATTCAGGATCACCAGGAATCGACTTAGGGTTAGCAGGCTTCTCTTGGAAACCAACCATACGGCCTTCTTCGTCCACTTCAATAACACCGAACTGAGATGCTTCCGATAGAGGCATACGCAGTGCAGAAACCGTTAGAGACGCTTGTTTCTCCTTATGGAAATCTAGCATTTGCTTGATATCCATCTTGTAGATATGGTCTGAACCGAAGATACATACTTGCTCAGGCTCAGCAAGTTCCATGAAACGTAGGTTTTGGTAGATAGCATCAGCTGTACCTTCATACCAACGTTTACCTGTACGCATTTGTGCTGGGATCGGGTCGATGAAACGATCCGTAATGCCGTTGATGTTCCAACCCTTTTTCAAGTGGTGGAATAACGACTGAGACTTAAACTGAGTAAGAACGTAGATCTTCATAAGATCCGCGTTTACAAAGTTATTTAATGCGAAATCGATTAGGCGATACGAACCACCAAATGGAACAGAAGGCTTACTTCTTGAACCTGTAAGTGGACGTAGACGGGACCCTTCACCGCCAGCCAAAATCATACCTAAAACACCTGACATCTTCGTTTTTTCTCCATAAAAAATGCCAAACATAGCGAAAGTGAAACACTCGGGGGCACCATGTTTGAACAGCAAGGCTAGCTATTCCGCTAGATTAAAATCCTTTCGAGCTCAAGATTTTTATTTTTTTCGAGGCTCGATTATGTGCACCATGTCGCACTTGGTAGTTATGATTTCATGAACCGCAAATTAAATATATGACCAAAAGTCCAAACTGTTACCTTGGTCGCTTTAAAAACTGTAACTTGTGAGACGCTCTAATAAAACGACATACCGTTTATACACAATCTTAACAGCAAGAGCAATGAGGATTAACAACTGAGGTTACATTATAGGCATGACAGATTTATGGCTATAAATTTTGTATTTAAAACACCCAAAAAAACAAAAAAGCAGCCTTTGAGAGGCTGCCTTTGTTAATGAGTTATTACTCAATTAATTCACAAATTTTTATGACTTCGGTTTTTTACGCTTATCGGTGATTTCCCATTTACCGTCGACATACAATGCTGTCCACCCTGACGGTTTGCCGTCTACTTCTGAGCGAACATAGTTTTCTTTGGTCTTACGACTAAAGCGAACCACTGTCGGACGACCATCTGGGTCTTCCGTAGGCGCATCTGTTAGGTATTGAAACTTCGGAGAAATACGCTCTTTAAAACGCACTAACTCTTCTACCAACGGTGCACGTGTCTCACGTGATTTAGGGAAGTTACTTGCGGCCATGAATAAACCAGAAGCACCATCACGCAGTACAAAGTAAGCATCTGAGTTCTCACAAGGCAACTCAGGGAAATGCACAGGATCTTCTTTTGGTGGTGCAACTTCACCATTCTTAAGAATCTTACGCGTGTTCTTACAATCTTCGTTGGTACAGTCCATGTATTTACCGAAGCGACCGTTTTTCAGCACCATGTCTGAGCCACACTTGTCACATTCAACAACAGGACCGTCGTAACCTTTAACCTTAAACTCGCCGTGCTCAACCACATAACCTTCACAGTTCGGGTTGTTACCACAGATGTGCATCTTACGCTTGTCATCGACAAGGTAAGCATCCATCGCAGTTTCACAGATCGGACAGCGCTTCTTCGCACGAAGTGCAGCGGTTTCAACATCTTCTTCTAGAACATTGATAATGCCTTCTTCGTCACCAAGGTTAATCGTCGTCTTACAACGCTCTTTTGGTGGCAATGCGTAACCAGAACAGCCGAGGAATACGCCTGTTGATGCCGTACGGATACCCATAGGGCGACCACAAGTTGGACATTCAATGTCTGTTTCAACGATGTGGTTTGGCTTCATACCACCGTCGTTTTCATCAAGACCCGCTTTATCCAAATCGATAGTGAAGTCATCAAAGAACTTATCGAGAACAACCTTCCAGTCACTCTCGCCTTCAGCGATTTGGTCGAGCTTCTGTTCCATGCGAGCAGTGAAGTCGTAGTTCATCAGATCGTTGAAGCTGTCGTTTAGGCGGTCAGTAACAATCTCACCCATCTTCTCAGCATAGAAACGACGCTGCTCAACTTTCACATAACCACGATCTTGGATCGTCGAGATGATTGACGCATAAGTAGAAGGACGCCCAATACCGCGCTTTTCAAGCTCTTTAACCAGTGCCGCTTCAGTGAAACGTGCTGGCGGCTTAGTAAAGTGTTGTTTAGGGTCTAGCGCTTCGAGGTTTAGCGTGTCGCCAACCTTCACTTCTGGAAGGATCGTATCTTCGTTTTTGCCCATAGGGCGTTGAACACGAGTCCAACCATCAAACTTAAGGATACGACCTTTCGCTTTTAGCGTGTATTCGTCTGCTTTCACACTGATCGTTGTTGAATCGTATTGCGCTGGCGTCATTTGACACGCGACAAATTGATTCCAGATAAGTGCGTAAAGTTTATGTGCGTCAGCATCCACCCCTTTCAGGTCTTCAGACTTCACATCAACACTTGAAGGACGAATCGCTTCGTGCGCTTCTTGTGCGCCTTCTTTGCTACCGTACGTCAGTGGTTTAGCCGGAAGGTACTTATCTCCGAATTCAGAACCAATGAAGTCACGCACAGCGTCTACTGCCTCAGAGCTCAAATTAGTTGAGTCAGTACGCATATAAGTGATGTAACCCGCTTCATACAGACGCTGAGCTAACATCATAGTCTTCTTAACACCGTAACCTAAGCGCGTACTCGCCGCTTGTTGCAGTGTCGAAGTAATGTAAGGAGCTGATGGCTTGCTCTTCGTTGGGCGGTCTTCACGCTTACACACCTCGTAACGCGCTTTCTCAAGGACTGCAATAGCAGACTGAGTCTCGGCTTCGTTAACAGGTTTGAACGTCTCACCGGCCTTTTGAGCGACCATCAGACGGAAGTCTTGTTTAGAGCCCGTCTTAGTATCTGCGTGAATATCCCAAAACTCTTCTGGGATAAACGCGTTGATCTCACGTTCACGCTCAACTAGCAGCTTCACCGCTACTGATTGAACACGACCTGCAGACAAACCACGCGCCACTTTTTTCCAAAGTAGTGGAGACACCATAAAGCCCACAACGCGGTCCATAAAACGACGCGCTTGCTGAGCGTTGACACCAGGCATGCTTAACTCGCCTGGCTTTTCAAAAGCCTGTTGAATTGCGTTCTTTGTGATCTCGTTGAACACTACGCGCTTGTATCGCTCTTCATCGCCACCGATGATCTCACGAAGGTGCCATGCGATTGCTTCCCCCTCGCGGTCCAAATCGGTTGCGAGATAGACGTAATCTGCATCTTTGGCTAGCTTTTGCAGCTCTGCAACGACTTTTTCTTTGCCTGGCAGAACTTGGTAGTTTGCTTCCCAACCGTTGAATGGGTCGATGCCCATTTTCTTGATAAGCGCTTTTTTGTCTTTTTCTTTTTTGATTCGAGCCTTTTCTTCCGCACTCATTCCCTTAGTAGAAATGGCGGCTGCTTTCTTACCGCTGCTTTGACCCGCAGTCGGTAAGTCACGCACGTGACCCACACTCGACTTAACCACAAAATCTTTACCAAGATATTTGTTGATGGTTTTCGCTTTGGCAGGTGACTCCACTATTACCAGTGATTTACCCATAATGACTTAACGCTCTTATATATAAATGGCGATACAAGATTAAATCGCACAATGTTCTAATTTATTGCTCTTTTTTTACTATTGAGCGAGATGACGAGAAGATCAACTTGTTTTTAAAAAATAAAATCTAATTGCGTGACAAATCGACGGAATTGACCTTGTCGTTAAATTTGCCGACATACTAGTGAGCGCAATTGATCACGACCAATATTGCATGCAATTTTCTGCATCATGTCACAATTTTTCTTGAAGCCTTGTTGATTACGCATACACTAGCGGCAGTTTGATAAGCTCTAAGCAAATTTAAAAGCTCAATAGGAAATAGTATGTCTGATAAAAAAGTGATTTCTTCGTTAGACCTGTTAATGATCGCTAACCAAATCATCCAAGAACACGATGACTATATAGAGGGAATGCGCGCAGACAGCGTAGAAGAGAAAGACGGTGTGTTGGTATTCAAGGGCGAGTACTTCTTAGACAATGGTATCCCAACACCGAAGACTACCGCTGTATTCAACATGTTTAAGTATCTAGCGCATCACTTGTCGAAAGAGTTTACGCTAGAAGTTAAATAGAAGTTTCGAGACCCTAGTTCCTAGAGGTTTTCACTAGGAACTAGGATCTAGAATCTAGGAACTCAGTCCTTCCAACTTATCAAAGTAATCAGGGAACGTCTTAGACGTACAACCCGGGTCATTGATTGTTACTGGTGTATCACTCAACGCCACCAACGAGAAGCACATAGCCATACGGTGGTCGTCGTACGTATCAATCGCAGCGTGCTTTAGGTTAGCGGTTGGTTTAACAATGATGTAATCCTCACCCTCTTCCACTTCTGCACCCACTTTACGCAGCTCTGTCGCCATAGCAGCAAGACGGTCGGTCTCTTTCACACGCCAGTTGTATACGTTGCGAATCGCCGTTGTACCTTCTGCAAAAAGGGCGGTTGTCGCAATCGTCATTGCGGCATCTGGGATGTGGTTGTAGTCCATATCGATGCCTTTGAGCTCACCGACACGAGAGATAACATAATCATCGCCCCATTCGATTTCGGCTCCCATTTTCTCTAATGCATCTGCAAATTGGATATCACCCTGGATGCTGTTTTTACCAATACCCGTTACCTTGATTTCACCACCTTTAATTGCAGCAGCCGCTAGGAAATAAGACGCCGACGACGCATCACCTTCAACAAGGAAGTCACCCGGTGCGACATAACTTTGGCCCGCCTTGATCTTGAACGTTTGGTAGTCGTTGTTTTCAACTTCAACGCCAAACTGCTTCATGATGTGCAAGGTGATATCAATGTATGGCTTAGAAACCAACTCGCCAGCGATGTTGATCGTCACATCTCCTTGAGCAAGCGGTGCTGACATCAAGAATGCAGTTAAGAATTGACTAGAGATCGAGCCATCGATGGTCACAGTACCGCCCGATAGACCCTTCGCATTAATTTCTAGTGGTGGGTAGTTCTCGTTTTCTAGGTAAGTGATATCTGCACCCGCTTCACGCAATGCATCAACCAGGTGACCGATTGGACGCTCTTTCATGCGAGGTTCGCCCGTTAGTATGTACTCACCACCACCAAGGCATAATGCAGCTGCTAGTGGACGCATTGCTGTACCAGCATTACCCAAGAACAGTTCTAGCGCTTGCTCAGAATCAAACGCCTTGCCTAGACCCTCAACCTCACATACCGTTTTGTCTTCAGACAATTGATAGCTCACACCCAACGCTTTAAGGGCATTCAACATGTGACGAATATCGTCACTATCTAAAAGGTTAGTTAGACGAGTCGTACCCTTAGCTAATGCAGCAAGCAAAAGCGCGCGGTTCGATACGCTTTTTGAGCCAGGCAGGTTTACTTCGCCATTCACTCGGTTAATTGGTTGTAAAGTAAGGCTTTCCATCAACATCTTTTCCAAAATTATTGTGCTCCAAACCTTTCCTGTTTGGAACTGAATCATTATTCATGAATTCAGACTAACCAATAATTTATTGGAAAACCAGAGCTAAATCGTACTAGTTGATGATTACACATTTTTATAAAGGCTTAATAGGCGATATCGACCCTTACCCCATCATTAAAGTAGAGTATTCGCACCTCATCACCACGATTGAAAAGCATCGAATTATCGACGTCTTGAATCACATCAACAAGTTTACCTTTATCTGTCTTAATCAAGATCTCAACCAACTTATATTCAATCAAGGTATCACGGTTGCCATGATGGCGAACCATACCAGCCCCAGCAACCGCACCAACCGCAGTCGCGACCTCTTTACCTGTCCCGCCACCAAACTGATTACCGACTAATCCCCCCACAACAGCACCCAATAATGTGTGCCAACCATTCGCTTGAGAATGGATAATCTCTTGTTGTGTGATATAACGTACAGACTCAACCGCGCCATAAACCACATCGTTAACTGGGCGAGCTTGATTACGCTGGTAAGCGTGAGCAAATAGTGGAAAAATCAGTAAAATTACCAACCACTTTTTCATTACGATATCCCTCTATTGAACTAGGATTTGAGCATTGGCGATTTATCTACCAGAACTCTCTTTAGATAATTATAGCTTCCCATCTGTAGGAGAAGCACTTGAGGAGCCATGTGGCCTCTTGGCGTTTGGCGGTGACTTGCACCCTGAAAGAATTCTAAATGCCTATTATAACGGCATTTTCCCTTGGTATGGTCCCGGTGAACCCATTTTATGGTGGTCGCCAACACCAAGGGCGACCTTTAATCCTGAGACATTTAAACCGTCGAAAAGTGTCAAAAAATTTCAGCGTAAACATCAATATAAAGTCACACTCAATCACGCAACAAACGAAGTGATTCGTCTTTGTTCTGAAACACGCAGTGCTGAAGAGTGCTGGCTTAACCGAGATATGCAGCAAGCTTACTTCACCCTAGCTGAAAACGATTATGTTCATTCGGTTGAGGTCTGGGATAACGATGAGCTAATTGGCGGGCTTTACGGTGTGCAAATGGGGCAGATCTTTTGTGGCGAATCGATGTTCAGCCTTAAGACTAATGCGTCTAAGATTGCGCTTTGGTACTTTTGTCATCACTTTAGTCGGCACCAAGGCGTGATGATCGACTGCCAAGTGCTTAATCCGCATCTAGAATCATTAGGAGCCATCGAACTTAATGCAGACGAGTTCTACCGTTCACTGCTAAGGTTAAGAGACAACCCAGTTGTCGAAAATTGTTACCAAGCACAAGAGATACAACTCGAGGTATTAAGCTAGGCTTCTCCCTATGAGCGCAGAACTACAACAAATCCGTATCGGACTCACACAAACCCATCAATGTAACTACTTACCTGATCAACAAGAACGCGTGGCAGTTGCATTGGATGAGTTCATGCAAACTCCGACGAACTACGAGATCCTTCTCGCAAACGGCTTTCGTCGAAGCGGAGAAACCATCTACAAACCACACTGTGAGACTTGCCATGCATGTGAGGCTTTACGTGTATCGCTCGCTGACTTCAAAGCGTCCAAAAGCCAAAAACGCTTGCTGAACAAAGCAAAGGCTTTTCATTGGGAAGTTAAAAACACCTTAGACGATGATTGGTTTGCGCTTTATTCAGAGTATATTTCAGCTCGGCACAGTAGCGGCTCGATGTTTCCACCCAATAAACAAGAGTTCGAATCATTTGCCACCACACACTGGATGGAAAGCCATTTCATTCATGTTTACTATGAAGATAAGCTAGTCGCGATAGCGGTGACCGATATTCTGCCGCATAGTACCAGTGCCTTTTATACTTTCTTCGACCCAAAGATTGATATTTCACTGGGTACGTTATGCGTGCTTTATCAAATCGAACACGCCAAAAAGCTAGACAGGCAATGGCTATACTTGGGGTATCAGATCGACCAATGTCCGGCGATGAGTTATAAAGTACGCTTTCAACGCCATCAAAGACTAGTAAATCATCGATGGCAAGGGTAGAATACCGCCCAACTTTATATATATTCCATTTTTTCGGATACTGACCGCTTGTCGCAGTCACGACTTGTAGATAAATCATTATCTACTGAATTATTAAACTCCGAAAGAATTCGCCTAAGTTTCTAAAGAGGATTAAATGGCTAAAGAAGACGTAATTGAGATGCAAGGCACTGTCCTAGACACTCTTCCAAACACTATGTTCCGTGTTGAGCTTGAAAACGGCCACGTAGTAACAGCACACATCTCTGGTAAAATGCGTAAAAACTACATCCGTATTCTTACTGGTGACAAAGTGACTGTAGAGATGACTCCATACGACCTATCTAAAGGCCGCATCGTCTTCCGCGCTCGTTAATTCATATTTTCGAATGCACACAAAAAAACGAAGCCTAGGCTTCGTTTTTTTGTGTGTTGAAAAAGTCAACAGTCTCCAAGGCCCTAGTTCCTAGACGCATTACTGCTACTAGGAACTAGATTTCTAGGGACTAGCTTCTCGCTATCAATGAAACGCCTCTTCTTTCGCGCCCATATATTCAAACTTAAGCTCTTCTTTCGCCAAGGTGACGCGAACCGTACCACCATCGACGAGTGAACCAAACAACAGCTCGTTCGCCAGAGGTTTCTTAAGCTGCTCTTGAATCACACGGCCCATCGGACGCGCGCCCATAGCCTTGTCGTAGCCTTTGTTTGCTAACCAGTGGCGAGCATCCTCATCCACTTCTAAAGAGACGCCACGTGCATCAAGCTGGACTTGAAGCTCAACAATGAACTTATCCACCACTTGATGGATAACACCTTCATCAAGGCTGTTGAACCAGATAATATTATCAAGACGGTTACGGAACTCAGGAGTAAACACCTTCTTGATTTCACCCATCGCGTCAGGCGTGTGATCTTGTTGGATCAGGCCGATCGATTTCTTCTCTGTTTCAGCTACACCAGCGTTGGTTGTCATAACCAGAATCACGTTACGGAAATCCGCTTTACGGCCGTTGTTGTCAGTCAGCGTACCATTATCCATCACTTGCAGAAGCAGGTTGAAGATATCTGGGTGTGCTTTTTCGATCTCATCCAGCAATACAACAGAGTGAGGATGCTTGATTACCGCGTCTGTTAGCAGACCACCTTGGTCGTAACCCACATAACCAGGAGGTGCACCAATCAAGCGGCTCACGGAGTGACGCTCACCGTATTCCGACATATCAAAGCGCAGCAGCTCAATACCCAGTAGTTTAGAGAGTTGAACCGTTACCTCTGTTTTACCCACCCCTGTAGGGCCAGCAAATAGGAATGAACCAACTGGCTTGTTATCCGCACCAAGGCCAGCGCGTGTAAGCTTAATCGCTTCACTTAGTACATCGATGGCTTTGTTTTGACCGAACACCAGCATCTTCATCTTGTCGTCAAGATTCTGAAGAATATCTTTGTCTGAAGATGAAACCGACTTCTCAGGGATGCGTGCCATCTTGGCCACCATCGCTTCGATATCAGCCACACCGACAGTTTTCTTACGTTTGCTTGCCGGAACAAGGCGACTCTTCGCGCCTGCTTCATCGATAACGTCAATCGCTTTATCAGGCAGGTGACGCTCATTGATGTATTTAGCAGAAAGCTCAACCGCAGCACGCAGTGCCTTGTTAGTATAGCGAACTTCGTGGTGCGCTTCGTATTTCGGTTTTAGACCCATAAGGATCTTCGTGGTGTCATCCAGTGATGGTTCAACCACATCGATTTTTTGGAAACGACGAGACAGAGCGCGCTCTTTCTCAAAGATATTCGAATATTCTTGGTATGTTGTCGAACCAATGCAGCGAAGCTTACCGCTACTGAGTAGAGGTTTGATAAGGTTGGCGGCATCAACCTGACCACCAGACGCAGCACCCGCACCAATGATGGTATGGATTTCGTCGATGAACAGAATCGCGTCGTCTTCTTTTTCAAGCTGCTTGAGAATGCTCTTGAATCGCTTCTCGAAATCACCACGGTATTTCGTGCCGGCGAGTAGCGAACCGATATCCAATGAGTAGATCACACTGTTTTGAATCACCTCAGGCACCTGACCTTCAACAATTCTCCACGCTAGACCTTCAGCAATTGCGGTTTTACCCACACCCGCTTCACCCACTAGTAGAGGGTTGTTCTTGCGACGACGACACAAAACCTGAATCGTGCGCTCAAGCTCTTTATCACGGCCAATCAGTGGATCAATGTTGCCTTTCTTCGCAACGTCGTTTAGGTTAGTCGCAAAGCTATCTAGACGTTCCTCTGCAGGGATCTCTTCGCTGCCCTCACTCTGGAATGAGTTCGAGCTTGGCTCAGAGCTATCATCACTAGACGCTTTGGTAATACCGTGCGAAATGAAGTTCACCACGTCTAGGCGGCTAATGTCATTTTTCTTAAGTAGGTATGCAGCGTGAGACTCTTGTTCACTGAAAATCGCCACCAGTACATTGGCGCCGCTCACTTCACTACGCCCAGAAGACTGAACGTGGAATACTGCACGTTGAAGAACACGCTGGAAGCTCAGCGTCGGCTGAGTCTCGCGCGTTTCATCACTCTCTGGGATCAGTGGCGTCGTTTGGTCGATGAAAATATCCAGTTCTTGACGAATTGCTTCAAGATCAGCTCCGCATGCAACCAAGGCCTCTCGAGCTGAATCGTTATCGATTAAGGCTAACAGGAGGTGCTCAACGGTCATAAACTCATGTCGTTTGTCTCGGGCACGAGCAAATGCACCGTTCAGACTCGACTCTAACTCTTTATTCAGCATAATTACCTCCTTGGTAAAACAACTCGCCCACTATTAAATTGATCACTATTGCTAGTGTAATAGCGCTTTATCGCTCGATTAGATCAAGCTTGCTCCATCGTGCATAGCAGCGGATGCTCATTTTCTTTCGAATACATACTAACTTGAGCCACTTTCGTTTCCGCTACTTCTGCTGTATAAGTCCCGCAGACCGCTTTGCCTTCGTAGTGAACCTGTAACATGGTTTGTGTTGCTTTATCGGCATCCATAGAGAAAAAGCGCTCTAAGATTTCGATAACGAAGTCCATCGGTGTGTAGTCGTCATTATTTAATACGACGTTATACAGTGAAGGAGGCTTAACGCCGGTTTCTTCTCTCTCCAGTAGATCTGAGTCTGGAGTTACCCATTCAAATTGCTTGCCCATGACGCCCAGTTATTTCATTAGATTCTGCATGGATTTTACCTTTTTTCACCGATTAACTCACTTGTTTCTTAATCGATTTGCAAACCTGCCGAGCAAAAATAAAAGGCTTACTTAGAGACTAATTCAGCATTGTCGTTGCTGCAAATAAAACCTTATGTAAGTCTCGATTAAATAAAACGATTGGTGATTTTTTGCCCGACTTTGGTATTCCTTTGTTATCCAAGAAGTTTCACATTACAAAGTTACTGTAATGTAATCATCTCAAATTTGATTTGTATGTAAAAATGTTAATCTTAAACGCATTTTATTGTTGACTGTTACTTATCATTGACTACATTGGAAATCGAGTGCTTAAAAAATTAGCGATTTTGGTTCGCTATGCACTTGTTGTTCTTCCGAGCTTTTTGACACAACCTCTGTTTCAGAACCACACTGTTTTAGAAACGGTCTTATTGTTGAAGTCACTAGCATGTTCGGTGGTAAACGGTTTTAGAAACATCAGTAAATGCATGAAGGATGTATAGCATGGCTACAGGTACAGTAAAATGGTTTAACAATGCCAAGGGATTTGGTTTTATTTGCCCAGAAGGCGAAGATGGTGACATTTTCGCGCACTACTCCACCATTCAAATGGACGGTTATAGAACACTGAAAGCGGGCCAGCAGGTCTCATATGAAGTAGAACAAGGGCCAAAGGGTTATCACGCTAGCGAAGTTGTTCCTATGGAAGCCCAACAAGCAAAGTAGCCATCAAATCATTTCTTGATTGACGAACGATAGACATAAAAAAACCGCCTGATGGCGGTTTTTTGATTTTAATGAGTCAACACAATTTACGCGTCAATCACACCGTTAAGTGCCTGACTTGGGCGCATAAGTGGTGATGCCTTGTCGAACTCAGGTGCATAGTAACCACCAAGCTCACCTGAGACACCTTGCGCGTTGTTTAACTCAGCAACGATTGTCTCTTCACCTGATGTCAGAGCCTCAGCAATAGACTTAAACTCGTTCGCTAGCTCTGCATCAGCGGTTTGCTCAGCAAGTGCTTGTGCCCAGTAAGTTGCTAGGTAGTAGTGACTGCCACGGTTATCTAACTCACCCACTTTACGTGATGGCGACTTGTTATTGTCTAGGAACAGGCCGGTCGCTTTATCAAGAGCCTCAGCCAGTACTTGCGCTTTCGCGTTACCAGTTACAGTGCTTAGGTGCTCTAGAGAAGCCGCTAGTGCCAGGAACTCGCCCAGTGAATCCCATCGTAAGTGGTTTTCTTTCTCCACCTGTTGAACGTGCTTAGGAGCAGAACCACCCGCTCCCGTTTCAAACAGGCCACCGCCGTTCATTAGAGGAACGATAGACAGCATCTTCGCAGACGTGCCTAGCTCTAGGATTGGGAATAGATCCGTTAGGTAATCGCGAAGTACGTTACCCGTTACTGAAATCGTATCTAGACCATCTTTGATGCGTACTAGAGAGTATTTAGTCGCTTCTAGTGGAGACAGAATCTTAAGCTCAAGACCATCGGTATCATAGTTAGGTAAGTAAGCATTTACCTTCTTGATAAGCTCCGCATCGTGCGCACGTTTTTCATCTAACCAGAACACCGCTGGAACACCCGTTGCACGAGCGCGAGTCACTGCAAGTTTCACCCAGTCTTGAATTGGTGCGTCTTTTACCTGACACATACGGAAGATATCGCCTTCAGCAACATCTTGCTCCAGAAGTACCGTGCCATCAGCAGCCGTTACTTGAACAGTACCCGCTTGGTCTAAGATGAATGTCTTATCGTGAGAACCGTACTCTTCGGCTTTTTGTGCCATTAGACCCACGTTTGGCACGCTACCCATTGTTGTTGGGTCAAATGCCCCGTTCTCTTTACAGAAATCAATCACCGCTTGGTAGATGCTTGCGTAGCTACGATCTGGGATCATCGCTTTAGTATCTTTCTGTTTGCCATCTGGTCCCCACATTTGGCCAGATGAGCGTAGCATTGCAGGCATTGATGCATCGACGATGATGTCACTTGGTACATGAAGGTTCGTGATACCGCGATCAGAATCTACCATTGCTAATGGTGGCTGAGTTTCGTAAACCGCTTGAAGGTCAGCTTCAATTGCCGCTTTTTGGTCAGCCGGAAGGTTGGCAATCTTGGTATAAACATCACCAATACCATTGTTCACATCGACGCCCAGCTCATCAAACAACTGACCGTACTTGCTGAATACTTCTTTGTAGTAAACCTTAACCGCGTGACCAAAGATCACAGGATCAGAGACTTTCATCATGGTTGCTTTCATGTGCAGAGAAAGCAGAACATCTTGCTGTTTCGCTTCTTGGATCTGCACTTCAAAGAATTCAACCAGTGCTTTCTTGCTCATTACCGAACAATCGATGATCTCTTTATCTTGTAGAGCGAAAGCTGTTTTCAGGGTTTTCTTCTCACCAGATTGAGCAACAAATTCGATGCTCACGTCGGTTGCTTTGTCTAATGTGGTCGATTTTTCGCTACCGAAGAAGTCACTGCCAGACATGCTTGCAACGTGAGATTTAGAATCTGCAGACCATGCACCCATTGAGTGTGGGTTTTTCTTCGCATAATTCTTAACCGATAGTGGTGCACGGCGGTCAGAGTTACCTTCACGTAGTACTGGGTTTACCGCACTACCCTTGATCTTATCGTAGGTTGCTTTGATTGCTTCTTGCTCGTAAGTCGTTGGCTCTTCCGGGTAATCAGGGAGTGCATACCCCTTTGCTTGAAGCTCAGCAATAGCTGCTTTTAGTTGTGGGATAGAAGCTGAAATGTTTGGCAGCTTGATGATGTTTGCTTCTGGTGTTTTCGCTAATTCACCCAACTCTGCTAGCGCATCGCCAATACGTTGCTCTTCAGTTAGGTGCTCAGGGAAGTTAGCAATAATGCGCCCTGCTAATGAGATATCACGAGTTTCAACATTGATACCAGACGATTTGGTAAAAGACTGAATGATTGGCAGTAGAGAATAGGTTGCTAGCGCCGGTGCTTCGTCTGTAATGGTATAAATGATGGTTGGCTTTTCAGTAGGCATGAAATTTCCCTATAGTTCGAACAGCTGAGGTTTGAAACCAGCTGTGTGAATGTTCGTTAGCAATTCAGTCTTGGTCATCATTGATGGATTGACTCAAGCTCCTCATTGAACTGCTATAACGCGAATCTGCACTCTGCTCTGCATTCTTTTGCTGAGCATTTTTCCGTGAGCGCAAAGGTCTATCGACCAAGAAGATCGAAAGAACTCATTTGGTTATAATTAAACAAAACAGATGATTTAGTCTATGATTGTCGACTAGAAAATTTTCTATTCTGCTCTGTTATTAGTTTTTTGCGCGCAAATGATAGCTTAAAGGGAGCAGACATAAAACTTTTGCGCACAGTTCGTTTACAATTTTGCAAGGTAGTTAACATGTCCACTCGCTCTCGCCACACCTCCTCCCGAGAAAAAACCGCACCAAAGGGCGGTCGTTTTAAACATGGAGCCAAAGGTCGAAGCAGCAGTAAGCACCGAGCTAAACCGCGTAACAGTAACGTCGACAAGCCACGCATCGCCCCAGAAGACCGCAAGGTTATTATTTTTAACAAGCCTTTCGATGTGTTGAGCCAGTTTACCGATGGCGATGGCCGTCAAACCCTAGCGGATTTTATCCCAGTAAAAGATGTGTATGCCGCGGGTCGTTTAGATCGAGATAGCGAAGGCTTAATGATCCTCACCAATGACGGCATCTTGCAGGCAAAACTCACTCAGCCAAACTCAAAGTCACCAAAGACGTATTGGGTTCAAGTGGAAGGTGCACCTACAAAGAGTGATTTAGATAAGCTACGAAAAGGTGTCGAATTAAAAGATGGCATGACACTGCCAGCGACGGTTGAAATCATGTCTGAACCGACACTTTGGGAGCGTAACCCACCCGTTCGGTTTAGAGCCGCGATCCCAACAACTTGGCTGTCGATCACGATCATTGAGGGCAGAAACCGACAAGTTCGACGCATGACAGCGAATATTGGCTTCCCTACTCTACGTCTAGTAAGAGCCCAAATGGGTAAGGTTGTATTGGGCGATTTAGGGCTTGGGGAATGGAAGGAGATAGAGTTGTAGATCCTAGATCCTAGATCCTAGATCCTAGATCCTAGAAAAATATCTAGGAACTAGGGTCTTAATTCACTAGGGACTAAGAAACTATTCTTGATCAATCATCCACTTACGGAACTCTTTACGTTCTGCTTTAGATGCTTTTAGGTACCAAGCTTTAAGCTGTTCAACCGTTTGAACTTCCGGTAGCTGAACTGGTTGTGCTTGTGTTTGAGCTGCCTCAGAAACGTTAGCAACATTCACTTCATTGCTGGCAGTAGTAGTTGCAGCTACGGCCGTTGAAGTAGTGGCAATCACAATCGCTTCAGCAGGCTTGTCAGCAAGAACGCCATCTTTAAAGTAGATCGCCTTTTCTTCATTGTACTGAGCGACTTGGTCATCCATACCTAAAAACGGCAGGAAACCACCTTTGTTTGAGATCACATCTTGTTCGTGCTTAAGTTTCACATCGTCCTGAATAACTTTCCAATCAGGAGCACCAGCACGAAACGTTTTTTCAGCTTCCATCTTACTGCGCGCTTGTGGGTGTTTAACCTCAATATCATCACCAGACACATCGAAAGTCAAAACGTAAGGTTCAGAAGTAAACACACCACTATTACCAAATGCCTTTTCCATACGAACAACAACTTGGTTGTAACCATCATTGATCTCATTCTTACCAATTTTGGTTTGAGACTCTTGTCCGTTGATAAATAGAATCGAAACACCTTTTTGTGGTGTCAGTGTTGCGGCACTTGCGCTGCCCATTGCAGCAGCAAGCAGACCTAAAGCTAACCATGCTTTCTTCATTGTTGTTCTCATCCAGAATCTAATAAAACAATCTAAAATATTCTTTATCCTAACAAAAAAGCCACCCGAAGGTGGCTTTTTTATCTAAAAATTGACTAAGAAGTCAATTAGAATTCAGCTTTAGCACCGATTGCGAATGCTAGGTCAGAACCGCTTTGGTCGTCACCACCAACTTCTGCATAAACAGTTGTGTTTGGAGCGATGCCGTAACCTGCGTTTACGAACCAGTTGTCTTGCTCTGTGTACTCTTGACCATTTTCAGTTTTACCTGCTAGGTCGTGAGAACCAATAGAGTAACCTGCAGAGAATGTCCAAAGGTCCATGTAGTAATCAGCAGCGAATGCAATAGTATCAGTGTTGAAATCTTTACCAGTTGCGTTTTGGAAATCAGCATCTGTTACGTAATAAGCTGCTGCAAGGTTAAGGTTCTCAATGCCGCCAAAGCGAGCTTCTAGACCGTAAACACTGTCATCTACGTTACCACCAACAGCTACTGGAGCTGCAGTTTCACCAAGACCGAAGAATGCAGTGAAGTCAAAATCAGCTACGCGCAGACCTAGTTTACCATCGATGTATGCATCTTGGTTATCAGCAATAGATTCACCATCTGAATCAACTTTTTGTTGGATTAGGCCAAGTGTACCGTAGAACATGCCAGTGTCGATGTCGTAGCGAACACCTTCGTCACCACACATTGCCATGTTTGTATCGAAGAAAGAAGAGATACCGTATTGGTAGTCAGAACCGATACCTGCATCATCAAGTGCAGTACATAGACGACCGAACTTGATAGAACCGTAGGACTGAGAGTATAGCGCTACGTAAGTATCACCGTTCTTAGTTACGTCAGCGTTAGAGTACTCAGAACCGTCAAACTCCCAGTAAGCACCTGCTGTGAATTCGTCATTGATCATATAGCGAACGTCAAAGCCGAAGTCTGCGTCTTGAATCTCTTGTTGGAAAGAGCTACGAGTCGTTTCGTTCTTGTAAACTACTTCGATGTCACCATGTAGACCAACAGTTACGCCATCTTGGTTGAAGATTTCAACAGCTTGCGCTGATGTAGCTGCAGTAACAACTGCTAGAGCTAGTAAAGTCTTTTTCATAATAATCCACTGCCTTTTCTTAGAGTTGGAGATCCTTGTCCGGTCCCCTTATTTATTTTTCGCTATCGAAGACACATGTAAACGTTTCCGTTTGAATCTCCGTCAACAAATTTCGAATGCATCATTGCAGAAGATCTTTTTCACTGTCAAACAATGTAAATTTTCATCGCCAAATGAAAATACTCAAAAAAAACAACAACTTAAGAAATAGGTGAGCAAAACTAAGGCGATTTACCAAAAAGATAAAACACCAAAATAAATAAAAAATTCAGACAAAAATACCATAAAACTGAATATTATTGATTATTAATAATTTAAAAAGGTCAGATTACAGAGGAACATCTTAGAAATTGACTTGGATGGTAAAAAATGAAAAGTTCACTTTTTTTTTGTGATTTCGCTCAGACTTTCTACTTAATGAAACAAAAAATCGAGTTTAACGAGGGGATTGTTGTTATTGATAAAGTCGCCCAAAGGCTGGGCGACTTATTTAACTAATCAATATTTAGATTAGAATTCAGCTTTAGCACCGATTGCGAATGCTAGGTCAGAATCGTCTTGGTCGTCACCACCAAGCTCTGCGTATACTTTAGTATTTGGAGCAATACCGTAACCAGTGTTTAGGTACCAGCTGTCTTTATCAAGAGCGCTAACGTCGTGGTCAGAAGTTGAGTAACCTGCAGCAAAACTCCATAGACCCATAGTGTAATCAGCAGAAACAGCGATAGTGTCGTTGTTTGCGTTATTGAAGTTGTCTTTATCTGCATTGTAGTAAGCAAGCGCTAGGTTCACATTCTCGATACCACCAAAGCGACCTTCAAAGCCCATTACAACATCTTTAGCAGCGTTATCAGCAGAGCCGTAGAAAGCTGTGAAGTCAAAATCTGCTACACGGTAACCGATTTTACCATCGTAGTACGTGTCATCGCTTGCATTAACGTTTTTGCCATCAGAATCAACTTTATCTTGAATCATACCAGCAGTTACGTAGAAAGAACCGTTGTCGTAATCGTAACGAACAGCTTCATCGTCACAAGGAGAGTAGTTAGTGTCGAAGAAAGATGAGATACCGTATTGGTAATCCGAGCCGATACCCGCATCATCGATCGCAGTACATAGACGACCAAACTTGATAGAGCCGTAAGTTTGAGAATATAGCGCTACGAATTGGTCGCCGTTTTTAGTGTCAACTGCGTTAGTGTGCTTAGAACCGTCAAACTCCCAGTATGCGCCCACAGTGAACTCGTCGTTGATCATGTAACGAGTGTCAAAACCAAAGTCTGCGTCTTGGATTTCTTGTTGGAAAGAGCTACGAGTCGTTTCGTTTTTGTAAACAACTTCGATGTCACCGTGTAGACCAACGGTTACGCCGTCTTGGTTAAAAATTTCAACTGCTTGTGCAGATGTAGCTGCAGTTACAACTGCTAGAGCTAATAGAGTCTTTTTCATAGTAAATCCACTGCCTTTTCTAAGATGGGAATTCCTTATCCGGTTCCCTTTTATTTTTTGTTGCAAGAATGTAAACGTTACCGCTTTGCATCCCTGCCTTTAAATTTCGGAGTTAAGATTGCAAAAGTTCCTCCCGACTGTCAATGACATAAAAATGACTAAAAAAATAATTCTAAAAAACATAAAAACACTGCAAAAACAATAAGTTAATTATAAATAAAACAAACGAATTATAATAAAGTGTGATCTTGAGTTCGATTTACAATAAGCTAATTAAATAGAAACAATCAGCATAAACAGTAGATTACCGCGCCATTTATTAGAATAAAACTCACACAAAAGACACTTAAACAACTTTTTAGCAATAAATACCGTAAAATTACTCGCTTAGATTAGTTCCTTTTATTTATGTGACTTTGATCTAACTTAGTAGTGAAAAGTGACTAGTTTTTGTTCTTCAATCATTTACCAGTACTTTGTGCTACTATGTGCGCCTCGTTAAGTAGGTCACAAAATGCTAACTACCAAGATTCAACAATCCATTCGCACCAGTTATCAAAACCTTCAGTATCAGTTGGATAACTTTATACCTCGTCGTGCACAGAACTATT
Source organism: Vibrio maerlii (assembly GCF_003415655.1). Taxonomy (GTDB): domain Bacteria; phylum Pseudomonadota; class Gammaproteobacteria; order Enterobacterales; family Vibrionaceae; genus Vibrio; species Vibrio maerlii. The sequence continues at coordinate 49,004 of NZ_QRHC01000003.1, forward strand.
TGGTTGCAGAAATCACCAAGACGCTGTGTGGCCAATATCACAAGTCAAATCGCATCTTGGTTGCCGAAGCGGGTACCGGAATCGGTAAATCGCTGTCGTATTTGATGGCGGCCATTCCTGTTGCAGTGATGAACAATCGTAAAGTGGTGATTTCAACCGCGACGGTGGCACTGCAAGAACAACTCGTGAACAAAGACTTGCCTCTATATAGAAGAATCACCGATAAAGAGTTCTCCTTTATATTGGCCAAAGGCCGTCAACGTTATTGTTGTGCGGAAAAGCTAGCCAGCGCATCGGGTGTTGATGGCGGTCAGTTGGCGATGTTTGAATCCAAACCGAAGAAGAAAGACATCGACCAACTCGAGCTTATGTATAAGAAGCTTGCTGAGAACAAGTGGGATGGCGACCGAGACTCATGGCCAAAGCCAATTAAAGACGAGATTTGGCAATCTATCGTCAGCGACAAGCACAGCTGCAACAACAGCATGCCGGCACACCGTAACTGCCCGTTCCAAAAAGCGCGCTCTGAGCTTGATAAGGTGGACGTGATTATCGCTAACCACAGTTTAGTGATGGCCGATGCCGATTTAGGCGGCGGCGTCATTCTTCCAGAGCCAGAAAATACCATCTATATCTTTGATGAAGCACATCACCTACCCCATGTCGCACGAGACCACTCTTCTGCGGCGGCAAGCTTAAAAGGTGCCGCGAGTTGGTTAGAGCGTTTAAACCAAAGCGTGAGTAAATTTGCTGGTTTAGCTGATGCAAAACGCGTAGGTCGATTCCAGAATGAGCTGCAAAGTGCCATTCAGCAATTGATTCCGCAACTTTCTCAGCTTACGACTCGCTTTGATGCTAGTCAGTTTGAGGAAAAACGATACCGCTTTGAGCATGGTGACCTCCCTTCTTGGTTAGAAGAAGAAGCCAAAGAGCTTAAGCAGATCAGCCAAAAAGGCGCACAAGCAACGGCTAAAATCGCAGATTTGATCGCCGAGCGTTTAAAAGACGGTGAGATTGCCGCTCGTTTAGCCGAACCCGCGCTGGCCGAACTGGGCTTCTATCTACAACGCATGGATAACCTAGCGCAAGTTTGGAAGCTCATGGCTGAACCAAAGCGCGAAAAAGGGGCGCCTTTGGCTCGATGGTTAGAAGTCAATGACGAAAGAGAGGGCGATTTCATCGTTAATGTCTCGCCTTTGGAGGTCGGTTGGCAGCTTGATCAGCAGATCTGGAGCCGTTGCGTGGGTGCTGTTTTGGTTTCCGCGACGATGCGGGCGTTGAACTCATTCAGTTTTTTCTGCCATCAAGCCGGGATCAGTGAAAAAAGTGATAGCGGCACGCAATTCCTTGCTCTTGCTTCACCATTTGACTATCAGAATAACGCCGAACTTTATATTCCAGCGATGAAATACGAGCCGCAAGCTCCCCAATTTACCGAATATCTTATTGAAAAATTGCCTAAGTTAATCGAAGACAAGCAGGCAAACTTAGTATTATTCTCTTCCTATTGGCAAATGAACCAAGTTGCTGATGCACTGAGTGCTCAATTTATAAAGAAAGGCTGGGCGTTACAGGTTCAAGGTGAAACCTCACGCTCAGAAATTCTAAAAAAACATAAAAAACTAATAGATTCAGACAAATGCAGCATTCTTTTTGGAACAGGTAGCTTCTCGGAGGGGCTCGATTTACCCGGAGAGTTATTGAAGAATTTGGTCATTACCAAGATTCCTTTTGGCGTTCCAACCTCACCGGTTGAGCAAGCGCACTCTGAATATATCGAGAGCCGAGGAGGGAATCCGTTCTTACAAATCACGGTGCCAGATGCGAGTAAAAAACTGATTCAATCCGTTGGTCGTTTGCTGCGTAAAGAACAAGATTCTGGTAGAGTCGTCATCCTCGATAGACGCATTGTGACAAAGCGATACGGTAAGTCTCTTTTAGACTCGCTGCCGCCTTTCAAGCGTAATATCGAATACTAGAAAACTATAACGAGAATAACACTCCCTATGGAAATGATTGAACCAACCATGTTGGTTATCTTAGCGCTAGTTGCTTTTATTGCTGGGTTTATTGATGCGGTTGCTGGCGGCGGTGGTATGCTGACCGTCCCTGCCCTGCTGTCTATTGGTTTGCCTCCTCATATCGCATTAGGTACAAACAAGCTCGCCGCAACCTTTGCTTCATCAACCGCAGCAGTCACATACTTCCGAAAGAAACTCTTCGACCCGAAATGTTGGGTGAAAGCGTTTTGGGCAACCTTGTTAGGTGCAACCATCGGCACGCTCGTCGTTGATGCCATATCTACAGAATGGTTAGAAAAAGTGTTGCCTCTTGTCATCCTGGGTGCAGCGATTTATACCATCTTTAATCGTTCCCCTAATGCCACACAGAATATTCTACCGAAGCCATGTCCTAAGCATAATAAGAAGCAAGTTATCCAGGGTTTCACTCTGGGCTTTTACGACGGTGTGGCAGGCCCTGGTACTGGCGCGTTCTGGACAGTCAGCTCAATGGCGATCTACAAGATAAATATCTTACTTGCCTCTGGTCTTGCTAAAGCAATGAACTTCACCAGTAACTTCACATCATTGGTGACCTTTGCGGTTCTTGGCCATATCAATTGGATGTTGGGCTTGACCATGGGTGTGTGTTTAATGGCCGGCGCGTACGTTGGCGCACATTCCGCTATTAAGTTTGGTGCTAAATTTATTAGACCGGTATTCATTACCGTTGTAAGTATCTTAGCGGTTAAGCTCGCGTATGAGGCTTGGTTTGTAAATCTCTAATCTTTTAAAGCTCTATCTTCAAAAAGCTAAGAGCTTTCAAAAGCTGACGACTAGAAAAATAATAAAGGCGATGCACCTATGGGCAATTTTTCCCAACTGGACAGTAAACTCGATCAACTCGCTGTTCAAGCAGCATCGTTAGATCGCCAACGGGGTGAGCACCACGTTGCACTGTTTGATCAGCAATTGTTCCATTGCCAAGCCAAACTGCTTGTTCCTTGCGTTAAAGAAGCACAAGCTACATTCGAGAGCATCATTCGTGAACAAGAATCAGGCCGTCTAACTAACCTTCGAGCCGAATACCTCACCGATACCCTGCTTGCACAAATGGCCGCGATTCAACGTGAGTTATCTACGCAAAAAATCCGTAAAAGCGAACCTAAACACAGCAGCTATTATCGCAAACCCATCAATCAACTCTATCAAGAGCTCGCTCAACACAATGAGTGGGAACGTCGATTGCGTGAAATGGTGTTTGAAAAGCAGCGCTCATTAAACCATTGCCCTGCCTTTCAACAGCCGCAGATGCAAAAAGAGTTATTGGCAACAGAGCAAAGACTAAAGCGCTGCTCTGAAGCTAAACTTAAGATTGAAAAACAGATCACCTTTAGAGAGAAACACCAATAATGTCTGATCAACCAACCCCTTCTCCACTCGATAATGCACCAGACGATATCAAGTTAGCCGTTGATCTTATTTATTTGCTAGAAAGCAATGAAGTCGATCCTAAGGTCGCGCTTTCCGCGATCAATATGGTGAAAGCGGATCTTGAGAAGAAGGTAGGAGAAGCTAAGTAGCTGATTAATGGCTTCGGTAAAACGCTAATACATAATACTCACTTAACAATCTTTAAGACTATTCGCTCTCCGATTGCAGATAAAAGTGCTACTATCAAGTTAACTTTCCACTTCCAATTTGCCTTATCTAAACCGATTTGAGACTTTCACTCAATCAACAAGAGGAGGTGAATATTCATGACACAAGCGATCAAAAACAACATGTTTGATTCTCATCTGTTTATCAAAAAGCTCGTAGAAAGTGGTATGCCAGAAAAGCAGGCAGAGGTCCTTGCTGAGCAGCAGATACGCATTCTCGACACTCAGATCGCGACTAGAGCGGACATTTTGCAAGTCGAGAGAAACCTAGAAAGAAAACTCGAATCCAATACCAACAAGATTTTAGTCGTTATTGGGCTAGCCGTTGCATTTCTTGCTCTTTTTCTTGGCTGAAAAGAACGAGAGACAAGTATTCAGGAAAAGCCTGTAACTACTCCTGGCCAGCTTTAGATCCCCGATGCACTCGTCGACTCGCGCTCGAGGATGACTAGATTTCTAATATAAGGGGGTTAAAAATCAAAAATCCCCAATCACACTACTCATGTAATCAGGGATTTCATATCTTTGCTCATCGCGATTTATTCAATCACTATGCACTATTCGTACTAAAGCATTTTACGCGCCGCTTCTACTACCACTTTAATTGAACGTGCTTCTGTCTCTTTCAGTGTTGAGTGATCTGGGATCTCTTTCTGAGTACGGTTGATGATGACACCTGCAACGCAGCCAGCACGTAAGCCTGAGCTTGCACACATTGTCAGTAGCGTTGCTGATTCCATTTCAAAGTTCAGAACGCCCATGTCTTGCCACTCTTTCATTGAACCTTGGAAACGCTTCACTACTCTACCAGAGAAAGTATCGTAACGTTCTTGACCTGGGTAGAAGGTATCACTTGAAGCGGTAACACCCATGTGTACGGTTGCCCCACTTTCGTCTACCGCTTCTTTCATCGCCGTCGCAACATCAAAGTCTGCCACCGCCGGGAATTCCATTGGGGCAAAGTGCAGGCTTGCACCATCTAGGCGTACAGAGCCGGTGGTTACGATCATATCGCCGACGTTAACGTGCTCTTGGATTGCACCTGTTGTACCAACACGTAGGAATGTACGCACACCCAGTTGAGCCAACTCTTCAACCGCAATAGATGTTGATGGGCCACCGATACCGGTAGAACATACCACGACAGGTTTACCGTCTAGTTCAGCACGGTAAAGCGTGTATTCACGTTGGCTTGCAAGAAATTCAGGATTCTCCATTTGCTCAGCAATTTTTTGTACGCGAGCTGGATCGCCAGGGATGATCGCCAGTGTTGCACCATTAAGGTCGGCTTCGGTAACACCAAGATGGAAAACGGCTTGAGACATGAGGTAACTCCTGTTTACGTGGTTCACGTGAATTCGTTAATTACGTTATACCCTAATCACTTTTCTTTACGGGTATGTTGGTATGCAGAGACTTTATCTGAGCAACCGCCGACATAGAGTGATTAAGATCTCATTTAACAATGAAAACAAATTCACCATTGCACAGTTAAACGGTTTGGATCACAAAAAAGGCGGCATTGGATGCCGCCTATATTCAACTTGTTTAGCTTACTTAGCTTACTTAGCTTACTTAGCTTACTAAATATAGAAGAGTATACTCTCAAAGCCACTCAACGGTTGTTATTCGTCCTCAGGTTTAAAACGAAGCAATCGAAGTGCATTCAGAGTAACCAAGGCTGTCGCCCCACTATCGGCTAACACCGCAACCCAAAGTCCAGTGATACCAAATAGACTGGTGACAAGGAACACACCCTTCAACCCCAAAGCGAGTGCAACGTTCTGACGAATATTCAGCAATGTCGCTCTCGACAACTCAATCATTGCCGGAAGCTCCACCAAGCGGCTGTGGGTCAATGCGGAGTCTGCCACTTCTAACGCCACATCGGTCCCGCTCCCCATGGCAATACCAATCGAAGAGGCTTTCATTGCTGGCGCATCGTTGATGCCATCACCGACCATCGCTACCACACTATTTTTCGACATGTCCTCGACAAATCTAACTTTGTCATCAGGTAGCAAGCCTGCTTCAAAGTTGATACCAATACTATCGGCCATTGTTTTCGCACTGCGTGGGTTGTCGCCCGTCAGCATCACGCTCTTTATGTTCATAGCATTGAGTTTTTGTACCGCGTTCTTTGCATCTTCGCGCAGGGTGTCTTGCCAAGCTAAGATACCAATTAACTTCTGTTCATCGCTATCAATCACGACAACGGCTGTTTTACCTTGTTGTTCCAGCGCCAATAGCTGTTTTTCAACGCTGTGCTCTAAGCTCACGGTAGAGTGTCGCGGCGCTAAAATCTGATAGCTTTTGCCTTCGACGATCCCTTCCATCCCGGCGCCAACTAGGGTTCTCTTGCTCTCAGCATCAGGGATCACAACACCCAAGGATTCAACATGTCTTACCAAGGATTTCGCCAATGGGTGAGATGATCCCACCTCAATAGCTGCCACTGTTGCCAATAATGCCTCTTGATCGAACGCTCCAAAACTCATCACATCGGTAACCGTTGGTTTACCTTGGGTTAGCGTTCCTGTTTTATCGAAAGCAATGGTTTCAATACGGCCAAGCTGTTCCAGAGCTGCTCCACCTTTAATTAATGCACCACGTTTTGCCGCGGTTGCTAAGCCAGAGGTAATCGCAGCGGGTGTTGAGATCACGAGCGCGCACGGACAAGCAATCAACAATAAAGCCAGACCACGGTACACCCAAGTTTCCCAAGGTTGAGCAAACAATAGCGGGGGCGTCACGATGACCAACAAGGAAACCAACATCATCGCTGGCGTGTACCAACGGCTGAACTTATCAAGAAATCGTTCTAACGGTGCCTTGCGTGATTCAGCTTCTTCAATCAGATGTAGTATCCGATCGATCGCGTTTTCGCCTTGCTTAGAGGTGATCTCAACCTGAACGGTTTGATCTGCAACGACTGAGCCTGCCATTACCTGCTCACCTTTATTGCGCTCAACAGGCAGTGATTCACCCGTTAATGCACTTTCATCAAAGCTCGCCGCTTGGGTCATCAACCGACCGTCAGCAGGCAGTCGTCCACCAGCTGCAATTTCAATAATGTCTTTAGGCTTTAACTCTTCTGCAGCCACCTCGATACGTTGACCATCTACGATCTTCGTCGCCGATTCAGGTACTAACTCCATGAGCGCTTGCACACCACTGCGAGCGCGAGAAGCAGCGTAAGCTTCGAGTCTCTCACCTAGCATAAACAGCAGCAGTACCATCGCGGCTTCTACCGTCTCACCAAGGTATAGAGCCCCCAAAGCCGCAACGGTCATCAAGGTTTCAATAGCAAACGGTGTTCCTGACTTCGCCAGCTGAACCGCTTTCTTACCAACAGGTAACACCCCAAACAAACAAGTTAGGGTATAAATCCACTTTGATAGTTCTGGATTAAACTGCCCAACCACTACGCCAGATAACATCATGAGCGAGATGGTAATCAGCTCTGAATTCTCTTTAGCCATTTGGGTGAGCTTGTCTTTGGTGCTGAGTGGCTGAGTATTCTTTTTAGATAAGCGTTTGGTTGATGTCAGCGTGAATCCCACTGCCATGACGGCTTGTTCAACCTGAGAAGATATGTCTAATAACGTTGATTTGACCACCAGCTTTTCAGTAGCAAAGAGTACTTTGGCCTCATCTACACCGGCTAATTTGGTTACAGCTGTTTCCACTTTACGAGCACAAGATGGGCAGTCCATACCATCGACTTTCCAACTGTAGGTCGAAACATCGTTCTCATTAAGTGTAGGTGGAAGTTCGTTATCGACATGGTGGTGTGAACCACAGCATCCGGTATGTACGTGTTTACCTGCAGTATGAGAGGTGTTGTTCTCTGACGAGCAGCATCCCTGAGAATGTGCTTCAACCGTATTACAATCTGACGAATTGATCGCTTTAAACGATGAAAACTGAGGCGCATTCCCTGACGCTGCTATTTTAAAAGAGCCAGCAGTATTTGCTGAGTTACATGTTGAATGCTGAGTACACATATTGAAAACCTTGAAGCACTTCGTTCGGACACAGGTATTATAAACCTTAAAGTCAGGTCCAAGGTCAATAGGTTTACGATATCATTTCATCAAAATTACGATAAAATAACACCATGGAACCATCGAGTATTCGATAATTCATATCATCGTCACTTAATTAGAAGCTTTCGCAGTCTCTACCAACTGCTCACCCTTTGACACTTCCTCAATCATTACCGCATCATGAGAACAGAAGGGTTGAGTATTCACGCAGGTCATTGATGGATCTTCCTCATCTAGCTCAACTTCACTACCGTGAACCAGATCTTTGATGTGTTTGCGTGCGACGACCAGAGCGATCAAGCCAAATACTATATTACCAACTGCTTGACCATAAAGAACGCCAAGAGCACCAAACCAAAGTGCGCCAAAATGAACGAAAGGAAGTGTACCAACGGTCGCTTTACCCATGTTCAACGCTGTTGAATAGAGCGGTTTACCCAGGTTATTAAACGATGTGTTGGCAACGAAAAGCGTGCCGTTAAATACAAAGGTAATCGCAACATAGGTACAGAAAGCCAATACGATTGTCGCGGCATCGCCTGTTAGACTGAATATCGACACGACATATTCTTGAAGGAAGTAGAGAATCACACACACGGCAATGGTGTAAATGGTGGTCACAATGAGTGAATCTTTGAGTGTTTCTTCCACTCGGTCTAAACGATTTGCCCCAAAGTTTTGCCCGATAATCGGTCCTACTGCACCAGATAACGCAAAGATCACCCCAAAACATACCGGAGTTAACCGTCCAATCACCGAGAAACCTGCAACGTAATCCTCACCAAACTGCGCGATTCCTGCGGTCACAATCGCATTACCGATCGGTGTTGCCGTATTAGTAACGACCGCTGGTACGGCAATCTTCAAAATATCTCTTAGATTCGTGATGATGACAGCAAAGTTAGGGACAGCCACCAGGTTGTGCTTCTTAACCAGCGGATAAAGAGAGGTCACCAAAACGGCGATACGAGCAATAAGTGATGCCCATGCCGCCCCTTCGACATTCCAACCAAATCCAAAGATAAATAGAGGATCAAGAATCGCATTAACAATACCCCCAATCAGGGTGGCCCACATGGAGCGTTTAGCATCACCAGCGGCACGAAGGCCAGCACCTGCAGCCATACCGACAGCCAGTAGTGGTGTACTAGGAAGTAAGATATTTAGATAGGCTGCTGCACGTTCAGCCGCCACGCCCTTTGCGCCAACACTCGCAAGCAGCTCGGGCATGTAGATCATCATTAATGCGGTGAAGAAGGTACTAATGATAAATGCGACCACCATGATACTCGCACTGAGATCACGAGCGTGTTTCACTTCATCACTGCCTATCGCTTTAGAGACGAGTGCCCCCATTGCTATTGAGGTACCAATGGATACTGAAGTAGCAAAGAATAGCAGCGTACCCGCAAAGCCTACTGCAGCGGCTAACTCGACTTGACCAAGCATACTGATAAACAGCATGTCTAATAGGTCGACAATAAACAGCGCCATTAATCCAATTGAGCCTGAACCTGTCATCACCAGAATGTGACGCATTGTTGAGCCTTGGACAAATTTTGCTTGTGTTGTCATATGTCAGCCTTGGGGAAAGAATGTTAAAGAAAGGTAAAACAGGAAAGGCGCATAATGCGCCTTTCTTTGTTAAATTACAATATCTTATACGGGGTGTTTAAAGCAGGCTTCGAGGTTTTTCGCTATGGCTTTGAGTACGTCTCGTCGTGAAATAATACCAACCAGCTTTTTGTTATCGATAACCGGATACACCTTAGGCTTACCTACTTTCATGTGTTCAGCCAGTTCGATGATCGACATCTCTGAATTGACAGACAACACTTCTTGGAACATCAGATCACCAACGGTGTGCGTGTCTTGGCAGTGATAGCTCACCTTAACCAACTTCTCTAATAGATCTTGCTCAGAAAGGAAGCCGATGACATTTTCATTGCTATCGATAACTGGCCCACCTAGTACTTCGCCTTTGACCACTTTATCTAGTGCAGCACTGAGAGACATGTCCGTTGTAAACGTGATAACTCGGTGCGCCATATAATCTTTGACTTTCAGTGATTCCATTTTTCTTATCCTCTACCAAGTCCCATAACTATAGTGTTGTCTAATTTCTTGATTTTGCATAAAAGAATTAAACAATTTTATTAATAGATGTTTCCGATGGAACTCTTAACCGATGAATCCTCACTAGCGAACGTTTAAAAGATTAGGCACAATAGCCGACCTTATTGAGTAATTGACTGATCGTTATGTTTGATTCACTTTTGACGAAATTAAAACACTTTTTCCAAGATGTTCTCGATTTTCAATCCAGAATTTGGGTGATTACCATCTCTGGTGGTGGGTTAAAAGAAGAGTCTTTTATCATCAATGAAGACAGCTTCAAAGAGCCGCTTCAATGGATGAAACGCAAGAGTTACAGCGACGAGATGTTGCAGCGCGTAGAAAACATGAAGCTATCCCAGATTCAAATATTCCACGTCGATGATCTTGAGCATCGTTTGTTGAGAGTTAAGTAACCTCAACTCGAGATAATTTAAGTAGAGAGTATTAATGGGGGAGAAATCTGCCTCCCCCTAACCTACTTGCGCTAGGCGCACGCCCTTTCTTGAATTTGAGTAAACACCTCACCATCCACCACATTGACCGGCCAAGTTTTGATGCCTGCGTCAGCATTTTCTAAACACTCACCGGTACTGAGCTCAAAATGCTGTTTATAGAGTGGAGAAGCAACGCAAATCTTACCGCCAATATCACCAACAATGCCTCGATTCAGCACATAGGCTTGCCCAATCGGGTCCCAGTTTTGGATAACGTAAACTTGTTGGTCACTATTAGGGATCAGAAAGACGGCTACCGCTTCACCATCAATCAAAGCCGCTCGACCCTCATAAGGGGTTAAAGATGTTAAGTCACAGAGTTTGATTTCCATATTAAGACTCCTCTTTTACTGGGATACGTTGGCCACGAACGATTTGATAAGGTAATGCGATACTACCCTGCTCATGGTTGATGAATGGGCGGAACTTCTCCAGTTTGTGTTCATTTTCAACCGTGCTCTTCCACTCACATTGATAGGTCTCCACCACGTGTTGCATCTGTTTTTCCAGTTGCGCATTGATAGAGAGCGAGTCCTCAATCACGACTTGTTTGAGGTAGTCGAGTCCACCTTCCATGTTCTCCATCCATACCGAAGTACGCTGCAGACGATCAGCGGTTCGCACATAGAACATCAATACACGGTCAATCAGGGTGATCAACTCTTGTTTAGAAAGGTCAGATGCAAAGAGATCCGCATGACGAGGCTTCATACCACCATTACCACAGACATATAGGTTCCAACCGTTCTCTGTCGCAATTACACCTATATCCTTACTTTGCGCTTCTGCACACTCACGAGTACAGCCAGACACAGCAAACTTGATCTTGTGAGGCGCACGTAACCCCTTGTAACGATTTTCTAGCTCGATGGCTAAGCCAACGGAGTCATCCACCCCATAACGGCACCAAGTCGAGCCGACACACGACTTCACTGTGCGCAATGATTTACCGTAGGCATGGCCGGTTTCAAAGCCCGCATCAATCAGCTCTTGCCAGATTAGAGGTAACTCTTCGACTTGTGCACCAAACAGATCGACACGCTGACCACCGGTGATCTTGGTATAAAGATCATATTTTTTGGCCACCTGACCAAGAGCGATCAGCTTGTCTGGCGTGATCTCACCACCTGGCACACGGGGTACGACCGAGTATGAGCCATCTTTTTGTAGGTTCGCCATGAAAGCATCATTTGAATCTTGAAGTGGACTGAGTTTGGTTTCCATCACATGCTCATTCCATAATGAAGCAAAGATTGAAGCCGCAGTGGGTTTACACAAGTCACAGCCTAGGCCTTGGCCGTGCTCTTGAATGAGCGTTTCAAAGTCCTGAATCTCTTCAACCTGACAGAGGTGGAATAGCTCTTGGCGAGAATAGGCAAAGTGCTCACAGACATGGTTATTGACCTCCATTCCCATGCTCGCCAGTTCACCATCCAATACGGTTTTCACCATATTGGCACAACCGCCACAGCCCGTTCCGGCTTTGGTAACCGCTTTAAGCTCACCCAAGTCATGCGCCCCTGCATGAATAGCGGTCACCAGATCACCTTTGGTCACGTTATGACATGAACAAATCATCGTGGTATCGGATACTTCTCCTGACAACATAGAAGTATCAAACAGAAGATGTGCTGGATGATCAGGCAGTGTTGTTTCACTGAGATAGCACTGCAATAAGGCATCGTAGTCGCTATTATCTCCTACAAGAATAGCCCCAAGCAGCTGAGTCCCTGTTTTATCGACCACCAGCTTTTTGTAGCTGCCGATTTGACTATCGCGCAGCACCATTTCTTGCGCGCCTTCGGTATTCATTTGTGCATCACCAATCGAGGCCACATCAACGCCAAGCAGCTTAAGTTTGGTGCTCATATCAGCACCTTCGAATGACTTGTCTTTAATACCGGTCAGTTGCGCTGCCACGACTCGTGCCATCGTGTAACCCGGTGCCACTAAGCCAAAGATCCGCTGCTGCCACAAGGCACATTCACCAATAGCAAAGATATTCTCATCACTGGTCACACAATCATCGTTAATGACGATGCCGCCCCGCTCTCCTAGCTCGAGACCGGCTTGCTTACCCAATGCATCTTGAGGACGAATACCCGCAGAGAACACCACCACATCAACCTCTAAAGGAGCGGCATCTTTAAATACCATTCGATGATAAGCGGTTTCTCCGTCAATGATTTCATTGGTTGCGGTAGAGGTATGAACCGTTAAACCCAAAGATTCAATTTTGGCTTTTAAGATATCCCCTGCGCCATCATCTAACTGAACTGGCATCAGTCGTGGAGCGAACTCAACCACATGGGTTTTTAGGCCAAGGAGCCTTAGCGCATTGGCCGCCTCTAGACCTAGCAAACCACCACCAATCACCGCACCAGTTTTCGCACCAGAGCAAGCATTCTTAATCGCTTCTAAGTCATCCAAGGTGCGATAAACAAACACATTGTCGCGGTCTTTGCCGGGGATAGGTGGAACAAACGGATACGAACCCGTAGCGAGCACTAGCTTGTCATATCCCAGCATCTCATCGCTATCGAGCTTGATTGAGCGAGCCTCTTTATCAATCTCAGTGACGCACTTACCCAGTACGAGTTCAATACCGTGCTTTTCATACCACTCAACGCTACTCAACGCTAAATCTTGTGGTGACTTTCCTGCGAATACTGAAGAGAGTTGGACTCGGTCATAAGCGATATCCCTCTCTTCACCGATAACGGTGATCTTCTGCTCTAAGTGAGCATGCTTCTCTACTAGTTGTGCAACTAAATGGTGTCCGACCATTCCGTTACCCACGACGATTACTCTTTCCATAGTGCTTCCTTTCTAATTCTTAAACTACGAGCTCGGTTATGCACTTTTTGCGCTCTGTTGTTTTCCATCTTTTTTCTTAGCTGGCTTTGGTTCTGAATGGCCCTGTTTCTCATACAGGAATCGCAGCACGGACTGTCGATGAGATTGATAGGTTGCATCATCCGCCAATGTCACTCGGTTACGTGGGCGCTCCAGCTTAATGTCTAGAACCTCACCAATCGTCGCGGCTGGACCATTGGTCATCATGACGATTTTGTCCGACAGCAATACCGCCTCATCCACGTCATGAGTGATCATGATGACCGTGTTGTTTAGTTCGGCTTGAATCTTCATCAGTGCATCTTGCAGTCGAGCACGGGTTAACGCATCGAGCGCACCAAAAGGTTCATCCATCAACAATACTTTGGGCTTAAGCGCTAGTGCTCGCGCGATACCCACACGCTGCTTCATACCACCGGAAATCTCATCAGGCTTTTTGTCTGCTGCATGTTCCATCTGAATGAGCTCTAGATAATGGTCAACTTCCTGCTTGATCTCTTTTTTAGTCTTGCCTCGTGAAACCTGCTTGACCGCAAGTTCTACGTTTTCATACACGGTTAACCAAGGAAGCAAAGAGTGGTTTTGAAATACCACCGCACGTTCAGGACCCGGCCCACTCACCTCACGTCCATCAACAATGACACCGCCATCTGTCGGCAGTAATAACCCAGCGACCAAGTTAAGTACGGTTGACTTGCCACAGCCTGAGTGGCCAATAAGAGAAATAAACTCTCCCTTTTTAATTTCTAAATTCACATCTTTTAGGGCAATAAACTCGCCTTGCGGTGTCGGGAAGCGCATACCAAGTTGTGTTAAGTCTAATAGCGGACGTGCCACTGCTTTCGATTCTGTCTTTTCTTGGTTGGCTTCAACATTGGGTAGTGCGGTCACTACCGACTCCATTGCACTTTGCTTAATAAAATTCATCATCATTCCATTCCTTCTGAATGCATCTAATACGGGCGGTTAGATCAACTTTGGGTTGCTTAGCGTAGTTGCTGTGATTTGTCCCAAGACAACCACTTTTGAAGCATCAACATGCCTCTATCGAGCAATAAACCGATAAAGCCAATCGTAATAACGGCAACCATGATGCGACCTAACGATGCCGAGCTACCGTTCTGGAATTCATCCCATACGAACTTACCTAGTCCAGGGTTTTGCGCCAGCATCTCTGCCGCAATCAATACCATCCAAGCAATACCTAAAGAGAGACGCAGACCGGTAAAGATCATTGGGATAGCAGAAGGCAATACAATCGTCGTAATGTGTTTCCACCAAGAGAGGCGTAGTACTTTACTTACGTTGATTAAGTCTTTATCTACGCTCGTCACACCCACAGCGGTGTTAATGAGGGTTGGCCACAAGCTACATAACGCAACCGTCAGCAGTGAGTTAACAAATGATTTTGCGACCAGTGGATCACTGCTCACATAAGTTGCACTCACAACCATGGTCACGATTGGCAACCATGCAAGCGGTGATACTGGCTTAAGAAGCTGGATAATTGGGTTAAATGCCTGATACAAGCCTTGGTTCAACCCCAAGACGATACCGAGGGGAATGGCAATCACTGATGCCAATATAAAGCCGCAAGCCACGGTAAACAAGCTCGTTAGAATTTGATCGAAGAAGGTTGGCTTGCCCGTGTAAGGACGGATTTTTACTTTTGCATCTGGGTTTTTCTCTAGTTTGGCTGCATTGCGCTTTTCTTGGCGTTCGATGAAAGCAACTTCTTTGTCTCGCTCTTCCATATGCTCAACAACTAAGTTATTGAACTGCTCCGCGGTTTGTACGGGGCCTGGCAAGGTACCAAGAGAGGTTTGTACCTGCTTGGCAGAGAGGTGCCAAATCATTAAGAAGATGCAGATACCTAAAATCGGTAACACGATAAGTTTGCTACGATTCACCATCACCTCTCGGCTGGGAATCAGTGAAATTACATTGCTCGACATAATGACATCCTTGAATTTGAATCTTTGGGTAATTCCCTAAAGGGCGGTCAAGCTCGACCGCCATATACCTGTAATCAGTGTTTTAGTTTTTCGCTACGCTTCCTTCAGCCCCTTGAAGACCAATATTGAACTTCTCCAAGTAAGCATTGGGTTGGCGACCGTCGTAAACGATGTTGTCGATGAAGTGAGTTTGTGGAGAGCGGAAACCATCTTCTTTAGCAAACTCGGGGAAGTCAGAAGTTTCTAATACCCCATCTTCCACCAGTGCTAGTGCTGCTTCAGCATAGATATCCGGGCGGTACACTTTCTTCGCCACATCCATGTACCAAGAATCTGGTTTTTGCTCTGAGATCTGTCCCCAGCGACGCATTTGAGTCAGATACCAAATCGCGTCACTGTAGTATGGGTATGTCGCGTTATGACGGAAGAACACGTTGAAGTCAGGCACATCACGTTTATCCCCCTTCTCATATTCAAACGTACCCGTCATAGAGTTTGCGATAACTTCATAGTCCGCACCCACGTACTGACTTTTCGCCAGCAGTTTCACAGCTTCAGGGCGGTTTGCGTTGTCGTTTTCATCCAGCCAGTGTGCTGCTCGAATCAAGGCTTTTACAACGCGTAGGTGAGTGTTCGGGTATTTCTCAGCCCAAGACTTTGAGACACCAAATACCTTTTCTGGGTTGTTCTTCCAGATTTCATAATCTGTCACAACAGGTACGCCAATGCCTTTAAACACCGCTTGTTGGTTCCAAGGTTCGCCTACGCAGTAACCCTTGATCGTGCCTGCTTCCATTGTTGCTGGCATTTGCGGCGGTGGGGTCACACTAAGCAATACGTCAGCATCAATCTGACCCGTGTTATCCCCTTTTTCCGGAGCATAGAATCCTGGGTGAATACCACCAGCAGCTAACCAGTAGCGCAATTCATAGTTGTGTGTCGATACAGGGAATACCATCCCCATGTTGAACGGCTTACCTTCATCTAATTGGGCTTCAACCACAGGTTTTAGTGCATCGGCTTTGATTGGATGAACAGGTTTACCATCGGGTTGCATTTCGAGGTGTGGCTTCATCTGTTCCCAAGTGTCGTTTGATACCGTGATTGCATTACCGTTTAAATCCATACTAAACGCGGTAATGACTTCAGCCTGAGTACCAATACCAATCGTCGCACCTAGTGGCTGACCCGCCAGCATGTGCGCACCATCAAGCTCGCCATCGATGACTCGATCGAGTAATACCTTCCAGTTTGCTTGCGCTTCTAATGTGACGTACAGACCTTCATCTTCAAAAAAGCCTTTTTCATAAGCGACCGCAAGTGGCGCCATATCGGTGAGCTTGATAAAGCCAAATTTAAGATCCTCTAGTTCTGGCTCCCCGACCTCAGCATGAGCTAATTGCATACTTGGTTGCATGACTGCCACGCTCAATGCGACCAAGCTAATCAGCTTTTTCTTAGTCTTCACCTTATGCTCTAGGTATTGTTTAAATTGCATATGAATACTCCGTTTCATGATAAAAGCTTTTGTTGCGCTCCCCTGCCCATCATTGGTAATGACTTAACTCCCAAAAGGTCTAGCGCTCTTAAAAGCAAAAAGGCGCTACTGTGTCTCCACAGTAGCGCCTTTGCTATTTACGTTAGCTCTGCAACTTGCAGGGGTAACGCCTTTCAGAAGCCATAACGGCTTGGGGGTCTGTTTGTAATTGCTTACTTAAGATATATGTATCAAGGGTTGTGCCAACTTTTAATTAACATTACTTTCAGACACTTAATCAATATTACAACTCTTTGCATTGATACGGTGCGTTGAAATAGTGCGACCTGCACCACATTTTTATTTTTCTTATAACCCCAAAGTATTAGCGAGCCTTACTCAGTTCTTCGACCACTCGCTTAGCTATTTGATACATAGATTGATTGGCATTCATTGCTGTCGATTGAATCATTTGATGAGCCTTTTGCTCAGTTAGACCATGCTTGTCCATCAACAGGCCTTTCGCTCGATCAATCCACACTTTGTTTTTCGCTTCTTGCTCTAATTGGTGGAGCTTCTTCTCAATGGCATCAAATTCTTGTCGTGATGCATAGGCATACTCCAACCACGGATCCATATCTTCGTTTACGATAGAAGGTTGAATAACTGCCCCTTTAAGCGAGGCTAACTGGCTGAAACTACTTATTTTTGATAGTGAGGTAACGATAAGAAGAGGGAGTGATTGCGAATGACAATAGTCAATGACTAGCGAAACCTCGGCACTAAAACTGGGCCAGAACAGAACGACCACAGCACCTTGCTGATTTTGCGCCACCAGTTCGAAGTTACCTAATGTGCAATTGTGTATATTGGTGGTATTTGGGTCAAAGCTCGGCTCATCGACTTCCCCCATACTGTAATGGCAAGCAATCACATCCCTTGTGTTTTCTGCTCTCATCATATCCCACTCCTTGTGACTGAATCTTTCAATGTTTAATTCGTAATCACTAGGTTAGAGCAAAGCACATGCCAATCATGATTTAAAGCAAGCAAAGCACTCGACAAGCCAAGCAACAAGGCCGTGATCGGATTGCAGTGGGGAAAATAAAAAGAGGACTAGATATCTAGTCCTCAGCCAAAGCAGTTTTGCTATCTGTTTTCTTTATACAGGTGTGTTAGTTAAACAAGCCTTTCAGCAGACCATCGACGGCCTTCTTGGTCTTCTCATCTTTGATCTTGTCGGTGATCTTCTCTACTCCGCGGTCGAGCTCTTTCTGTGCTTTCTGTTTCAGCACATCATCAAATACAAGCTTGAATTTAGGATCCGCCCAAGAGCCAGAGATGTTCACAGGGATAGTGACATCTTTTAGCTCATCGATATCTTTACCACCTTGCCCTTCTAACGAACCAACAAAAGAAGTGCTAACAGTAAAATCAACCGTCTCTTTTAGATAGTTTGCAGAACCATTACCGCGGATACGAAGTAAAGGTGACTGCATTGTGAGGTTGTCTGTTGTAACAATGCCTTTGTTTAATTTAAGTGTCGCTTCCATAGCACTAAAATCAGTTTTTTCAGCCTCTGCAGTTGCTTCAACCTTATCGCCTTTAAACTTCGCGTAGTTCTCACGTATCAATTTAGCGACGTTGATACCGTTGACTGCACCGTCTTCAAACTTAATGCCAATCGTACCTGCCAGATTTTCCATAATGCCCGTTGGCGTTAAACTGCTTCCTTTCACATTAACCTGAATGTTACCCGTACCTTCAAGCATGTCGTTTTGTGCGACATCAATTAGCATTGGCTGTACCTTAACACCCTGAATGTTCTTCACTGCAGTGTAAGTTGCAGGAGTCTTACGTCCGTCGAGCTTTGCCGTTGCTGAGATAGACCCTTGGTACAAATTTGAAGTGAATGAAGTCAGCTCAGCTATGCCATCTTTGACCAAAAATGCCGCTTTAACATTTTGCAGTTTTGCATTGTTGGCTTTGAATTTATCAATCGAAATCTCACCTTTAACATCAACGATTTTAAGTGCCGATAAGTCAGGTTCGACTTCTGGTTGAGGTTCAGCTTTAGCAGAAGATGTATTTTTAGTACCTTCGCCTTCAGCTGCTCCTGTTTCCTCAGTAGATTGACTCAAACCTAGGAACTCATCGAGGTCAATGTTCGGGCTGTGCAGAGCAAAACGAACTTTAGGAATATCTGCCAGAGTCACCTCTGCGTTACCATCTAATTCAATCGCATTTGCTGCTAGTCGCTCTAGAATAAACTTGAGGTGGTTTTTAGTGATATCAAACTCTAGATCTGAGTTCATCGCAATCTTCATTGGAGATTGAGGTAGAGTCTCACCTTGGAGGTCAGCATCAAGTGTTAGCTTAGTTAATTTAACTAGACTAACCGCCTTATCGACCATTAATGACGTTGTACCATTCATATCAACATCTAAGCCTGCGGCTTGACCTTTTACGCCAAAAGTCACGGCATTTACTTTGTCAAACTCAAACGTATCCAAAGCGAGCTTTATCGATTCAATATCATTACTCGGATCTTTGTACGACGCATTCAGGTTGATATTACGCAGTGCATAATCAGCAAAGCCTTGGCTCAATAAGAACTCTAAATCACCACTTGCCGAAATGTTCTGCTCGTTGATTTCAGCCTTCGCAGCAAACGTTGCTTTAGTCCAAGTTTCAATAGCAAACTCAGATAAATTCAAGCTCACATCATAAAGTTTAGTCAGTGAACCCGCTTGCTTATCATTGATTTCAACCGCCGCATTCGAAACTGAAATACCCGCTAGCTGAAGAGTCCACTCAGAAGTTTCACTTGATGAACTTTCTGGGGTAGGAGCCGCCTCTGATGTTTCTGTAGCTGTCTCTTCAGTTTGCGCCGATTGAGCTTGCGTTAGTGCGTCTAGATTCGTACGACCATCTTTTAGGGTTTCGAGATTGAACTCTGCACCATCTAATACGACGTTACCAATCTCCAATGTTTGGCTTAGTAGTGGCTGAACCGATACCTCAATGCCTACTTTCTCTACTTTAAACAAATTCTGACTTTCAAAGCCTTGTGGGTTTCGAAGTTCTGTTCGGCCTAGCTCAAATCCGATAGCAGGGAAAAATTGCCAACTGATGTCACCTTCAATGACAAGATCGAGACCTGTATGGGTTTTCGCTTGCTCAACAATCAAAGGTTTAAATTGATTGGGGTTAATAAGAAGAATAAGTGCCAAAAATGCTGCAACAATGGCAAACAATGGGACACCTAAGAAAAGAAACAACTTTTTCATTAGCGTTTTCCTTGCTGACGAACGTTCCTAAAGAAAGGGGATGAAATAATTATAGAGCCCAATATACAAAAAGTGGCACCTAATGTGCCACTTCTCAGTAAATTAATTTATTAAAAATCGTTAAAAAAGCATTACGATTTTAATAGCTTAGCGATGTGTGCTTTAAGTACGTCAATTGCGATGCGGTTCTTACCACCTCGAGGAACAATAATATCCGCATGTTGCTTAGAAGGTTCGATAAACTGCATAAACATCGGACGAACTGTTTGTTGGTATTGTTTAAGTACAGAATCCATTGTACGGCCACGCTCTTCTACGTCGCGTTTAACGCGGCGAAGTAGACAAATATCTAGTGGGGTGTCCATAAACACCGTAGCATGCATTAACTTACGAAGGCGCGGGTCAGTCAGAAGCAGGATACCTTCAAGAATGATTACCTTCTTTGGGGTCATCGTATTAGTGTTCTCTGTACGAGTATGCTCTGTGTAGCTGTACTCTGGAACTTCTACTGCTTCTCCGCGAGTCAAAGACTCCAGGTGTTCACACAGTAAGTCATGATCCATTGCGTTCGGGTGGTCATAGTTCGTTTTAACGCGCTCTTCCATGCTCAAATGAGTTTGGTCGTTGTAGTAACAATCTTCCGTAATGACACCAATTTGCTCGTCACCCACTTTAGCACGCAACTCATTGTAAATTGTGCTAGCAATTAGGCTTTTACCTGACGCTGAAGCGCCTGCGATACCTACGATGACACATTGATTATTATCAGACATTATTTTTTGCACCCGATGATGTGGTTTAGAATGGAAACCCTAAAATTATAAGGCTTACAAATCAATGTGACTAGCGCATGATGCGCATTGGTCGAAAAAACTGTTTTTTCGGTCAAAAAGCAAACAGCCCACCTTATTTAAAAACTGTGATCCCTTAACCCTTTCGAGAAACTGGTTTGGTCGACATATGAATTAAGTCACACAAAAAGTGTGGATATAAAGGCAAACTAGAGTTATGTGTCATAACCATCATGGAAGTGTATGCACGAGGCGTTCCGGAAAGTTTGTTGGAAGACGATATGGCGGTAACCCCGCCTTACCAAATATGAAAGCGAGTCATAGCACTCAAGCGACCTGACTAAATGCGGCTCAGGGGCTTTATCAGGTTGGTAAATTGTCGAACAACACTTTCAAGGAGGCACTATGCCGATTAACCGAATCCGAAACATCGCCTTTGTTGGCCAAACGGGAAGCGGTAAGACTACGCTGATCGAAAAGCTACTCCACACCTCAAACTCCACCTCTAAACTAGGTAGCGTTGAAAGCGGCACTACTGTAACGGACTTTGATGCTCAATCAATTCATTACCAACACAGTATCGAAGCTACCCCCGTCACTCTAACCTGGAAAAGACACCGACTGAATGTCATTGATACCCCAGGACAAAGTGAACTATTAGGGCGTACCTTTAGTATTTACCCTGCTGTTGAAGCAACCGCGCTCGTCATTGACCCGCTACAGCCGTTAAATCAAGTCTCCGACCGTCTTTTTGAATTTTCTAAGCAACAAAACAAATGCCAAATGATCGTAGTGAACAAGCTTGATCTAGAAACAAGCACGCTTGAGCAATTGATCGAGCAGATCAACGCTACTTTTGGTGCACATTGCCTTCCAATCAACCTACCTTCAGAAAATGGCAAAGAAGTTGTCGATTGTTACTTCACTCCTCAAATTGGTCGAGAAACACTCTTCTCCGACGTCGAAGGCGCACACGAGACATTGATTGATCAAGTCGTTGAAGTCGATGAAGATTTGATGGAACTGTACCTAGAGCAAGGCTCTGCACTCTCTCCTGAACAACTGCATGACCCATTCGAAGAGGCACTAAGAACTGGCCATATAATCCCAATCTGTTTTGTTTCCTCTGAAACAGGAGCAGGTGTCGAGCATTTACTTGATGTATTGTCGCAACTCATGCCTATGCCTAGCGAAGGCAACCCTCCGCTTCTTGTGAAAAATGGTCAGCAAGTACGTGTGGACTGTGAAAGCTTGGAGCACAGCGTAGCTCACGTTTATAAAGTTAGCGTTGACCCTTATATGGGTAAATTAGCTTACTTACGTCTGTTCCAAGGCGAAATCCACGCTGGTAGTCAACTCTATATTGGAGAAAGTAATAAAGCGTTTAAAGTTGGGCACCTGTATCAACTCCAAGGTAAAGAACGTTTAGAGATTGAAAAGGCTATGCCTGGCGATTTCTGTGTATTAGCAAAAGTTGATGAGCTGGAGTTTGACTCTATCGTTCATGACTCTCATGACGAAGATGGTGTTCAATTAAAAACACTCAATATTCCTCAATCGATGTATAGCTTAAAGCTGATGCCCAAAAAACGAGGTGACGAACAAAAGCTCGGAGAAATACTTAAACGCATTGTAAGTGAAGACCCGTCACTCAAAGTCGAACACCGAGTTCGAACCAATGAGACCATATTAAGTGGACAAGGTGAGTTCCACCTAAAAGTCGCTCTTGAGAAAATGTCTCAGACCTACAAGCTCGATGTTGAGACGTCACCACCAAGCATCGAATACTTCGAAACGATCACTAAAGCAGCGGAAGCTCGTTATCGTCACAAGAAACAAAGTGGTGGCGCAGGACAGTTCGGTGAAGTTCATCTCAGTGTTCGTCCATTAGCACGTGGCCAAGGCTTTAAGTTCATCAATAAGGTTGTCGGTGGCGCGATTCCAACCGCTTTGATCCCAGCTGTGGAGAAAGGCATTGTACAAGCCTTGGAAGAAGGAGCCATTTCAGGCAACCCAATTAAGGATATCGAAGTCACTGTATTTGATGGTAAATACCACGCAGTTGACTCTAAAGAGATCGCATTTGTGATTGCTGGTAAAAAAGCCTTCCTTGAGGCGGTAAATAGTGCGGGTCCAATTGTCTTGGAACCGATTGTACAAATGGAGCTTTTAGTACCGACTATTTCACTGGGTGATATCTCCGGGAACCTTTCAGGAAACCGAGGCGTCATCGAAGGAACCATGCCAGTGACTGCAGACATGAGCCAGCTGAGCGCTAAAGTTCCTGCTAACGAGCTACAAGACTACGCACAAACGCTACGATCAATGACTGGCGGTCAAGGCTCATTCAGTATGACCCTAAGTCACTATGAACCAGCTCCACATACTGTGCAGCAACAGGTGTGTTTGGAGCCTTGATTATCCGATGACCTTTAACCAAAAACGCAGCAAAATTTGCTGCGTTTTCTCGTATAGGTGGCTTAGATTATCCTGAGTGAGGTTATTTTACTTCAGTGAACATAATCGAATCTGGCTTCACCTTGCCCTGCCAGTACAGTTGGCTACACACACGCTCAGCGAGGTCTAGATAACGCTCTGAATGTTCGCTTTCTGGACGGGAGACAACTGTTGGTGCGCCATTATCAATATCTTCACGTAAATGGATATGCAGTGGAATCTGCCCCAACAACGATAATCCAAACTCTCGTGCCATCGCTTCTGCACCGCCTGCCCCAAAGATATGCTCTTTAGAACCACATTGGCTACAGATGTGGTAACTCATGTTCTCAACAACCCCTACAACCGGTACCGATACTTTCTCGAACATCGCAACCCCTTTGATGGCATCGGCAAGCGCTAAGTCCTGCGGAGTCGTCACAATGACCGAACCTGTTACAGGGATTTGTTGTGAAAGTGTCAACTGGATATCACCAGTACCTGGTGGCATATCAACGATGAGATAATCTAGCTCCGGCCATTCGGTTTCATTGAGCAATTGCGCTAATGCCTTTGACGCCATTGGCCCGCGCCATACAGCGGCTTCATCTTGCGCGACGAGGTAACCAATTGAGTGGGCAAAAATACCATGTGCTTGAATGGGCTGCATCCAACGATTATCCCGTACTTCAGGGCGAGCATCTTGAGTACCGAGCATTAAAGGAACGGACGGACCATAAACGTCAGCATCTAGGATGCCGACCTTGGCACCAGATTGTGCGATAGCTAACGCAAGGTTAACCGAAGTGGTCGACTTACCTACACCACCTTTTGCGGATGTCACTGCGATGATATTTTTCACACCCTTGACTTGGTTACCCGTATGGGACTCGAGTGTTTTCGGCTTAACCTTAATTTCGTATTCGAAGCGACCGAGTTGCTGTGATTCAACTTGTTGTTCTATCCAAGCCGACAAGCTTTGTTTAATGTTATGGATTGCGAATGGAAACGTTAAAGTGACGACACCTTTATCGTTCACAGCCAGAAGTTGTGACCGTTCCGCCCAGTTTGGCGCTAAGTGCGGGTGTTCGAAGCGATTAAACCAATCGCACACATCTTGCTTTGACTTGAATTGAGTCATTTCGTATCCCATAGAGTAGTTATACGGTTACCCGCTAGAGGTAACTGTGTAATAAATATATTCTAGTTTTAAGCGCATCGTAACACTCTCGTCAAAAGTCCTGAACCCCGAAAAAACTAAGGTTTTGACCCCTCTCTCACCTTGGAGTAATACTCGGCTTAAGGTACTATTAGCGCCTTATATTTTATACCTATCAACATAAGCGATTATTAAGTATGGCAAACGATCCAAGAAAACTGCTGGTAACTTGTGCCCTTCCGTACGCTAATGGTTCGATTCACCTAGGTCACATGCTTGAGCACATTCAAGCTGACATCTGGGTTCGCTACCAACGCCTACGTGGCAACACTGTAAACTTCATCTGTGCTGACGATGCTCACGGCACGCCAATCATGCTAAAAGCACAACAGATGGGTATTACACCAGAAGAGATGATCGCTGCAGTAAGCGAAGAGCACCAAAAAGACTTTGCTGGCTTCGATATTAGCTTTGATAACTACCACAGCACACACTCGGAAGAGAACCGTGAGCTAGCGTCTCACATCTACCTAGAGCTTAAAAAGAACGGCTTTATCTCTAGCCGTACTATTTCTCAGCTATTTGACCCTGAGAAGGAAATGTTCCTACCGGACCGTTTCGTAAAAGGTACTTGTCCTAAGTGTAAAGCAGAAGACCAATACGGCGATAACTGCGATAACTGTGGTGCGACGTACAGCCCAACTGAGCTAATCAACCCTCAGTCTGCTGTTTCTGGCGCAACACCAGTAATGAAAGATTCTGAGCACTTCTTCTTCGATCTACCTCAGTTCGAAAGCATGCTTCAAGAGTGGACTCGCTCTGGCTCGCTTCAATCTGAAACTGCGAACAAGATGCAGGAGTGGTTTGAATCTGGTCTGCAACAGTGGGATATCTCACGTGATGCACCATACTTCGGCTTCGAAATCCCCGGTGAGAAGAACAAATTCTTCTACGTATGGCTAGATGCACCAGTTGGCTACATGGCTTCATTCAAGAACCTATGTGACAAAACTGAAGGTCTAGACTTCGACGAGTACTGGAAAAAAGACAGCACAACTGAGCTTTACCACTTCATCGGTAAAGACATCGTGTACTTCCACTCTCTATTCTGGCCAGCAATGCTAGAAGGTTCTGGTTTCCGTAAGCCAAACAACGTATTCGTACACGGCTACGTAACGGTAAACGGTGCGAAGATGTCTAAGTCTAAGGGCACGTTCATCAAAGCAGCAACGTACCTAGATCACCTAGACCCAGAGTGTCTGCGTTACTACTACGCGGCAAAACTAAACAGCCGTATCGATGACCTAGATCTTAACCTTGAAGACTTCACTCAGCGCGTAAACGCTGACGTAGTTAACAAGATCGTTAACCTAGCATCACGTAACGCTGGCTTCATCTCTAAGCGTTTCGAAGGCAAGCTATCGGCTAACTTTGCAGAGCCTGAGCTATACAAAGAGTTCGCAGAAGCGGCTGACCGTATTGCAGAGCTTTTTGAGACTCGTGAATTTGGTCGTGCTATCCGTGAAATCACCGCACTAGCAGACAAAGCTAACCAATACGTTGATGAAAAAGCACCGTGGGTTGTAGCGAAAGAAGAAGGTAAAGACCAAGAACTGCAAGACATCTGTTCTGTTGGTATCAACCTATTCCGCGTTCTGATGACTTACCTAAAACCGGTAATGCCAGAACTAGCAGCACGCACAGAAGCATTCCTAAACCAAGAACTGACTTGGGAAGGTGTTGCAGCACCACTTGTTGACCATGAGATCACTAAGTTCAAAGCGTTATTCAACCGCATCGATCCTAAGAAGGTTGAAGCAATGATTGAAGCTTCTAAAGAAGACGCAGCAGCAGAAGTTGCAGCGAAAGAAGCGGCAGAAGCAGCAAAGAACAAAGCAAGCCAAACAGAGCTAGACAAAGAACCTATCGCAGAAGAGATTGAATTTGACGCGTTCGCAGCAGTAGACATGCGTATTGCTCGCATCATCTCATGTGAAGAAGTGCCAAAAGCAAACAAACTGCTTAAGTTCCAACTAGACATCGGTGGCGAAACTCGTCAGGTATTCTCTGGTATTAAGTCAGCTTACAAACCTGAAGAGCTAGAAGGCAAGCTAACGGTAATGGTTGCAAACCTGAAACCTCGTAAGATGAAGTTTGGTATGTCTGAAGGCATGATCCTAGCAGCCGGCCCTGGTGGCAGCGATCTATGGATTCTTGAGCCGCACGAAGGTGCACAGCCAGGTATGCGTGTAATGTAACTGCGCTAGAAAGCTAGAAAGCTAGAAAGCTAGAAAGCTAGAAAGCTAGAAAGCTAGAAAGCTAGAAAGCTAGAAAGCTAGAAAGCTATTATCCCCACGGTAGTGATACTGTGGGGATTTTTATTTATACCGACCCATCACATTCTCTGATAGAGTCGCATCACTATTTGTCATTCAACGACGCCTACTAGGACTAACCTGTGACTATCAATGAAATCTTGCGCCGTATTCAGCACGCGCTAAATCTAAAAAACGCACAAATCATCAAAGCGTTTGAACAAGCAGACACCACCGTTGCCCACGACCAAGTTGGCAACTGGCTGAAAGCTGAAGGCGAGAAATCTTTCTCTAAAATGAAAGACAAAGAACTGGCGATCTTCCTTAACGGTTTCATCAATCTTAAACGCGGCAAGAAAGAAGGCGAGCAGCCAAAACCGGAAACATCTCTAACTAACAATATGGTTTTCATGAAGCTGCGTATTGCACTGAACATGAAAGCAGAAGATGTATTGGATGTTCTTGAAGTCGTAGGTATTAGCCTAAGTAAATACGAGCTTGGTGCTTACTTCCGTAAGCCAAACAACAAGAACTACAAAGAGTGTGCTGATGAGCTACTGTGTGATTTCTTAAACGCAGTGCAGTTTAACCATCGCCCAGATTCTGTTGAGTACGATGCTCAGTAAAACCTCTTTAAATGATGAGCCTCACTTCGGTGGGGCTTGTTAGGCTCCTTGCTAATTAGCGTGATATAAATCACAAAAGCGCGCATGATTGCACCAAATTGATCCATCACGACAATCAAAAACACATTAAGCCACTGATAAATAAAGAATAAATATATTGGCACAACAATAGCTTAACCCTTAAGTAGTAATAATATAAAAGGAGTTGGCTATGTTTATATTAATCTCACTCGCACTATCTGCATTGATACTTGCTGGCATATATAAGTACTCACAGCATCATGAAGCGTCTTTAAGCCGAAAATACACACTCATTATCAAGTTACGAGAAATTGTACATCTATGCAGACAACATCGCTCTGCTGTTCACTATACCTTTCAAAACCACCAGCAAAGACCTATTGAACTCAATCACATAGAAACTCAACTAAAGAAAAAAAGCGATGAACTTATCTCAATGGCGCACTCGGACAATAAACTTCTTTACCGTGTTTACCATTCAGAGATCGAGTTGCTTTTAAGGCGTTGGGCAGATGAAGGTGTCGTGAAGAATCAAATCATGCATGGTAAAGCCATTCGTGATGGGATGTTTTTACTCGACGAGTTAATGGTGTGTTGGTTATCAGAATCACATCGAGCTGAACTCGTTGAGGATTACCATAAGAACTGGCAAACCGTCGTTGATAGCATGGACCAATTGACGAAACTGAGGGTAAGCATTCAGTATCTAGATACTGAAGCAGGCCGAGAACGCTGCAGAACAGAATGCGAATTTGTTTGCCGTAAATTAAATCAACTGGCTTTAGTCTGCCCTCTCTCTATCTCATCGCCCATGGGAAATAAAGCGGTAAGAAACCTAATTGAAATCGCAGAAAGCCCTGACTACCCGTTAACTGAAAAAGAGCTATATCAACTATCGAGTGATGTCTCGCAACTCATCTTCAATGTCTATGACCAAGTACTTTCGGATATAAGCGAATCTTTGTTCCTTCCGCTACCTAGGTTGGCATTTGCGTAAAACAGTCTTCAAGAATGAAAAAAGGGAGCCTAGGCTCCCTTTTTGTATGCTGTTGATTAAATGTCAACTTTTTCGGCTTCCATCCGTCTTTTCTTATATTCCCTATATAGTAACAAGCTCAAGGTCATTACAACCTTCGAAGTCAACCATATCATTATTAGAGAGTACCCTACACTAAGTATGAAAAGTGGTGCTAGATAGTCGAATTGTTCAACTGCAGCACGTAAAGTATACCAAGAAAATAGGTCGAATTGACACTGTCTTGACAAACTTTATATGGAACGGCCTTCTTTTTATAAAATATCACGCAACCTTGTTTGACATACTTCCACCAACAAGTCTGGTTGAAACTTAGAGATGAAGCGGTCACAACCGACCTTTTTCACCATTGCTTCATTAAAACTGCCACTCAGAGAGGTATTCAAAGTCATATACAGGTCTTGTAGATTAGGGTCGTTTCTAACTTCATTGGTCAGCTTATAACCATCCATTTCTGGCATCTCCGCATCAGTGATCATCATCAGTAGCTCTTTAGCAACGTTCAGTCCCTCTGAGCTCCACTTTTTCAATAATTGGAGAGCCTCAAGGCCATCACTACACATGATGATTTCTAAACCCAGTTGAGAGAGTGTATCTCTTACTTGGTTACGTGCCGTTGAGGAGTCGTCCACAACAAGTACCTTACGACCTTGCATCTGAGCAATAAGACGCTCATCAAGTACCCCATCACTGATGGTGACATCGTAGTCGATGATTTCTGCGAGCACCTTCTCTACATCGATGATCTCAACGATACGGTTCAAATCATTTTCTTTGATCTGAGTGATGGCTGTCAGGTAATTAGAACGTCCAGTCGTCTTTGGTGGCGGTTGGATCTCGTTCCAAGCTGTATTGACAATATTACGTACAGAACCCACAAGAAACCCCTGAACAGAGCGGTTATATTCCGTCACAATCAGGTTCTGTTCTTGATTTTCCATCTTTGATGGTGGGAATCCAATCGCAGCACGAAGGTCAATAACGGGTACAGCTTCACCACGAAGTGTCGCAACACCGGTAATATTATGGTTAGCACCAGGCAACTTGGTCAGAGGTGGAACTTTCAATACCTCTTTAACCTTAAAGACATTAATAGCGAAGATTTGTGAGCTATTTAGACTAAACAGCAAAAGCTCAAGACGGTTTTCACCCACCAGATTCGTTCGCTGGTCGACCGTATTTAAAACACCTGACATAGAATTCCCTAAAATGTCTTTCTAACTTTGCCTATTTTGACACACAACAATGAATCAACACACGCGAAAACACATAAGCAAAACAAAGTGCAGATATTTCTTACTAGACGAAGCTGCAAACCATCTTAGCCTTCAACAACCTTCATTAACAGAAGCCCATCATAGAGTGCTTGTTTAACAAGGGCAGCCCCTGGCATAGTCGCCTGCTTATAAAAGCGAGACTCTATAAGCTCAATATCTTGGTGATAAACGGATAAACTCTGTTCTTTTATACATTTTTCGATTTGCGGATATAGAACAGACTTAGCTTGGTTGATGACGCCACCAATCAAGATTGTTTCTGGGTTAAAGAGGTTAATCACAATCGCGATCGCTGAACCAAGATAACGACCTAAGCTCTCAACGACGTCAATCGCCAGCTGATCGCCTTCCGCAGCGGCAATACAAATGCTTTCAATCGTGATTTCAGAGTCTTCACTCAGGCAAGATTGCTCCCCCCTTGCGAGGCGTTCTTCTACTTGCTCGCGAATCGCTTTTGAGCTCGCAACAGTCTCCAAACAGCCTCGGTTTCCGCAATGACAAAGCTTACCGTTTGGATCAATCTGAATATGGCCCAGTTCACCAATATTACCATGGCGCCCTTGCAGTACTCGACCATCAAGAATAATCCCTGCCCCTAAGCCGTGGTGAATAGAAATAAGAACTGAGTTATCACTGTTTTGTGAGTTGCCAAATAACCTTTCAGCCAGAGCCCAAGCACGAGTATCGTTGGCAACAAATACAGGTAGCCCCGTTGATTTGTAGATCTCTGGACCGAGTGCGAGATTCTTAACGTTGTAGTGTGGCATCTGAAGCACCACACCTTGCTCTGAATTCACTAAACCAGGAAGCGTTATCGCGATACTCGTTACACGGTCAAGCTGCTCGGAATAGGTTTGGAAGAACTCTTCGATCTCGTGCAGTAGACGTGCTAACACATCATCTTGTTCGGTCTCATGGATATCGATCTTGGTATCGATCAGTACATCACCACCAAGCTCGTGTAATGCGATAGTGAGGTAGCCTCGACCAAGGCGCATTGAAAGAAACTGCCAACCAGCATGATTCGCTTGCAGGCCCACAGCAGGGCGGCCACGACTGGTCGCTTCTTGAACAACCGTCTCATGAATAAGATGAGCGTCGATCAACTCACGAGTAATTTTGGTAATACTCGCCGGGGCTAGCTCACTCAATTTCGACAAATCGATACGTGAGATCGGCCCGTAGGTGTCAATCAATTTATATACACGACCAGCATTGACCTGTTTGATTTGATCAATATGGCCCGGTTGAGCCATGTACATATTACGCTCCAGAAATTAGAAAACGGGTAATTTTTTTACTTTGCGAAGTAATTGTGAAGTGTGAGACACGATCGCCGTGACAATCGTCACGTAACTAAGGTGAGGTTTGCGGAATCGCTCATATTTTTTAGCAAAAAAAACGCATTTCGAACAAATTTAAATCGCACTTATTTTTCGAAAAGAAAAAATAATTAGCTGACTTTATGAGCAATCTTGGTTTGGGTTTGTAGATACAGGTCAACGAAACGGTTGCCAGCGTCTAAACCTAATTGATAGTCATGCATTAAATCTTCCTTTGAGCTCATTAAAGACGATGATTTCAGTTCATCACTTGGTGCTATCTGAACAATAAAAACATCATCAGGTGGTGATTCCATAAATTGTTGAGTCAGAGAATAAGTCTGGTAGTGAACCATCAGCATATCGGCGAGCGAGGAATCAAACTTATCACCTAGCAAATGGTTCAATCGATATAGCTCTCCTGCACCAAATAACCACCGTCCTCCATTGAGGCTTTTAAATTGTTCATTCAAGGTAGAAGCGGCAATGCGTGATTGTAAGAACCCTAACCAATCCATCTTCCATTGGTCTACTCGGTTCTGCCACTGAAGCTGAAGTTGATTTAAAGACTCTCTATACCACTCTACAGGCGCGATAGTCGATGGTATGTCATTACTCTCATTTGGCTCCATTTCGCACTCTAGGGGCTCTGTGCGAATGACGACGATACTTCTGGCCTCATCTCGCCAAGCTTGTTGTACAGGAATGGCAGCAGATACACCTCCATCCACAAATTGTTGCCCTTTAATATCCACTGGATTCGCATAAAGGCGAGGTATCGCGCACGAAGCGGTTAACACGTCTACCCAATTACTCTCAAAAATATTGAAATAGTGATCCTTGAGATCTCCGGTGCTGGTTGCCGCAGCCCAAGCCTTGCGGTTGCCCAAGCTACGCTTTCCCAAATCTATGTCCAGTTTGTACGGATATTGCTGGATTTTCTCCATCGCCCAGTCCATATCTAAGTACTGCTTACGACGTATATAACCGAATAAATTAAAGAATTCTGAAGAGGTAGTGAGATCAAGAATAAAGGACTTACCTAAACCATGCTGTCGGCACAGATAGGCACACAGGTTAAGTGCACCAGCAGAGGTGCCGTAGAACTCTGAGAACGGGTCAAAATTAGCGAGTAGGAAAGAATCAAGAACGCCTGAAGTGAATATCCCTCTTTGGCCGCCACCTTGGGCTACCAAAGAGGTTTTGCCTGCAATAAAACGAGCGTAGTAGTCGCTATCGAGGCAGGTTTGATTAGCAGTAACTTTACCAGTATTCACTGTAATACCTGCGGTAAAAGTGAATGAAACGATAGAAAGTTATCGATTAGGCAGCAATGGCCATGATTCCAAATGCAATCAG
This sequence comes from Vibrio maerlii, assembly GCF_003415655.1. Classification (GTDB taxonomy): domain Bacteria; phylum Pseudomonadota; class Gammaproteobacteria; order Enterobacterales; family Vibrionaceae; genus Vibrio; species Vibrio maerlii. Next base: position 81,246 of record NZ_QRHC01000003.1, read on the forward strand.
AATCGTAAAGATGGTAGCCGTTGTGACGAGAGAAAAACGAAGATTTGCGTCCATAAAAACTCCTTGTAGAGACAGTTCACGTTATTATTGTTTTACTATCATTATAGATAGCAAGTACGTGAAACATGTTCAAGAAACGCGCTAATAAGATACTCAAGCTTGTTGTAAGTATCACAATATAGGGAATATTTTCGTATTAAGGACGCACTATGAAGCAACCGCTGTTACCCGCTTTGATCGCCCTCGCCTTTACACCACTCACTCATGCTGAGATCTTTGTCACGCCAAGTATTGGTTACACGATTGGAGGAGAGGTTTCAGACCAATTTGACAACAACTACGACATCAAAGGAGCCGAGAGTTACGGCATAGCGCTAGAAACCACATTGAGTAATGGCCGTATCGGTTTATTCTACTCAACTCAAAGTAGCGACGTGGAAGAGATTAAGGCCTCGGTATCAACCCACTACCTTCATTTTCAGAGCAGCCTCTATTACCCACTAGAGCGAGGGTTCTCCGGTTTATTTGGCTTAGGTATTGGCGCATCTTATATCGACGCGAAATGGGTAGATGACAATGTGGGGTTCTCAGCCAGTATTTTTGGTGGCTTAGCATATAAAATCAACGACACGCTCTCATTACAAGGGCAGCTACGCTGGCTTGGAACGGTTGTAGACAACGATACAACCAGTATTTGTAACCTTCCGACTCAAGACCAATCATGCCTAATTCGATTCGATACAGACTGGATGAACCAGTTCCAAACCAATCTTGGACTCACTTACCGTTTTTAATAAGCTTTCCCGATTTAGGACTTTTAAGAAACGAATACAAACAAGCCACCATTTACGACTCAGTAAATGATAGCTTTTATACCCTTCATACTTGAAGCTGCAGTGCGGCAGCTACGATAAACTCGAATAGTGACTAGAATTGATATTTCACACCAATCGCTGCACCAATACCCAACTCCCAGCCTTTATGCATGTTTAACTCAGGTTGGATCTGTGCGTATGTATCCCAGTTATCATAGAAACTCCACTCAGCACCTAGTGGGACTCGAACACCAAAATCATCATCCCACTCACCCCAAGCACCAACACCAACATACCAATCGATAGGGTGCTGATCGCTAAGAGAGCCTCTCTTCAAGAAGTAATCCAATGCAGCGCCTTCATTGCCGATAATGATATTGAACTTATCGTCTATTTGAACGACCATACTGAGTTGCTGATCCACTGCCATACCAACAGAAAAAGATGGAGAACTATTAGTATTAGCGAGCGCAGAAAAAGAGCTAAGACCTAAAATACTTAACGCTGCTACACGAGTTAATTGAGAAAACATCAGAAATTCCTTACAAACTTATCTGCGAATATTATAGAAACTCAAAGACTCAAACTGTCATACGTCGGTCAATTAGCGATTTCCAATACTACACACATAAAAAAAGCGCCGAATAATCGGCGCTTCTTGGATTAGTTGAGATGTTCGTTTACAGGGCGATTAGCCGTTGTTGCGAATCCACTCATCCATTTCAGTTTTTAGGTTGTCAGACTTAGTACCGAAGATAGCTTGAACACCACCCGCTACTACTACAACGCCTGCAGCACCTAGTTTCTTAAGTTTGTCTTGGTCAACAACTTCTGTGTCAGCAACTGCAACACGTAGACGAGTGATACATGCGTCTAGACCAGTGATGTTTTGCTTGCCACCGAATGCTGCTACTAGTTCACCAGCCATGTCTGAACCTGCTGCTGTACCTGCTTCTTCAGTTTCGTCTTCACGACCTGGAGTCTTAAGGTCCATAGCTTTGATTACTGCACGGAATACTACGTAGTAGATTGCTGCGTATACTAGACCTAGACCAACCATTAGGAACATGTTCTGAGCGTTGCCAGATAGAACCGTAAAGTCGATTAGACCGTGTGAGAATGAAGTACCGTGTACAATACCTAGCGTGTTAGTTAGGAAGAATGCAGTACCAGCTAGTAGAGCGTGGATTGCGTATAGTACTGGAGCAACGAATAGGAACGAGAATTCGATTGGCTCAGTGATACCTGTTAGGAATGAAGTCAGTGCAGCAGACGCCATGATACCCATTACTTTCGCGCGGTTTTCTGGCTTAGCAGAGTGAGCGATAGCAATAGCAGCAGCTGGTAGACCGAACATCTTGAACATGTAACCACCCGCTAGTTGACCGAAGCCATTACCAGCAGCACGAGATGCTTCATCAGCAACTAGGTAACAAGTTAGAACACCGTTTTGAGCAACACCGTTCGCGTCAACACAAGAACCTGCTTCGAAGAAGAATGGTACGTTCCAAACGTGGTGTAGACCGAATGGGATTAGAGAACGCTCAACGATACCGTAGATACCAAATGCAACTTGTGGATTTTGTTCAGCAGCCCAGTGTGAGAATGCACCGATAGCAGAGCCGATTGGTGGCCATACGATTGAAAGTACGATACCAAGACCGATAGCTGCGAAACCAGTGATGATTGGCACAGCACGCTTACCAGCGAAGAAGCCTAGGTATTCTGGTAATTGAATTTTGTAGAAACGGTCGAATGCCCAAGCAGCAACACCACCGACTAGGATACCACCCAGTACACCAGTATCGATCTTGTCAACGCCCATAACGCCAGCCATAACGCCAAGAGTAGCCGTCATGATGCCGTAACCTACGATAGCAGCTAGACCAGCTACACCGTCGTTGTTAGTAAAGCCAAGTGCAACACCCACAGCAAATAGCAGAGCCATTTGACCGAATACTGAGCCACCAGCTTGTTCCATTAGGTTAGATACGATGTCTGGGATGAAGCCAAGATCGGCTGCACCAACACCAAGTAAAATACCTGCAACTGGAAGTACTGATACTGGTAGCATCAGAGACTTACCAACTTTTTGCAGGTTAGCAAAAAGGTTCTTAAACATGTTTATGCTCCTGAAAGATTATAAGTATTAATTTTGGAAATCGGCGGCACACCCCCGTAAGCCTTTAGTGCCGACTTCCAATGAAAACTTAAACGAAGTTAGTTATTTCATTTTCGGAGCTAAATATATATCGCGATTTCTATTCCTGCATAGTCACTTTCGAGAATTAGTTCCAAATTACTAGATCGATCACAGCCAAAATCCTTATGTAACAAAGAGCAAGTTCACATATAAACCATTGATAATAAAGTAAATGCACTCATAATACTTTAGTCTAATAGAGCAATAGCACCACAAAGATACGTTATTTTACGTAACAAAATTACATTATGCGAATAATCACGACAAAACTCGTCAGAGTAGTAATAAGTGTGATATTTGTAACCAAACATGAATACATACACAAAAAAAGGGAGCAAACGCTCCCTTTTTGAACCAAAACTAATTTATCAACGTAAAAAAAGATCTTTAAAATTCTGAGTGGTTTTTTTAGCCACATCATTGAGGGCACACCCTTTCAGTTGTGCAATATATGCAGCAACTTCAACAACATAAGCCGGCTGGTTCTCTTTGCCACGATGAGGAACTGGTGCTAAGTAAGGAGAGTCCGTCTCAATCAATAAACGCTCCAGGGGAAGTGCTCTAACCACCTCTTTAAGTTCTGTGGCCTGCCTGAATGTAACAATGCCTGAAATGGAGATGTAAAAACCAAGCTGCATTGCTTGCTCAGCAAACTCTAAATCCTCGGTAAAACAATGAATTACACCACCACACTGCTCTGCTCCCCCCTCACGCAAGATTTGTAACGTATCTTCCCGTGCGTTTCGGGTATGGATGATCAAAGGCTTATTCAACGCTACTGCCACTTCAACTTGTTGCTTAAAACGCTCTTTCTGCAACTCAGCTGTTTCTGGTTGGTAGTGATAATCTAAGCCCGTTTCACCGATAGCAACGACGCGTGGATCTTGCGCATATTGTTTGAACTTATCAAAATCAAAATAACTCTCCACATCGAGCGGGTGTACACCACAAGACGCATATACATTCTTAAAGGGTTTGATCGCCTCTAACATCGATGGAAAAGAGTCCATTGTAACGCCAACAGATAACATAGACTCAACACGAGATGACTCTGCTTTTGCAACCACATCTGCAATATTTTCATGCAGATCTTGGTAATTTAGTTTATCTAGGTGGCAATGAGAATCTACGAACATTATTTAAAACCTAATAGCCAGTCTGTCAGAAGCAGTTCCAAGTTTAGGCCTGGAAACTGTTCCAATTGATTAATCATAGTGCGTAATTTTTCTGTCTGCTTATACGCCAGTTGATAGTCTAAGTGCTTTGCTAGTTCATTAGCACCTGTCAATAAAGATTCATTTTGAAGACCGAAATGTACTTTTTGGGTATCACTCAATAGTAACCAAAGCCATTCTAATTGCTGTTGGCTGTTGTCTTTAAGTAACGAAGCAATAGCTGCAGTATCCCAACTACCGTTAGAAATAAATTCAATAAAGGTGTCTGATAGTGCTTTATAAGCTTCTATACTCCCCTCATTAATCATTGTTAACGCATTGAGTGGCGCACCATAACTGAGTTTCAATATCTCTGATGACACTTGAGCGTCTGTTTGACTCTGCAACCAACTTAAGCTCGCACCTATGTCGCAAGCTTCAAGAGACCAACGCTGGCATCGGCTCAGTATCGTTTTGAGCAGCTTATGCGGTGCACTTGATAACAAAACAAAAATACATGACGACGCCGCTTCCTCTAGAGCCTTTAGTAAGGCGTTAGCTGCAGCCTCATTCATCGTTTCAGCAGGATTGATCACGATGATCCTCTTCCCGCCAAGTTGGGATGATTCTTGTGCCCAACGGTTAGCAAGGCGAATTTGATCGACAGAGATCGATTTCTTATCTTTCTCTGGTGAGACAAGGTGTGTATCGGGATGGGTACCTGATTGCATCAATAGACACGAATGACAAAAGCCGCAGGCCTCACTTTCATAGTTTTGGCACATGGTCGCATTGCTAAATAACTCGACCAAATGATCCGCACCATAGCCGTTAAGCGAATCGACTAAAATAGCATTAGGGACGCGACCATTTTCCAGCCTCGATTGCCAGCTCTTCCACGTAGATTCTAACCAAGGGTATTTCAGGCTCATGCGTCCAACCAAGACTCTAAAGCTTGCTCGATATCAGCTCGGACTTCTGGAATTGCTTGTTCGGCATTAATCACGATGACAGACTCATCTTTTGATGCTAGCTCTAGATATTTAGCACGAGTGCGGTGGAAAAAGCTGATATCCATTTTTTCAATACGATCAAGCTCTCCTCGGCCCCGTGCACGCTCTAGTCCTACGACAGGGTCAATATCTAAATAAAGCGTTAGATCCGGTTTAAAGTCACCTAGCGTCGTGTTCTTCAAGCTTTGCATAGTTTCTGCAGCGATTTCACGACCGCCACCTTGGTAAGCTTGTGAAGACATGTCATGGCGGTCACCGACAACCCATTGCCCTTTATCAAGCGCTGGCTTGATCACATTCTCAACCAACTGCACTCGAGCTGCGTACATCAGTAACAGCTCAGTCATGTCTTGTAGCACTTCACCTTCGTGTTCTTCTTTAACCAATGCACGCATTTTCTCTGCTAGTGTAGTACCGCCAGGCTCGCGCGTGTTAGTAATTGATTCAATACCAGCTTCGGCAAGCTTATCCAATACGGCTTGAATTGCAGTGCTCTTACCCGCTCCCTCAAGGCCTTCGACAACGATGAATTTGGCTTTATCTGTGTTCATTACTGATTCTTATATGTTTTTGATTTTTATGCTTAGGCAGCTTAGGTCACTAAGCTGCTAGCCTTATTTATATACTGCGACAGTTATATACTGCGATAGTTATATACTGCGACAGTTATATACTGCGATAGTTATATACTGCGACAGTTATTTATTGCGATTTGTTTATTCGTAGCTGCTTTAGATAAGCGCGTACTGCTCTGTTGTGCTCGGTAAGCGACTTTGAGAACACGTGCCCACCTTTACCACTTGCAACAAAGTATAGATATTTACTTGCTTCAGGATTTACTGCTGCGTGAATGGATGCAGGCCCAGCCATTGCAATCGGTGTTGGAGGTAATCCATTCATAGTATATGTGTTGTATGGCGTTGGTGTACGCAAGTCTTTCTTGCGAATGTTGCCATCGTAGCTATCGCCCATACCATAGATCACGGTTGGATCGGTTTGCAGGCGCATACCAATGTTCAAACGGTTAATAAATACGGAAGATACTCGCTCACGTTCGCTATCAATAGCAGTTTCTTTCTCGATAATAGAGGCAAGAATTAGCGCTTCGTACTCATTTTTAAGAGGTAATTTATCCTGACGTTTGTCCCAAGCTTCATTCACCACTTCGTTTAACTTACGGTGAGCGCGTTTTAGGATATCAAGGTCTGAAGTCCCTTTAGTAAAGTGGTAAGTTTCTGCAAGGAACAAGCCTTCGAGCTTATCTCTTTCAATACCTAATCTTTGAGCAATCTCTTTCTCACTGACGCCGTCTAAGGTGTGGACTACATCTTTAGACTCTGCAAACTGGAGCATCCACTCAGAAAAGCGGCTTCCTTCGATAAAGGTGATAGAAAACTGATGCTCTTTGCCTTCAACAAGGTAGGCTAACACTTGACGGAGAGATTGACTCGGCTGAACTTGGAAGGTGCCGACTTTTAACGAGGTTAACTCTGGTGCTAGACGTGAAGCTAATTTGCTAAAAGAGTTTTCCTCGATCAACTCCTGCTGTTCGAGTGAATTCAAAAAGCTTCTGAAATGCATGCCCGGCTCGACCGTCATCAAGGTCTCTTGTTCGATCTGAACCGGTTGGTCTAGATAAGCATTGGTTTGTTGATAAGCATAAAAAGCAAGGGCTGCAGAGATAAGCAGCCCTAACACAAATAGAATTCCAATTTTCTTTAGCACTGGAAGTATCTCTCCTGATATTGGCGGCTCATTGGGCCGCGTCTGAACTGGTATTGACCGACTTTTATCACTGGAGCAACACCAAGAATACTGTTTGAAATAAAAACTTCATCGGCATTGGCTAGGTGGTCTAAATCAAACTTACCAATCACCGCTTTATGACCAAGCTGCTCTGCATCTTGGATTATCAGACGCCTAACAATACCAGAAACACCGCAATCTTCTAGGCTTGGTGTGTAAATGGTTTTGTCCTTACACCAAAACAGATTGGCCATAGTGGTTTCAACAACATGATCGTGTATGTCGAGAACGACTCCATCGACCAAACCTACTCTATCCATTTCAGCTTTAAGTAATATCTGCTCTAAGCGGTTGTTGTGTTTATGCCCCGCTAACATAGGATTAATTCCTAACTTAGCTTCACATAAACCAAGCTCAATACCTTGAGATTGTATCGAATGATAATGCTGAGGATAATCGAAAGCACTGATGGTGATATCGGGGTTCATTACACCACTAGGGCTATAACCACGACCGCCACTGCCGCGTGAGATATGCAGCTTTAAACCTGACAGAGGGGCATCAATCGCAGCCTTTGAGAGCCATTGAATCACCTCTGCCCAGCAAGGGACAGGTATGCCCAGTACCTTTAAACACGCTTCCATACGTTCAATATGAAAGGTTAACCATTGTGGTTCGGCCGCCTTTACCAAGATAGTGGTAAAACAACCGTCACCATATTGAAACGAACGGTCTGTGAGTGAAATGCTATCCGCTTGAGTTCCATTCAGCCAATACATGCCTGTCTCCCTGTTTTCCGTTACCGAAAAAATAAAAACGGCTTAATGCTAAGCATCAAGCCGTTTTAAAACAAGTTAAAGTAATAAGAATTTACTTATTAACTGATTCGATTTTTAACCTTGGTAACGCTTAAAGATAAGCGAGCCGTTCGTACCACCGAAGCCGAAAGAGTTACATAGTGCATATTCCATGTTTTCTACTTTACGCGCTGTATGTGGAACTAGGTCTACATCAATCTCTTCTTCTTGGTTGTCTAGGTTGATTGTAGGTGGAACCATTTGATCAACCAGTGACATCGCAGTGATGATTGCTTCAACAGAACCTGCAGCACCTAAAAGATGCCCCGTCATCGACTTAGTCGAAGAAACAAGTACTTGCTTAGAGCCTTCTTCACCTAGTGCACGTTTGATGCCTTTAATTTCTGCAACGTCACCAGCAGGAGTTGATGTGCCGTGTGCGTTTACATAGCCAATCTGCTCACCGGTCAGGCCAGCGTCACGCATTGCTGCTTCCATCGCTAGTGCGCCACCAGAACCATCGACACTTGGTGAAGTCATGTGGTAAGCGTCACCAGACATACCAAAGCCAACGAGCTCACAGTAAATCTTCGCACCACGTGCTTTAGCGTGCTCGTACTCTTCCAGAACCATGATGCCTGCGCCATCGCCTAGAACAAAACCGTCGCGGTCTTTGTCCCATGGACGAGAGGCTTTTTGAGGCTCATCATTACGAGTAGATAGCGCTTTAGCCGCTCCAAAACCAGCCATACCAAGTGGCGTAGATGCTTTCTCCGCACCACCTGCAACCATTGCATCTGCATCACCGTATGCAATCATACGAGCAGCATGGCCAATATTGTGAAGACCAGTAGTACACGCTGTAGAGATAGCGATGTTTGGACCACGTAGACCTTTCATAATAGACATGTGACCAGCAATCATGTTCACGATAGTAGACGGAACAAAGAAAGGGCTCACTTTACGAGGGCCTTTCTCAACAAGTGCTGAGTGGCCAGTCTCAATAAGATCTAATCCGCCAATACCAGAGCCGATCGCTACACCGATTCGTGCAGCATTCTCGTCTGAAACTTCTAGACCAGAATCGTTAAATGCTTGAATGCCTGCTGCGATACCGTATTGGATAAATAAATCCATTTTACGTGCATCTTTTTTAGACATGTACTCTTCGCAGTTGAAGTCTTTAACAAGACCTGCGAAACGAGTTGTAAAATTGGTTGTATCAAAGTGCTCGATATCAACGATACCACTTTGACCTTCTAGCAGGGCTTTCCAAGAAGACTCAACTGTGTTGCCCACAGGCGACAACATACCCATACCAGTGACAACTACACGACGCTTGGACACGATCATATTCTCCGGATTTGAAACTTTTGAGGGGGATTGGATGACTATTTAAAAATTCGTCTATCGGATAAAAAACTCAGGCGGTCAAGGTGACCGCCTGGGAGAGATAATTACTGAGCGCTAGTTACGTAGTCGATAGCAGCTTGAACAGTAGTGATCTTCTCAGCTTCTTCGTCTGGAATCTCAGTATCGAATTCTTCTTCTAGAGCCATTACTAGCTCAACTGTGTCTAGTGAGTCAGCACCTAGATCGTCAACAAAAGAAGCTTCGTTCTTAACTTCTGCTTCGTCTACACCTAGCTGTTCAACAATGATTTTTTTTACGCGTTCTTCGAGGTTGCTCATTTTTTCTTTTCCTTTACAGATGTCGCTTAAATGCGATGATTCCGTAGTTTATTCAAACTATTAAAAGTTGCAAGGGGCTCCTTGCTGGTCAAACCACAATTTGCGCGATTTTAACCGAAATTCAGTACATTTTTGACTGAAGTCATGCACAAATGTTGCGCATGTCGTATCTACAGCAGCAAGTTTAGCACAGATCCAAACGTTGCAAATGTATTTAACTTGCTGCGATCTGCCGTTAACACACAAAGTAGCCAACACAGCTACGCTGGCGTCAAACCAACAGATTATACCATGTACATACCACCATTAACGTGCAGTGTCTCACCAGTAATGTACGCAGCTTCTGGAGATGCTAAGAAAGCAACTGCTGATGCGATTTCACGCGGGTCACCTAGGCGGCCAGCTGGTACATTAGAAAGCGTTGCTGCGCGTTGTTCATCATTTAGTTCACGAGTCATATCCGTTTCGATAAAACCTGGTGCAACTGTGTTTACTGTTACGCCACGAGACGCAACTTCACGAGCCATAGATTTAGTGAAACCAATGACACCCGCTTTTGCTGCAGCGTAGTTTGCTTGACCTGCGTTACCCATAGTACCTACAACAGAACCTACATTGATGATGCGACCAGCGCGCTTCTTCATCATGCCACGCAGAACCGCTTTAGACATACGGAAGATTGGCGTTAGGTTGGTATCAATGATGTCATCCCACTCGCTGTCTTTCATGCGCATAAGTAGGTTATCACGTGTGATACCAGCGTTGTTCACTAGAATATCAATCGCACCGAACTCGTCGTTGATTGTCTTTAGTGTAGCAGCGATAGAGTCTACGTCTGTAACGTTAAGTGCAAGGCCTTTACCGTGCTCACCCAGGTACTCACTAATTGCTGCAGCGCCATTCTCAGATGTTGCTGTGCCAATTACCGTTGCGCCGCGTTCAACTAAAAGCTCTGCGATCGCACGACCAATACCACGGCTTGCGCCAGTTACTAGAGCAATTTTGCCCTCTAGATTCATCATCTTATCAATCCTTCTTTACGATTTTACTGCATCTAGAGATGCAACATCATTAACTGCAGCCGCAGTTAGTGACTTAACGATACGTTTTGTTAGGCCTGTTAATACTTTACCAGGGCCAAGTTCTAGCAGTTTCTCAACGCCTTGCTCGCTCATTAGCTGCACGCCTTCAGTCCAACGAACTGGGCTGTATAGCTGACGAACCAATGCATCTTTGATCTTTGCAGGGTCTGTCTCTGCAATCACATCAACATTGTTGATAACAGGTAGCAACGGAGTGTTGAACTCAATGTTTTCTAGTGCAAGAGCCAGTTTATCTGCCGCAGGCTTCATTAATGCACAGTGAGACGGAACAGATACTGGTAGCGGAAGAGCGCGCTTAGCACCCGCTTCTTTACATAGTGCACCTGCACGCTCAACTGCATCTTTGTTACCAGCGATAACGACTTGACCAGGAGAGTTGAAGTTTACTGGAGAAACGACTTCACCTTGTGCGGCTTCTTCACATGCTTTAGCAATTGCGTCATCAGCGAGACCGATGATTGCATACATCGCACCTACACCTGCAGGTACTGCTTCTTGCATTAGTTGACCACGTAGCGCAACAAGCTTGATTGCTTCTTTAAAGTCGATAACGCCAGCACATACTAGCGCAGAGTATTCACCAAGGCTGTGACCAGCAAGGTTAGCAGGTTGCTCAAGACCTTGTTCTTGCCACACACGCCAGATTGCTACAGATGAAGCAAGCAGTGCTGGTTGAGTACGGAATGTTTGGTTTAGATCTTCAGCAGGGCCGTTTTGAACTAGCGCCCATAGGTCGTAACCTAGAGCCTCTGATGCTTCAGCAAATGTTTGCTTAACCACATCGTACTGTTCGCCAAGATCAGCAAGCATACCAACAACTTGAGAACCTTGACCTGGGAATACAATCGCAAAATTGCTCATTGTTTTACGTCCTTAAAACTTTCAAAAACAAATTAGGTTCCAACATGTTCTCTACATATTAGAACCCTAAATCCTAAAACTTAACTAGGGCACTGCCCCAAGTAAATCCGCCGCCAAACGCTTCTAGAAGCAGAGTTTGACCACGTTTAATTCGACCGTCGCGTACCGCTTCATCCAAGGCTGTTGGAACGGTTGCCGCTGAGGTATTGCCATGCTTATCAAGGGTAACCACCACTTGATCCATAGACATAGAGAGTTTCTTCGCTGTCGCAGAAATAATGCGCAGGTTTGCTTGGTGTGGAACAAGCCAATCAAGCTCTGACTTGTCCATATCGTTCTCCTTTAGTGTTTCTTTTACTAAACGAGACAACTGAGTTACTGCAACCTTGAATACTTCGTTACCAGCCATGTGTAGCCAGCTATTAATATCATCGCTGTGCTCGAAATTGCCCGGCATTTCATCACGACGATTAGGGAACTTAAGACTCAGAAGCTCACCAAAGCGGCCGTCAGCATTAATCGTTGTAGAAAGGATACCAGGCTCCTTACTTGCTCCCACGATAACAGCACCCGCAGCATCACCGAATAGAATGATGGTTGAGCGATCAGTTGGATCACAAGTCTTTGACAGTGCGTCGGCACCAATCACAAGAATGTTCTTGCAGTGACCTGTCTTAATGTATTGGTCTGCAACAGATAGTGCATAGACAAAGCCTGAACATGCTGCTGCCATGTCAAATGCTGGACAGTGTTTAATGCCTAGAAGTGCTTGGACTTGGCAAGCTGACGATGGAAAAGCGTGAGAACCACTGGTTGTCGCAACAAGAATCATGTCGATATCGTTCTTATCGATACCTGCCATTTCAATGGCTTTTTTCGCAGCTTCATAACCCATATCCGCTACAGTTTCATTCTCTGCAGAGATACGACGTTCTTTGATGCCAGTTCTTGTTACGATCCATTCGTCGCTCGTATCTACCATTTTCTCTAGGTCTGCGTTCGAACGCACCTGAGACGGCAGGTAGCTGCCTGTACCTAAAATTTTGCTATACATGAAGACTGTTAATGCCTCTCTTGGGGTTGCTGATCGAGCAGAACCGCTTCCAAACGATCGCTTATGCGGCTTGGGACTTGTCGCTTGACCTCATGTACTGCCTCTCCAATAGCATTGAAAACTGCAGTAACATCGGCACTTCCGTGACTTTTAATGACAATGCCGCGCAATCCTAGCAAACTTGCACCGTTATACTGGTCGGGGTTCAATGTTTTTAGTTCTTTAAATAGCTCAGAAAATAATTTTCTTGCAATCCAGCCCTTTACCGAAGATGCCATCATATGCTTTCTCAACTTCTCGATAAAGATCTGAGCTGTCCCTTCGCAGCTTTTTAAGGCGACATTGCCGACAAATCCATCACATACGACGACATCTGCAACATCTTGGAGGATCTGATTCCCTTCAATATAGCCAATATAGTGGATTGAAGGAGTATTAATTAGCATCTCTGCGCAACGCTTGACGAGGTCGTTACCTTTAATTTCTTCTTCACCAATGTTGAGAATGGCGACTCTTGGCTGTCGACCTAAATGCTGCTCAACAAGGGATGCACCCATAACAGCGAACTGAAAAAGAGAATCGGCGTCGCTAGATACATTCGCTCCGAGATCCAGCATCCAGGTTTTACCACCAGAAATAGTCGGTAAGGCGGATACAAGGGCTGGGCGCTCTAGACCGGGAAGAAGTTTAAGTCTGAAACGTGACAAAGCCATTAAGGCGCCGGTATTACCACCGCTAACACAGGCATCTGCAGATTGCTCTGCGACAAGATCAATAGCTCGACGCATCGATGTGCCGTTGCTTTTTCTAAGGGCTAATGAAGGCTTTTCGTTATTCGATATGACAGAGTCACAATGCTCAATGACTAAGCGAGGATGAGATGAAATACCAAGCTTGGATAGCTCGGTGGTAATCACTGACTGATTACCCGTGATTATGACTTTTAGCTCTGGGAAATGTGACAATGCCTGCACGACGGCAGGCACTGTTACGCGTGGACCGAAGTCCCCGCCCATTGCATCAAGTGCAACGGTTATATTTTGCAAAGGTCAACCTTACTTGTTGATAACCTTTTTACCGCGGTAGTAACCTTCGGCAGTCACGTTGTGACGTAGGTGAGTTTCACCTGAAGTTGCGTCTACAGATAGTGCAGCTGTAGTTAGCGCATCGTGTGAACGACGCATGCCACGCATTGAACGTGATTTCTTGCTCTTTTGTACGGCCATTGACCCTACTCCTATGTTAGGGCTTAAAGATCTATTATTTCTTCAAGCTTTTTAAAACATCGAATGGATTTGGTTTATCTTCCACAATCTCTTCTGGAATTTCGCCAAACACCAAATTGTCTGATTTTACGCTACATTCTGATTCATCATGCATTGCTACTTGAGGCAAACTTAGAATGAACTCGTCTTCAACTAACTGTATTAAGTCGACTTCACCGTACTCGTTCAGATCTACCAAATCGTACTCTTCCGGTGCATCCTCTTCACTTTTCTCACTGTAGTAAGGAGTATAAGTAAATTGGACTTCGCATTCATGTGCGAAAACTTCATTACAGCGTTGACACTCTAAACCGACTTCGATGTTAGCTTTACCAGAGATAACAACGAGTCGCTGTTCATCAAGCCCAAATGACAATGAGACTTCAGCGTCGCGTTTCACGCTTTCAACAGATTCAAACAAACGCTTAAACAGACTGACTTGGATGATGCCATCGTAATCAAGTCTCTTTTGAGCAGTTTTTGCTGGATCCACTGCGCGTGGAATTTTTACCTTTTGCATAGGGCGCGAATCTTATCTTTCTATTACCGTTTAGTCAAAGGAAAAGGGAAAAAACTTGTAGATTTTTTCCCTAGTGTTTGTTCTTACCAATTAGGGGCTATAAACTCAGGTTTATTATGCGCTAACTGATGATAAAACCAAATGAAAAATGCTAAGTCGCCGCAACTTGTTCTAGCCTCAACCTCCCCTTTTCGCCAAGCATTACTAGGCAAATTAGAGCTGCCTTTTATTGCAATAGCACCAGATTGTGATGAAACACCATTAGTGAACGAAACTGCTATCGAACTGGTTGAGCGTCTTGCTATTGGGAAGGCAACTTCTTGCCAATTAGACTCCCCTTCCTTAGTTATAGGTTCAGACCAGGTTTGCGTCATCGACGACAGAATCATAGGGAAACCACTCACACGTGAAAAAGCAATTGAACAGTTAAAAGCTCAAAGTGGCCGCTCAATAACCTTTTATACAGGTTTAGCGTTGTACAACTCACAATCCGAGAGCATTACCAGCAAAGTCGATACCTTCACCGTTCATTTTAGAACCCTTAGCCAACGCGTAATAGAAAGCTACGTAGATAAAGAAGAGCCATTTTGGTGTGCCGGCAGCTTTAAAAGCGAGGGGCTGGGTATTGTGTTGTTTGAAAAACTAGAGGGGAAAGATCCGAATACTTTAGTTGGTTTGCCGCTAATTGATTTAGTGGATATGTTGGAGGAGCAGGGTTTTAGTGTGCTTTAAAGAGAGAAGACAGTTCCTAGTCTCTAGTTCCTAGAAAGGAGTTAGGACTAGGAACTAGGAACTCTTATTTCCTCAATCCCGCCAACGCCTTCTCCAGCTTAGGTTCCATTGGAGCGTTGAACTCTACCCACTCTTCGTTCTTAGGGTGAACAAAGCGGATGTTTGCTGCGTGCAAGAACAAGCGGTCTAGGCCTACTTTTCCTGTGTAGGCATCAAAACGGCGGTCGCCATAACGGTCGTCCCATGCAATTGGGTGTCCTGTGTATTGAGTATGAACACGGATCTGGTGTGTGCGACCAGTAATCGGGCTAGCCTGGATTAACGTAGCGTTCTCGAACTTTTCGATGACCTTAAAGCGAGTTTCCGACGGTTTGCCTTTAGGATTCACTCGAACAATGCTGTTCACTTCATTTTTAAGCAAAGGTGCATTCACTACCTTGCAGCTGTTTTTCCACTGACCCATGACCAATGCAAAGTAAAACTTCTTCACCGTCTTCTCACGAAATTGCGCTTGCAGGTGACGTAATGCAGAACGTTTCTTAGCAACTAGCAGAATGCCAGATGTATCTCGGTCGATTCGGTGGACTAGCTCAAGGAAGCGAGCATCAGGACGAAGTGCTCGAAGTGCCTCAATTGCTCCAAACTTCAGTCCACTACCACCATGAACCGCAGTACCAGATGGTTTGTTCAATACAATAACGTGATCATCTTCGAACAAGATTTGAGATTCGAGTTCTGCAACCTTATTTAGTTTAGTGCTGATCACAGGGGCATCGTCTTTTACTTCCATCGTTACCGGTGGGATTCGGACAATATCGCCAGCTTTTAGTTTGTATTCTGCCTTGATGCGCTTTTTATTTACGCGCACTTCACCCTTGCGCACAATTCGATAGACCATACTCTTTGGTATGTCTTTCAATTGGTTGCGCAAGAAGTTATCGATTCGTTGACCGGCCATATCATCGTCAATATCGACGAACTGGACTTTAGTTTTAATTTCGCTCATGGCGTTATTGTAACATCGCTTTTTTTATTAAGAAAACCTAGCGCATTTATTCACGAATTTAAGGTAAATTCATTTCACCTAACTCTTTCGGGTGCACTTTGTTGAGAAAAAACGCATTTCAACAAACAAAGAACAAAAAAACACCGACAAGTCAGTGAGATACCAGTTCAAAAAACTAATTGTTATGAATTTTTTACACCGAACAATGCAAAGCAGATTGCTGATATTTCTTGGCACTGCTATAGTTCACACCTGCAATACGTAATCTGGTTACCTTTTACACAAACCAAGGAAGTTTATTGCGAGATAATGAGTAGATTACTTTATTTTTCAGTGCAGCAGCTGGCGTAAGACACATGAAATTGAAGTCACCCTATCGCTCTACTCAACGGATACTCATGTCGGAGTATTTAACCGCCACAGTTTGCGGATCACTGCGTGAAACTGCGCTAGTGATGACTAGAAGTGCCCCAGAGCATCCCTTCCAGCCGTGAGGCTGCACCGAATAGCCATGGGATCTGGCACCATGAGTACCGACACAAAGCGATAGGAAATAAAAGAAAATACAACGAGAATTTCAACAATGAAAAGAATGTTAATTAACGCAACTCAAAAAGAAGAGTTGCGTGTTGCTTTGGTTGACGGCCAAAAGCTTTTCGATCTTGATATCGAAAGCCCAGGTCACGAGTCAAAGAAAGCAAATATCTACAAAGGACGTATCACCCGTATCGAACCAAGCTTAGAAGCGGCGTTCGTTGATTACGGCGCAGAGCGTCACGGTTTCCTCCCTCTTAAAGAAATTGCCCGCGAATATTTCCCTGAAGGATACACATATCAAGGCCGTCCTAGCATTAAAGAAGTGCTAACTGAAGGTCAAGAAGTGATCATCCAAGTAGAGAAAGAAGAGCGTGGTAACAAGGGCGCAGCTCTTACAACTTTCATTTCTTTGGCTGGTAGCTACCTAGTATTGATGCCTAACAACCCACGAGCTGGCGGTATTTCCCGCCGTATCGAAGGTGACGAGCGTACTCAACTAAAAGCAGCTCTAAGCACGCTTGAACTGCCACAAAGTATGGGCCTAATCGTTCGTACCGCTGGTGTTGGTAAAAGCGCTGAAGAACTCGAGTGGGATTTAAACGTACTTCTAAACCACTGGGGTGCAATCAAACAAGCTTCAGATTCAAACGAAGCTCCGTTTTTGATCCACCAAGAAAGTAACGTAATCGTGCGTGCGATTCGTGACTATTTACGTCGCGATATCGGTGAAATCCTAATTGATAGCAACACTATATACGAGCGTGCTCTTCAGCACATTCAGCTTGTACGTCCTGACTTCGTTAACCGTGTTAAGAAGTACGAAGGCGAAGTGCCGCTATTCAGTCATTACCAAATCGAAAGCCAAATTGAATCAGCATTCCAACGTGAAGTTCGTCTTCCATCTGGTGGTTCAATTGTAATCGACCCAACAGAAGCACTGACTTCTATCGATATCAACTCAGCTCGCGCTACGAAAGGCGGTGATATCGAGGAAACAGCACTCAACACTAACCTAGAAGCAGCCGATGAGATCGCTCGTCAACTGCGTCTGCGTGACCTAGGTGGTCTAGTGGTTATCGACTTTATCGATATGACACCAGTTCGCCACCAGCGTGAAGTAGAAAACCGTCTGCGTGATGCCGTTCGTCTCGATCGTGCCCGTGTTCAGATTGGTCGTATCTCTCGCTTTGGTCTACTAGAAATGTCTCGCCAACGCCTGAGCCCATCTCTGGCGGAAGCTAGCCACCACATCTGTCCTCGCTGTACTGGTACTGGTGTGGTTCGGGACAACGAATCTCTAGCTCTTTCTGTTCTTCGACTGATTGAAGAAGAAGCACTAAAAGACAATACAGCTCAAGTGTTAGCTGTTGTTCCTGTGCCAATCGCTTCATACCTACTGAACGAAAAGCGTCGCTCAGTAAACCACATTGAGAAGAACCAAGAAGTTAAGATCACGGTAGTTCCTAACTCTGATATGGAAACACCACACTTCGAAGTGATTCGTGTTCGTGAAGGTGAAGAATTCGACCTACTTTCTTACCTACTTCCTAAGAAGCTTGATGCTCTTAAAGAAGCAGAGAGCAAAGAGAGCGAAACAGAAGCTAAGCCGAAGAAGATTGAACAGCCTGTATTACAAGGTTTTGCAGCGCCAAGCCAAGCTCCGGCTCCGAAACCAGCTCCAGCAGCCTCTACAGCACCGGCTCCAGTAGCAGAAGCTAAGACTGAACAAAAACCTGGTCTAGTTGCTCGTTTCTTCAAAGCTATCGCTAACCTATTCTCAGCCCCAGAAGAAGCAGAGAAAGTCGAAGAGAAGAAAGAAGAAGAGAAGCCTAAGTCTAACCGCCAAGGTCAGCGCCAACGTCGTGATCGTAACGATCGTCGCCGTAACAACCGTAATGGTAACCGTGATGACCGTCGTAAGCGTAAGCCTACGAAAGAGCAAGACGAGCGTAACGCTGAAGCAACTGACAACCAAAACCGTCAAGAGCGTAAGCCTAAGCAAGATCGTCGCAAACCTCGCAACGAGCGTAATGACAACCGTCAGAACAAGCTTGCTGAACAAGGTCAACAACTTGCTGCAGAAGCTTCTAGCGAAAACAAGCAAGAAGAGAAAACAGCTCAAGTTAAGCAACGCCGTCAGCGTCGTCAGCTTCAAAAACAAGTTCGCCTGAAAGATCAAAACAAGGCTGAGCAAAAGAAAGCTGAAAAAGCGCAAGCTAAGCAAGAAGAGAAAGCCGTAGAGCCAGTATCAGAAGCTAAAGCAAGCCAAGAAACGCAACAAGAAGAGCCGAAACAACGCCGCAATCGTCGTTCACCACGTCACCTACGTGCAAGTGGTCAACGTCGTCGTCGTGGTCGCGATCGTCGTCCTAACCCATTCCGCCTGCGTGCAGGTGGTGTAGCGTCTCCAGAGATGGCGATGGGTAAAGTGATGCCTCGTTATGACCTAGCTAAGCCGAAGCGTGACAACCGCAAACCGAAGAAAGCCGAACAGAAAGATATCGTTCTACTAGGTGGTGTAGCATGTCCTGAAGCAGCAATGGGTAAAGTAATTATTGTTAAACAACCAGAAGTGAAAGCACCGATTGTTGAAGAACAAGTAATCGCTCCAGTTGAAGCTACTGTTGAACAAACTCCTGCGGTTGAAACTAAGGTCGAAGCACCAGTTGTGGAGCCTGTAGTAGAAGTCACTGAAGCACCTCAACAAGAAGTCGTTGAAGCAGTTGTAGAAGAGACGCCTGTCGCAGAAGCTCCTGTTGTTGAAGAAGCTCCAGTAACCGCTGCACCGGTTGCAAATGAACCAGCTTCTCAGCCAGCAGTACAGACTTTCAAAGGTCATGCCTCTTCAACGATGGCAAGTGCACCTGGCCCTCAAGAACTTAAAGAGATTGAGGTCGTTGCCGCTGCATTCCGTGAAGAGCGCTATGTTGCAAAAGGTGCTGGTAGCCAAGTGGCAACCAACCAAGCAACAGCAGGAATGACGAAGCCAAACTTCTAAATCGTATAAACGATTGATATCCAAAGGGGTTGCGTTAGCAACCCCTTTTTGCATTTACAATTTACCGAACAAACTTTAATTCCACTTAAATAGAAATGAAGACATTCTAATCAGCTTCATTCTTGAACTTTGTCACACTTTTCTGTAGCATTCCGCCGACTAATATTTCGAAGCCTAGTTATTTAATCGGCAGCTCTTTTCCATCGCATTTTGCTTTGCTCGCTTAACAGCTTTGTTTCGACCCTAAATCACTGACAACTATACTGAGCAAACATGTTCGAATTTCCTCAATTTTCTAAGCACTCTGTAAAAAATGACGTGCTTTCTGGTCTTACAGTTGCGCTTGCACTGGTACCAGAAGCAGTAGCATTCGCATTCGTTGCAGGCGTAGACCCAATGGTTGGTCTATACGCAGCATTCATCGTAGGTTTAATCACTTCTATCTTTGGTGGCCGCCCAGGCATGATCTCTGGTGCGACAGGCGCAATGGCAGTTGTAATGGTTAGCCTAGTTGCTGAGCACGGTGTTCAATACCTATTTGCAGCCATCTTATTGGCAGGTATTCTTCAGATCGCAGCAGGTATCTTTAAGCTCGGTAAGTTTATCCGTATCGTTCCACACCCTGTGATGATCGGTTTTGTAAACGGTCTTGCTATCGTGATCTTCCTTGCTCAGTTAGGCCAGTTCAAAGCACCAGATATGACAGGTGCGTTGACGTGGCTACCTCAAGGCCAAATGATGCTGATGCTGGGACTCGTTGCGCTAACGATGGCGATCATTCACTTCTTGCCTAAGTTCACGACGGCTGTGCCTTCTTCTCTTGTTGCTATCGTTACCGTTACCGCTCTTGTAGTTGGTTTGGATCTCGAGACTCGTACAGTTGTAGACTTCCTGCGTACTATGTCTGGTGACGACGCTGCAACACTTGCGGGCTCACTACCAACATTCTCTATTCCTGCCGTTCCTTTTAACCTTGAGACGCTATACATCATCCTGCCTTACGCAGTGATCCTTGCGGCAATCGGTCTAATCGAATCACTGCTTACTTTGACGGTACTTGATGAGATGACAAATACTCGTGGTCAATCTAACCGTGAGTGTGTTGGTCAAGGTATGGCGAACGTAACTTGTTCTGTATTCGGTGCAATGGGTGGTTGTGCGATGATTGGTCAATCAATGATCAACGTAAATTCTGGTGGTCGTGGTCGTCTATCAGGCATCGTTGCAGCGGTAGCCCTACTGATATTTATCCTGTTTGCTTCGTCTCTTATTGAGATGATTCCACTTGCAGCCCTTGTTGGTGTTATGTTCATGGTGGTTATCGGTACATTTGAATGGGCAACGTTCAAACTGGCTCGCCGTGTACCTAAACAAGACTTCTTCGTTATTGTGCTAGTAACAGTAGTAACGGTTATGACTGACCTTGCTGTTGCTGTATTTGTCGGTGTTATCGCATCTGCTCTTATGTTTGCATGGCAACACGCTAAGCACATCTACGCTGACACGTGCATCAACGAAAAAGGCTCTAAAGAGTACAAGATCAACGGCCCTATCTTCTTCGGTTCGACAGCAAATTTCCTCGAGCTATTTGATGCGCCGAATGATCCTCAAGATATTATCGTTGATTTCGCGAACTCTCGTGTAACAGACCACTCTGCAATTGAAGCGATTGATACTATTGCTGAGCGTTACTCTGCACTAGGTAAAACCTTGCACTTACGTCACTTAAGCCAAGACTGTGTGAAGACACTTCACAAAGCAGGTAACTTGGTAGAAGTGAATGATGTAGAAGACCCTATCTACAAGGTTATGTCTCAGTAAGACTTCTATGCTTTCTGCATAAATAATCAAACGCCCAGTCATTTTGATTGGGCGTTCTTGTATCTACTCATCACATGAGTGAGCATTAATTGATTTTGCCATCCAACCAAACCATATATCATTCCTATATAGGTCATCCCTCCTCAAATCCGTAACCAAACAGAACACATCAACCATTTAATTAGTCACATTAAGTGAATAAAACCTCAAAAAAGGCTTGTGTCAGCTTATTTTGGCGATATAATCACTAATATTGAAAACTTATGCAGTTTTATTGAATTTATATATCACCATTAAGAGGTAATAACATGAGTGATACAGTTCTTAGCCAACAGAATTATAAGAACAAAAAGAATGTTCTGATGTTTGCAGTTCCATCATTGCTTGGTCTGTTCTTTTTCCTTGCACCACTGACCATCGACGGAAACTTCACCTTCCCATTAGCACTAATGGCAAAAGGGGCAAAAGCCGTATTAGGCGATGCGATTTTGCCAACGGTGACTGGTGTGATTTGCTTTTCTGCAATCGCGTCCATCATCGCAAGTCTTGTTAAGCCAGCATTTGTAATTAACTCCCCTTTAATGACAAGACTTTTCCTTTTAACACCAACCTGGTTAGTTATTCGTACACTTGGTGCGGTGTTTACAGTTATGGCTCTAAACCAAATCGGTCCAGAATTAATATGGAATGGTAATACAGGAGGTTTGGTTCTGAACGACCTTCTACCATCGCTTCTCGTTACCTTCTTTTTAGCTGGTCTATTACTGCCATTGCTTCTCAACTTTGGGCTTTTAGAGCTGTTAGGTACATTGCTAAGTAAACTGATGCGACCTCTGTTCCGACTACCAGGCCGCGCAGCTATCGACTGTGTGTCTTCTTGGTTAGGTGATGGCACCGTTGGGGTAATCTTAACGAGTAAGCAATACGAAGATAAGAAGTACACAGCACGTGAAGCAGCGGTTGTCGCAACGATGTTCTCTCCTGTTGGCATCTCTTTCTCGCTTGTGGTTCTAACCCAAGTTGGCCTTGAGAACTACTTTGTTCCTTTCTACTTCGCTATTTGTCTTTCTGGTGTTGTGGCTGCAATGGTTATTCAGTTCTTACCACCACTGTCTTTCAAAAAAGACGTTTACATTGATGGTTCTGCGCCAAACAGAGATGATGAACTGGTTCCAGAAGGAAAAACAACGTTAGGTTACGGGTTAGACTTGGCGCTTGAGCGTGCTGATAAAGTAAAGAGCCTTGGCTCTGTGGCTAAAGAAGGCCTTGGAAACGCGCTAGACATGGTTATCGGTGTTTTGCCTGTGGTTATGGCTATCGGTACTATGGGCCTTGTCGTAGCAGAAGGTACACCAATCTTCTCACTATTGGGCGCACCATTTGTTCCATTGTTAGAAATGCTAAACGTACCTGAGGCTGCAGCAGCTGCAGAAACCATGCTAGTAGGCTTCACTGATATGTACGTCCCTTCTATCATCGCGGCATCTACGGTAAACAGCGAACTGACACGCTTTGTTATTGCAGCACTGTCGGTAACGCAGCTTATCTTCATGTCGGAAACAGGCTCAGTCATCCTGAGCAGTAAGGTGCCAATTAACTTCTTTGAGCTAGTAGGCATCTTCCTTCTGAGAACGCTAGTCACACTACCAATTATCGTTCTTGTTGCTCATGCATTCTTCTAAAAACTAAAGCTGTCAAACACCGTGCTCCAATAGCGCGGTGTTTTACTTTGGATAGCTGACAATATTTTGGAAGATTGCTGAACTTGATACCGCTTCATATCCATGTGGCTGGTCACTGTAAAAACGCACACTCTCCCCCGCTTCCAACTCATGCCACTGGTTATCAAATAATACTCTCAAACGGCCACTCAGTACGTGAACATGCTCAATAACACCCACGCTGTGAGGTGTAGAAAGCTGTTGATGGTATTCTGACAATGAAATCTCAAACACTTCAATTCCAGTATCAGATTGATATGGAAACAACGTTTTCACTGCCATACGAGCATCGTCCGGAAACACTCGTTCTTTAGATTGAAGATCCGGCTTGGTAGCAAAGAACGCTGAAAAAGAGCTTCCGAGTCCACTCGCGATCTTCCACAACGTTGCTATCGTTGGGCTTGATTCTTCTCTCTCGATCTGTCCCAACATAGCCTTCGACACGCCTGTCAGCTTAGCGGTTGCATCTAGACTCAGTCCCTGCCTAGTTCGCTCTTCCTTCAAACGCTTTGCTATTTCAGATTTAAATATTGAATCGTTCATTATTTATCCTGTTGTGCGCTATAGCGCACAATGCTATTGTTGCTTGTACGTTATAGCGCACAAGAGTCACTTTACATGAAAATCGAGACAGCCACGAATCAAAGGTTATCTACCTTGAGCCACATCACTGCAGGTTTCAGCGCTGTATTGGTTGGATACACGAGTTCGGTAGTGATTATCATGCAAGCGGCGACGTCAGCTGGCGCATCAGCTAGTCAAATAGAGAGTTGGTTGTTGGCCTTAGGGTTAGCAATGGGGCTTACCTCAATTCTTTTTTCTTGGTATTACAAGACTCCGATTCTTACTGCTTGGTCAACGCCAGGAGCGGCAATATTAGTGAGTTCGGCGAGTCAGTACGACCTACCTGTCGTCATAGGTTCTTTCGTTTTTTCCGGCTTACTGATCGTAATTACTGGATTAATCACCCCATTATCCAAGTTTCTACAACGAATACCCACGCCACTCGCAACAGCAATGCTTGGGGCGATTTTACTCCCGTTTTGTGTTGACGCTTTCCAGCCCGTTATGTCCATGCCAATCGCCTTTTTTGCCATGTTTATAGCTTATGTCATTACCAAGCGACACTATGCGAAATACACAATGCTAACGCTTTTGGCTATTGGTGGTATTTGTGCTTATTTCTTGGGTGACAACTCGAGCTTGGCAACCGAGCTAACTATAGCTAAACCTATTTGGATAACCCCAAAACTAGAGCTCACAGCACTACTGAATATTTCAGTTCCACTCTATCTCGTCACCATGTTGTCACAGAATTTACCCGGTATTGCGATGATGAAGAGCTACCACTATTCGGTCCCTGTGAAGTCAGTACTAATGGGTACGGGCGTAACCAATGTTTTAGCGGCCCCTTTCGGTGGATTCAGTGTTAACCTCGCCGCTATTTCTGCGGCAATCTGTATGAATGAAGAGGTCGACGAAGATATATCCCAAAGATACAAAGCGGTGTTATGGGCAGGACTTTTCTACATATTCGCAGGATTGTTGGCCACCTCTGTTGTAGCAGTATTTATCTCTTTTCCTAAAGAGATCACACACATGCTCGCTGGGTTTGCCTTGTTGGGTACCCTACTTATGTGCTTGCAATCTGCGTTCAATAACGAACAGTTTCGAGAAGCAGCACTGATTACCTTCTTAGTTACCATTTCTGGAATCACGTTTGTCGGTATTGGTTCAACACTATGGGGCCTCATTGCTGGTTGGTTCTTTTACCAGCTAACAAAAAAAGAAACCTAACTTTCCTAGCAGTTATCTATTGATAAGCTATTGTTTTAGATAATAGTTCAAAGCAAGCCTACTGTTTAGTAACAGTAATCGTTGAGTAGAACGAACTATCGAAAATGCAGGCATGTTAGATGGCTACAACAAGGAACTGTGATGACTTCTGAAATCATATCACTCACACTGGCAGGTATCGGTGTACTCGGACTATTTTGTCAGTGGGTGGCGTGGCAATTTAAACTTCCCGCGATACTCTTCCTACTCATCGCTGGATTACTGATTGGCCCGATATTCGGCGTCATTCGCCCACAAGATACGCTTGGCGATCTTTACTTTCCTTTCATTTCTCTCGCAGTTGCCGTCATCCTTTTTGAAGGCAGTCTCACCCTCAACTTCAAACAGATTAAGGGAATCAGTAAAAGCGTATGGAGCATAGTGACTATTGGCGCGATAGTCTCTTGGGCGATCACTTCAACTGCCACGCACTACCTATTGGGCTTTGATTGGACACTTTCTTTACTATTTGGTAGCTTGACTGTAGTAACCGGACCGACTGTTATAGTTCCTCTTTTAAGAACGGTTAGACCAAGTACTAAGCTGTCTAACATACTCCGCTGGGAAGGGATTTTAATCGACCCATTAGGCGCTTTGTTTGTTGTAATGGTCTATGAATTTATCGTTTCGCAGAGCCAAGTTCATAGCCTTGTCGTATTTGGGTTAATACTACTGATCGGATTTTCGTTGGGTATCGCGGCGGGTGTATTAGTTGCAACCATGATGCGAAGACATTGGCTACCGGAATACCTACAACCTTTCGCAGTATTAGTCATATTGCTCGGCGTGTTTGCCGGCTCAAACTATCTCGAACACGAATCTGGCCTACTCACCGTCACCGTAATGGGTGTGTGGTTGGCGAATGCGAAGGGGGTGAATATTAGTCATATCCTCCACTTCAAAGAGAACCTCACAATACTCTTCATCTCCGGGCTCTTTATTCTGCTCGCTGCCAGAGTCGAACTTGATGATTTCGAACAACTTGGGCTCTCCGCCATTGCCTTGTTTGTGGTCATCCAATTGATATCGCGTCCAGCATCTATCTTCCTCTCAACGTTGAAAAGCAACCTCGACTTCAAAGAGAAAGCTTTTCTAGCATGGGTAGCTCCGCGAGGCATAGTTGCAGCCGCTGTTTCATCACTGTTTGCCATTAAGTTAACTAACATCAATATCGACCAAGCTAACCTGCTTGTTCCCCTCATTTTCATGGTCATTATTGGTACTGTGGTTTTACAAAGTGCAACTGCGCGTCCAGTCGCTGGACTATTAGGTGTTGCTGAACCTTCACCTAGAGGTTTCTTATTAGTTGGCGCTAATGATGTGGCTCGCACCATTGGTAAGGCCTTACGAACCTACGATTGCCGAGTGTTAATGTCAGACACTAACTGGGATTATGTCAGTAAGGCACGTATGGCAGGGTTTGATAGTTATTACGGCAACCCGACATCGAGTCACGCCGACGAGCATCTTGACCTTATTGGGATTGGTCAGGTTCTGTCCGTCACTCCCGACCAACATCTTAACTCAGTAGCTGGCGTTCACTTTTCGCATGAATTCGGCCACAGAAAGGTCTTTAGTCTTCAGGATAGAAAGAACCAAGACTCACTCGACAAGCTTTCGCACAATGAAGAGCACGCATACTCACTCTTACTCGGCGGAAACATCAGTTACAAGAAGATGGCGAGCCTGATCAGTCAAGGTGCCGATATTAAACACACCAAGATCAGTGACAACTTCACTTTCGAAGATTATCAAGCACAGTATCAATCTTCGACCGTTGTGCCCCTCTTTATAGTGAGTGCAACACAACGTATTCATCTTATTACTCAACCGAGTAACGTTAAGCCTGAAAGTGGAGAGATCATGGTGGCGTTGATTAAGGATGGTTCTGAGTGAATGAATTTGAAGAGTAAGTGCATACAGAAACCACTCATTAATAACCTTGCCCAATCAATTGCAAGCATCTGATAAATATAATAATACCTTTATTTAAACGGTAATATTCTGCAACACTAATCATCACAATTTCTGCTCAAAAAGAGACCAGAACAAAGCATGTAAAGAGCTTGTTGATCTAGGTTAATTTTTAACCTCACTGTTAGTCATAAAATTTCTATTGCTCAAACAAAAAAATCAAAAATAGGATAGAAGTATGAAAGCAGTCGCTAAAGTTTTACTTAGTTCGGTATTGATCACACCACTTTCTGTACAAGCAGATCACACCGTCATAGATGGAATGGATTTCGGAGTTCTTGCCCAGCTTGTAGGTACTTGGAAATCCGTTGATGCTGGTGGAGTAGATATTGCTCCAGCTCAAGAAGGTAGCACTCAGGGGAAAGGGGCACCGGCTGTAGTGCCCTTTTACGAAACAATTACATTCGAAGTTGCTGCGGACGCAGTAAATGCAAGCGACCAAAGCCTTGTTGCTCTGTACTACAAACAAGAAGTCTTTAAAAAAGAAGATGACTCAAAGTTCCATGACCAGCGTGGTTATTTTATCTACGATCAAGCCAATCAAACTGTCTACAATTCTTTTTGTGTGCCTCGAGCGACTTGTGTCGTGGCCGAAGGTGCAGCTGGGAACACAATGACATTAACAGCACCTGACGGTGGAATCGCAGAATCCAGCTATATGAAAGACAATGCCAGTACAACTGGCTTTACCATGAACATCCAAATTGAGGGGGACACCCTAACCTACACTCAATCAACAATCTTAGATATCTATGACTCGGAGTTTTCTCATACTGACTCCTCTGTGCTTGAGCGAGTGAAGTAGGCTCTGTTTAACACTTTACTATCACGTTTCAGTTAAACGCTTTTCAGGTCTAACACCGATACCTCATCGGTGTTAGATCTGTTAGGACGATTGTTTCAATTCGATGGGATGAAGCGAGTAGACACTTAAGTATTAACTTTTACAGCCACCCTAATGCGTGTCCAGACCCTGCTACCTAACCTAAGTTTCTATTTTATGTCGTAACTAATTTGCTTACTTACATTTTTTAGTTGTACCCCAGCCTTATTAAATGCCTTCTGAATAGTTTTAGAGACGTGCTGTTGCCCTTCTCCCTGTAAAAAGTTGGCTCTATCTTGATTCGTCTCGAATACGCAAATAATTTTTAAACTTTGCGGAAAAGAGGAAAAATTCACTGTGTGAGTAACCCAAAGAAAACCATCGTAGCCTTTTAACGTATCTTCACAAACTTCGGTCAACACGCCTCTAATTAGATTGTCGACCTTTTTATCTGATTTGCGCATAAAGGACATTTCCTGTCTGTGTGAATGAGTAAATGTGACTACATGCTTCCCTTATGTTAGGAAACGTATGTCGAGGAACAGAGTTTGCAATGAAAGTATACCCACATCAACATCATAAAGGTGGCTTCTCAGTTTTGAAGTGGTAGCTGAGAAGGCTCTGGACAGAAACGTGTCAGCAATATTGCTAATTTAGTCTCCACTAAATTAACTCAGGTATGGAAAGTCAGCTTTGTTGAGCATCCAGTCTGAGTGATGCAGAACAGGATACTTATCTCATGATATTGTGCCCAATCGTCGGTTTTCATAGAATGGAGTGAAAGAATATGGCAAAGTTCATATAAAATATATGTTGGTCAATGGGCATAAGTATCACCAAAGAACTTGCGTTAGATTCCTTCTTAATGGCGGTTTGGTGATGTAAGCCTGATGGGAATATGTTGGTTCACTCAGATCAGGAAAGTAAGTATACGAGCTACGATTGGAATGAGTTTCTAAGTGCTCATGGCGTCGAAAGCATGAGTCGTCGAGGTAGTTGCATGATAACGCAATAACCAAGAGCTTCTTCCAACTACTAAAAGTCGTCTAGTTAAGTAGTAGCGATTCTAAAACTGTAGTCCTTTAAGCTATATTTATAACTATAACCAGCTAATAAAATGAGAAAAATAGAACAAGAAAGTTCGAGAGAACATAGCCTTCAGATTCAGAAGCAGCAAAAACGAAAGGCTTCTTCTGGTGGTAAGAAAGTACACAATAGAAACAGTATTGGTAGTTTATTTCTTGGGAAGCACCCAAAGATTCCTGCTCCTAGAGAAATTGATTTGATTGATGGCTCTATGGAAATATGTGATAACTTTTTTACTCTTCTCAGAAATGAACTAGAGAAGAATCCAAAGTTCTTATACATAGACTTCAGTAACACCACCATGCTTAAGGCAATGCCTCTACTGGTTATCTACTCCATTATTGATGAGGCCAGAGAGGAGCATGGGGTAACAACTGAAATCCGGGTGATATGGTCGAAGCGTAAGAAGCAAGTAAACAACGTTATTAACATTAGTGGTAACTTTGCAACTGCTTCAGAACGTGAGGACAAAATAGGGTCGTCTTCCTATCTTCCTGTCATTATGGGAGATAATTCAAGAGCAAATGACTTGAGTAATGTCTTTGTCGACTACATATTAGAAAAGTACTACCCAGATGCAGATGCAGAAAAAGAACAAGAAATTTCTTCAGCTATTCAAGAAACTGTAGATAATGTCGGTCGCCACGCATACCCAGATGAACACGATCACAGTCGCAAGCGTTGGTGGTTTAGTTGTCACAGAGTCGAACATAACCTGTATATCGTGATTTATGATACTGGCGTAGGCATCCCTAATTCATTATCAAAAAATAATGCAGTGTTTCTATCACGTATAAACGATTTGTACCCAGATGAGTACAAAGGTGCTACAAGTGAAACCGTAGAACAAGAATCCACTAACATGTTCGATGCTTTAAGGGTTTGGTTTCAGAAGAATTTAAATGATGGTCAATTAATTCGCGCAGCCATGCACACCAATGTTACTTCCACAGAGTTGGACCAGCATGGGCAAGGCAGTAGAAGTATTAAGGCACTGATTAACGAAGATGAGAACAGCTACCTGTTGATGTTTAGTAACAATGGTTTTTATTGTTACACGAATGATAGAGACGACAATGAAAACAGTGTTGATACTATGAGTCGTAAAGTACCAGGTACGTTGATTCAATGGAGCATTTAAAAGTGAATGAGATAACAATCACTGTAGTTAAAGACTTTCATCCTAAGCCGTATGGCCGCTATATCACAGACGGCCCAGATTGCGATAAAACATCAGGGGAAGTATTTAGAGATAAGCACTTGGCTCCTGCGTTAAAAAAACACGACAAAGTAACTGTCGACTTAACTGGTTATAACCGGTATGGACGTTCATTTCTTGATGAGTCTTTTGGCGGTTTGATTAGAAAATGTGGTTTTACCAAAGCTCAGTTAGATGAGAAGTTGATATATGTCCACAATGACTTAACGTCAGTGATAGCGATCATTGATGAGAGAATTCAAAAAGCAGAGCTAAAGCGTATAGCGGGGTAACATGAGTTACTTGATTTATGCTGTTAGTTGGCTGTTAGCGGTATTTATCCATATCAATACCTTAAAGCGAACATCGCTGACTAATACCAAAGAAGCTCTGGTCAGTGAAATATATAGCCTTTTAGACGTCAACAAGGATGATGCGGAGCTTCTTGTTAAAGAAACTACTTTTGCACATAAATTCACTCGCATAGAGAACAAAGTAAAAGAGTTTAATACTCTGTGTAAGAGTTCTTTGATTTCTACTGAAAATGATGATTTTGAAAGTCTGTTTACTTACGATGTTGAAGCTGGGGATCACTCTGATTTAACCCGTAAATGCTATGACGCTGTTGATTATGTAGATAGAACGTTCCACCGACACATACAAAACAAATATTCATTCTTCTATTTGAGTCGATTCGAACTAGCAGGGACGTTTTGCACTCTGTTTTGCATTTATTCGGCTATAAAGATTGTCACCTGGCTTTATGTGTAGACTTTGTAACATTACAAAAACTTGGTTCACTAACGAATTTCCATAAGGACGGCAAGAAGCTTCTCTGGCATGCTTTGGGGCAGAACCCTCTTAGAAGCATTACTTAAGCTTGGAGAACACGGTTATTGAAGTGTTGACGAAACGAAGGGGGAATTTGAAAGCGAAATTGCCACTTTCCATTCGTTTTTACGGTGAGCTAGCGCATAGTTTAGTACCGTCTTTTAGTACCAAGATTATTTTCGCGTTTTAGCTTACTTTTGACTGTGGTAAGCACACGATTTGAAAGGATTTTAGATAGCAAAAAGCCGTTACATTAGTAACGGCTTTTTCAAAGGGTGGGAACCCAGCCACATCCCGGCACACAAGTCACTCGCTGCGGCTGCTTCCTTCCGGACCTGACCGAGTTCACGAGCTATTGTTGCGAGAGGACCAGGCCCCCATAGATTCGTTTGACTTAGAATTCCTAAGTCGTGCGGGGATTATTAAGCATCCCCTGCTCTATTGCAAGCCTTGAAAGCGCATTTTTCGTCAATAGTGAGTTAAGTGATTAGCCCTTGTTCAATTTATTGAAAACTCAGCCTAATCTTGCTCCATATCTTCTTGGCTACGCAGTATGTAATCGGTCGTCCAAGCGGTTCCAAGTAAGCAGAGCCACACAACGAAAACTGGATTAGGTACTTCAATGCTTGGTGAGATTACCAGTGCTGCAAATCCAACTGTAGGTAGCGTCCAACACAGTAGCTTATTCCAACGGAAGCTACTTGGCTTACGCAGCGTCTCAATCGATGCAATAATGCCTGTGATACTCAGAGCGACGAGCGCCGCATAAGGAAGATCGGCAATCCAAAGTGGCAGGATAAAACCCAAACTCCACCAGCTGTGTTTATTTGATGGTTTCCAGTGTGAGGCCGCATACCAAGTCACCATAACGGCAAAGGTCTGAATCGCAGTAACCGTTGCACTACCCTCTAGTCGACCACCTGACTGCGTGACCATAATCCCAACCTGCATTGTAATGAGAATTAGGAATGTCGTTGCCATAACGCCAATGCTTGAGCGCCTAGAGAACGCCACCATCATCAATGGAAAAATGACCCAAACTGCGACGGATAAAGTAATGGGCTGCAATGGCAGTGTTAAACCAAAAACGGTCAGTGAAGCTAATAGAATTAAACCTGAAACGCCCCCTTGTGGGAATATCCACAATGCAGGGATAATAAGCGCAAGTACGGGAATGTCGCCTTCGCTAAGACTAATAGCACGAGCACAAACAACCGCTAGTATTGTTGTGATTATGAATTGAAGTGTTGAAAATACCATAGCTCCTCCCTCTACCAATCCGTGGCAATAATGAACTAGGACAATTTCAGTATGGACCAATTTCTCGCACAAATCTTTGCAGTAATTCACCAAATTCCAATAGGTAAGGTTTCAACCTATGGAGACATCGCACAGTTTGCAGGATACAAAGGTTACGCGCGTCATGTAGGCAGAGCGCTTGGAAATTTACCTAAGGATTCAAAGCTTCCCTGGCACCGGGTGATCAATAGTAAAGGTGAGATTTCTTTAAAGGGTGAAGCATTCGAGCGCCAAAGGGGGCGACTTGAGGAAGAGAATGTAGAAGTGTCTGACCTAGGAAAAATAAAGCTACGACATTACCGCTGGCAGCCGTAGCTAAAGAATCAACTAACGAACACCAACCAAACGAAGATTTACATCAGACGTATTGTTCGGATCGGTGATGACTGGATAAGAGCTGTCTGTTGTAAAACGTAACTTTCCATTCACGTGAATCGTTGCGCGAACACTGTAGCGGTGGTTTGGTTTGATATCGAGATTCGAGTAGCTCAATCTAAAATCGAGTGGCACTTGGTCACCATCAGATGTGAACTCTTGCTCTGAAATCACTTTTGCTGGTGCATCTGCCAATGAGACATCCTCTAGACGTACAGTAATGACTGCATCTGCAGGTAACGCAATACGCTCACGATAAGCCATAGTGCCAGAAATCGACAGAATCTCTTCTTTCACCTGTTCCTCTACCTTAGAAGGTTGCTCGACAGGTGCTGTCTGACAACCAGCCAAAAACACACTGGCAACCACTGCACTGGCTACCCAAAATTGTTTTTTCATTTGACCCTCACTCGGGAATTAATAACCGACGAAGTATAGACAGAGATAATAGCTCTGTCTTGACGTGTGGTTCTAAATTGACAAAACTTTGACTATGCTAGTTTTTTTGCTCTTTGACTAAACTAGCTTTTTCGCTCGATAATCTGACGTGCTAACAAAACTATTATAAAGATTAGGAAAGAATTCCAACATGAGTAAACCATTACAAGAACTCTTGAGCTTGTTGCAATTAGAGAGATTAGAAGAAGGACTATTTCGAGGACAGAGTGAAAACCTCGGCTTGCCACAGGTGTATGGCGGTCAAGTTATCGGCCAAGCCCTGTCTGCGGCTCGCTATACCGTAGATGAACAACGCACTGTTCACTCATTTCACAGTTATTTCCTTTACCCTGGCGATCCAGAAAAGCCAATAATTTATGATGTAGAGAACCTTCGTGATGGTAAAAGTTTCAGTACTCGCCGTGTAAAAGCGATTCAAAATGGTCGCCCTATATTCTATCTGACGGCGTCTTATCACGGAGATGCGCCTGGGTTTGAGCATCAAAACACAATGCCAATGATTCCTGGCCCAGAAAACTTTGCTTCTGAGTCTCAACTTGCAGAGAAAGTTGCACACCTGCTCCCAGAGAAAGTGAAACAGATTTTCTGTGGTGAGAAGCCGATCGAAATTCGTCCCGTTACTGTGGTGAATCCTTTGAAACCAACCAAAGAAAAGCCAAAACAGTACCTCTGGGTTAGAACAAATGGCGCATTGCCAGACGACCAACTGATCCACCAGTATATTCTGGGCTACGCGTCAGACTGGGGATTCTTAGTCACAGCGCTTCATCCACATGAGGTGAGCTTGATGACACCGAATTTCCAAGTAGCGACTATCGACCATTCAATTTGGTATCACCGCCCATTTAAGATGGATGAATGGCTACTGTATGCAATCGAAAGCCCAACCGCGAGTAATACGCGCGGTCTAGTGCGTGGTGAAATCTACAACCAACAGGGTGATCTTGTCGCAACGGCGGTGCAAGAAGGCGTGATGCGCTTTACTAAGTAGCGATTTATCGAAATAAATTGCTCGGGATAAATTAGCGAGATAACTAGCTCTCACAAGGATGTGATTATGAGACTAATTCTAATATTTTTAACCACCTTATTCATGACCTGTACCGCATTCAGTGCAGTAGATAATGAATCTATCACCAGTGCGATGCCTGCGACTGCGTACTCGTTTGAAAACTCAGTGATGAAACTTAACAATGGTGAATACACCATTGTTATTGCAATGTCCGGTGGTGGTACTCGAGCATCGGCTCTTTCTTACGGCGTGCTAAAGGCACTACGTGCCGAGATTCACCCACTTGATTCGGAAAAGAGCTTGTTAAATGAAGTCGATGCCATCAGTTCAGTATCAGGAGGCAGCTTTACAGCAGCTTATTACGGCCTGTACGGAGATAAAATATTTAGCGATTTTGAACAGGACTTTCTTTATCACGACGTAAGCAGTGACCTGATTGATAACTTATTCAACCCATTTCAGTGGTTTTCTGAACAAGGTAGGACTGAAGAAGCAATCAATTTGTATAATGCTAGGCTATTCAAGGACGCCACGTTTGCAGATATCCGAGAAGATAGCCCACTGATCATTATTAACGCTTCCGATCTGGGCAACGGTGTACGCTTTTCCTTCTTGCAAGAATACTTCGACTTATTGTGCTCCGACCTTTCTCAATACCCAATTGCAAACGCAGTTACCGCTTCATCCGCGGTACCTGTCGTCTTCAACCCGGTAGTACTTGAGAACTACGATACCTGTAAAGTTGACGACAGCTATTTAATGCGAGATTTCAAAGAGCTGAGCCCTATGACCCGAGAGACACTCATCGGGTTATCAAAGTACCAGCGTAAAGACTACATAAAATACATTCATCTCGTCGACGGAGGCATAACCGACAACTTAGGACTATTGGCACTTTATGACATCGCCGACCTTGGTGGTGGTCAAATGGAGTTCTTTGAACAAACTAAGGTTCAACCTCGTCCGCACTACGTCATAATTTCTATCGATGCCTCAGCAAAGCCTGAGTCTATGATTCACAGTTCGCCACAGGAACCCGGAATCTCTGAGACAATCTCGGCAATGACAGATATACAGCTACATCGCTTTAATACTACGACTCGAGGCTTGATTGAAAAGTGGAGTGACGATTACGGGAAAATGACCTCTAGCAAGATGGGCATCAACGTAGAGACTTACCTTATTAATATCAACCTCTCCGACTTTGCGATACCAGATAAAGAGAAGCAACGTTATCTGAACAACATCCCTACCGACCTGACGTTGGAGAAAGAACAGGTAGACGCACTGGTGATGGAAGGTTACGTGCAGTTGCAAAACCACCCCGAGTTTTTTCGCCTGATGGGTAATATTAAAAAACAAGCCGAGTTGCAAACCTCAGCCAAGCAATGACAGAAAAATTTAACCGCCCACATTAGAGTGGGCGGTTTTGGTTTATATCTCAGAGGCTCAAAAACTACTCTTCTTCCGTTACGATACGACTCTTCACATTCTGTCCGGCATCTTTTAGCAGGTTGACCGGTGTTAACACTACACCTTTCACTGTCCCTTCCACTGCACCGATTGTCGCTTGCTGCATAATATCTTTGCTGTTATCGACAATTTCATCCGCTTTTGCCAGCATTGGGGGTAGTTCCTGGCGTAACTGTTCCGACTCTTTGATAATAACTGGGATTGTTTGTTCACGATATCCCTTACTTTCCGTCAGCACTGGCGGAATAACATTTTTTCGATATAGGCTTGCTTCTTTTAGCACAGCCGGCACGGACTGACGACGTACCGCTTCGACTTCCGTTAGTACAGATGGAATCGTCTCACTGCGAATCGCATAAACTTCGGTCACAATCGAAGGAATCTTACTATCGATAGAGGCTGCGGTTTTCTCAATGTCAGCCGCGGTCATCTGAACCTTATCGACGGTCGCTATAATTTGTGGAACAAATACTTCCAACTGATTGGTGAATTCGATCCAGTCTTCAATCTGCAATTCTTTCGTCACCTCAGACGCATCACTTAGCACTTGAGGATAGACATCAATCACATCGGTGATCTTTTGGCTGATTTGGTAAATGCTACTTCCTAAATAAACGATGGAAGCTGCCAAGATAAGTTGTACACAGGTGGAGATTTTAGCTTGCAGAGTCATGCGCGATCCTTGGCGTTATTCAATAGGTAATGCTGTGGTGTATTTTAATGATTCCATGGCGAAGGTTGAGGTCACATTCGAAATGCCATCCACGCTATTGACCAACTTTTTGTAGAACTGGTCAAATCGCTTCATATCCTCTACCAAGACTTTCATCATGTAGTCATATTCGCCTGCCATGCGATAAAACTCCATAACTTCGGGAAACTCAGACACAGTAGAAGCAAAACGATGATACCACTCATGGGAATGATCGTTAGTTCGCACTAGCACAAATGCGGTGAATGAGAGGCCAAGTTTATCTGGATTAACTAAAGCGACGCGCTTTTCCAAAATACCGTTATCTTCCAATCGCTTGAGGCGTTTCCAACAAGGTGTCGTCGTTAAATTGACCGACTCGGCCAATTCATTAAGTGACAGTGTGCCATCATTTTGCAGTAATGAGAGCAACTTTTTATCCGTATTATCGAGTTCCATTTCACAAACACTCAATCAGAGAGAAAAATTTTCTACAAATGTAGTGATATATACAAAATATAGCAAAGTATTTCTCCGCAATGAGAATTAGAGTATCTACATCGCCTCGATAAGAATAAAGGAACTCCCATGTGTACTGACCATAACTGGATCAACAGCGCTATCCAAAAAATTGAAGCTGACTATCAACGCTCTGCTGATACCCATCTCATCAAGCTCGATCTTCCTGCACTTGAAGGTATCGATCTCTATCTTAAAGATGAAAGTACACATCCAACAGGCTCACTGAAACACCGCTTGGCTCGTTCACTGTTCCTCTATGCAATCTGTAACGGTTGGGTGGGTCCTGAAACAACGATCATTGAATCTTCATCTGGCAGTACAGCAATTTCTGAAGCCTACTTTGCTCGCCTTCTGGGCCTACCATTTATCGCCGTTATGCCGAAGTGCACAGCCCGCAAGAAGATTGAACAGATAGAGTTCTATGGTGGTCAAGCTCACCTTGTGGACCGCTCAGATCAAATCTATG
The DNA here is from genome assembly GCF_003415655.1 of Vibrio maerlii. Taxonomy (GTDB): domain Bacteria; phylum Pseudomonadota; class Gammaproteobacteria; order Enterobacterales; family Vibrionaceae; genus Vibrio; species Vibrio maerlii. The sequence continues at coordinate 118,328 of NZ_QRHC01000003.1, forward strand.
CAGAATCAAAGCGTCTAGCCAAAGAGTTGAATGGACACTACATGGATCAATTTACCTATGCAGAGCGCGCAACCGACTGGCGTGGTAACAACAACATCGCAAACTCAATCTTTGGACAAATGAAACTGGAACAACACCCAGTACCAACTTGGGTGGTAATGAGCCCTGGCACTGGTGGTACTTCGGCAACCATTGGTCGTTTCATTCGCTATCAAGCACTTGATACGAAACTGTGTGTCGTTGACCCAGAAAACTCTGTATTTCATGATTACTTCAAAACGGGTGATGCATCTCTTACTGGCGATAAAGGTAGCCGTATCGAAGGTATTGGTCGCCCTCGCGTAGAGCCAAGCTTTATTCCAGGCGTAGTCGATGAAATGCGTACCATCCCCGACGCAGCAAGCATCGCAACTATTTATTGGTTAGAAAAGGTGCTTGGTCGTAAGGTCGGCGCATCAACAGGTACAAATCTATTTGGTGCTCTACAGCTTGCTTGTGAAATGAAACAGCGCGGTGAGAAAGGGTCGATTGTCACCCTGTTATGCGACAGTGGTGAGCGATATCTAGATACCTACTTCAATCAAGAGTGGGTAAGTGAAAACATCGGTTGTTATCAACGTTACACCGACGAAATCGAGACGATGCTGGCGTCATCACTCTAAAGACACAGGGCAGGATATTCACTCTCCTGCCCTTTTCTTCTCTGGTTAGCCAAACCCTTTTACGGTTTGCCAAGTCCAGTTTCTATTTCTTTTGCTTTGCTTCAAATGCTGCCAACTGTTCTGGTGTTGCCTTAGGTTGGTGGTTTGTTTTCCACTCATCGTAAGTCATTCCATAAACACGCTCACGAGCATCATCAATATCGATGTCCAAACCGGCTTGCTCAGCTTCGGCTTTGTACCATTTACTGAAACAGTTGCGGCAGAATCCAGCTAAGATCATAAGATCGATATTCTGCACGTCTTTATTTTCATCTAAGTGAGCAAGCAGACGACGAAATGTCGCAGCATCCAGCTTGTCTTGTTCTTCTTGGCTTAGGTTTTTGTATTTAAATTCAGCCACTTTACTTTCCTTTCTCAGTGTTGTTTTTATTCCCTAGAGCATAGAGATTCCGCTACGCCAAGTCCATCTCAGCATCAACAATTCTTAACAGCGAAAATAGACAACTAAAAAAAGCGCTTGGTTCACACCAAGCGCTTTCGTATCAACACTTTTTACCAACAGAGGAACTATTAGCTCAACTCACCATGGCTACTACGTGTCTTGTGGTCATGCGATAGAGCCTTATTCAACTCAGCTTCTACGTGGCCAGGAGACTTAGTACCGGCTGAAATTAAGCGGTACATCGCAGGGATAACAAACAGTGTAACCAAAGTCGCAAAGGCCATACCGAAGAAGATCACCGTACCCACCGCCACGCGGCTCTCATAACCTGCACCCGTCGACATAATCAGTGGAATCGCGCCAGCCAATGTCGTAAAGGCGGTCATCATGATTGGGCGTAGACGACGTGCAGAAGCATCCAGAATCGCTTTCTCAAATTCAATGCCACGGTCACGAAGCTGGTTAGCAAACTCAACGATCAAGATACCGTTTTTCGTTACCATACCGATCAACATGATCATACCAATCTGGCTATATACATTCAGGCCTTGGTTCATTAGGAATAAACCTAGGAAGCCACCAAATACGCCCATAGGAACCGTAAACATAACGACCAATGGGTTGATGAAGCTCTCGAACTGTGCCGCCAGTACCAAGTAAGCCACCAGCAAAGCCAAGCCAAATACAATCAGAATACTCGATTGGTTCTCTTTGAAGTCTTTTGACTCTCCAGAGTAGCTCACTGAAATATCACCCGGTAGTACTTCAATCGCTTTTGCATCAAGGAAATCCAGAGCATCGCCCAATGTGTAACCGTCAATCAAGTTCGCGGTCACAGTGATCGCTTTTTGCTTGTTGTAGTGCGATAGACGAATTGAAGATGCAATTTCTTCAATCTTAGTCACCGAATCGAGCGTCACCAGCTCACCACTGTTAGTACGTAGGTAGATTTGACTCAAGTCTGCCGCATTGTTGAAGCTATTTTCATCACCACGTAGGTAAACATCATACTCTTCACCACGCTCAACAAAGGTAGTCTCGCTCTTACCACCGAGCATAATTTCAAGCGTATCCGAGATTTCCGATACAGAAATACCTAGTTCTGCAGCACGCTGTTTATCAACGCTTACCACTAGCTCAGGTGTTTTTTCTGAGTAGTTGATATCCGCACCTTCCATCATTGGGGAATCATCAGCTGCCTGTTTCAGCACTTCCGCCCATTCTTTTAGCTCTGGGTAATCTGAACCACCCAGCACGAATTGAACAGGCTCACTTGAACCACCACGGAAACCCGGCATGAACGGGAAGACACGTGCATCAGGAATCGCCCCTAATGCCTTGCGCACCATACCAACCGCTTCTTGAGCAGTAGCCGTTCTGTCATTCCAATCTTCTAAGATCATGATAACAAAGCCAGTTTGGTCACCCGCTTGGCCACCAAATGCTGGCGATTGAATGCTGAAAGACTTTAGTACACCTTGACCAAGTAATGGCATCAAGCGCTCTTCCACCAAGTCCATGTTTGCTGACATTCGGTTGTAACTGGTGGCATCCGCACCACGAACAAAGGCAAAGATCACACCACGGTCTTCTTGCGGAGTGAGCTGAGCGGGCACTTGCTGCATCAGACCATAACTACCACCTAAACAGGCGATGATCACAATCGGAGCCGCAAAGCGAAATTTAAGAGCACCTGCTAGAACCTTACGATAACCATTTTCAAGCTTACCAAAGACTCTTTCGACAAAGCGGTTGAATGCATTTGGCTTCACATTGGCTTTTAGGATTTTACTGCCAAGTACTGGTGTCAGAGTCAATGCTATCAGTGATGAGAAGATCACCGACATCGCCAACAATACCGAGAATTCAGTAAACAGCAGGCCAACCATACCGTCCATGAAAGAGATCGGTAGGAAAACCATCACCAGTACTAGAGTCGTTGCGATTACCGCGAAGCCTACTTCACGCGTCCCCTTATAGGCTGCCAGTAATGGCGATTCCCCCTTCTCGATATGGTGGAAGATGTTCTCAACCACAACGATAGCATCGTCAACTACCAAGCCAATTGACAGGATAAGCGCCATTAAGGTGATAAGGTTGATCGAGAAACCGAAGTAGTATGCCGCCATAAAGGAAGAGATTAACGATACTGGTACCGTCACCGCAGGGATCAACGTTGCTCGTGCCTGCCCAATGAAGATGTACAGCACCAAGATAACTAGGCCACCAGTGATAAAGAGTGTGCTATATACCTCAGCAATAGAGCGTTCGATGAATACCGTTGAATCGTAGTCAATCGCCAATCGGGTACCATCAGGTAAGAACTGCTGAATCTGCTCAACTTCATTGTGAACACGCTCTGCTACTTCTAATGGGTTGGCGTCCGACTGAGGAACAATACCCATACTTACGTTAACGACACCGTCACTCTTAAAGGTTGAGTTTTCATTCTCAGCACCTAGGTAAACATCAGCCACATCTTTAAGATAGATTGGGAAATCATCCGATGTACGCTTCACCACTAGGTATTCAAAATCTTCAGCAGATTGATAGGAACGTGCAGTACGAACTGACATTACAATCGAATCGTTACGTACTTCACCGCCTGGGTTTTCCACGTTCTCTGAGCGCAGTGCATTGGTAATATCCGCTGCGGTCACACCACGTCCTGCCATCAACTCCGGCTTGAGCTTAACGTACATAACTTTGTACAAACCGCCCGAGACATCTACCGAGCTTACACCAGAGATCAGGCTGAAACGGTCGAGCAACACACGGTCGATGTAATCCGTAAGTTGCGTACGGTCCATCTCACTTGAGCTTAGGTTAATGTAGAGTGATGCCTCGCCGCTACCATTGTTCTTAAATACAACCGGATCATCCGCTTCATCAGGAAGGCTACGCTGTGCACGTGCTACTGCATCTCGAACATCACTGACACCGGTATTGAGGTCATAGCCAAGCTCAAAGGTAATCGTGATGCGCGACATGCTGTTACGAGTAGTCGAGCTGATTTCGTCAATACCACTGATACCGGAGAGTTGGTCTTCCAATACTGAAGTAATTTGGCTCTCGATAATAGTCGCTGAAGCGCCATCGTAACGAGTACTGATCGAAACTACCGGACTCTCGATATCAGGCATCTCACGAACAGCGAGCTTAGAGAAAGAGACAATACCAAACACCACCAGCAGCAAGCTGAGTACGATTGCCGCTATCGGTCTTTTTACCGAAACGTCAGAAAGCAACATGATTATTCACCCTTTGCTGCTGATTTGCTTGGTTTACCAGAAGGCAGCTCTACCGCGACGCCGTCTGTACTTAGGATTTTCACTGAAGCACCATCACGCATGTTCACGATACCTTGAACCACAATATTGGCACCGATATCCAAACCTTTTTCGATAACCACTTCGTTACCAATACGAGCGCCAAGGAACACCTCAGTACGAGTAACCTTGTTATCTTCACCGATCACGTAGACGTATCGCTTGGTACCTGAATACTCAAGCGCTTGAACAGGAATAATAGGGGCAGAAATTGGTGGGAAAGCCATGTCAGCTGAAACCAACATGCCTGGCTTTAACCGCTGCTCTGGGTTATCAAAATGGATACGTACGCGCAGGTTCAAACTCTCAGAATTGATACGAGAGTCAATACCGACAACTGTGCCTGTGAATGTTTGGTCACCCCAAGCACTGGTTGTAGCAATAACCTCCATGCCATTTGAGATTTGAGCTAAGTAACGCTCTGGAACTTGCAGATCAAGCTGCATGACCGACAGGTCATCAAGAGTGATAAGTTCACTACCAGAACTCACCAATGCACCGCGGCTAAAATCGATGAAACCTACTGTTCCAGCAAACGGTGCAGAGATATGTAGGTCTTTTAGATTTGCGTTCGCTGCGTCAAGTCGTGCGTTTGCGATATCAACATTAGCGCGCTGGCCTTCGATCTCAGTTTGGGTGATTGCGTTTTTCTTTGCTAATCGCTCAAACTCTTTCAGCTTACGCTGTTCATCTTTCAGATAGGCTTTTGCTTCAGCAACTGCTGCAATCGCTTTGTCGTCATCGAGCTTGATTAAAAGCTCGCCTTGGTTAACAAACTGATTAGCTTTGACCAAGATAGTTTCAACCTTACCCGATACTTCCGAAGCAACAATTACCGATTGGTCAGCTTCAAGCTTTCCGATAAGAGTGAGTGATTGAGACACTTCATGAGTCTGAACCGTTTCAGAAACAACCGGAGTTGCACCTCCAGGACCACGAGGTTTCGCTGCATGAGCAGTCATTCCTGCTGAAAGTAAAGCCACAGACAACAAGCTTAAAGCAATTTTATTTTTCATAATTTAGGTACGTAATCAATATTATCGAATAGACGAATACATTAGCTAAGCAAATTCTATCAACTAAGTTGCGGGTGTAGCGTAAAGGAATGTAAATCTACCCAGATATTTTGTAAGTTTGTCGTGACGATTGCCGTGCATGATTTGTTTAGATTAAGTTTTATACGGCCAAGCACAAAATTAGACCAAACGGTTCAAAAGTATCAAATTTTTCTTTACTCTCTCGGCCTTAGTGCTATTGTTAGCGACCTAGCTGACACGAAAGTGTAACGGCAGCACAATTTGGGGGGGTTCCCGAGTGGCCAAAGGGAGCAGACTGTAAATCTGCCGGCACTGCCTTCGATGGTTCGAATCCGTCCCCCCCCACCATATTCCGAAAGCCAGCTCATTGAGCTGGCTTTTCTCGTTTTGCTTCAACCCTTTCCATGGTATACATGTTTCCTTTGCAACGACCGTTGAACAAGGAAGAGCATGTTAAGTCGTCAACGCTATAATGTTTTTGGTACCCTCGCGATTTTACTTTGGAGTTGTGTCATTTCTCTGACACGATTTGTCGCAGAGTACTTCGGCCCCGTCGGTGGTGCGGCTCTTCTTTACACCGTAAGTTCAGTGTTACTCATGTTGACTGTTGGTATGCCAAAGTTCTCACAGATACCAAAGAAGTATCTAATTTTAGGCGGAGTAATGTTTGCTTGTTATGAGATCTTTTTATCCCTGGCGCTAGGTATGGCAAATAGTCGTCAACAAGCCCTAGATATGGCGATCATCAACTACCTGTGGCCTGCTCTGACTGTTGTTATTGCGACTTTGATATCAAAGAAACCCACGCCAATTGCTCTCTACCCACTCATCATGGCTGCATTTGTTGGAGTCGTATGGTGCGTTAGTGGTGACCAGCCATTATCTTGGGCTACGTTGGTGAGTAATATTCAATCGAACCCTTTGACCTATACCCTCGCCCTTAGTGGCGCATTTATATGGGCTTTGTATTGTAACCTCACACAGAAGTGGTCAAACGGTATCAATGCGATCACTCCTTTTTTTATGCTCACAGCCATAACGCTATGGATTCATCTACTGTTTGTCGATGAACCTAGTTTTACCTTCACCTGGACAAATTCATCGGTATTACTGCTCTCTGCTGCAGTGATGGCTGGTGGTTATGGTTTATGGAACATCGCTATTATTGGCGGCAACATGATATTTCTCGCCACATTGTCTTATTTTACTCCCGTTATCTCCATCTTTATTTCAAGTATCGTGTTTGCAATTGCGCTTAGCTGGTCTTTTTGGCAAGGTGTGATCATCGTGACGCTAAGCAGTTTAGGTTGCTGGTGGTTAACGCGAGAGAAGAGCGAAAAAAGCCGAATAACTGAAATAGAACAGCCTCAATAGGGCCATCAAGACAAAGGTATATATGTCTACTTTTGCCACGATATGACTATTTTTTAGGTGAAACGTCCAAAACATCTACACTTGCACTATTTTTTGCAGAAAAATACTTTACAGCCAAATCTAATTTGCTATGATGCGCTCCGCACTTGAGCAACGGGCTGGGAAAACGTTGTGCTAAGTTCTTACCTTGAGTAAGTAAAAGACCCTGGGGGGGTTCCCGAGTGGCCAAAGGGAGCAGACTGTAAATCTGCCGGCACTGCCTTCGATGGTTCGAATCCGTCCCCCCCCACCATATTTTTGYTTGTGTTTGTTCCTTTCAAACATAAGAAAGCCTAAATGATGCGTTGGGAAATYATCATTTCGGTTCCTATCTTGAATAGGTAAAACCCCTGGGGGGGTTCCCGAGTGGCCAAAGGGAGCAGACTGTAAATCTGCCGGCACTGCCTTCGATGGTTCGAATCCGTCCCCCCCCACCATATACAGAAAGCCAGCTCATCGAGCTGGCTTTTTTGTTTCTGTTTTCGTCTCGAAACAAACAAATATAAAAAATCCGAGCCTTAGCCCGGATCTATTCGCTATCTTTTGTCTGATACAAAAAGCTTAGATACGAGAAATGTCGTAACCAGATGCGATCAACAGATCACGCTCTTGCTTGATCAACTGTGCGCGATCTTCAATCAACTCACGCAGTGCTTGCGATGGCTTATCAGCTTGTTCTTTAAACTGTGTAAACGACTCAACAGCATTAATTTCTTTAAATAAACCACTGATCACGTTGCGTGCTTCACATGAGCTGTCTTCCACTTTGAAGTATTCAACACTACCCGCAGCATCACGCATCTCAGTCAAAAGCTCAGCAGGGCTGTTCTGCGTTGCAATTGTCATGTAGTTATCAAGTACACGCTTAGCAAAAAGTAACTCTTTTAGAGGGATGTCACGACCACTAACGATCAGGTCTTGAGAAAGAATGTTGCTTGAGCTCATTATTTTACCTTGAGTTTATTTTGTTTTTTCCCAGTCTAATTTATTCAGACGACAAAGGAAATCGTTCATCTCACTCTATTCTTAAATAGCTTCACTTGTGAATCTAACCAAAATGTTTCTATAAAGAGAGATCCCCGGCGTACTCGTCGACTCGCGCTCGTGGATGACTATTAGGCTGTTGAAAATAAGAGTTTTATTCTTTCAATCTACCGGCATAAAAAAACCGAGCATAGGCTCGGTTCTCAATATAGAAAGTCTATTGTGACTACTGTTGCCAGCGCTCTGCTGCTTTCGCATCAGAATCACGAGACTCAACCCAACGAGTTTCTTCAGTCGTGCGTTCTTTCTTCCAAAATGGTGCTTTGGTCTTCAAATAGTCCATAACAAACTCGCATGCATCAAACGCCGCACCACGGTGGGCACTGGTTACGCCAACGAAAACGATTTGATCGCCGATATCCAGATCACCGACGCGATGGATAACATCAACCTTCTGAAGTGGCCAACGCTCAGCCGCTTGTTCTGCGATTTCGCGTAAAGCTTTCTCCGTCATACCAGGGTAATGCTCAAGAGATAAACCAATCACATTATCACCGAGGTTCATATCGCGTACTTTGCCAATGAAAGTTACCACAGCGCCTACAGAAGTACCTTCAGCCAGCCAGTCGTACTCACTACCAACAGAGAAATCGTCGTTTGATACAGTTATTCGGATATCTGTCATGTTAACCACCTGTTACTGGTGGAAAAAACGCTACTTCATCACCTTCAGAAATCGCAAAGTCGAGCGGCACAATCGCTTGATTCACTGCAACAAGCAGTTTACCAGCCTCTAAAGCTAGCTCCCACTTATCGCCACGAGTCACTAGGCTTTGGCGAAGTTCTTCAACGGTTGCAAAGCTCTCAGAGATTTCAACTTCACCGGTACCCACTAGCTCTTTAGTTTGAGCAAAGAAAAGAACCTTAATCATGCATCCGCCTTAAAATGACCTGACTTGCCACCTGTTTTTTCTAATAGACGAACCGCATCAATCACCATGTCTTTCTGTACGGCTTTACACATATCGTAGATCGTTAATGCTGCTACTGAAGCCGCTGTAAGCGCCTCCATCTCAACACCTGTTTTACCTGCAAGCTTACATACTGATTCGATGCGTACTTTGTTCTCAGCCTCAATCGCTTCAAGCTGCACTTCAACTTTAGATAGTAAAAGTGGATGACAAAGTGGGATCAGGTCCCAAGTCTTTTTAGCCGCTTGAATGCCCGCAATACGTGCAGTGGCAAACACATCACCCTTATGATGGTTGCCCGACATAATAAGTTGCAGTGTTTCTGGTGCCATGTGAACAAAAGCTTCGGCACGTGCTTCACGCACGGTTTCTGCTTTCGCAGACACGTCCACCATGTTTGCTTCACCAGAGGCATTAATATGAGTGAACTCGCTCATAACTACACCTTTAGATGAGGCATGAAGTTACAAGGGCGGTGACTCGCATCTAGCTGTTGCTTGATGATCTTCGTCCACGCTGTACGACATGCACCAGTTGAACCTGGCATTGCAAAAATCACTGTGTGGTTAGCAAAACCAGCAATCGCACGAGATTGAATGGTTGATGTGCCGATTTCTTCATAAGAAACAGTACGGAACAACTCACCGAAACCTTCAACTTGCTTATCAAATAAAGGGACAAGTGCTTCTGGCGTGCTGTCACGTGAAGTGAAGCCTGTACCGCCAGTAATCATCACCGCTTGTACGTTTTCATCCGCAATCCATTGGCTTACTACCGCACGGATTTGGTAAACATCATCAATAACAATTTTTTTGTCTGCCAGGATATGACCTGCTTCTTGAAGTTGTTCTGCTAGGTAACCGCCTGATGTGTCGTTTTCTTCTGTACGAGTATCAGAAACAGTCAGAACTGCAATCTTTGCAGCTTCGAATTTGCTAACCGCGTGACCCATTAAATTCACCTATTAATCTGTCTAGTCGTTATTTAATTTGAAATTTCAAGTTTGAAGTTTGCGCTCACTAACCGCCAATCGACGCTAGGTGAGGTGTCATGCCAGTATTTCCGTCTTGTAGGAAATGACTCACAGACTTAGTTTGAAGTTGTGATTGGATTCGTTCGATCAACTCGGCTTCTTGCTGGTCTTCTTGCAAAAGATCTCTCAGCTCAACGCCGTGTTCGCCGAACAAACAAAGATGAAGTTTACCCATCGCCGATACACGTAGACGGTTACAGCTCTCACAAAAGTCTTTTTCGTACGGCATAATCAGGCCGATTTCACCCTCGTAATCAGGGTGAACAAAGACTTGTGCGGGTCCGTCATTCTTCGAACGCACTTTTAGCAACCAACCATTAGCAATCAGTTGGTTACGTATTGCGACACCCGATACGTGATGCTTTGAGAACAACTCATCCATCTCGCCCGTCTGCATCAACTCAATGAAACGAAGCTGAATTGGGCGGTGTTTGATCCAGTTTAGAAAGGCTGGCAACTCGCCACTGTTAAGATCTTTCATCAACACAACGTTGACCTTAACTTGCTCGTAGCCGACTTCGAATGCTTTCTCGATACCATCCATTACCTCGCGGAATTTGTTCTCACCGGTGATTTGGTGGAACATGCGAGGGTCAAGGCTATCAACGCTGACGTTGATGTGGGTTAACCCCGCATCACGCCAGTCGGCCACTTGCTTGGCCATACGATAGCCGTTCGTCGTGGTCGCGACTTTGGTAATACCCTCAGTAGAAGCGATAGAGTGGATGATTTCAGTGAAGTCTTTACGCAGGCTTGGTTCACCACCTGTAATACGAACCTTTGAAGTACCGCAATCTGCAAACGCTTTTACAACACGTTTGATCTCAGGTAGGGATAAAAAAGACGAGTTTTTGTTGCCCGACGGTTTGTAACCATCAGGAAGGCAATATGTGCATTTAAAATTGCAAACGTCAGTAACTGACAAACGCAAGTAATAAAACTTGCGGTGGAATCTATCTTCGAATTGTTGCGCCACGGAACACCTTTCCAAACACGGGAGGCATAATCATTTCCAACTATGCCCTTGTGACAACACGTCACTGGCTTGGACGCCATATTAATGGATAGAAACCATTAACTTAGCCAGCCAAGCTCGGAGTTATGGCAGCTATACGTGAGAATTACTTTTTCTACAGCGATACAGCAGCTATGCCGGGTAAAATACTGAAAAACCTTTAGTGAATCTACCCTCATACACTAAAAACCCTATCAAACCCTCACTTTATTTGACCTAAGTTAGGATTTGCGTATGGTTTGTTTTAAATTGTAGCTGTTAAATAACCAAAACGTATAAAAATATGACGATTTACACATCAAAGAAAGTGGTCGCCGTCGGTGGTGGTCACGGGCTAGGTCGTATGTTGGCTGCGCTCAAGGACTTCGGCTCAAACGCGACAGGCATTGTCACTACAACGGACAATGGCGGTTCTACCGGACGTATCCGTGACTGTCAGGGCGGTATTGCCTGGGGTGACATGCGTAATTGTATGAATCAGCTGATTACCGAACCGTCGATTAGCTCAATGATGTTTGAGTACCGCTTTAAAGGCGCAGGTGAATTGAATGGTCATAACCTTGGTAACCTGATGCTCACGGCTCTAGATAACCTTTCCGTTCGCCCTCTTGATGCCATCAACCTTATCCGCGATATGCTCAAGGTAGATGTAAACATACTACCAATGACAGAACACCCAGCCGATCTCACTGCGTTATCGATGGATGGTCAATGGGTCACAGGAGAGACCGATGTTGACGACATGCCTCAAGAGCTACGTCGCCTAGATATCGTACCTGAAGTACCCGCGACTCAAGAAGCGGTACAAGCATTACGTGAAGCCGATTGCATCGTACTTGGACCCGGCAGCTTCTTAACCAGTATTATGCCACCGTTATTGCTGCCGGAAATTGGCTCTGCGATTAACAATAATACTGATGCTAAGCTTATCTTTATTGAGAACTTATCGCCGGAATATGGTCCTGCGGGACGAATGACGTTACAACAAAAGTTAGAATGGTGTGAACGCTCATGCAAGGGTAGAAAGATTGATGTTGTACTTGGTGATACACCGCACCCTGAGCTAGAAGAGCTGTGGAACTGCGTAACAGTTGAACTGGCATCACCAAACCGAGAGTGGCGACATGACCGAGACAAACTTCAACAAGCAGTTGAAAATTTACTCAGCGACTAAGTAACCTCAGCTGAGGTTAAGTAAAAAACAGAGCCTATTGGCTCTGTTTTTTAGGCGGTTACGGTGGCACGATAATCACTATAAGCTTGCTCGGTTTGAGACATCACAGCACAGAGTTCATTGCCTTCGACCTCAAATTTCAGTTCCGCAAACTGCTTCCCTTTAAGGTCAATAGATTGCGCAATATCTCGTAAAGCATCCGCGCCAAAACTGGCAGCACTGCTTTTTAATGCGTGGCTGATCTCTTTGAGCTGTTGTATTTGCTCATCACCATTAAGCTCCTGCAGCTTCGTTTTGTATGAACCGAGTTCACCAATAAAAATATCTAAGAGCATGGGTACGTTCTCTGCTCCAATCTCCGAACTCAACTTATCTACCTTGCCTTGATTCAATAAGGTCATGTAAGAGCTTCCTTCTCTCGTTTTTCCCAAGCTTGCAGTTTACGATAAATGGTTGATGGGCTTACATCAAGCAGGCGGGCCGCTTTAGGAATGTTTCCATCACAAATGTCAATCGCTTGTTCTATCGTGGTCTTCTCGCTAATCCACAAAGGTAAGATATCAGATTCGGTTAACGATGAAATATCTCCCTTAACGGCCTGCTGCTTAGCCTGCTGTAAGATTTCGGGGTTGTTGAGTGGCGGCGGAAGCATGCCAACTTGAATCTCTTTCCCTTGGTTAAGCACCACTACATTTCGCAGCACATTTTGTAACTGGCGCACGTTCCCTGGCCATTCATATTGACTAAAAATACGAGTCACTTCAGGAGAGAGTCGAACAAAGTCTTTCCCCTCCTCTACCGACATAAAGCCAAGGAGCGAGTAGGCTATCTCAATCACATCTTCTCCTCGCTCTCGCAATGGTGGAAGATGCAAAGGAATCACATAGAGGCGGTAATACAGATCTTCTCGGAATCGGCCGTTTTGCACTTCTTCCCAAGGGTCACGGTTGGTCGCACACACAAAACGAACATCCACACTCTTCATTTTAGAAGAGCCCACTTTTTGAAAGGTACCGGTTTGGATAAAACGTAGCAATTTAGTTTGTAGCTCCAAGTCCATCTCACACAGCTCGTCGAGGAACAAAGTACCTCCATCAGCAAGTTCAGCTGCACCTTTTCGATCAGAAGCTGCCCCGGTAAATGCTCCCTTCACATGGCCAAAGAGCTCACTCTCTATGAGATCTTTGGGAATCGCAGCACAGTTGATAGCAATAAACGGTTTATCACCACGCTTGCTCGCTGCGTGCACTGCTTCCGCACAAACCTCTTTACCTGTACCACTCTCACCGGTGATAAAAATACTGGCTTTACTGCCTGCCGCTGAATCGATCGTACTGTATACAGACTGCATGGTCTGGCTACTACCAATAAAGCCTTGATAAATGTGCTTACCACGCAGCAAGGTATCATTACGGAACTTGGTCGCCTTATGGATCGCATTGTTAACTGTTACACGCAAACGGTCCGCTTCACACGGCTTAATCAAGAAGTCTTGCGCGCCATGACGCATAGCCTCTACAGCAGTATCAATTGAACCGTGAGCAGTCATGAAGATGACAGGAACATCGGGATAATCACGCTTCACCGAATACAACACATCCATTCCGGTCATATCAGGCAGTCGTAAATCTAATAATATGAGGTCGGGAGTGCGCTCAGCTAAGCTTACGAGCGCATCTTTACCCGTACCGACGATGTTAATGTCGATACCTAGCGGGGTAAGATAAGAACGATAGAGAGCCGCTACGGACGCGGTGTCCTCCACCATCAGCAAATACTTGGTTTTACAAGCTTCTGAATTCGGTGACATAGACGTGTTTAAGCCTTATTTATACTTTTGCATTATGCAGTAATAATCTCACTTGCTGTTGCAATTTGCAACGAGCGTTCAATCAATATGTTTAAAATTCATTAACCAATTATTCATTCGAGAAATGATTCAAGATCGATCATTAAGAGTGATGTGGGTGCGCACTGTAAAACTAAGCCAAAGGTGCGCACTTAATTGGGTGGGATTATTGGTTAGGGTCTGTTGACCTTTCGAGCTGATTTTTGCAGCAGTTTGTGGGAAATTTCTACAAGGCAGAGGCTTTGATGTGTAGCTAGCCTACATGAGAAGCCGATAACGCAGTAGAAATGAAGCACAAACGCTGCCCGAAGGGTTCGGCTAAAATCGTTTTATGCTTTGTTAAGGGGTATTTACTTAGAGTGACTAGGCTACACACCCCTTGCCGCGCCTAAAACGATTTTATCTCGAACAAAATTTAACCTCGAAAGGTCAACAGACCCTAGCTATTCACAATGAACTGTTTACGCAGAGTTTCGATTTGATCGCGCTTTTCAGCCGCCAACTCAAACTCAAGGTCTTGTGCATGCTTATACATTTGCGATTCAAGTTTATTGATCTCTTTCTCTAACTCTTGTGGAGAGAGAGATGCATACCCTGCTGACTCTTCCGCCACCTTAGACAATGGCACTTGTTTCGACTGGCGCTTCTCTTTGCCCTTAGTGATATCCCCGAGCTCCATAATATCTTTGATATTACGTTTCAGCGCTTTTGGCTGCAGACCATTTTCTTCGTTGTAAGCCCGTTGTTTATCTCTACGACGGTTAGTTTCATCCATCGCTTTTTTCATGGAATTGGTAATACGATCTGCATAGAGAATCGCCTTCCCTTCCAAGTTACGTGCAGCACGACCAATAGTCTGAATCAAAGAACGCTCGGAACGTAGGAAGCCCTCTTTGTCAGCATCTAGAATCGCGACCAAAGAGACCTCTGGCATATCGAGACCCTCACGAAGAAGGTTGATCCCTACAAGCACGTCAAACTCACCTAAACGGAGGTCTCGAATGATCTCCACTCGCTCCACCGTATCAATATCCGAGTGAAGATAACGCACTTTGACACCATGCTCATCAAGGTATTCTGTGAGGTCTTCCGCCATGCGCTTAGTTAATGTCGTGACAAGTACGCGTTCATCTTTCGCAGAGCGTATACGTATCTCAGATAACAAATCGTCGACCTGGGTAGCGACTGGGCGTACTTCCAACTCAGGATCAAGCAGTCCTGTTGGACGAACAACCTGGTCAGCAATCTCATCATCAGATTTTTCTAACTCATAGTTGCCAGGTGTCGCGGATACAAAGATGGTTTGCGGCGCAATAGATTCGAACTCTTCAAACTTCATTGGCCGGTTATCAAGAGCCGACGGTAATCGGAACCCGTATTCCACTAGCGTCTCTTTACGTGAACGATCACCTTTATACATTGCACCAATCTGCGGCACTGTCACATGTGACTCATCGATAATCAACAAACCATCATGAGGTAGGTAGTCAAAAAGTGTCGGAGGCGGCTCACCCTCTTTACGACCACTGAGAAATCGAGAATAGTTCTCAATGCCCGAGCAAAAGCCCAGCTCATTCATCATCTCAATGTCGAACTGAGTACGTTGTGAGATACGTTGCTCTTCAAGTAACTTATTATTTTCTAGTAAGTACTTCTTGCGCTCTTCGAGCTCCTCTTTGATATCCTCAATCGCTTCGAGCATACGCTCACGAGGCGTTACATAGTGGGTTTTTGGATAGATAGTGAACCGAGGCAAATCACGCTGCTTAACCACACCAGTTAAAGGATCAAACACGCTGATACAGTCAATCTCATCATCAAACATCTCGATTCTAACGGCGTCTTGATCCGATTCAGCAGGGAAAATATCAATAACTTCTCCACGTACTCGGAACTGCCCACGCTCAAATGCCACATCGTTACGAGAGTATTGAAGCTCAGCTAAACGGCGTAATATATCGCGCTGATCCATGATGTCACCACGACGAACATGCAACATCATTTTCAAGTAAGAATCAGGATCACCCAAACCATAGATTGCCGATACAGACGCTACAATAATTGCGTCTTTACGCTCAAGTAGTGCTTTTGTGGCCGACAAGCGCATCTGTTCAATGTGAGCGTTTACTGACGAATCCTTCTCAATAAAGGTATCTGTCGTTGGAACGTAGGCCTCTGGTTGATAGTAGTCATAATAAGAAACAAAATACTCAACCGCGTTGTTCGGGAAGAAGGACTTCATTTCCCCGTATAACTGTGCTGCCAGTGTTTTATTCGGAGCAAGCAATATTGCGGGACGCTCCGATTGAGCGATAACGTTAGCTAAGGTAAATGTCTTACCTGACCCCGTTACCCCCAACAGCGTTTGGTGAGCAAGTCCCGCATCCAGGCCACCCATTAACTGCTTTATCGCAGTCGGCTGATCACCAGATGGGCTGTAGTCAGAAACCAATTCATACTGCTTACTCATTGACGATCCTTTCCTAAAACTTATATTGCTATCAGTTTACGAGATCCGACATAGATCGCACAACCACTCACGCACTACTCAACTCCACTCATAAAAGGATTCCCAACCCAGTAAACGTTTGCTATAGTATTTCGCCCTGATATTCGAACTACCTTCTCTCTAAAAGCAAAATAATCCACTGCTTTTCCCCACAACATCATTGTTTGTTAACATATCGTCAGTTTTCTCCCTATTTGTTTAATAGCGACTACAAGTGGATAAGTTACTAAGCTTATGATTTGAAACTGTTTAAATTTCGAACAAATACTCTAGTTAAATTTATAGCTCGGTTACTAAACAACCATCAACATAGTTATCCACAATTTTTGTGGATAAACATTGTAAACCTTTGTCCCATCAGGCTTTGATAAACACAATAAAAATTATCACATTATATTGGATAAGTTTTTGGCGTTTGAGTGTTGACTCATTTCAATAAGGGCTATATCATTCGCCCCGCTTTAGAGCAATTCCCCCTTAGTTCAGTTGGTAGAACGGCGGACTGTTAATCCGTATGTCGCAGGTTCGAGTCCCGCAGGGGGAGCCAAATTCAGAAAAAGCCGTGTCGAAAGACGCGGCTTTTTCGTATCTAAACTCACACACTTCTCTTAACTCACACACAAAAACGCTAGATTATTGATTCTCCTTTATGATCTGAGCACGCCAACTAGCAATATAATAAGAAAAATCCCATAAAACCCTACCGTTCCGTGGTTGTTATTAGGCGCACAAAGCACGATAATATTGGGATCGGATTAAATTACACCTAACATTATGACCGAATATCTTTTGTTGTTGGTCGGTACTGTACTCGTCAACAACTTCGTTCTTGTAAAATTTCTTGGCCTCTGCCCTTTCATGGGTGTTTCTAAAAAGCTAGAAACTGCTATTGGCATGGGGTTGGCGACTACTTTTGTACTTACCCTCGCGTCGGTATGCGCCTACTTGGTCGAAACTTACATTCTTGCTCCACTTGGCATTAGTTATCTGCGAACCATGAGCTTCATTTTGGTGATTGCTGTCGTGGTGCAGTTTACAGAAATGGTCGTCCACAAAACGAGCCCGACACTCTATCGCTTGCTAGGTATTTTTCTGCCTCTGATTACCACAAACTGTGCTGTATTGGGTGTGGCACTTCTCAACATCAATGAAAATCACAACTTCTTCCAGTCGATCATCTATGGCTTTGGTGCCGCGGTTGGTTTCTCACTTGTTCTTGTCGTTTTTGCCTCTCTACGAGAGCGTATTGCAGCGGCAGATGTTCCTACTCCATTTAAGGGGGCGTCCATCGCAATGATCACTGCTGGTTTAATGTCTCTAGCCTTTATGGGTTTCACAGGTTTGGTTAAGTTGTAATGAGCACCATTCTAATCGCAATTTTTGCACTCGTCGTATTAGCTGCTCTATTTGGTGGCTTACTTGGTTTTGCATCGATCAAATTCAAAGTGGAATCGGATCCTATTGTCGATCAAATCGACGCTATCCTTCCACAGACTCAATGTGGCCAGTGTGGATATCCTGGTTGCAGGCCCTACGCCGAAGCAATCGCTAACGGCGATGAAATCAACAAATGTCCTCCAGGTGGTCAAGCCACCATTGAAAAGCTTGCTGACCTAATGGGGGTTGAAGCAACTGAGTCGGCACATGACTTGAGTGACAATGTGAAAACTGTGGCCTTCATTCATGAAGATATGTGTATTGGCTGTACTAAGTGTATTCAAGCTTGTCCTGTCGATGCCATCGTTGGTGGTACTAAAGCCCTCCATACGGTTATCAAAGATGAATGTACCGGTTGTGACCTCTGTGTTGCACCATGCCCTACAGATTGTATTGAAATGATCCCAGTGGAAACCACAACCGACAACTGGAAGTGGCAACTAAACCAAATCCCTGTCGTTAACGTTGAAGCAACGTCAACTGCTGCAACCAACGAGTTATAGAGAGAGATTATGTTGTCACTTATCGAGCAAATTCGTACCGGCTCTCTTTGGGATTTCCCAGGTGGGGTTCATCCTGCTGAACACAAAAAGCAGTCGCTAAAAGAATCACTAGGCTATGCATCTTTGCCATCAGAGATTGTATTGCCGCTAAAGCAACACATTGGTAAAGCGGGTGACCTGCTGGTCAACGTTGGCGATAAAGTACTAAAGGGTCAGCCTTTAACCCGCTACACCACCAGCTTCATGCTGCCAGTGCATGCAACCACATCCGGCACAATCACAGCGATCGAGCCACGTACAACCGCTCACCCATCAGGGCTTACAGAGCTTTGTGTGATAATTCAACCAGATGGTGAAGACCAATGGTGTGAAAGAACGCCTATCGAAGACTTCAAGCAATCAACACCAGATGAGCTGATTGAGGTAATCCGTCAGGCGGGTGTATCTGGTATGGGTGGTGCAGGGTTTCCTACTGCGAAGAAAATCCAATCAGGAATGGCACGTACCGAGATCTTGATTGTCAACGCTGCGGAATGTGAACCTTACATTACCGCCGATGACATTTTGATGCAGGAGTTTGCTCAAGACATCCTCACTGGTATTGAAATCGTGGAGCACATCCTTAAGCCGAAACTGACTATCATTGGTATCGAGGATAACAAGCCGAAAGCCATTAAGGCACTAACTGAGGCTGCGGTAAACAAAGATATCGTTATCCGAGTGATACCGACTAAGTACCCATCAGGTGGTGAAAAGCAGCTAATTAAGGTACTAACGAATAAAGAAGTGCCTAATGGTGGTATCCCTGCTGATATCGGTTTATTAGTACAGAACGTAGGCTCGTTATTTGCGATAAAAGAAGCAGTTATCGACGGTAACCCTCTGATTGAGCGCATCGTTACCCTAACTGGTAAAACCTTTAAGCGCCCACGTAATGTGGTCGCTCGCATTGGTACACCCGTTGAGTCGTTACTGAACGAGTTTGGCTATAAAGCTGATAAGAAGCACCCACGCTTAATTATGGGTGGTCCTATGATGGGCTTTACCCTACCTCATTCACAGGTGCCAATTACTAAAGTCAGTAACTGTATTCTTGCGCCAACACGACGTGAGATCGCCCCAGAGCGAGATGAAATGGCGTGTATTCGCTGCAGTCAATGTGCTGAAGCCTGCCCAGCTTCTCTTCTACCACAGCAGCTGGTTTGGTACTCGAAGTCACAAGACTACGAAAAATTAGAAGAACTGAATCTCAAAGATTGCATTGAATGTGGTGCGTGTGCTTACGTCTGCCCAAGTGAGATCCCACTAGTTCACTATTACCGCCAATCTAAAGCGGAAATGAAAGCAGCCAAGCAAGAAGCCGATGCTGCTGAACGCGCTAAACAACGCTTTGAAGAAAAGAATGCTCGCCTTGAACGCGATAAACAAGAGCGAGAAAACCGCTTTAAGAAAGCTGCCGAAAGCCGACGCACTGAAATGAAAGCAAAAGGTGGTGATGATGCTGTGGCCGCTGCCATCGCTCGCGTCAAAGCGCAAAAAGAAGCGACAACTTCAGAGCCAGCGGTAAAACCAGCGGTAGCCGCTGCTATTGCTAAAGCAAAAGCAAAACAAGCAGAGGCGGCAAAGCAAGGTGTTACAGAGCCTGACAACTCAGATATGGCTAAACTGCGTGAAGAACGCAAGCGTCAAGCGCGTGAACGTAAAGCGCAAAAAGCCGCAGAAGCGAGCACAAACGAATCAGAATCGAGTTCAGGCGATGCTAAAAAAGACGCTGTCGCAGCGGCTATTGCTAGAGCCAAGGCCAAAAAAGCGGCTCAAGCTAATAGTGTGACAGAGTCAACGTCTGAGAATACAAACGACAGTAAAAGCGATGCCGTAGCTGCAGCGGTTGCAAGAGCAAAAGCGCGCAAAGCGGCGCAAGCATCAGAAGTCACAGCAGAGGATACTCCAGAGGCAACAGCCCAAGACGACGCTCCTGCTGATCCTAAGAAAGCCGCTGTTGCTGCAGCCATCGCTCGCGCTAAAGCTCGTAAAGCTGCGCAAGATACTACAACCGAAGGCGCGCCTGAGGAGTCTTCAGAGACAGAATCTCAAGAAGAAACGCCTGTCGATCCGAAGAAAGCCGCCGTTGCTGCTGCCATTGCTCGCGCTAAAGCTCGTAAAGCAGCGCAAGAGCAAACAACGGAAGCCTCAGCAGAAGAAACTTCAACTTCAGAGGCAGAATCTCAGCAAGAAGCGCCTGTCGATCCGAAGAAAGCCGCTGTCGCTGCAGCCATTGCTCGCGCTAAAGCTCGTAAAGCAGCACAAGAGCAAGCAACGGAAGCCTCAGCAGAAGAAACTTCAACTTCAGAGGCAGAATCTCAGCAAGAAGCGCCTGTCGATCCGCAGAAAGCCGCTGTCGCTGCAGCCATTGCTCGCGCTAAAGCTCGTAAAGCAGCACAAGAGCAAGCAACGGAAGCCTCAGCAGAAGAAACTTCAACTTCAGAGGCAGAATCTCAGCAAGAAGCGCCTGTCGATCCGAAGAAAGCCGCTGTCGCTTCAGCCATTGCTCGCGCTAAAGCTCGTAAAGCAGCACAAGAGCAAGCAACGGAAATCTCAGCTGAAGAAACTTCAACTTCAGAGACTGAACCTCAACAGGACGCTCCAGAGGTAGAAGCTCAAGATGAAGCACCTGTCGACCCCAAAAAAGCCGCCGTTGCAGCCGCAATCGCAAGAGCTAAAGCTCGCAAAGCAGCTCAAGAAAAATTAAAGAGTGAGGAAGAATAATCGTGGCTTTCTTTATTGCAAGTTCACCCCATACGCACAACCGTAAGCGCACATCAGACCTAATGAAATGGGTGGCACTATGTGCTATTCCAGGTCTAGCTGCGCAAACGTATTTCTTTGGTTGGGGCACCCTCATTCAACTGGTTTTCGCCATTGCGTTAGCACTCACTTTTGAAGCGAGCGTAATGCTACTTCGTAAGCGTCCTATACGTTCTGCGTTGAATGATTACAGCGCAGTTGTCACTGCTTGGTTGCTCGCCGTCGCGATCCCGCCCCTATCTCCATGGTGGCTATTAGTGATCGGAATGATCTTCGCGATCTACATTGCAAAGCACCTATATGGTGGCCTAGGACAAAACCCATTCAACCCAGCGATGGTTGCTTATGTAGTGCTTTTGATCTCATTCCCCGTGCAAATGACCAGCTGGTTAAACCCAGATTCGATGGCCAATGAATCTCTATCATTTGCAGACTCTTTAAGCCTAATCTTTACCGGCTTCAACCTAGATGGATATTCATTACAGCAAATCCGCACAGGCATTGATGGCGTCACCATGGCAACACCATTGGACGCATTCAAAACGTCACTCCATTCAGGTCTTACCGTGCAAGAAACACTGCAACTGCCAATGTTTGGTTTGATCGCAGGCCAAGGCTGGGAGTGGGTAAACGCAGCCTACTTAGTAGGTGGATTAGTGCTGCTCCAACAACGCATTATCATGTGGTACATTCCAGTGGCGTTCCTAGTGAGCCTGTTTGTCTTTAGTTTAGTGTTCGCCATGTTTGCACCTGGCACGGTTGCTGGTCCTATGATTCACCTATTCTCTGGTGCAACCATGATCGGTGCTTTCTTTATTGCAACCGACCCTGTATCAGCGTCGACGACGATAAAAGGTCGCTTAGTTTATGGTGCACTGATTGGTGGACTGGTCTTTATTATTCGCTCTTGGGGTGGTTTCCCTGACGGTGTTGCCTTCGCTGTCATTCTCGCCAACATGTTTGTGCCACTTATCGATTACTACACAAAACCAAGAACTTACGGGCATTCATAGGACTAAACCATGATCAAAGCAATTCGAAAAAATGGTGCGGTACTTGCGTTGTTTGCATTAGCTTCCACCAGCGTTGTGGTGTTAACTCACACCCTGACTATAGATACCATTAACGAGCAAAAAGAAAAAAACTTACTTAAGCAATTGAATCAGGTTATTCCTGAAGAGATGCATGACAACAACTTATTCACCAGTTGTACGCTGTTAGTGAGCCCGCGATTCTTAGGAACAGATAAACCGATGCCGGTTTACATCGCGAAGAAGAATAACCAACGTACTGGTTTGGCTATGGAAGCAATAGCACCAGACGGCTACAACGGTAATATCCGCATCCTAATCGGCTTCGATAGTTGGGGAACGGTGACAGGTGTGCGTGTTCTTGAGCACAATGAAACTCCAGGCCTAGGTGATAAAATTGATAAAAAGGTTTCTGATTGGGTAGATAGCTTTGTCGGTAAGAACTTAGAACGATCTCGCGAGATCAAGGGTATCGACGGTAATACTGGCGCTAGCAGCCGAGGTGGGATGGCAATACCTAAACAATCACTCACATTAGAAGAGTGGAACGTACGCAAAGATGGTGGTCAGTTTGATGCTTTCACCGGTGCAACAATCACACCGCGCGCTGTTGTTAAGGCAACGAAGAATGCCTCGATTTACTACCACCAAATTTCGGAATCGATCGCTCACCGTCCGCAGAACTGTGGAGAACAAAGATAATGTCTATACAGAAACAACTATTTAAAAATGGTATCTGGGACAACAACCCTGTTTTAGTTCAGCTTCTTGGTTTGTGCCCACTACTTGCCGTTTCGTCGACTGTAACGAACGCTATGGGCTTGGGTGTCGCTACTCTATTGGTACTGGTGGGTTCGAATGTCACCGTCTCACTAGTGCGAGATTATGTGCCCAAGGATATTCGTTTACCTGTGTTTGTAATGATCATTGCGTCACTGGTAACCTGTGTTCAGCTGCTGATGAATGCTTACGCGTATGGCTTGTACTTATCACTAGGTATCTTCATCCCACTTATCGTGACCAACTGTATCATCATTGGTCGTGCAGAAGCATTTGCCGCTAAGAACGATGTTATTCCATCAGCGTTAGATGGTTTCTGGATGGGTATGGGTATGACAATGGTGTTGGTTCTACTTGGTGCCATGCGTGAGATTCTTGGCAACGGTACCCTATTCGATGGTGCTGACTTATTGCTTGGTGAATGGGCATCTGTATTACGCATTGAGGTGTTCCAGTTAGAGAGTAGCTTCTTATTAGCGCTCCTTCCTCCAGGTGCCTTTATTGGTGTTGGCTTTATCATAGCGGGTAAAAACCTGATTGATAATTACCGAGCATCGAGAGAACCTAAAGCGGATAAGCCGTCAATTGAACGTGCTCGTGTAACAAACGCATAAAATAATAATATAAAAAGGGGCAGTTGAGCCCCTTTTTCAAATCTAAAAGAACAATAGCTCAATGAACAAAGACAAACGCCTGCAGATCCTAACGCGTCTGCGTGATGATAATCCAAACCCACAAACCGAACTCAATTGGTCAACACCATTTGAGTTGCTAATTGCTGTGCTTCTTTCTGCGCAGGCAACCGATGTTAGTGTAAACAAAGCAACGGACAAGTTATATCCTGTTGCCAACACTCCACAAAGCATTCTGGATCTTGGGGTTGAGGGCTTAACTGAATACATCAAGACCATAGGTCTTTTTAACTCCAAGGCTAAGAACACCATCAAGACCTGCCAGATCTTGTTAGAAAAACATAACGGCGAGGTACCGGAAGATCGAGCTGCTTTAGAAGCCCTACCAGGGGTTGGCCGTAAGACTGCCAATGTTGTGCTCAACACTGCATTCGGCTGGCCTACGATTGCAGTAGATACTCATATCTATCGTGTCTCAAATCGCACTAAGTTTGCCATGGGTAAAACAGTGGATGACGTTGAAGAGAAGCTGCTTAAAGTGGTACCAAGAGAGTTCAAGCTCGATGTACACCATTGGCTGATTCTGCATGGCCGCTACACTTGTGTTGCACGTAAGCCGCGCTGCGGAAGCTGCCTCATCGAAGACCTTTGTGAGTTTAAAGATAAGACTGAAGTTTAATTTGAGGATTGTTGACGACGGAATGGTTAGAACATTCAACAACCATCAACCTCCACGGATACATAACAATAACGGAAACTAGGAGCAAACCATGTCAAACGGCCGAATTCTACATACCATGCTACGTGTCGGTGATCTTGATAAATCTATCGAGTTTTACACCAAGGTTATGGGTATGAAGTTACTACGTACCAATGAAAATAAAGAATATGAATATACACTTGCTTTCGTTGGTTACGGCGATGAGTCTCAGGGTGCAGTGATTGAGCTTACTTACAACTGGGGCACAACCGAGTACGACCTTGGCAACGCGTTTGGTCACGTTGCAATCGGTGTTGATGACATCTACTCAACGTGTGATGCAATCAAAGCGGTAGGCGGTAATGTTACTCGCGAGCCAGGTCCAGTGAAAGGTGGTACTACCCACATCGCTTTCGTTAAAGACCCTGACGGCTATATGATTGAGCTGATTCAAAACAAGCAAGCAACTGCAGGCCTTGAAGGGTAATTAAGAATCCCTAGAGTCCATAGTTAATCCCAGCGATCTTCATCGTTGGGATTTTTTTTAAAGGCCTGCAAAGCGATAGGTTAAACTTGTGTGCGCCCTAATGAAATGACTACCCTTCGGTTTTTGTCACTGCCTACAGGGCTTGCGTTATCAGCCACAGGACGACGACGGCCATACCCTTGAACTTGAATACGATCTTCCGGTAGACCTAACTCTTTGAAGTACTTACGAAGCTCTTCTGCACGGCGGTCAGACAACGTTTGGCTCTCACTCTTGCTCAATGAAGAATCCGTATAGGTGGATACCAGTACCAAATCGATGTCAGCATTGTGGCGAATATACTCTGCGATTTGTCCTAAGCGCTTCTGCGAAGCTTTGTTTAGCTGAACACTCTTGCGATCGTAATGCAAAATTGTAAAAGCAATATCTTCAAAGCTATAAGGCAATAGATTGCTGATACAATCGCTGAAAACATTGTATTTAGATTGGAACGTCACCGCTGACAGCGACACTTCTACTCGCTGATTACGACTTTGCCAATCTGAGTAACTAAACGTTGGGTAACGTCCATTTTCCAGCTCACTAAGCAACCCCCACGCAGCCTGCCCTCCGACATAACCATCAAACTGCTGGTAGAAATGCAGCTGGTCAACGCGTTCTGCATTCTCGCCTGGGCGCCATGGCGGTGGCATAGAAATTAGAGAGACGTTGGCAGTCTTCCCCATTGGACGCCGCATCTTCAATTCAAAATCGAGGTTAATTTTCTTACTTGCTCTAGAGCTGAAGACGGCATCACCATAATTTGGAATTGGATGCACTAATTGACACTCTAATGGTGTATTGACCACCATTTCCCATTGGGATTGCTGAGGCGTAGCAACATAACGCTTGGCGGAAATCGGCCCAGCAGCTTGAGCTGCAGGCATCATCGCCATGGTTAAGGCTAGACTGAGCGGCAATTGCCAACGATATTTCATCACAGGTACTCTCTAAACTACGGTAACGCATTGCCACTTCTGTCAGTCAAAATCGTAAACCTATGATTTTACTGAGGCAATATAACAAAACTCATCTTCCCCTTAGAGTTAAGCAAAAACTTAGCCACCTTTAGGTCATGCAGCAATTTATTTACCATATCTTGAGAAAACGTTTGCCAATTAATTCTAGAAATAGTCATAACAATCGTCTATAGAACGTCATACCAGCATGATTAGTGGTTGTGTATCACTCAATATCTGCAATAATGTCGCCTTTATCACATAAATATCAATAAACATGTCTGTAGAAAATGAAGCTCTAACGCTAAAAAAGCGCTTTAGAGGCTATTTCCCTGTTGTTATCGATGTCGAAACCGCAGGGTTCAACGCAAAGACCGATGCCCTTCTAGAAATTTGTGCGATTACGCTAAAGATGGACGAAGAAGGCAACCTTCACCCTGCGAGCACACTTCATTTTCATATCGAGCCTTTCGAGGGCGCCAACCTTGAAAAAGAGGCGCTAGAGTTTATTGGTATTCGTGACCCTTTCAGCCCACTTCGTGGTGCTGTGACGGAAGCTGAAGCACTCAAAGAAATCTACAAAATGGTTCGCCGTGAACAAAAGCACGCGGATTGTGGCAGAGCTATCATGGTCGCTCATAATGCTACCTTTGATCATAGCTTTGTCATGCAAGCGAGTGAGCGCTGTAAGCTAAAAAGAGTCCCTTTCCACCCCTTTGCTACTTTTGATACTGCGGCCTTAAGTGGTCTTGCTTATGGTCAAACAGTTCTAGCTAAAGCCTGCCGTACAGCTGGGATGGAATTCGACAACAAAGAAGCACACTCTGCACTTTACGATACTCAAAAAACCGCAGAGCTTTTTTGTCGCATCGTTAACAAATGGAAAGCCCTAGGTGGTTGGCCGTTGAGCGATGATGAAAACTAACGTTTTCAAAGCCCTAGATAAGTAATCACAACATATAGAGAACTACTATGAATCCGGTTGTTATTTCAGTATGTGTCATGCTGATCCTCGCATTAATGCGAGTAAACGTCGTTGTTGCTTTGACATTCAGTGCCATTATCGGTGGTGTTGTGTCTGGCATGTCTTTAAATGAAGCCGTTTCAGCATTTGAAGGCGGCCTTGGCGGTGGTGCAACGATTGCGCTTAGCTACGCAATGCTTGGTGCTTTTGCCGTTGCTATTTCAAAATCTGGCCTGACTGACCTACTTGCACAAAGCGTTATTAAAAAAATTAATGGCAAAGAGAACCAAGCGGCATCAACAGGTCTTAAGTACCTTGTTCTTATCGCACTTATCTTGGTTACCGTTTCATCGCAAAACGTTATCCCTGTGCATATCGCCTTCATTCCAATTCTAATTCCACCTCTATTGGGCGTATTTGCAAAACTTAAGTTAGATCGTCGTTTGATCGCGTGTGTCCTAACTTTTGGCCTTGTTACCCCATACATGCTTTTACCAATTGGTTTTGGTGGTATCTTCTTAAACAACATTCTGTTGAAAAACCTTCAAGACAACGGTCTTACTGAGGTTGCAGCGAGCCAAGTACCAACTGCGATGATGATCCCCGCTGCTGGTATGCTCTTCGGTCTTCTCACAGCAATGTTCTTCTCTTACCGTAAGCCTCGTGAATACAAAGAGACTGAACTGACCGTTGTTCACGAAGAAATGTCTTCAGTAAAACCTAAGAACATTGCGGTTGCGATCGCAGGTATCGTTGCTGCTCTTGCTGTTCAACTATCAACGGGTTCGATGATCATTGGTGCTCTTGCTGGCTTCATGGTATTCACATTCGGTGGTGTGATTAAATGGAGCGAGACGCAAGATGTGTTCACAAAAGGCGTTCACATGATGGCAATGATCGGCTTCATCATGATTTCGGCAGCGGGTTTTGCTGCAGTAATGAAGTCAACCGGTGGTGTTGAATCTTTGGTTGAGGCACTATCAACAAGCATTGGTGACAACAAACCACTCGCTGCACTACTGATGTTGATCGTTGGCCTATTAGTGACTATGGGTATTGGTTCTTCGTTCTCTACGATTCCAATTCTAGCGACAATCTACGTTCCACTAGCTGCCGCATTTGGTTTCTCACCAATGGCAACTATCGCGCTAGTAGGTACTGCTGCTGCTCTGGGTGATGCAGGTTCTCCAGCTTCTGACTCAACGCTTGGCCCAACATCTGGTCTAAACGCAGATGGTCAACACGAGCACATCTGGGAGACGGTTGTACCAACATTTATCCACTATAATATCCCACTGATCGTATTCGGTTGGATTGCTGCGATGGTGTTGTAAGAGCTAGAGAGCTAGAGAGCTAGAGAGCTAGAGAAAAATATGGGGTTGACGTTAACGCGTCAGCCCCTTTTTCATCTTCGGATATAAAAATCTAGATCTCTAGTATCCAGCAGCGAAGCGATCGAGTTATCTAGCCCTCCAACACGAAGTGAAGATTTAGCTTAACTCTGCAACCAAACGCTCGCGAATGGCTTGTAATGTTGGCTCTGTAGATTTGTAATCTTGAACGATTGGGAAGAACTTGTCGTTTACTTCCAACACTAAGCTTGGGTAAGAGTTAACGCCGATTGAACGAGCGAAATCGAGCTGATGTTCGAACTCTTCTTCAAGGAATCGACTGGCAACATCGATTCGGAACTGATTCAGATCTACCCCTATCTCTTGCGCAAGCTGTTCATGAGTTTCTTTAGCATGTGGAAGCATAGCTCGCAGGTAATAGGCTTTTTGGATTGCCTCAAGCATTTCCTCATAACGATCTTGGAATCCTGCAGCAATGACTGCACGACACGCTTGGTAAGTGGTGCGAACAGGTTGGCATTTCGTCCAGTAGTCAAAGTTAAACTCTGTGCCCAGTTGTGCTTGGATAGTATGCCAAATGCTTTCTAACTTTTGTTGCATCTCAACAGGCATAGGCTCTTCGCTATCTGGCGCTAAACCACCCACAACGTAGTTAAAAACAATATTTGCCGGCAGTTGAGATTTCAGTTTTATCAGTGTCGGTTTATAACCCCAGCACCAGCTGCACATGGGGTCATGTACATAATGAAGTTTGATGTTCATTAGACCTATCCTTTGTTTCTTTCTCAATATTCAAACGATCATTGATCAAAAAAGGAGCCACTCGGCTCCTTCTAATAACAAAAGCTGAATTAAGCTTCGTCACCAGCAATCTTCGCCGCTGCTTCTTTAACTAGAGGCTGTAGTTCGCCTTTTTGGAACATCTCTAGAATGATGTCACAACCGCCGATCAGCTCGCCTTCAATCCATAGTTGCGGGAATGTTGGCCACTGTGCATAAGCTGGTAGCTCAGCACGGATATCTGGGTTTTGCAGAATATCTACGTAAGCAAACTTTTCACCACAAGCCATTAGTGCTTGTGCCGCTTGAGAAGAGAAACCACAGCTTGGTAGTTTCGGAGAACCCTTCATGTATAGAAGGATTGCGTTTTCTTCAATTTGCTGTTTGATTTTATCGATCGTTTCCATTGCTTCCTCGTAAATGGATTGTCTGCTTTCAATCCTGTCATTCTAAACGATTCGACTAGAATAAAAAGCACATAATATGTATGGTTATTGTAGATGGGATGCAACTAATTCGCTACGGGGGTTTTAATAAAGTAAAAACTTGCTAAAATGCTATGCGAAGTCAGTCGCATCGACGATATAAAAATAAACATTGGAAGCAACGAAAGAGGCAACTCTTTCTAATATATGGAGAATTGAGCAATGGCATTTGAACTACCAGCTCTTCCTTACGCAAAAGACGCACTAGAACCACATATCTCAGCTGAAACTCTAGATTTCCACCACGGTAAGCACCACAACACTTACGTTGTTAAGCTAAACGGCCTTATCCCAGGTACTGAGTTTGAAGGCAAAACGCTAGAAGAAATCGTTAAGACTTCAACTGGTGGTGTTTTCAACAACGCTGCTCAAATCTGGAACCACACGTTCTACTGGCACTGTCTTGCTCCAAACGCTGGCGGTGAGCCAACTGGTGCAGTTGCAGATGCAATCAACGCTGCATTTGGTTCTTTCGAAGAGTTCAAAGCGAAATTTACTGATTCTGCAATCAACAACTTCGGTTCTTCTTGGACTTGGCTTGTTAAGAAAGCGGACGGTTCTCTAGACATCGTTAACACATCTAACGCTGCTACTCCGCTAACAGAGGAAGGTGTAACACCTCTTCTAACTGTTGACCTATGGGAACACGCTTACTACATCGATTACCGTAACGTTCGTCCAGACTACATGAATGGTTTCTGGGCGCTAGTTAACTGGGAATTCGTTGCTGCGAACCTTGCTAAGTAATCGAGCTGCTAGAATCTGACTAACCAATAGTCAAACTGACAAAACCTGCTGAATTCAGCAGGTTTTTTTATTTTTGCCCTAAAGCTTTGAGTACTGGTGTCGCTATATAGATATCAGCGAGGGCACTATGCAAATTCATTCTTTAGACAAAGCGACATTAATTAACGAGATACAGCTCGGCAGCAGCGTGAACCAAGCAGTTCAACACGGCCGTCGCTCTGATTTTGCTCTAATGATGTCAATGTTTTCCAGTGACCTAACGCAAGCGGTACCAGTTGATGCTGTTGCTGAACAGAAAGTCCGCGATCTTCGCAGTGAGTTTGAACTCCAAGAGCCTCAGCAGCTGCGTTCAGACGAAAACTCGTATCAACGTTCAGCAGAGCAAGCAAAACAGTTCCACAATGCGGGCTTAAGCAGTGCAAAGCTAAGTCACTACCTAAAGCCTGATGCACTCGCATACATGCCAGAAGGTACGCACAACCTACCTGAAGAGGTTTATCACAACCTTTCAAATCACGAGCGTACTAAGCTTTCAGGTGTTAACGAATCCTTGCCAGTGAGTAACAATTTATACGCTTCTATGCAGACAGCAGCGCGTAAGCAACAGCTCAACCTTTCTATCTAAGTGCACTGTTAAGTAACCTACAAAACTCGACCTAAGCCTCAGATTCAACGATTGTTCTTTCATCAAGTTCAGAGATTATTGTGATCTCTCCCAAGACAATTCAACGCCAATCTTTCTCAAATAGAATTTTTGAATTGAATCACATCGACAATCTAGAACATCATCCATGATTACACTACCGTTTAACCAAAATGTTAGTGGATAAGGCTATGATTATTAAAGATGCAGTCACGGTGATAACTTCAGCAGGAAGCCCGATGGGTCGTGCTCTAGCGTTACACTATTGCCTGCTTGGTGCTAAGGTAGCTGTGACTGACAACGATGAACGTAAGCTCGAAGCCACCTACCAAGCGTGCCGTGCGAGTAATCACAACGTCGCTAAGTACCACCTAGCAGACAATTCAGCGTCCAGCATTCATCTGTTTTTTGTCTATCTAGAGAAGTTCTTTGGGCAGGGCGCGGATATCTTACTCAATAATTGGCAGACCTTACCTTCCCCGAATCTGACTCAGCCAAATAGCGCTTCGCTGTTTACCACTCAGCTATCAAAGTTGACGGAATCTTTATTTACCTTCGGTCAAGTTTACTTAGAGCATACCCAACAGCTCGATAAACCCGGTTTAATCATTAATGTCACCTCATCATCGATAGGAGTAGAAAAAACCGTACATGACAGTATGGGAGATGTGATAAAAGGCATTACAAAACAGTGGGCTCACGATCTTGAACCCTACAATGTCCGAGTCGCGGCAATAATGCCAAGTGAGAGCTCGAACTCTTCAGCCAATCACTGGAAGCATCAGCAAGATGAGATATCACGAAGCACCGAGTACATAGTGACTAATGATTCATTCACCGGCCGAGTAATGGCGGCGTAACTGTCAGATCAGGTCTGAATTAGTACACATAAAGAAAGAGATGATACCTATGTCGGTATCATCTCCTTACTATCAAAGATCTACTTCAGGCTAAACCATTGAAACCATTTTGTTGATACTACTATCTATAGTTTGCCTATAAGCATCATAACGAACTGGTTCATACCCCTCAGAAGCGGCGGAGAGCAAACGCTCGACAATCAATTTGGCTTCAAACTGATGACTCTCAAACATTCTTTCTGAATAACCGATACAGTCTCCAAACATCTTCAGTTTGTTATTCCATACCAAGCCAACAAAAGGTACTTTTAACGAGTACGAAATAATGCAGGCATGTAACCGCGCAGCAATCGTAGCTTGAAAACTCGATATTAATGCAACCAACTCTTTCGGCGTTTTGGGCTCTACTAGGTTTAGGCGCTTACCCATGACTTTTTCTAAGTCAGATAAAATAATGGCGTCTCCTTTTAAGCCATTAGTGAACAATTGGTAAGTGGCACCGCGTTGTTCTAGCTCTTTTAAGATAGCAGCATAGATATTAACAACCTCGTCTTTGCATAAGGAAATGCCATTGTCTTTAAAAATTGAGGGACGCACTAATCCGACCCCGACCACCTCTCTTACTTTCTTTCGTCGAATGCCATAAACTTCAGAACAAAAGACTGCAGAATCAGCGACTTGAGCTGTTTCTATGTCCTTATTTTCAATATAACCGCTTTGCAATAAACTCAAATCATCTCGAGTCGTTATCATTTTAACAACGTCTCTATTTAGGCTTTGCTTCATAAGTTGGCATTTAAAATCGTTCTCATCGACGCCTTCAACACCAACAGCATTGAAGAACACCGGGCACTCGCTCTTTTCAGCGGTATCAATTAACGCAGAAATATGCGCCCAGCAATCTTGATACTTAAACTTAATCATCCCGCCCCCTGCGAACATAACAGCAGAGTTATCATCGAGTTTGTTCCTGTAATCTCGCTTGTAGCAACCCACTTTGTATTTGAACGATAAGTTAGGGGAAATCTTGCTCAGCAGTTTATTGATAGACTTGCGTTTTAACTTCTTGAATGTGTTGAACTCATTTGAGTAGTTGAGATCGAACCTCTCTACTTTAATATTGCTATCATGGCGCTTAATTAGATACTCCGCACTATCAGCAATCACCTGATCACCAAGATTAGTATCATGCGTGTAACCTAACAGCGCTAATTTTTTAATCGTCATATCCTTAGACCCTTTAACTTTATAAAATCCCTTTCACTAGCATTCAACGCCACTCTGTAGCTGAGTACTATCATTGAGAGCGTCGACACAACAAAAGACAATGCTGCTCTATAGAGGCTTATCTCATAATAAAAAGTAACCAGTTGTAGCAATGTCGAAGACGATAGGATGACTATCATTGCCCTATACACAACTTCCGTTAGATACCGGCGGATATCTAAGCCTGCTTTATTTTTTAATATCAGAAGTCGCATCACGCATGAGATAGACTCCAAGATAATGGATACCACCAAGACATAGTGAGGAGGGTATCCAAGTTGTAGAGCCATAATAGAAAAAGGAATAGTGAGAAGTAATAAAGAACCAATACTTACTTGATAAAACTTAACATCTCCGATCGCCTGAATGGCTGTCTGAAGACCTATCGTCGTCAAGTTAATGAAAGACAAAATCAAAAACAATCGAATAAAAATTACTGATTCTTGAGGGTAATCCCCCAGCCAAAACGATAATAAGAACTCCAGTTCAAAATAGAGGGGTAAGGCGACTGCAGAGTAAAGTAATAAACTAAAACGACTCGCATGCATTGAATAGTTCAACATCTCATGCCTTACACCAGAGCTCTCATATTTAATAATCTTTGGGTTAATCGCTTTGAGAACGTTGACACTAAACTCTCTGAGCTTCCCGTTAATTTGAACAGCTATTGCATAAACAGCATTCACGTATACGCCAAAGAAGTTATTCAAAACAATGGCTAACCCTTGAACTCGAGCAACACCGCAAATCGCGCCAAATGTGTTCCACCCCGTGAAGCCCATCATCTCTTTGTACAAAGTGCGATCAAACTGAAAAACAAACACCCTGCACTCAAGATACCTAACTCGGCAATAAGTAATTTTCATAATCAGCATCAAAATAGAGACTGAGACAAACAGTATTCCAAGGGCTAACAGTTTTTCAGCAAAGAGCACAATACAAAACGCAGAAAGGAGCTTAAGGAGTGATTCTAGAATTCCAAACAGAGCATCGATGCCTAAATGTTCATAGGCATTGAGTTGTGCGTTATATGGTACTGTGACAATCGAAGCGACAACCCCAAATGTCATTATCAAGTAAAGCTGATATGCCTGCTCATAACGATATTCAGGCACCTTGATCATATGCTCAAATACAGGGACTACGGCGAAGATTAAGCAGGTAAGGACAAAAAAGCCGAGCATTGCGTGTAGCCATTTTATCGTTGAAAAGATTCTGACCTTGTTCTCAAATGAAGAATGATTAAAAAAAGAGAGGTAGCGCTGACTTGAAGTCGTCATGGCTCCGTTTAAGAACAACATCATAGCGAGAATACCCGCTATTAAGTTGAAGAGCCCATAATCCTTCACACCAAGCTCCAATAACAACACCCTTACCATGTATAAGTTAGTAAATGTTGTAACACCCATCTTAATTATCTGAAAAAGGGTGTTCCTTGCTATACGCTTCCCTGACATCTCTTTTCACTTTTACAGCCCACCTTAGCCCAAATTCATGTTCAGTTAACTGTCACTCGTTCGACTTTAAGGTGCAATTTTCCATCCCCTTACAATAAGTAATCCACTGGTGAGATTCCATTAACAGACGCGCCTCAGCCCACTTTCCATACTTTTTCCGTTGCCAACTTACCGTAGAGTATGAGCTTATTCTTATCACGTCTTGCGTAAGTCGCTCCCAACTCTCGACGGAGCGTCAACCGAAGATATAACTTTACTCATAGATATATCAGCAGACCCACCGTTTGAAACCTACGTGCACCTCAAATGGCATACAAACGTTAAAATAAAAAAAGACCCCAGCCTTTCGACTGGGGTCTTTACTCTTTCCCGATATAGGTTTCGTGCTAGCGAAAACCTATTTCATAACTGAATCAGTTAATTAAGCTTTAGCTTTTTCTTTCTTAGCAGGCTTAGCTTCTTGGTCAGCTTTCTTCTTGATTACTGTCGTACCTTCGAAAGTCTCACCTTCTACGTATGGTTTACCGTAGTAAGCTGCTGTTAGAACTTCTTTAAGCTCAGTGATTAGAGGGTAACGTGGGTTCGCACCAGTACATTGGTCATCGAACGCTTCTACCGCTAGCTCATCAAGCTTAGCTAGGAAGTCTGCTTCAGAAACACCTGCCGCTTGGATAGATGTTGGGATGTCTAGGTCGCCTTTCAGCTCTTCTAGCCATGCTAGTAGACGCTCAATCTTCTGAGCAGTACGGTCACCAGCTTGGCTTAGGCCTAGGTGGTCAGCAACTTCAGCGTAACGACGACGTGCTTGTGGACGGTCGTACTGAGAGAATGCAGTCTGCTTAGTTGGGTTGTCGTTCGCGTTGTAACGTACAACGTTAGAGATTAGTAGTGCGTTCGCCAGACCGTGTGGTAGGTGGAACTCAGCACCAATCTTGTGCGCCATAGAGTGACAAACACCTAGGAATGCGTTCGCAAATGCTACACCAGCGATAGTCGCTGCGTTGTGTACTTTTTCTCGAGCGATTGGGTCGTTTGCACCGTTCGCGTAGCTTGATGGTAGGTATTCTTTAAGCATCTTAAGCGCTTGTAGAGCCTGGCCATCAGAGTATTCGTTCGCTAGAACAGATACGTAAGCTTCTAGTGCGTGAGTTACTGCATCGTAACCACCGAACGCTGTTAGAGACTTAGGCATGTTCATAACTAGGTTAGCATCAACGATAGCCATGTTTGGCGTTAGCTCGTAATCAGCTAGTGGGTACTTAGCACCAGTTTCGTCGTCTGTAACAACGGCGAATGGAGTAACCTCTGAACCCGTACCTGAAGTTGTAGTGATACATACAAGCTCAGCTTTTTCACCCATTTTAGGGAACTTGTAGATACGTTTACGGATGTCCATAAAGCGCATTGCTAGTTCTTCAAATGCTGTTTCTGGGTGCTCGTACATAACCCACATGATCTTAGCAGCATCCATTGGTGAACCACCACCTAGCGCTAAGATTACGTCAGGTTGGAAGCTTTGCATTGCTTCTGCACCTTTCTTAACTACAGATAGCGTTGGATCCGCTTCTACGTCGAAGAAAGTTTGAACTTCGATGCCTTGAGCTTTAAGCAGTTGTACTACTTCGTCAGCGTAACCGTTGTTGAATAGAAAGCGGTCAGTTACTAGGAACGCACGCTTCTTACCTTCTAGGTCGCTCATTGCGATTGGAAGGCTACCACGACGGAAGTAGATAGACTTAGGTAGTTTGTGCCACAACATGTTTTCAGCTCGCTTCGCTACAGTTTTCTTGTTGATTAGGTGCTTAGGACCTACGTTCTCAGAGATAGAGTTACCACCCCAAGAACCACAACCTAGAGTTAGAGACGGTGCAACGTTGAAGTTATACAGGTCACCGATACCACCGTGAGTAGTAGGGATGTTGATTAGGATACGTGCAGTCTTCATCTTGTCACCGAAGTAACGGATACGGTCTGCGTTAGTATCTTGGTTTGTGTATAGACCAGATGTGTGGCCGATACCGCCGATCTCTACCATTGTCACTGCTTGAGCAACTGCGTCTTCGAAGTTGTCAGCGCGGAATAGACCTAGAGTTGGAGATAATTTCTCGTGAGCGAACTCGTCGTCGTAAGAAACTTTACCTAGACCTTCACCAACTAGAACTTTAGTGTCAGCAGGAACTTTAACGCCCGCTAGTTCAGCGATTGCAGGAGCTGGTTGACCAACGATTTTCGCGTTTAGTGCGCCGTCGATAAGAAGAACTTTACGTACTTTGTCAGCGTCAGCTTTAGATAGAACGTGAGCTTTGTGAGAAGCGAAACGCTCTTTAACTTCGTCATATACATCGCTAACAACGATTGCAGCTTGCTCAGAAGCACATACTACACCGTTATCGAACGTCTTAGACATTAGGATAGATGCTACAGCGCGTTTGATGTCAGCTGTTTCATCGATAACTACAGGAACGTTACCCGCACCTACACCGATTGCTGGCTTACCTGAAGAGTATGCTGCTTTAACCATGCCTGGACCACCAGTTGCAAGGATAAGAGCGATCTCATCGTGCTTCATAAGAGCGTTAGAAAGCTCTACAGATGGCTGGTCGATCCAACCAATGATGTCTTTTGGAGCACCTGCTGCTACTGCTGCATCTAGAACAAGTTTAGCTGCGTCATTTGTAGAGTTTTTCGCACGTGGGTGTGGCGAGAAGATGATCGCGTTACGAGTCTTAAGTGAGATAAGAGACTTAAAGATAGCAGTAGAAGTTGGGTTCGTTGTTGGAACGATACCACAGATGATACCTACAGGTTCAGCGATAGTCATCGTGCCTAGGTTGTCATCTTCTTCAAGGATGCCACAAGTTTGCTCGTCTTTGTATTTGTTGTAGATGAACTCAGACGCAAAGTGGTTCTTGATTACTTTGTCTTCTACGATACCCATACCAGACTCAGCTACCGCTTGTTGTGCTAGCGGGATACGAGCTTGGTTAGCTGCTAGAGAGGCTGCGCGGAAGATTTTGTCAACTTGCTCTTGAGAGTAAGTTGCAAACTCAGCTTGAGCCGCTTTAACGCGTGCAATCATTGCATCTAGTTCAGCAAGATTTGTTACAGGCATAGGGATTCTCCTAAAAAAATAAAAACTAAAAATTAAAAACTTTTTATTAATCAAACTGTGTGTGCTTTGTCAGCGGGTCTACATACCGTGACCTACATCGCAATGAAACAGAGTTCTTAGTAAATTGCTTTCGGAACTGAGTATATTATTTCACTGTGTGAAAAAAATTGATCCAAATCAGTTCTGAAAAATTATTTACCCCCTTAGTGTTAACCCTTAGGGGTTAATGGCAGTAAGCTGTTGAATATAAAGAATAAAAAGATTTTTATCGGTTAGAACAAATTTTCAGCATTCGGTAACAACCATCTTAACGTGCTACATAAGCTGTAAAAAACTTTCATTTTTTAAATAATAAACGCACAAATCATCACGTCATTTACGTGCTACTTAGTATATATATACGTGATGACATCTCCATTACCTCTAGATCGTTTTATAAAAAACGTGCATTAGTTAACATAATTAACACAAAATAATCACAAACCTATCAAGGTACACTAGGGCTTACACGAGATTACGAGCAGCATGAGTACAAATAAGTTCTATGCGTTAGTTTTTTTCATTCGATTGCACTCGATAAATCCATTACATTAGCGCGGAAATTATCCTTCCCCTTAAACCATCATTGGAAATAGAAAGTGAACACCATCGAATTTGCTATCTACTTACAGTTTTTTCTCGGCCTAGTCGCTGCGGTAAACCCTATTGGCATCATGCCGGTATTTGTCTCTCTCACTGGGCATATGGATCCAGAAGAACGGAACAAAACCGCGGTAACGGCCAACTTAGCTGTTGCCATCATATTGATCGTCTCTCTTCTTGCAGGTCAGTTACTATTAGATATGTTTAGTATCTCTCTTGA
The DNA here is from genome assembly GCF_003415655.1 of Vibrio maerlii. GTDB lineage: Bacteria > Pseudomonadota > Gammaproteobacteria > Enterobacterales > Vibrionaceae > Vibrio > Vibrio maerlii. The sequence goes on from NZ_QRHC01000003.1 coordinate 156,647, forward strand.
TTCCTTCCGAGTTGCTGGTGGCTTGCTACTAATGAGCATCGCCTTCTCGATGATGAGTGGTAAATTGGGTGAAGATAAACAGAATAAACAAGAGAAGTCTGAGTACATCAGTAAAGAACAGATTGGCGTTGTACCACTTGCGATGCCATTAATGGCTGGGCCTGGTGCAATCAGCTCAACGATTGTTTACGGCTCTCGCTATCCGAGCACCATGGACACCATTGGCATCATCATCAGTATTGGTGCTTTCTGTGCGTGCTCTTGGCTGCTGTTCCGTTCTGCTCCAATTATCGTACGCTTCTTAGGACAGACAGGGATCAACGTCATTACTCGTATTATGGGTCTAATACTGGGTTCGCTGGGTATTGAGTTTATAGCAAGTGGCTTGCGTAACCTGTTCCCTGGGTTAACATAAGCTATAGAAGTTTATTGCGATACAAGGAATGTAATTAGCTAATGGAACATACAAGCACGTTAAGACACCATCTATACATCATTATTTTTGGTACCCACACTCGTGCTGGACGAGCCTTCGACATTGGGCTCATCATCGCTATCCTCACATCACTTATTGTTCTTACCTTGGAATCTTTTGAGTCGGTCCGTGAACTCTACGGACCAACTCTCCTCTACATCGAGCTGGGATTTACCCTGCTCTTCACTCTCGAATATATCTTGAGGCTATATAGTTCACCCAAGCCTCTTGCTTACGCAAAGAGCTTCTACGGGGTTGTCGATTTATTGGCAATATTACCCACTTACCTTGCCCTGATCTTCCCTGGAGCTTATGTGCTTGCAGTGGTGAGACTCTTACGTGTGATGCGCATCTTCCGCATCCTTAAACTGGTGCGCTACTTACAAGATTCAAACCTACTCCTTCGCTCGCTCCTCGGCTCTCGTAGAAAGATATTCATCTTCTTCAGCACAGTGGCGATCTTGGTTACCATCCTTGGCGCATCTATTTATTACGTCGAAGGACCAGATAACGGTTTCACGAGCATCCCGCAAAGTATTTACTGGGCCATAGTGACCATTACTACCGTTGGTTATGGGGACATCACACCGAAAACACCGCTTGGGCAAGCACTTGCGTCTTTCACTATGCTGCTTGGTTACTCTATTTTAGCTGTTCCAACCGGCATTATTACTGCCGAATTAAACCAAGAAATGAACGCGCACCGCAGCCTAGTAAAATGTTTAAACTGCATGAGAACGGGTCACGACTCCGATGCGATGCACTGTAAATACTGTGGAAGTGAATTAGCAGAACCGGATAAGCGAGTCGTACCGGTCAAAGATTAGCGCCTGATGCATTTGAGGGTAAAGAAGCCGGTAATCAAAGCACTCGCCCAACACGCGATCACAAATGCTGAAAAACTTGCTGAAACAACCAGAACGGAAGCTGCAAACATCCCGGTTCCATAAGTGATTTTTGCAGCCAGTATCCGATTCTCTCGGTTAAGCCATACAGCACTTAAAATTGTCATCATGGCGGAAAATCCAACACCTAAAACTAGCACGGGTGATTCTATGCTTGGCCAGTAATCAGCATAGCAAATACCATTACGGTACAGTTCGTCTCCACATATCAACATAGCAATTATGCCGAGGATCTCCTCAACAAGAAGATGAGTCACCACCCAGACAAGTGTAGCGACCACAATCGTGACTAATACCCTGATAAACTTCAATTTTAACCCTTATAAAAACAACAAACCCCACTAAAAAGTAGTGGGGTTTGTGACATTTAGAAAGGGTAAAAGTCTATTGACTTATAATTACGCTTTTTCGTTTAGGATGATGCGTAGAGTACGACGAAGTGGCTCCGCGGCACCCCAAAGTAGCTGATCACCTACAGTGAATGCGTTTAGGAAGTCGTTACCCATCGACATTTTACGCAGACGACCTACTGGCACAGACATAGTGCCTGTCACTTTTGCAGGTGTAAGCTCTTGAGCGGTGATGTCGCGATCGTTAGGAATCACTTTAACCCAGTCGTTATGTGTCGCAATGATCTCTTCGATTTCATCCATTGGAACATCTTGCTTAAGCTTGATCGTCAAAGCTTGTGCGTGACAACGCATTGCACCGATACGAACACAAGTACCATCAATAGGGATTGGCTGACCATCAAGACCTAGGATCTTGTTCGCTTCAACTCCCGCTTTCCACTCTTCTTTACTTTGACCATTTTCACGCTTCACATCGATCCAAGGGATCAACGAACCAGCAAGTGGTGCACCAAATTGATCAGTAGGGAAAGAAGATGAGCGGATGGTATCAGCAACTTTTTTATCGATATCCAAGATCGAGCTTGCAGGATCAGCAAGTTCAGTGCTCACACATTCATTGATGACACCCATTTGAGAGATAAGCTCACGCATATTTTTCGCACCAGCACCAGAAGCTGCTTGATACGTCATTGCGCTCATCCACTCAACCATACCTTTCTCATACAGGCCACCCAATGCCATTAGCATCAAGCTTACAGTACAGTTACCACCCACAAATGTGTTGGTGCCTGAGTGAATGCCTTGCTGAATTTGTGCTAAGTTGACTGGATCAAGTGTGATGATTGAATCTTTATCCATACGAAGCGTAGATGCTGCATCGATCCAGTAACCTTTCCAGCCAGCTTGACGAAGTGCTGGATATACCTTTGACGTGTAATCGCCGCCTTGACAAGTAATCACGGCATCCAGCTGCTTTAAGCTCTCAATATCAAAAGCGTCCTGTAGCATGCCTGCATCTTTACCACCAAGTACAGGTGCTGGGATACCTACTTGAGAAGTACTGTAGTACACAGGTTCGATATGGTCGAAATCACGCTCTTCAACCATTCGCTGCATCAGTACTGAACCAACCATGCCGCGCCAACCAACTAAACCAACTCTCATCTCAACTCTCCATGTAATTCATTCAAAAATCGTTTACACCATATTTATGTGTTTCGAAACCAAAGCGCAAGCACAATTTTTACATAAGTGGCAATTTTATCGCCGATATTTAAATTTCGTTACGAGTTAAGTAAAACTGAACCTCTTTACGACTGTAAACCACATTATTCCGGCCCAATAACTGTAAAGTGCTGAGGGACTAGTCCGATGAGCTATTTCTCCATCCTAGATAAGTGTTCATTAACTTGGACGAGTACCCATTCCAGTTCTTGGCCAAGTAAATTCAACTCTTCCGGCATAATTGGGCGATTGTGCTTAAACTTACCTTCAATCGTTGCAGCTAAACTGCGAAGTTTATTTGCACCAAGGCTAGCTGAAACGCTCTTTAAGCTATGTACTTTACGCTGAGCGGCTTCTGTATCCACATCCGTCAGGCTCTTTAGCTGCTCAAAGTCCTCACTGTGATCCTGAATAAACACGTTGAGCAACATAGCGACCGCTTCTTCATCCTCCCCCATCGTTTCGTATAGCGTAGTGAGGTCAATCCTTGCATACTCAGGCTCTTCCACTGGCATATGATCAACCGGTTCGCCCCCTATTGGTATCTCTTGTTGCTGAATACTCTCCGATTCAAACCTGTTTGGAGTCACCGACTCTGACTCAATGCGGCCGACCAAATGTTTTTTCACCCAGATGGCCATCGCGACAATAGTAACCGTCGCAAGCATTACTAGCGCAATCATATACTTGATGCTCATTTCGCTTAGCTGCTTCATCACCAGGAGTTGTTCGTTATTCACTTGATGATGAAATAACTGATCAATATGGAATGTCATTTGTGCATGGCTTGTTAGTACACCAGAAACTTCAGACAAAATTTGTAAAAATGCGGCCTTTTCACTATCCGCTAACAGGTTGGCTTTTTCATAGATGCGGTCAAAGACAAGATAAGTGTCTGGGTTCTGAGCTCTATCAGTAAACATCACTTCAAAAACCTGAGCGCCCAACTCGTAATAAAGTGCGTGGGCTTGTGGACTTATTTGCGCCAATTCTCTTTGTTGCTTGATAGTCTGAGTAAGCTCTTTCACTTGGTATTCAACAGATATGTAGTGATTGCTTTGCTCAATAAACCTATCGGTCTGATAGAACAAGTTTTCGACATCAGGATGAAAAACAAATGGAAGTATGGAAGTTTTGGTACTGTCACGCAGGGTAATCAGTCGTTCAGCCGTGCGAGCAAACTTCTCTACATGTAGCGCTCTAAATGGCTCAGGGAACACAAATTCACTTTGAAGCTCAGAAATCCCAAAACAAAGCTCTTCAATGTTCTCAGCCAAGCGATTGAGACCAACGCTTTGGTAGGTAATAAAAAATGCAGAGCAAAGCCAAGTAATGACGATGATACGAAGACTAAAAGAAACCTTGCCTTGTTTGAGATTCAACTGACACATCCTGTGATAAGCGATTGAACTAATTTATTAAAATTACTACTCAGCTCAAAGGATTACCAGTCATTTGAACATAAAAAAAGCAAGCTAAATCACTATTTTATCCTTCACAGGAAATAGAATTCAACTTGCTTAGTTTAGGTTTATAGAGGCTTATCGGTCTCTTGAAAGCTGATCACGTAAGTTTGGTGGTGTCCCTTTAATCGTTAGCGTATCAGTTTCCGGATCGTAAAAAATACGTTCACCTAACAACAGACTATCGAAGCTAACATTCAATCCGCCTCCAGCACCCACATACTTAGTCAGTTTACGTACCGTTGCACGGTCACCAGGAAAGCTCTCTTCTAGCTCATAGCCCTGCTCTTGAGCGAATTGGTGGAAACTCGTGCCATCCGAACTTGCTGGCAGCTCTCCCGAAAGCTCTTTTACGAACACCTCATCACCAGACTTAATCTGTTCGTTGCAGTATTCGGCGACTTGTTTGCGGTAATTGTTGGTCTCTTCTTTATCTAACTGAGAGTCAGCACAAAAGTCATCAACCGCCTGCATTAATACCAAGTTTTGTTGCTTAGTATCTAACCCAACTTCTGCTTGCATGAAATCTAAGAAGAAATCAGCCACTTTGCGACCAACTCTGCCTTTGATGTAGGCAAGGTAACGATTGGAATCTTTATCGGTGTCATAGCGAGACAGATCGATACGTGCCGCAATATCCATCTTTGTGATATCTAGATAGTCAGTAGAGAGGATCTCAAGGCCTTCCGTCACCTTCAAGCTGTGATTAGAAGGTAGCAAACCGATAAATAGGTAATCTGTTGCTAAGGATTGGTATTCGGCTAGAACTAGAGTTCCCTCTTCCGCAAATGGGTATTTGCTAATTTCTTGGTTGAGACGTTGAGCACAAACCTGTGAAAAATCATAAAAATCTCTTTCGCCACGGCGCAGCTCTTGCAACCATTGTTGAAAGTCGCTGTCAGATTGAAAAGAGCCAAACCCTTTACCTGCTTTTGAATGGAATACACGGTGTAGCTCAGCCACCAGGCTTTCTGATGAGGTATCGTTGTCTAGAGCATGTTCTCTATAGTTAACAACCAGTTCATCCTGATCGTTTTTAGTAAGCTGATGTAAAATTACGTTAGAAAGATGAAGACTCATAGCAGTTTTATTTATTTCGGGTTTCAGTTGTCATTGAGAGTAGGTTATCATAAGCCGCTTTTACTATCATTATCTGACATTATTGAGTCCTTATGCCAATTACATCTAAATACAGCGACGAAACTGTTGAACAAATCCTAACTGAGATTGCTGCCGTTCTTGATAAGCACGGTGCAAATGCCGAGCTTTCATTGATGATTGCAGGCAACATTGCGACGAACGTTCTAAACCAAAACGTTCCTGCTTCTCAGCGCAAGGTTATCGCTGAAAAATTTGCGCAAGCTTTACTGTCTTCTCTAGACGAAAGTAAAACACATTAATCATTAGTCTTACGGACTAAAGACGAATAAAAAGACGGACAGAAGTATCTAAATGGTAGATAGTGAGAACACATACGGTGGCCGCGTTTCTCGAATGGTAGGTTGGGGGCATTGGTTTGCTTTCTTCAACATCATTGTATCCATGCTTATCGGCACCCGCTATATTAGCCAATCACCTTGGCCTGAGACTTTGCTTGGGCAATTTTACTTAGCGATCTCATGGGTTGGGCATTTTGGCTTTTTGGCCTTTGCTCTCTACCTTTTGGTACTTTTCCCTCTGACCTTTGTCATTCCCTCACGAAAGCTATTCAGGCTGTTTTCAGTTTGTTTCGCAACTGTGGCTTTAACCGTGTTATTGATTGATACTCAGTCTTATGAGGCTATCAATCTACACCTAAACTCTGCGGTTTGGGAGGTGTTGTGGAATGACACGGAAGGTACTAGTGCAGCAGAGTGGCAAAAGCTATTCATCGTGCTGCCGATCATTTTCTTACTGCAACTTGCTCTTTCCGAATGGGTTTGGAATAAGCAACGCAAGCTGTCGCACAAACATATCGGTCGTCCATTGGCCGCAGTATTTTTCCTCTGCTTTATTTTAAGCCACCTAATTTATATCTGGGCGGATGCGTATTTCTACAGCCCGATTACCAATCAAAAAGCGAACTTCCCTCTGTCATACCCAATGACGGCGAAGACCTTTATGGAAAAACATGGTCTGCTTGATAAAGAAGAATACGAGCGTCGCTTATTAGAAAGCGAAAGCAGTGTTGACCTCATGAACTACCCGCTAGAAGAGTTGAAGTTTAACCGTCGTGGTAAAAATCTTAACCTACTGGTTATCAGTGCAAACAACCTTCGTGCAGATGCAGTGAACGAAGAATCAATGCCGTTTACTACTCAACTCGCTAACGACAATGTGAACTTCACGAATCATTACAGCTCAAGTAACGATTCTTTGGGGATGTTTGGCCTGTTCTACGGCCTCCCTAGTAGTTACGCAGGCAGCATTCGAGAGCAAAAAGCCTCCCCTGTCCTGTTTGACGTTATGAAGGACCAGAAGTACAGATTTGCGCGCTTCAGTGGTTCTGGCTTCAATGATCCTTTGTACAAAGAGACCATTTTCCGCAAGCTACCAGTTAACTTATCGCAAGATATCAAATACAACGACCAAGTGGCTGTTGATGAGTGGAATACTTGGCTAAACGGTACTAAATCATCACCTTGGATGAGCTTTATTGAACTGACATCTGTGGACGATTTCACCAACTACGGTGACGAGGATAAGGCTCTAAGCGCGAGTGACAACTTTAAGAAAGCATACTATAAGGCCGCTTCGAGTGCAGACACTTACATCGAGCAGGTTTTCACTAAGCTGCAAGAAAAAGGCTTACTTGAGAGCACCATCGTAATCGTCACATCGAATCACGGTACCGAGTTTAACGAGACGAAAACGAATAGCTGGGGCACAGGTACAAACTACAGCCGTTACCAACTGCAAGTTCCGATGATCATGCATTGGCCAGGTAAGTTGGCTACGACTTACAATCATCAAACTAGTCACCTTGATATGCCAGCAACTCTAATGCGAGACCTGCTGGGCGTGTCATCAAAAGCGAGTGACTTCAGTAGCGGTCGCAATCTTCTTAATGAATCTAGCCGCCGTTGGATTATCGCTGGTGACTCAAGAGAGATTGCATTAATCACTCCAACTGAAACCACGGTGATTGACCGATTCGGCAACTTCAAGCTTTACGATGCCGACTACAAACGTATCAAAGATGGCAAGCCTCGCTTACCGGTTTTGATGCAAGGTCTGACAGAGCTAAAACGTTTTTACGTGAATGAAAACTAATCCAAGGAGAGCAAATTGCTCTCCTTTTTTCTATCTAGCTACTCTCTCCTAGATACTTTCTTTGCAATCGGTCACAAAGCAAGCAAACAGTCACTCGAGGGCTTTACATCATTGTGGAGGCTCTATATTATGCGTCCCCAGAGGAGAGATGGCTGAGTGGTCGAAAGCACCGGTCTTGAAAACCGGCAACCGTTAATAGCGGTTCTAGGGTTCAAATCCCTATCTCTCCGCCACATTTATAGAGATAAGCCACTGATTTTCAGTGGCTTTTTCTTATCTGAAGCAAGCTGAGTCCCCAAAATGGATTGACTCAGACAATATACCCTCTCAAAACTACCGCTGGCACCTACTACAGCTGTGTTATTGATTACAGCTAAGCCTAAACGTATTGGTATCACTTTAAAAAATATACGCTGATGCCCCGGTTAGCGAACCGCTTTTCCTAGTAGAACTCGTGGTGCGACAAGCACTTTGTCACCACTCCCACCGTTTGCTTTGATATCAGCCCAGAAATTATCACACCTGTTATAGGCTCAAGCGCACTTGGATTGAATCGCCGATGGTAGCCGACATACTTTGTGGCTTGTAAAACAATATTGCTGGTGCTTCCATAAGCTAGATTTTCTAATACTATCGCTCAGCTAACTTTACTACATACTTCGGGGCACTTGCCGGCACATTCATACTGTCTTACATTGCATAAAAACAAGGTATTCTGATGACTATTAACATTGACCAGCTAACCGCGCAGTATCCGCTGGTTAAAGAACTTATAGAGCTCAAAGAAACATCGTGGTTTAACCCGCATATCACAAGCCTTGAAGAGGGTTTGCCATACGTTGGACTTAATGCTGAGAATATTCAAGATGCAAGCAACAGGCTAGCGCGATTCGCTTCGTATCTTGCCAAAGCGTTCCCGGAAACGGCCATAACAGACGGTATCATCGAGTCGGAAGTGGTTCCCATCAAGAAAATGCACAACCTACTCGAGCGAGAATATAACACTCAGGTACAAGGTCGCTTGCTAATAAAAAAAGATAGTCACTTGCCTATCTCAGGCTCTATTAAAGCCCGAGGCGGGATATATGAAGTCCTGACACATGCAGAAAAACTTGCAATGGAAGCAGGACTGCTTACGGAATCGGATGACTACAGTAAATTGTTGAATAAAGAGTTCCAAGATTTCTTCAAGCAATTCAGTATCGCTGTAGGCTCTACTGGAAACCTTGGGATGTCTATTGGGATCATAAGTGCCAAATTAGGTTTTTCCGTTTCTGTGCATATGTCTGCTGATGCAAGGGAGTGGAAGAAAAACAAACTTCGCTCTCATGGCGTTAATGTTGTCGAGTATGAACAAGATTATGGTGTCGCAGTGGCTCAAGGTCGGAAAGAAGCAGAAAACGACCCTACCTGCTTTTTCATTGATGACGAAAACTCGCAAACCCTGTTCTTGGGTTATTCCGTTGCTGGTGAACGTCTTAAGAAACAGTTAACTGAGAAAGGTATCGAAGTAGACGCGCAGCACCCTCTATTTGTGTATCTGCCGTGTGGTGTTGGTGGTGGCCCTGGTGGAGTCGCGTTCGGCCTGAAAATGGCATTTGGAGATAACGTTCATTGTATTTTTGCTGAGCCGACACATTCTCCATGTATGTTGCTTGGCGTCCATACCGGCCTGCACGATGACATTAGCGTTCAAGATATTGGCATCGACAACATTACCGCCGCTGATGGTCTAGCCTTCGGTCGTGCCTCCGGATTTGTCGGTCGAGCGATGGAAAGGTTGTTAGATGGTTATTTAACAATAACCGATGAACGTATGTACAACTTACTGAAACAATTGAGTGAGTGTGAAGACATACAGCTTGAGCCTTCGGCACTAGCGGGCATGATTGGGCCTGTGGTTGTAACGAATGATCGGGGCTATAGAAAGCAGATGGAGTTTAGTGACACCATTATGAGCAATGCCACACATTTAGTTTGGGCGACAGGTGGTGGCATGGTTCCTGAAGCCGAAATGTCCTATTACCTTAAAAATATGCTATCTAATCAATAACTAAGTTAATGGCACTCTACTGGATTGCTTCCCTAAATCGAACAAATAACAGAGAACTATATCTAAGAGTGCCAGTGATTAACTGTACCGTGAGATGTAGCCTTCAATGCAGGTCGCGTGCACTATTCTATTTCGCTTTTAAGTTGATCTAAAAATGCTTTCATGTAACGAGTTCGCCTCTCCCCTTCCTTTCGCGCCGATTTCGTATTGAGCTTATTCACTAACTTGAAGAGTTTGGTATAAAAGTGGTCCACCGCAAACTGCTTATCTGCAAGCTCACGTTCAACACCAAAAGGGTCATCAACGCTATACAGCTTTGAACCAAAGCCACTACTCACTTGAATACAACGGGCAATCCCTACAGCGCCTAAAGCATCCAACCGATCAGCATCTTGAACAATCTTAGCTTCAACTGTTTGGGTTTCTATATCCGCACTATAACTGTGAGCCACGATAGCATGATGAATGGATTCAAAGTACATCTCTGGGTAACCAATAGACTGCAGAAAATCGATGGCTTTATCTGCCGCTACGACTGAGCTTTTTCTCCTATCGGGATGATCTTTAGGGTAAGAGAAACAGTCGTGTAAATAGGCGGCAGGCAATACAACTTCTAGCATTGCCTCTTCTTCTATACATAACTTCTTGGCACTGGAGACCACACGCAATACATGGCTCATGTCGTGAGCCAAATCTTGCGTCATCTCTTTTTCAATGAATGCCTTAAATTGTTGTTCATAATTGGTGAGGTTCATGCATTCTTGTTTCGATTAGTTGGAAAAACAGTGTAGCCATCAATTAAAATTGAACACAAAACAATGAAACTACTTTTGTGATCAAACGGGTGCTAGTCGCTTGAAAAAGTTTTGTTGCACCACCATAGCACCACAGAAACGAAAAAGCCCCGACAACTCATTGAGTTGTCGGGGCTTTAAGAATAAATGGCACGCCCTGAAGGATTCGAACCTTCGACCACATCCTTAGAAGGGACGTGCTCTATCCAGCTGAGCTAAGGGCGCGCTACAGGGAAAGGATTATACGAGTTGATTGAGCGAAATCAATGGGTTTGTGCCACTTTGAGAATTGAGTGCCGAAAAAAAAGCCATTTATTGCTTCCACGACTAAAAACAGAACAAAGCAAACGTTTGCTTTATGGATATTCCCAGACATTTTTGAGACAATGCGCGCAAAATAAAAGCATAAAGCTTTATCATTTCAGCGTAACTTCTAAAGGAAGCTCATGACTGCTCAAAACATCGATGGAAAACTCATCTCACAAACCGTTCGCTCTGAAGTAGCGGCTCGCGTTAAGGCTCGCACAGAAGCTGGTCTTCGTGCTCCTGGCCTTGCTGTTGTGCTTGTTGGCGAAGACCCAGCATCGCAAGTATATGTCGGTAGCAAGCGTAAAGCTTGTGAGGAAGTGGGCTTTGTATCAAAATCTTTTGACCTACCAGCAACCGCATCCGAGATGGAACTTCTTGACTTGGTTGATCAACTAAACCGCGATCCAGAAATTGACGGTATTTTGGTTCAGCTTCCACTGCCTGCTGGTATTGATAGTACAAAGGTACTTGAACGTATCACTCCAGAAAAAGATGTGGATGGTTTCCACCCATACAACGTGGGTCGATTAGCACAGCGCATTCCAAAGCTTCGCTCTTGTACTCCAAAAGGTATTATCACACTGCTGGACCGTTACAACATCGATCTGCGTGGCAAACACGCTGTTGTGGTTGGCGCTTCGAACATTGTGGGCCGCCCAATGACATTGGAACTTCTGTTAGCAGGTTGTACGACCACAACATGTCATCGATTTACTCAAGACCTTGAATCACATGTTCGTCAAGCGGATGTTGTGGTTGTTGCTGTTGGTAAACCTAACTTTATTCCAGGTGCTTGGATTAAGAAAGGCGCAATTGTGGTCGATGTCGGTATCAACCGCCTTGAGTCGGGTAAGCTTGTTGGTGACGTTGAATATGATGTTGCAAAAGAAAACGCAAGCTTCATCACACCAGTACCGGGTGGTGTTGGCCCGATGACTGTAGCAAGCCTAATCGAGAACACTATGATTGCCTGTGAGCAATACAACTCGAACTAAGAGCTAGAGAGCTAGAGAGCTAGAGAGCTAGAGAGCTAGAGAGCTAGAGAGCTAGAGAGCTAGAGAGCTAGAGAGCTAGAGAATTTTGAAAGGTTGACGTTTAACGTCAACCCTTTTTAGTGCGGTAGGTTAAAGAATCTAGATATCCAGTTTTCCAGCAGCGAAGCGACCTAACTATCTAAAAGCAAAGTATTAACCAAACTTGATTCGATCCGCTAGGTGGCTCACCGCTAGTGCGAAATAGTAAGAACGGTTCCACTTCATCAACACGTTGTAGTTGTTGTATACCAAGTAGCTGCGACCATTTTGGTCATCAGGCATTATTAGCCACGCTTTAATATCTTCATCAAGTCTCGGTAGTGGACGGCCATCAAATCGTTTAATTCCAAGTTCCGACCACTCTTGAAGGTATTTACCCTTCTCTTCTGAGCGGCCTTGTAATTCTAAACTGATACCTGATGGCACTTGAACTTGACGCCCCCACGTATACTCTTCCTGCCAACCAGACTGACTTAAATAATTTGCTGCTGAAGCAAAAACATCAGCTTTAGTATTCCAGATATCCTTCTTACCATCACCGTTGCCGTCCGCGGCGTAAGCCATAAACGAGCTTGGCATAAACTGAGGTTGCCCCATAGCTCCCGCCCAGGACCCTTTAAAGTTTTCGACAGGGATATGCCCTTCATCCAAAATCTTAAGTGCATGCATCGCTTCAGTACGGAAGAACTCCTCACGACGACCGTCGTAAGCCATCGTAGCGAGCGCATCCATCACCCTGTAATTACCGGTGAAAGTACCGAAGTTACTTTCGACCCCCCATAACGCAACGATAAAGCGAGGCTGAACGCCATACTCATCGCCAATACGTTTCAAGTCTGCGTAGTTTTGCTTATAGAGTTTCTGCGCCTGCTTTACTTTCCAATCCGGTACAGCCCTTGGAATGTACTCATCAAGTGTAAGCCTTTTCTCTGGTTGGTTCTTATCTGCCTTTACTGCTCTTGGCTTATAGGTCACGTCTGAAAAGGCTTGTTCTAAAATTGGCTCAGAAATACCTTGCTCGCGCCCCTGCTCTTTCAGCTCAAGCACATAATCTTCGAAACTTGGTTTTGCGCTTTCCGCCCAGCTCGTGAACGGAAGCATTGTGGCTAATGCTAATGTTGTTAGCTTAGATTTGAATGTGATCAAACTTCCTCCTTGAAAGCACCTGTCCGTAAACGCTCTACAGACTGTAGCTTTAACCTTGGTTCTGTTGTTTTTTTCGTTCTTTATAGGTTTCAAGCAAGTTTTCTGGTGGCGGCGGCAGTTGTAAGAAGAAGCCCTCTTCCTGCAGTGATGCTTTCACCTTTTCAACATCGACTTGTGCTAGTTTTCGGCCATCTAGCTTTATCACCATGACGAACACAGGTTTGCCAAACATCTCCATCAATTTGTCAGGAACTTGTGAAAAATCGTCTTTTTTTGAAATGTAGAGGTAAGCGCCCTCTTTTTTTGTGCTTTTATAGATCGAACAAAGCATGTTAGGCCTTCTAATTTATTAATATCGCGTTGCTTTGATAAGCGTGTGCAATTATTGAGCTAAAAACTGGGAAATCAGCGAGATAACTTGCTGCTCACCACCTAGGAATATAACATGTTATCCCTAGTCCAAAGCAACGCTGAATGCAAAAGAGGTTGTATTAATTTCTATGGCTACACTACCCGATCTAAAAGGCAGCAGTTTCACCTTAACGGTATTACATCTAGCCAGCAATGACGTTGCAGAAGCAAAATCCTTTCTCACAGAAAAAGTAGAAAAGGCACCCGCCTTTTTTGCCAACGCTCCTATCGTCCTTAATATTGAAAAGGTCGACGGTGATATCGATTTTGCTGCACTCAAACAAGCCGTAAATGATGCAGGTATGATCCCTGTTGGCATTACCGGTAGCAAAAACAAACGCACGCAAACCTTAGCTACCGATGCAGGCTTTGCGGTAATGACTGCAAGCAAGACACCCACTCAGGCTCCAGCCGAGATGAAAGCACCTAAAGTGGTCCGTACTCCCGTCCGCTCTGGTCAACAAGTCTATGCAAAAGATAGCGACCTTATAGTGCTCAGCCACGTCAGCGCTGGCGCAGAAGTTATCGCGGATGGCAGTATACATATTTACGGTTCTTTGCGTGGTCGAGCTATCGCGGGTGCAAGTGGACAATCAGAATCAAAAATACTGTGCCATGATCTTCAGGCAGAACTTGTCTCGATTTCAGGACACTACTGGCTCAGTGATCAAATCAATAGTGAGTATTGGAAAAAGAAAGTCATGCTGAGCATGGCAGACGAACAACTTCAATTTGAAATACTCGCTCAATAAGTTTTTTATAAGGAATTTCGAATGGCTCGTGTCATTGTTGTGACATCCGGTAAGGGTGGTGTTGGTAAAACAACTTCAAGTGCTGCTATCGCATCTGGCTTAGCGGTAAAAGGGAAAAAGACGGCAGTAATCGATTTCGATATTGGCCTACGTAACCTTGACCTAATTATGGGCTGTGAACGTCGCGTCGTGTACGACTTCGTTAACGTAATCAATGGCGAAGCAACACTCAACCAAGCACTAATCAAAGATAAGCGCACAGATAACTTGTTCATCCTGCCAGCATCACAAACTCGTGACAAAGACGCGCTCAGCAAAGAAGGCGTTGAACGTGTTCTAAATGAGTTGGATGAAATGGGCTTTGATTTCATTATCTGTGATTCCCCTGCGGGTATCGAACAGGGTGCACTGATGGCACTGTACTTCGCAGACGAGGCGATTGTGACAACGAACCCTGAAGTCTCTTCTGTTCGCGATTCAGACCGCATCCTCGGTATCCTAGATTCTAAATCTCGTCGCGCCGAGCAAGGCTTAGAGCCTGTGAAGCAACATCTACTGCTCACACGTTACAACCCAGCACGTGTGACCCAAGGTGAAATGCTGAGTGTTGAAGATGTAGAAGAGATCCTGCACATCTCGCTGCTAGGTGTTATTCCAGAGAGCCAAGCAGTACTGAATGCATCAAACAAAGGTGTGCCAGTATTCTTCGATGAGGCATCTGATGCAGGTATGGCCTATGATGATACAGTAGAGCGTCTGCTAGGACAGCAAGTGGATTTCCGCTTCCTGACTGAACAGAAAAAAGGAATTTTCAAACGCCTATTCGGAGGTTAAGCCTGTGTCATTACTCGAGTTTTTTAAGCCGCAGAAAAAGAAGTCGGCTAACCTAGCCAAGGAGCGACTGCAGATTATTGTTGCTGAGCGTCGTAGCCAGGGGGATCCAGCACCGTCATACCTGCCTCAACTCAAAGAAGAAATTCTTCAAGTCATTGGTAAGTATGTCAATGTTGACCCATCGATGGTTGACCTATCGTTTGAGCACAAGGACGATGATATCTCGGTACTAGAACTGAACGTTAAGCTTCCAGAAGACGAAAAATAAAGCTAGAAAGCTATAAAGCTATAAAGCTATAAAGCTATAAAGCTATAAAGCTATAAAGCTATAAAGCTATAAAGCTATAAAGCTATAAAGCTATAAAGCTATAAAGCTATAATGTTGAAAGGGTTGACGATTACGTCAACCCTTTCCTTTATTTGATCAATTTATCGAGCTTTTCACCTAGTAGCTCTAATCGCCAACCTTGCATTGCATCAGGCAATGACGACGGATCACGATCTTTCTTCCACACCCAGCGAATCATCTGATTCAACTGCTTCTTAGACGCCAAAAACTCCGTAGCGAGACCTGAGTTTTGCGATACACGCTTCACTTCGTCTTTTAACGTTTTAAATAGCTGCTTGTAGCCCGGCATATCCATTAAGCGCTCAATCTTATCAGGATAATCCTCTTCTGCCGTGTAGTAGGCTTTCTTGACTATCTGGCTAATTCTCTCGCCGTGACGACGTACCGAGCGAGGGTCCATATCTTGTGCTTCCATCTTCTTCGCAGAATTACAATGAAAGCGCGCTACATTTAACAGGTCTTGTTCTTTGAACACAAAGTTCAAAGCAAGGTCGCGCTTGATTGCTTCTTTAAAGCGCCATTTTGCCAAAGGCTTTAGCGTTGCAAGCTGCTTTGGTGTTAGCTGCCATGCACCTTTAATATCTAAGTAGGCATTGTTTGGGTCGATCGTTTTAATACGCTTCGACACAACCAATTCTGACTCTTGCATTGCTGCTTCCCACCAGCCAGCTGCTTGTACTTTGTTTTGTAGCTTTTGGTACATTGGCAATAAGTAATGGACGTCGGCAGCAGCATAATCAAGCTGTTTCTGAGTCAATGGACGAGCCATCCAGTCGGTACGAGACTCACTTTTGTCGAGCTCAATACCTAAATACTCTTTCACAAGTGCCGCAAAGCCGGTTGAAAGACCATGACCAAGGAATGCAGCCATTATCTGGGTATCCACCATAGGGAAAGGCGTACAACCAAACTCATTCTGGAATACTTCTAAGTCCTCACCACAGGCATGCAGCACTTTGAGCACCGAGGTATTTTGCAACAACTCCTTGAGCGGAGACATGTCTGTTAGTTCAACCGGATCTATTAGAGAAAGTGTCTCACCATCGAAAAGTTGAATCAGCCCCAGCTGCGGAAAGTAGGTGCGAGTTCGTACGAATTCGGTATCCAACATCACAACATCGTATTGCTGTGCTTGCTGACACACCTTAACCAACTCATCGTATTGGGTAATTATTTGGTAATTCACTGAATGCCCTCTAAAAAAATACCGGCGAAACCGCCGGTATTGTAGCATTTATTGCAGTAATAGTTTTCGAAAAACTATTTTGCTTCTTGTTTTAACTTCGCATCGTTCTCTTCACGAAGAACACGACGCAAAATCTTACCTACGTTAGTCTTTGGTAGTTCATCACGGAACTCAACCAGCTTAGGTACTTTGTAACCTGTTAGGTGCTCACGACAGTGCGCAATAATCTCTTCTTTGGTTAAGCTAGGATCACGCTTCACCACAAAGATCTTCACCGCTTCACCGCTGTTTTCATTCGGCTCACCGATAGCAGCCACTTCCAACACTTTTCCGTGCAGTGCAACCACATCTTCGATTTCATTTGGGTACACGTTAAAGCCAGATACCAGAATCATGTCTTTCTTACGGTCAACAATGAAAATGAAACCTTGTTCGTCGATACGAACGATATCACCCGTTGATAGCCAACCATCTTGGTCAATCACATCTTTGGTGGCTTCAGGACGCTGCCAGTAGCCTTGCATCACCTGAGGACCGCGAACTTGCAGCTCACCCGTTTGATCCATTGGCAGTACATTGCCTTCGTCGTCAATGATACGCACTTCTGTTGATGGTACAGGTAAACCAATAGCACCCGTGTAATCAGATAGATTATATGGGTTACCCGTTACTAGTGGCGAACACTCTGTCAGGCCATAACCTTCAAGCAGGTGAACACCAGTTATCTTCTTCCATTGTTCAGCAACAGCACGCTGCACAGCCATACCACCACCGACAGACAGGCTTAGGTTGCTAAAGTCTAGCTCGTGGAAATCTTCGTTATTCACCAATGCATTAAACAGGGTGTTTACACCTGTAATCGCGGTGAATGGGTATTTTTGAAGCTCTTTGATGAAGCCTGGGATATCACGTGGGTTAGTGATTAACAGGTTGCGCCCCCCCATCTCAACGAACAGTAGACAGTTCACCGTCAATGCAAAGACGTGATACAGAGGAAGCGCCGTCACAACTAGCTCACGACCTTCACGCAGAACAGGACCGTACGCTCCTTTAGCTTGTAGAACGTTCGCAATCATATTGCGATGAGTCAGGATAGCACCCTTTGCCACACCCGTGGTTCCACCTGTGTATTGCAAGAATGCAATGTCATCACCCGACATGAATGGCTTCACATACTGGAGACGACGACCTTTGTGCAGTGCTTTACGGAATGAGATTGCGCCAGGCAGGTTGTACTTAGGTACCATACCTTTTACGTACTTCACAACGAAATCAACAATGGTACCTTTAGCACGCGGCAACATTTGACCTAGGCTAGTCAGAACAACGTGTTTAACTGGTGTGTTGTCAACAACCTGCTCTAGTGTATTCGCAAAGTTAGACACAATTACGATAGCTTTTGCGTCTGCATCGTTTAATTGATGCTCTAGTTCACGAGGCGTGTACAGTGGGTTTACGTTAACGGCAATCATACCCGCTCGCAGAACACCAAATAGTGCCACTGGATATTGCAGTAAGTTAGGCATCATCAGAGCAACACGGTCACCTTTCTTAAGCTTTAGCTCATTTTGTAGGTAAGCCGCGAACGCTCGGCTGCGCTCCTCCAGCTTGCGGAATGTCATTACCGAGCCCATGTTCATGAAAGCTGGTTGGTCCGCGTAGTTACGTACTGACTGCTCAAACATCTCAACCAGAGACGGATATTGGTCTGGGTTGATTGTTTCTGGCACGTCTTCTGGATAGCGTGATAGCCAAGGTTTATCCACAGTAAACTCCTCAAATAATTGCTGAAATCGCTGATGTTCGTTGCCACTTAGCAACAATTATCACCCTGCATTGGCGAACGTCTATTACAGCACAGCATTAGAGCTTGAGCACGAAAGTCTCAAACACTTGTTTAAATTTTGTTAACTAAACCAAGAATTAGCTCAGCGACAAGCTTTGGTTGTTGCAAATGACAGTGATGACCACCAGAGATCACCTCTATTTGTTGCATGTTCGCTACGTATTGCGACTCTTCACGTAATCGCTCATACCCCTGGTCACCCAAAATAACGAGATTAGGGCAGGTAATCGCAGCCAATATAGCTTCGGCATGTGGGCGAGACATTCGGTATAAAGAGTCGCACTTTAGCTTTGCGTCGTGTCGCCACTGCCACTGTTTTCCATCATAATTGGTGGCGCGTTTGACGATCGGGCTCAGTAGCTCAGCAGGTAATTGATTTGCTTTTACTCTCAGTGCTAACGCATCTTCAAACGATGTCAGTGGGCGTGAAGGCTTTCTGCGCTGTCGTTGTCGACTTAACACCCCTTGCCTCAACCTAGAAACACTGTTTTGCGGGGATTCAGAAAGAGGTCCATAACCTTCGATTTGAACTAATCCTGATACCTTTTCAGGAAAGGCGGCACTATAGCAACTTGCAATCAATGCACCAAGAGAATGTCCTATCAATACAGGTTTGTTTGGCGAAATATACAGCAGGACTTGATTAAGATCGTCAATATAGTCATGAAATGGATAGAAATTATCGGATGATTTATGAAACGAACAGCCGTGACCAGGTAGGTCGATCGCCAAAAGGTGTAAGTCTGGGTGCCGCTGATGTATCTCAGCCAAAGTAGATAAAAAGCTGGCCGAGTTGTCTAACCAACCATGAATAAATACCAAACTAGGTGTCTGACTTGAGGGTTGACCATACTCGAACGCCGCGAGCTTTCCACCAGCGGTAAGGATAGCGATTTCCTTGATGTTATCTTACCTCTTGAATAACGGTACCTTGTCGAGACGGGCTAACATAAACACCTCGACAATGAATTCCACGACAATTATGTAAATAGCTACCCGTATCGTGAATCACTACTCGTTCTTGGATTCGCCACAGGTGATAGCCATCGGCGTCAATCACTGGGTACTGGTAAACGAACTCCTCAACCTTGCCCTTCTCAGATGGGGCGACGCGACCCAATACCGTAATCAAACGTCCTTCAGAGAAGGTGACTGGGTCAACGAAACCGTCAACATACGCGACAAAGCGTCCCTCTGGTTCTTTATTAATATCTGGCTTACCCGCACTACTGATTGGCAAGTTTACCATTTCAATACGCGTTCTATTTTCTGCATTAGAAACCTTGGCGATGACTCCACCAAGACGAGCGACTTGAGAAGACTGCCCGTTACTAGGTTCGGTAACAGCGCTAGATTGTTCGGCGACAGATGCGTAATCAATCAACACATTTTCAGAGGGGGTTATCAGTGATTCAGGAAGAGAAGAACAACCCGCTAACAAAGTCAGTGACAAAAGTGTAATGAGAGACGAGCGTGCTGTTTGATGCAAGAAAGGTTTCATAATGGCCTCGAAGTGATGAGGAATGTCCAAAGAAGCTAAGCGATATAAAAGCGTGACTAGATGTAGATGTCGACTCCTAACATCTTGGCAAGTTCCTCTTTACGACTGTGATTCATAACATCCATGTACTCTTCCATTGCTTTACGGCTTCGGCCTTCAGGAAGATCATACTGCACCTGTGCACGATGCAAGTCGCTTTCGTTCAGCTGTTTAATGGTGTGCGAAACCGCATTGGCCACCTTGGAGGTATGGCCAACTTCTCTCATTTCCTTGCTTTGATTTACCTTGCTGTTCTTCCTCGCCTTCTGTGAAGACGAAGTACTCGGTATACGAGCGGGGGGTAAACCGTTAATCGAAACCATGTTTCACACAACCATTTGAACGACTACAAAATCATTACTTGCTTAGGTTATTCTCGGCCTGGGAGCTTTTTCCACGCGACCTTGTCGCGAAGGTATACTGGGCTTGATTCTTCAACCGGTACCGTATTGCCTTTCTCAAACTCATAACGAGCTAGATGAACAATGTCTTGTGCCTCGGGATACAGTACTTCACCAGCTTCGCTATCCAAGTTTAGCATCTCGAGTTCTGTCTCATAAGCAGACCAACCGGTACCTGCTTGACGCCATTTAGCCTCACTCGCATTGTCTTTTAGCTGCTCAACAAGTTCCGCAGGTGGAATCACACACTCTTCATCCACTTCTGTCCAATCACCGTTTTCCAAGCGTTCAAAACGTCCCCAGTACACCTCACTCATACGAGCATCAATAGCGCTTGCTACAGTAGTCGCACCGTGCTGGCGGAAAGAGCCTTGAGCCATAGCTTTAAGCGTTGAGACGCCAATCATTGGTAAATCTGCACCAAACGCTAAACCTTGCGCAATACCAATGCCAATACGAACACCAGTAAAGCTACCTGGGCCTCGACCGTAAGCAAGGGCATCTAAGTCTTGTAGAGTCAATCCAGCTTCTTTCAGCACTTCATCTACCATAGGCAGAATTTTCTTCGTGTGGTCGCGAGGGGCAACTTCACTGCGTGCGATACATTGATCGCCCACAAGCAGTGCAACAGAACAATTTTCAGTAGAAGTATCCAAAGCGAGGATTTTTTGGCTCATTACTTTTTCTCAATTTTATCTATATCGATTCAGCTTTCGCTGACATCACTCTCGTTGACCTTTGGCGGCTCAAGAGTGCTTAAAAATTCTTTGATGATACCCAAGTCACGTGTTCTTGGGATATCTGGCAAACTGCGCAGGAATATACCACCATAATCACGCGTTACTAGACGATTGTCACAGACAATCAGGGCACCTTTGTCTTTTTGGTCACGAATCAAACGTCCGACACCTTGCTTTAAGGTAATCACCGCATCCGGGATCTGTACCTGCGCAAAGGGTTCTCCGCCTCTCAGCTGACAATCTTCAATTCGTGCTTTAAGTAGCGGATCGTCAGGGGCGGTAAAGGGCAATTTATCGATGATAACACAGCTTAATGCATCACCTCTAACATCTATCCCTTCCCAAAAAGCTCCGGTTGCAACCAGTAGCGCGTTACCTAGCTCCATAAACTCGTTGAGTGTTTTCTGCTTACTAGTTTCCCCCTGCATCAATACGGGCAATGACAGATGCTCTCGGAAGCGTTCTCCCAACTCTTTCATCATGCTGTGCGACGTACATAGGAAGAAACAGCGCCCTTGGTTGTGCTCAATGATTGGCGACAAGATTCTCACTAATTTTTCCGCCATTCCCGGACTGTTTGGTTCCGGTAAATACCTTGGAACACACAACCTTGCTTGTGATTGATAATCAAAAGGGCTTGGCAAAGAAAACTGCTGCTTCGGTTCTAAGCCCAAACGTTGTGTAAAATGGCCAAAATCATCTGAAACCGCTAGCGTTGCGGAAGTAAAGATCCAGGCTCCCTGCTTTTCTTGCAGATGCTCTTTAAACTTATCCGCCACCGAAAGCGGCGTAATGTGGAGGCTAAAGTGCCGTGGTGAGGTTTCATACCAATAGGAATAACCGGTGATCGACACATCACACACTCGGTCTATGCGGCTTTTAATGGTATTTGCTCGCTCATAAGCAGCATCAAGTAACTCACTGCGCCCTAAAGCTAGCTTAAGCACGTCAATCGCTAGCTGAAGAGTATCTTGTAATCGCTCTATTTCACGGATAATTGAGGGCGACTTTAACGCTTCTCGCCAATTGCCTCGAAAGCCCGTTTCACCCAGTGCTATGCGCATATCCATCGCGGCTTGATAGAGCCTATCTCCCACCTTTTGTAACTGACGCATGTCTTTTGCTTCGGTTCGATAGCTGATTTCGATATCTTTCGATAGCTCTTGAATCTGACGACTCGACACCGACTGGCCAAAGTATTGACTGGCAATGTCAGGAAGCTGATGGGCCTCATCGAAAACAAACACATCGGCTTCAGGAATGAGTTCACCAAACCCTGTTTCTTTTATCGCGACATCCGCAAGAAAAAGATGGTGATTAACCACTACCACATCCGATTCGAGCGCGCGCTTACGAGCCTTTAAGACAAAGCAATCTTGATAGCTTGGGCACTCTTTGCCGAGGCAATTGTCATTGGTAGAGGTAATCGTAGGAATGATTGGGCTATCTTCAGCAATATCTTCACAGTCACCCAAATCACCCGATTTAGTCTCAGATGCCCAGGAACGCACTTTTACCAACTGAGTCAGCAGTGTTGGTTCGGCTTCATTGGAGTGGCTTTCCACCAATTGACGGCTCAATCGGTCAAGACAAAGGTAGTTTGACCTTCCTTTTAATAACGCTACTTGCCCATAGAAACCCAACGCACTGATCATTAACGGCAAATCTCGATGATAGAGCTGCTCTTGCAGGTTTTTAGAACCGGTACTAATGATGACCTTCTTGCCACTCATCAATGCTGGTACTAAATAAGCAAATGTTTTACCCGTACCTGTCCCTGCCTCCACGACCAGTTGTGTCTGATTCTGAATCGCATCCACAACAGCATTCGCCATATCCAACTGTGGTTGACGAGGCTGAAATCCGGGAATCGCCTTACCTAAGGCACCGTCAGCAGAGAAGGCTTTATTGATCATTACATTCGCTTTAATGAGGTTTCAATCGAACGCGAAATTATGGCAGGTTTCGAGAATATGTTGAATCTGAAATCAATATAGATTAGTTATAACGGTATGTTCGTTATTAATGCCCCATTTCTAAACAGGTTGGCAACTCGCATTCACGCTCGAAAAACAACGAAAAACGTATTCAGATTATAAATTTAGACACGGAAGATACTGGTAAATGGAAAGAAAGACACTCCTTACCCACTGCACAGATGCACCTGGGCTGATCTCAAAAATCACCAACATTTGTTATAAGCACCAACTCAACATCATTCATAACAATGAGTTCGTAGATAATACAAGTGGTCACTTTTTCATGCGCACAGAACTAGAAGGGATCTTTAATGATGAAACCCTACTGGCGGATCTTGACCAAGCGCTACCACCAGCGACGAAGCGCAAGCTAATTGGCTCCGAACGCAAACGCATCGTTATTCTGGTGACCAAAGAAGCACACTGCTTGGGTGACATTTTAATGAAGAACTTCGATGGTAGCTTAGATGTTGAGATTGCTGCAGTAGTCGGCAACTATGACACTCTGCAAGGCCTAACTGAGAAGTTTGATATTCCCTATCACCATGTGTCTCATGAAGGGCTGAATCGTGAAGAGCATGAACAAAAGATGCTGGAAGTGATTGACCAGTATGAGGCAGATTATCTCGTATTAGCTAAATATATGCGCGTACTAACACCGACATTCGTTGAAAAGTACCACCATAAAATCATCAACATTCATCACAGTTTTTTACCCGCATTTATCGGCGCGAAACCTTACCAGCAAGCTTATGAGCGTGGTGTAAAGATCATCGGTGCTACAGCGCATTTCGTGACGAACGATTTGGATGAAGGACCAATCATCAAGCAGGACGTGATCCCTGTCGATCATAACTTCAGTGCTCAAGATATGGCACAAGCGGGTCGTGATGTAGAGAAAAACGTGTTAAGCAAAGCACTTAATAAGGTCGTAAACGACCACGTATTTGTTTACGGCAACAAGACCGTCATTCTATAGACGCTGGTTCTTAGTGATGTAGTACCTAGTTCCTCGAAAAACAATCCTCTAGGAACTAGGCACTCTCAACTAGGGTCTGCTTTCAGATTCAACAATCTTCTTCAACGCATGTGGGTGTACCTTGATGCAAATACCCTGATGCTTGAACGCGACTGTCGGGTTGTTTAGACGTTCACCCTCGCCCTTAGGGCTAGAAAGCTTCACCTTGACGCCTTTGTCTGCCAGTGAATCCCAGTTATTACCGAACTGCGGATAAGTCCCCTTAAGGTCAGCTAGGTATTCATCCGCTGTTTCTGCGTGCGATGGAATCACAAACTCCACATGTTCCCAGTCTTGGCTAGGATAAAGCTTGCCCTCTGCAGGGTAAGGTAACTCCAAACACTCTATTGACCAGCCTCTACTCTTTAGTGGCTTGTTAAAATGAAGCACGATAATAGGACGGCCATTAATTTGCGCTTCCGAGATAGTGTTTCCGTATGCTAGCCATGCTTGATGCGCTTGTGCAGCTAGCTCCGAATCATTGATTCGCAACGCGATATGATCGGCTTGAGCAAAGGTCATATCGAGTTCAATTAGATTTGCAAGCTGTTCAATTTTCGCCATGAAACCATCTAAGCGTTCAATCATTTGTTTGGGTTCTAACCCTGCTGCAATTAAGGCTTGTGACATTCTACTTTCTCGTTGTTATGTAATTTTCGCCAAGAGTACACCTGTCACAGTGCGTTTGTCATTAGCCTCTCATCCGAACCTCTTACCGAAGATTAATTTTCCTTCCTAATGCCCTACAAGATTAGAGATAAAATTGTTATCATTAGCGCCATTTTTGTGAACTCCAGCAGAATTGGGTCCCACTTTAGCCTGATTCTCCATCCTTGAATTGAAGGAAACGCGTGTGAATATCCAAGCACTTATTAACGACAAAGTATCTCAGGCTCTAGAAGCCGCTGGCGCACCTGCAGGCTCTCCTGCGGCTGTTCGTCAATCAGCAAAACCACAATTTGGTGATTACCAAGCAAACGGCGTAATGGGCGTTGCAAAGCGACTAGGTACTAACCCTCGAGAATTTGCTCAGAAAGTATTGGATGTTCTAGACCTAGACGGTATCGCGAGCAAAACGGAAATTGCTGGCCCTGGTTTTATCAACATCTTCCTAAGCGATGAGTTCCTTGCAACTCAAGCTGACGCTGCGCTGGCTGATGAGCGCCTTGGCGTTGCAAAAGCAGAAGCACAAACGATCGTTGCTGATTACTCTGCGCCAAACGTAGCTAAAGAGATGCACGTGGGTCACCTACGTTCAACTATCATCGGTGATGCGGTTGTACGTACTCTTGAGTTCCTAGGGCACAACGTTATCCGTGCGAACCACATCGGTGACTGGGGTACTCAGTTCGGTATGCTTATCGCAAACCTTGAGCGTATACAACAAGAGTCTGGCGAAGTTTCTATGGAGCTTTCTGACCTTGAAGCCTTTTACCGTGAATCTAAAAAGCTATACGACGAAGACGAAGAGTTCGCAGTTAAAGCACGTAACTACGTAGTTAAGCTACAAAGCGGCGACGAATTCTGCGCTGAGATGTGGAAAAAACTGGTTGATATCACCATGATCCAAAACCAGCGTA
This sequence comes from Vibrio maerlii, assembly GCF_003415655.1. Classification (GTDB taxonomy): domain Bacteria; phylum Pseudomonadota; class Gammaproteobacteria; order Enterobacterales; family Vibrionaceae; genus Vibrio; species Vibrio maerlii. The sequence goes on from NZ_QRHC01000003.1 coordinate 182,291, forward strand.
ACTACGACCGTCTAAACGTATCGCTAACTCGTGATGACGTAATGGGCGAAAGTAAGTACAACGACATGCTACCTAAAGTGGTTGCTGACCTTAAAGCGCAAGGGCTAGCAGTAGAAGACGACGGTGCACAGGTTGTATTCCTAGACGAATACAAAAACAAAGATGGCGACCCAATGGGTGTAATCATCCAGAAGCGCGACGGTGGTTTCCTTTACACCACAACTGACATCGCATGTGCTAAATACCGTTACGAAGAGCTAGGCGCAGACCGCGTTCTTTACTTCATCGACTCTCGTCAACACCAACACTTAATGCAGGCTTGGACTATCGTTCGTAAAGCGGACTACATCCCTGAGTCAGTGTCTCTTGAGCACCACGCTTTCGGCATGATGCTAGGTAAAGATGGTAAGCCATTTAAGACTCGTGCAGGTGGTACGGTTCGTCTTGCTGATCTTCTTGATGAAGCAGAAGAACGCGCTGCTAAACTGATTGAGTCTAAGAACCCTGAACTGGCTTCTGAAGAAAAAACTAAGATCGCTAACACAGTTGCAATGGCAGCAGTTAAGTATGCGGACCTTTCTAAGCACCGTACTACTGACTACGTGTTTGACTGGGACAACATGCTAGCGTTCGAAGGCAACACAGCACCTTACATGCAGTACGCTTACACTCGTGTTGCGTCTGTATTTGCTAAAGCTGGCGTTTCTATGGATGAGCTTCAAGGCGAAATCCAAATCACTGACGCGAAAGAGAAAGCGCTTATCGCTAAACTAATGCAGTTCGAAGAAGCAGTACAAACTGTGGCACGTGAAGGTCAACCACACATCATGTGTACTTACCTATTCGAACTAGCTGGTCAATTCTCTAGCTTCTACGAAGCGTGCCCTATCCTAGTTGCTGAAGACGAGGCCGTTAAGCAAAGCCGTCTGAAGCTAGCGGCTCTTACTGCGAAGACAATCAAGCAAGGTCTGTCGCTACTAGGTATCGATACGCTAGAGCGTATGTAAGGTAAGAGAACTAGAGAACTAGAGAACTAGAGAACTAGAGAACTAGAGAACTAGAGAACTAGAGAACTAGAGAACTAGAGAACTAGATTAAGAGGTCGATGTGAAAACATCGACCTTTTTTGGTTTTGGGTGACGGGAACTATTACCCTCGTATCAACTCCATACAAGTTTTTTACATTGCTAGCTTTCTTTAAATCTATTACCTGTAGCGAAGCGTTCCGTAACCCGGAGCGTAGCGCTCCCTAGTCCCTTGTTTTATACTAATCAAAACAATCAATTGGATAGAACAATGAGCTTCGAACTAAATCCACAACTTGCCAAAGACACGACTGTGATTGGCGAGTTCCCACTGTGCCTAGCTTTGCTGAGCAAAGACGATTCTGTGCCTTGGGTTATCTTGGTGCCAAAGCGTGAAAACCTAAAAGAGCTCCATCACCTGCCGATGGAAGAACAGCAACAGTTCCTATTAGAGTCACAAACAGTCAGCCTAGCACTAGAAACGACTTTCCAGCCAGATAAGCTAAACATGGGGGCGCTAGGTAATATGGTTCCTCAACTGCACATTCATCATATTGCTCGCTTCAAAGATGACATCGCATGGCCTGGCCCTCTATGGGGAAGCACGGCGGGTAAATACCGCAATGACGAGACACAAAACGAGATTTCAGCTCGCATCCAGAATGCGCTTTCACACAGCTCGATTTTCAACAAAGCTTCGTGAGTGAGATAGAAATACTAAAAAGGCTAGCAAACTTGCTAGCCTTAGTTTTATTCGTTACCTATATCATTAGGGTTGTTACATGGTGACTGTTAGCGATAAGCCATCATTTCGATTCACCGCATAGCGAATACGAGTCACCTGATTTTGCTTGTTGGTATCGACCAAGCGGCTAATTTTGCCCTTCTTAATCCATACCTCAAGCATGGCATCAACTCCGTCTTCACTCAGGCCAAACTTAGTCGCCAAATCTTTTTGGCTTACTGGTCCATTTTGCTCAATATGTTGATGGAGTTGTGTCAAAATCATGCGGTTTGAACCTCTAGCCCACGTTGTTTTTTACCAGCACGCTTAAATGCTCGGTAAGTTAAGACGAAACCTGCAACAATCGTTACCATCCACACGCCGCTCGATACTGGGTGTGCTGCGAATGTTGTCGCTTGGTAGTAGAAGGTTGCACCGAAATAACCCAATGCCATTGTCCAAATTGCGATGAATCGAGCGAATAGCTGACCGAATTCACGAACATAGGCACCCATTGCCGCCACACATGGTGTGTAAAGTAGGATCAGAATCAAGTATGCGAATGCAGCATGGCTTGATGCGAACTTATCTTTTAGGTTACCAAAAATAGATGAATCTACTTCTTGGTCTTCAGCCACCGCGTCTGAGTCTGTTAAGTCACCAACTTCAATACCTAGAGGATCGGAGTAGCTTAGACCAGCAAGGTTCTCAGGAATCGTCATCACAGCTTCAGATAGGCTTGCAGCCAGATCAAACTCCGCTTCTTCTTCCTCGCCTGGCGTGGTGTATAAGCTGTTCAATGTGCCCACAACCGCCTCTTTAGCAAAGATACCGGTAATGATACCTACTGTCGCAGGCCAGTTCTCTTGTTGTACGCCCAATGGAGCAAATACCGGAGTCACCACTTGTGCTGCTTTAGACAGTACTGAGTTTTCAGAATCTTCGTTACCAAACGAGCCATCAGTACCCACTGAATTTAGGAAGCTAAGAATCGCAACAACAACGACGATGGTTTTACCTGCACCAAGCACGAAGCGCTTTAGTTTCTGCCATGTTTTGATCATAACGTTTTGCAAGGTTGGCAATTCGTAATCTGGCATTTCCATCACCAAGCTATCACTTGAGCCCGGGTACAACGTATTCTTCAGGAAAAGACCTGTAAAGATAGATGCAACGATACCAAGCAGATAAAGTGCGAATACGATGTTTTGACCCGCCCCTGGGAAGAACGCCGCAGCAAACAGAGCATATACTGGAAGACGTGCACCACAAGACATGAACGGTGCCATTGAGGCTGCAAGTTTACGTTCACGCTCTTGATCTAGAGTACGTGTTGCCATGATCGAAGGCACATTACAGCCAAAACCCAAAACCAATGGAACGAAAGCTTTGCCCGGTAGACCGATCTTCTGCATCACCTTATCAAGAACAAACGCTGCACGTGCCATGTAACCCGAGCTTTCAAGTACCGCTAGGAAAAGATATAGGCAAGCAATCACAGGGATAAAGGTTGCAACGGTTTGGATACCACCACCAATACCATCAGCTAAGATTGTTACTAACCAAACAGGCAGGTGATCATCAAGTAGGTGATGTCCGCCATCTACCAATACTGCACCCACACCAATATCAAAGAAGTCGATGAACGCACTACCGATGTTAATGGAGAACATAAACATCAAATACATCACAAAGAAAAAGAAAGGAATGCCTACCCATTTGTTCAAAATGAATTGATCAACCTTTTCTGTGAAATTACGGCTTAGCTTACCCTCACTGCGGCGCACTTTTTTACATAGCTCATGCAGGTACGTGTACTTGGTGTTGGCAACTGCAAGATCGATATCGAAGCTTGCGTTATTGCGAATGGAGTCGATATCAGCTCGGTCAGAAGGTGAAAGGCTGTTCAAAACCAATAGATCATTCTCTAAACCGCGAATAGCAAGGGCACGGTGCGACACGTTAGCATCATCAAATTTAGTTTCTGCATTAGAGATAAGTTCTTCAAACTGCGCTTCATAATGAATCGCTAATAGCTCTAGCTTTACACCTTGCACAAGCAGCTTGTGTAAGCTCTCTTTGAACTTAGCGACCTGAGTTTTGTCCGTCGCTGACAGCGTCATCACAGGACAGCCTAACTGTTTCTCTAACTCTTTAATGTTGATGGTTAGGCGTTCACGCTTAATCACATCCATCTTATTAAGAACCACCACCATTGGACGACCGAGCTCACGCAATTGCATGGTCATGTAGAGGCTACGTTCTAATGAGCTCGCATCAACAACATTAATGATGACGTCTGCTGGATGAGTTAAAACAGCACGCGAAGCGATTGACTCATCAATGCTGTTGCCATCATTACCACTGTCTAATGCATAGATACCAGGAAGGTCAGTCAGTTCAAACTGATCACCAGCATGGGCATATTGACCGGTTTTCTTTTCAACTGTGACACCAGCCCAGTTACCAACGTGCTGTTTAGCGCCTGTGAGTGCATTAAATAGCGTCGTTTTACCACTGTTAGGGTTACCGACTGTTAAAATTTGGTAGTTCATTATTTGCACTCCACCTCAATTTGTTCAGCCATCGACTTACGAACCGCTAAAGAAACACCGCGCACCTCAATTTGAAGTGGGTCACCCATAGGGGCAGTTCGAACAAGACGAACCTGAGTGTTCGGTAACACACCCATAATCATCAGTTTCTTTCTAGCGCCAGTTTCTAGTGCGTCTAGTGACACTATTTGGCCAACTTGACCATTGTTCATATTAGATAGCTTCACAACCTGAGCCTCAGATTAAGTAGAAATGATAAGAATTAACATTTACAAAATTTTACTCTTTTCTTCTTGCCATGTCTTGACTTAGATCAAGTGATAATAATTCGCACTTAGGCTTTGTCGGGACATTCTCTGACCGTTAAAAGTGGTGATATTAACTACGTCAAAAACGTCAAACTCAAAACACCCCATTACTCTCACCCAAAACAAATAGGATAACCAATCCAAAAGAGATGAATAAGCCGTTTAATTTCAGTAACTTATATAAAGAATGGAAATATGGCGCTTTTATTACAGTCCATTGTCGTTAATTTTATAAGTAAAATAAGTGGTTGTGATTAGTATGAACACATCAAGGAGATGCTCTCCTGAACTAGATTCCAGAGGTAGCACTTAGGTGCTACTCCGGCAGCAAGCGAAGGTGTCTTTGACACCCGTGGCATTGTCCCCCGACCATGCCACGTTATTTTTTCTTATCCCCCGCTTCATCGTTATTCATTCCCCTTCATTCTTTAGCGGCCACCGAGCCTTCTACTCTTCCACTATCTGACAACAAGATGTTGTACCACACGATCGCTAGATACCCACACCTCGAATGCTATTTTCACCTAGCTTTCAATAATAAACTGAAAACTCAAAGCATAAAAAACAGGCATCCCAAACGGTCTGCCTGTTCATTCTGTGTATCCTGGTACTGTTGAAATTTCGAGATGACTCAGTTTGGGCCTACAAGCCAGATACGAACTGCGAGGGTGTTAAGCCAAATTGCTGCTTAAAGCGTTGCGAGAAGTAAGACGGTTCATTGAAGCCCGTTGCAAAAGCCACATCAGATATCATTAACCCTTCACTCAGCAGCTCACAGGCTTTATCGAGCCGATATTCCAGCAGGTAATCGGTAAACGTGCGGTTGGTGACTTGCTTAAATCGTCGCTGAAAACTCCGTTCAGACATAAACAAGTGTTCCGAAATGGATGTAGTACCAAACGCCGGTTCAGCATAAAGCTCCTCAACAAGCGCTTTCACCTTTTGTAACCACTCCTGACGAGCCACCTGCTTTGATTCTGACTTGGTCAACGTATGGATAGACTTAATTTGATTGTTTTGAACCTTCCCTTTTTCAATCAATGGCCAAGAAATCTGTGTATGGTTAGCACCAGAAATACGAGAAAACGCTATAGCTCCTCCGGTCAGCCTCACCATATCTTGTATTGATTGAGTCGAAGAATGTGAAACTGTTGCGACCAGCATCGCCATATCGACTGCTCGCCCGCTGTCACTTATGAGTAACTGGAGCTGTCCTTCACTATCAGAGATCTCGATCGTAATTGTCTGACTTCTGTGTGCACGTTTCAGTGCATCTGCGATGAATACATTGATTACCACATCAAGATTATACGTTGTCGCTTGTATATATCGATAAGGTGTTTGGAAGTCGATATCTATCGAGATACCGAACTTAATGAGTTCATCGCACCAAGCTTCCACAATTAGATCAATGGTTTGTGCTAGGTTGTATTCTTTAAGAGCATTGCGCTCAGTGTCCTTAAGTCCTAGAACAAGCTCAATCGCTTCAATAGATTGCAGCATATCCTCAGCATACATCTCTTGCCATTCTGGTTGACTCTCCACAAGTCGAAATTGCCTTTGATGTTGTAATAGTGATTTCTGTAGCGTATTACGGATCATTAACTGACGCGCATAGGCCGTTTTTCGGATTTGCTGATTGTTGGCTAGTAATACGCGGCTCTGGTGCTGTATTTGGCTCGTTTTTACCTGTACCTGGCGCCTCAACTCTGCATTGTGTAATCGTATTACTCTCGAGCGCCACAAAAAGCACAGAACTATTATCACTGCTGCTGTAATCACTGCTAACACGATAGACGATGTTTGAAAGTACCAAGGCTTTAATACATGAAAGGTGATGAAAGTACTTTGACTTTCTTGAGGCAAGGTTGACGCTACCCGAACTTCCAACGTATGTTCCCCAGGCTTTAGATACTCAAACGTCAAACGAGCGCTGGGTAATGAGGACCAATCCTCGTTCCCGTCTTCGGTAAATCGATATTCAAGCTTGTTAAAGCCGAAATCTGGTAATGAGCCAAAAAGAAAAGAAAGAGAGTGCTCATATTTCACGGTTAATGGCATCCCTTCGAACCAAGAAGTCGGCTCCTGATTAATAAGCACCTGCGAAACCAACACGTTACTGGTTGGGATAATCAACGCATCCAGCTCGCTTAAGTTCGATAGCACCAAACCGTATTTGGATGCCATGAGTATCTGTGTACCGTCTTGATTAATTGCACAGCTATTTACTGAGAATTCATTGTTAATCAAACCATAGGGTGACCCAAAATGCTTAACGATCTGACCATCACGATAATAAGAAAGCCCTTTCGAACTAACTAGCCACGCTTCTTGATATGGATGAGGTGAAGTAAAAGTTGCAACGCATACAGCTTCAGTCTTCGACTCTGGCATCACAACATGTTCAAATTGCTGTTGATCGGCGCCTTTATTGAATAACCCTCTTTCAGACACTAACCATGTGGTATTGGTATTTGTCGCTGTTTGCGTTACCTTGCCGATTTCTTCTGGTTCTGTTAACCAAGCAAGTTGATTGCCAGTAAACGATAAAACGCCTAAATCGGTACCTAATAACATCCCCTTATCCTCGCTTCCTTCCAAGGATTCGACACTGATACCAACAGGCAATTGAACTCGTTTCTCAATGGTCAACTCTTTGTCGAAATTCACGCCGCGTAAGGACAGTTTGGTTAAAAACCTATCATCTGCAGTCCAGAGTTCATCAACACCTAAAGTAAGTACCCACTTAGGCTTCGAAATCCCAATTTTCTGGTAGTTGAATAAATTTAGTCTGTCTTTCTCTAGCAAGATGAGATTATTTTGCCTAACACCCCATATTTGGTTTTGGTACTGTGCAAGGCTCTCCACTCGACCACGAACAACGCGTTTTAGATGGTCGTGGCTCAATTGGAGGATTCCTAAGTGAGAGGCGATCAAAAAGTCTTGTGTGCCAAAAGGAATAATTTGATTGATTTCCCCCAATGGCGTTTTAAAGAGCGTATCCAGGGTATCAATACGATTGAAAACACTACTATAAAGAGAGTGATAAACGACACCTTTGTCGGTTGCCAACCATATCCCGCCTCTTCCATCATTGAGTAAGTCACGTACTTGGTTTCCCAGTAGCGAATATGGCTCTCGGTCATGACTTCGAACATGGCGAATTTCATCGTCTACAAACGACTTAATATAAAGACCGTTTGTGGTTCCTATCCAGTAATCGGACTCTGTCTCAATAACAGCGGTAGCATTGGCATCGATAGATATAACTTTATTGGGTTTGTTGGTGTGAATATCGACAATAGCAACGACGTGATTGCTTCCAACAACGAGCTCTCGCCGATTAGTTGAATAGTAAAGTTGGTTGATTGATAAACCTTTAGATTCAGGTACGAATTCAAATTGTTCATCTTCAGAGAGAAAGAGCCCTTCAGTTGTCGCTAATACCCATCGGCTGCCGACTCGAATTGCTGTATTTAAGATTGAACGAGGGCTATAGGTATAGTGCTCAAGCAAGTCTAGAGAGAGTTGTTCAAGCCGCTTTGATGCCAACTCATAGAAATAAAACGTAGTGTAGTCGCTGAACCACAAAAAGCCGTTAGAGTAGCCAATATTTTGGATCTTACTGCTGGTGGTAACCGTTAATATACGCTCTGCTTCGAACCCAGGTTTTTGCTCAAACACGGTGTTATCTTCAAAGGTCCAAAATAGATTGTTGTGATAGGCTATTTGGGAGGATTTATGGCTTAGCGCACTGCCTTGACGCGGCAGTACATTAGTTCCATCGTAGTAGGCCACTTCCCCAAAAATATTCTTGAACCACAAGCCACCATCTACACCGAGATGAAGCTTTTCAACCGCTAGATAGTCGCCGTCAGTTTGTAAAGGCAATGAATAGAATAGTGGGGAGGCTGCTAATAAACAGTGTGACCAAACAAAGATTAGCAAACTAACGATTAAGCGCACCCTAGCAATACCTTGAGAGTTATTTCGAGACGATAATAATGTAACGTAACTCGTCGATTATCGCTAACTCTGATGCGCTAAACCGTTAACGTGGATTAGTTTTTCACCGTCAAACACTCTTCATAGCTTGTCGCTAGCTGGTTCAAGAATGCAACATAACCGCCCTGTTCAACCGCTATATCAATAGCCAACGGATCAAGTACACCTCTTTGTGCCTTGCTACCACGCATGACTGAATCGACCACAGCTGGCGTGTATTGGGGTTCGCTAAATACGCATGCAATATCTTCATTGCGTAAAGCAGTACGAATCTTAATCAGTGTCTTTGCACCTGGCTTACGCTCTGGACTCACAGTAAAGTGACCTTTAGGTGTTAAGCCGAACTCATCTTCGAAGTACCCATAAGCATCGTGAAATACGTAATATTGCTTATTTGAAACAGGTTGAAGACGCACGGCGATCTGTTTGGTTTCTTTTTCTAAGCTTTGCAAAAATGCAGCCAGATTAGCTTGGTATTTAGCCTCGTTTTGTGGGTCGATATCACTAAGCTGTGATGCGATATTCTCGCTCACTATAGCGACTTGGTCAGGCCCAAGCCAAAAATGAGGGTCAACGCTGCCGTGATCGTGACCATGATGGTCTTTGTGAGAATCACCGTCGAAGTCACGTAATTCTAAACCCTCAATTTGATCTATCTGCAATACATTCTTCGACTGCTTTACTGCGCTCTCTAAGAAAGGTTCAAGTCCGTGTCCAAACCAAACGACGAGATCTGCACTCTGAAGCGCTTTCAGATCGGATGGCTTGAGCGCATAATCATGTGGTGACGCATTCGTCGAAACTATCGACTTTGGTTTGGTAATGTCGCCGGTAATCTCATTTGCTATGAGTTGAATCGGTTTAATACTGGTAACGACCTCAAGGGCCAAAGCCTGGCTTGAAACAAGCAATGATAGGCCTAATGTAATGATGTTGCGCATATTTTCCCTGGCTTAGTAATGGTTTTGTCTAAAAACAAATGTTACATTATAACAATAGTAAGTTGCAAATGAGTCCTATTCATGTCGGCATTAATTGAATTGAAGAACATCTCTATCGTGTTTGATCATAGAAGAGTTCTTGATAATGTCTCTCTCACATTGAGCACCAATAAAATTACCACCTTAATTGGCCCTAACGGTGCAGGTAAGTCCACACTGGTAAAGGTTATCTTAGATCTTGAGAAAAGAGCAGAAGGTCAGATTACTCGTCAACCCAACCTAACTATTGGTTATGTGCCACAAAAGTTAAGACTTAATGATACCTTGCCATTGGATGTCATGCGTTTTCTAAAATTAGCAGGGAAATATAGTAAGCAAGAACGACATGATGCATTAACCTTGGTGGGTGCTGAGCACTTGATTGATGCCAATATGCATACTCTTTCTGGTGGTGAAACTCAACGCGTGTTGCTTGCACGAGCCCTACTTCGTCGACCAAACCTACTCGTTCTTGATGAGCCTGCTCAAGGTGTGGATGTTCAGGGTCAAATCGATCTTTATGAGCTCATTGATTCTCTTCGTCATCGATTTAACTGTGGCGTGCTGCTGGTTTCTCATGATCTGCACCTAGTCATGGCAAAAACTGATGATGTTGTATGTTTAAATCACCATGTATGTTGTTCAGGCGCCCCCCAGGAGATTACTCAGCACCCTTCTTACATCGCATTGTTTGGTAAGGCTACTCATGAAAGCTTAGCTTTTTATCATCACCAACATCTGCATCACCATCACGATTTAGCGGGTGATCCCGTTCAAGGCACAGCAGACAACTGCAAACATCATTCGCACGGACATAAACATGATTGAGTTTCTTCTCCCTTCTCTTCTTGCTGGCCTAGGTATCTCCATTATTGCTGGACCACTTGGCTCATTCGTTGTTTGGAGAAAGATGGCCTATTTTGGAGACACCTTGGCACATGCTGCGCTGATGGGTTTAGCTTTGGGCTTTTTACTCGAGATTAATATCTACTTCGCCCTAGTGATTTGCTGTATTGCACTGGCTATCGGCTTAGTTTTGTTACAGCGAAAACAATTAGTATCAACAGATACGTTGCTCGGTATTCTCGCTCACAGTGCCTTATCTTTGGGGTTAGTCGCTGTGAGCTTTTTAGACAATGTTCGTGTCGATCTGATGAGCTATCTTTTTGGAGACTTGCTTGCTATCACTCCAGAAGATCTGACTTATGTTTTTGTTGGCGTCGCTTTTGTACTGACCGTACTGGTTTATTTTTGGCGTCCGTTGATCTCTAGCACAGTGAATGAAGAACTAGCCTCAATCGAAGGGGTTAATGTTGAGTTGATGCGCTTAGTAGTGATGCTGCTGGTTGGTGTCGTTATCGCTATTGGAATGAAGTTCGTAGGTGCATTGATTATTACCTCGCTACTCATTATTCCTGCCGCAACCGCACGAAAGTTTGCATCCACACCAGAGAACATGGCTTGGATTGCTTCACTGATTGGTGGTATCGCTGTTTGTTTAGGCCTCGCCTTATCGTGGCACTTTGATACACCCGCAGGTCCTTCTGTGGTTATCAGTGCTACCGCTATTTTCTTACTTTCTCAGCCAATCAAACAACGTTGATTTGACAAGTTAGAAGTACAAAAAAGGCCAGAGTTGTGGTTATCAACTCTGGCCTTTGCATTCATAAGTCGGTCTTTTACCAGCCCGTTACTTCACGTAGACCCTGACCAATCTCCGCTAGAGATTTCACAGTCTTAACGCCAGCTGCTTCTAGAGCTTGGAATTTGTCTTCCGCTGTACCTTTACCACCAGAGATGATTGCACCTGCGTGACCCATACGTTTACCCGGAGGAGCAGTCACACCAGCAATGTAAGAAACGACTGGCTTGGTTACATTCTCTTTGATGTAAGCTGCTGCTTCTTCTTCCGCTGTACCACCGATTTCACCAATCATAACGATTGCTTCTGTTTCAGGGTCTTCTTGGAATAGCTTCAGGATGTCGATGAAGTTTGAACCTGGGATAGGGTCACCACCGATACCAACACACGTTGATTGACCGAAGCCTTCATCTGTTGTTTGCTTAACCGCTTCGTACGTTAGTGTACCTGAGCGAGAAACGATACCCACTTTACCTTTCTTGTGGATGTGGCCAGGCATGATACCGATCTTACACTCATCAGGCGTAATAACACCCGGACAGTTAGGACCGATCATGCGAACGCCAGTTTCTTCTAGCTTCACTTTAACGTCGATCATATCTGTCGTTGGGATACCTTCAGTGATCGTAACGATCAACTCGATACCTGCATCGATCGCTTCAAGGATTGCATCTTTGCAGAAAGGTGCTGGTACGTAGATTACTGTCGCTGTTGCACCAGTCGCTTCTACTGCTTCACGCACTGTGTTGAACACAGGAAGACCAAGGTGAGTTTGACCACCTTTACCTGGAGATACACCACCAACCATTTGTGTACCGTATGCGATAGCTTGCTCTGAGTGGAATGTACCTTGACCGCCAGTGAAACCCTGACAGATTACTTTAGTGTCTTTGTTAATTAGTACAGACATTATTTCGCCTCCGCAGCAGCAACAACTTTCTGAGCAGCATCTGTTAGAGATTCAGCTGCAATGATATCAACATCAGAATTAGCAAGTACTTCACGACCTAGGTCTGCGTTAGTACCTTCTAGACGAACAACTACAGGAACTGTTACACCTACTTCTTTAACCGCACCGATAATACCTTCAGCGATCATGTCACAACGTACGATGCCACCGAAGATGTTTACTAGTACTGCGCTAACATTGTCATCAGATAGGATGATCTTGAATGCTTCAGCGACGCGCTCTTTCGTTGCGCCACCGCCTACATCAAGGAAGTTTGCTGGTTTGCCGCCGTGTAGGTTAACGATATCCATCGTACCCATTGCTAGACCTGCACCGTTAACCATACAGCCAACGTTACCGTCTAGTGCTACGTAGTTCAGTTCCCACTGTGCTGCGTGTGCTTCGCGCTCATCTTCTTGTGATGGATCGTGCATTTCACGTAGCTTAGGCTGACGATATAGCGCGTTCGAGTCGATATTGATCTTACCATCTAGACATAGAAGGTTGCCCTCACCAGTAATCACTAGTGGGTTAATTTCTAGAAGCGCTAGATCATATTGAGAGAACATAGTACCAAGACCCATAAAGATCTTAACAAACTGTTTGATTTGATCGCCTTCAAGACCAAGCTTGAACGCTAGCTCACGACCTTGGTAAGACTGTGGACCTACCAACGGATCAATCGCAGCTTTGTGAATAAGTTCAGGTGTCTCTTCCGCAACCTTCTCGATTTCCACACCACCTTCTGTTGATGCCATGAAAACAATCTTACGAGATGCGCGGTCGACAACCGCACCTAGATAAAGTTCGTTAGCAATGTTTGATGCTTCTTCAACTAGGATTTTTGTAACAGGCTGACCATTTGCGTCTGTTTGGTAAGTCACTAGGTTCTTACCAAGCCATTTTTGCGCGAACTCTTTAACGCCATCTTTTGTGTCATGCAGTTCTACACCGCCCGCTTTACCACGGCCACCAGCGTGAACCTGACATTTTACGACTTTCTTGGCTGTACTAATACGACCCGCTGCTTCGAACGCTTCTTGTGGGGTATCACAAGCGTAGCCTTCTGGCACAGGTAAACCGAATTCTGCAAACAGCTGTTTGGCTTGATATTCATGCAAATTCATTTTGTTATTCCATTTGGTTTATTCTCAGTAAGGTTCATAGCGTTCAGCTCTTGTCTTCCGAGATTTATTATTTCCATAACGCTACAGCTCTATACTCATGGTATTTGGCTGCTTGTCGCGCCTGTAGGGTCTTCTCAATTCAATCGTAAAATGAACTATTTACGATTCAAGTGAAGGCCAAACATGTTGAGCTAGTCTAGCCTTGGGGTGCTAAGAACGTCTAGCTACCAGAGGCAGCTAGACGTTTTAGCGATATTAAACGTCTAATAAGAGACGCGCTGGGTCTTCTAGTAGCTCTTTAATTGTTACTAGGAAACCTACTGACTCACGGCCATCGATTAGACGGTGGTCGTAAGAGAGTGCGAGGTACATCATTGGAAGGATTTCAACCTTACCGTCAACCGCCATTGGACGCTCTTGAATCTTATGCATACCAAGAATTGCAGATTGAGGTGGGTTGATGATAGGCGTAGACATTAGTGAGCCAAACACACCACCGTTAGTGATAGTGAAGTTACCACCCATTAGTTCATCAACCGTTAGCTTGCCGTCACGGCCTTTAATGGCTAACTCTTTAATGCCCTTCTCGATATCAGCAAAGCCGAGAGTGTCACAGTCTTTCAGTACAGGAGTGACAAGGCCACGTGGGGTTGAAACCGCCATGCTGATATCGAAGTAGTTGTGATAAACGATATCATCACCATCGATTGATGCGTTTACTTCTGGGTAGCGCTTCAGCGCTTCAGTTACTGCTTTTACGTAGAAAGACATGAAGCCAAGGCGGGTACCATGACGCTCTTCAAACTGGTCTTTGTACTGCTTACGAAGATCCATGATTGGTTTCATGTTCACTTCGTTAAACGTAGTCAACATTGCCGTGTTGTTTTTCGCTTCAAGAAGACGATTTGCAACTGTCTTACGTAGGCGAGTCATTGGAACACGTTTTTGGCTACGAGCCGTTGCTGGAGCCTCTGCTACTGGAGCTTCCGCTTTCGGCGCTTCTTTTGCTTTCGCTAGGTGCGCGTCAACATCTTCGCGAGTAATACGACCACCAACACCCGTACCTTTAACCTGTGATGGCTCTAGACCGTGCTCTGCTAGAAGTCGACGTACAGCTGGACTCAGTGCATCGTTCGACTCTTCAGATAAAGACGCTGTGTGACGCTTATCAGGAGACGCTTCTTTAGACTCGGTGGTATCCGTTGTTGGTTCACCAGCAACTGCACCAGGCTTAAGTTTCGCAATAAGTTGCTTAGAAAGTACCGTAGCACCTTCTTCTTCGATAATCGCTTCCAGTACACCTGCTTCTGGAGCAGGTACTTCTAGAACTACTTTATCGGTTTCAATGTCAACCAGTACCTCATCACGCTCAACTGCGTCACCTGGTTGTTTATGCCAAGTTGCAACAGTGGCATCAGCTACTGATTCAGGTAAATCTGGAACCAGAATTTCAATTGTCATTTTCTATCTTCCTTATACTTCTAGTTCTTAATCAGAAACGTTTTCAGAGAGAGTTAACGCGTCTTCGATCAATGCTTTTTGTTGTTTCAAGTGGACAGACATATAGCCTACCGCTGGAGATGCTGAAGCTGGACGACCAGCGTATTTCAAGTCGGCACCTCGAGGAATTGCCGCGCGGAAGTTATGTTGACTAGAGTACCAAGCACCTTGGTTCTGTGGCTCTTCTTGACACCAAACATAATCTTCAACGTTGCTGTATTGAGAAATAGCGGCTTTCACTTCTTCCAGAGGGAACGGATAAAGCTGCTCAATACGAACAATGGCAACATCGTCTTGTTCTTGTTTGCGACGCTCTTCAAGTAAGTCGTAGTAGACCTTACCCGAACAGAACACAACGCGTTTCACCTTATCGGCTGCCAAGTCATCAATCTCTGGAATTGCAGCTTGGAACGTCCCCTCAGCTAACTCCTCAAGTGTTGAAGTACATAGCGGGTGACGTAGAAGCGATTTAGGTGACATCACAATCAGCGGGCGGCGCATTGGGCGTACAACTTGACGACGAAGCATGTGATAGACCTGCGCTGGCGTCGATGGCACGACAACCTGCATGTTTTGTTCCGCACATAGCTGCAAGTAGCGCTCTAAGCGAGCGGATGAGTGCTCTGGACCCTGCCCTTCATAACCGTGTGGTAATAGCATTGTAATGCCGCATAGACGCGCCCACTTTTGCTCACCAGACGAAATGAATTGGTCAATCACGACCTGCGCACCGTTAGCAAAGTCACCAAACTGCGCTTCCCAGAGTGTCAAACCACTTGGTTCAGCTGTTGCGTAGCCGTATTCAAATGCCAGTACTGCTTCTTCAGAAAGAACAGAGTCGAAGACCTGGAAAGGACCTTGCTTGTCATGAATGTTCTGTAGCGGAACGTATGTACTCGCATCATTTTGGTTGTGTAGAACGGAATGGCGGTGGAAGAAAGTACCACGCCCAGAATCCTGGCCAGAGATGCGAATGCGTTTACCGTCATCCACTAGCGTTGCGTATGCAAGCGTTTCTGCCATACCCCAGTCGATTGCCTTCTCACCAGACATCATTGCGGTACGGTCGTTATAAAGCTTGTTAACGCGACTTTGCAGTTTGTGGCTGTCCGGGTATTGGCAAAGCTTGTTACCGAGTTCTTTTAAACGCTCAAGTTCGTATTTGCTATCCCACTCGATATTCCAGTCGTGACCTAGGTACGGAGACCAGTCAACCGAGTGCAATGCCATTGGGCGCCACTCTTTAACGACGACTTCACCATGGTCAAGCGCATCACGATATTCGTTAACTAACTGAGTCGCGGTTTCGATATCAAACTCACCGCGATCAATAAGCACATCGGCATAAAGCTTACGAGGCGTTGGGTGCTTCTTGATTTTTTGGTACATCAGAGGCTGAGTTGCATTCGGCTCATCGGCTTCATTGTGACCGTGGCGACGGTAACAAACCAAATCGATAACAACATCACGCTTGAAGGTATTACGGTAATCCAGAGCAAGACGAGCAACAAATGCCACCGCTTCAGGATCGTCTGCGTTCACGTGGAAAATCGGCGCCTGTACCATCTTAGCGATATCCGTACAGTACATGGTTGAACGGGTATCTTTAGGGTTCGATGTCGTGAAACCAACTTGGTTGTTGACTACAATTCGAACCGTACCACCAACACGGAAGCCACGCGCTTGAGACATGTTAAATGTTTCTTGAACAACACCCTGACCCGCAATCGCAGAGTCACCATGAACAGTAATTGGCAGTACTGTGTCACCGTTTTTATCACCCAAGCGATCCTGACGAGCACGAACAGAACCAATCACTACTGGGTTCACAATCTCAAGGTGAGAAGGGTTGAACGCTAGTGCCAAGTGAACATTGTTACCACCCGGAGTTGCGAAGTCCGCAGAAAAACCTTGGTGGTACTTAACATCGCCTGTCCCCCATGTTTCATCATGCTTACCTGCGAACTCATCGAAGAGGTCTTGTGGCTTCTTACCTAACACGTTAACCAACATGTTAAGGCGGCCACGGTGCGCCATACCGATGACAACTTCACGCATACCCGAGCCACCCGCGTGGCGAATAAGCTCTTTAGTCATTGGAATTAGAGCATCACCACCTTCCAGAGAGAAGCGCTTCGCACCAGGGAATTTTGCGCCTAAGTAGCGCTCAAGGCCTTCCGCTGCGGTGAGTTCATCAAGGAATGTTCGCTTCTCTTCAAGTCCAAAGGAGGGCTGACCAACCACAGATTCAAGACGCTGTTGAATCCAGCGCTTTTGCTCTGTGTTTGTCATGTGCATGTATTCAGCACCAATTGAACCGCAGTAGGTTTTTTTAAGAGCCTTAACGAGGTCTTTCAGTACCATGGTCTCTTGACCAATAGCGAAAGAACCTACGTTAAACGATTCGTTGAGGTCATCTTGCGTAAGAGTGTGGAACTCTGGGTCTAGTTCCGCGACTTCAGGTCGCATCCATAAACCTAGAGGGTCAAGATTTGCTGCTTGATGCCCTCGGAATCGATAGGCATTGATGAGCTGTAGAACTTTTACTTGTTTTGCATCGACATCTGGATCACTAACTTGGACACTGTAATGCTTCGTTTCTTTAGCGAGACGTCTGAAGTAGTCACGAACACGGGAGTGCGGCTGTTCTGCTGCATCCTGTTGCGATGGAAGAGCATCGAACACCTCTTTCCATTCGTCACTTACTAGATCCGGGTCACTTAGATACTGTTCGTAGATTTCCTCTACGTATGTTGCATTGGCGCCAGCCAAGTGTGAAGACTCGAGCCATGCCTTCATCACGCCGTTGTGCATATTTTCCCTTAACCAGTTGTTTGTTATCCCACTTCGGCTTAAGCCGAACTGTAGTAGCCGATGCCCACACTCCTAGTGCTGAACACCGGCAATTTTCAATGTTTTATACCGAACGATTAACCAACATCGTCTTGATGTGACCAATGGCTTTTGTCGGATTTAGTCCCTTAGGACAAACACTTACACAATTCATGATGCCGTGGCAACGAAAAACGCTAAATGCATCATCAAGATCGGATAAGCGTTCATCTGTTGCGCTATCGCGGCTATCAATTAACCAACGGTAAGCGGCCAACAAGCCTGCTGGGCCAATAAATTTGTCTGGATTCCACCAGAACGAAGGACACGATGTTGTACAACATGCACACATAATGCACTCGTACAGACCATCCAAATGAGCACGCTCTTCTGGTGCCTGAAGGTTCTCGCGAGAAGGCGGTAAGTTGCCGTCTGAAATCAAGAATGGCTTCACTTTCGCATAGTTGTCGTAGAACTGAGTCATATCAACAATCAGGTCTCGGACAACAGGCAG
Source organism: Vibrio maerlii (assembly GCF_003415655.1). Classification (GTDB taxonomy): domain Bacteria; phylum Pseudomonadota; class Gammaproteobacteria; order Enterobacterales; family Vibrionaceae; genus Vibrio; species Vibrio maerlii. The sequence goes on from NZ_QRHC01000003.1 coordinate 200,452, forward strand.
GCCAGGTAGCGGTCGTATTACAATTTCATTGCCTTCTAGTGCAGAAAGCGGAGTGATACATGCTAGGCCGTTTTTGCCATTCATGTTTAAACCATCAGAGCCACATACACCTTCACGGCATGAGCGGCGGAACGAGATTGATGGATCTTGCTCTTTCAAAAGAATGAGCGCATCCAGAACCATCATGTCTGAGCCTTCTTCAACCTCTAGGGTGTACTGCTTCATGTATGGCTTAGCGTCTACATCAGGGTTGTATCTGTATAAAGAAAAATTCAGTTTCATAGCCTACACCTCCCTTAGTAAGTACGAGCTTTAGGTGGGAAAGCTTCACGGTGAACAGGAGTCATGTTCACGTCACGCTTACTCATTTGCTCAGACTCTGGGTTGTAGATTGAGTGGCATAACCACTTCTCATCATCACGCTCAGGGAAATCGAATCGAGCATGTGCACCGCGGCTTTCGGTACGGTAGTTAGCCGCTACAGCCGTTGAGTAAGCGGTTTCCATCAAGTTATCCAGCTCTAGACACTCAATACGTTGTGTATTGAACTCACTGGACTTATCAGCAAGGTGCGCATCGGCTAGGCGTTCACGAATAACTTTCAGCTCTTCTAGACCCGTTGCCATTGCATCACCTTCACGGAATACTGAGAAGCTGTTTTGCATGCATTTTTGTAGGTCTTTACGGATGACGGCTGGATCTTCACCACCCGTGCTGTTTTCCCAACGCATAGTACGAGCAAGCGACGCTTCAATATCTGACTCAGTTGCTGGACGGGCTTCAGCCTGCGCAGCCAATGTTTCGCCAAGGTGAAGACCAGTCGCACGACCAAATACCACAAGGTCAAGCAGCGAGTTACCACCGAGACGGTTCGCGCCGTGTACGGATACTGAAGCGATCTCACCACATGCGTACAGACCTTGAACTTCAACGTCGTTACCTGATGCATCTTGCTTGATAGCTTGACCAGATACTTGTGTTGGAACACCACCCATCATGTAGTGACACGTAGGTATAACAGGGATCGGCTCTTTCACTGGGTCGACGTGTGCGAATGTTCGAGACAATTCACAAATACCAGGTAAGCGAGACTCAAGTACTTCTTTACCAAGATGGTCCATCTTAAGCTTGATGTGTGGACCCCATGGGCCATCACAGCCACGACCTTCACGGATTTCGATCATCATTGAACGAGCAACCACGTCACGACCAGCAAGGTCCTTCGCGTTTGGAGCGTAACGCTCCATAAAGCGCTCACCGTCTTTGTTAAGAAGGTAACCGCCCTCACCTCGACAACCCTCAGTAACAAGTACCCCCGCACCTGCAATACCCGTTGGGTGGAATTGCCACATTTCCATGTCTTGCATTGGTACGCCTGCGCGCAATGCCATGCCAACACCATCACCAGTGTTGATGTGTGCATTTGTTGTAGAAGCATAGATACGACCTGCACCACCCGTTGCAAGAATAGTTGCCTTCGACTTGAAGTAACACATCTCTCCCGTTTCCATGCAGATAGCCGTACAGCCTAGAATCGCGCCGTCTTGGTTCTTAACTAGGTCAAGTGCATACCACTCAGAGAAGATCGTTGTTTTATGCTTAATATTTTGTTGATAAAGCGTATGAAGCAGCGCGTGACCAGTACGGTCTGCCGCGGCCGCAGTACGAGCAGCCTGCTCACCACCAAACTCTTTCGACTGACCACCAAATGGACGTTGGTAGATAGTGCCGTTATCGAAACGTGAGAATGGCAGACCCATTTTCTCTAGTTCGATAACCGATTTAGGGCCGTTTTTACACATATACTCAATGGCATTCTGGTCACCAATATAATCAGAGCCTTTTACTGTGTCATACATGTGCCACTGCCAGTTATCTTTGTGTGAATTACCAAGAGCAACGGTAATACCACCTTGTGCAGATACAGTGTGCGAACGGGTTGGAAATACTTTAGACAGCAAAGCACAAGACAGGCCTTGCTCAGAAATTTGTAGTGCTGCACGCATACCAGCACCACCTGCGCCGATTACTACGGCATCAAACTCACGAACAGGAATAGTCACTTACGCACCCCACAAAATAAACAGACCAGAGAAGAAATAACCCAGAAGAATCGCTACAACACCAAGCTGTAGGCCACCTCGTAGTTTTGTGCATTTGATGTAGTCAGTAAGTACCTGCCATAGACCGATCCACGCATGAATCAGCACGCTCGCAAGCGCTAACATTGTGAAGGACTTAGTGAAAACGCCACCAAAGAACTGGGTCCAAGATGCGTAGTTAATATCGGTGAATACGACGAAACCCAGTAGATACAGGGTGTATAACGTCATGATGATTGCAGTCGAACGGATCAATAAGAAATCATGGACACCGTTTCGACCAAAAGAAGATACGTGTTTTACCATACCAAGATCCCCGCCAATACTGAAAGTACCGCTGTTGCAATGAAGGCAACCTTGGCGCTCTGTGCACCAGATTCAAGCTCTTCAAAATGTCCCAAGTCCATCAAGAGATGACGGATACCACCGGCAATGTGGTAGGCCAAAGCAGTTAAAATGCCCCATAAGATAAACTTAACGATAAAGCTATCGACGATATCAGCGGCTTCCATAAAGCCGACAGGGGATGAGAGGGAAATTGATAGCAACCAAAGCAGAATTCCAATTGCAACAAACGTGATAACACCGGAGATACGGTGCAATATCGATGCGATTGCAGAAATTGGAAAGTGAATGGTCTGTAAATCAAGATTGACTGGTCTAGACTTTCTTTCTTTCACGGGCTTGCTCACTCAGCTCCATAATTGAGCATTTATTATTTTTTGATGAACTTTATGCTTTACTAACTTTTGTTATGTACGATTTCTAGACTGAAACGCTCAAAAGTTAACATTAATTTAACAAACCAAACTCAATACCAAAGAGTTAAATGTAAAATACTTGTTAACAACAAGACAAGTTAAACAACCTCACTACTGTTTTTAGCCTTGATTTTATAAGGTTTTAGCCCCAAATCTCGTCGCCACTATACGACTCGTAACAAGTTAATACAATTGGCATAACAAAAACTGCTACATAGAACAGATTTTTAACGATATTTATATTAAAAATACAAACAAGTGCACACAAAAATGCAGAATAATTGACTTTGACCTGCAAGAGCAGTAAAAATCTGGGGCACAAAACATCCTGGATGGATTAAATAATAAACAAAGGAGATTGTTATGGCGGATAAGAAAGCGACCCTACACGTTGAAGGTATCGCGCCTATCGAGCTGCCAATTATGGAAGGTGCCCTTGGCACACCTGTGATTGACGTTCGTAAGTTAGGTGCAAATGGTTACTTTACTTTCGACCCTGGTTTTCTTGCCACTGCATCTTGTGAATCCCAAATTACTTATATTGATGGTGATAAAGGTATCCTTCTTCATCGTGGCTTCCCAATCGATCAACTTGCTAACAACGCAGATTACCTAGAAGTTTGTTACATCCTGCTTTACGGGAACGCACCAACTCGCAAAGAATACGAAGACTTCCGTGAAACCGTGACTCGACACACTATGGTTCACGAACAACTTGCGAGCTTCTTCCACGGCTTCCGTCGTGATGCACACCCAATGGCAGTTATGTGTGGTGTTGTCGGCGCTCTAGCGGCCTTCTACCACGATTCTTTGGACATCAATAACGATACGCACCGCGAGATAGCGGCTTATCGTCTACTGTCAAAAATGCCAACGCTGGCAGCAATGTCTTACAAGTACTCAATCGGTCAGCCATTTATTTATCCACGTAATGACCTAGGCTACGCAGAAAACTACCTACACATGATGTTTGCTAACCCATGTGAAGAATACGAAGTAAACCCTGTTGTAGCTCGAGCAATGGATAAGATCTTCACACTACACGCTGATCACGAGCAAAACGCTTCAACGTCAACAGTACGTCTAGCTGGTTCTTCTGGCGCTAACCCATTCGCGTGTATCGCTGCTGGTATTGCCTCTCTATGGGGCCCAGCACACGGTGGTGCAAACGAAGCATGTTTGAAGATGCTGGAAGAAATTGGCTCTGTCGACAACATCCCAGAGTACATTGAGCGTGCGAAAGACAAAGAAGACCCATTCCGTCTAATGGGCTTCGGTCACCGTGTTTACAAGAACTACGACCCACGTGCGACAGTAATGCGTGAAACTTGCCACGAAGTGCTGAAAGAACTAAACATTCAAGATCCATTACTAGACGTTGCAATGGAGCTTGAGCGTATCGCCCTTTCTGACGAATACTTCGTGTCTAAGAAGCTATACCCGAACGTAGACTTCTACTCTGGTATCATCCTAAAAGCGATTGGTATTCCGGTATCGATGTTCACGGTAATCTTCGCGATTTCTCGTACCATCGGTTGGATCGCTCACTGGAACGAAATGCACAGCGACCCTCTAAATCGTATCGGCCGCCCTCGTCAGCTATACACAGGTGAAGTTCAACGTGACTTCCAACCTCTTCACGAGCGTGAATAGTATAGAGAGCTAGAGAGCTAGAGAGCTAGAGAGCTAGAGAGCTAGAGAGCTAGAGAGCTAGAGAGCTAGAGAGCTAGAGAGCTAGAGAGCTAGAGAGCTAGAGAGCTAGAGAGCTAGAGAGCTAGAGAGCTAGAGAGCTAGAGAGCTAGTAAAGTTTGAGGGTTGACGCGAAGGCGTCAACCCTTTTTCCATCTACGGTTTAAAAATCTAGATATCTAGTTTTCCAGCAGCGAAGCGAACTAGTTATCTAGGATCGAAGCTGCGACTTACACCGGATTATCAATATCCACAAACTCGACATCCAAGCCGTGCTCTTTCGCTAGCCACTCACCGAGAGCCTTAATACCGTATCGCTCTGTAGCATGATGGCCGGCCGCAAAGTAATGAATATCTTGCTCGCGCGCAGAGTAAGTCGTGCGCTCTGAGATTTCACCAGAGATAAAGGCATCTAACCCTTGCTGCGCTGCAAGTTCAATGTAGTCCTGGCCACCACCGGTACACCAGCCTACCGTTTCAATCATCTTTTCAGCGTTCTCAGGAGCGATATGCAGAGGTGTGCGTTTTAAAACAGAATCGATTTTTTCTGCGAGCTCTGCACCGCTCATTGGAGTCTTCAGTCGACCAAACAAAGCCACCGATTGTGGGTGTCCCTCTAGGCCACCTTCAATTTCGATGTCTAGGAGGCGAGCTAATTCCGCATTATTTCCAAGTTCCGGGTGGATATCGAGAGGTAGGTGATAACCATACAGATTTACATCGTTTTTAATTAGAGTACGGATGCGTTTTCCCTTCATACCTCGTATTGGTTCCGGTTCCCCTTTCCAGAAATAACCATGATGAACCAAAAGTGCGTCGGCACCGAGTTCAACTGCGTGATCGATCAGTGCTTGAGAAGCCGTAACTCCCGTAACCACCTTTTTAATCTGCTCACTACCTTCGACTTGTAGGCCGTTTGGGCTATAGTCTTTGATTAATTGTGGTGAAAGCTTTTGATTTAAAATCTTTTCTAGTTCGACATTATTCATTGGTGACTTCCTCATCCTTATTGCACAAAGTGTATTCCAAGCAATAAAGGGTTAAAAGACGAAATTGGGGGAAAGTCTAAATTTGGAGAAACACGACGACAAATGAACCAATTACAACGTTTCTATCAGTGGGTGCACACTACTCCCTCACTTTTTGAGCTCAATGCTCCTTTTTGTTCACTTGATGGTGTGGCATCCCTTCCCTACACTCATGCCGTATATCAAGGAAATCCTAGGTTGGGGTTCATCTACCAACACCTCGTCTCATATCACCTTAATACCAGTAATCAATACTCAATTGCCTTAGAAGAGCTACAACTTAATCGCGATAACGGACAAACCCTCGGCGCAATAGATTTCATAGTGCAAGACCGAGTGACCCAACAATACCAGCACTGGGAGGTGGCCATTAAGTTCTACCTTCTACATCAAGGCATTTGGTACGGGCCCAATGCGCATGATCAACTCGATAAAAAGCTCGATAGGATGCTCCACCACCAGCTTAAAATGAGCAGTAGCGACCCCTTCCTTAAGTCTCACCCAGACTATCATCAAGCTGAAGAAAAGCTGTTAATGCAAGGCCGTCTGTATATCAATCCATTCTCAGATGAAGCAACCCCTGATGAGTGCTTGGGCTTCCCACTCAACAAAACGCAAATCAATGGGTATTGGTGTTATCAAAGCCAATGGCATCAGATCGAAGAGCCATTATATGAGTTAGAAAAGCCGCAATGGGCGACAGGTTTGGACGTATTTGATAGCCCAATTGAAGAACTAAACGGGCGCTTTACTCATGCGCAAACAAAGAGCGGTCAGTTTTGGTTTATTGTCGTTGATACGTGGCCGTGCTAGAGAGCTAGAGAAAAAATAGGGGATTGACGTTTACACGCCAATCCCCTATTTCGTTTGTTGGGAAGAATCTAGATATCTAGTTTTCCAACAGCGAAGCGATCAAGCTATCTAAGGAAGACAAAGTCCGTCCTGAAGCTTACAAACCCGCTTCAGAAAATACCTGATTTACAATCTCTTGTGCTTCCGCTTCGATTGCTTTTAGGTGCTCTTCACCTTTGAAGCTTTCACAGTAGATCTTGTAGATGTCTTCAGTACCAGATGGACGAGCTGCAAACCAACCGTTCGCTGTTGTCACTTTTAGACCACCGATTGCAGCACCGTTACCTGGAGCGTGCGTTAGGCGTGCTGTGATTTCATCACCAGCCAGTGTCGTTGCCTTCACCATTTCTGGAGACAGTTTAGAAAGTACGGCTTTCTGCTCAGCGTTCGCCACAGCTTGAATACGGTTGTATTGAGACTCACCATGCTTCGCAGCCAATTCTTCGTAGTACTCTTGTGGGTTCTTACCCGTAACCGCTGTGATCTCAGCAGCTAGTAGACATAGGATGATGCCATCTTTATCTGTAGACCAAGGTGTGCCATCTTTACGTAGGAAAGATGCACCTGCACTCTCTTCACCACCAAAGCCGAATTTACCTTCGTATAGGCCATCTACAAACCATTTGAAGCCTACTGGTACTTCACATAATTCACGACCAAGATCTGCTACTACACGGTCAATCAACGCGCTTGAAACGAGTGTCTTACCTACTGCGACTTCTTGCGCCCACTCAGAGCGATGACGGTAAAGGTAGTCAATACACACCGCTAGGAAGTGGTTTGGATTCATCAGGCCTTTCGGCGTCACGATACCGTGGCGGTCGTAATCTGGGTCATTACCAAACGCAAGATCATATTCGTCTTTCAGTGAGAGTAGACCAGCCATCGCATACGGAGAAGAACAGTCCATACGAACTACGCCATCTTTGTCCAACGACATAAATTGGAATGATGGATCTACCGCTTCACTCACAAGAGTTAGGTTCAGCTGGTACGCCTTAGCAATTTGACGCCAGTAATCGATACCTGAACCACCTAGCGGATCAACGCCGATTTTTAGGTCTGCTTTTTGGATCGCTTCCATGTCGATAACATTAACTAGGTCATCAATGTAAGGAGCGACAAGATCTTTTTCTACGAACAATTCAGATGCTTTTGCTTCACCCAGAGGCATGCGCTTCACATCAACCAAACCCGCTGCGATGATTTCATTTGCGCGGTTTTCGATAGCAGTTGTAATCGCACCTTCAGCAGGGCCACCGTGTGGAGGATTGTACTTAATACCGCCATCTTGGGGTGGGTTATGCGATGGAGTAATAACAATACCATCGGCTTTTGCTTCGTTTACTCGGTTGTGAGTTAGGATTGCATGAGAAACACCTGGGGTTGGTGTGTAACCGTTATCCTGCTGAGTAATCACCTGAACGCCATTTGCAACCAATACTTCTACAACAGTTGAGAACGCTGGCTCAGAGAGAGCATGAGTATCTTTACCAACAAACAACGGGCCAGTTGTACCCATTTCTGCACGAACTTCTGCTGTTGCTTGAGCGATAGCAAGAATGTGGTGTTCGTTAAATGTTGATTTGTCAGCCGTACCACGGTGTCCAGAAGTACCAAACAGTACTTTATGAGCTGGATTCGATGGTTCCGGTTGAAGTAAGAAATAGTTAGCGACTAGCGCAGGAATGTTATGAAGATCTTCCTGTAGAGCTTTTTGCCCAGCACGAGGGTGCATAGCCATGACGTGACATCCTTTTAATTATTACCAAAAAACAAAAAACCTCATAATAGCGATATTTATTCGTCTATTATGAGGTTTCAGTCAGAGTTTTTTAAATTGAACCCGTAACTTTTTCAATAAGATCCGTTTGGAAATTCATTCGGCTCATCAACTGCTCTACCATTTGGCGTTTACGGCTGGTGTTATTATTAGTAATAACCCAAAACGGTGAACCAGGGATTGCCTTTGGTTTGGTCGTATTACCATTTGCAAGAAGTGTTTGCTCATTATCTGCAAAGTAAACTCTCTTACGACCTTTAACTTGAGTTGCTTCTGAAAAGCTAGTTGGGTCAACACTATGAAGTGTAGATAAAACAAGCATAAAGCGGTCAATCGCTTTCTTTAAAGAGGCAAACTCATCTGAAATTAACAGTGAGCGCATTTCTTTAACGCTATCTAGTTTCTCTTCTACCGTCACTACAGCTTCCTTCGGAGCAACTGGTTGTGCGACTGGAGCTGCTTTAACTGGCTGACTTGACGAATCAACATTCAGTAGGCGTCTTAAAATATCAGATGCACTCTCACCAATATGTTGTGTTTGACCGGCAATGTAGCGGTATAGATCTTCATCTACCTCAATTGTTTTCATTCGCTTTTCACAATCTCAATGTTTAAACTCGGTGGGATTATATACCCAACTGACCAATAGAAGCTAGGCTGCAGACCAATTGTCGCGATTGGATCTCGCTTAATGTTCTTCAGTTGGTCGGTTTGAACTCGAAATTAAAAAAGAAGGCACACGAATGTCTCAATTCATCAGTCAAAATCCCCAGCTCAACGATCCAAATACACTACTCAACTATAAAGTTGAGGGACAAGGAACTCCACTGGTCCTCATTCATGGATTATTTGGTAGCTTAGACAACCTTGGGATCTTAGCTCGAACGCTCAAAGATACCTTCCAAGTAATAAGTGTCGACCTACGTAACCATGGTCAATCATTCCACTCAGACTCACATAGCTATACCAATATGGCGCAAGATGTTATCCAGGTACTGGAACATTTAAATATTGAGACCGCCATCTTCGTTGGGCATTCGATGGGCGGCAAAGTCGCTATGAAGGTGGCTTCAATTGAGCCTAAAAAAGCGTCAAAACTGGTGGTTCTTGATATGGCCCCGGTCGATTATCAAGTGCGACGGCACGATGATGTGTTTCATGCTATTCAACAGACTGAATCGGCAGCTCCTCAATCTCGCGCAGCTGCGATGGCTATACTCGATAGTCACCTAAAGGTACCAGGTGTGGCTCAGTTCCTTGGTAAATCGCTATATAAGGCAGAGAGTCATATGCAGTTCCGTTTCAATACTCCATCACTCATCTCGAACTATGCCGACATTATTGGTTGGGATGAAGGTGATGCGAATAATGTCGCAACGTTATTTGTAAAAGGGGGTGACTCAGATTATTTAATGGCGAATCATCAATCAGCTATTCAGCGACAATTCCCCAACTCAAAAGCACACATTATTGCTAATACGGGTCACTGGTTACACGCAGAAAAGCCACAAGAAGTTTTGCGTGTGATTAACAAGTTTCTTGGATAATCGACTGTTATTGAAAGTTGAGATTAGCATGCATTAACTTTAGCGATTAACAATGCTATAGTGCCCGAAATTATATTGATATGAAGGACGATCATGCTTTACGACTACATGAATGTACTGGAATCTATTGGCCTTGATTTACTCTTTGCCTCGATCTTTTTCCTGATCGGTATGGCAATAAAAGATGTACTTAAACAAGGGAATGTTCCGGTTTTTGGTCGTAGAATTGTATGGTTGGTTCTGTTTCTCGGCTGTGCAGGCTTCATCGCAAAAGGTCTAATCCAACTGAGCTGGGAAGGAACTGGACTGGGTTAACGGGCTCTAAGAGTCTGTAATCGTTCCCCGAATATTCAATCGTTCAGTGAAAACAACTATTTGAAAGGTAATCAATCTATGGCAAGTGTAGGCATCTTCTTTGGTAGTGATACAGGTAACACTGAAGCTGTTGCAAAAATGATCCAGAAGCAACTTGGTAAGCAACTGGTTCACGTTCAAGACATCGCAAAGAGCAGCAAAGAAGACATCGACAATTTTGACCTTCTTCTTCTAGGTATCCCAACATGGTACTACGGTGAAGCACAGTGTGACTGGGATGACTTTTTCCCAGAGCTGGAAGGCATCGATTTCTCTACTAAGCTAGTCGCAATCTTTGGTTGTGGTGACCAAGAAGATTACGCTGAATACTTCTGTGACGCGATGGGTACTATCCGCGATATCGTTGAAGCAAAAGGCGGTACAATCCTAGGTTACACGCCAACTGAAGGCTACGAGTTCGAAGCATCTAAAGCACTTGTTGAAGGCGACGACAGCCAGTTTGTTGGTCTGTGCATTGATGAAGACCGTCAACCTGAGCTGACTGAACAACGCGTTAATGCTTGGTGTGCACAAATCCACGAAGAGATGTGCCTAGCAGAGCTTGAAGGCTAATTCTGTAATCGAACGCATAAAGACCTCCCACTGGGAGGTCTTTTAGTTTGTAGCCTTATCTATCACTCATCTCAGGTACTCGATTCACTCGCAGGCCCGATGGGATCAGACTCCCTGTATTCTGGCTTCTTTCTTACATACAGCTTTCTGTGTACCTCAGAAACCACCTCTCCCGCCGCGTCTTTCACGTGAATGATAAACTCAGGGAAACATTTGTCACCGTTAACGGTGCTCGCCAAAATCTCATCAAGTTGGTTTTGAGTGATTTCCATTTTTGCAAATAGTTCGGTCTTTCCCGGTTTAATGAAGTTGATACTCGCCTCTTTATCCCAGACATAATACTCCTTACCGAGGATTCCCATCAGCATTAGAGAGTAAATGGGATCTGTGATTGAGAATATACTGCCACCATATTGTGTTCGATTGGCATTCTTATTCCACCAACGCAGTTTGAGACGAATTTTGACACTGCAAAAGTCTTCACTAATCGACTCTATCTTGATTCCAGCTCCCCAAAACGGGGGCCAAGAGTTGAGGGCAAATCTGACAATGCGGGGAGAATATATTTTCTCAATCCATGAGTTCACGCTAGATACCAACCTTTACAATAAAATGTTAATTAATTGTAACTGGTCTAACCTGTTTTTAAAGTGATTTAGCACGCTTTTCGCTCAAATAGGTTATAACCCTCTGAACTTCGAGGTTTATTGTTACCTTAGACTCACCTATAATGTCTTCATTGCTATGCGAATTAAGCAGAACATCAACAGGAAAGTATATGTCAGATAACAACCAAGCACTTAAGAATGCTGGATTAAAGGTTACCCTTCCAAGACTTAAAATTTTAGAGGTTCTGCAACAACCTGATTGCCAACATATCAGTGCCGAAGATCTGTATAAGAAGCTCATCGACCTTGGTGAAGAAATTGGTCTAGCGACCGTATACCGCGTACTAAACCAATTCGACGACGCTGGTATCGTAACTCGCCACCACTTCGAAGGCGGTAAATCAGTATTTGAACTCTCAACTCAACACCACCACGATCACTTAGTGTGTCTAGACTGTGGTGCGGTGATTGAATTCTCTGATAACGTCATTGAAGAGCGTCAAAAAGAGATCGCAGAAAGATACAACATCCACCTAACTAACCACAGCCTTTACCTTTACGGTAAATGCATCGGTGGTAAGTGTAAGGATGACCCAAACGCGCACAAACCGACTAAATAGTGTTAAAAATGCCAGACTCTGTCTGGCATTTTTGCCTTTATAGGATAGTAATTGAGTAAGTTAAAAATAATACGCTTATCCAAGGGTTTCACCCTCATCGAGCTCATCGTGGTCATTGTGGTTATCGCGATATTAAGTGTTATCGCCCTACCTCGGTTCATCAACCTCACCACTCAAAGCCAGCAGGCACAGATTGATGGCATAGCAGCTCAATTTGGTTCCGCTGTCAGTTTTGCCCAAAAACAATGGATAGTGAATGGCGCGACACCAGCTTCTCAAGTCGATCTAGAAGGCTATGGTGACGGGAAACTTGATGTGAACGATATCGGCTTTCCTATAGGGATTGATAAAGGCAACAGCGAAGGTGAGATGAGTAATCCCTACCAAATTGGTAAAAATGAAAAGGGCTGTATTGAGATTTGGAACCAAATTGTCGATGGAGACTATAGCCTATCCATTAATATCAATGATGCTGCAAATGTTGACTTTATTGCCGCAAGAAAAAACTTAAGTTTCACCGCTTCTGATGGAACTAGCCACGATCAAAAAGCCGTTTGCTATTATGCGTCGACAGTAAGACGTGCTGGAAACAACCCTGAAAGCTGGCCTTACATTATTTGGTATAACTCTCGCAACGGTGTTGTATCAACCACTAGACCAGACGGTGTTTAAAGCTAAACGCAATAAAAAACCAGCTCAAGTGAGCTGGTTTTTTCGTTCTAGAGCAGATAGAAGTGATTAACCTTCAATCTTCGCCCAAGTATCACGTAGACCAACGGTACGGTTGAATACGAGCTTCTCTGCGCTTGATTCTTTTGAATCAACACAGAAGTATCCAGTACGCTCAAACTGGAAGCCTTGTGCAGCTTCAGCGGATGCTAGGCTAGGTTCAACAATACCTTCTACTTTCACTAGAGATTCTGGGTTGATCGTCTCAGCAAAGTTATCTGCCGCAGCTGGATTTTCTACCGTGAATAAACGGTCATATAGGCGAATCTCTGCAGGTACACCTTGCGTTGCAGATACCCAATGAATTACACCTTTCACTTTACGGCCATCTGCTGGATTCTTACCAAGTGTCTCGTCATCGTAAGAACAGAAGATAGTTGTGATGTTGCCTTCAGCATCTTTTTCAATGCGCTCAGCTTTAATCACATAAGCACCACGTAAACGAACTTCTTTGCCAAGCACTAGGCGCTTGTACTTCTTGTTCGCTTCTTCGCGGAAATCTTCACGCTCGATGAATACTTCACGCGTAAATGGCACGTCACGAGTACCCATCTCTGGCTTGTTTGGGTGATTCGCAATAGTCAGCGTCTCAGCCTTATCCGCATCATAGTTCTCGATAACGATCTTAACTGGATCAAGAACAGCCATAGCACGAGGAGCATTTTCATTTAGGTCTTCACGAATACAAGACTCTAAAGAACCAAACTCAATCATGTTCTCTTGCTTAGTTACACCAATGCGCTTACAGAACTCACGAATAGATGCCGGAGTAAAGCCACGACGACGGAGGCCAGAGATCGTAGGCATACGAGGGTCATCCCAACCGTCGACTAGGTTCTCAGTCACCAGTTGGTTAAGCTTACGCTTAGACATAACTGTGTATTCTAGGTTCAAGCGACTGAACTCATATTGACGCGGTTGGCAATCGATAGTGATGTTGTCTAATACCCAGTCGTATAGACGACGGTTATCTTGAAACTCTAGCGTACAGATCGAGTGCGTAATGCCTTCAAGTGCATCAGAAATACAGTGCGTGAAGTCGTACATAGGGTAAATGCACCACTTGTCACCTGTTTGGTGATGTTCAGCGAAACGAACACGGTAAAGCACAGGATCGCGCATAACCATGAACGATGAACCCATGTCGATCTTCGCACGAAGACATGCCTTGCCTTCTTCAAAACCGCCATCACGCATCTTTTCAAACAACGCTAGGTTTTCTTCTGGCGAACGATCGCGGTAAGGACTTAGCTTACCTGGCGACGTTAATGTGCCGCGGTATTCACGAATCTGCTCTGGACTTAGCTCGTCAACATACGCTAAGCCTTTATTAATTAATTCCACTGCATATTCGTATAGCTTATCGAAGTAGTTTGACGAGTAACAAATATCGCCAGACCAATCGAAGCCTAACCAACTTACATCATTCTTAATTGACTCAACGTATTCTACGTCTTCTTTTTCAGGGTTAGTGTCATCAAAACGAAGATTACACTGTCCCTGATAGTCCTGAGCAATACCAAAGTTTAAGCAAATAGATTTAGCGTGTCCGATATGCAGGTAGCCGTTTGGCTCTGGCGGAAATCGAGTATGCACGCTTGTGTGTTTGCCATCCGCTAAATCTTTATCAATGATTTGGCGAATGAAATTCGATGGTCGAGCCTCAGCTTCACTCATCTATAGCACCTCGTAGTATTGTCAGTAAATTCATCTCTCTGAGAGTTCAGAGATCATTGCCCGTAATGATCCACAATTCTAGTGGATTAGACAATACGTACCGACAGTAAATTAACAATATTTCGTCTATTCGCTGATCTTTAGAGCAAAGATAAGGCAAGCATTGATTTTGGGGAAAGAGGCGGACTGAGATTTGAGTAAAAAGATCCGAATCAATGAGGTTCCACTCACTTCCCAAACCCTAGTTCCTAAATATCAATTAAGGCTCGAAAACTGAAAAAGCCTCCGAGAGGGAGGCTTTTGATTCTAATCTTACTTAGTGGGCTTGATTAGCGACTAAGGAAGTTTTACGTCAGATAGGTCTTCACCTGAACCGATTGCTTTCATTTCGCCAGCAACGATTTCAGCTAGTGGGCCTAGGATAACCTGTAGGTTGTTTTCGCCTAGTTTAACCACACCTTTTGCACCAAGTTTCTTAAGAACAGCTTCGTCAGCAACAGAGCGATCTTTTAGAGTTAGACGTAGACGTGTGATACATGCGTCGATTGAAGTTAGGTTCTCGTGGCCACCTAGAGCTTTTAGGTATTGGCGAGCTAGGTCACCTTTCGCTGCTTCTTCGTTGCCTGCTGGCGCATCTTCGTCGTCACCTTCACGACCAGGCGACTTCAGGTTGAAAGCGCGGATTGCGAAAGAGAATGTGAAGAAGTATAGAGCACCAAATGCTAGACCGATTAGTAGTAGAACGAATGGCTTAGTAGCAAGACCGTAGTTCAGTACGAAGTCGATTAGACCAGCAGAGAAACCGAAGCCGTGTAGTGTGCCGAACATGTTAGCAACAACTAGAGATAGACCCGTAAATACTGCGTGCATTGCGTATAGTGCTGGAGCTAGGAATACGAACATGAATTCTAGCGGCTCAGTGATACCTGTTAGGAAAGAACAGAATGCTACTGAGAATAGTGCACCACCAACTTGACCACGTTTTTCAGCTGGAGCTGCTAGGTACATTGCTAGTGCAGCACCTGGAAGACCAAACATCATTACAGGGAAGAAGCCGTTCATGAATACGCCAGCGCCTTTATCGCCACCGAAGAAGCGGTGTAGGTCACCAGACTTAACTGTTTCAGTTACTTCTTTAACCACTGCAGTGATTTCAGGGTTTACAGAGTTAGCAAATTCGAATGTGTATTCTTGACCAACAACTAGAGTCTTAGCTAGAGCTGGGTCAACACATAGTTGGTTGAATGCTTCGAAACCAGCAGAACCAGCTACGATGATTTCTTGACACGTGCCCATACCGAACCAGAAGTATGAGTTAAGAACGTGGTGAAGACCAACAGGGATAAGAGCACGGTTAAGAGTACCGTATACGAATTGACCAATTGCACCAGAAGTTGAAACTGCGTGTGCAAGTGCATCAAGACCAGATTGAACACCAGGCCATACCACACCAGAGATCGCACCTGCTACTAGAGCAAATAGACCTGCCATGATAGGAACAAGACGCTTACCTGCGAAGAACGCTAGCCACTCAGGAAGACGAGTCGCGTGGAATGCGTTGTAACAGTGACCTGCGATGATACCTGCAAAGATACCGCCGAAGAAAGACATGTTCACGTCTGCGTTGATTGTTGTCGCTGTTGCTGTAAGAACGAAATAAGCGACCGCACCAGCAAGACCTGCTGCACCGTTACCGTCTTTAGAAAGACCAATTGCGATACCTAGACCGAATAGAAGTGGAAGGTTACCGAAAATTGCTCCACCAGCTTGCGCCATAAATGGAATGTCTAAAAGGTCGCCTTGACCCAAACGTAGTAGAAGCGCCGCAATCGGAAGTGTCGCGATAGGAAGCATTAACGCTTTACCTAGCTTCTGTGCATATCCAAGAATATTCACCTGTTGTTCCCCCTATAGGATTTTATAATTTGGTTCGAGGAACTTTTTTTAGCTCCTCAATTTAGTCCTGTTCAGTTTATGACAATAATTTCGCTCCGCAAATTAAAACCGTCTCATTTGTGATCATAATCACCAGATTTAGCCAAAAACCAAGGTTTTTGCTAGCGAGATCATAAAACTTATTTTATTATGCGAAAAAATGAGATGATATAGTTAAAATTTATCTGCTCAAACGAGTGTGTGTTACTCTTTTTTTTGTGATGCAGGTAAAAGGTTGAAGCTTAACAACCAGTAATAATAGATAGTTCCGAAAGCTATCTTCGAAAAATCAGAAAGTTACCAAATACCTCGTTTAGATATTTTGCTGCACAATACAAGTTATCGATCTAATTGAATTCATCAAAGTAAGTTGTAGGCTATGCCTCCTTACATTCAATAGGTCCCCAAGAATTTTAGAAAATTACCTATAGAAGGATTAGCAACCATGTACGCGCTAACGAATTGTAAAATTTATACTGGTCACGATGTCCTGACTAACCACGCTATCATCATTGAAGGCAACAACATCCAGTCAATTTGCGCAGTGGATGCACTTCCTCAAGATTTAGAAACTCGTGATTTGAAGGGTGCAAACGTAAGCCCTGGCTTTATTGATCTACAGCTAAATGGCTGTGGTGGTGTGATGCTGAACGACGAAATCACAGCTGACACCATGCAAATCATGCACCAAGCAAATCTGAAATCAGGTTGTACTAGCTTCCTTCCAACCCTGATTACGTCTTCTGACGAAGATATGCGTGCAGCGATTGCAGCTGCTCGTGAATATCACAACAAGTATCAGAACCAATCCCTTGGTCTGCACCTTGAAGGGCCATACTTAAACGTTGCGAAGAAAGGTATTCATAGCGTTGATTATATCCGCCCGTCTGATGACAGCATGGTTGAGTTCTTATGTGATAATGCTGACCTAATCGCAAAAGTGACTCTTGCTCCGGAACATAACGACCCTTCGCACATTGAGCGTCTGCGAGATGCGGGTATCGTGGTTTCTATTGGCCATACTAACGCGACATATCAAGAGGCGCGCGAGAGCTTTGCTTCTGGTATCACCTTCGCAACCCATCTATTCAATGCAATGACACCAATGGTAGGTCGTGAACCTGGTGTTGTTGGTGCTATCTACGATACTCCAGAGGTCTATGCCGGTATCATCGCAGATGGTTTCCACGTTGATTACGCAAACATCCGTATTGCACACAAAATCAAAGGCGAAAAGCTTGTATTAGTGACCGATGCCACAGCTCCTGCAGGTGCTGACATGGATTACTTTATTTTTGTCGGTAAGAAAGTATATTACAGAGACGGTAAGTGTGTTGATGAAAATGGCACACTAGGCGGCTCAGCATTAACAATGATTGAAGCAGTACAAAACACTGTTGAGCACGCACATATCGCATTGGACGAAGCACTTCGTATGGCTACGCTATACCCAGCAAAAGCAATCGGCGTTGACAATAAACTAGGCCTTATCAAAAAAGGCATGGTAGCTAACCTGACTGTATTTGACCGTGACTTCAACGTCCAAGCGACAATAGTTAACGGACAATACGAGCAGAACTAAATATGAATGGCGGACAAATCGGTAACGTAGATCTAGTTAAACAACTTAACGGGGCAGCGGTCTATCGCCTTATTGATCAACAAGGACCAATTTCGCGAATCCAAATTGCAGATGTTAGCCAACTGGCTCCTGCTAGCGTTACGAAAATCACCCGCCAACTACTAGAAAAAGGCCTCATCAAAGAAGTTGCTCAGCAAGCCTCAACGGGTGGTCGCCGAGCAATATCTCTGACAACTGAAGTTCAGCCTTTCCATTCAATCGCAGTTCGTCTTGGCCGCGATTACATTCAAATTAGCCTTTACGATCTTGGGGCTAAAGAGCTAGCGACCGTTTCACACGAGCTGGTTTACAAGAACCAAAATGAACTGGTTACAGGCCTACTTGGTCACCTCAAAGATTTCATCCAAGCTAACGAACCGATTATTCAACAACTTATTGCGATTGGCATCGTACTACCTGGTCTGGTGAACCCAGAAACCGGTGTTGTTGAATACATGCCAAACACCGATATTGATAAGCTCGCTCTTAGCGACATTATTACTGAAGAGTTTAAGCTGGCTTGTTTCGTCGGTAACGATGTACGTGGTATGGCTTTAGCTGAACACTACTTTGGTGAGAGCCAAGATTGCCAAGACTCAATTCTTGTCAGTGTTCACCGTGGTACTGGTGCAGGCATTATCGTAAATGGTCAGGTATTCCTAGGTCATAATCGCAATGTAGGTGAAATTGGTCATATACAGATCGACCCTCTAGGTGAACAGTGCCAATGTGGTAACTTTGGTTGCCTAGAAACCGTAGCCGCAAACCCTGCGATCGTGGCTCATGTGAAGAAGCTAATGGCACAAGGCTATGACTCAAGCCTAAACACACTAGATGACGTCACCATTACAGATGTATGCCAGCATGCCGTGAATGGCGATGAGCTCTCAAAACAGAGCCTTGTACGTGTGGGGAATCAGCTTGGTAAAGCCATCGCAATGACAATTAACCTATTTAATCCACAAAAGGTCATCATTGCGGGTGATATTACTATCGCTCAAGACATTGTATTCCCGGCGATTCGTCGAAATGTAGAAAACCAATCTCTAACGACGTTCCACACCGGCCTTCCTATCGTTGCGTCTACTATCGATAGCCAACCGACTATGGGGGCATTCTCAATGATTAAGCGAGCAATGTTAAACGGCGTTCTGTTGCAGAAACTACTTGAAGAGTAACCCAAAAAAACTGTTCAATAGTAAGGTCGTGAATTCACGACCTTTTTTATATCTTCTAGAGATACTTCATATATGGAAATTGTTTTAATCTCTGCCGCATTTTTTATGGGCTTTATAGCTCTTAAGGTCAACCTTCCTCCTCTTGTTGGTTTTTTGTGTGCAGGTTTTGTTCTTCATCACTTTGGTTTTAATAGTAGCGACACTATTGTTACTCTCGCTGACCTTGGTGTTACTCTTTTGCTTTTCACTATCGGCTTAAAGCTCGATATAAAAACACTACTCTCCAAAGAAATTTGGGCAGGTGCGACGGCGCATAATCTTCTTTCTACCGCCTTTTTTACCCTTGCTATACTCGCACTTAAACTGCTTGGCGTTTCATCAATGGCCAGCATGGGTATCGACCAAATCGTTCTGCTTGGCTTTGCGCTCTCTTTCTCAAGTACTGTATTTGCGGTGAAAACTCTGCAAGAGAAAGGTGAGATGAATGCAACCTACGGTACCTTGGCTATTGGTATCTTGGTCATGCAAGACATCTTTGCTGTTGTCTTCTTAACTGCTTCTACTGGAAAAATTCCCGAGTGGTACGCTATTGCGCTATTCGCTCTGCCATTTGCTCGCCCGATTTTATTTAAGATTCTCGATGAGGTTGGTCACGGTGAGATGCTTGTGCTATCCGGTATCTTCCTAGCACTTGTTGCAGGCGCTGGCCTATTTGAGTTCGTTGGTGTCAAACCCGACCTTGGTGCACTTATCTTAGGTATGTTGCTTGCAGGACACCGAAAGGCATCAGAGCTTTCTAAGTCTCTATTCAACTTGAAAGAGCTGTTCCTTGTTTGTTTCTTCCTCAACATTGGTCTATCAGCTCAACCTACCTTAGATGGTTTCTTGCTAGCCATTATCTTCATGTTGCTGCTTCCGGTTAAAGCCCTACTCTATTTTCTTATCATCAACACCTTTAAGTTCCGCGTGCGTACGTCATTGCTGGCTTCGCTGGCTCTGTTTAACTACAGCGAATTCGGCCTGATTGTAGGTGGACTTGCATTCAAAATGGGTTGGATGAGTGGCGACCTAATGGTTGCACTAGCAATCGCGGTCTCTTTATCGTTTGTTCTCGCTTCCCCTATTAATCGCAAGGGTCACAACATTTATCAGCGCTCCTCTAAATGGCTAAAAGAAGCGGCTGCAGAATCATTGAACATCCGCGATCAGCGCATTAACCCGGGGCATGCTCAAGTGTTGATTCTGGGTATGGGTCGCATCGGCACAGGTGCCTATGATGAGTTCCGTTCACGCTATGGCAAGATCAGCTTAGGTATCGAAGTTCGAGAAGATACCGCTAAAGAGCATCGGTCTCTAGGGCGCAATGTTATCTGTGGTGACGCGACCGACCCAGACTTTTGGGAGCGCATCCTCAACACAGAAAATATTCAGCTGGTACTGCTTGCTATGCCGCACCACCAAGGTAACCAATCCGCCCTGGAACTATTGCAAGCTCGCGACTTTAAAGGACAAATTGCCGCGATCGCAGAATACCCGGACCAGTTAGACACGCTCCAAGAGCACGGTGTCGACGCGGCCTTTAACATCTATAACGAAGCCGGCAGCGGTTTTGCTCGCCATGTTTGTGAGCAGCTCAAGCCCAACTTCAAATAGCTCTACGAAAAATAGTTCTACGCACCAAGTTGGCCTCAATCAGGTCGATTTGGTGCATAAATAAACACGAATTAGAATTCATTTACCAAAATCGCAATTTATATGGAAATTGTTCATCAATGGTCAAATTGAGTGATTTAATTTCTTACATTGGGTTGCTTTTTTTATTGATAATGGCAAATTGAATTCATCGGTTAAAAACTTTCCATTTAAAAGGATTTAAATATGTGTTCAGTATTTGGAATCTTAGACATTAAGAGCGATGCATCGGCACTTCGCCCACTCGCATTAGAAATGTCTAAAAAATTACGTCACCGCGGACCGGATTGGTCTGGCATCTATTCATCTGAGCGCGCAATCCTTGCCCATGAACGTCTAGCTATCGTTGGTGTAAATAGTGGTGCACAACCTCTTTACAGCCAAGACAAGAAGCACATCCTTGCGGTAAACGGCGAGATCTACAACTACAAAGAACTTCGTGCTCGTTACGAAGGCAAGTATGAATTCCAAACAGATTCAGACTGTGAAGTTATCCTAGCGCTTTACCAAGAGATGGGCGCTGACCTACTGGAAGAGCTCAATGGCATCTTTGCATTCGTCCTGTACGATGAAGAGAAAGATGAGTACCTTGTGGGCCGAGACCATATCGGTATCATCCCGCTTTACCAAGGTTATGACGAACACGGCAACTACTACGTCGCTTCAGAAATGAAAGCGCTTGTGCCTGTATGTAAAACCGTAAGTGAGTTCCCTCCGGGCAGCTACTATGGTTCAAAAGATGCAGAGCCTCAGCGCTACTACGTTCGCGACTGGAATGAATACGCAGCGGTTCAGGGCAACTCAACCAGCAAAGAAGAGCTGACTGAAGCTCTAGAAGCTGCAGTTAAGCGTCAGCTAATGACCGACGTTCCTTACGGTGTGCTTCTTTCTGGTGGTCTAGACTCATCGATCACTTCAGCGGTAGCAAAACGCTTTGCTGCAATGCGTATCGAAGATGATGAGAAGTCAGAAGCTTGGTGGCCACAACTGCACTCATTTGCAGTGGGTCTAGAAGGCGCACCTGATCTAAAGGCAGCGCGTGAAGTTGCTGAGCAAATCGGTACGGTTCACCATGAGATGACATACACAATCCAAGAAGGCTTGGATGCGATTCGTGATGTTATTTACCACATCGAAACCTACGATGTGACCACTATCCGCGCTTCAACACCGATGTTCTTGATGGGCCGTAAGATCAAAGCCATGGGCATCAAGATGGTTCTTTCTGGTGAAGGGGCTGATGAGATCTTTGGTGGTTACCTATACTTCCACAAAGCACCAAACGCGCAAGAATTCCACGAAGAGACTGTACGTAAGCTACTGGCTCTGAACATGTTTGACTGTGCTCGTGCGAATAAGTCTTTAGCGGCTTGGGGTGTCGAAGGTCGTGTACCTTTCCTAGATAAAGAGTTCATTGACGTAGCGATGCGCCTAAACCCAGAAGACAAAATGTGTGGCAATGGTAAGATGGAAAAACACATCCTACGTGAGTGTTTTGAGCATTACCTACCTGAAGCGATCGCATGGCGTCAAAAAGAACAGTTCTCTGATGGTGTTGGCTACAGCTGGATCGATACTCTGAAAGAAGTGGCTGAAGCAAAAGTCACTGACCAACAAATGGAATCAGCATCATTCCGCTTCCCTTACAACACACCGACAACCAAAGAAGGTTACGTTTACCGTGAAATCTTCGAAGAGTTGTTCCCACTGCCATCGGCAGCTGAGTGTGTACCGGGTGGTCCATCTGTTGCTTGTTCTTCAGCAAAAGCGATTGAGTGGGATGAATCATTCAAGAACATGGCGGACCCATCAGGTCGTGCTGTTCAAAGTGTTCATAACGACGCTTACTAAAATCTGATTTACTCGATATCAAAATTAAGGCCTAGCTATTTAGCTAGGCCTTGTTGTTACTTGAGATAACTAACAGGTTGCTACGATTAACTGGCTTTAACCTTCGAAGCACTGCGTTTACCTAACATGTAGCCAAGCCCCAACGGTGCAAAGAAAATCGCGACAATGAACAGTATGAAGTAAATAATGGTGCTCTTGATCAGTTCGATCAGCTTATCAATCGCCAACGCGACAACGTCCTGCGACATTTGGTCAATGTCTTGAGTGAACTTGGCACGTTCTTTACTAATGATCTGTGCAATCTCAGCACGCTCGCGTGCAACCATTTTCTCTAGTGCCTGACGCTCTTCGCTCAGTTGCTCAATGCGGCTCTCTGTTCGCGAATCGATCTGTTCCACCAAGGGCGCTAATTGAGCATTCATCTGACGCGCAAGCTCTTCCATGTATTCAGGGTTGTTCTCCACAAAATCTTGGAACGAGCGCGAGGTCGCCTGCAAGCTTTCTAGCGTTTTATTCAGTTGCTCACCACTCACAGTACTATTCAAAGCGATAAGTTGCGCCTTCCACGTCATCAGCTTTGGCGTTTGTTCAGACACTAGACTCAATCGATCTGAAACATCCCCTAGAGCTTCAGGCATTGTACCTAAAGTGGACACGACTTGATCTTCACTGATTTGATTCGCCTCTAACCAGGCCCGGTATGCTGGAGTTCGAATAAAACTCAATTCCAAAAATGGGTTATCTTGAGCAAACTGGCTAACAAATGATTTCGTGGTTTCAAAATCACTTTGCTTTAACAAGCCCTTAGCTAAGCCTTCAATATCTTGAGCAAGCAAAGAAGACGTTCCCTGAACGCTATCACCGTCAAATAAGTCAGCACCAGCACCCGAATCAAAATACTGATTCATTTGCTCGGTGAAAACCCATGCATCGATGAGCGCCGCCATTGGAGAAACCTGATAAGCCGCCTGCTGCATCCCTTCTTGAGCGTTTATCTTCCACAGCAGAACATAAGATTGATGTACTCTGTCTTGTGCATCGTACTGCTCTGATATGTGGTCGGCAGACTGTTCCACTTGGGAGAAGAACTGCTGGGTATACTCACGCGTTAACAAGCGCATATTGAGCTCTTGCTGAGTCAAAGGTGTTGTCTGGCTGTCGAGCTTTATTTCCAATAAAGAACAACCGGCTAGAGGTAAGAGTAACAATTAAAATAAAGAGCGGAATCGCATAGTTACGCACATCGAAAGTAAAATAGGACCGTAGTGTAAGCGAGAAGGCAGGAAAGTTGCTATGAGATTATGGTGGTTTTCGCGAGTTTCAGAGCTAGAGAGCTAGAGAGCTAGAGAGCTAGAGAGCTAGAGAGCTAGAGAGCTAGAGAGCTAGAGAGCTAGAGAGCTAGAGAGCTAGAGAGCTAGAGAGCTAGAGAAAAAATAGGGGATTGACGTTTACACGTCAATCCCCTATTTCGTATTCTTGGAAGAATCTAGATATCTAGTTTTCCAGCAGCGAAGCGATCTAGCTATCTAAGGAAGACAAAATCCGCCCTACCCCTACACATTCCCAACTATATCCGCCATCATTTCGATATGCAGATCATCGTCATTCAAACATGGAATGTAGGTGAAGTTATCGCCACCAGCCTCGATAAAGGTCTCTTTGCATTGCTCTGAGATCTCTTCAAGCGTTTCGAGACAGTCTGACGAAAAGGCAGGGGCGATGATAGAGATCGACTTAACACCTTTGCCTGGTAGCTCTTCTAGGGTTTTGTCTGTGTAAGGTTTCAACCACTCTTCTTTTCCGAAGCGAGATTGATAGCTCATACCAATCTTAGATTCATCGAGCCCTAGCTCTTGCGCCAAAAGTTCCGTCGTACGTTCACAGTGCTGAGGATAGATATCGCCTTCGTCAGCCAAGCGCTTTGGAATACCGTGATATGAACACAGTAGATAATCTGATTGACCATGTTCTTGCCAATGCTTACGCACGCTTTCAGCCAATGCTTTGATATACAAAGGGTGCTCATAGTAATCACGAACAAACTTATAATGAGGCAATACAGGCATCTTCTTGTATGCACGTGTTAACGCATCTGAAACCGCAGCGGTCGTTGTGCCTGAGTACTGTGGGTATAGAGGTAGAACAATAACCTCTTCAACACCCTGCTCTAGGAGCGACTGTAAACCAACAAACACACTCGGGTTACCATAAGTCATACCCAACGAAACTGGCATATCGACAACCTGAGCCAACTTCTGTTGCTGACGCTGCGAGTAAACCAACAGTGGAGAGCCCTCCTCCATCCACACCGTTTGGTACAATTTCGCGACCTTTGGTGAGCGAATCGGCAGGATCACTCCATGAAGCAGTGGACACCATAGCCATCGGCTTAGATTAACCACGCGATGATCGTGTAGAAACTCAGATAAGAAGCGCTTAATAGCCGGTGCAGTTGGGGCATCTGGCGTGCCGAGGTTAACAAGTAGAACCCCTGATTTTTTTCCTTGGCTCATAATGGCGAGTATTATCCTGGTGGTTGCAGTTGTTGAACGTTGTTATACGTTGCTGTTCGTCTTTCGATTTTATGAGCTAAAAATAAAAAAAGCGACTGTAAACAGTCGCTTTTAAGAACTTCATAAGCCTAATTGCTCAGAATTAAGGCTTCGATTTTATTCGCAAAGGGCTTTTTATTAGCTAAGTGCTTTTTCTAGCTCTGCACTTACTTCAGCAACTTGCTTAGTACCGTCGAATTTCAGGTACTTAGTGTTGCCCGCTTCAGCTTCTTTACCGTAGTAAGAGATCAGTGGAGCCGTTTGCTCGTGGTATACGCCTAGACGTGCGCGTACTGTTTCTGGCTTATCATCTTCACGGATAACTAGGTCTTCACCCGTAACGTCATCTTTGCCTTCTTCTTTAGGCGGGTTGTAAACCACGTGGTAAGTACGGCCTGATGCTAGGTGAGCACGACGACCTGCCATGCGCTCAACGATCACATCGTCAGCAACATCGATTTCAACAACGTAATCTACGTCAACGCCCATTTCTTTTAGGCCGTCTGCTTGAGGGATAGTACGTGGGAAACCGTCTAGTAGGAAACCTTTCGCGCAATCGTCTTGAGCAATACGCTCTTTGATTAGACCTAGGATGATTTCATCAGAAACTAGCTGACCAGCGTCGATTACAGCTTTAGCTTGCTTGCCAAGTTCTGTACCTGCTTTGATAGCTGCACGTAGCATGTCACCAGTAGAAATTTGTGGAACACCGTATTTTTCCATGATGAAGTTTGCTTGTGTGCCTTTACCTGCACCTGGAGCACCTAGAAGGATGATGCGCATGTTGATTCCTCTTAAAAATTAATGATTTATACCGAAGCTCACAATTAGTGATGACAGCGAATCTATCAGCACAGAAAAATCTGCTTGTACAAGATAAGGGTATTTCCAACCATTTCACTGCACGCAAACGATAAGTTTCGGTATAACACGACCATTCAGGTCTAATATCAAAGCGTGACAAAATACACACCTTGACGCGGTTATTCAAGTTTCAATGCAACCTGAGCAACTAGTTTAACATAAGTGAGTTGCTTAAAATTTGCGTTAAGACTAAAGAATGAAACCACTAAAAAGAAAGAGCCCGCCTAAGCGAGCTCTTCGAGTGATATTATTTTGCTAGAAGCTTGTTCATTGCACCTAAGAACAGTGATGGGTCTTCCATTGCACCGCGCTCAGCTAGCATTGCTTGACCAAGTAGTACTTCTACCCAGCGACCAAACGCTTCTTCATCAGCTTCATCAGCCATGCGTTGAACCATAGGATGCTCTGGGTTGATTTCGAAGATGTATTTCACTTCTGGAGCTGCTTGACCCGCCGCTTCTAAAAGCTTCTGCATCTGAGTACCCATATCAAAGTCATCCGTTACAACAACAGCTGGCGTCGTCGCAAGCTTGAAGGTAGTACGTACTTCTTTAACACGGTCACCAAGGTAAGTCTTAGTGCGATCAACCACAGACTTAAACTCTTCCTCTGTCTCTTTTTGCTTCTCTTTCTCTTGCTCGTCTTCAAACTTGCTCAGATCAAGGCCCGCTTTAGTGATCGATTGGAATTGCTTACCATCGAACTCAGTCAGGTAGTTCATTAGGAACTCATCGATGCGATCGTACATTAGTACTACTTCGATTCCTTTCGCTTTGAACTGCTCGAGGTGTGGGCTGTTTTTCGCTGCTGCATAGCTGTCTGCAGTCAGGTAGTAAATCTTATCCTGACCGTCTTTCATACGCTCAATGTATTGCGCAAGAGAAACTGTCTGCTCAGAAGAGTCAACATCAGAAGATGTAAAGCGCAGAAGACCAGCAACCTTTTCTTTGTTTGCCATATCTTCAGCCGGGCCTTCTTTGATAACAAGACCAAACTCTTTCCAGAACTCTTGGTATTTCTCTTCGTCATTCTTCGCCATGCGCTCCAGCATAGTCAGAACACGCTTAGTACACGCACTACGTAGTGACTGAGTGACCTTGTTATCTTGCAGGATTTCACGAGATACGTTCAGCGGCAGATCATTTGAATCTATCAGACCACGCACAAAACGCAGGTAAGATGGCATGAACTGCTCAGCATCGTCCATGATGAATACACGCTGTACATACAGCTTCAGACCAGACTTATGGTCACGGTTCATCATGTCCCAAGGTGCTTTAGATGGAATGTAAAGCAGGCTTGTGTAGTCGTTTTTACCTTCAACGCGGTTGTGGCTCCACACAAGAGGATCAGCGAAATCATGAGAAACGTGCTTATAGAACTCTTTGTATTCGTCTCCATTGATGTCTGACTTGTTGCGAGTCCAAAGTGCTTGAGCCTTGTTGATTTGCTCCCACTTAGTTTCGCCCGTCTCTTTACCTTCTTCATCACGAACATTAGTCAGGATAGAAACAGGGATACCGATGTGATCAGAGTACTTACTAATCACTTCACGCAGACGCCACTCGTTCAAGAACTCTTTGCCTTCTTCACGCATGTGAAGAACGATGTCAGTACCACGAGACTCTTTTGAGATGTCCTCAATGGTGTAGTCACCTTCACCTTCAGAGTGCCATTGCACTGCTTGTGAAGCGTCTAGACCTGCAGCACGAGTGCGAACGGTTACCGCGTCAGCCACGATGAACGCAGAGTAGAAACCCACACCGAATTGACCGATCAATTGAGAATCTTTTGACTGATCTTCAGAAAGCTTTGAGAAAAATTCAGCTGTACCTGACTTAGCAATCGTACCTAGGTGCTCAATAACGTCGTCACGGCTCATACCGATACCGTTGTCAGAAATCGTCAGTGTGTTTGCTTCTTCATTAAAAGATAACTTTACACCTAGCTCCGCATCACCTTGATATAGATCTGCGTTTGATAGTGCTTGGAAGCGCAACTTGTCTGATGCGTCCGATGCATTTGAGATCAACTCACGTAGAAAGATCTCTTTGTTTGAATAAAGAGAGTGGATCATCAAATGAAGCAGTTGTTTTACTTCAGATTGAAAGCCACGAGTTTCTTTGTTATTCGTTGCCGTTTCGCTCATTTTTTCTCCAAAACATGCAAATGTATGACCAATTCCAGGTATTGATAACCAATTGAATACTGCAGCATTAAGCTGTGCTACAGAAGTATTTAACTTCTAAAGTGAGGCTGAGAAATGTAAATTCAAGGTCAATAAACGTAAATACACTGTTTTTTTAGAAAATTTTAATTATCCTGTTCCTCTAAAATCATAAAAACGCACTATATTTAGTTATTAGTTACATTATAACTTTGTATGTAACTTATTAATACCATTATAAAAAACATCTAAAAAGAAGACCTCTATGAGTAACATTGGTACCAAGTTTATTATTGCGAACCGCTTTGTGTTCGACCCAAATAGTAACTCGCTAACGGATCAGCAGAGTGACAATGAAGTAGTACGACTAGGAAGTAATGAGAGCCGCATACTACTGATGCTATCCGAGAAGCCCAATGAGGTAATTACTCGTAATGAGCTACACGAGTTCGTGTGGCGCAAGCAAGGTTTTCAGGTCGACGACTCAAGTTTGACACAGGCAATCTCTACACTGCGTAAAATGCTTAAAGACTCGACAAAGTCACCTCAGTTTGTCAAAACTGTGCCAAAGCGTGGCTATATGTTGATCTCAACGGTGGAGCGCGCAGCCCCGCTTAGTGGTCAGGATGAAGCAGTAAACGAATTTCAAGCACACGATGCAGATGGCACTCCAGTATCAGAAGCATCCGTTGCAAACAATGTAAACGTAGAAGCCTCCACTGCACCACAAACTGTAGCAACTAAGCCAGCACCAGAGAGCAAAAAGACGATGTTTGCTCTCGTGCTAATCGCTGTTTTATTACCGCTTTTCGTTATGTTGATGCCAGAGCCAGTCTCAACCAGCTTCAAGCAAATCGCAGAGTACGATGGGACACCGATCCGCACTCCGGAAAGTCAACCTGACCTTTCGAGCTGGTTACCTCAAATCGAGCGTTGTGTAGAGCGCTATAACGAAGTGAACACTGGCGATCTTAAGCCGGTAGAAGTGATCGCTACGGGTGGTCAGAACAACCAACTTGTTCTTAACTACGTGCACTCTGCAGAGTACTCAGTAGAAAACACGACCATTCGCTTCTTCTTTGAACAAACTGACCTAAGCCAGATCTGTAACTAAAAGGGTAACTTAGATGAAAATATCAACTGCAAAAATCCTTTTAGGTCTATCAGTACTCTTCAGTGCTTGGTTGTACTGGGGTAGCGATATCAAAGTAGAACAAGTACTTACCGAAAAAGAATGGCAGTCACGAATGGTGACTTACCTGACTGAAGATAAACAAGAAGTTGTTGGGCCATTGCGCAAGGTAAATGTTACCTCAAATGTAAAATACCTACCGAACGGTACCTACATTCGAGTTTCCATGATGGAGCTTTACAGCCAAGATGAAGATGCAAACAGCATCATCAACATCTCAGAGATGGGTGAATGGGAACTGAGTGACAACTATCTACTGATCTCTCCTATCGAGTTCAAAGATGTCTCTTCTAGCCAAAACAAAGATTTTAGTGCCGATCAGCTTAAGCTCATCACTCAAGTATTTAAGATGGATTCTGAGCAAAGCCGTCGTGTCGATATCATCAACGACAAAGCGCTACTGCTAACCAGCTTGAACCACGGCTCAAACATCTTGTTTTCAAACTAAGAGTCGATAAGATAAACATAATTTAAGGGAGCGTATTGCTCCCTTTTTAATATCTATCGGGAGAGCTAAATGGATAAAGCGACCATTCACATCTACTACTGTCGCCAATGTAACTGGATGCTAAGAGCATCATGGTTAAACCAAGAGCTATTGCATACCTTTAGTGAAGAAATAGAGTCAGTGAGCCTTCATCCGGACACAGGTGGTCGCTTTGAGATCATTTGCAATGGCAACGTGATTTGGGAAAGAAAGCGCGACGGTGGCTTTCCCGAAGCCAAGGAACTGAAAAAGCGTGTTCGCGATATAATTGCACCTGAACGTGACTTGGGGCATGTTGATAGTAAATAGAGAGCTAGAGAGCTAGAGAGCTAGAGAGCTAGAGAGCTAGAGAGCTAGAGAGCTAGAGAGCTAGAGAGCTAGAGAGCTAGAGAGCTAGAGAGCTAGAGAGCTAGAGAGCTAGAGACAGAATAGGGGTTGACGTGAAAGCGTCAACCCCTGTTTTTATCTCGGCGCTAAAAGTCTAAATATCTAGTTTTCCAGCAGCGAAGCGATCGAGTTATCTAATTAAGCCTAATTAACTATAAAAACCCTTGCCGATGCCCGCTCGAGTGAGCAAGCCATCGCATGGAGCAAAGCGATCACCATACTTCTCGGCGTATGAGTTCATCGTCTCCACCAGCGTATCAATACCGATGCTATCCATGTAGCGGAATGGACCGCCCAAGAATGGTGGGAAGCCGATACCGAAGATCGCGCCGATGTCACCATCACGAGGGCTACGGATAATGCCTTCGTCCAAACAACGCACGGCTTCATTGAGCATTGGCAACACACAACGCATCGCAATGTCGTTTTCACTCGCTTTTTGTTCAGGCGTCAAAGACAATAGCTTGTAGACTGACTTATCGACTTCTTTCTTCTTACCCTTGTAAGTGTAGAAGCCTTTGCCGCTCTTGCGACCTTTACGATCATCATTGAGCAGAGTGTCGAATACATCTGGGCCTTTGAATCGTTCGCCTAGTTCATTCACCAAGATTGGAATGATCTTCGCACCAATATCAACACCTACCTCATCGAGCAAGGTGATTGGGCCAACAGGGAAACCAAAGTTCAGTAGCGCGCTATCCAAGTGCTCGATCGGCTCGTTACCCATCAACACTTGCGCGGCCTCATTCATGTATGGTGCAAGAATACGGTTCACATAGAAGCCAGCACAGTCTTTCACCACAATCGGCGTTTTACCCTGCTTACGAGCAAATTCAACCACAGTTGAGATAGTCTCATCAGAGGTTGTTTCGTGAGGAATGACCTCAACCAATGGCATCTTTTCTGCCGGACTGAAGTAATGCAACCCAACCACGTTTTCAGGTCTTTCTGCTTGCTCAGCAATCTGGCCAATCGGTAGTGACGAAGTATTCGTCGCAAAGATTGTCTCAGCCTTAGCATGAGTCTCGACGTCTTTGACCATGGCTTGCTTAAGCGCTAGGTCTTCAAAGACAGCCTCAATCACTAAATCACTATGCTCGAACGAGGTAAAATCGATGCCACCAGACAGCTGCATCATTTTATTTTGTAGTTGCGCCTTGCTCAGAATACGGCGTTTTCGCTGCTTATCAAACAACTTGTAGTTGTATTTGAGAGCATTCAACACACCGTCATTCGACACATCTTTAATGCGCACAGGCACTTTCGCCTTTGCAACCGACACATGACTGATACCAGCCCCCATCAAGCCACCACCCAACACATTAACGCGGCCAACCTGCTTCGGCTCTGCGTCGCTGCCGTGTTCTTTCTTCATCTCTGTCGTAGCAAAGAAGATAGAGCGCAGGGCTTTAGACTCAGAGGTCATCACTAGCTCACCAAAACGTTTCGCCTCGTATGCTAAACCTTTGGTCATGCCGTTTTCTAAACCATGACGAATCACATCCAAAATGGCATCTGCAGCAGGGTAATTACCACGTGTCTTTTCATTGGTTTTCTTGGCTGCTTGCTCAAAAATCACCTTACGGCCAAGCTGGTTTTTCGCCATTAAGGTTTCTTTCATCGACGATTTTGCTTTAGCGCGCTTTTTGCCTTTCTCAACAAAGCTCAAAGCCACATCCAGCAACACACTTTGCGGTACGCTTGAATCGACCACACCGAGCTTCTTCGCTTTCTTTGCTCGAAGTTGTTTGCCCGTCAGAATCAAATCGAGAGAAGGCAGAAGGCCGATCAAGCGCGGTAAGCGTTGAGTACCGCCCGAGCCAGGTAACAAGCCCAGTTGCACTTCAGGCAGACCCAAACGCGTTTTTTCTGAATCGGTACACACGCGGTAATCACACGCCAAAGCCAGCTCTAACCCACCACCAAGGCACGGGCCATGAATCGCTGCAACCACAGGGAAAGGTAAGTCAGAGAGAGTTTGGAACATCTCCTGCCCTTTTGTTGCCAATGCTTGCGCTTCTTCTGCTGATTGACAGGCATCCAACATGCGTACATCTGCACCGGCTATGAAGTTATCTGGCTTGAGAGAATGAACAACCATGCCCTTAATCGATCCTTTACTCTCTTCAAGTTGAGCAAAGATCTCGGTCATCTCATCGGCAAAAGCGGCCTGAAGGGTGTTCATCTTTTCATTGGGAACATCGATGGATAGCCAAGCGACGTTGTTGGTATCAACCTTTAGTTCAAATGCTTTTTGCTCGCTCATTACTCCACCTCCAAGATCATTGCTGCGCCTAACCCGCCGGCTGCACAAGCAGTATTCAGTGCTAAGCCGCCTCCTCTACGTTTTAGCTCTCGGAGTGTTTGCGTCATCATTCGAGCACCCGTCGCTGCAAATGGGTGACCATAAGCAATCGAACCACCTAGCACGTTGAACTTCTCCATATCGATTTCACCAATCGCACGCTCACGACCAAGGTGTTGCTGCGCAAACTCATCGCTTGCGAACATCTTCACATTAGCCAGTGCTTGAGCAGCAAAGGCTTCATGCATATCAATCAGTGTTAAGTCATCCAGCTCAAGGCCCGTTCGCTTGAGCACTTCTGCTGTTGCGTAGGTTGGCCCCATTAACATATCCATCTCGACCCCAATCGCAGAGAAAGCATAACCACGAATAAAGCCCATGATCTCAAGGCCCAGCTCTTTGGCTTTACCTTCACGCATCAGCATCACCGCTGCACCGCCATCTGTCAGCGGAGTACTGTTTGCTGCGGTTACGCTGCCGTACTGACGGTCAAACGCTGGACGCAGTTTAGCGTAGCCTTCAATCGTTGAGTCATGGCGAATATTGTTGTCTTCTGAGATCCATTTTTTGTAAGGTTCAGGGAAAGCAGTCATCACCTCATCTTGGATCTTGCCCTCTTTCCAAGCTTGTGACGCCAGGCTGTGAGAGCGATGTGCTAGCTCATCTTGCTGCAGCCTTGAAATACCATGGCTCTTAGCCATTTGCTCTGCAGTTTGGCCCATTGATAAACCTGTCGAGTATTCAGCAACGGCAGGTGGCACAGGCATGAGATCTTTAACAGAGAGAGATTTGAGAATATTGAGCTTTTGACCCAAGGTTTTGGTCTTGCTCAGCGCCAGTAGGTTAGCGGCCAGTTTCTTAGACACACCAATCGGCAATACAGAAGAGGAATCTGCACCACCTGCAATACCGATATCAACCGTGCCCGCCATAATACTTTCGGCGACGTTCACGGCAGCCTGGAAGCTGGTCGCACACGCACGAGTCACACTGTACGCATCGGTATGAATGTTCATCCCAGTACCCAATACTATCTCACGCGCAATGTTTGGCGCTTCTGGCATTTGAACCACTTGGCCAAACACCACTTGGTCGATCAACTTAGGGTCAATATTGGTACGAGCAAGCATTTCGCTTACGACCATCTTGCCCAAATCCACCGCTGGCACTTGGCTAAACTCTGTACTTTGTCTTGCAAACGGTGTTCGCAAGCCGGCAACAACAGCAACACGCTCACCCGAGCGCGTAGTCACGTCCTGTATTCCCATTCTATCTCCTTATTGCATCCCATCTTGAAGTTCGCTTATCTCAGGTCGATTGACCGAATTAGGGTTGATTAACCTAAATTATTATCTGGAACTCTCAGGGAAAATGATGAGGTCAGACCACATTATTGTAATCAAAATGTTATCAACATCAAACATGTGTTTAAATAAACGTGACACAAGCAGAGAGCTTGAAAGGGTGATAGGCTTAAGGGACTGAAAATTAGGCAAAAAAAAACCACACAAAACTGTGTGGTTGGAATCTATAAAGCAATTAACTATTAACGCCAATTGAAAATAATCAGTTTCCTGATTAGGAGAAAGTAAAGTCAGCCTTCAAAAGGAAGTGTCGTCTTGCTCAACATGCCATTTCAAAAGAAATGACTAGACGACAGACGTTAATATAGCGGGTTCAGTCAATGGTTTTTTGAAATAGATCAATTTATATGTGAATAGAGTATGAATACCGCCATTTATAGAACGTCCGACAGAAATCTGACTAAGATTAACCCATAGCCTCCAACTATCGAACAATTCGTAACCCAAACTGAGCACACTAGAGAATCACGTGGCCCTACTACTAGATATGGAAAAATAAAAAATGTTCGGAAAGAAAAAGCCGCCTTCCCCGGTCGACTCTAATATGGACAAGCAAAGAAAATATGAAGCACTAGTGCGTGCCTATCATCGAGACCTTTATCGCTACGCCTACTGGTTATGTAAAGATAAGGCAATCTCCGAAGATTTGGTGCAAGAAACCTGCTTAAGAGCGTGGAAGTCACTAGATAGCTTACAGGACGAAAAAGCCGCCAAGTCATGGCTGATCACCATCTTGCGCCGCGAGAATGCTCGCCGGTTCGAGAGAAAGCAGTTTGATTTGGTTGATATTGATGATTACTCAGGAGAAGCGAAAGTTTCCGATGATCCTCATCATCAAACCGAGTGGCTGCAAAACCAGATAATGAAGTTGGACGTCGAGTATCGCGAACCATTGTTCCTCCAAGTTGTTGGCGGATTCAGTGGTGAAGAGATCGGCGAGATCCTCGAACTGAATAAGAACACCGTTATGACGCGACTATTTCGTGCCCGTAATCAACTCAAAGAAATGCTCGATGAATCAACAGACGCTAAGGGGGTAAACAATGGATGATTTAGAATTCCGTCGACAAATAATGTCCGACCCTAAAGCGCGTGATGAAGAACTGCTTAAAGCCATCGCTGAGAGCGATGTGAATGCAAAGTTTGCCGATGAGATGAACGCGTTAGACGCTCAAATTGCTCAAGCAATGAAAGTCGATGTGCCCGATGACTTGGCAGATCGCATCTTGTTTAGTCAAAGCAGCAGCCACAAGGTGATTCGCCCGAACTTTACCAAGAAAGCCATGGCAATGGCCGCATCTCTTGCGTTTGTCGTCGGTTTATCGGTGGGTCAGCTTAACTGGGGCAATCTAATTGTTCCTGCAGCCCAAGCAAGCCTTGAAGCAGAAGCGATGCGTCATGTGGTGGCCGAGAAGCCATTCGTCAACGCCATTGACGAAGAAGTGAGTTCAACGCAGATCAATACCAAATTGAAGCCTTTTGCGTATCAGTTTAACCAGAACTTCCCTTACCATGTGTATTACCTGAACCACTGTGGTTTTGGCGATTCAAATGCGTTGCATATGGTTTTCCGTGGAGAAAAGGGCAAAGTGACGCTATTTATCACCAATTTGCCGAGTGAAAATGAAAATATCTTCAGCCAAGATGGCATGGCCGGCGCCATTACCCCGATCGGTGACTCAAGTATAATTATCGTCGGCGATATGGACGAGAACGTCGGTGAAATTGCAAGAAAATTAGCACCAATGCTAACCGAATCTTGATTTTCTCTTCCAAACAGGCACAGACAAATTCTGTGCCTGTTTTTTGATTTACAAATAGAGTTAAAACTCTAATAAACGCCGTTCTGCCACTTTTTCCTGCCAGATAGCCGTCATTTCTTTAATTTTCACGTATTTTTTCCAGTGGTCTGATTTCTCTGTCCTATAATTGGGACTAGTATCAGCCACCAACTGAGCAATTGCTCGGATGCAAATCGCCCAACTAGAGGCGGACACACACAAAAAGGAACTATGTCTAATGAATAAGACGCGTCTGTTTAAAAAGTCTCTCCTAGCAGTCACAATTACACTCGCTTCGCAACAAGCTCTTGCTGCAGGCTTCCAATTAAACGCACAATCAGCAACTGGTCTTGGCCGTGCATTCGCTGGTGATGCAGTTATCGCAGATAACGCATCAGTCATGGCACGTAACCCAGCTGCAATGGCACTATTCGACAAAACTGAGCTTTCGCTAGGTTTTGAGACCATTACTTCGATGATCGAAGTGAAAGATGCAACGTACCAAAATAACCTACCTGTATTAGGTGGCGGAGCTCCTATCGTCGCTAATGCAGATGCAGACGATGTTGGTGATACGTCTATCGCACCCAACATTCACCTAATCGTTCCTGTAAACGACAAGTTCGCGTGGGGTGTTAATGCTTACACCAACTTTGGTACTAAAACTGAGTTTTCAGATAACTATGTAGCTGCTGAGTACGGTGGCTTAACTGACGTTAAAAGCTTCAACCTTGGTTTAGCTGGTTCTTACCGCTTGAACCAACAATGGAGCTTTGGTGCTGGTTTAGATCTAATTTACGGTCAAGGTACAATCAAACGTGG
The DNA here is from genome assembly GCF_003415655.1 of Vibrio maerlii. Lineage (GTDB taxonomy): Bacteria > Pseudomonadota > Gammaproteobacteria > Enterobacterales > Vibrionaceae > Vibrio > Vibrio maerlii. Next base: position 236,973 of record NZ_QRHC01000003.1, read on the forward strand.
TGACCCTGGTGTATTCGGTACAGAGAATGCACTTGATGTTGATGAGGCCGACGGTTGGGCTGTAGGCTTTAGTTTAGGTACAGTGTTCGAGCTAGATGAAAACAACCGTTTTGGCCTAGCCTACACATACAGTCCTGAGTTTGAAGCAGAGGACGACAAAGGCCAAGAAATCACACTGCCGCTACCAGATATGGTTGAGTTCTCTGGTTTCCACAAAATCGAAGACACTAAGTTTGCAGTTCACTACTCTATCCAATACATTGGTTGGAAAGACTTCGATAAGATCGAGTTCAGAAACCTAGATGCTCAATCTTCGCCAATTGGCTTCCTCCCTGGCTCAACAGGCTCTTATGACAAGCCTTATGAATGGCAAGACGGGTGGCATTACGCAATTGGTGGTACATACTACTTGAACAACGATTGGACTCTAAGAGCCGGTTACATGTACGATACTAGTGCACAAGATAGCCTAACATCAATCTCAGTTCCGGATTCAGATCGTCAATGGTTCTCAGCTGGCTTTACTTACCATATCGATACGGCATCAAATGTTGACTTCGGTTTCACTTACCTAATGGGTGACGATGTGAAAGTTGATGAATCGATAGAAGTAGGTGGTATTCCAGTATCAACAATTGAAGCAACAACTCGCGCAGACGCTATCCTATTAGGTCTACAGTACAGCCGCAGCTTCTAATCCAAGCTTACGCTAACAAGAAACATCAAAAGGGCTGAATTTCAGCCCTTTTTGTTTGCCTAAAATTCACTATTTTCTCCCTTTCCTTCAAAATTTCAGCGTACAACCGTAGGGTGACAAGCTCCTTTCATAACACAGCCGTTCGCTCAAACACTTGTTATCGAGTTGTAAACACCACATAAAACGCATTAATTTGCACCGTTTATAGGATAAATACAGTGTATTTACCCTATTCGAGATTTTTCTTTTGAAGTATTTACTCTAACCATTACACTTTCGTGACTTTGTAAAAGGATATTTCAGCGAACAGTGAGATCTATGAAAATCAATAAAAATCTTCTAAGCATCGCAGTGGGTGGTGTTTTGGTGGCTGCATCAAGCAGCGCAATGGCAGCAGGCTTCCAACTGGCAGAATACTCAGCAACTGGCCTAGGCCGCGCATACGCAGGTGAAGCTGCAATGGCGGACAACGCATCTGCACAATGGCGTAACCCAGCAATGCTGATGTACCTAGAAGGCACACAAGTCTCTGTGGGTGCTATTTATGTTGATCCGAATGTGGATGTTAACGGCACTGTAGATGGCACAGCATCTGGCTTACCTACTACCAATGCTTCAGCGTCTGACTTTGCTAACGATGCAGTAATCCCAAATTTCTACATTTCTCACCGTTACTCTGAAGACTTTGCTGTTGGCTTTGCCCTTGGGACAAACTACGGCATGGAAACAGACCTAGGTACTGATTTCGCAGCATCTCACTTCGGTAATGAAGCAAGCGTAACCACTATCGAAGCAAACCTAAACGCTGCTTATAAGATCAACGAACAGTTCAGTGTTGGTGGTGGTATTCGCTATGTAATGGGTGAAGGTAGCTTTGGTGCAACGGCACCAGCCAATAATGTATTCCCTGATGGCCAAGATGGCTACACCCAACTTCCGCAAGGTACAGCATTAAAGTACATGGAAGGAGATGATGAAGCTTGGGGATGGCAAGTAGGTACAGCATGGCAAATCAATGAAAACCACCGTATTGGCTTTGCATACAAATCAGAAGTAGAACTAAAGCTTGAAGGTTATGCCGAAGGTCTTGGTTTTGGTCTGGGTAGTGTAACCCCTCAAACACGAGATAATGGTTACATGAACCTCAGCCTTCCAGCAACCGCTGAGCTAGCGAGTTTCCACCAATTGACAGATAAACTAGCGATGCACGCTAGCTTCAACTGGACAGATTGGAGCTCTTTTGAAAAGTTAGAAGCTCAAATGGATACCGTCGGAACTCAAATGGTTAAAGTAGAAAACTGGGAAGACAACTACCGCTTCGCAGTTGGTGCAACATACCAACTTCAACCTAAGTTAGCGCTTCGTACAGGTATTGCTTATGATACATCAGCTGTGTCAGACAAAAACCGTACAATTACAATTCCAGAGACCGATCGTACTTGGTTAAGTGTTGGCGCAACGTACGAGTGGACCAAGAATTTCACTACAGACGCGGGCTTTACTTACATCATTGCTAAAGATGCACCAATCACGGAATCTCGTGGTTACGACTCTGACAATGACGCTCAAGCTGTTGGTGGTGAGTTCACAGGTGAGACATCAGGCAGCATCTGGCTAATCGGTGTTCAGGCAAACTACCGTTTCTAATCGCAAATTAGCATCGAGATAGACAAAGGGGAGAATGATTGATTCATTCTCCCCTTTTTCGTTTGGGTTACAAGTTACGGAGTATTTTAGAGGACAAATCTCGTCAAGTACTGTTCTGTAGAGCAAGTATCCTGTTACCCGTAGAACGAAGTTCGTCCCGTAGCGAAGCGTCCTGCCCCCCGTAAGCGCAGCGCCCCTTTTCCCTACCCTTATTCAAACCCTTCATCCAGATAACTGTCTAAGAAGTCTTCTTCATCCTCATCGTAGTCATCCACTTCGATTTCGGCTTTAAAGTTTTGGTGTTGGATGTAAGCCTCACGCGTTAATGCGTAAGGATCTGGCGAGTTGTTTAGCTGTGCCTCTTGTGACACAAGTGACGCACGGGTCTCCATTCCTTCCAGAGCCCATTTACCTAACCCAGCCCAGATATTAAGGTAAGAAAGCGGCACGTACATGCCATCAACAAAGTCGCCGGTCTCCCTCACCGTCCAAGGCCCGTAACCCGGCACCATCACATAAGGTCCATTGCCAACACCATAGTGGCCCACTGCATCACCAAAGGCCTTATTGCTTTCCTTCTGGATACCACCAGCTGAAGCGATATCGATAAAGCCTAACAGACCAAAGGTGGAGTTAATCCAGAAACGGTTGAAGTGGTTGAGTGCTTTTTCACCGTTACCCATAAATAGGTTATTGAGCACACTCGATGGCTCATCAAGGTTAGCAAGGAAATTGGCGATACCACTACGAACCGGCTTAGGCGTGTAATCCACATAGGCAAGCGATACTGGCCTCACGAGGTAAGGGTCTAGATAATCGTAGTTAATGGCCCACATCGAGCGGTTGAAGCTCTCAAATGGGTCGTAGGCAGTCGAGTCTTCGACGTCATCAGGTGTCGATGAACAGCCTGATAGTACTGTGACAGCAGCTAGAACGAGTAATAACGTCCGCGCTCGTTGGAAAGTCATCATTCAATGTCCCTATCTTCCTTCTAATGCCACCAAAGCTTTCCTTAAGAAAAAGCTCATAGTTAGGTAATTTTGTTACGTGGCATACAATAAAGACCGGCATAAACCGGTCTTTCATTCATTTGCGTGATTATACAATCTAAAAATCCGTTTTATTAGATTGTATACGCTATTTTATTCAAAAAAAGTGACAAGGCGATTGCCCTGCCACTTTTAATACAACTTATTGATATTGCTGAGAGATAGTCACAGTCACCGGTTCACCCAATGCCGCTGGTTCACTCTCACCGTACCAGTCACCTTGGCGAGTTGCTACGTTACCGTCAGTATCAATACGAGCACGGACCATCAGGCCCTCTAGGTCAGACAGCTTGTTGCCCTGCATCATGCTGTTACCGTCATCCAGTACCACCGTGCGAGGTAACGTACCGATAGGGTAGCGAGCTGCTGCGACTGGCATTGGTGCGCCATCTGCTGTGTGTACAGAGATGATCAGTACGCCTTCGCTTGGCAGCTGAACATTGTCACCAAGCTCAACGGTCACCGCGACGCTCTTGTTGTCGCCGATAGATGCACCCATCTTCTGTTGTGCGCTGATGATACTGCGCTCTAGCATCTCGTAACGGCTGTCTTCTGGACCGATCATCTGCTGCATGATGCTCCAGTACTTCACCGCTGCTGGGTAATCTTGACGCTCGAACGCATCAAATGCCAATAGAGAGAACACTCGCAGATCAACGTAGTCTTGCTGTACTAGCTTACCAAGAAGAATACGTGCTTCGTTCTGGTCAATCTCTTCACCAGATAGCATCAACGCTTGAGCATAACCCAGCTGAATGTCTTCGTTTTCAGGCTCAAGCTTGTATGCTTTTTCCATTGCATCGATAGCCGTTCCAACGGTGCGGTTCGCGAGTGCAATACGACCAAGCAGTAGCCAGCCCATAGAGTCATCTGGGGTGTAATGCAGACGAGTACGTAGAGATAGGGTTAAATCTTCCATCTCTTCGTCTGTCATCGTACCGCCTTCAGGAGACATCAATTTCTTAGACAGTTCAGGTAAGTTATTACTCACTTCTTGCCAGTGCTTCACTTTATCGTAAGCCCCGAAGTAAGCGTATAAACCGTAAGTCAGTCCAACAACCAATACCGTCGAAACCAGCATGACCATCATTGAAGAGGATTTGCCTTGCTCTTGCGGTGCAGCATGGTCGGTTGGAATATCATCGAGCAGAGATTGCTTTAGATCCGAGATGAGGTCGTCTTGGTTTTCAACCAGACCTTCATCCGATTCAACTTCAAGCTCGTCTAAACGGTCTTTGTAGAATGCTTTGTTTAATTCGTCACGTAATGCTTCGTCGTTGTTCGCTTTTTTCGTAAACAGAGGCAGAGCCACTAAGAACAGAGCGATAGCAATTACGACAATGGTAGAGATCCAAAACAGGGTCATTTGTTTTCTTTCCTTTCGCTCTCTTCGTCTAGCAGTTTCTGTAGACGTGCTTCTTTATCTTCATCCCACTCTTGTGTCTTCTCAGCCACTTTCGGGGTTTTCTTGCTTCGAACAACGATTAAGCCAAAGCCCAATACGATAACCACTAATGGACCAAGCCAAAGAATTGAGGTCGCGATAGTCAACGGAGGATTGTAGGTTACGAAGTTGCCGTAACGAGCAATCATGTAATCGATGATATCTTGCTTCGATTGACCCTCTTTGGTCATCTCGTACACTTTTTGACGCAAGTCTTGCGCCAGTTCAGCGTTTGAGTCGCCGATGGTGTTGTTCTGACACTTAGGGCAGCGAAGAGTTTGGTTTAGCTCTTGAAACTGCTCTTCCTGTTCAAGGGTCTCGAAGTCATACACTTCAATCGCCGCGTAAGCTGAGAGTGACAGCAGTAGAGTCGCGCACAGTGCAAATAGCTTTTTCATTACTTCGCTCCTGCCAACAGTTCTTGATACATAGGACCAAGCTTCTCAGCCCAGTTACGTGAATTCACATCACCAACATGGCGGTATTGCACCACGCCATTCGCATCAATCAAGAAGGTTTCTGGTGCGCCATACACACCGAGGTCCAAACCAAGCATACCGTTGCCATCGAACAGGCTGATAAGGTATGGATTACCTAAGTCGTTCAACCAACCCACGGCTTTAGTGCGATCATCTTTGTAGTTCAGACCAATGATCTTCACACCTTGCGCCGCAAGTTCATTAAGGTATTGGTGCTCTGCATAACACGTTGGGCACCAAGTCGCCCAAACGTTAAGTAGCAGAGGTTCGCCTTTAAAGATCTCTTTGTCGTATAGCTTGCCCGGTTCAGCGAGATCTTCCAGCTTAAACTGGGGTACTTCCTTACCGATCAGTACCGATTCCAGTTTGGTAGGATCATCACCACCAGCGTTGCGGGTTAGTTGGGTCGCGAAGACCACAACCAACACCATAAAGAGTGCGAGAGGGATAAATAATGCTTTTTTCATTGCTATCTCTCCTATACCTTCGCGTTTGGTTTGCGGAAGCGATAACGCTTGTCACTGATTGCAATTGCCGCACCCAATGACATGATGAGCGAACCTAACCAGATCCAGCGAACAAACGGTTTGTAGTAGATACGTACAGCCCATGCGTCACCATCATCTAGGCGTTCACCCATCGCGATGTATAGGTCACGGGTTACACCACGATCGATTGCCGCCTCAGTCATCATAGACTTAGCCGTGCGATAGAATCGTTTTTCTGCATGTAGCGTGTTTACATACTTACCGTTTTCCGTGATTTCAAAGTCAGCAATATAACCATCGTAGTTAGGGCCATCTTTGTCACGTAAACCAGAGAAGTAGAAGTCGTAACCTTGGATCTGGAAGTGCTCACCTGGCGCCAAACGTACATCGCGTTCGATGCTGTAGTTTTGCACCATCGCAATACCGATAATCGTCACGGCCAAACCAACATGACCTAGCATCATTGCCCAGTGGCTGCGTTGAATCTTCTTAACACCAACTGCAAATGAATGACGATGCGTCGCACGCTCGTACACCTCAAATGAGTGCATGAAGATAATCCATAGCGCCATTACCCAGCCAAGGAATGCAAGACCCGTAAACTTATCTGCCAATAGGAATACAAACGCCGCACTTAGTACCAGCGAAAGCACACCCGAAACCACCATAGGTTTAACGAGGTTTGACAAGTTGTCACGTTTCCAGCGAATCAGAGGACCGATACCAAGCAGGAACGAGAACGGAATCATTAAGTAAGTGAACAGCATATTAAAGAATGGCGCACCGATTGATACCGAGCCCAAACCAATTTGCTTATGAACTAGCGGTAGCAATGTACCGACAAGCACAACCACGAGCGCTGCTAGAAGCAACACATTGTTTGCCAAGAGCGCATTTTCACGCGAAAGCAGGCTGAAGTTGCCACGTACACGAACCGTTGATCCTTTTAGAGCAAACAGCAGCAGTGAACCACCGATAACGAACACTAGGAAACCTAGAATGAACATACCGCGTGATGGGTCAGATGCGAACGCGTGAACTGATACCAAGATCCCTGAACGAACCAGGAAGGTACCCAGTAGGCTCAACGAGAACGCCGATAGAGCTAGGAGTACTGTCCAAGCTTTAAACGTACCGCGTTTTTCTGTCACCGCAAGTGAGTGCATTAGCGCTGTACCTGCCAACCAAGGCATGAATGATGCGTTTTCTACCGGATCCCAGAACCACCAGCCACCCCAGCCAAGTTCGTAGTAAGCCCACCAAGAGCCTAGTGCGATACCTAACGTTAGGAATAACCATGCTGCTTGTGTCCAAGGACGAGACCAACGTGCCCATGCCGTATCTAGGCGGCCAGTCATCAATGATGCGATTGCAAAAGAGAACGCAACAGAGAAACCCACATAGCCCATGTAGAGCATTGGCGGGTGGATAATCAGACCCGGATCTTGAAGTAGTGGGTTCAAGTCGCGGCCATCGACTGGGAAGAATGGCAATGTACGTAAGAACGGGTTAGACGTTAGGATGATAAACAGTAGGAAGCCAACCGTAATCAAACCCATGATCGCCAATACGCGAGCCACAGACTCTTGCGGCATACCACGGCTGAATGTTGCTACAGCAACCGTCCAACCTGCTTGGATTAGTACCCAAAGAAGCAGTGAACCCTCGTGCGCACCCCAAACCGCCGTTAGACGGTAGTACCAAGGCAGCGCCGTGTTTGAGTTACTCGCTACATAGGTCAGCGTGAAATCGTTGGTATAGAATGCCCACAGTAGAATCGCGAACGAGAAACCCAATAACAGAAACATACCCCAAGAGAGCGGTCGTGCTGTGTTCATTAGGGTTGTGTTGTTCTGGCTTGCCCCAACAAGAGGCAAGATGGTCAACAACACCGACATCGCGAGTGAGGCAATGAGTGCAAAATGGCCTATTTCAGCGATCATTGTGCGCTTCCTTGTTTTTGCTCGTCAGAGTAAGACAAAGGCTCGTGAACCTTTTCCATCGCCTCAGCAATTTCTGGTGGCATGTACTCTTCATCGTGTTTTGCTAGTACTTCGAACGCTTCAATCGTTGTCGCATTTTTTAGTACACCTTGGGCAACGATACCTTGGCCTTCGCGAAATAGGTCTGGCAGGATACCGTCGTATAGAATTGTTACCGCTGGACCAACATCAGCAAGGTCAAAGCTTACGCGTAGTGATTGTGGATCACGCTTAACAGTGCCTTCTACCACCATGCCACCAATACGTAGACGCTGGCCTACCTCAGGTTTTTTACCCTCTTTACCCATGACAAGTTCAGTCGGTGTATAAAACAGGTCCATGTTTTGGTTTAGAGCGTAAAGCATAAGACCAACCGTGGCACTGATACCTAAAAAGAGCGCTAAAATTATCCCTAGGCGCTTTTTGCGTCTTGGATTCATAGTGTGTTCTCCATATTTTTCGCTGCGTCGATACGAGCTTGACGATCAAGTTTCGCTTGAACGTCACCTAGAATTTTATTACCGCGACGGACACTGCTTAGTAGCAAGATAAACATGGCTACAAAGGTGATACCAAACGCACCCCAAACGTAAGAGGCATAGCCTCCCATCGCTAGAAAATCTGAGAAAGTGTCAAAATGCATAGTCAACTCCGATTAACGCTTCGCTTGAGCAAGCTTTTGAACCCAAGGACGATGGCTTTCTTTTGACAGAATTTCGTTTTTGAAACGAATCAGCATGACGCTACCAAAGAAGAAAGCAAAGCCTAGGATGTTTAACAACAATGGCCACAGCATGTCTGTCGACATCGATGGCTTATCAAACTTAGTAATCGTCGCGCCTTGATGAAGCGTGTTCCACCACTCAACAGAGAAGTGGATAATTGGCAGGTTAACCACACCAACAATCGCTAAGATACCTGCTGCTTTCGCCGCAGTTTTTTGGTCATCAAACGCGTGGTAAAGCGCAATCACACCCAGGTAAAGGAAAAGCAGGATAAGTTCAGACGTCAAACGCGCATCCCAAACCCACCAAGCACCCCACATTGGTTTACCCCAAACAGCACCGGTTAAAAGAGCGATAAAGGTGTATACCGCGCCGATTGGAGCCATTGCCGCTGCAGCCATGTTCGCAAGCTTAAGTTGCCAAACAAGACCAATGAACGCAGCAATCGCCATTGACATGTAAACGCCCATCGACCAAATAGCAGAAGGCACATGAATATAGATAATTCGAAAGCTGTCGCCTTGTTGGTAATCGGCGGGTGCAAATGCCAGCCCCCACACGGTACCGATGGACAGGCAGATCAGAGCAATGGCAGCAAACCATGGCAAAAGTTTCTGACTGAGTTGATAGGCCGTTTCAGGCTTGGCATAGGGATGCAGCCATTTCCACATAATTGTTTCTCACTATTACTTCACTACACCAAAGGTGCATTTCATTAACCTACCCGGTTAAGAGTAGGCTCCGAAAGGAATTCAGCTTCCGTTTGAATTCGAGTTAGAACGATATTTTTCGTTTTAGTTCACACTGACTCGTAATGCCGCACTGATTGCGAATGGGGTCAATGTCACCGCGCCCATCAGCATTGCACCAAGCACCGCTAATTGACCGTTATACGCCATACCAAGCCCAGCAGCATCAATCGCTGAGGTGGCAAAAATTAGAATTGGGATATAGAGCGGCAGTACTAATAAACTCAGTAACACCCCACCCTTTTGTAACCCTACTGTCAGTGCAACACCAATGGCACCAATAAAGCTCAACGTCGGTGTTCCCACTAACAACGTCAGAACCACAGCCAGCCAGGTATTGAAGTCCAGAGAAAGCAGTACCGCAAGCAACGGGCTTATGACAATCAGTGGCAGACCGGTTAATAGCCAGTGAGCAATGACTTTGGCAATGGTAAAGACCGGCAGTGGAATAGGCATCAGCATCGCTTGTTCTAACGCGCCGTCTTGAAAGTCATCTTTAAACAGACGTTCCAATGAAAGCAATGCAGATAATAGCGCAGCTACCCATACGATACCCGCAGCAATGCGAGCCAATAGGTTCGGCTCAGGTCCAATACTCAGAGGGAACAGGGTAATGACGATAATAAAGAACCACAACGGATTAAAAATATCGGCTTGACGGCGAAAAGCGATTAATAGCTCTCGTCGAATAATGGTGCCCATCGACGCAATCATCTATTCACCTAACTTAATCTTGCGGAGTTTCGGGTTGTCTTCAAACATATCTTGGTGCGTAGTCAACATCACTATCCCACCCTGCTCTGCATGTTTGAGAAACAAAGATTCTAGTACCTTCACCCCTTGCTTATCAATCGCAGTCAATGGTTCATCAAGAATCCACAGTGGGTGGTCACTTAACCAAAGGCGGGCTAAGGCGACACGGCGTTGTTGTCCAGCGGAGAGTTGTCCAACAGGAACATCCTCACGACCAGCCAATCCGACCTGAGTCAGAACGTGCCATATATCTTCGTCATTTTGCTTGTTGTTTCTTTGTTTAGAATCAAGGTTAGCTCGACGCCCATAAATAGATTGATAAAACTTTAAGTTCTCGTATGCAGTTAGCTCTCGCTTAACACCCGTTTGGTGGCCTAGGAACAACAAGTCCTCATGAAAACCTTCACGGTTGCTCTTTACGCTTTCTGATTTCCAGTGCACATCACCATTATCGCTGTGACCGAGGCCAGCAATGATACGCAATAGTGTTGTTTTACCGGTACCATTTCGCCCTTCAATCTGCACCAGTTCACCTGGATGGATTTCAAAGCTAAGAGACTCAAATAAAACTCGCTCATCACGAATAGCGGTAAGATCAATTACTTGTAACATCTGAAACTTAAAGAGAAAAATGAGAACGGTATATTACCATACCTAACAATAAGCACGTAGAATTATGCCGATTCAAAGTTTGAAAGTGGTAAAAATCTGTTAACCGTTGATCACAATTTAATAAATTACCTCTAAAGTAGTAATAACCTAAATTAAGTGAGATCAAAAAAGGAAGCTCATTGCTTCCCTTTTACTATCTACGATACGGCTTCTGTTGCCTTGGCTGGCGCATTCTTCGCTCTGGCTCGTCGCTCAGTGGTGGGACTTTTTCTTTGCCCGCAAGCTTATTCTGAAGAGACAGCATCAATTCAGCTTCTGCTTTAGGTAACTCGCACTCTTGAATGAGCTCATCAAGGTCAGCACCAAGCTGAACCATTTTGGTTGCTCTTGAGTAGAGACGACCATCACCATCCTCTTGCTCAAGTTCCTTTACTCGCTCAATAAGATGTCGAATGACATCCTCTTGCTCAGTCACTTTTTGGCCTAAACCAACGACAACCGAACGCACTTCTAATAACTGGTTATTACTTTTCTGAAACTCTTTCTCCTGCGTACGCAATTGCTGTCGTTGATGACGAACTTGCGATTGCAAGCCTCTCATTGAACGAATAATCGTAATAAGCAATATAAGGGGAACTAGAGCAACTCCCCCTGCAATCAGGGGAAGTGGAAGTAAAAACTGGTCAGTCATTATAGGTGAGCCATATCATCCCATTCGTCATCAGAGAGTAGCTTGTTTAGGTCAACAAGGATAAGTAGCTTGCCGTCACGGTTGCTAACACCTTGGATAAACTTAGCACTTTCATCTGTACCAACGCTTGGTGTTGTGTCAATTTCAGAAGAACGTAGGTATACCACTTCCGCTACGCTATCTACTAAGATGCCAATAACTTGACGCTCAGACTCGATAACGATAATACGTGTGTTATCCGTAACTTCACCCTGCATCAAACCAAAGCGAGAGCGAGTGTCAATTACTGTTACAACGCTACCACGTAGGTTAATAATACCTAGAACGTAATCTGGAGCACCAGGCACTGGCGCAATTTCAGTGTAACGCAGTACTTCGCGTACTTGCATAACATTGATGCCATACGTCTCTTCTTCAAGCTGAAAAGTTACCCATTGGAGCACTTCATCGTTCACTTGTTCTTTTCTTACTTCAATTTCATTCGCTTGAGACATAATCTTTCCTCATTTATGTCATGCAGACAGTCTTTGTTCTTAAGTGTATGCCTTGATGTCCATGCCTGCGTTAAGCATGCCGACCATGGCTTTTACATGGATTAGTGCGCACATTTTCTCGGTTACCATTCCGGCTAACCAAGGGCGCTTACCGGCAACGTTACGCCAACGAACCATCGCGTTCGACAGGGTTTCGGTGCCTTTTAATTGAGAACTTGCCAGTCCCCATTGGCTTTCGCCTAGCATGACGATGTAATCATAGTCCTGCTTGTATTCTTCATCAGCCAGTTTATCTGCCATCACCCATTTAGCGGTATCAACGACATCCATTTGGTTCTCTCTTTGAGTTTGTAGCCCAAGATACCAATCCGGACGGCCGATCAGGTGACTAAGCTCACCCAGCTTGTGAATTCCGCCGAGTTCATCGAGTGGCACCGCAAAAGTGACACCATTCACGTCGAAATAAAGCACCTGGAATTCTTCAACACGTTCGGTTGAGTGCCACAGCTCTTCATCCCCTCCAGCAGCCTGGGTTTGAGTCTCTAGCTCTACGCTAATCTCTTGAACTGGCTCCGTTTCTGGTTCTGCAACCTCGGTTATCGGCTCGAACTCGTCAGCCGGTGATTCAACCACCCACTCTTGAATCTCTTCAACCGGGGTAACGACATCAACAATCATTTCAGCTTCAAGTTGTAGCGTTGACTCTGTGTTTACCGTGATGTCGAGTGTGTTCTGCTCCATCACTGATTCAACCTCAAGCTCAGCCACAACATTGGTTGATTCCATTTGGTTGAGCAGGCGCTGAACATCATCAAGATTCGGCACATCAAACTCGCGCTCCAAATGTTGAGCTTGTTCTAAAGCTTTTGGCTCTGGCTCTGGCTCTGGCTCTGGCTCTGGCTCTGGCTCTGGCTCTGGCTCTGGCTCTGGCTCTGCTCTGGCTCTGGCTCTGGCTCTGGCTCTGGCTCTGGCTCTGGCTCTGGCTCTGGCTCTGGCTCTGGCTCTTCCAGTGTATTGTCGGACTCAAACGCGTCAACAATTTCAGATAATTCTTCCGTTAAAACAGGCTCTTCTAGTAACGCACTAAAATAGTCATCGAGTGCCTGCTCACCGGATAAGGCACTATCTTTGTTCATCGATAGCTAACCTTCCTAGATAGATTAAGAGTTGCTTGTAAGCAAACACGCCTCGGCTACCCGATGCAAAGTGAGAAGCAGGTAAGTTCTTTAAGCTCGCATCTCTGAACTTGGTATCGATAGGTACCGCAGATGTCCAAACTTGATTTGGATAATCACGTTTCAACTGAGTTAACGTTTGCAAAGAAGCCTTGGTGCGCTTGTCATACATTGTCGGTACAACCGTCACTTTGAACGGACTCTTGCGCGACTTCTGCATGATCGACAAGGTGCGTACCATTCGTTCAAGACCTTTCATCGCCAAAAACTCGGTTTGCACTGGGATCAAGATACGATCACTCGCAGCCAGCGCGTTCACCATCATTACGCCCAAGATAGGCGGACAATCGATCAGCACATAGTCATAGTCTTGACTCAAGGCTTGTAGCGAACGCTTTAGGATCAATCCCATACCGCTGCGATTCCCCATGACACGGTCTAGCGTCGCAAGCGACATGTGTGCTGGGATAATATCGATACCTTCAACCTGAGTTTCCAGTATCAATGGACGTACCTTCTCACGCTCGAATGACTTAAGTTGAAATAGGTCAAACAAGCTTGAGCTTAGTGCATCACTGTCAAAGCCAAGATAAGTAGTAAGCGAGCCATGGGGGTCAGTATCCACCAACAATACGCGGTGGCCCTGCTGGCTCAATAAACCAGCAAGAGTCACTGTAGTTGTTGTTTTACCAACGCCGCCTTTTTGGTTGGCAACACTCCAAACGATCATTATCGATTCCTACGCAAGACCAACTTCAACCAACATGCGCTCGGCAATACGGTCTAAAGGAAGGTCTTCAGTTGAGATGCCTGCTTTTGCTACAGCTTGAGGCATACCATAAACAACACAGCTATCTTCGTCTTGTGCCCAAATGGTTGAGCCTGCAGACTTAAGCATGCGCGCGCCTTCACGGCCATCAGCACCCATACCGGTCAACACCATAGACAAAACTTTGTCACCATAGCTTTTAGCCGCCGAGCCAAATGTCACGTCAACACATGGCTTGTAGTTCATTCGGTCACCGCCATCAATGATGCGTAACTTAGCCGCACCAGGGCGACCATCAACCATCATTTGCTTACCACCAGGAGCAAGGTAAGCAACACCCGGCTTAAGCACATCACCATCTTCCGCTTCTTTCACCTGAATCTTACATAGAGAGTTCAAGCGCGCCGCAAATGCCGCGGTAAATGTCGCTGGCATATGCTGAATGAGCAAAATCGGCTGCGGATAGTTCGCAGGTAACTTGGTCAAAATTTTCTGCAGTGCAACTGGGCCCCCCGTTGAGGTGCCAATCGCTGTCAATTGGTACTTCTTACCTGATGCCTTGAATTTCTTACCAACGGGTGCTGCTATTGGAGCAGACTTAGCGATAGAAGAACTCGTTGCCGAAGCCGTTGAAGCAATGGACGCCGCACGAACAGGACGCTTCTTCATCAATGCGCGCTTAGAGGCAATTTCAGCGACGCGTTGTTGCAGCAATACAAGCGCTTCATCACGGTTACGAGCGATGTCCTCGAACTTCTTCGGTAAGAAATCCAGAGCACCGGCATCTAATGCATCCAGGGTTGCTTTTGCACCATCGTGCGTTAGCGATGAAAACATCAGGATTGGAGTCGGATGGCTGGCCATGATCTCACGAACGGCAGTAATACCATCCATCACAGGCATCTCGATATCCATTGTGATCACGTCAGGCTTGATCTGCTGCGCTTTTTCTACGGCTTCTTTACCGTTTGTAGCAACATCTACAACCTCAAGACGTGAATCTGAGTTAATAATTTCACTTACGCGGCGACGAAAAAAGCTTGAATCGTCGACAACTAAAACTCTAATAGCCATGTTTATCCTTAATTATTACTGGCTTACACTCGTGATGCCGCTGCATACTGCCTAAGAAGATCTGGCACGTCCAGAATCAGGGCAATATGACCATCACTTGTGATTGTTGCACCAGCCATACCTGGTGTTCCTTGCAACAGATTATCAAGTGGCTTGATAACCACTTCTTCTTGGCCGATTAATGTGTCGACAACGAAGCCCACACGTTGACTGCCTAGCTGAACAATCACTACATGGCCATGACCTGTGCGGATCTTTTTACCTTGAGCGGTTGGTGCTAACCAATTCTGTAGATAAAACAGTGGGATAGATTTCTCACGCACAATAATAGTGAGCTGGCCATCGACCACGTTGGTTTTCGACAGATCTAAGTGGAAAATCTCATTAACGCTTGCAAGCGGCAGTGCGAATGGATGACCACCGACACCGACCATTAGCGTAGGTAGAATTGCCAGTGTTAACGGTACCTTGATCGTAATCTTGGTGCCTTTGCCCATTTCTGAATCAATATCAATTGAGCCATTTAGCGTGTTGATCGCAGTTTTCACTACGTCCATGCCCACACCACGACCAGAGATATCTGAGATCTGTTCTTTACTTGAGAAACCTGGTGCAAAAATAAGGTTAAAACACTCTTTGTTGCTCAAGCGTGAAGCCGCATCTTCATCCATAATACCGCGCTTAACTGCGATACCACGTAGTTTATCTGGGTCCATACCGCCGCCATCGTCAACAATAGCCAGTTCAATATGGTCACCCTCTTGAGATGCCGACAGAATCACTTTACCAGTACGTGACTTACCTGCTTGAACACGGTCTTCAGGCATTTCAATACCATGGTCAACCGAGTTACGAACCAAGTGAATCAATGGATCCGCAAGCGCTTCGACTAGGTTCTTATCTAGATCGGTCTCTTCACCACGCATCTCGAGTACGATGTCTTTATTTAGGCTACGAGCCAGGTCGCGAACCACTCGAGGGAAACGGCCAAATACTTTCTTAATTGGCTGCATACGAGTCTTCATCACCGCACCTTGAAGGTCCGCAGTGACGACATCTAGATTCGCTACCGCTTTCGACATTTCTTCGTCGTTGCTGTTAAGGCCAAGACTAACCAAACGGTTACGAACCAGTACTAGTTCGCCCACCATGTTCATAATGGTGTCGAGTGTTGATGTATCAACACGTACAGTCGCTTCCGCTTGAGGTTTTTTAGCTGCCGGTGCTTTCGCTTCTGCCTTTGGCTTAGCGGCTGCTTTCGGTGCCTCTGCTTTTGGTGCAATAGGCTGCGGAGCTGGTTTCACTTCAGGCTGTGGTGCTGGTGTCGAAACTGGTGGAATATCTGCTGGACGTGTCGCAGCATCAAGCTCTTCGGCAGACGGGCCATTACCTGTACCGTGCAGCTCATCAAGCAGTTTTTCGAACTCTGCATCTGTCATCAGGTCGTTGTCACCAGCAGAGCTTGCCGGAGCAACGGGCTCTGGTGGCGTGACAGGCGCTGGCGCTGATACATTGCTTGTCGAAATAGCGCTTGAAGGTGCATTACCTGCACCATGCAACTCATCAAGCAATCTTTCGAATTCATCGTCAGTGATATCACCAGAATCCGCAGGCTGGACCGGCGCTGGTTCCGCTGGTTTTACCGATGTTGGCGAGCCACCCGCACCATGAAGTTCATCAAGCAACTTTTCAAACTCATCGTCGGTGATTTCATCAACCGATGATGCTGAAGTAATACTTGCTGGCTCAGGAGTTGCTTCTACAACAGGCGCAACAACGGGTTCAACGAATACAGGCTCAGCTACCACTGGTGCAGCAGGTGCTTCTTGGCTCTCAGGCGCACTTAGGCGATGTAGCTCGGCAAGCAGACCTGGATCTGCCGCTTCAAGAGGCTCACGCTCTTGTAGTGCTTGGAACTGAACGTTTACTGTATCAAGAGCTTGTAAAATGGTGTCCATCAGCTCAGAGGTTACTGAACGCTGGCCATTACGCAGAATATCGAAGACGTTTTCAGCACCGTGACACGTATCTACTAGTTGAGATACAGACAAGAAGCCTGCACCACCTTTTACAGTGTGGAAGCCACGGAAGATTGCATTCAGCAGATCTTTATCGTCTGGGTTATTCTCCAACTCAATAAGCTGTTCAGACAACAGCTCAAGAATTTCTCCTGCTTCGACTAAAAAGTCCTGAAGAATATCTTCGTCTAATTCATAGCTCATAAATAACCTTTAAAATCCTAGGCTAGACAGTAAATCGTCCACTTCGTCTTGCGACGCTACTGCATCCTCTCTTTGTTCAGCGTTTAGGATTGGTCCTTCTGCTGTTATTGGAGAGGCTGCTGGTGATTCAGTCTTTTGCTGACGTTCGGCTTCGCCAAACACCGTTAATATCTCGACAAGTCGGCCTTCTACTTCTTCAACAAGTGTGATGACA
This sequence comes from Vibrio maerlii, assembly GCF_003415655.1. Classification (GTDB taxonomy): domain Bacteria; phylum Pseudomonadota; class Gammaproteobacteria; order Enterobacterales; family Vibrionaceae; genus Vibrio; species Vibrio maerlii. The sequence goes on from NZ_QRHC01000003.1 coordinate 254,237, forward strand.
CGACGAATAATTTGACCGGTTAGATCCTGGAAATCTTGTGCCATCAAGATCTCAGTAAGCTGACCCCGAAGCTCAGTGCTATCGCCTTCAACTTGCGAAAGCATACCGTCAATGCGATGACAGAGTGCTTTGAATTCATTGATGTCGATACTGCCGTTCATCAGTTGATTCCACTGAGGTCGTACTTCAACGAGTCCTTGGTGAAGCCTGTCTGCAATTGGCATCGATCGGTCAACTGCATCCATCGTTTTATTGGCAGCCTGCTCTGTCTTAGTAATGACGTATTCAAGGCGATCCCTAGCGTCAGGGATTTCGTCATTGGCTAATTCATTTATGCGCGAGTCAGAATTAAATTGCTGCAACGAATCATGCAGTTCACGGGTTAACTCTCCAACTTGACGATAGATCTCGTCCTGATGATCGTCGTGCATCGTTTTTAAGAGTTCAGAAGCCTCTTGCTGTTGTTCCTGCTCAAGCAGAACAACAAGCTGCTTCGCATCTTGTAATGAAATCATTCAAAAATACTTACTGTGATACCTAAACCAAGCCAAGTCACTTTGGCCGTGATCAGCCTCGATTAGAGACGCTCAAAGATCTTGTCTAGCTTCTCTTTCAGAGTTGCAGCGGTGAATGGCTTCACGATGTAGCCGTTAACACCTGCTTGCGCAGCTTCAATGATCTGCTCGCGCTTTGCTTCAGCAGTGATCATCAATACAGGCAAATGCTTGAGCTCAGCATCGGCACGAATGTGCTTTAGGAGGTCGATACCTTGCATGCCTGGCATGTTCCAATCCGTTACAACAAAATCGAATTCGCCTTTCTTCAGCATAGGAAGTGCTGTTAGACCATCATCCGCTTCTTGAGTGTTGTTGAAACCAAGATCACGTAATAAGTTCTTAACGATACGGCGCATTGTTGAGAAATCATCAACAATGAGAATTTTCATATTTTTGTTCAAAGTTGCCTCCACTGAATCAAATGTCAGTGTTATTAATCATTTTGTGTCCACGCACTCAATTTGGTGCGTAGGCGTTGCATCGATTGACTCAGAATTTGGCTTACACGTGATTCGCTTACACCAATAACTTCACCAATCTCTTTTAAATTCAGCTCTTCATCGTAATAAAGAGATAAAACCAAAGCTTCCCGCTCTGGTAAACTTTTAATCGACTCTATCAACGCTTGGCGGAAAGATTCGTCTGCCACACCCTTGAAAGGTGTATCGTCTTCTTCAACCTCGTTAGATACTGTATCGACCGGTACACCCAAATCTTCAATACCAACGAGCTTAGAGCAGTTAATATCGGTCAACGCAGCGTGATATTGTGCCAAAGTCATATTTAAATGCTCGGCCACCTCAACATCGCTTGGGTCTCTTCCTAGTGTTGCTTCAAGTTCACTGATCGCTTGAGTAATAGTCCGATTGTTCTTATGAACTGAGCGTGGAACCCAATCACCGCGACGAATATCGTCCAGCATTGCACCTCTGATCCTTATGCCTGCATAAGTCTCAAAGCTTGCTCCTTTTGAGCCATCATAGTTACGTTGCGCTTCAATCAGGCCAATCATGCCTGCTTGAATAAGGTCTTCAACCTGAACGCTAGGAGGTAAACGTCCCAAAAGGTGATGTGCAATACGTTTTACCAACACAGAATATTTTTCTAAGAATGCCTGCTGGCTATTCATATTCGCATGTTGGTCGTATGTAAGCGCCTTATTCACCAAAAGGTTCCCCTAACACGTCACGACGGTTTAGCAAGCGCTCGACAAAGAACTCCAAGTGTCCACTTGGTGTCTTCGGAATCGGCCAGCTTGCTGCCTTATTTGCTAGTGAACTGATTGCCAGTGCCGCCGGTGAACGTGGGAATGCATCGACCACAATTTTCTGTCTTTTCACCGCTTGGCGCACTTTGTCATCCAATGGGATACACGCCACAAGCTCTAAACTCACGTTCAAGAATCGTTCGGTTACTAACGTTAACTTAGCAAACAATTCTCGCCCTTCACGGTAGCTTCGTACCATATTGGCAACCACTTTGAAGCGTTGAACTTGGTGCTCTCGGCTCAAAAGCTTAATCAAAGCATAGGCATCGGTAATCGAGGTTGGTTCATCACAAACCACAACCACAACATCTTGTGCAGCACGAGAAAAGCTCACGACCATGTCAGATATACCAGCTGCCGTATCGATTAGCAAGACGTCAATCTCTTCTTCGAGAGAACCAAACGCTCTGATCAGCCCGGCGTGCTGGCTAGGTGAGAGTTCCGTCATGCTTTGTGTGCCCGAAGTCGCAGGAATGATGCGGATACCGTATGGGCCTTCAACTATAACATCTTTAAGCTCGCACTCACCTGCAAGAACGTGACCTAGGTTGCGCTTTGTCCGAATACCAAGCATCACATCCACATTTGCGAGTCCAAGGTCTGCATCAAGTACCATAACCTTCTTGCCCTGACGAGCTAAGCACATCGCCATGCCTAAGGTTACGTTTGATTTACCGACACCACCTTTACCGCCTGTTACCGAGATAACCTTGGTCAATGTTGGTTGTGTTAAGCGACGGAGGCCGCTTGCTTGATCTTGTATCATATTTTCAGTCATCATCGTCCGCCGCCTATAAACCTTCCGAGTCACTGTTCCAGTAATGAGGTTCATCCTCAGTCGACTTCTCTAATAGTTCGTTTGCTTTCGCTACCATGTACTTCGGTTGAGCAACCACAATATCTTCCGGTACGCGCTGCCCGTTTGCGATGTAAGCCACAGGTAGAGCGTTTTGCACTACAACACTAATAAACTCACCTAAGCTGAGAGACTCATCTAGCTTAGTCATGATGCAACCAGATAGTGGAATGCGTCTGAAGTGCTCAATGGTTTCCTGCAACACTTTTCGTTGCGCTGTTGCAGGAAGTACGAGATAGCTGTGAATCACCTCGCCACTTTCTTGCATCAAAGTGTCCAATTGCTCGGACAAACGAACGTCACGTTGACCCATACCTGCAGTATCGACCAACACAAGCTTGCGGTTTCTTAATTGATATATTACTTCGGCCAGTTCGTTCGAATCTTTAGCAACTTTTACCGGGCAACCCATGATGCGACCATAGATAGATAGCTGCTCATGAGCACCGATTCGGTAGGTATCCGTCGTCACTAACGCTACATTATCAGCGCCGTATTCCATTGCAGCTCTAGCCGCCAATTTTGCGATGGTGGTTGTCTTTCCAACACCTGTTGGCCCCAATAGAGCAACAACACCACCACGGCGTAGAATATCTTGTTTAGTAATCGTTATTTGATCAGCAATTAAAGCTAACAACGCCTTCCAAGCTCGCGATGGCTGAGTATCTTCAGGGATATAACATGCCATTTGATCGGCAAACTCGGGAGAAAATCCCATACGTTCCAAGCGCTTAATAAGCATGGCACGCAGAGGTTCACGACGCTCCACTTCCTGCCACATTAAACCCGATACTTGATGCTCGAGAAGACGACGGATAGAGGTCATCTCTTCACGCATGACTTCAAGCTCTGATTCGCTTTCAGGCTCATCATGCTGTGGGCTACGGCGATCATATCGAGTTGGATCCAGTTGCGGTTGCTTGCGCTCTAAGCGGCGATCTTCGGCAATCAGGCGAGACAAACCAGACTCTTCTTGATAAGAAGAACCACTTTGTGGACTCGTTGTCTGACGTGACTCGCTGCCGCGGGCATCTGACTGACGCTGTAATAACGCAGAAAGTGAATCAGCTGGCGGACGACTCGGCTCTTGCTCAGGCTCTTGGCTGTATTGCTTAAGCATGTTGGCAAAACGCTTGGTCATTGAACCACCGCCTTGCTTACTGCCCGAACCAAGACTGACTTGGTCGTCTTTTAATGCACGCTCACCAGATTGTGAGTAATTAGAAGGAGCACTCAACTGTGAGTAGTTTGAGCTTGAACGAGCAGGCGTAGCTTGGTGCCTACTTGCCGGTGCTGCTTTCGATTCGCCATCTATGGCTGCAACGATTTCAACCCCACCCATCACCTTCTTATTGGACATAATAACCGCATCCGACCCAAGTTCTTCTTTCACTTGAGCCAGAGCTAATCTCATGTCTTTGGCAAAAAATCGTTTAATTTTCAATCTAGTAACCTGAATTTGGTCAATAATTCAAACTTGCAGCATCCATTGCTGCGAGCATTAAAATCTTTAATTACCTACTGCCTGAACAATTCGAATTTGCTTCTCGTCGGGTATTTCTTGGTAAGAAAGTACTCTCAGGTTCGGGATTGTATTCTTAACAAACTTCGCTAGTGTTGTTCTTAACACGCCCGAAGTCAGTAGTACTGCAGGTTCGCCTTTGAGTTCTTGGTCTTGTGTAGCCTGACTCAAAGAGGCTTGTAAACGCTCGGCTAAACCAGGTTCTATACCTGCCGATTCACCACCTGCAGCCTGCATCGTTTGATGCAAGATTTGTTCCAGCTCAGGAATAATAGTAATCACTGGCAACTCTGGCTCTATCCCATTGATTTCCTGAACGATTAAACGTTTTAATGCGATTCTTACTGCCGCTGTAAGAATGTCGGGTTCTTGACTCTTTGGTGAATATTCAGACAGTGTTTGAACAATAGTACGAATATCACGAATTGGGATTGCTTCATTAAGCAAATTCTGTAGCACTTTTACGACAACACCCAAAGAAAGCTGGTCTGGAACAAAGCCTTCCACCAGTTTCGGTGCAGAGCGTCCCAGCATCTCCAGTAGGTTTTGCACCTCCTCGTGACCAATAAGCTGTGACGCATTGTTGGTCAAAAGCTGGCTCAAATGTGTTGCCAGAACAGTCGCGGAATCCACCACGGTGTAGCCAAGCGCCTGAGCGTGCTCACGCTGATCTTCTTTAATCCAAACCGCCTCAAGGCCAAACGCCGGGTCTATGGTTGGCTCACCTTCGACCATGCCGTAAACCTGGCCTGGGTTGATCGCTAGCTCTTGATCTGGACGAATCTCCGCTTCACCAACGGCAACGCCCATCAAGGTAATACGATAGCTATTCGGTGTTAGCTCGAGGTTGTCACGGATATGTACTGCAGGGATCAAGAAACCAAAATCTTGAGAGAGCTTTTTACGCACACCTTTCACACGCTCTAGTAGCTCTCCGCCTTGGTCTTTGTCCACCATTGAAATAAGTCGATAACCGACTTCTAAGCCAATGGTATCAACGGGTTGAACGTCATCCCATGAGAGCTCTTTCTGAGCAGATGCCTCACCACCTTGAGTCGTTGTCGCGGGAAGGTTTTTCTCTTCTTCTGCTTCTTGTTTTTTCTTCTTGGTAAGCATATACGCGCCACCACCCGCAATTGCAGCCAAGAGCAAGAACGCAAAGTGTGGCATACCTGGGACGATCCCCATGACGCCGAGTATAGCAGCAGTAATGGTCAGAGCTTTCGGATTATCGAATAGCTGAAAGACTACCTGCTGTCCCATGTCTTCATCGGTATTTTGACGCGTCACCATAATCGCCGCACCGATCGACAGTAGTAACGACGGGATTTGTGCCACTAGGCCATCACCGATGGTTAGTAAGGTGTAAATCTCAATCGCTTCACCAAAACCAAGACCGTTTTGCGCCATACCAATCGATAAGCCACCGATGATGTTAATGAATAGGATCAAGATACCAGCAATCGCATCACCCTTTACAAACTTAGACGCACCGTCCATCGAACCGTAGAAGTCTGCTTCTTTGGTCACTTCAAAACGACGTAACCTTGCTTGGTCTTGGTCAATCAAACCGGCGTTAAGGTCGGCATCGATAGCCATTTGCTTACCTGGCAATGCATCAAGGGTAAAGCGTGCACTCACCTCTGAGATACGACCTGCACCCTTGGTAACTACCATAAAGTTGATGATCATCAAGATGATGAAAACAACCAGACCTACCGCATAGTTGCCACCAATAACAACGTTACCGAAAGCTTCAATCACATTACCTGCAGCGCCCGCACCTTCGTGGCCATAAAGCAATACCACACGTGTCGAGGCCACGTTCAACGCGAGCCTTAATAGGGTTGAGATAAGCAGTACGGTTGGGAACGCTGCGAAATCTAATGGTCGACGGGTATAGACCGTTACCAATAACACCACCATTGCCAGAGCAATGTTAAAGGTAAAAAACAAATCGAGAAGAAATGCTGGGATCGGTAACACCACCATTGCCAAGGTCGCAAGAACCATAATCGGTGCACCGATAGCCGGCATTGCACGGCTAGGCAAAGGAGGCAGTTTGTCTGAAAATGGTAAGGCGAACTTCATAAATTACCGATTCTTCTCACTAACTAATTGGGTCAATAAAATTTGGGAGCACAGGCCTCCCGAAGCACAGCGATTATGCAATAAACACACCAAAACCACGACGAAAAATTGACGGCGTACTGTATCGGCTCACAAATTATTGATAAAGAACTCAATTTAAAGGTTCTGCGGGCTTGATGCTACAGGGTCAGTTACTTTCTCAAATCTGGCGGTATAGGTAAGTTGGAGGCTTGTAGCTTAGGGCGATCTCCACCGCGTTTGCGATACTGCTTCAATTGGAAAACATACGCAAGTACTTGAGCGACGGCGGTAAACAGACCATCTGGTATTTCTTGTTCCAACTCGGTTGAGTGGTATAAAGCACGAGCCAACGGCGGAGCAGGTATCACATAAATATCATGCTCACGCGCCACTTCTCGTATCTTCAAGGCGATATGATCCACACCCTTCGCGACCACGATTGGTGCTTTGTCCGTATCTTGCTTGTAGCGAAGTGCGACAGAGAAGTGTTCAGGGTTAGTGACTATAACGTCTGCCTGAGGAACATCCGCCATCATCCTACGCTGAGCGGCCTCACGCTGAAGCATGCGAATACGTCCCTTCACTTCTGGCTTACCTTCCGTGTCTTTGTATTCGTCTTTCACTTCTTGCTTGGTCATTTTCAACTGATTAGCGTGTTGCCAGATTTGGAACGGGATATCGATCCCCACTACAATCAATAATGAACAGCTGATCAGCAAGATAAAGTTAAGCAGGATATCTAAAGCATGAAAGATATTCTGAGGGTAAACATCCATACTCAGCTGAAAGAGATCTTGTTTAGAAGCATCGATCAGATAGAAAGCCATGCCCGCAACAAGAGCAACCTTCAAGATCGACTTGATCAACTCGACCCAGCTCTGCATGCCGACCATACGCTTCAAACCGCTAAGTGGATTCATCTTAGACAACTTGGGCATTGCTGCTTGTGCAGAGAAACTAATCCCCCCAAGCCCCGCCGCACCAACTAATGCCGCAACAAACAAGGTCACTAATATCATTAGCATTGGCAACAAGATATGAACAAGCGCCCCACTGACAATATCCAGTAGCTTATAGGGATCGAATACTTCGTCGCGACTTAGGGTAAACAAACGCCCCATCACATTAAATAGGCCACGAGCGAGCGATTCACCAAACCACATTAGCGCAACTGAGCCAATGACGAGCACGGAAACAGACGCTAACTCTTTTGAACGTGCAACCTGCCCCTTTTCTCGGGCCTGTTGCAAGCGTCTGGGCGTGGCGTCTTCTGTACGTTCTTGACCGTCTGACTCTGCCAAACTAGCACTCCATCCTAATTAAGCGGCATATCTGTTGCTCGCCTTGGAGCCAGATAATTTCGTAATGATCAAATAAGCCTAGCATTAGATACCAACAAATCGCGAGGCCGACCAGCAACGCAAAGGCAAAACCGAGCGAGAAAATGTTTAGCTGTGGCGCTGCACGCGTCATTACACCAAAAGACAGGTTAATAGTAAGCAACGCAATAATCCCCGAAAGCGACATGCTTAATGCGGCTTTAAACATAATGCCAAACCACAAGGCCATTTCGCGATAATCAACAGCCGTTAATGAACCCGATCCGATCGGCAGCGTTTTAAAGCTCATGACAACAAACTGCAGCATTTTTAGATGACCATCGGTTGCGAGGAAAAACATCGTCGCTAAGAACATGAAGAGCTGACCAAGTAAGGGCGTGTTCTGTCCGTTTGCAGGATCCACCATCGAGGCGAAACCGAGACTCGACTGCATACCCAATATTTGGCCAAGCATAACAAAGGTTTGCAGCATAAACTGGGTAACGGTCCCCATCGCTATGCCAATGATGAGCTGCTCAACGACCGTCAAAAACCCTTGAAAGGAAAGTAACTCAATATTATCCGGAACCGCTGGAATAGCTGGCATCACAGCAAAGGTGATCGCCAACCCTAAATAAAGTCGAACCCGAGTAGGAACAAAGCGCGCACCCGTCACGGTCATCACCATCAACATGGCAGAGATGCGGGTATATGGCCAAAAGTAATTGGCTATCCAGTCTAAAACGATTGCAGTGGGATATTCCATCGCGCCAGCGCCCCTCTGTCTAGAAGAGAACTTGTGGCATACGCTCAATGATATCGAAGAAGAACTCCATCATCATTTGAGTCATCATGTGAGCAAACATCATCAGCGCCAATAGCGTGACTATCAAACGTGGTAAGAAACTTAAAGTCTGCTCGTTGATTGAAGTAGCCGCTTGGAAAATCGCCACAATTAAACCAATCAGCAAGCTAGGAATGATAATCGCACACACCATGATGAGCACCATCCAAAGTGCATCACGGAACAGCTCTACAAACATCTCAGGAGTCATAGTATCTCCTAGCTAGAGGGCAAAACTGCCGGCTAAGGTCGACAGTATCAAATTCCAACCATCAACTAACACAAACAGCATCAGTTTAAACGGCAGCGATACGATCATCGGTGAAAGCATCATCATACCCATCGCCATCAAGACCGACGCCACTACGAGGTCTATAATCAAGAAAGGCAGGAACAACATAAAGCCTATCTGAAACGCCGTCTTAAGCTCAGAAGTGATGAATGCCGGAATAAGAATGCTCATCGACACGTCTTCGGGATTAGTCACTTGCGCACCAGCGATATTAACGAAAGTTTCTAAGTCTTTCACACGTGTTTGCTGCAACATAAACGCTTTCATCGGCTCTTGCGCGATATCAAATGCCTGACGTGCCGTCACCTGTTCATTTAAATATGGCTGTACTGCGGTCTGATTGATTTGATCAATCACTGGCGACATGATGAAGAAGGTTAAGAAAATGGCGATACCAATAATTACCTGGTTGGATGGCGTTTGCTGTAGACCCATCGCTTGACGAAGAATCGACATTACTACCACGATACGGGTAAAAGAGGTCATCAAAATAACCATCGCTGGCAAAAAGCCAAGCATGGTCATTAACGCTAAAATCTGCAGGTTAACCGAGTAATCTTCGCTGCCATCTGGGTTAGTCGTCATGGTAAAAGCAGGAATACCACTGCCACCCGAGACAATACTCTGGGCACTGGCGCCACCTGCTCCCGTTTCACTTGCCATTTGGCTAACGGTCACTGAACTGCTTGAAGTGTCGACCGGTATCTCACCAGCGAGCTCTTCTTGCGCATAGACAAAGGTGCTACTGAAAATCAGCAGCACTAGGCTAAAGAACTGACGAATCCATTGCTTATTTATCATGTTTAGAAAGTAGCTGGCTCAATTGATTAGAGAATGGTGACTTCGACGTACTGTCAGCACTGAGTTTTGCTTCGTCATCGATAGGTTTATCAAGCTTAGAGATAAGGTTGATGGACTGGGCAGTAATCCCAACCAGGAACTGCTCTTCCCCTGCTTGTACAATAACAATTCGCTCTTTAGTGCCAATCGACAGTTGGCGGACGATCTTTAGCCCTTGTTGATTACCCAGTGCAGGCAATTTCATGCGCTTCATCAGCCAAGCTAACAGCAGAATGATCGCCAATACAAAGATCAGCGAGCCTGCTGTTGTCATTAGCTCAACCGAAGATGGGGTTGCTGCTTGTGCTATTGGGGCAAATAAGCCAACGACTAACAAAGATAAAGAACGAGAAGTCACAAGACTACCTAAGCTTCTTAATTCGTTCGGTTTGGCTAATAACGTCAGTGAGTCGGATACCAAACTTGTCATTGACGACAACGACTTCGCCGTGTGCGATCAGCGTACCGTTAACCATCACATCGAGAGACTCGCCCGCAACGCGGTCAAGCTCTACAACCGAGCCTTGATTGAGTTGCAGCAAGTTACGGATGCTGATTTGCGAACGACCGACTTCCATCGAGATAGTCACTGGAATATCCATAATGGTGTCGAGTTTACGACGCTCATCGTCAGAAATGGGTGCTGCAGAATCCGTGAGCTCGTCTAATGGCGCTGCCATAATGTCATCGCCTTGCTGCGCTGCTACATCTTCACTCAGTGCCGCAGCCCACTCATCTGCAAGTTTTTGATCTTCACTAATAGACATTCAATTTTACCTAATTGGTTTATTCGGCGTCTTCTGAGTCGCCATTTTCATCACCGTCAATACCGGCAATGATATCTTTACTTAGAAACGCCAGATCGGTCTTAACCACATCTGGGCGTTTAATTTTCTCTGAAATCTGAACAGCCAGGTTTTCTCCGGAGCGCCCCATCTTCACTCGATAGGTTGGGAGCTCTTCGACAAACATGGTGGCATTCTCTGGCATATCAATTGGAATAACATCTCCCACTTGCAACTCCATCAGGTCACGCAGTGAGATGTCTTTCTCAAGTAAGTTCACTCGGAAGTTAACCGGAACATCCATGATCTCTTCACGCAGAGCGGTACTCCAGCGAACGTCGGTCTCCATCTTGTCAGATTGAACACCGGCATCGAGCAGCTCACGGATCGGTTCGACCATGGAATAGGGCATAACGACGTGGAAGTCACCGCCACCGCCATCGACTTCGATGTGGAATGAACTGACGACGATCACCTCTGTCGGGCTCACAATGTTCGCCATACTCGGGTTTACTTCAGAATCTAGGTACTCAAACTCGACACCCATTACTGGAGACCAAGCCTCTTTGTAATCTTCAAATACCGTTTTCAGCAATAGCTGAATAATACGTCTTTCTGTCGGCGTAAACTCGCGACCTTCAATTTTTGCGTGGAAGCGACCATCACCACCAAAGAAGTTCTCTACAAGGATAAAGACCAGACGAGCTTCCATAGTGATAAGCGCGGTACCTTTAAGCGGACGGAAACGCACCATGTTGAGGCTGGTTGGTACATACAATGTGTTTTGGTATTCACCAAACTTCATCATTTGTACGCCGTTGATCGATACCTCAGCGGTTTTACGCAGCATATTGAACAAGCTGATACGCATATGGCGTGCAAAGCGCTCGTTAATAAGCTCCAAGGTCGGCATACGACCACGAACAATGCGGTCTTGTGAGGAGAAATCAAAATTGACGGCTCCTTCGACATCACTGTCTAATATTTCTTCGACTTCATCGACATCATCTACGCCGTGTAATAGCGCATCAATTTCGTCTTGGGATAAGAGATCTGTCACCGTATACCTACTGGATTACAAAATCTGTAAAAAGCACTCGCTCAATAACAGGTTGTCCAACAACTTCTGTCAATGTCGCTTGAATATCACTGGTCGCTTTTTGGCGTAGCTCAATACGCCCTGTCGGCGTTCTTAATTGTTCAACGGTTGCAGACGCGAAGGTGCCAAGCAATGTACTCTCTATAAGCGGAGAATGATAACGAGCAAGGCCCTCATTCTTAGAGCCACGAACCATCAGCTGAGCTTTAATCTGAATTAAGCGGTCACGTTTATCACCCGTAACATTAAACAGAAACGGTTGAGGAATATTCACGTAAGAAGCAGGGACTTCTTTGACTACCTGCTGAGTCGCTGTTTCGTTGCTTTCCTTTGCTGCAACGCTATCATCGGAAGAACCTAACAAGAAGAATGCAGCCGCACCGCCCCCCGCCAAAAGAACGACTAGCGCGACAATGATTATAATTAGTTTTCCTTTGCCTTTCTTAGCTTCGCCGCCGGTTTGCTCATCAGCCATTGTTAATTACAACTCATCTATTTCAATTGAAGGATATTCTATGCGTAAAAACTAATTCCATCACCTTTTTCAGTGATATTCATCTCAAGATTTACGCTCTCATCATGGTTATCCGCAGAGCCATCTTCACCTGAGGTTCCACCACCGCCCGAGCCGGTTGAACCAGAAGCCATTTGACCTTGCTGTTGCTGACCACTATTTTGCTGCTGTACCGACGTATCAGCTAACTGAACGCCTTGCTGGGCAAGCATTTCACGTAGACGAGGCATGGCTTGTTCAACCATGTCTCTTGATTGCTGGTTTGCAACCGTAAACTGAACACTCGCAACGTCGTTGTTCATGGTCATGCGAATTTGCATACGCCCCAACTCAGGTGGGTCTAATCGTATATCCACACTCTTTAGGTTTTTAGCTAACATCATCTGTACGCGCTCAGCCATCTGCTCACCTGCCATTTCTCGGTTTAAAACCAATGGCGAGTTCACTGCTGCCTGTTGTGCCTCAGCTCGCACCTGATTCGCATTGACACCTTGCTGCATAGCCATACCAGAGAGCTGTTGATCAAGGCGAGCTTCAGGTTGATTGGATTTCTTATCTGTCCCCGCAGCAGCTAACTTACCTACGCCTAACGCAGCCCCTAACTGTGCCGCTTGCCTGTTCGGAGAGGTCGATTGCGCCGCCGCTAATTGGGTTGGGTTTAATGCAGCATTGAACTGCCCCGCTTGTCCTTCATTGTTTGGGGTCGGGACTGATGCGTGTTGACTCATCGCTTGAGGAGCAGCTTGATTTGCTTGTAGAGCTGCGGCTACCGCGGCACCAGATGCTACCGTACTACCGCTATGGGCCACTATTTGTTGATTGTTCGCTGCATTGGCAGGCTGAGCATGAACCACTTGTCCATTCATTAACTGAGCGATCTCTTCTTCGCTCAACTGAGCCAACTCTTCTTCCGGTAGCATGCCTTGTGGATCAGTGTTAGGTTGGGCAGAAGACATTAGAGCCCCAGCGGTTGCGGTAGAAGCGACTGGGTTTATATCCAAACTGCCCGCCTGGGTAACAGATGTTTGATTCATAACATTCAATGGCTGAACCGGCTCAGATGGATTTCCCCACTCTATGTGGCTGTATTGTTCAGACTTAGCATTATTTTGAGCTTGGTTGCCTTGTGTTGTTAACTCCCCAGCTTGCTCAGCAACGAGCTGGTTAGGTGTAACATCTGCACTTGATACATTTCCGTCAGCCAACTGCCCTTCTTTCAATGATAGGGAAGCAGGCGCAACTGCAGAAATACCTGATAGGTCAGTCGTTTTTTGAGAGCCCGTTTCCGGGTCAGCTGCCACAGGTTCAGCACTAACCTGAGCCTTTGTCGGTCTTAAAGATTGGTTTGCTTCTTCGAGTTTACCCAGCAGTGCATTCCCCTCGTCCATCGCTTGCTGAGCGCTACTCTTACTCGCTTGGCCGCTTGAGGCATTGTCGCTAGATACTGTTTGCTCAAATTCACTAGCGGCTGCTAGTTCAGAAATACCCGATCCTGTATTTAAGGTTTTAGAATCAGTAGCAGTGAGTTCTACATCCTCTTTACCCGTTGGTTGAGAGGACTTGTTACTTGTATCCGTCGTGACCCCGTCTGGACCTTCAAGCAGTGCTTCGGTTATTTGCGTCGATCCGCTACTTGAAGCGTCTTTCGTTGTTGAACTTTGAGATCTCTCTTTATCCGCTTTTACATCAACCGCTTCAGCATTACCACTAGTAGGCGTGGCTTTGCCGCCCTGCTCTGCTGCTTTAGCTTTGACTTGCGGCTCATCCGAGCCAACCAGAGCAGATTTGAGTGACGATAGGAAACCCTCAACCTCTTCGGCAGAAGATTGTGACTTACTGTTATTTTTCAATGAAATAGACGCACTAGATTTGTCTACAGATGAGGTAACACTGCTACTCATTTAATCACTCTAACCAAAAAAGGAATCAAGATCTTGAATGCTCAATGCCACAACGGGTGGCAAAGGCAAAACTAATCTATAAAACGATGCAATTATCGAACCAAAAGCTAAAGTGAACGACGGCTAAACTGCAGGGTTGCAAATTCATCCATCTGTTTTTGCTCCGCTTTGTCGAGACGCATTTGCTTCTCTTTTTGTGCTTTTTCTAGCATCCATTCATACGACTTACGCTGCTTTCTCATCTCTAACCAGTACTCGCGGCAGTTCTCAACTTGATCTTTAAAGTGTTGCTCCGCTTGCTTCTGTTTAGCAAGAGTCTCATCCATCTGAGTTAAGAATCGATTCAAGTGGCCGTACTCACTCGCGGTTAGCCCTTGTTTACCACGATCAATCAGTTGATTGCAGTAATCCATGCGGTACTGCTCAATTTGCTTCAGCTGTTGGTAGTAGTTCTCCAGCTCACTGTTAGCACTGTTTAGCGCGAGTACCGCTTGGTTCTCTTTCTCTTTTGCTTGTTCTTGCAAGAATTCCAAAGCTTGGCTCATATGAGGTTACCTTTAACCACCAAGGGAGCTTTTCAGCATGTTGACACACATATCGTATGGCACAGATTCTTTCATGCTCTGTTGCAGGTACTCATCCAAGCGAGGCTTCAAGGTGAAGGCACTGTCAATCGCAGGGTCAGTGCCTGGCTTATAAGCACCAATCGAGACTAGGTCTTGGTTCTTACGACAAATAGACAGCACTTGTCTTACCGCCTTCGACATCAGCATGTGCTCTTCAGTGGTAATCTGCGGCATGACACGACTCACTGACTTCTCAACATCGATCGCAGGATAGTGGCCTGCATCTGCCATTTCACGTGATAGAACAATGTGACCATCAAGGATGGCTCGTGAAGCATCAGCAATGGGGTCTTGAAGGTCATCCCCCTCGGTAAGTACAGTGAAGAAAGCTGTAATTGAGCCTTGTTCATCACTGCCATTACCAGCTCGTTCGACCAACGCCGGCAATTTCGCGAATACCGACGGCGGATAACCTTTCGTGGCCGGCGGCTCGCCAACCGACAATGCAATCTCACGCTGCGCCTGTGCGAAACGAGTCAATGAATCCATCAAAAGAAGAACGTCCAAGCCTTGATCGCGAAAGTATTCCGCTATGGTTAACGCCGTCTGACAGCCTTTTAAACGCATCAGTGGTGAAGCATCCGCGGGAGCAGCAACGACGACAGAACGCTGACGACCATCTGGGCCCAAAATTTCTTCGATAAACTCTTTAACTTCTCGACCACGCTCACCAATCAAACCGACCACAACCACTTGCGCGGTTGTACCACGTGTCATCATGCCAAGTGTTACCGATTTACCGACACCAGAGCCGGCAAACAAGCCAATACGTTGGCCTTTGCCAACGGTAAGCAAGCCGTTGATTGCCTTCAAACCCACATCGAGTGGCTCCGAAATGGGCTTTCGTGCGAGTGGATTAATCGGTTCAGAGTTAAAAGAAGCGCGCTGCTCGGTATAGATCTCACCTAAGCCATCAATTGGGTTACCAACCCCATCAATAACACGACCAAGTAGCTCCATCCCAACAGGAAGACCATCTTCAGAGGTTAAGGGTGTTACCTTTGCTCCCGGCAGGACACCGGTAATTTGCTCACTCGGCATCAAAAATAGATTATCACCTGAGAAGCCGACAACTTCAGCTTCCATTGAACCGGAGATAGTCTCTACACTCACCAAGCTACCCACAGGCGCTTTACAGCCTGTCGCTTCTAAGGTAAGACCAACGACACGAACTAACTTACCCGACGCGATAGCACGGGACTTGTGACCTTCGACTTTGTATTGAGATAGACGTTCGACTAATGGCAGCATGCTACTCACTCATCTGATGGCGATTCTTGCCACAAAAAGACTGGATAACGTTACGGATTCGCTCTTCCATACGATAGTTCACCGAAGACTCACCCGCCTCGATTTGTAGGTCGCCACGATTTAACGCTGGCTCTGCAACCAGTGTCCAGTTACGACAATCCAGCTCCGCTTCACCATAAGCAGAACGAATAATGTCGCAATCTTCTGGTGTTAACTTGATGGTGATTGGATGACCAGCAATAGGAAGCGCTTCTACTGATTCTTTTATGGTATCCAAGATCACTTGAGGATTGGTTTGCACTTCTATATGAACCACTTCTTTAACTAAAGTCAGCACCATATCTACCAACTGCTTCTCAACTTGGCTACTCATTAGTTCAAGTGGTTGTGCAAACTGGTTAGCAAGGTTCATAAAGTGTTCGACTTGCTGCTGGATAAACTCTTGACCAGCGGCAACGCCCTCCGCTTGACCTTGGGTAATACCTTCCGCTTTACCTTCTTCAAGCCCTTGTTCTTTACCTTTTTCATAACCTTGTTTGAAACCGGCTTCTTGACCTAGCATCAAGCCTTCTTGATAGGCCCCCTGCTTGATCAGTTCAATCTCTTCTTCTGTCAGTTGAAGTGGTTCTTCTTCCGTAGGCTCATCAAAGTTTGGTACCCAGCTTGGGTCATAGTTAAACGCCGTTTCTTTTGCGTCTTTGCTTACTTCAGAGGTGTAATCAGGCAGGCCCCATTTTTTAGGTTGCTCTAGATTCGCATCTTCGTCTGGACGTAAGAATCCTCGTTTGCGATCAATTGCCATGTGGTTTAACCCTCTTAGTAAGCTTTGGGGAGTGGAAATGAATACCGCAGCGAAATTGCTGCGGTATCATTAAGTTATTACATTTAAACAATTATAGGAACTCGTCGGCACCGCCAGATAGCATCAATTCACCGCTATCGGCCAATCGACGGGCGATACCCAAGATTTCTTTCTGCGCCGCTTCTACGTCTGCAACACGCACTGGAGGCATCGCTTCAATGTCATCACGCATCATATCGGCAGCACGTTTAGACATGTTCTTGAAGATCTTCTCACGAAGCGCATCATCAGCACCTTTAAGTGCACGCTGAAGCACGTCTTGTGGAACATCTCTAAGCAGCTTCTGAACACCTTGATCGTCCACTTCGATAAGGTTCTCGAATACGAACATAAGGTCTTGGATCTGCGTAGCCATGTCTTCATCTTGGTCGCGAATTTGATCCATCAAGATGCCTTCCACGCTGTTATCCATGTAGTTCATGATTTCAGCTGCAGCCTTCAGACCACCGATCTTCGCCGCTTGAGCACCAGCTTGACCAGCAAACTGTTTCTCCATGATCTCATTCAGTTCAGCAAGCGCTGATGGCTGAACCTCTTCAAGGTTCGCGATACGCATCATCAGATCTAAGCGAACACGCTCAGGGAACTGAGATAGAATTTCTGCCGACTGATCCGCCTCAAGGTATGATAATACAATGGTTTGAATCTGCGGGTGCTCATTAATAATGATGCTCGCTACCTGACGAGGATCCATCCATTTAAGGGAATCCAGACCTTTAGAGCCCGTTCCGAGCAGGATTTGATCAACCAGGTTATTCGCCTTGTCTTCGCCCAGTGCAGCAACCAACGCATTACGCATGAAGTCTTCACTGCCCATACCGATATTGGTGTATTTCTGAATATCTTCCAAGAATGCTCGGTGAACCGCGCTCACTTTATCGGTATTCAGATCCGTAGCTCGAGCCATTGCACTACCTACACGCTGAACCTGTTTTGGCTCTAGGTGACGAATAATGCCCGCCGCATCTTCTTCATTCAGGCTGAGAAGCAGGATGGCTGCTCGCTCATCACCTGAAATAGTGGAAATATCGACTTCAGTGCTAACTTCTGTAGATTCTTCGTTAGCAGGTACAATTTCGTTAGGCATCTTGCATCCAGTTCTTCACTACTTGAGCTGCTAGCTCTGGTTCATTCGCTACAAGCGCACGAACCGCTTTCAGCACATCTTCATCTTTGTGTAGGTTTGGCAGGTCAATACCAGTACCAAACTCAAACAAATCGCCACCTTCGATGTCACCACCGATCAGGCTAGTCTCACCGTCCATACCAACTGGCATGCCGTCAGGACCGTACATTTCATCTTCTTCCTCATCCGCATGAGGGTTAAGCAGTTTCTTCATCGCTGGACGAACAAGTACCAACACGATGATGATGATAACGAGGCCACTAACGAACCAGCGAACCCAATCATTAAAGTTAGGGTGTTCCCAAATTGGCACGTCCGCGATGCTTTCAACTTCCATCTCAGCAAACTTAACGCTTAGCACGTTCAGCAAGTCACCGCGAGCTTCGTTGTAGCCCACTGCACCAATCAAGACTTGGCGAATCGCCTGAAGCTCAGGTTCCGCTAATGGCACGTGTGTCACTTCACCCGTATCAGGATTAGTGATTTGACGATTTTTGATCGCAACGGCAACCGTTTGGCGATCAACAATACCCGTTTGACGACGTTCGTGACTGATGGTGGTATCCAGCTCAAAGTTACGAGTCGCTTCTTTGTGAACTGAACCGTTGCCCATCATTGAGCCATCTTTCATCTGCGCCACATCTTGCGGAATAGACGCATCCGCAGGTGGCTGGTTACTTAGCGCACCTGGCACACCAGCAACGACACTGCCATTGTTGTAGTCTTCCAGCGTGTACTCACTTCGAGTCGCCGGTGTATTCGGGTCATATTGTTTGCGAGTTTGCTCAATCGCGCTGAAATCCATTTGGATATCTACCTGCGCAGTATAGTTGCCTAGACCAAGTATAGGGATCAGGACTGAATCAATCTTCTCACGCAGCGCTTGCTCTTGCTTGCGCTCAAGCTCATGTTCTTTACGACGTGCCGTCGAAGCAGGGTCTTGTGAGCCTGAGCTCAGTAGTCGACCATGCTGATCCGTCACCGTAATACGAGTTGGCGACATACCCGGTACCGCACTTGCTACCATGTCCACGACAGAATCCACCTCTTCTTGATTGAGGTTTGCTCCAGTACGTAGCGTCAGGAAAACCGACGCCGAGGCTTCTTGGTTATGGCGGACAAACACGCTCTGCTTAGGCAAAGCCAGCAGTACCGATGCCTTTCGCACCTGGCGCATCTGTTCGATAGCCTTAGCAAGTTGACGCTCACGGCTTAATTTCAGACGCTCTTGCTCCAGGCGTTGAGAAACCCCAAAGCCCATGTCTTGCAGCAAGATATCATCCCCCTGCTGAGAGCCTTGGTTCAGGCCTGCGCGAGCAAGGTTTAGCTTGAGATCATTATATGAGTTCGCTTCAACATTAACCGTATTGCCATCAAGGTTGTACTTCACCTTTTGCTGATCTAGATAATCAAGGATTGGGATCAGTTCTTCTGTTTCGTAAGAGCCAAGCGGACGCATTTCCGGCTCTTTGACCCAAAAGAAAACCATGACAATCAGCGCCACACAGATAGAGATTGAGAGCACAAGCACCACTTGACGCAATAGGTCAATATCACCGATTGCTAAATCAAGCTTTGAGGTACTTTTCTCATCGAGATCTGGGTTCTGAGTATCTAAATCACTCGAGGTCGAGCTCACTAGATCGGTGCTGTTATCACCGTTAGATACTGTTAAATCGGTACTCAATTTATTCTCCGCAAGGCTAATCGCTTACAAAATCAGGAACAAGGTTTATCAAATTAATAGCGGCCAATTACACAGGCATGCTCATTAACTCTTTGTAAGCTTCCACGAGCTTATTACGAATCTGGATGGTTGCATCAAAGGCAACACTCGATTTGTTTCGAGCTATCATTACATCTGATAGTGAGACATCGGCGTCGCCTCTATCAAAACGAACTTGTAGATCACCTGAGGTCTTTTGAAGGCCGTTCACATTATTGATGGCTTGCGTCAACATATCACCGAAATCAGCACCCACCTTTTGGCCTGTTGCTGCTGATTGCGTGTTAAGCGCTTCAAGCTTCATTGCCTGCATTTCGCCTTGAATTCCACCAATATTCATTCCATACCTCAAATGCCGCCAAAAATATGGCGTATTGTTTACTATATTTATTGACAGTGCAATCAGTATGCCAGAATTAATTCTCTAGCATACTCATACCTCATACAAGGATCAGCTTGGGATATCGATTCCAGCATCGCGCATTTTCGCCAACTTGTAACGTAATGTGCGTGGGCTGATCCCGAGCTTCTCTGCAATTTCTTTACGACGACCATTACACTCAATCAAGGTTTCTAAGATAATTGCGTACTCTTGATCGCGAAGCTCGTTGCCCAAACTTTCTGGAGCCGTTGTCGCTTTCTCTGGAGTTGGCTCTGCCACTGGTTTAACCGTTGGTGTAGCCTGACCTGTTTCGACGACTTGCTGTAATGAGTTGGCGTCTTGCCAATCCACACCTTCAAGCAAAATATGTTCGGCATTGATATTACCTTGGTCGCTCAGAATAAGTGCACGCTGCACGACGTTATCTAGCTCTCGCACATTACCCGGCCATGGGTAAGCGGTCAGCTTAGCTATCGCTTGTGCTGAGACACTAGGTACGGGCATTCCAAGTTTCTTACAGTGGCGCTCAGTCAAGTGCTTTGCTAAGGGCTCAATATCACCAGTACGATCTTTGAGTGCCGGCCACGCAATTGGGAACACGTTCAAGCGGTAATACAAGTCTTCACGGAAGTTTCCTTCTGAAACATACTGCTTTAGGTCACGGTTACTGGTTGCCAATACGCGAACATCGAGCTTTATACTCTTGCGACTACCTAAACGCTCCACTTCACGCTCTTGAAGAACGCGTAGCAGTTTTGCTTGCAAGTTCAGATCCATTTCGCTGATCTCGTCCAGCAAAATAGTACCGCCTTGAGCCTGCTCAAACTTACCTGGGCACGCCTGAACCGCGCCAGTGAACGCACCTTTTTCATAACCAAAAAGGGTCGCTTCAAGCATGTTATCTGGAATGGCAGCACAGTTAATCGCTATGAATGGGCCATCTTTTCGATTCGAAGCATTATGGATGTAGCGAGACATCACTTCTTTCCCCGAACCACTTGGACCAAGCACCATCACATTCGCATCTGTTTTTGCTACTTTATCGGCTAGCTGCAGAAGACGTAGGCTCTTCTCATCGGCGACCACCGCATCACCATTGTCGTCAGACTTAATTGGAGCGTAGCGGCTTACCATGTTAAGCAATACTTCAGGAGCAAATGGCTTCGCCATATAATCAATCGCTCCTTCCTTCATTGCCGATACCGCGTCTTCAATATTGGCGTAAGCCGTCATCAGCAACACGGGTAATTTTGGCCAATGCTGCTTGATGTTACGCAGCAATGCTAATCCACCCATACCAGCCATCTGCACATCAGAGACAACGATATCAACAGCATTAGATTTCAGTTTCACTAATGCATCTTCGGCACAGTCAGCTTCTAGCCACTCGTAACCCGCTAATGCAAGGGTATCGACTAGTGCTTCACGCAAACCTTCATCGTCTTCGACGATTAAAACTCTACTTTGAGCCATCATTTATCTCCAATATTAGTACGGTCTTCAGAAAGAGAACGTTCGACAGGAACACACACCGTAAAGCATGCCCCGTCGCCCTCTTCCGAAATTAATTCTAATCGCCCTTCGTGTGCTCGACACACCATTTGCACTACGGCTAAACCAAGGCCTGTACCTTGGGAGCGCGTTGTGAAGAAGGGTTCCATAATCTTATTTTTCAGTTCAGCTGGCACACCTGGGCCACTGTCTTGAACCGAGATCTTTAGCTCACCATTGGCGACTCGGAAAAATACATCAACCTGAGACTCTTTTCCGGCAATTTGTACCGCATTAACCACTAAGTTGCTGACTGCAGAGGAAATTGCATTGGCATTGCCCATCAATTCTACTTGTTCAGACTCAACTTCTAAGAAGTAATCAATCTGGTTATTCTTAATCACGGTTTCGACCATAGGCTGAAACTCGGCAACTAGCTGAGCCACTGTGAACTTATTGACAACTTTGTTATCACCACCTTTGGCAAACAGCAACATATCATTCACTTGCTTTTCAAGGTCGTGAAGTCGATCCATCAATTTGGTCTGAAAGCGATCTTTCGTCGCCGGTGGCAAGTTTGGCGCTGCGAGATTCGAGGCATACAACATCGCACTTGAAAGTGGTGTTCGCACCTGATGAGCCAAAGACGCAACCATACGGCCCAACGACGATAGTCGCTGAAGGTCACTCACTCGGCTTTGTAGCAATCGAGTCTCTGTTAGGTCCGTGATTAAAATCAACTGACCATCTGTTGACGCTGAAATCGCTAGACGAACCTTACGACCATTCTTTAGTGAGATCTCATGACCATCATCGTCTTGCGGCGCAAACGCATTTTGGATGACCGAAAACCACTTCTCTCCGACTAAAGGTACTTCTAGCAAACGGTGTGCTTCAGGGTTGGCTTCGCGCACTTCCCCTTGTGTATCAAGCAGTATCACACCAGCAGGCATTACATCCAGTACTTGTTGGTATCGAGAAACTTGTTCTTCCAAGGTTCCCAAGTTTGAAGCCGGACGCGGTGCGTTGCCTTCGGTCATGTCAGTATTCCGTATCATTAAAAATAACAATAGCCTGGTATGCATAATACGTACCAGGCTATTTAAACCAATTTATCAGTAACTTATAACAGCGTCGATATTTTGACTATCTCTGTAAGTTGTATTTCCGCATCTTCTCAACCAAGGTAGTACGGCGCATTCCGAGCATATCTGCTGCTCTAGCGACCACACCACTCTGAGCGTCAAGCGCTTGACTGATCATATTAATTTCAACTTCCGCTAGCATTTCTTTGAGGTTCACACCCTCAGGTGGGAGCTCTTGAGGACCACCAGCTGTATCATTGAACTCCGCTGTATCTTCGAATGAAAAGTCTTCAGAGAAGATGTCAGAGAATACGTCCTGCTCTTGTTCTTCAATTGGAATCGGCGACATTTCTGGTTGAAACTCAGGTATGTCGCTGTAACGATACTTAGTCGGTAAATGATTAACGTCAACTAAACTGTTTGGATAGAGAATAACCATCCTTTCGACTAAGTTTGCTAGCTCACGAACATTTCCTGGCCAGCCATGCTCCATCAACGAATTGATCGCACGAGGTGTGAAGCAGATTGGCTCACCACCTTCGGCTTCCATTCGCGTCATCAGCTCTTGCAATAGAAGTGGAATATCCTCGGAACGCTCTTTCAACGCAGGCATTTCGATTGGGAACACATTCAGACGATAATACAGGTCCTCGCGGAACTTACCTTCATCGATCATTGCTTCTAAGTTGCGGTGCGTTGCTGCAACAACGCGAACGTTAACTTTAATCGTCGTGTTGCCACCGACTCGTTCAAACGTACGCTCTTGCAGTACTCGAAGCAGTTTTACCTGCATCGTCATTGGCATATCGCCAATCTCGTCTAAAAAGATCGTACCGCCTTCCGCTAGTTCAAAACGCCCTTTACGTCCAGTAATCGCACCAGTAAACGCCCCTTTCTCGTGCCCAAATAGTTCACTTTCAAGCAACTCCGCCGGAATCGCACCACAATTAATAGGAACGAACGGGCCATTGCGACGCGATGAGTGGTAATGGACATTGCGCGCCACCACCTCTTTACCTGTGCCTGACTCGCCAAGGATGAGAACGCTCGCTTCTGTACCAGAGACCTGCTCAATGAGGTGTCGTACCTCTTGAATACCAGAGCTTTGACCGACTAGGCTTCTGAACAGTGTATTCTTGCGGTTGGTATGTGGTGTTTGAACGCCTTTACGGCCCAAGAAGTCTTTGCAATGACGTAATGCAGCACTCAGCTGAGGGTAGTTTAGGGGAAGTTCTAACTCTCCAACGTAATGCGGAAGATCTTCTACGTCGTAGGCACATTTGCCTAAAACTAACAGAGGAATATGGTTGGATTTTTTTAATGCAGTGGCAAGCTCAGTGTTGATCTTCTTACCGCATAAGTTACCCAGAATGCAGCCTGACCAAACCTTAGTCCAGTCAATGCTGTGTATTTGATCCGAACGGATCACTTCGCAGTGCTCGCCTACAAATTCCAAAATGTTGCGTAGATTGAGACGACTTTGTTCATTGTCGTCAATCACTAGCAGTTTTGCCAAGCCTTGCATATGTTTGAGATATTGCCTTACATTTGAGAAATGAGTCGCCGATACCTTATTTCCTTAAGGTATATGATGAGAAGAAAGTCTTCAGCTAAGCGAAATAGAGCTACATCTATGGATTAACAATAGACAACTTTCTTTGATCGGCAACAAAAAAGCCATTAGGGCTACTAATGGCTTCTTATTTTATTTAATTAAAAAATAAAGGCAACCAAGCATTTAACTGATGTGAGGTTGGTGGAAAGAATAAGATTTTTCTTAAATTCCAACTTCGTCCGCAGTCAAATTATGATATTCAGTCGGAATCTGGTCCCATGCTGATTTAATTTCTCTTAAAATCTCAACAACATCATCAATTGGTTGAGGATCATTTTGCAAGTTTGCTGCAGAGATCTGTGCAATCACAAAATCGTAGAGTTGGTCGAGATTCTGTGCAATATCACCGCCATCATCCATAGATAGGCAACTACGTAAGCTGATTACGATATCCAACGCTTTACCCAAGCGCTCACCCTTTACAGCAATATTTCCTTGCTGCATTGCAGCTTTTCCTTGGATTAGACGTTCAATAGCGCCAGCCATTAGCATTTGAATGACTTTGTGCGGTGACGCAGAGCTTAGCTGACTGTCTACCGATACCCGCTTGTACGCTTGTAATGAACCGCGCATATTAACCTCGTTAAATAAACTTTTTGTACTGTTGAACCGACTTATTACCGTGGCGATAACGCCTTAGCTGTTGCCCCAACTTGGACGTCTCATCATTCATCCGTTCAATGATAAATTTTGTTCTTTTTATTGACTCATCCCACAGCTTGGATTGTGTCATCGAAGAGTCACTTTTTACTTCTTGCAGAATAATTTGCACTAACTTATCCCTCTTATCGACCATTGCGACAATTTCTTCAGTCTCAGGGGAATCTATATTTAACAATTCTATCAACTGTGAATCAAGATCACACAATTCTTGCAATTTCGTCGTCATTTAGCGCTTCTTAGCCTATCGCACTCATCAAGCCTGCAAGCTGCGATTGCATATTGCTGGTTGCATCTTGCATCGCAGTAAATTTGGCGTGTGTTCTTTGCTCTAAACTTTGCATACGGCGATCTAGTGAGTCTTGGTCATCATTCAGGCGATAGTTACGTTCAACCATTCCCTGCTCACGGGTTCGAATTGTACCCGTCATACCCGTTAATGAGTGAATAGCATCCTCGACCTTCTTTGCAAAGCCGTCATTCCCCCCAAAAAACTCACCTAGCTTGTTAAAGTTATTGTTGATCTGCTTGTTAAGCATCTCATAATTGATCTCTAAATTACCTTGACGTGTGGTGGTAATACCAAACTCAGTGAGGCTTTTAATGTCTTCTGGTGCTTTTTCAATAGACGTTGAGAACACGCTTTTTAAACGAGATTCAGCATTGCGAACAATACTATCACCAGCAAGAGGCCCCATTTGGCCAGTCACGGGGTCTACCGCTGACAGATCTTTGGTGGTTTGATAAAACTGGTTGTAGGCCGCCACAAACTGTTCAATGTCGTTTTGTACACGTTGCCTATCATACTCGATACCAATCTCTGCTGGTTTCTCTCCTGGCTTGCTTAAATTCTTAACCGTGAGATCAACACCGTCGATAGCGTTTTCAATGACATTGTTATCACTCGAAAGTTGAGCAACACCATCAAGCATCACCATTGAATCCTGTGCAGCTTGAACTTCTGTCATACCGTTATAGGCATCAAACGATGACTGTGCAGCAACCAGTGCTTTCTGTGCGACTTCCAGCTGTTCTAATCGTTCTTGTTCTTCTTTTGGTAGCTTGGCACGTTCAATTGCTTTGGCTTCTTCTTCTGTCATATCACCATTTGCAACCGCTGATGCTATAGCAGCTTGCTCTGCGGCTAGCTCTGAGTCTAGCGCAGCTTGTGCTTCTTTTGGTGTGACATAAGAGTCGGTCAAGGTCCCTGATGCAGTATTGCTCCAACCCGGAACATCAGGCGCTTTCTTTAAAGCCTTCTGATCAAGCTCAGGTTCAGGAAACTGATAAGAATCAAGCAAGGTACCAGATGCTGTTTCAGACCAACCAGGAATGGTGTCTTCTGGCTTGCCAGTTGCGGCAGCTACGGCGGCTCTCATTTCATCAGCAGAAATAACGCCATCGCCATTAAGATCTTCAGCCATGTTGGCTTCAGCGGCATTGGGATCGGCACTGAACGGCTGATCCAGGCTCTCTTCATCACTTGCGTCTTCAGACAAGGCGGCAACATCTTGCCCTTCTTCATCCTCAGATACCGACTCCGGAGCAATCAACGCCTGAGCATTAGCTCGTGCTTTTTCTAGCGCTTCAATACGATCTTCGAGAGTTTTGTATTCGAACTGTTTGAGAGGATTGCCAATCTCTGCATCAACAGAGATCTGAATATTATGCTCAGCACCAGAGTAATCTGACGCTAAGATCATCCTTGGGCCTTCAACATCGTTGATCACCGATGCTCGAACACCAGGGTTATCTTTGGCTGAGTTGATTTCGCGCACAACATCGACCAGTCGCGCGTTTTTCTTTACATCAATAGAGAAGCTGTCATCACCGAGCGAAATTTGCAGCTTACCCTGGTCAAATTTTACGTCTTTTGGAAGTACATCCGACGCAATTTTATGACTTTGAGCAAGCTGCAACACATCGACTGCATATTTGCCGGCGATCGCTTCTGTTGTGGCTGTCGCTGAGATAACACTCTCGTCAGTTGAATCAACTGTACGCGCTGCAAAGGCTTTTTCCTGACGGAATTCAGCCATTAACATCTTCATGCTATCTAACGACTCTCTGAGCCGCCCATAAGCACTGATACTGGTATCAATTTGAGTGCGCTCATTATCAATACGTTGCTGTTTAGGTAAACGCTCCGCATTGACAATTTTACTCACCATGGAATTGATATCCATTCCAGCACCCATGCCCATTGGGTTTATGCTCATCAAATCACCTCAGAAAAAACTAAACCTTATCGATCAGTAGGCTTGAGCCACCATTCGCTAAGTTGCGATAAACTTCTAACATCGCCGCATCAGGAAACTGTCTTATGACTTCACCGCTGCTTACCTCATAAATGGTAACCACGTTCTTTCCTGATTCTTCATCGACACGAAATGACAATCCTTTGTTGAGTGAAGAAATAAACTCGTTCATCTCTTCAACCATCTGTTCCCTCTGTTGTTGATTCAATTCTTGTTGCATCTCTGCAATCTGCTTCGAAGTGTCAACTTTGGAAATTTCTTTAGGTTGTCCTTGCGCCGAACTCGGTTTGTTCGTTGTTATCTCGCTATTCTTGGTTTCTTCTTTTGCAATTTGTGTGCCACTAAGCGAACCATAAGGCTGGATGTTCGATGTGCTTGAAGATAGTTCCATAACACTCTCCCTTCCACCCCGCAGGGGGCGGTATCAATTTACCGCCGGTCCATTAAAAAGCTTGGATTAGCCAAGTAGGCTAAGCGCTGCAGATGGCGTTTGTTTCGCTTGTGCAAGAATAGAAGTACTTGCTTGTTGTAGAATTTGTGATTTCGTCATCTGAGTTGTTTCACGAGCAAAGTCAGTATCTTTGATTCGGCTCTTAGATGCGTTCACGTTTTCATTGATGTTTTCAAGGTTGTTGATTGCGTGATCAAAACGATTTTGGAAAGCACCTAGAGAAGCTCGTTGGCTATCTACGTTTTTCAGTGCACCATCAATGATAGCAACCGCTTCTTGAGAACCTGCAACAGATGTTACGTCGATATCAGCAACCGTTACATCTTTTTCAGCACCAAAACCGATGTCTGTTGCTAGACCACCACTGAATGTAACACTACCATCAACCTTTTGAGATGATGCGTACATTTGCAGTTTACCATCTTCACCAACAGACGCTTTTACATCTTCATTTTGACCGTTGATGTAAGTTGCAACCTGCTCTAGGTCATCACCTTCTTTTACGTTGATAGTGATGTTTTGTGCATCACCGTGTACGTCAGTGTAAGCCATTGTTAGGTCTAGAGAACCTGATTGTGCAGTCCAATCCGCTGCTTTGCCCGCTGTTGCTTGGTAGCTCTTACCACCCATATCAACCGTGTCAGAGCGCATGTTGCCGATAGAAAGTTGAACACCTTCACCAGAGTCCGCACCGATTTGGAAAGATTGGCTGCCGTAAGTACCGTTTAGTAGTTTGTTACCACCAAAAGAGGTTGTTTCAGCGATACGGTTAAGTTCGTCGTTTAGAGCCGTCACTTCTTCTTGAATAGCAATACGTTCTGCACGAGAGTTAGAGCCGTTAGAAGACTGAAGCGCTAGGTCACGCATACGCTGTAGGATGTTAGTAGACTCATCCATTGCGCCTTCAGCTGTTTGTGCGATCGAAATACCATCGTTGGCATTCTTAACCGCCATGTCTAGACCGCGGCTTTGAGCCGTTAAGCGGTTAGAGATTTGCAGACCTGCTGCGTCATCTTTTGCACTATTGATTTTGTAGCCTGAAGATAGGCGTTCCATTGATTTTTGAACGTCACCTGCAGATTGATTTAGGTAACGCTGAGCCGTCATTGCAGACACGTTAGTGTTTACATTAATTGCCATATTGATCTCCTTTGGCGTAGGTCACCATCCACGCGCTGGCTCTCACCCCAGTTTGTAGACAGGTCATATTTAAAGGTGTGCCGCCGTGTCTCTCACCTCACATTGGCACACTAATTTCATTTCTCTCGTTCCCTTTAACGGCTTCCTATATAGAAGCTTTAGAAAAAAATTAAGAAAAATCGCTATTTAGATTCAGCAATATGGTTTGTGTGATCATCACCCCAAATCTCAGGCAATAAAAAACCCAGCTCGAAAGCTGGGTTTTTAGAATGTTCGAATTGGCTATTTAAGCTTATAAATAATCCCTGGGTTACAACGCACCATCTCAAAACGATCGGTCAGGCCTGTTAATGATTCCGACGCACCCAACAACAAGTAGCCACCAGGGTTAAGGCTATTCGCCATTTGATTTAGTACTTTCGACTTCATCTCTGGAGAAAAGTATATCAGTACGTTTCGGCAGAAAATAATGTCGAATTTACCCAGAAGCGTATAGTTGTCCATTAAATTTTGCGGGCGGAAAGAAACCATGCGCTTAACGTTATCTTTGATCTTCATTTTGCCGTCACCAGCATCTTCAAAGAACGTTCTCTTACGCTCTGGAGACAAACCACGACCTAACGCTAGGTTGTCGTATACACCCGCACGGCATTGCTCCAGCATGCTCGCTGAAATATCTGTTGCGGTAATCGAAACACTACTCAGCATGCCAGGCTTGCGAGCTTGAGTTTCCAGTACCGTCATCGCCATTGAGTATGGCTCTTGGCCAGATGAGCTCGCTGCCGACCAAATTTTGATCGGGCGCTTATTTGCCGCAATCTCTGGCAACAGCTTGTCAGCCAGTACCGTAAATGGGTAGTTATCACGGAACCACAGAGTTTCGTTGGTTGTCATCGCATCAACTGCAGCAAGGCGCAGCTCGCGGTTTCTTCCTGAAATGACATCCTTAAGCAGATCAGACAGTGAACCAAGCTTGAACTTGGTCACTAATGGGCTCAATCGACTACGAACTAGGTATTGCTTACTATCACCTAGCACGATGCCACATTGAGACTCCAAAAACCGAGTAAAATCGCGATACTCTTGATCACTTATGGTTATAGCTGTCATTCTTTTCTCTTTGTAAATAATTATTTAGTTACTGCGGCTTTAACTGCTGTGCCTAACTCATCAGGGTTAAACTTCGCAATAAACTCATTCGCGCCAACGCGTTCAACCATCGCCTGGTTAAACACCCCACTTAACGAGGTGTGCAAGATGACGTGTAAATCTTTTAAATCTGGATGACGACGGATTTCTGCCGTCAGTGTATAACCATCCATTTCTGGCATTTCGATATCCGAAATCACCAAAGAAATCTGATCGTAGATGCTGCCTTGAGCTGCCATTTCAGCAAGCTTGTAGTACGCTTCTTTACCATCTTTCACCGCAATCGCTTCAAAGCCGATCGATTCAATTGCTCGCTGCACCTGTTTGCGTGCCACGGTTGAGTCATCAGCAATTAGAATTCGACGAACGATCTCTTTTTGAGATTCTTGTTCTACTTGAGCGATTTCTTCTGCGATACCACTGTCCATAGTTTCATCAGCAGGAGAGATTTCCATCAAGATTTTTTCTACATCCAGAATCTCAACTAACTCGTTATCGATATTAGTGACCGCAGTTAGGTAGTTTGACTTACCTGCGCCATCTGGCGGTGGAAGAATGGATTCCCAGTGCATGTTGATAATACGTTCAACTGAGCTTACTAAGAAGCCTTGAATAGTGCGGTTGAATTCTGAAATAACCACGAAACAGTTATCGATATCCGTCGTTGGACGACCGCCAATTGCTAAGCTTAAGTCGATAACTGAAATAGTTTGTCCACGAATATGCGCAATACCCTTAACCAAAGGATTAAGATTTGGCATAGACGTCAGTTTTGGACACTGAAGAACTTCTTTAACCTTAAATACGTTAATACCGTAACGCTGACGACCCATTAAACGGAATGTCAATAGTTCCAATCGGTTCTGACCAACAAGCTGCGTTCGTTGGTTTACCGAGTCCAAAATTCCCGTCATACGCTATTCTCCATATCAAACTTCTTAGCGAAAAGTGGTAGTCTACAAGTATCAACGCAAACATTGTAACAGAATGATGTATTATATTCTCAAACTGATGCATATTTCCATATCTAACTGCAGAGCTTTATAAAAAATGTTTAGTAAGTCTATCGGCATTTTCGGATTTCTCTTTAGCATAATGATCAGTGTGAGCAGCGTCGCTGCAACACCCGAACAGCTGAAGCAAATAAAAGTGTCCGCAGAGCAATATGTTACCGATAATTTTGCTCCGCCAGCGGGTGGAAAAATATCGGCATTAGCGGCGAATATTGATAGTCGAATTCATGCCACCGACTGCCCTTCTCCGCTCATTACTAGCTCCAATTCTACTAACGTTACATCCAACATTACGGTGCTCGTTCGCTGTGAAGAAGACAACTGGCGGGTTTATGTGCCGGTCAGAGTAAATCGTTCTCAACCCCTCATTATTACTAATCGAGCACTCGCTCGAGGAGAAGTGATTGCGGAGAGTGACCTTTCGATGAAGTTTGTCGACCTCAACGCCTTTCGACGTTTCGGTTTTTCCTCTAAAACGCTCATCGCTGGAGCAAAAGTAAAGCGCAATATAAAGATGGGGGATGTGGTTGAACAGCGTGATATATGTGTTGTTTGTCGCAATGAGTCAGTCATGATCAAAGCTGTTAAGGGGGAAATGAGCATCATCACTAATGGAACAGCACTATCCGACGCGTCATTGGGTGAGCAAGTAAGAGTGAAAAACGACAAAAGTCAGCGTATAATTGAGGGACGAGTCTCCGCTATTGGAGAAGTGACGGTGAACTTTTAGGCCTAAGTGTCAATCAAACTGAAGAACGACGTTTTTTTGCCATTTTTTACTAAATATCGTTAAAGTATTCCAAAGCTTAGTCGATAACCGGATTACAACGTCTCGTTTTTATTGCATTCAAAAGGCATTCAATTATGACTGGCATCGATAATATTCGTTCAGGACAAACACTGACTACCAACCGTAGTGCTGTTCGTTCAGACTCTAACTCTGCGTCTAATCGCTCAGAGTCATCAAGCCATGCAAAAGCACCTCAAGATGCGGTATCACTCAGCCAACAAGGTAAGGCTATTGGTCAAATGCATACTGATCTTGCTGCTCAACCAAGCTTCGACAGCGCAAAAGTAGCTGCAATTAAGGAAGCGATTGCCAATGGTTCGTACACTGTTGACCCAGAGAAACTGGCTGACAACATGATTAAGTACGAGAATGAGTTCTCGAACTTCTAAGTGATAATCGCACTTAAACGCAAACACAGATTCTATGGCAGCATTAAAAGACCTTGTAGATTTTCAACTTTCTAACGCATTATCGTTATCGCAACTTCTAGTCGAAGAAAAGGTAGCGATAACTCAGCGCGTCTCTGCAGACATTGAGTCTGCGGCCAAAAAGAAACTCGAACTGATAACTCTGCTGCGTCAAACCGACGAAAGAATTGCTAAACACGATGGTGTGTCTCAACTGACTGAAGATCCAGAACTTAAGGATAAAGTCATCCAAATACAATCCGTTATCCATGACTGTCAGCAAGCTAACACTGTTAATGGTGAGGCTCTCCAAAGGGCACAACTGAGCTACAACAAGCTCAACAATTTGATGCAGCAAAGCCACGGTAAAATAGGTATGACCTACAACGCTGGCGGTCAAACTCATACGATTTCAACATTAGGCACAACTGTCAAAGCATGATGCTTGATTGATAAAAATTAAGAGAATAGCTAGCTTAACCAGTAAAGAAGCATAAAAAAACGGAACCTCAGGTTCCGTTTTCTGTTTCTAATAACTACCGATTTTACGGCAAGTATTTATTCTTGAGTCCATTGGTAGTAAAGGCGCGTTTCTTGTTTAGCTTCTTCAACTTCTGGAGTGACCGCTTCGACCTCAACGGCCTGAACAACGATTGATTCAGTGCCTTCGGCCTTAACTTGCTCAACTTCTTCACCCAAAGGTATTGCAGTCTCAACATTGGACTCATTCACTGCTTCAGGTAGCGCTTCCACCACTTCGACTTCCGCAAATGATGCGATGTTGCTGAGCTCTCGTTTGAAGCTTTCAACATCCGTTAGAAGCTTGATGCTAAAGACCATTTCCTCACCCTGCATTTGCATGATGTCTGCTGATGCTACGGTATTGAGGGCTTTTAAGCGATTCTCGACATTGAAAAAATCCGATGCTGAATCAACACCTTGAATGTGCAAGTAAACATTTTGATCTGTATCGCTACCAATCGTGAGGGCATGCTTACCTACATAATGAGCAGCAACCGCATCCACAACTTGCTTCATCTGAGCATCGTTATTACCCGACACTAAACCACTCAGAGGTCGCGCTGTTGAATCGGCCATTCGCTGCGGTGTTTGATCGTACAATGTCCAACGCGCTTGCTCACCTTGCTTACGCACCAATAAAATCGCATCAACTGGATAACGCGCACTTGCTTGTGCAATAGGACC
Organism: Vibrio maerlii; assembly: GCF_003415655.1. Lineage (GTDB taxonomy): Bacteria > Pseudomonadota > Gammaproteobacteria > Enterobacterales > Vibrionaceae > Vibrio > Vibrio maerlii. Next base: position 287,383 of record NZ_QRHC01000003.1, read on the forward strand.
AGTAAAGCTACCCCACAGGTCAGCACTGTTAATGCCGGTCACATCTTCAAAATCACCAACAGGTACCGTATAAGGAAGGCCACTCGAACGGGCATGAATCGAAAATGCATCCAGTGAAGCGTTTGAACCTGTTTCCCAAGCTATTTCACGTTCAAAGCCCTTATCTTCAACAATCCACAGTAGAATGTTTTCACGATTCTCTGGCCAATAAGGTAATTGTGCCTGGCTCAACAGTGATTGAATTTGTCTGCCATTAAATCTCATCACCAAGGTAGGCTGATCGTCGCTGCTACCGTAACTGATTTGTGAAAGGTATTGATCATTTTGACGGTAAGCTTTCTTAATCACATCGTTACTAAGCACATCTTGTGATCCACTTGCTCGAACCAAGACTTGTTGCATCCCAGTAATGCGTGCATTTCGCTCTGCATTGTCTTCGTCACCAATCACAACTTCAGCATCATAAAGCTCAACCGTCGTCATTGCGTGTACTGAGTAGCTACACAAACTAGCCAAGAATATAAGTAGAGAACGCATAATTATCCTAATAAATAAAAGCTTAGAAGGATGATAAGCAACTATCGAACAAGGGGCAAGGATTGCGCTAAAGGAATGACTAGCACAGGACATGTTTTCACAATCCTCTGATGAACAAATTAATCTGGTATGTGCACGGAATAGTAAGTCGGTGTGTCATTGTTTGATCTTATCCCAGATGTAATCGATTTCTTGATGCTACACTTTGCAACAATTTGACGATATTCAGCTCATTATTTAATCAAGGAGAATTTATGAGACAGGTCCTGCAAGGAACCCAAATGCTATTCGTCGCATTTGGCGCACTCGTGCTGGTTCCACTTTTAACAGGTCTAGACCCTAGTGTTGCGCTCTTCGGTGCAGGTGTCGGTACCCTCCTCTTTCAACTCGTTACCCGCCGTACAGTTCCCATTTTCTTAGCCTCCTCTTTCGCGTTTATCGCGCCAATCATGTTCGGTATTCAAACTTGGGGTATTCCAGCAACAATGGGTGGCTTAATGGCTGCTGGTTTTGTGTATGTTGCAATGGGTGCAGTAATTAAAGCAAAAGGCTTGGCTGTTATTCACCGTTTGCTACCTCCAGTTGTGGTTGGCCCAGTCATCATGGTGATTGGCTTAGGGTTAGCACCCGTTGCCGTAAACATGGCACTTGGCCGAGGTGGTGATGGCACACAGCTTGTGGATGCGAACGCTTCTTTGATCATCTCATGTGTTTCGTTGCTCACAACCATTGCAATCACTGTAAAAGCAAAAGGGTTCCTAAAATTAATGCCGATTCTTGGTGGTATTGTTGTGGGTTACGCTCTGAGCTTGGTTTATGGCATCGTTGACTTTACTCCAGTAGCACAAGCAGCATGGTTTGCCCTACCTAACTTTGTTATGCCAGAGTTCAACATCAACGCGATTCTATTCATGATTCCGGTTGCAATCGCTCCTGCTGTCGAGCACGTCGGTGATATGTTGGCGATTTCCAACGTGACAGGTAAAGACTACCTCAAGAAGCCGGGGTTACATCGTACGATTACCGGTGACGGTGTGGCAACGATTGCTGCTTCAATGGTTGGTGCTCCACCAAATACCACCTACTCAGAGGTAACGGGAGCTGTAATGCTTACTAAAGCATTTAACCCAGTCATTATGACTTGGGCAGCAATTTCAGCGATTGTTCTCGCGCTCGTAGGAAAACTGGGGGCAGTACTTCAAACCATCCCAATGCCAGTAATGGGGGGGATTATGATCCTACTCTTTGGTTCAATCGCAACCGTAGGGCTCAACACGCTAATTAAAAACAAGGTTGACCTACACGACTCACGCAATCTAGTGATCGTGGCGATTACACTTGTATTTGGTATTGGCGGTATGGCTTTCGGTATTGGTGAGTTCAGCCTTCAAGGCGTAAGCCTGTGTGGTATTGTGGCAATCTTACTTAACCTTATTCTTCCACGAGAGTTAGGGGAATCTAAAGTGGTCGATAACGCTCAAATCGAAACTGAGAAATAAACAGCCCAATTTGATTCCGACTGCAATAAAAAACGCTCGCCATATTGGCGAGCGTTTTTATTCTGTGTCGTCAGGACCCGGTAGCTATAACTAAAGTTACTTAGTACCGAAGATCTTATCACCTGCATCACCAAGACCAGGAACGATGTAACCTTTGTCGTTTAGCTTCTCATCGATTGCAGCAGTGTACAGCTCAACATCTGGGTGTGCTTTTTCTAGAGCTTCAATACCTTCTGGAGCAGCTACAAGTACCAGCACTTTGAAGTGCTTACAGCCTTTCTCTTTCATTAGGTCGATTGTAGCAATCATAGAACCACCAGTCGCAAGCATTGGATCAACCACTAGAGCAATACGCTCATCAATGTTTGATGCTAACTTATTGAAGTACGGTACTGGTTCTAGAGTTTCTTCATCACGGTAGATACCAACTACGCTGATACGAGCACTTGGGATATGCTCTAGAACACCATCCATCATACCCAGACCAGCACGTAGGATAGGAACAACGGTTACTTTCTTACCTTTGATCTGATCCACTTCTACTGGACCGTTCCAACCATCAATGGTCACTTTTTCCAATTCAAAATCTGAAGTTGCTTCATAAGTAAGTAGGCTACCTACTTCTGTTGCAAGCTCACGAAAACGTTTAGTGCTGATATCGCCCTCACGCATCAAACCAACTTTGTGCTTAATAAGAGGGTGTTTCACTTCAACAACTTTCATGTCCATCTCCGGCAAATTTAAACAAACCTTGCAATTATACATACTTTTTATGGGTTTTTCAGGGGAAATTGACAGATAAAAAAACTTACGCAAACGTTTGCTCTAAAATAGTAAGCCCTGTTAGAATAGCGCCGTTTTCACATCCAACTTAAGACCGAGGACTACCCCGTGAGCGGAAACAACTCTTCTCTAAGCTACAAAGACGCTGGTGTTGATATTGATGCAGGTAACGCACTAGTAGACCGTATTAAAGGTGCAGTAAAACGCACTCGTCGCCCTGAAGTTATGGGTGGTATTGGTGGCTTTGGTGCCCTTTGTGAACTTCCAACGAAATATAAAGAGCCGGTACTGGTATCAGGTACTGACGGCGTAGGTACTAAGCTTCGCCTTGCTTTGGATATGAAAAAGCACGACACCATTGGTATCGACCTAGTAGCAATGTGTGTCAATGACCTGATCGTACAAGGTGCAGAACCACTATTCTTCCTAGATTACTATGCAACGGGCAAACTAGACGTTGATACAGCTGCAGACGTTGTATCGGGTATCGCTGAAGGCTGTGTTCAATCTGGCTGTGCTCTGATTGGTGGTGAAACAGCAGAAATGCCTGGTATGTACGAAGGCGAAGATTACGACGTAGCTGGTTTCTGTGTTGGTGTTGTAGAAAAAGCAAACATCATCGACGGTACTAAAGTAGCGGCAGGCGACGCACTAATCGCTGTAGGTTCAAGTGGCCCACACTCAAACGGTTACTCTCTGATCCGCAAAGTACTTGAAGTATCTGGTGCGGATAAGAGCGAAGTTCTAGAAGGTCGTACTATCGGTGAACACCTACTTGAACCAACAAAGATTTACATCAAATCAGCACTTAAGATGATTGAAGCGCATGACATCCATGCTATCTCTCACATCACAGGTGGTGGTTTCTGGGAAAACATTCCTCGCGTACTTCCAGAGGGCACTAAAGCCGTTATCGATGGTAAGAGCTGGGAATGGCCTGCAATCTTCAACTGGCTACAAGAAAAAGGTAACGTTGAGACATTCGAAATGTACCGTACCTTTAACTGTGGTGTAGGCCTTGTGGTTGCACTTCCAAAAGATCAAGCTGAAGCAGCGGTTGAGTTGCTAAAAGCAGAAGGCGAGAACGCTTGGGTTATTGGTGAAATTGCTAATGCTGAAGCGGGCGAAGAGCAAGTTGAAATCAACTAATCGCTATCACAGCTAACATATAGGTCAACTGACCTGCTTTGAATGAGGACCTAGTGTCCTCATTCTGCTATCTGGCTCCTAGAAAACCTTATATTTCGTAAGTAAATTATAGTTCGCAGGCAGGCTACAGTTCTTGCCTACAACATGAATCGCTCCACCGACGTAAACGGATTCACCTCATGAAAAATATCGTAGTATTAATCTCAGGTAATGGCAGTAACCTTCAAGCAATCATTGATGCCTGTGGTGACTCTGTACCAAACGCGAAAATCAGTGCTGTTTTTTCAAATAAGCAACAGGCTTATGGCTTAACTCGCGCTCAAGATGCACAGATCTCTGGGTACTTTGTTGACCCTAAGCAATTTAACTCTCGCGAAGACTTTGACCAGGAGCTAATGAAGCAGATCGACCAGCACCAGCCGGACCTAATTGTACTTGCTGGCTACATGCGCATTCTAAGTAATAACTTCGTCCGTCATTATCTCGGCCGCATGATTAACATCCACCCTTCTCTATTGCCAAAGTACCCTGGTTTGGATACACACCAAAAAGCGATCGATGCCGGTGACGAAGAGCACGGCACCAGCGTCCACTTTGTAACAGAAGAGCTCGATGGCGGCCCGGTCATTCTTCAAGCAAAGGTACCGGTGTTTGAAGAAGACGATGCGCAAACATTAACGGCGCGCGTGCAGACTCAAGAGCATAAGATTTACCCGCTAGTGGTGAAGTGGTTTGTGCAAGATAGACTGTCGATGCAAGGCAACCACGCTTATCTTGATGGGAATAAGCTCGGCGAAGCAGGATACGCAGAGAGCTAGAGAGCTAGAGAGCTAGAGAGCTAGAGAGCTAGAGAGCTAGAGAGCTAGAGAGCTAGAGAGCTAAGAATAGATTAGTGAAAAGCAGAGTCAACCTGGCTCTGCTTTTTTGACGGGTACTATTCTAATGGCTCAGTTGGTGCTTGGCTGGCGACTTTCGCTGGAGCAAAGTCAATGTCTGTTAACTCATCAGCATTGCCATCAATCAACTCACCGAAATGGAACAATGCAAACTCACCAGGCTTCATTCGGCCCCATGTTTCGTTATCAGTCAAAGGCTGCGTTGCAATCACAGACACAACGTCATTGGGCGTGGTCTCTTCTTGGAAGTTAATTTCAACGTCTTCGTCAATCAGGCTCGCCTTACCAAAAGGCGCTCGACGCGTGATCCAATAAAGATGGTTGGTACAGTAGGTCATGACATACTCACCATCACTCAGCAGCATGTTAAACACACCCATCTCTTTTAACTGATCACAACATTCAGCGACGAATCGGAACATACCAGCAAGGTCCTGAGGCGGTTCAGGATAGCGGTCTTCAAGTTGCTTAAGAAGCCAACAGAATGAGATTTCACTGTCGGTCTGGCCAACTGGACGATGACGGCCAGTGTCTAAGTCTTGATAACCGGTCAGTTGCCCGTTATGTGCAAAGGTCCAGTAACGTCCCCATAACTCTCGAGTAAATGGATGCGTATTTTCGAGGTTCACCCCACCACGGTTAGCTTGTCTGATATGACTGACCACCGCACAACTTTTGATCGGATAGTTTTGAACCAGCTCAGCTATTTTTGATTCACTGCTCGGCTTAGGGTCTTTAAACGTACGAAAGCCCTTCCCTTCATAAAAGGTAATCCCCCAGCCATCACGGTGTGGCCCAGTATTGCCCCCACGCTGCATTAGACCGGTAAAACTAAAACAAATGTCTGTTGGGACATTTGCACTCATACCAAGCAATTCACACACGGTTTAACTTACTCCTTAACGTAAACCATTTTATTCGTTTGAAGGCGCAATATTACGCCTTCGGACCAGTAAGCTTATCGCTCCTGATTATTCCATCTCTTTCTCAACTAGCTGAATGATGATATGGATGATCTTAATATGGATTTCTTGAATGCGGTCTGCATAACCAAAGTGAGGAACACGAATCTCGATATCAGCACAGCCAGCCATCTTACCGCCATCTTTACCTGTCAGCGCGATAGTTTTCATACCTTTCGCTTGTGCAGCTTCAATCGCTTTCAAGATGTTGCCTGAGTTGCCAGAAGTAGACAGACCGAACAGTACATCACCTTTACGACCTACTGCCTCTACGTAGCGAGAGAACACAAAATCATAGCCGAAATCGTTACTCACACACGACAGATGGCTTGGATCAGAGATCGCGATACCAGCATATCCAGGGCGATTTTCACGGTAACGACCTGTTAACTCTTCAGCGAAATGCATCGCGTCACAGTGAGAACCACCATTACCACAAGACAAAACTTTGCCCTCTTGTTTAAAAGAATCTGCAATCAACTTCGCTGCCGCTTCGATCTGCGCAATATTGTGGTCATCATTTAGGAACTTGTTGAGTACATCAGCAGCTTCCGTTAGTTCACTCTTAATAAGGTCTTGATACATATCTTTATCTCTTGTTGAGGCCGCGCTGATTCTGATGGCACTGCCAGTTTTCACGTTATGCTTTGAGTTTACCCATATTCTGTTTTGGGTGTCGATAGTTAAGCTCAAACTATATGGATTTTAGTTCGATACAGCATACCTAACATCTTTAATTGGTGATATTTCATCCAAGTATTCTGATTTCAACTTGAAGTAATAACTCTACTCAGATCACCGAATTCACATTGTGAAATTTACATTTTTTTAACACCCTGGTTATAATTTAACTGGTTAGACCTCTTACCAACGTATAAACCTATAACTATAAATAGGTCGCAAAAGGAAATAGAACTATGGACATCATTTTTTCGCTGGTCGCATACTTTGGGTTAATCGCGGCCTGCTTGTACCATCGAGTAAGGCTATGGAACACGGTTGCTATGCTCACAACACTACTCGCTGCTCTTACACTATTCGGTAGCTCAGGTATTACGGCTTGGTTGGTACATGGGCTTGCCATTACCTTGTTGTGTATTCCGCACATCCGACAAACCCTTTTAACTCAGAAAGCTTTTACAGGGTTCCGAAAAGTTCTGCCACCTATGTCGCAAACAGAAAAAGAGGCACTGGAGGCTGGTACAGTATGGTGGGAAGCAGAGCTGTTCAAAGGCAAACCTGAGTGGGAAAACCTACACGCAATTCGTAAACCGACGCTCAGTGCCGAAGAACAGGCCTTTATCGACGGGCCTGTCCACCATGTATGCGGCATGGTAAATGATTTCCAAGCAACTCATGAACTCGCCGACCTACCACCAGAGGTTTGGCAATACCTAAAAGATCACAAATTCTTCGCTATGATCATTAAGAAAAAGTATGGCGGCCTAGAATTCTCTGCCTATGCGCAATCCGTTGTTCTACAAAAACTAACCGGCGTATCTGCACTGCTTTCGTCCACTGTGGGGGTACCGAACTCACTTGGCCCAGGTGAACTTCTTCAGCATTACGGCACACCTGAACAACAAGATTACTATCTACCTCGTTTAGCCGAAGGTAAGGAAATACCTTGTTTCGCATTAACAAGCCCAGAGGCTGGCTCAGATGCAGGCTCTATCCCGGATTACGGTGTAGTTTGCAAGGGCGAATGGGAAGGTAAAGAAGTACTAGGGATGCGAATTACCTGGAACAAACGCTACATCACCCTTGCCCCAGTGGCGACAGTACTTGGTCTTGCATTCAAACTGCGCGATCCGGAAGGTCTACTAGGGGATAAGGAAGAGCTTGGCATCACCTGTGCCCTTATTCCAACTCACCTACCCGGTGTAGAGATCGGTAACCGCCATTTCCCACTCAACGTTCCGTTCCAAAATGGTCCAACACGAGCAAAAGATTTGTTTGTGCCTATCGACTTCATTATCGGTGGACAGAAAATGGCTGGGCAGGGTTGGCGCATGCTTGTTGAGTGTCTTTCTGTTGGACGAGGCATCACCTTACCATCTAACTCAACAGGTGGACTAAAAACTGCTGCTCTGGCAACAGGGGCATACGCTCGTATTCGTCGCCAGTTCAAACAGCCAATTGGCCATATGGAAGGGATCGAAGAACCTCTCGCTCGTATTGGCGGTAATGCCTACGTCATGGATGCTGCGAGTGCCCTGACCGTTACAGGTATCGACCTTGGTGAAAAACCATCGGTTATCTCTGCCATTGTTAAATATCACTGTACTCACCGAAGTCAACGCGGCGTGATTGATGCAATGGATATCGTTGGCGGTAAAGGCATCTGTCTGGGTCCTTCGAACTTCTTGGCTCGTGGATACCAAGGCTCACCCATTGCGATTACCGTAGAAGGAGCCAACATACTTACCCGTTCAATGATCATCTATGGTCAGGGAGCAATTCGCTGTCACCCATACGTACTAAAAGAGATGGCGGCGGCTCACAATGAAAACCAAAGCGAAGGGTTGGAACAATTTGACCAAGCTCTGTCTGGCCACATTGGTTTCACACTAAGTAATCTAGTTCGCAGTATCTGGTTTGGCCTAACTGACGGACGAGGTTGCCAAGCTCCAACGAAAGACGCGACGCGTCGTTACTATCAAAAGCTCAATCGCTACAGTGCCAATCTGGCATTGCTGTCTGATATTTCAATGGCGATATTAGGTGGCTCACTCAAACGTAAAGAACGTTTATCTGCTCGACTAGGTGACATTTTGAGTCAGCTTTACTTGAGTTCGGCGACGCTAAAACGTTATAACGATGATGGTCGTCAGATTGAAGATTTACCGTTGGTTCATTGGGGAATGCAAGACAGTATCAAACAGACTGAGGTTGCGATTGACGAGTTTCTAGCCAACTTCCCAATCCCTGCGCTAGGTAAAGTGTTAAGAGTCTTGTTGATGCCATTTGGTCGTATCAACACAGCACCAAGCGACAAACTGGATAGCCAAGTAGCACAGATACTCCAATCTCCTAATGCAACGCGTACACGCTTGGGTCAACATCAGTATCTCGAACCATCAGAGCACAACCCTGTTGGTTTGATTGAGCAGGCACTGCACACAATTTTGAGTGTTGAGCCCCTGTTCAACAAGGTATGTCAATCACTAGGTCAAAAGCGTCCGTTCACTAATCTAGATAAGGTAGCTCAGCTTGGTCTAGATGAAGGCATTCTCACAGTCGATGAAGCCAAACAACTGATTGAAGCAGAAAAACAACGACTTTATACCATCAATGTTGATGACTTTGATCCACAAGTACTTGCAGCGAAGAAAACACTCCCTGTAATGGATAACGTCGCATAAAAATCATTGATGAAGAGCTGAAATATCATAGGGATGGCTTAAGCCATCCCTCTTTTTTGTCTCAACGCTACTTAACCTCAGCTCGGTATAAGAAAGTCTAAAAAGCTAATATTTTCATAAGCATAGTTTAACCCATCAGTCAGTGCAGTTAATTAAGATGCAAAACAAGGCAAAGTCACAAGTCAACAGCTTGCCTATTGTGTTGATTTTAAAGAAGTTAGTCACTTAAGAAGCTGTGCTGAATGGCTTCAATTATCCCGAGCTGAGCTTACTTATTCTTTGGCATCTCTAGCTGCATCTCAGGCATAGCTTGCTTTCGACTCTTCAGTTTGCGAGCCACCAACCAAGATACAATACCGAGTAGCATAATAATCAGGTTAACCGCCACAATAATAATAACAGTGTGTTTATTTGAGGCTTCACGTTCAGCGAGGATGCGTTGCTTTTCAAGCTCTCGTCGTTTGCGCTCCAACGCTTCTTCTTGTTGGCGTTGGGTCTCAACCAGATCAATTGCCGATATAATACTGAAGCTTTGCTCTGCAATCGGGAAAAACAAATCACGCTGATTGCTTCTATCGGTTGCATTGATGCTACCATGCCAGCGATAAATCCCCGGCTCTGAAACACTAGTTAGTTCGGTATTTGCCTTTAAAGAATCAGAAGTAGCCTGACCTTGCCCATAATCGATATACCCATCAGGCGCTTCTAGCTGAGCAGAAACTAAGATTGAACCTGGTTCAATCATACCCTCCTCGCCAGAGACAATAAGTTGATGAGGTTGTTCAGATTTTCGGGATTGAATAAAGGTCTTGGTCATTGGTGAAGGATAAACCAGGGCCACCTGCTCTATTGCGCGTAGGAACACTCCGTTTCCAGAAGTAATACGAACTCGATATTTCCCTGGATTCACTGAAATAGGTAGCTCGACAGTGAACACGCCGTCACCAGCAACTTCATCTAAACCTTGTCCGTCATCAGCAAAGTTTCCAATGACCTGTGGAAGTGGGCGAGCTTCTTTTATCAATGACTCTTCGTTCTCAACGTATTTGGTAAATGTCACATTGAGGTTTACGCGGTCGAGAAAATCCCTGTCCACCAGTGGCTTATCGTTAGATTTAAGGCGAGCGGTAAACTTCATCACCTCCCCTTGGTAAACACGATTAGGGAAATTGTCGCCTTCAAGGGTAATGTGAGAAATGAGTTTAATGTTGTTCTTTGGGGTAACCTTACCCACCGCTTGCCATGGGCCAGGCATAGGATCATCGATAGAGATAATATCCATCCCTGATTCTTCGTACCAACTGACGTTTTCAGGTGAGCGCCAAGCATAATACTTCACGCCATCTGGACGAACGAGAACAACAGGCTGGGAACGCTTGGCACGATAAACAACGAAGGTAATTTGCGAAATAGAAGGATCGACTCTAAAACGGTTATCAAGCAGGGATACCGTATTTGAGGTGTTAGCAACAGCGGCGTCGATTGAGGCAACAATAGAAATTAACAAGGTCGCTAGATAAACCCAGACCTTTGAGAGCTGATCAATTCTCACTAACGACATTTCCTTTTACAACTGGGTCAACAGCCCCTAATTCCTACTATCGCTTCCTCGTCATTAATCGATGATCAACGCCAGAGACAAGCTCCACTCTTTGCCACGATATCTAAACGATCTTCGTGCGCTACTAATTCATCGGCAGAAGCCCGTAAAACCTTTAGAGCTTTTCGTCCTTCAACTCGTCGAATACCCTCAACACCACCAGATTCGGCATTACTACCACTAAACTGCAGTGATGTTTGCCCACCGGTCATCGCTAGGTAAACATCCGCCAAGATTTCAGCATCGAGCAAAGCCCCGTGGAGAACACGTGCTGAGATATCGATCATGTAGTGTTTTGCGAGTGAATCAAGATTCTTTCTTGCCGGCATATTTGGCATACGCTTGGCCATTGCCAAGGTATCGGTCACTTTACAGTGTTCTGCCGTGGTCCCAATGCTTGAATCCAGCATGCTGAATTCATGATCCATAAAGCCGACGTCGAAGGGCGCGTTGTGGGCAACAAGTTCTGCGCCGTCGATGAATTCAAGAAATTCTTTGTGAACCTCTTTGTATTCCGGCTTATCAACCAAGAATTCATCCGTAATACCGTGAACTTCAATCGCATCAGGTTGAATTTCTCGATCCGGCTTTATGTAAACATGGAAGTGACGACCGGTCAGCTTGCGGTTGATGATCTCCACGGCACCGATTTCGATAATGCGGTGTCCTTGGTAGTGTGGGCCACCTTCACGGTTCATACCTGTGGTTTCGGTATCGAGAACAATGATACGACGATGTTCATCGGCTGCGGCTTGGTTCTGAGTTGAATTGCTACTGGTATTCATATTGAAATCTGTGTCAGACTAATGATCGTTGAACGAATAAAAACGATAATCTCGCTATAATATCAAATCATGACAAAACAAGTTGAAATTTTCACAGACGGTTCGTGTCTTGGTAACCCCGGCCCTGGTGGTTACGGCATCGTACTGCGCTATAAATCGACCGAGAAAACTCTCGCAAAAGGCTACACACTCACGACGAATAACCGTATGGAGATGTTGGCTGCAGTTGTTGCTTTGCAAACCCTCAAAGAGCCATGTCACGTAATTCTTACTACTGATAGCCAGTATGTACGCCAAGGCATCACTCAATGGATACATAACTGGAAAAAGCGCGATTGGAAAACCGCCGATAAAAAACCGGTAAAGAATGCCGACCTATGGAAAGCACTCGATAAAGAAACGGCACGCCACCAAGTTGACTGGCGCTGGGTCAAGGGCCACGCAGGTCACCGTGAAAACGAAATGTGTGATGAACTGGCTCGCACCGCAGCAGAAAACCCAACCGAAGAAGATACAGGATACGTCAGCTCCTAATACTGAGTTCCTAGATTCTATTGATCTAGGATCTAGGATCTATCTTATAATTCACACTCACTGGAGACAGCTTACGCTTCAGTTTCCAATGAGGTTTGATTGGCTTCAACGGATAAGTGCGCTTTCTTGCCACGATGAAGTAGAGACTTCCCATAGGGCTTGCCCAATCCCCTAACCCCCCTTCTAACCATGTCCAAAAGGTTTGGTATTTCTGCATAGGAAAGAGTGCATACTTATCGCAGTGCACGACTTGATAGTTCAACAACCCTAACCAATCTTTAATCCGGTTAGGGGTAAACATTCGCCCACTCCAAGGCAAATTATTCTTACGCCATGGCATCAAACTCGATAGCCCCATAAAGCTCAGTGGATTAAAGCCAGTAATAATCAAATAACCGTCATCCACCATCACCCTATCCACTTCTCGAAGTATCCGGTGTGGGTCATTCATATATTCCAGTTGATGGGAAATAAGTACTGTATCGAAGCTTTTTTCAACAAACGGGAGCTCATACGGGTCAGCAATAACGTTGTGCAGCAAATTAAACTGGTCTAAATTGACTTGATGTGGAATATTGCACGTACAGCTAGATATTTCACAACTCAAGCCACCCAGCTTGAGCATGTGGTAGCCAAAAAGTTTGGGGCACCACTCATCTAAACGGGTTTGAATAGATTGAGCTATCCAATCTCCATTCTTTAACTGAGACCATGAGTGTGGCTGTTCGAACTTGCGTGTACTCGCTGCTGGCTTCATCCATTACCTTCTAGCTTTACAATCACTAAAGTATTACCCAACATTTGAAGGATTAACAAACAATGTTAGTAATCAAAAGCATACCTGCATTTAATGACAATTACATCTGGCTCATCTGCAATGATGAGAACCACTGCGTCGTTGTTGACCCAGGTGATGCAAAACCTGTGATTCAGTTCTTAGAAGAGCACAATTTAACACTAGATGCGATTCTTGTGACTCACCACCATAATGATCACATCGGTGGCATTTCTGAGCTTCTTCGTTATCAACCAAAGATCAACGTTATTGGGCCTAAACACGATGCTGTCCCAAGCTTAACGCACTCCGTCGAAGGCGGTGAACAGATTGAGATTTTTGGTGAGCGCTTCATGATTCTTGACCTACCTGGACATACGCATGGCCATATTGGCTATGTCGGTGATGGTAAACTATTCTGTGGTGATGTGCTTTTTTCTGCAGGGTGTGGTCGCGTTTTTGAAGGAACAGCAGAGCAGATGTATCACTCTCTGCAAAAGCTGATGCGTCTTCCGGCAGAAACTGAGATTTATTGCGCGCATGAGTACACCGCGAGCAACTTAGCGTTTGCGATGGCGGTTGAACCCAATAATAGTCAACTGCGTGACTATCGCGATGAAGTAAATAGACTGAGAGCAGCAAACAAGTCGACGATCCCCTCAACGCTACAGAAAGAAAAATGGATTAACCCATTCCTGCGTGTTGCAGAGCCGGAAGTGATGAAATCTGTCAATAATCGCACTTCGAGTACCGATGAGTTGTCAGTATTTACTGCTCTCCGAGAGTGGAAGAACGAATTTTAACACTTTGCTTGTTGTTAGATTATACAAGGAAAGTATGATGCTTAACTCGCCAGGTTTTATAACGATATAAAATAATACCGACGAGCAGCAAACACACATCAAGATAGGCGTATTAATGAAACTGAAATACAGTTGGGCAGTTGCCCTGTTACTGACAGGTTGTCAATTAACCCAGCAAGACACAACGGACCAAGGCACGGTTTCTACCAATACGCCAAAAGAACAAGAACAAACCCAAGACAAAGTACAAACACCGAGTCAAAGCGATCAGACAGTCACGGCTGAACCTGTGGAGTCGACACCACAAGAGCAAGAAGATGTTTGGCAACGTATTGCTATGCAGCTTGAGCTTGAGGTACCAGACCACAAAACCGTCGACTACTACCGCACTTGGTATCTAAAGCACCCAAGCCACCTGCGTACCGTTTCAAAGCGTGCAGAACCTTTCCTATATTTAATCACAGAGAAAGTAGAAGAGCGTGGTATGCCGCTTGAGATTGCTCTACTTCCCGTGGTTGAAAGCTCTTTTGATGCTTTCGCATACTCACACGGCAGCGCAGCAGGACTTTGGCAGTTCATTCCTGGCACCGGAAAAATGTATGGCTTAGAACAAGACTTCTGGTATGACGGCCGCCGTGATGTTGATGCAGCCACTGATGCTGCTCTCGACTACTTGACCTACCTAGGCAAACGATTCGATGGTAACTGGAATCATGCGATCGGCTCTTACAATAGTGGAAGTGGTCGCGTTTCCCGTGCAATCAAAAAGAACCAAAAGGTCGGTAAACCAATAGATTTCTTCTCACTTGACCTGCCTAAAGAAACCAGCGCTTACGTACCAAAATTACTGGCGCTTGCGGACATCGTTGCCAACCAAGAGAAATACGGCATTGAGATCCCAGCAATTCCTAACAAGCCCGTGTTAGCCAAAGTCGACCCGAAAGAGCAGCTTGACCTAGCCATTGCAGCTAAATACGCCGATATCTCGGTAAAAGAGCTTCAAAGCTATAACCCTGCTTACAACCAGTGGGCAACCTCACCGCAAGGCCCTTACCACTTCTTAATTCCGCTTAGCCAAGTTGACACATTCAACAAGGCAGCAGAGGAAAATCGTGGTAAAGGCGTCAAACTGGTACGGTACAAAGTCGAGGCTGGCGATTCAATTAGTGTATTAGCACAAAACCACAATACGACATCGCAAGTCATTCGTAATGCCAACGGTATGACCAATAACAACATTCGTATTGGCCAGTACCTAATGATCCCAACTTCTACCCAGGATGAAAAAGCGTATGCACTGAGCGCAACCAACCGCTTAGAAAAAACGCAATCCAAAGCTCGTGGTAAGTTCAAACTGACGCACACGGTGCAAAATGGAGACAGCCTTTGGAGTATCGCACGAGCGAACAAGGTCTCTCATCAGTCACTAGCAAAATGGAATGGTATGGGGCCAAAAGACACACTACGCATTGGCCAAAATTTGGTCATCTGGAAAAACAGTAGCGACGGCGCCATTATTAGAACTGTGCACTACAACGTGCGCAATGGCGACACCATTAGCGGTATCGCAAGTAAGTTCAAGGTAAGAAGTTCAGACATTGTGAAATGGAATGGCTTAAATCAGAAGAAGTACCTTCAGCCAGGCCAAAAGCTTAAGCTCTATGTTGATGTAACTAAGGTAAGCGTTTAGTCCTTTAACTTTAACGATATCAACAATGGATTATGATCGGAGGCACCTGACAATGGTGCCTCTGCTGTTTCTACCATTAGCCCACGAATATAGGCATGATCAAGCGGCAAGCCGGTGACGAACTCAGTGCGATTATCGGGAGTGAAACGTACTTCTTGTAAGCCCAGCTTCTCTAGCGATGATTGCATCGCTGCCACTCTCGCATCACTCCAACTATTAAAGTCCCCTGCAAAGATTATCGGGCCTTGATGAGCCTTAAGAGCTTCGTAACCTTGCTTAAGCTGTTGCTCATATTCTTCAGTTCCAATGGTGAAGTTCACTGCATGGATATTAATCACCGCAAGATCTTGTCCATTACTGAGTTTATATAGGGTATACAACGATGACTTAGGGAGCTGCAGCCACGGCTCACGCTGAAGATAAGCGCAAGCCTCAAGTGGTGTGGCGTTAGATAAAGTCAGAACGCCAGCTGTGGTATCAAAAGCCTTGAACGCCTCGACTTGCTGGCTGTGCCACTCATGGTTCACTATCCATGATTGTAGCTCTGGAGTAAGGCTCGACTCTTGAAGCACCAACAATTGAGCACTTTGGCTATAATCATTTAAGGCTTCTTTCCAGCCTTCATTCTGCTGCTTGTAAATATTCCACACCACAAGCTCGATATGACCTTCGTTGTCCAATACCATCTGGCTATCGAACTGCTTGCATTGCAAAGAAGCGACACCATCACTCACAAGGGTTGGGCTATCAGGGATAGTAAAAATTGAATGGTAACCGCAAGCTGCTGTACCTACTAATAATGCAACTACCGCTAGCTTAGTTTTCCACTTCTTCATCTATCCCCCTAAACCATTGCAGCTAAAAAGAAAAAGGTGTTTCTAAAACAGAAAAAGGAGCCTAAGCTCCTTTTCAATAATACAACAAATCATAGTACAGAGAACGGCAATTAAATCGCGTCTTCGTCTTCTTCACCAGTACGAATACGAACAACACGCTCAACGTCAGTAATGAAGATCTTACCATCACCAATCTTGCCTGTTTGAGCCGTTTCAACAATGGTATCAACACACTGATCTACTACGTCTTCCGAAACAACGATCTCTAGCTTCACTTTTGGCAAGAAGTCCACCATGTACTCAGCACCACGGTAAAGCTCTGTATGGCCTTTTTGGCGACCAAAGCCCTTCACTTCAGATACCGTCATCCCTGTAATGCCAACTTCAGCAAGTGACTCGCGAACATCATCAAGCTTAAATGGCTTAATAATCGCTTCAATCTTTTTCATTCTCATCCCTTAATCAGTGTGTCTTGTTATGGCGAATATTATGATTGAGGCGCTATGAACATTCAATACAATAAAGCCCAGAAGAATGCTTTCTGGGCTCTTAAATTGTAAAAGTGAGACTATTTCAAACTCGAGTAATAAGCCGCTAGATTATTGATATCATCGTCACTTAGCATGGACGCTTGAGCCTGCATCACAGCGGCTAAGCCGCCGTTTCGCTGCTTATCTTTGTAGGCTTTCATCGAGGTAACTAGGTACTGTTCGTTTTGACCTTTAAGGTTTGGGTACCCAGGGATGACCGCGATACCATCAGCACCATGACAAGCAGCACAGATAGCCGCTTTTGCTTTACCTGCTGCCGCATCGCCCGCTGCCATCGCTTGACCGCTCATCAAGCCAAGCCCCAATATTGCTCCGATTACTAGTTTATTCATTGCGCTTCCCTTTGTTTATTTTTTTATATCTTACGATTTTGGCATGAAATAGTTCTATCTGCGCCAGATTAATACGATTTCTTGACCGAGATAATGTTTCGATACAAATAATCCAGTCACAGCCAATACATTCTCGTTATATTTTAAGATTGGTGTTCGCCTTCTAAGCCAAGAAGGAACTGAATATTCTTGAAAGAGTTTCTTTAATTTCCGGCTGCCACTGCGTCCTTGTGGCGCAGCTGACAAGCCTTGAGGTTCAAAGCCAACTTTTACCGAGATATCAGTATCCGGGAGTGTGCAATAATGGAGAACGACCCCATCGTCCTCATCATCAGCCAAGTTGACTTGTTTGGCACAAAACATCGAAATTGCTCCAAGCCCGTCAGGCAAGACGAGTGTCTCACCTAAAGTCAGGTTCCCCTGCCATTGGCCTACATCTTTATATTGCGGAACCAAGTACAGCCTCTGCTCAAAACGTCTAACCTCTCGCCCTTGCACGAGGAGTTTAGGGTTCGCGTCTTGAGTAGCATGTATCACTTCTTGGTAAATCTTATTGAGTTGACTGCGACTTGGCATTGCAGCTCCAAGACCAGCAAACCACATACGGATGATGTGATTTAGCTTCAACCGACTAAAGGTATCCAATTGATTCAGCAGTAAGCTGCCATCACTGTGAAGTGAAGAGTGGTAGATTGGCATCAATAGTTCTTCGAGAAGCAGCTCTTGCTCTGCACATAACTGTGCACTGCGAGACACAGATTGAGGGAAATTGGGCCAACGTTCAGTCAAAACGGGGGTTATCTGATGACGAATGAAGTTTCGGTCAAAACGCGTGTCTTGATTGCTCTCATCTTCCACCCAGTCGAGTTCTCGCGATTGTGCGAAAAATTCGATATCTGCACGTCTTACTTCTAGTAATGGGCGTACTAAATTCGCGTGACCAAAGGCTTTGACTTGCGCCATCGCAGACAAGCCTTTAGGACCACTGCCGCGCTTTAACGCTAATAGAAACGTCTCCAACTGGTCATCAAGATGCTGCCCTACCAGCAGTAGATCATCCGGTGTAAGGTGTTTACTTAACGCCATATATCGTGCATTACGTGCTTGTTCTTCCAGGCTAGTTCTTGTTTTTCTCTCTAACTGAACTCGCTCAAGTACAAATGGGACTTCGCGCTCTGCACACCATCGCTGACAGCTTTTCGCCCACGTTTCTGCGTTATCGCTCAAGCCATGGTGTACATGTACTGCCAAACACTCGATATGCGGATTCTCATTCTTATAATCAGAAAGCAATTCAAGCAAAACTCGAGAGTCCACACCACCACTTAGAGCCAATACCAGTTTACTGTTGGCTTTAATCATTGGCTTAATTGTGCTGTTAAAGTGGTTATTTAATGTGGTCATTCGATTTCCGTTCGGCAAGAAACATTTTATTTTCGATAATAAAAAAGGCTAGTTTTCACTAGCCTTTAGTTTATTAAATCTATCTTAATGCTGCTATTTAATTAGCAGTAAGCTATCGATTAGCAGTAGCCGTAGCTCATTAGACGCTGGTAACGGCGCTCTAGCAGGTCGTCGTTGCTCAAACCTTCTAGGTCAGCAAGTTGCGCCAGTAGCGTTTCTTTCATGTTCGCAGCCATCGCTACGTAATCACGGTGAGCACCACCTAACGGCTCTTCGATAACGTTATCGATTAGCTCTAGCTCTTTCAAACGTGGAGCGATAAGGCCCATAGCTTCTGCAGCTTGTGGGGCTTTGTCTGAATCACGCCATAGGATAGATGCACAACCCTCTGGAGAGATTACCGAATAGGTTGAGTATTGCAGCATATTCACATAGTCACCAACACCAATAGCGAGAGCACCACCAGAGCCACCCTCACCTACAACGTTACAGATTACTGGCACTTTTAGGCTCGACATCTCTTTCAGGTTGGTCGCAATTGCTTCTGATTGGCCGCGTTCTTCTGCACCAACACCTGGGTATGCACCCGCCGTATCGATGAACGTAATTACAGGCATCTTGAAACGCTCAGCCATTTTCATTAGACGCAGCGCTTTACGGTAACCTTCTGGCTTTGGCATACCAAAGTTACGAACCACTTTTTCTTTTGTCTCGCGGCCTTTTTGGTGACCAATGATCATCACAGGACGACCATCTAAACGCGCAATACCACCAACGATCGCTTTGTCGTCAGCGTAATGACGATCACCCGCAAGCTCTTCAAACTCCGTAAATACGTGCTCTACGTAGTCAAGCGTGTATGGACGCAATGGGTGACGAGCCAATTGTGCAGTTTCCCACGCACCTAGGTCGCTGAAGATTTTTTTCTTCAGTTCTAGGCTTTTCTTTTCTAACTGCTCAATTTCTTTATCTAAGTCGATTGATGCATCACCACCGTGGCGTGACACGTCACGTAGTGCTTCAATTTTTGCTTCTAGTTCCGCAATCGGCTTTTCAAATTCAAGAAAGTTTAGGCTCATCTATGAATCCTTTGTTACTCGACTCTCACTCTTTGGAGCCGAATTAGTTAAATTCGAGTTCTACTTGGTTATTGCCAAGTAGAAGTTTTAATTCGTCTAACAATGTATCGGTCGGCGTTA
The DNA here is from genome assembly GCF_003415655.1 of Vibrio maerlii. Taxonomy (GTDB): domain Bacteria; phylum Pseudomonadota; class Gammaproteobacteria; order Enterobacterales; family Vibrionaceae; genus Vibrio; species Vibrio maerlii. Next base: position 307,083 of record NZ_QRHC01000003.1, read on the forward strand.
CACGCCATTCAGTACCCAGCGTCAACTTCGCTCGCGCGTCTTCACGTTGGTAGTATACATTGACAGGAACGGTTCCTGCTTTATGTGGCGCTAATATTTGACTAAAACGTTCGAAAAATGTGTCATCGATTTGAGATGACTGTATCGAAATCGATAGGCCACGAGCATATTTTTCTCGTGCTGAGCCTAAGTCGAAGACTTCACGCGCCGACATTTTAAGGCCACCATTGAAGTCATCAAAGCTGACCTGTCCAGAAACGACCAAAATTTTGTCTTTTTCGAGCAGTTCAGCATACCTTTCTAACGCGTCAGAGAACAGCATTACTTCCATTCGGCCACTGCGGTCATCGAGCGACATCAAACCAATACGCGTTCCTCGCTTGGTTGTCATAACGCGAGCGGCGATGACAAGTCCCGCTACCGTCACCGTTTGGTCACGACGCGTTGGTGTCGAGTCTTTGAGTCGACAGCTGGTGTATTTATCCAGCTCTTTAAGGTATGCGTTAACTGGGTGACCCGTAAGATAAAGACCAAGCGTCTCACGTTCACCCTCTAACCAAACCTTCTCAGGCCATTTAGGTACTTGAGTATATTTTTGTTCAACCTCTTCAGGAGCATCAGTTAACACACCAAACATATCCGTTTGACCAAAGGCTTCGGCTTGGTTGTGCTGACTTGCAGCTTTAACCGCATCATTAAGTGACGCCATCATCGCTGCGCGGTGAGGGCCTAAACGGTCAAGTGCACCAGATAAAATCAATTTCTCGATAACGCGCTTGTTCACACGCTTCAGGTCGATGCGTGCACAGAAATCAAACAGGTCTTTGAAGTAGCCGCCTTTTTCACGCGCTTCAATGATCGCTTCGATTGGACCTTCACCCACCCCTTTGATCGCGCCGATACCATAGACAATCGCACCATCTTCATCGACATTGAAGCGGTACAAACCTGAGTTAATATCCGGTGGAAGTAATTTCATCTTCATCCGGATACATTCATCAACCAAGCCAACAACCTTCTCGGTGTTATCCATATCAGCGGTCATTACCGCTGCCATGAATTCTGCTGGGTAGTGAGTCTTCAGCCAAAGTGTCTGGTAAGAAACAAGCGCATAGGCAGCCGAGTGAGACTTGTTAAAACCATAGCCGGCGAACTTCTCTACCAAGTCGAAGATCTTCATCGCGAGCTCGCCATCAACACCGTTAGCGACCGCACCTTCCTCAAAGGTTGCTCGCTGTTTGGCCATCTCTTCTGGCTTCTTCTTACCCATTGCACGACGCAGCATGTCTGCACCACCAAGGGTGTAACCAGACAGTACCTGGGCAATCTGCATTACCTGCTCCTGATACAGGATGATGCCGTAAGTTGGTTCTAGAATCTCTTTAAGCGATTCGTGCTGCCATTTTTCGTCTGGGTACGATACAGCCTCTCGACCATGCTTACGGTCGATAAAGTTATCTACCATCCCCGATTGCAATGGACCCGGACGGAACAAGGCTACGAGTGCGATAATATCTTCAAAACAGTCGGGTTGAAGTCGCTTAATCAAGTCTTTCATACCACGCGATTCCAACTGGAATACCGCGGTGGTTTCAGAGTTTTGTAGTAGATTGAATGACGCTGGGTCTTCTAATGGAATAGACTCGATCGCTACAGGCGACTTACCTTCACGTTCAAGACGCGGGTTAATCAAACCTAGAGCCCAGTCGATAATCGTTAGTGTTCGAAGGCCAAGGAAGTCAAACTTAACCAGGCCGGCGGTTTCAACGTCATTCTTATCAAACTGGGTTACTGGGAAGTGGCCTTCCGCATCGGCGTAGATAGGCGCAAAATCAGTAATGGTAGTTGGTGAGATAACCACACCACCCGCATGCTTACCCGCGTTTCGCGTACAGCCTTCGAGGATACGACATTTGTCGATCAGCTCTTTGACCTCTTCATCGGCCTCATATAGCTCAGGTAGTGCTGGCTCAGCCTTAAATGCTTTCTCTAGCGTCATGCCTGGATCAGGTGGCACAAGCTTAGAGATACGATCGACAAAACCAAACGGGTGGCCAAGCACACGGCCCACGTCGCGGATTACCGCTTTAGCAGCCATAGTACCGAAAGTAATGATCTGCGATACCGCATCACGACCATACATTTCTGCAACGTGGTCAATCACTTGGTCACGCTTATCCATGCAGAAATCGACGTCGAAATCGGGCATGGATACACGCTCTGGGTTCAAGAAACGTTCGAATAGCAGGTCATATTCAAGCGGGTCAAGGTCAGTGATCTTCAACGCGTAAGCCACCAAAGAACCAGCACCTGAACCGCGGCCTGGACCTACAGGAATGAAGTTATCTTTTGACCACTGGATGAACTCCATTACGATCAAGAAGTAACCTGGGAAACCCATGTTGTTGATAACTTCGAGCTCAACCTTTAAACGCTCGTCATACTCTGGTCGACGCTTTGCTCTCTCTTCAGCATCAGGGAACAGAAACTCTAGGCGATCCTCTAGTCCCTCTTCTGATTTTTTCACTAGGAATTCGGTTTCTTCCATCCCCTCTGTTGGGAAAGCTGGCAGGAAGTACTCACCCAAGCGCACTGTAACATTACAACGCTTTGCTATCTCAACACTGTTCTCTAATGCTTCAGGGATATCGGCAAACAGCTCACACATCTCTTCTTCAGTACGAAGATACTGTTGTGCGCTGTATTTTTTAGGTCGACGAGGGTCTTCTAGTGTATAGCCATCATGAATCGCAACACGAATTTCATGAGCCTCGAATAAGTCTTCTTCAATAAATACCACTTCGTTGGTGGCAACGACAGGCAGCTCTTCTTGCTCTGCGAGCTCTAGAGCAAAGTGGAGGTAGCTCTCTTCGTCACTTCGACCAGTGCGAATCAGCTCTAGATAAAAATTATCCTTGAAGTGAGTTTGGTAAAAATCGACACATTGATCGACCAGTAATTTGTTACCTTTTAGTAGCGCCTGCCCTACTTCACCCTCTTTAGCACCTGAAAGGATAATCAAGCCTTCAGAAAGTTCGACTAGCCACTCTTTATCTATCACTGGCTGATGCTGAACATGGCCACGTAAATACGCTTTCGAGATCAATAAGGTTAAGTTGTTATAACCCGTATTGTTAGTCGCTAGAACTGTTAGCTTAGTAAGTTGCTCACCAAACTCAGGCGATTGCATAGCAAAGTCTGCACCAATAATAGGTTTGATACCGCAGCCATGGGCTGTGCCGTAGAACTTTACCAAGCCACAAAGGTTGGTAAAGTCGGTCAACGCCATCGCAGGCATGCCTAGCTCCGCCACTTTCTTTACCAGTGGTGGTACTTTAGAAAGCCCATCAACCATTGAGAAGTCACTGTGAACTCGAAGGTGAATAAACTTAGGATCGGACATAAAAAAGTACCTAACTACGGAGGGTCAATTTGAAACTAAAATGTATGAGGATTATAAGTGATTAGCTAGGCTTAATCGAGTAAGCCTAGCGCACGTTTAACGGGTTTAAAGCTCTTACGGTGCTGTTCTATCACGCCATGTTGCTCAATCGCTTCAAAATGCGCTTTGGTTGGATAGCCTTTATGTTTAGCAAAACCAAATTGAGGGTATTCTTTGTCAAGCTCTTCCATCTCTTGGTCACGAACTACCTTGGCAATAATCGAAGCGGCACTGATTTCAGCGACACGCAAGTCACCTTTGACTACCGCGACACCATCCATCGGTAACTCTGGAACTCGGTTACCATCTATAAGTGCAAGGTCAGGTTGAACAGACAAACCGGCAATCGCACGCTGCATTGCTACCATGGTCGCTTGCAGGATATTAAGCTCATCAATCTCTTCCGGTGAGCAACGACCTACTGACCATGCCAACGCTTTTTCTTTGATCTCTGGCAATAGAGCCAAACGTTTCTTTTCTGAGAGCTTCTTAGAGTCATTAAGCCCTTCAATTGGGTTATTCGGGTCCAAGATCACAGCAGCGGTAACAACATCACCGACCAACGGACCACGACCGACCTCATCAACACCGGCAATTCTCTGGTAACCCTGTGGGTATTCAAATGGTGGAAGTTCTTTTTTTTCTGCAGCCATTATTGGTTTCCTACTATCTTCATTCCAATCAAATTTAGTACCGCATCCGCTGCTTGTTTGTCTGCACCTTTACGGATCCAGTGGTGCATATCTTCGAAACGCTCGATCATAGAGTCTCCACCACCTTCAAATAGTCGAACGATCTCGTTAAAGAAATTTTCCGGTATACATTCTTCCAGAATAAATTCCTTCACCAATTCTTCATCAGCAAGGATATTAGGCAGAGAAACATACTTAGTTTTTACTAAGCGGCGAGCGATAAATGCGGTTATTGCGTTGACGTTATAACCCACCACCATCGGACGTTTCAGCAACATACACTCCAACGCCACTGTTCCTGAGGCTAGTAGGACAGCGTCAGAAGCCGTAATGACGTTACGAGCCGTGTCATCGACCAATTTGAAATCAAGCTCTGGAGCATACTCTTGCCACGCTTGTTCAAATTGCTCCCGGCGTTTTTGATTAACCAGAGCCACCACAAAGCCTAAATCTGGGTATTTCTTATTGAGCTGTTGGCAAGTTTCGATGAATGGCTTCGATAGCATTTTTAGCTCATTGCCTCGGCTTCCTGGAAGGACGGCTAACCATTTTTTGTTTTGCTCTAGGTTCAATAACTCACGAGCGGGTGCTTTCTCTGAGTGGAGCGGAATCGCGTCAGCCAATGTGTGCCCAACAAATTCACAAGGGACATTAAACTTGTCGTAAAAAGCCTTTTCAAAAGGCAGAAATGCGAGTACCAGATTGGTCGCCTCTGCAATGCCATAGATACGTTTTTGACGCCACGCCCAAACAGAAGGACTCACATAGTGGACGGTTTTTATTCCGGCTTTCTTTAAGTCTTTCTCTAATCTTAAATTAAAGTCCGGAGCATCAATACCAACAAACACATCGGGTGGATTTTGTTTGAAGTAACGTACAAGCTCAGCCTTTACATGTAGCAAGCGCTTAAGGCGACCCAATACCTCAACCAACCCCATGACGGCGAGCTCTTCCATATCAAAAAGAGATTCGCATCCTAAAGCCTTCATCTTAGGTCCACCAATACCGACGAACTCTGCATCTGGGTATTGCTCTTTGAGCGCTTTAATGAAGCCTTCACCTAGGGTATCCCCAGATAATTCACCAGCAACAATTCCGATTCTTAGTGGTCGCGTCATGGTTAATTCCCTATGGTTTATACCAATTACATCAATTATCTGGTCATTTTTGCTTGTTAAAATCACTGATAACTACGTTAAAGATTTTGTAGGTAGGACAACTAGCTAGCTTCAATCTTTGCCTTGTTCTAAGCGATTTTTCCTACGCAATTTTCTGAACATTTAATTAATGCAACTGGTATTAAAACAGAAAAAGATCGCCATTAAGTAAGCGATCTTTCTAATTTGGTTACAGTATTCTTTTAGCGAATAATGCCACGCTCAGATTTTTCTAACAACTCAAGCATTGGTTTAACTGCGTCAAACTCTTGTGCCATCTCAATCAAAGACTCTTTCGCTTCTTCCAAGGTTTTGCCTGAGCGGTAAAGTTCTTTGTACGCTTTTTGCAACGCACGAATCTCAGGTTTCTCAAAACCATTACGCTTCAAGCCAACTAAGTTCAGACCAAAAGGAGTGGCATGGTTACCTTGTGCCAGCACATAAGGTAATACGTCTTGTACTACGGCAGAACAACCGCCAATGTACGAGTACGCACCAATGTGACAGAATGGGTGAATCGCAGAGAGTGCCATCACGCCAGCGTAATCACCGACAGTAACGTGGCCACCAAGAATCGCATTGTTACCAATGTGCGTGTGATTGCCAACGATAACATCATGAGCAACGTGTGCATTCACACACAATAAGTTGTCGTTACCGATTACGGTAGTTGCCTTGTCTTGCACTGTGCCGCGGTGAATCTGTACCGCTTCACGAATCACGTTACGATCACCAATCACAACCGTAGTGTCTTCACCACCATATTTCTTGTCTTGGTTTTCTTCACCAACGACTGCATTAGGGAAGATACGGTTCTCGTTGCCGATAGTCGTGTGACCTTTGATCACCACGTGAGACATAATTTCATTGCCTTCACCGATAGTGATGTTGCCTGAGATGTAGGTAAATGGGCCGACGATAGTGTTAGCACCAATCGTTACCTCACCTTCGATCACCGCTGACGGGTGAACTTGAGCAGTTTCATGAATCATATTAGAACTCTCGACGTGCACATTTTAGCTCAGCAGAACACACCACATCACCATCCACTTTTGCCACACCGTTAAATAGAGCGATGCCACGGCGATCTTTGATGAACTCCACTTCGATAATCAATTGATCACCTGGGACAACCGGCTTACGGAACTTGGCGTTATCAACACTAGCAAAGTAGTAAAGTTCATTCTCAGCTGGTGCACCAAATGATTTGAAGGCAAGTAGACCTGTTGCTTGAGCCATTGCTTCAAGAATCAACACACCTGGAAATACTGGAAGCTGTGGAAAGTGACCGGTGAATTGTGGTTCATTAACAGAAACATTCTTAATTGCAGTAAGTGTCTTTGCTTCTTCAAAGTCAATTACGCGATCAATTAATAGAAATGGGTAGCGATGAGGTAGAAGCTCTTGGATCTCAGTGATGTTCATCGTCTTATTTTCAGTAGTCAAAGTCATGTTCCTGTTATCTATATGTATCTTGGGATTATAGACGAAAAAGGCCCGCAGTTTGCAGGCCTTTTTTAAAAGAAAATGCGGTTACGCTTCCGGTTTCTCTTCTAGCTGTTTCTCAACGGCTTTCAATCGCTTGTTCATCTCATCGATACGATGAACGCGCGTTGCAGTCTTGCGCCACTCTTTGTTCGGCTGAAGAGGGATACCTGATGAGTACATGCCCTTCTCTGCAATACTACGCATTACCATGCCCATACCCGTAATGGTCACACCATCTACAATCTCGATATGGCCATTGATCACCGTTGCGCCGCCAATAATGCAGTACTTACCAATTTTAGTACTGCCAGCCACCACTGTACCACCAGCCATAGCCGTACCATATCCGATCTGTACGTTATGAGCGATCTGTATTTGGTTATCGATGATGACGTTATCTTCAATGATGGTGTCATCTAGAGCACCACGATCGACAGTGGTACAAGAACCAATTTCAACCCGATTACCAATGCGAACAGAGCCAAGCTGAGGGATCTTAATCCACTCCCCTTTTTCGTTCGCGTAGCCAAAGCCGTCTGAGCCGATAACCGTGTTGGCTTGAATCAGACAATCAGTGCCGAGAGACACCTCGTGATAGATGCTCACGTTTGACCAAAGTTTAGTATTATTGCCAATCTTAGCGTTTTTACCGATAAAGCAACCGGCACCAATCACGACGTTATCACCTAGAACTACACCGTCTTCGATAACTGCATTTGCACCTACAGAGATATTCTCTCCCAAGGTTGCTTGAGTTGAAATAACGGCTGAAGGGGCGATTTCGGTCGCTGGTGAAGGCGTTGTGTCTAGAGCTTGTGCCACCTTAGCGAAGGCAACATAAGGGTCGTCCACAACCAGCGCATTACCCGTACAAAAGTCTTTTTGTGCTTCCTTAACCATAACTAAAGTCGCACGACACTCTGCTAGGTGTTTAGCATACTTAGGGTTAGACAAGAAAGTCACATGACCTTCTTGAGCTTTGTCCATTGGGGCAACCATAGTCACTGTCGCTTGTGCGTCACCATGAAGCTCGCCACCAGTAATAGTTGCCAATTCGGCTAGAGTGATTGCTGTCATAATCAATTATTTAAGTTGGTTGATAACTTTTTCAGAGATATTAAATTCAGGCTTGCCGTACTGCATCGTTTGGATATCAATGATGATATCGTAGCCTTCTTTCTCTGCTACTTTCTCTACCGCTTCTTGAATTTGCATGAAGAGCTTCTGCTTCTCTTGAGCTTCGCGACGAGCAGATGCTTGTTCAAGTGCTTGACCCTTGATCTTGTACTTGCTGTCTAGCTCTGCAATCTCAACACGTAGCTTCTGAACATCATCTGGACTCATTAGCTCGCCATCACGCTTAAGCTTTTCGATCTTCGTTTTTGCATCAGCCTGAATTGCTTTTAGCTCATCAGCTTTATCTTTGAACTCTTCCTGCATTTTTTGCAGAACAACTTCACGCTGTGGAAGCGCTTGGAAAACCTGTGCAGTGTTAATGTAACCAACTTTCTGCGCTGCTTCTGCCGCGGTAGCCATCATTGAAGAGCTTAATAGTAGTAGGCATAGGCCCGCAGTTTTCATCATGTTTTTCAAAATTGTTTCCTTAAATAATTAGAAGGTTCTTCCGATAGTGAAAGTGAAGAATTCTTCGTCATCACCTTCGTAACTTTTTATTGGTTTCGCCACAGAGAACACCAAAGGTCCCATTGGAGAAATCCACTGTAATGCCGCACCGTAAGATGCACGGAAATTTGTTGGGTCACTGTAATCGTAATACAAATCATTTCCGATCAAATCTTGTTCACGATAATCAAATTCAGTATCCCAAACACTAGCAGCATCCATAAAGAGACTGGTACGAATCTGACTACGTACTTCATCAGATGCGAACGGTGTTGGTACTATCAATTCTAAGCTCGCTAGAGCCACCGCATTGCCCCCCACCGAGTCGTCGGTTACTGACTCATGGGTCGGATTGTTAAATGTACTTCCCTCATATACAGCTCTTGGGCCAACGGAGTTAGAGCCAAAACCACGCAATGAAGTAAAACCACCCGCATAGTAGTTTTCATAAAACGGGAACAGGTTGTCATTACCATCCGTCTGGCCATAACCATTACCATATCCTAATCGACCACGCATCAATAGCGTAAACTCATGTTTTTTCGTTAATGGAACATACTGCCTTACATCATATTGCGCTTTAAAATACTGAGCGTCAGAGCCCGGAACTGTGATCTTGTAAGATGCTCGTTGGTGATTACCGGCCGTTGGGAAGTAACCACGGTTCAGGTTGTTTCGCGTCCAAGTAATGCTGACATCAAAGTCATTGATATTTAGTTCATCTTCATCTTCTTGCCCAATACTGCGAACAAACTTGTCTGCTTGAACATATTCAGGAACATTACCGATCGTATTGTGAGTATACCCAACACCAAATTCGAAGAAGTTCAGCTCATCGAATGGAAAACCCCATGTCAAGCTCGTACCGTAGCTGGTATTGGTATAGTCGATAATACCCGCTTCAGATGCTTCGAATTCGTTATAGAAAACTTTACCACCAAGACTCACACCATCGAGGTTCCAATATGGGTCACGATAGTCGAAGCTTACGTTTTTCTGGTAGTCGTTCATCATTGCGCTGACACCAACGCGGTCACCACTACCAAGGAAGTTATCTTGTTGCAGACCAACCTGGAAGCTGACACCAGACTCAGTACCATAGCCGACACCGAAGTTGATGCTACCAGAGTTCGCCTCTTTCACATTGTAAACTAGGTCTACTTGGTCATCCGTACCCGGTACACGAACCGTTTGCACATCTACCGTTTCAAAGAAGCCAAGACGGTTAAGACGCGCTTTACTGGTTTCTATCGCTTTTGAGTTCAACCAGCTGCCTTCCATCTGACGCATCTCACGACGAAGTACTTCATCTTTGGTTAGGTTGTTACCGGTATAACGAATGTCACGCACATAGATACGGCTACCCGCTTCTACGCTAACTACTAGATTAACTTCTTTCTTCTCGTCGTCGAACTCTGGGATAGTACGGACATTAGGGTAGGCATAACCTGCTTCACCAAGTACGCGCTTCACACCTTCTTCTAAACCAGTCACGGAAGAACCGTTATAAACATCACCCTTCTCAAACGGGTTCATGTTTTTAAACTCTTCTTCTTTTCCGATCAATTCTCCACGGAACTGAACATCATTGACGGTATATTGCTCACCCTCATCCAGACCAAGAGTGATGTAAACGCCCTTCTTATCTGGTGAAATCGCAACTTGTGTTGAGTCGACTTTGAACTTCAAGTAACCGCGGTCAAGGTAGTAAGAGGTCAGTGCTTCGATATCACCCGCTAGTACCTGCTTCTGATATTTATCGTCCGCAAGGAAGTTCCACCAAGCAACATCCACATTGAGGTTAAAACGAGATAACAGTTCAGCATCAGAATAAACTTTGTTGCCGATAAAGTTGATCTGTTGAATCTTCGCAGAAACACCTTCAGTGAAAACAAACTTTAGGTCAGAACGATTACGAGGAAGCGGAGTAACAACCGCTTTTACTGTCGCATTGTATTTACCAACACTGTAGTAAAAATCCTCAAGACCTTTCTCAATGTTGCTCAGTGCAGTGCGGTCCAGCGCCTCACCTACACGTACGCCAGATGCATCCAGGTTTTGTTGTAATTGTTCTTCTTGAATCGCTTTGTTGCCAGAGAAAGAGATGCTCGCGATGGTTGGGCGCTCTTGAACACGCACAACCAATACATTGCCATCACGCAATACTTCAACATTTTCATAGTTACTTGAACTATAAAGAGCGCGGATGATCTCAGACACATCCTGCGAGCCGACAGTATCGCCAACCCTTACCGGAATTTTTAATAGCGCGGCACCCAGTGCTACACGCTGTAAGCCTTCAATTTTTATGTCTTGAACAACAAAACTCTCTGCACCGTTTACCGTAAGGCTTGTGGCCAAAAGAGAGGTAAACAGTAATTGCTTAATCGCCATATGGATTCGATTATTCCTTGCTACAACTAATGCCTAACGCGATACAAATCACAGGCGAGTAAAATCATTAAATATTGCAATAGCCATTAAAGAGAAGATGATAGCACCACCCACTCTGTAACCCACCTCTTGCACCTTCTCTGGTACAGGACGGCGAATAATTGCTTCTATTGCAAAAAACATCAGGTGACCACCATCTAACATAGGCAGTGGCACTAAATTTATTATCCCCAAGTTCACACTGATCAATGCCAAGAAGCCGAGGAAGTAAACCAGGCCATAATCAGCCGTAGTACCCGCTCCTTTTGCTATTGAAATTGGTCCGCTTAAGTTCTCAAGACCAACATGCCCAACGATAAGCTTCTTCAGCATACTGATCGTTAGGTTGATAATTTGTCCAGTTTTCTCTATGGCCTTTGGAATCGCAGCGAATAATCCATACTGCATTTCAAAGCGATAGCTTTCAGGCCACTCTCCTACTTGCGGAGCAATACCAGCAAAGCCTACCACACTGCCATCCGCTAACTCTCGAGACATTGGCGTCAATGTCACATTTCTTTGTGCTCCATCACGCTCAACCGTTAAGTTCAGTGCTTGATTTGGACTATTGCGAATCACTTCCACAAGCTCCGTCCACTCTCCCAAGGTGTCGTCATTGACCGCGACAATAGTGTCATTTGACTGAAGACCTGCTTGCTCACCCGGACTGCCTTCACCGACAGTTTGTAGAGTTAAGAAGATTTCAGGGCTGTACGGCAAAAAACCAAGCGCAGACATCGCTGACTCTTTCTCTGGATCAAACTGCCATTGAGAAATGTCGAGAGTGTAAGTCTGCTCTGAACCAATTTCAGTATTAGAAGAGGCGGTTAGTGTAAGGGTCTGATCTCCAATATGGGATATCAAACCCATATTGACAGATTCCCAATCTGGCGTTTTGATTCCTGAAATGCTCTTTAGTTCCATCCCAGTTTCAATTCCTGCTTCGGCAACAATTGAGTTGGGCGTTACTTCACCAATTACAGGCTTTACAGCTGGAACACCAATAAGGAATACAAGCCAGTAGGCAAAAACCGCAAAGAAGAAGTTAAAAGCTGGTCCTGCACCTACAATTGCCACTCGCTGCCATAACTTTTTATGATCGAATGCTTGTGATTTTTCTTGCTCAGAAATGTCGTCAACACGGCTATCAAGCATCTTAACGTAGCCACCCAATGGAATGATAGAGACGCTGTATTCCGTGCCATCTTTGCCCACTTTAGACCAGATAGACTTACCAAAGCCGATGGAAAACTTTTCAACACGAACACCGCAGCGTCGTGCGACCCAAAAGTGTCCAAACTCATGCACTGCGACTAAGATACCAAGGGCAACAATAAACGAGCCCAAGTTCCATAAGATACCTGTCATTATTAAAGCTTCCTGAAGATAAGTGCGTTATGCGTTCATTTCTGCGATAGCACTCTGTGCCAGCTCTCGCGCCATTCTATCGAGTGACAATATGCTTTCCAAGCTATTCGCATCGCTCGCGTTGAAATCCTGACATACTTTTTCTGTCACTTTAGCATTTATTCGAGCAATATCAGTAAATCGGATCACCTTGTTCAAGAATGCATCAACGGCAACTTCATTCGCTGCGTTCAACGCAGTTGTGGCGTGCTGCCCTTCATAACAAGCATCAATCGCCAGTTTTAAGCAAGGGTATCGCTGATAGTCTGGCTCGATGAAGGTCAGCTCTCCGACTTTGGTAAAGTCTAACGGTGCGACACTAGATGCAACTCGATCAGGGTAAGAGAGCGTCAGGGCAATTGGGGTACACATGTCAGGTTCACCCATTTGCGCCAGCACTGAGCCATCAATGTATTGCACCATCGAGTGGATTACTGATTGAGGGTGGATGATGACCTTTAACTGCTCACGTGAGGCGTTAAATAGCCATTTAGCTTCGATATACTCTAAACCTTTGTTCATCATTGTAGCTGAGTCTACCGAAATCTTTGGTCCCATTGACCAGTTTGGATGAGCAACGGCTTGTTCTGGAGTCACTGCTTCTAGAGTTTCAATGTCACTATAGCGGAAAGGACCACCTGAACCGGTCAATAAAATTGACGAGACGCCTTGCCCTGCCAAATCGCAAGCACCAAGCGTGGTTTGCAGTTGAGCATTTAAGCATTGAAAGATCGCATTGTGCTCACTATCTACTGGCAGAAGCTCAGCGCCACGCTCTTTCACTGCATCGATAAATAGCTGCCCAGACATAACTAAGGCTTCTTTATTTGCTAACAAGATCCTTTTGCCTGCTTTTACTGCTGCCATCGTTGGTACCAAGCCAGCTGCACCAACAATCGCCGCCATAACCATATCAACCTCATTATGACTAGCGACAGCGCTTGCACCATCCACACCAGACAAAACCTCGGTTGAGATTTGTTTTTCAGCCAAGCGAGCGGCTAATACGTTAGCAGCAGCATCATCATGCATCACTGCAAATTGCGGATTCCATTCACAACACAGCTTTACCATCTTATCGACGTTGGTTGCTGCACTGAGTGCAAATACAGAAAATTGATCGCGATTTTCTGCGATAACTTTAAGGGTGCTAGATCCAATAGAACCTGTTGCACCAAGAATCGTTATGTTTTTCATCGGCTAGAGACCATCGTATAAGGAGTGGCAATACACCACTCCTACAAGAATTCATCGAAGAAACGGAAAACGTTTTGCTTAGAATAAGAAGTATAGAAGAGCAAACACAGGGAAAGCAGCAGTCAGGCTATCAATACGATCTAGGATACCACCATGACCAGGAATCAAATTGCTGCTGTCTTTGATACCAGAAACGCGCTTAAACATACTTTCGACCAAGTCTCCTAATACCGATATCACGACCGTAGCGAGAGTAATCACAATCATAGACCAAGCGCTTGTGAAGTGGATATCAAACCAACCGGCAGTAAACCAACCTACAACTAATGCTGCAATGATACCGCCTACTAAGCCTTCGATCGTCTTATTTGGACTCACTTTCGGCGCCATCTTGCGTTTACCGAAGCTTTTTCCAGCGAAATAAGCACCACTGTCTGCAGCCCAGACCAAGAAACAAACAAACAACACCAAGCGTGCACCATGGTACGGATCCAGCTGAACGTTTTCAGCACGCAGCATGACCACACTCCAGAAGAATGGTAACAAAGTCAAAATACCGAAGGCATGGCGAAGTAACTTGGAGTTCTTCCAAATAGGGGTAGAATTAGGGTAAGTAATCGCTAACCAACTCGCGGCAACCCACCAGATCACACCAACAGTCAAAACTGCATAGTGCGCGTTAGATAGCATATTAAGGTTAAGTGCGTCGAAAGGGATGACAAATAAACTGATCGCACCGACCAAAGTTGCTGGCACTAAAGCTGCCATTCGAGACTTGGATTCAACGAACTGAGTCCATTCCCAGAAACCAAGCATCGAGATCGCTGCGAGCATTACGATAAACATTGGCAATGATAGTTCGAAAATCCCCAACATAACTAACGGTGCTAAGATCAGGGCGGTAATTATTCTCTGTTTCAAACCGAGCTATCCTTTTTGTTCATAGAGGCTCTTTGCTCCATTAATTCTTTTATTTGTTCACCAGTCGCACCAAAACGACGTTCTCGTTCAACAAACCAAGTTACAGCCTCTATCAAGCTATCTTCACCAAAATCTGGCCAAAAAACAGGAGTGAAGTACATCTCAGCATACGCTAACTGCCACAGCATAAAGTTGCTTATTCGGCATTCTCCACTGGTGCGAATAAGCAAATCAACTTCTGGAATATCAGACATCGTTAACTCAGAGGTGATCAAATCTTCATCAATTGAGTCAACGCTAATTTCACCCTGTGCTACTTTGTGAGAAATACTCTTCACTGCCTGAGTGATATCCCATTTACCGCCGTAGTTAGCGGCAATATTGATGACCATGCCGCTGTTGGTCGCCGTTAGCTTTTCCGCTTCTTCAATCTTGCGTTGTAGACGCTCGCTAAAACGACTCTTATCGCCAATAATTCTCAAACGAAGATTGTTCTTATAAAGCTTCTTCACCTCGCTAGATAGAACTGAAATAAACAGCTCCATTAACAAGCCAACTTCTTCTTCAGGACGACGCCAGTTTTCACTACTGAACGCAAATAAAGTCACGGCTTGGATACCCATTTTCGCCGCTGAGCGAATGGTTTTACGTACTGCTTGTACACCGTGTTTATGACCAAAGACTCTTGGCTTCCCTTGGCTTTTTGCCCAACGGCCATTGCCATCCATAATAACAGCAATATGTTTTGGTAAAGATTCAGCTAAGGCTTGAGAGTTTTGCATAGATTATAGAGGTGATTATTAAGGGCATGAATCATAGCATAAAAAAAGCGTTGTGCCGAAACACAACGCCTTTCTACGATCTAATAGTTGAGAAATTAAACTTCCATCAACTCTTTTTCTTTAGTCGCTAGAACTTCATCTACTTTCTTAACAGCAGCGTCAGTTAGCTTTTGAATCTCGTCTTGCGCTTTACGATCTTCGTCTTCAGAGATTTCTTTATCTTTTAGAAGTGCTTTTAGATCACCGTTTGCATCACGACGGATGTTACGGATAGCAACGCGACCGCCTTCAGCTTCACCGCGAACGATCTTAACTAGGTCTTTACGACGTTCTTCCGTTAGCGGTGGAAGTGGAACGCGAATGACAGTGCCAGCAGACATAGGGTTTAGGCCTAGGTCAGACATCATGATCGCTTTTTCAACAAGTGGAGTCAGCTCTTTATCAAACACAGTAATTGCAAGAGTACGCGCATCTTCTGCTACTACGTTTGCAACTTGGTTTAGGGGAGTTGGAGCACCGTAGTACTCAACAGAAATACCCGCTAGAAGGCTTGGGTGTGCACGACCTGTACGGATTTTTAGAAGGCTGTTCTTTAGCGCTTCAACGCTTTTGTCCATACGCTCTTGAGCGTCTTGTTTGATTTCGTTAATCACGATTTCACCTTGATTTTATTCTTAATTCCAAGAGATGGGGTCGGCAACAGCACTAAATGTCTGCTGCCCAATACTTGCAGATTACTCAGCTTCGCTGATTAGTGTACCTTCTGCTTCACCCATAACCACGCGGCGTAGTGCGCCTGGCTTGTTCATGTTAAATACACGGATTGGCATTTTGTGATCACGAGCAAGCGTAAATGCAGCCAAGTCCATTACTTTCAGCTCTTTTTCAAGAACACTGTTGTAAGAAAGCTTATCATACAACTCTGCGTCTGGGTTTGCTACTGGGTCTGCAGTAAATACGCCATCAACTTTCGTTGCTTTTAGAACTACATCAGCCTCGATTTCGATACCGCGTAGACATGCAGCAGAGTCAGTTGTGAAGAATGGGTTACCTGTACCCGCAGAGAAGATCACTACACGACCTTGACGAAGTTGAGAAATCGCATCCGCCCAGTTGTAGTCATCACACACGCCTTTTAGAGGGATCGCAGACATAACACGAGCGTTTACGTATGCACGGTGCAGTGCATCACGCATAGCAAGACCATTCATTACTGTTGCTAGCATACCCATGTGGTCACCAACAACGCGGTTCATACCTGCTTCTGCAAGGCCAGCACCACGGAACAAGTTACCACCACCGATAACTACACCTACTTGTACACCTAACTCAACCAGTTCCTTCACTTCTTGAGCCATACGGTCCAAGATTGTTGGGTCAATACCGAAGCCTTCTTCACCTTGAAGTGCTTCACCGCTCAGTTTTAACAGAATACGTTGATATACTGGTTTTGGGTTTGTAGTCATGGAGTTTACCTTCCAGAGTATTGATGATTAACAGTCATGAATAGATATGAGTAACTAGATTAAAGTTCCTAGTACCTAGTTCCTAGAGTCTTCTAGGTTCCAATTTCTAGATACTAGGTACTAGCTTCTAGAAACTAATACCCATTCATCACGATTAATCGTTTGCTCGCTAATCGTAAAAAGACCGCAGCGATTGCCACGGTCCTTATCATCAACTAATACGCTAAGGATTAACCTTTTTGTACAGCTGCTACTTCATCAGCAAAGCTCATTTCTGCAGCTTTCTCGATGCCTTCGCCTACTTCTAGACGAACGAAAGTAGTTACAGCAGCGCCGCGCTCTTTTAGGATTTCGCCAACAGATTTCTTAGGCTCCATTACGAACGCTTGACCTGTTAGAGAGATTTCGCCAGTGAACTTCTTCATGCGACCAACAACCATCTTCTCAGCGATTTCTGCAGGCTTGCCTTCGTTCATTGCGATTTCAACTTGAACAGCTTTCTCTTTTTCTACTACGTCTGCAGGTACGTCTTCTGGGTTAACGAACTCAGGACGAGAAGCAGCAACGTGCATTGCAACGTGCTTAAGAGTTTCTGCATCACCAGCACCAGCAACAACAACACCGATCTTCTCACCGTGACGGTAAGTAGAGATAGCTTCGCCTTCAACGTATTGTACGCGACGGATGTTGATGTTTTCACCGATTTTAGCAACTAGAGCAACACGAGTTTCCTCGAATTTAGCTTGTAGCTCTTCAGCAGTTGCTTTAGTCGCTAGAGCGTCAGCTGCAACTTCTTCTGCGAACGCAGTGAAGCTAGCATCTTTAGCAACGAAATCAGTTTGACAGTTAACTTCAAGAAGAACAGCTACACCGTTTTCTTCTTTGATGATGATTGCGCCTTCAGCAGCTACGTTACCTGCTTTCTTAGCAGCTTTAGCAGCACCTGATTTACGCATGTTTTCGATTGCTAGTTCGATGTCGCCGTTTGTTTCGTTCAGCGCCTTCTTACAGTCCATCATGCCTGCGCCAGTACGGTCGCGCAGTTCTTTAACTAGAGCAGCAGTAACAGCCATTCTCTATTCCTCAAGTTGATTCAATTGGTAAAAATCAGGGGCCTAATTCTGGGCCCCTGTTACTAACTATAACTTAGTTTTTATGTGAGCCATATGACATGACTTAACTAAGTTTCAGCAGAGCCGCTATTACTCAGCTTCTTCTACAAAACCGTCTTTTTCAGTAGCAACTGCTGCAACGTCTTTGTTACGACCTTCAGTCACTGCAGAAGCTGCAGCGTTTAGGTATAGTTGTACTGCGCGGATTGCGTCATCGTTACCTGGGATGATGTAGTCAACGCCATCTGGGTCAGAGTTAGTATCAACAACAGCGTATACTGGGATACCTAGGTTGTTTGCTTCTTTAACTGCGATGTGTTCGTGATCAGCGTCGATTACGAATAGAGCGTCTGGTAGGCCGCCCATGTCTTTGATACCACCAAGAGATTTCTCTAGCTTCTCCATTTCGCGAGTACGCATTAGAGCTTCTTTCTTAGTTAGCTTCTCAAAAGTACCGTCTTGAGATTGTGCTTCAAGATCTTTTAGACGCTTGATTGACTGACGAACAGTTTTGTAGTTTGTTAGCATACCGCCTAACCAGCGGTTGTTAACGTAGAATTGGTTGCTTGCGATAGCAGCTTCTTTAACAGCTTCAGATGCAGCGCGCTTAGTACCTACGAATAGAACTTTACCTTTTTTCTCGCCAACTTTAGCAATCTCAGCTAGAGCTTCGTTGAACATTGGTACAGTTTTTTCTAGGTTAATGATGTGAACGCGGTTACGAGCACCAAAGATGAATGGCTTCATTTTTGGGTTCCAGTAACGAGTTTGGTGACCGAAGTGAACACCAGCTTTCAGCATATCGCGCATTGATACAGTTGCCATTTTAAAATCCTCTATGGGGTTAGGCCTCCACACTCCCCATGAATCCGACCCCTAAGTATCGAAATAAGATACTTGGAGCACCCCGGAACATGTGTCGGAATGTGTGTGATTTAAAGATATAAGTAAGTGGAGCAAAGCCAGCTTCGCCAAGTGGAGAGAACAGTCTTTAGCTTCCGGCGCGCTTTATACCATAAAAACCACTTTACTTGCCAGTAATTTTTCGAATTCACCGACTAGAATGGACGTCAGATTAACAACAATGCTTATCCCCAAAATAGTTGGTGCTGCAGCTAGGCGACAAGAAAATTCAGCCCTATGAGCATAGTTTGCTATGTGATTAGGGTGAATTGACGCAGTCAACAACGCTGCAGCTTCAAATATGAAGGGGATAAACAATTGCGCTTACGCCTGTCGTTGTTAGAATAAAAGCAATTACCAGATATTTAATTGAGAAAGTCGATGTCTATCAAAATCAAAACAGCAGATGAAATCGAAAAAATGCGCGTAGCAGGTAAACTTGCTGCTGACGTTTTAGAGATGATCGAACCTTATGTAAAAGTCGGTGTAACGACTGAAGAGTTAGACCAAATCTGTCACAAGTACATCACTGAAGAGCAAGGTGCTATCCCTGCGCCATTGAACTACCACGGTTTCCCTAAATCAATTTGTACTTCAATCAACCACATCGTTTGTCACGGCATTCCTGCGGAACAAGATGAGATGGGTACGACGGGTAAACTGAAGCCAGCAGTACTAAAAGATGGTGATGTGATCAACATCGATATCACCGTTATTAAAGATGGTTACCACGGTGATACCTCAAAGATGTTCTACGTGGGTGACGTATCTCCAGCGAACAAGCGTCTGTGTATGGTTGCGCAAGAGAGCCTATACATCGGCATGAAGAAGGTAAAACCAGGAGCAACGGTTGGTGACATCGGTACTGCTATTCAGAAGTACATCAAGGGCGTCACGCCTAAGTTCTCTATTGTAAAAGACTTCTGTGGTCATGGTATTGGTTCTGAGTTCCACGAAGAACCACAAGTTGTTCATTACAAAAACCCAGATCGTCGCGTTCTTAAAGAGGGCATGTGTTTTACGATCGAACCAATGATCAATGCGGGTAAGTTTGGCTGTAGTATCGACGGTGATGATGACTGGACAGTTTACACAGGCGACGGTAAAAACTCCGCACAGTGGGAACACACTATCCTAGTGACAGAAACCGGCTGTGAAGTGCTCACTTTACGCAGTGATGAAAACATTCCTCGTCATATGCACAACGCATAATTTCTTGGAAAGCCAAGAAATAGACAACTATTGAAAAATATCTCTGCTTGCAGAGATATTTTTTTATCTGCTAAATTCAATTTTCGTTCTTTTGAACAGACCTTTATTTGCTTGCACGGATTGCATTGTATGTCATACGTTTCTCCTTCAGCCCTAACTGCCGAACAGATCAATCAAAACGATCTCAGAGAGCAATTGCAACTCTTGGCTGAACACCAAAAACAAGAGTTCTTAAACCACCACCCAGTGACCGACCTGGTTCTTAGCCGTTCTGAATATATGGATGAGCTATTATTGCGCTTGTGGCAACACTTTGAATTCCATCAGCTACCCCACATCAGTTTGGTTGCGGTTGGGGGTTACGGCCGAGGAGAGCTTCACCCTCTATCTGATATCGATATCCTCGTTGTCTCACAAAAGGCACTTCCAGAATCACTTGGTCAGAGGGTCAGTGAGTTCATTACCCTACTCTGGGATTTGAGGCTCGAAGTAGGCCACGCCGTTCGCACCATAGACCAATGTGCAGAAATTGGTCGCGAGGACCTCACCGTAGCAACTAACTTACAAGAAGCACGTTTGCTTTGTGGCTGTGAGAAAACATTCAATGCCTTGAATAAAGTGATCCTCTCAGACTCATTTTGGCCAAGTGACGTATTCTACAAAGCAAAAATCGATGAACAAAAAACACGTCATTCACGTTACCACGATACCACTTACAACCTCGAACCCGACATCAAATCCAGTCCGGGTGGCTTACGAGACATTCATACATTGAGTTGGGTAGCTCGACGTCACTTTGGCGCTACAAGCTTGCGTGAAATGAGCCAATATGGTTTTTTAACCGATGCCGAATACCGTGAGCTCGTTGAATGTCAGGACTTCTTATGGCGCGTCCGCTTCGCCCTGCATATCGACTTACGCCGCTACGACAACCGTCTCACATTTGCGCACCAGTCAAATGTGGCTGAACACCTAGGTTATGTTGGCGAAGGTAACCGTGGTGTTGAGATGATGATGAAAGAGTTCTACCGAACACTGCGTCGTGTTGCAGAGCTCAATAAGATGCTGCTTAAGCTATTTGACCAAGCAATTATCAATAAAGGCGAAATTGCACCTGCAGAAATCATTTCCAATGATTTTCAACGTCGTGGTCACCTGATCGAAGCTCGCAAGCCTGCTCTATTCCAAGCAAGGCCCGAAACCATCCTTGATATGTTTATCCATATTGCCAATGACTCTACGATTGAGGGGGTAGCTCCCGCGACACTGCGCCAGCTTAGAACCGCTCGCCGCCGCCTAAATAAGTTCCTACACACGATACCTGAAGCGCGAGAGAAGTTCATGGAGTTGGTTCGCCACCCAAATGCGCTGCACAAAGCATTCAGCTTAATGCACAAGCTCGGCGTGTTAGCCGCTTATTTACCTCAATGGAGCCAGATTGTCGGCCAAATGCAATTTGACCTGTTCCATGTCTACACAGTGGATGAGCATAGCATTCGCTTGTTAAAGCAAATTAATAGTTTTAGTTACGCTAAAAACCGCGATAAGCACCCTATATGCTGCGAAGTATACCCTAAAATTCAGAAAAAAGACTTATTAATTCTTGCAGCGATCTTCCATGACATTGGAAAGGGCCGAGGTGGTGACCACTCAGAGATTGGAGCTGTAGAAGCTTACGAGTTCTGTATTGAGCATGGTTTATCAAAACCTGAAGCTAAGCTTGTCTCTTGGTTAGTTCAGAACCACTTACTAATGTCTGTGACTGCACAGCGTCGCGATATTTACGACCCCGATGTGATTACTGAGTTCGCCAAAAAAGTCCGTGACGAAGAGTACCTTGAGTACTTAGTTTGCCTGACCGTTGCCGATATATGCGCCACCAACCCTGAACTCTGGAATAGTTGGAAACGTACCCTACTTGCAGAGCTATTCCATTCTACGCAAAGAGCATTGCGTCGCGGTTTAGAGAACCCTGTCGATGTTCGTGAACGTATTCGCCACAATCAACAGATGGCCTCGGCACAGTTGCGGAAAGAAGGCTTCACTGCTCGTCAAATAGAAGTACTTTGGCAACGCTTTAAAGCGGACTACTTCTTGCGTCATACCCACCAGCAGATTGCATGGCATAGCCAACATTTACTCACGCAAGAAGACCCGTCTCACCCGTTGGTGCTCATCAGCAAAAAGCCGTCGCGCGGTGGGACCGAAGTATTCGTGTACTGCAAAGACCAACCCGCCTTGTTTGCAACCGTTGTTGCAGAACTAGATAGACGCAACCTCAATGTTCATGATGCTCAAATCATGCTCAGTAAGGATGGCTTTGTACTCGACACCTTTATGGTACTTGACCAAAACAGTCAGCCGATTGAGGAGCCAAGGCACGAAGCCATTATCAAACATTTGACTCATGTATTATCCGATGGACGCCCTACCAAACTGAAAGTTCGCAGAGCACCAAGAAACCTTAAACACTTTAATGTTAAAACCCGTGTCGACTTCATACCGACCAAGAGTCAGAAAAAAACACTGGTTGAGTTTGTAGCCCTCGATACTCCAGGGCTACTAGCTAAAGTAGGCGCAACCTTCGCCGATTCTAAGGTGAACATTCATGCCGCAAAAATTACCACTATTGGTGAACGTGCAGAAGACTTGTTCATTATCACCAGTGAAACCGGTGGCCGTTTAAGCGAGGAAGAACAAACCGAATTACGTATTAGACTTACGGAATCGGTTGATGAATTGAGCCCTAGCTAGATCAATCCCACAACTCTTCACTTCCATAATAAAAAGTTGGTCGTGAAGTTGATCTACACACTATCTAGCGCATAATTAGACTGCTACATTTGAAGAATGTAGTAGTCATAACTTACTGATAGAGGTCGCTTATGTACCCAAACCTCACTGGATTAGGGATCAATGAACCAGAGCAGATTGAACGTTACTCTCTACGTCAAGAAGCTCACAAGGACGTGCTAAAAATTTATTTCCGCAAGCAGAAGGGTGAGCTTTTCGCGAAAAGCGTAAAATTCAAATACCCGCGCCAAGTAAAAAGTGTCCTTGTCGATGGTGGTAGCCATCAGTACAAGAATATTACCGAGATCAACCGTAACCTGACTCTAGTGATTGATGAACTCAATAAGATCACGAAACCACAGAAACCGGCAGAAGTGGATGTTAAACAGAAGATCCTTACCGATCTTCGTCACTTAGAAAAAGTCGTGGCAAGCAAGATCGCCGAGATCGAGGCGGATCTAGAGAAGTTGAAGTAAAAGCTAGAGAGCTAGAGAGCTAGAGAGCTAGAGAGCTAGAGAGCTAGAGAGCTAGAGAGCTAGAGAGCTAGAGAGCTAGAGAGCTAGAGAGCTAGAGAGCTAGAGAGCTAGAATTTTGAGGGTTGGCGTGAAAACGTCAACCCTTTTTATTTCATAGACTTCTTTATGTCACCCGCAATAATGATGAATAAATGAGTTAGGTACCTTTTGTGCGCTGTGTTACGAGGCTTGATTGAATAATTAGAATTATACGTTCGCAAAGATCTCCTACTACGCTCCTTCGTCGCTATAGGAGATGATGACACTTATACGCTCTCTTAGCGCCATAAAACAAAAAAGGCTCCCAACAGGAGCCTTTCAAATCGTATTTTTCAATCAAATAGCTTTAGTTCAAGGAAAAGGCGCGGAGTTTACGGACGTAAATGAGCACCTTTGACACAGAAATTAAGCTATTTGAGCCAGAAAAATTAAGCGTAAACTGGTAGACGCTTACAGATTTCCAATACTTTTGCTTTGGTTGCTTCGATAACAGACTCATCACCCATGTTATCTAGGATGTCACACATCCAGCCAGCAAGTGCTTTCGCGTCTTCTTCTGTGAAACCACGACGAGTAATCGATGGTGAACCGATGCGGATACCTGATGTAACAAACGGGCTACGAGGGTCGTTTGGTACTGAGTTCTTGTTTACTGTGATGTTTGCTGCACCTAGTGCTGCGTCTGCTTCTTTACCAGTGATGTCTTTGTCGATCAGGTCAACAAGGAATAGGTGGTTTTCAGTAGAACCAGAAACGATGTTATAACCGCGCGCTAGGAATTCAGCTACCATTGCTTTTGCGTTTGCAACAACGCGTGCTTGGTATTCTTTGAATTCTGGTTCTAGTGCTTCTTTAAATGCTACCGCTTTACCCGCGATTACGTGCATTAGAGGACCACCTTGACCACCAGGGAATACAGCTGAGTTCAGCTTCTTGTAAAGCTCTTCACCTTCGTTAGAAAGGATTAGACCACCGCGAGGACCTGCTAGTGTTTTGTGCGTCGTTGTTGTTACAACGTGTGCATGAGGTACTGGGTTCGGGTAAACACCCGCTGCAATGAGACCCGCTACGTGTGCCATATCAACAAATAGGTAAGCACCTACTTTATCAGCGATTTCACGCATGCGTGCCCAGTCACAGATTTGAGAGTAAGCAGAGAAACCACCGATGATCATCTTAGGCTTATTCTCAACCGCTAGACGCTCCATCTCTTCGTAATCAATTTGACCTTTTTCATCGATACCGTAAGGGATGATGTTGTAAAGCTTGCCAGAGAAGTTTACTGGAGAGCCGTGAGTCAGGTGACCACCATGTGCTAGGCTCATACCTAGAACGGTATCGCCTGCATTTAGAAGGGCCATGTAAACAGCATTATTTGCTTGAGAGCCTGAGTGAGGCTGTACGTTCGCGTACTCTGCACCGAACAGTTCACATGCACGCTCGATAGCTAGCGTTTCAACTTTATCAACGTACTCACAGCCGCCGTAGTAACGCTTGCCTGGGTAACCTTCAGCATATTTGTTAGTAAGCTGAGAACCTTGAGCTTCCATTACACGTGGGCTTGTGTAGTTTTCTGAAGCGATTAACTCAATATGTTCTTCCTGGCGAAGAGTTTCTTCTTGGATAGCTGCGAACAGGTCCGCATCGTAATCAGCGATGTTCATATCACGCTTAAGCATCTGTATCTCCTGACTCAGATTTTACTGAAAGTATCAAAAAAACCACACAACGACTAAACGCAAACGTTTTCGTCACCGTAATGGCGCGTATTCTACATAATTTGATCTAGGTCATAAAGAGCAAATATAAGAATTTTTTATGTAGTTTTTTCATAATGACAATGAGGGCTAATAATGCATCGAGAAACAACATTCAAGTCCGACCACAGTGTCAATTATTAGCTTTACACCCTGTAAAACTTTAATTACACAGCTTAGCTGTCAATTTATCTATCAAACTACCGTAATTACAAAGCTTTCTCTACTATGCGCAGCAATATTTGGATAGATAATTGTTAAGCTGATGGAAAAACATACACACAAAGAAGATGTTATTGCAATACTGACCGCAACCTTTCTCGTTGCACAAGGTGTTTTCTTCTTACAGTCCGCGAATCTTCTTACCGGAGGTACCACAGGCCTGGCATTACTATTGAGCCAAATCCTGCCATTTACCTTTGGTGTGCTTTACTTTGTCTGTAATTTACCTTTTTACGCACTAGCGTGGAAAAGGTTCGGCAGTAAGTTTGCCATCAACAGTGCGATTTCGGGAGCATTGGTTTCTATTTTTGCAGACAACCTCTACTTAGTAATCTCTCTAGATAAAGTCAATGAGGTGTATTGCGCCATCGCTGGCGGTCTTCTGATGGGATTAGGAATGTTGATTCTATTTAGGCATCGTTCAAGCTTAGGGGGCTTCAATGTGCTGTGCTTGGTAATTCAAGATAAGACGGGTATCTCTGTAGGAAAAACTCAGCTAACGATCGACTGCCTAATCTTAGCGGCCTCACTCTTCTTCGTAACTCCTTGGGTGATCTTCGCTTCGATTATTGGTGCACTGGTTCTTAATGTAGTACTTGCGATGAACCACAAACCTACCCGCTATACGGTTCGCTACAGCTAACACTTGAATAGATGTAACTCGAAAGCGACAAAAAACGGGAGCCGCGCAGGCTCCCGTTTTCTATTCGTTCATGATCAGTTTACTAAGGTACAATTTCTAAAAAGAATATTGCCGACTTCCAATCTGGCATCATCTCCCTTAGCGATGAAAGTTACCCCATTAATTGGCGGTTTTGTTCCGTCATCCAGAATGTACTTCATACCTGACGCTGCAGGGTACTTTGCTAAACGATAGTCTTTAGAACTTGAATTAAGATAAGCGAACTCATCACCATCAAATGCAATCTGGAACCCCTTATTTCCCTCACACTGATATGAAGTATATGAGAGCCCTACTGGTAACTCATCGGAATCAATAAATGCTTTCTTTGTACAACCCGAAAGTACAATCGCACCAAGGATAATAGTTACTGCTCTCTTCATCATGACCTCACCTTCCATTGGTTACCACCGCCCCTTAAGAAAGCTGAATCATTTGCTTTTTAAGTAATCCGGTACGTCTTTAATGCTATCTAATACGATATCTGCCAGCTGCTCACCCTTTTCAGTGACAGGTTTACCGGTACGCACAAGAATCTTAGTGCCAACACCAGCAGCCTCAGCAGCCATTAGGTCTTCTGCTTTATCGCCAACCATCACTGAATTAGCCATATCAATCTTCAGGAAATCTCTTGCAGAAATGAACATCCCTGGCTTAGGTTTACGGCAATCACAGTCGATTTTGTATTCGCCAATGCCTTTCTCTGCATGGTGTGGGCAATAATAGATACCGTCAAAATCAACACCATTGTCCGAGAAGTTCCAGTCCATCCACTGAGTCAAAGACATAAAACGGTCTTCGCTAAACATGCCACGAGCAATACCAGACTGGTTCGTCACCAGTACTAATTGGTATCCCATTGCCTTGAACGCTTTTGTAGCTTCAAATACACCATCAATGTACTCGAAATCATGCTCGTCGTGTACGTAGCCGTGATCGACATTAATTACGCCATCACGATCTAAAAAAACTGCTGGTTTAGCCAAAATTCTTATCTCTTTATGTAGTTACACGTTAATTATTGCACGCTTTATTTATTACATCACCTTCTAATATGAACATTCGTTTCCCCGTTAAATCTTTTTAGACGTCTAGACGTCAAAATATCTGTTGACTTGTTAAAATGAAAACCATAGCATCAACCTATAAATGAGATGTTGATCAAAACTTTATTCTGTTCCCCTGTACAGGCATATCCATGATTCAAATTAACCAAGTAGACAAAGTCTTCTATCAAGGCGATAAAGAAATAAACGCCCTGAAAGATATCAATCTTCACATTCCTCAAGGCACTATCTTTGGTGTTATCGGCTCTTCTGGTGCAGGGAAAAGCACACTTATCCGCTGTGTAAACATGCTAGAGGCTCCAACCCGTGGTGAAGTGATCGTTGATGGTGTAGATCTAACTAAACTCTCTAAATCAGAATTAGGGAAAGCGCGCCGTAATATCGGTATGATCTTCCAGCACTTTAATCTACTTTCATCTCGTACTGTATTTGAAAATGTTGCGCTACCTTTAGAGCTAGCAGGACGAGACAAAACTGAATTGACTAAAAAAGTGACCGATTTATTGGCTCTTGTTGGTCTTGCAGACAAACACGATAGCTACCCATCAAATCTAAGTGGCGGTCAAAAACAACGTGTTGCAATTGCTCGTGCCCTAGCATCTGACCCAAAAGTACTGCTATGCGATGAAGCAACCAGTGCACTCGACCCTGCTACTACTCAGTCAATTTTAGAGTTACTTAAAGAGATAAACCGCAAACTTAACATTACTATGCTGCTTATTACCCATGAAATGGATGTAGTGAAGAGCATCTGTCATGAAGTCGCTATCATCGGTGGTGGTGAGCTGGTTGAAAAAGGCACGGTTGGTGAAATCTTCGCACACCCTAAAACAGAACTTGCGCACCAGTTCATTCGTTCAACGCTGGATCTCTCTATTCCAGAAGATTACCAGCAGCGTCTGCAACAGATTCGTGTAAACAGCAGCTACCCACTTGTTCGTCTTGAGTTTACTGGTGCGACCGTCGATGCACCTGTAATGAGCCAAATCGCTCGCAAGTTTAATATCGATGTAAGCATTCTGAGTTCAGACCTAGATTATGCCGGTGGTGTAAAATTCGGAATGATGGTTGCTGAGCTATTTGGTTCAGAAGAAGATGATAATGCAGCAATTGAGTATCTGCGCGAACACAATGTAAAGGTAGAGGTACTTGGCTATGTCCTTTAACACGATTTCTGAATGGCTGAGCCTCAACGGCGACCTACTACTTAAAGCAAGCTGGGAAACCATTTACATGGTTGCCGTGGCAGGTATTGTTGGTTTTGCTGTGGGCATTCCACTCGGCGTTATTCTGCATACGACGAAAAAAGGTGGCTTGCTTGAGAACACCAAGCTTAATAGCATTTTAGGCGCTATCGTAAATATCGGTCGCTCAGTGCCTTTCTTAGTGTTGATGGTTGCGATCATTCCAGTAACTAAGCTATTGATTGGTACGTTTATTGGTACTACTGCAGCCATTGTACCGCTAACGATTGGTGCGATTCCATTTGTTGCCCGTCTCATTGAAGGTGCACTACTAGAAGTTCCAACAGGTTTAGTCGAAGCCGCTCAATCAATGGGGGCAACGCCTACTCAAATTATTACCAAAGTACTGCTACCAGAAGCATTACCGACCATCGTTAACTCTGTCACTATTACCCTTGTGACTCTAGTAAGTTACTCAGCGATGGCGGGGACTGTTGGCGGTGGTGGCTTAGGTGACGTAGCAATCCGTTATGGCTTCCACCGTTATGATGTCGTTATCATGGCTGTCACTGTAGTCATGCTTATCGTGTTGGTACAAATCATTCAATCAATCGGTGACTCAATTGTTCGCCGTGTTGACCACAGATAACTTAAATAAAAACTGTTAACCCCCAAGAACGAGATGTCGATTCCTACCTAGTAGGAGCAATAAGGAGATTATAATGAAGTTCAACCTTAAGAGTTTATTAGCAATTGCGGCAGCGGCCTCTGCTCTAGTACTTTCTGGCTGTGGCGAGAAAGAAGCGGATCTGAGCAAAGTAAAAGTTGGCGTAATGGCGGGTGCGGAAGCACAAGTTGCTGAAGTAGCAGCAAAGGTTGCTAAAGAGAAATACGGTCTAGATGTTGAGCTAGTAACATTTACAGACTACGTAACACCAAACGCAGCACTAGATGATGGCTCTATCGACATCAACGCATTCCAGCACAAGCCATACCTAGATCAGCAAGTTGCTGACCGTGGTTATAAGCTAACAATCGCGGGTAACTCATTTGTATACCCAATCGCAGGTTACTCTAAGCAAGTTAAATCTGTAGATGAAATCCAAGACGGCGCTCGCATTGCAGTACCAAACGATCCAACAAACCTAGGTCGTTCTCTACTACTACTTGAGCAACAAGGTCTTATTGAACTGCGTGAAGGTGTTGGTCTACTTGCAACAGTACGTGATATCGTCGGTAACCCAAAAGAGATCACTATTGTTGAGCTTGATGCTGCACAACTACCTCGCTCTCTAGACGACGTAGCGCTATCTATCATCAACACAACTTACGCAAGCTCTATCGATCTAACACCACAGAAAGACGGCATCTTCGTTGAAGACAAAGATTCACCATACGTGAACCTAATCGTATCTCGTGAAGACAACGCAACAGCTGAAAACGTAACTAACTTTGTTAAAGCTTACCAAACAGAAGAAGTATACAACGCAGCTTCTGACATCTTCCAAGGTGGTGTTGTTAAAGGCTGGTAATCAATCAATTTGGTTATCACTGTCTCAAAGGCCAGCATTTTGCTGGCCTTTTCGTATTTTTTCTTCGTGATTTTTCACTGTGTTGATAACTCGTAACTAACTACGGCAACAATTTGGCGACCAACAATATAAGCAACATATAGATGAGATAGACAACGAGAAAGAACAGCCAAAACACAATAGCTACCGAGAGCAGCGTGTTGACTGCACTTATCAACCCAGACAGGCCAATCGCTACTGTCAAAATGGCAATAATAGGTAGCGCATAAATCAATGCTCGAAGGGCATTTCCAAAATCCGCACTAGAAGGAATCATTCTGGCAACAATAGAAGTACTGATGAATAACCAAATACAATACCGTCCAAGACCATGTTCTATTGCCGAGCTATTGAACTCGATGACTGAGTGAACCAAGGCTCTTGCCACCAAATAGAGATCTGATAGCTGACTAATGTTGACGAGTAACTCACTGATGCTCGCCACGTAAGAAAGAAACAAACTACTAGGGAAAACAAAGTGTGTGAGTAGCACAATCAAGAAGACACCAAAATAGAATGGTGCTGTGGCAATAAAAATATTCCCTAAGTTTTGGTAATAACTTTTGGGGTTCCACTGGTGGATAACTGCACCACCGAGCCCCGTTGGGTCTACCCACTCTATTTTTACAATTCGATGCCTAAAGACAACACACATCACGACATGGCTCAGTTCATGAACCGGTGTGCCGACCCATCGGGTTAACGAATAAAGATAGCCCTGCCCACGTAGAAACAGTCGTCTAAATAAAACCCACTCTAGCTTTCTTTGCACAAAGCCCAGTACTATCAATAAACTAATCAAAGTGCCAAACAGCACAAATGGTGTCATTTCTCAGTTTCCTACTGTCCTAGTTTCCTAGTTTCCTAGTTTCCTATGCATAAAAAAACCGCAGTGACTGCACTGCGGTTTTTATATCAATAAGTCGTTTATAGTATCAACGAGTCAGTGGATTAAGCGTTCGCTTCGCGCTCTTCAATGAATGCGATAGCCATCTTAATACGTGCAACTGCACGCTCTTTGCCTACTAGCTCCATTACCGCATCAACAGATGGAGACTGACCGCCACCTGTTACTGCAACGCGTAGAGGCATGCCAATTTTACCCATGCCGATTTCTAGCTCTTCACAAACCGCAGCGATAACGCCATCTTTGATATTTGCTGTTGTCCACTCTTCTAGTGCTTCCGCTTTTGCAAGTGCAAGTTCTAGAGGAGCTTTAGCAACACCACGTAGGTGCTTCTTAGCTGCGCCAGCTTCAAACTCAGCGAAGTCTTCGTAGAAGTAGCGGATTTGCTCAGCTAGCTCTACTAGCGTGTTACAACGCTCACCGACTAGCTTAATCACTTCTGTGATTGCAGGGCCGTTTTCAATGTTAAGGTTTTGGTTGTCTAGGTGCCATTGTAGGTACTCAGCCACGTACTCAGGAGCAGAAGTCTTGATGTAGTGGTTGTTCAACCAAAGTAGTTTTTCAGTGTTGAACGCAGACGCTGACTTAGAAACCGCATCTAGCGAGAACAGGTTGATCATCTCTTCAGTAGAGAAGATTTCTTGGTCACCGTGAGACCAGCCAAGACGCACTAGGTAGTTGTTTAGAGCGTTTGGTAGGTAGCCTTCATCGCGGTATTGCATTACTGATACCGCACCGTGACGTTTAGACAGTTTCGCACCGTCATCACCTAGGATCATTGCACAGTGAGCAAACGTCGGCACTGGAGCACCTAGTGCTTCATAGATGTTGATCTGACGAGGCGTGTTGTTGATGTGGTCTTCACCACGAACAACGTGAGTGATGCCCATGTCCCAGTCGTCCACTACTACTACAAAGTTGTAAGTAGGAGCGCCGTCAGTACGACGGATGATTAGGTCATCCATTTGGCTGTTAGCGATTTCAATGCGGCCACGGATCTGGTCTTCAAATACTACGCTGCCTTCTTTCGGGTTACGGAAACGAACCACAAACGCATCGCCTTCTTTTGCTGCTGCATTCGCTGCAACCACTTTCGGGTGGTTAGCATCGTAACGTGGCATCTCTTTTGCGGCTTCTTGCTCAGCACGGATCTCTTCAAGAAGCTCTTTCGATGCGTAACACTTGTAAGCTTTGTCTTCTGCTAGCAGCTTATCAACCATCTCGTTGTAACGGTCGAAACGCTTAGACTGGAAGTAAGGACCTTCATTCCACTCAAGACCCATCCACTGCATACCTTCTAGGATCGCATCAACCGCATCCTGAGAGTTACGTTCTAGGTCAGTATCTTCGATACGTAGAACGAATTCACCGCCTTGGTTTTTCGCGTATAGCCAAGAGTAAAGTGCAGTACGTGCACCACCAACGTGAAGGTAGCCTGTTGGGCTAGGAGCAAAACGAGTTTTAACCGTCATGAAAAATACCTTGATTGTCTAGATGACCACACCATCAGATTATGGTGCCAAAATTGCGCGTTATTTTAGCACCGATATGTAATTCTACAATCCATCTGGACTATGTTTTACTTAATCGTTGATATGTTTTACCGCCCAAGAGATAAACTCTTGCCGTTGCAGTGGAGTCATATCCAAAAACTCGCCCTTAATCCCAATGGAAACGGTCGGTTTAATTCCCACCTCTTTTGGTTGTTTGTCCATTATTTTTGGTTCTTGCGTGAAATTATCTAACTCAATAGCT
This sequence comes from Vibrio maerlii, assembly GCF_003415655.1. Taxonomy (GTDB): domain Bacteria; phylum Pseudomonadota; class Gammaproteobacteria; order Enterobacterales; family Vibrionaceae; genus Vibrio; species Vibrio maerlii. The sequence goes on from NZ_QRHC01000003.1 coordinate 339,371, forward strand.
GCAGGACCACCAGCAAGATTGTATTGAGTAAGCATCTCTCCGTAGTCCTTTATAAATGCGAATGTTTGGTCATAAATTAGATCTGTCTCAATTGCTACCGCTTTCCCATCGCTGGTGACTTTAATACTTGGTGCTTTCTCGAACTTCCTCACTCCACGCTCATCTCGAATGGCAAAAGGAGTTTCCATCTCTAATACTTGGTCACGCGCTTCAAACTTCACTACCATTGGAAATGAATTAAACTTTTGTTTTCCGCCGTTACTGTCAACTAACGCAGTCACTCTGATCAAAAGTTGATTGATACCATTTTCAATTTTCAAATCCCCTTTGCCTTTTTTCGGAACATCATTGATCACTTGATTGACTGCTAAGATCTCCACACGGCTATCGGTTTTTATCGTCACATTGGCATGAGTGAATGTGCTAATCAGTGCTAACCCCAAAATAACCATTATCTTGTTCATTTATTATTCCCCTAAACCAAAACTGGAAAAGGCGGGCACAAGGCCCGCCATTTAATAGCATTTTATATTAGAACGTCCACTCAGTACCTACGCGTACCATTAGGTCGTTATCATAAACAGAATCATCTTGTTGAGTCAGACGAAGGAAGGTGTAAACAGAGTTGAATGAATAGCCCAGCTCACCGCTAATAGACGTTGAGTCTAAATCTGAATTGCTTGAACCATCTTCTTTGCCGCTTTGGTCTGCATAACCTACACGGATGTTAGCATTGCCAAAGAAGTAGTTGGCTTGTACTGAGTACGCATCGATTTCACGCTCTGTGTAACCGTAACCGCCACCACCATTGGTTGAGTCATAAGAACCTGTTTTATAAGCACCGAGGATATTGAAGTTATCGATAGGGCGAAGCTCAAAACCAACAAAGTATGAATCAGTGTCACCGATTGATGCTGCGACTGCAGGATTCCAATCTGGGCTATCAGGAGTAGCATTGTTTGTGTCCCAATGGCCCTCTTCACCGCCCTCAAAGGTGGTTCCTTTCGCATTTTCAAATGCCGCATGCAGCGTTAGCATTTCAATAGGAGTTACCGATACCGAACCACCGAAGAAGTATGAATCTTCATGGTTTTCACTGCCATTACCCGCAGCTAAACTGAACTTGACCATATCTGCAAACATTGGTGAATCGTAACGACCCATTTGGCTCTTGCGGTCAAAGTGGTAACGCTCACCACTGCGCCATGCACGGTCAAAAGTACGACCTAGGTTAGAAGCTGAGTAGGGCCAGTCAACAAGTTCATATAATGGTGTCAACATACGACCAAAGCGGACCTGACCCCAATCATCACCACGCAATCCGACGAAGGTATCACGGTTACCTAAGTCTGCACCGTAGTCCAGTACCCAACCCGATTCCACTTGAGCGAAAGCAGTCACGCTATCTGTCATTTTTTTTGCCGCACGGAAGCCAACTCGTGTTTCATTCTCAAGCGCCCAACCCGCATCAGGGCCTGCATCATTGGATGCTCCGTAATCAACCGCAGAAATAGACACAACGCCGTAGACTTCAACGTTTGCATCATTTGGATCACCAAGCATGTAAGCATTTGCTGTCCCCGCAATCATTGTTGTTGCAGCAATTGCAGCCCCTAACAATGTCTTCTTGAATGTAGCCATAAGATTAACCCCTATTGTTTATGTTTTATTTTTTGTTCCTCTAGCCTCAGTAAGCTTCTGATTCTTCAGGGAACAATTTTTGATGGGTCAATCTTTGCAAACTTTTTTTGCGTTAAAAATCGAGTTAAAAATAAATTCGACACACTTCAAATCACAGAAATCAACATGCGAACAAAGTCATTTAAAAACAAAAACTTAACCAGAAAACAAAAAAGTTAAAAACGTCAATTTGAGGTTTTAATGAGGATAATCTCGTTAAACTTCATGAAATCTGTTAACCAAATCTCGAATGTTTTTGAAAAAATTACGGAACTTTATATTTACCGTGAATAAAGATTGAGGTCTGTCGCAATAATTTTCGTCAATTTCAAAGCGAAAAAATTGAAATTAACGTTTGTGCTAGCGTTTTGTTTATTGACCTTCCCCTTAAGGCAAGGTTTAAACTCTCCTTAAATCGCATCAAAGCGTTAACCAAGGGGAAATCATGACTCAATTTGCTATTTCGCTATCCGGACTCAATTGCATGGGCTGTGCGCGTAAGGTAGAGCGTGCATTGAATGAACAGCACAGCGTTGAGATCACTGAACTTTCCCCTACTCTGATTAAACTCGATACCGATGCGACTCTAAAGCAAATCGCAGATACGGTTGCTGGCTTGGGCTATCAGGCAGGCAACCAATACCACTTTCACCTTTCAGGCTTAAATTGTGGTCGCTGTGTAAAAAAGCTGACTGAGCACCTAGACGGCCAAACTTCGGTGATTGAATTTGAGGTAACGAAAACCGAACTAACCATTCGCACTTTGCTAACAGAGCAAGAGGTAATCGCGCTGGTTGAAGAAGTTGGTTATCAAGCGACAACTGAAGCACCTATTAAAGAAGCGGTCATCGCAGAGAAACAAGAGCCAATTCTTGAGCAAGAAAAAACGCCACCAGCGCCCTCTCACAAAGAACAAGTTGCACCAACGCCTGAATCACAAGTACAACTGCTTATCCAAGGCATGACCTGTGCGAGCTGTGTGGCCTCAGTAGAAAAAGCCCTAACCAAGGTAGAAGGCGTGGTGAAAGCGCAAGTAAACCTTGCCGAGCAAAGCGCGTTGGTTTTCACCTCTCAAGATTCATCATTCATGTCTCAAGCCATCACTGACAGCGTGAAGCAAGCAGGCTACAACGCCGAAGTTCTGGAAGACGCATCGACACTGCAACAAAAACAAGCGGCTCAACATGCAGAACAACAAAAGCGCTTTAAGAAAGATGCCATTGCCGGCCTCGTTGTTGGCGCACCTTTGATGCTTTGGGGCGTGCTTGGTGGAAACATGATGATTCGCCTTTCTCCTGACCAAACCATCAGCACGGATCAGGCAATCTGGGGCACGATTGGCGTACTTTGCTTCGTACTGCTTGCGACAGCAGGTAAACTCTTCTTTACTAACGCATGGCAATCCTTCAAGCATGGTCGTGCGACTATGGACAGCTTAGTGGCGCTTGGTACAGGTGCCGCTTGGTTCTACTCAATGCTTGTCGTGGCAATGCCACAATGGTTTCCTGAGCCTTCTCGCCATGTTTACTTTGAAGCGAGTGCGATGATCATTGGTTTGATTTCGCTCGGTCACTTTATTGAGGCGAAAGCCAAAGCGAACACGACTAAATCTCTACAAGCGCTGCTTAATCTGCAGCCACAAAGCGCCACGCTGATCACCGAAAGGGGCGATCAGCAGGTAAGTATTGAAGCAATTCAATTGGGCATGAAACTTCGCATCAAGCCAGGTGAAAAGATCCCGGTCGATGGTGTCGTTGTCGATGGTGAGTCTTATATTGATGAAGCTATGCTAACCGGCGAGCCAATTCCTGTACTAAAAACAGCAACGATGAATGTGTCTGCCGGTACGCTTAACACCGATGGCGCATTGGTTATCGAAGCAACAGGCATCGGTGCCAATACCATGCTTTCACGCATCATTCGCATGGTTCGTAGTGCGCAAAGCAGCAAACCTGCAATTGCCAAACTGGCTGACCAAATCGCTTCTGTATTCGTTCCAGTGGTTGTGGGTATTGCCGCCATTGCCGCTCTGGTTTGGTTTATCTGGGGTCCAGAGCCAAAAGCAAGCTACATGCTCGTGGTAACGACAACGGTACTTATTATTGCCTGCCCATGTGCACTTGGTCTTGCTACACCACTTTCTGTTACCGTTGGGGTCGGCAAAGCTGCTGAGCTTGGCGTATTAATTAAAGATGCCGATGCTCTGCAAATCGCGAGTAAGGTCGATACGGTCGTATTCGATAAAACTGGTACGCTGACCCAAGGTAAGCCAAAGGTTCAAAAGGTATTTACCACAGGTATTACCCAAGACGAGCTATTGGCGCTTGCTTATGGTTTAGAAACCCAATCGGAGCACCCTCTGGCCAAAGCCATTTGTCAGTACGCCCTTGATAACAAAATTAAAGCTTTGGCTGTCAGTGACTTCCTAGCCCATCGAGGCAAAGGCGTTGTCGCATCATTTGAGGGGGAAAAAGTACAGCTTGGTTCGATCCCATACTTTGAATCTGAAGGTATTTCACTCGTTAAACTTGAGTCAGCAATTCAAGAAAGCGCGCAGCAGGCTTGGACGCCGATTGTTATCGCACAAAACAATCAAGCACTTGGTCTGATCGCCATCTCTGATTCTATTCGTGAAGACGCAAAAGCGGCAATTTCGGCGTTAAACCGCCAAGGCATCAACACCATTATGCTAACGGGTGACAACCCACACGTCGCTAACGCGATTGGCAAGCAACTTGGTATTAACGAGGTGATTGCTCAAGTCTTACCCGAAGAGAAAGCAAGCCATATTAAACGCTTAAAAACGCAAGGTAACACTGTGGCTATGGTGGGTGATGGCATTAATGACGCACCAGCATTAGCGACTGCCGATCTCGGCATTGCGATGGGTGGTGGTAGTGACGTGGCGATTGAGAGTGCTCAAATGACAATTTTGAACACATCACCAATTGCAGTCGTACATGCTTTAGAACTGTCTCGTGCAACACTTAAGAACATGAAGCAGAATCTTTTTGGTGCATTCATCTATAACTCTCTAGGTATTCCTGTTGCGGCAGGTGTACTATTCCCGGCGTTTGGGTTCTTGCTCAGCCCTGTCGTAGCTGGTTTGGCAATGGCGCTTTCGTCGATCACCGTCGTAAGCAACGCAAACCGACTACGTTTATTTAAAGTCAGTTCAAGATAACTGTTTGAGGTCATTATGTTAAAACTGAAACACATCGCTTATTCAATGCTTATGCTGACGTCAGCAAATGCGCTAGCGGCAGACGTGCTCAACCATAAGTCTCCGTACTGCGGTTGTTGTACTGAGTGGACTAAGCATATGCAAGATGCTGGTTTTGATGTCAAAGAGCAGCTACATGAGGATATGAATCCAATTAAGAAAAAGCTTGGCGTAACACCAGAACTAGCATCATGTCATACCGCAGAAATCGATGGCTATGTCTTTGAAGGACACATTCCAGCGGACGACATCAAAGCATTTCTAGCAAACCCACCGAAAAATGCGGTTGGCCTTGCTGTTCCTGGTATGCCTATGGGCTCCCCTGGCATGGAGTACGGCGATAAGAAAGATGAATACTATGTGTACGCTTTCAATGAAAAAGGTCAGGTCTTCAAATATCGTCACTATGAAGGCAATAAATAATCATAGACTAGGCTAACGTCAAAAAGAGCTTAGCATTACGCTAAGCTCTTTTCGTTTCCGCAGTATGTTAACCCTGCTAGGAATTAGAACCCGTAAGACGCACCAAATACAAATGCGTTGTTTGTGTTATCGCCTTGGTTACGGTACTCAAAATAAGGCTGTACGCCGTTGCGAGTCCACGTAGCGCGAAGCTCGTGGTCCATCACTTCAGCATCAATCATGTAAACGTTGTTGTAGCTTAGTGCTAAGTCTTCATTTACGGAGTAAGCAATGCGGTTGTCCATGCGGTAGTCAATATCAGCATCGGCGTCTGTCGCATCGATGTGAGCACGAGTACGGTTACTAATAGAGATACCATTGTCAAAGTTATAACCAATCTTTACCAAGGGACGATATTGAATACTTTCGCCTTCGATGATGACGTGCTGATAACCAGCTGCAACCCATAGGTTGTCTGTAAGATTGAAAGATTGTTCGCCACCAATAGTTACAGCGGCAGAAGCAGAAGAGCCTCCAGAGGTACTATTACCATCGACATCTACTTCACGCTCTTCAGCTAACTCACCTAACTGAATGCCGTCAAACTCAGTGTAAACCGTAAAACCACCAAACTGGTTATCAAATGTATGGCCAGCTTCGAGTGTTGATGTAACATCTGAACCGTGCATTTTGTCACTATCAGAATGGAACTGAAGATTACCTGTAACGTAAGAAGAACCAGCAAATGCGCTTGATGCGAACGCGAAAGAAAGCGCACTTAGAGCGATAATTTTTTTCATAATTTGTACCTTTATCATTTTTCGATGCAGCTTGTAATGGTTCCATGTTGAAAGCTGCTGAGCTTGCCTCCGTGGCATGGGAGTCATCATGGCTCAATTAATTTACGACACAAATTAATTCAAAAAAAGCGTGACCTAGTCGACAGTAAAAAGTTCTAAAACCAACAAATTCATGCAGTTATAAAAACATAAAGACCAAAACGAGGAAGACAAACAGCGCCAAGATTACCAAAACAGTGATTTTCATCCGCAGAAGGCTACTTATTCCACACATATTTAGGTCTATTTAGACCCGACTTTTTTATCAAAGAAAAATATGCGATCTAGTTAACATTTATCTAGCGGTGAAAAACAGCAATAACTATTGCTTATGTAAATCATCTACACTGCACAATAAGCTCATTATTGAAGTGACTAATATGCGATTTTTATTCCTAGCACTCTTCCTCTTATCTCAATCAGCATTCTCTGAACCACTCACTTGGGTTGCATCCAAAGGAAACCTCAGTTTGACTATGATGGGATCTATTCATGTGGGCACGAAAGCACTCTACCCACTTCCGCAACAAGTGATAACGCGATTAGAAGCGAGCGATAGTTTAATACTAGAGATCGATATTGAAGACTCTGCTAATGTCACGCTGCCACAATCTCGTTTATCGTCAAAGCAAGTGCTCGACTCAAAACAGATCGAAGATTTGAACAACATAGCCAAAGAGCTTGGCTTACCCATCGAGGCACTCCTAAATTCCGCACCTTGGCAAACCGCGTTAACGTTACAACTCATGCAGCTTAATAAGCTCGGCTATGATAGCCAGCTTGGTATCGATACTTACTTCCATACATTGGCTAAGCAACAACAAATACATGTTGAGCCACTAGAGACCGCACAATTTCAAATGGACTTGCTTTCTTCACTGCCTAACGATGGGCAAGAGCTATTGGAGAGCGCGATTAATGAGTGGAGTACTAGCAAACAAATTATGAATTGTTTACTGGAAAGCTGGCAAAGCGGTGATACAAATAAGCTCACTGAGTTTTCTCAAGTCAGCGATATGAGCACAACTATGCACGATCGCTTCATTCGTTTACGTAATCAAAACTGGGCTAATCAGCTTGATAAAATGGCTCAAGAGCCTGAAGTGCAACGAAAGTTTATGGTTGTCGGCACTCTACATTTGGTTGGAAAAGATAATGTCATCGATATGCTTAAACAAAGAGGGTTTAAAGTAAGCCAGGTATCCACGAGTCGAAGAGCGACATGCTCGTTTGATTAAGGTCGGTTCGAATCAATTTTCCTGAAGCTAGAAACGGCGAAAGCCTGCTCAAACGAACGGGCTTCCTAAATAGTGGTCAGTGAAGAGCCATTCCTTGAACATCAGGCGAACCCCACCTTGGTTCGAATTAATACTTCTGACCTTTGAAATTTCTGCCCTTAGAAACGGCGAAAGCCCGTTCAAACGAACAGGCTTTCTAAATAGTGGTCGGTGAAGAGCAATTCCTTGAACATCAGGCGAACCCCACTTGGGTTCGAATTAGCACTTCTGACCTTTGAAATTTCGGCCCTTAGAAACGGCAAAAGCCCGTTCAAACGAACGGGCTTCCTAAATAGTGGTCAGTGAAGAGCCATTCCTTGAACATCAGGCGAACCCCACTTTGGTTCGAATCCATACTTCTGACCTTTGAAGTTTCTGCCCTCTGAAAACGACGAAAGCCTGCTTAAAAAAGCAGGCTTTCTAAATAATGGTCGGTGAAGAGCCATTCTTTGAACATCAGGCGAACCCCACTTGGGTTCGAATTAATACTTCTTACCTTTGAAATTCCTGCCCTTAGAAACGGAAAAAGCCCGTTCAAACGAACGGGCTTCCTAAATAGTGGTCAGTAAAGAGCCATTCCTTGAACATCAGGCGAACCCCACTTTGGTTCGAATCCATACTTCTGACCTTTGAAGTTTCTGCCCTCTGAAAACGACGAAAGCCTGCTTAAAAAAGCAGGCTTTCTAAATAGTGGTCGGTGAAGAGCCATTCTTTGAACATCAGGCGAACCCCACTTGGGTTCGAATTAATACTTCTTACCTTTGAAATTCCTGCCCTTAGAAACGGCAAAAGCCCGTTCAAACGAACGGGCTTTCTAAATAGTGGTCGGTGAAGAGGGATTCGAACCCCCGACCCTCTGGTCCCAAACCAGATGCGCTACCAAGCTGCGCTATTCACCGAGATGCTCAATCGACGTTAGCGTCGAGAACGAGGCGTATAATACGGATTATTTATTCGCGTGCAAGTGCTTTTCGAAAAAAGATTTAAAACTTTGTTTCAACTGCTTATAAATATAGCAGCACGTACTAATTGTGACCAACAACACGCTAACAAGAACAAACCAACAACCTTTTAATTACAATTGATCCAGATCATCACTACAAGATTATTTCATCATTAAATTGAATCTGTCTTCGTTACTTTCTATAGGGGGTATTATGGATTTTTGGCTAGATTTACTATTTGGTAATGCCGTCGGATTATCTTCTATGATTGTCATCCTTGGAGCGTTTAGCTTAATGCTCTTCTATGGTGGCTTTATCCTATACAAAGTAATGAGCGACAAATCTCCTCACTAGCTTGCTGACGCATAGCGCATTGCGCAAATCGATATACGGCACCGGAGTCTGTTATTACTTTCTCCGGTTTTCTTTTATCTTTAATTCTTGATCACACTCATGAGATTAGATTGGTATAATTGAGGCATGTACCACCCTTCTTAATACAATCATGCCTGATTCCGACTTTCATCAAGATGACCTCGACCTCTTCCAACAAATGATGGGAGATGTAAAGCCGATTACTCAAGATACTGCAGAGCATAAGAAGACCCACCAAGTTTCTGAGGCTCAATTAGCTAAACGTGAGGCTGCGATCACCCTTACCGAACAAGACGAAGAGTACTTGTCTATTGACCATGCACCGATGTTGAAACCCGAAGGCATCATTGAATATAAAAAAGATGGTGTCCAAGAAGGTGTGTATCGCAAGCTACGCTTAGGCAAGTATCCAATACAGGCTAAACTCGATCTTCATAGAAGAACGCTAAAGGATGCGCGAGAAGAAGTCGTTGCCTTCCTGCGTAAGGCGATGCGTATGGATATCCGCACGGTACTGATTGTTCATGGCAAAGGTGAACGTTCTAATCCACCAGCCTTAATGAAAAGCTTTTTAGCAAGTTGGCTAATGCAAATTAAAGAAGTTCAGTGTGTGCATAGCGCTCAGCAATTTCATGGTGGTTCGGGCGCTGTCTACGTCATGCTAAGAAAAAGCCAAGATAAAAAACTAGAGACTCGTGAGAGGCATCAAAAGCGACTAGGTTAATTCTGGCGGCAGTGCTAGAATCCACTCCCCAAAATATATGATGAATTGTTAACCAACAGTTCATCTTCTTAATTAACGTTGTGAAACGCGAGACGAACATGACCCAACACAAATCAACCAAAGCTTCAAACCAAAATGGTGAAGGTAAACGCCTCAATAAGTTCATCAGTGAGACTGGCTTCTGCTCACGTCGAGAGGCAGACAAGCTGATCGATGCAGGCCGTGTCACGATCAACGGCAAAGTACCAGAAATGGGCACTAAGGTGATGCTAGGTGACGATGTACAAGTTGATGGTAAACCACTTAAAGCCAAAGAGCGTCCAATCTATATCGCTCTCAATAAGCCTACAGGCATTACTTGTACAACCGAGCGCGACATTCCGGGTAACATCGTTGATTTTATCGGCCACAAGCAGCGTATCTTCCCTATTGGTCGTTTGGATAAACCTTCCGACGGCCTGATTTTCCTGACCAACGATGGCGATATCGTTAACAAAATTCTTCGTGCGGGCAATAACCACGAAAAAGAGTACGTGGTTCGTGTTGATAAGCCGATTACGGACGACTTCATTAAGAAAATGTCCAGTGGTGTTAACATTCTCGATACTGTGACGCTTCCTTGTAAAGTGACCAAAGAGACTAAGTTCTCTTTCCGTATTGTGTTAACTCAAGGCTTAAACCGCCAAATCCGCCGTATGTGTGAAGCATTAGGCTACGAAGTATTCAAACTTCGCCGTGTTCGAATTATGAATATCTCACTTGATGGCATCCCTAACGGCAAATGGCGTTACCTAAGTGATGCTGAAGTCGCTGAAATCTTGGCAATGTGTGAAGGTTCGAGTGGTACAGAGGAAGCCTCAAAAACAGGGGGGAATGGCCGTCGTATTCGTAAAGCAACTGACGCCAAGTTATTTGATAGCCGTGAAGAGAATCAAGGTTCTAAAGCACGACGTAATCAAAGAGACCAAAAAGGCCGTACTTTTAAAGGGAATAACGCTGACGAGTTTCGTCATGCACCAAACTCTAAGAAAGGGAAGTTCGGCAAACAAGAGCGCAGCTCAAATAACAAATCAAACTCAAACAAACGCGTTGAAAAACCTCTCCAAGAAAACAAGCCGGTGGGTAAACCTAAAGCACGTGTTGGCGGCACGTTAAGCCTGAAGAAGTAATCCATAAATAAGTACACCGAAGCTTACACCTAAATTCAAGCTTCGGTGCCCTTCTCAACATTCATACCTAGAACAGATTACCTATCTTGCTCGTGGGCTCGCGGTAGGGGATGACAACATGAGTATATCAATCCCAAATCTAGTCGAGTGTGAGGGGAATAAACTGTGCTCGGGTCAACTTAGCCAAATCGCTCGGCGCAAGTTCAACATCCAATCCCCGCTTTCCAGCGCTGACATAAAATTTATCTAGTCCTTCAGCACTCTCATCAACAAACGTCGGTAGTAATTTCTTTTGCCCAAGTGGGCTGATACCACCAACGATGTAGCCACTCGTCTTCTGTGCAATGTCTGGGTTCGCCATCTCAGCTTTCTTACCCCTTGCTGCTTTTGCTGCAAGTTTGAGGTTCAATTTTTTATCAACGGGAATAATCGCCACAGCAAGGTTTCTCGGTTCGCCGTTAATACAAAACATCAATGTCTTAAAGACTAAAGACGGATCTAAGCCCAACACCTCTGCGGCTTCCATACCATAGCTTTCATGTTTAGGGTCATGATCGTACTGATGTAACACATGCGCCACTTTCTTCTTTTTTAGGGTATTGATTGCAGGGGTCATTCAGAAGCTCCAAAAACTAAAAGAGGGTAGCCTACGCTACCCTCTTCGATTTTACTTAACCAGTTAAAAATGAAAACTAGTTCTTGTAAACCATCTCACCAGAAGGTGCAAAACGGTTTACATCTACAGGGCTGTTCGATTCTAGGAATTCTTTAAGAACTTCTGCGTCTACAAAACCAGTGTTTACGTGGCCTGGGTGGTTATTCACCTTAGGGTAACCATCACCACCAGCTGCGTTGTAGCTTGGGATTGTGAAACGGTAAGTTTCATCTAAACGTAGCTGTTTGCCACCGATAAATACGTTAGACACTTTATCGCCTTCAACAGTCATAGAGATACCTGCGAACTGCGCGTATGCACCAGAATCAACCGGCTTGGTAGCAACAACGTTTAGGTAATCCATCACTTCTGCACCCGTCATATCGGTGTAAGTCAGAATATTTGCAAATGGTTGAACCGTTAGAACGTCTTTGTATGTAACCTCACCCGCCTCGATAGAGTCACGAACACCGCCAGAGTTCATTACAGCGAAGTCTGCCTGTGCACGCTCCATGTGAGCAGTTGCAATCAGACGACCTAGGTTAGTTTGTTGGAAACGAACCACGTTACGATCACCTTCAAGCTTGCCGTTTGTTTCAGCAATCTTAACATTCAGCTGCTCTTGACCCGCTTCTTGGTACGGACGCAAGAATTCTAGTAGTTCAGAATCTTCTGCAATTTCATCTTCAATGAGAACACGCTGGCTCTTACCATCAACCTTGATCTTCTTCTTAAGGTTCACAGGAATCAGGTCGTAGCTCACCATCTCTAGCTCACCGTTAAGGAATTCGAAATCAGCACGGCCTACGTACTTACCCCACTCATATGCTTGAACAATATGAGTACCGTTTTGGATGTCAGGCTTACACTCGTCAGAAGGCTTGAAGTTCTTCTTAACAACGTTTGGCGCTTCCATACATACAGGCTCTTGAGAGTGACCACCTACGATCATGTCCAGAGAGCCTTCGTCTAGATAACGAGCTAGTGCAACGTCACCCGGCGCATTCACACCACGGTTACCATCTTCGTAGTGACCCATGTGCGTCACAGCAAAGATTAGGTCTGGGTTCTCAGTTTTTTCTAGTTCAGCAATCAGCTTTTTCGCTTCTTCTTTTGGATCACGGAAGTCGATGCCACCAATGAACTCTGGGTTACCAATTTTTGCCGTGTCTTCTGTCGTCAGACCGATAACCGCAACTTTAATACCTTGTAGGTCAAACATCTCGTATGCTTGGAACATACGCTCGCCAGTCGCTTTGTCGTAGATGTTTGCAGAAAGCATTGGGAAGTTTGCCCACTCTTTTTGCTTCATCAGTACATCTAGTGGGTTATCAAACTCGTGGTTACCTAGTGCCATTGCATCGTAACCAATCTTGCTCATACCTTTAAAATCAGGTTCTGCATCTTGAAGGTCTGACTCTGGCACACCTGTGTTGATATCACCACCAGATAGAAGTAACGAGCTGCCACCTTCTGCAGCAATCTCAGCACGCAGCTCATCGATAAGCGTTTTACGTGCCGCCATGCCGTACTCGCCGTATTTGTTCTGCCAGAATCGGCCGTGGTGGTCATTGGTGTGAAGTACAGTCAGCTTATACGTTTTGTCCGCTTCCCATTCCTGCTCTGGTTGAGTCGCACAGCCAGCTAGTGAAGCAATGATTGCTGCACTCAACGTCGTTTTAAAAAGAAGGCCTTTTTTCATTATCATACCTTTGAATATTTGGGGGTAATCCACTGCAGATTTGATTCACATTAACAATGTAAACCAATGAGTCCATATAACTTTGATTAAGTTTAAATTAACAGACTAAAGGTGACATTATGATTTCATCGTAATGTCTATCAGATCACTAATTTCTCGACATAAAAGTGTAACAAAGACGATGCATAGCATGCGATAAGAACCTACCATTTTAAGCAAACGTTTTCGTTCGTTTGCATAAAAAAACGCCAGCATTTCTGCTGGCGTTTAAAAGTTATACAAGTGGCTAACTATTTAATTTCGATGGGTTCAAAACCTTTAATCAGATCATCTAGCGCTTTCATTTGAGCTAGGAACGGCTCTAGCTTGTCTAGAGGAAGTGCAGAAGGACCATCACATAGCGCTTTTTCTGGGTTCGGGTGCGCTTCAATGAATAGACCCGCAATGCCCGTTGCTAGACCTGCTTTAGCAAGTTCCACTGTCTGCTCACGGCGACCGCCAGATGCTGCACCAGATGGGTCACGCATTTGTAGTGAATGCGTTACATCAAAGATGATAGGGCTGCCGTTTGATGCTTTCTTCATAACACCAAAACCAAGCATGTCTACAACAAGGTTATCGTAGCCCATGCATGAGCCACGCTCACATAGAATGATATTTTCATTACCGCACTCAGCAAACTTATCAACGATGTTGCCAACCTGACCAGGGCTCATGAATTGAGGTTTCTTCACGTTGATTACTGCACCAGTCTTCGCCATTGCTTCAACTAGGTCAGTTTGACGTGCAAGAAATGCAGGAAGCTGGATGACATCCACTACGTCCGCAACAGGTTGTGCTTGCTCCTCAGTATGAACGTCAGTAATGATCTTCACACCGAATGTATCTTTCAGCTCTTGGAAGATCTTCATACCTTCTTCTAGACCAGGACCACGGTAAGAGTGAACCGAGCTACGGTTTGCCTTATCGAAAGACGCCTTAAATACGTAAGGAATACCTAGCTTCTCTGTTACCTTTACATAGTGCTCACAGATCTGCATTGCCAGATCGCGAGATTCAAGCACGTTCATACCAGCGAATAGTGTGAATGGCTTGTCGTTCGCAACATCAATATTGCCGATCTTAACCGTTTTTTGTTCCATGTTTGACTCTCTTCTTCGTAGAGGAATTTAATCTTGATTGTGATTGTGAATTAGTGAACAACCACAGCTGAATCTTCGCTCATCTTGCTTACTTGACCTTTAAGAAGCTCCGCTGCTGGGTCTTCAGGGCACTGCTCAATGAAGTATTCATAGTCAGATATCGCAATATTTGTACAGTCGAGCTGCTGATAAATAAAGCCGCGATCTCGGATCTCATAAGGATCATCTGGGATAAAGTTTAGCGCTAAATCCGTACATTTTAATGCAAGCAGATACTTTTCTTCATTAAGCAGCGTCGACTTAAGCAAAGCCAACCAACGCCCAATAACCGTTGGGTTATCGGTAACTTCAAGGTGCTCTTCTTTCAACGTCACGAGAGGGCCATCTGAACCAATGAGCCATGCGCGTAGGGTATGCTCCGAAACGTATTCACCATTAAATGGGTTAATATATTCAATCTCATCATCCCAGTTTGCACGCACAACAAACTGCGTTGGGAAAGCGATACCTTCAAGTGGCAGGCCAAGCTGACGCCCAAAATAAAGCAGTAGAGCCCCTAAGCTAACAGGGATGCCTTTACGAGATTCCAGTACCTTGTCGATAAACGCATTCTCTGAGCGGTAGTAAGCTGTGGTATCGCCCTTAAAGCCCCACTGATGATAGAAAATACGCAGAAACGATGCCAAACGCTGTTTATCATCACGCTCATGCACCAACTCAAGTTCTAGCTCAGCAAATAAACGAGCCATCTCTTGCTTCGCCCAATCAACCTGAGTGCTTTCATCAATCGCGTGGTTTAAGATCAATGCACCTTCAGCTAAAGGTAGGCTATCAAAGTCTTCATCAAACATATCAATCATTGACGATTACCCAAAAAGTGAACCCACTTTGCTGGTTGCAGTGTTCGCTGCCATCAATAACCAACCTAGTGAACCCAAGAAACCAAAAATACGTGCCCAGTTATTACGAGCAATCTTCAGGGTATAAAAACCTAAAGCAATGTATGCCAACACACCGGTCAATTTCGTCGTCATCCATGGTGCTGCATCAGTAAATGGCATGAAGCCCGTTACCATAATTAAACCGATACCCGTTAGAAACAAAACGGTATCTACGGCATGCGGAGCTACTTTAATGAATTTGTTCTCCAAAAGAGGAGATGAACGAAGAACAAAAATAAAACGAAGTGTAAAAAGCGCAACACTCAAAGCAATGAACAGAAAGTGTGAGTGTTTTAGTGTCATATACATATTGATTATCTCCATATCGCAAAGGTAACGAAATAAGCAGCGTTTAGCCGTTCCACTTGCCTAGAGTAACGCGGTCGTTACCTGCATAATCTTGTTGAGTTGCAACCATTGAATAGCCGAGAGATTCCAAAAACTCTCTAGTCACCTTTCCTTGGTCATAACCATGTTCAAACGCAATCCAGCCCCCAGTATTGAGGTAACTTCTTGCGTTTGTCGCAATCCAGCGAATATCTGCCATACCTTTGTCATCAGCAACCAATGCACTCTTCGGTTCAAATCGAACATCACCTTGATCTAAATGAGGGTCTTGCTCATCAATATAAGGCGGATTTGACACAATTAAATCAAAGCGTAAATCGCCTATCGGTTCGAACCAGCTACCCAGTACAAAGCGCGCATTACTTATTGAGAGGTTTTTCGAGTTTTCAGTTGCTAGCTGTTGTGCCTCTTCTCTCAGGTCGACACCAATCACCTCACGATTTGGCATCTCCGAGGCTAGTGCCAATGCAATCGCACCCGTTCCCGTCCCTAAGTCTAAAATTGGACCATTGGCATCGATGGTAAGATCAAGTGCAACCTCCACCAAACGCTCAGTGTCAGGACGGGGAATGAGTGTCGAAGGCGACACCTTTAGCGGCAATGACCAAAATTCACGTTCACCGACAATATATGCCACTGGCTTGCCCGTTAAACGTTCACTAATAAGATCATTGATTGCCCCCTGCTCTTCCTCGCTTAGCACTTTATCAGGCCAGGTGAATAAAAAAGAACGAGGTTTGTTTAGGGCATGACAAAGCAACACCGCCGCATCAAGCGACGGTGATTCACTACCATTTGCAGTCAACTGCTCGGTAGCTTGCTTCAATAACTGTTCGACGGTCACTGAAGATGACATATCAGCCAATTACTGGTTGTCTGCCAGAGCAGCAAGCTGATCAGCTTGGTGTTCTTGTAGAACTGGGTCGATAAGGCTTGCTAAGTCACCTTCCATCACTTCATTCAGACGGTAAACCGTTAGGTTAATACGGTGATCCGACACACGGCCCTGTGGGTAGTTGTAAGTACGGATACGGTCACTTCGGTCACCAGAGCCTAGAAGGTTACGACGAGTATCAGATACCTCTGCAGCACGACGCTCTTCTTCAGCTTGAACGATACGCGCAGCAAGAACAGCCATCGCTTTTGCTTTGTTCTTATGCTGAGAACGCTCGTCCTGACACTCTACTACAGTACCTGTTGGTAAGTGAGTAATACGGATTGCAGAATCCGTGGTGTTAACGTGCTGACCACCCGCGCCCGATGCGCGGAACGTATCGATCTTAAGATCCGCAGCTTTGATTTCAGGTAGATCCGCTTCTGGGATTTCAGGCATAACGGCAACAGTACATGCAGATGTGTGAACACGGCCTTGAGATTCTGTTTCTGGCACACGCTGAACACGGTGACCACCCGACTCAAACTTCATTGTGCCATAAACAGCATCACCAGAAATCTTAGCGATCATTTCTTTGTAACCGCCCTGCTCTGATTCGTTGCAGCTCATCACTTCAACGCGCCAGCCTTTTTTCTCAGCAAACTTCGAGTACATACGGAACATGTTCCCAGCGAAGATACCTGCTTCATCACCACCCGCACCTGCGCGAATTTCTAGGAAACAGTTGTGCTCATCGTTCGGATCTTTCGGTAGAAGAAGAATCTGCAGCTCGTCAGTGAGAGTCTCAATGGCTGCTTTCGCTTCTTTGATCTCTTCCTGCGCCATTTCTCGCATTTCTTCGTCGTCTTCGTTCGCCATCTCTTGAGCTGCTTCAAGATCTTCTTGCGCTTGCTGGTAAGATTGGAAACATTTCGTCACCTCTTCCAACTGAGAGTATTCTTTCGATAGTGCGCGGAACTTGTCTTGATCACCGATCACATCAGGATCACCAAGTAGATGTTGAACTTCTTCGTAACGTTCAACTAGCGTTTCTAGCTTAGTTAGAATCGAGGCTTTCATTCTTTTCTTTCCGTATATAGGGGTTAGCGTAAAGTAGTCACACTGGAAACAGTAGCACGGTGTTCATGCCTACTTGTCTAACCCTAGACTTTCTCTAATCACCACCAGCTTTGCAGGTTCACCTTGCTCAGCAGCAGTTTGAAGGGCACGCGTTGGTGCATGAATCAGTTTATTTGTCAGTTTGTTACTAAGCTCTTTCAGAACTTTCTCAGGGTCAGTTCCAGCCGCCATTGACTGCAGTGCTTTATCTAACAAATCTTGGCGAATTTCATTTGCAGATTGGCGGTATTCTCGGATGCTATCCACAGCATAGAGCGAACGCATCCAAGCCATAAAGGCGGCACTTTCTTCACTCACAATAGCCTCAGCTTGAATCGCTTCGGCCTTACGCTGCTCAATATTCGAGCTAATGATAGATTGCAAGTCATCTACCGTGTATAGGTAAGCGTCATTCAACTCACCTACTTGCGCTTCTACATCGCGCGGGACAGCGATATCCACAAATAACATAGGCTGATGCTTACGTTCTTTCAGTGCAGTCTCAACCATACCTTTACCAATGATTGGTAATGGACTTGCCGTTGAACTAATCACAATGTCCGCACGCGCTAAATGCTCTGGGATTTCATTAAGGCTGATAACCTCAGCATCAAACTCTCTAGCCAGACCTTCTGCACGCTCGCGAGTACGGTTAGCCACAATCATCTTGGTACAACCATTTGCGGAAAGATGCTTAGCCACGAGTTCAATAGTTTCACCTGCACCAACAAGCAACACAGTTGAGTCAGATAACGATTCGAAGATGTGTTTTGCCAACGTACAAGCGGCATAAGCCACAGATACAGCGTTACCACCAATATCAGTCTCAGTACGTACACGCTTTGCAACCGAGAATGCTTTTTGGAACCACTTCTCCATTGCGCTATCGACCACGTGGTGCTCACGAGAGTCGGCATAAGCTTGCTTTACCTGACCAAGGATTTGTGGCTCACCTAATACCAATGAGTCCAGACCACAAGCGACACGCATCAGGTGTTTGATAGCAGCTTGGTCTTCATGCAAATACAAGCTAGGCTTTAATTCTTCTGGAGGAACGTCATGAAATTCAGATAACCAACTGATCACACGGCTCTTATTGTCTGCTTTCACATCACAATAGATCTCAGTGCGATTACAGGTTGATAAGATAACTCCACCGTTAACATAGCTGCTTGCTTCCAATTGCTGCAGAGCACCGGATAACTTATCCGGCGAAAAAGCGACTTTCTCGCGTAGTTCAACAGAAGCTGTATTGTGATTAATACCAATAGCGAGCAATGACATGTCGTGAAAAATCTCTGACCTAAAGACAAAATAAGAGACGAATTTTACTTGATGGGGCTAACTAATGAAAGAGCAGCATAGATTTGTTTTGCTGACTATGTGCGGATAAGTGATATAGTCATGAGATATCAACGATTTTTTGGATAGGTTTTGACCAACAATGACGTTATTTTCTTCTGATACCTCGCCACTATCATGGATTGTGCGCAAATTTCGTTTGCTGGTTGTGTTGAGCATCTCATTGTACCTGGTTGGTTGTGCGACGCCGCCAGAGTCAGAAACCAATGTCGACTGGCAACAACACCAAAGCCAGTTGCAAGAGATTACGCACTTCCGCGTCACCGGAAAACTCGGCTATAAAGACTCAGAGCAAAGCCAAAGTCTCAACTTTATTTGGCAGCATTCACCAGAAAAAAGTGAACTAAGATTGACCAATTTTTTGGGTCAAACCATGCTGAACCTAACAACCGATGGCACTTCAACCAAGGTTGATACTTTTGGTGGTGATTCTTATACAGGCTCAAACCCGAGTCAGCTAATCTATCAATTAACGGGCATTATCATCCCATACCAGCAAATGAACAGCTGGATTAAGGGCGTTCCGACATCAAACGACACATACACTCTAAATGAGCAATCGACACTTGCGAGCATAAGTAGCCCTATCACCAATAAACCTTGGCTCCTGAGTTACCAGAGCTATATGGATGTCGCTAGCACAGCCAATGCTCAAGACGCTCAACTACCGATGCCCAAAAGCCTTCGTCTAACACGAGACGACCTTCTGATTAAACTCGCAATTACCAAATGGACCCTGAATCCGTGATCACTGACACCACAAATTGGCCCTCGCCAGCAAAACTGAATCTCTTTCTCTATATCACTGGACGAAAGCCCAATGGCTATCACGAACTACAGACCTTATTTCAGTTCGTTGATCATGGTGATACGCTAGACATTACCGCGAACTCATCAGGTGATATCACGCTATCTCCTGAGATTCCTGGGGTCCCCCTGCAAGTGAATTTAATCTGGAAAGCAGCCACTGCTCTGCAAAAAGCCACTAACACTCAACTTGGCGCCCATATCGAACTGACTAAAGTTCTGCCTATGGGGGGCGGAATTGGTGGTGGTTCTTCCAATGCTGCAACGGTTTTAGTGGCACTTAACTTCCTATGGCAGTTAGGACTTGATAGCGAACAGTTGGCGGATATAGGCTTACACCTTGGGGCCGACGTTCCAGTGTTTGTGAAGGGACATGCCGCATTTGCAGAGGGTGTCGGTGAGCAACTCACAGCAGCTTACCCTGAAGAGAAGGTCTACTTGGTAGTTAAACCAGAGGTGAGCATTGCAACCGTAGACATATTCACACACCCAGATCTGACCAGAAATACGCCAAAACGCTCGCTTGAAACGCTTCTAGCTACAGACTACGGAAACGATTGCGAAAAAATTGTGAGATTGATCTACCCAGAGGTTGATAAGCAACTTTCTTGGCTGCTACAATATGCGCCGTCAAGATTGACTGGCACCGGATCATGCGTTTTTGCTGAATTTGACAGCAAATCCAGCGCAGAAAGTGTACAGAACAAACTCTCTGACAGTGTCTCTGCTTTTATTGCGAAAGGACGGAATGTTTCGCCTTTAATGAAGACACTCGCTGATTACCAATCGGCCTACTCATAATTTATTTAAAAACTGGACGCAACCCTGAGGTTTTTTACCGTGCCTGATATGAAGCTATTTGCTGGTAACGCTACACCTGAACTAGCCCAACGCATTGCTGACCGTCTATACATCTCACTAGGTGATGCTACTGTTGAACGTTTTTCTGATGGTGAAGTATCAGTAAAAATCAACGAGAACGTTCGTGGTAGTGATGTATTCCTAATTCAATCTACTTGTGCACCAACTAACGACAACCTAATGGAGTTAGTGGTAATGATTGATGCAATGCGCCGCGCTTCTGCTGGCCGTATTACTGCAGTAATCCCTTACTTCGGCTACGCTCGCCAAGACCGTCGTGTACGTTCTGCTCGTGTGCCAATCACTGCAAAAGTTGTTGCGGATTTCCTATCTAACGTTGGTGTTGACCGCGTTCTTACTATCGACCTACACGCAGAGCAAATCCAAGGCTTCTTCGATGTACCAGTTGATAACATCTTCGGTACTCCAGTGCTTCTTGAAGACATGCAAAGCCGTGGCCTAGAAAACCCAGTTGTGGTTTCTCCAGACCTAGGTGGTGTTGTACGTGCTCGTGCAACCGCTAAAGCGCTAGGCGATATCGACATCGCTATCGTTGATAAGCGTCGTCCACGTGCTAACGTTTCAGAAGTAATGAACCTAATCGGTGATGTTGAAGGTCGTGATTGTGTAATCGTTGACGACATGATCGATACAGGCGGCACGCTATGTAAAGCTGCTGAAGCGCTAAAAGAGCGCGGTGCGAAGCGTGTATTCGCTTACGCAACTCACGCAGTATTCTCTGGTAACGCATCAGACAACATCAAGAACTCGGTACTAGACCAAGTTATCGTGACTGACTCTATCTCTCTTTCTAAAGAGATGGCAGCGACAGGTAAAGTAACAACACTAAGCCTATCTCGCATGCTAGCTGAAGCGATTCGTCGTATCAGCAACGAAGAGTCAATCTCTGCGATGTTCAACTAATCCCCGATTAGTCTAAACTTTTCAAAAACACCCCTATATGGGGTGTTTTTTTATTTGCGCGTTTTCGAGTACAAGCTACCTCTCGCCCGCTGCGAGTTTTCTGTGCTATCATACTGCGCTTTTTAAAAATGGGAGAGATTGACACCTTGAGCCAGCAAATCAAACTACTCGTAGGCCTTGCTAACCCTGGGCCAGAATACGCAAAGACCCGCCACAATGCAGGTGCATGGGTAGTAGAAGAACTCGCACGCGTACATAACGTAACACTTAAGAATGAAGCTAAATTCTTTGGTCTAACTGGACGCATTATGGTGAATGGTCAAGATCTTCGCTTATTGATCCCAACCACTTTCATGAACCTTTCTGGTAAAGCAGTGGCAGCACTCGCTAAGTTTTATCAGATTAAACCAGAAGAGATCATGGTTGCTCATGACGAGTTAGACCTGCCTCCTGGTGTAGGTAAGTTCAAGAAAGGCGGTGGCCATGGCGGCCATAACGGTCTAAAAGACATCATCAGTAAGCAAGGTAACAATAAAGAATTTTATCGCCTGAGACTGGGTATCGGACACCCAGGTCATAAAGACAAGGTCGCAGGCTATGTGCTGGGAAAAGCTCCAGCAAAAGAACAAGAATGCATCGATGCAGTTGTCGATGAGTCCGTACGTAGCTTAGACATCTTACTTAAAGATGGTCTAACTAAAGCACAAAACCGCTTACACACGTTCAAAGCAGAATAAGGTTATTATCATGGGTTTTAAATGTGGCATCGTTGGCCTACCAAACGTTGGTAAATCAACACTTTTCAATGCACTAACTAAAGCTGGCATCGAAGCAGCAAACTTCCCTTTTTGTACTATCGAGCCAAACACTGGCGTAGTACCTGTGCCAGATCTTCGCTTGGACGCTCTAGCAAAGATCGTTAACCCGCAAAAGATCCTACCAACAACGATGGAGTTTGTTGATATCGCAGGTCTAGTAGCTGGTGCATCTAAAGGTGAAGGTCTAGGTAACAAATTCCTAGCAAACATCCGTGAAACTGATGCGATCGGTCACGTAGTTCGTTGTTTTGAAAACGAAAACATCGTACACGTTTCAGGTAAAGTATCACCTATCGAAGATATCGAGGTTATCAACCTAGAGCTTGCTCTTGCAGACCTAGACAGCTGTGAACGTGCTCTTCAGCGTAATGCGAAGAAAGCAAAAGGTGGTGATAAAGACGCTAAGTTCGAAATCACTGTTCTAGAAAAGCTTCTTCCAGTGCTGACTGAAGGTGGCATGGCGCGTACTGTTGAGCTAGCAAAAGAAGAGCTGGCGGCGATTGGTTACCTAAACTTCCTAACTCTGAAGCCAACAATGTACATTGCTAACGTGAACGAAGATGGTTTCGAAGACAACCCATACCTAGACGCTGTTCGTGAGTTTGCAGCAAAAGAGAACAACGTTGTTGTTCCTGTATGTGCAGCTATCGAATCTGAGCTTTCTGAGCTTGAAGATGAAGATCGTGAAGAATTCCTTGCTGACATGGGTATCGAAGAACCTGGTCTTAACCGCGTGATCCGCTCTGGTTACGAACTGCTCACACTGCAAACATACTTTACTGCAGGTGTTAAGGAAGTACGTGCTTGGACGATCCCGGTAGGTGCGACTGCACCACAATCAGCGGGTAAGATCCACACAGATTTTGAAAAAGGTTTCATCCGTGCAGAAGTTGTTGGTTACGATGACTTTATCGAGTTCAATGGCGAAAGTGGTGCTAAAGATGCAGGTAAATGGCGTCTAGAAGGTAAAGAATACATCGTTAAAGATGGTGATGTGATTCACTTCCGCTTCAACGTTTAATCAATAGCTTGATTAATAACTAGAAAACCGGCGACGTTCGCCGGTTTTTTTATGCCGAAAAGATATAGATAAACAATACATCCTCGTTTCAACATAGTATTTGTAAGGGTAGATGTGCTTTTTTGTTTAGTTTTCGTATATAAACACAGCTCTTTGATTAAAATTAAATCGAACAACCTATTTTGCCAAATTTATTAAAAAAAACTATTGACGGTTTTCTCTCATGTCCGCATAATGCGCCCCGTTCTCAGCGATAAGGCAACTTAGCGATGAGATAGAAAATTGGCTACTTAGCTCAGTTGGTTAGAGCACATCACTCATAATGATGGGGTCGCAGGTTCAAATCCCGCAGTAGCCACCATTTTCTAAGCGCTTTTCATAAGAGCCTTTAGAAAATAAAGAACAACGTTATTGAGATTCACCAATCATCTCCTTAACTACACTCTTTGCTTTAAGAATAAAAAAGCGATGCGGAAGTGGCGGAATTGGTAGACGCACCAGATTTAGGTTCTGGCGCCGCAAGGTGTGAGAGTTCAAGTCTCTCCTTCCGCACCATTATTCTTCTCTTACTTAAAGAGACATGCGATTGACATGTAAAACAATCCAGTTGGGCTATCGCCAAGCGGTAAGGCACCGGCTTTTGATGCCGGCATTCCCTGGTTCGAATCCAGGTAGCCCAGCCACTAATTAAAATATTTTTAATTTACTGTTGAAAATATTGCGACGTTTGATTATATTCTCTCGTCCAAATTTAGTCTTTTGACTAGATGGCTACTTAGCTCAGTTGGTTAGAGCACATCACTCATAATGATGGGGTCGCAGGTTCAAATCCCGCAGTAGCCACCATTTTCTAAGCGCTTTTCATAAGAGCCTTTAGAAAATAAAGACAACGTTATATTGATTTTACCAATTGTCGATATGACTACAGATTTGTTGCGGAAGTGGCGGAATTGGTAGACGCACCAGATTTAGGTTCTGGCGCCGCAAGGTGTGAGAGTTCAAGTCTCTCCTTCCGCACCATTATTCTTCTCTTACTTAAAGAGACATGCGATTGACATGTAAAACAATCAGTTGGGCTATCGCCAAGCGGTAAGGCACCGGCTTTTGATGCCGGCATTCCCTGGTTCGAATCCAGGTAGCCCAGCCACTAATACAACGTTATTGAGATTCACCAATCATCTCCTTAACTACAGAATTGATGCGGAAGTGGCGGAATTGGTAGACGCACCAGATTTAGGTTCTGGCGCCGCAAGGTGTGAGAGTTCAAGTCTCTCCTTCCGCACCATTATTCTTCTCTGCTCATGTCTTCTAAGAGCAATAGAGAGGAAATTGGCTACTTAGCTCAGTTGGTTAGAGCACATCACTCATAATGATGGGGTCGCAGGTTCAAATCCCGCAGTAGCCACCATTTTCTAAGCGCTTTTTATAAGAGCCTTTAGAAAATAAAGACAACGTTATATTGATTTTACCAATCATCGATATGACTACAGAATTGTTGCGGAAGTGGCGGAATTGGTAGACGCACCAGATTTAGGTTCTGGCGCCGCAAGGTGTGAGAGTTCAAGTCTCTCCTTCCGCACCATCATTCTTCTCTTATTTAAAGAGACATGCGATTGACATGTAAAACAATCAGTTGGGCTATCGCCAAGCGGTAAGGCACCGGCTTTTGATGCCGGCATTCCCTGGTTCGAATCCAGGTAGCCCAGCCACTAATTACAACGTTATATTGATTTTACCAGTTATCGATATAACTACAGAWTTGWTGCGGAAGTGGCGGAATTGGTAGACGCACCAGATTTAGGTTCTGGCGCCGCAAGGTGTGAGAGTTCAAGTCTCTCCTTCCGCACCATTATTCTTCTCTTATTTAAAGAGACATGCGATTGACATGTAAAACAATCCAGTTGGGCTATCGCCAAGCGGTAAGGCACCGGCTTTTGATGCCGGCATTCCCTGGTTCGAATCCAGGTAGCCCAGCCACTAATACAACGTCTAGTTGATTCACCAATCATCAGCTAAGACTAYAGAATTGATGCGGAAGTGGCGGAATTGGTAGACGCACCAGATTTAGGTTCTGGCGCCGCAAGGTGTGAGAGTTCAAGTCTCTCCTTCCGCACCATCATTAGAGACCCAGCTTCTAGCTGGGTTTTCTTTTATCTGCTCTCCTGCTCAGTGACCCCTTTCAGCTTTTGTTACTAAAATCACCTTTCTAAAACAGTCTACTAGTAAACCTTTTAGCCAAAATATCGGACAATAGGTGTTTCAATATTTGGCACACTAGGACGTATCGCTGTGGAACCTATTACTCTTCTCATTGGCTGCTACACCAATAACAACACGCTAAGCAAAGGTGTTCAGACCATATCATTTGATCCTGCTGATGGCAGCTTCAGCCACAAACAATCACTTTTAGAATGTGACAACCCCTCATTCGTGACCAAAGTGGAAAATGGCTTCTACGCGATCACCGAGCTAACAAAACAAGAGCAGCCTCAGCTTGTTTTCCGATCAAATGATAACCTCAACAATCAACATGACATCGACGGCGACCACCCTTGTCATATTGCCGTGTCTAACAAGTTTGGTCTCATAGTCACTTCACAATACACCTCGGGCAGTTTCGATATTTTCACTCGAGACTCAACTGGGTCGATTAGCGAAAGGTTAGCGACCTTAATAATGAGTGGTTCAAGTATTCATCCAAAGCGCCAGACTGCACCTCATGCCCACCAAGCTGTTTTCTTAGAAACGAGAGATCAGATGGCAACTGTCGATCTAGGTGGCGACAAGATTAGGTTGTTTGATATTCAGCGTTCTGAGTCAGGCCAATACTCTTTCCCTGAAGCAGAAACCATTGTTTTACCTGCAGGTAGTGGCCCTCGCCATCTGGTATTCAATTCGACAGAAGAAATGCTATACATATTGTGTGAGTTGACTGAAGAGTTGTTTGTAGCTCAACGAGATAATGGAAAATGGAACCTGGTTCAACAGCTTAAGCTACTGCCAGACACTGAGATTGGAGAAGCCGCAGCAGCAATAAAGCTCTCTTCAGACAGCCGCTTCCTGTACACGTCGAGCCGTAAACAATCACGAATTAGCTGCTTTGCTGTTAATCAAGAGTCAGGGCTTGTTGAATATAAAGATAGTTACTCTACACAAGGGGTATTTCCTCGTGATTTTGCAATCATCGCAAATGGTGAGTGGTTAATTACAGCCAACCAACATTCTAATGATATGGCGAGCTTTAAAGTAAACAAAGAAACGGGAACTCTTATGTTTAGCGGAAATAAAGTAGAGATCGGTGAGCCTGTTTGTATTGTTGAGTGTTGATAAACAATCTCTGACAACCAAGCTCCGATTGCAGGAAACAAAAAAGCTCCGCCTCGGAGCTTTTTCATCATTTATTAATTCTTCCCTGCTTACTCGACTTATAAGCCTAATGCGTACTTTAAGACTTGGTCTTTAATGGGTCCTGATTGCTCTGCTAGCTTAAGGGCTGCATTACGAACAAACTTAGCTGGCCCAAGATCATTACTGAACGTCTTGTAAAAGAAGTCCATGCCCGTTTGCATCAATAAGTTGTCACCACGACGCTTTATCTCATATTTACGCATCTGCTTTTCAGTGGCGGGCTCATCACTGGCGCACACCTCCAACAGCGCTTTCACATCTTTAAAACCTAAGTTCACACCCTGCCCTGCTAATGGGTTAATGGTATGCGCAGAGTCCCCAACCAATACACAACCTCGTTTGAAGTAGTTCTGAGCGTGTCGACGGGTCAAAGGAAATGAACCTGCTTGTAGAACTTTAATAGGCCCTAACTCAGAGGGAAAGTGCTGAGCAATCTCTCGCTCTAATGCGGTATTAGATAGCTGCTTGAGTTCACGGATTCTTCTGGCGGAGTCATACCAAACCAATGACCCCTGCCCGACTTCTTGCCCATCCTTCTCCAAAGATGCCAAAGGCAGGAACGAGCGTGGGCCCGAAGGCATAAATTGTTGCCAAGTAATATCTTGTTGAGGCAGCTCAGTTTCAACATTGATAAGCATGCAATCCTGACGATAATCCCATGCAGTAATGCCGATACCAGCCATCTGACGGACCATAGAGTTTGCACCATCAGCCCCGATGATCCAGCCTGTTTCAAGCACTTCGCCAGAGTCTAAAGTCACCTGATTAACGTCACCAAACTCAATGCGCTCTAGTTTATCAGAGCAAAACAGAGTTAGATTGTCATGGTGCTCAAACTGCTCCCACAGGCCCAGTTGAATCACTCGGTTTTCGACAATATAACCAAGCTGTTCCATATCTAAGGAATCAGCATGGAACCGTGTACGGCACTCTGGGTGCTCCCAAGTCTCCAATCGTTTGTAACGACAGACTCGTTTCGATGAAATGCCAGACCAAGCCCCTAAAGACTCCAACAGGTTAACCGAATTCTGTGAGATGGCGGATACTCTTATATCCAGTGGCTGATCTTGTTCAAATGCCTTCGGTGCAAAGTTTTCGACAACCGCCACCTGTTTTCCTTGTTTAGCAAAACCCAGAGCTACAGCGGCTCCAACCATGCCACCACCAATCACTACAAAATCGAACTTGGTCATTTTATGTACTTTATCACTTTGATTCTTTGACTGTTTTTCATTGTACTTTTTCCCAATCAAATTACGACCAGTTTTCCCCATTAAAGAGAGGTCAAGATCAAAGCTATTTACCTGTTTTTCACTACTAGTCAGCGTCGATTGAAACCAGTACAATACGCGGCTTGCCAAAGGATGGCACCAATATAACCATGGATGAGAGTGGTTTAAGATAAACCGAATCAACACTGGGCGATTTGCTCCCTTAATTTAAACTAACGATCGAGCGAAATTATGAGTAAGAAACTGCTAATTAAAACCTGGGGATGTCAGATGAACGAATACGATTCATCAAAAATGGCAGACCTTCTAAACGCAGCCAATGGCTACGAACTGACGGAAGTTCCAGAAGAGGCAGATGTACTTCTACTCAACACCTGTTCTATTCGTGAAAAAGCACAAGAAAAGGTGTTCCACCAGCTTGGTCGTTGGAAAACACTTAAAGATAAGAAAGATGGTGTTGTTATCGGCGTGGGTGGCTGTGTAGCAACTCAAGAGGGTGACCATATTCGTGAACGTGCACCTTACGTTGACGTAATCTTTGGCCCACAAACACTGCACCGCCTACCAGAGATGATTAAACAATCTCTGAGCGACGAAGCGCCTGTAATGGATATCTCTTTCCCTGAGATCGAAAAGTTCGACCGTCTGCCTGAGCCTCGTGCTGAGGGTGCGACAGCATTCGTTTCTATCATGGAAGGCTGTTCTAAATACTGTACTTACTGTGTAGTACCATACACGCGTGGTGAAGAAGTTAGCCGTCCAATGGATGACGTGCTTTTTGAGATCGCACAACTAGCTGAGCAAGGCGTACGTGAAGTAAACCTACTAGGTCAAAACGTAAACGCATTCCGTGGTCCAACACACGAGGGGGACATCTGCACGTTTGCAGAACTGCTTCGTCTTGTTGCATCAATTGATGGCATCGACCGTATTCGCTTTACCACAAGCCACCCGCTTGAGTTTGGTGATGACATCATCGCAGTTTACGAAGATACGCCGGAGCTTGTGAGCTTCCTACACCTACCAGTACAAAGTGGTAGTGACCGTATTCTGACGAACATGAAGCGCCCTCACACGGCGATTGAGTACAAATCAATCATTCGTAAACTACGTAAAGCGCGCCCTGACATTCAAATCAGCTCTGACTTCATCGTTGGTTTCCCTGGCGAAACAGACATGGATCATCAAGCAACAATGAAGCTGATCAAGGACGTTGATTTCGATATGAGCTTCAGCTTTATCTTCTCTCCTCGTCCAGGTACACCTGCTGCCGATTACCCATGTGATCTGCCTGAGCAAACGAAGAAAGAGCGCCTATACGAGCTACAGCAAGTTGTAAATAGCCAAGCTATGCGTTACTCACGTCAAATGCTCGACACTGAACAGCGCGTTCTTGTCGAAGGCCCATCGAAGAAGAATCTAATGGAGCTTCGTGCGCGAACTGAAAACAACCGCGTAGTAAACTTCGAAGGCAGTGCAGACCTGATTGGTCAGTTCGTTGACGTAAAAATCACAGACGTATTTGCAAACTCTTTGCGTGGTGAAATCGTACGTACAGAGAAAGAAATGGACCTACGTTCTATCATTTCTCCAACGCAAATGATGGCAAAAACCAAGCGTGAAGATGAGCTGGGTGTAGCGACCTTTACGCCATAAGCTTTAATTGAGCTAAGTAAGCTTGAAAAACCCTGAGTAAGTGACCATCTTAGAAACAGGGATATCGCCATAAGAAGCCCGGTCCCAATCGGGCTTTTTGCTCTTTATTTTACAGTGGAGCAAGTGGCAAACATTGAGAGGCTAATTTGAGCAATAAAATTGTAACTCTAGAAATCAATCTAGAACCTTCTGATAACCGCAGACTTGCAAGCCTATGCGGTCCATTTGATGACAACATCAAACACTTAGAGCGCCGCCTAGGCGTTGAAATCAACTACCGTAGCAACTTCTTTACGATCGTAGGTAAGCCACATACCTCGGCAGCTGCTCTTGATATCATCAAATCACTGTATGTTGATACGGCGCCAGTTCGAGGCCAGATTCCAGATATCGAACCAGAGCAAATTCACCTGGCAATCAAAGAGTCGGGGGCATTAGAGCAAACTACAGAAAGCGACTTCGAGCACGGTAAAGAAGTCTTTGTTAAGACGAAAAAAGGCGTTATCAAGCCTCGTACACCTAACCAAGCTCAGTACTTAGTGAACATGGTTACTCACGATATCAGCTTTGGTATTGGTCCTGCTGGCACAGGTAAGACCTACCTAGCTGTTGCTGCGGCTGTAGATGCACTTGAGCGTCAAGAGATCCGTCGAATCTTACTTACTCGTCCTGCAGTAGAAGCAGGTGAAAAACTCGGTTTCCTACCAGGTGACCTAAGCCAGAAAGTCGATCCATACCTGCGCCCTCTTTACGATGCATTATTTGAGATGCTTGGCTTTGAGCGTGTAGAAAAGCTTATCGAGCGTAACGTAATTGAAGTTGCCCCACTGGCTTATATGCGTGGTCGAACGCTTAACGATGCGTTTATCATTCTTGATGAAAGTCAGAACACCACCGTTGAACAGATGAAGATGTTCCTGACACGTATCGGCTTCAATTCTCGTGCCGTAATCACTGGTGATGTAACGCAGATCGATTTACCTCGTGGTGCCAAGTCCGGCCTTCGCCATGCTATTGAAGTTCTGAGCGAAGTAGACGATATCAGCTTTAACTTCTTCCAATCAGACGACGTGGTTCGTCACCCTGTTGTTGCTCGTATTGTTAACGCGTATGAGAAGTGGGAAGCGAAGGATCAAAAAGAGCGTAAAGAGCGCGACCGTATTCGCCGCGAAGAGCGTGAAGCGCAGCAAGCGGCTAACCAAGCACTAGTGGAAGCGGCAGCAACTGCAAGCAATTCGACAGCAAAAGAGAGTAACTGAACATGAGCATCGAACTAGATCTGCAACTTGCGGTCGAAGATGAGCAAGGTTTACCGTCTGAGCAAGATTTTCAAACTTGGCTAGACAAAACCATTCCTCAGTTTCAGCCTCAAGCGGAACTAACGATTCGCATCGTTGATAGTGAAGAAAGCCACCAGCTTAACCACGAGTATCGTGGTAAAGACAAGCCAACTAACGTTCTGTCTTTCCCATTTGAAGTGCCACCTGGTATTGAGATGGATCTGCTGGGTGACCTAATCATTTGCCGTCAAGTGGTTGAGCAAGAAGCAAAAGAGCAGAATAAACCTCTGTTGGCACATTGGGCCCATATGGTTGTACATGGCAGTCTTCATCTGCTAGGTTATGATCATATCGAGGACGAAGAAGCCGAAGAGATGGAGTCACTCGAAACAGAAATCATGCAAGGTATGGGCTTTGAAGACCCTTACTTTTCTGAGAAAGAGTAGTCGATAGGGCCATCACCTTATCGCTACTGATGTGAGTTACCACACATCTGGTAACACTAACGACTAGAGATAAAATGAACGAAGACAATTCGCCCTCACACCCCGAAGGCAAAAACGAAAAATCTGAAGGTCCGAGTAGAAAGTCCTTCTTTGAACGCCTAGGTCAAATCTTTCAAGGCGAACCAAAAGACCGCCAAGAGCTTGTAGATGTTATCCGCGACTCTGAAGAAAACGACCTAATTGACCACGACACTCGCGACATGCTTGAGGGTGTTATGGAAATCTCAGAAATGCGAGTACGTGACATTATGATCCCACGCTCGCAAATGGTTACGGTAGAACGAACCGATGATCTTGATACGCTCATCGAACTGATTACCGATGCTCAACACTCTCGCTATCCAGTGATCAGTGAAGACAAAGACCACGTTGAGGGCATTCTATTAGCGAAGGACTTACTTAAATACTTAGGATCAGGCAGTTCACCGTTTGATATCGAAGAAGTCATCCGCCAAGCTGTTGTGGTTCCTGAAAGTAAACGCGTTGACCGTCTGCTTAAGGAATTCCGTGAAGAGCGTTACCACATGGCTATCGTGGTTGATGAATTCGGTGGTGTATCTGGGCTTGTTACCATTGAGGATATCCTTGAAGAGATTGTTGGTGAAATCGAAGACGAATTCGATGACGAGGAAGAAGTCGATATTCGTAAACTGAGTAAACACACTTATTCAGTGAAAGCACTAACAACCATTGAAGAATTCAATGATCAATTTGGCACCAACTTCAGCGATGAAGAAGTGGATACTGTGGGTGGTATGATCATGACCAACTTTGGTCACCTACCGTCTCGTGGTGAGTCAATTGATATCGAGGGTTACTTGTTCAAGGTGACTTCAGCAGATAGCCGAAGAGTCATTCAACTTCAAGTCACCATTCCTACTGTGGAGTCGGTGCAACCACAAGAAGAATAATCACCTCAATGATAAAATCACTTTATCGTTCCTTAGGGCTGCCAGTATTGGCAGCCCTAGCTGGAGCCGCTTCAACTCTCGCTTTTGCTCCATACTCGGCGTGGTACGCCGCGCTTATTAGTCCACTCATTCTGTTACTACTGATCCAAAATACCTCTCCAAAGCGAGGCTTTGCCCTTGGTTATTGCTGGGGATTTGGTCAGTTTGCGACAGGTATAAGTTGGGTTCACATTAGCATCGACAACTTCGGTGGTATGCCAAAGGTAGCCAGTCTGTTTTTGATGTTCCTGCTAGTCGCTTATCTTGCCGTATATACGGGCTTATTCGCCGCTTTATTGAACAGGTTTACACCACAAATATCTAAGACTCGCCTGCTTGTTGCCGCACCTGCTTTATGGCTTATCAGTGACTGGCTACGTGGTTGGATCATGACGGGGTTCCCATGGCTATGGCTCGGTTACAGCCAAATAGACACTCCTCTTGCTAGCTTTGCTCCTATTGGTGGTGTTGAGTTACTAACGCTTCTCGTAACCATATCAACCGGTGCAGTCGCTTACGCGCTAATGAGTAAACGTTGGTCGATTCTTTTGATCCCAGCTGTCATTTATACATTCGGCTTTGGTATTCGCCATGTAGATTGGGTGACCCCAAAACCGCAACAAACGACCGACGTCGTCCTTATTCAAGGCAACATCGACCAAGCTTCAAAATGGATTCCAAGCAACCGTTGGCCAACCATTATGACGTACATGGATACAACTCGTGCGAACTGGGACGCCGATATTATCGTTTGGCCTGAGGCAGCTATTCCTGCCTTTGAACTCGAGCTGCCGTCTTTCTTGAGTAACCTAGATTCTGCTGGAAAAATGAATGACAGTGCAGTGATCACAGGTGTCGTCAACCGCTCTGAAGATAAGCAGTACTACAACAGTGTGCTTACTCTGGGTGTCACCCCATATGGCGATTACAGCTACGATTTAGAAGAGCGCTACCATAAGCATCACTTACTACCATTTGGTGAGTTTGTACCATTTGAAGATATCCTGCGTCCATTGGCCCCTTTCTTCAATTTACCAATGTCGTCTTTCAGTCGTGGTGCGTATATCCAGCCTAATATCGTTGCAAATGGCCGCCATTTGGCCCCGGCATTGTGTTACGAGATCATCTTCAATGAGCAGTTACGTCAGAACATTACGGATGAGACAGACTACATCCTTACGCTCTCTAACGACGCATGGTTCGGTGACTCAATCGGTCCTCACCAGCATATGGAAATCGCTCGCATGCGTGCTCTTGAGTTTGGTAAACCGCTTATTCGCTCTACCAATAATGGGGTGACTGCAGTAACCGACTATAAAGGTAATATCACTCATGAACTACCTCAGTTTGAGTTTGGGGTGTTAAAAGCCACGATGACTTCTACAGAAGGAAGCACACCCTACAAAACGCTAGGCAGCTGGCCGTTGTATGTTTGGGTATTGGTCAGTTTAGTTTGGGGATGGCGTAGAAGCACCTAGTTGCTAGAACCTAGTGCCTAGATTTTTGAAAAGTTTTATTCTAGGTACTAGGCACTCGCTTCTAGGTACTAGTTTATGGCTTGAGCGGTTGTCGACTAAAGCCATTATTTCCGCATTTAATACAATTCACTACTTCCGTTGGGTGGTTGTATTCCACCTTATGTCCGCAGTTTTCACATACTAAAATGCCTAGGCCAATCATATCGCCGGTTTTGTACAAGCCTTGGTGCTCAAGGTCTTGGAATAACTCCACCCATTCCACCTTTGTTCGGTCGGTAATCTCCAACAAACCATGCCAGATAGAGTTCGCCACCATCAGATAAAATGGCCCGCTCTTGCTCTCTTCATAGTTTTCGGAAAACTCTTTCAAATCAGATTTTACATAGGCAGAAATCAAAGCTAGCTCGTCTTTGGTCATGTCATTGGCGGCTTTTGCATACTTACCAGACGTCTCTATTTTATTGTTGAGTTCATCAGGGCTGTGCTTGAGCGTCTCAATCACATCTTCCACTATCTCTTCATAAAGCGCTTTTTTCTTCGGCATACGGCACCTCCATAGCATTGACTATTGTTGATGTGGCTTGCTTTAGGTATTCTATAACGATCTATTGAAGTCTGTTTAAACCAGACTCACAAATTCCAAGATAACCGGACATCATCGATGCAAGAACAATACAACCCGCAAGATATTGAACAGAAAGTTCAACAGCATTGGGACAACAACAAGACCTTTGTTGTAAGTGAAGACCCAAATAAAGAAAAATTCTACTGTCTATCAATGTTCCCTTACCCAAGTGGCCGACTGCACATGGGTCACGTGCGTAACTACACTATCGGTGATGTGGTTTCTCGTTTCCAACGCCTGCAAGGCAAAAATGTAATGCAACCAATCGGTTGGGACGCATTCGGTCTTCCAGCAGAAAACGCAGCAGTTAAAAACAACACGGCTCCTGCACCATGGACTTACGAAAACATCGAGTACATGAAAAACCAGCTTAAAATGCTAGGTTTGGGCTATGACTGGGAGCGTGAATTCGCAACTTGTACGCCTGAGTACTACCGTTGGGAGCAAGAGTTCTTCACTAAGCTTTACGAGAAAGGTTTAGTTTACAAGAAAATGTCGACAGTTAACTGGGATCCAGTAGACCAAACGGTTCTTGCAAACGAGCAGGTTGTAGATGGCCGCGGTTGGCGTTCTGGCGCAATCGTAGAGCAAAAAGAGATCCCTCAGTGGTTCATTAAGATCACTGAATACGCTCAAGAACTCATTGACGACCTAGACAACCTAGATGGTTGGCCTGAAATGGTTAAAACCATGCAGCGCAACTGGATTGGCCGCTCTGAGGGTGTTGAGCTGAAGTTTGAGGTTAAGGGTCAGCAAGACCTAGAAGTTTACACAACTCGCCCCGACACGCTAATGGGCGTGACTTACGTTGGTATTGCAGCAGGTCACCCTCTAGCAGCAGAAGCGGCTAAAACAAACCCTGAGCTAGCAGCATTCGTTGAAGAGTGTAAGAACAACAAAGTAGCAGAAGCTGAAATGGCTACAATGGAGAAGAAAGGTATGGCGACTGGCCTTACTGCTATTCACCCATTGAACGGTCGTGAGGTTCCTGTTTACGTAGCTAACTTCGTACTGATGGACTACGGTACAGGCGCTGTAATGGCAGTACCTGCGCACGACCAACGTGACTACGAGTTCGCAACTAAATACGGTCTAGATATCATCCCTGTGATCAAGCCTGCTGATGACAGCGAGCTGAACATCTCTGAAGAAGCGTACACTGAGAAAGGCGTACTGTTCGATTCAGGTGAGTTCGATGGTCTTGACTTCCAAGCAGCATTCGACGCTATTGCAGCGAAGCTAGAAGCTGAGGGCAAAGGTACTAAGACAGTAAACTTCCGTCTACGTGACTGGGGTGTATCTCGTCAACGTTACTGGGGCGCACCAATCCCAATGGTAACTACTGAAGATGGTGAAGTGCACCCAGTACCAGCTGACCAACTGCCAGTAATTCTTCCTGAAGACGTGGTAATGGACGGCGTAACTAGCCCAATCAAGTCTGACAAAGAATGGGCGAAGACAACATTCAACGGCGAACCTGCTCTACGTGAGACTGATACCTTCGATACGTTCATGGAGTCTTCTTGGTACTACGCGCGTTACTGTTCTCCACAAGCTGACGACATCCTAGACCCAGAAAAAGCAAACTACTGGCTACCAGTAGACCAGTACATCGGTGGTATCGAGCATGCTTGTATGCACCTACTGTACTCTCGCTTCTTCCACAAACTTCTACGTGATGCGGGCTACGTAACGTCTGATGAGCCGTTCAAGCAACTACTATGTCAAGGCATGGTTCTGGCTGACGCTTTCTCTTACGAGAACGAAAAAGGCGGTACAGAGTGGGTTGCACCTACAGATGTAACGGTTGAGCGTGATGGTAAAGGCCGCATCGTTTCAGCGAAAGACAACACAGGCCGTGACGTTGAGCACTCAGGCATGATCAAGATGTCTAAGTCGAAAAACAACGGTATCGACCCACAAGAGATGGTAGACAAGTTCGGTGCTGACACTGTACGTCTATTCATGATGTTTGCATCACCTGCAGACATGACACTTGAGTGGCAAGAGTCTGGCGTAGAGGGTGCAAACCGCTTCCTGAAACGTGTTTGGAAACTAGTAAACGAGCACGCAGCGAAAGGCGCGGTAGAAGCCGTTGATACTTCAGCACTGTCTGGCGACCAAAAAGCGCTTCGTCGTGACGTTCACAAGACTATCGCGAAAGTGACTGATGATATCGCTCGTCGTCAAACGTTCAACACGGCTATCGCTGCAATTATGGAACTGATGAACAAGCTAGCGAAAGCACCTCAAGAGTCTGCACAAGACCGTGCAATCCTTGATGAAGCGCTTAAAGCGGTTGTTGCAATGCTGTACCCAATCACTCCGCACATCTCTTACGAAATGTGGGCAGGTCTTGGTGAGACAGACATCGACAACGCGGCATGGCCAACGTTTGATGAGAAAGCGCTAGTTGAAGACGAGAAGCTAATCATCGTTCAGGTTAACGGTAAGCTACGTGCGAAACTGACGGTACCTGCAGATATCTCTAAAGAAGAGATTGAACAAATTGGCCTAAACGATGAGAACGTAACTAAGTTCACTGATGGCAAGACTGTACGTAAAGTTATCTACGTACCAGGTAAACTTCTGAACATCGTTGCGAACTAATCGCAGATAAATAAGTCATAAGCAGGGTGGTGATTTTACCCACCCTGCTTTATTTATCTTAACGCTTTGCTTTATCTACTCAGATAAGTACAGAGCCTTAAGATAAATAACTAAACATTGAGATCATCTTGTCATGCGTCTAATTTCTCTTTCTTCTGTAAAGCTATCTTGTGTCGTTCTTATTGCTAGCCTTCTATCGGCATGTGGCTTTCATCTTCGTGGCAATTTTGATGTACCAGAAGAGCTTCAGAAACTGTCTCTAACCAGCTATGACCAATACAGTGATCTAACACGCTCGGTAGAGGCGCAACTTCGCCTGAACAAAATCGATGTCGTTTCACCAGCAAGTAATGTTCCTAACCTGCACCTAATCAGTGCTGGAACAAGCGAGCGCACACTTTCTCTATACCAAAACACTCGCGCAGCTGAAAAAGAGCTGACCTACCGAGTGAGTTACCGTATTACGGTTCCTGAGCTAGGAATGAAAACATTCTCAACCTCAGTTACCCGCAGCTACCTAGATAACCCGCTGACCGCACTAGCAAAGTCGGTTGAACGCGACATGATCGAAGACGAAATGCGTCAGCTTGCATCGACACAGATCATCCGCCAAACCGCTCGCCTAAAAGCAGATTATGAAGCCAACGAGCTCGAGTTTGATGATATGCCAAAGAAAAAAGAAATGGGTGTAAACACGATCGAGACTTTGGAAGCAGGTAGCGAGCCCGCGGCTCAGTAACCAATCAATATGCGAATTTATGCCGATCGCTTAACCGATCACCTGCAAAAACAGCTTCTCAACTGCTATCTCGTTTTTGGTAATGAGCCGCTTCTTGTACAAGAGAGCCGTCAACTCATTCAACAAAATGCGCAAGCAAAAGGCTTTGAAGAAGTACATCGTTTCTCTGTTGATTCAAGCCTAGATTGGAATGAAGTCATCGACTGCTGCCAGTCGATGAGTCTATTCTCTAACTTACAGCTTATAGAACTCGATCTAGGTGAAGGGAGCATCACTGCCGCTATTGCTAAGCAGCTTTTAGAATTAGCTGAGTTGATAAACCCAGATGTGT
Source organism: Vibrio maerlii (assembly GCF_003415655.1). Lineage (GTDB taxonomy): Bacteria > Pseudomonadota > Gammaproteobacteria > Enterobacterales > Vibrionaceae > Vibrio > Vibrio maerlii. The sequence continues at coordinate 377,393 of NZ_QRHC01000003.1, forward strand.
TGATTGTCTTGGTGGGCACCAAACTCACTAAGGCACAAGAAAACGCGAAATGGTACAAGGCGCTCACAAAAAATGGGGCATTGGTGAGTTGCCATAGCCCTGATGCCCAGCGCCTACCTCAATTTGTGATGCAGCGTTGTAGAGCGGTTGGCCTAAAGCCAGACCCAGAAGCCGTGCAGATGTTGGCTCAATGGCATGAGGGTAACTTATTTGCCCTGAAGCAAAGCCTTGAGAAGCTTGCTCTGATCTACCCAGATGGCCAACTTACTCTGATTCGCCTGCAAGAATCACTGAGTCGCCACAACCATTTTACAGCATTTGATTGGATTGATGCTCAACTGGCTGGCAAAGCAAATCGCGCCCAGCGTATCTTGCGTCAACTTGATGCAGAGGGTATCGAAAGCATTATCTTAATGCGCACACTGCAAAAAGAACTGATGCTACTGCTTAGGCTAAAAAGTGAGTCTCAGACCTCTCCACTCGGTAGCCTCTACGATAAATATCGAATTTGGCAGAATCGTCGCCCATTGTATCAATCAGCACTAGGACGACTCGATACCAACAAGCTCACTCAAATGTTGAAACTGTTAGCTCGAGCAGAAGTGCTGGCTAAAACTCAATATGAGCAATCGCCTTGGCCCCTATTAACCCAATTAACGTTAGAAATGAGTCAAACTAACGCTAGCCACGTGCTGCAAGCTAATACTCATTACTAAAGCGTGGTAATATCTACCGCATTAAACACCCGAGAGTATGCTAAACATAGCACTCTTAGTAGAAATTTGAACACATTTAAGGATTCCACTTTGCAACGCGAAGAACTCAAAGCCTTTTTGGCTGACAAAGCTGATGATATGAAAGCAGAAGATATCGTAATTGTTGATGTTATCGGTAAATCTAGCGTAACGGATTACATGGTTATCTGCACTGGCACCTCTAAGCGCCACGTTTCATCTATTGCTGAACATGTATCGAGTGAAATCAAAAAAGTCGGCCTTGAACCACTGGGTATGGACGGCGAGCAAGAAGGTGAATGGGTTGTACTCGACATGGGTACAAGCATGCTACACGTGATGCAAGAAGAGCAACGCGAGCTATACCAACTTGAAAAACTTTGGAGCTAAGCGTTGAAAATCCAGCTGATTGCCGTTGGCACTAAGATGCCCAAATGGATCGAAGAAGGTTTTAAAGAGTATCAACGTCGGTTCCCGCATGATATGCCGCTAGAGCTGATTGAGATCCCTGCAGGCAAGCGTGGAAAGAACGCAGACATTGCTCGCATCTTACAAAAAGAAGGCGAAGCAATGTTAGCAGCAGTGCCAAAGGGCAACCGTATTGTCACTCTTGATATTCCAGGCAAACGTTGGGATACCCCACAACTGGCACAACAGCTTGATGCTTGGAAATTAGATGCGCGCGATGTGTCTATTCTGATTGGTGGCCCTGAAGGCTTAGCACCTGCGTGTAAAGCAGCGGCAGACCAAAGCTGGTCTCTATCACCGCTCACTCTTCCCCACCCACTAGTACGTGTTGTGATGGCTGAAAGCCTATACCGTGCGTGGAGCATTACGGCGAACCACCCGTATCACCGCGAGTAACACATGCTACGACGTAAGCGCAGCCAGATAAGGGACTACAAAGCAGAAAGCGCGTTGTTTTCACGACGCGCTTTGGTTGCATTTGTCGGTATTATCTTCATGATGGGTTTATTGATCCTTAACCTGTACAACATTCAGGTGAATCAATATCAGGATTATGAAACCCGCTCCAACGACAACCGCATCAAGGTTGTTCCTATCGCTCCAAACCGAGGTTTGATCTACGACCGTAAAGGTCGATTGCTGGCTGAAAACCGCCCGGTGTTCAACTTAGAGTTGACCCCGGAAAAGATTAAAAACATGGACGCGACCATCGCTGCATTACAAGATATTTTACCTATCTCAGATGAGCGAGTTGAATCCTTCGAGAAAGACCGACGCCGCACTAGACGCTTCAAGTCTGTACCACTGTTGACTCAGCTTAGCCAAGAGCAAGTCGCAATATTCTCGGTTCAGCAACATAAGTTTCCTGGGGTTGAAGTCACCGCGAACCTAAAGCGCTTTTATCCTTACGGCGATGTTTTGACGCACGTGATTGGCTATGTATCTCGCATTAACGATCGCGATATGCAGCGCCTGATCCGCGAAGAAAAAGCCTCGAATTACCAAGCTACCAGAGACATCGGTAAGCTCGGCATCGAGCGTTACTATGAGGATATGTTACACGGCACTGCGGGTTATCAAGAAGTTGAGGTAAACAGTCGAGGACGTGTCATTCGGACGCTCAAGTACGTACCACCTAAACCAGGCAAAGACATTGTTCTAAACCTCGATATTGACCTACAACTCTATGTGCATAAGCTGCTAGATGGTCATCGTGGTTCTGCTGTTGTGCTCGACCCTGCTGACAATGGTGTACTTGCCATGGTGTCCAGCCCAAGCTATGACCCGAATGACTTTGTTCACGGTATCTCGAGCAAAGGCTATAATGCGCTTCTTAACGATCCTGATCGACCATTAGTAAACCGCGCAACCTTAGGCATCTATCCACCGGCTTCGACGATAAAGCCATTTATCGCTGTTGCGGCATTAGATGAAGGTGTGATTACGCCTAAAACGGTCAGAAACGACCCAGGATACTGGCGTATACCCAACTCAAAAACCAGACCTTTCCGTGATTGGCTACGTTGGGGCCATGGCAAGGTTGATGTGAAAAAGTCCATAGAAGAATCGGTGGATACCTTCTACTACCAAATCGCTTACGACTTGGGTATTGATCGCATCTCCGACTGGATGATGCGCTTTGGCTTTGGTGACTATACCGGTATCGATATCCATGAGGAGAGTAAAGCGAACATGCCTACTCGTGAATGGAAACAGGCTCGCCACAGAACCCCATGGTACCAAGGTGACACTATCCCTGTCGGTATCGGGCAAGGCTACTGGACAGCAACACCAATGCAGATTGCCAAGGCAACCTCAGTATTGGTTCACCGTGGTGAAGTGATTGCCCCCCACTTGCTTCGTTCAACTATCGAAAACGGTGAAGAGTTTAACTCTCAAGAGCTATCACCTATTGAAACCTACCCTCCAATTCAAGGTGTAGCAACCAGTTACTGGAACATTGCCGAAGAGGGGATGCGCCTGGCCAATCACGGTAAAAAGGGGACCGCTCGCCGCGCGTTCGCCAAGCTTGGCTATTCAAGCGCAGGTAAATCTGGCACCGCGCAGGTATTTAGCCTGAAAGAAGATGAAGAATATAACGCTGACGAAATCCCAGAACATCTGCGTGACCACGCCCTATTTACCGGCTACGCACCAATCAATGATCCAGAGGTGATCGTTACTATCGTGTTAGAAAACGCCGGTGGTGGCTCTACCAACGGCGCACCCGTGGTGAGACGAATCTTTGACCATATCATCCTAGATGAAGAGAAAGAGGCGCAGCAATGAAACTAGACCCATCTACGGGTAAAAACCGCGCTTTATTTGAACGCGTTCACCTCGACTTACCCTTGCTACTTGGTGTGTTCGCACTAATGGCATTTGGATTGGTTGTCATGTACAGCGCCAGTGGTCAAAGCTTGGCGATGATGGACCGCCAGGCAATGCGCATGGGCTTGTCTATCGGGGTAATGATCGTACTCGCTCAGATTCCTCCAAGAACCTACGAAACCCTTGCCCCGCTGCTTTTTGCTGGCGGTATCATATTATTGCTTGGGGTACTGTTCTTTGGAGAAGCCTCTAAGGGGGCACAGCGCTGGCTCAACTTGGGTTTCGTCCGCTTCCAACCCTCAGAGCTTCTAAAACTCGCCGTTCCTTTGATGGTAGCCCGATACATAGGTAAGCGCCCACTACCCCCGACTTTCCAGACGATCATTATCTCTTTAGTCATGGTCTTTGTACCGACCATTTTGATTGCCAAGCAACCCGATTTAGGGACCTCAATCCTAATTGCAGCCTCGGGTATCTTTGTTATTTTCTTAGCTGGTATTAGCTGGAGAATCATCTTCGCTGCTGCGATAGCAGTCGGGGGCTTTATTCCTATCCTTTGGTTCTTCTTGATGCGTGAGTATCAAAAAGTCAGGGTAAGAACCCTATTTGATCCAGAATCCGATCCACTGGGTGCGGGTTACCACATTATTCAAAGTAAGATTGCCATCGGCTCAGGTGGTTTATCAGGAAAAGGGTGGTTAAAAGGCACGCAATCTCAATTAGAGTTTCTGCCTGAGCGACATACAGACTTCATCTTCGCCGTTATCGGTGAGGAGTGGGGAATGATTGGTATCCTTGCCCTCCTCGCCCTATACCTTTTCATTATCGGCAGAGGACTCTATCTCGCAAGCCAAGCACAAACGGCGTTTGGTCGGATGATGGGTGGTAGTATTGTTTTGAGTTTCTTTGTTTACGTTTTCGTAAATATTGGTATGGTGAGTGGTATATTACCGGTTGTTGGTGTACCACTCCCGCTTATAAGCTACGGTGGTACCTCTATGGTAACCCTGATGGCCGGCTTCGGTATCCTGATGTCTATCCACACCCACAGAAAAGCCTTCTCAAAGGCAACATAACGGACTATGAACAAAGTACTTTTAGTTTCTAGCTTAACGCTACTCACTTTAGCAGGCTGTTCCAGCGGCAGCCGCTATAGCATATCTGATGATGTTGCACCCGATGCACCTTTCTCAGTGGACCACATTGAAGATGCCAACCCAGTTTATGAACCCTATAGCCTAGGTGGAAACAGCAACTATTCATTGCGCGGTGAAGACTACACCATCGTTCGCGATACCCAAGGTTTTACTCAAAAGGGTCAAGCCTCTTGGTACGGCAAAAAGTTTCACGGTCATCAAACTTCAAATGGTGAGGTCTATGACATGTACTCAATGAGTGCAGCCCATAAAACCCTACCGATCCCAAGCTATGTTAAGGTGTACAACCTCGATAATGGTACTGAAGCGATTGTTCGAGTGAACGATCGTGGTCCTTTTCATGAAGGTCGCATTATTGACCTAAGCTACGCAGCCGCGTACAAATTAGGGGTTGTCAAAACCGGTACGGCTAACGTCAAGATTGAAGTGATCTCAGTCGATAGACCTGTAGATACACCGCTTTCCCCAAAGCACCCTCAATACGTAGTCCAAGTTGCCTCTTCTAAGTATGAAGATCGCTCACGAACTTTATCGCAAGACCTTGGTCAAAAAACAAATTCTCCAAGTTTTCTTGAGCCTAAAGACAGCATTTACCGCATTATGTTAGGTCCATTTGATGACTACAACCTGACGCAGGAAGCGCTGGAAAAAGTAAAATCACTCGGTTTTGACTCGGCTTTCATCAAAAAAGCTAAATAAATACCGGATCACTCACAGACCTTATATGGCCTCGATGAATGATTCTGATAAGATACGGACAGTTTAAAAAGTAATTAATAGCCACTATGAACAAACCAAAAGCTTCTCTTAAATCTCTGATTGCATCTTCAGTTGCACTCACTGCAACGCTTGCAACTTCTGCTGTTGCTGCCCCAATCGTCGTTCCTGATGCGCCTCAAATTGCCGCAAAAGGTTTTGTTCTGATGGATTACAACTCAGGTAAGGTCATCGCTGAAAAGAACAAAGACGTTAAGCTAAACCCAGCAAGCTTAACCAAGATGATGACAAGTTACGTTATCGGCCAAGAAGTTGAGCGCGGAAACATCTCTCTTGATGATGACGTTGTAATCAGCAAAAACGCTTGGGCAAAGAACTTCCCAGATTCATCTAAAATGTTCATCGAAGTTGGCACTACTGTTAAAGTTGCTGACCTAAACCGCGGTATCATCATTCAATCTGGTAATGATGCATGTGTCGCAATGGCTGAACACATTGCCGGCTCTGAGGACGCATTTGTTGCATTGATGAACGCTTGGGCAAACAGCCTAGGAATGACCAATAGTCAGTTCTCTAACTCTCACGGTCTAGACAGCGATACTCTATTCTCAACGCCTTACGACATGGCTTTGCTAGGCCAAGCGCTAATCCGTGACGTACCAGAAGAATACCGCATCTACTCCGAGAAGCAGTACACATACAACGGCATCACTCAATACAACCGTAACGGTCTACTTTGGGATAAGAGCATGAACGTTGATGGCATCAAGACAGGCCATACAAGCGGTGCAGGCTACAACCTAGTAAGCTCAGCGACAGAGGGCAAAATGCGCCTAGTTGCTGTCGTTATGGGTACTAAGAGTGCGAACGCGCGTAAAGCAGAAAGTAAAAAGCTTCTGAACTACGGCTTCCGTTTCTTCGAAACAGTCGCTCCTCACAAGGCGGGTGAGACTTTCGTTGAAGAGAAAATCTGGATGGGTAACAAAGACGCTATTGCACTGGGTGTTGCCGAAGATACATTCGTAACACTACCTCGTGGCCAAGCGAAAAACCTAACCGCAAGCTTTGTACTTGAAAAAGAACTTGAAGCCCCAATCTCTAAAGGCGATGCGGTTGGCAAGCTATACTATCAAGTAGATGGTGAAGACATTGCTGAGTACCCGCTACTTGCGCTTGAAGATGTTGAACAAGGTGGCCTATTCAGCCGTCTATGGGATTACATCGTACTGCTATTCAAGAGCTTCTTTTAATAGAACCTCATAGCAATACAAACAAAAGCCACCTAGAGTGGCTTTTGTTGTTCTTAAGCTCACCAACTTGAGTTCCAGCAAGCAAGCGAGTAATATTCCGCCCTTATTGAATTTATGCGCTCTATAAGAGCTTGGAGTCGACAATGAATATTAATTCTGATGCGAAACTAAAAGACCTGCTTGAGTTCCCATGCTCTTTTACTTACAAAGTGATGGGTTATGCAAAACCTGAACTACCAGAGAAAGTACTTGAGGTAATTCAACGCCACGCACCAGGTGATTACAGCCCAACAGTGAAGCCAAGTGCAAAAGGTAACTACCACTCGGTATCTATCAACATCACTGCGACTTCAATTGAGCAAGTTGAAACACTTTACAAAGAGCTTGGCGAGATCGACATCGTTCGCATGGTTCTTTAATATTTTTAAAAATTAAAATATTTTTTAAAGCAGCTTCGGCTGCTTTTTTGTTATTTATCAACACGATAAAAACTATCGACTAAGAATCGCGTTAAAAACCTGTTATTAGGTTGTAGTTCCAAGCTTTCAATAGGTTTATAATCCATTCTCTTTACTAACCTACCTACGGACTTTGGCATGCAAAATCAACTTGTTGTTAAGCGTTTAGGACGACAAGACTATGAGCCGATCTGGAAAGCGATGCACGAATTTACCGACAATCGCACAGATGAAACCTTAGACGAGGTTTGGCTAGTCGAACACAATCCAGTCTTCACGCAAGGGCAAGCTGGTAAAGCCGAACATGTATTAAATGCCGGTGATATTCCTGTGGTTCAAAGTGACCGGGGGGGCCAGGTGACATACCATGGTCCTGGACAGCTTGTGGCGTACTTTTTAATAAACCTACGTCGCAAGAACATGGGGGTTCGTGAACTGGTCACCCATATTGAAAACCTAGTGATTAATACACTGGGAGCATACAAGATTGAATCTGCAGCGCGCCCAGATGCCCCTGGCGTGTATGTGGATGGCAGAAAAATCTGTTCTCTCGGTTTGCGTATCCGTAAAGGCTGCTCTTTCCACGGGCTCGCTCTGAACGTAAATATGGATCTTTCTCCTTTCTTACGAATCAACCCGTGTGGTTATGCAGGTATGGAGATGGTTCAGGTCAGCGACCTTGGCGGCCCTACCGAGATCACAGCCGTAGAAGAACAACTTATACAAGAGCTCGCGTCTATATTAGGCTACGAGCACATAGAATTTAGCACTGAAGCCGCTTTACCTTAGCCTTAAAGCTAATAATGAAGCCTAGAAGCCAACAAATAGGCCTTGAAGCCGATAACTAAGTAGTAGAATCATGAGCAAACCGATCCAAATGGAAAAGGGCGTTAAGTACCGCGACGCCGACAAGATGGCCCTCATCCCAACAAAAAATGTTCCTACGGAGCAGAAAGAAGTTCTGCGTAAACCGGACTGGATGAAGATCAAACTGCCTGCGGATAGCCAACGCATCCAAGACATCAAATCAGCGATGCGTAAGAACAACCTTCATTCTGTATGTGAAGAAGCTTCATGCCCGAATCTAGCGGAATGTTTCAATCACGGCACAGCGACCTTCATGATCCTAGGTGCTATCTGTACACGTCGCTGCCCGTTCTGTGATGTTGCGCACGGCCGCCCTGTTGCTCCAGAAGCCGAAGAACCAACAAAGCTGGCGAAAACGATTTCTGACATGAGTCTCAAGTACGTTGTAATCACATCAGTTGACCGTGATGACCTGCGCGACGGTGGTGCTAAACACTTCGCAGACTGTAACCGCGAAATCCGTGCACTTAGCCCGAACATTCGCATCGAAACTCTTGTGCCTGACTTCCGTGGTCGTATGGACAAGGCTCTAGATGAACTCAAAGAGTGTCCGCCAGATGTCTTCAACCACAATCTAGAAACGGCTCCACGCCTCTACCGTAAGGTACGTCCTGGTGCGAACTATCAGTGGTCATTGGATCTGCTGAAGAAATTCAAAGAGCAGCACCCAGAGGTTCCAACTAAGTCCGGTTTAATGATGGGTTTAGGTGAGACTAAAGAAGAGATCGTTGAAGTACTAAAAGATCTACGCGCACACGGTGTTACTATGCTGACACTTGGTCAATACCTAGCACCAAGTCGTCACCACTTACCGGTAGAGCGCTATGTGCCACCAGCAGAGTTTGATGAACTAAAAGAGATTGCACTTGATTTAGGCTTTACTCACGCAGCCTGTGGCCCATTCGTGCGTTCTTCTTACCACGCAGACCTTCAAGCAAAAGGTGAGGAAGTTAAGTAGTTCCTAGCTTGAACACTCCAAGTTCCTAGACTGAAATACCTAGGAACTTGGAACCAAAATCCGCTCTATCTATACCTAAAACTCTACATCCGTCCATTCGAACTCTTCGATCAAGCGGCGCCACGTCTCATCAAATTTCGCTTCTAGCACTAACTCGACACCTGTAAATGGATGAATAAACGTCAAACGAGATGCGTGTAGTAACAAACGATGTGAGTCGTAGTGATCGCGGAATAAGCGATTATGCTTACCATCACCATGCGAGGTATCACCAACAATCGGATGACTTAAGTGGTGCATATGACGACGAAGCTGATGTTTACGACCTGTTTTCGGCTTCATTTCCACCAAACCATAACGCGTAGTGGGGAAGCGGCCGGTCGAATGAGGCACCTCAACCTTTCCTAGTGGTCGATATTCGGTGATTGCCTCTTTCGCTTCTTTGTCTTGATCAGCGAACTTATCGGCGATCTTATCCAACTCTTCTTTGAGTGGGTAATCGAGGGTATCCCCCTCTTCAATCCAACCGCGAATAATGGCGTGATAAGTTTTTTCCATCTCGTGATTGGCAAACATCGGCATCACCTGTGATGCTACCTCACTCGACAACGCAAACACCAAAACGCCAGAAGTTGGGCGGTCCAAACGATGCAACGGAAACACATGCTGACCAATTTGATCACGCAAAGTCTGCATCACGAATTGAGTTTCATGCTTATCGAGCCAAGAGCGGTGCACTAGCATTCCAGCAGGCTTGTTTACTGCTACCAAGTACTCATCTTGATAAATGATTTCTAGCATTAAGTACACTCCCGATCAATTCGACCCACAATATCAATGACACTCTGCATTCCTGGCTGTTGGTTCCACACTTGTTCAAAATATGGCTTCATCTCAAATCCACTTGGTAGCGTGGTATTGGTGGCTATGAGGTACTTAATTTTAGGAATAAAGATCCATTGAAGCCATTGCTCAGGAGCAAGGGTATCGACAGCAAAAGGCTGCTGACTTCTTAAATCTTGCTCTGAAGGGGCGGCATCTTGCCAAGCACCTTGCGCGCGTAAAGCAGCCTCTAGCTCGTCGAGTAAAATCGAGATTGGGTGATTCATAAATGTTCTATCAGTCTCTTTGTGAAGATTTCGGCTCTAATTATCGAGATTTAAAACCGAGGAAACCTTGAAATTTCGCCATAGAATACCATTTAACAATTAGATTAGGTTAGAGGTACTTGAAATGGACAACATCGAAACGCTGACGCAACTTTTGACAAACAGCGGCTGTGATTATCATATCTACGATTTGGGGCGCAGAATCCAGTCTGTCGATAATGCGTTATTCTCAAAGGTCGAGTTGGGCCAACAAGCCTACCCTTACCCACTCAAACGACACGCGCATATCGCGATTAGCTACTGGAATGAGCAAAAGCAACCGTGGATCTGGTTCCTTAAGTTCCCGTTGGATGAACGTGGGCTGCTGAAACAATCAGATATCGGCAACTTCATTAAGTATGTTGTAGAAGCCATGGGTTCCCGTTTAAGCGGTGAATTAAGTGAAGAACAGCAACAAAAGCTATCCAACAACCCATACACCTTTAAACCAACCGAGGATAAGCTTGCCCTGTTCCATAGCGTGGTTCGTGCACAATTAGATCTACCTGCAAGCCAATACTATGCTCATGCAAAAGAGTACTTCTCTGGCGCGCTAGGTTGGAGCAATTGGCAGACGGTCGGCTTACAAGGCATTACCGATATTTGTGCTCGTCTGAATGATGAACAAAACAGTGTCATGGTGCGTAAGGCTCTCGCTAACGTTTCTGACCAACCACTTTACGCTTTGCTCGGCGCATTAGAACATATCGATTTAAACAACAAGCTTGCAGAAAGCCTATTCGAAAAGACCCAAACTGAAATCAACAGTGACCAACCAGATCTATTCTTACTTTCAGCGCTAATAAGAGGTTTAGCAGGTGCGGATGTTGCGATTCAAACCAAGGTGGTTTCCGCAATACTAAATAGCGCACTCTTGAGTCACCAAGAGATCCTTATCGCGATTGCAGGCAGAAACTGGCAAGTGCTTCAAGATGCTAAGCTGGCAGAGCAGTTCTTAGTCCGCCTAGCACAAACCAATAACCAGGCTCTATTCAACCAGTTGTTCGCTGATCTTGTCATGTTGCCAGCACTAAGAATGACGTTATTACCTCTTCTGCATGGAGCACCTTCCCCAGAGCTAGCAAAGGCCTTAATACAACTACAACGCGCAACGAAGGGTGAAGCGTCTCATTAAACGAGCACTAAAGGGAAATTATGATAGGAGATCTTTTCGCAATACTCGGCCTAGCCATGTTCTGCTTTCTGTTTTGGCAGCAGCGTCGACAGTCCGAGTTGGCTAAAGCTGCTATTGCCAGGCGTTGTGACCGTTTAGACATCCAACTTCTGAGCGTGGCGTTTAAGAAGCACAGCATTGGCAAATTTGGTGGACGGCTACGTTGGTATACCCAATATCAATTTGAGTTTTCAGCCCTTGGGGATGATTATTATCAGGCAGAGTTGACCATGCATGGCTTTCGAGTCGGCTCATTTGCAATACCACCTTACCGAATGAGCGAAAGTTCACTCTAAGTTTTCTCAGTTAAAAAAGAAGCGGCCTTTTAGGCCGCTTCTAACTCATGACACTGCTTTTCCATATAAAAATACGGCCCATATTCGTCTTCTTTTTGCGCCGTTACGTCAAAGCCTAACCTTTCTAACAACTTTTTAGATGGTGTGTGGTGGGTGTTCACTGTCGCGATGATATGAGTCAAGTCCATACGATAAATAGCCTTTGGTAAGTAAGCAGAGAGCACTTCTGTCGCAATGCCTTGCCCCCAGACCGACTTGTCAAAGATAAAACCCAGTTCGAAGTCATTGTCTTCGCGGCTAATAAACACATGTCCGATATACTCTCGAGTCGAAAGATCGAGTACCGCCATCGCACTGGTTGGTGTTTGATGGCTCACCTTCAATACATTTTCAAACAAGCCCATGGCTGATTTGGGTTTGTGGGGACCATTCATCTCAGCTCGATTAATCGGACAACAGTTGAGCCGAATAAAGTCCCCCATATGTTCCTCTGTATAAGGAACAAGAAGTGTTCTATTAGTCACAATAGTCATAATGGTATCCTTACCAAAAAGAAAAGCCCCAACACTCGCGTGTCGGGGCTATAGTCTTACTCGCAGCAGTCCAGCTACTAATTAGTGCTCCATGCATCATCCATAATTAGTGCTGATTCCTTCAGCTAATTCCGTGCGTCGCCTTCCTAGCGGTGTCCAAACATCCTAGTTACTGATAATCCTCATCAGTACACATCACTTGTTCCTTGAGCGGTGTCCCTTACATCATCCTGATGTGGTTCCTAACCTTTATCCTAAAGGTGTCCATTGTCATTCCGTTGCAGTAAATATCCTATCTACTGTTTGTTTCCCTACAATGTCCTAGCTCCTTGCTGATTACTCATCCTGAATAATCATGTCTTCATCCTGAAGACTTTAACAATCCGTTGTTTCCTGTTCCGTGTCAGTATCCTTCCGACACCGTTCAATTTACGCTTCTACCGATTTAACTCAACAGGGATATCAAATAAAGTTTTCTATTAAGATGATAAACACAATCTAACTTCCAAATAAACAGCTAAAATACAAACACTTAAATAAAAACCCTTCACTTTGACCATGATATAAAAGCACTTTATCGCACACCTCATGTGAGAGATCTCGCACACGCGATGGTCGAAATTGCTTTTCAGCGTCTTTCTTCCTCAAAATAAGAGTGTGATCTAGACAGCATATTGCTTATACCTTTACCATTACTACAAAACAAAATGGACATTTAGCATGCTGACAAAAGACGTATCACAAGAACTTCAAGACGTATTCGACTCTCTACAACGCGATGGTAAAGAACCAACCGTGGCCTTAGTCAAAGCTCGCCTTCGTACCTCGATTCCTATGCCGGCTATTATTACGGCAATCAAGACCTTTAAGACGGCAAATCGAGTACCAAAGGTTGAAGTGAAAGCGCCTGAAGCTTCAGATGAAGGCCAAGTCTCTGCTTTACTGGAACAAGTTTCAAAGCTTACTCAACGAATTGAGCAACTCGAAACCAGACTTGCAGCGGTTGAATCTGCGGCCGCTAATAAAACACAAGAGAATCAATAATGAAGATTTGGGTTGATGCCGACGCGTGTCCAAAAGTGACTCGCGAAACAATTTGCCGCGCAGCCGAGCGCACTGGGGTGTTGTGCACTTTTGTCGCGAACCATCGAGTCCCTGTACCAAACCGCACCAATATTCGTTCCATTCAAGTTCAGAGTGGCTTTGATATCGCGGACAACGAAATCGTACGTTTAACCGAAGCCAATGATCTCATCATCACCTCCGATATCCCACTGGCCGATGAAGTCATCACTAAGGGAGCGCTTGCCCTCAGCCCAAGAGGCGAGCTTTATACCAAAGAGACCATTAAAGCGCGACTTAATATCCGCGACTTCATGGACACCATGCGCTCAAGTGGTATTCAAACCGGTGGTCCAGCAGCATTAAGTCAAACTGAGAGAAGAGAGTTTGCCAATCATCTAGATAGGATTTTGGCGAAGAGATAGAGCTAGAGCTAGAGAGCTAGAGAGCTAGAGAGCTAGAGAGCTAGAGAGCTAGAGAGCTAGAGAGCTAGAGAGCTAGAGAGCTAGAGAGCTAGAGAGCTAGAGAGCTAGAGAGCTAGAGAATTTTGAAGGGTTGACGTTTCGCGTCAACCCTTTTTAGTGCGGTAGATTGAAGAATCTAGAGATCTCGTTTTCCAGTAGCGAAGCGAACTAGTTATCTAGGAGCGCAGCGTTACAAATTCTACTTAAGATGATCCCACGAAATATTCGACACCAGTCGGCAGTTATCGCACTTAAAGTGGAAGATATCGTGCAACGGTTCTTCCAGCAGCCATTCTCCACCACACTTTGGACAAGGGCGAGCCTTTTCATCAGCTAAGCTTTTGCCGCCAACACGATATTGGTAGTAATAAGTCGGAATCTTGGTTAAAAACTCAATGCGTCCTCTGATATCCCAGCCGCGACGGAAGATATCACTGGTTGGATTACACAGCTGTTCAAGGGCTGCATGCTCCGCTTTACTTGCGCCAGCCATTTGCAGTTCATCACATGCCTGCCACTCGGTTTGCCACTTAATCACCGCCTTATGATCACCGTTAAAAGTCGCCTCATTACGGTAAAGTGGGATCGGTAATAACGTTTCACCACTGCGTAGTGGAGAACAAGTGTGAACATAAGTGGTATACAGCACTTGCCAGCTTGGTATTTCTTCTTCGGCTGCTTGCTCCGAGTTCAGATCACGCCCCAAAAGACGCATCTTTGGTGAGAGTAAACACGCTTCAGAAAGGCGCTCAATGCAATGCTTAACAAAATCAGAGTGGTTGTTTGGGTGTAAGCTGTCCTGTTCCGGGCAAACCGTTCGGACGTAGAACTCTCCTTCCCCCATGATGATTGGGAACTCACGCCCCAGAATTTGGCCGTTATAACGCAATGCGTCCATCAAACCGTTAATGGCCTTATCTACAGCCTCAACGGTCGTGTTATCAAAGCACTCAAATTGCATCTCAACAACGTACATCTGTACTACACCTCAAGTGTCAATTGTTGAAGGAACGTTTCAACATCATCTGTCAAATGGCGACGCTTATCGGTGCCAAGGGTTTCAACGATAACATTGCCAGATAGGTTACAAATAGAGACAACCTCAAGGTCGTCATCTGTTGCTCCGATAAAAATCGTCGGTTTTAGCTTTAGACGACGCTGCATAACAAGATGTCCTAGCATGTTTTCTTGCAGACGAGTCATATCCTCTTCACTCCAAACCTGTAGCAGTGTGAAATGATTGCCATCCCAGCTCGCTTCAATATCCGCGCTGAACTGGCTGCCGTAAAACTCTTTAATATCAGAATGCAGCTCCAGCTCAATACCTTGCTCTACATTGGCAAAGGTTTCCGGAGATTCTCGCTCAACAACCACCCATTCAACGTAGTCACCCGTTGTTTTTTGGATACAAGGAGAGGGAATACCAACAAGCTCTTCACTACGTGGGTTCGATTGATGTTTATCTTGCCATAGCTGTTGATATTGCTGGCTAAGTTTCAGTAAGGCTTCGCTCACCGTTAACGACATAGGGCTCTCCTTGTTCATTCCGTCAAAAGTAAAAATTGGTAATGACTTTTATCATTAAGAGTCGAGGTTAGTTAATGACAGTATGAGTGCGATTGAAGTAAAATTTGCCCTATTCTAATCGAAAAGCTGTAAAACTATGAGCAAATATTCCAACGCGAAAGAGTTGGCTGGCCTGACACTAGGTCAGAAGACTGAATACCATCACCAATACGATCCTAGCCTGCTGCAACCGGTTCCACGCAGTCTAAACCGTGACGACTTAGAACTTGGTGACACCCTGCCTTTCTTTGGATGTGATATTTGGACGCTCTATGAAGTTTCATGGTTAAACAGCAAAGGATTACCACAAGTCGCCGTTGCCGATGCTCGTATTCCGGCAACCAGTGCTAACCTAATCGAATCCAAATCATTCAAGCTTTACCTAAATAGCTACAATCAAAGCAAATTTGATAGCTGGGAGCAGGTACAACAACACCTGGAAAAAGATCTAAGCGCTTGTGCGGGTGAACATGTTGAAGTAGAACTTAACCCTGTAGGCTCATTCGAGGGTCAAGCTGTCGTTGGTATGAAAGGCGAATGTCTCGATAGCCAAGATATCGAGATTGATCACTATGACTTCAATGACACTTTGCTGCAAAACTCCACTAGCGATATTGAGGTTGAAGAGTCTCTTCACAGCCACCTACTGAAATCGAACTGCTTGATCACCAATCAGCCTGATTGGGGTAGCGTAGAGATCTGTTACCAAGGTAAGCAAATTAACCGGGAAGCGCTACTACGCTATATTGTCTCTTTCCGTGAACACAACGAATTCCATGAGCAATGTGTTGAGCGTATCTTTACTGACATCATGAAGTATTGCTCACCTAAGCATCTAACCGTTTATGCTCGCTATACTCGTCGCGGTGGATTGGATATCAACCCTTATCGCTCAACGAGCAAAGAGATGCCAACGCACAACACACGCATGGCTCGCCAATAAGCCAACGTCAAATACACGCTAAAAAACACTACGCTAAAATAGGCATCAAGGATGAACTCTGTTCGCTGGATTACCAGACTACTGACTTTAATGATTGCACTGACTTCGCCATTATCTATGGCGAAGGTATTCAGTAGTCCAATTCTCGAAGAAGCAAATCAACTCGTTGAGATTGAACCTCTACGTGCAAAGACCATCACAGAAAACTATCTGTCAAAACGTAAGTTATTGGGTCGCAATACGAGTAACCAGTCTGCTGTTACTAGCGAAGAGAGAGATACTGACGTTCGCACACCTAACGCCACTATCGATGCGTTAGTGATACTTGCACGCAGTAAGTTTGAAACTGGTGATATGCGCGGTGCTATTCATCATCTCGATAAAGCACAATTGTTAGCAAATGAATACAAGCTCAACTATCTCAGTCTTGAGGTTGAGTTAACGCGCGTTGAACTATATTGGCGTCAAAATCGCAATGTGACTGCTGCAAACCAAGCATTGAGAGAGATTACGGATAGCCTAAAGCAGTTTGAAAAATCACGTCAGCTTGCGCGTGCACTGTCCTATCGAACCAAGATGATGCGCGCCCAAGTAGCCTCAGCGAATAACGAGTATGACTATGCGACTCAGCTTTACCTAGAAGCAGAAGAGTACATCAAAGAGACGCATTCAGAAGTTACCAAGATCGATTATCACATCCAGGTAGGTAAGCACTACCTAACGCATCAAAAATATAACTTAGCACTATCGGAATTATTACTGGGTTATTGGCAAGCGATCGAAGAAAACCAGAGTGCACAACTGGCTAAGGTGAACCACCTACTTGCCACTTTGTTCTATGAACGCAAGGTCTACGACAAATCTCTTGAGTACTTATCTCAGGCTGCCGATTTTTATGACAACTACAACCAATCACCTGTCCTGGCCCAAGTACTCAAACAGATGGGAGATATCTACTACTTTGAAGGTCGTTACAACCTGGCTTTGGTTCATTACTTCAATGTCATCGACCATGAAAATACAGAGAGAAACGTCGCAAACGTCATCGATATTCGCTTGAGTCTGGCTGCGACCTATCTTCAGCTCTACAACTATGCATTAACTGAGCAGTATTTGGAGAGAGCGAATGAGCTTCTTCAATATACCGATCTTCCACTATTGACAGCGAAAGCACATCTGCTCTCGGCGGGTGTGGCATACCACCAAAAACAAGCAGGGTTGATCATCGAGCATGCAAAGCAAGCACTGGAGATTGGCCAGCGCATCGAACACACTCCAACTCAATTACAAGCCTACCGACTGCTGTCTATGGGTTACGAGGTTGCTCAAAACTATCAAGCCTCATTGGAAACACTGAAACAGCATTACGCACTCGCAGCACAACAGCAACTTACGCTAAATCAAATCAGTGAAGATGCCTTTAGGCAACAAAAGGACTTCGTCGAGAAAAATCTTCATTACTCTAGTCAAACGGAAGAGCTTGATTTCCTACATCAAGAGCATAGAAAGTTTCAGAAAATAGCCTTTGCTTTACTCATTGTTTCAATACTTTTGATTCTATTTGTTTGGAGAAGGGGATACTTACTCCAATCTTTAACTGAAAAGCTTGCAGAGACGAATAAAGACCTCTATACACATCCTAGATCAGGTTTAAAAAACTTACGCCTTTTGAATGCTAAGTTAGCGACATCCTTAGAAAAAAGCAGTGTAAGCTTTGAACAGTGGCAAGTTGGCGACCTGATCAACGAACCTCTTAATGATCGTCTACGCTTTACTATGATCGATCTACCGTTCTTGCGCACCATGTACCTTAAACATGGTTATAAAGCCGGATTGGATTTAGAGAAGAAATTTGGGGAATACTTACAGTCACGTTTGGCCGACGGTATGCGCATCTATCACTTTTCAGATGCCAACATTTTATTGGTAGAGCCAAATGTGGATAGTGGATTAGAAGCGTCACTAACCTTCAACCGAATCCAGCAATGGATCAATGAGTTTGAAGCTGAAAGTAACATAAACCGAATTGTACGCATCGGTATTGCTGATTACCCGTTCTTACCTCGGGCCTATACCGCTATCAATGACAAAGAATTGATCGAGATACTGCTCTACGCCACCAGCGTGGCTCGTGAAGCAAGTATGAAAGAAAATCGCAGTCACTGGACACACCTGAGAGCAATCAAGAATGCTCCAGCCGCAAGCTTAGCGAAGCAGGACATTCGTAAAGCATGTGCACAAGCGATCAAGCAGGGATTAATAAAATTGCATTCGTCTTATCAAAATGAAGAGTTTATTAAAAAATTGATAGATAAGGCTTAAGTTATGTTGTGTACTGTCGATAAAACTATAGATATCCATCGGACTATCTCAGTTTGTTCGGCAGTTAAGCCAGCACACTGCATTTTTATTACTAAGGCTAAACTACCTATTAAAGCAGTACATAATGGGCGCATTTGAAGAAAGTATTCATCCAAAGTTAGAGCAAGCTAGGACACAACTTGAGAAACTCAAGTTGCAGCAGAGAGACAACTCTTTGAAGTATCAAAGAGAAGTGAAAGTGCTTAAGCGACTGGTAGCAAACCTATCGACTTCGATTGGCAGTGAAGACTCGCGCCTACAGAACCAGCTTTTGTCGATCCGACAGGATTTAGAGCAACAAAAAGATGTCAGCAAGCTGATTCCTCAGTTTGCCGTACTTGAACGCATGTTGAACTCCTCTCAGTTGAGCGACAGAAAACAATTTTCTCAGCTACATGAGCGTGTGCAGCAAGGTGGTGAAACACTGCTGCGTGTCATTGGTCTGCCAGCACAGTTAAAGCGCGACCTACGTAATCTACTTAACTTTGCCGATCAGCAAACCAAACCAGTAGCTCAACAAGCCACGGTACTTTTGAGCTTATATGAGCGTGCGATCAAGATCATCTCGAGCAATGGTAGGTTTGGCGACCCAGACTATGACGATGCCGCTAATCGTCTATTAGTAGAGCAACTTGCACAGGAACTTCAACACCTTATAACTGAGCTTGATTTCCATGGTGAATCTGGCGATCGCTTGATGGATATTCGTACACGCCTGTTATCTGAAAACGCACTCGATCAGTTACTCGAGTTAACTCTTGAAACACTGAAGCTAGTCATCGAGGGTACCAAGTATGAACGTAATACGTCTGAACAATTCCTTGAGCAGGTCAATAGCTCGATAGCGACTGCTATTAAGACAGCCGGAGGCAACCTTGATCAAAGTGAGGCCTATCAACAACATCGTTCTGAGATGAATCATGAGTTGGAGACCTTAGTCACTCAGAGTAGAAACACACTGGCCCAAGACAACCTTAGTGCGGATAAACTCAAAGAGAGCTTGTCTCCGATTTTTTCTGAGTTAAGTAGCCTAACAGAGCGCCTTAAGAAAGCTGAAGAGCGTGAGAAAGCTCTACTTGAACGTATGAGCTACGGTAGTAACCAACTCAAATCTCTTCAAGAGACTACAATGGACTATCGTCGACGCTTGGATGATCAAGCACAACGTATGCTGCTTGACCCTCTCACTAAGGTATACAACCGTGCGGCGTTTACCGACCGCTTAGAGCTAGAGTTTAGGCGCTGGATTCGCACGCAGCATCCCCTTTATATAGCTCTAATCGACATCGACAACTTTAAGTCAGTCAATGATAGCTTTGGCTATACTGCTGGTGACAAAGCCCTGAAGATAATTGCTCGCACTGTTAGTAAGAACGCACAAGATACCGATACTGTTGCTCGCTTTGCAGGACAAGAGTTTATCCTAATCATGCCTGAACAAAGCAAAGAAGCCGTCGAGAAACAGTTATCTAACATTCAAAATCAAATTAGACAGTTACCGTTTAAGTTTCGCGATCAGAACCTATCCATCACCGCGACAGTCTCTATCTCTCGCTTTGAGGGTTCAGATACACCAGAAGCTGTGGTCGAACGGTTAGCGAAGGCTAGAGATAACGCGAAACGCTTTGGCAATGAGCAACTGACCTTCAGCTAACAACAAACACTTCAATACAAACGGGCATCAATACGATGCCCGTTTTTTGTTGTTTTTTTCATATACCTAGCTCGTACTATCAAAGAGAAAGTTCGCATTAAAAGCAAAACAGGTATATGGTTATTGAATGTGTTAAGTATCTAATTTTAAAGAATTAGCACTGGTCATTGTAAGGTTATTATAATTAAAAGGAGGCCTACATGATTACTCATATCAGCCCTGCGGGAAGCATGGATCTTCTCTCTCAACTTGAAGTTGAGCGCCTTAAGAAAACCGCTGCAGGCGATCTATATCAACTATATCGAAACTGTACTCTCGCAGTGCTAAATTCAGGAAGTCATACCGACAATTCAAAAGAGCTGCTAGATAAACACAAGTCGTTTGACGTCAATGTGATGCGTCGTGAACGTGGGATTAAGCTTGAGCTAAGTAACCCTCCAGAGCACGCATTTGTTGATGGACAGATTATTAAGGGTATCCAAGAACATCTGTTTGCTGTGCTACGTGACATCGTTTATGTGGATACACAACTCGCGCAGATTCAAAACCTAAACCTAACCAATGCGACTCACATTACTAACCTCGTGTTCTCAATACTGCGCAATGCTCGCGCGCTAACACCGGGCATTGAACCCAACCTCATTGTTTGTTGGGGCGGCCACTCAATTAACCCTACCGAGTATCAATACACGCGGGAAGTGGGCAATGAGCTTGGCTTACGAGAACTCAATATCTGTACAGGATGTGGTCCAGGAGCGATGGAAGGCCCAATGAAAGGTGCCGCTATCGGCCACGCCAAGCAACGCTATCAAGAACAGCGCTACCTTGGTTTAACAGAGCCTTCGATCATTGCGGCAGAGCCACCTAATCCAATCGTGAATGAGTTGGTGATCATGCCAGACATCGAAAAACGCCTAGAGGCCTTCGTGCGTATGGCTCATGGCATCATAATCTTCCCTGGAGGTCCAGGCACTGCAGAAGAACTCCTCTACATTCTAGGTATCATGATGCATCCAGACAATGTTGAGCAGCCACTTCCTATCGTCCTTACAGGTCCTAAAGAGAGTGAAGCCTACTTCCGCTCTATTGATGCCTTTATCGCAGATACGCTCGGCCCTGATGCACAAAAGCATTACGAGATTGTTATTGATGATCCGGCAAAAGCGGCACGTATCATGAAGCAAGCGATGCCCGAAGTCCGCGAGCACCGTAAATCAACTGGGGATGCCTACAGTTTTAATTGGTCACTAAAGATTGACCCTGAGTTCCAACTCCCATTTGAACCCACTCATGAATCTATGGCCTCTCTAGACCTGCACTTGAACCAGCGACCAGAAAACCTTGCAGCAAGCTTGCGCCAAGCTTTCTCTGGTATCGTAGCAGGTAACGTAAAGTCAGAAGGTATTCAAGAAATTGAGAAGCACGGTCCGTTTATCATCGATGGTGATAAAGAGTTGATGAAGAAAATGGATAAACTGTTATCTGACTTTGTTGAACAACAACGAATGAAGCTACCAGGTTCTGCTTATGTCCCTTGCTACCGAATTGCAGGGCAAGATTAAGTCATATCACCTTGGTATAAGGTATAGTTATTTTTAATCTACAAGATAGAATAGAGAGCCAATTGGCTCTCTATTTGTATATGCTCTATGTCTATTCATCTCGTTATCATTGATGCTCTCAACCTCATTCGCCGCGTGCACTCTGCACAACCGGACCCAAATGATATTGCCCGTACGAGCACAACCACGACTCGTACCCTAAATCGAATCATAAAAGAGGCAGAGCCAACACACATGATTGCGGTATTTGACCATCACGAACAAGACCGTGGCTGGCGAGCAGAAGTCATTCCGAGCTATAAAGAAAACCGAAAACCAATGCCTGAACCTCTACTCAAAGGGCTCGAGCAGATCCAAGAAGCATGGTGGGAGTTGGGTATTGATTCACTTCTATCTGAGGGTGACGAGGCAGACGATCTCATCGCTACCTTAGCCATGAAAGTCGCTAATCATGGCGAAAAGGTCACGATAGTTTCTACCGATAAAGGCTATTGTCAGATCCTCTCCCCTACTTTGCAGATTCGAGATTACTTCCAACACCGTTGGCTTGATGCACCATTCATCGAAAAAGAATTTGGTGTAAAACCACATCAACTTTCTGACTATTGGGGACTCACCGGGATTAGTTCAAGCCAAGTCTCAGGAATACCTGGCGTAGGGCCTAAAGCGGCAAAAGAGATTCTTACTCAGTTTGACAATATTGAAGAGGCTCATGCATCTGAAGAGCTTGCTAAAAAATACCGCAAAAAGTTTGATGAGCATATTGAGATTGCAAGGAAGAGTAAGCAAGTAGCGGCGCTTAAGACCGATATTGAGCTTGGGTTTAATTTGCAGGATATAAGGTTTGAGCAAAGCTAGAGAGCTAGAGAGCTAGAGAGCTAGAGAGCTAGAGAGCTAGAGAGCTAGAGAGCTAGAGAGCTAGAGAGCTAGAGAGCTAGAGAGCTAGAGAGCTAGAGAGCTAGAGAGCTAGAGTTTTGAGGGTTGGCGTAAACACGTCAACCCTTTTTTGACATCTTAAGTGTAAGGTAACTTGAATCTCGATATCTAGTTTTCCAGCAGCGGAGCGAACGAGTTATCTAGGATCAAAGTACTCTTAATATCTTAGTGTGGCGAGATATTCGACAAACACTGAATATGAACCGTAATCTCTTCACGGTCATGATATAGGTGCTTGGCCTGCATCTTAAACTTCACCTTATTCTCGATAAGGAACATTTTTAGGTTTTCGATATCTTGCAGAACTTCGTCGTAGCGACCTTTCATTGGTAGCTTAAGGTTAAATAGTGCTTCTTTCGCCCAGCCTTTAATGATCCACTCACCCATTAGGTGCGCAACACGTGCTGGCTTCTCGACCATGTCACATATGATCCAGGTTACGTTCTTACGGTCTGGTTCAAACTTAAATCCATCCACCATATGGTGTTTAATTTGACCTGTTTCCATCAAGCTGTCAGCCATCATTCCGTTATCAACACAGTGAACAAACATAGAACGCTTCACTAGTTGATAGGTCCAACCACCAGGACATGCACCTAAGTCTACGCCCCACATACCCGGAGCCAAGCGCTCGTCCCACTCATCGCGTGGGATAAATACGTGGAAAGCTTCTTCAAGTTTCAGCGTTGAACGGCTTGGTGCATCCGCTGGGAACTTCAGACGCGGGATACCCATAAAGAACTTAGAGTTGTTACCTGGTAAAGAGTAACCAACAAAACAGTGACCCGGCGCAACGAAACAAACGTGCAGCACTGGCTTCTTAGGGTTGTCATTCTTAAACAATAACCCCTTGCCACGAAGTGCTTGGCGTAGCGGCACAGTGAACTTACGGCAGAACTTAAGCAGCTCTTTTGCTTCATTGGTATCTGGTGTTTCGATACGAAGGTCGCCACACATTGGCATATCTTCAATATCAGCCAACTCAGAAAGAATTGGCGAGATGCGATCTTCCGATGGTAAATCGACAAACTCAGCTGCAACGGCAAACATCTGACGGGCAAAGATCAAAGATTGGAAATCCAAGCCTTTTACCAGTTTCGCTGCATCACCTTCTTGGTAGCATTCAAACAGAACGTATCCCGAGTTGCTCTTAACACGAGGGAAACCATACACTTCCAGTTGCGTGGCTTTATCTTGGATTTCACCCGCACACTCTTTTTCAAATCCAGAGCGGCAATAAAGTAGTAAATGTTTCACTGAGTTTCCTTAGGTAATCGTCAATGCTGCTTTGATGAACAGTGCCCAACCGAGCATAAAGAATAGTCCACCAAGAGGGGTAATAGGGCCAAACCATTTCACTCCAGTGATAGCGAGCAGGTACAGGCTACCGCTGAAGAAAAGGATGCCGATAATAAAGCAAATTGCCGCGTAGCAAAACCATTTGTGGGCATTAATTGTCCTGGTTACTAGAATCAGTATCGCGCTCGCCACTATCGCAAACGTATGGACGAACTGATAAAGCACCCCAGTTTCAAAAACACCAATCAAGTATGGTGATAATGATGCTTTAAGGCCATGTGCAGCAAACGCTCCTAATGCCACACCACTGAGACCAAATACGCCTGCGATTGAGAGTAGTATTTTAGGAGACAACATTAACCTTGCTCCTGATTGTCAAAACAATGGTTGATAAATGACGTTAAGCGTTCAACAGTGAAGGTGATATTTTGTTCATAGGTAAAACCAGAGCGCTTACGTGGTGAAAAGCTATGGTCTCCATCATTAATCCATTCAACCGTTACTTTATCTGAGAGCGAATATTCACTGACTTCCTCACGATTGCCGAAGGTGTCTCGCTCTCCTTGAAGAATTAGGGTTGGCTTAGAAATATCGGCTAGGTGCTCTCCCTTGAACTTATCCAACTTCTTCGGAGGATGAAATGGAAAACCTAGGCATGCCACACCGAGTACCTGATCATGCTCGAAGCTTAGACTGGCCATCCGTCCGCCCATCGACTTACCGCCTATTACTACTTTTCCTTGTTGTTGCTCAATTATCTTCGCATAGGCTTCTAACAACTTTGGCGCTCTATCAGGTGGCCGGCGCTTACCATCAATAGCGCGCTTTGCCATATAGGGAAAATCAAAACGCACCACTCGGATGCCGTTATCACTCAACCCTTTCGCCACATCTTGCATGAACTCATGGTCTTTACCAGCGCCCGCACCATGGGCAAACACAAAGGTACGAGTGTGTTCATCACCATCGACAATTACAGGCAGCTCAATCTCATCACTCATCAAACATATCCTCCTGCTCACTTTGCGCCTTCGCAATCATCCAATCCCTAAAGGTCGCAATACGACCCATGTCGGCTTGCTTATCGTGACAAACGACATAAAAGGCGTTCTTGCTCACCAGCACCTCATCAAACGGCGCAATCAAACGCCCAGCTTCAATTTCTGGCTGTGCCAATACGTTGTTGCCCAAAGCAACGCCTTGGCCGTGTGCCGCAGCTTGGAGCACCATAGTCGAATGACTGAAGATCGGTCCATGGTTCACATTCACACCATCAATCTCATTCTGTTTCACGAACTGTTTCCATGCTTTTCGTGAGGTGTCATGAAGTAACGTATGCTGCCCCAAATCAGTGAGAGATTCTAATGGCTTACTGCCCAACAAAAGACTCGGTGAACACAAAGGAACTAAATACTCTTGGTAAAGTTTGTCTGCACGAAGCCCAGGCCAATTACCTCGACCATAGTAAATCGCGACGTCTACATCATCCGTTAATGAGCCTTCGTCCATATCCACAGCTTTGATTCGAACATCAATGTCTGGCTCTTGCGCATTAAAGTCGGCTAAACGAGGCACCAACCATTGAATGGCAAAACTCGGCTGCATACTGATTGTTAAGGCCCCTTTCTCACTGCGCTCTAATACTTTATCAGTAGCCTCGGAAAGTGAGGTGAAGATGTCTTTAATATCAAGAAAATAACTCTGCCCTTCCTCAGTCAAAAGTAATGAGCGATTACGACGACGGAATAATTTAAGCGATAAGAACTCTTCAAGAGACTTAATCTGATGACTCACTGCTGCCTGAGTAACAAACAACTCTTCAGCAGCTCGGGTGAAACTAAGATGACGCGCCGCCGCTTCGAACACACGCAGCGAATTTAGAGGGGGAAGACGTCTGGACATTTCCTGCAAACCAACCATTAGTTTTATTTATGCGAAACATTATAAATTGTCCGTTGTTTTACAGCCAGAGAAATTCTATATTTCTCTCCGCGGTGATGGCCTGAACGGCTTAACTTCCTCTGAAGTTAATTGGCTGTCTTACCGTAATGTTGTGTTTGCAAGCTCGTATTTCGAGTTCGGTAGAGTTCTACCACAATGCAACGTCCTTCTGTGACGGTGCATTTACTTCCTGTTTTTGACTTGTCTGTCAGATTTTTAACACCGCCTTTATGGCGGTGTTTTTTTATGCGTAAGAGCTAGAGAGCTAGAGAGCTAGAGAGCTAGAGAGCTAGAGAGCTAGAGAGCTAGAGAGCTAGAGAGCTAGAGAGCTAGAGAGCTAGAGAGCTAGAGAGCTAGAATTTTGAGGGTTGGCGTAAACACGTCAACCTTTTTTAACGTCTAAAGGTAATTGAATCTAGATATCTAGTTTTCCAGCAGCGAAGCGATCCTGACTATCTTGCACAAAAAAGCGCAAACCGAACGAACGATTTGCGCTTCTATTCAAGCCAGTACTTTGACTTTAGCTACCTACGGGCGGTAAACCTTCACATTGCTGTAGCCTTGCTCTTGCAGGTATAGTGCCTGAAGACGGCTCATTACACCACGGTCACAGTACAGTAGGTACTCTTTAGACTGGTCTAGATCACCGAACTTAGTGCTTAGTTTGAAGAATGGGATGTGAACAACTTCGACACCATCGATCTCTAGAGGGCTTTCGTCCTCTTCTTCCACACTACGGATATCGAGGACAGTCGCATCGTTACCTACCGATTGAACTTGTTCAACTTCTGGCGCTTGCTCTTGACTCTCTTTCTCGATATCACGGATGTCCATCATGCGAGAGTCAGCAACAACTTGCTCTAGTACAGCAAAATCAAACTTCGCTTCTTCACGTTCAAGCTTCTCTTTTACTGCTTTTACTGTTGGCTTCTTGGAGATAACGCCACAGTACTCAGGCATTGTCTTAGCGAAGTCTTCAGTACCGATTTCACGAGCAAGATCGATAATGTCTTCTTTATCCCAGTTGATAAGAGGACGAAGAATCAACGTATCGGTCACGCCATCGATATGGCGCAGGTTCGTTAGCGTCTGGCTTGATACTTGACCTAGCGCTTCGCCGGTTACCAGTGCTTCAATACCGTACTTTTCCGCCAGCATACCACCAGCACGCATAAACATACGCTTCAGTACCACGCCCATTTGGCCGTCATCCACTTTCTCGAGAATTTCAGCGACAACAGGTTCAAAGTCCACAGACAAGAACTTCACTTTCGCTGAAGAGCCGTATTTGTTCCAAAGGAAGTGAGCAACTTGCTTAACACCGATCTCGTGAGCAGGGCCACCTAGGTTAAAGAAGCAGTAATGCGTTTTAGAGCCGCGCTTGATATGTAGGTAACTTGATACACCAGAGTCAAAGCCACCAGAAATCAGGCTCAATACATCTTCTTGCGTGCCAAGAGGGAAACCACCTAAACCTTTGTGACGAGCAATGATTTGGTTTAGCTTGTCATTCGCAATTTCAACCTTAACCGTCACGTCAGGATCTTTTAGCTTCACGCGAGCTGAATCTACCGCTTGGTTTAGACCGCCACCTACGTAACGCTCCAGTTCGATAGAGGTAAAGTCGTGCTTACCACGACGCTTTGCACGTACAGAGAAAGTCTTGCCTTCAATATCTGCACGGCTACGCTCTAGTACTTGTTCAAAGATATTGTGAAGATCAGTAAACTCAGATTGCTGAACTTCTAGAATATGGTGAATACCCGGAGTTTGCGTCAGGATCTCTAGTACTTCGTTGTAGTATTTATCACTCTCAGAAGTCACTTCAATATGATCTCTACGGTTGAATACCGCCACAGACTCCGTTCTGCGTTGAATGATGATACGAATGTTACATTCAAGAATTCTCGTAAAGCGTTTACGAACTGATTCACTTTTTACAAAAATTTCTGGATGTGGCTTAACAATAAATTTCATAATTTCTTCGCAGTTTAAGGACGGCCTACACTTTGTTCTCGAGAACAAAACTCTGACCATCTCAATCAAAATTCATTTAATTCGTTCTTATCTAAATAGACGTTCGATAAGAAAGGCGCAAGATTATACATGAATTGAATCAAAAATAACAAAGCGCCAGTGTATTTCTACGCTGGCGCTTTTCTAAAGGATTAACTCGATTACTGGTCGAGGGAGCGAACTTCTTCGCTGTATATGGGTTTGCCCTGCATCACATGGATTTCCACACGGCGGTTTAAGGCACGTTGCGCTTCAGTATCATTCGGCCCCAGAGGTTCGGTATCTGCCATACCGCGAACCCGGAGTCGTTGATGGGCAAAGCCATCGACTTTCTCCATCTCATGAGCAACAGATACAGCGCGCTGAGAAGAGAGATCCCAGTTAGAGCGATACAGTTCAGAATCGAGAATCGAGTTGTCGGTATGGCCTGAGACCTGAATAATTCCAGGAACATCTTTGACCATATCGGCAATCTGACGGACAAGAGGACGGAACTTAGGCTGCAAGAAAGCAGAACCCGCCGGGAATGCCCCCTTCTCACGAATGCGAATAACGAACTGTTGGCCAAGGTTTTCTAGCTCAATAGCACCCTCATCAATCTCTCGTTCAAGCGCTTTCTTGATACTCTCCATCACCGTTTCCATCTCTTCAGACATGGCTTCGGATTGCTGCTGTTCCATATCAGATTCAGAGCTTTGGTTATTTTTGGTTGCTGTATCGGCAGTTTGACCACCAGTCAACTTACCTTTATCACGCTGAGTACCACCAGCACGATCGGACTCACCTTCATGGAACTCAACAGTCTGCTGAGTAATATCGATGGTTTGCTGCATGATTACATCAATAGGCGTTGGTTCTGGGCGACCAGGACGGAATTCCATTGCGATAATACTCGTTCCCTTTGGAATATCTTTGACTTCCAAGCGGTTTTGCACACCAAAAGCGAACTTCATTGAACCAGCAATCTGTTTAAACTTAAGCACATCCATTTCGGAAAATGAGAGTAGAAGTACAAAGAAACACATTAACAGCGACATCAAATCAGCGAATGTTCCCATCCACTGAGGAAGACCGGGAGGTGGACATTTAGCTTTTTCTTCTTCCATTAACCCACCCTCCTATTAATCAACAGCGTCAAGTACACGCTTGCCTTCATTGAGGTAGTTTTTCAGGTAACCATCGATAACGCGAGGGTTTTGACCATCTTGGATTGCAAGCACGCCATCCATAATGAGGCGTCGGTTAAGCTTCTCTTGCTCACGACGAAGCGACAGCTTGTCGGCAATAGGGAAGAAAACCATGTTAGACAGGATTGCACCATAAAGCGTGGTCAAAAGTGCTACCGCCATCGCTGGACCGATTGATTTAGGATCATCCATATTGGAAAGCATAGCAACCAGGCCAACCAATGTACCGATCATTCCCATTGCCGGCGCAACATCACCAAAAGCACGAAATACAGCAGAACCAGCCTCATGACGTTCATCCGTTAGAGCAATATCTTTTTGCATCGCAGAACGAACAACATCCGCGTCATGACCATCAACTAACAAGTCGATGCCTTTTTGCATAAAGCTATTGGTGATTTCCATCTCTTCAAGCGCAAGGAAGCCACCTTTACGAGCTGCATCCGCCATCTCAACCACTTTAGCGATCAGATCTTCTGGAGTGTCCGTTTTAAACATAAAGGCTTTGGCCGCGATCTTAGCTGCACCAAAGAACTGCCCCATAGTAAATTTCATCATTACAACAAACAGCGAACCACACACAACGATCAAAATAGATGTTGTGTCGTAGAACATGCCTAGACTGCCACCTAAGATCATCGCCATGATTACAAAGGCAAAGCCACCGATTAGGCCAAGTAACGTTGCTAAATCCACAAAGCACTCCTCATGCTGTTTGTTCTTTTACGCTCTGTGCGTGAATACTTTATTTATCGACCGATTCAAAGGATCTTTAACAAAAAATTGAGCACAGCGTCTCATAAAAATAAACTGTGTCTATCTATCGCCCCAAAAGCGTCATTATTTATATCACCTCAACTGCGAGATATCATTACGCCACTTATATTTGTTCGACTTTTTATAACAAAACTGAGCGGTTAAATTTGACCAAGTGTACGGGCTAATGTAACTTTCGAGCATCCCTCACTATCGTGAATTATTATGGCGACGAAAAAACCAGAAAACATGACATTTGAAGCGACTATGGATGAGCTTGATACTCTGGTCGATCAACTTGAAAGCGGCGATCTAGCCCTTGATGATGCGTTGAAAAAATTCGAACGTGGTATTGCATTGGCGCGTGCAGGACAGACCAAACTAGGGGAAGCAGAGCAACGCGTTGCGATTCTTCTAAGCAATGATGACAACGCCCCTCTGAGTGAGTTTACTCCAGACGAGTAATGCGACCTGCAACCTCTCTCAAAGCAATTTTCATAACAAAGAATCCAATAGTATGAACAACACTTTATTGCACTATCAACAACGCAATAATCAGCAGCTTGAACAATGGCTAGACCAAATCCCTCTGCAAACTGAGCGCCTCGTCGAAGCGATGCGTTACGGCTTGCTATTGGGCGGCAAACGTGTACGCCCCTTCTTGGTTTACATCACGGGTAAGATGTTAGGTTGTGATGATCACCAACTCG
Source organism: Vibrio maerlii (assembly GCF_003415655.1). Lineage (GTDB taxonomy): Bacteria > Pseudomonadota > Gammaproteobacteria > Enterobacterales > Vibrionaceae > Vibrio > Vibrio maerlii. The sequence goes on from NZ_QRHC01000003.1 coordinate 407,941, forward strand.
ACACACCCGCTTCTGCGATTGAATGTGTTCATGCTTACTCTTTGATCCACGACGATCTTCCTGCAATGGATGATGATGATCTTCGTCGTGGCCAAACCACTTGTCACATCAAGTTTGATGAAGCTACGGCGATTCTAACCGGCGATGCACTGCAAACACTGGCTTTTACTATCCTTGCCGAGGGTGAGCTTGCTCCTGAAGCAGAAATCAACCGTATAAAAATGGTGAAATCACTGGCGCAATCTTCTGGTGCTCAAGGAATGTGTATTGGCCAATCATTGGATTTAGCCGCAGAAGGCAAACAGGTTTCTCTGAATGAACTAGAGCGTATTCACAAGAATAAAACCGGAGCTTTGCTAAAATGTTCAATACAGCTTGGTGCTCTTGCTGCTGGTTCAAAGGGTGAAGAAATCCTTCCACAGTTAGAGCGTTATGCCGAGGCAATTGGCCTGGCTTTCCAAGTCCAAGACGACATTTTGGATATCATCAGCGACACCGAAACACTAGGGAAACCACAAGGTTCTGATCAAGAGCTTGATAAAAGCACTTACCCAGCCCTTCTTGGTCTAGATGGAGCGCAACAAAAAGCCAACGATTTGTTAAACGAAGCGCTTCTTGCTTTACAAGCAATCCCGTACAATACCCAGTTACTTGAAGAGTTCGCCAGATACGTTGTCGAGCGAAAGAATTAAAAAAGACAAATATGACTCTTGATATTTCGAAGTACCCAACTCTTGCATTGGTAGACAATCCGGAAGAGTTACGCACCTTACCAAAAGATACACTGCCTAAGCTGTGCGATGAACTACGTACTTACCTTTTAAATTCAGTAAGTCAGTCAAGTGGACACCTTGCTTCTGGATTGGGCACGGTTGAATTAACCGTTGCGCTGCACTATGTGTACAACACCCCATTTGACCAGTTGGTTTGGGACGTTGGCCATCAAGCGTACCCACATAAAATCCTGACTGGTCGCCGTGACCAGATGTCGACTATCCGTCAAAAGGATGGACTTCACCCGTTCCCATGGCGTGAAGAGAGCGAGTACGACACGCTTTCTGTCGGCCACTCATCGACATCCATCAGTGCCGCACTAGGCATGGCTATCAGTGCTGGTAAGGAAGACAAGGATCGTAAGGTTGTTAGTGTCATTGGTGATGGCGCTATTACAGCGGGTATGGCATTTGAGGCAATGAACCACGCAGGTGACGTTCACCCAGATATGCTGGTGATCCTCAACGACAACGAAATGTCGATCTCTGAGAATGTTGGTGCACTAAACAATCATCTTGCTCAAGTTCTCTCGGGTAACCTATACACTTCTATCCGTGAAGGTGGCAAGAAAGTACTCTCTGGTGTTCCACCAATTAAAGAGCTAGTACGCCGCACTGAAGAACATCTCAAAGGCATGGTCGTCCCAGGTACCATGTTTGAAGAACTCGGCTTTAACTACATTGGCCCTATCGACGGTCATGATGTTAATGAGCTGGTTAAAACGCTCAAGAATATGCGTAACCTAAAAGGTCCGCAATTCTTGCATATCATGACTAAGAAAGGCAAAGGCTACGCACCTGCTGAAAAGGATCCTATTGGCTACCACGGTGTACCTAAGTTCGACCCAGCAGAATCAAAACTGCCAAAAAGCACAGGTGGCAAACCAAGCTTCTCGAAGATCTTTGGTGACTTCCTATGTGATATGGCAGCGCAAGATCCAAAGTTGATGGCAATCACTCCAGCGATGCGTGAAGGCTCAGGTATGGTTCGTTTCTCGAAAGAGTTCCCTGAGCAATATTTTGATGTTGCCATCGCAGAGCAACACGCCGTAACTCTTGCTACTGGTATGGCGATCGCGGGGAATAACCCTATCGTTGCTATCTACTCAACCTTCTTACAACGTGGCTACGATCAGCTAATTCATGATGTCGCTATCATGAACTTACCGGTCATGTTTGCGATCGATCGAGCGGGCTTGGTTGGCGCCGATGGTCAAACTCACCAAGGTGCATTCGACCTCAGCTTTATGCGTTGTATTCCGAACATGGTTATCATGGCACCGAGTGATGAGAATGAATGTCGCCAAATGCTGTACACCGGCCACAAACACAATGGTCCTACCGCTGTTCGATACCCACGCGGTAATGGCATGGGCACTGAGATTGAACAAGAATTCACGCCACTAGAAATTGGTAAAGGACGCGTAGTTCGTCAAGCTGATGAAAATCAACAGAGCGATAAAGTGGCTATCCTGAGCTTTGGTACCTTCCTAGAAAGCGCTTTAGAGGCCGCAGACAAGCTAAACGCAACCGTTGCTGACATGCGCTTTGTCAAACCTCTCGATGAAGCGCTCATTCGTGATCTTGTTGCATCGCACGATGTCATCGTGACCCTAGAAGAAAATGCTATCGCGGGTGGTGCCGGTGCAGGTGTTATCGAGTTTATGATGCAAGAAAAACTGCTGAAACCTGTGCTCAACCTTGGCTTGCCAGATGAATTTGTGGCTCAGGGTACACAACAAGAGCTTCACAGTGAGCTTGGCTTAGATGCGGAAGGCATTGAGAAGTCAATTCGCGACTATATAGAGCTAGAGAGCTAGAGAGCTAGAGAGCTAGAGAGCTAGAGAGCTAGAGAGCTAGAGAGCTAGAGAGCTAGAGAGCTAGAGAGCTAGAGAGCTAGAGAGCTAGAGAGCTAGAGAGCTAGAGAGCTAGAGAGCTAGAGAGCTAGAGACAAAATAGGGGTTGACGTGAAAGCGTCAACCCCTATTTTTATCTTTGGCACTAAAAATCTAAATATCTAGTTTTCGAGCAGCAAAACGAACTAGTTATCTAACTGACGAAGTCTGTTCAAGTTCTTGAGCCAGCAACTAACCTTCTAACTCGCCTAACATAGGTGCATCGTAGTTATTTGGTTCATCGGTGTAGATACACACGTTAAACTTATCAACCAGACCAGTCTCAGCGACACACTGCTCTTGGAAGAAGGCTTTGATCTCTTCACGCTGACAGTGTGCTTCAAACGCTTCGTTGTCCGCCCAAATCTCATTGAATGCGATTGGGTAGCTCTCACCTTCGGCAAATGGTGTTTGGATATGACGAGTTACCGTATATTGCAGACAGCCATCTTCACGCATTGTATTCGGCTCTAGCGCTTGTAATACTTTAAATAGCTCATCCAGTTTGCCTTCTTTTGGCAAAAACTGGGCGATGCAATAAACCTTCTTAGACATAATTTTCTCTTTGTTTTTTTTAGGATTTATAGAACGGTTAACCCAACCAGCCAAGGTATTGGCCGATTAGCCATAACGCAATACCCGCCATTGCGCCAGCAACAATATCATCAATCATGATACCTAAACCGCCATGAATTCGTTTGTCCAGCCAGCCAATAGGCCATGGCTTGACCATATCGAAGAAGCGAAATAGCACGAAACCAAGCAGCAACCACTTCCACTCTGTCACTGGAATATTCAATGCAGGCACGATGATCATGGTAATCCAAAAGCCGGCAAACTCATCCCATACGATAGAGCCATGGTCATGTACGCCCATGTCATCAGAAGTCACCTGACAGATTTTCACTCCGATAATGCACGACACCAACACGACCACCAGGTAGATTGATAGAGGTAGCTGAGCTAGCAACAAGAAAAGTGGAATGGATGCCAGAGTACCCATAGTGCCAGGTACGATTGGAGATAAGCCACTACCGAAGCCCGTTGCTAACAAATGCCACGGATTAGAAAGTGAGATATGAGATAAAGGGTTCGACATAGTTAGTCCTTGAAGTGGTCAAAGCCAGAAAGTGAGTCGTGTAAACCACTCGGCTTGCCATTTTCTAAAAGTGTAAGCTCTCCGGAGCCATTAATCTGTCCAATACAGGTAAAAGGCGTTCTTGCATGAGCAAGTGAGCTTTCTAGCGCACCTTTGTTTTCTTCTGGCACGGTAAAGCAAAGCTCGTACTCTTCGCCGCTCGTCAGTGCATACTCAAAAACTTGCGTGGTTGAGTTGCAATAAGTCACTAGCTCAGGTGAAACAGGTAAAGAGGTCAACTCTACCTCAGCACCTACTTGAGAGCGATTCAAAATGTGTTTCAAATCTGAAATGAGGCCATCTGAGATATCAATGGCGGAGCTTGCGATGTGAGTCAGGGACTGCCCAGCAAGAACTCGAGGTGTTGATAGATAGTGGCGCTGCTCTAGGATTTCTTCCAAAGCGTTTACAGATTCGGCCTCGGATAACACCACATCCAAGCCAGCTTTGCTCTCACCTAGGTCACCTGTCACGTATATCCAATCTCCAGCCTGAGCGCCATCTCGACGTAGCGCCTTACCTTCTGCGACAAAGCCTTGTACTGTGAGTGTAAGGCTCAGAGGACCTTTGGTAGTATCGCCGCCAATCAATTGAATACCGTAATAATCCGCTAGTTCAAAGAAGCTATCGCAGAATGGCTTAAGCCACCCTTCATCAACACTCGGCATCGTCAATGCAAATGACACCCAAGCAGGTGATGCGCCCATAGCCGCTAGATCACTAATGTTTGATGCCAGTGCTTTATGAGCAACCCATGCAGGGTTGGCTTGCGGTAAAAAATGAGTGCCTGCAACCAAGGTATCGGTACTGATCGCTATCTGGACATTTTCGGGGGCTTTTACCAATGCACAATCATCACCAGCCGCAAGATGTACATCCTTACGCTGTTTCTGACGTCCTACAAAGTATTGCTCTATAAGGTTAAATTCGCCTGACATAACCGTATGATAATAGTGAAAAATAGAATGTGATTATTACAAAAAAGGCCAGCGTATGCTGGCCTTTTATAACTTGAACGAAGATTATTTCTTACGTACGTGAGGTGCCGCTTTATCAAGCACACCGTTAACGAACTTATGGCTATCTTCTGCTGCAAATACTTTTGCTAGCTCAATCGCTTCGTTGATAACAACCTTGTATGGTACGTCATCACGGCGAGTCATTTCGTACATTGCTAGACGTAGAAGCGCAAGCTCCATTAGGTCTAGGTCTTGCATTGGGCGAGACACGAATGGACGAAGTTTGCTATCCAGTTCCATGTGGCTTAGAGCAACACCAGTAAGTAGATCGCGGAAGTAAGCAACGTCTGTCTCAGGAGCAGCTAGAGCTGGCTCAGCAGCGTGATGTTGTTCTTCATCATACTTACCACCAGATAAGAACTGTTCTTCTACAGTTGCAATGTTTTCTTTAGTAATTTGCCAAGAATAAATTGCTTGCAGAGCAAATTGACGTGCGTTACGACGTGCGGCTGGTTTCACACTGGCCCCCATTAGGAATCGATTTCAGAAAGAACGTTGATCATCTCAAGTGCGCTAAGTGCAGCTTCTGCACCTTTATTACCAGCCTTGGTTCCTGCGCGTTCAATAGCTTGATCGATCGTATCAACAGTCAGCACACCGAATGCTACTGGAAGAGAGTATTCCATAGAAACTTGTGCCAGACCTTTATTACATTCACTACAAACATAGTCAAAGTGTGGAGTACCACCACGGATTACGGTACCTAGCGATACGATTGCATCAAACTTACCTGTTTTTGCAACGCGTTGTGCAACAAGTGGTAGCTCAACTGCACCTGGGCAACGAACTACAGTGATGTTGTCTTCGCTAACTTGGCCGTGACGCTTTAAAGTATCGATCGCACCAGAAAGCAGACTTTCGTTAATAAAACTGTTGAAACGAGAAATAACGATAGCAATTTTTGCATTTGGCGCTGGGAAGCCACCCTCGATCACTTTCATAAGCCTTCCTTTAACTACGTTTATCAAGTGAGAATCGCCGGATTCTATCACAACAATGTGATCTAATCCTAGTCTCTAGAGGTGAGAATATCTATTTTCCTCTAGGGACTAGGAACTCGACTCTCAGGCTCTACTTACAAACGTATTCAACAACGTTAAGACCAAAGCCACCCAATGCATGGTACTTCTTATCTTCAGAAGAAAGTAAGCGCATATCGTGCACACCTAGATCTTGTAGAATCTGAGAGCCAACACCTACGCGACGAGAAGTACCTTGTTTCTTAGCAAGCGTCGGTGCTTCGCCTTTATCTTGAGCTTCAAACATCTTCACGCGATGTACGAGAAGGTCTGTAGACTCTTCGTTGCCAAGGATAACCAATACGCCGCCTTCATCACCGATACGTTTCATTGCTGCATCTAGTGTCCAGCTACGGTCAGCATTACGGTTACTGTGTAGCAGGTCAGTGAAGGTATCTTGTAGGTGAACACGAACTAAAGGTGCGTCTTTAGAAAGGTCACCATTACACAATGCATAGTGCACTTGGTTATCGATGGTGTCACGGTAGGTCACAAGGTCAAACTCACCAAACTCTGTTGGCAGCTTGCACTTCGCTACACACTCAATCGTTGTTTCCGTGTTGTTGCGGTATTCAATCAGGTCCGCAATCGTGCCTAACTTGATACCGTGCTTTTCAGCAAAGATTTCAAGGTCTGGACGACGTGCCATTGTGCCATCGTCGTTTAGGATCTCAACGATAACACCCGCAGGCTCACAACCCGCAAGACGAGCTAAATCACAACCCGCTTCGGTATGACCTGCGCGAGTTAGAACACCGCCCTCTTGAGCCGCAAGTGGGAAGATGTGACCTGGCTGAACAAGGTCCGCTGCTTTTGCATCTTTCGCTACCGCAGCCTCTACAGTGCGAGAGCGGTCTGCTGCAGAGATACCTGTCGTGACACCTTCAGCGGCTTCAATCGATACAGTAAAGTTAGTGGTGTACTGCGCGTTGTTGTCTTGAACCATAGGAGGTAGACCTAGCATCTCACAACGCTCTTTTGTCATAGTTAGACAAATTAGGCCACGGCCATGAGTGGCCATAAAGTTAATCGCTTCAGGCGTTACATGTTCTGCAGCCATAATTAGATCGCCTTCATTCTCACGGTCTTCGTCATCCATCAAGACGACCATTTTACCAAGGCGAATATCTTCAATAATTTCCTGTGGAGTACTAATTGGCATTGTTGCTTCCTATGACAGCGGTAAATTATTTGATGTGTGCTGACAGGTTAAATGTCGTAAAAATATCAGCAAGCACAATAGGTTATCGTTTGCGTAACGATACTAAAAATAAGGGCACTCGCCCTTATGCAAAACCATTTTGTTGTAAAAATTCCATGGTAATTCGTGATTCAGGCTCGGCTTGTTGACCACGCAGTAGCTGCTCCATATAGCGAGCCAACACATCCACTTCTAAGTTCACCAATCGACCAACTTGAAAATCATCAATCGTCGTTTCAGATGAAGTATGCGGAACAATGGTCAGCTTGAAGGCATTTTTACGAAGAGCGTTGACGGTCAAGCTGATACCATCGACGGTAATCGACCCCTTCTCTGCCACATACTTTGACAGTTCAGCAGGCATCTCAACCCAGAACTCAATCGCGCGACCCACGCTGTTACGCTCGATGATTTTACCAACACCATCAACATGACCAGACACAATGTGACCACCGAAACGCGTGGTTGGTAGCATCGCTTTCTCAAGGTTAACCTCATCCCCAGCCTGGTACTGAGCGAAGCCAGTTTTGTTCAGAGTCTCTAGAGATAAATCCGCTTGATAGCTTTGACTGTCAAAGTCGATCACAGTCAGGCACACACCATTGGTTGCAATACTGTCTCCAAGCTTCACATCAGACATATCCAGACTACCGACTTGAACGGTCACCGTAACGTCTTCACCTTTTGGCGTAATTGCACTTAGAGTACCTACAGCCTCAACAATTCCTGTAAACATAACTTCTTCTTAATCTTTCTTTTTTACGATCTTAGCCGTCACTCTGATATCCGATCCTACCATTCGTAGATCTTGAATATCCAAGTTAATCACTTCACTCATCTCAGCAAAACCAAGCGAACTAAACAGCCCTCGCCCATCAGCACCCATCAGTTTTGGAGCAAGATAGATAATAAGCTCATCCACTAACCCTTGCTCAACAAAGCTCTTTGCTAGTGTTGCGCCAGCTTCTACCCACAGGTGATTAACGTTGTGCCTTGAAGCCAAGGTTTCAAGCAACTGAGGTAAATCAATTTTGTTATTTTCAACGACGATTGCGACATCACTACGGTCACTTTCGCTCACGATGAGCAACTCACCGTCGGTATGATGAATCTTTAATTCAGAATTGGCTGACAGTTGATTTTGGCGATCTAGGATAATTCTAGCAGGTTGGCGCAGCTGAGCCGGCTCAATATTGTCACTCACAGAGCTTGGTAAATCATCCCATCGAACATTGAGAGAGGCATTATCGTCAATAACCGTTTTACTGGTTGAGAGTATCGCACCACTTAACGCACGATAGCATTGAACATCTTGGCGCGCTTTTACTGCGGTGATCCACTGACTTTTACCGTTAGCAAGCGCCGTTTGCCCATCTAAGCTCGCCGCTAATTTCAGTTGAACGAAAGGATGCCCCGTTTCCATTTTAGTCAAGAAACCGGGATTAAGCCGACGAGACTCTTGTTCAAGCAAACCAACATCCACTTGGATCCCGGCCTCTCGGAGCATTGAAAAACCACGTCCAGCAACTTGAGGGTTTGGGTCACTCATCGCGCAGACAACTCGGCTGACACCTGCCTTAATCAAGCCTTCAGCACAGGGTGGGGTTCGCCCATAATGAGAACACGGCTCAAGCGTGACATAAGCTGTCGCCCCCTGGGTTTTATCGCCCGCTTGACGGATAGCGTGCACCTCAGCGTGAGGTTCACCAGCTTTGAAGTGAAAGCCTTCACCGACAATCTGATCATCGAGTGTGATGACACAACCCACGTTCGGATTTGGCGCGGTTGTAAAACGCCCTTTCGCTGCCAGCTTTATCGCCTTTGCCATCATTTGATGGTCTAAGGTGGAGAAATTAGGAGTCATCAGTGCCTACCTACGAAGTTAATCTTCTAGCTTGGCAATTTCTTCACCAAACTCACGAATATCTTCAAAGCTACGGTAAACCGAGGCAAAACGAATGTAGGCTACTTTATCGAGCTCTTTTAGCTGATCCATCACCAAGTTACCGATCATATCGCTCGGGACTTCACGCTCACCCGTTGCTCTCAACTGAGATTTAATCGTGCTGATCGCAAGCTCAATAGAATCCGCACTAACTGGACGCTTCTCTAAGGCACGTTGAAAACCACCCACCATTTTATCTTCATTAAATGGTTCGCGGTTACCATTTGATTTGATGACTTTTGGCATGACAAGCTCAGCGGTTTCAAAAGTCGTGAAGCGTTCATTACACGCTAAACATTGACGACGGCGACGGACCTGATGACCATCCGCCACCAAGCGAGAATCAATTACCTTGGTATCGTTCTCTGAGCAAAAAGGACAATGCATATCATCTCCATATCATGAGTTAGGTTTCGTCACACTAGTTTCTATTCATCTAGGTCACTCAAACCAATACTTTTGGCTTGCATATCTGCTTAAGTTTAACGGAATCGTAATAACTAAGGAAAGAAAAAGGGCCTATATAGGCCCTTAATTCAATGAAATATCATAATTTGAGTGATATGACTCACGGTAAGTAAATCACCTTATGAACGAATCAGGTAATCCGCTTTACCCACCCACTTGTAGCTAGTGAGCTCTTCTAGTCCCATAGGACCTCGAGCATGCAGCTTTTGCGTTGATACCGCGACCTCAGCACCTAGGCCAAATTGCGCACCATCGGTGAAACGAGTTGAAGCGTTCACATATACTGCAGCAGATCCCACAGAGTTAATGAATAGCTCTGAGTTTTGCAGACTGTTGGTCATTATGGCATCAGAGTGACTCGCGTTATGAACTCTCATGTGGTCAATAGCTTCTTTTACATCCGCAACCACCTTCACACCTAATGTGTAACTTAGCCACTCAGTATCAAAATCGCCTTCCTGTGCATCACGCACATCAGCGGCATTTGCTACCAAAGGTTTAGCTGAAGCATCAGAAACCAATGCCACTTTACCGTTCAAGCGCTCAACCAACTTAGGCAAGAACTCTTCAGCAACCGCTTTGTGTACTAGCAAGGTGTCTAGAGCATTACACGCAGATGGGCGTTGAACCTTCGAGTTTTCAACCACATTTAGAGAGCGCTCGAGATCAGCACTTTCATCAATGAAGATATGGCTGATACCAAATCCACCGATGATCACTGGAATCGTACTGTTCTCCTGACACATTTTGTGTAGACCAGCACCTCCGCGAGGGATAATCATATCCACGTATTCGTCTAACTTAAGCAGTTGAGCAACAAGCTCGCGATCTGGCTTCTCAATGTATTGCACCGATGCTGCTGGAAGTTCAGCTTTTTCAAGAGCAGATTGAATAACCTTAACCAGCTCCATGTTTGAGAAGAAGGTTTCTTTACCACCACGTAGAATACTTGCGTTGCCCGTTTTTAAGCACAGTGCAGCAATATCGATGGTCACGTTTGGACGCGCTTCATAGATAACACCGACCACGCCTAAAGGTACGCGACGACGAGACAACGCCATACCATTTTCAAGTACCTTGCTATCGATTTCGCTACCTACAGGGTCGTTTAAGCTAATGACATTACGTACATCGTTAGCGATACCAGTTAAGCGCTCTTCGTTTAAAAGAAGACGATCAAGCAACGCATCGGTCAAGCCAGCTTCACGACCTAACTCTATGTCTTTCGCGTTCGCCGCCAAAATCACTTCAGAGTTCGCTTCCAATTCATCGGCGATGATTGCCAGAGCTTTGTTCTTCTGCGCAGTCGATGCTGTCGCAAGGTGAAATGCAGCGTCTTTTGCTGCGATCCCCATGTTAGTTAAATCCACGTTTAACTCTCCTAAAATCTGTTTACGAAACGGGTTCGTGTTGTCATTGGTCTTTAAGTAGCATCTACTCTTGAATGACAACCAGGTCATCACGATGAATCACTTCAGATCCGTAGTCATAACCTAAAATATCGGTAATATCTTTACTGTGTTTGCCACTAATCTTAGCAAGGTCTTGGCTAGAGTAGCTCGAAATACCACGTGCAATCAGTTTGCCCTGGGCATTTAAGACGCGAATCACGCCACCACGAGAAAACTCGCCACTGACTCTCACTACACCTTTCGCTAACAAGCTACTGCCTTTGTTGATGACAGCATTGGTGGCACCATCATCGATCACGATGTCGCCTGCGGCGGCTGGCCCAGCTAAAATCCAACGCTTGCGGTTCTCTAAGGCCTCTTCCAATGGTAGGAATCGAGTACCTTGCGGGTTTGCACTTAATGCGTCAAACACCACATTCTCGGCGCTACCAGCTGCAATAATAACTTCAATACCAGCACGACGTGCAATATCTGCAGCTTGTAGTTTCGTCGCCATACCACCCGTGCCCAGAGTGGTTCCACTGCCACCAGCAATCTTTCTCAATGTATCGTCTATGGTTTTGACTTCTTTGATCAACTCAGCATTCGGGTCTTTACGAGGATCGGCGGTAAACAAACCTTTCTGGTCGGTTAACAGCAGCAGTTTATCCGCACCACAAAGAATACCTACCAAAGCAGATAGGTTGTCGTTATCACCAACCTTAATCTCGCTGGTCGCAACGGCGTCATTCTCGTTAACAATAGGGATGATGCCGTTATCGACTAGCGCATTGATGGTGTCGCGTGCATTCAAAAAGCGCTCACGGTCATCGAGGTCGGCGCGAGTTAGCAACATTTGACCAATTTTGAGACCATAAATCGCGAACAAGGATTCCCAAGCTTGGATAAGCTGACTCTGCCCTACTGCAGCGAGTAATTGCTTACTTGCCATAGAGTTGGGCAATGCGGGGTAGTTCAGATGTTCACGTCCAGCGGCAATAGCGCCTGATGAAACCATAACCACAGAGTGGCCTTGTTTAATTAGCTCTGCGCACTGACGCACCAGCTCAACCATATGAGCGCGGTCAAGTGCTAACGTACCGCCAGTAAGAACACTTGTTCCTAACTTTACGACGATGGTTTGGCGTTGAGATTGGTTTTGATTTGTTTCCACAATTGCCACTATATGCTGTTAGATTTTCGGCTAGAAAGCCAAATAATCACTTGGGACATGAAAAATGAAGATTTGGATGTTTTATCAATGACTGGAGGATTTCACAAGAAGAAAAGGTGCAAAATTGCACCTTTTTCGTTTGAATTGTTTGTTAGCGACTAAAATCAGACGAATTCGCTAGATGATTCGTGTAAAGCTACGCTCAGTTCGAACTCTTTTTGCAGCATCTCTTCAAGCTTGCTATGGAAGCTCTCTTGAGTGCGTAAAACCTCTTTCTTGGCACTATCTGGTAAGGCTTGCTCAACCCAATCCCCAGCTTGGTTATAGCAACCGATGCTATAATTTGCATCAAAGCCCGTCTCGGTGCGAGCGAGCTCTAACCACCAGCCCCAAAATTCACGCTCTTCTGGAGATTTTTTATCGTCAACACACACAGATAAGCAGTCAAAAAGATAGTGAGTTTCGTTTGACTCATTCTCTCTAAGATATGGGCCTATCGCTTTTAGCTTACTAAGTAAGCGAAAATGAGTGGGTACAGCCTTTTCTGACATTGAAAGGTCCTCTTCCTTGTTAAAGTTACCTACCACTTGTTTGTTATGTTATCAGTGGCAATGAAATTAATCCGTTAACAATATCTTTACATGATTCCGCTCAAAATGTCACCTAAACAATTCATCTTCAAGCCATTTTATTGCCAGAGCTAACGATTTTTCGTAACCACCAGACAAACTCTTCGAGTCGATCTTTTTCGCTTTACCGTATTGAGAGAACATTGCGACTAACTGATTGTCAGTGTGCGGTGATACCGGATCGCCATCTAGACTGAGTGCCAAAATAGGCACCTTGGTTTTCTTCGAGGTCAAGAAGCCTTGAACTTTTAACGACCAAGCCATCATTTGCGAAGCCAGAGAATTAATATCCAGAGGCACTTTATCAAGACGCGAGCCTAAAACATCTAGGTACATCTTAGACATTTGCTTCATCTTATTTGGAGAAGCTAAAACATCATGAATTGGTGCACCTAATGCAACACACGCCTTAACCTTTTCTTGCTCCAGAAATGCAAGGCGCACAGCAGCATTACCACCAAAACGATAACCAAATAGGCCGACCTTGTGTTGGTCAACCCACGGTAGGTTCGGCAATTCATTTAACACCGCTTGATGCACAGCACTGGAGTCTTCACTCAATGTCACATGAGCACTTTGGCCAAGGGCTGGCATATCAAGGGTAATCATCGCGATCTCTTTTGGCGCAAGGTAATCGCGGAAGATTCGCCACATGTCAGTTTGTAAGCTATCCAAACCAGCGCTGACAATGACAACTGGCAGTGGTCGGTCCGTATGAGGTAGGTGTAGGTTGGCTTTGATCGTTTTCCCTTGAATCGGGATATCGAGCGTCTTGATTTGATACTTAGACAACTTCGCGGCTTCTTGGAAAGCATTGTTCGCTAGAACCTGGGCTTGATTCGCGAGATTGTCTCCTTTCAAATGAGGATAGCCAGCTATAGAAAAACACAGGGAAGCATTGAACAGTTCTTCGGCGGCATCATCTCCCTGCATGCCATTTGCTTGCTTTTGATGGTGCATTCCAAGCTTTGTCCATTCATAAGCCCAGTTACCAGAGTGATACCCCATCACAGTATCTAACCAATCGTCTTCCGTTCGAGAGTGATCAGATGATGCTATACGCGACAACACACTCTCTTGTTCGATAGGATCCATCCCCAGCCAGATCCATTGCATGCGACGGACATGGCGATACCACGAACTTCGATCGGTTTTCTTTTTCGTTTCTAGTAGGGTTTCACTGCTCGGCATATAACGCGTCAACCCAGAGGTCTCTTTGGCTTGTTTATGCTTTACGAATAGGGTTTCTGATAGATTTTTACTGCTATTTTCAGACATATCGACTCACAATCTAGACGGGATCACCTTCCCAATAGGTCGATAATAGCAAAAAAAATGCCCCTAAGATTAGGGGCATTTAATCAATTCTTACCGAAGTTTATTTGATCTTACGGTTAATTGGCTCTGCGTACTGGATTGACATATCCCAAGGTTGCTCAATCCAAGTCTCTTGAGCGATATCAACTACGTAATCGTCAAGTAGTTCAACACCAGCAGGCTTAGCACATACCGCGATAAGCTTCGCTTTCGGGTACATTTCACGTAATTTACGAGCAGTGTCGCCGCTATCTACTAGGTCTTCAACGATTAGGAAACCTTCACCGTCACCTTCTGGTGCTTTAACTACGGTCATATCACGTTGGTGATCGTGGTCGTAGCTAGAGATACAAATAGTATCAACGTGACGAATACCCAGTTCACGCGCTAGGATCGCACCAGGAACTAGACCACCACGGCTTACCGCCCAAATACCTTTCCATTGCTCTGCTGGCATCTGTTTTTCTGCTAGTTCGCGGCAGTATGTCTGCATCGCATCCCAAGTGATAATGAATTTCTTGCTCATTGTAATAACCTAATAGTTTAAAGAGTCACTCATCCCAGTTACACCAATTGATGTACTTGCTTGAAAATGTGCAGTAAGCAAGAGGGGAAAAGTCGCGCAAACGTTTATTTTACCGAAAGCGCCTGACAATACCAACGGAGAATACCTCCACGGAAAAAAATTAATCGCCATAGTTAATCTCTAACTATGGCGATTGAACAACTTTTTATTTTGAGTACAGGTAGTTAGCTGCACTTTAGCCAACACGACACTTCATAAGAAATACGTGATGCTCTAAGCCACTCTTAAGTGACGAATCTACGCTTAAGCAAATAGATACTTAAGAACAAAGACTGCTGATAGAACCCAAACGCTGATAGATACGTCACGGCCCTTACCACTTAGCAGCTTAATTGCAGCGTAAGAGATAAAGCCTAGTGCAATACCTTCAGCAATTGAGTAAGTCAGTGGCATTAGAAGACAAGTCACTACAACTGGTGCTGCTTCTGTTAGGTCACGCCAGTCAACACTTACTAGACCAGACATCATTAGGATAGCTACGTAGAATAGCGCACCTGCTGTTGCGTAAGCTGGAATCATACCCGCTAATGGTGAGAAGAATAGTGCCAGTAGGAACATTACACCAACAACTACAGCAGTTAGACCAGTACGACCACCAGCTGCAACACCTGCTGTAGATTCAACGTAAGAGGTTGTGCTTGACGTACCTAGAACCGCACCAACAGAAGTTGCCGTTGAGTCAGCAAGAAGGGCTTTGCTTAGACGAGGAAGCTTACCATCTTCTTTGATTAGGTCCGCTTTTTGAGCAACACCAACTAGCGTGCCCGCTGTATCAAATAGGTCAACGAATAGGAAAGCGAATACGACAGAGATCATGCCAACTTCAAATACGTCAGCAATGTTCATTTCCATTAGCGTTGGCGCAATGCTTGGTGGTGTAGACATGATGCCGCCCCACTGTACATCACCCAAGATTAGGCCGATACCAGTGATCACTAGGATAGAGATCATTACTGCACCACGAACACCTCGATAAACCAAAGCGATAGTCAGGAAGAAACCTAGTGCAGCAAGTGCTTGTTGTAGACCTGTGATGTTGCCAAGACCCACTAGCGTTGCCGGGTTATCAACAACAATACCTGAATTTTGTAGACCGATGAACGCTAGGAAAAGACCGATACCTGCAGAGATACCTGTGCGTAACGACATTGGGATCGAGTTAATGATCCACTCTCGTACCTTAAAGATACTCAGTGCCATGAAGATAATACCTGATACGAATACCGCACCAAGTGCTACTTGCCATGAGTGTCCCATGCCTAGAACAACACCGTAGGTGAAGAAAGCATTCAGGCCCATACCCGGCGCTAGTGCAATTGGGTAGTTGGCAACAAAGCCCATGATGAAACAGCCGATAGCTGCAGCAAGACAGGTAGCAACAAATACAGCACCTTTGTCCATACCAGCATCTGCCAGCATTGCAGGGTTAACAAAGATAATGTATGCCATCGTTAGGAAGGTAGTGATACCTGCGATGATCTCAGTGCGCACGTTCGTGCCGTTTTCACTGAGTTTAAATAGCTTTTCCAGCATAATCGAGTTCCTAAAGGGTAAAAAGTAAACGGTTGCGTAATCGATTGGCTGAGGATTATAAAGTCATAAAATATGAAATTCCAGATAGAATTTTCACTCTAAACAAATTTTATCGAACAACGTTATGAAACCAAGATAGTAACTTCGCAATAAGTAAGCGAGTTAATCAATAACTTTCAATAACTTACATTTTGAAACTGTTCAGTATAAAAATGAATAAAAAACGTACCATGTTGTTTTCTTTCATCTTCAAATATCACTCACAACAAACATAAAATGAAGCATTTCATCTAATTGACTGGCGTTAAACGCAGAAATAAAAGAAAAGATTGGGTTGGAGTGCAAATTTGCACCACTAGGGTTGGATAATAAGATAAAAAAACGCCACTCAAATTGAGTGGCGGTGAATTCTTCAGCCAAATAGCTGTAAAAAAATTTCAATAATATAGGGGGGTGAACATACGTTCATATCACATGCTTGCGCATATGGCTTTTTGGCTTCAGTAGCCAAAAGTCGGGTTGTACACAAAGTTGCTTTTGTATAGAGAGTTAAACTCCCAAAACTTTGCAGACGGTAAACCATTCATTGCTATCACCTTTCAATCTAGTCGTAAATTACTGTTTGATTTCTCGGTTCCATGGAGGCGATATTCGGACTCATCCTTTGAGCATTTACTCTTCACTTGTGAAGTTGGTTATAAATATACCACCATGAAAAAAAATTACAACACAAAAGTAGACCCAACTCACAATTAGTCCTAAGATCGATAAGATCACAAGTAATTCTGTAATTTAATTACATAATTATATGCCAGATTTAGATTTGTATCAGTTTACAGCGCAAAGACGAGGGATTTGTGATTGCTAGCACGACAACTCCCCTATTCCACCTTGTTAGTAAATGGTATTCTTTCATGCTAAATCACTAAAGATACTCAGTTATATTGGCTAAATATGGGCCGATATATCGAATAGAGTACTACCAAACTATAGTAAAGGAGTCGTCCGTGTCGGAATTCCACTCAGAGATCAGTAAGTTATCTCCAGCACCTCTATGGCAGTTCTTCGATAAGATTTGTTCAATCCCACATCCATCTAAGTACGAAGAAGAGCTAGCTCAATACATCGTAAACTGGGCAACAGAACAAGGTCTAGAGGTTCGCCGAGATCCAACTGGCAATGTATTCATCAAAAAACCAGCAACTGCGGGTATGGAAAACAAGAAAGGTGTGGTGCTACAAGCTCACATCGACATGGTTCCACAGAAAAACGAAGACACAGACCACGACTTTACTAAAGATCCAATCCAGCCATACATTGATGGCGAGTGGGTAACCGCAAAAGGCACGACTCTTGGTGCAGATAACGGCATGGGCATGGCTTCATGTCTTGCGGTTCTTGCTTCAACAGAAATCAAGCACGGTCCGATCGAAGTTCTACTAACAATAGATGAAGAAGCAGGCATGACTGGCGCATTTGGTCTTGAGGCTGGTTGGTTAGAAGGTGACATCCTACTAAACACGGATTCAGAGCAAGAGGGCGAAGTTTACATGGGCTGTGCCGGTGGTATCGATGGCGCAATGACATTCGACATCGCTCGCGAAGCAATTCCAGCAGGCTTTGTGACTCGTCAGCTTACGCTGAAAGGTCTAAAAGGCGGCCACTCTGGCTGTGACATCCACACTGGTCGCGGTAACGCAAACAAGCTAGTTGCTCGTTTCCTAGCAGGTCACGCAGAGGAGCTAGGTCTTCGACTCGTTGAATTCCGTGGTGGTAGCCTACGTAACGCGATTCCTCGTGAAGCATTCGTTACAGTTGCACTTCCTCAAGAGAACGAAGCAAAACTTGCTGAACTGTTCGAGTTCTACACGACCCTTCTTCAAACTGAGCTAGGCAAAGTAGAAACTGACATTGTCACATTCAACGAAGCCATAGAAGCTCACCACGAAGTTATTGCTACTGCCGATCAAAAACGTTTTATCGCAGCACTAAACGCTTGTCCAAATGGCGTGATCCGCATGAGTGATGAAATTGAAGGCGTGGTAGAGACATCTCTAAACGTGGGTGTTATTACAACAGATGCTGATAAGATCACTGTGTTGTGTTTGATCCGCTCTCTGATCGACTCTGGTCGTGAACAAGTTGAAGGTATGCTTCATTCAGTAGCCGAACTTGCAGGCGCTTCAATTGATTTCTCTGGCGCTTACCCAGGTTGGAAACCAGATGCAGATTCTGAGATCATGGCAATCTTCCGTGATATGTACGAAGGCATCTACGGTCACAAGCCAAACATCATGGTGATTCACGCAGGTCTTGAATGTGGTCTATTTAAAAAACCTTACCCTGAAATGGACATGGTTTCATTTGGCCCTACTATCAAGTTCCCACACTCACCAGACGAGAAAGTAAAGATTGATACAGTTCAGCTATTCTGGGATCAAATGGTTGCGCTACTAGAAGCAATCCCTGAGAAAGCGTAACTCGTACTTTAGTAACAACCCGATACAACAAAGCCGAGCTATCGCTCGGCTTTTCTATTTTGCCTTACCCGTTACGCACTTTCAGCAGCAAGTTGCTCCAGTGCTTGGATCGAGGTTTCAGATACAAGCTGACCATCCATATAGTAGCTTACCTTGTCACCATCTTTAACCCCCATCAATACCGACGTTTCACCTGTATTGTAAGTAATATCCATTCGGAATGTATTCTCATCAATCTGATTCATCTCGCCTTTTTCAATCTGGCGGTTGTAGGAGATTGGAGCAACAGGCGCTTCTTTCAATGAATCATCTAGATCATCGTTGATATCAATCATAGTGTCTGTTTTTGTATCAAAGATGTGTGGGGAGCCAGTTAATGGGTTTTTACCAGTCCAGAATTCGAGTGAGTTAAAGACGATATAGTCGGCTGCTGTTGTAATTGCGTATACCGGAGCCAAAAGGAAGTTAACCCCAGCCCTTGCATAACGGTTATCCACTACTTCAACATTAAATTGCATCAGTTTACCGGTTACTGCGTTACTACCCACACAGCCCGAAAGTGCAACTGCCACTGCTGTTAATGCTACTACCTTTGTCATTGTCTTTTTCATAGCTTCCTCTTTTATGGTTAATTACATGTCACTTTGCCTGTTCATGTTACAACTCACTTTTGAGACTAGTTCAGTTCACAGAGATAACAAGTATGAAAAGACTCGGAATATTCTGATTCATAAAAGAAAACCCCAGAGCTCATGCTCTGGGGTTTTCTAAAATCGCTTGTTGAACTGAGTGAATTATTCAGTTTCTTCTGCTGCGCGGCGCTGCTCTGCCTCAAACTTCTTACGAAGTGCTGCTGCTTTTTGCTCTGCCTCACGCTCTTTACGTGCAACTGCTTTACGCTCGTTACGTGCAGCTTGGTTTACAACAAAACCCGCTAACTCTTTTTCAGCCCACTCTTGAGCAAGAGCTTCGGTATCAAATCCAGCTTCACGCTTTGATACGACGGTCTTGTTACGACTTACTTGGCGAGTGATCTCTGCACACCAACCGTTACGCTTTTCAGTTACACGGATGGCAAATTTTTTATTCGACATAATATGTTTCCTAAGGGATTAATTAGGGATATAGCCATCCCTTGGCAAGCGCGGTATTAGAGCATAAAACGCGCCAAAGAACACTTTTTATTTCTAGGAGCTAGAGAGCTAGAGAGCTAGAGAGCTAGAGAGCTAGAGAGCTAGAGAATATTGGAAGGTTGACGTTAGGGCGTCAACCCTTTGTCCATCTTCAGATTCAAAAATCTAGATATCTAGTTTTCTAGTTTTCTAGTTTTCTAGTTTTCTACAAGCGAAGCGCACTAGCTGTCTAATAAAAAGAAAACGCAGACCTTTCGATCTGCGCTTTTGCTTTCTAGGAACTAGCTTCTAATTAACTGGGAACTCATTAACCCACATTCTTACGTGCGTTCTGGAACATACGCATCCAAGCACCGTTTTCGCCCCAACCTTCTGGAGACCATGAGTTCGCCACTGTGCGGAATACACGCTCAGGGTGCGGCATCATGATAGTTACACGGCCATCTTGAGTCGTTAGACCTGTGATTGCATTTGGTGAACCGTTCGGGTTGTTCGGGTATTGTTGCGTTGCGTTACCGTGGTTGTCCACGTAACGTACTGCAACTGTTCCTGAAGCTTCAATCGCTGCTAGGTGGTCAGCACCACGTACTTCTACGCGGCCTTCACCGTGTGACACTGCGATTGGCATACGAGAGCCAGCCATGCCGTCGAAGAATACAGAATCAGACTTCTGAACTTCCACTAGGCTAAAGCGAGCTTCAAAGCGCTCAGATTCGTTACGAACGAAGCGTGGCCATAGGTCTGCACCAGGGATTAGCTCTTTCAGGTTCGATAGCATCTGACAGCCGTTACATACACCTAGTGAGAAGGTATCTTCACGCTGGAAGAAGCCTTCAAACTGGTTGCGAGCTTGCTCGTTGAACAGGATAGACTTAGCCCAACCTTCACCAGCACCTAGTACGTCACCGTAAGAGAAGCCACCACAAGCCACAAGGCCTTGGTACTCTTCTAACGCAGCTTGACCGGTTAGGATGTCGCTCATGTGAATATCTGTTGCTTCAAAGCCTGCACGGTCGAAGGCTGCTGCCATCTCAACGTGAGAGTTAACACCCTGCTCACGTAGGATTGCCATCTTAGGCTTAGCGCCTTTATTTATCATAGAACCGGCAATGTATGGTGCTGCGATGTCTTCGTTCACATCAAAGCTTAGGTTAACGTTCAGACCTGGGTCAGAGTTGTCTTTCTTCGCTTCATGCTCTTGGTCAGCACATGCTGGATTATCACGTAGACCTTGCATCTTGTGCGTAGTCTCAGCCCAGATTGTACGTAGCTCAGTACGGTTACGCTCAAGAACTACTGTTTCGCCAGAAGTGATCACTAGCTCATCTGATGCTTCAACGCTTCCGATTACGTGTGAACATGCTTCTAGGCCGTTCGCTGCTAGAGTAGCAAGTACAGCTTCTAGATCATCGTTCTTAACCTGAAGTACTGCGCCTAGCTCTTCGTTAAATAGTGCTGCTAATGCGTCATCGCCTAGGTTAGCGATATCCGCTTTCACACCACAGTGACCTGCGAACGCCATCTCAGCAAGAGTAACGAATAGACCGCCATCGCCTTTATCGTGGTAAGCCACAACTTGCTCGTTAGCAACCAACGCTTGAACACCTTCGTAGAAACCTTTTAGCTGAGCAGCGTTGTCTACGTCTGCTGGCTTATCACCTAGCTGCTTGTAAACCTGTGCTAGTGCTGTTGCGCCTAGACGGTTTTGACCGTTACCTAGGTCGATAAGAACTAGTGACGTGTTACCCTTGTCAGTACGAAGCTGAGGTGTGATTGTCTTACGAACGTCTTCAACACGAGCAAACGCTGTGATGATTAGAGAAAGCGGAGACGTTACTTCTTTCTGCTCGCCGTTATCTTCCCACTTAGTCTTCATCGACATTGAGTCTTTACCAACAGGGATAGTCAGACCAAGTGCTGGACATAGCTCTTCACCCACAGCTTTCACTGCTTCGTAAAGACCTGCATCTTCACCTGGGTGGCCTGCTGGAGACATCCAGTTTGCAGACAGTTTAATGTGCTTGATATCACCGATGTTTGTCGCTGCAATGTTGGTGATTGCTTCACCCACTGCTAGACGAGCTGATGCACCGAAGTCTAGTAGAGCCACTGGTGTACGCTCACCCATCGACATTGCTTCACCGTGGTAAGTGTCGTAGCTTGCTGCTGTTACTGCACAGTTTGCTACTGGAACCTGCCATGGGCCAACCATTTGGTCACGAGCAACTAGGCCTGTTACCGAGCGGTCACCGATAGTGATAAGGAATGTTTTCTCTGCAACGGTTGGTAGACGTAGAACACGGTCTGCCGCTTCGTTAAGCTCAATACCGTCGCGGTTAACCGCAGGGTTGTTCGCTTTTAGCGTCTTCGCATCACGGTGCATCTTAGGCGTTTTGCCTAGCAGGATGTCCATTGGCATATCGATTGGCGTGTTGTCGAAGTGTGAATCTTCTAGTTTCAGATCACGCTCTTCTGTTGCCACACCTACTACAGCGTAAGGTGCGCGCTCACGCTTACAGATTGCATCGAATGCTTCCATGTTCTCTGGAGCAACAGCCATTACGTAACGCTCTTGAGATTCGTTACACCAGATCTCAAGTGGGCTCATGCCCGGCTCATCGTTTGGTACGTCACGTAGCTGGAAGATACCGCCACGTTCGCCATCGTCTACAAGCTCTGGAAGTGCGTTAGAGATACCGCCCGCGCCCACATCGTGGATAAATGCGATTGGGTTGTCATCACCAAGCTGCCAACAACGGTCGATAACTTCCTGACAGCGACGTTCCATCTCTGGGTTTTCACGCTGTACTGAAGCGAAATCTAGGTCTTCTGCTGATTGACCAGATGCCATAGAAGATGCCGCGCCGCCACCAAGGCCGATATTCATCGCTGGACCACCAAGAACGATTAGGCTTGCTCCTACTGGGATCTCTTTCTTCTGAACGTGCTCGTCACGGATGTTACCCATACCACCGGCAATCATGATTGGCTTGTGGTAACCACGAACTTCTTCACCTGCGTGAGAGTTTACTTTCTCTTCGTAAGTACGGAAGTAACCAAGAAGGTTTGGACGACCAAATTCGTTGTTGAACGCCGCGCCACCTAGTGGGCCCTCTAGCATGATGTCTAGAGCGTTAACGATGCGACCTGGCTTACCGAAGTCTGTTTCCCATGGCTGTTCAAAGCCAGGAATACGTAGGTTAGACGTTGTGAAACCAACAAGACCCGCTTTTGGCTTACCACCAATACCTGTTGCGCCTTCGTCACGGATTTCGCCACCTGAACCTGTTGAAGCGCCCGGCCAAGGAGAAATAGCGGTTGGGTGGTTGTGAGTCTCCACCTTCATTAGGATGTGCGCTTTCTCTTGGTTGTAGCCGTACTGACGAGTTTCAGGATTCGGGAAGAAGCGACCAACATCAGAACCTACCATTACCGCTGCGTTATCTTTGTAAGCAGACAATACGTTTTCAGGTGTGGTTTCGAAGGTGTTTTTGATCATCTTGAACAGTGACTTATCTTGCTTAACGCCATCGATAGTCCAGTCTGCATTGAAGATCTTGTGACGACAGTGCTCTGAGTTCGCTTGTGCAAACATCATCAGCTCAATGTCAGTTGGGTTACGATCTAGCTTGTTTACAAAGCTGTCGTATAGGTATTCGATTTCATCGTCTGCCAGTGCAAGACCAAGCGTTACGTTTGCAGTAACCAGTGCTTCACGGCCGCCGTTTAGTAGGTCAACGTCAGCAACTGGTGCTGGCTCTGCTACTTGGAAAAGTGCCGCTGCTGATTCAAAATCAGTGAAGATCACTTCCATCATGCGATCGTGCAGGATAGCTTTCAGCTCAACCAGTTGAAGCTCTGAAAGTTCAGCAGACGTTTCGATGTAGTAAGCCGTACCGCGCTCAAGACGTACGATCTTATCTAGACCACAGTTATTTGCGATATCAGTCGATTTTGAAGACCAAGGCGAGATGGTGCCTGGGCGAGGAGTCGCAAGCAGAAGCATACCTTCTGGCGCGTGCTCTTCAATTGTTGGACCGTAAGTTAGCAGTTTTTCTAGTTTCTCAACTTCAGACGCATCTAGGTCTGCCGTTAGATCAGCAAAATGTGCAAACTCAGCGTAGATACCTGTTACAGGTAGGCCTAGTTCACGACAAAGCTCTAAAAGCTTGTTAACACGAAATTCAGATAGAGCTGGGGAGCCACGAAAAATTCTCATGTGCTTAGGTCTCTTATGCAATTGATTAAGGTGATATTGGAATAGATTCAGTGGGTTTTAGGAGTAACCTAACTGTTTTCTTCGAACATATGCCAATTCCACCTTTCGATGCGGGCGCATTATATAGGATTTTTTTTTGTGACGTAACACCAAACGCAACCGTTTGCGTCTTTTTTTTTGAATCTAGCCTTTTGGTCAGAATTGCGCCATTTTACGCATCTTTGTTTAAAGCTACTTTTTCAATATCTTGGGCTCTGCTATAAAGAGACCATAATGACACTTGTCCTCAAAATACGAATAAAATAAGCCATTACTTATGCATGTTAATAGGCGAAGCAAGATTTTGTGCTTCCTATCAAAACTAAATCTAAGAACCCTGTTCACCTCGTTGTCTATGTTGCTATCGATCACGATACTCTCCGGGTGTCAGATCGAGTCCGAGCCACCAAGCGAGTTAGACAAGATAAAAGAGCGTGGTGTCCTTCGTGTGGGGACTTTAAACAATCAACTTTCTTACTACATCGGTCCAGATGGCTCAGTCGGACTTGACTATGAGTTAGCACGAAAGTTTGCCGATGAGCTCGGTGTTAAGTTGGAGATGACACCAGCATTCAGGTTGTCATCACTCTTCCCTGCGCTAGAAAAAGGCGACATTGATGTAATCGCAGCAGGGTTCAGCCAGTCAGAACAACGCCTTAAGAAGTTTCGAGCCGGCCCTGCGTATTACTATGTGAGCCAGCAACTGGTCTACAAAAAAGGCCAATGGCGCCCTAGAAACATCGAACAATTGGTCGCCAAGCAAATTGAACTGAAAGAGCAAGGCGACTCTAGTGCTGTTGTGAAAATTGTTCGTGGCTCTCACTTTGAAAGTACGCTCTATCAAGTACAAGCCGAGCATCCAAGCTTTGAGTTTGAAATCGTTGATGACTCAGACGTCAACGACCTACTCAAAGACGTGGCTAACGGCGATCTTCTCTTTACTCTAGCAGACTCTGTCGAGCTATCCCTAACTCAGAGAATCTACCCAGATGTTGCACTGGCGTTTGAGTTAACGGAAGACCAGCCTATCTCTTGGTACATGAGAAAATCTGAAGACGAGAGCTTATATGCTCTGATGATCGAGTTTTTCGGTTTCCAAAAACAATCCGGTGATCTCGCTACGCTTGAAGAAAAATATATCGGTCATATCGGCAACTTTGATTACGTCGATACTCGCGCATTCATTCGTGCTCTGGATAGTAAATTGCCTGAATGGGCCCCACTATTTCAAAAGTATGCAGATGAGTTTGATTGGCGACTGATAGCAGCACTGGCTTATCAAGAGTCGCACTGGAACCCTGTCGCTAAGTCTCCAACAGGTGTACGCGGTATGATGATGCTTACATTGCCAACGGCGAAAAGTGTTGGAGTGACGAATCGACTGGATCCCGAGCAGTCTGTTAAGGGTGGGGTTGAGTACCTTCGTCGCATCGTAGGTCGAGTACCTGATTCTATTCCTCCGCACGAAAAGATCTGGTTTGCTTTGGCATCTTACAACGTCGGATACGGTCATATGATGGATGCGCGTCGCCTCACAAGATCTCAAGGTGGTGACCTTAACGCTTGGGCAGATGTGAAAGATCGCCTTCCCCTGCTACGTAAAAAGCAGTACTACAGCAAAACACGTTACGGCTATGCCCGTGGTGATGAGGCTCGCAATTATGTAGAGAATATACGCCGCTATTATCAGAGTATTATCGGTCATGTCGATCAGACTCAAGCGACTGAAGAGGATGTTTCCGTCGATGACTTGGTCGTGATACCTGCTCTAGAAGAAGCTCCAGAAGAAAGCCCAGAAACAGAGACTGTTGAGGGTGAGCAATCTGAAGCAACTGAAAGTTCAGAGCCCTAATGTTTGTCTCGTCCTAAACTAGAAAAGGCCTCTTCGGAGGCTTTTTCTATGTCTGCAGTTATGCCATTAAACCGTCATATTGCTTTCATCAATTAGTCACAAATCAAATCTAATAATGGAGGGATAAATTAAAGAAAACAATGACTGCATATAGGAACGATTATGCTTAGAAAACTTCGAACAACCAAGCGCTTGAGTAACACCTCTTGCACCAACCGCCGCAAACGCATGCTTGCTAACAACAAGAAGAAAGTCATCTGGCGTAACCGAGCCTTTATGCAAAACCTAGATTAACTTTCTGTCGCACTATAGCGTTAGTTACTTAGGCTTCACCTATTCATCCTTGAGTGCTTTCTGCTTTGCTTGTTTTAACGCTTTCTTCTCTTTACGGCGCTTCTTAAAAAATGCTTGCAGCTGATGGCGGCACTCTTCTTCTAATAGGCCACTTTCAACATCAGCATAATGATACGCGGCTTGGTGCTCAAACAAGTTTAATACTGTACCTGCAGCACCAGCCTTTAAGTCTGGGGCACCAAATACAATGCGCTTCACTCTGCTATGGAGTAGAGCTCCAGCGCACATTGGACAAGGTTCTAAAGTGACATACAAAGTCGTATCGAGCAGTCGATAGTTTTCCAACACCTGTCCAGCTCTGCGTAAGGTTTCCACTTCAGCATGCGCAGTCGCATCGTGAGTACCAATAGAGCGATTCCACCCTTCTGCTATCACCTCACCATCTTTAACCAGCACAGCGCCAACCGGCACCTCGCCTTCATTCTCGGCTTGCTCAGCGAGTTCCATAGCTCGGCGCATAAAGAATTCATCTTGCTGGGTGAACTGAGTATTAGACAAGGGAGGCTCCTTAAAAGTATGACACTAGGTTGCGAAGGATAGCGAATCTTACTCTTCGACGCTAACGTTGTTGCTCGGTGGTATTCATCAAATGTAAAACTCTTACTTCAATGATTCGATTGCTATCCGCTTTTAAGACTTCAAACTGCCACTGTTGGTAATGCACCACTTCACCTTCTGCAGGTAAGTGCCCCAAAAGCCACGTTAGCATGCCATTTAAGGTTTGAAAGCCCTCATCTTCACCCTCAATTTCAGACAGGTCTAGGCGGTTTTTGAGTTCACTCAAGGGGATCAATGCATCGACTACTAATGAGCCGTCTTCAAGCTTCTCTGACCACAGGTCTTGCTTTTCCATCGATAGCTCACCAGCGATAGCCTCCAAGACATCATAGTGAGTGACTAAGCCCTGGATATCACCATACTCATCAACGATAAACGCCATCTCAGCTCCCGTCTGTTTAAAGAAGGTAAGAAGATGCAGTGCCTTCATTGATTCTGGAACATATACCGGTTGTTTCACCATAGCGACCAAAGATTGGCAAGTTAGCCTATCATCATTGAGCATGCTCTTGGCCGAAACTGTACCAATAATTTCACCCAAATTTCCACGACATAGCGGGAATACACTATGTTTGGTTGCACGAATCTGCTTTAGGGTGCTTTCCATCGGCTTATCGATATTCAAGTAATTAATCCCTCGTCGAGGGGTCATCAAGGAGCTCACCAAGCGATCATCAAGCTGCAAGATGTTACGGATCATCTCTTGCTCTCCTTGTTCAATCGCGCCCGATTCAGAGCCTTCTTTGACTAACGCATGGATGTCATCTTCAGTGACCTCTTCTCCCTGACTCTTATCTCCAAAAAGCTTTAGAATCGTTTCGGTAGATATAGAGAGAGCAAATACAAACGGCTTGGTGAGACGTGATAACCAATAAATCGGCAGCGCAACCAACACGGCAATACTTTCTGCTCGCGATTGGGCAAATCGTTTTGGAACAAGTTCCCCGACAACGATAGCAAAGTAGGTAATACCAACAACCACTAACAAAGTAGATAACACTTCAGCAGTAGACGAATCCATGCCGCTTGAAATCAAGCTTTGTGCCAATGGCGCTGACAAGGTTGCCTCACCAACGATACCGCTGAGCAGACCAATTACGGTGATACCAATCTGAATCGTGGATAGGAAGATGGTAGGGTCATCTTTAAGTTGAAGCGCAATCTGAGCCGAGCGATGCTTTTCAGCCAGACGTTTTAGCCGACTTGTTTTCGCTGCCACCAACGCGATCTCTGACATCGCGAATAGACCGTTCAAAACAATCAAGCCAACCAATAAGAGCACTTTCATTTAATCTATATTCTCATCATCAGCACACATGTGCCGATCGCGAATATAGATCTGAATTGAAAAATAATAAATACCTAAAATTAAAAAAAGAGCCAACTCAGAGAGTTGGCTCTTAAAAAAGGAATTACTAAATAATTGTTGTTCTAGCTAGGCGACAAGCAAATCCAGCCCTATGAGCATAGGTCTCCTATGTGATTAGGGTGGATTTACGTAGTCAACAACGCTAGAGCAGCAAGTATGACGTTATTTTACATTGTGTAAGTGTAAGGTGCCTGAATACCTAGAGGAATACCGATCATCCAGTATGCGATTAGGAAGATTGACCAACCAATTAGCATCGCGATAGAGAATGGCATCATTAGAGACGCTAGAGTACCGATACCCGTCGACTTCACGTAACGCTGACAGTAAACAACCACTAGTGGGAAGAATACCATTAGAGGTGAAATGATGTTCGATACAGAGTCACCTACACGGTAAGCCGCTTGAGATAGCTCCGGAGAGATACCTACCGCCATTAGCATTGGTACTAGGATTGGACCAATTAGAGCCCATTTAGCTGATGCAGAACCGATTAGAAGGTTAACCATCGCAGTAAGAAGAATCATACCTACGATTGTTGCTTCACCAGGTAGGTCCATCGCTTTCAGGCCTTCTGCACCGTAAAGCGCAAGCATAGTACCGATGTTTGATTGACCAAATGCAGATAGGAACTGAGCACAGAAGAACGACATTACGATGTAAGCGCCCATTGTTGCCATAGTGTCTGACATCGCTTTGATTACGTCGTTACTTGTCTTAAATGTACCAGCAACTTTACCGTAAACGTAACCTGGGATGATAAACAGGATGAAGATCAATGGAACGATTGACTTCATGATTGGCGCAGAGAACGACGTTAGTTCGCCTTCTGGAGAACGTAGTGCTGAAGTTTCTGGCCATGCTGCTGCAACAAGAGCCGCGATACCAGCAAGCATTGCCCAACCCGCGTAACGGAACGCTTTAGATTCGATCTCTGTAAACGTGCCAAGATCTGGTGCTTGTTCTGCATCTTCATCAACAGGCGTGTTTGCTAGGCGAGGTTCGATGATTTTCTCAGTTACCCACCAACCGATACCAACAATGATGATTGAAGATAGGCCAGTGAAGAAAATGTTCGCTAATGGGTTGATCACGTAATCTGGGTCAAGAACGTTTGCCGCAGTTTGAGTGAAGCCCGCAAGTAGTGGATCGATACCTGAAGGGATGAAGTTTGCAGAGAAACCACCTGATACACCAGCGAACGCTGCTGCGATACCCGCTAGAGGGTGACGACCAGCTGCGTGGAAGATGATACCACCTAGAGGGATTACCAATACGTAACCCGCATCCGCTGCAGTGTGCGATACGATAGCAACTAGGATTAGCATTGGAGTAAGAAGTTTTGCTGGCGTGAAGTTCAGCATCTTCTTAAGACCCGTCGTGATGAAGCCAGACGCATCCGCTACACCAACACCTAGCATCGCTACCAATACGATACCTAGAGGGGCGAAACCAGAGAAGGTTGTCACCATGTTAGCAAGGAAGTTTGCTAGAGCTTCGCCAGTAAGAAGGTTATTAATTACCAGTGCCTCACCCGTACGTGGGTTGATTAAATCAAAAGAGACATTTGATAGAAGAGCTGACGTAGCCCAAGTAATGATTAGTGCCCAGAAGAACAGGATTGCTGGATCTGGGATCTTGTTACCTGCACGCTCAATCGCGTTTAGGAATCGGTCCATACGGCTAGTCTTAGCAGAAGGAGCCTGATTGACAGCTTGGTTACTCATGGTAGTTCCGAAGTTTATGTTGTGTTTGTGAGGCTAAAAAACGGCAGCCTCTCTTTGGCCGCACATCTTACCCTAGCAGCGAAATAAAAGCTTAATATTCTATAAAAATATTCATATTTGGAGACATATTTTGCAAAAACGCCACCCTGCAAATACATTTATTTAACAGCCTAAATAAGTATTAACCACACCTCGATAACTGGCACATAAAAACCCCCTCTTTAGCCCTTATGGGTTAAAGAGGTCAATTTGGATTAAATTCGTTATATTGTGAAATCATGGTTTCAAGGGTAACCGATTGCTCTTTCTGTTCTCTGTCTAACCAATAAGCCGACATACGAACCGTACTTACAGCGCCAGACAAATCGTTCAACTTGTTGGCTGAGCAACTCAATTGAATATGACTTGCCGCACTCACCTTGCTCATCCCATTACAGCCACTAATAATCTGTTCAAAGGTATAAGTTCCTGCTGCCGAGCTCATACCACCAGTTCGAAACAACTCAAGTTGAGTTTCAGCTAGGTTCAACGCGTCCATGCTAATCACTGCATAGCTAGCCTGCCTCTCCATATAAACTTGTAGCTGGATGAGCCCCAAGCTCCCCACCCCGATCAATAAAAACGAGAGCATCACCTCCAGTAGACTTATTCCAACCTGCAGCTTCTTATTCATCATGCCAAGATCCTTGTAACCATCTAGGTTGTTTAGGTCCTATAGCCTGATCGATTGCGTCTGCACTGTAGCGAAAATTCATCGAACTATTAGATAGCGCCAGCTCATTGCTGGTATCAAACACCACTCCCCCATTAAAAGTTATGGCACCAGATTGTAGAAACGTTGCGTTGCGAGGCACTATGGTTCTGTTAGCTCCATAAATAGTATCCAGTGAGGCATCAAAAACTGTAACGGCGCCATCAAGTGCGCTTTTACCTCGAGTATCATTCCAGTGATTTGGTTGATGAGAATAATCGTTATTGAAGTGGTAAAGCAGCCCGTTGATAGGATTAATCACACCCTCACTACCATCGTTATTCAAAGACAGAATTCCATTTTGAACGACAATCAAAGCAGGTGCTGTCGCCGTCATATCGTTGATTGCTTTTAAGGCTGTAGCATCTAGTTCACATGAACCTTGTACCCAGACATGATTGGCTTTTCCAGCATTCCTTCTGGCCCTTAGTGCCGCTAGAACACTGGCGCCACAAGCACTCACGCTCTGCGGAACAATAGCTTCATCAAAGTCATACTGCTCACTATTAAGTACCTTGATCCACTCAGTTTTAGGGTAATCAAACAGCGCTTGAAAAGGAGAAAGATCAGTCTGTTGAGAAAAGTCTAAACCAATGTTGAAATGTTGATTGCCTATGGGATGGCCATCGCTATCAAAACTGTCTGGCACAACTCCCGAATAACTAGAGCTTGAGGTTCGATAGCTTTGACTAGAGTTTGAGTGGGTTGCGCATGCTCCACCAGAGAAATCACCATAGGGTGAAGGCGTACCCACTAGCCCTTGATTCCGCACCCCACTCGAATAAAAGTAACGATTGAATACTACAGCTTTACATTCCCACCCATCGCTAGAAAGCGTGCCTGGATCGGGAGGGCTAAAAACTGTTGAGCCGTGCACGATTAAATCTGAAGTTGACTGAAGGGCTCCCGAACTCACAGTCCGTCGATAATCGATATGTTTATGTACGCTAGAATTACCGTAACTAGCGGTAAGTTGATATAGATTCCTCGACGTTTTAGTCGAATGGACTGAAAGTCCTGAATTTACGTTTTCACACTCACTCGACCAAAAATCCTCAGCAAAATCTGGATTGATATTGTAATAGTTTTGGTCAAAATACTTTGGTGAAACAAAGAGTACGGCTTTTGTGTAAGCGCACTCCAATCCCCCTTCGGCTAACCAATATTGTTGACGAGCATTGACTTCATTCTGTGCTCGTTTGATTTGATAAAATAGCCCTTTGTAGTATCCCAAGATAATCAAGAGCGATCCTATCAATAACGCACTTGTAACCAGTAAAGTGATGACACCAGATTGATTCTTTCTTGAAGATACCAGAAGATGACTCATTACATTTACTGCCAATTTCGCTGAAGAATCGTGCTCGTAAGCTCATGAACAATTTGGTTGTCGTACCGTAGATAAGCGCCCAAAGAGATTGTCACAAATGCAGAATCCACCACATCGCTAGAAACAGCGGCTTGTGTCACATCAAAATGGCTTACCCGAATCTGCCTTTCCGCAAAGAGGCTGCTACATCCGGAAACTGAGGCTAACGAAGACACATTCCATAAGGTCGCTTGTTCTGATTCACAATACATAATCTGGGTAGGCGTAGAATCACTCTGGCGATACATCACATTACGATATTCATACCCTCCTGACATCGTTGGGATCTGATAGGCATAAGCAATCAAGCCATCATTGGTACCATTATCTTCGACATAAATAGTATGGGTCGCACCGGGCAGTTTTAATGATTCCCCTTGCACTCCGTTGTAACCCGCTCGTTGCAGATCTTCTTTGAGCAGCTGAATTGTCGAGAACAAGTTTTGCTGCAATAACAGCTCTTTTCCTCGTTCTGTTGCCGATCTCTGAATTGAGAGAAACAAAGTACCAACCAAAATTAGAACCACTGCGCCTACTAATGAGGCAACACTCATCTCAAACAAAGAGGCGCCACTTTGATTACGCAAGGTAATTAGGTTTTGGGCTTTGGTGAGGTATGGGGGCTTAACACAATGCATAGTTGTAGAACCCCACTGTATTACGAGCGTTTGGATCAGGGTCGGCGCTGCAGATCCTCACTCTTCCTGAAATATTGGCCGCTTTTATTTGCAACCAATGTGCGTTGTTCCCAACCGGATGAAACTCAATGTTGCCGTTTGCTAAGCGACCTCTGACGCCCTCAACCTTAATCTTGGTTTGATTACTGAAGTTAAGTGCCACATTAATCCCATCAAATGGGCTTCCATTGAGCAAGAGAATCGTGTCATCAGCGTCGTAGCTCTGATCATCAGTGAGCACCAGTAACCATTCTCCCGTCGAGTTTTGCCTCGCACCTGACTGCGAAGGAACAATGAAGTGTGCGTAAAGAGAGCTGTTGCGCAAAACCGCCTCAGATCGCGCTGCCAACAAAAAACCATGAACCTCAGGGACAATGCGCTGCATCTTAGTGTTAACCATCATTGAAGAAAACCTAGGAGCAGCTGCAGATAATAATATCCCCAAAACCAATACCGAGATCAGAAACTCTAATAAGGTAAAGCCGCGATGCATTTCCAAAAAACCTGTGTAAGTGAATGAGAGCTGAATGATTGAGTTGATTTGATGCTAGCAGCCAACAACAATAGCGCTAGAAATCAGCAAGGAGTGCTGGAAATGATTCTTAGAAATGAATGTAAAGCGACAAGCAACCAACATCACGGCATGACATTGATCGAGTTATTAATTGTTGTTGCCATACTTGGGGTATTAGCTTCCCTCGCCTACCCAAGCTATACCCAACACATAATCCTGTCTCAACGAACATCTGCACTCGCTGATATGTCACGCATTCAATTGCAGTTAGAAAAGGATTTCGATGGCAATAGCTATAAGGCTACCAATGTCGTTAAAAGTAATTCAAACCAATGCGATACCGATGATTCTGATGGAAACGTTTTTTGTCATACCGCCACCGATAGATACGTTATTACTATCGCAACTACCACCACGGGATACACGATTACCGCCACAGCTCAAAGCGCAACCGGGCAAACAAATGATACGTGTTTAGGGATTGGAACAACGATGACGCTGAATGAGAAAGATGTGTTGATGCCAGAGGAGTGTGGGTGG
Source organism: Vibrio maerlii (assembly GCF_003415655.1). Classification (GTDB taxonomy): domain Bacteria; phylum Pseudomonadota; class Gammaproteobacteria; order Enterobacterales; family Vibrionaceae; genus Vibrio; species Vibrio maerlii. The sequence goes on from NZ_QRHC01000003.1 coordinate 441,611, forward strand.
TGAGAGCTAGAATCTTGAGGGTTGGCGTAAATGCGTCAAGCCTTTTTCACATCTAAAGGTAATATGAAACTAGATATGTAATTCTCTACGAGCGTAGTGCCTTAGCTATCTAAATAAAAAACCCCAGCAATGCTGGGGTTCCAAAACTATTCCAAACTAAACAATTAGCTTGTTAGATCATCAAAGAACTTCTTAACGCCGTTGAAAAATCCTTCAGATTTTGGAGAGTGCTTGGTTGCGGCTTCACCACCACACGACTCTTCAAACTCTTTAAGTAGCGCTTTTTGACGATTACTTAGGTTAACAGGCGTCTCAACGACTAGTTTAACGATAAGGTCACCAACACCGCCACCACGAACACCTTTTACGCCCTTGCCACGCATACGGAACATACGGCCAGTTTGTGTCTCACGAGGCACTTTTAGGCTTACACGACCATCAAGGGTAGGAACTTCAACCTCACCACCGATTGCCGCCATGCAGAAGCTTACTGGTACTTCACAGTAAAGATTGTTGCCGTCACGTTCAAAGATATGGTGCTCTTTTACGTGTACTTGAACATATAGGTCACCCGCTGGAGCGCCACGCTCTCCTGCTTCACCCTCACCGGATAGGCGAATACGATCACCAGTGTCCACGCCAGCAGGGATCTTAACGTTAAGCGTCTTCGTCTTCTGTTTACGACCTTCACCATGACAAGACTTACAAGGATTCTTGATGATCTTGCCTTTACCGTTACACGTTGGACAAGTTTGTTGAACAGCAAAGAAGCCTTGACGCATTTGTACTTGGCCGTGACCGTGACAAGTACCACAGGTTTCAACTGCAGAACCTTTCTCAGCGCCGCTGCCGTCACACGTATCACATTCAACTAGAGTAGGAACTTCAATCTCTTTAGAAACGCCTTTTACCGCTTCTTCTAGTGAGAGTTCCATGTTGTAGCGAAGGTCGGCACCACGTTGTGCACGTTGTTGACCACCACCACGGCGACCACCACCAAAGATATCACCAAATACATCACCGAAGATGTCACCAAAGTCTGCGCCAGCACCGCCGCCGAAACCGCCGCCACCGCCCATGCCGCCTTGTTCGAAGGCTGCATGACCGTATTGGTCATAGGCTGCTTTCTTCTGAGCGTCAGTGAGGATTTCGTACGCCACTTTTACTTCTTTAAATTTTTCAGCAGCAGAGTCATCACCCTGATTACGGTCTGGATGGTATTTCATCGCCAAGCGTTTATACGCTTTCTTGATATCACGCTCTGAGGCATCACGGCTTACGCCTAGTACTTCGTAAAAATCACGTTTTGACATGTTCTCTGTCACCAAATTAAAAACTACTAATGAGACTAGATGCTAGTTCCTAGTGCCTAGTCGTCTTTTAAACTAAGGACTAGGAACTAGTATCTTCAATCTGTTATTACAGACATACGGGCGTATGAGTTGCCTCAAACGCCCGCAATAAAGACTGTATTCAATTTCTAGGCAGATAAGCTTGCTCGCTTCCTCAGCGAAATCAAGCTACTCTGCGACGAAATTACTTCTTGTCGTCTTTCACTTCTTCAAACTCAGCGTCTACAACGTCGTCATCTTGAGCTTGTTGTTGACCGGCATCAGCGCCTTGCGCTTGCTGTGCTTGAGCTTGTTGCTGAGCGATTTCCATTAGTTTTTGAGCAGCTTGCATTAGCTCTTGAACTTTAGCATCGATCGCTTCTTTGTCGTCACCAGACTTCACTTCTTCTAGAGCTTTGATTGCTGCTTCAATCTTCTCTTTCTCGTCTGCAGGTAGTGCTTCACCAGCTTCTTCTACTTGCTTGCGAGTACCGTGAATCATTTGGTCAGCTTGGTTACGTGCAGTTACTAGCTCTTCGAACTTCTTGTCCGCTTCTTTGTTAGCTTCTGCTTCTTGTACCATTGCTTCGATCTCTTCCTCAGACAGACCGCCTGAAGCTTGGATAGTGATCTTCTGCTCTTTACCCGTCGCTTTATCTTTCGCAGATACGTTTAGGATACCGTCTGCATCAAGGTCGAAAGATACTTCGATTTGAGGCATACCACGTGGTGCAGGCTGGATACCTTCTAGGTTGAACTGACCAAGAGACTTGTTGTAAGTCGCTTGCTTACGCTCACCTTGTAGTACGTGGATAGTTACCGCGCTTTGGTTATCTTCAGCTGTAGAGAACACCTGATCCGCTTTTGTAGGGATAGTTGTGTTTTTCTCGATTAGCTTAGTCATTACGCCACCCATCGTTTCGATACCGAAAGATAGAGGAGTAACGTCTAGAAGTAGTACGTCTTTAACGTCACCAGCTAGTACACCACCTTGAACTGCAGCACCCATTGCTACTGCTTCATCAGGGTTCACGTCTTTACGAGCTTCTTTACCGAAGAACTCAGCAACTTTCGCTTGAACCATAGGCATACGAGTCTGACCACCTACAAGGATAACGTCAGTAATGTCGTTTACAGATAGGTCAGCATCAGCTAGAGCAACTTTTAGAGGCTCAAGAGAGCGTTGAACTAGGTCTTCAACTAGAGATTCAAGCTTCGCACGAGTTACTTTGATGTTCATGTGCTTAGGACCAGTTGCATCAGCAGTTACGTAAGGTAGGTTTACGTCTGTTTGCTGTGCTGAAGAAAGTTCGATTTTCGCTTTCTCTGCTGCTTCTTTAACACGTTGCATCGCTAGAGGATCGTTCTTAAGATCGATGCCTTGCTCTGATTTGAACTCATCTACTAGGTAGTTGATTAGACGGTTGTCAAAGTCTTCACCACCTAGGTGCGTGTCACCGTTAGTAGAAAGAACTTCAAAAGTCTTCTCACCTTCTACTTCATCGATTTCGATGATAGAGATATCGAATGTACCACCACCAAGGTCGTATACAGCGATAGTGCGATCACCACCTTGCTTGTCTAGACCGTAAGCTAGAGCAGCAGCAGTTGGTTCGTTGATAATACGTTTAACGTCTAGACCTGCGATACGACCAGCATCTTTAGTTGCTTGACGCTGAGCATCGTTGAAGTAAGCAGGTACAGTTACAACAGCGCCAGTAACTTCTTCACCTAAGAAGTCTTCTGCTGTTTTCTTCATTTTCTTAAGTACTTCAGCAGAAACCTGAGGAGCCGCCATTTTTTGGCCTTGTGCTTCTACCCAAGCATCACCGTTGTCAGCCTTAACGATTTTGAAAGGCATGATCTCGATGTCGCGTTGTACTTCTTCGTCTTCAAAACGACGACCGATCAGACGCTTAATAGCAAATAGCGTGTTCGTTGGGTTAGTAACCGCTTGACGTTTCGCTGGCTGACCAACTAGCGTTTCGCCATCAGTGTATGCAATTACCGATGCTGTTGTACGCTCGCCTTCTGCGTTTTCGATTACGCGTGGCTTGTCACCGTCAAGAACAGCAACACAAGAGTTAGTAGTACCTAAGTCAATACCAATGATTTTACCCATCAGGCTATCTCCGAATAAATTCTATATGATTTTCTATACCCACATATGTGGGGGGTGGTAAATCGGCTTTCAACCCTTTACCGAATAATTAATCAAGCAATGACAATTGCTCTTTCCATGCCACATAGATAAGGGCAGAGAATTGGTTTTCAAGGGAGCGAGTTAAAAAAAGTCCATTTTTTTGCAATTAAAAAAGCGAGCCCTAAAGAGCTCGCTCATCAAATTACTTTCTTTTAAATATAGCGACGGTTTATGCTTCCGCTTTTTGTAGTTCTACTTCTACATCAGCTTCAACACCGATTTCATTTTCAGATTTAGCAACGATTGTGTTAACCGCCGTGTCACCGACTACGTTAGAAGACGTACAGAACATGTCGTTAATACGGTCAACCGCAGCAACGATTGCTAGACCTTCTGGTGGTAGACCTAGTTGGTGAAGGATTACACCTACCATTACAACACCACCGCCTGGAACACCACCGGCACCGATAGACAGTAGCAGTACAGTGAAGCCGAGAGTAACCAAGTCACCCGTTGCGATAGGTTGACCAAATGCGTTTGCACAAAATACTGCTGCAATTGCGATATAGATAGACGCACCCGCCATGTTCATAGTCGCACCTAGTGGTACACCAAAACCAGCGACTGACTTCGATACGCCGATCTTGTCCGTAAGGGTACGCATTGTTACTGGAATAGTTGCGTTCGAGCTCGCTGTCGATAGTGAGAATAGAACTTGCTCACGAGTCTTACGAGAGAACTCACGTGCTGAGATACCAGTCGTTAGTTGAACCATCATTGGGTAGAACACGAAGATCCAGAACACAAGCATTGCGACGACTAGCGCAACGTAACCTGCTACTGACATTAGCGTGTTTGCGTCTAGCGTTGCACCTAGTTGAATCATCAGTGCGAATACACCGTATGGTGCAAGACTCATAACTAGGCCAATCAGCTTCATCATGATTTCGTTAGCCATCTTAAACGTCTTAATAGCCGGGCCACCTTTATGATCAAGCGCTTGAATAGCTAGACCCGTTAGGATTGCCATGAAGATGATTTGCAGCATGTCACCGTTTGCAAACGCCTGTACAGGGTTACTCGGTACGATGTTTACGACCATAGAGAAGATGTCAGGCGTTGTTGTTGAAGTGATTTCAACGGCATTAGCCACTGTACCTGACAGGTTAGCGTCCGCACCTGGTTGAACAATCATTGCAACTGTAAGAGCAGCAATAATCGCGATGATGGTATTCATAATGTAAAGACCAAAGGTTTTACCACCAAGGCGACCGAATGAACGGATGTCTTTTAGCTCAACGATACCGCATACGATAGATACGTACACCAGTGGAACAACGAGCAGTTTAATCAGCGATACAAACATACCACCGGCGCCTTCCGCTAGGCCTAGTAGGTACGTGTCGAAAATCGCTACGCCATTGAACAGGTACTGGATTGCAGTACCAATGATTAGACCAGTGAAAAGGCCTATAAAGATTTTACTTGATAGTGATTTGTCCATGTATAAATCTCCGGACTATTGTGTTTGCAATCTACTGTTTATAAGAATTTTCTCGCTCTTTTGGCGAGAATTGCGAAGCATTCTACAAGTCGGAGTATAAAAAGAAAGCATTTTTTACAGAAAATTCACATTTTTGACATCAAAATAAAATGTCAATAGATGACACCCTTTCATATAAAAAACGCCATACCACACTATGCAACAAGCAAACTCAAAGCATGATCATCTAGAAATAAAAAAAGGAGAGGCATAAGCCTCTCCTTTATTTGTAATTTAATAGTTAATAACTTTGCAAGTTACCGTCCATCAAACTATTTAGATACCATCACCATTGCTGGTCGGATCACTCGTCCATTTAGTTCGTAACCTTTCTGCATTACAAACATAACTGTGTTTGATTCGTGATCTGCGCTTTCCTGGATAGACATCGCCTGATGGAATTCCGGGTTGAACGTCTCACCTTCAGGGTTGATCTCTTTTAGACCAAACTTCTCTACTGCGGTGATGAATGACTTGTGTGTCATTTCAACACCTTCAAGTAGTGGCTTAATCGCTTCGTTCTCGGCATCAGCTGCTTGAATTGCGCGCTCTAGGTTATCGATAACAGGAAGCAGTTCTTCAGAAAACTTATTGAGAGCATATTTACGCGCCTTATCGATCTCTTGTTCTGTACGGCGACGCATGTTGTCTACTTCTGCTTTTGCGCGAAGTACAGAATCTTGCTGCTCTTTAATTTTCGCTTCGCTTGATAACAAAGCAGCCTCTAACTGAGCGATCTTCGCTTCTTGCTCATCAATCGCATCTTCAGTTGCCGCTTCTGCCTCTGCAGCAGCTTCTGCTTTCTCTGCTTCTTCGATGATTTGATCTAGCTCTTCTTCAGTTACTTTGTTTTCTTCGTTGCTCATGATTTCTCCACGTATTTCTATACCATGCGTTTTGACGTTTGGTTTAGCTCGAATAGCGCACATTTACGCCACAAATCAGCTCCAAATGAAACAAAAATTCGCATAAATCTGTGTCTTGCCTTTATTATGGGGACGATGTCCAATGATTCAAGCACATTTGAGCTGGAAAACACATGAAAAAGCCATTTGAAACTATCGCCATCATCGGTAAGCCTCGAGACCAAAAAGCAATTGCTACTCATAAAGAGTTGTTTCACTGGTTACTTGACGAAGGTTTTCAGGTCGTCATTGATGATAGATTGCGTGAGATCTTAAATGACATACCAGCTCAATATTTCACTAACTTGATTGCTATTGGCAAACAAGCTGACTTGGCTGTCGTGGTCGGTGGCGACGGAAATATGCTGGGGGCAGCACGTGTTTTGTCACGCTTCGATATTTCAGTGATTGGTGTTAACCGCGGTAACCTCGGCTTCCTGACCGATCTCAACCCAGAAGAATTCCAAACCGCTTTAAAGGAAGTACTCGACGGTAAGTTTATCGAAGAAGAGCGCTTCTTACTTGAAGCTGAGATTCACCGACACGGCCAAGTGAAAAGTCACAACGCTGCATTGAATGAAGCGGTGCTCCACCCGGGCCAAGTAGCGCGCATGATTGAGTTCGAAGTCTATATCGATCAAACGTTCGCGTTCTCACAGCGTTCAGACGGCTTAATCATATCAACTCCTACCGGTTCAACCGCTTATTCACTGTCTGGCGGCGGTCCAATTCTATCTCCTAGCCTCAATGCAATCTCACTTGTGCCGATGTTCCCGCACACACTATCTAGCCGACCGTTAGTGGTTGACGGTAATCGTAAGATAAAACTGGTTGTCTCTCCTGATAATAGAGGTACTCAAGAAGTAAGCTGTGACGGTCAAATCTCACTACCCGTTTCACCTGGTGATGAAATCCATATCTATCAAAGCCCGAACGTACTTAAGCTAATCCACCCAGAAGGCTACAGCTACTATCATGTCCTTAGAAATAAACTCGGTTGGTCGAGTAAGTTGTTTTGAGAAGGGCTAGAGAGCTAGAGAGCTAGAGAGCTAGAGAGCTAGAGAGCTAGAGAGCTAGAGAGCTAGAGAGCTAGAGAGCTAGAGAGCTAGAGAGCTAGAGAGCTAGAGAGCTAGAGAGCTAGAGAGCTAGTAAAGTTTGAGGGTTGACGCGAAGGCGTCAACCCTTTTTAACATCTAAAGTAAACCTGAATCTAGATATCTAGTTTTCTAGAAACAACGCGTCCTATCAATCCGCTATCAAAATTTCTCTCCTGATCACTTTACTGTATAGAAAACCAGTATATACTGTCCATATCAACAGTATGTTTGGTTATACAGGTAATTTGAGATGCTGGCACATTTGAGTGTAAATAACTTCGCAATCGTAAAGTCACTTCAGTTAGAGCTTTCTGGTGGCATGACAACTATTACAGGTGAAACTGGTGCAGGTAAATCCATTGCGATTGATGCGCTTGGCCTTTGCTTAGGTGGCAGAGCAGAAGCAGGGATGGTCCGCCAAGGAGAAGAAAAGACCGAAGTCAGTGCGGCATTCTTACTCGATAGCAACTTACATGCGACTCGCTGGTTAGAAGATAACGAACTGTTGGACGGTTCGGAGTGCATCTTACGCCGTGTGATTACCAAAGAAGGGCGTAGCCGTGCCTTCATTAATGGTAGCCCAGTTCCTCTTGCACAACTGAAAAGCTTGGGGCAATTACTGATCAATATCCACGGACAGCATGCTCATCATCAACTAATGAAGAGCGATCATCAGCTAGCGATGCTTGATCAATATGCAGGACACAAATCTTTATTGAACAACACCAATCGTGCGTATCAACAGTGGCGACAGGCTGACAATCACTTCAAACAATTGATTGAAAACAGTCAACAAAACCAGGCACAAAAGCAGTTGTTGGAATACCAAATCAAGGAACTGAATGAGCTGGCAATCAATGAAGATGAATTCCAAGAGCTCGAACAAGAGCATAAACGACTATCCAATAGCGGCGAGCTTGCCTCAAGCTGTCAGCAAGCCATCGAACTTATTTATGAGGGTGAAGAGGTTAATGCGCTTGGTATTCTCCAATCAGCCAGTCACACCCTGATTCAATTAGCCGAGTTGGATGAAAAGCTTGCCGAGCTTCCGAGCATGTTGTCTGAAGCGATTATTCAGGTAGAGGAAGCGAACGGTGAGCTGCGTAATTACCTAGACTCAATCGATGTTGACCCTGCTCGCATGGCTTATGTTGAAGAACGTTTCTCAAAGATCATGTCGATTTCTCGCAAGCACCATGTACTACCTGAAGACCTTTATGCTCATCATCAAGATCTATTACAACAGATCGAATTGTTAGATTGCTCTGATGAAAAGCTTGATGCGATTCGTGAAGATGTTGAACTCAAGTATCAACAATTCTCAACTCAAGCTGAAAAACTGAGCAAATCACGTTCTCGATATGCCAAAGAACTAAACAAACTAATCACAGCAAGTATGCACGAGCTGAGTATGGAAAAAGCTAAATTCGAAATTGAAGTGGCACAACAAACCGCACACTCGTCACCATTAGGTATTGATAACATCTGTTTCACGGTTTCAACTAACCCAGGTCAACCACTTCAACCAATCGCTAAAGTAGCGTCAGGCGGTGAGCTTTCACGTATATCACTCGCTATTCAGGTGATTACCGCTCAAAAAGTGGATACTCCAAGTTTAATTTTCGATGAAGTGGATGTGGGTATCAGTGGCCCAACAGCAGCCGTCGTTGGAAAAATGCTACGTACGCTTGGTAAGTCGACACAAGTATTGTGTGTAACGCACCTTCCTCAAGTGGCGGGATGTGGTCATCAACAACTCTTCGTTGCCAAGTCGACAAAAGCAGGCAAGACAGAAACACAGATGCGTGAGCTTAACGAGGAACAACGCATAGGTGAACTTGCACGTTTACTGTGTGGTACCGAAATTACCGATTCGGCACTTGCCAATGCAAAAGAGTTGTTAATGGCAGCTTAACTTCCCTCTTTCAGCGCCTCAAATCACTAATATGTGAACTTTGAGGCGCTTAGCTCGTAATTCTTAGCTAAAGATTGCAACTAAATTCAAAAAACTCGGTCAGAATGTTGCTCTCACAATTTAGAGCTTTTACATCTGGGCGAAGCTTGTTTATCATCTTCCCAGTTTCATAAATATCAGATTAAGAATTTACCTATGCGATTGAACAAGTGGTTAGTAGCCGTTCCGCTATCACTAACATTATTGACGGGCTGCTCGTTGCTAGAAAAACTGGTGTATCGAATAGACATCAACCAGGGCAACTATGTTGAGCAAGAAGCTGTAGATAAACTTCGCTTCGGTATGACGAAAGAACAAGTCCGTTTTGTTATGGGCTCACCTATGCTGATTGAAAACGGCTACCCAGATACTTGGTACTACATCTACCACCACACCAAGGGACATGAAGATTCAATTCAAAGAAACTTGGTTGTTAACTTCAATAGCTCAGGCACACTCGTAGATGTCACCGGTGATTTCCCTGCGGGTGATGCTTTCTTCGAGAGTTTGAACTAAGAGCTAGAGAGCTAGAGAGCTAGAGAGCTAGAGAGCTAGAGAGCTAGAATGTTGAAGGGTTGACGCTCAGCGTCAACCCTTCTTTGTAATTGGAGCCTCGTTATCAGGCTTTCTATGAGCAAAACGACCTAATCTTCGATTACTTCGCCTTCGCTTGCTCTGCTCGTTTACGCCGAATCTCTTTTGGATCAGCAAGTAGTGGTCGATAAATCTCGATGCGGTCTTTATCGCGAACCATTGCATCCAGCTTCACGTTACGGCTAAACACACCCACCTTATTTTTTTTCAGGTCAACGTCTGGGTACAGGGATAACACGCCAGACTGTTGGATGATTTCTTCAACCGTCATGTTCTTGTTTACAACAAGTGTAAATACACGCTGCTCATGTGGTAGTGCATAAACCACTTCCACATGGATCATATCGGATTCAATACTCATCTATTGATAAACCTGCTTAGCACGGTGTGTAAAAGCGTTAACCATATTACTGGTCAGTTCATTGAAGATCTTGCCAAAGGCCATCTCGATCATCTTACTTGAGAATTCAAAGTCGAGTTTCAGCTCAACCTTACAGGCTTGCTCATCAAGCTCGGTAAAGTACCAACCGCCTTTTAGCATCTTAAATGGACCGTCCACCAGCTCCATAAGGATCGCTTCACCTTGTTGTAAGGTATTAAGCGTGGTGAAAGACTTACTGATCCCAGCTTTCGATACGTCAACAGAAGCGACCATCTTATCGCTTTGATTTTCTATAATTTCAGAGCCAGAACAACCAGGTAAGAACTCTGGGTAACTTGCTACATCATTAACCAAATCATACATCTGCTCTGCACTAAACGAGACCAGTGCGGAACGAACGACTTGAGCCATAAAAACTCCTTCAAACACCTGATAAATATCAGACGCATTTTAATATCTATGATGAGAGTAGAATAAAAAGGATTCCCCATTATGGGAGCAACCCGTATAATGACGCCATTATGGCAAAGAAAAAATCAAAAACCAAAGCTGGTAGCAATACAATTGCGCTAAACAAGAAAGCTCGCCACGAATATTTCATCGATGATGAGATAGAAGCGGGCATGGAACTGCAAGGTTGGGAAGTTAAGGCAATTCGCCAAGGCAAGGTCAACATTGCAGAAAGTTACGTATACATCCGTGATGGTGAAGCATTTGTAAGTGGTATCACCATTACCCCACTAAACCAAGCATCGACACACGTGGTAGCTAATCCTACTCGTATTCGTAAGTTGCTAATGTCACGTCGTGAGTTGGATAACCTAATTGGTCGTATCAACCGCGAAGGTATGACACTGGCTGCACTTTCTATGTACTGGTCACGCTCTTGGGTAAAAATCAAGATTGGTGTAGCGAAAGGTAAAAAGCTACATGACAAGCGTACTGACATGAAAGAAAAAGATTGGGCTCGTGATAAGGCGCGTATTATGAAGAGTAAGCTGCGTTAATCTTGAGCATTTGAATCTAATGGTGCTAGACAGGCGAAGCTTTTCTGGTACTATGCTCTCAAACACTTTGGGCCTGATTTAGGATTCGACGGGAATGCTGAAGTCTGAGGTGCATGCCGAGGTGCGGTAGGCCTCGTTAATAAACCGCAAAAAAATAGTCGCAAACGACGAAAACTACGCACTAGCAGCTTAATAACCTGCTCAGAGCTCTCTCGCCCTAGCTTCCGCACGTAAGACGGGGACCAACGAGAGATCAAACCCAAACGCGCTAGCTCGGATTCTCCCGCCTGAGAGATGAACAGCGAATTATAATTCAGGATAGTCATTTACTAGCGTGTCGGTTCGCAGGTACTTGGTGAATTTAAAGATCGACTAAGCATGTAGTACCAATGATGAATGGTTTTCGGACGCGGGTTCAACTCCCGCCAGGTCCACCAATTCAATGAATTAAGACGTCCTAGGGCGTCTTTTTTTATGCTCGCAACAAAGTAAAATCAATCACTTAGCTTCCATTGGCGTTTTCTAACATCCAATGACTTCTTTGCATTATGGGTACATCCATGGGCACACTATCTAAAGTTCGTTAATTTGGTGTACCCAAAATGGCAAAAACTACAACTAGACTGACTGACTGACTGACTAGGAAATCAAAGCCTATGGCTTTGATAAATCTACTTTCTTCCCTAGCCTACTACCTTGCACCATCTTTACTAATATACTCCCCCCAATCACTGACCATTCTCTCATATTGCCCTAAACTTATTGATAACTTAAAGTGTCACTAAAACCTTAAAATCAAAACAATGAGTAGATTAAGTTACTTAATTTAAGGTAACATGACTTTATGAGTAAAATAACTCTCATAAATCAGGAGATATTGATGGAATCACTCACGATACAAGCTTATTTATCAGATCAATGGTCTGATATAGCTCAGGTTACCTTCCCGAAAAGTGAGGAAGGCAACTTCTTTACAACTGAAATTCACTACCTACCTGATTACGCTATTGAGTCGATTGATAAAGATGATATGCATTCCGTATCACTAAACCACCCTGTTAGTTTCTTCTTTGATGATAAAGGACGTCCAGGTTGGTTGAGGTTTCTAGATGACATAATGCCGAGTGGAGCCAGTAGAAGATACTGGGTCAAACAGCTTGATATCGAAGATCTTCCCATTGATCAACAAGACTTTATCCTATTGAAATATGGGACAATATCTCCCGTTGGTAACCTCAGAATTAAAGAGTCACTTCCAAATCGCTCAGAAAAGTCTGACTCACTATTTTTCTCTACGTATGACGTTATCAATCGTGGTAGTGATTTTCTAGATTATGCGCAAGAAAGAGGGGCTGCGGCAGGCGGTGCAACGGGTGCTGGAGGAGAAGCGCCAAAGTTATTATTGCGCTGCTCTACAGAAAATAGAATTTGGATCGATAGCTACCAAGACGACAACAAAAATCAAGATACGCACTATCTAGTCAAATACCCTAGAGGCTCAAGAGGCAATACTGACTGTAACATTCTACGAGCTGAATATCATTTCTACCATGAACTAACAAGCTTAGGGATAGAGACTATTCCTGTAGAGTTCATGAGATTAGAAGAAGGAGAAAACTACCCTTCTCTTTGGCTACCGAGATTTGATGTCTATATCGATCAACAAGGAATCATGCAGCGTTTCGCTATGGAATCAGTCTACTCTATTTTAACTAAAGGACCTGCTAGCACTCTTGATCATGAAGAAACCATTAGAGCACTGATTGATAAAATCATGAATAGCCATATAGTAACTGAACAAGGCTATCAGTTTGATATTCAAAACTTTGTTATAGAGTGGGTAAAAAGAGATCTCGTAAACATCCTCTTTGGTAACAGCGATAATCACGGAAGAAACACTTCTTTTGTTAAAGGGGATGGGTTTATCAAGCTCGCCCCTGTCTATGACTTTGCCCCAATGAAAGCCGATCCAGAAGGGATACCTAGAGCAACCAAATGGAAATCACCACTTGAAGTAGGTGGAGAGTATGACTTCGAAGGTATTACAGACGCATTATCAGATTTAGTGCCGCAAGAAGTGCTTATGCATGAGCTAAAAGTGTTGGCAAAGAGCTGTCTAACCTTAAAAGATAGGCTTCAAAAACGAGGCGTACCTGAGCAAATCTTAGCAATGCCAAGTATCGGTATGGACTTCATTGAATCAAAAATAGAAAAATGGGGATTGCTATGAGTAATAACGACTCAAAACGCCAAGATGAACATACTTCGAATTCCTCATCAGAGTCCGTGCATGACACCATCGCACGACTCCGCTCAAATCAAGCTCGTTTAAATACAGTTGGTTCCGCACAGAGTTCTTCAGAGCAAACTTCTAGCACTTATACTAAAGGCGTGCAGAAAAGAGCCTCTAAAAATGCTCAAGCGGTTTCTGCACTTGAAAGACAAAAACGGATAAATAAGGTTATTCATGCTTTGCTATTAAGAGAATTAACACAAGGTCAAGCTCTTAAAGAACTGAGAATGGAAGTGCTAGGCATCAAGCAAGACGCTTTTGCCAAGATGGTGGGTGTATCAAGAAAAACCATCTCAGAGATCGAGAATGACCGTGGAGCGTTTAAAACCGATATTCTCGACAAAGTGTTTAAGCCGTTTGGACTAAGAGTTGGACTTGTCCCTGTTTCAGCGAGCCTCCTACATTCTGTACTTCAAGAGCAAAGCTAATCAACATTACAGGTATGAGGCATTCTTTCAACATAGAAAGCACAAAGAGCAGAAGCTCTTTGTGTTCCCTACTTGGTAGCTGTTGGCTGCGGGTTCAGTTCCCTATCTCGCAGTTGAACTGAGTAAAATCGTAAGAAAAACGTGATTAAGATAACAAAAACACACATAAAATCACGGTCTTCCCAGTTTATTCCCAAGCCGACCTTCGAGTACCACAAATCCCTATACAACAAGGGATAGAGCCTCCAACTTGCTTTTCCAAGTGCTCCACCAAACGTTTGGAAAAGGTGACCTTTTTTGTATCTGAGCTTTATTCCACACTCAGAGCACTACTGCTCTACCAAAACTGGCTCATATCCCAGAGTTTCAACGATCTGTTCAACGTTCGCCTCAACCCAAGCTCTATCAATCGGCCCCCAGGACTTAATTTCATAATGGCCGTTTCTTAACGCTCCAGTAAAATCACACTCAATATCCAATTCAATTAAGGCTTGAATCGTGTCTTGAGCTGTCCTTCTTGGAATCTCAATCAGTTGTTGGATCTTGGGGATGGTGTTGTAGCCCGTATCTATCAGGTAAGCGATATAGAGGCGGCGATAGAATGAAGACTTTGTTTTGCTAAGCATTAATTTCTCTTTCCTTGATATAACAAAGCCTCCGTACGGAGGCTTTGGCTTGATAACTCTCCAGTAGATGGCATTTCTATCCATCTACCGATTAAGCTTAAGACATTACTTGCCTTTCGGCTTGTCTTGATACATTTCTTCGATTTCATCTTGGTAACGGTCGTTAATCACCTTACGACGCAGTTTCTGCGTTGGTGTTAACTCACCAGAGTCCATCGAGAATGGTTTATGCAGCAGCTTGAACTTCTTCACTTGCTCAAATTTCGCCAACTCACCTTGTAATGAGCTGATGCGTTTTTCAAACATCTCAACTACTTGATGGTTCTTAATCAGTTCCATACGGTCGTGATATTTGATATTAAGCTCTTTCGCGTACTCTTCTAGAGTATCGAAACATGGTACAACTAGCGCAGATACAAACTTACGAGTGTCGGCAATGACTGCAATTTGCTCGATGAAGTGGTCTTTACCGATAGCACCCTCAACAACTTGAGGTGCAATGTACTTACCACCTGAGGTTTTCATCAGCTCTTTAATGCGGTCAGTGATGAACAAGTTACCGTTCTCATCGATATGACCCGCATCACCCGTTTTAAGGAAGCCATTTTCGTCAAATGTCTTCGCAGTTTCTTCGGGCATTTTGTAGTAACCGCGCATCACCATTGGACCACGAACAAGAATCTCATTGTTCTCGCCAATTTTCACATCCGCACCTGGCATCGACATACCGATCGAATCAGGGTTGAAACAACGATCATCCCAACAAGATACGGTGGCTGTAGTTTCGGTCATGCCATAACCCAGCTTTACGTTGATACCGATAGCGTGGAAGAAGCGACCAATAGTCTCATCTAACTTAGCGCCACCACATGGCATGAAGTTAATATTACCGCCTAGTAATGCTCGCAATTTAGACATCACAATCTTGTCAGCAAAGGCATGTGACTTCTTAAGTAGGAATGAAGGCTCACGACCTTCTTGGTGGCATGCAGCAACCTTAGCGCCCATGTTTACCGCCCAGGTAAACATGACTTTGCGATGGATAGGTGCTCGTGCCACTTTCTCATGAATAGCAGAGAATATCTTCTCGTAGAAGCGAGGTACCGCACACATCACCGTCGGCTTAACGTCGCTTAGTGCATCACGTACTTGCATCGTGTCTTGCAAATAGCAGTTAGTACCGCCTTTATAGAGCACGTAGAATGTCCATGCTCGCTCAAAAACGTGTGAAAGCGGCAAGAAGCAGAGTGAGACATCTTTTTCGCTCAAGCTTAGACGCTCATCGTGACCGACCAACTGCGCGGCAATGTTGGCGTAATCCAGCATAACCCCTTTCGGTTGACCGGTTGTGCCTGAGGTGTAGATCAGCGTCAGCAAGTCTTCTAGATTCGCATCTTCGATTCGTTGATTGAACTCCGCTAGCTGAGCTTCGCTACCTCGAGCCATAAAGGCATGCCAGCTGATACCGGCTGGGTGGTTCTCAAGGTCCACATCGTCAGACATCGCAACAATAAGTTCTAATTGCTCACACTCATCAAAGATAGAGAGCGCAGCATCGTATTGGTCTTGTTCACCAACAAACAGAACACGTACGTCAGCATTCTGAATAATATAAGAAGACTGCGCTGCAGTATTAGTTGGGTAGATAGGAACAGTTACAAC
This sequence comes from Vibrio maerlii, assembly GCF_003415655.1. Classification (GTDB taxonomy): domain Bacteria; phylum Pseudomonadota; class Gammaproteobacteria; order Enterobacterales; family Vibrionaceae; genus Vibrio; species Vibrio maerlii. The sequence goes on from NZ_QRHC01000003.1 coordinate 457,576, forward strand.
TCGCGCTTGAAGCGCGCCAAAATCAGCAATTGTCCACTGAGGCATGTTATTAGAATAAATGCCGATCTTATCTTGAACTCGTAATCCTTGAGCCAATAGCGCTAACGACAGCGCATCCAAATCTTGACCAAACTGCGTCCAGCTAATACCACGCCATACGTCTCCAACTTTATGTTTAAGAGCGATGCGATCAGCGCCTTTAGCAACCTGCTCACGAATACGTTTTACGATATGAAAATCTAAATTGGCCATCTCTTTCACCTAAGGCTTACATTTGTAAGCTAATTTGAGCGCACAAGTGTACAGTTGGCACTTCAAAAGACAACTAGCTACCTCTCAAAATCGCAACCCTCTTCGCCTTAAGCCTTTACTTTATTGAGTTTAAGCTCTGATCTGACCAGTTGACTGTATTGTTAATAAATTTTAAAGAGGTATAAATGAGAGGGTGAGACCAGATTGCTCTATCAAGAATGGTAATCAGGAGTCGCAAAAGTAACAGATACCTAATAGGAAAAAGCGCCAGCTATAAAGCTGACGCTGATAGATAGTTTATAGAATTGAGACTACTTTTTTATCAACCCAGCAAGGAAGAGTAGCAAGACTGCACCCACTGTTGCGCTGACTACTGAGCCGATAAACCCACCAAAAGATAAACCGATTAATCCCAAAACAAACCCACCGATAAATGAACCTACGACACCAATAATGATGTTCGTTACGAGCCCAAATCCAGAGCCTTTCATTAACTGACCGGCAAGCCAACCTGCAATCGCACCAATCAAGATAAAAACTAAGATGTTCATTCACACTCTCCTTTTGTCGATGATTACGTTATTGCTAAAGCTAAATAACAATCGAATCACTTTCAACGTAGCAAAGAAGTACATAACATCAAGTCAGTCTATAAATCTTCTTATGACCTTTAATACCTATTTATGGTCGAGTGAGCACACTGTGCACGGGCCTGCTGTGCATCTTTGAAGCTACCTTGAATCACACAATCTCGGTAGCTCCGAGTGTACTGCTCGAATAGTTTCATCGCTTGGTTCTTAGGTAGCGAGACCAGCTTATTGACGAATGCTCTTGAGCCAACTTCAAAGTGTTGGGTATCGATAGGTGTATTCCAATCCCCACCCCATATCAAGAAGCCATGATGAGCAAAGAGATCCACAACCTCTTCCGCCATACCCACCCTTTTGACTTCGGAGCGAGCGCGATACTCCTTTCGATTCACGTATTGTTTGAGAGATTGAGGCGGCTTTACGGTAATGGTTCCGTCTGGCGCGAATGCAAGATAGGGGTTTTGAACCGGGTTAATATCTATCGCAACGCCATAAGCATGCTTTGACCAACCGGAGCCACCCGTAATGGGTCTTGCGTTGAATGCGCTGGAGTTATTAGCTGACATAGAGGCATTGTCGTCCCCTTTAAACTCGCGCATCAGACGTGCAGAGTTCAGAGGGAAGTGGCGCTCTCTTAAACCAACAAAGATCTGCTCAACGGAGGGGGCAATAACATCCAAAACAATCACACTGCCTTGCTGGACTTTGTGCTCAAAATCAACGAACTCAAAATCAACCTTGGATAACCGATCACACCCTACCGGCGCGCTCTCTGCCAGTACGCCTGTTTTTTTCATCATTCCGCACTGCCAGTCCGAGACGGGTGCGACTTTGGCGTGAATAAACGAGCTGAACAGCAATACTGTTATTGTGAGGAATATCTTTGCCTTGTTCATTAGATTGGAATTAATAAGACTATGTCACTGAAGAGTATATGAAAGTGTCGCTAAGTCATAATCCTCACAATAATTTTTCGCAACGAGATCGTTAAGCTTTTCAAACTCTCCATTGAGGTCCTGAAGTGCTTCATTTTGACCTAGCTGATAAAGAAGTGAAGAGTAAAGAGTGTCGTGATACAAAACCCATGGTGTGTCAATTCTAGGGTTTCGCTCACCAAGTTCTTGCATACATTGTTGCCAACCTGATAAGGCAGCAAACAGGCTAATGACCTCTTGTTCGAGCAGGTTGATAGACTCGTCGAGTTCCAACTGATGCAGTGCACGGTAAACAAACGAAGCGTTCAGCGCCAAGCGTTGCAGTTCTGTAGAAGGATAAGTGTGAAGCACTTTGAATTCCAAGCGATCTTTAATGTGATTTCGATTGATGTCCTCACCAAGAATAAATTCAACAGAATGGGGTAGATGGCGGTCAACATCAGAGATTCCAGTCACATTTAGATAGTCATCTGAAGCTAACCTGCGCCAATACCATGATTCTGCAGGCAACTCATTCCTATTGCCCCATTTAGCAAGATAAATGTCCCCATAATATTCAACCACATCACCACTGTCATAATCCGAGCCCCAATTAAACCGGGTAATTTCTGCTTCAACAAGTAGCCAGCCATCCCAATAGGTATTGCTAGGTTTAGGAGCATTTGAAAGATTCCAATGAGTAGAAACGTATTGAATATCTTGGTAGAAAACTCGTTCACCAGGAGAGTAGCGCTTGTGACTATTCCAGCTTTCCAGCGCCAATATTGGCTCAGAAAAACATAAACTAAGTACGAGTAACGTCCTGAACATGTCATCCCTTATCTGTCGCTATAGGTTATAGCAAGAGTGATGCTTTACATCACGGGAGCAAGTTAAATGGCTACATTCTCGACCGACTCTGCATTAACACGTATCTTACTCTCAGTAAATTACACGGTATTACCGAGCGATATCACTCAGGCTGCCAATAAATAATCTCTTGGGAGGTATCCGCTGCAATACTCTCATGCTTACCAGGAAGGGAAGTGAGTTGCGTAGAATTAATCGCCACCAGCAAGAGCGCTAGTGCGTCAATCAAATCATCCGCTGCGGCATAAGACTTCTTGGTTGATTCAAGCGCGGCTTTAAGAGTAGGAATCCAATCCGGTTTATAGCGAGCAATGATTTCCATTCGCTCCTGTTGGCCATCAAGGATTTTTTTGCTGAACGCTAAATGTTCCCCCTGAAGTGCTTTAAATACAACTTCCGGGTGCGACTCTCTCAATTGAATTTTTGTATTCTTTGCCAACAGCGCATCGACTTCTCGCACCTTAGGTAATATATACCAAGTCTGTTTAGAGAGCTTCTTCCCAACAGTATTAAGGTTAATCAAACACGCTTGTTGGTAATCTTCGGCGTACGCGGCTTCACGGCAAGGAACTGGGAATACTGACGAGCCTCGTTTCGGTGACAAGAACTTGCGCGCAGCCTTATCACAAGGACGATCTGGGTTTTTCTCATCACTAAAGCCAATTGGGATATCAATCATAGCGATCCCCTGCTCTAGCTCAGATTCAATATTGGATAGGTTGTGGACAAGCTTCATGAATGGTCTATCCCCCTCTAAGGACCATACTACCCAGCCAGTTTTACAACCATCGATACCGAAATACTTCATTCTTTTTCCTCTTTGGCGATCGCCAAAAAGATCTTTATTCATTAGTTCAGATAATTCAATACGATTCCGAGCGACCTCACAGACAAAGTTTATTGAGTCGCTATAAAACCGATTAAGATATTTTCAGGCATGCGTGGTGCAATGGAACAATGAGGGGTTATATGCAGGTGATTCATCATGGTGGCAAAGATACCGTTACCGGCTCTTGCCATGAACTAAGACTCGATGACCAATCTATTTTAATTGATTGCGGATTATTTCAAGGGGCAGACTCTCGCAACCTAGAGATCGATTTTAGCACTAGGAACATCGTAGCCCTTTTACTTACCCATAGTCATATTGATCATGTTGGTCGCATTCCTTGGTTGCTCGCTAAAGGCTTTGAAAAGCCTATCATCTGTACCAAAGCCACAGCAGAACTACTGCCTTTGATGCTTACTGATGGCCTTAAAATACAAGGACTTAACAATAGGCAAACAGAACGAGTACTGAGAAAAGTAAAGCGTATGGTCATCGCTTGTGAATACAATGAATGGATTGCAATTCCCACTCCATTCAAGATGGGTGTACAGCTTAATAACGGAAAGGATCATAGTAGGCCAAATACTCTCTATGCTCGGTTTCAACCTGCGGGACACATCTTAGGCTCAGCATACATTGAGGTAAAGCTACCCAATCAGGAAGTCATCGTCTTTTCTGGTGACCTCGGCCCAAGCCACACGCCACTTCTCCCCGATCCCCTCCCGCCAGAGCGTGCTGACTACTTGTTTATCGAATCAACCTATGGAGATAGACAACATGACGACATTGCTACACGTGGACAAAGACTCAAAAAGATTATCGAGCGTTCTTTGAGAGATGGTGGAACCATCCTCATTCCTGCTTTTAGTGTCGGGAGAACTCAAGAATTGTTATTCGATATTGAACAGTTGATTTACCAACACGACATTGACATCTCCATGCCGATCATTCTTGATTCTCCAATGGCAAGCAAAGTCACACGCTCCTATCAGCGCTTCAAGAAGCTTTGGGGAAATGAAGCGAAAGCAAAGCTCGAGGCCCATCGGCACCCGCTTGAATTTGAACAGTGTATTACGGTTGAAGACTATCGAACCCATCAAAGACTGGTTAATAGGCTCGCTTCAACAGGTGAACCCACAATAGTGGTTGCCGCTTCAGGTATGTGCCAAGGGGGAAGGATCATGGCATACCTAAAGGCATTGCTCAGCGACAAGCGTACCGATGTTATCTTTGCTGGATATCAAGCCGATGGAACCTTGGGTGCTGAACTACAGTCTGGAACCAGTGAGGTTGAGATTGATGGAGAGATGATTAAGGTTAAAGCACAGCTTCATACTATGTCAGGTTATTCTGCCCATGCCGACAAAAATGATCTGATGGAATTTGTCTGTGGAATCGCAAACAAACCGAAAGAGATACATTTGATACATGGTGTTCCTAAAACTAAATCATACTTTGCGAAGGAGTTAAAGAAGCAGGGTTTTGACGTACGCTGATCTCTATAACGAACCAGCTTTTACAAGTAGTCTCAACATCAAATAGAACAAAAAGGGTTTAGCAAAGACAACTCATATAAATGTTAGAGATATGTAACTACTTTTTGTTATATAGCCATATGAAATAACACACCAAATCGCATGCTATATTGCAGTCCATTTTAATAAATGGATTTATAACAATGTCACAAGCTATTGAATTTACCCACCACCAAGCGACCATCGACCATGTCGGTATCGTTAATAAAAAACTGGCTATTTCTACAGAGATCTTTGAAGCATTAGGCTTTAAATCAGGCAAAGCATCAAAGCTTGATGTCGGTCTAAATGAGCTCAACATCTGCCCTATCAATATCCACTATATGTTTGATAACTCTTACATTGAAGTTATTGAAACAACGGGTAAAGACTACCTACTAGACCTATTAAACTCTGACTGCGCCTTGCATATGTCTCTGCTTGTATCAAAAGATATTGCAGCGACTCACGCTAAATTTATGGCAAGTGATATTGAGGTAAGCGACCCTATTACCGATTCGAGTCGCCCTGCGGATCACGGTGAGTTAAAAGGTACGGCTAAGTTCCAGTGGTTCCGTTTTATGCAGCCAGTATTAGATAACAACGGCATGGTGGCCGTGATGCAGCACCACACACCAGAGCTAATCTTCCAACCTAACCGCTACCAGCATGGCAATGGCGTATACGCGATGGAAGCCATCTATGCCGATATCACAGCAGAACAAGGTGAGAAACTTACTGAGCTAAGTAGCTACATGGATGGTGACTTTACGACTGAAAACAGTATTCAGTCACTGCGTGTCGTAGATTGTGATCAGGTAAACAATGCTTTAGATATTCAGTTAGATAAGACTCGTAGTCCATACGTTGGCATGACCTTCCTAACCCAAGATATTAGCTTAACTAAATCATTTATCGAGCGTTCTGGTTACTCGTTCCGTGAAATCGACGGCTCTCTATTTGTTGACACCAGCAAAGAGATGAACCTGTTTTTAGAGTTTAAGCAGGCATAAACTCACGTAAGTAAAGGATTTTACGATGAATTTAGGATTTAAAGAGCTGGTTACGATTGGTCTTGGTTTGATCATTGGTGGCGGCGTTATCACAGTAACGGGCTATGGTATTGGTTATACCGATACCGGGATATCACTGGCGTATCTGGTTGCGGGCATTGCGTTTATCTTCTCGATGATCCCAACTCTGATTGTTGGCTTAACCATTCCACGCACGAGCTTTTCGTACACGGTAACCAATGAGCTTATGTCACCATTTGCCGGTGGTATGTTCCTGTGGATCTTCTTTATTGGCCGCATCATCATGGCGTTCTTCGGAGTTGCCTTTGCGAGCTATGTGACTTCTATCCTGCCGGATCTCAATGCAACCTATGTCGCGGTTGGTGCGATTACCCTGTTCTATGTAATCAACCTGCTCGGCGCGCAATCCGCAACGAAGATCCAAAAGGTACTTAACGTGGTGCTGATTGTTGCTTTGGTTTCATTTTCAGCACTTGGAATCATGAAGCTTCAGCCTGATGCACTTACTGCTGAGCGCCTGTTTCCAAATGGCAGTGACGGCTTTATCTCTGCGGTAACCATGCTGATGTTCTCGATGGGCGGAGGTTTGGTTCTGCTTGAGTTCGGTGGCATGGTTAAAGAACCGCAAAAAGTACTGTTTAAAGCAATCCTAACGGTAACCGCGATTGCGACGGTGCTGTTTGCTTGTATTGGCTTAGCTGGCTCTGGCGTTCTACCTTACGAACAAGTGGCTAACAAACCAATGACTTACGCAGCTGAGACTATCTTCGGTAATGAGGCTGGTGTGCTGTTCTTTGTTATTGGCGGTGCATTAATGGCACTAGCAACGACAATGAACTCTTCATACATGTGGTACTGCAATACGATGATCAAAGGCTGTGAAGATGGCTGGTTCCCAACCTTCCTTGCGAAGAAGAATCGCTTTGGCACGCCTTACATCTTACTGACTATCTTTTGGTTGATGGGAGTAGCGCCCGTTATCGCCGGAATGGATATTGGCGTACTTGTTCGTGTCGCAACAGGCCTTGCGCTGCTATTCTTCGCCATTCCAAACTTTGCGCTACTTGGCCTACCAAGTAAGTACCCACAAGAGTGGCAAGCATCTCGCTTCTATATCAAGAGCAAAGCAGTTCTTGTGACATTAACCGTTGTGTGTAATGCCGTATTCCTTGGTTTGATCTTTAAGAGCTTCTCAGGCTTCAGCTCAAGCATCTTGACGATTATCGCTGCAACCGTTGGTGTTGGCGTGATCTACATTCTGTTTAAGAACAAGCAAATGAAGGCACAACAACAGCTAACACCAGCTACTGAAGTGTAATTAATTTCTTCACTAAAATGAAAAAGCGCCGCTGATGAGAGTCAGCGGCGCTTTTATTTGTATTCGAGCCTAAGCTATTAGACGTTATCTAGCTGACCTGTCATTGAAAGTGCTACAGCTTCAGCTACTTTAATACCATCAATACCCGCTGACAAAATACCACCAGCGTAACCTGCGCCCTCACCTGCTGGGAAAAAGCCTTTTAGGTTGATGCTCTGGTAATCTTTACCACGCTTGATGTTTACTGGTGATGATGTACGCGTCTCAACACCCGTTAGTAGTGCATCTGCACTTGCGAAGCCTTTGATCTTACGGTCAAATGCAGGGATCGCTTCACGGATAGCTTCGATTGCAAAGTCTGGTAGTGCTTTCGAGATATCCGTTAGGTGGATGCCCGGTGTGAATGAAGGTGCGACATCACCAAGCTCACTCGGGTTAGCACCTTTCAGGAAGTCACCGACTTTTTGCGCCGGTGCATCGTATGTCTCACCACCGAGTACATACGCACCAGACTCAAGCTTACGCTGCAGCTCGATACCTGCCAGTGGATGACCTGGGAAGTCACGCTCAGGATCGATTCCCACTACGATAGCGGCGTTTGCATTACGTTCTGCTCGTGAGTATTGGCTCATGCCGTTGGTTACGACACGCTTCTCTTCTGATGTTGCCGCAACAACGGTACCACCCGGACACATACAGAAGCTGTAAACCGTGCGACCATTCTTACAGTGGTGAACCAGTTTGTAATCCGCAGCGCCAAGAATTGGGTTGCCTGCATTTGGACCAAAACGTGCTTCGTCGATCATTGACTGTTTGTGCTCAATTCGGAAACCTACCGAGAATGGCTTCGCTTCCATGTATACGCCGCGCTCGTAAAGCATCTCAAATGTGTCACGAGCACTATGGCCAACCGCTAGAACCACGTGACGAGATTTAATCTCTTCGCCGTTTGATAACGTGACGCCTGTGATTTGACCATCTTCCATATGAAGATCATCAACGCGAGTGCTAAAGCGAATCTCACCACCAAGTTCGATGATTTTTGCACGCATTTTTTCGATCATCGTCACCAGTTTAAAGGTACCGATGTGCGGTTTGCTTACGTAGCGGATCTCTTCTGGTGCGCCTGATGCAACAAACTCTTCAATTACCTTGCGGCTGTAATGCTTAGGGTCTTTGATTTGGCTGTAAAGCTTACCGTCAGAGAACGTACCTGCACCGCCCTCACCAAACTGTACGTTTGATTCAGGATTCAGGTTACGCTTACGCCAGAAGCCGAAGGTGTCTTTAGTACGCTCACGTACCTCTTTACCGCGCTCAACCACAATTGGCTTGAAGCCACTTTGAGCAAGAATGAGTGCAGCGAATAGACCAGCAGGGCCAAAACCAACAACCACTGGGCGCTCTGTAAGATCAGCAGGTGCTTGCGCAACGAACTTGTACTCCATATCCGGAGTCAATTTTACGTGAGGGTCCTGAGTGAATTGCTCAAGTAAAGCAACTTCGTTCTCTACCTCCACATCCAGAGTGTAGATCAGTAGAATCTTAGCTTTCTTACGAGCATCGTAGCCACGTTTAAATACATTGAAAGAAAGGATTTGTTCTGGCGTAAGACCAAGCTTTTTCTCAATAGCAGCTTGGATTTCGCCTTCTTCATGATCAAGTGGAAGCTTGATTTCAGTTAAACGTATCATTCGATGTCTCGCATTTCTTGGGTAGGTGTCTTAGCCAATGAGTTACCAATTGGGTTACTGGTAGCCAAAAGCTCACAATGGCGCGCATTCTACGATAACTTCGAGGTGGTGTCATACGAAATCCACCCTTACATCTGATTATAAAAGCATCACTATCTATACTTAACTGTATATTGATATTTACATGGGGATCAGTATCATCGCCCCTCCGCAATTAGACACTCACACAATCAAATAAGAGCAAAGAACCATGGCGTTTGTCGTAACTGATAACTGTATTCAATGTAAGTACACCGACTGTGTGGCTGTATGTCCTGCCGATGCCTTCCACGAAGGCCCAAACTTTATGGTAATCAATCCAATTGAGTGTATCGATTGTGGTCTGTGTGTTCCGGAATGTGATGCCCAAGCCATCTTCCAAGAAGACGAAGTACCCGCCGATCAAGAGATCTTCATTGAAATGAATTCAGTTTTATCTGAAGTATGGCCAGTACGCACTGAAGTGATTCCAGCAATGGAAGACGCAGAAAAGTGGAACGGTGTAGAAGATAAGCTTGGTAAAGGGATGTTGGAGAAATAGGATTAGATTCCTAGGTTAGAGTTCCTAGTTCCTAGAAGCTGGTTCCTAGAAACTGCTTCCGAGAGACTTGCTCCCAGATGTTCGTGCCTAGAAGAAGATCTGGTGTCGTACTCCTCTTCTAGGAACTCGTTAACTAGGCACTAGGATCTTATCCATGCTGCCTACGCAAATTATCCAAAATAATCCCAGTCGCCATTGCCACATTCAGTGATTCTGCACCGCCAAAGGCTGGGATAGTGATTTTGTCAGTCACAAATCTCTCTGCTGCTGGACGCACGCCGTGAGATTCACTCCCCATCAATAAAATACCTTGTGCTGAGAATTCCGTTTTATGCACGCTCTCGCCTTCCAGAAAAGCCCCATATACAGGAATGCTTGCTTGCTCTAAGTAGCTAGGAAGATCCAATAAACTTACCTGCACGCGGCCAAAGCTGCCCATCGTTGCGCGGATAGTTTTTGGATTGTATGGGTCCGCACAATCTGAGCTAGCCACAATGTGCTGAATATCATACCAGTCGGCAATTCGGATAATAGTACCTAAGTTTCCAGGGTCAGATACGCCATCAAGGGCTATCATCAAACCTTCGGCTTTTGGTGCTTCAACCTTTGGGATCTCAACAATCGCGACCGCCGCGTTGTTGCTCACTAGACTGCTTGCTTTAGTCAGCTCATCAAGGCTTGCTTCAACGCATTCATACTGGCGAAGTATATTCGCATGCTCAGCTAAAAACTCACTGGTTGCGAAAACCTGTTGTACGGTCAGCGGTGAATCAACCAACTCAAGAACGTTCTTCTCACCCTCCACAAGAAATAGGCCATGAGCTTTACGCTGCTTTTTTTGCCCCAAAGCGCGGAGCAGTTTTAGTTGGTTCTTTGAAATCATAGTGAAGGGTCTCAGGTTGGTTAAGAGAGGCATTTTACTCATAATACTAACTAGTTCCTAGAGCCTAGTCCTTAGAAACATAAATAGAGATATAGATAGAACAATGCCTAGTCTGCTATGAACTAGGCATTTGTTGTTCTTCTAGGTACAAGAAACTAGCCTCTAGAACCTCTATGCATTCAACGCTTGCTCCAGATCGGCAATAATGTCATCAATGTGCTCAATGCCTACTGATAGGCGGATCATCTCTGGCGATACACCCGCTTGTTTTTGCTCGGCTTCATCTAACTGACGGTGCGTGGTTGAGGCAGGATGACAAGCCAATGATTTTGCATCACCAATGTTTACTAAGCGCTTAAAGATCTTCAGAGCATCATAAAAGCGTACCCCTGCGTCATAGCCATCTTTTAGACCAAACGATAAGATCGCCGATGGCTTACCCTTCATGTATTTTTCAGCCAGTGGATAAAATTCAGAATCCGTTAAGCCCGCATAGCTAACCCAGCTCACCTTCTCGTGTTTACTCAGGTATTCCGCGACTTTTAAAGCGTTCTCTGTGTGACGCTCCATACGCAGAGAGAGCGTCTCAAGGCCTTGCATCAACATAAACGCATTCATTGGTGATAAGGCTGAGCCCGTATTACGCAGCGGCACAGTGCGACAGCGGCCAATAAATGCAGCATCACCAAAGGCTTCACTATAAACAACACCGTGATAAGAAGGCTCTGGTTGGTTAAACACCGGAAATCGTTCTTTGTGCTCTGCCCATGGGAACTTACCAGAATCGATAACGATGCCACCTAAGGTTGTACCGTGGCCACCAACATACTTAGTTAATGAATGCACGACAATGTCAGCGCCAAACTCAATCGGCTTACAAATTGCTGGGGTCGCAACGGTATTATCGACGATCACAGGAACACCTTGGGCGTGAGCAAGCGTTGAGATCGCTTCAAGATCGACAATGTTACCCGCAGGGTTTCCGATACTTTCACAATAAACAGCTTTGGTATTTTCATCGATAAGTTCAGCTAAGCTCTCAGGTTTATCATCTTTAGCAAACTTAACCTGAATACCTTGGTTAGGAAGCATATGGGCAAAAAGAGTATAGGTGCCGCCGTAAAGCTGAGGAGTTGATACTATGTTATCGCCTGCTTGCGCCAGAGTTAGGATCGCATAGTTAATTGCAGCACTACCAGCGCTCACCACCAGCCCAGCAATACCACCCTCTAAAGCTGCCATTCGCTTTTCAAGTACGTCATTGGTTGGGTTCATAATGCGGGTGTAGATGTTGCCCGGAACTTCTAGATTAAAGAGATCAGCGCCATGTTGGGCATTTTCAAACTCATACGCGACTGTTTGATAGATTGGCGTTGCTACAGATTTAGTTGTTGGATCAGTCTCGTAGCCGTAATGGATGGAAAGGGTCTCGTCTTTCATTGTTCTTCCTTGATGATTATCCTTACTATTTTTGTTGATATTCAGCATCTCGTGTTAAAGATCGAAAGTCAACCAAGAGTAAAGCGTAAACCATCACGGCGTGATACGCAGATTCATCGCGTCATTTTCTTAACGAACACCACAACAAACAAAGCCATCGTAAAACTTCCAAGAAAAGCTTCAAGCGCAGCAATAAAGCGGGCAAAACCAACTGGAGAGATATCCCCGTAGCCTAAGGTGGTAAACGTCACGACACTAAAATAAAGCGCATTGAAAAACTCAAACAGATAGTACTTCCAACCAGTAACCCCCTCATAGATAGGATGAGCACTGGTGGTATCTAGCGCAAAGTACGCAAGTGCACAGGTAAAAATAAGAGCAATAGAGAATGTCACCACTCGCAGCGGATCTTCTCCGTAACCACAGAATAGATCGACGACTTTAGACACCATGCGCTTGAAGCTCATACGTGGCATCTGAAAACGACGAAAGCGCATCTCTCGCTTAAAGAAGTCCCCTGCAATCTCAAACAGCCCTTGTTTTTCGCACTGTTTGCGAATGTTACGACAAACCTCTTCTGCCTCCTGATAAAGCGAAAGCGATTTTTCTTTGTTGCCTTGCTTTCTTGCTTGTTTAGCCGCTAACTCTTGCTTGAGGTTATCGCCCCAATCAACATTCTCAATTTTCGTTCGTCCAAGTATCATCCCGAGTAAGTTGCAGTTATCGAGCTTAGCGCAATGCAAATTAGCGCCGATGAGCTTTGCCTTCATTAAGGATGAACCACGAAGATCAATCCCAAACATGTGAGCTTCACTAAGGTCTGCTCGATAGAAGTCTGCATCACGACAGGAGTAGCCCTTTTTACACCCTTTGTTCACCAAATTGATATCTTCGAGCTGAGTTCTTGCCAACTGAAAACCATCGAGTGGTTTTCCCGATGCCGCCCACTCCTCAACCGCGCATTTAACATCGTCATTGCTTTTATCAACCTTGGGATCATGCCAGTAACACAGCCCAGACTCCCCGGCAGGTTCGTCACAGCACCAACCTTCAGAATTCTGATATTTACACTGCTTTGTTGTGGAGCCCATGACCACTTCCTTACAACTCTAAAACATCCGTTTATTCGGTTAAGTTTAGAAGAAAACCTTCCAATCATTCATTGGATAATTAACTTACTTACTGTCCAATAAACCATTCATTATACTATTAATTAACATTTTTGCAGCATTTTGTGCAAATGGTCACGATAATGAGACTCAGATCTACATTTCTCTTAAACGACTGAATTTTAAAGGTTAACATTCGACTGGGATTTAAATTTATAAAACAATAACAAGGAATATGTTATGCAGTCATTTGTTGATTTCATGAATGGAATCATCTGGAGCCCAGCACTTATCTATTTATGCTTAGGTGCCGGTTTGTTCTACTCAATATTAACCCGCTTTGTCCAAGTTCGACACTTTGGAGAAATGTGGCGCTTACTCTTATCAGGAAAAAGCTCCACTAAGGGGATCTCCTCTTTTCAAGCGCTCGCAGTTTCACTGTCCGGTCGTGTCGGTACAGGTAACATTGCTGGTGTCGCTGCCGCTATTGGCTTTGGTGGGCCGGGTGCGGTTTTCTGGATGTGGATGGTAGCGTTTTTCGGCGCAGCTACAGCATATGCAGAATCGACCTTAGCGCAAATCTACAAAGAAGAAGATAATGGCGAGTTTCGTGGTGGCCCTGCTTACTACATTGAAAAGTGTATGGGGCAAACTTGGTACGCGGTGATCTTTGCTATTGCAACCATCTTTGCTTGTGGTTTCTTACTACCGGGCGTGCAATCAAATAGTATTGGTAACGCCGTTGAAGCAGCATTTGGTTCTGGCGACATGATTGAAACCGCAGTTGGAACTTTCAGCTTTGCTAAGATCCTAACGGGTACGATCATCTCAATTATTCTTGCATTCATCATTTTTGGTGGTGTTAAGCGTATTGCGAACTTCACTCAGGTCGTGGTGCCATTCATGGCACTGGCATACATCATCACAGCATTCATCATCATCTTACTGAATATCAGTGAAGTACCACGTATCTTCTCTATGATCATTTCAGATGCATTCACACCAATGGCAGGCTTTGGTGCCGCAATTGGTTGGGGTGTAAAACGCGGGGTTTACTCGAACGAAGCGGGTCAGGGCACAGGTCCTCATGCAGCAGCAGCGGCGAATGTTGATCACCCAGCACAGCAAGGTTTGGTTCAATCTTTCTCTATCTACATCGATACACTGCTAGTATGTTCTGCGACTGCCTTTATGATTCTTATCACAGGTGCGTATAACGTCCATGGTGCAGAGGATTTCTTGATTCAAAACGTTGGGGCAGACATTGCAGCTAACGGTCCAGTCTTCACTCAAATGGCTATAGAGAGCGCGCTACCAGGCATTGGTAAACCGTTCATTGCTATCGCCCTGTTCTTCTTTGCTTTCACAACGATCCTTGCGTACTACTACATTGCAGAAACGAATGTGGCTTACATCCGTCGCTTTATCAAAGTAAACGGCTTAATGTTTGTTCTTAAGTTAGCTTTGATTGCTGTCGTATTCTATGGAACAGTGAAGACGGCCAACCTTGCATGGGCAATGGGTGATGTCGGTGTTGGTCTCATGGCGTGGCTCAACATCGTCGGTATCTTGGTGATCTTCTTTATGGCGAAGCCAGCAATGAAGGCACTGAAAGACTACGAAGAGCAGCAAAAGCAAGGTGTTGAAGCGTACACATTCAACCCTGTAAAACTAGGTATCAAAAATGCCGATTATTGGGAGGCTCGCTATCGTCGTGAAACAGGTAAAGATCCTCAATCAGAAGTGCAGAAAGAAACGGTAGAACAGCCTTCTACTTAACGCTCTAGTCACCTAATAGCAAAAAAGGGGTGTTAACCATTCGGTTAACACCCCTTTTGTTTTTCACTTCAATCTAGTGCTAGAAATTATTCCCACTCGATTGTTGCTGGTGGCTTACCAGAGATATCGTAAACCACGCGAGAGATGCCATCGACTTCATTGATGATACGGTTAGAAACCTTACCTAGGAAGTCGTATGGTAGGTGTGCCCAGTGAGCAGTCATAAAGTCGATCGTCTCTACAGCACGTAGTGATACAACCCAATCGTACTTACGGCCATCGCCCATTACACCCACAGAGCGAACTGGTAGGAATACCGTGAACGCTTGAGATACTTTGTGGTAAAGGTCTGCTGCGTGCAGCTCTTCAATGAAGATAGCGTCTGCGCGGCGTAGCAGATCACAGTACTCTTTCTTGATTTCACCAAGAACACGAACACCTAGACCAGGACCTGGGAATGGGTGGCGGTAAAGCATGTTGTAAGGAAGACCTAGCTCTAGACCGATCTTACGTACTTCATCTTTAAACAGCTCACGTAGTGGCTCAACAAGGCCCATTTCCATGTCATCAGGAAGACCACCAACGTTGTGGTGAGATTTAATTACGTGCGCTTTACCCGTCTTAGATGCTGCTGACTCGATTACGTCTGGGTAGATAGTACCCTGAGCTAACCATTTAGCGTTCTTAAGTTTCTTAGACTCTTCATCGAAGATATCTACGAACACGTGACCGATGATCTTACGCTTCGCTTCAGGATCGTTCTCGCCTTTCAGCGCTTCTAGGAAACGGTCTTCAGCGTTAACGTGAATAATGTTTAGGCCGAACTTGTTGCCGAACATATCCATAACCTGCTCTGCTTCGTTTAGGCGAAGTAGGCCGTTATCTACGAATACACACGTTAGCTTGTCGCCGATTGCACGGTGAGCAAGCATCGCAACCACTGATGAGTCAACACCACCAGATAGACCAAGGATTACCTCGTCATCGCCTACTTGCTCTTTAATACGAGCAACTGCGTCTTCAATGATTGAAGCAGAAGTCCATAGACCTTCACAGCCACATACATTAAGAACAAAGTTCTCAAGCATTTTTAGGCCGTTCTTCGTGTGTGTTACTTCTGGGTGGAACTGAACGCCGTAGTATTTCTTCTCTTCGTTCGCCATTGCTGCGAATGGACAAGTTTCTGTTTCACCTGTCTTAACGAAGTCTGATGGGATTTCTACAACTTTGTCGCCGTGGCTCATCCAAACATCTTGAGATGCATCTAAACCAGCAAACAGTGCTGACTCTCCAGAGATTTGTACTGCTGCGTAGCCGAACTCACGTTCAGTAGACGTTGCGACTTTACCGCCAAGCTGTTCAGCCATTGTCTGCATGCCGTAACAGATACCAAATACAGGAACACCTGAATCGAATACGTACTGAGGTGCACGAGGAGAGTTTGCTTCTGTTACGCTTTCTGGGCCACCAGATAGGATGATGCCATCTGGGTTGAATTCACGAATATCCGCTTCTTCTACATCCCAGCTCCAAAGCTCACAGTAAACACCGATTTCACGAATACGGCGTGCTACTAGCTGAGTGTACTGAGAACCGAAGTCCAGGATCAGAATACGTTGGTCATGAATATTTTTAGTCATTTTGAGCAGTCTTTTTAGTTAATACTGATGGCAACCGGGCAGATTTCACCAGTATAGAAATGTGATCGGGGGCGAGTTTACCCGCCCCACAGAAATGCTTCAAGAAAAAAGCAAACGTTTACGTAAGATTTCTTTTACCTCAATTCAGGTAAAATCTCGCAACGATTTAATTAACCCAAACGGTAGTTTGGTGCTTCTTTCGTGATCTGAACGTCGTGTACATGCGACTCTTTCATACCTGCGCCTGAGATACGAACGAACTCCGCTTTAGTACGCATGTCTTCAACTGTTGGAGAGCCAGTTAGACCCATGCTTGAACGAAGACCACCCATTTGTTGGTGAACGATCTCTTTTAGGCGACCTTTGTATGCGATGCGACCTTCGATACCTTCTGGTACTAGCTTGTCTGCTGCGTTGTCAGACTGGAAGTAACGGTCAGAAGAACCTTGAGACATTGCGCCAAGTGAACCCATACCACGGTAAGACTTGTAAGAACGACCGTTGTAAAGGATAACCTCACCCGGTGCTTCTTCAGTACCCGCAAACATAGAGCCAACCATTACACATGATGCGCCAGCTACGATAGCTTTACAGATGTCACCAGAGAAACGGATACCGCCGTCAGCGATAACTGGAATGCCGTATTCGTTCGCAACTTCCGCAGCGTCTGCAATAGCAGTAACCTGAGGAACACCAACACCAGTAACGATACGAGTTGTACAGATTGAACCAGGGCCGATACCAACTTTAACGGCGCTTACACCCGCTTCGATAAGAGCACGTGCGCCTGCACCAGTTGCTACGTTACCACCGATGATGTCTAGGTCTGGATATGCTGCGCGAGTTTCGCGGATGCGGTTCAGAACACCTTCAGAGTGACCGTGTGAAGAGTCGATAAGTAGAACGTCAACACCCGCTTCAACTAGAGCTGCTACGCGCTCTTCGTTACCTGCGCCTGCACCAACTGCAGCTCCAACACGCAGACTGCCACGTTCGTCTTTACATGCATTTGGTTTACGTTCTGCTTTATGGAAATCTTTTGCAGTGATCATACCGGTTAGTTGGAACTCATCGTTCACTACCAGCACTTTCTCTACACGTGCTTCGTGCATTTTCTCTTGCACTTCTTCACGAGTTGCACCTTCTTTAACAGATGCTAGACGCGCTTTTGGCGTCATAACTACTTCAACTTTCTTAGAAAGATCTGTAACAAAGCGAACATCACGTCCAGTAATGATACCGACTAGTTCATTGGTATCCGTTACCACTGGGAAACCAGCGAAGCCGTGTTTTTCAGTTAGAGCAACAACATCAGCGATGGTTGCATCTGGATTTACTGTTACAGGATCAGTAACAACACCCGCTTCAAATTTCTTAACCGCACGAACTTCTGCTGCCTGCTGCTCAATAGACATGTTCTTATGGATAAAACCAAGACCACCCTCTTGCGCTAGGGCAATAGCTAGGCGAGCTTCAGTCACTGTATCCATAGATGCAGAAATCATTGGGATGTTTAGCGTGATGTTTTTAGTCAGCTGTGTGCGAAGATCAGCTGTGTTTGGGAGAACAGTGGAGTGTGCTGGCACTAGCAGTACGTCGTCGAATGTCAGCGCTTCTTTGGCAATTCTTAGCATTTGCAATATCTCACAATAGAAAGTGTGTAAAAGGAGTTAATCCATCTCATCGTTTCGCATAATGAGAGTAACCAAAAAGAATTATTCAGTTACTTTGGATTAGATATTGCGGTGGGATTATACGGTCAAGGTAATCGCTTGGCTACACATTTTTCTATTTTTAATTTGCATTCCCCCCCTTGATATGTATTATATTGCCGCTATCTTCCATACTCACGTCTGGTGAGTAACTTCTTCTAGGATGATAGTCTCCTCATGAGCAACCCCAATATTTATACCGTCTCTCGCCTCAACTCTGAGGTACGTCTGTTATTAGAAAATGAAATGGGCATCGTTTGGTTAGTTGGTGAAATATCTAACTTTTCTGCGCCGGTTTCTGGTCACTGGTACCTGACCTTAAAAGACAGCCGCGCCCAAGTGAAGTGTGCAATGTTCAAAGGCAGCAATCGTCGAGTCACTTTTAAGCCGCAGAACGGTAATCAAGTGTTGGTAAAGGCACGCCTCTCTTTGTACGAACCACGTGGTGACTATCAACTCATCATCGAGAGCATGCAACCGGAAGGTGATGGTCGACTTCAACAAGAGTTTGAAGCCCTTAAGATGAAATTGGCGGGAGAAGGCCTATTTTCTCAAATCGGTAAACAGCCCCTACCGGAACACCCACAGCGTGTAGGTATTGTGACCTCAAAAACGGGCGCTGCTCTTTATGACATTCTTGACGTGCTAAAACGTCGTGACCCGACTCTCCCGGTTGTGGTTTACCCAACCTTAGTGCAAGGTGATGAGGCTGCGATTCAGATTGCTCAAGCGATTGGACGAGCTAATGAGCGTCGAGAATGTGATGTACTTATTGTTGGGCGTGGTGGTGGTTCATTAGAAGACCTTTGGTGCTTTAACAATGAAATCGTTGCGCGAACCATTGCCGCAAGTCAGATCCCAATCATTAGTGCAGTTGGTCATGAGGTTGATGTCACCATTGCTGATTTTGTTGCAGATATGCGTGCCCCTACGCCATCTGCTGCTGCTGAGATTGTGAGTCGCGATCAAAGCCATAAACGCCAACAGATCGATACTCGCTTAAATAAGCTACGTAGCGCGATTCAGTATTTCTTGTCTGGTCAGCAACACCAACTGACTAAGCAGTTGCATGCGCTAGAAAAGCAGCATCCCCAGCAAAAGCTTAATGAGCAGAGTCAACGCCTTGATGAACTTGATTCACGATTAAGAAATGCAATGCAACGCCAACTAAATCAGAGTCAGCAACACCTAGAGCGCAAACAACACAGGTTAGAACGCCACTCGCCAACCGAAAAACTGTCAGGGCAAAAGATCAAACTATCTGTATTGGAACAAAGACTGAAAACGGCTATCAATCGAGATATCACCGCTAGGCAACATCAGTTGGCAATCGCAGCAGAAAAGCTCGACACCGTCAGCCCTTTAGCAACCTTGATGCGCGGCTATTCCATCACTAAGAATGAGCAAGACAAAGTTCTCACTAAAACCTCAGAGATCAAAAAGGGTGACACTCTGGTCACCCGTTTGTCTGATGGCGAGGTTCGCTCGACTGTAATCTAGTAAACACCTGCGTCAACTAGCTATTATGGGATGTTAAGCGTGCCGCTTAGCATTCCAACTTCTAGCTCTCTAGCTCTCTAGCTCTCTAGCTCTCTAGCTCTCTAGCTCTCTAGCTCAATCCTAAGTTTCCATCTCATGAAACTCAAATCGAATACGGGATTTAGACTTCAGCTCATTGCAGTCGTTGCAGAAATAGTTCGCAGCACCGCACGCTTGAAGCTTCTCTAGGCGCCCTAGACACTCTGGACAAAAGGCGATCTTCTTAAAGTCCGTTGAACACTTCTTGCAATGATATTGACCTTCCCATGTCAGCTCTTCATTGCACTCAGGACACTTGTTTTCGCTCATTGACGATACCTCTATCAATATTCACTAAGCTAGGGTCTATTGACCCTCGCTATATCTCGAACTAAAAACTTAGCAGATACTTGTCCCGAAACTATGATCTCTGTCATCTATGCCTGTACTGCGACATCAACACATTAAGATCTTTTAGCGATCTTTGGCTTTATCTGATCTGATCAGCGATCAGCCCCTAAAAGAACATTTATATAACCACACACCGAAAGCATAAGTTACATATCCTGCATATGGATTTTAAAAAGAATAAAAATCCATTTAAAAAACCAAAAATCAATGCAAACAGGATAACGTAAAAAGATCTCGATTTTAATGATTAGTTACGGTCGTATGCATTTCTATAGTTTGAGCATCAATCTGATGTAGTTCAACCGAGATAGCTGAATATTCATCAGTATGGTTAATATGTGTCCCTCCACACGGTAACTCAAGGGCTTTTCCATCTAAAGTAGTGCTCCAATAACGCGAATCTGTCAGGCTTTCTCCCTCCAAACGCATCGAAACGGCACTGCCCGTAGCTAACCATTGTTTTACTTGTTCATTTACAGACAATGTAACTTGCTCTAAGTCTTCCAGCATATTTGCGCTGTTTAAGCCTCGTTTACGCAATGTTTTACCTAAACGATAAGTATCAACGCATCTATCTGGATGCACGAAACTGGTTTCTTGAGCGTAGCTATTGAAGTCATAATGACCTAATGGGTCTTTACGATCGGCATCCTTGCGCCAGTATGCTTGGTTAAGTACTTTATTCAGAGCCAAGTAAGCTATATGACCAGCAGAATGGCCGCGACTCAAGCTCTGTTGGTACTCTTGGTCTACGTTCAATTGAATCTCGTCACCTGACTCAACGTTAATCTCTTCCAAAGGTGTCGTAAGTTCATGAACAACGACAAACGCCCACCCTTGTGTATCACGTTTTACGGGGATCGCTTTATCAACATACAACTCGCCATTCTCTAGATCGACGGCACCTACTAAGCAATTCTTGACGGAGTAAACTTTATCTCCATGACGTACTTCACCTTGGTCGGCAGGGTGATCAGGCCAAATATGACTGACTGGGTGAAATGGCGTTTTGTCGGCCACAAGATAAACGCCATTATCGATGCTTGGCACAACTAGCTGTACTTGCGCAGCTGAATGCCACTGGTTGTGACAAAAAAGGATCTTGGTTGGGGTTATTTTCATCTTTAACTCATTCTGATAGATATAAAAAAACGCCTGCTATTGCTAGCGAGGCGTTTCTTAATTGTCTTACGCGTTACTTGTTGCGACCTTTCATCGCACTCATTAGGCGTTTACGCTTACGCTCTTGTGAAAGAGTCAGCTTGTTGGTCTTACCCTCAAATGGGTTTGCGCTATTTTGGAAACGGATACGAATCGGTGTACCCATGATTTCCAATGAACGACGGTAGTAGTTCATCAGGTAACGCTTGTATGAATCCGGAAGATCCGTTACTTGGTTACCGTGGATAACAACGATTGGTGGATTGTAACCACCTGCGTGCGCATACTTCAGCTTCACGCGACGGCCACGTACCAGTGGTGGTTGGTGATCATCTGTCGCCATCTTCATGATACGAGTTAGAACAGAAGTACCAACACGAGTCGTCGCTGACTTATAGGCTTCTTCTACTGATTCAAATAGGTGGCCAACACCGGTACCGTGAAGTGCAGAAATAAAGTGGATACGAGCAAAATCAACGAAGCCTAGGCGACGATCTAGCTCTTTCTTCACCGATTCTTTGACGTCATTATCTAGACCGTCCCACTTGTTCACTGCGATAACAATCGAGCGACCCGCGTTCAGAGCAAAGCCCAATAGGCTGAGATCTTGATCTGAGATATTCTCACGAGCATCAATAATCAGTAACACAACGTTCGCATCTTCAACTGCTTTCAGCGTTTTAACGACTGAGAACTTTTCAACGGCTTGGTTGATATTCTTACGACGACGGATACCTGCAGTATCGATCAACACGTATTCACGATCATCACGTTCCATTGGAATGTAGATAGAGTCACGCGTTGTACCCGGCATATCATAAACAACTACGCGCTCTTCACCCAGAATACGGTTAGTTAGCGTCGACTTACCTACGTTTGGACGACCAATGATAGCGAGCTTAATCGGTTGATCCTGTAGACGTTGGAACTCCGCTTCAGCTTCTTCTTCAGTAAAGTCTAGTTGCTCTTCTTCTGCATCTTCAAACTCAGTCAGGTCAGTGATTTCGCCCTGCTCTGCATTTAGCTTTTCAGCAAAAGGATTAAGTGCATGCTCGATAAGTACTGTTACACCACGGTTATGTGCCGCCGCGATTTGGTACATATCATCCACACCAAGCTGCCAGAAATCAGCACTTGCTGCATCAGCATCGATACCATCAACCTTGTTCACTACAAGGATCGAAGGTTTCTCAAGCTTACGAAGGTGTTTTGCAATTGCTTCGTCAGAAGGAGTAAGACCAGCACGGCCATCTACCATGAATAGAACGACATCAGCTTCATCAATCGCTGCTAGCGATTGTTCTGCCATTTTCGTTTCTACACCTTCTTCTGTGCCATCGATACCACCAGTATCAATAACGATAAATTCGTGTTCACCAAGCTGAGCTTGGCCGTATTTACGGTCACGCGTTAAGCCAGGGAAGTCCGCAACAAGTGCATCACGTGTGCGAGTCAATCGGTTAAATAGCGTCGACTTTCCTACGTTGGGACGCCCTACTAAGGCAACAACAGGTACCATAACTTACCTCTACATTCTGTATTTACTTGTGATGTAGCTATAGGTAAATGCTTTATATACAGACACTTACCTATAACTACATACTCTCTCTTCTAGAGTTCTGCTTGGTAATCCCTCACAAGCATTCACTCAATAAAACGGCTCCTAACTGTTGCCAGCGAGGAGCCAAGTGTGAATTATATCACGGATTTTCGCCTCAGCGATAATCCTATTCTGCTTCAGGTAATGATAGCTTGCGAATATCACCGTTACGAGTCACCACTAGGTAACCGTCATCCATCACTACTGGACCTACCGAGAAGCCTGAATCGTTCACTAGCTGCTGAGCAACAAACTCACCCGTTAGGCGATCAATCCAGTGTAGGTAACCTTCTGCGTCACCGACAACCACGTAGCCATCAATAATAACTGGACCAGTCAATAAGCGGTTTTCTAGCTTATCGTTAGTCCAAATCTCTGTGCCACTACGTGCATCGACTGCAACCATGTGATCAGAATCCGTCACAAGGAAAAGACGGCGGTTATCTGTCGCCATATCAATTGCAGAAGAGTAGTTGCGCTTCCAGGTCGGTTTACCCGAGCGAAGATCAATAGAGATCAACTGACCATTAATACCTACAGTAAATAGGTTACTGCCAATCACAATTGGCGACGCATCGACATCAACAATACGGTCAATCTCTGTTGCACCTTTTGGTGTACCAACCGGTTGTTGCCAGATCAGCTGTCCGCGCTCAGCAATTGCTGCTGCAAGGCGACCATTAGCCGTACCCCAGAAAACACCACCAGCAACCGCTACCGGTGAGCTATCACCACGTAGCGTCAAGTTGGGAACCTCAGTACTGATGTTCCACTTCTCTTCGCCCGTTTCAGCATCAAGTGCTGTCAAGATACCGCGGCTGGTATTCACAATCACTAGGTTACTGTCGACAACAGGACGAGCAAGCACTTCACCGTTAACTGTGCTGCGCCATTTCACTTCACCTGTTTCAGCCTCTAATGCGATCACTTCACCGTTTTCAGAGCCGATAAAGAGAGCGCTATATGCTGCAACGATGCCACCAGACAAACGAGCGATAGTCTCGTCTTCTAGATCAATGCTCCAAAGTGTTTTACCGTTCTCTGGATCTAGAGCTTTGACTTCACCATCACGGCTACCAACAAACACTTTTCCGTAAGCAACATCTGGCGAGAGCTGAGAGAAGAAGTGACCAACACCATTACCAATAGAGCTTGTCCACTCGCTCTTCGGAGTAAACTCACTTTTCACTGCCGGTACCGGCGCCATGATTACGGTGTCTTCTTCGCTAGAACAACCAACAATGGCTCCTAACAGTAAAGAACATGACAACGCTTTAGAAAGAATCTTCTTCATGTCGGCCCTTACTTGGCTAGGTCATCCAGCTTCATTTGTAGCATTTGGCTCGCATCAGAAGCTTGTTGTGCTTCAACGTATGCTGTGTAAGCCGCTTCAGTATTACCACTGCGTAGTTCAATATCTCCACGTAGTTCTGCAACGCGACCTTTCCAAGCTTCATCTTGAATGCCAGATAGTTCAGTAATTGCTGCTGTGTACTGCTCAAGCTCAGCTTGAACACGAGCAACACGGTAAGATGCCAATGGTAGAATTGCTGGATCTTGAGTATTTGCTTTTGCCCACTCTAGTTGAGCAAGTGCTGCATCAAGATCGCCCGCCTCTACTTGTGCTTTAGCCAGTTGTAGCGCAGCCAATACTGAGTATTCAGATTTGCTGTTTGCATCAATAAAGCCTTGTACTTGCGCCGCAGCGTCAGCACCTTGAGCTTGTAGAGTGGTCGTTACTTGCGTGTAGCTATGTGACGCTGCTTCTTTATCAGCGATCACAGAGTCTTGGTAAAAACGCCAGCCAAAGATGCCGCCCAAACCAACCACAGCGCCTAAGATCACAGCTTTGCCGTTCTCTTTCCACCACTCTTTAATTGCTTCTACCTGTTGTTCTTCAGAATCGTAGAGTTCCACTTCCTGTCCTCTTATATCGATGCCAGCTTAGGTACTTACCTATTTCGAATGCTCTGGCATTTAAAAAGTGGTGATATCGAAATACCACCACTTACATAAACTAAATTTGATTAGACTAGCTCAACAAGCTTAGTCACAACCTCTGCTTGAGAATAAGTCTCTTGTGTACCGCCAATTAGGTCTTTCAGTACCACAGTATTGTCAGCGACTTCATTCTCACCAAGCACGAGTGCAACAGCAGCACCCGCTTTATCAGCACGCTTAAACTGCTTCTTGAAGTTACCGCCACCAAAGTGACTCATAACTCGCAGGCCTGGTACTTGCTCGCGAAGTTGTTCCGCCAGCTTCATCCCCGCCATCATAGTGCCTTCGCCCGCTGTTACCATGTAAACGTCGACGCTGCGGCGCACATCGTTTAGCTCTAAAGTTTCAAGCATAAGTACTAGACGCTCTAGACCCATAGCAAAACCAACTGCTGGAGTATCTTTACCACCTAGCTGCTCAACAAGGCCATCGTAGCGACCACCGCCACATACTGTGCCTTGAGCACCTAAGCTTTCGGTAATCCATTCAAATACAGTGCGGTTGTAGTAATCCAGACCACGAACTAGACGCTCGTTAACTGTGTATTCGATGCCAGCTGCGTCTAAAAGTTCACACAGACCAGCAAAGTGTGCCTTAGATTCTTCACCTAGGTATTCAGAAAGGCGAGGTGCGTCACCCAAAATAGCCTGAACATCTGGATTTTTGGTATCTAGAACACGTAGTGGGTTAGTGTGCATGCGGCGCTTACAATCGTCATCTAAGACATCAACGTGTTGCTCTAAGAAAGCAACCAGCGCAGTACGGTAGCTTGCACGATCCTCTAGAGAACCAATGGAGTTCAACTCAAGACGGACGTGTTCATTGATACCAAGTTCACGCCATAGACGTGCGGTCATCATGATCAGCTCTGCGTCAACATCGGGACCGTTCAGGCCAAAGACTTCCACACCACATTGGTGAAATTGACGGTAACGACCTTTCTGTGGGCGTTCATAACGGAACATTGGGCCCATGTACCATAGACGTTGCTCGTCACGGTTAATCAGGTTGTTTTGAATACATGCACGGACACAACCAGCTGTACCCTCTGGGCGAAGTGTTAGGCTATCACCATTACGGTCTTCAAAGGTGTACATTTCTTTTGAAACTACATCTGTCTCTTCACCAACCGCACGACTAAATAGGCTTGTTTCTTCAACGATAGGCATACGTACTTCGTTGTAGCCGTATGCGCTTACAACGCTCTTAACCGCATTTTCTAGCTTCTGCCAAAGTGGAGATTGAGTTGGAAGGCAATCGTTCATGCCTCGAATAGCTTGGATTGTTTTTGCCACAATAAATACCGTATATGTTTAGGCTTATCGCTGATAACAGTGAGCCATCAGCGATAAGATTAATCTTGTTGTTTGATGTCGATGCGGTTTGCTTCGTCTAATACCGATGCTTTAGCACGGATTTTCGCCTCGAGTTGGTCGACCAAATCATTGTTGTCGAAACGCTCTTTTTGACGCTTGCCATCTTCGTAGAACGCACTCTTACGAGCACTGCCAGCTAGACCAAGATGTGATACTTCTGCTTCACCTGGGCCGTTTACCACACAACCGATGATTGATACATCCATTGGCGTAATAACGTCCTCTAAGCGCTCTTCTAGTGCATTTACAGTACTGATTACATCAAACTCTTGGCGTGAGCAGCTTGGGCAAGCAATAAAGTTAATACCGCGAGAGCGAATACGCAGCGATTTAAGAATATCAAAACCGACTTTGATCTCTTCTACTGGATCAGCTGCCAAAGAAATACGCAGCGTGTCACCGATACCTTCTGCTAGAAGCATACCAAGACCAACTGAAGACTTAACAGCACCAGCACGCGCGCCCCCCGCTTCAGTGATACCTAAGTGAAGAGGCTGATCAATCTCTTTTGCGAGCAAGCGATATGAATCTACGGCTAGGAATACATCTGATGCCTTAACGCTCACCTTAAACTGATCGAAGTTAAGGCGGTCAAGGATGTCAACGTGGCGCATTGCAGATTCGATTAATGCCGCTGGTGTCGGCTCAGTATATTTCACCTGAATATCTTTCTCTAGTGAGCCACCGTTAACACCGATACGGATTGGAATGTTCTTATCACGTGCACAATCCACGACGGCACGGATTCGATCTTCCTTACCAATATTTCCTGGGTTGATACGCAGACAGTCAGCGCCGTACTCTGCCACCTGAAGTGCGATGCGGTAATCAAAGTGAATATCCGCGACCAGTGGGATATTGACCTGCTGTTTGATCTGCTTGAACGCTTCTGCTGCATCCATAGTCGGTACAGAGACACGAACAATATCAGCGCCTACATTTTCAAGCGCTTTAATCTGAGCGACAGTCGCTTCAACGTCTGTCGTTCTGGTGTTTGTCATCGATTGAACGGCAATAGGTGCACCGTCACCGATTGGCACGTCACCAACATAAATTCGCGTTGAAGGACGACGCTTAATAGGAGATTCGTGTTGCATAGTAATTTCTAAGGTAAAGTGATTCTTGCTACTTTGCCTGAAGTATACCCAGAAAGGTCGACAGGTTCACTTCCAAATGTCATTGAAACAGCCTCAGGAGCACCTAAAACAACTTTTAATGGTCTTTCACCGTCTAAGTTGAGAGTTTGTCCTGCTTTCTTAATGCCCGTCGAAAGTGTTTTACCACTCGCATCCGTCACTTGGATCCAGCAATCCGCATTGAATGTCATAGCTAATAATGTATTAACCGCTTCAATAGGAGTCGTCGTTTCTTCCACTGCAACAGGCGCAGATTCCGTAACTACGTTATTTTGAATTTGAGGCTCTGAAGCTTCTACTGGCTCATCAACCGATGCTGTAGTCTCAAGCTCTGGCTGGTCAGTCGTTTCCATTAATTCTGGTTCGAGCGGTTCAATCTCTTCTGCTGGAGCTTCTGTTACTGAAGGCTCAACTGCAAAATCCGCCGCAGACGGACCCGAGTCTGTTAAACTTGTTGTCTCGATTTGCGCAGCCTGACCTTCAAGCACTTCTTGCGCCACCTCTGGTGAGATCTCTACACTATTATCTTGGTTACTTTGCCAGTACCAGGTTGCAGAAATACCCACCACAATCAAAGCAATACCCCAAGTGATCTTCATGATATGGCTATCATGCTTATCCCGCTTAGTTTTACGAGAAAAGCTCTGCATATTTTGCTCAGCATGCTGTGCTTCTCCACGAGCATCTAAGGTTGCCAGTAACTTTTTCTCATCCAACTGAACAAGTTTTGCATAAGAGCGCAGGTAGCCACGAGTAAAGGTCGCTACTTGACCGTCCTCAAAAGTGTTGCTTTCGATGTTATCAATAACTGAAACTTTTAGGCGCAAGCGATCCGCAATTTGCTGTTTAGTAAATCCAAGCGCTTCACGACGCTCTTTAAGTAAATCACCTGCATTAATCAGAGTCGAATCTTGTTGTGAAGGGGTTGCTGGTTGTGTTTGTTCTGTAATGTCTTGCTCAGTACTCATTGTGCCGTACTTCTCTACGTTAATAGTTCTCGTCAATCCGTTTGTTTTTTTCTGTTAGTACTTGGACAAGAATGAAAATGAAAAATTGCCAACGCTATTATAGGCTAGCGCAATAATAAGCGAATGTACCACGATAATAGAAACGATTTACTTCAAAATTCACAACAAGCTCAAGGTTTTGCGCAATATTGACATCAATAGACCTGCCATATTCCATAAACTATTGAAATAGGGCTTAACATTAATTGAGCCAAATATAAAAAACGCCCCGAATCACTTCGGAGCGTTTTCTACAAAACAGAGGTTCTAGCTAGGTTAAACCGCTTTCACTGGGATATCGCCTTGCTGCTTTTGCTGAGTACGTTTCGTACGGTCAATCACATCACCCACCAGCTGACCACAGGCTGCATCAATATCATCACCACGAGTCTTACGAACCGTCACGGTGTGCTCATATTGCATCAGCGTTTTTTGGAAACGGTCAATACGTGAGTTGCTTGGCTTGTTGTATGGTGAGCCTGGATACGGGTTAAATGGGATCAGGTTGATCTTACACGGCGTATCTTTCAATAGCTCAGCAAGTTCGCGAGCATGGTCCATATCGTCGTTCACACGATCGAGTAGCACATACTCAACCGTCACCTTGCCACGGTTCGCATTCGAAGATGCAATATAGCGACGCACAGAAGCTAGGAAGTCTTGGATATCCCAACGATCGTTGATTGGCATGATGTCACTACGGATTTTGTCGTTTGGCGCGTGCAGAGAAATAGCCAATGCTACGTCAATCGTACCAGTCATTTGATCCAGACCTGATACCACACCAGATGTAGATACAGTTACGCGACGCTTAGATAGGCCAAAACCCAAATCATCAAGCATAAGCTCAAGCGAAGGAATCAGGTTCTTCATGTTAAGTAATGGTTCACCCATACCCATCATTACCACGTTAGTAATTGGGCGGCGACCTGTTTCTTTCTCTAGACCAACTTCACGAGCAGCGCGCCATACCTGACCGATGATTTCCGATACTTTCAGGTTACGGTTGAAGCCTTGTTGAGCGGTTGAACAGAATTTACATTCCAATGCACACCCCACTTGTGACGAAACACATAACGTTGCACGGTCATCTTCTGGGATGTATACCGTTTCTACGTCTTGGTCGCCTACTTTCATCGCCCACTTAATTGTGCCGTCTGAAGAGTGTTGTGCTTCAGAAACAACAGGAGCTTTCACTTCACAGCGATGTTTTAGCTTCTCACGCAGTTTCTTATTGATGTTTGTCATATTGTCGAAGTCATCTACACCAAAATGGTAGATCCACTTCATTACCTGTTCTGCACGGAACGGCTTCTCACCTAGCTCTTCAGCAAATAGGTTACGTAGGCCCTTACGGTCATAATCAAGTAAGTTAAATTTTGCAGTGGTCATGATGCCTCACAAATGACGGAACAATATTAAGGGCGCGAATTGTACAGCCTTTAAGCGGGTTCAACAAGGGCGATAAAACCGTGAATTTATTAAGGTGTTAATAATTCAGTGATTAAAGTTTGAGCGGAGCTAGAGAGCTAGAGAGCTAGAGAGCTAGAGAGCTAGAGAGCTAGAGAGCTAGAATTTTGGAAGGTCGGTATGAGAACGTCAATGCAACATTGGTGCTGCAGATTAAAAGAGGCTAGATATCTAACCTCTATAGGACGAAGTCCGTTCTTATTATTACGAGAATTGCTTCTCTGGGCGCTCGCAGATTTCTGCTTGAGGGAAGAAATATTCAATCTCTCGTGCTGCAGACTCTGGAGAGTCAGAGCCGTGTACAGAGTTGTAACGCATGCTTAGTGCGTAGTCAGCACGGATACTGCCACATGTTGCTTCTTCCGGGTTTGTTTTTCCCATTAGCTCACGGTAGCGTGCGATTGCATCTTCACCTTCCAACACCTGAACCATGATAGGTCCAGAAGTCATAAATTTAAGAAGATCTGGGAAGAACTCTTTGCCTTCGTGTTCAGCATAGAAGCCAGCTGCTTGTGCTTCCGTTAAGCGAACCATTTTTGCTGCAATAATGCGAAGGTTTGCGTTCTCAATACGATGATAGATTTCACCAATTAAATTACGCTCAACTGCATCAGGTTTAACGATTGAGAATGTTCTTTCTAGAGCCATTGGTTTTCCTTTACTTATAATAGGTCTGACTTTGAGTATATTTATAGTTATATCAAGCAGTGAGAAGGCTCTCACTGCTTGTTGCTAGTAATTGTGAGCTAACCACGACAAATTCAGTCCCGTGGTAATCAAAAGGCTGTAGGCAATTACTTTGCTTGTTCCGTCAAAATTCGCGCAAGTGTGCGAACACCCATACCAGTCGCACCAGCTGCCCACTTGTCGGTTGCTGACTTACGGTAGGTACCAGCACAATCCAAG
Organism: Vibrio maerlii; assembly: GCF_003415655.1. GTDB lineage: Bacteria > Pseudomonadota > Gammaproteobacteria > Enterobacterales > Vibrionaceae > Vibrio > Vibrio maerlii. The sequence continues at coordinate 488,320 of NZ_QRHC01000003.1, forward strand.
TGCAACCAACCTTTCTTGTAATCATCAACGAAGTAAGACAGGAATGCCGCTGCAGTACTTGCACCTGGCGTGTAATCACCCGAACTGATATTAGATAGATCCGCAAAGTTAGATGGCAGCATACCACGGTGGAAATCCGCCAGAGGCAAAGGCCATAGACCTTCTTTCTCTTGATTTGCGGCAGTTAGCGCTTGGTGAGAAAGTTCATCATCAAAACTCATCAGTGCATGATAGTCATTACCTAGCGCGTTCTTTGCAGCGCCGGTAAGTGTTGCACAATCAATGATAAGCTCCGGGTTTTGCTCACTCGCGTAAAGCAGACCATCCGCTAGAACTAAACGACCTTCTGCATCGGTGTTCATGATCTCAACCGTTTTACCATTCTTGTAGGTAATGATGTCGCCAAGCTTAAGCGCGCGGCCAGAAATCATGTTCTCAGCGCAACATAGGATCAGCTTCACACGCTTGTTTAGACCGCGCATGATTGCAAGACCTAGACCACCAGTAATGGTACCTGCGCCACCCATATCAGCTTTCATCGCAGTCATGAAATTAGAAGGTTTAATGCTATAACCGCCAGAGTCAAAGGTAATCCCCTTACCTACCAGACATGCCCACACCGGTGCGTTCTCATCACCTGTAGGGTTGAAGTCCAGTTGTAGCATGGCTGATGTTCGTTCAGAGCCTCGGCCTACCGCGTAGATACCTTCCCAGCCTTCTGTTAGTAGGTCTTTGTCTTTAACGATCTTCGCCGTCACAGTGCCTTGAGGAGCAACAGACTTAATAAACTCCATTGCCATTGTCGCTAGCTGACGCGGAGCAACTTCTTCAGCTGTTTTATTGATGATGTCACGAGTAAACTCGGTAGAAGTAATACGCGCTTCCAGTTCAGCTTGTTCGTCTTCAGCTAATGGAGTCCAAGTCACTTGATTGGCTTTTTTTGGACCACGGTAACCCTGGTAGAAAGCCCAAACACTTTCTAGATCCCAGCCTTCACCTTGAAGTTCAAGAGACTTAATACCTTGTGAATCGAGTTTACGAGCGGCACGCTGAACTGCGCCAAGATCATGGCCTTCACCAAGGTGGATAGTTGCACCGTTTTCAGTAAACGAAAGAATAGCTTTCTCACCCCATTGTGGTTGAGCAGCTTCGCGACTAATAAATACAGACATGTTTGTCGACATGTTTTCTCCTTGCCTTTTTGTGTGGCTTATTTCTTTGTATTAAATAGGGCTTATCGCCCTAATATTGTCTACGATGTTAACACCTTGTAGAGACAAAATGTTGTAGGCATAAAAAAAACGAGCAAAATCGCTCGTTTTTTTAGTAATAATTGTTAACTTTCTACTTTCAGCAACATTAATCGGCTTCATCCATCCAACACAGGATCACCGCTTCAAGGATCTTTTCATTTGAACGATTAGGATCGTCATCGAAATCTTCCAAGTCCAGAATCCACTGATGAAGGTCAGTGAAACGAACGGTTTTCGGGTCCGTATCTGGATATAGGTCGCAAAGCTCAATCGCAATATCGCGAGAATCTGTCCATTTCATCGTTGCTCTCCTTGTTTATCGTTAACCTGATGACTGAAGATTAATGGTCTTCTGATGCGTGGTTCAGCGTGTACTTGGGAATCTCTACAACAAGATCCTCATCCGCTACTTTCGCCTGACAACCTAAGCGTGATTCCGGCTCTAGACCCCACGCTTTATCGAGCATGTCATCTTCCAGCTCTTCGCTCTCTTCTAGAGAGTCAAAACCTTCACGAATAACAACGTGACACGTTGTACACGCACATGATTTCTCACACGCATGTTCAATACCAATACCGGCTTTTAGCGCTACATCTAGGACTGTTTCACCTGTTTCTGCTTCCAGCACAGCACCCTCTGGGCAAAGATCTTCATGTGGTAAAACTACAATTTTAGGCATGACTGCTTCTCTTACAAAGTAATTTGCTCTGGTATACCGAGCTTTTAAATATCATCAACCGACTGGCCAGAAAGTGCGGCACGAATCGATTTGTCCATTCGACGTGAAGCAAACTCTTGGCTTGCCTTGTCTGTGTCCTTAATACCTAGTTCAATCGCATCGGCATTATCGCCATTACGAAGCTCGATAAGAGCCTCGATGCTTTTCAGAAGGTTTTGACGTTCTTGCTCAGCAAGTAGTTCATCACCATCCGCTTGCATCGCTGCAATCAAACCCTCGATAACACGGTCTGCTTCAACACGTTGCTCTGCCAGTGCACGAGCATCCATATCTTCCTTAGCGAATGTCATCGAGTCTTTTAGCATGCTAGCCACTTCATCGTCACTCAAACCGTAAGATGGTTTCACCTGAATCTCAGCTTGAACACCCGTACTCTTCTCCATTGCCGTGACAGACAAAAGGCCATCCGCATCGACTTGGTAGGTCACACGAATATGTGCAGCACCCGCCGCCATTGGAGGAATACCTTTAAGCGCAAATCGTGCCAGTGAGCGGCAATCGTCGACCATTTCACGTTCACCCTGAACGGTATGAACGGTCATAGCGGTTTGACCATCTTTGAACGTTGTGAATTCTTGTGCGCGAGCCACAGGGATCGTGGTATTGCGTGGGATGATTTTCTCAACGAGACCACCCATCGTCTCTATACCGAGAGAGAGTGGAATTACATCTAACAGTAACATCTCAGAGTCTGGCTTGTTGCCCGCTAAAATATCCGCTTGAATCGCAGCACCAATCGCCACAACTTCATCAGGATTAATGCTGGTTAATGGTGTACGGCCGAAGAAATCACCAACCATGTCACGAACAAGAGGCGTACGTGTAGAGCCGCCAACCATGACAACCTCAAGTACATCTTCAGCATCGACCTCTGCATCTTTCAATGCTCGGCGGCAAGACATCAGCGTCTTTTTCACCAGGCGCTCAATAATTGAGTTAAATGTTTCGCGTGTTAGCGTTCCCGTCCAATCAAGAACAGAAACCTTTGCGCTGTCTGCATTTGACAGTGCAATTTTCGCTTGAGTTGCGGCATCCAATAGCGCACGGTTTTGCTCTGCTGTTAACTCACTTGTTAAGCCCATCTGTTCTTTGAAGTAGTCTGCAACCAAATGGTCAAAGTCGTCCCCACCTAGAGCTGAATCACCGCCTGTCGCTAGCACTTCAAACACACCTTTAGATAGGCGAAGGATAGAGATATCAAACGTACCACCACCAAGGTCATAAACAGCGATAATACCTTCTTGGCCAGAATCTAAGCCATATGCAATTGCAGCAGCTGTTGGTTCATTCAGTAAACGAAGCACATGCAAACCAGCAAGGTTGGCCGCATCTTTAGTGCCAGCACGCTGCGCATCATCAAAATATGCAGGAACCGTAATAACAACACCGGCAAGCTCACCGCCAAGGGTTTGCTCAGCACGCTGCCCTAGTTTACGTAAAATATCTGCCGACACTTGAATTGGGTTTTTATCGCCCTGCGCCGTCTCAATCACTGGCAAACCATTTTCACTTTGCTTGAATTGGTATGGCAGAGATGGGTAGCGTGATTGGATATCTTCTAGCGAGCGACCTAGCAGGCGCTTTACTGAAATAACCGTGTTCTTAGGATCTGTCTGAGCATGCTCACGTGCCGCATCACCAACGCTCAGCTCATCTTGGTTGTAGTAAACCACTGATGGCAAGATACTTTTACCATTACTGGCTGTCAGGGTCTTTGCTTCACCACTGCGCACCGATGCAACCAATGAGTTGGTCGTGCCAAGGTCGATACCTGCAGCTAGCTTGTGTTCGTGTGGGGCTGAACTTTGTCCAGGCTCGGCAATTTGAAGTAATGCCATGAGAGATCCTTGTACTTTTAGTCTTTAGTCGAGTAGATGATCTTCGACTTGCTCGATTTCTTTCTTGAGTTTTGCGATAAATTTAAGCTTACGTACACCGTCTGCCGCCGACATCCAATCGGCTTGGTTCAGCTGAGCTTCGAGCTCCGCCAAATGTTGTTTGTACATTTTGCTAATCTTGCTATCAAAATCAAATAGCTCGTCTGCACCATCAGGACTCGCTGCAATATGCTCTAGCTCCTCACGCAATTCCATTTGCTCCATCAGGAACATAGGATCTTGCATGGTTTGTTGCTCACCACGAATCTCTACGCCGTTTTCGGCCAGCAGGTACTCTGCTCGTGAAATAGGATTCTTAAGTACTTGGTAAGCATCATTAATCTGAGCCGCTTTTTGAACAGCTAGCAACTTGTCACGCTCAGAAGCGGTCGCAAAGTTGTCTGGGTGAAAGCGCTTTTGTAGTTCTCTAAATTGAGAAGAAAGAAGGCTACCATCCAGCTCAAACTGGATCGGTAGCCCAAATAATTCAAAGTGATTCATTCAAATGGTCCTGTTCCTTAGCCGCGAGGTGCTAAGTTAACTGAGCATGCTGAGTTATTCAATCTCAGCCTACTCTTAAGAATGATTAAACGTTGAAGCTCTCGCCACAACCACATTCACTTTTCGCGTTAGGGTTGTTGAATTCAAAGCCTTCGTTAAGACCTTCTTTTACATAGTCTAGCTCGGTGCCATCTAAGTAAACGAGGCTCTTAGGGTCAATAATCACCTTTACGCCACTGTGTTCGAACACTTCATCTTCTTCATTCAGCTCATCAACAAACTCAAGGACGTAAGCCATGCCCGAACACCCTGTTGTCTTCACGCCTAGACGCAAACCGATGCCTTTACCTCGGTTTTCTAGGAATGTTCTAACGCGACTTGCCGCGGTGTCTGTCATTGTGATGGCCATACTACAACCTTAAATCTGGATATCTATTTGAATGAAAAGTAGGGAGTGAGTTTTCACTCCCTGACGATATTAATCGTGTTTTTTCTTGTAATCAGCAACTGCTGCTTTAATTGCATCTTCTGCAAGGATTGAGCAGTGTACTTTTACTGGTGGAAGCTCAAGCTCTTCTGCAATTTCAGAGTTCTTGATTGCAGCCGCTTCATCGATGCTCTTGCCTTTAACCCACTCTGTAACAAGTGAGCTTGATGCGATTGCACTACCACAGCCGTACGTCTTGAACTTCGCATCTTCGATAATGCCTTCTGGCGTTACCTTGATCTGAAGCTTCATAACGTCACCACATGCTGGTGCACCAACCATGCCGCTACCTACATTTGGATCTTCTTTATCGAATGAACCTACGTTACGCGGGTTCTCGTAATGATCGATTACTTTTTCACTATATGCCATAACTATTACCTCGAATCCTCTACCTTAAGGATTAGTGATGAGCCCACTCAACGGTGCTCAGGTCAATCCCTTCTTTGTACATATCCCATAGAGGAGACATGTCGCGTAATTTGTTTACTGCTACACGAATTTGCTCAATAGCGTAGTCTACTTCCTCTTCCGTCGTGAAACGACCGAATGAGAAGCGAACAGAGCTGTGTGCAAGTTCATCATCTAGACCAAGAGCACGTAGAACGTAAGATGGCTCAAGGCTTGCTGATGTACATGCAGAACCCGAAGATACTGCTAAGTCTTTGAGAGACATCAGTAGTGACTCACCCTCAACGAAAGCAAAGCTCACATTTAGGTTATGAGGTACACGCTGCTCTAGGTCACCGTTTACTGTTACTGCTTCAAGGTCTTTTACGCCGTTCAATAGACGATCGCGTAGTGCTTTAGCGTGGTCGAAGTCTTTTTGCATGTCTTGCTTAGCAATAGCAAACGCTTCACCCATACCCACGATTTGGTGAGTAGGAAGCGTACCAGAGCGGAAACCACGCTCATGACCACCACCGTGCATTTGAGCTTCTAGACGGATACGTGGCTTACGACGAACGTACAGTGCGCCGATACCTTTCGGTCCGTAGATCTTGTGAGCAGAAAGAGAGATCAGGTCTACCTTCATCTCTTGCACGTCGATTGGTAATTTACCTGCAGATTGTGCTGCATCAACGTGGAAAATAATCTTGCGAGAGCGGCAAAGCTCACCGATTTCAGCAATATCTTGGATTACGCCAATTTCGTTGTTCACATGCATAATTGACACAAGCACAGTGTCTTCACGCATTGCAGCTTCAAGTTTCTTAAGATCAATAATGCCGTTCGCTTCTGGCTCAAGGTAAGTCACCTCAAAGCCTTCACGCTCTAGTTGACGACATGGATCAAGTACTGCTTTGTGCTCAGTCTTACAAGTAATTACATGCTTGCCCTTCTTGCTGTAGAAGTTAGCTGCACCTTTAATTGCAAGGTTGTCTGATTCTGTTGCACCAGATGTAAATACGATTTCACGAGGATCTGCGTTTAGTAGATCTGCGATTTGTTCACGCGCAGTATCTACGGCTTCTTCTGCCTGCCAGCCATAACGATGCGAACGTGACGCTGGGTTACCAAAAGTACCATCCATCGTCATGTACTGAACCATCTTTTCAGCAACACGCGGATCGACCGGGCAAGTTGCTGAATAGTCGAAATAAATAGGCAGTTTCATTTTCTACTCCAATGTAATGACATTGCCGCTATGAGCGAACATTTACACCGATGGGTGCGGCGCTTGTATTTTTTTGTGCAAACCCATGGTTCACGGCAAGATCAATATCTTGTCGATCAGAAATTTCTAGGACTTCATTATCATTCATCAGCTCACCGAGCGTGATGTTGTTTAGGAAATCACTAATACGAGAGCTTAAGTCTCGCCATAATGTGTGCGTTAAGCAGCGTGTGCCACCTTGGCAATCGCCTTTGCCGTTGCATTTTGTTGCATCTACCGACTCATCAACCGCAGCAATCACTGTACCGATTGAGATCGTTGTCGCGTCTTCACCTAGTCGGTAACCACCACCAGGCCCGCGAACACTTGCTACCAGACCAGCTTTACGTAACTTCGAAAAAAGCTGCTCTAGATAAGATAGAGAGATGCCTTGACGTTCCGAAATATCGGCTAGCGGTACAGGGCTCTGCTGCGAATGCAGTGCTACATCGAGCATGGCTGTAACCGCGTATCTTCCTTTTGATGTCAGTCTCATATCACACCGTATCCACATTGATTGTATGGATAGGAGTTTTTCATACCCGACTATTTTGGTCAAGTATTTATTTGACTAAAACAGTCAGGTATTTAACCATGAGCTTTAAATGGTTATTTATTGCACAAATTCTTTTCAATTGAAGATAGAATTCCACGTAAAATATTGAGCTCTTGAGCTTCTGGACGTGCTCGTGTGAATAAACGTCGCAGCTTATTCATAACCATGCCTGGCTTGTCCTTGGATATAAACTGGGTATCGGTAATCACGTTTTCAAGGTGTTGATAGAACATTTCTAGTTCTTTATGGCGTGGATACTCGTTTTCTGCTTGAGCTGGGTAGCGACTCTTCTCTCTATTCAAATGCGCGACACGCACTTCGTAGGAAATGGTCTGTACGGCCATTGCTAAGTTCAATGAGCTGTATTCTGGGTTTGCAGGGATGCATACATGGTAATGACATCTCTGTAGCTCTTCATTGGTTAGGCCGATACGTTCACGACCAAACACTAACGCCACTGGGTATTTTTCGCCTTCCACCGCGAATAACTCGCCACACTCACGAGGTTCAAGCATCGGCCACTCCAGTGTACGAGAACGAGCACTTGAACCGACAACCAAACCACAATCGGCAACGGCTTCTTCCAAGGTGTCCACAATCGTTGCATTAGCAGCAATATCTGCGGCACCTGCTGCTAATGCAATAGCTTGATCATCGACTTCACACTCAGGGGCAACTAAAACCATTTGGCTAAGTCCCATGACTTTCATCGCTCTCGCTGCTGAGCCAATATTACCGGAGTGAGAGGTGCCAACGAGGACAACTTTTACGTGATCAAGCATGGATAGTTCCGTGTCAAAAATAAAACCGAGGGATAATAACACAATAAAAGGCATAGAGTGATTAGCTTGTTTCATTTACGTAATTAACACGATATCGATTGCATTAGCTCGTACAAAAAATAACCACTTCCCTTTCCTGAAATGTTTGGTTATACTCCACGCCGCTTTTTATTGTTCTTTAACATCCGTTGGGTATATTTGTATGCATCCTATGCTAAACATTGCGATTCGCGCTGCGCGAAAAGCAGGCAATCACATTGCTAAATCTCTAGAAACAGCTGACAAAATCGAAACTTCTCAAAAAGGTAACAATGACTTTGTTACTAACATCGATCGCGAAGCTGAAGCGCTAATCATCGATACTATCAAGGCTTCTTACCCTGACCACACTATCGTGGCAGAAGAGAGCGGTCTGACTGAAGGTAAAGACAGCGCGGTACAATGGATCATCGACCCACTGGATGGCACTAACAACTTCGTTAAAGGTATCCCACACTTCTCAGTATCTATCGCAGTTCGCATGAACGGCCGTACTGAAGTTGCGTGTGTTTACGACCCAATGCTTAACGAGCTATTCACTGCACAACGTGGTGCTGGCGCTCAACTAAACAACGCACGTATCCGTGTAAACCAACTTAAAGATCTTCAAGGCACTGTTCTTGCGACTGGTTTCCCATTCAAGCAAAAGCAACACTCTGAATCTTACATGAAGATCCTATCTGCTCTATTCGTAGATTGTTCAGACTTCCGTCGTCAAGGTTCTGCTGCTCTAGACCTATGTTACCTAGCAGCTGGCCGTGTAGATGGTTACTTTGAACTTGGCCTAAAACCTTGGGACATGGCTGCTGGCGAACTGATCGCTCGTGAAGCAGGTGCAATCCTAACTGACTTTGCTGGCGGTACTGAGTACATGAAGTCTGGCAACGTAGTAGGCTCAAGCGCACGTGGTGTTAAGGCTATCCTTAAACACGTTCGTGAAAACGGCAACGAAGCTATCCTTAAGTAATAGCCCAGATAAAAAGCACCGTCACTGCTGAAGTTGGCTGGTTATCCTCAACACTATAATGATGGAAATGAGCCAATAAAAAAGCCGAAGCTAATTAGATTAGCTTCGGCTTTTTGTTTTTCGGTAATAGATAATAGGACGCTTCGCTAAAGGTAAAAGCTCTTATCACTTTAACCTTATACCTATTTACCTTAACTCTGTTCTTCTTCGCGGAACACTACAAGACGCTTTGGTGCGATCTTACCGTCATCGTTCATTTCAGCAACGCCGATGAAAGTACGCTCGGCACCTGAAGTCATGCGGATCGAGCCTTCACTTGGTGCACCAAATACTTGAACCGGTTGACCGTGTTGAACCATGTTTGTTAGCTCTGCATTCAGATTCACTTCTGGTAGGTCTTCTACCGCAGTATCCATTGGCAACAGAAGAGGATCTAGCAGATCCTTTGGTGCAATCTCTTCACGCTTCGCTTGCTCAAGTAGCTCATTTAGTTGCTCAAGCGTTACCATGCGTTCGTATGGGTATTTTGCAACCCCCGTGCGGCGCAGCATAGTAACGTGAGCACCACATCCGAGCATTTCGCCAAGGTCGTCAGTGATCGTACGAATGTAAGTTCCCTTCGAACAGTGAACTTCCATCTCTACCTCATCACCTTCAAAGCGCAGTAACTCAATTGAGTAAACGGTGATCTTACGCGATTCACGTGGCACTTCGATACCGGCACGAGCATATTCGTACAACGGTTTACCTTGATACTTAAGTGCAGAGAACATCGATGGGATTTGGTCCGTTTCGCCTTTAAACTTCTCAATACACTCTTCAAGGAATTCGCGAGTTACGTTAACTGGACGAGTTTCTACCACTTCTCCATCAGAGTCAGATGTATTAGTACGCTCACCAAGTTTTGCGATAACCACATAACGCTTATCTGAGTCCAATAAGAACTGAGAGAACTTGGTCGCTTCACCCAAGCAGATCGGTAACATACCAGTCGCTAAAGGATCAAGCGCACCAGTATGGCCTGCTTTTTCAGCAAAGTAGATACGTTTTACTTTTTGCAGTGCGTCGTTAGAAGAGATACCCGTTGGCTTATCAAGTAAGACAACGCCATTAATTGGGCGACCTTTACGACGGCGAGCCATTACGCTTCACCTTCGCTGTCAGACTCATCAGAGCGGCCAGCTTCTGCTTGCTTCGCTTTATCTTTACTTACAACTTCACTTACTAGGTTAGACATACGCATACCTTCAACAAGTGTGTTGTCGTAAGTAAAACGAATCTCTGGAGTCAGACGTAGGCGGATACGCTTACCTAGCATCATACGCAGTGATGGCTCATGCTCTTTCAACGCTTCAAGGCTTGACTCTGGCGTCTGATCACCGACACACAGGAAAGTAACGAATACTTTTGCATAAGCTAGGTCACGAGAAACCTCAACGTCTGAGATTGTAACCATACCGATACGTGAATCACGAACTTCACGTTGTAGCATTACTGCTAGTTCTTTTTGTAGTTGTTGCGACACGCGTTGCGTGCGGCTGAATTCTTTTGACATTTTCTCTTTACCCTAAATAAAAAAGGCCTAATAGAAAGAATGGGGGGATGGTTAATACCAGCCCCCCAGGTGTATTCAACAACCATTACATTGCCAAGGGCTCTGTAATTTTAGTCAATTTATCGTTGATAAGACGAACTCTTAGTCTAGAGTACGCTTAACCTCAACGATTTCGAATACTTCGATTTGGTCACCAACGCGAACGTCGTTGTAGTTCTTAACGCCGATACCACACTCGTAGCCGTTCTTAACTTCTTGAACGTCGTCTTTGAAGCGGCGTAGAGATTCTAGCTCACCTTCGTAGATTACAACGTTATCGCGAAGAACGCGGATTGGGTTATTACGCTTGATTGTACCTTCAGTAACCATACAACCTGCGATTGCACCAAGCTTAGGCGACTTAAACACGTCACGCACTTCAGCAAGACCAATGATCTCTTGCTTGAATTCTGGAGCAAGCATACCGCCCATCGCTTGTTTCACTTCATCAATCAATTGGTAAATGATTGAGTAGTAGCGAAGGTCTAGGTTTTCAGTTTCGATTGCACGACGCGCAGTTGCATCAGCACGAACGTTGAAACCAAGGATGATAGCGTTAGAAGCAGCTGCAAGTACCGCATCAGTCTCAGTGATACCACCAACACCAGAACCAACGATGTTAACTTTAACTTCGTCAGTCGATAGCTTACGAAGAGAATCTGCGATTGCTTCAACAGAGCCTTGTACGTCAGCCTTAAGTACCACGTTAAGCTCAGCAACTTCACCAGCAGCCATGTTAGAGAACATGTTCTCAAGCTTAGCTTTTTGCTGACGTGCTAGTTTAACATCACGGAATTTACCTTGACGGTAGTTCGCAACTTCACGTGCTTTACGCTCATCACGTACAACTGTAGCTTCATCACCCGATGCAGGAACACCAGATAGACCAATGATTTCTACAGGGATAGATGGACCAGCTTCAGTGATCTCTTTACCGTTCTCATCGCGCATTGCACGAACACGACCGTATTCTTGACCACAAAGTAGGATATCACCCTTGTTCAACGTACCTGATTGAACCAGTACCGTTGCAACTGGACCACGACCTTTATCTAGGCGAGATTCAACAACAACACCAGAAGCCATACCTTGATCTACCGCTGTTAGTTCAAGAACTTCAGATTGTAGAAGGATAGTTTCTAGAAGACCGTCAATGTTTGTACCCTGTTTCGCAGAGATGTGAACAAACATGTTCTCACCGCCCCACTCTTCAGGGATAACATCGTACTGTGCCAGTTCGTTCTTAACGTTATCTGGGTTCGCGTCTTCTTTGTCGATCTTGTTTACAGCAACAATTAGAGGAACATCAGCCGCTTTTGCGTGCTGAATCGCTTCAATCGTTTGTGGCATTACGCCATCGTCCGCTGCTACTACAAGAACAACGATATCTGTCGCTTGAGCACCACGTGCACGCATAGCGGTAAACGCTGCGTGTCCAGGAGTATCAAGGAAAGTGATCATACCGTTGTCAGTTTCTACGTGGTACGCACCGATGTGCTGCGTAATACCACCCGCTTCACCCGAAGCAACGTGTGCTTTACGGATGTAGTCAAGTGTAGACGTCTTACCGTGGTCAACGTGACCCATGATAGTAACAACAGGAGCACGAGATACTGCTTCTAGTGTTTCATCACGATCAGACAGTACTGCTTCTTCAAGCTCATTTTCTTTGCGTAGGATTACCTTGTGACCCATTTCTTCTGCGACTAGCTGAGCAGTTTCTTGGTCGATCACTTGGTTGATAGTCGCCATTGCGCCCATCTTCATCATTACTTTGATTACTTCTGTCGCTTTCACTGCCATCTTATTAGCAAGCTCAGAAAGTACGATTGTCTCACCAATTACAACATCTGCTTTAGCAACAGTTGCAGTCTTGTCGAAACCTTGTTGCATTGAAGTTGGCTTAGCCAGCTTACCGCGGTTACGACCTTTACCACGTTGGTTGTTGCGACCGCCACGGTCGTCGTTACCAGCTGCTTTCTTCTTCTTCTTACGGCGACCGCCTTCTTCTTTACGGTCCGCTGCATCTTCTGCTTCACGAGCGTAAGTAGAAGTCGTCACGTGGTAGTCAGAGTTCTCTAACTCTTTCTTTTTCTTTTCTTCTTCAGTCCAGCGAGCTTCGTTCTCTTCAGCTAGCTTACGAGCTTCTTCTACAAGCTTCGCTGCTTCTGCTTCTGCTTTACGCTTCGCTTCTTCGTCTTGGCGACGTTTTAGTTCATCTGCTTCTTTCTGCACGGCTTCTTGCTTCGCTATATCTTCAGCAGAACGTGATGCATCTGCTTCTTCACGTTTTGCTTTTGCTTCACGCTTAGCTTTATCTTCCGCTTCGCGTTTCGCTTTCTCTTCAGCTTCACGCTTAGCTTTTTCTTCAGCCTCGCGTTTTGCTTTCTCTTCAGCCTCACGTTTTGCTGCTTCCTCAGCTTCACGTTTAGCCGCTGCCTCTGCTTCGCGTTGTGCTGTTTCTTCAGCTTCACGCTTCGCTTCATCTTCAACCGTACTACGTTTTACGTATGTACGTTTTTTGCGCACCTCTACTTTAACATCTTTGCTCTTACCACCGCCAGCGTTAACGCTTAGGGTGCTGCGAGTCTTACGTTGTAAAGTAAGGCGCGTTGGCTCAGTTTCACCTGATGTGTCACCGTGTTCTTTCTTAAGATGAACAAGCAATTGCTGCTTTTCTTCATCAGAAACTGTGTCGGTGCCCGCTTTCTTCATGCCTGCATCAGCAAGTTGTTCAATCAAGCGGTCTACTGGCGTGCCAATTTCCTCACTAAGTGCTGTAACTGTAAGTTTCGTCATGCCATTACCTCCTTGCTGATATTATTCTTCGTCACCGAACCAACAGATGTTACGCGCAGCCATGATCAGTTCACCTGCACGCTCTTCAGTTAGACCTTCGATACCTTCTAGGTCATCAATGCCTTGGTCGGCTAAATCTTCTAGTGTTGCTACGCCCTTCGCTGCTAGTTTGAACGCCATTTCGCGCTCTAGACCTTCAAGACCCAGTAGGTCTTCAGCAGGCTCTACACCATCGAAAGACTCTTCTTGTGCTAGCGCTTGAGTCGTTAGTGCATCTTTCGCACGGTTACGTAGCTCTTCAACGATCTCTTCGTTTAGACCGTCAACTTCAAGTAGTTCATTTACTGGAACGTAAGCCACTTCTTCTAGCGTAGAGAAGCCTTCTTCAACAAGCAGTTGAGCGAAGTCTTCTTCGATATCTAGGTGCTTCATGAAGTTTTCGATTGAAGCAACAGACTCTTCTTGGTGCTTCTTCTCTAGGTCTTCAACCGTCATTACGTTGAGTTCCCAACCAGTCAGTTGAGACGCTAGACGTACGTTCTGGCCAGAACGACCAATCGCTTGAGCTAGGTTGTCGGCTTCTACCGCGATGTCCATTGAGTGTGCATCTTCATCAACGATGATAGAAGCAACGTCAGCTGGTGCCATAGCGTTGATAACGAATTGAGCTGGGTTATCGTCCCAAAGCACGATATCAATACGCTCACCACCAAGCTCACCAGATACAGCTTGTACACGTGCACCACGCATACCAACACACGCACCAACAGGGTCGATACGCTTGTCGTTTGTTTTCACTGCGATCTTAGCACGAGAACCTGGATCACGAGCCGCACCTTTCAGTTCGATTAGCTCCTCACCGATTTCCGGTACTTCAACACGGAATAGCTCAGCAAGCATTTCAGGCTTAGAACGAGTTACGAACAGTTGGAAGCCACGAGCTTCTGGCGCTACTTTGTATAGTAGTCCACGAACGCGGTCACCTGGACGGAAGTTTTCACGTGGAAGTTGGTCATCACGTAGGATAACTGCTTCTGCGTTGTTACCTAGGTCTAGGATAACTGTGTCACGGTTAACTTTCTTAACGGCACCAGTTACTAGCTCACCTTCGTTGTCGATGAACTGCTCAACGATTTGTGCACGCTCAGCTTCACGTACTTTCTGTACGATAACTTGCTTAGCAGTTTGAGTCGTAATACGGTCGAACGTTACTGACTCAATATCGTCTTCAATGAAACCACCAAGTTCAATCTCTGGATCATCAAACTTCGCAGCTTCTAAAGAGATCTGCTTTGTTGGGAATTCAACTTCTTCTACAACTTCCCAACGACGGAAAGTTTCGAATTCACCTGTTTTGCGATCGATTTCAACACGAACTTCAATCTCCATTTCGTGTTTTTTCTTGCTTGATGTAGCAAGAGCGATTTCTAGCGCTTCAAAAATACGCTCACGAGGTACAGCCTTCTCGTTTGAAACAGCTTCTACTACCGCTAAAATTTCTTTACTCATTTATCTAGCCTCTTCAGCTTTTAATTTTTCTAGAGCTTATTTCTCTAAAAACTAAAATTTAGGGATTAAGTTAGCTTTTGAAATGTTGCTTAGCATGAAGTCTTCTTCTTGCCCATCAACAGTTACAGCAATGGTTTCACCGTCAACAGAGTGAATAGTACCTTTCCACTTACGACGGTTGCCAACTGCCATTTTCAATACGAGGTTAACCTCGTGACCAATAAATTGGGTGTAGTGTTCAGCTTTGAAGAGTGGTCTTTCTAAACCTGGAGAAGACACTTCTAAGTTGTAAACCACAGAGATCGGATCTTCAACATCAAGTACAGCACCCACTTGATGACTTACTTCAGCACAATCATCAACCGTGATGCCATTTTCCGCATCGATGTAGATTCGTAGTGTTGAGTGCTCGCCCGCACGAATAAACTCTAATCCAACTAACTCGTAGCCTGCTGCTTCTACAGGAGCTTCAAGCATTTCAGTAAGTTGTCTTTCTAAACCAGTCATTTAACCACTCCAGAAACAAAAAAAGGGCATAGAGCCCAATTTAAATTCCAAGCATTACCCAAACACTAATGTTCAGATAACAAAAAACCCCGAGTAAGTCGGGGTTTTTTGTTGCTGGACCCTTATATGTTAAGAAGAAATTCTTCTTAACCGCAGTGGGGAACCACTGCACAAACTTGTCCACTTTCTTTAATGAGAACTTAACTCTTTAAAGAGAATTGGTTGCGGGGGCCGGATTTGAACCGACGACCTTCGGGTTATGAGCCCGACGAGCTACCAAGCTGCTCCACCCCGCGTCCGACTAGAGAACATTATACGTCCTACTAGGTGTTTTACAAGTTTGTAAAATAATGGTGCCGAGAGAGGGACTCGAACCCTCACACCAAAGGCACCAGCACCTCATGCTGGCGTGTCTACCAATTTCACCATCTCGGCATCAAAATCGCTTTGAGTTAAGACTCAAAGACTTATTGAGGAATTTCGTTGCTGTTTTCAGCAGGAATTTCGCTCATTGCATCTTCAGCTTGCTGGATAGTTTGACCTTGAGTTGGGTCAACCCACTGAGACTCGGTTTTATGCGTAGACATGTTACCAAGCACTAAGCTGATGATGAAAAATACTGTTGCAAAAATTGCAGTCATTCGAGTTAGGAAGTTACCTGAGCCGCTCGCGCCAAACACTGTGTTTGAAGCACCAGCACCGAATGAGGCTCCCATATCTGCGCCTTTACCTTGTTGAATCAACACAAGGCCAATTACACCAAGCGCTGCCAACAGGTAAATCACAAGTAGAGCTGTAAACATGTTTCCACCTATGTTCCAAATTGTTGAGCCAGCGCGTTTCTTAAAAATCGGTTAAAAACTTATTTTTAAGAACAAGGCTAGCGACCTCCTTACCGAAGGCCGAGCAATACTAGCGAAAGCCTATTACGCTGACAAGGAGAAATTAATAAAAAGCCCAAACTTTTGACTCAAACGGTCAAAAAGAGCACAAACCTTGCACCTAACCGTCGGTTCAGTACAAGGTTTAGTTATGCATTTCTATTTTTCTAAAACCACAAGGTCTAGAAGCTCGCCCTCACTGCATCGGCGATCTTAACGGCTGAAGCCTTAACAAGCTCAGCATCTTCCCCTTCAACCATTACGCGAATCAGTGGCTCTGTACCCGATTTACGAAGAAGCACACGACCCTTCTCACCCAGCTCAGCTTCCACTTCTTTAGTCGCTACTTTAACAGCCTCTTCGTCTAATGGGTTTGAATCACCTTCAAAACGAACGTTTTCTAGCACTTGAGGGTAAAGTGTCATGCCTTGAGACAGATCATGCAAAGTCATATCGCTACCAACAACAGAAGCAAGCACCTGAAGCGCAGCAACAATCGCGTCACCAGTCGTCACTTTATCCAGTAGGATGACGTGGCCTGAGTTTTCAGCGCCAATGTTCCAGCCTTTCTCTTTTAGCTGCTCCATTACGTAACGGTCACCCACAGCAGCACGAACAAATGGAATACCTAGCTGTTTTAGGCCGTTTTCCATACCTAGGTTAGTCATCAAAGTACCAACCACACCGCCTTTTAGTTCACCACGGCGAAGCGCATCGCGTGCAAGGATATAAGCGATCTGGTCCCCATCAATCACATTACCCAAGTGGTCAACCATCATGATACGGTCGCCATCGCCATCAAAAGCTAAACCCAAATGAGCTTGTTCTTCAACAACACGTGCCTGAAGCGCACGAGTATCCGTCGCACCTACTTCATGGTTAATATTAGTACCATTAGGCTCAACACCCATTGCAATCACTTCTGCACCAAGCTCTGAAAATACTGCCGGAGCAATGTGGTAAGTGGCACCATGAGCACAATCCACAACGATCTTCAGGTCTTTAAGGCTCAGCTCATGTGGGAAAGTACTCTTACAGAACTCAATGTAGCGACCAGCCGCGTCAACAAGACGGCTAGCCTTACCTAACATTGCTGACTCTACGCACTCAATCTCTTTATCAAGTTCAGCCTCGATTGCCAACTCAATATCGTCTGGCAGTTTAGTTCCTTCTGATGAGAAAAATTTTATGCCGTTGTCGTAGTATGGGTTGTGCGAAGCAGAGATAACAATACCTGCTTCAGCACGAAATGTTTGAGTCAAGTAAGCCACTGCAGGTGTTGGCATTGGACCAGTAAAGGTCGCTTTAAGACCCGCGGCAGCTAGGCCGGCTTCTAACGCAGACTCAAGCATGTAACCAGAGATACGGGTATCTTTACCGATGATAACTTTCTTAGTGCCTTGCTTTGCAAGTACGCGGCCAGCAGCCCAACCAAGCTTAAGTACAAAATCTGGAGTAATCGGGTATTGACCCACTTTGCCACGTACTCCATCAGTACCAAAATAACGTCTGTTCGACATAGGTTTTTCCTTAACTTTTTATTCTATTGGTTCGCTAGTATCATCGAGGTGACTTTCATTGCATCGATGGTTTCTTCAATGTCGTGCACTCGAATAATCTGCGCCCCTTTTGCTGCTGCAATCGTAGCACAAGCCACACTGCCTGCCACACACTGAGCGGGTTGTTTATCTAATAATTTAAAGATCATCGACTTTCGCGACATACCAGCAAGAATCGGTAAGCCTAGTTGATGATAGTGCTCAAGGTTTGCCAGCAATCGGTAGTTGTGCTCTAGCGTCTTTCCAAAACCAAAGCCCGGATCAAGAATAAGCTGTCGACGCTCAATACCGACCGCTTCGCATGCCTCTACGCGCTCTTCCAAGAATTCTGCCACCTCACCAATCACTTCATCGTATTGCGGGTTTTGCTGCATTGTTCGTGGTTGACCTTTCATATGCATTAAACAAACCGGTACCCCAGCATCTGCAGCTGCCTCGAGTGCTCCCGGCTCTTGCAAAGCACGAACGTCATTGATTAAGTCCGCTCCAGCAGCAACAGCCTGGCGCATCACTTCAGCCTTACTAGTGTCAATAGATACCCAGATATCAAACCGTTGTTTAATCGCTTTAATGACAGGGATAACGCGCTGAAGCTCCTCTTCAAGAGCCACCTCAGGGGCACCTGGACGGGTGGATTCACCACCGATATCAATAATACCGACACCAAGCTCAACCATTTTCTGCGCTTGATCTAACGCATTGTCTAACGAGTTAAACTTACCGCCATCTGAAAACGAGTCCGGTGTAACATTAAGAATGCCCATCACCACAGGTTGGCTTAGGTCTAACTGTTTGTCTTTGCTGATAAGTTTCATACATCCATCCTTATCAATAAACCGTAAATAGAAAAAACCCCGAGTCTCCCCGGGGTTTTGTTTAATCAGAGCAGGAATTATTCTGCGTCTTTTTTATCAGCTTCTGTGCTTTCAGCTTTGGCTTCTGGCTCAGCTTCCGCTGCAGGTTTCTCAGCTTCTTTAGGCTCAGCTGCTTTTTCAGCTTCAGCCGCCTTAGCTTCTTGTGCTTGAGCTTGTTCAACCCAGCCTGCTGGCTCACGGATTTCGTCTTTACGTTCCATCAGGTCATCAATCTGACCCGCGTCGATGGTTTCGTACTTCATTAACGCATCTTTCATCGCGTGCATGATATCCATGTTATCTTCAAGGATCTTCTTAGCACGGTCGTAGTTGCGGTCGATGATCTTGCGAACCTCAACGTCAATCAGCTTAGCAGTGTCTTCAGACATGTGCTTGGTCTGAGTCACGCTACGGCCTAGGAATACTTCACCTTCTTCCTCTGCGTATAGTAGAGGACCAAGTTTTTCGGAGAAGCCCCACTGAGTCACCATCTTACGAGCGATGTCTGTTGCACGTTCGATATCGTTAGAAGCACCTGTCGATACTTTGTCAGCACCGTAGATAAGCTCTTCCGCTAGACGACCACCGTACAGGCTAGAAACCATCGATTCTAGGTGCTGACGAGACATACTTACGCGATCTTGTTCTGGTAGGTACATAGTCACACCCAGCGCACGGCCACGTGGGATAATCGATACCTTGTACACAGGATCATGCTCAGGCACTAGGCGACCAACAATCGCGTGGCCTGCTTCGTGGTAAGCTGTAGACTCTTTCGTCTCTTCAGACATTACCATCGAGCGGCGTTCCGCACCCATCATGATTTTGTCTTTCGCAAGTTCGAACTCAACCATAGAAACGTTGCGTTTGTTACCACGTGCAGCAAATAGAGCCGCTTCGTTTACTAGGTTTGCAAGGTCAGCACCTGAGAAACCAGGAGTACCACGAGCAATCAGAGATGGCTCTACGTCACCCGCTAGAGGTACTTTACGCATGTGTACTTTAAGAATCTGCTCACGACCACGAACGTCTGGTAGACCAACCACAACTTGACGGTCAAAACGACCAGGACGAAGTAGTGCAGGGTCAAGTACGTCTGGACGGTTAGTCGCCGCGATAACGATAATACCTTCGTTACCTTCAAAACCATCCATCTCTACCAGCATTTGGTTAAGTGTTTGCTCACGCTCATCGTGACCACCACCAACACCAGCGCCACGCTGACGACCTACGGCATCAATCTCATCGATGAAGATGATACAAGGCGCAGCTTTCTTCGCTTGTTCGAACATGTCACGCACACGAGATGCACCTACACCAACGAACATTTCTACGAAGTCAGAACCAGAGATAGTAAAGAACGGTACTTTCGCTTCACCAGCGATCGCTTTCGCCAGTAGTGTTTTACCCGTACCAGGAGGACCTACCATTAGGACACCCGTTGGAATCTTACCACCCAGCTTTTGGAAACGGCTTGGGTCGCGAAGGTAATCAACTAGCTCTTTAACGTCTTCTTTAGCTTCGTCACAACCAGCAACGTCAGCAAAAGTCGTTTTAATTTGCTCTTCGCTCATCATACGAGCTTTACTCTTACCGAAGGACATAGCGCCTTTGCCGCCGCCGCCTTGCATCTGACGCATGAAGAAAATCCACACACCAATAAGTAAGATCATAGGGAACCAAGAAATGAAGATAGTACCTAACAGGCTTTGCTCTTCTGGAGGCGTGCCTTGTACTTTCACATTTTGGTTGATTAGGTCATCAAGCAGCTTGTCATCATAAACTGGCATGTACGTTACGTACTTACCACCACCACGGCGAGTGAAGGTAATTTCCATATTATTGAATTGAGCTTCCTGAACTTGGCCTTGGCCAACTTCCTGTACAAACGTGGTGTAATCTACGCTTTTCCCGTTGTTTTCCCCAGGGCCAAAGCTCTGGAAAACCGACATCAGGACTACCGCGATAACTAGCCACAGAATTAAATTTTTTGCCATGTCACTCAAGGTGTCAGCCTCTCGATAACTAATTGTAATTAAAGGTAGGGTACTACAGTTTGTAACCTGTAGCTACAGTGTAAAATTCACATTCCAACTAGAATGGTTAGCCTTTGTAACCAGTCGCTACAACGAATACTTCTCGTGAACGAGCTCGGGAAGAGTCAGGCTTACGGATTTTTACCACCTTAAACATGCTACGTACTTCCTTCACGTATTGGTCAAAGCCTTCACCTTGGAATACTTTTGCTACGAAACTACCATTGGTAGCTAGAACTTGTCGACACATATCTAAAGCTAGTTCAACAAGATACATTGCTCTAGGTTGATCGACAGAATTATTTCCTGCAATGTTCGGAGCCATGTCCGACATCACCACATCCACCATGTCTGGTTGGATACGTTCAAGCAGTGCGTCAAGTACCGCTTCATCACGGAAATCGCCTTGCAGAAAACTCACCCCTGCAATTGGATCCATTGGTAACAAGTCACAAGCAATGATCTGACCACTGTCTCCAACGATCTTAGCTGCATACTGTGACCAACCGCCAGGTGCTGCACCTAAATCAACCACTGTCATGCCAGGAGAAAATAGCTTGTCTTTGTTTTGAATCTCTTCAATTTTGAAATAAGCGCGAGAACGGTAGCCTTTCTTACGAGCTTCATTGGCGAACTTATCATCGAAGTGTTCTTTCAACCAGCGACCAGAGCTCGCTGAATGTTTTTGTTTACTCATTCTAATCCTAATAAGAAAGAAACTGGACTTGTTACTACTATAACTGCAATAGGGAAAATCTATTGATCAATAAAATATAGTCATTGCCAATAGATGGCGTTAAAATAGCTTTTTTCAACCCTTATTCTAAAGAAAATTGGCCGCGTAATGAACCTAAGCACAAAACAAAAGCAGCATCTAAAAGGCCTAGCACACAGTCTAAAACCTGTCGTGCTTATGGGCGCAAATGGACTAACTGAAGCTGTTCTAGCGGAAATTGAAATCGCACTAGACCACCACGAGTTGATCAAAATTAAAGTTGCTTCTGAAGATCGTGAGACTAAGCAACTGATTATCGACGCTATTGTTCGTGAAACTGGTGCAGAAAAAGTTCAGACGATTGGTAAAGTTCTTGTACTTTTCCGTCAATCTGAAGAGCGTAAAATCGAAATCCCTCGCAAGTAATCACGCGAGCACAAACCATCGCTAACGGTTTGTCTTTCGATTTCAGTTACGACTGAACATAAAAAACACGGCTATTTAGCCGTGTTTTTTTGTATTTTGTTACAACTATTTTTCTCACAAATCTATTTGTGGATTAGATGTACTCTACTTTATCGATTTCGAAATCTTTATCGCCACCTGGAGTAGAGATAATCACTTCGTCGCCTTCCATCTTACCGATCAGACCACGAGCGATTGGAGAGCTCACAGAGATACGACCGGACTTAATGTCTGCTTCGTCATCGCCAACGATTTGGTAAGTTTTTTCTTCATCTGTATCAACATCGATAACGGTGACAGTCGTACCGAAGATAACTTTGCCAGTGTTGTCCATCTTAGTGACATCAATTACTTGAGCAACAGAAAGCTTGTATTCGATATCTCGGATTTGAGCTTCACAAATACCCTGCTCTTCACGAGCTGCGTGGTACTCTGCGTTCTCTTTAAGGTCACCCAGTTCACGAGCTTCAGCGATAGCTTCAGAAATCTGAGGACGTAGTTTAAGTAGACGATCTAGCTCTGTACGTAGCGCTTGTTCGCCACGTACAGTCATTGGAACCTTTTCCATTTTATAACCTCTAGCCAAAGCTTAACGATAACTTTGAACAATAAAAACCCGCCCACTTGTATCAGCCTAATTGAAGCTAAAAGTGAGAAGGGAATAAATACTTGATTTGTTCTAGTGTAAACAAACTTCTCGGTTAAATCATCAAGTTCAGTTCACGAACCGGGCAAATTTGCTTGATCCAAACAATGAACGAATACTGTTATAGGATTCCATTGTCATATAACGCATACTGGCACTTGCTTTGTAAATCGCACATAGCAAACTACACTTCTTGATTGATTCTAAAGGAATAGGCTTCATATGATGCGCTCCCCCCTGCTCGTCGCACTCAGCGTCTTTTCGTCTATGGCTTTTTCAGCGCCACCGTCTGATTTACTCCCTTCAGGCAGTCGGTCTGCTCTGGTTGTTGCACCATTAGATGGCTCGGTATCAACACTGACTCAAGACGAGAATAGCTTTTACCCACCAGCGAGCACATTGAAGATCGTCACTGCCTTGGCTGCTAAATTGGAGCTAGGTGAGGCATTCACTTTTAATACATCGATTAGCGCGCTCAAAAACGATAAGCAAGACAGTGATTTAGTCATCACGTTTTCTGGTGACCCTTCGCTTGAACGTGAAAATATCCGTAGCTTGCTCAACAGTGCAAAAGAACAGGGGCATACAACCATCAACCACGTTTGGTTAGATGACAGTGTATTCAGTGGCTATGAGAAAGCAGTTGGCTGGCCATGGGATATACTTGGTGTCTGTTATAGCGCACCTTCGAGTGCGATCAGTCTCGATGGCAACTGTGTACAAGCATCAATATCAACCGATAAGAATGGTTCAGCGACTTCGGTTTTTGTTCCGAAGCATCAGCCTATTTCTGTCTCAACCAACGCAGTTACGCTCTCCAAAAAACAAAAAGAATCACGACACTGCGACCTGGAGCTTGTTCCATCTGCCAATAATCAATACCAAATCTCCGGCTGCTTAGTGAAGCGAGACAAGCCACTACCGCTTAAATTTGCGGTGCAAAATACCACGCTCTATACCCAAGCCGTAATTCGCCAAGAGATGCGCCAGCTCGGTATGACGTTGAATGGACAAATAAAGCAAGGTAAGCCTCAGCAAGAAGCACAACAGATTGCCGAACACCGCAGCGAATCACTCAACACATTGCTTGAAACCATGCTCAAGAAATCCAACAACCTATATGCAGATAACATCACTAAAGCCATCGGTCACAAGTTTTATCTGCAAGCTGGAAGCTTTAGCAATGGCACAGAAGCAATCAAACAGATCATCTATTCAAACACCGGAATCGATATCAACGATGCAAAACTGGCTGATGGTTCTGGGTTGTCGCGCAACAACAAAATGACTGCCAGTGATCTGAGTGCAATCCTGCGTTACATCTACAACCACAATGATCAGCTCGGGCTGATTGAGTTGATGCCAAAATCTGGTGAAGAGGGCACTCTGAAATATCGTCGCAGTATGCGAAAGTCACCGATTAAGGGCAATCTTATCGCCAAGAGTGGCTCACTCTATGGTAGCTCTAATATGGCTGGGTTTGGATTAGATAAACAGGGTAAACCAAGTACCTTATTCGTTCAGTTCGTCACCGATTATCACCCACCTAAATTGGACAGTAATAAACCAGTAGAGGCCCCTATCGTGAGCTTTGAAAAAGCCTTTTACAAACAAGTGGTCGAACAAAGCCAATAACTGGAAAACAAAACGGAGCTAAATAAGCTCCGTTTTGGTATCACTTAAGAGTAGAGGATGTTTGAGGTTTATCCGATATTTAAGAAGTAGTTAACGACCGAAAAGTAAATCCACATCCCTGATATATCTACCACAGAGGCAAGCACAGGGCTCACGAGTACCGCAGGGTCGAGCTTAAAAGCGCGGGCAAGAATAGGTAACCCTCCACCTAGCGTCGTAGATATCGTCACCTGAATAAACAGAGCAACAGCAATCGCCAAGGCAATGAGCTCCAGTTCAAATCCACCCGTTGAAGTCTCAGCACTGAATAACATGATGCGAGCAACGATGACCACAGAGATAGCAAATGCAAGACACACCGCTACTCGACTCTCTTTCCAAAGCACTTGCAACCACTGACGCTTTTTCACTTCACCCGTAGCTAAAGCCCTAACGACCAAGGTCGCTGCTTGAGAGCCGGTATTACCACCCGCAGCGGCTATGACTGGCATATAGATAGCTAACAGTACAAGCTGACTTAACGTGTCCTCGTAATGAGAGATGATCAGGCCAGAAACAATCCCCAATAAAGCAAGGGAAATAATCCAACCGATTCTTTGCTTAACATGTTCCATCACGCTGGTTTGCAAATAACCACGTGTTGGTTCAGCCTCTGAATGGATAAAACCTAATTGGTGTGCAAAGTGTCGAGCACGCTTGTCATGGCCGGTGAGCTCGAGCTCATTGATCCACTCTTGCACAAGGGACACACTGCATTGACTCATGATTGCCACTGCCTCTTCAATAGGCATGACCGTGAGCAACTGAATTTGTTTACTTAGCTCATACTGCAAAAACGCATTACGAGCTGCGCCAATTTCCTCAAAAGAAAATAGCTGTGAATCATTAATATAATTATTGGTTAATACCGTCATGGCGAATCTCCCGATTAGCGTAGACGACCATCGTGTTGCACTTTCATCTCGTCATTATTCCCTACAGTGAGGAACGAACGTGATAGGGAATCTTTTAAAAAGCGATCACTACAGCGAAGTAGTCGATAAAACAGATCCCCGATGCACTCGTCGACTCTCGCTCGAGGATGACGGTACATAGCAATGCAACAAAGAGTTAGGGGAGGGAAAAATAGAAGAGTAGAAATCTACCATTGCGGTAGATCGAACAACGAATACCGAAATAGCCTATTTACAATCTGCTAGTACATCCCTCTCCAAACTGGGAGGATGGTCGATAGTGTTCATATAAGTCTCCGAAACCACCGCACGATTTGCGGCAGGCGTATTCTACACAAGTTTGTAGAAAGTGTTTTGTCAGGATTAGGTTAATAAAAAGGCAACCATCAGGCTGCCTTTTGTTATCAAAGTGAACTATCTACGGGGATAATTACTTGATCGTGATACGAGCAAATTTACGCTTACCAACCTGGAATACGTAAGTGCCTGCTTCTGGTGCGAACTTGCTGTCTGCAACTTTTTCACCATCGATCTTCGCAGCGCCTGCTTTAACCATGCGCATTGCTTCAGATGAAGATGGGCATAGACCCGCTTCTTTCAGTAGGTTACTTACAGGGCGGCCTGCATCAAACTCAAACTCAGGCATTTCATCTGGGATTTGGTTTTTAGCGAAACGGTTCACGAATTCTTGCTCAGCTTTCTCTGCATCTTCTTCAGAGTGGAATCGCGCAATGATTTCTTTAGCAAGTAGAACTTTAACGTTACGTGGGTTCTCACCCGCTTCAACGTCAGCTTTCAGCTTTGCAATCTCTTCTAGTGGACGGAACGACAGTAGATCGTAGTAGTCCCACATTAGGTCATCAGAGATAGACATCAGCTTACCGAACATTTCGCTTGGCGCTTCACTCACACCAATGTAGTTATGAGCTGACTTAGACATCTTCTTCTCGCCATCAAGGCCAACAAGAAGAGGCATCATTAGCACAACCTGAGGTTTCTGTCCGTTTGCTTTTTGTAGCTCACGACCCATTAGTAGGTTGAACTTCTGGTCAGTACCACCAAGCTCTACGTCAGTTTCCATTGCTACTGAATCGTAACCTTGTAGCAGTGGGTACATGAACTCATGGATTGCGATTGGCTGGTTGTTCGCGTAACGCTTTTTGAAGTCATCACGCTCAAGCATGCGTGCTACAGTTTGGTTCGCCGCTAGACGAATCATACCTTCCGCACCTAGCTCAGATAGCCACTCAGAGTTGAATTGGATCTTAGTTTTTGCAGGATCTAGGATCTTGAAAACTTGCTGCTTGTACGTTTCAGCGTTGTTTAGAACGTCTTCACGAGTTAGTGGTGGACGCGTGGTGTTTTTACCCGTTGGGTCACCAACCATACCGGTGAAATCACCGATTAGGAATGTTACGTCGTGGCCTAGCTCTTGGAACGCACGAAGCTTGTTCAAAATTACTGTGTGACCAAGGTGGATATCAGGTGCTGTTGGATCGGCGCCTAGTTTGATTCGTAGAGGACGGCCTTCTTTCAGCTTGGCAATCAGTTCTTCTTCTGGAATTAGCTCTTCAACGCCGCGTTTAATCTCGGCTAGTGCAGCTTCAATGCTCGCCATTCTCGTTTACTCCCACAGATTTGGCAAAAAATAATAATTCGACAGTCTACTCGAATAGCGATGTTATTTGAAACCAGTTAGACTACGGAATTCTTTATTTTCACAATTTTTGCAAAACGAACCTCACATGTTGTCCATTTTTGCTCGTCTTCCCTGGATTCACCGAGCCCTAATTGCTTTTTTTAGTGCCGTTATCGTCATTGCACTGTTCTTTTTGCCGGATGCCAATGAGCTTCGCAACACTGAAAATCAACTGGAAGTGGGTCGCCACTACCCATTGACCATTAACATGGAAGCGTTAGATATCACCAATACGGCAGTACCAGTCGCGGTTTTGCGCTGGGAAAAGCACACCGTCAAATCCGGTGAGAGCGCAGCGCTGCTATTCAAACGTATCGGACTCTCACCTCGCCTTTTGCATCAATTGGTGACTTCTGATAAAGAAATTGAAAAGCAGCTGACACGCTTACGCCCTGGTGATGTGCTTAGTTTTGGCTTTGATGAAAATAGCGATTTAATTCAAATCACGCGAAAAATCAGTGCGTTTGAGACCTACAAGATTACCCGTTCAGACTCTGGTTTCAGCTCTTCTATCGATAAAAAAGAAGTGAACTACCAGTACAACTACGCCGAAGCATCCATTACCTCGAACTTCTGGAATGCTGCTGTTGGTGCAGGGTTAACCGCAAACCAAATTATGGAATTGGCTGGTATCTTTGGTTGGGATATCGACTTTGCTTTGGATATTCGTAGCAACGACAGCTTCCGAGTGCTTTATCAAGAAAAAGTGGTAGAGGGTGAAGTCATTGGCCGTGGGCGTATCATCGCTGCAATGTTTACCAACCAAGGCGACACATTTAAGGCAATCTACGACGATAAGAGCGGAAATTACTACGACCAAGATGGTCGAGCAATGAAGAAAGCCTTCTTGCGCTCACCCGTCGACTTCCGCCGTGTAACCTCGAATTTCAACCCGAACCGTCGTCACCCAGTGACTGGTAAGGTGCGTGCGCACCGAGGTACAGACTACGCCGCGCCAGTGGGCACACCAATCTGGGCTGCCGGTGATGGTATTGTAACCAAGTCATCGTATAACCAGTTCAACGGCAACTATGTGTTCATTAAACACAGCAACACCTACATCACTAAGTATCTGCACCTTAAGCGTCGCTCAGTGAAGCAAGGGCAACGCGTTAAGCAAGGCCAGACTATCGGTACCCTTGGTGGCACCGGTCGTGTAACCGGCCCTCACCTACACTATGAGTTCCTAGTGAATGGTGTGCATAAGAACCCAAGAACTGTAAAGCTACCACAATCTAAATCGTTGACGGGCAAAGCCAAGCAAACCTTTATTGCCAATGCGAAGATTCGTTTAGATAACCTGGAGCGATATGGGCAATTGTTAGCGACGAGGTAAAAGCTAGAGAGCTAGAGAGCTAGAGAGCTAGAGAGCTAGAGAGCTAGAGAGCTAGAGAGCTAGAGAGCTAGAGTTTTGAAGGGTTGATGTTTGGCGTCAACCCTTTTTATATCTTCAGCTTAGGTGGGGCTAGATTTCTAGTTCTCTACAAGCGTAGCGTCCTAGTTATCTAGACTCTTGTTTCTACCAAGCATCAACAAACACGGCGTCAATACCAGTGTCAGCACAGTAGCAAATGCCAGCCCACCGGCTACCGCAGTCGCTAACTGCGACCACCATTGAGTACTTGGCGCTCCAAACTCTATCTTCTGATTGACTAAGTCGATATTCATCTCTAGTACCATTGGCAGCAAACCTAGAATCGTCGTCACTGTGGTTAGCAATACAGGTCGAAGACGCTGAACCCCCGTTCTTAGCACTGCCTCTTTCTTATCTAACCCACGCTTGAGCAACTGATTATAGGTGTCGATCAATACGATGTTGTTATTCACAACAATACCAGCCAAAGCAATCACACCGATGCCTGACATGATGATGCCAAACGGTCGTTGGAAGATCAGCAAGCCTGCAAATACACCTACCGTTGAGAACAACACAGCACTGAGTATAAGAAACGCTTGGTAAAAACTGTTGAACTGGGTGATCAAGATAAGGGCCATCACGGCAAGAGCAACGATGAACGCATTCATCAAGAAAGCTTGTGAGTTTTCTTGCTCTTCATTTTGTCCACGAATTTGAAACTCGACCCCACTAGGTAAATCTAGCTCTTGTAGCGCTTGATTTATCTTAGGTAGTTCCAATGCAAGGTTATACCCTTCGGCCATATCTGCGACGACATTGATGACGCGCTTACCGTCAATACGCTTAATCGTATCTTGTTTGTGGTCAGGAATAATGCGTGCAAAGTTGGTAATAGGCACCATGCCTGCTGCAGTTTTCACTTTCAGCTCATCAAAACGGCCAATATCTCTTTTTTCATCAGGATAGCGAACCAGAATATCGACCTCCTCATTTGAGTCATCAGGTAGATAATCGCCAATTTTGAGGCCATTTGTGACGAACTGGACAGTATTTCCGACCAAGGTAGCGTCCGCCGCAAAACGTGCCGCATCGTCGCGACGAATATCGACCTGCCAATCAATACCCGGTTTGCTTGAGGTATCGCTGATATTGGTCAGTGCTGAGTTCCCATCCGCCCAAGCTCGCACCACCTTGGCCGCTCTATCCAATTGTTCTGGCACTTTCGCGCTCATCTCAATAACCAGGTCGTTTTCAACCGGTGGACCCGCATCTGGGAACTTATATTCGATTTCTACACCAGCAAAACCATCGGTGGTTTTCTTAAGCTCTTCAATAATGGCTTTGACCGAGCGACGATATTGCCAATCAACCGGGGTAATCTGAATCTGTCCAATCTCTTCATCACCACCTGTCTTGGTATACACGCTTTCAAATTCATCATGTCCTAGCATCACGGTTTCAATATCGCGCATGATGATGTCTTGCTCATAGATAGACAGGTCACCGTGAGAACGTACTTTTACCGTGAAGTATGGTGGATCTACCTCAGGGAAGAATTCGGCACCTAGTCCAGCTTTGGCATAAGTGAAACCGACCGCTAGCGCCAGCAGTATCGCAGCAATAAGGATCTTAATTGGATGCTGAATCGCGATAGCCAGCGTCTTGAAATACAACTTGGTGATACCTGTTGCTTGCTCAAAGTCCCCATCATGCAAGGCAACCATCTTGCGCTGGTTGCTCTCAGAGACATACTGAGGCTTACCGATCAAGCTACCAAGCACGGGGACAAACAATAGCGCCATTACGAGAGACGCTGAGAGTGTAGCGATTAGGGTGAGAGGCAAGTACTTCATGAACTCACCTGTTGTATCGGGCCAGAACAATAGCGGAGCAAAAGCGGCTAACGTGGTCGCTGTCGATGCGGTAATGGGCCACGCCATGCGTTTCGCTGCATCACGATAGGCTTCTTTTTTCGGTGTTCCCTCTTGCATTCGTCGGTCTGCGAACTCGGTGACAACAATTGCACCATCCACCAGCATACCGACGGCCATGATTAGAGAGAATAGCACGATGATATTGACGGTTAGTCCGAATACAGAGAGCACTAGTAAGCCGGTTAAAAATGAACCTGGAATCGAGACACCGACCAAAAACGCCGTACGCACACCAAGGATTGCGATGATGACAATCACCACTAGAATAATTGCAGACAAGATGTTGTTCTGCAGATCATTAAGCATCATCTTTACATCTTTTGACTCATCCCAAGTGTATTTCACGGCTAGGTTCGTCGGCCACTCTTCCCTCGTTTGAGCTTCAGCCATCACCGCCTTGACTAGCTCTACCGTTTCGATAATGTTCTCACCGGCGCGCTTCTTAATATCCAGAACGATTGCGCCTTTTCCATCTAGTCGAGCAAAGCTTTCAGGATCGCGGAACGCACGCCTTACGGTGGCGACATCACCAAAGGTCACAACTTGTCGACCATCTATCTTGACTGGAAGATCGAGCAAGTCATTCAATGAATTAAAGACGGACGGTACCTTAACCGAGAATCGCCCATACCCGGTATCGACAAAGCCAGCAGCAACCACTCGGTTATTCAGAGAGACCAAATTGAAGACATCGTTTTGGTCAAGCCCATAGCTTTCCATCAACAACGGATCAACCACCACTTCAAGGATATCTTCACGGTCGCCGGCGATATCAACCTCAAGTATTTGGCGGAAGCTTTCCAACTTATCGCGTAACTGACGTGCCACATAAACAATAGTACGCTCAGGCACTGTACCGTAGAGCACGACTGACAAAACTGGCTGTTCAGAAGCAAGCGTGACTTCATTCACTGTGGGTTCATCGCTATCAGCTGGCAGTTTAGGCTTTGCCAAATCAACCGCCTCACGCACATCCGCCATCGCTTTTTTAAGGTCCACACCGACACTGAATTCAAGCATCACCGATGCATGCCCTTCAGAAGCGGTAGAATTCATTTCCTTTACACCCTCAATTGAGCGTAGCTCTTGCTCAATAGGACGAACTAACAAGCGTTCAGCATCGTTGGGTGAGATGCCTTGGTGGCCAACAGAAACATAGATAATTGGAATGGTAATATCTGGGCTTGATTCCTTGGGGATGATTAAATAGGTACCAATACCGGCAATTAAGATCAAAACCAACAGAGTGAGCATGGTGCGCGAGCGTGAAAGCGCCGCATCAATCACTGAATACATTGTGTGCCCTTCTTATTGATTCTGTTCTGAAGATTGTGCGGCGAGTTTCTTCTCTCGCTGAGCGTCAATATCAAGTTGGCTTATCGCTTCGACACTGTCTCCATCTCGAACAAACCCTTGTCCAATGGTGACGATATCTACCGAATCTCCTAGACCCGATAACCAAACCCCATCTTGCTGGGCCTTAACTAACTGAATCGGGACGAACTTGATTGACTGCTTATTCTCAAGTACTTTCACCCCTAAATTGCCACGTTCATCTAACGCTAACATCGCTGGAGTGACCTTAACTGCTTGCGTCTCTTCAAGTGCAAGCTCAACTTCCGCACTTATTCCTGCTGGAATTGAAAGATCTTTGTTGGGTAGAAGGATCTCAATTGGGAAAGTATTGGTGGCTACAGAAGACATGCGCGAAATAAAGCGTACCTTACCCTGCTCCACTTGGCCGTTGATGAATCTCACTGACGCTGATTGGTTGAGCTGAAGCTGCTGAATATGGCGCTCGCTCACATCAGCCTCGATGACTAGCAGAGATAAGTCGATCAAATCTGCAATCGGGTCACCCACAGCAGCATAATCACCCAACTCAATGTGTAGATGTTCAATCACCCCATCGAACGGCGCTCTGACTACGGTATTTTTTAGCGCCAGTTGAGCATTTTCTACCATAGCTTTGGCTTCAGTCAGTGCTGCCTGAGCGGTTGCATAGGCCACTTCACCTTGTAACCCACGACTCTTGAGAGACTGTGCAGCTTTAAACTCTTTCTGCTTCACACGATATTGAGCCTGAAATCGCTCCAACTGCATGTTGAGGTCGCCCTCATCAATTTTGACTAAGGGTTGACCACGTTTGACCATTTGACCTTTTTTGATCTGCAAGGCAGCAATTCGGCCACCTACTTCCGCGCCCAAACGGGCTTTGCGATCTGGTGCGGTTCGGCCATAGAGCTCAATGTTTCTAATGGTAGGTTCGGCAATAAAGGATTGATACACCACTTTGGCAAGTGGGATGTCGGTTTGTTTATTCGATGAGTTCTCGCTACTTGAAGAAGAGCGACCGTTTTCCTCAGCCTGGAGAACACCCAGCCCAAGCCAAAGCGATAGAAGAATAAGAAGAAATAGAGAAATAAGCCATGGCCTCTCGGAAAAGAAGCCACTGAGCCTTTTGAAAGCCATAGCCAGTCCTTAGTTATTGTTATCGATAGAGTAAGCCGCATTGATTACAGCCCAACCTTACCGTTCTCACGTAACATCCTCATACGTAAGTCAAGACTAAAAGTTTAGTCTCTTCAACAACTTGACCAACTATGGTGGCTCAGGAAACCTGAGCGAGCGTTTGATTAAACGCTAAATGACGCACCACAACCACAAGTTGTTGTTGCATTTGGGTTGTTTACGAAGAAACGAGCGCCCTCAAGTCCCTCGGTGTAATCAACCACGCCACCTACTAAGTATTGTAGGCTCATTGGGTCAACCACTAAGGTTACACCACTGTTAACAATCGTGGTATCACCGTCGTTCACATTTTCATCAAATGTAAAACCGTACTGGAAGCCACTACAACCGCCACCTGTGATGTACACACGCAGTTTTAGTTCTGGGTTTTCTTCTTCTGCAATCAGAGTCTGTACTCGGGTTGCTGCCGCATCTGAAAATGATAGCGGGATACTTGCTTCGCTCACGACGACCTCTCTCATTCGTGTTATTCGATTGAGTCGATAATTCTCTCAATCGGCTTTATCTCATTTTGGTTCTTTGACCATTTCGTATGGACGGATTATCTAATACCCGACTGATTCGTTCAAGTATTCTCCAACTTATCTGTCGATATCTGGTTCAATTCAACTAAATTCAACCCACAGTTTTACTATTTTCCCACGTTAGATATTTGTCATCCTCCCTCTCAGGAGTACAATGCGGGTCAATTGGTCCGAATTATCAAATAGAGGAACTATCATGACCAAATCAGCTGAGCTATACCAGCAAGCTCAAGAGAAAATCCCAGGTGGCGTTAACTCACCAGTACGTGCTTTTAATGGCGTAGGCGGTTCGCCACTTTTCATTGAGCGTGCAGACGGCGCACTTATTTTTGATGCCGACGGTAAAGCTTACATTGATTACGTGGGTTCATGGGGTCCAATGATTCTTGGTCACAACCATGCAGTTATCCGTGATGCAGTGGTCGAAGCGGCGCAACGCGGCCTCAGCTTTGGTGCTCCAACAGAAACTGAAATCAAGATGGCTGAGCTTGTATCTGAGCTAGTACCATCAATGGAACAGGTTCGCATGGTAAGCTCTGGTACAGAAGCAACTATGAGCGCTATCCGCCTTGCTCGTGGTTTTACTAACCGTGATAAAATCATCAAGTTTGAAGGTTGTTACCACGGCCACGCTGACAGCCTATTAGTAAAAGCTGGCTCTGGCGCACTAACGCTGGGCCAACCTAGCTCTCCAGGTGTACCAGCAGATTTTGCTAAACACACTCTTACGGCAACTTTCAACGACCTAGACTCGGTACGCGAGCTGTTTGCAGCAAACAAAGGTGAAGTCGCATGTATCATCGTTGAGCCAGTAGCTGGCAACATGAACTGCATCCCACCGGTTGAAGGCTTCCACGAAGGTCTACGCGAAATCTGTGACCAAGAGGGCGCACTACTGATCTTTGATGAAGTAATGACAGGCTTCCGTGTTGCTCTTGGTTGTGCACAAGCACACTACAACATCAAACCAGACCTAACATGTCTAGGTAAAGTCATCGGTGGCGGTATGCCTGTAGGTGCTTTCGGTGGTCGTAAAGACGTGATGCAATACATCGCACCAACGGGCCCTGTTTACCAAGCGGGTACGCTTTCTGGTAACCCAGTCGCAATGGCTGCGGGTATGGCTTGTCTTACTCTTCTAAAAGAAGAAGGCAATGAGAAGCGCCTAGCAGCAAAAACTAAACAACTTGCTGATGGCTTTAAGTCTCTTGCAGACAAGCACGGTGTACCAATGCTAGTAAGCCAAGTTGGCGGCATGTTCGGTTTCTTCTTCACAGAGCAAGAACAAGTGACTAACTACCAAGAAGTAGCACAGTGCGACGTTGAGCGATTCAAACGTTTCTTCCACCTAATGCTAGACCACGGTGTGTACCTTGCCCCTTCAGCATTTGAAGCAAGCT
This sequence comes from Vibrio maerlii, assembly GCF_003415655.1. Taxonomy (GTDB): domain Bacteria; phylum Pseudomonadota; class Gammaproteobacteria; order Enterobacterales; family Vibrionaceae; genus Vibrio; species Vibrio maerlii. Next base: position 522,778 of record NZ_QRHC01000003.1, read on the forward strand.
TTACTTCCCTAGCTCACGGCTCAAAAGAGATCGAAGCGACACTTGAAGCAGCCGATCGCTGTCTAGAGATTATTGCGAAAGAAGCACAAGCTTAATTCTCACTGGGATTCAGTATGAAAAGGAGGGCGAGAAATTAATTTCTCGCCCTCCTTATTTTCATTTGAACCTTTACAAGCAAGCCCTGCGATTAGCCTTGCCAATTGATGGCGACTAATACACCGAGTACTAACAAGCAGATCGAAAACCAAGGAATCTTTCGTTTTTGAGCTTGAGAACTAGAGCAACCTTTCTCTCCATTACAGCATCCCATTCGCACATTTCCTCATTGATAAGTCGCTGATATACAGCCATTATAAAAACAATTCCATTTTCTAGAGTCTACTCCTGTGCCAGATAAAATTAAAATGTCCTCCAGCCACTGGGTCATTGTTGTGGCGTTACTCGTCGCAGCGTACGCCTGTTACCTATTGGTAGAGCCCTACGTTAACTCCATTGTCATGGCATTCATTATTTCACTCTTAATGTTCCCGATACACGAGTGGATTGAGTCTAAACTGCCAAAACATAAGAACATTACTTCTTTACTCTCTTGTATTGTTCTCACCTTTATTATCGTGATCCCACTACTTACAGTATTTGCCGCCATTGTTCAGCAAGGATCTAAGTTCTCGCAAAATGCCTACGATTGGGTGACAAGTGGCGGCTTACAGTCTCTGTTTGAGCATCCATTTGTAGTGAAAGGCTTGGCATTAGCCAATGAATACCTGCCTTTTGATGAGGTCAGTCCTGAAGACATTGCACAGAAAGCAGCTCAATTTGTGACTGGCTTTGGCTCAAACCTTGTTGCAATCAGTGCTCGCATCCTTGGTGATGCAACCAACTTCCTGATGGATTTCCTATTGATGTTGTTTGTGCTGTTCTTCTTATTGCGAGACCACGACAAGATCATCTCAGCGATCCGCCATATTCTACCGCTGTCTCGTAGCCAAGAAGACCGATTGCTTGAAGAGATTGAGCAAGTTTCAAAATCAGCAGTCATGGGGTCATTTCTCACTGCAATCGCCCAAGGTTTTGCTGGCGGTATCGGTATGTGGCTAGCAGGCTTCCCCGGCTTGTTCTGGGGCACAATGATGGGATTTGCATCATTTATCCCTGTAGTTGGCACTGCTTTAATTTGGATTCCAGCAACTATTTACCTACTGCTCACAGGAGATACCACCTGGGCGATTTTCTTGGCTATTTGGAGCATAGCGGTAGTGGGGTCAATCGATAACATCTTGCGTCCACTGTTAATGCAAGGCAGTGCTGGTATGAACACCCTAATGATCTTCTTCTCACTGCTGGGTGGTATCCACTTGTTCGGCTTAATTGGCCTTATCTACGGCCCTTTAATTTTCGCTATCACCATCGTGTTGTTTAACATCTACGAAGAAGAATTTAATGACTTTTTGAGTCGTCAAGACAACACCTAAACCCCGTAGGTTTAACTACTACTTCAAGCATGGGGCAGATTATGAGAAAATCTGCCCCTTATTTTTACTGATGAGAAAACCATGTCTGCATATATTGCCCCTAGCCAAATTGCTCAACGCCAACTTGCTTACTTTGAAGGAAAGCACGTCTTAGTTGCTGGTGAATCAGAAGACCTGTTCCCGGTAGAACTGGTAAAGCATTGTGAATCTGTATCTGTGTTCACAACGAACTATGGCTACTACCGCACGATGCAGCAACATTCATCAGTAAAAAGCTACTTTAGTGAAGAGTTCACAGCAGAAACCAAGGCTGATTTGGTTCTCCTTTACTGGCCAAAAGCGAAACCAGAAGCTGAATACCTTCTGGCTATGCTGTTTGCCAAACTCGGTCAAGGCACAGAGATTATTGTGGTCGGAGAGAATCGCTCTGGAGTGAAGAGTATTGAAAAGATGTTTGCACCCTATGGTCGTGTCAATAAATACGACTCTGCACGCCGCTGTTCTTTCTACTGGGGCGAATGTACAGAACAACCAGCAAACTTCGACATCCTAGAGTGGTATAAAACTTATGAACTCACAACAGGTGAGCAATCTATTAAGGTAAAAAGCCTACCAGGAGTGTTCAGTCACGGACAATTTGATGTAGGTAGCCAGCTACTGGTTAACACCCTACCAAAGCTTTCTGGCAAGGTTCTCGATTTTGGTTGTGGTGCAGGTGTTTTGGGCGCCTTTATGAAGCAACAAAACCCAGAGATTGAAATTAACCAATGTGATATCAGTGCACTTGCGATTGCATCGACCAAAGCTACACTTGAGGCCAACGGTTTTGCCGGAAATGTCTTCGCAAGTGATGTTTACTCCGATATAGAGCCTGGTTATCAGTTCATTATTTCAAACCCACCATTCCATGCGGGTTTAGATACTAGCTATAGTGCGACAGAAACATTGCTAGCTAATGCGCCTAAGTATCTAAACAACCAGGGAGAATTACTAATTGTCGCGAATAGCTTCCTTAAGTACATCCCTATTATCGAGAACGCATTTGGAAAATGCGCGACGCTAAATAAGACCACAAAGTTCGCTATTTACCACGCAACTAAAGCCTAAATCCTCACCGATATGATTCAAAGGCGCAAAATTTTGCGCCTCTGAACACGCTTTACCAGCAACTTACTTGTCAAAGTAAAAAAACCATATAACTTCGCATTGGGAGCCTTACATATAGGCTTTATTGGAAAATAACAATGGGAAGTTATCACTCCGAATGTTTAGGTTTTATCGCAAGCATAAGTTTCAACGTCTTCAAAATACTCTGATGATTGCCTTCTTGGCGCTAAGTATTACACCACTCACCATCGTTGCCCTTTTCTTTCTTCACGCCCACAGTACCGATCTTGAAGAACAAAGTACTTCACACCTGATTTCGGTCCGTGATGGTAAGAAGCAGCAAATTGTCGACTACCTTGAAGCCCAACAGTCCGAAGTCATGGGGTTTGTACGCTCAGAGCTAGCCTATGCTAGTGGTGGACGTTTCTACGGCTTAGTTAATGCGTTCAAACGTCTCGGTGTTGATATCGAAGAAGCTCGAGAAAATGCACAACATCGCTATGTACTGGGCACTGACGATCAGCGTAAAACCATCATCCTCCCAGAATCCGAAAGTTTTGTCGGTAGTGAACGCTATCGGTTACTGCACAAACGCTACCATCGAGCCTATTTAGAACACCTAAAACGTTCTGATTTCAGCGATATCTTACTCGTCGATATTGATGGTAATGTGACTTACTCCATCTATAAAAATGCTTATTACGGTACTAACCTAGAAACGGGGAGTTACAAAGATTCCAACCTTGGAAAAACGTACAGCAAGTTAACCGAAGAGCTTACTGACAAACGCAAATCTAACGAAGATTACACGCCCGTTGTGATGTCAGACTTTGAAATGGAAGATGGTGAACAGGTTGCATGGCTTGCTGCCCCGATCATTCAGCAAGGGTACTTACACAGTTACGCTTTGATGCGCTTACCAAATAATGGCATTACCAAACTCATCGAAGAAAACGGTCGTGAATCGATGAAGGCATTGCTCGTTGGCCCAGATCATCTGCCACGTTCGGCTTCGTTAAGCCAAGATGAGATAGATGCTAATCTAGAGATCATAGAAAAAGCTCTTGATGGAGAGACCTCTGTGGGTATCTTCGAGCACACTTCGGGTGACAGACTTATTGCTGCCTACTCCCCGGTGACACTGAAGGACACTTCCTGGGCTCTAATCGTTGAGATCCCAGAAAGCATTGCCTTTGCGCGCGTTCATCAGTTAGAAAAAGTATTCGTCATCGCGATGATCTTAGGCACCTTATTAGTCGTGATAGCTTCCCACTACCTGTCCAACTTCATCACTTCACCATTGCTGAAGCTCACCTGGGCGGCAGAGAAAGTCTCTGCTGGTGATTTAGATGAAACCATGATCAACACCGATCGCAAGGACGAAATTGGCCGCCTTGCGGTAAGCTTCGAGCGAATGCAGCGCTCTATTCGTGAGAAGATCTTGCTGATCAAGAGCCAAAATCATGAGCTAGAGGCCAACCTAAAGACCATTCGTTCGCAAAACGAAGAGTTACATCTCGCCGATAAACTCAAAGACGAGTTTTTAGCAACAACCTCACATGAACTTCGCACACCACTGCACGGTATGGTCGGCATTGCAGAAGCAATGATCAACGGTGCAAACGGTCCAGTTCCTACTCACCAAAAATATCAGCTAGAGATCATCATCAACAGTGGTCAACGTCTAACAACCTTGGTGGATGACCTCCTTGATTATCACAAGATGAGGTACGGCAATCTGGATATTCAAACCTCTGCCGTTGATGTTGCCTCTGCGACACGCCTAGTGCTTGAGCTTTCAAATCATCTACTAGGCAATAAACCTATCCGTATTATTAATCAAGTAGCCATCGACTCACCAATGGTTGCAGCAGATGTACAGCGTTTAGAACAGGTCATGTATAACCTTATTGGGAATGCGATTAAGTACACCTCTGAGGGTAAAATCGTAATATCTGCGGCTCAGGTTGATGACAACATGAGAGTTCAAGTCGTAGATACTGGCCAAGGCATTCCAGCGGAACATCTCGACCAGATATTTGAACCACTCACACAAGCAGGTTACGACTCCCAGCGCTATCGCCAAGGCTCTGGTCTGGGACTATCGATCAGCCGCCAATTGATTGAGCTTATGGGTGGCTCTCTTTATGTCAGCAGCCAGCCGATGGTCGGGACTACATTTAGCTTTACTCTCCCTCTAGCAACAGAAGAAACCAGACTTGCTGAGATTTCGCAACAACCAGCCGAACAGCATTACCAAGCACCAGAAAGTAAGATCACTCATTTTTCACATGACAACATTGAGCTGCCAGAGAATCCTGACGGCCCACTGATTGCTATCGCTGATGATGAGCCGGTTAACCTGCAGGTATTAGAGAGCTTCTTGCGAATTGAGGGATATCGGGTGCAGCTTGCTCATGATGGTAGCGAGATTTTGACAACGATTGAGCAAGAAAAACCAGACTTGCTACTACTCGATATCATGATGCCAGGTAAGAATGGTTATGAGGTTTGTAGTGCACTTAGAGAGCAGTATGACCACTCTGAGCTACCAATCATTATGCTTACTGCGCTGAGCCAGAATGAGGACCGCATTAAGGGCTTCCAAGCAGGGGCGAATGACTATCTAACGAAACCATTCAACAAACAAGAGTTGGCTGCTCGCATTCAGGCTCACCTGACCGCGAGCAAAGCCGAGCAACGTCGCCTTGAAAACCAACAGCTACAGCTGGAGATTAAGCAACGCGAGATCACTCAAGCAAATCTCCTAGAGACTCAAGGCCGCCTGCTTGAGCAACTGGAATCCGCACCAGAGGCTATTATCTGCCTGCGTGAAGACAAACGTATACGCTTTGCTAACCAAGCCGCAACTCGCCTATTTAAACGCAGCAACGAGCAGCTCAGACGCTCGAATGCAGAAGAGATCATCTCACCGAAATTTCTCCACGTTCCACAAGAACACTACTGTGGGCAGGTCGATATTTACGTTGATGATATAAGGCAACACGTCTCTGCCGATATACTTCGTCTACCAGAAGGTAGCGACATTGAGTCTCTATACATCTTTGATATGGGTGGTGGTGCCGACGTATCACGCGTCCGTAACCTTGAGACAGCAGTAGAAGCGCTATCTACTTATGCCTTTGAGGGTGACAAGAACAAGCTACAACAACTTAAAGAGCTAGGGGGTGAGTTTACTCGGATTGCGGATAGAGTCTCGGGAGAGAATGGCGACAAGCAAGATGTCATGCGCGAACTGTTAGTTGAATCTATGATCAGCGCTCTCAATTACTGGGAGACAGCGACAAGCCAAACTAAGTTCACCTTTGCAGAGCAAAGCGGGCTGTGGCGTGTCTATTTAGACCGAAGTACTCTGCAGACGCGAACCTTGGATAAATACCTACGTGTTGAAACTTTGCCGAAGACACCTCGCTGGAGAACAGTACTTAACTCGATAGATTACATTCTTGAGCACTGCAAAAATGATACTCCTCAACGAGCACATCTTATTGTTCTGCGCGATAAATTACAGAAGCTACTTACTAGCTAACTTCAACCAAATACAACTTAGCCCGCAAACTCTGCGGGCTTTTTTAGTCCATTAACAAAGCAATCCACCAATGAAAGTCAGTATATTTCATTGCTACCAATCAGCAAATTGAGCTGTTTTAGTCTCTCAAAACCAATCACAATTACCCCTAGAAGTCCTGTTAATTATCGAAGTAAAATAACCCATCTGAATGGGGTAACCCACTTGGTTTTTGATGAGGACTTTCTATAAAATCCGCATCACTCTGACGTTATTTACATCGTTTGAGAAGCGAGTCACAACAATTCGTTAAAAATAATTTTCCCGACAAAAACAACTCCAAGTTCATTCAGTGAACCGGATCACCAAATCTAAACTAGCAAGAATAAGCATTTAAAAATAAGGTTACATAACAATAGTAAGTACTAACATACCAAATCAATAACATGAGTTTATGCGATACACTTCACAGCGAAAACTCTGTACAAAAAACAAACACAAAGAGCATTTTTGACGTAAATAACGGAGTTTGGTTGGCTATTAACGTTTTTGACGGACTACACATTTGTAAAATCACTCAAAGAGATGAATTCTTACTCCTGCCTAAGGCCTACAGGCCACTCTCTATGGTTAGTCCCCGCAGTAAAAAATCGTAGAGAGGTAGGTCTTAACATTTGAATACCGGCCCTCTTTCGATACCTAGAATGAGGCACTGGTAATTTTCAATAAGTGAAACAAAGCAAATAGTAAGGAACAGCTATGCTTGCCAATCTAAAAAAAACAGCACTAGCAACAGCAATTATTGCAACCGCAGCAACAGGGTTATCTTCTGTAGCCGCAGCAGCTGAGCGCAGTGAACTGACTATCCACCCAAAAGAATTTACGACGTTTGTACGTAACTTTAACCCGTTCTTGGGTGCTACAAACCTACACACAACGACGGACTTCATTTACGAGCCATTAGTTGTATTCAATGAAATGCACAGTAACAAACCAGTATTTCGTCTAGCTGAAAACTTCCAAATGTCAGACGATCTGCTTAGCGTGACTTTCGATATTCGCGAAGGTGTAAAATGGTCTGATGGTGAGACCTTTAATGCGGATGATGTTGTTTTCTCGTTCAACCTTGTTAAGAGCAAGCCAGAACTTGACCAGAGTGGTATCAACTCTTGGGTAACCAATGTTGAGAAGCTCAACGATTACCAAGTGAAGTTTAGCCTAACTGAAGCAAACTCCAACGTACCATACGAAATTGCTAAAGTACCAGTGGTACCAGAACACGTATGGAAGGATGTAAATGACCCAGCAGTATTCACTAACGAAAACCCTGTTGGCTCGGGTCCATTTACTGAAATCGCTACCTTCACTCCTCAGCTTTACGTTCAGTGTGAAAATCCGAACTACTGGGATGCCGGTAATCTAGATGTTGATTGTCTGCGTGTACCTCAAATCGCAAACAACGACCAGTTCCTGGGTAAAGTGGTGAATGGTGAAATGGACTGGACATCATCATTCATTCCAGACATCGACCGTACTTACGCAGCAGCAAGTGAAAAACACCATTACTGGTACCCGCCAGCAGGTACACAGGCGTTCGTAGTGAACTTCAAACACCCTGATGCAGCGAAGAACGAAGCGTTAACGAACGTTGATTTCCGTCGCGCATTCTCAATGGCTCTGGATCGTCAAACGATCATCGATATCGCTTTCTACGGCGGTGGTACAGTTAATGACTTCGCATCTGGTCTAGGCTACGCATTTGAAGCTTGGTCTGACGAAAAGACTCATGACAAGTACAAGGGCTTCAACACTTATGATGTTGAAGGTGCGAAGAAACTACTGGCTCAAGCAGGCTTTAAAGATGTGAACAAAGATGGCTTTGTTGATACTCCATCAGGCAAGTCATTCGAGCTATTGATTCAGTCACCAAACGGTTGGACAGACTTCAACAATACCGTTCAATTGGCTGTTGAGCAGCTTCAAGAAGTAGGAATCAAAGCAAAAGCGCGTACTCCTGACTTCTCTGTTTACAACCAAGCAATGCTACAAGCAACCTACGATGTCGCTTACACAAACTACTTCCACGGTGCAGATCCTTACACATACTGGAACAGTGCATACAACTCAGCACTACAATCTGGTGATGGTATGCCTCGTTTCGCGATGCACTACTACAAAAACAATGATCTAGATAAGCTACTGAACAGCTTCTACAAAACAGCGGATAAAGCTGAGCAGCTAGAAATTGCTCACGGCATTCAACAGATCATCGCATCTGACCAAGTAACGATTCCTGTGATGTCTGGTGCTTACATGTACCAATACAACACGACTCGTTTTACGGGTTGGTGGAACGAAGAAAATCCTAAAGGCCGTCCAAACATTTGGGCTGGTATCCCTGAACGCCTACTTCACGTCCTGGACCTAAAACCAGTTCAGTAAGTTAGCGTTTATCTCTTGCGGCACAGCTTCTGTGCCGCTTAAAAATCCCCGAAATACTCATTACATAGTGTGGCGCTCGTCGTCAGGGGATTTTTCGTTCCAAATTTGGCTTGGAACAACCTGAATCCAGAATCAGGGAAATAATCTGGGTGAGTAAGGTATAAGTTATGGGTTATTTTTTAAGACGTTTGTCCTTTTATTTTATTGCGCTCCTTGTCGCTGCAACACTGAACTTTATTATTCCGCGAGCAATGCCTGGTGACCCAGTGACCATGATGTTTGCTAACGCTTCTGTCCAAGTGACACCAGAACGCATTGCCGCTATGAAAGAGCTGCTCGGTTTTGTTGACGGTGGTCTTTTCGTTCAATACCTCGCATACATGAAGAATATCCTAAGCTGGGAGCTTGGTACTTCAATTCAGTTCTACCCGCTTCCAGTAAATTCTCTTCTAGGTGGAGCCTTTGGTTGGTCTCTGTTTCTAGCGGGAACAGCGGTCATTCTTTCATTCTCTCTAGGTTCGATTCTTGGCATTTTTGCTGCTTGGAAACGTGGTAGTAAATACGACACTTTTGTCACACCAGGCATGCTGATCATCCAGGCTGTTCCTCAAGTTGTTATCGCTATGATTGCCATGTTTACCTTTGCAATCGGCTTGAAATGGTTCCCAACGGGTTATGCCTACACCGCAGGTACTATCCCAGATTGGACGAGCTGGGCGTTCATTAAAGACGTGGCTTACCACGCTGTTCTTCCTTTGTTCTGTGCGTCTATCGTTCAGGTAGGCGGCTTCCTAGTCAACATGCGTAACAACATGATCAACCTACTTGCAGAAGACTACATCACGATGGCCAAAGGTAAGGGCCTGAGTGAAAACCGCGTCGTATTCAATTACGCAGCTCGTAACGCAATGTTGCCAAGCGTGACCGCACTATCGATGTCACTTGGTATGGCAATCGGTGGTCAGTTGATTATCGAGATCATCTTTAACTACCCAGGTCTTGGTAGCGTTCTATTCAACGCAATCACTGCACGCGACTACCAAGTTCTCCAAGGCCAACTTCTTATCATGACGCTATTCATGCTGTTCTTTAACCTATTGGCTGACATGCTTTACGTCGTTCTTGACCCTCGCCTACGTAAGGGAGGCAAATAATCATGAAAGGTATTTTCAAACTTATCACGGGTAATCCTGTGGCACTAATTGGCGTTTCAATCCTTAGCATATTCTTATTTATCGCTCTTGCAGCACCGTTAATTACTAAACATGCTCCAGACAAACGTACTGGTAATCCTCATGAGTACCCTGGCTTTATTGTAAAAGCTGCGCAAAGCAACCCTGATGGTTGGGTAGCAAAGAATCTAGCCGATGATCGCCGCACGCTGATCATGTCGAAGAAAGCGGATCACTCATTGGGCACATCACGTATGGGTCGTGATATCTGGTCCCAAGTGGTTTACGGCGCACGTGTTTCACTAGCGGTTGGTTTCGGTGCTGGTCTAACAGTGTGTTTCCTAGCGACCGTTATCGGTGTCTCAGCGGGTTACTTTGGGGGGCGAATTGATGACTTCCTGACAGCAGCAATGAACATCATGCTGGTTATCCCACAATACCCATTGTTGTTTGTAGTGGCCGCCTTCATCGGTGAAGCTGGACCTCTCACCATCGCCTTGATTATCGGTTGTACCTCCTGGGCTTGGGGGGCTCGTGTCGTACGCTCACAAACCCTAGCCTTACGTGAAAAAGAGTTCGTTAAGGCAGCTGAAGTGTTGGGCGAATCATCATTCCGCATCATCTTTGTTGAGATTCTACCTAACCTCATTTCTATCGTCGGTGCGAGCTTCATCGGCTCGGTGATGTACGCAATCATGATGGAAGCAACGATTTCATTCTTGGGTCTTGGTGACCCGAACACTATCAGCTGGGGCATCATGCTTTACAACGTTCAAACATCATCTTCGATGCTAATCGGAGCCTGGTGGGAGCTATTAGCACCATGTATGGCACTTACACTACTAGTAACTGGACTAGCTCTACTGAACTTTGCTGTCGATGAGATTGCTAACCCTCAGCTACGTTCACACAAAGGCATGAAGCGCTGGAAAAAACTGGCAAAGCAAGACAAGAAAGAGCGTGAGCCTGAGCTGCCACCTCAAAATGCACTATGGAGCGGAGACAAATAACTATGACTCAACCACTTATTTCTATCCGCAACCTGTGTGTTGACTACATCACTGATGCAGGCGATGTGCGCGCATGTAACAACGTGAGCTTTGACATTGCTCCTGGTGAAGTGTTCGGTCTGGCTGGTGAATCTGGCTGCGGTAAATCAACGGTAGCTTTCTCACTGATGCGTCTGCACAAGCCACCAGCGTTTATCACCGGCGGTCAGGTCATCTTCAACGGTGAAGATATCCTTCAATACAGTGACGAAAAGATGCAGGCATTCCGCTGGAGCGAGATGTCGATGGTATTCCAGAGTGCAATGAACGCACTCAACCCGGTTCTTACCATGGAAGAGCAGTTCTGCGATGTGATCATGCGTCACACCAACATGACACGTGAGCAAGCGGTGAAACGTGCGGAAGGTCTGTTAGAGATCGTCGATATTCACCCTAGCCGTTTGACCGACTACCCACACCAATTCTCTGGGGGTATGCGTCAGCGCTTGGTTATCGCTATCGCACTAGCGCTTAACCCGAAGATGATCATCATGGATGAGCCAACCACCGCTCTGGACGTGGTGGTTCAGCGAGAGATCCTACAAAAAATCTATGCGCTAAAAGAAGAATTTGGCTTTTCAATCTTGTTCATTACCCATGACTTGTCACTGATGGTCGAGTTCTCTGACCGTATTGGCATCATGTACTCTGGTGAACTGATTGAGGTTGCACCTTCAAAGCAAATACTGGAAAGCCCATACCACCCTTATACCAAAGGACTGGGTAGCTCTTTCCCTCCATTAACTGGCCCTAAGACGAAGCTAACAGGTATTCCAGGAAATCCATTAAACCTGCTGGATATTCCTCAAGGTTGTCGATTCCAAGCTCGTTGTGACCGTGTCCACGAAGCGTGTACTCGAGTTCCAACCAACCTTCGTCAGATAGAAGCAGGGCGTTTATCAAACTGCCACCTTTATGGTGAGCCTATAGCCGCTACAACGCTATAAAGCAGGAAGCACAACAGTAAGGCTGCACCACAAATCAAGATTAAGCAGCCTTACTCAAATAAGTTTTTGGAGACAGTTATGAGCACTAAATTTGGCGAACTCTTAGTAGAAGGGAAAAATCTAGTTAAAGATTTTCCTATCAGTAGTACCGCACTACAACAACCAATGATGCGAGCAATCAATGACGTATCATTCAAGATGTATAAGAGTCGCGGCCTCTCTGTCGTTGGTGAGTCAGGTTCAGGCAAATCAACCACAGCAAAAATGATTGCAAAAATGTATGCACCTTCAGACGGCAGCATTGAATACAAAGGGCGTGACATCCAAACGATCACATCTAAATCAGATCTAATGACTTACCGTGAAGGTGTTCAAATGGTATGGCAGGACCCGTTCGGTTCTCTCAATCCTACACATAACATCTTCCATCACATTGCTCGCCCACTGTTGATCCACAAGAAAGTATCTCCAGGCAACAAAAAAGAGCTTGAAGAGCGCGTTTATGATCTTCTTGAGCAAGTAGGCCTTATCCCACCAAAAGAGACTGCAGCCAAGTATCCACACCAACTATCGGGTGGTCAGCGTCAACGTGTCAATCTAGCGCGCAACATCGCTGTAGGTGCTGAGGTCGTACTTGCTGATGAACCAACCTCAATGCTTGATGTTTCTATCCGCGCTGGTGTTTTGAACCTAATGGAAGAGATGAAGTTTGAAAAGCAGATGTCCCTGCTCTACATCACTCACGATATCGCAACAGCGCGATACATCGCAGAAGACTTAGCAGTTATGTACGTCGGTCACATGGTTGAATGGGGCGATACCGAACAAATTATCCACGATCCTCAGCACCCATACACTCAGCTGTTGGTTTCAGCTGTGCCGGACCCAAGCAAATCTATCCATGAAAAGCTGAAAGGCAACAAAGGCGACATTCCACTGTGGACGCCAGAATCGGCAGGCTGTCCGTTTGCAGGGCGCTGTGAGCACGCGACTGAGCGTTGTCGAGAGCAATTACCAGAAGTCACTCAGTTAGCCGAAAACCACTTTGTGCGCTGTTACTTACACGAGCAGTAAACAGTGCTCGGCTCAGCGACCAAAACATAATAATTCCAATAAGAAAAACGTGGGAGGAAACACTCCCACATTCAATCCTCGCGATTGTCGGAGAACATCAGATGCAGCTACTCATTAACCAAATTGGTTACGAATCACAAGGCCCAAAGCAAGCCATTCTAAGCACTCGAAAAGAGCGCCTTTCTTCCTACACAGCACGACTGGTTTGTGCCGATAATCACATGACTGTCGCTACCTTAGACATAGTAAAACAGGGCACGGTAGCGAAGTGGCACCAAGGCAATTTCTATAGCATCGACTTCTCTGAGATCACTCAAACAGGGCGTTATTATGTTCAATACGACACCCTACGTTCAGACACCTTTGAACTTGGTCATGACGTATTGCAAACTCGCACCCTATCCGATTTGTTGCATTACTTTAAGTCACAACGCTGTGGTGGCATCTACGATAAACAAGATTCTCACGCACCAATCTTAAACTCAGACCGTACCGTCGATGTGCATGGTGGTTGGTACGACGCTTCAGGCGATGTGAGTAAGTATCTCAGCCATCTCTCTTATGCCAACTTTCTTAACCCTCAGCAGATACCAATGGTCGCTTGGAACATGCTCAAGGGGCTCCGTATACACCAAAATGGTGAACAGCTTGCTCCTTACTCCAAAGTACGCTTAGCCGAAGAAGCGCTGTACGGTGCTGATTTCTTAGTCCGTATGCAAGATGCCGAAGGTTACTTTTACATGACGGTCTTTGATAAGTGGAGCAAGGATACCAAGCAACGCGATATCTGCGCTTATGCCACTCAAGATGGCCATAAGTCTGATGACTACCAAGCCGGCTTTCGTCAAGGCGGTGGGGTAAGTATCGCAGCACTGGCAGCAGCATCTCAATTGGAAGCTTCTGGAGACCACAGCTCTGAGCAATACCTAGCGCGTGCAGAACAAGGCTATTGGCACCTTAAAAAACACAATGTGGCTTATCTTAACGACGGCCAAGAAAATATTATCGATGAGTACTGTGCCCTACTTGCCTCTGTTGAGCTGTATCGTGCTAGCCAAGATAAACGTTACCTGGACGAATCTGCACTTTGGGCTGATAAGCTGGCACTTCGTCAGCAATCTGACCAGCAGTTCGAATCATTTTGGTCTGCAACCGATCATGGAGAGCGTCCATACTACCATGCTGCCGAAGCTGGACTGCCCGTGATTGCCTTATGTGAATATCTCTCCATTGAGACTGACTCAGACAAAAAACAAGCGGCTCTTAATACCATCACCAACGCGGTCAGTTTTGAGCTCGCCATTACTAACAAGGTTACCAACCCATTTGGCTACCCTCGCCAATATGTGAAATCGCTATCGGGAGATAAGCGTGATGCTTTCTTCGTTGCTCATGACAATGAGTCTGGTTACTGGTGGCAGGGCGAAAATGCACGCCTTGGGTCACTCGCCGCTATGGCTTATAGCGCCTACCCTCACCTTGAAGATGAACAGCTAAGAGCATCTCTTCTCAATTACGCGCATCATGCATTGAACTGGATTGTGGGTCTGAACCCATACGATATGTGTATGTTGGATGGCCATGGTAAGAACAACCCTGACTACTTACCTCAGCTTGGATTCTTTAACGCTAAAGGTGGTATCTGTAATGGTATTACCGGCGGGTTTGATGATGAAGAAGATATAGCGTTTAACCCTGCTGGTCATAAGGATGACATGCTGCAGAACTGGCGCTGGGGTGAACAATGGATCCCACATGGAGCATGGTTCTTACTTGCCGTACTAATGCAATCCCAACACCTAGCAACTGAGCACCCAACTTCTAGCCCATCAACCAATGAGCAGGGAGTCTGATCATGAGCAAGTATTATGTCGGTATTGATGGCGGTGGTACTTCGTGCCGAGCTCGTATTCGAACTCAAGATGGCACGCTAGTTGGTGAGGCAAAAAGCGGCAGCGCTAATATTCTATTAGGCGTTGATAAGGCGATGGCGTCGATCGTCGAAGCCATTACCCAAGCAGCGAAACAAGGCGGATTGACTAACAACGATTTCGCATCCATGCACCTAGGCTTGGCACTTGCTGGCGCCGAGCAAAAGTCAGCATGGTATGAATTCATGGCCCTACCTCACCCATTTGCCAGTATCACTCTCAATACGGATGCTTATGGGGCGTGTCTTGGCGCACATAATGGTGATGATGGCGCGATCATGATCGGTGGTACGGGATCATGTGGTATTTACCTGTCTCAAGGCGATCAACACGTTGTGGGTGGACGAGAGTTTCCTATCTCAGACCAAGGTGGCGGCGCTGTGATGGGGCTACGTCTTATCCAACAAGTACTGCTTACCGAAGACGGCATCCGGGAAAAAACACCACTGGCTCATCATGTCATGCAGCATTTCAACAACGATGTTGATGCCATTGTCGATTGGTCTAAAACGGCCATTCCAAAAGACTACGGCATGTTTTCTCCGGCGATCTTCCAGCATGCTCACCAAGGTGATGAGTTGGCAATGGAAATGCTTAAGCAGACTGCAGCAGATATCGAAATGTTCCTTATCGCATTAAACCGCAAAGGGGCAGATAGAATCTGCTTAATGGGAAGCATCGCAGAACGCATCAAGGCTTGGCTCTCTCCACCCGTACAGCAATGGATTGTTGAACCCCAATTCGATGCCATTGAGGGTGGAATCATGATGGCTAACCAACCCCAACACAACCTATTCTCACTGGATTGAGGTCACTATGAGCTTACGTTTAAACCTAGAGGTTTTGTCTGAATCATTTGAGAATGAGTACGGTGGTCCATGTCGCTTTGGTCTTACTCTAAATAACCTCTCAGATGATCACTTAAATGACTGGAGCCTTCATTTTGCTCTCGATAGATTCATCACTCCCGGCAGTATTACCGAGGGTAAACTTGATCAAGTCGGAAGCTACTGCGTCGTTACTCCAAACAATAACCATTTGAAAGCCAATGAGCATTTCTACTGCGAGTTCACAATGAATACCGCACCGCTGCGCTTTCATAGTGATGGCTTTGACGATGCGTTCGTCGAGGTAAATGCCAACGGTAATCCGTTGCGATTGCCGGTCATGATCGCTCCACCGGTTTTAGCTTCACCGCATAAGCAGAGATCTTCTATTCCGAGTACAGAGCCTGCTGCCATGGCAATCATTCCCAAGCCTAACAATATCGTTCACCTCTCCGAGCAGGCGATCGAGCTATCAATCCTTGAGATTAGATTAAGCACCAACAAAGCAAAACTGGCAACAAACTGGTTTAAAGATCAGGCCTCAAGCACTTTTCAGCACCTTAGTTTTGGTAATTCGGATACTCGACTTACATTCATTGAGAAAAAGTCGCTCACACCGAGTAGCTACCAACTTCGCACCTCAATGATAGATATCGAAATCTCAGCTGCCGATGAACAAGGATTCTTACACGCGTGTGCCACGCTTCTACAGCTGATTGGGCAAGGTGAACAATCAGTTTCAATTCCTCATCTGAATATTGACGATGCCCCACGCTATTCATACCGAGGCATGATGCTCGATTGCGCTCGACACTTTCACCCTGTCGAAACAATTAAACGCCTAATCAATCAACTTGCTTACTACAAATTCAATACGTTTCATTGGCACCTTACCGATGATGAAGGTTGGCGAGTTGAGATAAAAGCCTTCCCACAACTCACAAAAATTGGAGCATGGCGGGGTGGCGAACAAGTATTAGAGCCTCAATTTACTCATCTAGCGGAGTCATACGGTGGCTTCTATAACCAACAAGAGATCAAAGAGATCATCGAGTACGCGCAGTGTCGTGGTATTACCGTGATCCCAGAGTTCGATATTCCCGGTCACTGTAGAGCGGCCATCAAGGCGCTTCCTGAACTGCTTGTCGATCAAGATGATCTCTCCCAGTACCGCAGCATCCAGCATTACAACGACAACGTATTGTCACCGGGAATTGCTGGCACTTACCAGTTCATTGATACGGTCTTAGAAGAAATAGCTGCGCTCTTCCCATCTCCTTATGTACATATTGGTGCCGACGAAGTCCCCAAGGGAGTATGGGTTGATAGCCCATCCTGTCAGCAATTAATGCAACAGCATGGCTACCAAGATCCAAAAGAGCTTCAGGGGCACCTTTTACGACATGTAGAAAACAAGCTTCGCTCACTAGGTAAACGCATGCTTGGTTGGGAAGAAGCTCAGCATGGCAACAAAGTTAGCAAGGATACGGTGATCTACTCATGGTTATCTGAACAAGCGGCAATCGACTGTGCCAAGCAAGGGTTCGATGTCGTATTGCAACCTGCTCAGTTCACCTATCTGGATATGACTCAAGACTTCGCACCTGAAGAACCCGGTGTCGATTGGGCGAATGTCATTCCGTTAGAACATGCATACCGCTATGAGCCACTGGCGCAACTAGCCGACAATGACCCTATCCACAAACGTGTGTGGGGCGTTCAATGTGCTCTATGGTGTGAAATCGTCAATAACCAAGATCGTATCGATTACATGCTCTACCCGCGAATCACCGCCATTGCAGAAGCTTGTTGGACCCAGAGCAAACACAAAGATTACTCGAACTACTTAGCACGACTCAAAACACACACTGAGTGGTTCGACAAACAAGGTATTCAATACCGCCAACCATGGAATTGTGATGCGTAGTACTGGTTTTTTACCCCAAAGACGGCGCATCAATTAAGAATAAGAGTGCTGTTGATACAGCAATAGAAAAGGAAACATTACAATGAAATACGGCTATTTCGATAACGAAAATCGCGAATACGTCATCACTCGCCCAGATGTACCTGCACCATGGACGAACTACTTAGGCACCGAGAAATTCTGTACCGTTATTTCACACAACGCGGGGGGTTACTCATTCTACAACTCCCCTGAGTACAATCGCGTAACCAAGTTCCGTCCAAATGCGACTTTTGACCGCCCTGGACACTATGTTTATCTACGTGATGATGAGACGGGTGATTACTGGTCTATATCTTGGCAGCCGGTAGCGAAAAACTTAGACGAAGCAAGCTATGAGGTTCGTCACGGTCTTTCGTACTCAAAGTTCACGTGTGAATACAGCGGAATCAGTGCTACCAAGACGCTATTTGTACCAAAAGGGGAAGACGCAGAAGTTTGGGCTGTCGTGATTAAGAACACCTCAGATAAACCTCGCACAATCTCAGCCTTCTCGTTTGTCGAGTTCTCTTTTAGCCATATTCAATCCGACAATCAGAACCATCAGATGTCGCTTTACTCCGCAGGCACCGAATACAAAAACGGTGTTATTGAATACGACCTCTACTACAACACTAACGACTTTGAGGGTTTCTACTACCTAGCTTCAACCTTTGAACCAGATTCTTATGACGGCCAACGTGATAGCTTCCTAGGTTTATACCGCGATGAAGCAAACCCTATCGCTGTAGAAAAAGGTCAATGTTCAAACACAGCACAAACTTGTTACAACCACTGCGGTTCCTTGCACAAGCAGTTCACCATTCAACCTGGTGAAGAAGTTCGTTTTGCCTACGTTCTTGGTATTGGCAAAGGTAACGGCGAGCGCCTGAGAGAAAAATATCAAGATAGTGCGAATGTCGATGCTGCATTCCAAGATATCAAAGCTCACTGGGATGAGCGCTGCGATAAGTTCCAAGTCAAATCACCGAATGAAGGCCTAGATACTATGATCAATGCTTGGACCTTATACCAAGCAGAGACCTGTGTAGTTTGGTCTCGATTTGCCTCTTTCATTGAAGTCGGTGGTCGTACGGGTCTGGGTTATCGTGATACTGCGCAAGATGCGATCTCTGTACCTCATGCCAATCCGCAAATGACTCGAAAGCGTATTGTCGACCTGCTACGCGGCCAAGTTCAGGCGGGTTACGGTCTACACTTATTCGATCCTGACTGGTTCGACCCAGAAAAGGCTGATGTAAAACCATCTAAGTCACCAACCGTTGTTCCAACGCCATCCGATGAAGATAAGATCCACGGTATTGAGGATACCTGCTCTGATGATCACCTATGGATTGTTCCAACAATCTGTAAATACGTGATGGAAACGGGTGAAACCAGCTTCTTTGATGAGGTCATTCCATACGCAGATGGCGGTGAAGCAACAGTTTACGAACACATGAAAGCAGCCCTTAATTTCTCGGCTGAATACGTGGGTCAAACTGGTATCTGTAAGGGCTTACGAGCTGATTGGAACGACTGTCTAAACCTCGGTGGCGGTGAGTCATCTATGGTTTCATTTCTGCATTTCTGGGCGCTACAAGAGTTTATTGATTTAGCTAAATTCCGCAATAATGCTGCAGATGTAGAGAAATACACAGAAATGGCAGCGAATGTTCGTGAAGCATGCGAAACACACCTTTGGGATGACGAAGGTGGTTGGTACATCCGTGGTCTGACTAAAGACGGTGACAAGATTGGTACCGCACAACAAACAGAAGGCCGCATCCACCTAGAATCGAACACATTGGCTGTACTCTCTGGTGCAGTTTCTCAAGAACGTGGTGAAAAGGCGATGGACTCAGTCGATGAGCATCTATTCTCTGAATATGGCCTCCACCTCAATGCCCCTTCTTTTGCCACGCCAAACGACGATATCGGCTTCGTCACACGTGTCTATCAAGGTGTAAAAGAGAACGGAGCGATATTCTCCCATCCAAACCCATGGGCATGGGTGGCAGAAGCGAAACTTGGTCGCGGCGATCGAGCAATGAAGTTCTATGATGCCCTTAACCCGTATAACCAAAACGACATGATTGAAAAGCGTATCGCAGAACCTTACTCGTACGTTCAATTCATCATGGGTCGTGACCACCAAGATCACGGTCGTGCAAACCACCCTTGGCTAACGGGTACATCGGGATGGGCCTACTTTGCCGTCACCAACTTCATTCTCGGTGTGCGTACTGGCTTTGAAGGATTAACGGTTGATCCTTGTATCCCAACCTCATGGCCTGGTTTTGAGGTCACCCGTCAATGGAGAG
This sequence comes from Vibrio maerlii, assembly GCF_003415655.1. Lineage (GTDB taxonomy): Bacteria > Pseudomonadota > Gammaproteobacteria > Enterobacterales > Vibrionaceae > Vibrio > Vibrio maerlii. Next base: position 542,597 of record NZ_QRHC01000003.1, read on the forward strand.
GGGCTACATACAACATCAGGGTAGAGAATCCGAATGGTGTCAGCAAAGGTGTCGCTTCTATCACGCTTAACGGTGAAGTCATCGAGGGTGCAATTCCAGTAAAAGCAGAGGGAAGCGAAAACAGCGTCGTTGTGGTTCTTGGTTAGTAGCGGCTCTTAAATAATGACGACGGTACTCTGTGAGGATAGCTCTTTGAAAATAGCTCGATGAAAACAGCTCATTGAGTACCGCTTTTGATGGTCGCAAACGGCCTATTTAGGTAAGGAAGAATTATGATTCAGTTTGGAACTGGCGGCTGGCGCGCTTTTATCGGTGAAGAGTTTACCAAGGATAACGTCCGACTCGTGGCTCAGGCCGTCGCCAACATCATCAATGATGAGAAAGCAGCGGAGAAAGGCTTTGTTGTTGGCTATGACCGCCGTTTTCTTTCCGACAAAGCGGGCAAATGGTTTGCTGAGGTGCTCGCCGCGAACGGAGTTATCGTCAGCTTTATTGATAAGTTTGTGCCAACCCCTATTGTTATGTTCAAGGCAAAAGAGATGGGCTGTGCCTACTCGGCCTGTATTACCGCTTCGCATAACCCTGCTGACTATAATGGCATCAAGGTGTTTATTGAGGGCGGCCGTGATGCAGACGAGGTGATCACGCAAAAGATTGAATCTCAAATCGCCAAGCTCACTAACCAAGACGTAAAGAGTATCGACTTTGATATTGCAGCCCAAAGAAAGACGATCTTAATCATCAACCCGATGAACGAGTTTGTCGATTCTATTATCGACTTCATCGATATTGACGCTATCAAGCAGGCTAATCTTCGTGTGTTGATTGACCCTATGTTTGGTGTGGCAAAGAATGCGCTGCAAACCGTGTTGATCAATGGTCGCTGTGATGTCGATGTAATTAACGATGGCAAAAACCCTGATTTCGGAGGCCTAATGCCATCACCAAGCGCAGCGACTCTTTATCGATTAAAGCACCTTGTTGCTGCAGAAGGTTATGACATCGGTATTGGTACTGACGGTGATGCCGATAGGCTTGGCATTATCGACGAGAAAGGTAACTTCATTCATCCAAACGAAGTACTCCTGCTGCTCTATTATTATCTCTTGGAGTACAAGGGGTGGAAAGGTTCAGTCGTCCGTAACATCGCAACAACGCATCTACTCGACAAGGTTGCTGCCGATTACGGTGAGAAGAGCTTTGAAGTCCCAGTAGGCTTTAAGCACATCAGTAGCCAGATGGAGGCTGACGATTCTTTAATTGGCGGTGAAAGCTCAGGTGGTTTGACGATTCGCGGCCACATCAAAGGCAAAGACGGAGTATTCGCATCAAGCCTATTGGTAGAGATGATTTCAGTCACAGGCAAAAAGTTGTCTGAGTTGCTGGATGAGATCTACAACAAATATGGTTACGCCTATACAGCAGAGGGTGACTGTACATTCAAAGCAAACCAGAAAGATACTCTCTATAACCGTATTTACGTTGATAAACAGCTGCCTGAGTTCGACTTTGAGATTGAACGAGTGAGCTATGAAGATGGTGCCAAGGTTTATTTCAAAAATGGTGGATGGGTTATCGCTCGTTTCTCAGGCACAGAGCCACTATTACGTATTTTTGCGGAGATGGCAGATAAAGACACTGCAGAATGTGTTCTTCAACAAGTAAAAGAGTTTTTGGCACTGTAATCTCAGCGGTTGAATAAACTCTAAATACTCAAAATAATTGGAGTTGCAGCTAAGCGACAAGACAATTCAACGCTATGAGCATAGTTCGCTATGTGATTAGGGGGAATTGGCGTAGTCAACAACGCTGCAGCTTCAAGAATGAAGAGTATTAGTGAACCCTATAGGTGAAGAACATATTGACCCGACCATACGCCGGGTCCTTTTTAGAAAGCGAGCAACTCATTTGCCTGAATATTGATCGTCACACGCTGGCCCACTTCCAAGGCCTCATCTGAACTAGCGGTTAGCTTCTGACCATTTAGCTCAACCGTATATCGACAGTGATCTCCCATAAAGTGCAACTCAAGGACACGAATCGAGCTATCAATACTGGACGTCAATTTAAGCTGTTGAGGACGAATAAGCAGTTCACATTCAGCGCCCCGCTCGATGGTATTTTTGTCCGTTGCTGCAACGTCACCTAACTCTGTCTGATAGTGTGTTTCCGAGGTTCTTGTGGCCTTGATGTAGCTGCCACCTCCTAGGAAGTCTGCAACAAACTTGCTTGAGGGTTGGTGGTAAAGCTCCGATGCTGAACCAAACTGTTCAATCACACCGTGATTCATTACCGCCATTTTGTCAGCGAAAGCAAAGGCTTCTTCTCGGGAGTGCGTAACGAAAACGGCTGTCACACCTTGCTTCTTAAAAATGGTTCTAATCTGGCTAATCAACTCATGGCGAACCTGAGTATCGATATTCGAAAACGGTTCGTCGAGCAACAGTAAGTCAGGTTTATAAGCCAATGAACGAGCAATGGCGACACGCTGCTGCTGACCACCAGAAAGTTGGTGAGGGTAACGCTCACCATAACCGTCTAGATGAACAAGGGACAGCATTTTATCAACAATAGCTTGCTTCTCAGCTTTACTCATTCCTTTAAGACCAAATGCCACGTTATCCGAGACCGTAAGATGCGGGAACAGTGCGTAATCTTGAAAGATCAAACCAATGTTTCGCTGCTCTGGTGGCAACCAGTTTTCACCATCATCAATCATGCGACAGTTCAAACTCATTTGACCGCTACTAAGAGGTAACAGACCTGCAATCGCCTTAAGTAGCGTGGTTTTGCCACAGCCACTCGCCCCAAGAAGACAGATAATCTCACCCTTCTTGACCTCTAGATTCAGTGACTTAAGCACAGTCTGGTCATCATATTTGCAGGTAAGGTTACTAATTGATAATGCACAGCTCATTAGTGATTCTGCTCCAGGGAACGGTTAACAACAATAAGTGGAATAAGCCCAACCAGTACCAAAAGTACTGCAGGCATCGCCGCAAGCTCTAGATGTTCATCAGACGCGAAGTTATAAACATACGTAGCTAGGGTTTCAAAGTTAAATGGTCTTAGTAGCAGTGCTGCATTAAGCTCTTTCATCGATTCAATAAAGACCAGTAAACCAGCAATCAACACACCACGTTTTATCAGTGGGAAGTGCACTCGCCAAAGCATCGCATTTTGACTACAACCCATGGTTTTCGCAGCCATATCTAGAGAAGGCGATACCTTACTTAGACTGCTCTCAATACTACCAATAGCGACCGCAGAGAAGCGAACCACCAACGCAAAGATAAGAGCAAACATAGTTCCAGAGAAAATCAACCCAGGACGCTGCCATTCCATATACTTAGCAAAGTCATTCACACTATGATCGAGACTCAATACCGTAACCATCACGCCGATCGCTAGTACGGTACCAGGAACCGCATATCCCATCGAAGACAAGCGCATAGAAGATTGGCTCATTTTACTCGGTTGCAAGCGGTGGTAGAAGTTCACAACTAGGGCGACAAGTACACCTATAATTGCAGCAGAGAAAGAAACTTGCAGGCTATTAATTGAATACTGCTGGAACTCTTGAGTCCAGCTTTGTGCAAAGTACTTATAGGCGTAAATACAAAGCTGTAGCAGCGGCAAAATAAATGCCACTGACACCAAGCCCCAACACCAGATTAAAGCCAACCATTTCTTCCAACCGGAGAGCTCATAACGAAAGCTTTCATGGCTATTAAATTGATTCTGGAATAGCTTTTGTCTGCGACGACTGTATCTTTCTGCGCTAATCAATAACACCACAAACAGCAACATGATTGCTGAAATCTTAGCCGCGGCATTGAGGTTCGAATAACCCAACCAAGTATCATAAACCGCAGTGGTCAGAGTGTTGACCGCAAAGTAGCTAACCGTGCCAAAATCTCCAATGGTTTCCATCGCCACCAGTGACAATCCTACCGCAATGGAAGGACGAACCAACGGAAGGGAGATACGCACAAAGCTCTGCCAAGGCGAGCACTTCAACAGGCGAGCCGATTGCAGCAAAGAGACGTTCTGCTCCATAAAAGCGGCGCGGCATAGCAGATAAACATAGGGATAGAGAACTAAGGCCAATACCCAGATAGCCCCACCGAGTGTTCGAATATCAGGGAACCAGTACTCACCTGGCCCCCACCCAGTCAAATCACGCAATAGAATCTGTACAGGGCCGGCAAAATCAAACCAATCAGTAAAGATGTAGCCAACGATATAACCAGGCATAGCGAGAGGGAGAACAAGCGCCCATTGAAGAATTCTCTCACTGGGGAGGCGACACATCGCCATCAACCAAGCAGAGGGAACACCCAAGAAGAGAGAGAGCACCATAACACCAACCACCAATACTATGGTGTTATAGGTGTAGGTAGGCATCACTGTCGCAAAGAGATGTGAGAACACATCATTGCTTTCACCAACAGCGGTATAGAAGATGGCTAAAATAGGCAAAACCAACAGCAGGGTAAAGACCCCACTGCTGGTTTTCCAAACAGAATTCTTTTCTTTCATTAACGAAATCGTAGTGACCTGAACTTGCTTCGGTTTTAGAGTCTTCTAAAACCTAAAAAAACTGAGGGTATTATACCCTCAGTTATCGCTATCTTCGCAAATTAAAGGTCAAACTTCACTTCGTCTAACAGCTTGATTGCTGTTGTGTGATGTTCTGCAATCTCATCTAGAGATAGCGTATCTGCTTTGAAGTCACCCCAAGATGCCACCAGTTCAGAACGCTTAACACCCTCTTTCACTGGGTACTCGTAGTTTACTTCTGCGTACATCTGCTGTGCTTTATCGCCCGTTAGGAATTCCATTAGCTTCTGAGCGTTCTCTTTGTTTGGAGAGTATTTCGCCATCGCCATACCAGAGATGTTTACGTGAGTACCGGTTGCCTCTTGGTTAGGGAAGTTAATGTAAACCGCATCAGCCCATGCTTTCTGCTCTTTGTCGTTAACCATCTTACCTAGGTAGTAGCTGTTACCTAGAGATACGTCACAAAGGCCTTCTTTAATCGCTTTAACTTGTCCACGGTCATTACCTTGTGGCTTGCGTGCTAGGTTTGACTTAACGCCTTCTAGCCACTCTTTCGTTTCTGCTTCACCTTTATGAGCAATCATCGAAGAAACCAGAGAAACGTTGTACGGGTGCTTACCACTACGAGTACAGATCTTACCTTTGAACTCAGGTTTCGCTAGATCAGCGTAGTTGAACTCAGCGCCTAGTTTACCAACACGGTCACGTGAAGAGTAAACGTTACGGCTGCGTAGAGTTAGAGCAAACCACTCGTTTTCATTATCTTGGAACTGAGCAGGTACGTTCGCTTCAATTACATCGCTGTTTACTGCTTGAACTAGACCTTTGTTAGTCAGTTCAGCCAAACGGCTAATGTCAGTTGTTAGGATCACGTCTGCTGGGCTGTATTCACCCTCTTGAGCCAACTTTTCAGCTAGACCTTTCTTAGCGAACTTAACGTTTACTTTAATACCAGTTTCGTTAGTGAACTCTTTAAACATAGGTTCAACTAGGAAAGGTTGGCGGTAAGAGTAAACATTGACTTCTTCAGCTGCCATTACTGATGGCGCGATTGTGCTACATGCAAGAGCAGAAAGAGCTAGCAGTTTTTTCATTGATTCATCCCTTAGATATAAATGATAACGTTTATCAGTTGCGTTATTATATTCATACACAAACAGAAAACAATGACCTTAAACAAAAAAAACCTGCTCTTTCGAGCAGGTTTCAAGTCGGTAATTTGTAAATCTTGGTAAATTATTACTTAGAAGTCACGAACTCTGGGTAAGCACCAACACCACAATCGTGCATGTCCATACCTTCTAGTTCTTCTTCTTCCGATACGCGGATACCCATCGTTGCTTTTAGTACACCCCATACCACTAGGCTTGCTGCGAATACCCAACCGAAGATTACTGCTGCACCTAGAAGCTGAGCACCGAATGTTGCATCACCGTTGCTTAGTGGCACAACCATCACACCGAAGAAACCACACACACCGTGAACTGAGATAGCACCTACTGGATCATCAATCTTAATTTTGTCTAGACCGATGATGCTGAATACTACGATAGCACCTGCAACTGCACCGATTGCTAGAGAGAATACCGGTGATGGAGATAGAGGGTCTGCAGTGATTGCAACCAGACCAGCTAACGCACCGTTCAGGATCATAGTCAGGTCGGCTTTACCCCAAGTTGTCTTACACACTAGCATTGCTGCAATCGCGCCCGCTGCTGCTGCTGCGTTAGTATTTAGGAAGATTTGACCAACTGCTGTTGCGTTCTCGAAATCAGAAACCATTAACTGTGAGCCACCGTTGAAGCCGAACCAACCCAACCATAGGATGAATGTACCTAGAGTTGCTAGTGGCATGTTTGAGCCAGGGATCGGGTGAACCTCACCGTTCTTACCGTATTTACCCTTACGAGCACCAAGTAGAAGTACGCCAGCTAGAGCTGCTGCTGCACCTGCCATGTGAACGATACCTGAGCCTGCGAAGTCACTGAAGCCTGCTTCAGATAAGAAACCACCACCCCAAGTCCAGTAGCCTTCCATTGGGTAGATAAACGCAGTTAATACTACTGAGAAGATTAGGAAAGACCAAAGCTTCATACGCTCAGCAACCGCACCAGATACTACTGACATCGCTGTCGCTACGAATACTACTTGGAAGAAGAAGTCAGACTCTAGTGAGTGGTCTGCGCCTTCAGCTTGAGTACCAATTAACGCACCAAATGATGGCAGCCAACCGCCCTCACCATTGTCAACGTACATAATGTTGTAGCCTACTAACAGATAAGTCGTACAAGCAATCGCGTATAAGCAGAAGTTCTTAGTTAAGATTTCTGTTGTATTCTTCGAGCGAACTAGGCCTGCTTCTAGCATTGCAAAACCTGCTGCCATCCACATAACCAACGCACCTGAAAGAAGGAAGTAAAAAGTGTCTAGGGCGTATCGTAGTTCTGATACCGTTGTTGCTAATTCCATAATGGTTATCTCCAATCCTTTGAATTCTTAAAGTGCTTCTGCATCCATCTCACCAGTTCGGATACGCACTGCTTGAGATAGGTCATACACGAAAATCTTACCGTCGCCGATTTTGCCCGTTTGAGCCGCTTGGCTGATCGCATCAACAACTCGGTCGACATTATCAGCCTGAGTAGCGATCTCTAGTTTTACCTTAGGAAGAAAGTCCACTTGATATTCTGCGCCACGATACAGTTCTGTGTGACCTTTCTGACGACCAAAACCTTTTACCTCAGAAACCGTCATCCCTTCGATTCCTGCATCCGCTAGTGCTTCACGAACATCATCCAATTTGAATGGTTTGATTATTGCGTTGATAAGTTTCATTGCATCTCCTTCGAGCATTTATTCCTTTAACACTTATTCAACAAACAACTTGTGTGCCAACTTTTTTAATAGTTTATTTTCAATAACTTAAATAAAAACCGAGTAAATACGCAAAAGGGCTGCACCATATATGTGCAGCCCTTTCACTTAATTAATGCATCTTTTGGTAATGCACTCAGTTTGTGCACTTACCTATTTTTATCGACCTTGGGTGATAAATTGATGCCATTGTTCCATCATTGTTAGGAAGTCTTCTAAACCACAACTCGCGGTGCTTTCACTGTCATAAAAATCAAACTCTGAATCACCAAGCTCTTGCTCATGACCGAGAACATTCTCTTCCACAATGACATCAAATTGGTGGATAGATAGAGAGATCTCTTTACCCTCGAGTCTCACCTCTTCCATTGGGTTTTGCTTCGCTTGATCGATAATAGCTAGGACTTGGTCGATCTTCGTCAGCTCTTTCCCCACTTCTTCTTGTAGCCAACGTGCAACAATCTCATGGCCCATACTGCACTTCACGTAAAACTCTCCCATTAGGGTGTTACGAGTAAATTGAAACTCCATAGGATTGCCTTTTGGTTAATTTTTAATGCTTCGCGGGAGTATACAGGGAGATATGGGGATGGGAAACGGGTTACGTGGATATGTATAGGAGCAATTCTTACCAAAAACTTTTCCGTTACCTGTAACGAAGCGTCCTGTTACCTTTTCCAAAAAAACGCCCACCTTTCGGTGGGCGATTGAATATCATCTTACGTTAGACTTGGCCTTACGCTGGCTCTTGGAAAATCACCGTATCGGCTTTTTCTGTGTATTGAGTCATCTTATGGAAATTCAAGTAACGGTATGTATCAGCTGCTGTTGCATCAATCTTCGCTGAGTACTCTAGGTACTCTTCTTTAGTTGGAATACGACCTAGAATCGCACCTACCGCAGACAATTCAGCTGATGCTAGGTATACGTTCGCTCCTGTACCTAGGCGGTTCGGGAAGTTACGCGTTGATGTAGACATTACTGTCGCCTTATCCGCAACTCGAGCTTGGTTCCCCATACACAGTGAACAACCTGGAGTTTCAATACGAACACCCGCGCGACCAAAGATACCGTAGTAACCTTCTTCTGTTAGCTGGTCTCTGTCCATCTTCGTTGGTGGAGCCACCCATAAACGAGTGCTAAGGGAGCCATTGAACTCTTCTAGCATCTTACCCGCAGCACGGAAGTGACCGATGTTAGTCATACAAGAACCGATGAAGACCTCATCAATTTGAGTACCTTGAACATCAGAAAGCAGACGAGCATCATCCGGATCGTTTGGCGCACAAAGCACAGGCTCTGTAATGTCAGCGAGATCGATTTCGATAACGTGTGCGTACTCTGCATCTGCATCCGCTTCCATCAACTCAGGGTTCGCAACCCACTCTTCCATCGCTGCGATACGACGCTCAATCGTACGCACATCACCATAGCCCTCAGCGATCATCCACTTAAGCATAGTGATGTTCGAGTTTAGGTACTCTTCGATAGACTCTTGAGATAGCTTAACGGTACAACCCGCAGCAGAACGCTCTGCCGATGCATCCGACAGTTCGAACGCTTGCTCAACAGATAGGTGTTCAACACCTTCGATTTCTAGTACGCGACCAGAGAACTCGTTGATCTTACCTGCTTTCTCTACCGTTAGTAGACCCTGCTTGATGCCGTATAGAGGGATAGCGTGTACAAGATCACGTAGTGTGATACCTGGTTGCATTTCACCCTTAAAGCGAACAAGGATAGATTCTGGCATATCAAGAGGCATAACACCTGTCGCTGCAGCAAAAGCAACAAGACCAGAACCTGCTGGGAAAGAAATACCCAGAGGGAAACGAGTATGCGAGTCACCACCTGTACCCACAGTATCAGGTAGGAGCATGCGGTTTAACCATGAGTGAATAACACCATCACCTGGACGCAGTGAAACACCGCCGCGGTTCATAATGAAGTCAGGTAGTGTGTGGTGCGTATTTACATCGACTGGCTTTGGATATGCCGATGTGTGACAGAATGACTGCATTACAAGGTCAGCAGAGAAACCAAGACATGCAAGGTCTTTCAGCTCATCACGCGTCATTGGCCCCGTAGTATCCTGAGAACCAACCGTCGTCATCTTAGGCTCGCAGTATTGACCTGCGCGTACACCTTCAACGCCACATGCCTTACCCACCATCTTCTGAGCTAGCGTGTAGCCTTTATCAGAAGCTGAAGGGTCCACTGGTTTAGCGAATAGTTCAGTTTCTTCTAGACCAAGAGAAGTACGAGCGCGACCAGTTAGGCCACGGCCGATAATCAGAGGAATACGACCACCAGCGCGAACTTCATCAAGCAGTACCTTACTCAGTTCAAAGCTAGAGATCTCTTCACCGTTTTTACGCACAACGCCTTCGTAAGGGAAGATATCAATCACATCACCCATGTTCATGTTTTGAACGTCGAGCTCGATTGGTAGTGCGCCAGAGTCTTCCATCGTGTTGTAGAAGATAGGAGCGATCTTACCGCCCAGACAGATACCACCTGTACGCTTATTTGGTACGTATGGGATATCTTCACCCATAAACCACAGCACTGAGTTAGTCGCAGACTTACGTGAAGAACCTGTACCGACAACATCACCAACGTATGCCAGTGGGATACCTTCTTTTTGTAGCTCTTCAATTTGTTCGATAGGGCCAACAGTACCCGGTTGATCTGGGTTGATGCCATCACGTTCCATTTTAAGCATCGCTTTTGCATGCACTGGAATATCAGGACGAGACCACGCATCAGGTGCAGGAGAAAGATCATCGGTGTTCGTCTCACCCGTTACCTTGAATACTTTTACTGTGATCTTCTCTGCTACTTTCTCTTTTGAGGTAAACCACTCAGCGTCAGCCCAAGATTGCAGCACTTGCTGAGCAGCAGCATTACCTGCTTTCGCTTTCTCCTCTACATCGTAGAAAGCGTCAAACATAAGTAGTGTGTGAGATAGTGCTTTAACAGCGATTGGGGCAAGATCAGCATCGTCTAGTAGAGATACTAGAGATTCAATGTTGTAGCCACCTTGCATTGTGCCAAGTAGCTCTGCTGCTTTTTCACGGCTCACTAATGGAGACGTAACCTCACCTTTGGTGATAGCAGTTAGGAAGCCTGCTTTTACGTAAGCAGCTTCATCTACACCTGGTGGAATGCGATTCTCTAATAGGTCGAGAATGTATTCTTCCTCACCTTGAGGGGGGTTCTTAAGAAGTTCAACTAGGCCAGCAACTTGCTCAGCGTCTAGTGGTTTTGGAACAACTCCTTCAGCAGCACGTTCTTCGACGTGTTTTCGATAGGCTTCAAGCACGACTTTTTTCCTCTCATTGCGGTCCACCCTGCGTTTTACAAACAGGTATGAACATCCTTGGAAACTTGGCTCTCCATTGCCAGTGTAGCTATTCAAATTTTATGATGAGCAGCGCCAGAGAGGCCAAACTGTGGGAAGCAGAGTAGCAAATTTAACCTTAAATTAAAATCTGATCATTTTGACCAACATTGCAAATTGGAACAAAAATTCACGAATAATCATGCAGTCACAGCGATTGACTCGACCAAAGTCGTATGCCAATCGCTGTTTTGCTGAGGAATTGATTAGAAAGAGCTACCGATGATCAGGTAAAAAGATTCATAGCTTTGCTCTGTTCGTCCGTAGCTCAACATGATTGGCCCAATCGGTGAGTCAACACCAGCAAAAACCGAGCCCGCTGCATACATAGGAACATCTGAGAAACCAAAATCAGGATCACTCCAAACACCGCCATATTCTATTGAGGAACCGACATAGAAAGGAGATGAAAACAGTCCAAAGTCATTATCAAACCAGCGATAACGATAGACTAAACTGGTAAAGAACTTGTTTGAACCGAGCAAGCTGTTACGAGGTGTACCAGACAAGTTTAGGAAACCACCCAGGTTCTGAGGATCGACCGAAACGGTTTCGTTTTTACTATCAAAGAAGTTGAAATCCACGTTACCGACTATGGTATGCCTATCAAACGTGAATGCCTTCATCCCTTTAGCATACAGTTCATAGCTGGTGTCATCAGGGATCTCATCAGGGAAGATAGGGTCCGGCGTATGATCATTCGAATCATGAGACACCTTATACTCGATATGAACGTAGTTACCTCGAGTAGGTAGGCTGTAATTATCTAGGCTATCCGCTCGGTAACTGACAAATCCGGTGGTTCTTTTGTAATTGAAATCGGAGATATTATTGATGTAATCGAGCTCATTTTTACCATCGGTGTAGCGCAGACCTATCTTAAACTCTTGCCACAATTCATTTTGGTAACCGAAGGCGAGCTCACCTGTCGTTCTGTGATAGCTCATTTGCGAAGCCGAATCGATACTATCAAGCGTCGGTGCACCCTCAGTCAGGCCTTCAATTGGAAACAGTCGCTTTTCGTTGCTGTAAGACAGTCCGATTTCATGAAAGAACTTACGGTTACCTCGAGTCGGTGAGTACCAAGAGGCCTCCACGAGTTTATCTGTACCTAACTCAAGGTTGGTACGTAGCTCAGCACCAAACTCAGATAAACCGGTAAAGTTGGTTGTAACACCAATCGAATACTGACTCTGGTTGGTAAAGTCATCCTCTAAGAAGAAACGGAAATCAACATAATTCGGTCCCCACTGTTTCTCTTCTACCTCAAACTCCACCACGGTTTCATCACCAAGATAGCTATCTTGATACTCATAGGTCACAAGCTCAAAACGGTCGAGTACGTAAAGGCTGCTGACCTTATCTTCAAGCTCAGAGGTGGTATATTTCTTTCCAGGCTCTAGCGCTAAGTTTTCACTCAAAACATCGTAGTGGTAGTGGGTATTGTTGATGATGCGAAACGAGTCGATAACCTGCTCGTCACCGTACCTTAGCTTAGCGCGAGCCGCTTGCTTGCCATCGATATAAGCTTGATATTCCGCCCCATGCAAGGCTAGGTGTTGAAGCTCCTCTTCAAACGACTTAGCAATGGCGTAACCTTCTCGGTAAGCCTCTGGCATTTTATCAAACTCTGTGGTTTCCATCGTGCCCACATCAGGACGCATGTAGAAGTCTTTATCAGTAAGGAGTGCTGATTGCTCTTGAGTGCTGCGTCGAACCATGTAGTTCGATAGCTGATCGGCAACTGAGAATAGGTCGGTAAGTTCTTCGCGGGTTTTATAGTTGGTACTGATGTCTACTGCGATGATGATATCGGCACCCATTGCTCGAGCGAGATCAACGGGCATATTATTGGTCACACCGCCATCCACTAGCATACGACCATGTAACTCATAAGGAGGCAGCGCACCGGGTACGGACATGCTCGCCATCATGGCATCCACTAAGTAGCCCTTATCAAGTACCACTTCTTCGAGCTTGAGAATATCGGTTGCCACTGCGCGATATGGAATCGCAAGGTTATCGAACGAGCTGAAATAACCAAGGTTACCTGTCGTTTCACGCAAAATAGCAAGCATGTTCTGACCTTGAACAACACCCGTTTGCGTTTCAACGCCCCTCCAGGTTAAACCAAGATCGGTTCGGATCTGATATCGGTCTTCGACTTCCTTATCACGAACACGCCTTTGGCTTCGATCAACGCGATCTTGATACCCCTTATTCCAGTCAACACTGTAAATGAAACCTTCAACCTCATCGGCGCTCATACCGGTCGCATAGAGACCGCCAAAATAAGATCCCATACTGGTACCAGTGATCATATCGACCGGTATCTGCATCTCTTCTAGTGCTTTTAATACACCGACGTGAGCGGCACCTTTCGCACCACCACCAGCAAGTACCACTGCTACTTTTGGGCGTTCGCCTTCAAACTCTGCATGATGTGCAGAGGCATAAAGAGGGGTTACGCAAGCGACAGCGAGAGAAAATACCTTCTTCCACGTGCGAATAAACATCTGTAATCCTTTACCACTCTCAATTGTTATTTTTTTGATAAATTTTGTTATTTGATCATTTATTGACCCAAGATATCGGATTTCAACCCATTTACCAACTAAATACGCGCTTTAGCCAATTTGCGGGTCCTGAAGTGCAGCTTTGCTTCAATTGTCCCGTTGAATCCCACATTGGTAACTTGAAAGCGTTGTCACAATCTAGCTGTAAGGCGCCTGAGGTTTGCTGACTAAAACCAAGTGTTGTCACATCATCGGGCCAAGGCAGAGAAAGGCGCTCGGGGCCACGCTTCTTAAGGTATTCCGCGTAAACACGCAATGCACCACTAGAGCCGGTTAACTTAGTCGGTTTGTTGTCATCTCGACCCACCCAGATCGTCGTCACCTCTCGGCCGTCAACACCAACAAACCAGCTGTCACGACTATCATTACTGGTCCCCGTTTTACCCGCAAGTGCAGCCCAACCAAACTGACCATTAAGATAACGCCCCGTGCCTTCCGTGACACCTTTCTTCATCGCGTATGTCGTCAACCATGCTGCTTGTTGAGACACAGCTTGTTTGCGTCTTGGTAACGACTGATAAATGACCTCCCCTTCCATATCAACAACCGAGCGCAATGCCGAAAGTGGCGCGATTGCACCGGAGTTCGTCACTGTCTGATACATTTGAGCGACTTGATATGGGGTTAAAGAAAACGAGCCAAGGAACATAGATGGCACTGGCCGAATCTCTTGTTTTGGAACGCCAAGTTCCACTAAGGTCTCGGTAACACTTGGGATGCCTAATTCCATACCCAAGCGCACAGTCGGCACGTTTAACGATGTGGCTAATGCTCGATAGAGTGGCACCTCTCCACGGAACTTACGGTCAAAGTTGCGCGGAGCCCAAGTGCTGCCTTTACTGCCCTTTAGCTGAATCGCCTCATCCATCAGGGTCGTAGCCAACGAGTATTCTTCTGGGCGACTCAATGCGGTCAAATAGACTGCCGGTTTAACTAGCGAACCTATTGGGCGACTCGCATTTAGTACCCGGTTAAAGCCATCGTACCCAGCTCGCTTACCACCCACCATGGCACGGATCTCCCCACTGCGGCGGTCTACGGCAATCGCTGCAGCTTCAAGCTTCGTGCTATCTGACTTCACTAATGTCGGCACTCTTTCCATCACGGCCTTCTCAAGCTCAGCCTGCGAAACAGGATCAAGAGAGGTAAATACGCGTAGTCCAGTCATCGCCTGATAATCATCAGCAACCTGACGCTTCAATTCATTCTTCACTTGCTGGAAGTAAGCAGGCTGACGGCTCGCTATCTTCGGGTTGTCTTGAATATCAAGATCACGACTCGCAGCCTCGTTGTATTGGCTCGAAGATAAGATGCCTTGCTGCATCAGAAGCCTCAAAACCAAGTCACGACGTGTCTTCGCACGTTCTGGGAAACGAACTGGATTGTAGTAGGAGGGTCCCTTAACCATACCGACTAACAAAGCCAACTGATCAATTCTTAACTCTTGAATTGGCTGACCGAAATAAAGCCGTGACGCAAGACCAAAGCCGTGAATCGCTTCTCCACCACTTTGGCCGAGATAAACTTCATTTAGGTAGGCTTCAAGAATGCGATCCTTGTCGTAGCGATAATCAATCACCAGAGCGATATAGGCCTCACGCACCTTACGCCACAGAGTACGCTCCGTTGATAGGAACAGGTTCTTAGCGAGCTGTTGCGTTAGCGTACTACCACCCTGCACGGTCCTACCTGCTTTGACATTGACCACCAGCGCCCGAGCAATCGCCACTGGCGAAACGCCATCATGTTGATAGAAGTTTCGGTCTTCAGTTGCCAATAGAGCATCCACTAACACCTCAGGAAATTGCTCTCGGTGTAAAAACAGACGCTGCTCGGGCGTGTTTTTTTCTAACATGCCAAGCATTTTAGGCTCAATTCTCAAGTAACCGAGGTCTGCACTTTGCTCCAAGGATTGAATACGCTGCAATCCACTATTGGTAAAATGCAGCATCACATGACGGTCAGGCTCAGGGCCATCAGTAAACTCAAACGGTCGGCGAATTACCTCAATCTTAGTGGAAGAAGAGGAGTACTCTCCGGGATATTGTGGCTGCCTCACCTTGCGGTAGTTCAACACATCCAATTCTTTCTTAACTTGAGCAAGTGAAATGTTGCTACCAGGCTCTACAGTCAATACTCGCGAGTAGACCACGGTTGGTAATTGGAACAATTGTCCTTCAAAGCGATCCCGCACCACGCTATCGAGATAAATACCGATAAAAAGCAGCACAGCGAACACTGCAATCCCTAGCTTCCAACAAATACCCCACGCCTTTTTTAGCCAAGTAGGTTTCTTTGATGGCCTCTTGGTCGTACGAGGTTTACGTTTTACTGGTCCTTTCTTCGCCGGAGCCTTCTTAGTGGTTGTTCGCTTTGCTGGCGCTTTCTTTGGCGCAGAGCGTTTAGTTTCACAGTGTCTCATTACAGCGAGGTTATCCTTGATTGTTCATCTGTTTCTTGGTCTTTGAGGTCGCAACATGATTTGCAGGATCATCTGGCCATGGATGTTTGGGATAGCGTCCTTTCATCTCTTTTTGAACTTCTTTATAAGATCCACGCCAAAAACCGGCAAGATCCTGAGTTAATTGCAAAGGACGCTGAGCTGGCGAGAGTAGCTCAAGCACCAATTTCTTTTTACCCAAAGCAATACGCGGCGAATCTTGTTCACCAAACATCTCTTGTAACTTACATGAGAGCATAGGTTCGCCACCTACTTGATAAGTAATGCGCTTATTATTGCCACTTGGTAATGCCCAGTGAGTCGGAAGTAAACTGTTAATTTCTTGATTTAAAGGCCAGCCTAAATAAGCGTCAAGCATGGCAAAGGTATCTAGAGATTGCAGAGCTTTTGCGCTCTTCACGCCTGCTAGATAAGGCTCTAGCCAATGATCCAAGTTTTCTATTAACGCTTGTGAAGAGAAATCAGGCCACTCTTTTTCCGGCAACCAGCTAGCTGCACATTGAACACGCACTTGGAATTGATGAGCGGTTTGCTTCCAGCTTAGTGCATCTAACCCTTTACGCCTCACATAGTTCAATAACGCAGCCGTGGTTTGAGAAGCCTCTGGAGCAGGAAGCACTTTTCTAGCTAGGATTAACTTGCCAAGCTTTGTTTGCTCTTCTGCTACCAAACGGCCTTTAACGTCATCCCAATCACAATGAGTTTGCTTGGAAATAAGGTTGGATAGGTAACGTTCGATATCTTGGATATCAACCTCAAGCGCAAGGTATATTTGACTTGTCTGCTGCTGACTACGCATCAAATCAATCGCAATAATAAATGGACTGCTTGAGAGCTTGTCCTCATCGACAATAGAAGCGCCGTGACCATTAGCGAGAACAAATTGTCCGGTTTGGCCTGATCTAAGTTGACCGATGCGATCTGGGTAAGCAAATGCAATACAAACGGCCAGCTTAGCAGAGTCCACAGAACGACTCTCAAACTTACCATCCAAGCGTTGAACCAAGGGTTGAACACGCTGCTGAATCATTCTTTGTTTACTATGACGACCACTCTCAAATCGATATAAGCTGTCCGATAGATCGAGCACATTCTTTTCTGGTTCTTCAATCAAGGCTGCGGCCAATGCTGCGGTGCTAAGCCAGCTAGCAGTTTGTTCTTTCTTTGCCAAATAAGCCGATTTAAGCAGCATAGTGGCAAGCCTTGGCTCTACACCTAAACGCTGCGCCTTCTTACCCAGCTCAGTAAGTTGTTCATTTGAATTAATCAGACCTAAATCCATTAAAAGCTGCTGGGCTTGAGCCATGGCAGCTTTAGGTGGAACATCTAACCAAGCAAGGTTTTCTGGATTACTCTCCCCCCAAAAAATAAGCTCAAGTGCGAGAGAGGCAAGATCAGAATGAAGAATTTCAGCCGCAGGTACTTCTGCCGAGCTAATGAACTGATTTTCGCTATACATGCGAACGCAGCGACCGGCTGATAAGCGCCCTGCTCGTCCCATGCGCTGTTCTGCGGAAGATTGGGCGATGCGAACCTGCTCCAAGCGTGTGGTCCCCGACTTCAAATCAAAGCGAGCCACACGCTCGAATCCACTGTCCACCACCATAGTGATGCCTTCAATGGTCAATGAGGTTTCTGCTATATTGGTTGCCAACACGACCTTTCTTCGGCCTGAGGGGGAAGGAGCAATGGCTTTCTGTTGCTCTTTAAAAGGCAGCTGTCCATATAGGGGGCATACATCAATATCACTCGCTAAGTGTGTCAGCCGCTCTTGAAGCCCCTTAATCGCGCCAACACCAGGAAGAAATGCCAGTAGTGACCCAGGCTGACCGCTCATCAATCTTTCTATCTGCTTAGCCATTTCCGGCAGATAAAAGTTGTTCGTTTTCACCGGTGCGTATTGCACATCGACGGGAAACATTCGACCTTCAGATTCAATATATTGCGCAGCTGGCAGTAGCTGATTCAGAGCCTGGGAGTCTAAGGTTGCGGACATCACTATGATTTTGAGGTCATCGCGCAGTGCTGCTTGTATTTCCAAACCAAACGCCAATGCAGTATCAGCGTGAATGCTACGTTCATGAAATTCATCAAAGATGATGGTTTCAACTCCCTCTAACTCAGGGTCTTGCTGCAACATACGGGTCATTACCCCCTCGGTCACAATCTCTAGCTTAGTATTCGCAGAAATACGGTTATCCCCTCGAATTCGATACCCCACCGATTGACCGATCTCTTCTCCAAGCTGACTCGCTAGGTAAGCCGCGATATTTCTTGCGGCTAGTCGACGAGGCTCTAGCATGATAATTTTGCCCTGCAGCCATGGCTGTTTAAGCAATTGCAATGGGAAATACGTCGACTTACCTGCACCCGGTGCAGCTTTGAGAATAACTTGAGAGTGATGCTCAACAGCATGAAGTAGCTCAGGCATCACCGCTTCAATCGGTAATTGTGACAAAGAAAAACCCTTATGTTTAAATGGCTAGACTATTGTACATAAACCCAGTTATTGAAATAACCTATTCTCTGAATTAATCCCCTTTTTCTCATACCAGATGTCACGGAAACCATCACATGAAGTTCACCCCACAACTTGAAAGCGCCAAACTCATCAAACGCTACAAGCGCTTCCTTACCGACATTGAGCTAGCCGATGGCTCGCAACGTACAATTCACTGTGCGAACACTGGCGCTATGACGGGATGTGCGACTCCCGGTGACACGGTTTGGTTTTCGACCTCTGATAACAAGAAGCGTAAGTACCCAAACAGTTGGGAATGGTCACAAACCCAATTAGGGCATCAAATCTGCGTGAACACCGTGCGTGCCAACCAACTCGCGGTTGAAGCAATAGAAAACGGAACAATAAAGGAATTAGCCGACTATACTGAGTTGCAAACTGAACGTAAGTACGGGCAAGAGAATAGCCGAATTGACATCTATTTAGAGTCTGACGAGAGAGCACCTTGTTATATAGAAGTCAAAAGCGTCACTCTATTAGAAGCTAATGGCCAAGGGTACTTCCCTGATGCGGTTACCACTCGTGGGCAGAAGCACCTGCGTGAGTTAACAGAAATCGTAAAATCTGGGAGCCGAGCGGTACTTTTATTCACTGTTTTACATTCAGGTATTGAAAAAGTCTCTGCGGCACACCATATAGACGCAAGTTATTCAACATTGTTACAGCAAGCTGTTGCCGCGGGTGTCGAAGTTCTTTGCTACAAAGCAGAGATAAATGAGCATGAAATGGTGCTAACTCATAGTGTTGAGTTTATCAGTTAAACTCAAAAAGTGATGTTAGTTTCACATTGTGCAAAGATTTAACTTACGACGTTTGCCACCGGCTTTAAGTTTTGCTATAGATACCCGCCTTAAATCAACTGGGGATCAGTTGACTAGGCGTAAGTAGGAGATGCGGTATGCCAGAATCCAAGAAGAAAGCGCTAGGTATCCTAGCCATAGCAGGTGTAGAGCCGTACCAAGAAAAAGCAGGTGAAGAGTACATGTCACCTGAGCAAATGGCTCACTTTACAAAAATTTTAGACGCTTGGCGCAACCAGCTAATGGAAGAAGTTGAACGCACTGTGCATCACATGCAAGACGAAGCTGCTAACTTCCCTGATCCAGTGGATCGCGCCTCTCAAGAAGAAGAGTTCAGCCTAGAGTTACGTAACCGTGACCGTGAGCGCCGTTTGATCAAGAAGATTGAGAAAACACTAAACAAGATCGAAGAAGACGATTTCGGTTTCTGTGAATCTTGTGGCATCGAAATCGGTATTCGCCGACTAGAAGCCCGCCCAACTGCAGACCTTTGCATTGACTGTAAGACACTTGCAGAGATCAAAGAAAAGCAAATGCAGGGCTAAGCGCGCATTTACAGAGCTTTGGCTTTATTACTCGCAAAAGGGGGAGCATTCGCTCCCTCTTTTCGTTTGATTTTTTGATTCGACATTTCATTATGACTTATATTGGACGTTTCGCTCCTTCACCCTCTGGGCCACTGCACTTTGGCTCGTTAGTCGCTGCATTAGGTAGCTACTTTCAAGCAAAGTCTCAGCAAGGTTTATGGCTGATTCGTATTGAAGACCTTGATCCTCCACGTGAAGTGGAAGGTGCCACGGAGTTAATCCTAAAAGCACTCGATGCTTATGGACTGCATAGTGATAAGCCTATTGTCTATCAGAGTGAGCGTCACGACCTTTATCAAGCTCAGATAGAACAGTGGCTAGAACAAAACCAAGCCTATTACTGCCAATGCACACGCAAGCAAATTAAAGCGACTGGTGGCTTCTATACCGGAACCTGTCGCGGCAAACAGATTTCTGATGACAGGCAATGCTCAGTCAGGCTCAAGGTTGATCATCCGATTACTGAGTTCTCTGATGAAAAGCACGGCACGATTTCTATCCCAGAGGATCTTGCGAAAGAAGACTTCATCATCAAACGCCGTGATGGATTATTTGCGTATAACTTGGCGGTGGTGATAGATGATATTGACCAAGGCATTACAGAGGTTGTGCGCGGCGCTGATCTCATAGAGCCAACAGGTCGACAAATTAGTCTTTACCATGAACTCGGTGAACCTGAGGTTAAATACCTTCATCTGCCATTAGCTTTAGATGAAAACGGTAATAAGCTATCTAAGCAGAATCATGCGACTGCAATCGATTTAGATAACCCAAAACCAACGCTTTTAATGGCAATGACATTTCTTGGCTTTAAAATTAGCGAAGAATTAGAAGCTCTCAATATAGCTTCAATTATCCAGTGGGGCGTTGATAATTGGTCACTGGATCAATTGCCGTCTGAGACCGAGATCACACCGAGATTCTCAAATGGCTCGCTGTAAGCTATTATTAGCGCAAATTTTTGCAGCTTAATGCTGAAAACGCGCTTTCAGACTCATAATTGTGAACGCCAAGCCGGCAAAAGAGATATGACTAAAGATTACACACAACAAGATAGCATTCCTTTTGGAGAGATTGCTCTGCACGTAATTACACGCCAAGAGCACAACATTTCTCGCAAACAAATCAGCGACAACGCGCTCAAAGTTCTTTACCGCTTAAACGGTGCAGGCTTTGATGCTTATCTTGTTGGTGGTGGTGTGCGCGATTTACTTCTTGGTGAACAACCAAAAGACTTCGATATTGCAACCAATGCGACACCAGAGCAGATTAAACATCTGTTCCGAAACTGTCGCCTAATCGGCCGTCGATTCCGTCTGGCGCACATTATGTTTGGACGCGATATTATTGAAGTGGCAACCTTCCGTGGTCACCACCAAGAAACTGTTAAAAATGTCTCTGCACAGTCAGACGAAGGCATGTTGCTGCGCGATAACGTATACGGCTCTATCGATGAAGATGCCGAGCGTCGTGATTTCACTGTCAATGCGATGTACTACAACATTGCGGATTACAGCATTCACGATTACGCAGGTGGTGTTGAAGACCTAGAAGATAAACTGATTCGTCTGATTGGTGACCCTGAAGTTCGTTATCGTGAAGATCCAGTACGTATGCTGCGTGCTATTCGCTTTGCCGCAAAGCTAGACTTCGATATTGAAGAAGATACTGCAGCGCCAATCGAAGACCTTGCGCACCTGCTTCGTGATATCCCAGCAGCCCGCTTATTCGAAGAATCGATCAAACTTCTGCAATCAGGTTATGGTCTAGAAACCTATCACCTCATGCGCGAGTACAACCTATTCCAGCAAATGTTCCCACTGGTTGCTGAAGAGTTTACCGAAGATTACTCATCACCGACCGAACACATGCTTGATCTCGTTCTCGATTCAACCGATGAACGTATCAATGATGGTAAGCGTATTAACCCTGCTTTCATGTTTGCCGCTATTCTGTGGTACCCACTCAACCGTGCGGCAGAGAAGCTGATGGATGAACAAGGGCTGAGTCACTACGATGCAATCATGGAAGCGAGCAATCACATCCTTGACGAACAAGTAAAGAGCATTGCTATCCCGCGTCGCCATACTGCGACGATTCGCGAGATCTGGCAGCTACAACTACGCCTACCACGCCGTAGCGGTAAGCGCGCATTCCGTTTGATGGAGCTGAACAAGTTCCGCGCGGGCTACGACTTCCTCGAAATGCGTGGTGAGGTTGAACAAGGCGAAACCGAAGAGCTGGCGAAATGGTGGGATACATTCCAACGAGCACCACGCGAAGTTCGTCAAAGCATGGCCAACGCAGTGACCAATGATAAGGGTCGCCCACGCCGTCGCCGCAACTACCGTAAGAAAGGTTCAAAGTCTAAATCATGATCCTGGTTTACATTGCGGTAGGTAGCAACCTATCGGATCCTGAATCACAGGCTAAATCAGCGATTGAAGCGCTAAAAAAGCTACCTAAATCAGAGTTTGTTAGTGCCTCTTCGCTGTATAGTAGCACCCCAATGGGGCCTCAGAATCAGCCTGATTACATCAATGCTGTAGCCCTAATTAGAACCGAATTAACCCCTCTGGAACTGCTCGATTGCACCCAAGCTATTGAGTTGGAACAGGGGCGTGTCCGTAAAGATGAGCGCTGGGGCCCAAGGACCCTAGATCTCGACATCATCCTTTACGGCAATGAGGTGATCGATTCCAAGCGTTTGACCGTTCCTCACTATGGAATGAAAGAACGAGAGTTCGTTCTCTACCCGCTTGCTGAAATCTCACCAAATTTACAACTCCCTGATGGGACTGAGCTAAGTGATCTGCTGAAGAAAGTAGACCGCAATGGGCTCAACGTCTGGTCTTAATTCGCCAGACCCTAGTAAGGAAATAGAATGAAAAAAATCACCATCAATACTCTTTTGAAGTGGAAGCAAGAAGGCAAAAAGTTTGCTAGTTCTACCGCTTACGATGCGAGTTTCGCCCAACTATTTGAAAGCCAAGAGATGCCAGTACTACTAGTTGGCGACTCTCTAGGTATGGTTCTGCAAGGCAAAGAAGATACGCTTCCTGTTACCGTTGAAGATATCGCCTACCACACAAAATGTGTGCGTGCTGGCAGCCCAAATAGTCTACTCATGGCTGACATGCCATTCATGAGTTATGCAACCCCTGAACAAGCTTGTCAAAACGCTGCTGCACTCATGCGTGCAGGCGCTAACATGGTGAAGCTAGAGGGTGGTGATTGGTTAGTTGATACCGTTAAGATGCTGACGGAGCGCGCGGTACCTGTGTGTGCTCACCTAGGACTAACACCACAATCCGTAAACATCTTCGGCGGCTATAAAGTTCAAGGCCGTGAAGACGCTCAAGCGGATAAAATGGTTCAAGATGCACTGGCGCTACAACACGCAGGTGCTCAGATTATTCTGCTTGAATGTGTTCCTGCCTCTCTTGCTGAGCGTATTACTAAAGCGGTAAACGTACCAGTCATCGGCATCGGTGCTGGCAACGTAACAGACGGTCAGATTCTTGTAATGCATGACATGTTTGGCATTTCTGCGAATTACATGCCTAAGTTCTCTAAGAATTTCTTAACTGAAACTGGTGATATGCGTAAAGCTGTGGCTCAATATATTTCTGATGTTGAATCTGGTGCTTTCCCAGATGACGCACACACTATTGCCTAGGAGTCACAATGCAAACATTTGCTGATGTTGTTGAACTAAGAGATCAGATCAAGCAGTTAAAGCGCGAAGGTCGCAAAGTTGCTTTCGTTCCAACTATGGGTAATCTTCACGAAGGTCACCTAACTCTAGTTCGTGAAGCGCGTAAACATGCAGATATCGTTGTCGTTAGTATTTTCGTTAACCCAATGCAGTTCGAGCGTGCTGACGATTTGGCTAACTACCCTCGCACTCTTGAGGATGACCTCGCGAAACTGAATGGTGAAGGTGTTGAGTTGGTCTTTACTCCAACTCCAGAAGTAATGTACCCAGAAGGCCTAGATAAGCAGACTTCTGTCGAGGTACCGGGTCTATCAACCATGCTAGAAGGTGCCTCTCGCCCAGGTCACTTCCGTGGTGTGGCAACTATTGTTACTAAGCTGTTCAACATCGTTCAACCTGACGTTGCATGCTTTGGCGAAAAAGACTTCCAACAACTTGCAGTTATCCGCCAAATGACACTAGACCTATGCCTAGATATCGAGATCATTGGCGTATCAACGGTTCGTGAAATGGATGGCCTAGCAATGAGCTCGCGCAATGGTCTACTTACTATTGATGAACGTCAGCGTGCTCCTGTCTTAGCCCGTACAATGCGTTGGATTAGCAGTGCCATTCGTGGGGGGCGAGATGATTACGCTTCGGTTATCGAAGATGCGGAAGATCAACTACGCGCTGCAGATCTACAACCCGATGAGATCTTCATCCGTGATGCTCGCACGCTACAACCCGTTGGTACAGAGACCACACAAGTGGTGATTCTGATGTCTGCATTCCTCGGTAAAGCCCGCCTAATCGACAACCAGACCCTAGAGTTGGCAGTTGAGACGAAAGAAGAGCAGAACTCTGAAGCAACACCTGAAGCGGAAGAATAGGAAACAGCTTCTAGCTTCTAGCTTCTAAAGCGAGACATAAAAAACGAAGGGCTGATGTAAACACATCAGCCCTTCTTTTTTCTTAAGATGAGTAATCTTAGCTTCTTAAGCCAATACCACGTGTTACTAGGTAGTGTGCAATTGCATATAGAACAACAACAAAGATACCGAGCACACCGAATGAGGTTACGATACCAACGTCCGACACGCCCAAGAAGCCGTAACGGAAAGCATTCACCATGTAGACAATTGGATTAATCTTCGATACGCCCTGCCAAAACTCCGGAAGCAAGCTAATCGAGTAGAATACACCACCTAAGTATGTGAGTGGGGTGAGTACAAAAGTTGGGATGATTGAGATGTCATCGAATGTACGTGCAAACACAGCATTGATTAAGCCCCCTAGCGCAAACACGACCGAGGTTAAGAAAACGGTCGCAACAATCACGCCCCAATGCTGAACCTGTAGATCGACAAAGAATAGAGATACAAAAGTCACTATCGTGCCGACTAGCAGACCACGAACCACTCCACCCATAACAAAGCCGGCAATAATGACATAGTTTGGTACTGGTGCCACCAACAGCTCTTCGATATTCTTTTGGAACTTAGCACTAAAGAATGACGACGCCACATTGGAGTATGAGTTAGTGATAACCGACATCATAATAAGGCCAGGAACAATATACTCCATGTAACTAAAGCCGTTCATTTCACCAATTCGAGAACCAATCAGGCTACCGAAGATGATGAAATATAGAGTCATGGTGATCGCTGGCGGTACCAAAGTTTGTACCCAGATACGGGTAAAGCGGTTAATTTCTTTCGTTAGCAGGCTGCAAAAAGCCGTCCAATATAAACTGTACATTTTATTTGCTCTCCCCTTGCTCACGGACTATGCTCACAAACAGCTCTTCCAACCGGTTAGCCTTATTGCGCATCGACATTACCCTCACTCCCGATTGCGTTAGCTGTGTAAAGACGTGGTTCAACCCCTGTGTTTTCTCCAGCTCAATCTCAAGCGAACCATTAACTATGTTCTGCGAGTTCACTCCCTCAAGCTGGGGAACATTGCTATCGCTTTCTAGGTCAAGGATAAAGGTTTCAACGTGAAGCTTATTAAGGAGGTCTTTCATCGTCGTGTTCTCAATCAGCTCACCTCTGTTAATGATGCCGATATTGCGACACAACATTTCAGCTTCTTCGAGATAGTGAGTGGTCAGGATGATGGTAATGCCCTGTTCTTTATTGATCTCTTTAAGAAATTCCCACATAGAGCGGCGCAGTTCGATATCAACACCAGCGGTTGGTTCATCAAGAATCAGCAGTTTAGGTTCATGCATCAACGCACGTGCAATCATTAAACGGCGCTTCATACCACCAGACAGGTTTCGCGCACGTTCACTACGTTTTCCCCACAAATCGAGCTTAGTTAGATACTTTTCTGCACGCTGCTTTGCTAAAGATTTTGACACACCATAGTAACCCGCTTGTTGAAGCACAATCTGTTCGACCGTTTCAAACTGGTTAAAATTAAACTCTTGCGGAACAAGACCGAGATTCTGTTTCGCTAGTTCCAAGTCGGTGTCGATGTCGTAACCGAATACTTTTACCTTGCCAGATGTTTTATTAACCAGCGAAGAGATAACACCGATGGTCGTTGATTTACCCGCACCATTTGGTCCAAGCAAGGCGTAGAAGTCGCCTTTCTCTACTTTAAGGCTTACACCCTTTAATGCTTCAAACCCGCCGGCATAGGTCTTACGAAGCTGCTCTATTTCTAATGCGTACATAATCAGCACTGCTCTTGTATTGTAATTAATCGCGATTCAAGTCTAGCTAACAGATGAAGACTCAAGAGGGTTATTTCAAGCCTGACCCCATAAATATTTTCAGATATCTAGAAATGAAAAGCGCAGCTCTCTGGCTGCGCTTGAAGAAGAACCCTTTCTAGATTGAATAGTCCAGCTCAGGATCTTTTGGCTCTTTGTCTAAGTGGCGCAGCGAGGCCTTTAGTGCCTCATAGCGGAATGAGTAAGTATTCTCATCCGGCACAAGATCCAACACATGGAACTTCTCAAGCTGCTGCCTGGTTTGCTCACTTGGGCAAAGTAAGAACACCTCACAGTTTGCCTCGACAGCATCCTTAATCGCATTCTCCAGTGCCAAGCCGACCGTTACATCAATCATAGGAACATCAGTTAAATCGAGGATCATCACCTCGTATTCTTCAATACTAGAATGCTGGCGAGATATCGCTTTCGATACACTGAAGATCATTGGCCCCGACAAGTAAAAGAATAATACCTTGCCATTCGCTTGATCCAGTAGACCACGCTCACTTTCAGTCAACGGAACATTATCTTCATCGGCATCACTGATTGCTTTTACATGGTGTTCTTGCACTCGACTCAAACGCTCGATGATGATGATATTCGAAATAAAAACACCCAAGCCAACTGCTGCGATCAAATCGACGAAGACCGTCAATAGCATCACACCGTACATCACCGCCATACCAGGGAAACTCACCTTATGCGCTCGCTGTATAAAGCTCCAATCGAGAATATTGAAACCAACATACACGGCAATACCCGCCAGTACCGCCATCGGGATTGGCTCAGTTAAGCCCCCTGCAACCAATACCACTAGTGCCAAAACCAGTGCACGAACAACACCAGACAGTGGCGAACGTGCGCCAACCTGAATGTTAGTCACTGTTCCCATAGTTGCACCAGCACCAGGAAGTGCACCAAACAGACCAGAGATCATGTTTGCAAGGCCCTGACCGCGCAGTTCTTTATCTGAGTCATGCTCTTTACGAGTCAGTGAATCACCAATAACCGCTGTCAGCAAAGTATCAATACAGCCCAACGTACCTAACACGAGAGCATCGATCACCATCGCGGTGAACATCTCACTGTTGAAGGTTGGGATGACCAGAGAAGGCAGACCCGCAGGGATTTCACCGATGCGGCGAATGCTCTCGGTATCAAACAGAATGATAGAGATGAGTGTAACCACGACCAACGCTACCAGCTGAGCTGGTACGTAACGTCGAAGGTGCTTAGGAAATAGGAACAGAATCGCTAGCGTCGCTGCACCAAGTAACAGCTCTTTGAAATCGATATTAGAAAGCAGGTCTGGGATGGCATTCAAGGTACCTATAACACCACCAGGAGGCGCTGGATGCCCCAATAATGGGGAGAGCTGAAGGATTATCAGAATCACACCAATACCTGACATAAAACCAGATATTACGCTGTAAGGCATTAAGGTAACGTACTTACCAAGTTTCAATGTACCCAGTAAGATCTGAAATGCACCTGCCATCATGACCACAGTAAAGGTCATCGCCATACCGGTTTCCGGATATTTCGCCATCATGCCAGTCAGTACAGCCGTCATGATCACCGTCATCGGTCCGGTAGGCTCAGAGATCAAGGTTGATGAACCACCAAATAGAGAGGCAAACAGCCCCACCATAATTGCACCCCACAAGCCTGCTTCTGCGCCTGCACCAGATGCAACACCAAAGGCCAGAGCTAGGGGTAGTGAGATAATTGCGGTTGTGACACCACCGAAAATATCTCCTTTAAGGCTCATGCCTTCAAACCGTTGTCCAAACACGGTAAATCTCCCTGAAAATGATACGAAATCAATGTAACAAAGCACTAAATGTGATGAAATGCTTAACGTTCTATCAATTCATTATATCTAATTCATTTCTAAAATTAATCGTAGCGAAGTAACTAATCTTTCAGGCATAAAGAAGTCAGATGAGTGCTTTTCGCTACAGGTTTTAGCAGAATGCATCTGTAACTAAGTGTATAGTATGACAAGTATCATTTAGGGATTGAGTAGTAAAAATGCCAGAGATTAAACAGTTATTCGAGAATAACTCGAAATGGTCTGAAGAAATTAAGTCTGAACGACCAGAATACTTTGCCAAGTTAGAAGAAGGGCAAAGCCCAGGTTTCTTGTGGATTGGTTGTTCAGACAGTCGAGTCCCGGCAGAACGCTTAACTGGCTTATATTCTGGCGAACTATTTGTTCACCGTAATGTAGCTAACCAAGTCATCCATACTGACTTAAACTGTTTATCGGTCGTTCAGTATGCGGTGGATGTACTTAAGGTCAAACACATCATTGTTTGTGGCCACTATGGCTGTGGTGGTGTAAATGCGGCTATCGATAACCCTAAGCTTGGCCTTATCAATAACTGGCTGCTGCATATTCGCGACCACTTCTTGAAGTTTCGCAGAGAGATCGAATCACTGCCCCGCGAGCAATGGGGTGATAAGCTCTGTGAAATCAATGTCGCTGAGCAGGTATATAACCTAGGTAATTCAACTATCATGCAAAATGCGTGGGAACGAGGCCAAGAGGTAGAAATTCATGGCGTGGTCTATGGTATTGGCGATGGCAAGTTAATGGATCTTGGTGTGCGTTGCTCAAACAACGAGACCTTGGAAAGCAGCCATCAAGAAGCGATCAACAAAATCATATCAAGCCCCGTCCTTGGCTTGCTAGAAGACTAAGTTACTCGTACCAGATTATAGAAAGCCCAGCTTATCGAGCTGGGCTTTTGCTATTGTTTGCTTCAGAAGGCTGGTCGTTTCAATGAGTTGAATTACTCTTGAGGAACAACCTTGCCGATGTACGGCAGGTGACGGTAGTTTTGAGCGTAATCAATACCTACACCCACAACGAACTCATCAGGGATCTCAAAACCAATCCATTCAACATCCACTTTAACTTCACGGCGAGAAGGTTTATCCAGTAGCGTTGCAATCTTGATTGAGTTTGGTTCACGTAGAGACAAGATCTCAACCACCTTATTCAGGGTGTTACCTGTATCGATAATATCTTCAACTAGCAGTACATCTTTACCCTTGATGTCGTCATCTAGGTCTTTGAGAATGCGTACGTCACGAGAGCTTTCCATCGTGTTGCCGTAGCTCGATGCCGTCATAAAGTCGACTTGGTGAGTCAGTTCAATAGCACGTGCTAAGTCTGCCATGAATACAAATGAACCGCGCAGTAGACCAACCATTACTAGGTTTTCACTACCCTGGTAAGTTTCCGTAATTTGCTTACCAAGCTCTTTAATACGCTCTTGAACTTCCTGCTCAGAGATCATCACTTCAACGGTATGTTTCATACTAGTCTCGTTATTTGCTTCACTATCGAACACTCAATAGTGAGGTGAAATTGTGGGGAAGAGTTTAGCACTGCTCATACAACTTAACTAGGTGAACCTATACCCTTAATCTTGAAATCGGTTTCTACCAACAGTTAAAAAGCGTTACATCTCTCAAAATAACTTATTTAGTACGCTAAACATGGTGCCTTTTCACCAGAGCGTATTGACTGGTCCTTATACGCAACAGTACACTCATCCCGACCCAAATAGATAATAAAACGGTCAGTAAGATCTTTATTTTTTAAATAGATAGCTTGGACATGCTGCCCCGTAAAGCTACAGAAAAATAAAGATCACTCACAATTCAATTGGCAAGGATAAATTTATGGACCAATTTGTTAAGCGTCCGAGGACCAGGCTTTCTCCTCAAAAACGTAAGCTTCAGCTTATGGAAATATCTTTAGACGTATTCGCACGTCGCGGGATTGGTCGAGGTGGACATGCAGATATCGCTGAGATTGCTCAGGTATCTGTTGCAACCGTATTCAACTACTTTCCAACTCGAGAAGACTTGGTTGATGAAGTTCTCAACTACGTGGTAACTCAATACTCAAACTTCCTCTCAGATACCATCGATATCGATACGCCAGTGAAAGAGAACATCCAAAATGTTTCCGATGGCATTATCGAGCTTATCATTAGCGACACACCATGGCTTAAGGTGTGGTTCGAATGGAGTGCATCAACGCGTGATGAAGTATGGCCACTGTTCGTATCTAGCAACAAAAACAGTGAAATCCTGATTCAGAAGATGTTCGAGAAAGGCATCGACCGCAAAGAGGTGTGTGATGAGCACCAGCCTACTCATTTGGCTCACCTATTCAATGGTATTTGCTACTCGCTATTCGTTCAATCTAAGCGCCTAGAGAGCGTAGAAGAGATGCGCATGTTATCAACAAGCTACCAAGATATGCTGTGTATCTATAAGTAGCCTTGAGAAGCTAGAGAGCTAGAGAGCTAGAGAGCTAGACAAGTGTAGAGGTCGATGTGAGAGCATCGGCCTTTTTTGGTTTTAGGGTTTGAGATAACTAGATAACTAGATAACTAGATAACTAGATAACTAGATAACTAGATAACTAGATAACTAGATATTTTCAGCACTAATGTCACCCAATCAAACTGTATTCTATGCTGTAGCAACACACTTCCGAAGGGCTAAATCCTATCTAATTTTCTAAAATCTATAGGACGAAGTCCGTTCTATTTTCTAGAGCTCAGCGTCCTGCTCTAACAAAAAAACCGCTGAAGATTCAGCGGTTTTTATCATTCACACACTAATAAGAATTACTTTTTCTTCTTAACAGCTTTTTTGTTTGGAAGGTCAGTGATTGAACCTTCGAATACTTCAGCAGCTAGACCTACAGACTCGTGTAGCGTTGGGTGAGCGTGGATAGTTAGTGCGATATCTTCTGCATCACAGCCCATCTCGATCGCTAGACCGATTTCACCTAGTAGTTCACCACCATTAGTACCAACAATAGCACCACCAATAACACGGTGTGTGTCTTTGTCGAAGATCATCTTCGTCATACCGTCTGCACAGTCAGAAGCGATTGCACGACCAGAAGCTGCCCAAGGGAAAGTAGCAACTTCGTAGTTGATACCTTCAGCTTTCGCTTCTTTCTCAGTCTTACCAACCCAAGCCACTTCTGGTTCAGTGTAAGCAATTGAAGGGATTACTTTAGGGTCAAAGTAGTGCTTCTTACCAGAGATAACTTCAGCCGCTACGTGACCTTCATGAACACCTTTGTGAGCAAGCATTGGTTGACCAACGATATCACCGATAGCAAAGATGTGAGGTACGTTAGTACGCATTTGCTTGTCTACATTGATGAAGCCACGCTCATCAATTTCTAGACCTGCTTTCTCACCGTCGATCAGTAGGCCGTTTGGTACACGACCGATAGCAACTAGAACAGCATCGTAGCGCTCAGCTTCTGCTGGTGCTTTCTTGCCTTCCATTGAAACGTAGATACCGTCTTCTTTCGCTTCAACTGCAGTTACTTTTGTTTCAAGCATCAGCTTGAACTTATCTTTGATGCGCTTAGTGAAGACTTTAACGATGTCTTTATCCGCTGCAGGGATAACTTGGTCGAACATCTCAACGACGTCTACTTTAGAGCCTAGAGAGTGGTAAACCGTACCCATTTCAAGACCGATGATACCACCGCCCATGATAAGCAGTTTCTCAGGAACTTCATTCAGCTCAAGTGCGTCAGTTGAATCCCAGATACGTGGGTCTTCATGTGGGATAAACGGCAGTTTGATTGGGCGAGAGCCCGCAGCAATGATCGCGTTGTCGAAGTTAACCGTTGTTGACTCGCCTTCACCTTCTACAAGGATAGAGTTAGGACCAGTGAACTTACCGTAGCCGTTAACAACTGTTACGTTACGCATCTTAGCCATACCGCCAAGACCACCAGTCAGTTGGTCTACAACTTTCTCTTTCCAGATACGGATCTTGCTGATGTCTGTCTGTGGCTCACCGAATACAACGCCGTGTTCAGCCATTGCTTTCGCTTCTTCGATTACTTTAGATACGTGAAGAAGCGCCTTTGATGGGATACAACCCACGTTTAGACATACGCCGCCAAGAGTGCTGTAACGTTCAATAAGAACCGTCTCAAGACCTAGGTCCGCACAACGGAATGCTGCAGAGTAACCAGCAGGACCTGAACCAAGTACAACAACTTGGGCTTTGATTTCTTTGCTCATTTTGACCTCTTGTAGTCATTATCCCTAACAGGCTAAGTAGGTATTAGCGTTCATGTAACACCACATTTTACAGAGATGTTAACAGTGTGAAAGTCGCTTTAAGTTAGCCTGTGAGCTAGACAACAATTCCCCTTAAGATTCAGTCGAATCCTAGAACTATTGTCTTAAAAATTGTTTATTGTGAAGAAAAGGAAGGTGGCGACTGCCACCTTCAATTCAATACCTTACAGTACTAGACGACGAATGTCAGATAGAGCGCTGTTTAGGAAAGTGATGAAGCGTGCACCTTCAGCACCATCGATCACACGGTGGTCGTATGATAGAGACAGTGGAAGCTGTAGTCGTGGTTCGAACTCTTTACCGTTCCACACTGGCTTCATTTCAGACTTAGATACACCAAGGATACCTACTTCTGGAGCGTTCACGATTGGTGTGAATGCAGTACCACCGATGCCGCCTAGGCTAGAGATTGTGAAACAACCGCCTTGCATGTCAGCTGCAGTTAGCTTACCAGCACGTGCTTTCTTAGACACAGCCATTAGCTCTTCAGATAGCTCGTAGATGCCTTTCTTGTTCACGTCTTTGAATACAGGAACAACCAGACCGTTTGGCGTATCTACTGCGATACCCACGTTTACGTACTTCTTAAGAATGATGCTTTCGCCATCTTCAGATAGAGAAGAGTTAAACGCTGGGAACGCTTCTAGTGCTTTAGCAACAGCTTTCATGATGAACACAAGAGGAGTGATCTTCATACCAGTGTCTTTCTTAGCTTCGATTGCGTTCTGCTCTTTACGGAATGCTTCTAGCTCAGTGATGTCTGCGTTGTCCCACTGTGTAACGTGAGGGATCATTACCCAGTTACGGTGTAGGTTCGCACCAGAGATCTTCTTAATCTTAGAAAGCTTCTGAACTTCAGTTTCGCCGAACTTGCTGAAGTCAACTTTTGGCCATGGTAGTAGACCAAGCGCAGAGCCGTCACCGCCTTTGCCAGATGCTGCTGCACCAGACTCAAGACGCTTAAGAGCATCTTTAACGTAAGCTTGAACGTCTTCTTTCAGTACGCGGCTCTTACGACCAGTACCTTTAACCTTAGATAGGTTAACGCCAAATTCGCGAGCTAGACGACGTACAACTGGAGAAGCGTGAGCGTACTCATCGTTCTCTTGGAAATCGTTCGCCGCAGGTGCCGCTTCAGCTTTTGCTGCTGGAGCAGGTGCCGCCGCAGGAGCTGCTGCCGGCGCTGCCGCAGGAGCCGCTGCAACTGGAGCTGCAGGAGCTGCGCCCGCAACCTCAAATACCATGATTAAAGAACCAGTCGTTACTGAATCGCCTTCAGCAATCTTGATCTCTTTAACAGTACCAGCGAATGGTGCTGGTACTTCCATAGAAGCTTTGTCGCCTTCAACAGTGATTAGAGATTGCTCTTCTTCTACTGTATCGCCAACTGAAACCATGATCTCAGTAACTTCTACTTCGTCACCGCCGATGTCAGGAACGTTTACTTCTTTGTTCGCTGCAGCAGCTGGTGCTGCTACTGGTGCTGGAGCAGCTTCAGCTACTGGTGCCGCCGGTGCACCTGAGCCAGCTACTTCAAATACCATCACAAGAGAACCAGTCGTTACTGAATCGCCTTCAGCAATCTTGATCTCTTTAACCGTACCTGCAAATGGTGCAGGTACTTCCATAGAAGCTTTGTCGCCTTCAACCGTTAGAAGAGACTGCTCTTCTTCGATTGAATCGCCAACGTTAACCATGATTTCAGTAACTTCTACTTCATCACCACCGATATCTGGAACGTGTACTTCTTTAAGTTCTGCTGCCGCCGCTGCTGGTGCAGGAGCTGCCGCTGGAGCTGCTTCAGGAGCAGGTGCCGCAGCACCCGCCTCTTCGCTCTCGAAAATCATGATAAGAGAACCAGTCGTTACTGAATCGCCTTCAGCAATTTTGATTTCTTTAACGATACCTGCCTGAGACGCTGGTACTTCCATAGAAGCTTTGTCGCCTTCAACAGTGATCAGAGACTGTTCTTCTTCAACCTTGTCGCCAACGCTTACAAGAATCTCAGTAACTTCAACCTCATCCGCACCGATGTCAGGTACATTAATTTCGATTGCCATTGCTTATTTACCTTCTAGTTAAGCGCTGTATTAAGCGTATTGTGGGTTTGTTTTTTCAGTATCGATATCGAACTTAGCAATTGCTTCTGCAACTATAGACTTCTCGATATCACCACGGTTAGCTAGCTCAGTTAGTGCTGCAACTACTACGTAGCCTGCGTTCACTTCGAAGTGACGACGTAGGTTTGCACGGCTGTCTGAACGACCGAAGCCATCAGTACCAAGTACTTTGTAAGACTCAGAAGGCATGAACGCACGTACTTGCTCAGCGTAGTTCTTCATGTAATCCGTTGCAGCGATTGCTGGTTCATTACCAAGAACTGTTGTGATGTAAGGTACTTTCGCTTCTGCTTCTGGGTGAAGCATGTTGTAACGCTCTGCGTCTTGACCATCACGAGTTAGCTCGTTGAAAGACGTTACAGAGAATACATCAGATGCGATGCCGTACTCTTCGCTTAGGATAGTTGCTGCTTTACGTACTTCGTTCATGATAGTACCAGAGCTCATTAGCTGAACTTTACCCTTCGCGCCAGCATGAGTTTCTAGCTTGTAGATACCCTTGCGGATGCCTTCTTCAGCGCCTTCTGGCATTGCTGGCATTGCGTAGTTTTCGTTCATTACCGTTAGGTAGTAGAACACGTTCTCTTGGTTCTCACCGTACATGCGACGGATACCGTCTTGCATGATTACCGCTAGCTCGTAAGCAAACGTTGGGTCGTAAGAGATACAGTTAGGGATAGTGTTCGCTTGGATGTGCGAGTGACCATCTTCGTGCTGTAGACCTTCACCGTTCAGTGTTGTACGACCTGCTGTAGCACCTAGTAGGAAACCACGAGCTTGTTGGTCACCTGCTAGCCATGCCATGTCACCGATACGTTGGAAACCGAACATTGAGTAGTAGATGTAGAACGGGATCATTGGCAGATCGTTTGTGCTGTAAGAAGTCGCAGCAGCAACCCAAGATGCCATTGAGCCTAGTTCGTTGATACCTTCTTGAAGAACCTGACCAGACGTTGCTTCTTTGTAGTAAGAAACGATGCCTTTATCTTCTGGCGTGTATTCCTGACCATGTGGGTTGTAGATACCAACCTGACGGAATAGACCTTCCATACCGAACGTACGAGCTTCATCACAGATGATAGGAACGATGTTCTTACCAATGTTCTTGTCTTTTAGTAGGATGTTCAGTGTACGAACGTAAGCCATTGTTGTAGAGATATCACGCTTCTGCTCACCTAATAGTGGAGCGAATGCGTCAAGCTCAGGAACCTTGAACTCTTGAGTGAACTTAGGCAGACGCGCTGGCGTGTAACCTTTAAGATCTTTACGACGAGCGTGTAGGTATTCGTATTCCGCTGAACCTTCTTCAAGTTTCAGGTAAGGAAGCTCTGCCACTTTCTCATCAGATAGAATGTCTTGTAGACCTAGACGATCACGTAGGTATTGTACGTGAGTCATGTCCATCTTCTTAACACCGTGAGCGATGTTCTTACCTTCTGCAGCTTCACCCATGCCGTAACCTTTAACCGTCTTAGCTAGGATTACAGTCGGCTTGCCACCTGTCTCTTTTGCATTGTTGAATGCAGCGAACAGTTTAGAAGAATCGTGACCACCACGCTTCAGTTCGAAGATTTGGTCGTCAGTCATGTCTGCCACTAGTGCAGCTGTTTCTGGGTACTTACCAAAGAAGTGCTCACGTACGTATGCGCCATCTTTAGATTTGAATGTCTGGTAGTCACCATCGATAGTTTCGTTCATTAGTTGAAGAAGCTTACCTGTTGTGTCTTTAGCCAGTAGAGAATCCCAGTTGCTACCCCAGATAACTTTAACAACGTTCCAACCTGCACCTTTGAATAGGCCTTCAAGTTCTTGGATGATGCTACCGTTACCCATTACAGGGCCGTCTAGACGCTGTAGGTTACAGTTGATGAGGAAACATAGGTTGTCTAGCTTCTCACGCGCAGCGAAAGAGATAGCACCACGTGATTCTGGCTCATCCATCTCACCGTCACCTAGGAACGCGTATACGCGCTGTGCAGATGTGTCTTTAAGACCACGGCCTTCTAGGTACTTAAGGAAACGCGCTTGGTAGATCGCTGAGATTGGACCTAGGCCCATAGATACAGTAGGGAACTGCCAGAACTCAGGCATTAGTTTAGGGTGCGGGTATGATGGGATACCTTTACCGTCTACTTCTTGGCGGAAGTTGTCTAGCTGCTCTTCAGTTAGACGGCCTTCAACGAATGCACGAGAGTAGATACCTGGTGAGATGTGACCTTGGTAGTAAACGAGATCGCCACCGTCTTTCGCGTTTGGTGCGCGGAAGAAGTGGTTGAAACATACTTCGTAGAATGCAGCTGCTGACTGGTAAGAGGCCATGTGACCACCTAGGTCTAGGTCTTTCTTAGATGCACGCAATACGATCATGATTGCGTTCCAGCGAATGATTGAGCGGATACGACGCTCAAGAGTAACGTCACCAGGGTAAGCTGGCTCTTGCGCTGCAGGAATGGTGTTGATGTAGTTAGTGTTGATACCTGTTGGCATATCAACGCCGTCTAGACGTGCTTTCTCTAGAACGGTTTCTAGTAAGAACTGTGCGCGTTCTACACCTTCTTCACGTACAACTGACTCAAGAGCTTCTAACCAATCCTGAGTTTCCAGTGCATCTACGTCATGCTTCATGTCAGACATGGCGATCTTTCCTTTTGTTGGTTTGATCTACTAATTAGTTATGGCAAATGATTCTTAATCTAAGAATCATTACCTCGTTGAATTCGACGTAATGAGCGTTCTCGACGAGACTCCTCACGCGTCAGATCCAGCAATGTTTCTTCAATATAAGCTAAGTGTGAATGCGACATTTCTCGCGCCTTTTCAGGGTGACCAGAAACGATAGCCTCAACAATATTAGCTCTATGTTTGCTCACTCGCTCCAATACCTCCTCGCGGCGGTGAAGGAGCTTTAAATTTTGCAGAACATTTTGCTCAAGCAGGGGTGCAAGGCTTCGAACAATATGCAAAAGCACCATGTTATGAGCCGCTTCAGTGAGAGCGACCAAAAAGGCCATAACAGCATTGGCTTCAGCCTCAACATCTTTGTTTTTCTGTGCTGAGTCGATTCGAGCTAAACACTCTTGAATTTGAGCAAAGTCCTCATCGGTACCACGAATTGCTGCAAAGTAAGCAGAAATGCCTTCCATCGCATGGCGCGACTCAAGCAGATCCAATTGAGTTTCAGAATGAGATGAAAGCAAGTCCAATAAAGGATCTGAAAAGTTCTTCCAGATATTTTCACTGACGAATGTTCCCCCACCCTGACGGCGAGTAAGCAGACGCTTTGCTTCCAAACGCTGTATTGCTTCTCGGATTGAAGGACGTGACACATCGAACTGTTTTGCCAATTCGCGCTCCGGTGGCAATTGCTCGCCTGGAGAGAGTGTTCCTTCCACAATCAGCCTTTCCAATTCTTGCTCAATCACATCAGAAAGTTTTGGCTGACGAATCCTTTGATAAGCCATATTTGTTGTTCTTCTTTAAACTCTTTGCAGTGAATTGGTATTACCAATTTCAAGATGTGACGAAATTTAACACGCTTAAAACGCCAATGTCTAGTCAAAAATTGATTCAAATCATAGAACAGGACTAGAGTTAACCGAGATTTAACAAATGAAATTTAAAACAGCAACGCAATTGGTCTTACCATTTACAGCGTTAATACTTTGGGGGAAGGTGCGTGCTAGGGATATGAATAAAGAAATGAGCAGCTGTTAATGCCAATGAAACCTAATTTTGTTGAAAAGGGCATCAAGATCTTATTACTGAGCAAGAAATCATTAACAACCGGCATTAAAGTCTAATAAATCAAAAAATACCCCTTAAGAGAAAATTCAACCTATTGATAGAGTGATTAAATCGTATTGATTAGATTAACCAGTACAAAGCGTTAACAACTCAGGTCGATATTTGCGCAAAGTAATGCTTCCAATCAAATGAAAGGCCCGGGTCGGTCTTGCGTAGAGGTGCAATAAATTGATGTCCTGTGATCCGGTTCAAATTGATTTGCGGATAAGTGAGCATAATTTGACAGCTTAAATCCGATAGAGATTGATACTGTTCAGCGGTATAGGCTACATAATCGGTACCCTCCAACTCGATACCTATCGAATAATCATTGCAGCGTTCAACACCAGCGAAACTTGATTGACCAGCATGCCAAGCTCGATCGTTAAAAGAAACAAACTGTACGATCTCTCCTGTGCGTTTAATCAAGCAATGAGCCGATACCTTCATGTCCTTAATAACGTCAAAAAAAGGATGCTGTTTAGGGTCTAATTGATTCGTAAAGAATGCCTCGATGTACTCATTACCAAACTGGCCAGGCGGTAGACTGATGTTATGCACCACCAGCAACGAGACCCTTGTTTCCTGGGGGCGGTGGTCAAAATTTGGTGAAGGACAATGTCTCGCTTCCACCAGCCAACCCTCTTGATTGATCGTCATTAAAAAGCCTCGCTTATCTTCTATTCTCTTGAGCTATGGTGCTTTAATTTACCTGCTAGCAAGAGTATCA
The DNA here is from genome assembly GCF_003415655.1 of Vibrio maerlii. Taxonomy (GTDB): domain Bacteria; phylum Pseudomonadota; class Gammaproteobacteria; order Enterobacterales; family Vibrionaceae; genus Vibrio; species Vibrio maerlii. The sequence goes on from NZ_QRHC01000003.1 coordinate 581,586, forward strand.
TTCGAAGCCAAATTCGAATCAAGCTTAGACCCACGATGAAAAACACACATAACAGCCAAGAACGCCTAGAGTTTCTAAAACAACAGCTACCTCATGAGATCACTCGTGCTGTAGCCGACACATTAAAAGAAGACCTAGGTGGCAACATCGAACTGAGTAATGACGTTACCGCTGGCCTTATTCCTGAAGATGCAGTAAACGTAGCGACAATCATTACCCGCGAACATGGTGTGTTTTGTGGTCAAGCGTGGGCCGACGAAGTTTTTAAACAGCTTGGGGGGCGCGTTACTATCGAATGGCATGTGCAAGACGGTGATAAAGTCGAACCAAACCAAACGCTATGCACACTAACAGGTCCAGCGCGTGACCTGCTAACAGGTGAACGCAACGCGATGAACTTTATCCAGACGCTATCAGGCTGTGCAACGACAACCTCTATCTATGCAGAAAAAATTGCACACACAGAGTGTCGCCTACTTGATACTCGTAAAACCATTCCTGGCTTACGCAGCGCACTAAAATACGCAGTTGCCTGTGGCGGTGGCTTTAACCACCGTATCGGCGTTTTCGATGCATACCTGATTAAAGAGAACCACATCATTGCATGTGGCGGCATCGAGAAAGCTATCTCAACAGCGAAAGAGCTAAACCCTGGCAAGCCTGTTGAAGTCGAAACCGAAAGCCTAGAAGAGCTTCAACAAGCGATCGATGCAGGCGCAGACATCATCATGCTAGACAACTTTACTACAGACATGATGCGTGAAGCGGTGAAGATAAACGCTGGCCGTGCTGCACTTGAAAACTCAGGCAACGTAACGCTAGAAACGATCGCTGAGTTTGCAGAGACAGGTGTTGACTACATCTCTGTCGGTGCATTGACTAAGCACCTCAAAGCAATGGACCTGTCTATGCGTTTTAAGTAATGCACTGACCAACCAGTAATAGCTTCAATAATGACATTAGGGAGAACATTCGTTCTCCCTTTTTGGTGATTAAAAAAACACTACCAAGCTTTAACCCCCTCCCATTTTTTTGTTCCCACAATGCAAGAATGGCCGTTTTTATCGTAGCTCAGTCGTGTACTGTTCCCTGCCTTATTCTTCTTATCACATTCACCCAATATTCTGCTTACCGCTATAAATCATGTGGATAAGGAGATACCCAGTGAAAACTAATACACCCAAAAAACAACAAGGATTCACCCTCATTGAGTTGATGATCGTGGTCGGTATTATAGGCATATTAAGTGCGATAGCCGTACCTGCATATCAAGGGTACGTATTGAAAACCGAAGCAAATACAGCAGTCGGGATACCGCGAGCGTTAACAGCAAACATTGACCTATTTATTCAAAAAACGGGGAAGTTCCCTAGTGATCAGGTTGCAACAGATCTTACTGGTATTGGCGCTGCAACAGACATGAGTTCATTAGGGTTGCTCGATATAGAGCCCACAGCTTCAGGCTCGGAGTATGGCACCATTTTATTCTCTATCGGCTCAACCGGCGCACTATCAGGAAAGAAAGTCCAACTGACTAGATCAGCCAATGGTTGGTCATGCAAGCATGATACAGGACAAAGCTTAAAAGGTTGTACTTCAGGCACATTCAGTAGCGGTAGTTAGTACAGATAATTTCCTCAACCTATGCTTACCAACCTACCTACAATTCTTCGTCAGGCTGAGCTTATTAGCCTGGCGCAAGAGGAAGCCATCATTACACAAGTCCAGCGTTCAGGGAAAAATGTACCTGAAGCGATCCTTGATCTGGGTTTATTATCTTCTTTCGATCTGACCGAACAACTGAGTGTTATCTTTGGTCTTCCCAACACTGACCTCTCCCGCTACCGATATGAAGAGCTATGCACCTCACTTGGTGTGCGTGACCTTATCTTACGCTACCAAGCTCTACCTCTTTCTGAAAACGATGCCTGTTTAGTGATTGCCGTATCAGACCCAACTCATCTACAGGTCGAAGATGACTTTCGGTTCGCAACAGGTAAGCAAGTAGAACTCGCCCTAGCAAACATTAAAGACCTGCAAGCCGCTATTCGTCGATTGTACGGCCAACAAGTTGATCAGCAAGAGAACTCGGGAAAGGAGATCAGCCACCAAGAGCTCGCAGAACTGGTTGATATTAGTCGAGAAGAATTCGTTGAGAGCGAGGATCTCAGTCAAGATGACGCCCCAGTTAGTCGTTTCATCAATCAAGTGCTGCTTGATGCTGTAAGCAAAAACGCATCCGATATCCACTTTGAGCCGTACGAAGACTTTTACCGAATTCGCCTTCGGTGTGATGGTATCTTGGTCGAGACTCAACGCCCCGCCTACCAATTAAGCCGCCGACTCTCTGCTCGAATAAAAATACTCTCCAAGCTCGATATAGCCGAGCGCCGACTTCCTCAAGATGGCCGAATAAAACTGCGGTTAAACATAGACACCGCTATTGATATACGAGTCTCTACCCTGCCGACGCTATGGGGAGAAAAAATCGTCCTACGGATACTCGACAGCAGCACCGCGAGTCTCAACATCGATGCGTTAGGTTATACAGAACAGCAAAAAGATCTCTATCTCCATGCCCTAAAACAGCCTCAAGGTATGATCCTAATGACCGGCCCGACTGGCAGCGGAAAAACAATCTCCTTATATGCTGGGCTAAGCATATTGAATACCGCTGAGATAAATATCTCCACAGCTGAAGATCCAGTGGAGATCAACCTATCCGGAATAAATCAAGTACAAGTCCAACCCAAGATCGGTTTCGGATTCGCCGAAGCGCTGCGATCGTTTCTACGCCAAGATCCGGATGTGGTGATGGTCGGTGAGATACGTGATATCGAAACGGCAGAGATAGCAGTGAAAGCAGCCCAAACTGGACACCTTGTACTGTCTACATTGCATACTAACTCGGCAGCCGAAACCTTACTTCGTCTGGACAATATGGGGATTGAGGCCTATAACTTAGCGTCTTCTTTAAGCCTTATCATTGCCCAACGGTTGGTTCGTCGCTTATGTCCATTCTGCAAGTATCCTGATGCCTTAGCCTCTCTTACTCGTGAAAGCTTAATGATTGCAGAAGATGATTTAATTTTTAAAGCCAATCCACAGGGCTGTAACGAATGCACTCATGGCTATTCTGGCCGAGTGGGCATCTATGAAGTCATGCCATTTACCACAGAGCTTGCACAAGGGCTGATGAATGGAGCGACGGTTGCTGAGCTGAATAAAATCGCAAAAGCTCGAGGTATGTTGACGCTAAAACAATCGGGCATAGAAAAGCTGAAGCAAGGGATAACAAGTTACGCAGAACTTCAACGAGTACTCTACTTCTAGGAAGTTTATATGACCCACCGAAACAGCAATCGAACTCAACTAAAAAACTACCGTTGGAAGGGAATCAATAATTCAGGAAAGCGGGTTTCGGGTAGCACGCTTGCGCTGACGGAGGTGGAGGTTCGAGATAGACTTCGCGACCAACATATCCAAATCACCAAGGTTAAGAAAAGCAACATCTCTTTAATCACTCGATTGAGCCACTGCGTAAAGTCAAAAGACATCACTATACTCACCAGACAACTCGCAACCATGCTAGCCACTGGTGTTCCTATTGTTCAGGCATTAAAGCTTGTGATGGACAACAGTACCAAAGCTGAAATGAAATCCATTTTGAATCAAGTCACCAAAGGCGTTGAAGCAGGTACACCAATCTCCAAAGCGATGAGTACGGCCAGCAGCTTGTTCAACCCGCTCTATACCGACCTCATTGCAACCGGGGAACAAGCGGGTAATCTCGCTGAAGTCTTTGAGCGTTTAGCCACTTATCGAGAAAAGAGCGAGCAGCTGCGAGCAAAGGTAATCAAAGCGCTGATCTATCCATCTATGGTTGTCGTCGTCGCACTCACCGTTTCTTATCTAATGCTAACAATGGTTATCCCAGAGTTTGAACTGATGTTTCAGGGATTTGGTGCTGAGCTACCTTGGTTTACTCAACAAATTTTAAAAGTTAGCCATGCAGTACAACATTATTCTCTCACTACTTTAAGTCTCTTTCTGCTAGCTCTCTTTGTCTTTCGTACAGCGTGCAAAAGCTCCTCTTCATTGCAACTTCAAACCAGTCGTCTTGGATTAAAAGTTCCAGTTATAGGCGATGTGCTCAGTAAGGCCGCTATTGCTAAATTTAGCCGCACTTTATCCACTAGCTTCAGCGCCGGTATCCCAATTCTCACCAGCCTACAAAATACGGCTAAAACTTCGGGTAATATTCATTACCAAACCGCTATCGAATGGGTATATAGAGATACAGCGGCGGGCATGCCTATCTATATCGCAATGAAAAATACTCAAGCCTTTCCAGAGATGGTTTTACAGATGATCATGATTGGTGAAGAGTCTGGAAAACTCGACGATATGCTCAACAAGGTGGCGTCGATCTACGAGTTCGAAGTTGACAACACCGTCGATAATCTAGGAAAGGTTTTAGAACCTCTGATTATTGTTTTTTTGGGCGTAGTCGTAGGAGGATTAGTCGTTGGAATGTACTTACCAATCTTTAACTTAATGAGTGTGTTAGGTTAGACTCTCGTTTAGCTTAAAAGATGTTTAAAGAGACCAACATGGACGCACTACAACAAATACCCTGGTTTTTCCCTACTCTATGTATCCTGTTAGGTCTTATCGTCGGTAGTTTTCTTAACGTTGTTATTTATCGACTTCCAAAAATGATGGAACGCGAATGGCAACTCGAGTGTTCCGAGTCTTTTCCTGAATACAATCTCCCCAAGCCAGAGGGTGAGTTCAATCTGAGTGTCCCACGTTCAACGTGCCCTAAATGCGAACAACCTATTCGTATTATCGACAATATTCCTGTGTTCAGTTGGTTAGTATTGAGAGGGAAATGCTCACGTTGTTCAAACCCGATTAGTCCTCGTTATCCACTTATCGAAGCATTGACTGCATTACTGTGTGGCGCGATTGGTTTTTACTTCGAGCCTAGCTGGTATTCCATTGCTCTACTGTTTTTTACTTTTACTTTAGTTGCAGCAACCTTTATCGATTTAGATACCATGCTACTGCCTGACCAACTGACTTTACCCCTAACATGGGCAGGTATCGCCCTAGCACTATTTGAGATAAGCCCTACCTCATTACAAGATTCCGTCATCGGCGCAATGGCTGGCTATCTATGTCTATGGAGCGTTTATTGGCTGTTTAAGCTGCTAACGAAAAAAGAAGGCATGGGTTACGGTGACTTCAAACTACTTGCGGCACTGGGTGCTTGGCTGGGTTGGCAACACTTACCATTAATCATCTTACTCTCTTCGTTAGTCGGCCTCGTCTTTGGCATTATTCAACTTCGATTGCAGAAAAAAGGCATAGATAAAGCTTTTCCTTTTGGCCCCTATCTAGCGATAGCTGGCTGGATTAGCCTGATATGGGGTGATCAGATCATCACTTGGTACTTCAACAATATCTTAGGAGTCGCGCTATGAGTTTCGTCGTTGCCATTACTGGCGGCATCGCGAGTGGGAAAACCACAGTAGCTAACCTGTTTCATGATGAGTTTGGTATCGAGATAGTGGATGCAGATGTCGTTGCCCGTGAAGTGGTAGCAGCGGGTAGTGAAGGCTTAACCGCGATCATCGAAAAGTTTGGTCAGGATATCCTGACAGAAGAAGGCGAGCTCAATCGTACAAAGCTTCGAGAGATTATCTTTGCGAGTGATGAAGACAAGCAATGGTTAAATGGACTGCTTCACCCAATGATTCGTCAAAAGATGAAATCAGACCTCGACAGTATCTCATCTGAATATGGTTTATTGGTTGTTCCTCTGCTGGTTGAAAACAATCTTCAATATATGGCTGATCGCGTGCTTGTTGTTGATGTAGAAGAAGAAATTCAGATAGAACGTACTATGCTAAGAGATGAGGTTGATAGAAAACAGGCGCTTTCTATCCTCAAAGCTCAAGCAAGTCGAGCCCAACGATTGGACGCAGCAGACGACATAATAGAAAACAGCGTAAAAAACCAACAACTTTTGCCATTAGTCACAGATTTACATCAAAAGTATCTGGCAATGAGTAGGAAAAATCGGTCACAATAGAATTGTTGCAACGAAAGGCTGAAATCAGTCTGCCTCCTGCATTTTAGGAGTACGTAAAGGCTATCCCATGACTATTCATAAATTTGAACACCCACTAAATGAAAAGACTCGTATTTACCTGAGAGTAGAAACGTTACTGAGACAGATGCATCAGTCCTCTTCATTTATTGATAGCCAGCAATATCAACTCTTCTTCCGCTCGATCTTCGATATGCTAGAAATCTTCGAGCAGATTCAGATCAAATCCGAGTTAGCCAAAGATCTTGAGAAGCAGCGCCAAGCTTACCGTAGTTGGTTGAATGTTGAGGGTGTAAACCAAGCCATGCTGCAAGAGGTATTGGCTGAGGTTGATGTGACTCATAAAGCGCTGATGCAGACAGAACGTATCGGCCAATCACTCAAAGAAGACCGCTTCTTGAGTACCATACGTCAACGCTTCAACCTACCTGGTGGTTCATGCTGTTTTGACCTTCCTGCCCTTCATTATTGGCTACACTTACCAAACGAGCAGCGTACACGCGATGCACAGCGCTGGATGGATACGCTAAAGCCACTATCTAACGCCCTTAACCTATGGCTAAAACTGACTCGAGAAACCGGTCATTTCAAACCACAGATTGCACGCGCAGGATTCTTCCAAAGTGACGCTGAAGAAGCTAACATCCTTCGTCTCGCGATACCGATTCATTTCGGCGCTTACCCAATGATCTCAGGCCATAAAAATCGCTTTGCGATTAAATTTATGTCTTTTGAGACTGGGTTAGCCTACTCACAAGATATCGATTTTGATCTGGCGGTTTGTAGTTAAAAAAGAGAGCTAGAGAGCTAGAGAGCTAGAGAGCTAGAGAGCTAGAGAGCTACTTTGTCAGTTACACCAAATATTTAGCAAGTACCACTGAGATTTATTATGTCAAAGATTACCATTGTTCCATGCCCACAATGTGGTGCCGATGTTGAGTGGGGCGAACAAAGCCCTCACCGTCCATTTTGCAGTAAGCAGTGCCAAATGATCGACTTCGGAGAATGGGCAGACGAAGATAACAAAATCGCTGGCGCACCGGATATGTCGGATAGCGACGGTTGGTCGGAAGATCAGTACTAGGGAAAGAAGCTAGTACCTAGAAATGAGTCCCTTGATGGCTGAGGTCGATGTGAATGCATCGGCCTTTTTTATTAACTTTTTCGATTAGAGTGCGGGTATTTTGCTTTCAGCCTAGGAGGAGGAGCGGAGTTTACGAATGTAAAGGAGTACCGACGACAACGGCTGGGAGAAAAATAACCAGCTATAACTCAAAAGAAAAAAACGGAGCCCATATGGACTCCGTTTTCACTATGAGAACGCTAGTTCTAGCATTACTTCTTAGCAAGTTTCTCTTTGATACGAGCTGACTTACCAGAACGCTCACGTAGGTAGTACAACTTGGCACGACGTACTGCACCACGGCGTTTAACTTCAATGCTATCAACCATTGGAGAGTGAGTTTGGAACGTACGCTCAACACCTTCACCGTTCGAGATCTTACGAACTGTGAATGCTGAGTGAAGGCCACGGTTACGGATTGCGATTACAACGCCTTCGAAAGCCTGTAGACGCTCACGGTCACCTTCTTTTACTTTAACTTGAACTACTACTGTGTCACCAGGTGCGAAAGTAGGTAGGTCTTGTTTCATTTGCTCTTGCTCAAGAGCGTTGATGATGTTACTCATTTTTTAAATTCCTAGAATAAACTGATACTAAATTTAATAGGTTACTGCTTGCTTTTCATTGTGAGCTTTTGCTCTTTAATGAATTCAGCCAGTAATTGTTCCTGTTCGTCAGTCAGAGCTAGGTTTTCCAGGAGTTCTGGTCTTCTCAGCCAAGTACGGCCCAGCGATTGTTTTAATCGCCAGCGACGAATGTCCTTGTGATTGCCGGATTTAAGTACCGAAGGTACCTCAACACCGTCTAACACTTCGGGACGCGTATAGTGTGGACAATCTAACAAGCCATTAGCAAAAGAATCTTCTTCTGCAGACGCCATATCTCCAAGCACTCCCGGTACAAACCGAGACACTGAATCAATCAACGTCATGGCTGGTATCTCACCACCCGTCATTACAAAATCACCAATCGACCATTCTTCGTCGACTTCAGATTGAATAACGCGCTCATCTACCCCTTCGTAGCGACCACAAATCAGAAGCAAGTTCTCATTTGTTGCCAACTCTTCGACTCCTTGCTGGTCGAGCTTGCGACCTTGAGGAGAAAGGTAAATGACTTTCGTCTTACCCGGTGAGGCTTCTTTTGCCGCCGTGATAGCATCGCGCAAAGGCTGAACCATCATTAGCATGCCAGGGCCACCACCGTAAGGTCTGTCATCAACAGTGCGATGTTTATCATGAGTGAAATCACGAGGATTCCATGTCTCAATAGATAAAAGACCTTTTTTAACCGCTTGACCTGTTACTCCAAAATCCGTAACAGAACGGAACATTTCAGGAAATAGGCTAATTACGCCAACCCACATGTGTTCTCTCGCTCTGAACTTTAGAGTTAGAATCCAGGATCCCAGTCAACTTCGATCCGTTGAGCTTCGCGATCAACTTTCTTGATCACTTGCTCTTCAAGGTACGGGATTAACCGTTCCTTTTGCCCGAAAGCATCTTTAAGATTTGCTTTTACTACCAAAACATCGTTGGAGCCAGTCTCTAATAGGTCAGTGACCTCACCAAGGTTATATCCCTGAGTGGTAACAACTTGCATACCAAACAATTCACGCCAGTAGAACTCGTCTTCTGACAATTCAGGTAGAACAGCAGGGTCGATTGCGATTTCAAAGTTAGTTAGAAGATGAGCGTCTTCACGAATCTCAAGACCTTCTAGTTTCGCCACCATACCTTTGTTATGGCGTTTCCACGTTTCAACTTTGTACTCAACCCACTCGCCTTTTTGGTTAATAAACCAAGGGCTGTAATCGAAAATACTTTCAGCGTTGTCTGTGTAGGAAAAAACTTTCAGCCAACCACGAATGCCATAGGTAGCACCAAACTTGCCCACAACAATTTTTTCGTTTTGTTCGCTCATCGTTTCTTTATCCTTCATCGACATAAATAAACTAGTCTTCTTAAATTAAGAATTAAGCCGCTTTTTGAGCGTCTTTTACTAGCTTAGCAACGCGGTCAGATAGAGATGCGCCTTGACCAACCCAGTGGTTAACGCGATCTAGATCTAGGCGTAGGCCTTCTTCTTGACCAGTTGCAGTAGGGTTAAAGAAACCTACTTTTTCGATGAAACGGCCAGTTGCAGCATTGCGGCTGTCCGCTACTACGATTTGGTAAAATGGACGCTTTTTAGCGCCGTGACGTGCCAAACGAATGGTAACCATGTCGTCCTCTTTTGCTTTCTCAAAATTAAAAATGACCTCTAATCATTCTTAGATGAATAACTGAGGTCTCGTGCCAAATTAAAGCCCCGGAATTTTACTCTTATCCCGAGGCAATGCAAGACTTTTAGCTATTTTTTCACCAACATACTTTAAAAAAAATGTTTGTGACCTAGCTAACAGTCTGAATTATTTAAGTTCCTAGTTTACTAGTGCCTCTAGGAACTCGCTTCTAGGTACTAGATACTCTTATCGACCGAACGGATTAAAACCGCCACCGCCCATTCCACCCATGCCGCCCATCATGCCTTGCATGTTGCGCATCATGCCTTTCATGCCGCCCTTCTGCATCTTCTTCATCATCTTCTGCATCTGAGTGAACTGCTTAAGTAGACGGTTTACGTCTTGAACCTGAGTACCAGAACCCGCAGCAATACGCTTCTTACGAGAACCTTTAATAAGCTCAGGGCGTTGACGCTCTTTCATCGTCATAGAGTTGATGATTGCTTCCATCTGCTTAAACATTTTGTCGTCGACTTTGTCTTTCACATTATCAGGGAGCTGAGACATGCCAGGAAGTTTATCCATCATGCCCATCATGCCACCCATGTTTTGCATCTGACCAAGCTGCTCACGGAAGTCTTCAAGGTCAAAACCTTTCTTCTCTTTAAACTTCTTAGCAAGCTTCTCTGCTTTATCTTGGTCAACATTACGTTGTAGGTCTTCAATCAGTGACAGTACGTCACCCATACCTAAGATACGTGAAGCAACACGATCCGGGTGGAACGGTTCAAGTGCATCGGTTTTTTCACCCACACCCAAGAACTTGATTGGTTTACCCGTAATATGGCGAACAGATAGCGCTGCACCACCACGAGCATCACCGTCGACCTTGGTTAGGATCACACCCGTTAGTGGCAGTGCATCTCCAAATGCTTTCGCAGTGTTTGCCGCATCTTGACCTGTCATTGCATCAACAACGAACAGCGTCTCAACTGGGTTGATTGCAGAGTGAAGCTCCTTAATCTCGCCCATCATCTCTTCATCGATAGCAAGACGACCTGCCGTATCGACTAGAAGTACGTCGTAGAATTTCTTCTTTGCATGGTCGATTGCCGCATTAGCAATATCGATTGGCTTTTGATCAGGACTTGATGGGAAGAAGTCTACACCCACGTCAGTTGCAAGTGTTTCTAGCTGCTTGATTGCCGCTGGACGGTAAACGTCGGCAGACACAACCAGCACTTTCTTCTTGTCACGCTCTGTAAGAAGCTTAGACAGTTTACCTACAGAGGTGGTTTTACCCGCACCTTGTAGACCTGCCATCAGGATCACAGCCGGTGGCTGAGCCGCAAGGTCAAGTGCCTCATTTGACTCACCCATAACCGCTTCAAGCTCAGCCTGAACGATTTTAATGAACTCTTGGCCTGGAGTAAGCGATTTAGAAACCTCTACACCTACCGCGCCTTCTTTAACTCGCTTAACGAAATCACGTACAACCGGTAACGCTACGTCAGCTTCAAGTAATGCCATGCGCACTTCGCGCAGGGTCTCTTTAATGTTGTCTTCGGTCAGGCGACCTTTACCGCTGATATTCTTCAGCGTTTTGGATAGTCTATCCGTTAAATTCTCAAACATAGTTGTCTCTTCGCAAACCTATTTGTCTTTTTGCAAAGCCTTATCAGTGATTAACAAGCGATGCCTCTTTGCAAAAAGCGGCGACATATTCCCCGAAGTATACCTCACGCAGCACGTGACTGCATACCCGCTAAATCGAGGGCTAACTAACAAAGCGATGAAACTTCGCGATTGTTTGGGTTGAACTCGTAGCCCATTGTGTGTTGTCAGGGTATAATTGCCTATTCATCACATTCATTTTGGGAATCTTAGTTGAAGTTATGGACAGCATAATCGCTATTGGCGCTGCTATTCTTTACGTTCTTGCAATCGCAATGATTGTTCCGGGCTTGGTCCATCAAACGGGCATTCGAGCTAAGACGGTATTCGTAAGCGCAACCATCGCCCTTGTTTTTCATGCTTGGCTACTTAGCGATCTTATATTTGCCACTTACGGCCAAAATCTTAGTATTCTCAACGTCGCTTCTCTTATCAGCTTCATTATTTCTGTAGTAATGAGTATCGCGATGCTCAAGACACGTATTTGGTTCCTACTGCCAGTGGTATACAGCTTTGCTGCTATTAACTTAACTGCTGCAACCTTTCTACCAACATCGTTCATCACGCACTTAGAGTCTCGCCCAGAAATCCTGCTTCACATGTCGCTAGCCTTGTTCTCTTATTCAACGCTAACTATTGGTGCGCTCTATGCACTGCAGTTAGCATGGCTAGACCACAAACTGAAAAAGAAAAACGCCTTAGCAATTAACCCAAATTTACCTCCACTAATGAAAGTGGAAAGACAGCTATTCAAGATCATCTTGATTGGTAACCTGTTGCTAACCGGTACACTACTGACTGGCTTCACCTTCGTTCAGGATATGTTTGCCCAAGGAAAGGCACACAAAGGTATTCTCTCTTTCATCGCATGGATCATCTATACCACTCTACTTTGGGGTCATTACCAAAAAGGCTGGCGTGGTAAAAAGGTGACTTGGTTTGCGGTGGCAGGTGCGACCATCCTTACACTGGCTTACTTTGGTAGCCGCTTTGTTCAAGAAGTGATTCTTAGCTAACGTCACAAAGAGCTTTGATTGAAAGGTGATTAACCATCACCTTTCTTTTACAATATAAGGTTCTCTATTAGAATTTGACTCCACTCTCTATTTGGGTCATAAATTAACCAAACATACTAAGGAAAAGATAAGTTTTGGAAGACATATCAACAGGCATATTATTTGGATTACTCGCCTGTCTTATCATCATCTCTGGATACTTTTCAGGTTCAGAAACAGGGATGATGTCCCTAAATAGATACCGACTTAAACACCTATCTAATCAAGGCCACAAAGGCGCTAAACGCGTTGAAAAGCTGCTTGATCGCCCCGATCGACTCATTGGTCTTATCCTTATCGGCAACAACCTAGTTAATATTCTTGCTTCAGCGATTGCGACCATTCTTGGTATGCGCCTCTATGGTGACCTTGGCGTTGCGATTGCAACGGGTGCCTTGACCATGGTGGTGCTAGTTTTTGCAGAGGTTACGCCTAAAACACTCGCTTCCCTTTATCCAGAGAAAGTCTCTTACGCAAGCAGTATCGTTCTCTCTCTCTTGATGAAGATACTGTCGCCACTGGTGCTGTTAGTTAACTTCATCACCAATGGTTTCCTTCGCATCCTTGGTATTAAGGCCGATCACGGTGCAGAAGACCATTTAAGCTCAGAAGAGCTGCGTACTGTAGTAAACGAGGCGGGCAGCCTAATACCAAGTCGCCACCAAGATATGCTGATTTCGATCCTCGATCTTGAGCATGTGACAGTGAACGATATCATGGTGCCACGCAACGAGATCACCGGCATAGACATCAACGATGACTGGAAATCTATCGTACGCCAGTTAACTCACTCTCCTCATGGCCGCGTAGTTCTTTATCGTGACCAAATTGATGAAGTGGTTGGCATGCTTCGTTTGCGTGAAGCCTATCGCTTGATGCTAGAAAAGAACGAGTTCAATAAAGAGACGCTTTTACGTGCGGCTGACGAGGTTTACTACATTCCTGAAGCAACACCTCTAAATGTTCAAATACTTAAGTTCCAACGCAATAAAGAGCGTATTGGTCTGATTGTTGACGAGTATGGTGATATCAATGGTCTAGTGACACTAGAAGATATCCTAGAAGAGATTGTCGGCGAGTTTACGACCTCGATTGCTCCGAGCTTAGCAGAAGAGATCACCCCACAATCTGATGGCAGCTTCCTTATCGAGGGCAGTGCCAACATTCGAGATATCAACAAAGGTCTTAAGTGGAAACTGCCTACCGATGGTCCACGTACACTAAACGGGCTTATCTTAGAACAACTTGAAGACCTGCCAGAGACCTGTATAAGTTTGGAGCTTGCTAAGCATCCAATGCAGATCATCGAGTTTGATGAGAACAAGATAAAGATGGTTCGAGTCTATCCTGAAGTTCGTTAAGGACTCTTAGAACTCTAACCTTAAAACCTAAAAAAGGATGCCTCGGCATCCTTTTTTGATTCTCGTGTACTCTGAGACTTGATTATGACTGCTGAGCAAGCTCTTGTTCTTGGTTGTTGCCAACAAAGAACATAGCAATCAGTGCTGCTGCAGTTGGCAGCAACCACCCCATCCCCATTTCGAATAGTGGAAGCACGCTGAAGGCTGATACATCGACACCAGCTACTTTTGCACCATCAATCAATGCAAACAGTAGCGATACCAGCATGACTACTCGATATGCACTGCGTGGGTTTGGCAACTTGTGGCGAACAAACGTCAAAGCAACCAATGCAATTGCCACAGGGTAAAGTGCAAACAGCACAGGGACAGAAAGAGAAATCAACTGAGATAGGCCGATGTTCGCAACAACCGCACAAGCGATACCTGTAATGATCACCCACGCTTTGTACGATAGTTTAGTAATCGAGCTGAAGTAGTCAGAACATGCTGAGATCAAGCCGATTGCTGTTGTTAGACATGCTAGCAATACAATCACCGACAGAACCAACTGCCCTGATGAACCGAATAGCGCTTGAACATATTGGCTAAGTACGACACCACCGTTGTCAGCGCCATCAGCAACTGCACCACTGGTTGCGCCTAGGTAAAATAGCGAAATGTAAACAAACGCCAGACCTGCCGCAGCAATCAGCGCAGCACTGATCAGGTACTTGGTAGTTTGTGCTTTATCTTCGATACCCTTTTGACGAATTGCATCCACAATCAACATACCAAACATCAATGAACCAAAGGTATCCATGGTGTTGTAACCCTCAAGGAAACCGGTTGTTAATGGTTGCGTAAGGTAATTGCCTTGTGCTGCCATGATGTCACCTTGCGGGTTAAGGAACACCGCAGCTGCAAGTACAATAAGACCGACAAACAGAGCGGGGGTAAGGAACTTGCCGATGATGTCGATAAGCTTTCCTTGGGTCCATGCAAAACACATTGCGACAACAAAGAAGAAGATTGAGAACAGCGTCAGATCCATTTGACCAGCGTCAGCAATAAATGGACGAATCGCCATTTCATAAGCAACAAGGCCGGTACGTGGCGCAGCAAATGCAGGACCAATAATGATGAAGATCAGAACGGCCATCAGCACTGCAGCGCGTTTTGGTAAGTCTTTCGTCAGATGATCCCAGCTGCCACCAGCAATCGCGATAGCGATAATGGTCAGAAGTGGCAGACCGACGGCAGTAAGAAGAAAGCCAACCATGGTTGGGATGACGTTATCACCAGCCAATTGACCAGCTAGCGGTGGAAAAATGATGTTCCCCGCACCTAAAAAGAATGCAAAAAGCATAAAGCCTAATGCGATAATATCGGATGGTTTTAAGTTGTGCTTCACAGCTAACCCTTTACGTTATCAAATCCGTTAAACTGACGGATATAGTGTGGCGATTGCACTCAACGGCTGAGTGATAATCTATAAAATACCGACGCATCATGCAGAAAGTATCAATAGCCGACAACCCTATAGAGAAAAACACCACATAAAACCAATAGAACCGCAAAAAGCCAGTGATATACACTATATTAAAAACAAATAACTAGAATATTAAACTACACAAAATCGCATACAAACACCACCAAACAGCGTAACAACCTGCGATATAGTTCAACAATAGTCAGATAATTCATAACTTAGGTCATATACAGAATATGCAACCAAAGACAGATACTAACTTCGCTGCCAAGTTTCGATTTAAACAGTTCTCCATCTTTAAAGCAGAAGTCGGAATGCCTGTCAGTACCGATGGCGTAATGCTGGGGGCTTGGACAGAAGTGAAAGCATCGGACAAGGTTCTAGATATAGGAACAGGCACTGGGCTGCTCAGCTTAATGCTAGCTCAACGCTACCCGAACGTTGCTATCACCGCCTTAGATATAGAACCGAGCGCTGTGGAAGCAGCATCATTCAATGCTGAACAATCGCCATGGAACGAGAGAATCGCGGTTCAACAAGCCGATGTTTTGCAGTTTGCACAAAATAAAGATGACCAAATAGTCTTCGATAGTATTATCTGTAACCCACCCTATTTCATTTCAGGTGAACAAGCGCAAAGTGAAGAGCGAGCTACCGCAAGGCATTGCGACTCACTCGATCACCGCGATTTATTGATTGCATGCGAGCGGCTATTAAACCCAAATGGCGGTGCAAGTTTCATCCTCCCTACTGTTGAAGGAGAAGCCTTCATCACGATGGCGGAAACCTTAAGCTGGAAGTTGACCAGACTCTGTCGTATCCGCTCAACAGAGAAGAAGCCATACTCAAGACTGCTGTTCGAGCTCACTTTAACCAAAGACCAGGCAGAGTACGAAGAAGGTTTCGAAGAAGAATCACTGACGATCCACGGGGATCACAAAGGCTACAGTGAGGCGTTTGTTGACCTGACCCATGCCTTTTATCTCAAGATGTAGAAATAACATGTGATCCTTATCACCAAACCCTCTATAATAACCGACCATTTTTTAAGCCCATTCACTGGCTAGCGGAGACACTACTGTGATCAGAACTTTTGCTGAACTCGATCTTGATCCTACCCTACTCACTGCTCTTGAGGAGATGGGGTTTGACCGTCCTACTCAAGTACAAGCAGAGGCGATTCCTCAAGCTCTAGAGGGTAAGGATATTCTTGCCTCAGCACCAACCGGCACAGGTAAAACAGCTGCGTTTGCTATCCCTGCTATCCAGTACCTAGAAGACTTCCCTCGTAAGAAAGCGGGCCCTGCACGTGTTTTAATCTTAACGCCAACTCGTGAGCTAGCCATGCAGGTTGCAGAGCAAGCGCGTCAACTAGCAAAACACACTCACCTAAAAGTGATTACCATTACAGGTGGTGTACAGTATCAAGAGCATGCAGACGATCTAGCGGCGACTCAAGATATCGTGGTGGCCACTCCTGGTCGTCTGATGGAGTACATCGAAGCTGAGCGTTTTGATTGCCGAGCAATTGAGTGGTTAATCCTAGATGAAGCAGACCGCATGCTAGATATGGGCTTCGGTCCAGTTGTTGATCGTCTATCAGGTGAGTGTCGCTGGCGTAAACAAACATTACTGTTCTCGGCAACGTTAGAAGGCCGAGGTGTTGAAGGTTTTACCGCGGATCTACTAAAAGACCCAGCAGAGATCGAAGCTAAATCTTCGCTACGTGAGCGTAAAAAGATCACTCAATGGTATCACCGTGCTGATACTGCAGAGCATAAGTTGCAGCTTCTAAAACACATCATTACTAATGATGCTGAACGCACAATTATTTTCCTTAAGACGCGTGAGCGTCTTGCTGATCTTCGAGCACAGCTTGAGAGTGCGCAAATCCCATGTGCATGGATCC
The DNA here is from genome assembly GCF_003415655.1 of Vibrio maerlii. Lineage (GTDB taxonomy): Bacteria > Pseudomonadota > Gammaproteobacteria > Enterobacterales > Vibrionaceae > Vibrio > Vibrio maerlii. The sequence continues at coordinate 598,521 of NZ_QRHC01000003.1, forward strand.
AAGGTGAAATGCCACAAGATCGCCGTAACAATGCTATCTCACGCTTCCGAGATGGAACGGTGAACGTCCTGCTTGCTACGGACGTTGCGGCTCGTGGTATTGATTTACCTGACGTTAGCCACGTAATTAACTACGACATGCCACGTACTGCTGATGTTTACCTACACCGTATTGGCCGTACTGCACGTGCTGGTAAGAAAGGTAATGCGATTTCACTGATCGAAGCTCACGATCAGCCAATGATCGAACGTGTTGCTCGTTACACTAAAGAAGCGATCAAAGAGCGTTTTGTTGAAGGCATGCGTCCTACGCACAAGAAAGCAGTGTTTAAAAAGAAAAAGAAAGACACTGCGAAAGGTAAAAAACCAGCAAGCAAAGCGAAGAGCAGTAAAAAGAAAAGCGCTAAGAAGAAATAACACTCTTACCGTATTTGAGAAGAGCCGCATCATGCGGCTCTTTTGGTTTTAGTCATTAAAGTTGGTGTGCTGGGAGCGCTTTTTCTTCATACGCATCAGCAAAGCCGTGGTTACGATCACGGTGACCCGCTTCATCTTCACGGATTCGCAGAACCACATCTCGTAGTTTTGCATCTAAAGGAAGCTGATAGTAATCAATCGCCAGCTTTGGAGCCGGTACATTCTCCACTTCCTCATTATCAATCTTCTCTAGATACTCGGTGTAGCTATTACACGCTTCTTCTTCAAAGTAACCGACCACTCGGTGAGCAATCTTTGAAGACATCAAATAGATCAGGCTATAAACGACAATGAATACGCCCTGACCTAACAACACCAATAGCCGCTCTACCCAGCTTGGTTTTGCAATATCGAGGAAAATCATCAGATGCATACGTTCATTTTCCGCTTCATCTAATAATTCACGAATCCAGCCCTCATCATCCTTCATTCGACGCAAAGCTTTCAGGTGGTTAAACATCCCAGCCACCATGCCTGGAACAGCGGCAATAGTCTCGAGTATCACTGCACGCTTCGCATACTTTTTGCCGTAAAAAACATTGAGCGTTAGCTTCAATAACTTGGTAATTCGTAATGCAACGTACTCTGATAGCTTTGATGCTTTCTTATGTGTGAGCTTGAAGTCTGACATGATGAGCATTCCTTATTTATAAGTTGCATTTAACATACAACTTATAGCCTTCCCGTTCAACTTTTTTTTAATGGATAAAATAATTTTTAACAGAAATTGCATGGAGCGACAAGTGTACAAATACCGAACAATAAAAAAGGGCTGACCTTAATGGTCAACCCTTTCGCTTTTTAGCTCTCGCGTGGCGATACTGCTAAAGATTAATTTTGCTCTTCGCGCTTAAATACAAGCTCGGTTGCTGTCGACTCTTCTTCGACAAAGTAGTAACCCGCTGTGTCAAATTTAGTCAGATCTGCCACAGATTCAACACGGTTCTCAATGATATATCGCACCATCATGCCACGAGCTTTCTTCGCGTAAAAACTAATCACCTTATATTGACCATTCTTACAGTCTTTGAACACTGGCGTGATGATTTGACCATCCACGTTCTTCGGTTTCACAGCTTTAAAATACTCGTTTGAAGCAAGGTTAATTAAGACATTGTCACCTTGAGCATTCAAAGCCTCATTGAGCTTATCCGTTATCAGGCTTCCCCAGAATTGATAGAGATTGGTGCCACGAGCGTTAGCTAGCTTAGTCCCCATCTCTAGACGATATGGTTGCATCAGATCGAGTGGTTTTAATAAGCCATATAGGCCAGAGAGCATACGTAGGTGTTGTTGAGCGTAGCCGAAATCTGCTTCAGTTAAGCTCTGAGCATCCAGTCCAGTATATACATCACCTTTAAAGGCTAAGATGGCTTGGCGAGCATTTTCTTGTGTGAACTCGGTAGACCACTCTTGGAAACGCGCCACGTTAAGGCCTGCAATCTTATCGCTTACCTTCATCAAACCCGATACATCAGCCGGAGAGAGCTTACGACACTCCTCAATAAGCTCTGCAGAATGTTCAACAAACTCTGGTTGAGTATAAGTTTGTGTCGCGAGCGGCGATTCATAGTCCAGCGTCTTAGCCGGAGAAACAACGATGAGCATGACTTTAAGTCCCTAATAATATTTATTCTGTACTTAGGGTACAAAAAAAGCCGTGCATTGTCTGCACGGCTTTCTCAATCGTTTTGATTGTCGCGCTCTATCAAGAGCACTCAACTACAAGATTACTTCTTGTCGTTGTTATCCCAAATACCATCTTCAAGTTGAGATTTAAGCTCTGGGTAATCGTTCGCATCAAAAGTCGGCACCTTGCCTGCTTTCAGCTGCGCATTGTAGTCTTTTGCTAGCTTGATAACGATACCTGATAGAAGCAGGATTGCCACTAAGTTAACGATAGCCATCAGACCCATAGATACGTCAGCTAGAGACCACACTACTGGTAATGAAGCCATTGAACCAAACATAACCATACCAAGAACAATCACACGGAAGATGCCAAGGCCAGCTTTGTGGTTGTGCTCTAAGAAGATTAGGTTCGTTTCCGCGTAAGAGTAGTTCGCAATGATCGATGTGAATGCAAAGAAGAAGATTGCAACCGCAACGAAGATACCACCCCATTCACCAACCTGAGTACTTAGTGCGCGCTGTGTTAGCTCGATACCTGTTACCGCTGTCTCAGCACCAACGTACTCTCCAGACATCAGGATAATCGCAACCGTAGCTGAACAGATAACGATAGTATCTGTAAATACACCTAACATTTGTACGTAACCTTGAGAAGCAGGGTGCGGCGGGTAAGGTGTTGCTGATGCTGCTGCGTTTGGCGCAGAACCCATACCAGCTTCGTTCGAGAATAGACCACGCTTAATACCGTTAATCATCGCTTGAGCAATTGCGTAGCCTAGGCCACCTGCAGCCGCTTCTTGTAGGCCGAATGCGCTCTTGAAGATTAGCGACAGCACGCCTGGTAGCTTGTCTAGGTTAGTTAGCATGATAAACAGAGCTAGCGCTAAGTAAGCAAGTGCCATTACTGGAACAATTAGCTCAGCAGTACGAGCGATACGCTTGATACCACCGAAGATAACAACTGCTGACAATACAACGATAGCAATACCAACATACATTTCGTCTAGGCCAAATGCCGTCTTCATTGCGCCAGCGATTGAGTTTGCTTGTACTGCGTTAAACACTAGACCAAACGCGATGATCAGGAAGATAGAGAATAGAACCCCCATCCAACGCATACCCAGGCCTTTTTCCATGTAGTATGCCGGGCCACCACGGTAGTTACCGTCATCATCTTTCGTTTTGTATAGTTGTGCTAGCGTACTTTCAGCAAATGATGTTGCCATACCCAGCATTGCGATTAACCACATCCAGAAGATAGCACCTGGGCCACCTGCCGTTAGTGCTACCGCCACACCCGCCATGTTACCTGTACCTACACGAGCAGCAAGACTAGTACAAAGTGCTTGGAAAGAAGAAATACCAGCGCTGTCTGCTTTTCGGCTGTTCTTAAGAACCGAGAACATGTGGCCAAAGTGGCGGAATTGAATGAAGCCTAGGCGTACGGTGAAGTAGATACCAACACCAACTAGAAGATAAACAAGAATCGATCCCCAAAGTAGATCGTTCATTAAGTTAATTAGATCTGTCACGATAACCTCTCATAGAGTTTTAGCTGACCCGCAGTTGTGCATGCTCCACACTTCACACCGCCAAAATCATTTCAGCAACGTATTATTAAATTTGTATATGAAGTGTAGGTCGTAAATCCTACTGAACGATAGAATTTACAAATCAGTGATTTTTTGACGCGGCGGATAATGCGCTCGAAGAAGTAAAAAATCAATATGCAACCAATTAAATAAAACTGTAAATATCACCAAATAAAAACATCGCATTTACATAATTTAGAAGTTTAAGCCTCATAATTATCTACAATTGTAATTGATTGAAACATGATTATTTGTAGCGCGATAGGTTTGTGCTTCTAATATAAAAAAGTCCCTTTAGCCTTTAAGCTTCAATGCTTGCCTAAGTTCACCTCGTACCTGTAAAGTCAAAAACCCATCAGTGATCGAAAATAAGACGATTTGGCGACTTATCGCATTACGCAATCGTTCATCCACACTCTTTTAACAAACTGATGCAACGACAAAAAAACCACGTTAATAGTTTGTTTGACTACTTTTTAACCATAACTCTGGTAAAAAAAGTGTGATTCGCTCCTTAGTTTGACCTCAAAATGTCATCTGGAAGAAACAATTGAGAAATAAATCACCGCTAATATGACCCTAAATATGCTCTACTGGCTCAGCTCAATAAGTTTCAATAAAAGCTGGCTTGAAGGGCATGACAAATAGGCTTAACACGTTTTGGCAAGGGGCTGCTTATGGAAGGCTTTCAACTTGATAGTGTAATGGAAATGGATGTTCCTCAATCACGTTCCACTCGTTCTAAACCCACAAAAAGAAAATGGCGAGAGATAGAGGCGATCAAAGACCGCCAACGTCTTCAAAAAGAGCTTAAAGACCTAGGGGTAGAGTTCGAGCTAGAAGAAATCAATATCTGACATTCCTTTAAATAGAAAGACGCCTACTAGGCGTCTTTCTTCTATCTATATACTTGCACAGCTTCAATTAAATCTTGTGGGTTCTACACGCACTCTCTTTCGTTCTGTTTTACTCTATCAGCAAGCTGCTTGTATTGGTCTGCAATGGTATCGCCGAATACAGGGTCATCTTCTGTGACCTCCCACATCGCTTCGACATTTTTCCAATCTTCAGTGGTAAAGGCTGTTTTAATCAAAGGAAGGACGTTCTTTTCTTCCATATCAAGGTGCTGCTTCTGTTCAACAATGAAATGCTCGAGACGCTCAACGAACACCTCTTTAGGAACCACAGCGTCTTGCAAGATCATCTCAACGATATCGAGAAAATCATGCGTATTCTTAGATAGCTCGACATGCTGCAGTTCTAGGTTTTCGATATCCTGTTGGTCACCATAATGGTCAATAAAGTAGCGATAAAGAATATCTTCTTTAGGGTGATGCACTTTCTCAGAATGGTTGCCCAAGTAGTCTACAATCTCTTTGACTAAGCTGTAGTTAATCGTCTTTTCGTTGTTGAGTTGAGCTAGTTTACTTTTAAGAATAGCTAACAGTCGTACCATATAGCCATGCTCTCGCTTAATCCTTTCAATCATCATGACATCACTCCTTATCACTTACTTTTTATAAGTGTATAGAAACAGTTTAGTTGATGCTTTGATGACGGTCGAAATTTAAGCACCTCACCCCAATTGGTGAAACTATGGCTATAGAGTTACCGCTTTAACGACTACAGTTATCGCTCTACTATATAGCCATATAGCGTTACACCTGCCAGTTGATAGCAGAATGTCCTTGTTCAATAAGGAACTGATTGGCTTGTGAGAAGTGTTTGCAGCCAAAGAAGCCACGGCGCGCAGACAAGGGAGATGGGTGGACCGTTTTTAAGACACAGTGATGATTCTCATCGATGTCTTTCCCCTTCTTCTGAGCGTGTGCGCCCCAAAGTAAAAAGACAATAGGCTGCTTTTGTTGGCTAAGGGTCTTAATCACCACGTCCGTAAAGGTTTCCCAACCAAATTTAGCGTGAGAATGAGCACTTCCCTCTTCAACCGTCAATACAGTATTAAGAAGCAACACTCCCTGTTCTGCCCAACTCTGAAGGTACCCATGCTTAGGAAGCTCAAATCCTTCAATATCTTCAGCAAGCTCTTTGTACATATTGCGTAAAGACGGCGGTATTTTTACTCCTGGATGCACTGAGAAACTCAGCCCATGAGCCTGCCCCGCCCCGTGGTATGGGTCTTGTCCAATAATAACAACCTTTACTTGATCCAACGGCGTGGCTTCAAATGCACTGTAGATATCTTCAGGTTGAGGGAAGACCTTAACGCCGGCTTTGCGACGAGACTCAATCTTGCTCTCCATTTCAACGAAGTAAGGTTCTGCTTTCTCTTGCTCTATTAAAGCTTGCCAGTTATTCAGTGGTTTCACATTCTTTACTCCTGCTCTAATGCTAAGAGGTGATGTTGACGCATCCAGTGAATTTCATCTTTCCATTTATCAGGGTCAATCGTCTCGAGAACCAATGGCATACCATCAAAGCGAGGATCTCTCGAGATGTACTCAAAACAATCCCAACCTATCTCTCCACTTCCCAACGAATGATGTCGATCGACACGTGAACCCAGTTCTACTTTAGAGTCGTTAATATGCATCGCTCGTAGGTATTGCATTCCAACTACACGATCAAATTCAGCAAATGTTTCTTCGCACGCTTGCATTGAACTCAAGTCATAGCCCGCCGCAAAGGTGTGGCAGGTATCAATACACACCCCGACTCTCGATTTGTCTTCAACTTGCTCGATAATGGCAGCGATATGTTCAAAGCGCCAACCTAAGTTAGAGCCCTGCCCAGCTGTGTTTTCAATAACGGCGATAACCTTGGGCACGGCTTGATGAGCTATGTTAATAGACTCTGCAATTCTCGATAAACACTCGTCCTCAGCAATTTTCTTCAGATGGCTTCCAGGATGAAAGTTCAATAGGGTTAACCCAAGTTGCTCACAGCGCTTCATCTCATCAATAAATGCAGCACGAGATTTCTCGAGCTTTTCTTCTTCTGGTGCACCAAGATTAATCAGATAGGAATCATGAGGTAGAATCTGGTCACTCGAAAATCCCAACATTTGACAGTTAGCTTTAAACGCTCGGATTGTTTTCTCTTCTAAAGGCTTCGCATTCCATTGACGTTGGTTCTTGGTGAACAAGGCAAACGCATTGGCGCCGATTTCTCTTGCACGCATCGGCGCCTGATCAACCCCACCAGCGGCTGAAACATGAGCCCCTAAAAATTTGTTGCCATACATCTTTTTATTGTTTGTCATTTAATCACTTTCGACTTTCAAAATACTCTGCTAACACCTTGAAACTAGGTAAGCAGAAACAAGAACAAAAACCATTTTGTAGTAAAATTACAACAAAAGCGGCGTTAAACTATTTTTTAATGATTAAAATATTATGTTACACGCCTGTTTTTAATAGTTTTATTGATATAGAACAAAAAATTAACCTCACTATAAATAATGTTTTTTGTTGATTTTTGACTTAAATCAATATTATTATAACCACATTGAGGTATACATTACTCAGCTCAACAAAAATTGAAAATTAACACCAAATATCCACTAAAGTGGAATAGGAGAAAGTAATGATTCAAGGTATTCAAATTACTAAAGCTGCAAACGACGACCTACTAAACTCTATCTGGCTACTGGATACAGAAAAGAACGAAGCTCGTTGTGTTGCTGCAACTGCTGGTTACGAAGCAGACCAAGTTGTTGCTGCTGCAGACCTAGGTGAGTACGAAAGCCGTGAGGTTGCTATCGAAGCTGCGCCAAAAATCGAAGGTGGCCAACACCTAAACGTTAACGTTCTGAAGCGTGAAACTCTAGAAGACGCAGTTGCGAACCCAGAGAACTACCCACAGCTAACTATCCGCGTATCTGGCTACGCTGTACGTTTCAACTCTCTAACACAAGAGCAGCAACGCGACGTTATCGCTCGTACATTCACTGAATCTCTATAATTTTAGAGACGAAGTACAAAATTTAAAGAGCTTGGTTAGCGATAACCAAGCTTTTTTTATGTCCGAAGACCGTCCCTTTATGGTGCATTTCTTTGGGAAGGGTCCTTACTAAACACCTTAGCTTTCTTCGTCGGATCTTGCCTTTCTCTTTGCAGAGCTGCTCCCTGTGCCCACCATAACAGCTGATGTAATGTGCGATTCATATACTCATCCCATTCACTCTGTTCACTAGCATTAACAACAAAGCCATTCTCATCCAGTACTTGCGCAGCTTTTGGTAAATGAATCATTGCCGATACAGGTAAACAGCCAAGTTCAGATAAGAAAGTACGCATATTGACCGCAGCTCTTGCTCCTCCCCACTGTCCGGCAGAGTATGTCACTATCGCACTCGGTTTGTACGAAAAACGAGAGCTTCCAAAATGATTGAGCAGGTTTGCCAATGCTGGACTCATGGAGTGGTTATACTCTGGGCTGACCATAATATAGCCGTCAGCATCTTGAATTTTCTTCGCTAATGATTCCATTTGATTCGGCACTTGAGAGCGTCTATAGGCAAACTCCGGTTTGAATATATCGCCGAAGTCATACTCTAATGGATCAATGAGTTCCACAGTATGCTGTGGGTAGCTTTGTTCTAGCAATCGAACACAGGCCCTACTCACTCTCATCCCAATTCTGGCAGGCTTGGGCGGCGTACTCTCTCGAACTGAACCCAAAAAAACTAAAAAGTACATTTCACTCACCTTAGAGTCTAATCAAAACAAAAAAGGTGAATGCGACAGCATTCACCTTCCTCAGTTTAAATATTCAACCTGATTTACTGAACTCGACGCAGCACCGCTTTTAGAGCCTCAAAGTCGTTAGCAAGGTCTTCCGATAACAGTTCCATAACAGCGTGTTTCGCAAGTGGACCTGGAAGTTCGATATCTGATTCTAGGATTTCATCAACGACTTCTTTGAACTTCGCAGGGTGCGCGGTACACAAGAAGATACCTGTTTCACCTTCTTGCAACTGTTCATCAAGAAGACGATAGGCAATCGCACCGTGTGGTTCACATAGGTAACCTTGTGCATTAAGAGCTTTCACGGATTCCGCGCTCTCAGCATCGGATACCTTACCTTTACCTAAAGTATCTAATCCCCAGCCTTTAATACGACAAAGCTCTTCGATTCTCGGCCAGTTGTTCGGCTGGCTAACATCCATTGCGTTTGATGTCGTCGCTACCGTTGGCTTTGGATCCCACTCACCGGTTTCTAGGTAACGAGGTACCGTGTCATTCTCATTGGTTGCAGCAATAAAGCGTTTAACCGGCAGACCCAGTGCTTTTGCTAATAGACCGGCAGTCAGGTTGCCAAAGTTACCACTCGGTACAGAGATAACTAGCTCTTCTCGCTGTGCTTTTGTTAGCTGAGAGGCTGCTTCAAAGTAGTAACAGATCTGCGCCATTAGGCGGCTAATGTTGATTGAGTTTGCAGAGTTTAGACCAATCTCTTCGCGCAGAGCTGCGTCATCAAATGCTTGCTTCACCAGCGCCTGACACGCATCAAAATCACCATCGATAGCAACCGTATGAATATTTTTACCTAGCGTACAGAATAGTTTTTCTTGCAGTGGACTAATCTTCCCTTTCGGGTAAAGGATCACAACATTGATGTCTTCCATGCCATAGAACGCATGTGCTACAGCTGCACCAGTGTCACCAGATGTCGCGGTTAGAATCGTGATCTTGCCGCCATCCGAAACCGCCGCCAAAGACTGAGCCATAAAGCGACCACCGAAGTCTTTGAATGCTAATGTTGGGCCATGAAAAAGCTCAAGTGCGTAAACACCTTCTTTAACTTGATTAATAGGTGCAGGGAACTGGAATGCTGCATCAACCAGTGCGTTCACTTGTTCTTTTGGTAGTTCATCACCAATTAGGGCAGACAAAATCTTAGTACTACGAGAAACAAAGTCTTCCTCAAGTAGTGCATCGATATCATCAAACTTTGGCAATTCTGATGGGAAAAATAGACCCTGGTTACGACCAAGACCTTGGCGAACAGCTTGTCCAAAGCTTACTTGTTCGTCATTTTCTTTGATATTGTACAGCTTCATAGCTTACTTCCTGTTACTTTTGAGCCCTGTTTGTTCAGACGACAAACATGGACGAATCCTTCTTCATTTTGAACATAATTTTGTTCTAGCCATTTAGCTACGCGTTCAGCCACGTCTTTCTCTTTACAGATACTAAACAGAGTTGGACCACTGCCAGAGATACCCGTTGCAAGAGCACCCGCTGTAGCAGCATATTGGCGAGCTTGCTTGAAGCCTGGCAATAGTTTTTCACGGTATGGTTCCGCGATAACGTCTTTGATCATCTTCGCGGCTAACTCTGGTTGGTTAGAGTGGCATGCGTGAACAAAGCCTGCTAAGTGACGGCCATGAGCAATAATATCTTGTCTGCGATACTGAGATGGTAGGATCTCTCGCGCCTCTGCAGTCGATACCTTGATGCCTGGATACGCCATTACCCAGTACCAATCGTCAAAGCTTGGTACTTCCTGGCTAATGATGTCGAGCTCTTCAACCATCAGCTGCACACCACCTAGGTAACAAGGTGCCACATTATCATAGTGAACACCACCGGAGATCTTACCTTCCATCTCCCCCATCAAAGCCAGAAGTTCCGTCTCGTTGAGTGGTTGATCATGGAAACGGTTTAACGCATCTAGTGCCGCGACAATGGAGCAAGCGCTTGAACCTAGACCCGAGCCGATAGGCATATTCTTCTCGAGTGTCATAGCGACGGGTTTTACAACCAGCCCTTTCTTATCCAGTTCGCGAGAGAACACCTGCCAGCAATCATAAACAATGTTCTCTTTAGTCTCTGCCGGTAGCTTATCAACAAAGCGACCAGCCGTGGTAAGTGTAAATGCTTCATCACCCGATGCCACTAAAACACGGTCACCCAATAAGGTTCCATCAACCGGTGAAACCGCTGCACCAAGTACATCAAAACCAACACTTACGTTACCGATTGATGCTGGTGCATAAACGACAACATCCATATTACCTTCGCTCATATTACATCCCTAGCTTCCAGCCTAAAGTACGCATCACATCAGAGAATACACCTGCTGCCGTTACCTCAGTACCAGCACCATACCCACGAAGAACCAGTGGGATCGGTTGGTAGTAGCGGCTGTAGAATGCTAATGCGTTCTCACCATCTTTGATCTTGAACATTGGGTCATTGCCATCAACGGCAGCAATTCGCACCTTGCACTTGCCGTCGGCGATTTCACCGACATAGCGGAGCACTTTGCCCTCTTCTGCAGCATTCGCACACTGTTCACGGAAATAAGCATCCGCTTCAGGAAGGCGAGCCATAAACTCTTCAACCGAACCTGAATCATCAAAGCCAGGTGGTAGAGCTTGGTCAACTTCAACATCTTCAAGTTCGAGCATCATGCCAGCCTCACGCGCCAGGATTAGAAGCTTACGCGCGACATCCATACCAGATAGGTCATCACGAGGGTCTGGCTCCGTGAAACCATTTTCTTTAGCAATGTTAGTTGCTTCGCTTAACGTCATACCTTCATCAAGCTTGCCGAAGATGTAAGACAAAGAGCCAGACAAGATGCCATTGAAGCGCTCAAGCTCATCACCTGCAGCAATAAGGTTTTGTAGATTTTCGATTACCGGTAGACCTGCACCAACCGTAGTTTCATACATCAACTTACGACGAGAGCGACGAGACACTTCTCGTAGCTGATGGTAGTACGCCATGCTCGAGGTGTTTGCTTTCTTGTTTGGCGTCACAACGTGGAAGCCTGCGGCTAAGAAATCTGCATATTGATTGGCGATATCTTCACTAGAAGTACAGTCAACTAGAACAGGGTTGATAATATGGTTGCGAGAAACAAGCGCACTTAAAGAGGCAACGCTAAAGCGCTCAGATGCATCTTTCATTCGGTCACGCCAGCTCTCCAGAGGAAGACCCTCACCATCCAATAGCAGGCCTTTACTGTTTGCTAGGCCACACACACGAATAATGATGCCTTTCTCTTTCAATTTTGCTTGCTGACGCTCAATTTGGTCCACCAGTTCACCACCAACGCCGCCAACACCGACAACAAACACATCAAGGAAGTGCTTGGAGTTAAATAGATTTTCGTGACACGCCTTGATCGCTTCAGAGATCTTATCTTCAGGGATCACAGCAGAAATAGCACGCTCTGATGAGCCTTGGGCAATCGCAACGATGTTTACGTTCACTTCAGCCAGTGATGAGAAGAATTGTGAAGCCACACCGCGCGAGGTACGCATACCGTCACCAACTAGCGTAACGATCGCGACGTTGTTTAAGAATTCCACTGGCTCTAACAGGCCATCTTTTAATTCGAGCTCAAATGTTTCACTCAGGATAGCTTGTGCTTTGGGTTTGTCAGCCGCTTCAATACAAAAACTGATACTGTATTCAGACGAAGATTGAGTGATGAGTACAATCGATACACCTGCAGTCGACATCGCACCAAATACACGGCTCGCCATGCCAACCATGCCCTTCATGCCTGGGCCTGACACGTTAACCATAGTGAGGTCACTCAAGGTAGTGATCCCTTTGATTGCTAGGTTATCTTCACCAGTATCTTGACCGATTAATGTGCCTGCACCCTGTGGGTTAAAGCTGTTCTTGATAAGGCAAGGAATGTGGAACTGTGCGATCGGAGCAATGGTTTTAGGGTGAAGAACAGAAGCCCCGAAGTACGACAGCTCCATAGCCTCTTGGTAGCTTAGCGATTTTAGAAGACGCGCGTCTTCAACAAGGCGAGGGTCACAGTTGTATACGCCATCCACGTCTGTCCAGATTTCACAGCAATCTGCACGTAGACACGCTGCCAATACCGCTGCTGAATAATCAGAGCCATTACGACCTAGCGTAACGATCTCACCTTTCTCATTACCGGCAGTAAAGCCTGGCATGATGTTTACATGACCTTGTGGAAGTGGCGCATTGCGGAAGTTTTGCGTAGAGAGCTCAACATCAACCATCGCCTCTAAATGTGGACCTTGTGCAAATAGATATTGAACTGGGTCAATAAGACTCGCAGGCTGACCTTTCGCCTCAAGAACAGCCTTCATTAGCTGGATAGAAATGCGCTCACCTTTACTGATGATGCGTGCATTGACATTGTCTGGGCACATACCCAACAGTTGAATACCATCAACAAACTGGCGCAGCTGGCCAAGAGAGCTATCCACCTGCTGTTGGAAGCCTTCACCATTGATATTCGGGAGCACTTGTTGAATTTCGGCGTACAAAGAAGCAAATGAAGCTTCAAGCTCTGAAATCTGTAATTCCGCACCTTGATTCTTAAGCGCACATTCAATGATAGCAACTAGCTTATTGGTTGTTTTACCTGGCGCCGATAGTACAACGGCTACTTCTTCTTGCTGGGCATTATTAGCAATGATGTCACTCGCTCTCAAAAAGCGATCTGCATCAGCTAATGATGAACCTCCAAACTTTAAAACTCGCATCCCTTCCTCCAAATTGAAAAATCGATAAGCTAAAAAATCGATAAAAAAAAGGCCCGTATCGTGTTGGATACAGGCCTTTTTTTTGAAATCCTTTAGTTAGCAGCCTGCCCCAACATTGTGAATGCCGGTAATAATCATGGTTGTGGTCATCATAATTAGGCTGTTAACGTACATAATAAAAACGGTTTGTTTTCTCTTCAAATCTCTTAACTCTACGTTTACCGACTTTACACTCTTGAGTCAATCAAAAGTTACATTTTTTGGCAAAATAGAGATTTTTCTGCTATTCGATGATGAAACTAATAGGGCCCTTTCATGTAATGCGTTACATGAAATTTGAAGCAGAGACTGAATTTCACGACTAATAACTAATTAGCATATAGATTTTGCATCAATTTTTAGACGATATGTTATTTTTGATCCTAAGATTAACAGTATAAAAATTCTCTTGCATATGAATGCAAGGGAGCATTCAAGCGGTGGTACGCAGGGAGGGATACATGACGAGAGCGTGGTTTTTACTATCATGGCTTTTTGCATCAGTGTGTTACGCCAGTGATCTGCCAACTCTACCGAGCCACAAAGAGACCTCACCTCATAAGTTATTCATTTCTAGCGAGCAGAATAGTAACCAATCCTTTGATACTTGGACCATTGACAGCGGCTACGCCTACTCAATCCTCGACGATGTCGATATTTATATAGGTGCAAGGGTCAACAATGGCAATGAAATCAGAGAAAATGGTTTTCTTAGTGGTGTGAGCTACCAATTCAACGACAAGATCGTTTTCAAAAGTACTCTTCATGCGAAAGATCGCCCTGAAGACGACGTAGTCAGTGGGAATGCAAAGTTCAAGGATAGTGTAACCGCTGAGGTTTCAAGCCGCGTTAAGCTCTCTGAGAATATTGATATCCACGCGACTCTAGATTATGAGCAGTTTGAACAAGGTATTGAGTTTGGATTGGGTTTCCGCTTTTAATGACAACTAATTCGTAAACAGCAAATAAAAGCGGAACCGATACGAGCTGTCTCTATAAAAACTTAGTAAGGTCCAGTTCGTTATGGCTTAAAAGGGTACCATTCCAATCAGCGTAGATATAATCTCCTGGCTGAATGATCTGCCTTTGGATTTGCAAGGTAACATTCACCTCACCCGCTCCACGCTTTTCCGTTTTAAACGGGCTAGTCGCCAATGCCTTAACACCGAGATCCATCTCTGACATAGCCGCGACATCTCGTACAGCCCCGTTGACAATCACACCTTCCCATCCATTTTCTATCGCCAGTACCGCTAACTGATCCCCCAACAACGCCTTTTTACAAGATCCATTACCGTCTACGAACAGAACTTTGCCTCTGCCATCGGTTGCAAGTAGTTCTCGTACTTTTGAGTTGTCATGAAAACATCGGATGGTAACAACTTGACCGTAGAATGAGTAACGTTGGCCAAAGCTTTGCAACGGCAAATCAATCATTGTTACTTCTTGCTCAAAGTGATCACAAATCTCTGGGGTAAGGTCTCTCATAGTTTCCTCCTTGATTAAATTCCTTTTCCTTGGCGTACACAAACCTTAAGCAATCTATCTTGCAAACTTTCAAAACAGTTAATTTCTTTCAGTTCATAGGGTAGTAAGGCACTATCTGTCCAAGATAAAAACCACCGAGACGCAGGGAGCGAGAATCGTCAAATAAACCGCTAAAAAACTCCATATAGCGGAAAAATCATAAAAAACATCAAACTTTCATTAATCTCCATAGAAAAAGAGATGATGAAAATGTATCCATTACTTGGCGCATACTATTAACTTTAGTTACACAAGCCCTATTGATATAAATCAACAAAGTGAATGGAATTAACATTCTGCCATTGTTAGCAAGCTGTTAACATTATAGAATTCACACAATTCGCTAGAATAAACAAAAAAGCGTTAAGGAGAATGCGAAGTTTGGCAGTAGACCTCAAGGATGAAACTAACGATGTGATGTTTTTTTGATACGCTTTGCGATATCATCAAAAAATCATTACATAAATGTTATTATTGCCTAGAATTTATTCTAAAAGCACAATTTTTGTCACAAGATTTAGGTACCTATAATGCAAACTCCGCAGATTCTTATTGTTGAAGATGAGCAAGTTACTCGTAATACGCTGAAAAGCATTTTTGAAGCGGAAGGATACACCGTATTTGAAGCTAGCGATGGTGAAGAGATGCACCAGAAGCTTTCTGACAACCAAGTGAACCTAGTTATCATGGACATCAACCTACCTGGTAAGAACGGTCTTCTGCTAGCTCGTGAACTACGTGAGCAAGCAAACGTAGCACTTATGTTCCTAACCGGTCGTGACAACGAAGTTGATAAGATCCTGGGCCTTGAGATTGGTGCTGATGACTACATCACTAAACCATTCAACCCTCGTGAACTGACCATCCGTGCTCGCAACCTACTAAACCGCTCGATGACTTCTGGTGTTGTTCAGGAAGAGAAACGCGTGGTAGAGAAATACGAGTTCAACGGTTGGATTCTAGACATCAACAGCCGTTCTCTTGTGAGCCCTGCTGGTGAAGCTTACAAGCTACCTCGTTCTGAGTTCCGTGCGCTTCTGCACTTCTGCGAGAACCCTGGCAAAATCCAAACACGTGCAGACCTTCTTAAGAAGATGACAGGCCGTGAGCTTAAGCCACACGACCGTACTGTAGACGTTACAATTCGTCGTATTCGTAAGCACTTTGAGTCTGTATCTGGAACGCCAGAGATCATCGCGACAATCCACGGTGAAGGCTACCGCTTCTGTGGTGATCTAGAAGACTAATACCAATTAGCTTCTCTGAGATACAAAAAAGGACGCGCAAGCGTCCTTTTTTACATCGATAGATTAATCTACCTTTAGCTCTTTAAGCATCTCTTCAGGCAGTGCAAGCTCATCATTCTTATTCACTTGGATGCCTGCAGCGATGATCGCCTTTGCAATCTCTTGCGCTTCTTGCAGTGAGTGCATAGCCGCAGTACCACACTGGTACTCGTTTAGCTCAGGGATCTTGTTCTGGCTCTCAACCTTTAACACATCTTCCATCGCAGCCAACCAAGCGTCAGCAACTTGCTGCTCAGACGGTGTACCAATGAGGCTCATGTAGAAACCAGTACGGCAACCCATTGGTGAAATATCGATAATCTCAACGTTCTCACCGTTTAGGTGTGCACGCATGAAGCCCGCATATAGGTGCTCGAGAGTATGGATACCCTTCTCAGAAAGAATGTCTTTGTTTGGCGCAGTAAAGCGTAGATCGAATACAGTGATCGTATCGCCCTTTGGTGTTTGCATTGTTTTTGCAACACGTACTGCTGGCGCATTCATGCGAGTATGGTCAACAGTAAAGCTATCTAGTAGTGGCATGGAAATCTCCTCGTTACTCACCACCAGAGCCTAATCTGGTGGTCAAATTGGGGCACTATTGATTTTCTAGATTTAAGAAATCAAAGTAGTTATTTAAGAATGCATCAAAGCTTAACTCATCGCTTGCTTCAATGTCAGCTTGTTCTTGGCGAGAACGGGCAACTTCTTGCTCCATCAGATCACTTGAATAGATCTGATATTGAGCCTGTTCGAAGGTCTGCTGATATTGAGCACCAAGCTCAACGCCGACTTTGCCCAATCCACCTAGCTCAAGTGTTTTTTCCAGAAGCTTGCCAGAGTTAGTAAGCTCAGGGTTATCAATCCACTCTGCAAGCTCACTGCATACATTTTGATACGGAGTACCGGCTAAAGGCGCATCCATCGCTTGCGCAATCTCATTAAGCTCAATAAATACGCGGTGTGCCCACTCTTGTAGAGACAGCTTCTCACCTTTACAGCCAATGGTTAGCTCTAAACCAGGCTTGCGGCCTTCTAGAATCACTCGATTCCAGTTTTCACGCCAGCACTCCAGCTCACAGTTATCCATCGGATCCGATTCACTCAGAGCCGACCAAACTAGGAATAGGTCAAGGAATCGTACTTGCTGCTCGCTAATACCAATTGGGCTAAATGGGTTCACATCAAGTGAACGCACTTCGATGTACTCCACGCCACCACGCTTAAGTGCACACGATGGTTTCTCTCCGCTTTGCGTCACACGCTTAGGACGAATTGGTGAGTAAAGCTCATTCTCAATCTGCAATACATTGCTATTAAGTTGACGATACTCACCCTCAACCTTAATGCCAATCTTAGCAAAGTCGTCTGAAGGGGTGTGAATCGCTTTATTCAGACCTTCTAGGTACTCATCAAGACTATTAAAGCCAATTCTCAACTCACTTTGTGCGCTGTTGGTGTAGCCCAAGTCACTCAAGCGTAATGAGGTTGCTTGTGGCAGGTACAATGTATGACCCAGTTCTTTGAACGGCAGTGCACTTTCTTTGCCTTGTAAGAAAGAAGAACACAACGCTGGAGAGGCACCAAAGAAATAAGGAATCAACCAGCCAAAGCGGTAGTAGTTACGAATTAACCCAAAGTAGGCGTCTGACTTGGTGTTTGCTCGCGCTTCTTCACCCTCTTCACCATGTAACGCATCCCAGAACTCTTCAGGGAAAGAGAAGTTGAAGTGAACACCAGAGATGATCTGCATCAGGCTGCCATAGCGACGCTTCAGCCCTTCACGGTAAAGGGTCTTCATTTTGCCGCTATTCGACGTACCATATTGAGCCAGCTTAATGTCTTCTTCATCGGCGACATAACATGGCATCGAAAGCGGCCACAGTTTCTCTTCACCCAACTTAGATTGAGTAAAGTGGTGTACATCTGAAAGCTGGGCAAGCAGTTCTGAAACCTCTGTTGAAACTGGAGTAATAAACTCAAGCAGAGACTCAGAAAAATCTGTGGTTACCCACTTATTCGTTAACGCTGAGCCCAGGGCTTCGGGGTGTGAGGTTACCGCTAGACGACCGTCTTCCTTGTAGCGCAGTGTTTCTCGTTCTACACCACGACCCAACTTGGTGAGAGCACCAGAATGGTTAGCAACTTTCTGAAGTCGCGTAGCAAAATTAGTCAAAATTAGAATCGCTTATTTTCTGTGTAAGCTAAAGCACAATAATAAGACACTTTTGTCACAATTGGGACTAGAGATCTTTAGCTCAGCTTATCTCGTGAAAGAAAAAGAGGCCGCAATTTCGGCCTCTCCTTGTTATGTGTGCGTTAACGTTCAATTTCAAGCTTTTGAATTGGAATATTCAAGCTTTCTAATTGAGGTTCTAATGATTTAGCATCCCCAACGACTATAATTTGGTAATCATCGGGGTTAAACCATTTCTCAGCAACCTGGTTTAACGTCTCTAAATCCATTTGTTCCAGAATACGAGCACGCTGTTGCAGGTAATCCTCATCTAGGTTGTAGGCGATGATGCCACCCAATAAGTTCGCCTTTTGCGAAGGTGTTTCGTACTTCAACGCATCTTTCTGCCCCATAGCGAGCTGCATAAAGCGCAACTCTTCTTCCGTCACGCCCTCTGCAGAGAACAGCGCCAATTCTTTTTGCAACTCTTTGATGGATTCAACCGTTGAGTCAGCTCGAACTTGCGCATAGAACACGCCCGCTCCCACTTCACGGTTACTCGCAAAGTAGCCGCCAGCACCGTAGGTATAGCCCTTATCTTCGCGCAGATTCTGATTGATACGGCTATTAAAGTTACCCGCTAGATTGAAGTTCGCTAACTGCATTAGGTAAAGCTCGCCCGTTGCATCAAAAGAGACACTGTTTCGCACCAAACGAACAATGCTTTGTGGTGCATTCGGCTTATCAATCAGGAAGATTGATTGGCCCTCTGGTTTCTTCACTAACTGTGGGCGAAGCATTGGAGCAATATCTCCTTCCCACTCTTGTATGAACTTAAGCTGCTTCTGCACTTCAGGTTTATTGATATCACCAACCACGACAATCTGCGCACCCTGTGGCGTGTAATGCGAACGATAGAAGGCCTTTACATCTTCTAAGTTAATCGTTGCAACCGAACGCTCTGTACCATCATCAGAGCGGGCATAAACGCTATTACCAAATAGCACCTGACGCGTTGCTTGAGATGCTAACCATTGTGGTCTCTGATGTTGATAAATTAATCCTTGGAGCGTCTGCTGCTTTAGACGCTCAAAATCTTGTTCATCAAATCTCGGCTCTAACAGAATCTCTTCTACGAGCGCTAACGTTTGTGGCAAATCCTTGGTTAATGACGAAATAGAAACCGTGGTTGTGTAATTCGAAGAACGAATACTCACAGCGCTTCCTAAACGGTCGAGTTCAGCTTCAATTTGCTCCGATGACTTGTTCACCGTCCCTTCGTTGAGCAGCGCTGCGGTCAATGATGCAAGCCCCTCTTTACCACGTGGCACATAGCGATCACCCGCTGGAAGGTCAATCTGAATCTGAACCGTAGGAACTTCCGAGGTATCTGTTCCTAGCAGTTCTGCTCCATTAGAGAAGTGAAGACGATAAAGCTTAGGAACTTCAGCTTTTACTGGTTCAGCAACCTCCGGCATGATCGAACGGTCAAAATTATCAACAGCCTTACGGTAAACCAATTCATCCTCTGTCACTTTTTTCGTTTCAGGCAGGTCTCTAGATTCAAACTTAAATGTCGCTTCTTGTGCGGCAAGATTAGTCTTACCTTTTGGTACAACACTTAATACCACCTTGTTATGACCATTGAGGTAAGTTTGATAAAGAGAGTTGACAGAGTTTGGGGTAACTTGACGAATCTGCTCTAATTGCGATTCAATACGATCCGGTTGGTTAAAGAAAGTCTCGTTTGATGCTAGCTGAGTCACCTTGCCGCGCACACTCTCAAGAGCAAAAACCGCATTGGCTTCTGCCATACCTGTAATTTGGTCTAAGCGATCCTGGGTTACTCCTGTTTGCTCAAAGCTTTCAAGCGAAACCTGTAAGGCATCATACAATGGGGTCAAATCGCCTTCATCACCTGCCTTACCCATAGCATAAACATACATGTTACAAGCCAGTTCACCACAGTCATGGAAAGCACCTGCATCCAGCGCAATCTGTGTTTTCACTAAGTCTTGGTAAAGAACGCTGTTCTTACCACCACCAAGTACGTTAGCTAACGCATTGAAGCTCGCCTGGTTCTCATCACCCAGATACGTCGTTGGCCAACCGATGACCACCATAGGTTGACGGATGTTATCTTCCAGCGTGACGTACTTGTCTTCATTCAATGTTGCCGGTTGCTTTGGAGCACTCTCTACTTCAGGGCCTTTTGGAATCGTTCCGAAGTACTTGTTCACCCATTCCAATGTTTCTTTGGTGTCGATATCACCACCGATCGTCAGTACCGCATTATTTGGGCCATACCAACGTAGGAAGAAGGATTTTAGGTCTTGCACATCAACACGGTCTAAGTCTTCAACATAACCAATAGGTTGCCATGAATATGGATGCCCCTCTGGATACATTGCCTGCCCCATGGTTTCCCACATCAGCCCGTATGGACGGTTTTCATAGTTTTGTGCACGCTCATTCTTCACCGTGTCACGTTGAATCTCGAACTTGCGCTGCGATACCGCATCGAGCAAAAAGCCCATACGATCCGCCTCAAGCCAAAGTACTTTCTCTAGCTGATTTGATGGCACGGTTTCAAAGTAGTTAGTGCGATCTCTGTTGGTGGTACCATTAAGCGTACCACCTGCTTCCGTGATCAGTTTGAAATGCTGCTGATCACCGACATTTTCGCTGCCCTGAAACATCATGTGCTCAAAAAAGTGTGCAAAACCAGACTTACCTATTTCTTCACGGGCAGAACCAACATGATAAGTAACATCAACATGCACCAATGGATCTGAGTCATCTGGAGAGAGCATCACAGTCAAGCCGTTATCCAGCTGATATTTCTCGTAAGGGATTGAGACTTTGTCCGCAGAGGCTTGTTGTGTCTCAAGTAGCGTAATGCCACTTGGTAGGTTAGAAGTTGAGGAAACGGGTGATGTGGTAGAAGATCCACAGGCGGTTAAAGCAAGTGCCACCAAGGCACTTAGCACTACTCTTCTCATAAATACTCCACAAATGAATAAGGCTCAGTAGGAGCTACTAAGCCAAAAATTAGGTTCTTTTTAGTTACTACAACTGACATTAAAGCAACCCAAAATAGAGGGCTGCGAGTAGGCTATAGCGCACCATTTTTCCAATGGCAATCATGATGAGCGAAGGAATAAATCGCATTCTTAGCCATCCAGCAGCTAGGCACAGAGGGTCACCGATAACAGGCAACCAGCTCATAAGTAACGCCCAGTAACCGTGGTTTTCTAACCACTTCATTGCTTTATGACCGTGTTTTTCTTGTTGAGTTCGATTTGGTAACCACAAGCCGAGCCAATAATTGGTTAATCCACCAAGCGTATTACCTACGGTAGCAACTGCGATGATTACCCAAACAGGGTCTTGAGCAAGAGATAGTGTTGCTATTAACCCAGCTTCTGATCCCCCTGGTAACAGGGTGGCACTAAGAAAGCCACTAAAAAACAGAACCCACAACGCTGAGTCTGAGAACCATAAAGCGAGCGTCTCAAACCCAGAATTAAACCACTCTAACATTGCATATCTAGCAAGACCTTACCCCGCGTTCGTCCTGTTTCTATTTGAAGATGCGCTTGAATCACTTGCTCAAGCGGGTAAATCTGTTGAATCTCAATCTTTAGTAATCCTACGCTCACCATATATAGGAGTGTTTCAAACAACTCAATATCAGGTTTAACCAACATTCCCTGAGCATCAAACCCCAATAACTTTGCCTTTTCACAAATCAACTCAGCAGTGACAGTTGGGATAGTCACAACGCGAGCTTCATCCTTTAGACACTTCAGAGCATCAAGAGCTGCATCACCACCGACAAGGTCAATCAATACATCGACCTCCTCTAGCCTTTCTGAGACCGGAGCGAACTGATAGTTAATTGCATGTGCCCCAAGGGTAGCAAGGTAATCAAGATTAGCTTCACTGCACGTGGTATAAACCTCTGCTTGAGTCGCAACAGCCAGTTGAACAGCAATATGACCAACACCACCCGCACCAGCAAGCACCAAGACGCGTTCACCTTCCTTGATTTGGGCAAGATTAACAGCTTGTGCTGCAGTTAAACCTGCTAGCGGTAGCGCAGCTGCTGCTTCCAATGTAATCGAATCAGGCACCAAGCTGAGCTCCGATTCTGGCACACATATATATTGACTATAAGCGCCACCACGGAGTGGGAAACCGATCATTCCTGCGACATTGTTACCGACCTGAAAGTGCTGAGTATTTTCGCCTAATGCAATTACTTGCCCTGCAATGTCGTAACCTTGGACCCAAGGTAAGTTGTCTTTATTGCTTTGCGCTGCCCATCCAAGCCCAGCACGCGTTTTTACATCAATGGGATTCACACCAGAAAAAGCAACCTTGATTACAACCTCACCTTCTTTAGGCTTAGGTACGGTAGAAGTAGTAATACTTAGTACGTTGGGTTCACCAAACTCAGTAATCGCGATCTGCTTATTTTCCATGCTGTGTTTATCCTTTTTGATTGCTAAAAAGAAAGGGATGCATTTGCATCCCTTTGACTATAAACCATTTAAATATCTGGTGTTAGATATAGCTCTGATTTTGACGGCTTACTGACCGAACATTTGCCTACAGAAGACGAAGCTCGTCCTTAGCCAACCAACGCTAATAGAATACCTGCAGCGACCGCTGAACCAAGTACACCCGCAACGTTTGGACCCATTGCATGCATTAACAAGAAGTTTTGTGGGTTAGCATCTAGTCCAACCTTATTCACAACTCGCGCCGCCATTGGTACAGCCGATACACCGGCGGCTCCAATAAGTGGGTTGATGTCTTCTTTGGAGAACTTATTTAGAACCTTCGCCATCAAAACACCACCGGCGGTACCAATACTAAATGCCACCGCACCAAGCGCCAAGATACCCAAAGTTTCTACGTTCAAGAACTCGTCCGCTTGCAGCTTAGAACCGACACCTAAACCTAGGAAGATCGTCACGATATTGATCAGCTCGTTTTGCGCAGTCTTAGATAAACGATCGACCACACCAGCTTCACGCATCAGGTTACCCAGACAGAACATACCTACAAGAGGCGTAGCCGATGGTAAGAACAGGATCGTCATCACCAATACAGCAAGTGGGAACAAGATCTTCTCACCTTTGCTTACATGACGAAGCTGCGCCATCTGGATCTTACGCTCTTCCGGAGTCGTAAATGCCTTCATGATTGGTGGTTGAATGATCGGTACCAACGCCATGTAGCTGTACGCTGCTACCGCAATCGCGCCCAAAAGATCTGGTGATAGCTGACTTGCTAGGAAGATGGCAGTAGGACCATCCGCACCACCAATGATCGCAATTGAGGCTGCGTCTGGCATGGTAAATTCCATGCCAGGTACGTAATTCAACAAGATCGCACCAAACAGGGTAGCGAAGATACCAAACTGGGCTGCGGCCCCCAACCACAAGGTTTTAGGGTTAGCGATCAAAGCACCGAAGTCTGTCATTGCACCTACCCCCATGAAGATCAACAAAGGGAAGATCCCGGAGTCGATACCCACGTAGTAGACGTAATAAAGCAAGCCACCTGGCTCTGTGAAGCCGGCATTCGGGATGTTCGCTAAGATAGCACCAAAGCCAATCGGCAATAACAGTAATGGTTCAAATCCTTTTTTGATCGCAAGAAATAGGAGCATACACCCAACGAGGATCATGCATAACTGACCAAACTCAAAGTTTGCGATCCCTGTTTCTGACCATAAGATCATTAATCCTTCCATGATTCTCCCTTACGCCAGACTTAGTAATGGAGAGCCAACGGTAACTGCGTCACCTTCTTTAACATGTAGGTCTTGTACTATGCCAGAGCGCGCTGCACGAACCTCTGTTTCCATCTTCATCGCTTCAAGAATCAACAGAACATCGCCTTCAGCCACTTCAACACCCGATTGAACATTCACTTTGAAGATGTTGCCAGCAAGCGGTGCTGGTACAGCCTCAGCTTCACTTGCCGCTGCAGGTGCAGCCTGAGCAACAGGTGCTGTAGCCGCTGCTGGAGCAACCGAAGTCAATTGACCTTGTGGGCCAACCTCTACATCGTAAACCTGGCCATCAACCTTAACGCTATAGCTTTCAACCGCACCCGCTTTCGCAGCAACCGGAGCTACAACTGGTGCTGCAGGCTCTTCTTTACCTGGCGCTGGCTCAAAGGCTTCAGGGTTGCGACGGTTCTTGAGGAATTTGAGACCGACCTGTGGGAACAAGGCGTAAGTAAGCACATCATCAACAGTATCTTCTGCTAATGAGATACCTTCTGATTTCGCTTTCTCTAGCAACTCAGTCGTTAGCTTATCCATCTCATTTTCGATCAGATCGGCAGGGCGACAGGTAATAGCTTCTGCGCCATCGAGCACTTTAGCTTGTAGCTCAGCATTGAGCTCTGCTGGCGCAGCACCATATTCGCCTTTAAGTACACCAGCGGTTTCCTTTGTCATACTCTTATAGCGTTCACCGGTAAGTACATTAATGACAGCTTGGGTGCCAACGATCTGCGAGGTTGGCGTAACAAGTGGGATATAACCAAGGTCTTTACGTACGCGAGGGATCTCTTCAAGCACTTCATCAATACGATCTGCCGCACCTTGCTCTTTAAGCTGACCTTCCATGTTCGTCAACATGCCACCAGGTACTTGAGCGGTAAGGATGCGTGCATCAATCCCTTTAAGTGCTCCCTCCCACTTCGCGTACTTCTTACGAACATCACGGAAGTAAGCGGCAATGGGTTCAATTTGATCAAGGTTCAGATTCGTATCACGCTCTGTGCCTTGAAGCATCGCAATCACGGTTTCAGTTGGGGTGTGACCGTAAGTACAGCTCATTGAGGAAATAGCGGTATCTAGGATATCAATACCCGCTTCGACCGCTTTCACTGCTGTTGCAGTTGATAGGCCTGTTGTCGCATGGCAATGTAGTGCCAGAGGGATATCTGTCGATGCTTTGATTCGTGTGATCAGCTCTTCTGCTTCGTATGGCTTAAGCAGGCCTGACATATCTTTAATACAAAGTGAGTGACAACCTAAATCTTCTAAACGCTTCGCAAGATCCACCCAAGTATCCGCATTGTGAACCGGGCTTGTTGTATAAGAAAGAGTACCTTGAGCGTGAGCACCAACGTCTACTGCTGCTTTCACCGCTTTCTCAAAGTTTCGTACATCGTTCATTGCATCGAAGATACGGAACACATCCATACCATTGGTATGTGCACGCTCAACAAATTTTTCTACCACATCATCGGCATAGTGGCGATAGCCCAACAGGTTCTGTCCACGCAGTAGCATCTGCATTGGTGTGTTTGGCATCGCTTTCTTAAGCTCACGCAGACGCTCCCACGGATCTTCACCCAAGAAACGAATACAAGAATCAAACGTTGCGCCACCCCAGGTTTCTAGCGACCAATAACCGACTTTATCCAACTCTGCGGCGATTGGTAGCATATCTTCAATACGCATACGGGTTGCAAATAGTGACTGATGTGCGTCACGAAGTACCACATCTGTGATAGCGAGTGGTTTAGACATGCTCATAACTCCTTTTAATCCTTTCGAGTGCTATTTTGCTTCTGAGGCTCGGTACTGATGTACCGCCGCAGAGATCGCTGCCACAACTTGTGGGCTCACAGCAGGTGAAGGTGATTGATTTTTTGTAATTGTTTTCGGTGCTGCGTTCAATTCTGGCACTTCTTGGGGTACCAATTTAGACATTAATCGAACGAGATATACGAGAATAGTTAAGAAGATGAAGACCACGGCCATCCCAGTAATCATGAGAGTAGCTGCATCTCCAAGCAGGCTTCCAATATTAGTCATGTTGCTTCCTTTCCTTGTCTTCCTGACAACATATCTATCCGCGCTAAGCGCTATTCATTGTCCATTTATCCAATAAATAGAATAGGCATTAGCAAATTAGATAATGGCTTAGGATTATCTCGATTGGTGAAATTTTGTCAATTTTGTTTAAAGGCTGACACCTCAATACGCACAATCTTGGTGAATATTGCCCCACAATTGCCATATAACTCTGTATAACAGCCTTGTATCAGAGCTTAAAGCTAGGCCATAGACTTAAAATAATGAAAAGGAAAGAAGAAAACTGAGATATGGTTAAAACTTCAACAATCGATATCTAAGATAGAAACGCATTTAGGTTCTATTTTTTGGTTATGTGAAGAAAAGCAGATACGAAAAAGCCTCGCAAAAGCGAGGCTTTTTGGAAAGTGGCGCGCTCTGGAGGATTCGAACCTCCGACCGCCTGGTTCGTAGCCAGGTACTCTATCCAGCTGAGCTAAGAGCGCACGGTATT
Organism: Vibrio maerlii; assembly: GCF_003415655.1. Taxonomy (GTDB): domain Bacteria; phylum Pseudomonadota; class Gammaproteobacteria; order Enterobacterales; family Vibrionaceae; genus Vibrio; species Vibrio maerlii. The sequence goes on from NZ_QRHC01000003.1 coordinate 625,045, forward strand.
TTCGATATTATCTTTCAACAACATCAGGCAGTAGCCTAAAAAGTGGCGCGCTCTGGAGGATTCGAACCTCCGACCGCCTGGTTCGTAGCCAGGTACTCTATCCAGCTGAGCTAAGAGCGCACGGTGTTTTCGATATTATCTTTCAATAATATCAGGCAGTAGCCTAAAAAGTGGCGCGCTCTGGAGGATTCGAACCTCCGACCGCCTGGTTCGTAGCCAGGTACTCTATCCAGCTGAGCTAAGAGCGCACGGTGTTTTCGATATTGTCTTTCAACAATATCAGGCAGTAGCCTAAAAAGTGGCGCGCTCTGGAGGATTCGAACCTCCGACCGCCTGGTTCGTAGCCAGGTACTCTATCCAGCTGAGCTAAGAGCGCACGGTGTTTTCGATATTGTCTTTCAACAACATCAGGCAGTAGCCTAAAAAGTGGCGCGCTCTGGAGGATTCGAACCTCCGACCGCCTGGTTCGTAGCCAGGTACTCTATCCAGCTGAGCTAAGAGCGCACGGTGTTTTCGATATTATCTTTCAATAATATCAGGCAGTAGCCTAAAAAGTGGCGCGCTCTGGAGGATTCGAACCTCCGACCGCCTGGTTCGTAGCCAGGTACTCTATCCAGCTGAGCTAAGAGCGCACGTTTATTTTCGATATCGGTCCTTATAATAAGACAACAATATCAGGACATAAAGCCCTCAATTCTTTTTCTAAAGAAAGAATGGCGCGCTCTGGAGGATTCGAACCTCCGACCGCCTGGTTCGTAGCCAGGTACTCTATCCAGCTGAGCTAAGAGCGCACGGTATAAATTCTTTAAGTTGTGAAACAAGTCACACTCAGTTTCATAAGAAACAAAAAAACGGCCATTGGCCGCGGCAATTAATGGCGGAGAGGGAGGGATTCGAACCCTCGATGCAGCTACAAACCACATACTCCCTTAGCAGGGGAGCGCCTTCGGCCACTCGGCCACCTCTCCGTATTAATTGTTTATCCTCAAATTTCAAAAGAAAAAAGAGAATATGGCGCGCTCTGGAGGATTCGAACCTCCGACCGCCTGGTTCGTAGCCAGGTACTCTATCCAGCTGAGCTAAGAGCGCACATTGTTGCCTGCTTGCTATTCAGACTAAGCAAGAAATGGCGGTGAGGGAGGGATTCGAACCCTCGATGCGGCTACAAACCACATACTCCCTTAGCAGGGGAGCGCCTTCGGCCTCTCGGCCACCTCACCGTCTTGCGGAGGCACATATTACGATTTACCGAAAATAAGTCAAACATTTTCTTGGCAATTTTCGCTAAAAAATGACTGATAGACTAGCAAATGAACAAACGACTACTTAAGTCGTAATAAATGAACATTATCTCAGCGATTATTCGCATTAATCGCCTCTAAAAGTCTTAGCAGGCATCCTAAACACTAGGTATAAAAAAACCGATGAGTATTCTCATCGGTTTATCTCAATCAATCAACAAGGTGAGCCTTGGCCGACTAATTAGTAATTTCCTGAAGCAACGTTACCGTTACCTTTCTCTGCTTGAATGCGCATGTAGATTTCTTCACGGTGTACAGATACTTCTTTCGGAGCGTTAACACCGATACGCACTTGGTTACCTTTAACACCTAGTACAGTTACAGTCACTTCATCACCGATCATTAGTGTTTCGCCAACACGGCGAGTCAAAATTAGCATTCTTAGCTCCTTGAGTAATTCTCTAAATTATTTTGCTGTCGAGCCATTATCCACTAAAAGTTATATTTTCGTAAACAGGCTGAACCAAAGTTTTTAACCGAAAACCTTTTGTTTTTCATCAGATAGCGTATCTGAGTCGGAAACAATGAATTTCTGATGAATCAAGTTCGCCGCACGTTGACTGTCTTCTTGAGTCACCAGGTAGCTCGCCGAGCATCCCTCTTTGAAAGTGTGAGACACAATACATCCGTTATTATCGAGATACTGTACGAGTTCTTCACTAACACGCTCAATGCATAAGCCAACACATGTTAGAACACTTACTGCCTCACTATTACGGATTTCGTCAGCAAAGACCATCTTTAATTTGGCAAAGGATTCTTCTTTAATCAAGATTGCGTGACGGCTAGCATCTTCAAGTGTGTTCCAGATATCAATACCAAGAAGTTTGCATTGTTGATGAACACGCTCAGCAGTATGGTTCTCAATATCAACCAAACGCATTGCTTGCTGGATTGCCAAGCCCGAAATCCCTTTATTAACATCCTCACCACGAATAATGGTCCCCTCTCCGTCCTTAAAAGAAGACAGTACGCGAAGCGGTACTTTATGTTTCCAAGCAAACTGCACACAAGGCAAGTGAAGAACCTTTGCACCTTTGCTTGCTAGGCGCTCCATGCTTGGGAAGTCGATACTATCAATCTTCTGCGCTAATGGGACAACGCGAGGGTCTGTTGTGTAAATGCCATCAACATCAGTAAATATCTGACATTCATCGGCAGACAATAAGCCTGCTAGTGTCACTGCTGTAGTGTCAGAGCCACCACGACCCAATGTCGTGATATCTCCATTCTCTGTCATCCCTTGAAACCCAGCGACGATGACAATGGTATCTTGGTCGAAGTAAGAAAAGAGTAGCTCGCGATCAACCGAACTAATTGTTGCGTCGTTATGACGCTGATTGGTGATGATTCTAGCTTGTGTACCTGTTAACGATACTGCTCGATAGCCTAACTTATTCAACTCCATGGAGAGAAGCGCCATAGACACCTGCTCACCTGATGAGAGCAGTACATCAAGCTCACGTGCATTAGGTACTGCATCAATTTGATTTGCTAGAGACATTAGACGGTTGGTTTCTCCAGACATTGCAGAAACAACAACCAACATTCGATTACCTTGCTCTTTGGTCTTTATAACCTGCTCAGCAACCGCTTGAATTCTTTCAATTGAACCAACAGAGGTTCCACCAAACTTTTGTACAATTAGGGGCTTGTTCACCAGCCTTCACCTTCCCGAGGTCATGCCTCATTAAACTGTTATGTATAAAACAAAAAATGCTGGCAACCTAAGCTGCCAGCATAACGATTAAAAAATCAATTAGTAACGCTTATAGGCGCTCTTCAAGCCAAGTCGGAATAGACTTCATTGCTTCAGGTAGTGCTGCTACGTCTGTACCACCAGCCTGAGCCATATCTGGACGACCGCCACCTTTACCGCCAACTTGCTCAGCAACCATCTTAACTAGGTCACCCGCTTTTACTTTGCCGATAAGGTCTTTAGTCACACCCGCGATTAGGCCAATTTTCTCACCATTGATGTTCGCAAGCATTACTACGCCACTGCCCATCTGGTTCTTCGCGTTATCAACCATAGTACGTAGGTTCTTAGGATCAGCACCTTCCATCGCAGCGATAAGTACTTTAACGCCATTGATTTCTTGAGCTTTACCCATAATGTTTGCGCTTTCAGCCGCAGCCATCTTCTCTTTCAGCTTCTGGATCTCTTTCTCTAGAGATTTCGCTTTCGATGCTGACTCAGCTAGCTTCGTTTCAAACTTAGCTTGTTGCTCTTCGATTGCATCCAGTGCAGCTTCACCCGTTACCGCTTCGATACGACGAATACCTGCTGCAATGCCACCTTCAGAAGTTATCTTGAATAGACCGATGTCACCAGTATTATCAGCATGAATACCACCACAAAGCTCTGTAGAGAACTCGCCCATAGACAGAACGCGAACTTCGTCATCGTACTTCTCACCGAATAGCGCCATTGCACCCTTCTGCTTAGCAGATTCGATGTCCATCACATTAGTTTCGATTACGTGGTTGCGACGAACTTGTGCGTTTACTAAGCGCTCAACTTCTTTCAGCTCCGCAGGCGTTACCGCTTCTAGGTGAGAGAAGTCAAAACGTAGGTTGTCAGGCTTAACTAGTGAACCTTTCTGCGCTACGTGCTCACCAAGAACTGTACGAAGTGCTGCGTGCAATAGGTGTGTTGCTGAGTGGTTTAGTGAAATCGCAGCGCGACGTTCTGCGTCTACGACAGCTTCAACTTCATCACCTTTCGCTAGAACGCCTTCCGCTACAACACCGTGGTGCGCGATTGCGTTACCAAGCTTCTGAGTATCTTCAACTTTAAACACACCTGATTCAGTTTTTAGAACACCCGCATCACCACACTGACCGCCTGACTCAGCGTAGAATGGTGTTTCACCTAGGATGATGATTGCTTTATCACCAGCAGATAGAGATTCAGCCGCCTCACCTTCTACGAAGATTTCCGCAACCTTGCTCTTACCTTCTGTGCCTGTGTAACCACAGAACTCAGATTCAACCTCTGACTTAAGCGTTGCGTTGTAGTCTGTACCAAACTGGCCAGCTTCACGAGCACGTTGACGCTGCTCTTCCATCGCTTTTTCGAAGCCTGCTTCATCGATAGTAAAATCGCGCTCACGAGCAACATCGTTAGTTAAGTCAGCTGGGAAGCCGTATGTATCGTAAAGTTTGAATACCGTTTCACCGTCAAGCTCTTTGCCTTCAAGTGCGTCTAGTGCTTCGTTCAGGATAACCATGCCGCGCTCTAGAGTACGACCAAAGTTTTCCTCTTCGATGCGTAGAACTTTTTCAACAATTGCTTGCTGCTTCTTAAGTTCAGCAGCAGCAGAGCCCATCACTTCTACTAATACACTCACTAGTTTGTGGAAGAATACGCCCTTCGCACCTAGCTTGTTACCATGACGAACTGCACGACGGATAATACGACGTAGAACGTAGCCACGACCTTCGTTTGAAGGCATAACACCATCAGCGATTAGGAATGAACAAGAACGGATGTGGTCAGCAATCACGCGTAGAGACTGGTTAGATAGATCGTCGTGACCTACAACTTCAGCTGTCGCTTTGATTAGCTTTTGGAATACATCGATTTCGTAGTTTGAGTGAACACCTTGCATGATTGCAGAGATACGCTCAATACCCATACCTGTATCAACAGCAGGCTTAGGTAGTGGTTCCATCGTGCCATCAGCATGACGGTTGAACTGCATGAATACGTTGTTCCAGATCTCGATGAAACGGTCACCGTCTTCTTCAGGAGTACCAGGACGGCCGCCCCAGATGTGCTCACCGTGATCGTAGAAGATTTCAGTACATGGACCACAAGGACCGGTATCACCCATTGTCCAGAAGTTGTCAGATTCGAACTGCTTCCCGCCTTCTTTGTCACCGATGCGAACAATCTTGTCTGCTGGTACGCCTACTTGTTTGTTCCAGATGTCGAAAGCTTCGTCGTCTGTCTCGTATACCGTTACTAGTAGCTTTTCTTCTGGTAGACCAAGTGTCTTAGTTAGGAATTCCCAAGCAAACGCGATCGCGTCTTCTTTGAAGTAATCACCGAAGCTGAAGTTACCTAGCATTTCAAAGAATGTGTGGTGACGAGCCGTGAAGCCAACGTTCTCAAGGTCGTTGTGTTTACCACCCGCACGTACACAACGCTGAGCCGTAGTTGCTCGAGTGTAGGCACGCTTTTCGGCGCCTAAGAAGCAATCTTTAAATTGGTTCATACCTGCGTTTGTGAATAGCAGGGTTGGGTCGTTGTGTGGAACCAACGATGAACTGTCTACGATTTGGTGTCCTTTGCTTTCAAAGAACTTAAGGAACGCGTTACGAACCTCATCAGTGCTCATGTACATGCAGCTCTTCCTAAGAATTAGTCGAGTTAGAATTTTGCGCTATTGTAGACCAAGCAAGCGCTGACGACTAGTTTTCTAACAGAAAAGAACCTATTTAATGACCAGTTTGGGAGTGAAGGAAAGCGGGCTTGCTGGGTGTGCAAGTGCAGTTTTTCGGTTGAAGGTGTTGAACACCTTCAACCGAGGAGGAATAGGACTTATTAGTCCTCAAGCTGATAGATAACATCTACACGGTCACGAATAATTAGTGTAGAGTCTTCGTAACCCATAGATTCAGCTTTTGCATCCATCGCCATGCTACGCATCAATACAGGTTGTGAGGAAGTACCGTTGTAGCTTACTCGCCAAACTTGACCTAGTTCTTTATCAAAACCTTCAGCTAGGGAGCTTGCCTTATCATTGGCATTCTTAATCGCAGCAAGACGAGCTTGGTCTTTATACCTTTGCTCATTCTTCACTTTGAGTTGAACATTCTCTACATGAGTAATTCCCGACTGCAGTGCAGTATCGAGTAATACGTTAAGCCGAGTAATATCATTCAACGTCACATCGATATTACGTGAAGCACGGTAGCCAATAAGCTCTGGCTGACCGCTCTTTGGATAATGATATTGTGGTGCTAAGTAAAGATTGGAGCTGCTTACATCATCACGAGACACTCCATCCTTTTCGAGTGCGTCTAGGTAGCGATTCACAACCTTATCAGCGGCTGCCTTAGCTTGCTCTGCTGCCATCGCAGTTTCTACCACCTTTACTGTGAATGTAGCGGTATCTGGCGTCGCAACGACCTCACCGTAGCCCGTCGTTACGATATGAGGAAAGTTGGGAGTCTCTGCAAATACGTTTGCAGCCAACAACAATGAAGATATTGCGATCAGAGTTTTTACGCGTTTCATAAAAATCCTTCTTGTTCTTTTTATGCTCAATTGGATGATAGTCGAAAACGCTAAACTGCCAATATACATCCGATGAAAATGACATAACTTTAACTGTCCACACACAAAACAAGGGGTTATGTATCAATGTTAAAAAGCGTTATTGAGGCAGATGATCTCGAGCAAAGCCGATTATCGACTGCGTAACCTCTTTGAGTAAGCCGCTCTCGAGCTGCCAGTGGTGCCAATACAGACGATGGGTAAGAAACAGATTAGGGGTCAACTCCACCAACTCTGCTGATGCGAGCTCAGACTCTATCTGCAGTCGCGGAATCAAGCAATATGCCACACCAGATAGCGCTAATTTCACGAATGCTTCAGAGCTTGCAACTGTGTGATTAATAATCGTATCTCTGGGCACATTGAAATGTTGATGAAGATACTGTTTGTGCAGGTCATCATATTGGTCAAATGAGACCGCAGGAGCCATTGCTAGCGTTTTATAGTTCACTCCTTGTGAGAAGTACTTATCGACAAACTCCTGACTCGCCACACATACATAGTCAATTCGTCCGAGGTAATCCGCATCACAGCCTTGAATAGGCTTCTCTTCCTGACTGATAGCACCTACCACCTCTCCGCTTTTCATCTTATCTAAGGTGCGTGATTCACCGTACACCACAATATTCATTTCGACTTTCCGAGATTTCATAACCGGTGAAATCGCGGGCAGTAACCAAGTAGCTAGGCTGTCGGCATTGGTGGCTATGGAGATCGATAACGCTCGCTCCTGTTCTTGATTCGCAAGCTCTGGGATTAGCTCACTCTCTAACAGCTTGACGCGTTTATGTAAGCTAAGCAGCTTCTTTCCAACCAATGTCGGTCGTGGTGGCTGCTCTCGAATTAGAGCGGGTTGAGCAAGAAACTTCTCGAGTTGTTTGAGCCTCTGCGAGATCGCCGACTGCGATATATATAAGCCCTCTGCTGCGCGCTCGAAGCTTCCTTGAGTCACGATAGCCTCTAAGGCTTCTATCCACTTGTAATCCAATCCTCGCATCTCACCCACCTCATTAGATAAACTTATGAGAGATTAAAATCATTAATTATATTAATCAAACCATCTCAGTTATCTTTGCGCACATTAACAAAAAACAACAAGATAACAGGTAGTAACATGAGCTTTTGGGTTCTTTTACAGGGTTTTGGTTTGGGTGCGAGTATGATTATTCCTATTGGCGCGCAAAACGCATTTGTTTTAAATCAGGGTATAAAGCGCCAACACCACTTTACGACCGCGACTATTTGTAGCGTGTTGGATATGATTTTTATCTCGCTAGGTATCTTTGGTGGTGGTGCACTGCTATCTCAAAATGAGACTGTATTAACAGCCGTCACCCTAGGTGGCATCGCATTTTTGTTGTTCTATGGTGCACTATCCCTAAAAAGTGCTTTTGCTCCAACTAAACAAGAGAATGCTCAACAAGTGACTGCACGTGGCCGTCGAACCGTCATCCTGGGCGCACTTGCGGTTACAGTGCTTAACCCACACCTTTATTTAGATACGGTGGTGATCTTGGGCTCGATTGGTGGGCAATTTGAAGGAAGTGAGCGTATTTCATTTGCTATCGGTACTGTGCTCGCTTCATTCGTATGGTTCTACTCTTTATCATTCGGGGCAGCTAAACTAGGACCGACTCTTTCTAAACCAAGCGTAAAGAAAGGCATTGATATCGCGGTAGCAACCATGATGTTCGTTATTGCAGCGATGCTAGCTAAGGGCTTACTAGACTAACTGGGAATTCAAGGATGAATACTGTTGATACAATCTATGATTTCAACATCCACTTATTCGCGAAAGCGGATGTTGAGTATCAAGAATGGATACACGAACCGATTTTGGATTTTGCAACCGATGAGCGTGTCGCTGTTGAATTAGGTTGGACCGGGACACACACTAAGAGTTTATTCTTAAAGTCAAAAAATGGCCCCTTCACCTTGTATCTCACAGAGAAGGACAGTCGTTTAGATAGTAAAGCGATAAAAAACATAACAGGACGTCGAGTTTCCATCTGTAAAGATGAAGAGATGGTAGAGCAAACTGGGTGCGTACCAGGTGCTGTCTGTCCATTTGGATTACCTGATAGCGTTGAGTTAGTCATCGATAAAACGCTCCTCGAATGTACAGAGCTACTATTTACCCCAGGTAAGCCTGAATTCACCTTTGCCTTTAAGGGCAGTGATCTAAAAACACTTCTTGATGCTTTACCAAACCGCGTATATTACTTGGATTAAATAAAAACAGGCGGATAACTCAGTTATCCGCCTGTTTCACATTAATTCGAAGAGATCGAAGCTTAAGCCGCTTCAACCTTATTTAGGTGCACATCCATTTGTGGGAATGGGATCTCAATGCCTTCGTTATCCAAGCCTTCTTTAATCGCTTGCATTAGGTCGAAGTACACTCCCCAGTAATCTTCAGTTTTTACCCATGGACGAACCACAAAGTTCACTGAAGAATCTGCCAACGTGTGAACACCAACTTGAACACCTGGTTCTGGTAAGACACGCTCATCCGCTTCACAGATCTTAGTCAGTAACTCTTTTGTTTTTTGCAGATCCGCACCGTAAGAGACACCGATCATTAGATCAATACGACGAGTAGCGTGGCGTGAGTAGTTGGTTATTGGGCTACCAATCACGCTGCCATTAGGTACTACGACCATCTTATTATCTGGTGTTGTTAGAACCGTTTGGAAGATTTGAATTGATTCAACCGAACCTGCAACGCCACCAATTTCAACATAATCACCAGATTTGAATGGACGGAAACCAACAATTAATACACCAGCTGCAAAGTTAGATAGAGAACCTTGTAATGCTAGACCTACAGCAAGACCTGCCGCACCAATTACAGCGACCACAGAAGCGGTTTGAACACCAATGCGACTTAGAGCTGCAATCAAAACGATAACGAACAGAAGGTAACGTACCAAGCCATGGATAAACTCGATAACCGCTTTATCCATATTCTTTTTCTGCAATACCTTTGCAACGCTATTAGCAATCGCTTTTACGATGATATTACCAATAAATAGAATAGCCAGTGCTGAGATAATATTTACCCCATATTGCACAAGTAGATCGGTGTTGTTAGCCAGCCACGCTTCTGCATGACCAATTCCATCTAACATAGGAGTTTCAATTTCCGTTGACTCGCCTGCCATAGTTTATTCCTCAAATATAAAATCAATCTGTCCTAACGTTATCATCAACAAGAGAACTGTTACAAAAACGTATCCTAAATCAATAGCCCGCCAAAGACATTTAAAACAATTGGTTACCAGAAAAATCCGATATCAATTTGATACAGATTACGCAACTTTTTAACATTTCTCCAGAGGTTTTAGCACACATAATTTCAATCGTCTCAAAAAGCGACAGGCATAAAAAAACCCAGCCGAAGCTGGGTTTTTGAATCAATAACTATAATTTAAATTATAGTACGTCGATAGCGTTTAGGTCAGCGAAAGCTTTCTCTAGACGAGTAACCATTGAAGATTGACCTGCACGTAGCCATACGCGTGGATCGTAGAACTTCTTGTTTGGTTGGTCTTCGCCTTTAGGGTTACCGATTTGACCTTGTAGGTAATCACGGTTTTCAGCTTCGTAAGTACGGATGCCGTCCCAAGTTGCCCACTGTGTATCAGTATCGATGTTCATCTTGATAACGCCGTAGCCGATAGACTCTTGGATTTCTTCTTCAGAAGAACCAGAACCACCGTGGAATACGAAGTTTAGAGCGTTAGGTGCAATACCGAACTTCTCTGCACAGTATGCTTGAGAATCACGTAGGATAGTTGGAGTAAGTACAACGTTACCAGCTTGGTAAACACCGTGTACGTTACCGAAAGAAGCTGCGATAGTGAAACGTGGGCTAACAGCGTTTAGGATTTCGTAAGCGTAAGCTACGTCTTCTGGAGAAGTGTAAAGCTCAGAAGCGTCCATATCAGAGTTATCAACGCCGTCTTCTTCGCCACCAGTACAACCTAGTTCGATTTCTAGAGTCATGTTCATCTTAGCCATGCGCTCTAGGTACTTAGCACAAGTCTCGATGTTCTCTTCTAGAGACTCTTCAGAAAGGTCGATCATGTGAGAAGAGAATAGAGGCTTACCAGTTTGAGCGAAGAACTCTTCACCTGCGTCTAGTAGACCGTCGATCCATGGAAGAAGTTTCTTAGCAGCGTGGTCAGTGTGTAGGATTACTGGAACACCGTAAGATTCAGCAACAGCGTGTACGTATTTTGCACCCGCTACAGCACCAAGGATTTGAGCACCTTGACCTTCAAGTTTAACGCCTTTACCAGCGAAGAAACCAGCACCGCCGTTAGAGAACTGAACTACAACAGGAGCTTTAACTTTAGCTGCAGCTTCAAGTACACCATTGATAGAATCAGTGTTTACTACGTTTACAGCTGGAAGCGCAAACTTGTTTTCTTTAGCTACTTCAAATACTTTCTGTACGTCGTCGCCAGAGATAACACCTGGTTTTACGAAATCGAAGATCTTAGACATGGAATTAGTCCTATTTTCTGTCGTTTTTAAATTAAAATTTGCAAACGTTTGCTCACAATGCGCGCTATTCTAGCAAAAAAATGTGATGTGCAGCAAACTCAAAAAGGCGAGAAATTGTTCTCGCCTTTTATCAATCAATTACGCTTTTGCACGCTCTTCAAGCATTGCAACAGCTGGAAGTACTTTACCTTCAACAAACTCAAGGAATGCACCACCACCAGTAGAGATGTAAGATACGTCAGCTTTGATACCGAACTGGTCGATAGCCGCTAGAGTGTCACCACCACCTGCTACAGAGAAGCCTTCAGAAGCAGCGATTGCTTCAGAGATACCTTTAGTACCTGCTTCAAAGTTCTTGAATTCGAATACGCCTACTGGACCGTTCCATAGGATAGTCTTAGCGTTCTTCAGGATTTCAGCTAGTTCAGCAGTTGAATCTGGGCCTAGGTCGAAGATCATGTCGTCGTCTTGAACGTCAGCTACGTTCTTGATTTCAGCTTCTGCGTTCTCATCGAATGCTTTCGCACATGCAACGTCAGTTGCTACTGGGATTGCACACTCTTCCATTAGCTTCTTAGCTGTGCCTACTAGGTCTGCTTCGTATAGAGATTTACCAACGTTGTGGCCAGCAGCTGCGATGAATGTGTTCGCGATACCACCACCAACAACTAATTGGTCAGCAACTTTAGATAGAGACTCAAGAACCGTTAGCTTAGTAGAAACCTTAGAACCACCAACGATAGCAACCATTGGACGAGCAGGCTTGTCCATTGCTTTTGCAAGAGCGTCTAGCTCGTTAGCTAGTAGAGGGCCTGCACACGCTACTGGTGCGTTCATACCAACACCGTGAGTTGAAGCTTGTGCACGGTGAGCAGTACCGAATGCATCCATTACGAAGATGTCACATAGTGCTGCGTATTTCTTAGATAGCTCTTCTTCGTTCTTCTTCTCGCCTTTGTTGAAGCGAACGTTTTCAAGAACAACTAGCTCACCAGCGTTAAGCTCTAGGCCATCTAGGTAATCTTTAGCTAATTTAACGTCGCAATCTAGTGCGTCGTTTAGGTAGTTAACTACAGGTTGTAGAGAGAACTCTTCAGCGTACTCACCTTCAGTTGGGCGGCCTAGGTGAGAAGTCACCATTACTTTCGCACCAGCTTCTAGACAGTGTTTGATAGTAGGAAGAGACGCAAGAATACGAGCGTCAGAAGTAACTTTGCCTTCTTTAACAGGTACGTTTAGGTCCGCACGGATAAATACGCGTTTACCTGCTAGTTCCAGGTCAGTCATCTTGATTACAGACATGCTTTGTCCTCTCAAATAGTAAATATAAAGTTTTGAAAACTTAGCTACCCTGCTAAGTCTGATAATTCTTTAAGCTGGTAGTAATATGGAGATTCTGCATATTTATTTCAACCTTTAAAATAAATATTTCTCCGCATCGCTTACTGCTCCGATGCCTGCATTGCTAATGCCGTGTCCAGCATGCGATTAGCAAAGCCCCATTCGTTATCACACCACACAAGCATTTTAACTAAATGCCCGTTACTGACTCGTGTTTGAGTACCATCAACAATCGCGCTATGGGGATCATGATTAAAGTCGATGGAGACGAGCGGCGCTTCAGTATAGTCAACAATGTCACGTAATGTACACTGAGATGCGTTAACAATGGTTTGATTTACGTCATTAACTTTCACATTCGTATTAATTGTGACACTCAAATCCATTGCAGTTACGTTAACAGTCGGCACACGTACCGATATTGCTTCAAATTTGTTGGAAAATTTCGGGAATATTCTTTCAATTCCTTTGTGTAACTTTGTGTCAACAGGGATGATAGATTGACTGGCAGAGCGTGTACGACGTAAGTCGGAATGATAAGCATCAATTACCTGCTGATCATTCATTGAAGAATGGATAGTCGTAATAGTGCCAGAGTCGATGCCAAATGCATCATCGAGTGCCTTGATGATTGGCACAATACAGTTAGTCGTACATGAGCCGTTCGACACCACTTTGTGATCAGCTTGAAGTGTGTCGTGGTTTACACCATAGATAATGGTGTTATCGAGGTCATTTGCGCCTGGGTGAGAAAAGAGCACCTTCTTCGCGCCTGCTTTAATGTGCTCTTGACCGTCAGCCTGCGAACCGTATACACCGGTGCAATCCAACACAAGGTCAACTTCGAGGTCACGCCAAGGGAGGAGGTTTATCTCTGAAAGATGAAGAATTCGAATAGAGTCGAAGCTATCGTGACCATGGTGAATGTAGATATGCTCTTGGTCATTGCTCACCTTCTTACCGAAACGGCCATGAGTCGTATCGTATTGCAGAAGGTGTGCCATTGCGTCAGGTTGAGCCAACTCATTCACCGCAACCACTTTAATCTCTTGCTGGCGACCACTCTCATAGACAGCTCGTAAAACATTACGTCCAATTCGGCCAAATCCATTAATCGCAACTCTTAGCATTCTTCCATCGCTCTACATAAATTTCGTGCAACGAATACTACCCGATTGCTACGCAGAACTCACTCAAAACAATGCTTGTACAATTACTCAACATTCCACGGCATTAGCAAGGTCAAACTGATAGCAACACACCTTGTTCCGACCACTGTCTTTCGCTTCGTACAGTGCGTTATCGGCCTGCCTGAGGAGCTCCCTTAATGAAGTCTGCTTCGTTAAAGTCGCCACTCCACTACTGACGGTAAACTGCAAAGTATCATTCTCAAGCTGTAAGGAGCTGGTCATCACCTTGGTTCTGATTCGTTCTAATATCTGTTGGGCTTCGTCCTCACTAGTGTTGGTAAAGGCTATTGCAAACTCCTCACCACCTACTCGACCAAAAATGTCCGTTTTACGTAGCTCACTCTGACAGAGATTAGAAAAGAACACCAAAGCCTGATCACCGATAATGTGTCCGTACTTATCATTGACTTGCTTAAAATGATCGATATCGAGTATTGCCAGTGTATAGAAGCGATTCTGAATCCTAGAGTTTCTCAGTTCCAATGAGGCAATATCGAGGAAGTACTTGCGATTGAAGGCATCGGTCAACGCATCTCGTGTTGCTTCCATATACAACTTGTTCAAGTATGCTTCTTTATCCCGCTGCTCTCGCGTTAACAAGCTCCATGAAGCAACGATGATAGAGAGAAAAAAGCTCGTGATAATAAGACCGACGGCAGGGAGCAGTTCTTGGCTACTGTTCTTGATCTTCCAGCTCAGACCACCCAATATTTCACCTTTCAATGAACGAATTTTCAAGTGGTGCTGCCCTGCAATAATGCTTGTGTTGTAAGTGAGGCCTTTAATCTGATATTCGTTGGACAACGACTCTAGGTATGCTGGCGATATTTTTTTACCAAACGCTAAGTAGGTTCCCAACCTAGGGGTTTCGAGTTCTTCATTTATAAGAGGGGCTCCAACAACAAAGTAGAGATCGTTACCAAGCAACATAAAGCTACTGACTACTTTGGTCACATCTTCACGAGCACGCGATAAGCTGACCATGGTCACTAAGTCGCTATCCAACAACATTTGAGCTTTCAAATTCTGTGCTTGCTCACTTGTGGTGAGTGAAATCACCTCATAACCATGCCTCAGAGCCAAGCTAAAATCATAATCGAAGTTATCTAATACATACTGCCCCGAGTTCCACTCTATCCACTGTTCATCTTTCTCGGAAAAAACATTGTTGTAGGTCTCATCCCAGTAGCTGTATTCAATCAGCTGAGACTTCTTGTATTTTTTTTCAATGTTAAAGGCTAAAGACACTCGCTCTCCAACCTCCTTCGCTGCTCTATTGTCCAGAATTTCAAAAAAGTAGTGGATGGTTGCAACCAACACAATCGCTGACGCTGTCAACAAGCACACCATGGCTTTGATAACATAATCAATTGAGATGAAGCCTGGTTTCGTAACCTGTTGAAAAGTCGATGAATCATGTTCAGTCTTGGGCATCAATGATTTCCATATTTAGTTACTCATTGAACTTATAAATATAGAAGACGACAGATACTCTTCCACCGCTTAGCTTCGCAAAAACAAAAAAGCAGCCCTGAAGTTTCCCTCAGGGCTGCTTTAAGTTGCATATTTAGGCCATAAGTGACCTAGTAAAAGTCGATTAAGCTAGAAGCTCTTTCGCAGTGTTTACAACGTTTTCAGTTGTGAAACCAAACATCTTGAACAGTTCGCCAGCTGGTGCAGATTCACCGAATGTCGTCATACCGATGATCTTACCGTTGAAACCAACATACTTGTACCAGAAGTCAGCAATACCCGCTTCGATAGCGATACGAGCTGTTACGTCTGATGGTAGAACTTCTTCACGGTACGCAGCGTCTTGCTTGTCGAATGCATCTGTAGATGGCATTGAAACAACGCGTACTTGCTTACCTTCAGCTGTTAGCTGCGCTGCAGCTTCGACTGCTAGTTCAACCTCTGAGCCTGTTGCGATAAGGATAAGCTCTGGCTTGCCTTCACAATCTTTCAGGATGTATGCACCTTTCGCGATGTTCGCTACTTGCTCTGCGTTACGCTCTTGCTGTGCAAGGTTTTGGCGAGAGAAGATAAGTGCTGTTGGTGCATCTTTACGCTCGATAGCCAGTTTCCAAGCTACTGCAGATTCCACTTGGTCACATGGACGCCATGTGCTCATGTTTGGCGTTAGACGTAGAGAAGCCATTTGCTCAACCGGTTGGTGAGTAGGGCCATCTTCGCCAAGACCGATAGAGTCATGCGTGTAAACCTGGATGTTCTGTACTTTCATCAGAGCAGCCATACGCATTGCGTTACGTGCGTATTCCATGAACATTAGGAATGTTGCGCCGTATGGTACGAAACCGCCGTGTAGCGCGATACCGTTCATAATAGCCGTCATACCGAACTCACGAACACCGTAGTGAATGTAGTTACCCGCAAAGTCATCTGCTTCAAGAGACTTAGAGCCAGACCACATGGTTAGGTTAGATGGTGCAAGGTCAGCAGAGCCGCCCATGAATTCTGGAAGCATTTGACCAAACGCTTCTAGTGCGTTTTGCGATGCTTTACGTGATGCGATGTCAGCAGGGTTTGCTTGAAGATCAGCGATGATTGCGTTTGCTTTCTCTTCCCACTCAGCTGGTAGGTCGCCGTTGATACGACGCTTAAGTTCCGCCGCTTCTGCAGGGTAAGCTGCTGCGTATGCTTCAAACTTCTCGTTCCAAGCCGCTTCTTTTGCTGCGCCCGCTTCTTTTGCATCCCACTGTGCTGCAATATCAGCTGGGATTTCGAAAGGACCGTGTTCCCAACCAAGAGCTGCTTTTGTCGCTGCGATTTCGTCAGCGCCTAGTGGAGCACCGTGACAGTCGTGCGTACCTGCTTTGTTTGGAGAACCAAAACCGATGATAGTCTTAGTACAGATTAGCGTAGGACGTGGGTCAGCCTTCGCCGCTTCAATAGCAGCGTTGATTGCTTCTGCATCGTGACCGTCTACTGCTGGGATTACGTGCCAGCCGTATGCTTCAAAACGCTTAGGTGTATCGTCAGAGAACCAGCCTTCAACTTCACCATCGATAGAGATGCCGTTGTCATCCCAGAATGCGATTAGCTTGCCTAGACCTAGCGTACCAGCAAGAGAACATGCCTCGTGCGAGATGCCTTCCATTAGACAGCCATCACCCATGAATACGTAAGTGAAGTGGTCAACGATGTCGTGGCCTTCTTTGTTGAACTGAGCAGCAAGTGCTTTCTCAGCCATTGCCATACCAACCGCGTTAGTGATGCCTTGACCTAGAGGACCAGTCGTCGTCTCGATACCTGGTGCGTAGCCGTACTCTGGGTGACCAGGAGTCTTAGAGTGAAGCTGACGGAAGTTTTTCAGGTCATCAATTGATAGCTCGTAGCCGCTTAGGTGAAGCAGAGAGTAAATAAGCATTGAGCCGTGGCCGTTCGATAGTACGAAACGGTCGCGGTCAGCCCACTCTGGGTTTTGTGGGTTGTGGTTTAGGTGACCACGCCAAAGTACTTCGGCGATATCCGCCATACCCATAGGTGCACCTGGGTGACCAGAGTTAGCTTGTTGAACACCATCCATGCTAAGTGCGCGGATTGCATTTGCTAGATCTTTACGAGAAGACATGTCTGCTCCTGAATTGCATTAAGCGAAACGAAAAGGAATTTGTGGAGGCGCAATTCTCTCAAAGCAAACTAAGCACTGCAAACGTTTTCCACACTAATTCCCGGCGTTTCGACTTAAGTTGTAATCAAGATTTACCCTTTTACATGTAACTCATACTGTTTTGGAATCTAACCTAAAACGAAAAGCAGAAATGAAAGCAATCTTAGGCACACTCGGTCTAGTTAGTGAACACTGCACACTAATAAGGAGTGGAACATGGTAGCCACATTGTCAAAATCACTTCATCACCCCGCCTTATTCTTCCTGTTATTTCTAATCCCTCTGTTATCCGTTTCTACGCAAGCGCAGATATTGGTGAATAACGGAAAACCCGCTCAGGTTATTGAGCTCTTTACCTCCGAAGGCTGCTCTAGTTGCCCACCAGCGGATAAGTACCTCAGCCAGTTTCAAAAAAGTGAAGCACTGTGGCAGGACTTTATCCCCCTTGCCTATCATGTCGATTATTGGGACTACTTAGGTTGGAAGGATAAGTTTGCAAGTAAAGCATTTAGCCAGAAGCAGCGCCTATATCGCGCCTACGGTGTGGTTGGTAGCGTCTATACTCCTGGTTTCGTGGTTGATGGCGATGAATGGCGTGGCTTCTTTCGTCGCAGTGCATTACCAAACCCACAATCAAAACAGAGCCCAGAACTTCGATTGGAAATAAAAGACTCGACCTATCAAGTCAACTATCAAGGAAAAGGTGACTATATTGCTCATATCGCCCTACTCGCTGTCGACAGATTTTCAGCGATTCGTAGTGGGGAGAATAGAGGTAAGAAATTAGAGCATGACTTTGTGGTACTTCATAACAGCCATCAGAACGGTGAGAAGCAATGGCAATTCAATATTTCAAATTCTAATCTAGTGGCCGAGCCTGATGCTGTTGCCGTATGGCTCACTAAGCCGAATCAATTTACGCCAGAGCAAACGGTTGCGGGCTGGTTGGAATAACTTAGAACACAAAAAGGGCTTGTAATTTGTTCGTTCAAACATAGAATAGACGTCTAGATGTAGAAACACCTACATACCTAAAAGAATTTAAAGAACTGGTGAACTGTGCGTTCTTCAGTCCAAACTGAATAAAAGTGGAGCTAACATGGCTAAGCACCTATTTACTTCTGAGTCAGTATCAGAAGGTCATCCAGATAAAATTGCAGACCAAATTTCTGACGCAGTACTTGATGCAATCCTAGAGCAAGACCCTAAAGCTCGTGTTGCATGTGAGACTTACGTTAAGACTGGCATGGTAATGGTTGGTGGTGAAATCACTACTTCAGCTTGGGTTGATATCGAAGAGCTAACTCGTCAAACCGTTCGCGAAATCGGCTACGTTCACTCTGACATGGGCTTCGACGCTGACTCTTGTGCTGTTCTAAACACAATCGGTAAGCAGTCTCCAGACATCAACCAAGGTGTTGATAAAGCTGACCCTAAAGAGCAAGGCGCAGGTGACCAAGGCATCATGTTCGGTTACGCAACGAACGAAACTGAAATCCTAATGCCAGCTCCTATCACTTACGCACACCGCCTTGTTGAAAAACAAGCTGAAGTTCGTAAGAGCGGCAAGCTAGACTTCCTACGTCCAGATGCAAAATCTCAGGTAACGTTCCAGTACGACCAAGGCAAGATCGTTGGTATCGACGCAGTTGTTCTTTCAACTCAACACTGTGATTCAGTATCGACTCCAGACCTGCGTGAAGCAGTAATGGAAGAGATCATCAAGCCAGTACTGCCTTCTGAATGGATCAACAAAGAGACTAACTTCTTCATCAACCCAACCGGCCGTTTCGTAATCGGTGGCCCAATGGGTGACTGTGGTCTAACAGGTCGTAAGATCATCGTTGATACCTACGGCGGCGCTGCTCGTCACGGTGGTGGTGCATTCTCTGGTAAAGATCCATCGAAAGTTGATCGCTCTGCTGCATACGCTGCACGTTACGTTGCGAAAAACATCGTTGCTGCTGGTATGGCTGACCGTTGTGAAATCCAACTTTCTTACGCTATCGGTGTTGCTGATCCAACATCTATCATGGTTGAAACGTTCGGTACTGAAAAAGTATCTCACGACATCATCGTTGAAGCAGTTCGTCAGAACTTCGACCTACGCCCATACGGTCTACAAGAAATGCTGAACCTTCTTCAGCCTATCTACCAGAAGACTGCGGCATACGGTCACTTCGGTCGTGAAGAGTTCCCATGGGAAGCGACAGACAAAGCAGCAATCCTACGCGACTTCGCTGGTATTAAATAATAGACGACGTTTTTTACTACTAGAAACAAGTTCTATCTATTCAAGCCCTTACCTTTTGGTAAGGGCTTTTTCTTTTTTAGTGGTTTGTAATTTCACCTATTCACATCAATAGTTATAAGGTTATCAATACCGCATATAGCCGAGTTCATAGCGATGAACTGAATCGATAAAAGAGCGGTATAAGCTGACAGATATAAAAATCAGCATTAACGGTGTGGTTTGGTCAGAAAATAGAAGTGAGACAAGATCTGCATCGGCATTTGCGCAGTCCTACATTAATAGACTGCTCCATTAGGACGAGAACTGATCAGGAGGATTTATGCCTCGTACCGTACAACCTGGTGACCTACACTCACCCAAAAAACAAAACCACACGGAATACGCGCGCACGATTGATTGCAACACACTAAGCGTATCCGCACCACTCCATTGGTTATCGCTTGGTTTACATGACTTCATCCGAATGCCAATTATCAGCATGTTTTACGGCGCATGTTTTACCGCAGCCGCTGTTGCTATTGTGCTGCTACTTCAATGGCAGGTAACACTTTCACACCTCGTTGTGATGCCAGCGCTAATAGTTTACATGTTAATTGGCCCCTTCCTCGCTCTCGGGCTTTACGATGCCAGTTGGGAGAGGGAAAAAGGCCATAGCCCAAGTTTACTCCACTCCATGAAAGCGATTGGCAGAAACTCGACCTCGCAGTGGGCCTTTGCCGTTATGCTTGCCGTCGCCATGATATTTTGGATGCGTATTGCAGCTCTGTTACACGCACTCTACCCTTCAGTCCAAGGTGCACCACTGCATGAATTTGCTCCATTTTTGATTATCGGTAGTGCGGTAGGACTTTTCCTGGCTTGTGCAATTTTCAGCATTTCAGCGTTCTCATTACCATTGATGATGGAACGTCGCGTCGATGTGATGACCGCTATTTTCTCAAGCTTCAATGCTGTGAAAAACAACATCGGTGCCATGGTAGTTTGGGCGGCTTTGATTGCCGGTGGTGTACTCATTGGCTTTGCGACCTACGGTGTTGGCATGTTCTTTACGATGCCACTTCTCGGGTATGCGACATGGCATGGTTACCACGCTGCAATCAAGAAAAAGCACACACCATAGGTTTGTTTCCTGGATAGCGGCATGCTCAAGGCCACTATTCCAAAGTGCTCCATGATGATAAGCTTGGCTCTAGATTTACCTAGAGCCTTTTTTCTGTGTCCAAAACCTCTTTCCCCACTGAGCTCCACCAGCAAGCAAAAGAAATCATTGCCAAGTGCCTCCAGCAAGCAAGCAAAGCCTTCAATCATCCATTTCCGTCGCCAACACTAAACTACAAGGTTCGTGGTAAGACGGCAGGTAAGGCTTATCTTCAGCTCAATGAGATTCGTCTCAACCCAAACCTTTTTGTTGAAAACTCGCAGGCTTTTCTCGAAGAGGTGATTCCACACGAGGTCGCTCATTTAGTCACTTACCAAGTTTACGGACGAGTACGCCCACATGGCAAAGAGTGGCAAGGCGTGATGAGTAGTGTCTTTGACATTGAACCAAGAACCACGCATTCCTTTGATGTTTCTAGCGTCAGTAAAAGCTTTGAGTACCAATGCGATTGCAACACCTACCCATTATCTGTGCGTCGACACAACAAGGTACTAAGAGGTCAATCTCAATATCGCTGCGCGCAGTGCCATCAGACACTCACTTTTACCGGGATTCAACTCAGCTAATGACTCTAGCTCTCTAGCTCTCTAGCTCTCTAGCTCTCTAGCTAAGCATGAGTCTAACGTTCTGCGACGAACAACAAATTTCTATGTAATACGCATGTTTATCATTCATAATGCTTTAAACCCCCCTTTTGCTGTGAGGAAAGAGCATGCGCGCATGGATTTCAGCGTCACTCATAACCCTAATCTCTGCCCCACTATTGGCGGCTCCCCCTTCTTCCTTTTCGAAAGCTAAAAGAGAAGCTGTAAAAATCTATGCCGACCATAACACCAGCTTTTACTGCGGATGTGATATTGAATGGCAAGGTAAGAAAGGCACTCCTAATCTAGAGTCTTGTGGCTATGAAGTTCGCAAACAGATTAAGCGAGCCAGCCGAATTGAATGGGAACATGTTGTTCCAGCCTGGCAGTTCGGCCACCAACGACAATGCTGGCAGGACGGCGGGAGAAAAAACTGCTCTAAAAATGACAAGGTTTTCCGACTAATGGAGGCAGATCTACATAATCTCACCCCTGCCATTGGGGAAGTTAACGGTGATCGCTCAAACTACAACTTCAGTCAATGGAACGGTGTTGATGGTGTGACCTATGGTCAGTGCGAAATGCAGGTGAATTTCAAGGGTCGCCGAGCGATGCCACCAGAGCGGGCACGTGGTGCGGTGGCACGTACCTACCTTTACATGAGTGATGAATATGGCTTTAAGCTCTCCAAACAACAAACCCAGTTGATGAATGCTTGGAACAACCAATATCCAGTAACCGAGTGGGAATGTACCCGTAATGATCGTATTGCCAAAGTCCAAGACAATCACAATCCATTCGTCTATCAAGCCTGTAAAGAGCGCTAAATCGACTATCGGAATAACTCATACCAATAAGAGCTAGGGCACCCTATTGATAATTCTCCCTAGCTCTTGTTTTTTAAGCCACTTGCATCCATGTTATACCCACTACATAAATTGTTCGGAACTCAAAACTCATGCGTATCCCTCGAATTCATCACCCTCAAACCATCGACCAGCTTGGCACTTTAGCATTAAGTGAAGATGCAGCCGGTCACGTAGGACGTGTTCTACGAATGAAAGAAGGCCAAGAGGTCCTCTTATTTGATGGTAGTGGTGCTGAATTTCCGGCAACGATTTCATCTGTTAGCAAGAAAAATGTTGAGGTAGAACTTAGTGAACGCATCGAGCGTAGCAGCGAATCGCCACTCGATATCCACTTAGGCCAGGTGATCTCACGTGGTGATAAAATGGAGTTCACTATTCAGAAATCAGTTGAGCTCGGCGTGAACACTATTACACCTCTTATCTCTGAGCGTTGTGGTGTCAAACTGGATCAAAAACGTTTTGAGAAGAAGCTTGCTCAATGGCAGAAGATTGCTATCGCAGCGTGTGAGCAATGTGGTCGTAATACGGTTCCTGTAATCCGTCCGATCATGCAATTAGAAGATTGGTGTGCAGAACAAACGGATGCACTTAAACTTAATCTACACCCACGCGCAAAGTACTCAATCAACACGCTACCAGAGCCTATGACCAAGGTTCGCCTCCTGATAGGCCCAGAAGGTGGGCTTTCAGCAGAAGAGATCGGCATGACCGAACAATATAAATTTGAAGAAACACTATTAGGCCCTCGCGTTCTACGTACCGAGACCGCAGCACTAACAGCAATTACAGCCCTTCAAGTCCGTTTTGGCGACTTAGGTTAGGAGAAGAAAGAATGATCAAACTAGGCATCGTGATGGACCCTATTCAATCCATCAACATCAAGAAAGATTCCAGCTTTGCAATGATGCTAGAAGCGCAACGCCGTGGATATGAAATCCACTATATGGAGATGAACGATCTTCACCTTGATCAAGGCGTGGCTGTAGCAGATACCAAGGTTGTTAGCCTAAAAGAAGATCCAAACGGTTGGTACGATTTTAAGTCAGAGCAAACCATCAAACTATCTGAGCTAGATGCAGTATTGATGCGTAAAGATCCTCCGTTCGATACTGAGTACATTTACGCGACCTACATCCTTGAGCGTGCAGAAGACGAAGGTACACTGATCGTCAACAAGCCTCAGAGCCTGCGTGACTGCAACGAGAAGCTATTTACTGCGTGGTTCCCTGAGCTAACACCAACCACCATCGTGACTCGCAAAGCAGAGAAGATCAAAGAGTTCCGAGAGAAACACGGTGACGTGATCCTTAAGCCGCTTGATGGTATGGGCGGTGCTTCAATCTTCCGAGTGAAAGAAGGTGATCCTAACGTATCAGTGATCATTGAAACATTAACAAACCACGGTCAAAACTACGCGATGGCGCAAACTTTCGTGCCAGACATCAGTAACGGCGACAAACGTATCTTGGTCGTTGATGGTGAGCCAATGCCATACTGCCTAGCGCGTATTCCAGCGAAAGGCGAAACACGTGGCAACTTAGCTGCAGGTGGTACGGGTGAAGCTCGTCCATTAAGTGATACAGATTGGAAGATCGCTCAAGCAGTAGCGCCTACACTTAAAGAGAAAGGCTTAATCTTTGTTGGCCTAGACGTTATCGGTGACAAGCTTACTGAAATTAACGTAACCAGCCCTACCTGTATCCGTGAAATCGAAGCGGCATTCGATGTATCTATCACAGGTAAATTAATGGATGCGATTGAAGCCCGCCTAGCAGCAGCCAAATAAGCGCATCAATCGGCATTTTCCAAGCCTAACCTGTGTTAGGCTTGCTATTCATCTTCTGCACAAGGATTGTTTATGAATCTCACCAATCATTTCCTCGTTGCAATGCCTGGTATGCAAGACCCGCGTTTTCAACGCTCCGTTATCTATGTGTGTGAACACAACGATGAAGGTGCGATGGGATTGATAATTAACGTGCCTATCGAAGTAACGGTAGGTGGTATGCTCAAGCAAGTCGATATCCAACCCGTTCACCCTCAGCTACATACTGAGAGCCTTGATAAGCCAGTGTTAAACGGTGGTCCTGTCTCTGAAGATCGCGGCTTTATCCTTCATAGACCTAAAGATCAATATCAATCCAGCATTCAAATGGCCGATCAAGTGACGGTAACGACCTCGAAGGATATCCTTTCAGTGCTGGGGACAGAGGCTGAGCCTGAGAGCTATATTGTAGCCCTTGGTTATTCAGGCTGGGAAGCTGGACAACTCGAGAACGAACTTGCTGACAACTCGTGGCTAACGATTGAAGCGGATCCAGAAGTGATATTTGACACACCATTGCAAGATCGCTGGGCGAAAGCAGTTGAGAAGCTAGGGATCAACCCCGCTCAACTCTCTTCAGAAGCGGGTCATGCATAAGCCATTCATTGGCGATTAGACGATAGGTTATTCAATGTCTAGAACTATCATGGGATTCGATTTTGGTACTAAGAGTATAGGTAGCGCAATCGGACAAGAAATCACTGGTACTGCTTCTCCTTTAAAAGCATTTAAGGCCAACGATGGTATTCCAAATTGGGATGATATCGAAAAGCAAATCAAAGAATGGCAACCCGACTTGATCGTCGTGGGCTATCCAACCGACTTGCATGGCAAAGCGCTCGCGGATATTACCCCTCGTGCGAAGAAGTTTGCTAACCGTCTACACGGACGATTTGGTTTACCGGTAGAAATGCACGACGAGCGCCTTTCAACCGCCGAAGCTCGCGCAGAGCTATTCGATATGGGCGGCTACAAAGCACTGTCGAAAGGAAACGTCGATAACCAGTCTGCCGTGGTTATCCTTGAAAGCTGGTTCGAAGCGCAGTACGGGTAAGTCGCTAGAAAAGTTAAGTTCCTAGTGCCTAGAAGTATATAATCTAGTAACTAGGAACTGACCAACTAGTAACTCTAGTCCATATCGATCTTTATCCCACTTAGCGCCCCACTCCCCACGGAGTCACCTCGTTTAGTCTTGAGCATCAAGCGAAGATCATTCGCAGAATCGGCACTGTGGTAAGCATCCTCTTCCGTGATCTTTCCTGCAACCACTAGGTCATATAACGATTGGTCGAAAGTCTTCATACCAATCTCTGTCGATTTCGCCATGGTTGCTTTCAATTCATGAAGCTCTCCGCGACGGATCAGATCCGATACTCGTGGGCTATTGAGTAAGATCTCAAACACACCGTGTCTACCATTTCCGTCTTTATCGCGGATCAACTGCTGGGCAACTACCCCACGTAGATTCATTGATAGATCAAACAAGAATTGCTCTTTCTGCTCTTTCGGCACCAAATGAAGAATACGCTCTAGTGCTTGGTTAGCATTGTTTGCATGCAACGTCGCCATACACAAGTGACCTGTCTCTGCGAAGGTCATCGCATACTCCATGGTCTCACGTGAACGAATCTCACCAATCAATATCATATCGGGCGCTTGGCGCAATGAGTTCTTGAGTGCAACTTCATAGCTCTCAGTATCTAGGCCTACTTCACGCTGTGTCACGATACATTGCTTGTGTGGATGCACGAACTCGATTGGATCTTCCACCGTTAAGATGTGACCTGTACGGTTTGCATTGCGATAGCCCGTCATTGCCGCCATTGAGGTTGATTTACCCGACCCCGTCGCACCAACCACCAACACCAAACCTCGTTTGGCGATGGATAGATCTTGCAGCACAGCGGGTAGACTCAAGTCCTCAAACGTAGGAATAACAGTCTCAATACGACGAATAACTGCACCAGGAAGCTCACGTTGATAAAACGCACTAACACGGTAGCGCCCGCTGTCTTGAACAACAGCAAAGTTTGATTCTCGTGTTTTACTGTATTCCTCGACACGTTCCTGATCCATCAATGAATGCAACAGGGTATGCACTTGGTCAGCATTAAGCTTGTCGCCATGAGGCTGCAACGAGCCATCAACACGATATAAGACCGGAGAATCTACCGTAATGTAGAGATCGGATGCTTTCAGGCTCACCATGTTGGTGAGGATAGATTTCATTTCCATGGATTAATCCTTTCGCTGAGCATTAGAACATTGAGCTTTCAACTTCAATCTTCTGCTGTACTTCTTCGATATCCACCAGCCCTTGAGCAATAAGCGACTTCGAGTTTTGTTCCATCGTCTGCATTCCATGAGCTGCGCCGGTTTGAATGATCGAGTACATCTGAGCCACTTTATCTTCACGGATCAAGTTGCGGATCGCAGGAGTACCCATCATGATTTCATGACAAGCAACACGACCACCACCAATACGCTTCAACAGTTTTTGTGCGATGACAGAACGCAACGATTCGGACAACATAGAGCGAACCATATCTTTATCACTGCCCGGGAAGACGTCGATAATACGATCAATGGTTTTTGCAGCAGAGCTAGTGTGTAGGGTACCAAACACCAAGTGACCGGTTTCGGCAGCCGTCAGCGCAAGACTGATGGTTTCTTGGTCTCGAAGCTCACCGACCAAAATGACATCAGGATCTTCACGCAGTGCTGAACGCAGCGCTGCTTTAAAGCTGTGCGTATCACGATGCACCTCACGTTGGTTGATCAAACACTTCTGGTTTTCATGCACAAATTCGATCGGATCTTCGATCGTCAAAATATGCTTGTTCTGATTACGATTGATGTGATCAACCATTGCCGCAAGCGTCGTCGATTTACCAGAACCAGTAGGACCAGTTACAAGAACCAAACCCTTCTCATAGTTGGCGATTTGCGAGAAGATCTCTGGGGCACCTAACTCTTCTAATGTTGGGATAACCGTAGGGATGGTTCGAAATACAGCAGAGCAGCCACGTGATTGATTAAATGCGTTAACACGGAAGCGTCCGACCTGTGGTAGCTCAAATGAGAAGTCGACTTCAAGCTTCTCTTCAAATTCACTGCGCTGCGCATCATTCATTATATCGAAGACATGCTTTTGCACATCTGAGTGGGTAAAAGCAGGAACACCGAGCTTTCTCACTTCGCCATCAATGCGAACCATTGGCGGAACCCCCGCAGAAAGATGTAGATCTGATGCATTATGCTTTACACTAAAATCCAGTAACTCAGCAATATCCATTTCATTTCCTTAAATAAGTATTGTATGGCTAGCATTCAACAGAACATTGAACACATCACCCAACAAATTAAAAGCTTCGAACAAAAGCACACTAGAGCACCGGGCTCAGTGCAGCTGCTCGCAGTCAGTAAAACTAAGCCTATCGAGGCCATCCTTGATGCGATCCATTCAGGTCAATGTACATTCGGTGAAAACTACGTTCAAGAAGGTATTGATAAGATTGAATACTTTTCAACACATCATGCTGATATTAACTTGGTATGGCACTTTATTGGCCCAATTCAATCGAACAAAACTCGCCCTATCGCAGAGAACTTCGACTGGGTTCACTCTATCGATAGAGCAAAAATAGCTCAGCGACTGAGTGACCAACGTCCAGAAGATAAAGAACCACTGCAAGTCCTTATTCAAGTAAACACCAGTAATGAAGCCTCTAAGTCGGGTATCGACAGCCAACAGGTTCTTGAACTGGCGGCGCAGATCAATGCACTACCAAACCTAACTCTGCGTGGGTTAATGTCGATACCAGCTAATGTTTCAGACTATCAATCACAACTTGACGCTTTCCAAAAATTAGCACAACTCAATACGCAACTCGCAACTCTATACCCAAGTGTAGACACTCTTTCGATGGGTATGAGCGGCGATATGGAAGCTGCCATTGAAGCTGGCTCTACCTGTGTGCGCATCGGTACCGCTATATTTGGTGCTAGAGACTACAGCACAAAGAATTAACGAACAGACTATAAAGTGAGCCCTGTGCTCGTTTTTGAATTAATGGACTAACAAATGACAACAATCACTCCTCGTAATATCGCCTTCATCGGTGCCGGTAACATGGTTCGCTCTATCGTGGCTGGCCTGGTTGGTAGCGGCTACCCCGCTGAGCACATCACTGCCACAGCGCCTTCGGAAACTCGCCGCCTACCGCTGGAACAAGACTATGGGATCAAAACCACCAGTGATAACGTTCAAGCAGCATCAAACGCCGACGTCGTTGTGCTTTCTGTAAAGCCGCAAATGATGGAAGATGTATGTAAGCCACTGCAAGCTATCGACTTTAATGGCAAGCTTGTTATCTCTATTGCCGCTGGTATCTGCGCTAAGCGCCTCAACGGAATGCTAGCCACTGAGCTAAACCTTGTACGCGTGATGCCAAATACGCCCTCTCTCATCAATAAAGGCATGAGTGGTCTATATGCTGTAGAAGCTGTTTCTCAACAAGACAGAGCATTTGCCGCAAGCTTAATGGAAGCGGTAGGCAAAGTGGCTTGGGTTGAACAAGAATCTGGGATCAACGGCATTATTGCTGCTGCAGGCAGTGCACCTGCTTACTTCTTCTTGTTTATGGAGGCTATGCAGCAAGAAGCGATTGCTCAAGGTTTTGATGCAGAAACCGCAAGAACATTGGTTCAACAATCAGCAATTGGTGCAGCAGAGATGGTTGCGGCAAATCCAGAAACCGATCTTGCGACACTACGAGCGCAAGTAACCTCTAAAGGCGGTACAACAGCGGAAGCGATTCGTACCTTCCAAGACAACCAGTTACCAGAGATTGTCTCTAAAGCAATGAAAGCTGCAGTATCTCGTGCAGAAGAAATGGAAAAATTGTTCTAATTTTCGTAATGTTGGAACATATTCAAGAATAAACAAACCATAAGGACTCACTATGAACTCAATGAGTTTTTTAGTCTCTACCCTGTTTGACCTCTACATCATGGTGGTGTTATTGAGAATCTGGCTGCAAGCAGCACGCGCTGACTTCTATAACCCATTCTCACAATTTATCGTCAAAGCAACGCAACCGGTTGTTGCACCGCTACGTCGCTTCATTCCATCTATCGGCAGTATAGACCTAGCAACGATACTGTTTGCTTATTTGCTGTGTGTGCTTAAGTTTGTAGCACTCGTAATGATCATCTCAAATGGACAGGCAGCTCTTGGTCTCGACTTCTTATTCTTAGGTGCACTATCGCTATTGAAAGCCGCTGGCGGACTTCTGTTCTGGGTATTATTGATCCGTGCAATTTTAAGCTGGGTTAGCCAAGGTCGTAGCCCTATCGAGTATGTTTTCCATCAACTCACTGAACCTATGCTTGCGCCAATTCGCCGCGTTCTACCAGCAATGGGTGGCTTTGATTTAAGCGTGTTGGTTCTATTTATTGGTTTGCAGTTCGCAAACTTCTTAATGGGCGATATCGTTGGCCAGATTTGGTACCAGCTATAATGGCTCAACCCGCCCAATATGATGGCGAAGATTTGATTCTTCGCCTTTATATTCAACCTAAGGCTAGCCGAGATAAGATTGTTGGGTTGCATGGTAATGAGGTTAAGGTCGCGATTACCGCCCCTCCCGTCGATGGTAAAGCCAATGCACACCTCACCAAGTATCTCGCCAAGCAATTTAAGGTAGCCAAGGGCGACTTTCATATTGAGAAAGGAGAGCTAGGAAGACACAAACAAGTCAGAATAGGCTCCCCAAAACAGATTCCAGAGATTATTAAAGCCATCCTATGATGGCTTTAATTTCATAGGGTCAATTGACTCTGATAATAAGGATATTCCAATGAAGCGTGTTCTCACTTTTATCTGCTCAGCATTTATGGCTATGTCTGCACATGCCGGACAGTTCAAGACTATCAAAGATGTAGAAGTTCACTACTCGACTTTTAATTCTACTTTCCTAACGCCTCAAGTGGCTCGAAGCTACAAGCTCAAACGAAATGGCTACTCTGCAGTGATCAACATTAGCGTTTTAGATAACTATCAAGCAGGTAAACCGGCCATCACTGCCGACATTTCTGGTAGTGCTAAGAACCTACTAGGTCAGAGTCGCGAGCTACAATTTAGAGAAATTACTGAGGGCAGTGCAATCTACTATATTGCTGAGTTCCCAGTCTCTGATGAAGAAAATCTTACCTTTGATATTGAGGTAAATGCTGGCAATAAAGGCGCTGGCACATTAAAGTTCACCCAAAAGTTTTATGTCGAAGAGTAATAGTCTGATCTTAGATTTGAGATTTGGATAAAAATAAAGGCCACATAATGGATAACAAAAGAATCGTTCTAGCGACGGGCAATCAAGGCAAAGTGCGTGAGATGTCAGACCTACTGTCAGACTTTGGTTTCGAGGTATTAGCTCAAAGCGAGTTCAACGTTTCAGAGGTTGCTGAAACAGGCACAACATTCATCGAGAATGCAATAATCAAAGCACGCCACGCAGCAAAAGAAACGGGACTCGCAGCGATTGCTGATGATTCAGGTTTAGAGATCGACTATCTAAAAGGTGCGCCTGGTATTTACTCAGCTCGATACTCTGGCGAAGGTGCAACGGATCAAAAGAATCTAGAAAAAGTGCTTAAAGAAATGGAAGGCGTTGATGAATCACTTCGTACTGCCCGCTTCCATTGTGTGCTAGTACTCATGCGCCATGAGAATGATCCAACCCCTATCGTTTGTCACGGTAAGTGGGAAGGTAGTATCCTTACTGAATCTCACGGTGAAAACGGCTTTGGCTACGACCCAATCTTCTTTGTTCCTGAAGATAGCTGCGCATCAGCAGAGCTAGAACCGGCACGAAAAAAGCAGCTTTCACACCGTGGTAAAGCACTCAAGCAACTGTTCGCTACCCTTTCAGAGCAGCAATAATCTATGACTTCTCTTGTTCCACCCGCTCTTAGCCTTTATGTACACATCCCATGGTGTGTACAGAAGTGTCCGTATTGTGATTTCAACTCTCACGCTTTAAAAACTGAGATCCCGGAAGAGCAATACATCAATGCTCTACTTGAAGATCTTGATACTGATATCGAGAAATACCAACTTGCCGACAACCCTCGTGAGCTCCATTCAATTTTTATTGGTGGAGGGACGCCAAGCCTAATCTCAGCAGAGGGGATTAGCGGTTTGCTGCAAGGCATCGAGTCTCGAATTCCATTTAAACAAAACATTGAGATCACTATGGAGGCCAACCCGGGTACCATCGAAGCAGAACGCTTTGCCGGTTATCGTATGGCTGGTGTAACACGTATTTCGGTTGGTGTTCAAAGCTTTGAACAAGAGAAGCTAGAAAGGCTTGGTCGTATTCATGGCAAAGATGAAGCGGTAAATGCGGCCAAACTGGCTCATAACGTTGGGCTCAACAGTTTCAATTTAGACCTTATGCATGGCTTACCCGACCAAACCATAGAACAAGCCCTCGATGATCTGGATAAAGCGATCGAACTTGCACCACCACACCTGTCTTGGTATCAGCTCACTATCGAGCCCAATACCATGTTCTACTACAAGCCTCCAACACTGCCTGACGACGACGACCTGTGGGATATCTTTGATGAAGGGCATAAGAAGCTGACTGAAGCGGGCTACGTGCAATATGAGATATCTGGTTATAGTAAGCCGGGTTATCAATGCCAGCATAACCTGAATTACTGGCGCTTTGGCGACTACCTTGGCATCGGCTGCGGCGCTGCTGGTAAGCTGAGCTTTGCCGATGGGCGCATCATTCGCACAACCAAGGTGAAACACCCTAGAGGGTACCTAGCAGCTTATCAGAACCTTACCAAGCCATACCTGCATACTGAGCAGAATGTAGAAAACATCGACCGACCATTCGAGTTCTTCATGAACCGCTTTCGTCTGATGGAGGCTTGTCCTAAACAAGACTTTATCGATACTACGGGGCTCGGCTTTGAAGCGATTGAAGAGACAATCAACTGGGCCATCGAAATGCACTACCTCAATGAGTCTGAGACCCACTGGCAAATTACCGAGAAAGGAAAGCTGTTCCTTAACGATTTGCTAGAGGCGTTTATGGTTGAAGAAGAGTAAAGAACCTAGAACCTAGAACCTAGAACCTAGAACCTAGAAGACAACTTTCTAGGATCTAGGACCTATAAACTAGGAACTTCTATCAAAATATCGAACGCCCAATTCTCTCAGAGAGCAATTCCAATACCTTAGTACCCGCTAACGAGTTGCCTGTTGCATCAAGCTCAGGAGACCAAACTGCGATCGTCATCTCTCCAGGTACGACAGCAACAATACCCCCACCAACACCCGATTTACCTGGCATACCAACTCGGTAGGCAAATTCACCTGACCCATCATACAAACCACAGGTCGCCAAAAGCGCGTTAAGCTGCTTTGACTGTGTGGTAGAAATAATCTGTTTACCCGTTTGAACTGAAACACCTTTGTTTGCTAAATAGCTGAAGGTTTTAGCTAAATCCACACAACTCATCTTTAATGCACAAGCATGGAAATAGTTATTGAGTACTGGGATAACATCGTTCTCAAAGTTACCAAATGAACGCATTAGATAAGCGATAGCGGCATTGCGATCACTGTGCATCATCTCAGAGGCTGCGACGATCTTGTCGTAGACGATATGTGTATCACCTGAAAGCTGACGTACAAACTCAAGCAAGCGTTGGCGTGGCGCCGATAAACGGCTGTGCAGCAGATCAGCCACAACAATCGCACCCGCATTAATGAAGGGGTTTCGTGGAATACCCTGCTCCATCTCAAGCTGGATCATTGAGTTAAACGCTTGACCAGATGGCTCTTTGCCAACTCGAGGCCAAATTTCTTCAGGCTTATAAAGCACCATCGCGAGGGTTAGGCTCAACACCTTGGAAATCGATTGAATGGAGAAAGCTTCATCTGCATCACCCGCTTTAAGCACCTGACCATCGTTGGTGTATACAGCTACTGCTAGCTTCTGGTTTGAGATTCTAGCAAGCGCGGGAATGTAATCAGCGACCTTTCCTTGGCCAATCAAGGGACGAACTTCGTCAAGAATGGACGTCAATATTTCTTCAGTGGGTTTCATCGCATAACCTTTTATTGTTGTTCTTTCATATCGCTCCTCTAAAGCAAAAATTAGTCTTTAGAGGAAAAAAAAGCCAACATTGCGATAAATGTTGGCTTCCTGTATGGCTAGGAGTTATTTAGTATTAGCTTATGCGCTTGTACTTAATATCCCATACACCGTGACCAAGGCGGTGGCCACGAGCTTCAAACTTAGTCAGTGGACGCTCATCTGGGCGAGGAATGTAGTCGCCGTCTTGAGCAATGTTCTCAAAACCAGGTGCCGTGTTCATCACTTCAATCATGTGCTCGGCGTAGTTTTCCCAGTCTGTAGCCATGTGGAAAATACCTGTTTCAAGCATCAGCTTGCCACGCACCATTTCAGCAAACTCAGCTTTAACAATACGGCGCTTATGGTGGCGAGCTTTATGCCATGGGTCAGGGAAAAATAACTGTAGTGTGTGCAAACTATCATTTGGAATCATGTGCTCAAATACTTCAACCGCATCATGGCACATTACGCGTAGGTTAGTGATGCCCACTTCACGAGCAGCCGCTAGACACGCACCAACACCAGGGCTGTGGACTTCGATACCAATGAAGTTCTTCTCTGGCGCATTTTTCGCCATTTCTACCAATGAAGCACCCATACCAAAGCCGATCTCAAGAACCACTGGGTTGTCGTTACCAAATACTTCTTGCCAGTTCAGTAACTCAGCATTGTAGTCGATACCCATTGTTGGCCAGCATTCATTCATCGCACTCTCTTGGCCTTTAGTTAAACGGCCTTCACGACGAACAAAACTACGGATCTTACGAACCAGTTTGCCATCTTCAGTATATTCGTTAGTGGTCACTTCACTCATTGATTTTGCCTGCACATTGATTAATCAAAGCGGGGATTATCCAAAGAATTGCCTTAGGTGCAAGTATTTCTATCGATAAAATCCACACAATTTGTCTGTTATATACCCAAAATAATTGGAGTTGCAGCGCGGCAACAAGCCAGTTCAGCCCTATGAGCATAGATATTCTATTTGATTAGGGTGAATTGGTGTAGTTAACAAAGCTGCGGCTTCAATTATGCAGGGTATACATCCATAGCTAACTATGATGCAATTCTGTTCCATAAAATAATAGCAAAGCATCGTGAAAATCGTGACTCCATTTGCCACCGCCATACTTGAATGGTACGACGCCTACGGGCGTAAAAGCCTGCCTTGGCAGCAAGATAAAACCGCTTACACTGTTTGGTTGTCAGAGATCATGCTGCAACAAACACAAGTAGCGACCGTTATCCCTTATTACCAGCGTTTTTTAGAGCGCTTTCCTACCGTTGCTAGCTTAGCTGCCGCTGAGCAAGACGAAGTACTACATCTTTGGACTGGCCTTGGCTATTACGCCCGAGCCCGCAACCTACACAAAGCCGCTAAGATAGTGGTAAGTGAACACAACGGTGAATTCCCTACCGATATCGAGCAACTCAATGCTTTACCAGGCATAGGGCGCTCTACCGCAGCCGCTATTCTTTCTTCGGTATATAAACAACCCCACGCGATTTTAGATGGCAATGTAAAACGTACCCTTGCTCGAGCGTTTTCTGTAGAAGGGTGGCCTGGGCAAAAGAAGGTTGAAAATCAACTCTGGGAACATGCTGAGCAACACACACCAATCAAGGATGTCGACAAATATAACCAGGCAATGATGGATATGGGGGCAATGGTGTGCACTCGCAGCAAGCCCAAGTGTACCCTCTGCCCAATTAGTAAATTGTGCAGCTCTTACAGGCATGGCAATCCACTCGATTACCCTGGGAAGAAGCCAAAGAAAGAAAAACCGGTAAAAGAGACTTGGTTCATTATCCTTATTCACGAAGGTAAAGTATGGCTAGAGCAGCGACCACAGAGCGGCATCTGGGGTGGGCTATTCTGTTTCCCACAATCAGAAAATGCTGAGATCGACCACGAGTTGGATAGTCGTTCTATTAGTGAAAACCAGCAGCATCAAAGAGATACGCTAATTGCATTTAGGCATACTTTTAGCCACTACCACTTAGACATCACCCCTATCGTTGTGCAATTGTCGCAACAACCTCATTTGATAATGGAAGGAACCAAGGGTCTTTGGTATAACTTAAAGCAACCAGAAGAAATCGGTCTAGCAGCGCCAGTTAAACTGTTGCTAGAAGCATTACCAGCCGAACTTCAATTGAAATTATAAGGAATCACTATGAGCCGCACTGTATTTTGCGCACGCCTACAGAAAGAAGCTGACGGTCTAGACTTTCAACTATACCCGGGTGAGCTTGGCAAACGCATCTTTGACAACATCAGTAAAGAAGCTTGGGGCCAATGGCAAAGCAAGCAAACCATGCTGATCAATGAGAAGAAGCTCAACATGATGGATCCTGAACATCGCAAGCTATTAGAACAAGAGATGGTGAACTTCCTATTCGAAGGTAAAGACGTCATCATCGAAGGCTACACGCCACCAAGCGAGTAATCCTAATTCAGTTCAAATGGCATCTTTATGGGTGCCATTTTTATTTTCCAATCTTTATCAATAGTTTGGCACTTTCCTCGAAACATGAAGAAACTACTCTACTTTTTTATCTCTTTGACGTTGGTTGGTTGTAGCCGTGAGTTCATTGAGAGTATCTATGATGTCAATTACGAGCCAACCAACCGATTTGCGAAGAACCTTGCTGAGCTTCCAGGCCAATTTCAGAAAGATACCGCGGCACTAGATTCACTGATCAATAGCTTCTCTGGCAACATTCAAAAGAGGTGGGGCTCTAATGAGATCAAAATGGCCGGTAAGAGCAACTATGTTAAGTACATAGACAACTACTTAAGTCGTTCAGAAGTGAATTTTAGTAAAGGGCAAATCATCGTAGAGACCGTCTCTCCCACCG
The DNA here is from genome assembly GCF_003415655.1 of Vibrio maerlii. GTDB lineage: Bacteria > Pseudomonadota > Gammaproteobacteria > Enterobacterales > Vibrionaceae > Vibrio > Vibrio maerlii. Next base: position 661,018 of record NZ_QRHC01000003.1, read on the forward strand.
ATCCCCAAGCACACCTAAAAAATGCCATCATGACGACCTTGCTTACTCCTGATGACCCTGCGAACGTTGACCTATTTTCATCGAAAAACATCGAACTAAAAGGCCAGCCTTTCTTATACAAGCAAGTTGTCGACCAAGATAAGCAGCCTATTCAATGGTCTTGGCGTGCAAATCGCTTTGCTGATTATTTGATCGCAAATCACCTAAAAACAAAGGAAGTCGATTTTAAGAAAGCCTATTACGTTGAGATCCCGATGGTACAAGATCACGCCTCTCAACGAAGCTACAAGTATGCTGATATCGTTCGTCGTGCATCGAAGCGTTATGACATACCTGAAGACCTTATCTACGCCATTATTAAGACCGAAAGTAGTTTCAACCCATACGCGGTCAGCTGGGCTAATGCCTATGGCCTGATGCAGGTCGTACCCAAAACAGCAGGTAAAGATGTATTTAAGCTCGTGAAAAATAAATCGGGCCAGCCGACTCCAGAGTATCTATTTGACCCTGAAAAGAACATCGATACTGGTACCGCATACTTCTACATTTTGAAGAATCGATACCTTAAATCCGTAAATCATCCCCTCTCACTTGAGTACAGTATGATTTCAGCATACAACGGTGGTACAGGCGGTGTACTCAATACATTTGATAGAAATAGCCGCTCTAATGCGATGTCTCGGCTCAATTCACTACAACCAAACCAAGTTTATTGGGCATTAACTAATAAACACTCAAATGCGGAAGCTCGTCGCTACCTAGAAAAAGTAACCAAATTCAAGAAAGACTTTAACAACGGTAAGACTTAACGGTAACTTTTGCTCACTTTATCTACGAACGACATGTTTTTTCACTTTTTTTGAAAAAACATGTTGACGGTAGACGCTAAAATCCGTTTAATACGCTCCGTCGCCCGGATAGCTCAGTCGGTAGAGCAGAGGATTGAAAATCCTCGTGTCGGTGGTTCGATTCCGCCTCCGGGCACCACAATTTATTTTGTTGGTGTCTTAGACATCAGCGAACACGCAAAGAATATTAGTGTGCCGACTTAGCTCAGTAGGTAGAGCAACTGACTTGTAATCAGTAGGTCACCAGTTCGATTCCGGTAGTCGGCACCATTCTTTTGCCTCGATAGCTCAGTCGGTAGAGCAGAGGATTGAAAATCCTCGTGTCGGTGGTTCGATTCCGCCTCGAGGCACCATTATTTGGTGCTTATCTCAATAAGAGATGACACAAATAATTCCCCCTTAGTTCAGTTGGTAGAACGGCGGACTGTTAATCCGTATGTCGCAGGTTCGAGTCCCGCAGGGGGAGCCACTTTAGAAAAACCTCATCATCTGATGAGGTTTTTTCGCATCTAATGCTCCTGCTTTGTGCCAAAGCAATGTCTCAGACCTAGCCGACCGCGTTGAGTCTCGCAGAGAGAGCCACATTCAAGAAGCCAAGTCGAAAGACTTGGCTTCTTTCGTTTCTGCAAGCCTTACCTTCATACTGAGCTTTGCATCGCACTTTCAAAGTCGAACAACTTCATATCTATCCCCTACCATAGAAACTGCCCCTACCCTTAATTAGTATTTTCTAATCAATAAAACTTTCCATTATTGCGCCGACATCACACTTTACGATATAAAGTACGGATAACTATTGCCGATACATAATCAACGGTATTAACATTTTTATTAATTCACGGAAGAAATTAAGTAAGATTTGCTAATTTTACTAATGACCGAAGCACTAATTGTGGAGATAGGGTCACATGAAACTCAAAACTCAATCTTATGTACTATCAGCAATCATTGTCACTGCATTATTAGCGATGACGATGACAGGTCTTTGGACTCTAAGAGTTGCTAGTAACATTGATAACAAAGCTCGCGTTACCGAGCTATTCAGTAGTGCTTACAGCATTCTGACTGAAGTCGAAAAAATGGCGATAGAAGGTACGCTAGAAGAAGATGAAGCGAAGGCATTAGCTACCCGCCTGCTTCGTAACAACATCTATAAGAATAACGAATACGTGTATGTTGCAGATGAGAACATGATTTTCGTTGCAGCACCTCTTGATCCTCAATTACACGGTACAAGCTTCCATGACTTCAAAGACGCTAGTGGCAAGAGTGTTGCTGACATTTTACTACGAGCACTAGGCTCTTCCCGTGGTCAGTTAGTTGAGTACGAGTGGTCTTCTGCTTACCCAGACGGGTCAGGTCGAGTAGACGAGAAGTTGTCGATTGCTGAACGAAGCCCTCATTGGGGCTGGGTTGTAGGAACCGGTATCGGCTATGACGAAGTTAACGCACGCTTCTGGTCGACGGCTCAATGGCAATTGTTACTGACTGGCATCATTGCTCTATCGATCTTAGGCCTGCTCTTATTCTCTCTGAAGCGCATCCTAAACATCGTAGGTGGTGAGCCTCGTGACGTACGTAAAGCAGTTCAAGCGGTTGCTGCTGGTAAGGTACAGCGCCAATTTGATACTAAAGCACCAAAAGAAAGCATCTACTTTGCTGTACAAGAGATGAGTGGCTCACTAGCAGACCTTATCAAGAAGCTTGAGTCTTCAATGCATGCGATGCACAACGAAATGCAGCAAGTCGAATCACGAACACAGCAAGCATCACAGTTGACTCAATCACAGCAACAATCGACAGAGATGATCGCTGCGGCCGTAACAGAAATGGCCTCTTCGGCAACTCAAGTTGCACATTCAGCGTCAGATGCAGCAAACAACACCGACGAGGCTGATCGCCAAAGCGTAACAACCAATGCTCTTATCAACCAAACCGTTGATAATATCCAAGGCTTGGCAGTACAGCTAAACACAGCCAGTGAAGCCGTCGCTAATCTAGATACAGAAGTGAACAACATCGTTAAGGTTCTGGATGTGATTGGAGATATTGCCGAACAAACTAACTTACTCGCTCTTAACGCCGCTATTGAAGCCGCTCGAGCGGGTGAACAAGGTCGTGGTTTTGCCGTGGTTGCAGATGAGGTTCGTAACCTAGCAGGACGCACACAGGGCAGCACTAAAGAGATTCAAAATATGATCTCGAACCTGCAGGAAGGGTCACGCCATGCGATATCTACTATGGAGATCTGTGCTGAGACGAGTTCTAACACTGTTAGTGAGTCACAGAAGGCCTCAGAGTCCCTACAGCACATCGTAGAGTCATTGAATGTTATCTCTAGTATGAACCATCAAATTGCAACATCTGCGGCAGAACAGACCCAAGTGAGTGATGATATCGCACAGCGAGTTAATATGATTGAAGAGAGCGGCAGCCAATTGAACTCAGTGGTGATTGATAGTCACAACAGTACTCAGGTGTTAGCTAACTTATCTAGTGAGCTAGAATCTTGGGTTGCGAAGTTTGAAATTAAGAAATAGTTAAAAAACCGCTTAAAGCAAATCTATGAAAAGCACGTTTTACAACGTGCTTTTTTGTTTCTCAACACTTTTGACGCCATTAAACCGCTGCTTTTTATCTAGAAGATCCCCTCTGAATCTACTCTCATAGTGGTTAAATGGATAAAAACACCGCATTAAGTATAGAAAAACAACAAACAATAATTTTTTTGCAATTTAGTGTTGACCTCAAACGCGAAAAACCGTTTAATACACCTCGTCGCCCGGATAGCTCAGTCGGTAGAGCAGAGGATTGAAAATCCTCGTGTCGGTGGTTCGATTCCGCCTCCGGGCACCACAATTTTCTTGTTGGTGTCTAGAAGACAACAGCAATAAAGCATGAAGAAATAAATCAGTGCCGACTTAGCTCAGTAGGTAGAGCAACTGACTTGTAATCAGTAGGTCACCAGTTCGATTCCGGTAGTCGGCACCATTTCTTTCAAGCTTAAAGAATAATTCCCCCTTAGTTCAGTTGGTAGAACGGCGGACTGTTAATCCGTATGTCGCAGGTTCGAGTCCCGCAGGGGGAGCCACATTTAGTGTGCCGACTTAGCTCAGTAGGTAGAGCAACTGACTTGTAATCAGTAGGTCACCAGTTCGATTCCGGTAGTCGGCACCATTTATATTATTGAGAAGTTTTATCTTCTTAAATAATTCCCCCTTAGTTCAGTTGGTAGAACGGCGGACTGTTAATCCGTATGTCGCAGGTTCGAGTCCCGCAGGGGGAGCCATTTTAGAAAAAGCCTCATCACTTGATGAGGCTTTTTCGTATCTAATGCTCCTGCTTTGTGCCAAAGCAATGTCTCAGACCTAGCCGCCGGGTTTATTTCCACGGGGAGAGCCAAATTAGAGAAAGTCTCATTATTTGATGAGCCTTTGCCGTATCTCCACCTAATTGACCCCAAACCATTTCAAGATACTCATTGAGCAATAGAGTGCTTAGTTAAGTAATTTTGAGCTTGTTCCTTTCCCATATATTTAGCGAGTGTCCTTGGCTCGACCTTTCGTAAGTCAACCACAATAAGTCCATCTAAGGCATTATTGAAATCAGGGTCAACATTAAAGCAGACCAGTTTCCCATTCAGCCCTAAATACTGCTTGAGAAGCACTGGAATCGTTTTTCCCTGATCGATACGGCTTATGAGGCGAGAAAGCAACTGTAAGTCCTTTAAAGCTCTTAGAGAAGCACTTTCAAGAAGGGAAGTTTTAATTTCTAACGGAGTTGAAGAGGTAACCTGCTGTGCTAAGTCACCATCATAATAGTGGGTCATCATTGCTTCGGTAAGCAGTTGTCGCACTTGGTCACTATAATCGTTACTAATACTAACAGGCCCAAATAGATGGGTATAATCAGGGTTCTTAGCGGCAAATGTTGCAATGCCTTTCCAAAGTAGAAGTAACGCGTTTGCGCTTTTTTGATAAGGTTTTGAAACGACCGAGCGACCTACTTCTATCGCTTTACCACTCAGCTTATTAATAAAGCGATGATCAAACTGGAACAGACTCCTTGAGTACAGTGATTCAATCCCACCTTGAGCCAAGATCTCATCAACTAAACCAAGTCGATATGCGCCCACGATTGCTTTGCTTTTATGATCCCAGATAAAAAGATGCTGGTAGCTTTGATCAAACTTATCGAGATCTACCGCATTTCCTGTTCCTTCACCAACCTCTCGAAAGTTCGTCTCTCGTATTCGGCCAATTTCGATTAAAAGATTAGGAATACTCTTAGCACAGGCACAATAAACACTATATTCCCCACTCGATACAAGCAACGACTCAGCAGATAAAGAATTAATGTCTTTTAACAGCAATGAGGTCTCGATAGGTGCTATCACTTCATCTAATGCAAATTCATGAGAGTTTTGATCTTTAATACAAGCTAGCTCTCCTTTATCTTCCAATAAATAGGTATTGAGACGTAAGTAGTCAACCAACTCTCTATCACTCAAGTTACGAATCTCTTGATACTTTATAAGGCTACCTACCTTGAGATTAATAACTTTTTCACGCTTGTTTATTAATTCTCTTCCTAGCATTAAAGTTCTTAATATGGGATGTAGTTTCCCTGCTTGGTAAAAGTGCTTGGAGTTTCGGCCTTCTATATAAATGGGAACACAACTGGCTTTACTTCGTTGAATCAGAGAAGCGACAGAACGAGACCACTTTTTATCGCGTAATAATTTAGGACGCTTCGAAGAAAGAGTTGAAACCTCACCAGCTGGGAAGACCAATAGACATCCTCCATGTTTCAAATGCTGATGTGCCTCTCTAAGTGCCTTGGTATTTGTATTAGTCGACTGAGCACCATCAAATACATCGATGCCTATAAACAAATCAGAAAGCTCAGGTACTGACTTTAGGAACTGATTTGCTAACACCTTTACGTCAGATCTGTGATTTAGTAATAGTTCAGCCAAAACCACCCCCTCAATACAACCTAACGGGTGATTAGCAACAATAACAGTTGAACCGACCTTAGGAACAGTCTCAGCATCACCACACACAACTTCATAGCCTATCCCTAACTTCTCTAACACAAAGCTAAGGAACTCCTTTGTCGATAAATTATCTGGTCGGCATTGATAGTGTTCATCTAGAGTAGATAAGCCTGTAACGAGCTCTGTGATAGATTCAAAAAAACGAAAAGGGGTACGTTTAGGAAGACGAAAAGGGCTAGTGGTATGTGAAAGCATCCTACTTTCCTCGAAGTATAAGAATCGAGAACTTAAAGTAGAAGGTAGGTATTTCAGTTCGGCGTCAATTTAATGAGATTTGGGTGACAATGGTATTTGTATGAGCTTTATTGAGGGTTTCTAGTCAGTAACAGAGTAGTTTGATTGGTATTTGAGTAGAGGTCGGTTCTATTGAACATGCCTACATCGTCAGAGAGCTAGAGAGCTAGAGAGCTAGAGAGCTAGAGAGCTAGAGAGCTAGAGAGCTAGAGAGCTAGAGAGCTAGAGAGCTAGAGAGCTAGAGAGCTAGAGAGCTAGAGAGCTAGAGAGCTAGAGAGCTAGAGAGCTAATAGATTTTGAGGGGAGAGGCGAGCTTGTCAACCATTGTGCGATTGAAGATACGACTCTAGATATCCAGCTTTCTAAAAGCGAAGCGTTCTATAGGGCGAAGTCCGTACTAACGTCTCAGCGCCTAAACGCAAGAAAGCCTCAGCATTTCTGCTGAGGCTTCTCAATAAGTGGCGGAATGGCCGGGCTTGCGCTCAAGCGGCACTTCCTAAACACCTTGAGAGCGACACGTCCCCCGGCGTGATAGGCCGCGTTCTTTTAAACATAGCCTAACCAACTGAACTACCACTCTCTAGTGGTGAGAGTTAATTTTACCTTGCTCCAAATGCAAGAAAGCCTCAGCATTTCTGCTGAGGCTTCTTAATAAGTGGCGGAGTGGACGGGACTCGAACCCGCGACCCCCGGCGTGACAGGCCGGTATTCTAACCAACTGAACTACCACTCCGCAGTGGCTTACTTGCTATTAAGCAAGTGTCCATAATTTAAAGCCTGGCGATGACCTACTCTCACATGGGGAAGCCCCACACTACCATCGGCGCTGTTGCGTTTCACTTCTGAGTTCGGCATGGAATCAGGTGGGTCCACAACGCTATGGTCGCCAAGCAAATTCTTTAATTCGGAAAGCTGTTTTTAAGTTCTTAATTCACACAATCAAGTTTCGTTCTTGCTTTGAGTCCATCAAAACCCCTTGGGTGTTGTATGGTTAAGCCTCACGGGCAATTAGTACAGGTTAGCTCAACGCCTCACAACGCTTACACACCCTGCCTATCAACGTTCTAGTCTCGAACAACCCTTTAGGACACTTAAAGTGCCAGGGAAGACTCATCTCAGGGCTCGCTTCCCGCTTAGATGCTTTCAGCGGTTATCGATTCCGAACTTAGCTACCGGGCAATGCCATTGGCATGACAACCCGAACACCAGAGGTTCGTCC